>NZ_CP036401.1:4800000-7437157 GCF_004322755.1 Pseudoduganella albidiflava
CACCGGGCGTGGAACTGGTGGAATAAATTCGCTTGCCGACGTAGCTACCGATACATGGACTCAGAACGCCAGTGGTGCGGTTCTCCAGTCAGGTTCGAACGTGATATGGACCGGGAAATTCAACGCATCTCCAACTGCGCCGGCCTATCGGTCAGATGCAACGCCAACCTCGCGCCGACGGCCGTCGACGATAGTGGAACACTCTATTCACGTTCGCCGTGACCCGACTGTCAGTTCCGGGCATTGCTTTCCATTCCTGTCGCAAAGTCGCCGTGAACTACAAGCGCATAGAGTTCAGCGACACGCGCGACAGGAATGCCTTCACGCTGTTCTACGGCCAGCGGGTGCATGGTCGGTTCCAGTTCGATAAATGGCCGGACGAAACCGTCCCTGAGATGAACGTGGGTTTTCAGGCTTGCGGTGGCAGGATAGGGATCGAGCGCCGCGTTCAACCAGCCGAAGAACGGACCGACATGCGAACGTTTCTCGGACTCGTAAGTATCGCACCATTGCTGGAAGCTGTTTTCGCTCAGCGATACCCAAACGCCCCAGGAAAAAGGCTCTGATTCGCCATGTACAGGAATCTCGAGGCAGCCGCGGACGAAGTAATGGGAACCATCGATGATGCACGCGTCTGAGCCGAGCTCACAACGCGCTTCGCGCTCTTGTTCAGGTACGCCGTAATAGCTCAGCGGCGCTACTGCGTCGAAGGCTGGCATGCCCTGGTGGACTTGGCCACAGCCGTTGCACAGGAACTTGAATGTCATTCGGTTGCCTTATCGGATTTATCTGAATATTCGGCGACCGAATCGTCTCATCATCAGCTTCATGTCGTCAACAGCCGGCTATTTTCCAGCGTACCTGGCGATCTCCACTTCCCAATCCACCCCCGATTCGATCTTATGCTTGCCCGCGAAATTCCCCTGGCTGATCGCCACGGCCACTTCCAGCAGGCTGTTCAGATAAACCAGCGGCTTGCCCTTGGCCACGCCGCCGAAGGTGTGCTCGAACGGCGCCACTACCCTCGCCACCTGCTTGCCTTTGTGCAGGAAGCGCACCTGTACCCGGTCATGCACGCCGATCTTTAGTTCCTCGAACAGCGCCTTCGGTATATTGGTCCAGACATTCCCGTACTTCACGTCGAGCACGGGAACGATACCGCGGATGACATCCCCATTGCGCACTGCCTTCTGGTAGGCCAGTTTGACCACCGATTCGCCCGGCAGCACGGGGCCCACCTGCTCGAACGTGATGGTGCCCGATGCGAGCCGTGCGCCCACGTAGGCGTACACGTCCCGGCCATGGAAGGTGTAGGACTCGGCGGAGCCGGCCAGGCGGTTGACGTTCTCGTCGATCTCGCGCAACTCCGCCACGCCATCGCGTTCGGCGATCAGCGTGAACAAACCGTTGTCGGGGCCAACGAAGTAACGCCCTTCCCGCGTCTTGAGCACCACCGACTTGCGCGGAGTGCCGACGCCGGGATCCACCACGTTGACGAACACCGTGCCCTTCGGCCAGTAATTGGCGGTCTGGTACAGCCGGTAGGCGCCCAGCCAGATGTCGTAGTCGGGAATCTCGTGGGTCAGGTCGGAAACGTGCAGCGCCGGGTCGACGCCGAAGGCCACGCCGCGCATGGCCGATACCGCGCCGTCGCCCGTGCCGAAGTCGGTCATCAGCACGAGCGCATTCTTGTCGGCGGCCTGCGCGGAGGATGCCATCAGCGCGCTGAAGCAGATTGCAGTGAAAATCCTGGATAGTTTCATGGGTTGCTCTTTTCAAAAGGTGTAACGCACGCGGCCATAAAAGTATGCGCCGTTCAGGCCGATCGGGTTGATGAAGTTGTACGGCAGCGCGCCGCCGTAAGTCGCATTGTTCGTTTCGCGCACGCGCTGCGGATAGCGGTCGAACAGATTGTCGGCACCCACCACGAGGGTCAGCTGCTTCGTCAGCTTGTATTGCGTTTCCACGTCCACGGTCCACACCGCGGCGAAGCGCTGCGCGTGCACGCCGTCGATCATCTCCGCTTCGTCATCGTAAGAGAAATCCTTCAGGGCGCCGAAGCGGGTAGCGCGTGCCTGCACGCCCCAGCGCGCGGCCTGCCAGTCTGCACCCAGCACGAGCTTCGATTTCGGTGAAGCGTGACGGATGCGGAACAGGCTGTTTTCGGTCAGCAGCGTCAGGTCGGGGTCGATGCGGGCCAGCGCGGCCTGGGTCTGGTGCACGCGGTCGATGCGTGTCTTGTTCAGGTTCAGCGCGGCGTTCAGGTCCAGGTTGCCGCCAGCGAATGGCAGGTCGTGGTTGACCACCACGTCGAGGCCGGTCGTGACCGTGTCGAGCAGGTTGGCCAGGTAGGCTACCGACTGGATATCGCTGCGGCCGATGCTGGTGAGGTATGCGGTAGCGGCATCGCTTTGCAGGTCGCTGGTGCGGGCGATGCGGTCGCGCAGCCGGATGCGGTAGGCGTCCACCGTGACGCTGGTACTGCGTTGCGGCCGCCAGGCGGCACCCAGCGACAGGTTGGTGGATTTTTCCGGTTGCAGGGTGCGAGCGCCGAACGCTTGTGCCAGCGCATCGCTGCCCGGCAGCAGAGCGGCCGTCTGCAGCGCCGTGCCATCGCTGTTGAAGTTGAGGGTAGAAAAGCGGAAGCCCGTCTGCACCAGTGCCGGTGCTCGGAAACTGTTCGACAGCGAACCGCGCAGCAGGAATGCTTCCGTCACCTTGTAGCGAGCGGACAGCTTGCCAGTGCGCGCATTGCCGAAGTCGCTGTAATCGGAATACCGGGCGGCGGCGCCCAACAGCAGGCGCGAGGTAAGGTCGCTTTCGATGTCGGCATATACCGAGCGCACCGAACGGCGGCCATCGAACGTGTCTTGCAGCCGCAGGCCTGGCCCGGCTTGCGCGCCCGGCGGCGCCCCGGTAACGGGACCAGCGGCATACGACGCCGGGTCGCCCGGCGAACTGGTGTAGGTTTCGCGCATGTACTCGACACCCACGGCCACGTGGAGCGGTGCGCCGATGCCCACGTCCAGCTCGCGCGTGAGGTCTGCGTTGACGGCGTTCTGGTCGAAGTCGAACGTGGCCAGGTGGAAGCGGGTCGGGCTGGCTGCACCCAGCGAAGCGTTGACCGAATTGGACAAGTCGTAGCGAAACTCGTTGCCGCCATGGCGCGCGCTCAGGTCCCAGTTCCAGCCTCCGCCGGCAAGGCGCAGGCCGGCGACCACGCTCACGTCCGTCATGTCGCCTTTCGTGGTCGGACGGAAGCCGGCGGGATAGATCTCCGGCACGTTCGACGGATCGCCCGGGTAGCGGAAGTAGGCGCTGCCATCGGATTTTCGCTTGTTGACGGTGGCGAACGAATACGCGTCCACGCCCTCCGCGAGCGGCACCATCGCGTTGTAGAACGCGTAGTTGTTGCGCTGTTCGGAATCACCCGATTTGAAGACCACCTGGCCATCGAGTGCCATGTCGGCAGCCGTGGCGTTCCACGACGTCCAGCCGGCATCGCTGGGGCCGGCCCGGTTGGTCGGATTGCGGCCGCGGTGTTCGGCGCCGAAGCGGAAATAACCGGAGTCGCCGATCGGCACGCCGACATCGGCGCTGACGATGGTGGTGTGGCCATCGGTCTTCGTGTCATTGGTTGGCGCGAAGTCGGTATGGTTGGCGCCGTAACTGATGGATGCCGAGCCGCCGGTGCGTGCCTTCTTCAGCACGATGTTGATCACGCCGGCCACCGCATCGCTGCCGTACTGCGCGCCGGCGCCGTCGCGCAGGATCTCGATGTGGTCGATGGCGCCCGGTGGAATGGCATTGATGTCGACCGGCACGATGCCGGCGAAGCTGCTTTCCGTGTCCAGCACAGAGCTGGCATGGCGGCGCTTGCCGTTGATGAGCACCAGCACCTGGTCCGGCGCCAGGCCGCGCAGCTGGATGCCTTTTACCGAGTCGGCTGCGCCGCTCGATTCGATGCGGGGGAAGTTGATCGATGGTGCCAGGGCCTGCAAGGCTGCGCCAAGGTCCCCGGTCGACAGTGCGTTCTCGACTTCCCGGGTGCCGAAGCGATCGATGGGGACGGCGCTGTCGAAGACGGTGCGGTTGCGGGCGCGGGAGCCGACGATGGTGACCTGATCGATGGCGGCGGCGCTTTCAGATTCTACGGCGGCGGTGGCATTTGTGGCTTCGGCGGTATTGGCGGTTTGGGCTTGTGCGTGCGTTGTCGGGAGGGCCGCGAACAGCAGCGCGCAGACAATCGTGGTTTGGCGTAGCGGCAAACGCTGCAGAGGTGGGTGACGCATCGCGGTTCCTTGAGAGTTGAGAATGCGATCTTACTGGTGGGAACTTGTTATATGAACAATCGTTTCTGCATATTCTTATGCGAACGGTTGCTCGGCAGCTTTTTCGATGCGGGCGATGCCGAGGCGCGCCTTCGCGTGTTGTAGCTGCCGTTGATGTCCTGGATGAGAGGTTTCCCGGGTATCTGGACGATATGCTGATGAGCGCCGGCGAGTACGGGAAGGCGTCCGCGCTAGGGGCGGCATTCGTTCCGCAATGCGGCGGCTGGCGCCTGGAAAGCCTGCACACGCCAGGCACGGTAGCGGCACGATCACTACAGTCGAGGTCGCAAAGCGAAGCGCGACGCGGCTCCGCCGCGTCGCTGGTCCTATATGCCCGAGGTAAGCCGACTCAGGAAACTGCGGAAGTCGTCGAGCGCATTGAGGGGAAGGATTTTGGGGTTCAACAGCTCGTCATTGACGGAAGGCACTTCGCGCGCTGCAAGTTTAGTGGCGCTGAGCTGACTTTTTCGGCAAAAGCGTAACAGGTTTCGAGGACTGCGAATTCACCAGTCCGCTATTTACGTTCTCGGGCGGAGCTGAGGCGACCATTGCTTTTCTCACGGCTGCGTATCAAGACCCAAGCTTCCGCCAACTCATCGATGCGACTATCAACAATATTCGCACCGGCAAGACCCCAGTTCGACCGAAGACAACCCAACTGTAGCGTACCTGCACCCCATGCGGGACCGCACCAGCTCGAAGGCCGCATGCAGTCTAGCCCTGCGCCAGAGTCGTCAAATACACAGTGGTTCCTAGACTGCGCGTCCATGCCCATTCTGAGATCGCTGTTGCCAGCATATTAGACAGTTTCCCCGACTCCGCACCATTCACAAGCCAATCCAAAGCACGCTCGACTGCATCCCAGTGCTCATCCAGAAAGCAGGTCTTGAACGGTGCGGCGTGCGTGGCGTCCAGCTATTCGGCCAGGCGCCTTAGCGCGTCGGCTCCAGCTCGATCGTCATCGGTTTGTTTTCCATGGTTTCTCCCGTGTTGCACGGGTAGGACGGCTGAGGCCGGCACCGGTTGATCTGCGTCAACCGGGTTGCAGCTTAGAAACTGGAAGGGTCTGCAGTCAGCCAGAGGGAGTCGGCAGCCGTCAGCGGGCGCAGCAGCCACACCTGCTCGACATAAACCGGTTGCTCGTTCTCGAGCGCGATCTCGTAGCCGCTCAGCACGAAACCGCGCGCGTCCGCCTTCTCGATCACCGGATTGAACAGGCTTGCAGATAGAGCCCGTAGCGACGGTGCCCGGCCGCATCACCTCGGCCATGTGCGAGGCGCCGCCTCCGCTGCGGTGCTTCTGTGTCGGCCCGAGCAGCAGGTAGCCGCGCACGGGGTCGGCGGCGCGGAACTCTTCGCCCGTGATGCGCTTGCCGTCGCGACGAAGCAGAATCACCGACACGCGCAGTCCAGGCGTGATTTCGGCGGCCGGCGGGCCACCGAGGGATGCGTGCTGCCGTTCATGATCGCTTATGGGAAGTGCTGTATATCCGTACAGTCTACCAAATCCGATACGACTCCCGAAAGTTAACAGTTTACTATTTCCATCCTTGCAAGTTAAATTAGCGGTTTTATAGGAGAAAATAATGGACTACCGGAAGGGATTATTGGCTGCTTTGTTGGTGGCAGGAACCGCTCAGGCGCTTGCGGAGACGCACGCTGAAGCTTCAATCTCAGGGCTTCGCTACACATTAGTCGATCTCAACAGCAACGATGGCATTGCGCCCAGCCTGAATATCGGCTATTCGCAAAGGCCCGGTCGCGGCAACATTAGTGTGAGCGTGCAGACTCTTGATGGCACGTCTACCGGAATCAATGAGCCTGGCACCGGGACGGGGCCCCTCTCGTATGAGATCGACACCCCCTTCGCGCATGCAATAGGAAGTATCGTCGGCCGCGACTCACCGTTGACAGAAGCGCTCTCTGGAAGCGTTACGCTTAAAGACAGTGGCCGGAACGATATCGGTATGCTGAGCGACGTCGCGCTCGAAAGCTCAGCATTCGAGTTTACTTTGTCGGCCAATACGAAAGTGGTTTTTTCACTCGATGCTCATGTTGCAGCGTACACTGACGATCCACTCGGTGAATATGCTGCAAGTGCGTACGCCTATTGGTTTGGAACCATGCCGGTTAGCGGGCAGATCCATTTTGAGCAAGAGCTTTTGGGCGACAGGGTTGGACATTGGGGAGTCGGAACCCACCTTGATCTAGAGAAGACACTCACGCTCACTTTCGCTAATACCAGTGGGAATGCTGCAATCGGTTCAATGAGATACGATATCAACACGGGTGCTATAGCCCCTATCCCTGAGCCCTCAACGTACGCAATGATGATTGGCGGCCTGGGCCTGCTCGCCTTCGCAGGCCGCAAACGCAAGGGGTAAGCTACTCTTCTGCCACCGCGGCGGGTTGAACGCCGTTGCTCAGCGCTCGGCATTCGTCGTATCGCTCGACCAGACGCTGGTACTTCCGCACGACTCGGCCTGTGCGTATCCGGCTGAGTGCGGAAGGCCAGGTAACCGAGCTGGGCGCGTGCATCGAGCGACTCCTTGCGCGGCCGGTGCAGGCGATGAATGGGCGGCTGATCAGCACGGAGGACGGCCAGCCGCTCGCGGCGAAGATGCTGCGCGATCGCTTCGATGCCGCCCGCGTGGCAGCGGCAGCGAAGGCCGAGTCCGCTGGTCTGACTGATCTGGCGAAGCGCGTACGGGCGTTCCAGTTCCGGGACATTCGCCCGAAGGCGGCCAGCGAAATTGTCAGCCTGGACGACGCGAACAAGCTTCTCGGGCATAGCGACAACCAGATCACGCAGCGGGTCTACCGGCGCGTCGGCGAGGTCGTGAAGCCCACAAGGTGACGCGGGGTTGCGGAAACCGTTTCCGCAACTATTATTTTTCGAAGGCCTCGCGAAGATGGCTAGCCCGCACAGAAACGGCGCCGAAAAAGAAAAAAGCCCCTTGAAATCAGGGGCTTAGTTCAGGATATTGGCGGAAGCGGTGAGATTCGAACTCACGAACAGGTCTCCCCGTCGGCAGTTTTCAAGACTGCTGCCTTCAACCACTCGGCCACGCTTCCCTCGACGTTTTGTACCGTTAAACGGACTAACGAAGTGCCCGCATTATACAGAAATCATTCCCCACCGCCAGAGTGCGCAGCGGAAGGCGCCCAGCCCTTCTCAACAAGCGCCTGCTCGAACTCCAAAGGCGGCAATGGCCGGGAGTACAGGTAGCCCTGCACCTCGTCGCAACCGGAGCGCTCCAGGAAGGATAGCTGGTCGACCGTCTCCACCCCTTCGGCGATCACGCGCAGCGAGAGCTGCCGCGAGATGCTGATGATGGTGCTGGCAATGGCGCAGTCGCTGCTGTCGTGCGGGATGCCGGTGGTGAAGGAACGGTCGATCTTCAGGGTGTCGATGGGGAAGCGCTTCAGGTACGAAAGGCTGGAGTAGCCGGTGCCGAAATCGTCCAGCGAGAGCGTGACGCCCAGCGCGGAGATGCGGTCCATGATGGCGATCACGCGGTCGATGTTGTGCATCAGCGTGCTCTCGGTGATTTCCAGTTCCAGCCACTCCGGTTCCAGCTCATAGCGCCGCAAGGTGTTCTGCACGCGGTCGGGCAGCGTGGCGGTGAATTCGCGGGCGGAGACGTTGACGGCCAGCCGGATCGGCCGCATGCCGGCGAGCTTCCACGCTTGCGCCTGGGCGCACACGGCTTCCAGCACCCATTCGCCCACCTGCACCACCAGGCCGGTGGCTTCGGCCAGCGGGATGAATTCGCCGGGCGGCACCATGCCGCGCTCGGGGTGCTGCCAGCGCACCAGGGCTTCGGCGCCGATGATGCTGCCGTCGCCGATCGAGAACTTGGGCTGATAGTGCAGCAGCAGCTGGTTGCTGCCCAGCGCGTGGCGCAGGCCGGATTCGATGCGCATGCGCTCATGCATGCCCTGGTTCATGTCCGCACTGTAGAACGCCACGCCATCCACTTCGGCACCCTGCTTGGCGCGGTACATGGCGATGTCGGCCTGGCGCAGCAGGGTTTCGGCGTCCTGGCCATCCTCCGGGTAGACGCTGATGCCGATCGCGGCGCCCACGCGCAGGTCGTGGCCATCGATCAGGAACGGTTGCGACAGCGCGGCCATCAGCTTTTGCGCCACCGTGCCCGCCTCGTAGTGCTGCGTGAGTTCGAACAGGCCCACCGCGAATTCGTCGCCGTTCAGGCGCGCCACCACGTCCTGCTCGCGCAGCGCCATGCGGAAGCGCTGCGCCACTTCGCGCAGCAACTGGTCGCCGGCCACGCGGCCCAGCGTGTCGTTGATCAGCTTGAACCGGTTCAGGTCGATGAACAGCACGCAGCCGTGCGACTTCGTGCGCTGCGCCACGGAGAGCGCCTGGTCCACCAGCTTGGTGAGCAGCGTGCGGTTCGGCAGGCCGGTCAGGGCGTCGTAGTACGCCAGGTGGTGGATGCGTTCCTCGGCCTGCTTGCGCTCGGTGATGTCGGTCAGGTAGGCGATCAGGCCGGTCGAGCGGTCGTTCGCGTCGACCAGCGGCGACAGCGACAGGCTGGCCCAGAACACTTCGCCGGACTTCTTCTTGCGCCGCACTTCCATCAGGCGGCCGCCCTGCATCAGGAACGGGTCGTGGAAAGTGGGGTCTTCGTCGTCGTACAGGAACAGGATGTTGCGGCCGATCGCTTCCACCGGCGTGTAGCCGAACAGGCGCTCGGCGCCCTTGTTCCAGCTCGTGATGAAGCCATGCTGGTCCATCGTGACGACCGATTCGTGGATCTGGTCGAGGATCTGCGCCTGGTGCTGCAGCATCGCTTCCACCTGCGCGTAGGCATGTGTGGAGCGCTGCGCCAGCGAGTGCACGTGCAGCACGCCGGCCGCCAGGCGGGCCAGGTTTTCCAGGCTGCGACGCTCGGCGGGGCCGCCTGGGCCGCCGGCCACTTCGAAGCGGCCCAGGCGGCAATCGTCGTGCGCGATGTCCTGAATCAGCGCGTCCGGCGGCGGCGCGGTGGCGGGTGCCGTGTCGGCCGGTACGTAGCGGGCCCACGGGCTGTGCGTCACTTCGCCGGCGATGCGTCCCAGTTCGGCGGCCAGGGCCGGGCCGCGCAGGCGCAGGACCGCGTCGCATAACGCGGCGCTGCTGGCAATGGAGTCCGGGAGGGGGAGTGCCGGCGGCGGGTGCAGCGACATCAGATGGTCCTGCTGACCTGGATCGCCCAGCGCCAGCCCTGCAACTGGCTTTCCCAGAACTGCCCGGGCGTCAGGCCCAGCGCGGCGATGGCGGCGGGATCGGGCACTTGCTGTTCCGCCAGTGCCAGCATGGCGCCGAACGGGCCGGCGCGGTCCAGCAGTGCGCCCACCACGTCCAGGTCCAGCGTCAGTGCCGCAACGATCTCGCTCATCGGCATCGCCAGCAGTTCATCGAGCAGCGCGAAGACGCCGACCACGAAGGCCAGGTCTTGCCGGTCGCGGTCGCCGCCCTGGGCCTTGCACAGCGCTTCCATCTGCGCCGCGCGGCGCGCCGCTTCCGGCAGCAGCAGGTTCGGCATGCCATCCTGTTGCGGACGGGCGTACAGCAGCAGTTGCAGCCAGCGCTGCAGCTGGCGCCGGCCCAGCACATTGATCGCCTGGCCGAAATTGTGGATCGGGTTCGTGAAGCCGAAGGCCGCCGAGTTGACCAGCTTGAGCAGGTGGTACGACAGCGCCGGATCCTGCTTCAGCAGCATTTCCAGCTCGCGCGAATCGGCATCCTGCGCCAGCAGGCCGAGCAGCGACAGCAGGCGCTTGCGCGAGGTGCCGTCGCCGGCTTCCGCCGCGCGGCGGCGCGAATAAGGGCCGCTGAACCAGCCCATGCCGGCATCGCGGCAGGCGGCGAAACGGGCGGTATCGTCCACGTCATGCGCCCAGTGCGGGCCCGGCAGGCTAAGGAGCGACAGCGCCGACGGCAGGCCTTTGCCGCCATGCGCGATGCCGCGGATGCCGGCCTGCGGCGCATGCACACCCGCCTCCCCTTCCGCCAGCAGGCGGAACCCCTGCTCGGCAAGCACGGCGCAATGCTTGCGCGCGGCCGCATCCTGCAGCGCGGCGGCGGGTACCTGCAGCACGAATCGGGCGGCCGGCAGCAGCGCGGCCTGCGCCGCGTCGATGGACAGCGGATCGGCGAGCGGAACGATGCAGTCGAGGGGAGCGAAGGCGGCTTGCGCGTCGGGCTGGCTCAGCAATGCCAGCAGTGCGGCGCCTTGTGCGCTGGCGGGATGCGGGTGGACGGCCAGCGCGGTCCATTGATACCGGGTGTCGGCTACGGCTTCCAGTCCCAGCACGGGGAACAGGTCGGATTGGAACATCGTTTTCTCGTTGCGGTTGGGCGCAATGGTCATGCAAGCTGGAACGGACAGCACGCCCCCTGCGCAGGGCAAAACCTATCGGCTGTTGCTATCTGAATATTTCAATTAAGCAAAAAGATGCATTTGGGAATATATCAGAAAACCACCGCCAGACGGTCATGCACGATACGGAGTCGCAAAATGCACCGGCCCGTGTTCAATTCGAGCAACAGAAAATCGCTTACTCCCGGTAACTCCCTGCTACAGTTGTCAGTTCTGCCACCTGCCGACGCCTGCCGACATCTAGCGCCTACAGGTCGCGTGCCCGCTGCACGGCAAACTTGATGAGCTCGGCCTGCCCTTCGATGCCGAGCTTGCGCTTGATGTTCAGGCGGTGCGTTTCGACGGTGCGCACCGACAGGTCGAGTTCGCGGGCGATCTGCTTGTTCGATTCGCCGTTGGCGATGTGGCGCAGCACTTCCTGCTCGCGCGAAGTGAGTTCTTCCTGCGCCGGCGCGCGCACCAGCTGCCGGGCCAGCGCCGCGCTGTAGTAGATCCCGCCGGACATCACGGTTTCGATGGCAACCACGATATCCTTGCCCGGCGCATCCTTCAGCACGTAGCCGCGGGCGCCGGCCGCCATCGCCTGCGACACGTACTCCTGCTTGTCGTGCATCGACAGGATCAGCACGGCGATATCCGGGAACCGCGCGCGGAAGGCCGCCGTTGCTTCGATACCATTCGTGCCGCGCATATTGATATCCATGAGCACCAGGCCTGGCGCGTGCACGCTGGCCGCCTCCAGCGCTTCGGCGGCGCTGCCGGCTTCGGCCACCACCTCGAATCCCGGCACGGCTTCGAGCCGCGCCCGCAAGCCATCCCGCACCAGCGGGTGGTCATCCACCAGCAGTATCCTGATCGTCATGTCACGTTCCGTAATCGATATGGGCCCGCACCGTGGTGCCGGCCGGGGAAGAGTCCAGTTCCAGGCGGCCGCCGATGGCTTCCAGCCGTTCCATCATGTTGCGCAGGCCGATGCCGCGCTTCGGGTGCTGGGCGATATCGGCTGGATCGAAGCCCACGCCATCGTCGCCGATCGACAGCGTGACGCCGTGCGCGGTGCCGGCCAGGGCGACGGCGATCCGGCTGGCCCGCGCGTGGCGTTCGATGTTCGTCAGCGCTTCCTGGGCGATGCGGAACAGCACCGTGTTGGCGGTTTCCGGCAGCCGCTCGGTGCTGCCCGCGGCGCTGAACCGCACCGGCATGCCGCTGTCGTGCTGGAATTCCTCGGCCAGGTGGGCCAGCGCGGGGGCCAGGCCGATATCGTCCAGCACCGCCGGGCGCAGGTTGTGCGAGATGCGGCGCACTTCGCCCAGCACCTTGTTCAGCTGCCCGGCCGTGTGCTCGAACACGGCCAGCGCCTTGTCCGTTTGCGAGGGCTGGCCGGACAGCCGCTCGATGCCGGCCTCGATCTGCAGCTTGATCGACACCAGCCACTGGCTGATGCCGTCGTGCAGGTCGCGCGACAGGCGCGCCCGTTCCTCCTCCTGCGATTCGACCACGCGCTGGGCCAGCGCCTTGAGTTTCGCGTCGGCCACGCGCGACTCGCTGATGTTCAGCGCCAGCCCGGAAAAGCCGACCGCGAGCGCCGACAGGATCGCGATCGCCGCGATCCACAGCATGGTGTTCTGGATGTTGCCGCGCTGTTGCGTGTCGATCTTCGCCAGCGCGCGCTCCACGTCGTCCAGGTAGATGCCGGTGCCCATCATCCAGCCCCACCGCTGCATCGGGATGACGTAGCCCAGCTTGGCCACTTCCTGCCGGGTGGACGGCTTGACCCACTGGTAGCGTTCCAGGCCGCCCCCCTCGCGCGCCCGCGCCAGCAGCCGCATGATGGTGGGGTTGCCGGCATTGTCGCGCATCGCATACAGGTTGCGGCCCACCAGTTCCGGCTGGCGCGGGTGCATCAGGCTGTTGCCCCGCATGTCGTAGACGAAGAAGTAGCCATCGTCGCCGAAGCTGAGGGAAGCCAGGATGCGCTTGGCCTCCTCCTGCGCGGCCGGGTCGGTGCGACCGGCTTCGTACAGGTGCGCCACCGAGTGCGAGGCCAGCGCCACGTAGTGCTTCAGTTCCGCTTCCTTGCTGGCCAGGTAGGCCTGCTCGATGGCGGCCTTCTGCTGCGTGGCCAGCAAGGCCGACTGGTGCCACACCGCCAGCGCGATCGCGCACAACGCCAGGATCAAAGGCGTGATGGCGAGAAAGATGACTTTTTGCCGGAGTTTCATGGCGCGATTGTACGTTGCGCGCCGGGGTGGCTTTCTACGTAATACTACGCAGCGCATCTGCGTAGAAGTGCGCTTGTGGGAGATATACAGGTCATGAATACTTGCTATATATAAAAGCCGTGATGGGCTGCGCGTGAACCCGCTCATGCGCAACGCGGCAAACAACTGGAGGAAACATGAACCCCGTAATGAAGAAATTCGGCTGGGCAGCGCTATCGCTGGCCGGCGCGAGCGCGTTGGGCGTGATCGCCCTGAAGCGCGGTGAACCGATCAGCGCGATCTGGATCGTCATCGCTGCCGTGTGCGTGTACCTGATCGCCTACCGCTTCTACAGCCTGTTCATCGCGCGCGACGTGATGCAGCTCGACGCGCGGCGCATGACGCCGGCCTACAAGCACAACGACGGCCTCGATTACGTCCCCACCAACAAGAACGTGCTGTTCGGGCACCACTTCGCCGCGATCGCCGGCGCCGGCCCGCTGGTCGGCCCCGTGCTGGCCGCGCAGATGGGCTACCTGCCCGGCATGCTGTGGATCCTGGCCGGCGTGGTGTTCGCGGGCGCCGTGCAGGACTTCATGGTGCTGTTCCTGTCGATGCGCCGCGATGGCCGCTCGCTGGGTGACCTGATCAAGTCCGAGCTGGGGCCGATCCCCGGCAACATCGCCCTGCTAGGCACCTTCATGATCATGGTGATCATCCTGGCCGTGCTGGCGCTGATCGTCGTGAAGGCCCTCACCGGTTCCCCGTGGGGTTCGTTCACCGTGATGGCCACCATCCCGATCGCCATCTTCATGGGCATCTACTCGCGCTATATCCGCGTGGGGCGCATCGGCGAGGTGTCGATCATCGGCTTCGTGCTGCTGATGCTGGCCATCGTCGGCGGCCAGTACGTGCAGGAACACGAGGCGCTGGCGCCGATGTTCATGTTCACCGGCACCGAACTGACCTGGATGCTGATCGGCTACGGCTTCATCGCCTCCGTGCTGCCCGTGTGGCTGCTGCTGGCGCCGCGCGACTACCTGTCGACGTTCCTGAAGATCGGCACCATCGTCGCGCTGGCGCTGGGCATCATCATCGTGGCACCCACGCTGCAGATGCCGTCGATCACGAAATTCATCGACGGTACCGGCCCGGTCTGGTCCGGCAACCTGTTCCCGTTCCTGTTCATCACCATCGCCTGCGGCGCCGTGTCCGGCTTCCACGCGCTGATCTCTTCCGGCACCACGCCGAAGATGATCGAGAACGAAACGCACGCCCGCTTCATCGGCTACGGCGCGATGCTGATGGAATCGTTCGTCGCCATCATGGCGCTGATCGCCGCTTCCACCATCGAACCGGGCATCTACTTCGCCATGAACAGCCCGGCCGCGCTGATCGGCACCACCCCAGAATCGGCTGCCGCGGCGATCTCGCAGTGGGGCTTCTACGTGACGCCGGAAATGCTGACGCAGATGGCCAAGGACGTGGGCGAGCACACCATCATCTCGCGCGCCGGCGGCGCACCGACGCTGGCAGTGGGCATGGCGCACATCCTGTCCAACGTGATCGGCGGCCAGGCCATGATGGCCTTCTGGTACCACTTCGCGATCCTGTTCGAGGCGCTGTTCATCCTGACCGCGGTGGACGCGGGCACGCGCGCCGGCCGCTTCATGCTGCAGGACCTGCTGGGCGCCTTCGCTCCGGCCATGAAGGAAACCGACAACCTGTTCGCCAGCCTGGTGGCCACGGCATTGTGCGTGGCGGCATGGGGCTACTTCCTGTACCAGGGCGTGGTCGACCCGCTGGGCGGCATCAACACGCTGTGGCCACTGTTCGGCATCGCCAACCAGATGCTGGCCGGTATCGCGCTGATCCTCGCCACCGTGGTGCTGTTCAAGATGAAGCGCGCCCGCTATGCTTGGGTGACCATCGTGCCGACGATCTGGCTGCTGATCTGCACCCTGTATGCCGGCTGGCTGAAGGTGTTCGACGCGAATCCGAAGATCGGCTTCCTGTCGCACGCCGACAAGTACTCGGACGCGCTGGACAAGGGCGAAGTGCTGGCCCCGGCCAAGTCGCTCGAACAGATGAGCCAGGTGATCTTCAACGACTACATCAATGCCGGCCTGGCTGCCTTCTTCATGGTGGTGGTGCTGTCGGTGCTGGTGTTCGGCGTGCGCATGGCGCTGCGCGCCCACGCCGCGGCCCATCCGAGCCACAAGGAAACGCCGGCGCAGCTGATGCCGGCCGCGCAGTAAACGTCGCGAGGCAGAGATGTTCGATGAAATCGTCAAGGCCGGCCGCTACCTCGGCCAGAGCATGCGGCTGATGGTGGGCCTGCCGGAGTACGACACCTATGTGGCGCACTGCGAGGCTACCCATCCGGACCAGCCGATCATGAGCTACGAGGAGTTCTTCAAGGAGCGCCAGGAAGCGCGCTACGGCGGTGCAGGCAAGCGGGGCGGCTGCTGCTGACACGGTTTCCCGTTTCGTGAAACACCTGCCGAGGACGGCCCGGTCGCGCAAGCGGCCGGGCCGTTTCGCATGGGGCGGGCCGGCGCGTGACAATCGGAGAGACTTCCTTTGCAATAGCTCTCCTATACTGCGCCTTTCCCCCTTCCCTTCCGCCATGCGCCATATCCTTCTTGCCCTGGTCTTCTGCGCCGCGACGGCTGCGCAAGCCGCCGACACCTTCACCTTTCCGCTGCCGCCCGGCCCGCATGCCGTGGGCCTGCAGGTAAAGCAGCAATACGATTACTCGCGCGTGTACAAGACGCGCGTGTCGCTCGTGACCGGCAAGCCGGCCAGCGGCGAACGGGCCCGGCCGATGCAGATGCTGGTGTGGTATCCGGCGGTCCGTGGCGGCAAGCCGGTGACCTTGCGCGACTACTTCGCCACCGCGGCCACCGAGGCCGACTTCACGCTCGATGCCGCTGCCGTGAAGCGCGTGACGGACAAGGGGCTCGCCGAGCTGACGCAAGGCTGGCCGGCTGGCGAACGGGCGCTGGCGCGGCCGATGCGGGCAGTGCGCGACGCGCCCGCGCAGGCGGGCAAATTCCCCGTGGTGATCTACGCGCCCAGCTTCAGTGCCCGGGCAACGGAAAATGCCGACCTGTGCGAATACCTGGCAAGCCATGGCTACATCGTGCTCTCCAGCGTTTCGCAGGGAGCCCGCCAGCGCTCGATGACTGCCGATATCGAAGGCGTGGAAACGCAGGCCGCCGACATCGGCTGGCTGATCGCCCAGGCCAGCACGCTGCCCCATGCGGACGCCGGGCGGCTGGCGGTGGCCGGCTTCAGCTGGGGAGGACTGGCCAACGTGGTGGCCGCCGCGAAGGATGACCGCATCAAGGCGCTCGTCAGCCTGGATGGCTCGGTGCGCTACTTCCCGCAGATGGTCGATGGCGGCAAGTCGGCGATCGGCTACGTGACGCCGGCGCGGCTGGCGGTGCCGATGCTGTACCTGGCGCAGCGGCCGAACTCGATCGAACAATTGAACCAGCGCGAGAAGAGCACGGATTTCAGCCTGCTGAACCGCATGACCTATGCCGACACGTACGTGGTGACGATGCATCCGCTGTTGCACGGCCACTTCGCCGCGGACAGCCTGCACTTCGCGCGCGACCGGGAATTCGACGAGTACAGCCGCGACGAAGTCACGCAAGCCTATGGCTGGATGGCCCGCTACGTGCGCCAGTTCCTCGACGGCTACCTGAAGGGCGACGCGGCCGCGCGCGCCTTCATGGCCAACAAGCCGGTGGCGAACGGCGTGCCGCGGCACATGGTATCGCTCGATGCGCGGCCCGGCAGCGGCGTGCCGCCCACGCTGGAGCACTTCGCCGCGCAACTGGCGGCCCGCGGCTTCGACCAGGCGGCGGCGATCCACCAGGAGCTGCTGGCGCAGGGCGCCACGTTCAAGCTCGAACCGCATGACCTCAACAGCTGGGGCTATGCCCTGCTGCGCGACGACATGCTCGACGAGTCGGTGGCCATCTTCCGCTTCGGCACGCAGCTCCATCCCAAGGACGCCAACCTGTACGACAGCCTGGGCGAGGCGCAGGCCAAGGCCGGGCAGCGCGAAGCGGCGATCGACAACTACCGGCGCTCGCTGTCGCTGAACCCGAAGAATGCCAACGCCGTCGAGCGGCTGAAGGCACTAGGCGCCCCCGCCGCACCATAACCCTGCTTCCGGCCTGGAACATTTCCCGAAAAACGGTGACAGGCTCCGATTATTTTGCAACGGACGTTGCCTCAAAAACGGTGACAGGCTCCAATTAATCTGCAACAGGTGTTGCCGAGAAAATGGTGCCTGTCACCGTTTTTTGAGTGCGGAGGGCGAAGTAACAGATTTCAGGAATACCGGTGACAGGCTCCGATTTCGAAAATAATCGGAGCCTGTCACCGTTTTTTTTGCAACATTACTGCTGGGGGGTGCGTGGCATGTAGGTGTTGAAGTTGGCGATGTGGTCGTCCAGGTTCTGGCTCAGCATTTTCCGATACTCATCGGTGAAGTAGCGGATCGCTTCTTCCTTGTCCTTTTCCATCGCTTCGGCGCTGGTGGCGCCGGTGGCGACGATGAAGGCGTTGAAGCGGGCGGCGGCATACAGCAGCGATGCGCTGACGTTGCTGTTTGGCACCTTCGTCCCCTGTTCGTTTGCCAGGTGGATGATCGCGTCCGCCCGTTCCCAGAAGGCCGCGTCGATGCCGTTGTCACTCATGATCTGCCCTTTCCGAATGAAAAACCGAGTGTAACTCGACAATTATTATATTTACAACGGAAAATTTACCGCTGGAAACGTAGATAAAGCTCAAGGTGTCGCCTTTCTGAACAGATAAAGTTTTCCGAATGGAATCCTTGAGCGGCGGCGAACATGCTTGACTTCGAACGTTCGGGCCTGAGCAGGAAACTGACCCTCATCTCCGTGCTGTCCACTGGCAGCGCGCTGCTGCTGGTCTTTGCCGCGTTCGCCCTGACCTGTGTACTCAACCAGTCGAAAAACCAGACCCGGCACATTACTGCGCTGGCGGACGTCATCGCCGTCGGCACCTTGGCGTCGGTGCTGCGTGCCGAGGCCGCGACGGCCGAACAAGCGCTTGCGGCGCTCGCGGTGCAGGGCGAGATCACGCAGGCGGTGCTGTATGACGGCAGCGGCAAGCCTTTCGCCACCTTCCCGGCCGACAGCGAGGAGCCGGCGCCGGCCCTTCCCCCGGAATGGCTGGCGGCCCTGAAGACGGCGCGTGCCACGACGCCACCGGCGAAGACGCTGGCGCGCGCGGCGGCGGGCGCAAGAACGGGCATGGCAACAGGCATAAGCATAAGCACGAACAAAAGCTCGGGCACGGCGCCGCCCCTGATAGCGGATCCAGCCATGGGCGCTGCAACGGCCACGACAGCGGGCCCCCAGCGCGACACGATCGGCAGCGCGATGGACAGCGCGATACAAGGCTGGGTCCCGGGCACGCTGCGGGTGGTACGGCCCGTGCATGTTGCCGGGAACCTGGTGGGTGCGGTGATGATCGAAGCCGCCGCCGCGCGCATGTGGCTCGGCATGCTGGAAAGCGTGGGCATCACGGCGGCCGCGGCGGCCATCTCGTTCGTGGTGGCGCTGGGGCTGGCCGGGCGCTTCACGGTCTGCATTGCGCAGCCGATCGGCGAACTGATCGCCGCAGCGCAGCGCGTCACGTCCAGCCAGACCTACGCGCAGGTGCAGCACCAGCGCACCGACGAGCTGGGCACGCTGATCGACAGCTTCAATGAAATGCTGGCCCAGATCGAATGCCGCGACGGCAAGCTGGCCCAGTACCGCGACCAGCTGGAACGCCAGGTCAGCGTGCGCACCGAGCAGCTGGAAAAGGCCAAGAACGCGGCGGAAGCGGCCAGCCAGGCCAAGAGTGCCTTCCTGGCCACCATGAGCCACGAGATCCGCACGCCGATGAACGGCGTGCTGGGCATGACGGAACTGCTGCTGGCCACCGAGCTCTCCGAACTGCAGCGGCACTACACCAGCATGGTGCAGCGCTCCGGCGAACACCTGCTGGTGATCATCAACGACATCCTCGATTTTTCCAAGGTGGAAGCGGGCAAGCTGACGGTCGAATACATCCACTTCAATTTCCGCGAACTGCTGGACGACATCGACTACGTGTTCTCGCCGCAGGCGCAGGCGAAAGGCCTGGCGCTGGATTTCGAGATCGCCCACGACATCCCGGTGGCCGTCATCGGCGATCCGAACCGGCTGCGCCAGGTGATCGTCAACCTGCTGGGCAATGCCATCAAGTTCACCGATGCGGGCCGCATCACGGTCAGGATCGCCGTCATCAGCGAGGATGCCCAGTCGGTCGGCCTGCGCGTCGAAGTGCACGATACCGGCGTGGGCGTGTCGCGCGATGCGCGCACGCGCATCTTCGACTCGTTCTCGCAGGCCGATGGCTCCACCACCCGCAAGCATGGCGGCACCGGGCTGGGGCTGGCGATTTCCAAGCAACTGGTGGAACTGATGGGCGGCACGATCGGTGTCGAGAACGCGCTGATCCGCGGTTCGATCTTCTGGTTCACCGTGCGCTTCGACAAGCGCCGCGTGGATGCCGACGACGCCTCGTTCAACCAGAAGACGACCAGGGGCCTGCGTGCCCTCGTGGTCGATGCGAGCGACGAATCGCGCGCGGCGCTGGAAGGGTCGCTGGCGCGCTGGCACCTGAAATGCGACGGCGCCGACAGCGCCGAGGAAGCCACGCGCCTGCTGCGCGCGGCGCTCGCCAGCGGCCAGCCCTACGATGTGGCGCTGCTGGACATGGAGGTGCCGAAGGTAGGCGGCCTGGTGCTGGCGGCGGACATCAAGGCCGATCCGGTGCTGGCGCCGGTGCGCCTGCTGCTGCTGTCGACCGAGCGCAATGCGGCCGACACGGTGCAGCGGCGCGAAGCGGGCGTGGCTTTCCAGCTGATCAAGCCGGCCCGCGAGAGCGACCTGTACGAGTGCATCGTGACGCCGCTGCGGGCCAGCGAAGGCATGCGCGTGGCCTCGCCGCAAGCGCCGGCCCGCCTGACGCAGCTGCCGCCCGGGCCCATGGCGCAGGCGGGAACGGCGCCGCAGGCAGCGGCGCGGCAAAGCCACACGGTCCTGCTGGCGGAAGACAACCCCGTCAACGTAGAAGTGGCCAGCGCGATGCTCGAAGCCCTCGGCCTGCACGTGCACCGCGCCTGCAACGGCGAAGAGGCGCTGGCGGCCGTGAAGGAAGGCGACTTCGACCTGGTGCTGATGGATTGCCAGATGCCGGTGATGGATGGCATCGCGGCCACCGCCGAAATCCGCCGCCACGAGCAGCAGCAAGGCCGCGCGCGCCAGTTGCCGGTCATCGCGATCACCGCCAACGCATTGCAGGGCGACCGCGAAACCTGCCTGGCCGCCGGCATGGACGACTACCTGTCGAAGCCATTCACGAAAGCCATGCTGTCCGAGACGCTGTCGCGCTGGATCGCCCTGCCGCGCGCGGCGCTGGTGCACCACGATGAAGCGCGCAGGACGGTATCCGGCGGCACGGCGCCGCCTTCCGCTCCGGTACGCGGCGCGATCAACCGCCATGCGCTGGACGCCATCCGCGCGCTCAGTGCGGACAAGGGCGAGGTCCTGCTGCGGCGCGTGCTGCACGCCTTCATCGACGACACGCCCGGGCGCCTGGCCTCGCTGCACGAGGCGATCGCGGCCGGCAATGCCGGGTCGCTGCGCAAGGTGGCCCACAGCCTGAAATCCTCGAGCGCCAATATCGGCGCCGAAACGCTGGCCCAGCTGAGCAAGGACATGGAACAGCTGGGCCGTAATGACATCAACGGCGACGCCGCCGTCCTGCTCTCGTCGATGGAGCGGGAATACACGACGGTACGCGACACGCTCTCATCCATGTTCGCCAAGGAGACCTAGAATGGCAGCACCCCTCCCCTCTCATCGCGGTACCGTGCTGGTGGCCGACGACGATCCCGTGATGCGTCTCCTGATGCTGGAAATGCTGGCCCAGGTCGGGCTGGACACGATCGAGGCCGAAGACGGCGATCAGGCGCTGGCCTGCTTCGACCGGCTGGCGCCCGACCTCGTGCTGCTCGACGTGGAAATGCCGCGCATGGACGGCTTCGAAGTATGCCGCGCCATCCGCGCCCGCGAGCAGGGCCGCGGCCATGCCACCACCGTGCCGATCGTGATGGTGACCGGCGACGACGACCTGAAGGCCGTGACGCAGGCTTACGAAGCCGGTGCCACCGACTTCGTGTCGAAGCCGATCAACTGGCCGATCCTCGGCCACCGGGTGCTGTATGTGCTGCGCGCCAGCGACGCCATCGCCCGCCTGCGCATCGCCGATGCGCACAACCGCGCCGTGCTGGCGGCGATCCCGGATACCTTCTTCCGCATGAGCCCCGACGGTTACTACCTCGACTACGAACAGGGCCACGATCCGGGCGCCGCGTTCACCGAGCAGCAGTGTGTTGGCCGGCACGTGCGCGACGTGCTGCCGCGCGCCATCGCCGAGCGCCTGCTGGAGCAGCTCGCGACGGTGCTCGACACCCACTCGATCCGTTCGGTCGACTATGCGCTGGAACGGGACGACACCGTGCATCACTTCGAGGCCCGCCTCGTCAGCACCGGCGCCGGCGAAGTCCTGGGGCTGGTGCGCGACATCAGCGAGCGCAAGCGGACCGAGGAACAGATCCGCCGGCTGGCCTATTGCGACAGCCTGACCGGCATTCCGAACCGGCAGGCGTTCCTGGAGATGCTGGAACGCGAACTGGAGCGCTCGCGCCAGCATGGCCGCAAGTTCGCCATCCTGTTCATGGACCTCGATTCTTTCAAGCGCATCAACGACACGCTGGGCCACGACGTGGGCGACCTGCTGCTCAAGGTGGTGTCGGAGCGGCTGCATGAAACCATCCGTCCCGGCGACGTGGTGGCGCACCAGGGGCTCGGCGAGGTGGCGTCGCGCGGCATGCCGGAACGGCGCGGCAACAACCTGGCGCGGCTGGGCGGCGACGAATTCACCATCCTGATCCCCGACCTGGAACGCGTGGAGGATGCGCTGAACGTGGCCCACCGCGTCAAGGATGCGATGCGCCGGCCGTTCCACCTGGACGGGCACGAGATCTTCGTCACCGCCAGCATCGGCATCTCGCTGTACCCGGAGGACGGCGACGATTCCAGCTCGCTGCTGAAGTATGCCGACACGGCGATGTACCACGCGAAGAACTGCGGCCGGAACAACGCGAAGCTGTACAGCTCCGCGCTGACGACGCAGATGATGAGCCATGTGAAGCTGGAGATCGGCCTGCGCCGCGCGCTGCAGAACAACGAGCTGTACCTGCAGTACCAGCCGCAGATCGACGTGCGCAGCGCGCGGCTGGTGGGCGCCGAGGCGCTGGTGCGGTGGCGCCACCCGGAGCATGGCATCATCGCGCCGAACGATTTCATCCCGCTGGCTGAGGAGACCGGCCTGATCGTGCCGATCGGCGCCTGGGTCCTGCGCACCGCGTGCAGCCAGGCGCGCGAATGGCAGGAACAGGCCGGCCGCCCGGTGCGGGTGGCGGTGAACCTGTCGGCGCGCCAGTTCAAGGACGAGAACCTGGCGCAGACGGTGCTGTCGGTATTGACCGATACGGGCCTCGACCCGTGCCTGCTGGAGCTGGAGCTGACCGAAGGCACGCTGATGGACGATGCGGTGGCCACGCTGGCCACGCTGGAACAGTTGCGGACGATCGGCGTGTACCTGTCGATCGACGATTTCGGCACCGGCTATTCGTCGATGAACTACCTGAAGCGCTTCGACGTGCGCGCGCTGAAGATCGACCGCAGCTTCATCAACGGGCTGCCGGAAGATTCGGAAAACGCCGCGATCACGCGCGCCATCATCGCCATGGCGCACGGGCTCAAGCTGGCCGTGGTGGCCGAGGGCGTGGAGACCCGCGAACAGCTGGCGCTGCTGGAGGAATACCGCTGCGACATGGCGCAGGGTTACCTGCTGGGCAGGCCGGCTTCGGGGGAAGCGATCGGGGAGATGCTGGCGGGGGCGACGTTCGCCCCTTGAGACACGATGCGCTGGTGTCGGACAGTAACGCCGCTAAGTTAAGCCCACCCCAAGTGCAAAATCCGGGGTCAGACCCGGCGGGTCTGACCCCAGCCCTTCGCTGTTGGGGTGATTGCATGCACTTTCAAGTTGCTGTGTAACGCTTATCCAAACGGCATCGGTGTCAACAACGCCTTCCCTTACGTGCTGCGCCGGTCCAGCATGGCCCGGGCGATGGTGCCGGCATCCACGTATTCGAGTTCGCCGCCGACCGGTACGCCGCGGGCCAGGCGGCTCACGGCAAGGCCGCGCGCCTTCAGCATCTCGCTGATGTAGTGCGCGGTGGCTTCGCCTTCGTTGGTGAAATTGGTGGCCAGCACCACTTCGCCGACGATGCCATCGGCGGCGCGGGCCAGCAGCTTTTCCAGGTGGATGTCCTTCGGGCCGATGCCGTCGAGCGGCGACAGGCGGCCCATCAGCACGAAGTACAGGCCCTTGTAGGTAAGCGTCTGCTCGATCATCGCCTGGTCGGCCGGCGTTTCGACGACGCACAGCAGGCGGCGGTCGCGCGTGTCGTCGGCGCACATGTCGCAGACGTCCGCCTCGGTGAAAGTATTGCAGAGCGCGCAATGGTTGACCGATTCCACGGCCTGGTACAGCGCGCGCGACAGCATGGCCGCACCTTCGCGGTCATGCTGCAGCAGGTGGAAGGCCATGCGCTGCGCCGACTTCGGCCCCACGCCGGGCAGCCGGCGCAATGCCTCGGTCAGGAATTCCAGCGATTTCGCCATGTGCTAGGACACCAACCGGGTTGCCAGGGGTATCGCCATGTTCACGCCTGGTGATCGGGCAGCCAGGCTTCCAGGCCATCGGCCGCCATGGTCGGCACGAATTCCGTGATCGCATAGCTGGCCGCGCCGGCCTGCTTGAACGGGTCCAGTTCGATGACCGCTTCCACGTCCGCGCGGCTGTCGGCATCGGCGATGATGATGCCGCCGGTGCGCGGCACCATCCGGCCCGACAGCACGAACATGCCGTTGGCATACTGCTCGCGCAGGAAGGCGCGGTGGGCGGCGAGGAGACCATCGATCTCCTCGTTGGGCTTCAGGTAGGTCAGCGTGATGATGAACATGGCGCGCCCCGTGCCGCCGTCAGAACGGCATCTTGAAGCCGGCCGGCAGGTTCATGCCGGCGGTCAGGCCGCTCATTTTCTCGGCGGCGGTGGCTTCGGCCTTGCGGACCGCGTCGTTGAAGGCGGCGGCGACCAGGTCTTCCAGCATGTCCTTGTCGTCGGCCAGCAGCGACGGGTCGATCGACACGCGCTTGACGTCGTTCTTGCAGGTCATGACGACCTTCACCAGGCCGGCACCGGACTGGCCTTCCACCTCGATGGAAGCCAGCGAGTCCTGCGCCTTCTTCATATTGTCCTGCATTGCCTGGGCCTGCTTCATCAGGCCGGCGAGCTGGTTCTTCATCATGATGTGTTTCTCCGTAGCGGTTAAGTGATTGTGGGCGGGCTTCAGTGAGCCGGTGTGATGGGGGCCACGATCGAGCCGGGCACGACGAAGGCGCCGAACTCGCGCACCATCGCCTGCACGAACGCGTCGTTGTGCACCATGTCTTCGGCCTGGCGCTGGCATGCTTCGCGGTGCGCCTGCTGCTCGGCGGCGGTGGTGTACCACACCGGGCCCAGTTCCGTTTCCACCCGCGCGGGGCGGTTGAAGCGCTCGGCCAGCGCCGCCGTCAGCTTCTCCACGTTCGGCGGCGTGCGCCAGGTGTCGATCGGGCAGCGCAGGCGGAATACGACGGCATTGCCGTCGATCGTGCATTGGATGAGTTCGGCCTGCGTGGCCAGTTGCTGCGCCACGCCCCGCAGCGGCAGGTGCGCCGCCAGCAGCGGCCAGTTGCCGTCCCATTCCAGTTCGGGGACCGGCGTGATCACGTAGGCATAGGGCGCCTGGGCGGGGGCCGGCTGCCGCGCCGCTGCCACTGGCGCCGCTGGCGCGGGTGCTTCGGCGCGATGCTGGGCAGGCGCTTCGGCGCGGACATCGGCACGCTGCTGTGCCGGGGCTTCGGCCCGGCTCGGCGCGCGCTGCGACGGCGCGGCCACCGCGCTGTCATCCGAGAATTCGGTGACCCATGGCGGCAGGTCGTCCTCTTCCGGCGGCGCCGGGCGGGCCTGCACGGCGGGCGGCGCTTCGAGCACCGCGGCATCGCCCTGCGGCCGCGCCTCTTCCCACGGCAATGGCTTGGCCGGCGCGGCAGCCTGCGGTGCCGGCGCCTGCATCGCAGGCGCCTGTTGCGCCGGCTCTTCCGGAGCGGTCGGGCGCATCGGCGGACGGGCGCCGGTGCGTGCCATCGTCGCCGCGCGGGCCGCCTCCAGCGCCGCGTTGATAGCGGCGCGTGCCGGGCTCACGGGGCCGGATGGGCGGGTTGCCGCGGCGGGTGCTGCCGGTGCCGGAGCGGGCGGCGGCGTGAAGACGGCGGCGCGTGGTGCCGCGGCAGGTTGTGGCGCAACGGAGGGCTGCGGCGCGGCGGCATGGCTGGCAGCGGTCGGGCTGGCCGCGGGTCCGGCGGCGCGTGGCGCCTGCGTGGCGGCCGATGCCACTGCCGGTGCCGCCGCGGCGGCGGCCGCGCGGGCCGGCGAACTGCCCGGCGCCGGGCGCGACATCACCGGCGTGTTGGCCGGGGCGCCGCCAGGTGCGGCTTCGGCGCCACCGACGCCGGGGCGAAAGGCCAGCATGCGCAGCAGCGTCATCGAGAAACCGGCATATTCGTCCGGCGCCAGGCCCAGCTCGTTGCGGCCATGGACGGCGATCTGGTAATACAGCTGCACCTCTTCCGCATCGAACTCGGCGGCAAGGCGGATGATGTCCGCGTATTCCGGCAAGTCCTCCGGCACGGCCGCCGGCACCGTCTGCGCCAGCGCGATGCGGTGCAGCAGCGTGCCAAGGTCTTGCAGCGCGCCGTTGTACGACAGGCTGCGGCTGGCCATCTCGTCGGCGACCGCCATCAGGTCGGCACCATCTCGGCTGGCCAGCGCGTCGAGCAGGCGCACCAGGTACGACTGGTCCAGCGCGCCCAGCATGCCCTGCACCGCTTCCAGCGTGACGGCGCCAGCGGCGTAGGCGATCGCCTGGTCGGTCAGCGACAGCGCATCGCGCATCGAGCCATGCGCGCCCTGCGCCAGCAGGCGCAGGGCCGGCTGTTCGAACGACACGCCTTCCTGGCCAAGAATGTTTTCCAGGTGGCCGACGATGTGCCCGGGCGGCATCTGCTTCAGGTTGAACTGCAGGCAGCGCGACAGGACGGTGACGGGGATCTTTTGCGGATCGGTGGTCGCCAGGATGAACTTCACGTGCTCGGGCGGTTCTTCCAGCGTTTTCAGCATGGCATTGAACGCGTGGTTGGTCAGCATGTGCACCTCGTCGATCATGTAGACCTTGAAGCGTGCATTGCTGGGCGCGTAGACGGCCTGCTCGAGCAGCTGCGCCATCTCGTCCACGCCGCGGTTCGACGCGGCATCCATCTCTATATAGTCGACGAAGCGCCCGCCATCGATGGCGCGGCATGCCTCGCAGGCGCCGCATGGCGTGGCGGTGATGCCGCCATTGCCGTCCGGCCCGGTGCAGTTCAGCGATTTCGCCAGGATGCGGGACAGCGTGGTCTTGCCGACGCCGCGCGTGCCGGTGAACAGGTAGGCATGGTGCAGCCGGCCCGTGCCCAGCGCATGCGTCAGCGCACGCACGACGTGCTCCTGGCCGACGAGCGTTTCAAAGTTGCGGGGACGGTACTTGCGAGCGAGGACTTGATAGGACATGCCGGGATTTTACCGCAGACCAGGGCCGGTGAGGCCAACAATAGCCCGCGCGCCATGGCCGGTGGAACGGTACTGTAGTGAACGATACTGTAGTGAACGGTACTGTAGTGATACGGGGGATAAGGATGCGGACGAAAAAACCGGAGAAATAAAGGCAGGCGTAAAAAAAGCTGCCGGGGCAGCTTTTTCCAATGATCGGGAGGCGAGCCTGATCTGCGGCACTTGCGGTGAACGGCTTTGGCTGCTTCGTTCCCGACCTGACCAGGTAAACCATGCCGCAATGCGCAGGGGCCCGCCAGACCTCATTATAGCGGGTCTGGCGCAAAACAGGAAATTACCCGCATTACAGGCCCAGCTGCTGCCAGATCTCGTCCACCTTGCGCTTCACCTCGGGCGTCATCTGGATCGTGGTGCCCCACTCGCGGGTGGTTTCGCCGGGCCACTTGTTGGTGGCGTCGATGCCCATCTTGCTGCCCAGGCCGCTGACCGGCGAAGCGAAGTCGAGGTAGTCGATCGGCGTATGGTCGACCAGCGTGGTGTCGCGCGTCGGGTCGACGCGGGTCGTGATCGCCCAGATCACCTCTTTCCAGTCGCGGATGTCGACATCCTCGTCGACCACCACGATGAACTTGGTATACATGAACTGCCGCAGGAAACTCCACACGCCGAACATCACCCGCTTGGCATGGCCCGCGTACTGCTTGCGGATCTGCACCACGGCCATCCGGTAGCTGCAGCCTTCCGGCGGCAAGTAGAAGTCGGTGATCTCGCTGAACTGCTTTTGCAGCAGCGGCACGAACACTTCGTTCAGGGCCAGGCCCAGCACCGCCGGTTCGTCCGGCGGCTTGCCTGTATACGTGGAGTGATAGATCGGGTCACGGCGCATCGTGATGCGGTCGATCGTGAAGACGGGGAACCAGTCCTGCTCATTGTAGTAGCCGGTATGGTCGCCATACGGCCCTTCCAGCGCATGTTCATAGCCGGACGGGTGGTTTTCGTCCGGATAGATATGCCCTTCCAGCACGATCTCGGCCGAGGCCGGCACGCGCAACTCGCTGCCGATCGCCTTGACCAGTTCCGTGCGGCTGCCGCGCAGCAATCCCGCGAACTGGTATTCGGACAGCGTATCGGGCACCGGCGTGACCGCGCCGAGGATCGTGGCCGGATCGGCGCCCAGCGCCACGGCCACCGGGTAAGGCTGGCCGGGGTGCCGGATGCAGTGTTCGCGGAAGTCCAGCGCGCCGCCCCGGTGCGCCAGCCAGCGCATGATCACCTTGTTGCGGCCCAGCACCTGCTGGCGGTAGATGCCCAGGTTCTGGCGTTTCTTGTTCGGCCCCTTGGTAATCACCAGGCCCCACGTGATCAGCGGCGCCACGTCGCCCGGCCAGCAATGCTGGATCGGCAGCCGCCCGAGGTCGACGTCGTTGCCTTCCCAGACGATTTCCTGGCAAGGCGCGCTGCGCTGTTCCTTCGGCGCCATGTCCCACACGGCCTTCACCAGTGAGCCCATGTCCATGATGTCCTTGAACCCCTTGGGCGGTTCCGGCTCCTTCAGGCGCGCCAGCACGTGCCCGATGCGGCGCAGTTCCTGCATGTTCTCGGCGCCCATGCCCAGCGCCACGCGGCGCGTGGTACCGAACAGGTTGCCCAATACGGGCATGGTGAAATCTGTAGGATTTTGAAACAGCAGAGCAGGTCCGCCAGCCCGCAAGGTGCGGTCGCAGACCTCGGTCATCTCCAAATGTGGCGAAACTGGCAAGGAAATTGACTTTAATTCACCAATTTTTTGCAACTGGGCAATAAAATCCCGCAGATCTGAATATTTCATACAAATTTTACGTTTTTTTCTCGTTCGACGGCCGGCTGCAAGTCATCCGGACAAGTGGTTGATTCTATTAGCATTTGCCTACCCTTGCTCGACAATACTAGATCCAAAAGTTATAAAGAACGCCAGCGTTAGTATTGACGTGATATAAAACGGCTTCTACAATTCGACCTACTTGAAGAGGACATGGCAAAAATGCCAACTACGTGTCGCTCATTCATTCACGGAGTCGGGGCTCCACATGACATTTTAAGGAGTGTTTTTCTCGAGGCGTCTGCCTCAACGGTTTCACCGGCATGTTTCGACCACAGAGTTCGAACCCGGAGTTGAAACCTGCCCCCCGAAAAAAGTTGTATTGCGACTGGTGACCGACCACATCCGCTCGGATCCCAGCTCAGGCAAGCAATGAAGACGTTCCGGCTCGCGCGCCTCCACGGCGGCGACGGACGATAACACATCTGATGCACGGCAATTGCACAGCAACGGTGTCGCGCGACCACGCGCGGCGGGGGCATGCTTTTACGGACATTGCAGGGAGTTCTATGATCAATCGTTTCACTGGGCTGGCTACCGCCGGCCGCTCGCTGGTCTCCGGACCGGCCGCGCGCTTCGGCGCGCAGCGCATCACCCTGCGCAGCGTCTTCACGACTGCGCAACACGCCTTCACGATTTTCGGCGTGACCGCCATCGTCATCCTGGCCGTACTGTGGGCTCGCCCCGACCTGGCGCACATGCTGACGAAATCGCTGGCTCCACAGGAGTCCGCCATGCCCGCACCGGTAGCAGCCGCCAGCACGGTGACCGCGCCGCCGCTGCACGAACTGATGGAAGCACCAGCCATCACCGCCGCCGCGGACAGCGGCAAGCCGCTCAGCGCCGACGATGAAAAGGCGCTGATGGGCACCCGCAAGCAACAGCAGTGGGTGACGGACTGGCTGTCCAAGCGCTACCGCGTGGCCAACGACGCGGCCAACATGCTGGTCTCGACCGCCTACATGACGGCCCGTGAAATCAAGATCGACCCGCTGCTGATCCTGGCCGTGATGGCGATCGAATCCGGCCTGAACCCGTTTGCCGAAAGCCCGATGGGCGCGCAAGGGCTGATGCAGGTGATGTCGAAGGTCCACCACGACAAGTTCCAGGAAATGGGCGGCGTACAGGCCGCGTTGAATCCGGTGGCGAACATCCGCGTCGGCTCGCTGATCCTGAAGGATTACGTGAAGCGCGGCGGTTCCGTCGAGGCTGGCCTGAAGTACTACGTCGGCGCCGCCGCCTTTGAAACGGACGATGGCTACGGCTCGCGCGTGCTGGCCGAATGGAAGCGCCTGAAGCAGGTTTCCGCCGGCAAGAAAGTGCCGACCTTCACGCGGCCTCCCGCCCCTGCCCCCGCCCCGGTCACCGTGACCGCGAGCCGGGAAGCACAGCCTGTCGAGTCGGCTTCCACGGAGAAGACCGAAGCGGAGCAACTGGCCGGCCTGTAAGCCGCCCGGTTCGTCGAATCCAAGCCACCTTGCGGTGGCTTTTTTATTGCCTGGACATTGGCCACAGGCGCCGGATCATGCGGAGTTGTTGCCGAGAACCGATGTCTGCCCGGAATACGGTTAAGTTAAGCCGCCCTCAGTGCAAATTCCTGGGTCAAACCCTGATGCCGCTTAGATAAGCCCACCCCAAGTGCAAATTCGGGGGTCAGACCCGGCGGGTCTGACCCCAGCCCTTCGCTGTTGGGGTGAATGCATGCGCTTCCAACGTATCGGGTAACGCTTGACTTAGCGGCATTAGGGTCAGACCCGGCGGGTCTGACCCCGGCCCTTAGCCGTTGGGGTGAATGCATGCGCTTTCGAATGGGCTCCGTCCCCATTTTCCAGGCAACAAAAAAGCCACCCGCAGGTGGCTTGAGTGCGAAGACGGTGGATCAGCGCTTCTTGTCCGCCGCCACTTCGTCGGCGCGCAGTTTCGGCGCCAGTTTGTCGAGCACGCCGTTGACGTACTTGTGGCCGTCGATGCCGCCGAAGGACTTGGTCAGTTCGACCGCTTCGTTGATGACGACGCGGTACGGAATTTCCGGGTGATTCTTCAGCTCGAACGCGCCCAGCAGCAGCACCGCGTGTTCGATCGGCGACAGTTCGCCGATGCCCCGGTCGACCAGCGGTGCGAAGCCTTCGCGCAGCTCGACCGATTGCTCGATCGCGCCATACAGCAGCGCCGCAAAGAAATCGCCGTCGGCCTTGTCGAAGCCGTGGGCGCCGCGGATGTTGTTGACGACCGTCTTCGCCGGCTCATTGTTCAGCAGCCATTGATACAGACCCTGCAGCGCGAACTCGCGCGCGCGGTGACGCGGCGTGCGGTTCTTGCTGGGGTTGGCGTGCACAGCTTTATCGTTCATGGTTCTTCCTTTGTATTTCTCGTTGCAGCTTATTCGTCGTCCGCGACGTCCGGCTGCAGCTCTTCCAGCGCGATCGCCAGGTTCGCCATCTCGACGGCCACGCGCGCCGCATCGGCACCCTTGGTGGCCATGCGCACTTCGGCCTGCTCGTCATTCTCGGTGGTCAGCACGGCGTTAGCGATCGGAATGCTGAAATCCAGGCCGATGCGGGTAATGCCGGCGCCGGATTCGTTGGACACCAGCTCGAAGTGGTAGGTTTCGCCACGGATCACGGCGCCCAGCGCCACCAGCGCATCGAACTGGCCGGATTCGGCCATCTTCTGCAGCACCAGCGGGATTTCCAGGGCGCCCGGCACGGTCACGTGCAGCACGTCTTCATCCGCCACGCCCAGGTGCTTCAGTTCGGCGAGGCACGCCGACAGCAGGCCGTGGCACACGTCTTCATTGAAGCGGGCCTGGACGATGCCGATGCGCAGGCCTTCGCCGTTCAGATTAGTTTCGTAGGTTCCTACGGTCATGATGGGCCTCTTATATAGTGTGGGGAAGAATCAAGCTTCGGGTTTGGCCAGGTAGCCGGTCACTTCCAGGTCGAAGCCCGTCATCGACGGCATCTTGCGCGGGCTCGCCAGCAGTTTCATGCGGCGCACGCCGATCGCGCGCAGGATCTGGGCGCCGATGCCGTAGGTGCGCAAATCCATGCTGGCGGCGCGGCCCTGCGGTTTGGCATCCTTGTTCAGCGCGGCCAGCTGGCCGAACAGCTGCTCGGCCGTCTCGCCGCAATTCAGCAGCACCATCACGCCCTGCTTCGCGCCCTTGATGGCCTTCAGCGAAGCGGACACGTTCCACGAGTGGGTGGTCGCGTCGGTTTCCAGCAAGTCCAGGATCGACACCGGCTGGTGCACGCGCACCAGCGCCTCATCGTCGGCCGAGATGTCGCCATGCACCAGCGCCAGGTGGGCACTGCCGCTCGGCGTGTCGCGGAACGCGATCATGCGGAAATCGCCGTGCGCCGTACGCAGTTCGCGTTCGGCCACCCGCTCGACCATGCATTCCTTGGCGCTGCGGTAATGGATCAGGTCGGCGATGGTGCCGATCTTGAGGCCGTGCTCCTTGCCGAATTCCAGCAGGTCCGGCAGGCGCGCCATCGTGCCGTCGTCCTTGACGATCTCGCAGATCACCGAGGCCGGGGTCAGGCCGGCCATCGCGGTCAGGTCGCAACCCGCCTCGGTGTGGCCAGCACGCATCAGCACGCCACCCTTGACGGCGCGCAGCGGGAAGATGTGGCCCGGCTGCACGAGGTCGGAGGGCTGCGCGCCCTTGGCGACGGCCACCTGGATGGTGCGCGCACGGTCGGCCGCCGAGATCCCGGTGGTCACGCCTTCGGCGGCTTCGATCGACACAGTGAAATTGGTGCCGAACGAAGTGCCGTTACGGGTGGCCATCAGCGGCAGTTCCAGGCGGTCGACGATTTCTTCGGCCAGCGTCAGGCAAACCAGCCCGCGCGCATAGCGGATCATGAAGTTGATGGCTTCCGGCGTGACGAAATCCGCCGCCAGCACCAGGTCGCCCTCGTTCTCGCGGTCTTCTTCATCGACCAGGATCACCATGCGGCCGGCGCGCAGCTCGGCGACGATTTCTTCGGTGCTGGAGATAGTCATGTAATAAATCCTTGGCGTGTTTCGCAACCCGCTATTTTAATGGATTTGGCGCACTTTCACCCGACTATCCAGTGGGCCGGAGAATGAACCGCATTCCATTGGAACAATCTGTCATGCTTATCTGAAAACCAACAAAACCATTTGCAACCTCGGCGGTACTGGCTATGATCGGCCGGCACACCGTGCGGCACAGGGTGCATTTCCCGCCGCTCGGGCTACCGAAGACAACAGTCGTGCGCCCGCCGCGGGAATGGCGGAGTAGCATGAAATTACAGGATCGACTTGTCGAAAAGGTATCATGTCCACCATTCTGATCGTCGATGACCGCCCTACCAACCGCGACTACCTGCTGACACTGCTCGGTTTTACTCCGCATAACGTGCTCGAAGCTGCCGACGGCGCCCAGGCGCTGGACCTGTGCCACCGCCACCGCCCGGACCTGGTCATCACCGACATCCTGATGCCCACGATGGATGGCTACGAGTTCGTGCAGCGCCTGCGCGCCACGCCGGAACTGGCCGCCACGCCGGTCATCTTTTTCTCCGCCACGTACTCGCTGCCCGAAATGCGGGCGATGGGCGCGGCATGCGGGGTGCGCACGGTGCTGCCGAAACCCGCCGAGCCGCAAGCGATCCTGGATGCCATGAACCTGGAACTGGGGCTGGATGAAGCGTACTCCAAGTCGACCGGCGAAGTCGCCCGCGCCGCCACGCCGGCCGCCGCGGGGTTCTTCCATTCGCCACCGGCCACGGCTTTCTTCGATTCTCCGCCGGCCCCGGCGCCCTCCGATGCCGCGCCCGCCGCCGGATCGAGCGGCGCCACGCCAGGCGCCCCGGCACCGCCCGACAACACCGTGCAGCGGATGGCGGCGCTGCACGAACTGTCGCTGCGCCTGAATGGCGAACGCGACGCCGGTGCGATGGCGCGCCGCTTCTGCACGGCCGCCAGCACGATCCTGCATGCCGACATCGTGGTCCTGTGCCTGCTCGATGCGCATGAAAGCGGCGTGCAGCACGTGGAGGCCGTCGGCATCGACGTGGGCCTGGTGCGGCCGGTGCTGGTCGAGCGCGGCGCGTTCCCCGGCTCGATGATGGACCAGCACGAGGGGCTGCGCCGCTGCCGGGCCGATGGCGACATGCCGGCGCTGCCGGGTGGCCATCCGGAAGTGGCCAACCTGCTGGGCCTTGCCGTGCGCGACCAGTTCCACCTGTACGGCTGGCTGTATGCGGCGAACCGCCGCGGCGCGCCCTGCTTCGACGATACCGACGAACAGTTCATCCGCATGCTGGCCGCGCAGCTGGCGGTCGCCTACGAGAACATGAACCTGTACGAGGTGGTGCAGCGCCACGCGGCGCAGCTGCAGATGGAAGCATCGGCGCGGCGCAGCGCCGATGCGGCGCTGCGCACCAGCGAAGCACGCTACCGGGCCATGACGCAGTCGGCGCCGGATGCGATCATCGGTTCCGACCAGGATGAGCGCATCCTGCACTTCAACCGCGCCGCCGAGGCGATGTTCGGCTACAAGGAACAGGAAATGCTGGGCCAGCCGATCACGCTGCTGATCGCCGAATGCTCGCTGGCCGAGCACCGCGAGCGCGTGCAGCGCTACCGCAAGCACGGCGAGCGCCTGTACAGCAACCGCATCGTCGAACTGACGCTCAAGCGCAAGGGTGGCGAAGAGTTCACCGGCGAGCTGGCGCTGTCGGCGGTCAGCGTAAACGGCGAAGCGATCTTCACCAGCATCCTGCGCGACATCACCGCGCGCCGCGCGCTGGAGGAACGCCTGCGGTTGTCGGCCCAGGCATTCGACAGTGCGCAGGACAGCATCATGATGATGAAGGCCGACGCCACCATCATCGCCGTCAATCCCGCCTTCGAGCAGGCCACCGGTTACAGCGAGCGCGAGGTGCTCGGCCAGCATCCGCGGCTGCTGGACTCGGGCCGGCACGACAGCGCGTTCTACCGCGCCATCTGGCACAGCCTGGAAACCCAGGGCCAGTGGTCCGGCGAAATCTGGAACCGCCGCAAGAACGGCCAGGTCTATCCGGAACGCGTGCGCATGAACGCGGTGCGCAACCAGCGTGAAGAGATCGTGGCGTATGTGTCCGTTGCCAGCGACATCAGCGCGCTGAAGGAAGCACACACGCAGCTCGACTTCGTCAGCAACCACGACCCGCTGACGCTGCTGCCGAACCGGAACCTGCTGAACGACCGGCTGCAGCTGGCATTGACGGCGGCGCAGCATGGCGGCAACGAGGTGGCGCTGCTGCTGTTCGATATCGACCGGCTGCAGCGCGTGAACGACGCGCTCGGCCACGCCACCGGCGACGCGCTGCTGCAGGAAATCGCCCGCCGCGTGGCCGCCATCGTGCCGCCCGGCGATACGCTGGCGCACCTGGGGGCGGACGAATTCGCGCTCGTGCTGACCCGCTTCCAGGCCGTGGACGACATCATCGTCACCGTGCGCAAGCTGATGGAACAGGTGGCCGAACCGGTGCGGCTGGCGGACCAGGACCTGTATGTGACAGCCTCGGTGGGCATCAGCATCTATCCGCGCGACGGCGTCACGCCCGGGGCGCTGCTGACGGGCGCGGACGTGGCGCTGTCCCACGTGAAGGAAGCAGGCCGCAACAACTTCCACTTCTACACGGGCGAAATGAACGCGCACGCGCTGCGCTGGATGTCGCTCGAGGTGCACCTGCGCCATGCCGTCGAGCGCAACGAGCTGCGCCTGTATTTCCAGCCGCAGGTGTCGCTGGCGGACGGCCGGGTCACCGGGGTCGAGGCGCTGCTGCGCTGGCAAAGCGCGGAACTGGGCATGATCCCGCCCGGCGACTTCATCCCGCTGGCCGAGGACAGCGGCCTGATCCTCGACATCGGCACCTGGGTGATCGAGGAAGCCTGCCGGCAGATGAAGGCATGGCATGCGAAGGGATTGCCGGCGATGACGGTGGCCGTCAACGTGTCGGCCCGCCAGTTCGCCACGGGCACGGTGCCCGCCGTGGTCAGCAAGGCATTGCGGGACAACGGCGTGGCGCCCCGCTGGCTGGAAGTGGAGCTGACGGAAAGCGTGATGATGCACGACAGCGAGCACACGCAGATGCAGCTGAACGAGCTGTCGGCGATGGGCGTGTCGATCTCGCTCGACGATTTCGGCACCGGTTACTCGTCGCTCGGCTACCTGTCGCGCTTCCGGCTCGACAAGCTGAAGATCGACCAGACCTTCGTGAAGAACATCACGACCGATCCGCGCAGCGCCGCCATCGCGCGCGCCACCACGGCGCTGGCGCATGGCCTGAACCTGGTGGTGGTGGCCGAAGGGGTCGAGACGGAAGGCCAGCTGGCATTCCTGCGCGACATGGGCTGCGACAAGATCCAGGGCTACCTGTTCAGCCGCCCGCTGCCGGTGGACGAGCTGTCCGTGCTGCTGCTCGAACAACGGATGCTGGCGACCGTGGCGCTGCCGCCGCCGGCTGCCCGCACGCTGCTGCTGGTCGACGACGAACCTGGCGTGCTGCATGCGCTGGAGCGGGCATTCCGGCGCGAAGGCTACCGGGTGCTGCTGGCCAGCAGCGGGCGCCAGGCGCTGGAGCTGTTGGCCAGCAACGACGTGCAGGTGGTGCTGTCGGACCAGCGCATGCCGCACATGGACGGCACGGAACTCCTGGCGCGGGTGCGCGAGCTGCATCCGCATACGGTGCGGATGATCCTGTCGGGCTATGCGGACGTGGCCAGCATCCAGCAGGCCATCGACCGGGGCGCGATCCACAAGTTCCTCGGCAAGCCCTGGGACGACACCGAGCTGCGCGCGGCGGTGCGCGAAGCGTTCGACCTGGCGCAGGCGCGACACCCCGTGGTACCGGTGGGCACGGCCGACCGATAACCCGCGCAAGCGCTGCGATCACAATTTCGCGCAGGCCCGCGCGGCCGGCCCACGCACCCGGCGTTTTCGGGTAAATTCCGGTGGATGAGCGCTCCCCGTTCAGCTTTCATTCAACTTACCGGACTACCATGACACCGCAAAACCTGTGGCCGCTGGGCGCCGAACTGGGCGAAGGCCCGGTCTGGATTCCCGAACAGAACCGCCTGTATTTCGTCAACCTGGTCGGCAACACGCTGCACGCGCTCGATGCCGACGGCACGCGCCACGCCTGGCCGCTGCCGGACTACGTGTGCTGGCTGATTCCCCGCAAGGATGGCGACGGCTACATGGCCGGCCTGCGCGACGGCATCGTGCGGCTCTGGCTCGATTCCGCATCGGCCACCCCGCGCTTCGAGTACCTGCACCGCCTGCCCGGCGCCGATACCGGCATCCGCCTGAACGACGCGAAGGCCGACGCGGCGGGCCGCATCTGGGCCGGCTCGATGAACGCACGCGACGTGAGCCGCGCGGACGGCAAGCTGTTCCGGCTCGACCCGGATGGCAGCCTGCACGTCGCGCTGCCCGAGTACCACATCTGCAACGGCCCCACGTTCAGCCTGGACGGCCGCACCATGTACCACAACGACAGCTTCCTGAACCGCACCTACGCCTACGCGGTGAACGCCGACGGCAGCCTGGGCGCGCCGGCGCTGTGGCGCCAGTTCGGCGAAGGCGAAGGCTCGCCCGATGGCACGACGGTGGACAGCGAGGATTGCGTGTGGATCGCCCAGTGGGGCGGCGCTCGCGTGTGCCGCTACAGCCCCTCGGGCGAACTGCTGGCAACCATCCCCATGCCGGTCAACCAGCCATCGTCCGTGGCGTTCGGCGGCGCGGACCTGAAGACGCTGTACATCACCAGCGCCTGGCAGGGCTTCGATGCGGCCGCGCGGGACGCCGATCCGCAGGCGGGTGCGCTGTTCTCCGTGCAGCTCGACGTGGCCGGCGTGCCGGTGGCCCGCTTCGGCTGAAAGCCGGTTGAAACCCGGCCGGCGCCTCTACCACAAGCAAGACGTCGCGCCGGGCCGGCCGGCATAAGATACGGGGGCTATACCAACCAACCCTGTGGAGGAGATCGCGATGAAGACGAACGGTTCGGCTGTCTGGTCCGGCGGTATCAAGGATGGCAAGGGCGCCATCAGCAGCCAGAGCGGCGCATTGAAGGAGTACCCGTACGGCTTTGCCAGCCGTTTCGAAGGCAAGCCGGGTACCAATCCCGAGGAACTGATCGGCGCGGCCCATGCCGGCTGCTTCACGATGGCGCTGTCGCTGATCCTCGGCGAAGCGGGCCTGACGGCCGAGAAGATGGACACCCGGGCCGACGTCACGCTGGAAAAACAGGACGACGGCTTCGCCATCACCGCCGTGCACCTGACCTTGCAGGCGAAGATCCCCGGTGCCGACGAGGCGAAATTCCAGGAACTGGCGGCCAAGGCAAAGGCCGGCTGCCCCGTGTCGAAATTGCTGAAGGCGGACATCACGCTGGAAGCCACGCTGCTGTAAGGCGGTGCGCGGCGAGCGCCCTGTCACTTGCTGCTGCTTAGATAAGCCCACCCCAAGTGCAAATTCCGGGGTCAGACCCGGCGGGTCTGACCCCTGCCCTTCGCTGTTGGGGTGAATGCATGCGCTTTCAAAGTGCCGGCAGCGCCTGACTTGACGGCATTGGAGCCTGTCACCGTTTCTCACGCAGCAGCCTTCACTCCCCCGCCCGTGGCGCCCCGCCATCCTCCGGCGCCAGCCTGGCCAGCCGTTCCGAACGCTCCACGCCGATGTGGAAGCTGGCGGCGCCCTCGGGCATGCCGGCAGCGCCAAGGGCGAAATGGGCCAGCTGCAGGCCCGACTCCACCGTTTCCGAAATCACTCCGCTGGCGCCGGCATCCTTCAGCAGGCGGGCGTGCTTTTCATCGCGCGCACGGGCGAAGATCGGGATCGACGGATACTGCCGGCGCAGCGCGTGCGTTGCCTGCAAGGCCGCCTTCGGGTCGTCCATGGTCAGTACCACGCCGGCGGACCGGCCGACACCGAGCCGCGCCATCATGTCCGGCATCGACGCGTCGCCCGAGAACACGTTCGATGCGCCATCCCTGCCGGCCGCCGCGAGCTGGTGGTCGCGTTCCACCGCCACGCAGGCGATGCCCTGCCGCGCCAGCACGTCCGCCACCAGCCGCCCCACCCTGCCGTAGCCGCCGATGATGACGTGGCCGGCGCGGTGCGCATGCTCCGCCGGATCGGGCACGGCACCACCGGCGTTCGCCGCGCCGCGCCCGATGCGCGCGCCCAGCGCGGCGGCACCGGGCGCGACGAGCATGCTGGCGGTCACCAGCACCAGCATGAACTGGCCGGTCGGGCCGGCCAGCAGCCCGGCACCGACCGCATAGCCGAGGATGATGAAGGCGAACTCGCCGCCCTGCCCCATCAGCAGGCCGGCCTGCGCGGCCTGGCGCCAGCCGAGCCGGCGCAGCACCAGCGCCACCACGCCCCCCTTCACGCACACCAGGCCGATCACCGACAGCGGCAGCAGCAGCGGATACTGCGCCACCGTGCGCAAGTCCAGTTCCATGCCCACCGCCATGAAGAACATGCCCATCAACAGGCCGCGGAACGGTTCGACGATGATCTCGACTTCGTACTGGAATTCCGTATCGGCCAGCAGCAGCCCGGCCAGCAGCGCGCCCAGCGCCATCGACAGCCCGGCCGCCGCGGTGGCCGCCGCCACGCCCAGCGTCAGCAGCAGGATCAGCGCCACGAACACTTCGGGCTGGCGCTGCACGGCGAATGCGGTGAACAGCGGGCGCGCCAGGCGGCGCCCCGCCACGTAGACCAGCGCAATGGTGGCGGCGGCCTTGGCCACCGCAAGCAGCAGGGTCCACCACAATGCCCCGCCGGTGCTGCCGGCCAGGCCCTCGACGAGGATCAGCACCGGCACCACGGCCAGGTCCTGCAGCATCAGGATGCCGAAACAGGCCTGCCCCAGCGGCGTGGCCAGCGTACCGGCGCGGCCCAGCAGCTGCATGACGACGGCGGTGGACGACATCGCCAGCGTGATGCCGATCGTCAGCGCCGGCGCGGCGGGGTTGCCGAAGGCGAAGGCGATCGCGCCGATCGCCACCGCCGTCAGCACCAGCTGCAGCACGCCGCTGCCGAACACGTCGCGCCGCAGCGCCCAGATGCGCGCCGGCGACAGTTCCAGGCCGATCATGAACATCAGGAACAGGATGCCCAGCTCGCCGAACATCTTGACGCCCTCGACGTCGTGGAAGGTGATGTCGGCCAGCCACGGCAGGCCGGCGGCCCAGGTGCCCAGGCCATGGGGGCCGAAGCACAGCCCCACCAGCAGGAAGCCCGGCATCTGGCTGATGCGCAGGCGCTGCAGCAGGGGCACGGCCAGCCCGGCCAGCAGCAGGAACAGCAGGGCTTCGCGAAGGTCGGAGATCGTCATGCCTGAAGTTTACGTCAACCGGGCCGCGCCACGGCATACAATCGGGCCTTCGCCCATCCGGGTCCTCACCAGAAAGGAAGCTTCATGCCAAGCACCGGCCGCCTTGCCACCCTGACCGCCCTGCTCCTGTGCAGCGCGCTTGCCACCGCCGCTCCCGCCTGGGTCGCGAAGAGCGACGCCCTTGCGCAACCCGTGCTGCAGGATGCCGGCAGGTACCTGCCCGAGAACGCGTCGTCGCTGGGCAGCGAGGAATTCGATGCCGATGTCGCCGATTTCAAGCCGCGCAACTACGAACGCGAGCTGGCGGATGCGCAAAAACGCCTAGCATCGCTGCGCCAGCTGCGCACCGCCGAAACGGACCCGAAGGTGCGCCAGGACCTCGACATCCTGATCGACTCGCGCACCAAGAAGATCGCCACGATGAAGCTGGAGCGCCAGTACCTGCTGACCCACGTGAACGTGGCGGAGCTGATGTACGGTGGCCTGCAGGCGCTGCTCGACCCGCGCAACAAGCCGGAGCGGCAGAAGGCCGCGCTGGTGCGCCTGAAACGCTATGCCGGCAGTGAACAGGGCTACACCCCGCTGGCCACGCTGGCGCGCCAGCGTGGCGAGGAACAACTGGCGCGCAAGGGGCTGATCGGCCCGTACGTGGCCGAGATCGAGGATGGCCTGAACAACAATCCCACTTACCTCGACGGCATCGCCGAACTGTTCAAGGCCGCGAAACTGACTGGCTGGGAGGCCGATTTCGCCACGCTGAAACAGCAGGTGAAAGCCTATGACGACTGGACCCGCGCCAGCGTCCTGCCCCGCGCCCGCAAGGAGGTAAGGCTGCCGGCGGCGCTGTACGCGGACCGCCTCGTCAACGTGGGCGTGGATATCGCGCCGGAACAGATGATCGAGCGCGCCAGCTTCGATTTCCAGGAATTGCGCGACCAGATGCAGGTGGTCGCCGCCACCGTCGCCGCGCAGCGCAAGCTGCCGTCGGCCGACTACCGAGACGTGATCCGGGAATTGAAGAAGACCTCGATCCCGGCCGACCAGCTGCTGCCCTATTACCGCAAGCGCGTGCAGGAAATCGAGGAAATCATCCGCAAGCACGATATCGTGGCATTGCCCGAGCGGGCGCCGAACATCCGCACCGCCACCAATGCCGAGGCGGCCGCCACGCCGGCGCCGTTCATGAGCCCTCCCCGCCTGATCGGCAACACCGGCGAATACGGCGAGTTCGTGATTCCGCTGTCGAACCCGAAATCGAAGGGCAAGATGGACGACTTCGATTACGAGGCGATGGCGTGGACGCTGTCGGCGCACGAGGCGCGCCCCGGCCACGAACTGCAGTTCGCCTCGATGGTGGAACAGGGCATGTCGATCGCGCGCGCCAACTTCGCCTTCAACAGCACCAACGTGGAAGGCTGGGGCCTGTATTCGGAAGCGCTGATGCTGCCCCACATGCCCCCGGAAAGCCAGCTGGTGTCGCTGCAGATGCGGCTGCTGCGGATGGCGCGGGCGATGCTCGATCCGGCGGTCAACCTGGGCCGCATGACGCCGGAACAGGCCAAGGCCTTCCTGATGCGTGAAGTGGTGCTGTCCGAACCGTTCGCACAGTCGGAGGTGGACCGCTACTCGTACCGCTCGCCGGGCCAGGCCACCTCGTACTACTACGGCTACGTGAAGCTGCGCGCGCTGCGCACGCTGGCCGAGATCGAACTGGGCGACAAGTTCCGGCAAAAGGAATTCAACGACTTCGTCATCGCCCAGGGCATCCTGCCGCCGGACCTGCTGAAGGCGGCGGTGATGCAGGACTTCATCGCTCCGCGGAAGACGCGCTGACCGGCACCTGCACGGCCTTCGGCTGCGGCGCGCGGCCGCCGTGGCGGATGCCGGCGGCTTCCAGTTCCGCCAGCATCGCCGGCGCGTAGGCCGCGTTCAGCGCGGCCGCGGGATACTGGTACAGGCCGCCGTGCTCGGGCGCCAGCGGCGCCGCCCTGGCCAGCACGGCTTCGGCGGCGGTCCACAGCCGCTGCACATGGGCCATCATCTTCTTGCGGGCGACGAGCCGCTTCCAGGCATCCGGATCGGCGGCGCGCAATGCCTTCAGGTAGGCGGCCGTGTAGAGCATGAAGTCGGCCATGCCGCCGATATTGCCGTTGATCGAATTAGCCCGCGCCGCCATGGCGCGGTACACGGGCGTGTCGGCAAGGGCCACCTCGAACTCGGCGCCGGCCACGTGGGCATTGAGTTCATCGATGAGGGGGAAGAAATCGCCCCGGTTGACGTTGCGGTTGCCGAAGTAGACGGCATAGCGGCCATTCGGCTGGGCCTTGATGTCGGCCGGGATTTCACTGTCCGCCAGCACGAAGCCGGGCGCCTGGCCGCGCACGTAGTCGGTCACGTGGATCTCGCCGCGGAAATGGAAGACGGCGCGATTGCCGTGGCAGGCGGACAGCGCGAAGTCGAGCATGTGGTTCGCTTCGTGGAATGCCGTCAGCAGCGCCTGCAGGTCCATCGAGGCGGCATTGCGGATCCACCACATCACCTGCGGCTGGGCCGCGTTGAACAGCGGCCGCACCGAGGCGTATTCGGGCGCCGCCAGCAGGGCCGCCATGGCCGCCGTGTCGTTGCCCGGTGCCTGGGCGGGATCGTCCTTGCAGACTTCGCGGCCGGGCATCTTCTGCGGGCCGGCCGGCTCGAACACGACCGGCATGTGGCCGGTCGCCATGCCGACCTGCGCCGTGCCGGCGCAGCATGCAGCGAACAGCAGGCCGGCCAGCGTCTTCATCGGCCGGTCAGCCCTGTACGTCTTTACCGACCGACAGCATGCGCTCGACATACCGGGCGATCAGGTCGATCTCCAGGTTCACCTTGCCGTCCACCTTCAGGTGCTTCAGCGTGGTGACCTGGATCGTGTGCGGGATCAGGTTGATCGAGAAGCGGCAGCCGCCGGCGACATCCTCCACCCGGTTGACGGTCAGCGATACCCCGTTGACGACGATCGAGCCCTTGAACGCCAGGTACTTGCCCAGCGCGGCCGGGGCTTCGACGACCAGTTCCCACGATTCGCCGACCGGTTCGAACTTGCGCACGATGCCCAGGCCATCGACGTGGCCGGACACCAGGTGGCCGCCCAGGCGTTCATGCAGGGTCAGCGCCTTTTCCAGGTTGACCTCGCCCACGCTGTCCAGGCCCGCGGTGCAGTTCAGGCTTTCGCGCGACACGTCGACGGCGAAGCTGTCCGCGGTTTTCTCCACCACGGTCATGCAGGCGCCGTTGATGGCGATCGAGTCGCCCAGCGCCACGTCGGCCAGCGGCAGGCCGCCGGCATCGATCACGAGGCGCACGCCGGCGTCATGGCCGCCGGGCAGCGGGGTTACGGATGCAATGTTGCCGACAGCGGCGACGATTCCAGTAAACATGGGTGCTCTTCTCTTTCCAATGAGTGTTCTAGTGTGGCTTGCCGGGGCTGCCGGCCTTGTCGACGAAGCGGGCCAGGATGCGCAGGTCGTCGCCCACCATCTTCGCCTCGTGGAATTTCAACGGGTATTTCCCGGCCAGGTCGGCCAGCGCCGGCAACGCGAACATGCCCTGCGCATCGCCCAGCAGCGTAGGCGCCAGGTACAGCAGCAGTTCGTCGACGCAGCCTTCGCGCACCAGCGAGCCATTCAGTTTGGTGCCCGCCTCGACATGCAGCTCGTTGACCTGCCGCCGGGCCAGCTCGCGCATCAGCTCGGGCAAGTCGACCTTGCCGTCGGCATTCGGCAGCGTGAGGATTTCCGCCCCCGTGTCGCGCAACCGTGCTTCGCGTTCGTGGTCGGTCACGGCCGAGACGATCCACGTGCCGCCGCCCTGCAGGACGCGGGCGCCGGGGTCGATGTCGAGCCGGCTGTCGACCACGATGCGGCGCGGCTGGCGCGGCGTCGAGACGGCCCGCACGTTCAGTTGCGGATCGTCCGCCTTCACGGTGCCGATACCGGTGAGGATCGCGCAGGCGCGGGCGCGCCAGGCATGGCCATCGTCGCGCGCGGCCGGGCCGGTGATCCACTGGCTGGCGCCGTTGTGCAGCGCCGTCATGCCGTCCAGGCTGGCCGCGCTTTTCATGCGCACCCATGGCAGCTGCCGCGTCATGCGAGAGAAAAAGCCGATGTTCAGTTCGCGGGCCTCATCCGCCAGCAGGCCGGACGATACCGCGATGCCGGCCTGGGCCAGCCGCGCCATGCCCTGCCCGGCCACCAGGGGATTCGGATCCTCCATCGCCGCCACCACGCGGCCCAGGCCGGACCGCACCAGCGCGTCGCAGCACGGCGGCGTGCGGCCGTAATGGCTGCACGGTTCCAGCGTCACGTAGGCGGTGGCGCCGCGCACGTCGAAACCGCGGCGCTGCGCATCCTTGAGTGCCTGGATTTCCGCGTGGTCCTGCCCGGCCGGCTGGGTGACGCCGGCGCCGATGACGAGGCCATCCTTCACGATGACGCAGCCGATGTGCGGATTCGGCGAGGTGGTGTACAGGCCCCGCTCCGCCCATTGCAGCGCAAGGCGCATGCCGGCCAGATCATCGGTGATGCGCTGGCCGGCCGGATCGTCCACGGCGGGGGCCGCGTTGTGAGCGTCGTTGCTTTCCATGGTCCGAAAAATAGTATGTTGCCATCATTCGCCAGCCATGCCGCAGCCGGTTTCCGCACCCGGGTCGCACAGCCGCGCGCGGCCCAGCATGTTGATCTTGATGTTGCGCTGTGTACGGCCGAGCTGCAGCGACAGCGTGCCCCAGTTGGCGGCCAGGCTGTTGCCCGCGCGGCAGGAACGGCCCGCACTATTATAGGCGACATACCAGGGTGGCGCAGCGTGCGTCAGCCGCGACCAGATGCGCAGCCCGTCGGGCGCCGGGCCGTGCTGGAACAGCACCGTTTCGCCCGGCCCGGGCCGTGCATCGCCATCGGTATCGGCGAACACGGTCCAGCCGTCGCGCCAGGCCATGCCGGCCGGATCGGCGGGCGCGACGACGACGTTTTCGCCGCGGCCGATCGCCAGCGAGCGGGCCAGGTGCAGGGCCGCCAGCAGGTCGGCGGCGGCGGCGCGCACGGCATGGCGTTCCAGCATCGCGCGAAAGCCAGGGACCGCCGCGCCCAGCAGGATGGCGGCGACGGCGGCGGCGGCCAGCATTTCGACCAGCGTGAACGCGGCCGGGCGCGATGGCCGGCGGGCCGGCGGCGTCAGCGCCAGCAGCGCGTGGCCGGGCCGGTGGCCAGGTGCAGGCCGGTGCTGGTGAGGATCAGCTGTTCGCATGAGGGGTCCCGGTGGCTGGTGTCCACGCGCGCGGTGCCGGGCGTGGCGATGAGTTGCACGCAGTCGGCGATGGCTTCGCCATCGCAGGCCCGGCCTTCGATTTCGTAGGCGCTGCTGGCGGCGCTGGCGCCGGACCACCAGCGGAACAGCTGCGCCTCGGCCGCGTCGGTGCCGCCGGCACTGAAGGCAAGGTAGCGGTTGTTCTGCGTGAAGTAGCGCTCCTGCTGCTGCATCAGCGCCTGCAATGCCACCTGCCCTTCGGTTCGCCGGGTGCGGGTGACATGCTGCTGGTAGCCGGGATAGGCCATCGCGGCCAGGATGCCGGCGACCGCCAGCACGACCATCAGTTCGATCAGCGTGAAGCCTGCCCGATGCCCGCGCGCCGTCATGGCCGCTGTCCCTGCGCTGCCTTGCGGTGCAACTGGCGCCAGTTCGCCACTTCGCGCCATGCCAGGCGCCCCGCCGGCCAGCCGGCGCTGCTGGTGCCACCGTCGACCGGCCCGCCTTGCGTACCGAATCGCACGATCGTCGTGTCGCGCGTGACCTGGATGCGCCCCGTCGGATCGCGCGGCGCAAGCGTGCGGCGGCCGGGCAGCAGCATGGGTGGACCGTGGATCAGGTCGGACACCAGCACGCCCGTCACGCCACGCGGCAGCGGCGCACCGCTGGCGTCCGCCGGCAAGCCAGCCAGCGCATCGAGCACGTAGGTGCGGCTGGCGCTGTCCGCGCAGGGATCGCCGCCGGGCACCACGGTGGCGAAGACCAGCTTGCCGTCGGCGATCACACCGGGCGCCAGGCTGCGTTCGCCGGAGGTGGCCCCGTCGGCGAAGTCGAAGTACCAGCCCCTGGCCCGGTCGCCCGCGCCGACCGAAGCGGCGCGGCCGGACAGGATGACGTGGGCGCCGCCGGCCACGCCCTCGGCGCGCCGCTCCAGCAGGTCGGCACGGTCCAGCGGCCTGCCTGGCGTGGCGGCGGGATCGTCGTACACCGCGTAGTACGACTGCGGCACGAAGTGTGCCGGATCGCGCTCTTCCCTGCCATACAGGCTGCCGGTGCCGAACAGCACCAGGTACCCGCCGCCTTCCGCATGCACGATGCGCGGCGGCTGCGTGATCGGCTGCGGGCGCCCGTCCGCGTCGCGGGCCACGAAGACCGGCTGCATTGCCGGGTCGGTACGCCACGGCGCGTTGCGGGTGAAATCGAAGCGCCACAGATTGCCTTGCAGATCGCCCGCATACGCATGGCGCAGCACGTGGTGCGCATCGGTGACGGGCGCCGCCGCGCCAAGGCCGGCGGGCAGCGCCGGATCGCCGGGCGGCGTGTCGAGGCGATAGTAATTGCCGCCCAGCCGCCAGCGTTCGGCAGGCTGCTTGTCCAGCGCCAGCAGGAACAGCGCGCCGGCGGCACCACGGCCATTCAGGCCATTGCCGGCCACGGCGAAGTGGCGGTACTCGGGCTTGCCATGGCGCGTGCGCAGCTGGAGCCGCGCCACCTGCGCCGGCTGCATCACGTGTCCGATGGCGGCATCGTCGCGCTCGGTGAACTCCCACAGGGCGCCCAGGCTCGCACTGGAAGCAGGATCGAAGGCGGCGGGGTCGGTGACGTCGAGCGCAAACAGTCCCCGGCCGCCGGCACCGGGCGCACCCACCAGCACGCTGCGCCACGCGCCGCGGACGAGGGCTTCGCCAGCCGCCAGCGGGCCATCGACATACGCGCGGTGCGTGTAGCCGGGCGCCGGCAGCTGGTTCAGAACAGGCACCAGCATCGCCGGCACATAGGCGAACAGTTCGGCGCCGGTGCCCGCATCGAATGCATGCAGCATGCCATCGTTCGCGCCAAGGTAGACGGCGGGCGGACGCCGCAGCGTGCCTGCCTGGAACGCCGCATAGGCGGCATCGCCGTGCAAGTTCGCTCCGGCAGCGAGGTACAGCGGCGTGCCGTGCACCGCGTCGCCCAGCAGGCCGGCCCTGGCGCGGAACGTGCCACCCTCGAGTGTCCGCTCGCCGCGCAGCCACGCCACGCGGTCCGGGCCGAGGCCGTCGCCCGCGGTGCCGCCGGGCGGCCGGTCCAGCGCCTCCTGTTGCGAGGGCGACAGCCACGCCCAGTCGAACGGCACCGTCGTGCCGGCGCCCGGGCCGTCGCCGTGGCTCGTGAAGATCCGGCGCGCGGCCGGCGGCGTGGTCGCCAGCACCGCCGCGGCATCCCATAGTGGCGCCAGCACCCGGGCATCGCCACCCTCGCCCTGGACGAGCGGCAAACGGTGCAGCGTGCCGCTGCCGGCCGCCAGGTCGTACGTGACGCGGAAGATGCCCGCACCCGATGGCACGCTGTCCGTGCCTGTTCCCGATGGCGGCGGCGGTGCCGTAGGGATGGCCACGGGCGGTCCTTGCACTGTGCGATGAAGCTTGCACGCCAGCGCGGCCGGATGGTCATCGAGCGCGACGGGCGGCGGGTGCGCGCTGCCCATCGACAGGCCCACCGCGCAGCACAGCGCGAGGCCGGCGGCCGCGGCCAGCGCCAGGTTCGGCGCCAGGCGCGGTGAAATACAGCCGCGGACGTGGCGCCGGGATGGCGCACCAGGTCCACCGCGGGATGGCATGGCAACGCTGCTGGAGCTGCCCATCGGGTCCTCCCGTTCAGTCGCCGGGCCGGCGCCAGGCGGACTGCAGCACCACCTGCACCCCTTCGCGATTGGCGAAGCCGATGGCCGTCACGCGGTAGTAATAGCGCGCCGCGGCGCCGGCTTCCTCGCCCGGGCGATGGTCGGGCCGCCGTTCGATGATGTAGCGCGGCCGCCGCATCGGCAGCGCGCCCTGGCCGGTCTGCATCGCCGCGCCCGTGAAGTGGCCCAGGGCGACCGCCGCACCTTCGGTACCATCGGCACCATCGGTACCATCGGCCGCCAGGTCGACGGCTTGCCAGGCCGGCGCTTCATCCGGCCCGGCAGGCCCGCACAGGCCGAGCGCCGCGCCGCTGCCGCAGCCCGGGCCGAAATCGCCGGGTGCCGCCAGGATTGCCGCCCGCTCGGGGCCGGCCTCTTCGATATCGCGTTCCGCATCCATCAGCGCATCCTCCGCAGCTTGCAGTGCCACCTGCCGGTCCCGCCCGGCGCGTGCCGCCTTTTCGCCCATCAATGCCATGCCCGCCGCCGTTGCCGCCAGCATCAGCACGGCCACCAGCATCACCAGCGTGACTACCAGCGCGACGCCCCCTTGCCGCCGGCGCATCGTCAAGGGCCCCGGTTGCGCAGCAGTACCGCCTGTTCGAACAGGCGCCGGGCGCGCCATCGCCATGGTCCGGGCAGCGTGCTTTCGTCGATCACGGTGCCCGGGTCGTCCAGCCCGCCCGGAATGCCGAACAGGTGGTAGCGCACCGGCGGCGCGCCAGTGTGCGAATGAGCGTCGCCATGCAACAGCAAGGCCACCCGCACCACGGTGACGCGTTTCCAGTGCGTCTTGCGGCGCAGGTCCTGCGCCCGTTGCTGCGGCGTCGCACCGGCCAGCACCAGGGCCGCGTCGAGCGCGCGGATGCCGCTGGCGTTTAGGTAGCGGTTGGGAACGCCGTCCGCCGGCTGGTCCGTGTCGAGCCCGTACAAGACCTGGAACGAATCGACACCGCGCACGATGGCGTCGGCATTCCAGTTGCCCGACTGCGCGCGGTACTTGCAGCGCAATTCCGTTTCGCCATCGTCGGCGACGCCGACATAAAAGATGCTCCAGCCCGCTTCCCCGGCACCGATCGCGAAGCCGGCGCAATCGACCATGGAACCGTCGCCGCCGCCGGCGCCAAGCCCGCCGAAGTGCACGGCCAGCACGTCGCTGCCCTGCACGTTGCCGGCCACCAGCGCGCCATCGAGGCCGGGCGCCATGCGCGGCAGCGTGCGGGCATCCAGGCCGCCGATGCCGGCGTCGCCGTCCGCTGGCGGCACTCCGCTGTCGAGGTCGCTCCAGGCGGCCTGCCGCAGCGCCAGGCCGATCGATTCGAGCGCGTAACGGCCGCCGTCATCGAGCCGCGTGCCGGCCGCCTGGTGGGTGAAATCGCGGTTCGCCAGCAGCAGCATCGCCGACGCCGCCAGCGCGACGAACAGGCCGAGCGCCATGGACACCAGCATTTCCGGCAGGCCGATGCCGGCTTGCCGCCCCTTCATGGCCGGACTCCCGCCACCGCGATCGCCACCCCGGGCACGGTGCCCCCGTCGTGTTCGGGCGTGCCATCCGGCCGCTTGCCGCGCCAGCCGATCTTGACGACGACCGGGTCATCCGCCGCGCCGCTGCACGCCCAGCGCAGTTTTCCCGCCACATACGGCTGCGCATCGCGGCAAACGCGGGCCCGGCCCGCCGGCAACGCGGCACGCACCTGACGCGACAGTTCGTAGACATCCAGCCGGGCAATCTGCGCGGCATCGCATGGCTGGTCCCGGCAGGCATTGTCCGGCGCGGCCGGTACCGGGCCGGCATGGGCGCCGACATCCACGCCGAGGTAGACGGCCGGTATCTGCCCGGCATTGGTGCGGATACGGTCGGCCATCGCCGTGGCCATCTGGACCGATGCCGACAGCAGCGCCGATTCGTGCCGCGTGCGCATCGCATGCAGCTGCATGGCGGTGCCGCCGATCAGGCCCAGTGCGAGCACCAGGACCGCGATCAGCACTTCCAGCAAGGTGAACCCGGCGACCTGGCGCATCACGACCTCCTTCAGCTCTGCCGTACAAGTTAGGCGGTAGCGAACTGAAGCGGTTGAGCGCCCGCAAGAACAGGCCGGTCAGGCGGAGAATACCTGAAGGAATGTTGCGTGAAAGACTTGCAAGCGTTTGCAAGCCGTTGCCATGGCGCCGCGGTGGATTGTTCTTGACGGCAAGCGCCAGCGCGGGATGGTGAAACCGGAGGGATAGCGTGGGGCCACGCCAATGAACGGTGCCGGGGAAGCGATGCTGTGAAGCGATAGTGATAAAAGCGCTGGTGAAACGATTCTGGTGTGAAACGATTCTGATAAAAGCGCTGGCGAAACGATGCCAGCGGTCGCCGCCCCAGCTACTTATTCCTGCCGCTTGCGCTCTTGCCCGGCCTCTTCGATCGCATCCTGGAATTCCGCGAGATCCTCGAAATTCTTGTAGACGGAGGCGAAACGGATATATGCCACCTTGTCGAGCCGCTTCAGCTCGGCCATCACCAGTTCGCCGATATGGTTCGAATCGACTTCGCGCTTGCCGCTCGTCAGCAGTTTTTCGGCGATGGCCTTGACCGCGTCGTCCACGGCGGCGGCGGCCACCGGGCGCTTGCGCAGCGCGAGCATCAGGCTGCCACGCAACTTGGCTTCCGCATATTCGGTGCGGCTGCCATTCTTCTTGACCACGAATGGCATGGAAAGTTCAATCCGCTCGTAGGTCGTGAAGCGCTTGTCGCACTTGCCGCAGCGCCGCCGGCGCTTGATCGCATCCCCCTCCTCCGATACGCGGGTATCGAGGACGTGGATTTCGTCGTGCTGGCAGAACGGACATTTCATGGAGAGACCGGAGTGGAATCAAAAAAAGGCGCCGGACCTCACGGCCGGCGCCCCGATAGTAACAACGTGTCGATTACGCGTAAACCGGGTACTTGTCAGCCAGCACTTTCACGGCGGCTTTCACGCGCTCGATCGTGGCGGCATCCTGCGGATTGTCCAGCACGTCGGCGATCAGGTTGCCCACTTCTTCCGCTTCCGCTTCCTTGAAGCCGCGCGTGGTCATGGCCGGGCTGCCCAGGCGGATGCCGGACGTGACAAACGGCTTTTGCGGGTCGTTCGGGATGCCGTTCTTGTTGCAGGTGATGTGGGCCGAACCCAGGATCGCCTCGGCTTCCTTGCCGGTCAGGTTCTTGGCGCGCAGGTCCACCAGGAACACGTGCGACTCGGTACCGCCGGAAACGATGCGCAGGCCGCGCTTGATCAGCGTTTTCGCCAGCACGTCGGCGTTCTTCACCACTTGCTGCTGGTAGGCCTTGAATTCTTCGGACTGGGCTTCCTTGAAGGCCACGGCCTTGCCGGCGATGACGTGCATCAGCGGGCCGCCCTGGATGCCGGGGAAGATCGCCGAGTTGATGATCTTCTCGTGTTCGGCCTTCATCAGGATGATGCCGCCGCGCGGGCCGCGCAGCGACTTGTGCGTGGTGGACGTGACGAAGTCGGCGTGCGGCACCGGGTTCGGGTACAGGCCGGCGGCGATCAGGCCGGCGTAGTGGGCCATGTCCACCATGAAGTAGGCACCGACCGCCTTGGCCACGGCGGCGAAGCGTTCGAAGTCGATCTTCTTCGAGAAGGCCGAGGCGCCGGCGATGATCAGCTTAGGCTTGTGCTCGTGGGCCAGCTTTTCCATGGCCGCGTAGTCGATGTCTTCCTCGGCGGTCAGGCCGTACGACACCACGTTGAACCATTTGCCGGACATGTTCAGGCCCATGCCGTGCGTCAGGTGGCCGCCTTCGGCCAGCGACATGCCCATGATCGTGTCGCCCGGCTTCAGCACGGCGAAGAACACGCCCTGGTTCGCCTGCGAGCCGGAATTCGGCTGCACGTTGGCCGCTTCGGCGCCGAACAGCTGCTTCACGCGGTCGATCGCCAGTTGCTCTACGACGTCGACGTATTCGCAGCCGCCGTAGTAGCGCTTGCCCGGGTAGCCTTCCGCATACTTGTTCGTCAGCTGCGAGCCCTGCGCTTCCATTACCGCCGGCGACGTGTAGTTCTCCGATGCGATCAGTTCGATGTGGTCGTGCTGGCGCTTGTTCTCGTTCTGGATGGCGCCGAACAGTTCCGGGTCGATGGCGGCGAGGGTGTGATCTTTTGCGAACATGAAATTACTCCGATTAGGACTGGCAGATAGGATCGAATGACGAAGGCCGGGTAAGCGAAGGCAGCCCGGTCGCACGTACACTCGCGCGATTCCATCGTGGCTGCCCAGGCGAACGGCGTTGTGACATCTCACGTTCCCCGGTGGATCCCCACCTTTCGCCCGCGGTGCCGGTGGCGCCGCTGGCTTTTCGCCAGTTACGTGAGACATAAATGGAGCCAAGATTGTATGTGATGTACTGTGCAAGAGCAAGGAAGCGTGCCGCGCCAGGCGTCCCGCGCCATTGGTAGCGCGACCACAATGCTGTCGCTTCGGCTACAATCGGGGGTTGACCGGCTTCGCCGGACCGTTTTGACCAAATCCCGCCAACAATCGCAACCTCGAGGAAAGCACATGATCGTCTTCATCACCGGCGCCACCGCCGGTTTCGGCGCCGCGATGGCGCGCATCTTTGCCACCAACGGCCACCGCGTGCTGATTTCCGGCCGCCGCGAAGACCGGCTGGAAGCGCTGGCCGGCGAACTGGGGCCGAACGTGCGCGCCGTGCCGCTGGACGTGACCGACAAAGCGGCCATCCACGCGGCACTTGCGGCGCTGCCGGCCGACTGGCGCGACATCGACGTGCTGATCAACAATGCCGGACTGGCGCTGGGCATCCGTCCGGCGCACGAAGCAGCGCTGGAAGACTGGGAAACCATGATCGCCACCAACTGCACCGGCCTGGTCACGATGACCCGTGCCGTCCTGCCCGGCATGGTGGAACGCAATAGCGGGCTGGTCATCAACCTGGGCTCGGTGGCCGGCCGCTTCCCCTACCCCGGCGGCAATGTCTATGGCGCCACCAAGGCCTTCGTCGACCAGTTCACGCTGAACCTGCGCTCGGACCTGGTGGGCACCGGGGTGCGCGCCACCAATATCGCGCCGGGCCTGTGCGGCGGCACCGAATTCTCGAACGTGCGCCTGAAGGGCGACGATGCCGCGGCGGCGAAAGTGTACGAAGGCACCACGCCGTTGACGGCGGAAGACATCGCCGCCACCGCGTACTGGATCGCCACCTTGCCGCCGCATGTCAACATCAACATGATCGAGCTGATGCCGACCTGCCAGGCGGCGGGACCGCTGGCGGTCAAGCGCGCGGGCTGATACCGTGCCGCCGTGCATTGCCCAGGCGAATCATTCGTAAGCGATTGTTACAAGTATTGGTCGTTTGCAGGGGATTTGTTTAACTGCCCAGCTTGACATGCTGTCAGCAAACTTTTGGCAACGTTGTATGCTAAATGACGTAGAATGTTGCCTAATAACACTTGTAACAAATGATCATGCCATCAGAGTTCACCTGGGAAGTCCGTGTCTATTACGAGGATACGGACGCGGGCGGCATCGTTTATTACGCGAATTACCTGAAGTTCTTCGAACGTGCGCGTACCGAATGGCTGCGTGCGATCGGCGTTGGCCAACAGGCGCTGCTGGAAGCCCACGATGCGATGTTCGTGGTGAAGAACGTGAGCGCGGACTATCATGCGCCGGCCAAACTGGACGATGCCCTAGAATTAACACTAGTTATCGAGAAGCTTGGCCGTGCCTCCATCGTGTTCCGGCAGCAGGCATGGCGTGGCACGACCTTGCTTAACACGGCGCTGGTCAAGATCGGCTGCGTCGATTCCGCGCTGCGTCCCCGCGCCGTGCCCGACGAAGTGGCCGAGCGCATGCGTGCCTATGTAGCGTAGCGCCGGCCGGGCAGCGTCACCGATGGGCAGGCGGATGCCACCGCCAGCATGACCCTTTGCCGTACTTACATTCTAACTAATTCATAAATGAACGGTTCCCAAGATCTTTCCTTCATCGCCCTCATCTCCAACGCCCACCTGATCGTCCAGCTGATCATGGCGTTGCTGCTCGGCCTCTCGATCGTCAGCTGGACCTACATTTTCAAGAAATGGTTCGACGTGCGCGCCGCGCGCCGCCTGACGATCGACTTCGAGAAAACCTTCTGGGCCGGCGGCAACCTGCACCAGCTGTACCAGGCCGCCGGCAGCAACCGCGCCAACAATGGCGCGCTGTCGCGCATCTTCGAAGCGGGTATGGGCGAGTTCATCAAGGGCAAGCAGGCCGTGGCGGCCAACCGTGAAACGTTCGATGGCGGCGCGCTGCTCGACGGCGCCCGCCGCGCGATGCGCGCCGCGTTCCAGCGCGAGATGGATGTGCTCGAATCGCACCTGGCATTCCTGGCGTCGGTCGGTTCCGTCTCGCCGTATATCGGCCTGCTGGGCACCGTGTGGGGCATCATGAACGCCTTCCGCGGCCTGGCCAACGTGCAGCAGGCCACGCTGTCGGCCGTGGCGCCCGGCATCGCCGAAGCGCTGATCGCCACCGCGATCGGCCTGTTCGCGGCGATCCCGGCGGTGGTGGCCTACAACCGTTTTTCGCACGACATCGACCGCCTGGCGATCCGCTTTGAAAGCTTCGTCGAGGAATTCTCCAACATCCTGCAGCGCCAGTCGCGATAGGGGTCCATCATGGCGTCTTCCTTCAACAGTGGCAGCATGCGTGGCGGCCGCGGCCGCAAGCTGAAGTCCGAGATCAACGTCGTGCCGTATATCGACGTGATGCTGTGCCTGCTGATCATCTTCATGGTGATGCCGAGCTCGAACAACCCCAGTTCGATCGACCTGCCGCATGCGGAAAAATCGGTGCGCCCACCGGATGCGTACATCCAGGTCACGATCAAGCCCAATGGTGCGCTGTCGATCGGCATCGCGGGCAAGAATGCCGATGCGCCCGAGACGGCGCCGAACCGCGATGCGCTGGTGCGCAAGCTGGCGGCGCTGCACGAGGAGAATCCCGACTATCCGGTGCTGATCGCGGGGGACAAGGAAAGCAAGTACGACGACGTGATCCAGCTGATTTCCGAAGCGAAAAAGATGGGCATCAACCGCGTCGGTCTGGCGACGAAGTAAGGCATGGCGACGAGTGAAGCAAACAAGGGTGGCCCGTACCGGGTCCCCCGGCATGACAGCGGCTGGCGCGCGTTCGGTCTCGCGCTGGCCACGCACGCGCTGCTGTTCCTGTTCCTGTGGGGTGGCATCAACTGGCAGAGTTCGGAGCCGGTGGCCGTGGAAGCGGAAGTGTGGGACTTGACGACGCAGCAGGCCGCTCCGCCGCCGCCGCCCGCCGAGGCACCGGAGCCGGAACCGGACCCGCGGCCCGAGCCGGAACCGGCGCCGCCGCCGCCCGCCCCTGCCCCGCCGCCGCCGCGTGAGGTGACGCCACCGAAGCCCGATCCCGAGATCGCGCTGAGGAAGGAACGCGAGAAGAAAAAGAAGGAAGAAGAAAAGCGCATCGCCGAGGAAAAGGAAGAGAAGCGCAAGCAGAAGATCGAGGACGAGCGCAAGCTCGCCGAGCAGAAGAAGAAGGAAGACGACAGGAAAAAACGCGAGGAAGACGACAAGGAACGTCGCCTGGCCGAGGAAAAAGCCGAGAAGAAAAAAGAAGAAGACGCCAGGAAGAAGCAACTGGCCGACAAGAAGGCCGCGGAAAAGAAAGAATCCGACCGCATCGCCAAGCTGCGCGCCGAGGAAATGCGGCGCATCACGGGCGCGGCGGGCGGCAGTTCGGGCACGGCCGAGAAATCGACCGCGCCGCGCCTGGACAGTGGCTACGTGGCCGCGATCACGGCCAAGATCAAGAGCAACATCAGCTACGCGGGCAGCCAGGACGTTCCCGGCAATCCGCGCGCCGAGTTCAAGATCACGCAATTGCCGACTGGGGAAATCGTTTCGGTCCGAAAGATCAAGAGCAGCGGAATTCCCGCCTACGATGCCGCCGTGGAGAACGCGATTTCCAAATCGTCGCCTCTGCCGAAAAAGAAAGACGGCACGGTCGAGCGGGATATCAACGCGACGTTTAATTTGAAAGACTTGCCTTGACATGAAAAAACTACCTACCTTGTTCCTCACCGCTGGCATGCTGGCCAGCCTGGGCGCCCAGGCGCAGCTGCGCGTGGAAATCTCCGGCGTCGGCAGCAACCAGATCCCCGTGGCCGTGGCCGCCTTCGTCGACGAAGGCCAGTCGCCGACGCAGATTTCCAAGGTCATCAAGACCGACCTGGAACGCAGCGGCGCCTTCAAGGTGATCGATGCCGGCACGATTACCGACGTGAACAGCGTCGACGCCTCGTCGTACAAGGCGCGCGGCGCCGATGCGCTGGTGGTGGGCACCGTGCAGAAACAGCCGAACGGCACGTACGACGTGCGCTACAAGTTGATGTCGACCATCCAGAACACGAAGATCTCGCAACTGGACCAGCAGGCGCCGGCGCAATTCACCCGCCTGTCGGCGCACAAGATCGCCGACGACGTCTACGAGAAACTGACCGGCGTGCGCGGCATCTTCGCCACCCGCATCGCCTACGTGACCCAGCAGGGCCGCTCGTACCGCCTGGAAGTGGCCGACGCGGATGGCGAGAACGTGCAGCTGGCCCTGTCGTCGAACGAGCCCATCATTTCGCCGTCGTGGTCGCCCGACGGCACCAGGGTGGCCTATGTGTCGTTCGAACAAAAGAAGCCCGTCATCTACGTGCAAAACCTGATCACGCGCCAGCGCACCGTGATCGCCAACGAACGCGGCAGCAATTCGGCCCCTTCCTGGTCGCCCGATGGCAGCCGCATCGCCCTGGCCTTGTCGAAGACCGGCAACACGCAGGTATACATCGCCAACAGCAGCGGTGGCGGCATCCGCCGCATTTCCAACAGCAGCGGCATCGATACCGAACCGCAGTTCTCCGCCGATGGCCAGCAGATCTACTTCACCAGCGACCGCAGCGGCGGCCCGCAGATCTACCGGATGAGCGTGAACGGCGGCGAAGCGCAGCGCGTGACCTTCAACGGCAGCTACAACATCAGCCCGCGCATTTCCTCCGATGGAAAGACGCTGGCTTATATTTCCCGGCGCAACGGCAACTTCCAGCTCTATGTATTGGATCTGGCAAGCGGCCAGGAGCAACGTTTGTCGGATAACACCAACGACCAGGCCCCCAGCTTCGCTCCGAACGGCAAGTACATCCTGTACTCGACCGAATCGGGCGGGCGCAAGGCCCTGGCGGTGGTGTCGGTGGACGGCCGGGTCAAGCAACGCCTGACCATTCAGGCCGGCGCAATAAAGGAACCCACCTGGGGTCCTTTCATGAAGTAAAACAGGCAGTAAAGACCTTTCACAATGACCAGGAGAATCAACATGCGTAACGTAAAAAGCATCGCCTTCATCATCAGCAGCGCCGCCCTGCTGGCAGCTTGCTCGAGCCCCGTCAAGGTTTCCGAGCCGGCACCCGTAGTGGAAAGCAAGCCGGCCGAAGCGCCTGCCGCAGCCCAGGACACCCGCGCCGTGGCACCGGTCGAAACCAAGTCGATCGACCCGCTGGACGATCCGCAAGGCGTGCTGGCCCAGCGCAGCGTGTACTTCGACTTCGACAGCTACGCCGTGCGTGAAGATGGCAAGGCCGTCGTGACGAACCACTCCGACTACCTGACCAAGAACACCGGCCGCAACATCCTGATCCAGGGCAACACCGACGAACGCGGCGGCGCCGAATACAACCTGGCCCTGGGCCAGAAGCGTGCCGAAGCCGTGAAGCGCTCGATGGTCGCGCTGGGCGTGGCCGACGGCCAGATCGAAGCCGTTTCGCTGGGCAAGGAAAAGCCGAAAGCTACCGGCAGCAACGAAGAAGCGTGGGCACAGAACCGCCGCGCCGACATCGTGTACAAGTAATAGCGGAACCGATACCTGAGCCACGAGCCGGCTCACGTGTGGACGGGGCAGCGCGCAGGGTTATACTGCGCGCTGCCCCGTTTTTTTCATTGAAAGCGTTTAGAACATGATCAAATTCGCCAAGACGGCCGTTGCGCTGGCCGTTGCCACGCTGTCCCTGCACGCTTCCGCCGGCGTCTTCGATGACGACGAAGCACGCCGCGCGATCCTCGACCTGCGCGCCAAGGTGGAAGCGCTGACGAAAGAACTCAACAGCCGACTCGACACGAAGGCGGACAAGACGTCGACGCTGGACCTGATCGCCCAGCATGACCAGACGATGCAGGAAATCGCCCGCCTGCGCGGCCAGGTCGAAGTCCTGCAGAACGAGATCGAAGTCACCGCGAAGCGCCAGAAGGACCTGTACGCCGACATCGACAAGCGCCTGCGCGCACTGGAGCCGCGCCAGGTGGAAATCGACGGCCAGACGGCATCGGTCGACCAGGCCGAGCAGAATGCCCATGACGCGGCCATGCAGCTGTTCAAGGAAGAAAACTACGAAGGCGCGGCCACGGCGCTGCAGAACTTCGTGCGCCGCTTCCCCGGCTCGCCGTACGCGGCCAACGCGCAGTACATGCTGGGCAGCGCCTACTACCTGCAGCGCGACTGCAAGGCCGCCATCGTGGCGCAGCAGGCCGTGGTGAAGAACTACCCGGACAGCCCGAAGGCGGCCGACGCGATGCTGAACATCGCCAGCTGCCAGGCCGAGCTGAAAGCCGTCAACAACGCCAAGAAGACGCTGAACGAGCTGATCAAGGCCTACCCCAACTCGGCCGCCGCGCGGACCGCCAAGGAGCGCCTGGGCGCCAAGTAAGCCTTCGCCTGGCCGGGCCCGCTTCCCCCGATGGGGGCCCGGCCTTGGCGGCCCCCGTTTGCGGCATAATTCGATGCTCCTAAGCATTTGACAGGAACGGCCGGGCCATCCTATAATCCCGCTTCTTTCGGAGGGTCGTTAGCTCAGCTGGTAGAGCAGCGGACTTTTAATCCGTTGGTCGCAGGTTCGAATCCCGCACGGCCTACCACTCGAAGGAAGCAGCAGCATCGTAGTTTGCAGGGGGTCGTTAGCTCAGCTGGTAGAGCAGCGGACTTTTAATCCGTTGGTCGCAGGTTCGAATCCCGCACGGCCTACCACTTGCAAGATGTTGCGTTGTTGTTGAATTCGGTTTTACCTTGGGTCGTTAGCTCAGCTGGTAGAGCAGCGGACTTTTAATCCGTTGGTCGCAGGTTCGAATCCCGCACGGCCTACCAAGAATCCTCGAAGAAGCCCACGAATTTACGTTCGTGGGCTTTTTTGTTTTTAGACCCCTCTGTGCCCGGTTCGGAAGACCTTCCGCCGCTTCCCCGCTCTGATGGTCAACGGACTCTTCGCATCTTGCGCTCATTCCGCGTGAACCCAGGTAGTCTCGTTGAACACCATTGACAGGAGTTTACAATGCCGCGATCCGACGAAGATGTACTCGATAACGCCGTTGCATGACTGTAGGCGCGTTCGTCGGAGGCGCCCTGGCGGCCTTCGGAGCGGGCTTCATCTGGTAAGGCGCGCCTGTGAGATTACTCCAACCTCGCGAATTTTCAGCACGGCTGGCATCTCCGTACACGGAGTCGGCGCTGGCATCTTCTGAAGTGGTGCTGAACGGTCAGCCCACCGGCGTGATCATGACTGGAGCGATCCTGCATGCAGCCATTGAATGGAACAGCTTCCGCATAGCGTTCTTCACCGATGACATTCCCTTCGAGGATACGCTGCGCATCTATATGCTCAGTGCCGACATGGTGCTGGTCGATGCCGCCGAGCTCGGGGTGATCTATTCCACCGGCGTATTTGCCGACTTGCGCCTGCAATTGCCCGATGCGGTGACGTTTCATTTTTTCGCTGACACAGAATGGCGTCTTGTACTGCTTGAAGACCCGGAATTTTCCTTTCCCTTCGTTTCCGATCCGACTGGGGTATCCCGGAAACTCAAATTTTCACGGCATTTCCGGATCGAAGCCAGACCGGTCTGAATAGGTGCAGGGAGTGCCGGCGCAGGCGCCAACGCTGAGCTGGCGTCTCATCCAATTGGCCCGGGTGGGGCGAAATTCGCTGTGCAGGTCAGCCCATCCCCGCAATACACGGTTTTCCGCCAGCCGCTTCATTACTCCACTCCAGCCACCCGCCGTCATACACGGCGATATCGTCCCACCCCATCAGCCACGCATAGAAGAACGCCATTGATGCGCGCCAGCCGGTGCCGCAATAGAAGGCGATCCGCTTGTCGGGCGTGATGCCGTTTTGCGCCCACATCGCGGCGATCTCGCCGGCCGGCCGCATGGTGCCATCGGCAAGGTGGTAGGCACTCATGCTGTTGACGTCGCCGTCGTCGCCTGCCCTGCCCCACCGCGCGCCGGGGATGTCGCCCCGCGCAGCGATGTAGCTGTAGCCCGAGACCTTGCCGAGGAATTCGGCTTCGCTGCGGATGCTGGCCAGCGCCGCGTCCGGCCGCGCCAGCAAGGCGCGCGCCGCTGCCATGTCGACGACATATTCCGGATGGACGGGGAACGGCGCGCCGAAGTCGGTCGCGGCGCCGGATGGTCGCGCCGGCCCCCTTTCGCAGGGGTGCCCGCCGGCCAGCCAGGCGGCGAATCCGCCATCGAGCAGCCGCACGTCGGCCACGCCCGCGTACAGCAGCAGGTGCGCCACGCGCGCCGCCGCCAGGTTATTGCGGCCATACAGGATCACCGTCGTATCGTGCCGGATGCCGTGTGCGAGGAGCACCCGCAGCAACGCGTCGTCCCCCACCCTGTTCCACAAGGGGCCGCCTTCGATCGCGCCGGTATCCAGGTAAGCCGCACCGGGGATGTGCGCCGCGGCGAAGCGGTGCGCGATACCGCAACCGGCTTCGACAACGCGCCACCGCGATGCCACTGCGCCGTCCGCGATCAGGGCGGCGAGCGCCTTGGCGCCGACCAGCTGCCGGTCGCGGACCAGCCCGGTACCGGGACGGCTTTCAAGTAGATAGTGGTTACTGTTCAAGACGGTTGCCGGAGCGGCCGCAAGCGCGCGCCCGAAAAAGAAACCGGCCATTGTATCGCGGCGCAACCATTGTTCGCGATGTGGCGATGTCGCGGCCGTGAATGCCGGCCGAAAACGCAAGCCAAAAAAGCAGGCCGAAAACGCCGGCCGGAAAACCCGGCCATTCCCGGCAACAAAGACCTTTCAAGGCCCCTTGGCCAGTGCGAAATGCAAGCTTTTCAACGTCTTTACAACGCCGCCAAAGATTGTGCTTGAGTTATGTAACAAGCCGGCAATAGTATGGTTGAGTTCTATTGCCTTATTTGCATCAGGCACCAGGACCTCCGCCGCACAGACGGCGGATGCACAGGGATCCCGGCAAGAAGAGGCAGCGTAAAGCACCGAAGAGGCATCGAAGAGGCACTAAAACAGGCACCAAAGAGGCAACACAACAAGACCACCGAGTAGAGCAAACCAGTCGCGAAAGGACATTGCATGAGAATCAAGCCGTCGACCCCGCCGCACCACGGCGGGAACCAGATGATGCGCGCCGCACCGGGCGTGCGATCCTCCCTGGCCCTCTGTATCGCCCTCGCCTTCACTGCCGCCGCGCCGATCGCGCACGCTGCACAGACGGCTACTTCTGCAGTGTCCACCCAGCGCGCCGCGGCGCATTGGCAAAGCGTGGCCAAGCCGGCCGATGGGCTGAGCACCGGCGGCGCCCGAAAGCCCGCGCTGAAACTGAAGAAATACCACGCGGCCACGCTCGACAAGAACGGCATGAAGGGCGTGACGGCTGGAGCGCCGCTGGAACGCGGCCTCGGCGAAGTTCCCGATTCCCTGACGATTTCCCTGCCCCACCCGGATGGCGGCTTCCAGCGCTTCGCCCTGGTCGAATCGCCGATCATGGAACCGGGCCTGGCGGCCAAGCACCCCGACATCAAGACCTACCGCGGCAAGGGCATCGACGACCCGTCCGCCACGCTGCGGATGGACATCACCAAGCTGGGCCTGCACGCCTCGGTGCGCTCGCCGAAGGGCGGCTGGTACGTCGACCCGTACTACCATCTCGACGACAGCCTGTATGCCAGCTATTACGGCCGCGACCTGGCCAACCAGCATGGTCCGCTGGTGGAAGCCGCGCTGGGCGAAGCGCAGCTGACGCTGTCGCGCGGCTTCTACAAGGAAGGCGACAACCTGGAAGTGCGCGGGCTGAACTTCACGCCGGGCGCCAGCGTCAGCATCACGGTGCGCGCCGAAGGTGAAACCGTGGCACTGCAGACCGCCACCGCCACCGCGGACAGCAACGGCGTCGTGGCGTTGACGCTGCCGGCCGGCTCCACCGGTGCGTTCGAAGTCGTGGCCAGCGATGGCCGCGCCACCACCACCGCCGGCTACCACGTGGTCAATGCCGGCGCGGCCGCCAGTGCCACCGTCGGCAACCAGCTGCGCACCTATCGCCTGGCACTGGTGACCGATCCCACCTACGCCAACTACTTCGGTGGCTCGGCCAACGTCACGGCTGCCAAGGTCACGCTGATCAACCGCGTCACGCAGATCTACGAAGATGAAACGTCGATCCGCCTGGTACTGGTCGACGCCACCGATGCGCTGAACCTGGATACCGACGCGCAGATGACCGGCGCCAATGGCCCGTGCGGCGGTGCGGCCTGCTACACGCCCTCGCAAGCGGAAGGCTGCGGCGGCAGCACGCTGGGGCGCAACCGCATCGTGACCGGCCTGCTGGTCGGCGCCAGCAACTTCGACATCGGCCACATCGGCTTCGGCCTGAACGGCGGCGGCATCGCCAGCCTCGGCGTGGTCGGCGGCGCTTTCAAGGCGCAGGGTTGCACGGGCGTGCCGACCCCCGTGGGCGACGTGTTCGCCGTCGACTACGTGGCCCATGAAATCGGCCACCAGTTCTCGGGCAATCACACCTTCAACGGCGTCAACGGCAGTTGCGCCGGCGGCAACCGCAATCCGGAGACCTCGGTCGAAGTCGGCAGCGGCACGTCGATCATGGCCTACGCCGGCATTTGCGACCTGGACGACATCCAGCCGCACAGCGACCCGTACTGGTCGCAACGCAGCTTCGATGAAATCGTCGCCTACACGTCGGGCGCCGAATCCACCAACAATGAAGTGCAGGCAGGGGTGCTGCGCAATTTCACCGCGAACGGCCAGCAATTCCAGATCAGCTGGAACGGCAACCTGTCCGCGCCGATCGTGCGCGGCACGAACTACACGGCCGGCGGCATCCGTGCGGCAATCCAGGCCATCGCCGGCTGGCCGGCCGGCGCCACCGCCGTTGTCAGCGCCGTGAGCAATACCGGCTTCACGGTCACGTTCGGCGGCACCCTGGCCGACACCAATGTGCCACAACTGGGGCTGGCGAACCTGTCCGCCGGCGTGACCGGCTTCACCGGCGAGATCGTCGCCGGCGGCCTGACCATGCGCGGCGGCAGCGTAACGTCGAGCGGCAACAGCGCACCGCAGGTCAGCGCGCCGGCGGCCTACACGATCCCGGTGCGCACGCCATTCGCGCTGACCGGCAGCGCCACCGACCCGGACGGCGACACCGTCACCTACCTGTGGGAGCAGAACGACCAGGGCGGCTTCGACGGCACGGCGCTGACCGACAACGTGAAAACGAACGGCCCGCTGTTCAGCCAGTTCGGCAAGCGCGCCCTCGTCAGCAGCCAGGACACGATCAAGTACAACTCGCCTGGCGAAAACCAGGTGACGACCGATCCGACCCGCGTCTTCCCGGACATCGACCAGATCCTGGCGAACAATACCAACGCGGAAAGCGGCGCCTGCCCCACGCCTTCCGGCGCGCCGACCGCCGCCCATATCGAGTGCTATGCCGAGTTCCTGCCGACCGTGGACTACGTGGGTTACGAAAGCAACGCCAACCCGGCGGCGCTGAACTTCCGGGTGACAGCACGCGACGGCCGCGGCGGCGTCAACAGCGCCGATACGAAGCTCGTGCTGGCACACGGTGCCGGGCCGTTCCTGGTCACGTCGCATAACGCGGCCGGCACGCTGCAAGCGGGTGCCACCCAGACCGTGACGTGGAGCGTGGCCAACACCAACGCGGCGCCGGTCGGCGTCGGCAACGTGAAGATCTCGCTGTCGACGGATGGCGGCAAGACGTGGCCGCACACGCTGGCCGCCAGCACGCCGAACGACGGCAGCGCCACGGTCACCCTGCCCGCCGTGGCCTCGAAGACCGCCCGCATCAAGGTGGAGGCAGTCGGCAACGTGTTCTTCGACGTGTCGAACGCCAACTTCACGATCAACCTGCCGGGCGACGTCAACGCCGACGGCGTCGTAGACTGTGCGGATCTGGGTGTCATCCGCGCCGCCTTCGGCACGCGCACCGGCCAGCCCGGTTTCGATCCACGGGCCGACGTCGTCCAGGATGGCGTCATCAACGTGCGGGACCTGACTTACGTGGCACGTCTCGTGCCGGAGGGAACGTCCTGCAACTGACCGTTGTCGAGCTCGTGACGCAGCTTGCTGCGTCACGAGGCGCTACCGGCCGGGGCTCGCCCCGGCACGGATGACCATCGCCTTTCGATGAAGCGAATATTGACCAAGCGAATTCCGATGAATCACGTACCGACTCGAGTACCGGCTCAGGTACCCGATCAGGTACCCGATCAAGTACTGAATTTTGCCCACCCGGCATAAGGAGAAACAAGATGAGTGGATGGAAGAAATACCTGGGCGCTGCGCTGCTGAGCGCGGCGAGCATGCAGGCCTATGCGGCTACGCTGACGCCCGTGGCGGCGCCCAACCCGTCGACCGTTGGGCAGACGGTCGAACTGGATGTGCAACTGGTCGATGTCACCGACCTGTACAGCTACGAGTTTTCCCTGCAGTTCGATCCGACCATACTGCAAGTGAGCAGCGTGGAACTGGGCGACTTCCTCGGCGGCACGTTCAATTCCACGGGCAGCGTCGACAACGTGGCCGGCACGGTTTCCTACGTGTTCAGCTCGCTGCTCGGCGCCATTCCCGGCGTGTCCGGCACGGGCAGCCTCGGCACGATTTCGTTCCAGGCTGTCGGCGCCGGCAATTCGACGGTGAGCTTCTTCGACACGCTGCTGCTCGACAGCGGCCAGCTCGACATCGACACCACGCTGGGCACCGCCACGGTACAGGTGCTGGCCGTGCCGGAACCGTCCACCTACCTGATGCTGGGCGTTGGCCTGATCGGCGTGGCCGCGCTGCGCCGCCGTCAGCTGGCGCGCGGCTGACCGGCGCCTGATGCCGGGCTGCGCGCGCAGCCCGGCATTTCCATCGCACCGGCGCGAAGCCGTGTGGTGCGCATGCATCGACGGTCCCGCCAAAAGGGACTATGCTGGTCACCTGCCATCACGGAAAGAACAGCATGGATGCCATTTCCGCCTTGCTTGCATTCCTCGACCATGGCGTACTCGACTGGAGTGCATGGGCGATCGTGGCCGCGACACTGGCGCTGACACACGTCACCATCGCCGCCGTCACCATCTACCTGCACCGCTGCCAGGCGCACCGGGCGCTGACGCTGCATCCGGCGGCCAGCCATGTCTTCCGCTTCTGGCTATGGCTCACCACGGGCATGGTCACGCGCGAATGGGTGGCCGTGCACCGCAAGCACCATGCCCGCTGCGAGGTCGACGGCGACCCGCACAGTCCCGCCGTATTCGGCATTCGCCGCGTGCTCACGCAAGGCTCGGAACTGTACCGGACCGAGGCGGCCAACCTCGTCACGGTGGAACAATACGGCGCCGGCACCCCGGACGACTGGGTCGAACGCCACGTGTATTCCCGCTTCGTGTGGCAAGGGGTCGGACTCATGCTGGTACTCGACGTGGTGCTGTTCGGCGCCATCGGCCTCACCGTGTGGGCGGTGCAGATGTTGTGGATTCCCGTCACGGCGGCCGGCATCATCAACGGCCTGGGCCACTGGTGGGGCTACCGCAACTATGACGGTCCCCATGCCGCCACCAATATCGGGCCGCTGGGGCTGCTGATCGGCGGCGAGGAACTGCACAACAACCACCACACCTACCCGACATCGGCCCGCCTGTCGTCGCGCTGGTTCGAGTTCGACGTCGGCTGGCTGTATATCCGCCTGCTGCAGGCCTGCCGGCTCGCCCGCGTGGCGCGCGTGGCACCGCGGCCGCGCCGCGCGGCGCCCAAGCCGGAAGCGGACCTGCACACGCTGCACGCGATCATCGCCAACCGGCACGAAGTGATGGCCCGCTATGCGCGCATGCTGCGGCGCGCGTTCCGGCAAGATGCAAGACAAGCGCACGAGGTGAAGTTCGACAAGCGCTTCCTGGCCCAGGTCGACCGGCTGCTGCGCCGCGATCCCGGCTTCGTGACAGGCGAACAGGCGGCCTCGCTGGCATTGTTCCTGCGCCACCGCGGCGCCCTGCTGACGATGCAGCAACTGCGTGCCGAACTGGCCGAACTCTGGCAGCGCCAGCATGCCGCGCCGGAGGAATTGCTGGCGCACCTGCGCCAGTGGTGCGAACGCGCCGAGCTGTCCGGCATCGGCGCGCTGCGGGAGTTCGCGGCACGCCTGCGCAGCTACGCCTGACGCGGCCGCCGACGCCGGGCGGCGGCGTATCTTCCGGCGCGGCCGGGCCGCCGGTTACAATCGGCGGCCCTCCCTTCTTTCCGCACCGATGCCGCACACCCTCGCCGCCCCCTGCTCCGCCGAACTGCTGATCAAGAAAAGCCGCTTCATCGCCTGCGTGCAGCCGATGGCCGACCGCGCCGCCGCGCAGGCCGTCGTGGCGCGCCTGAAAGCCGAGCATCCCGGCGCTGCCCACGTCTGCTGGGCATTGCTGGCCGGCGGACAGTCAGCCGCGGTCGACGACGGCGAACCCAGCGGCACGGCGGGCCGGCCGATGCTCGACGTGCTGCGCCACCAGGACCTGGAAGGCGTGCTGGCCACCGTGGTGCGCTATTTCGGCGGAGTCAAACTGGGTGCGGGCGGCCTCGTGCGTGCCTACACGGATGGCGTGGCGCAGGCACTGCTGCAGGCCGAGCGTGTCGCCATCGTCAAGTCGCGCGAGCTGCGCTGCGCCGTGCCGTATGCGCTGGAAGGCATGCTGCGGCGCGAGCTGGACGCCGCCGGTGCCACGTTGCTGGACGCGGCGCATGGCGACGCCGTGGTCTTCCATTTCAGCCTGCCGGAAAATGCCGCCGAGGCACTCGTGGCGCGCCTGAACGAGGCGGGCCACGGGCGGCTCAGCTGGCTGGACGACCCAGCGCCGTAGCGGGTGCGCCGAGCCAGGTGAGGCGATGCCACAGCGCCTCCAGCGGGCCCTGCTTGTGGCGTTTCAGCCACCATGCCGAGAACAGGCCCTGCAGTACCGCCAGCACGGCACCGATCAGCAGGCAGGCGGTGGCGCCCGTGATCTTGTACAGGCCGAAACCGAAACCGTAATACAGCGCCGTGCCCACCATCGACTGGCTCACGTAACTGGTCAGGCTCATCCGGCCGAGCGGCGCGAACGCATTCAGCGCCCGCACCAGCGTGCCACGCTGGTACAGCAGCGAGAACGCGGCAACGATGACGCCCATCAGCGCGAAGTTCGACCATGACTTGACGATCGCCATCAGCGGCCGCTGCAGTGCCTGCCCGGTCACGGCGGCGTCGAGCCCCTTGGTGGCGGCATACAGCACTGCGAAGCACACCACGGCGACCACCAGCAGCCGGCGCCACAAGGCGCGGTTGGCATCGGACAGCGCGAAGACGCCGGCACGGCCGGCCAGCATGCCGAGCATGAACAGCGCCGGCATCTGGAAGAAGCGGCCGTTTTCCCAGCTCCACAGCACCGCCGCCGTCTTGCCGATGGTAACGTTGCCCAGGTACGCCTGCAGCATCGAGCCGCCCGTCATGTACTCGTTCGTGCGGGCGAACCATGCCCAGGACGCCGGGTCCGGCAACTTCGCATTTGGCTGGGGCAGCGCCTGCAGGACCTGGGCCCACAAATACGGTTGCAGCAGCAGGACTGCGGCGATTGCCAGCACCGTGCGACTGCCCAGCCTGGCGACCGGCAGCAGCGTGAACGACATCACGGCGTAGAACGACAGGATGTCGCCCTGGTAGAACAGCGAGTTCAGCATGCCGAAACCCAGCAGCAGGACCATGCGCCAGGCGAAACGGGGCCGGAAGTCTTCCCCGGCCGCGGCGCGGCGCGAGAACTGCAGGTGGAAGGTCACGCCGAACAGCAGCGCGAAGATCAGGTAGGCCTTGCCGGCGAACAGGAAGAACATGCCGTCCCAGACATTCTGGTCCAGCGCCACCAGCCAGTCCGGCTGCCCGGCCGGCTTGTGGTAGAGGTCGAAATGCTCGAGGTTATGCAGCAGCATGATCGACACGATGGCGAAGCCGCGCAGGGCATCGACGAGATCGAGGCGGGAGGAAGTTGGCGGCATCGCAATCCTGTCGGAAATGAACGTGCCGGCCATTGTGGATGAAAACGTTACCAATTACCAGCATCCGCTGCTCATCCACCTGCGCGCTTCGCACGCCGCAAACCGGTGACAGGCTCCGATTAAAAAAACGGTGACAGGCACCATTTTCGGAGAAACATTTCCAAGTAATTGGTGCCTGTCACCGTTTTTCTGCGCCGGCGTTGCCGGGCGCTCAGCGGCGGCGGTGGTGCCGGCGCCGTGACGACGTGTTCTGGTCCTGCAGCATCGCATCGACCCGCTCGGATGCCGAGCGCGAGAGCTCCAGCGCCAGCTCGATGTCCGGGAAATGTTCCGGCAGGCGGTAGCCCAGCCACGCATAGGCGGAATACAGCCGGCAGGTATCTTCCACTTCCTGCAGGGTCATGTAGTGCAGCTGGTGGTCGTCCGGCTGGAGCCGAGTGATGCGCTTTTTCGACAGCGCCACGCACCAGTGTTCCCAGGCGCGCTGCAGCGCGAGCACCTTGGTCGACACGGGTACCAGCGACAGCGCGAACTTGTCGGCCACCGGCAGCGGCAACGTGTCGAGCCACTGGGCGCGCTCCATCTGGTCTTCGGTGATGCGCGGATAAAAGAAGCCGTCCGGCACGTCGATGTTGTGGATGAAGCGCTTCAGCAGCTTGGCCAGCGAGGTTTCCTGCGTCACGGCGGCGATGCGGTGCAGGTGTTCCAGGGTGGGCGCCACCGCGAAGCCGCTGGTATTGAGGGGCACTGGCTTTTCCTTCAGCAGCGAACGCATCACCTCGTGGCTGTCCGGGTCGTAGCCGGCCACCAGGCCTTCCTCGTGGATGCCGTAGCGCCCCGCCCGGCCAGCGATCTGGCGCGCCAGCGGTGCCGGGATTTCCTCTTCCTCGACACCGTTGAACTTCACGGTGGAGGTCATCACGATGCGCTGGATCGGCATGTTCAAGCCCATCGCGATGGCATCGGTGCCGACCACGATGTCGGCCTCGCCGTCGCGGAAGCGCTGGGCCTGTGCGCGCCGCACCTCGGGCGACAGGTTGCCGTACACGGTGGCCACCGAATGGCCCATCTCGGCCACCATGTCGCGCCACATCAGCACGTCGCGCCGCGAGAAGGCGATCAACGCGTCGCCCGGCCGCAGGTTCTTCACCTTGCGCACCGGGCCCGGCTCCATCGACAGCGGCCCCTTGCGCTTCATCACGTGCACTTCGATCGGGCATTCGAGCCGCTCGGCCAGCGCTTCCACCGCGCGGCGTGCCTCCGGCGCCCCCACCAGGTACACGGTGCGGGCCGGCGCGCCGCACACGGCCGCGGTCCAGGCGGCGCCACGGTCGCGGTCCGCCAGCATCTGGATTTCATCGATCACGGCCACGTCGACCGGCGTGCGGGTATCCAGCATCTCGACCGTGCTGGCGACATGGGTGGCATCTTCCGCGATCCGGCGCTCTTCGCCCGTGACAAGGCTGACGGCCAGCGGCTTGCCGTGCCGCGTGACTTCCAGCAGGCGCTCGTAGTTCTCCAGCGCCAGCAGCCGCAACGGCGCCAGGTACACGCCGCTGGCGGCCTTGGCCAGCGCTTCCATGGCCTTGTGGGTCTTGCCCGAATTGGTGGGGCCCAGCAGCGCGATGAACTTGCGCGGCAGGCGCCGTGCCACCTCGAACGAAGCGGGATACTCGGCCAGGTTGATGCTCTGGCGGGTGCGCTCGGCATGCTGTTCCTCGCGCTGCCGCTCGACCGCGTGGCCCAGCCGCTGGCGGATGCGGTCGAACACCACCGAGGCCGGTTCGGATGTCTGCACATCGGCCAGCGAATGCAGGAAATCCATCGGCGCCAAACCGAACTCGTCGCACTCGCCGGCCAGTTCCCCGACGAATGCGTTGACACTGTCGTGCAGTTCGCGCAATGCCCGCTCGGTCGAACGTTCGCGGACCAGCGCGGCGCGCGCCTCGGCATCGAGCTTGCGCCATTTCGATGGCTTGGCCAGCACGCCCTGTGCCGGCACCAGGGCGTAGGGCACGCGCAGGCCGGCCGCCTCGGCGGTGCCGTCGAAGCGCAGGAAGACCCTGCCCTCCAGTTTCATCAGCGCGATGCCGCGCTGCGCCAGGCCGAGATCACTGCTCAGCCGATCGTCGTCGAATTCTTCCGTCATTGCCGCACTGTTTCATATCGGGCCACGAGTATAGCTCGCGGCCCGGCGCGCCGTTGCACAGGTGCGTAACCAGGCTCCAGGGCGTCCGGCACCGTCCAGAAAAACGGTGACAGTCACCAATTGATTGGAAATGTTTCTTCAAAAATGGCGTCTGTCACCGTTTTTTTGCGCAGGGATGTAACGACGCTCCGAGGTATCCGAGAAAGGCGAAAAACGGTGACAGTCACCAATTGATTTGCAATGTTTCTTCAAAAATGGTGCCTGTCACCGTTTTTTTGCGCTGGGCGCGCTTACGCCGCGGGTGCTCCTGCGCGGCGGCCGCTGTTGCGCTCCACGGCCAGCGATATGGCGAGCACGGCGATGCCGCCCAAGGGCAGGATCGCGCCGACCAGCGCGGTCGACTGCAGGCCGTAGCCCGCCGCGATGGTCATGCCGCCGGCCCAGGCGCCGAGGGCGTTGGCGATGTTGAAGGCGGAATGGTTCAAGGCCGCGGCCACCGTCTGCGCATCGCCGGCCACGTCCATCAGGCGCGTCTGCACCGCCGGCACCACGGCGATGCCGGTGCCGATCAGGAACAGGTTCAGGCCGGTAAGCCACAGGTTGGCACTCGTGTAGGCAAACGCGGCCAGCACGAGCGCTTCCCAGACCAGCACGCCGAAGATCGTCGCTGTCTGGTTGCGGTCGGCCAGCCAGCCGCCGGCCAGGCTGCCCACCGTCATGCCCACGCCGATCAGGCCCAGCAGCACGGAAATCTCCAGCGGCGACGCGTGCGTGATCTGCTGCAGGGTCGGCGTCACATAGGTGTACATGGCGAACATGCCGCCGAAGCCGATCGCCACCATCAGCAGGGTCAGCCACACCTGCAGGCGGCGAAACACGCCCAGTTCGCCGCGGATGCTGGCATTGCCGGCGGCGATGAACGGCAGGAAAACAGACACCATCGCCACGGTCAGCAGCGCCAGCGCGCCGACGATGGCGAACGCCGAACGCCAGCCCATCGCCTGCCCCAGCCACGTGGCCAGCGGCACGCCGAAGATGTTGGCGACCGTCAGCCCCAGCATCACGCGGCCGACGGCCTGGGCCCGCTTGTCGGGCGTGACGAGCGCCGCCGCCACCAGCGCGGCCACGCCGAAATAGGCGCCGTGCGGAATGCCCGCCACGAAGCGGGCCAGGATGAGCAAGCCGGGCGTGGGCGCCAGCGCGCCGAGGATATTGCCGACGGCATACATCAGCATCAGGCACATCAGCATCATCCGGCGCGGCATGCGTGCCATGAAGATCGTGATCAGCGGCGCCCCCACCACCACGCCCAGCGCATAGGCGCTGATCATGTGGCCCATGTCGGGCAGCGTGGTGCCGAGATCCTGGGCGACCAGCGGCAGGATGCTCATCGACGCGAACTCGCCGGTACCGATGGCGAGGCCGCCGATGGCCAGCGCCAGCTCGGCCATGCCGGCGCCGCGCGGCGCATGGATGGACGGCAGCTGCGTGGAAGGCAGCTGCGTGGAGGGTAGTTGGGCGGAGGGTGACTGCGTGGCAGAAACCGGTGAAACGGGGAGAGTTGCTTCTTGCATGGGACCAGCCGAAAAAACGAAGCCGGGCAGGATAGCACGGCAAGCCTTTTCCTGCTTGGCGCCGGCTCAAAGCCAATTTCGATTGCGTTATTCATTCAGCAATGCGACGATTGTGCGGCACACAAGAGCATTTGCGCGATCAGCACGACGTGCCGGGCCTTCCTCATCTGCGCCGCTATAATGGCGGCCACCGGCGGGGCGCCCATCTGCCCTTCGCCAAGCACCTACACACTGATCAGCATGCATGGATAACAAAGACGACAAGCGCACGCAACTGATTCGCGCGATGCTGGCACAGCCCGGCGGCGCGGATGCGGCGGAGCGGCACCTGCTGCCCTGGCGCTCGCTGGCGTTGCACTTGAGCCCCCTGATCGGGGAAAACGGCTTCAGCGCACTGTACGGGCGCACCGGGCGGCTGCTGGCGGCACAGCATGGCTGGCTCACCACGGGTCCATCGTCGCAGCCACTCGATGCCTTGTTCCGCACACTGATGGAAGACCTTGCCAGGGCGGAGCCGGCGCAGGCGGCGCAGGCGAACGAAGCCCTGCTGGCCACGTTTGCACGGTTGCTGACCGAGTTGATCGGCGAAGGCTTGACGACCAGGTTGATCGATACCGCGTGGAACGGCGTACAGGTACCAAACAATGCAGGGGAGCAGAAGTAAATGAGCGGAAAAGTAAGTCTGGGATTGCTGGAGACCGGTGTACCGGGGCTGGACACCCTGCTCGGCGGTGGACTGGGCGAGTATTCGTTCAACCTGATCGCCGGGGCACCCGGCAGCGGCAAGACGACGCTGGCGCACCAGATGATGTTCGCGCTGGCCACGCCCGAGCGGCGCGCACTGTTCTTTACCGTGCTGGGCGAACCGCCGATGAAGATGCTGCGCTACCAGCAGCAATACGATTTCTTCGAACTCGACAAGGTCGGCAGCGCGATCCGCTACGTCAACCTGGCCGATGACTTGCGCAGCGGCGATTTCTCCGGCGTGCTGGAGCGCATCATGCGCGAAGTCGAGGCATTCTCGCCCAGCCTGGTGTTCGTCGACTCGTTCCGCTCCGTGGCGCAGACGGCGAAGAACGGCAGCGAAGGCATCGCCGACCTGCAGCACTTCATCCAGGAACTGGGAACGCGGATGACCAGCTGGCAAGCCACCACGTTCCTGATCGGCGAATACGTGCACGTGGAAGCCGAAGCCAATCCGATCATGACCGTGGCGGACGGCGTGCTGGCGCTGTCGCAGTCCCAGCAGGACAACTCGATCGTGCGCAAGATCCGCGTCGTCAAGATGCGCGGGCAGGCCCACATGGGCGGCATGCACACCTTCCGCATGGGCGACGACGGCGTGCGCATCTTCCCGCGCCTGTTGCCGCCGCTGGCCTCCGACCGGCTGCCCGGCGTGCCGGTGGACCGCGATCCGCGCCGCGTTTCCAGCGGCGTGCCGACGCTGGACGTGCTGCTGCACGGCGGCATCCCGCAAGGCCACTCGATCCTCGTGGCCGGCCCCTCGGGTTCCGGCAAGACCATCCTCGGCACGCAATTCCTCGCCGAAGGCGCCCGGCAGGGCGAGAAAGGCGTGGCCTGCTATTTCGAGAAGGGTACGTCGCGCCTGCGCAATGCCGCGCTGGCGGAGATGGTGCAGGGTGGCCACGTGCGCATCGTCGAGACCCAGGCGCTCGACCTGACCGCCGACGAACTGCTGCAGGACCTGCTGGCTGCGATCGACGAGACCGGCGCGCAGCGCGTCGTCATCGATTCGCTGTCCGAGTTCCTGCTGTACCTGGCGCCCGAGTTCCGCCGCGAATTCCGCGTGACCGTGTTCCGCATCCTGTCGCACCTGGCCAAGCGGGGCGTGACAGTGATGGTCACCATGGGCCTGGAAGACCGCTTCACCGAGCTGCGCTTCTCCGATGCCGAGGTGTCGTTCCTGACGGACGGCATCATCGCCACCCGCTACGTGGAAATGCAGGGCGAGCTGACGAAAGTGATTTCGGTCGTCAAGCTGCGTGGCTGCTCGCACAGCAGCGCGCTGCGCTCCTTCCGCATCACCGACGCCGGCATCGAGATCGAGGAGCACAAGGTGCGCTTCGACGGCATGCTGTCCGGCCACCCTTCCGCGCAACGCGACGGCGGCTGACGTGATGGCGGACCTGGACCAGCCGCAGCACAACGATTCGCAGCACGTGGCCGAGCTGCGGCTCGCGCTGCGCCAGGCCCGCTTTGAAAACGACCTGCTGCGCGAGGCCAACAGCCACCTGGTGCAGGCCACCGTCACGGCGCAAACGCTGCAGGACGAGGCGGAAGCAACCAACCGCCGCCAGAACGAGTTCCTGGCGATGCTGGCCCACGAGTTGCGCAATCCCCTGGCCCCGATCAGCATGGCGGCCGCGATGCTGGAGCGCATGCCGGACATGACGCCGGAACTGGCCACGCTGCGCAATGTGATCAGCCGCCAGACCGAGCACATGGCCCGCCTGCTGGACGACCTGCTCGACGCGGCGCGCATCAGCAGCGGCCGCATCACGCTGGACGTGGCCCCGGTCACGCTGGCGGACGTGATCGAACGCGCCGTGGAAACCGTGCAGCCGCGCATCGTCGAGCGGGCCCAGCGGCTGGAAGTGCGGGTGACGGCGCCGGAACTCACGCTGAACGGTGACCGCGTGCGCCTCACGCAGGTATTTTCCAACCTGCTCGGCAATGCCTCGAAGTACACCCAGGATGGCGGCCAGCTGGTACTGGAAGCGGGCGCCGGCGCGGCGGGCGTGCGGGTGACGGTGAGCGACAACGGCACCGGTATCGCCGCCGACGTGCTGCCCCACATCTTCGACCTGTTCACGCAGGGCCCCCGTTCGCTGGCCCGCTCCGAGGGTGGCCTCGGCGTCGGATTGAATGTGGTGCGCAACCTGGTGCACATGCACGGCGGCACCGTGCAGGGCGACAGTGCCGGCCCTGGCCGGGGCAGCGTCTTCACGGTGGACCTGCCGGCCGGCGAGCCGATGCCGGCCACGCCGGAACATCCGGCGGCACCGGCCGTCTCGCACGAGGCATGCCGCGTGCTGCTGGTCGAGGATAACGTGGATGTCTGCGATACGCTGAAGGGCTTCCTGATGCTCGACGCGCACGACGTCACGGCCGCCTACGACGGCAGCGCCGGCCTGGCGCTGGCGCAGGGCGGCGGCTTCGACGTGCTGATCTGCGATATCGGCCTGCCGGGGCTCGATGGCCTGGAAGTGATCCGCCGGCTGCGCGCCGGCGGCGACCGTGTGTTCGCGGTGGCGCTGTCCGGCTACGGCCAGGCCCAGGACCGCGCCAACGCGCTGGCCGCCGGCTTCGACGAGTACCTCGTCAAGCCGGTGCGGCCGGACAGCCTGCTGGAACTGATCGACTCCCTGCCTTGCCGGCAGCGGCGCAACCAGCGCGGGTAAGCCCGGCTGGTGGCGGTCGAAGGCGGCTAGGCTTTCTTCAGCGCCGTGGCCACCGGCAGTTTCCGGATGCGCTGACCCGTGGCGGCGAAGATCGCGTTGCACAGCGCCGGCGCGATCCCCGAGGTCCCCGGTTCGCCGATGCCGCCCGGTTCATCCTTGCTGGCGACGATGTGCACTTCCACCTTCGGCGCCTCGTTCATCCGCATCATCCGGTAATCGCCGAAATTGGTCTGCACCACGCGGCCGGCCTCCAGCGTGATCTCGCCCCACAGCGCGGCGGTCAGCCCGAACACGATGCCGCCTTCCATCTGCGCCACGATGCCGTCCGGGTTGACCGGCTGGCCGCAATCGAGCGCGCAGACCACGCGATGCACGATCACGTCGCCTTCCGGTCCCACCGATACCTCGGCGATCTGCGCCATGTAGCTGCCGAACGCGAACTGCACCGAGATGCCGCGGCCCACCTTGCGGCCCGCCACGGCCTTCATCGGCTTGCCCCAGCCCGCCTTCAGCGCCGCCAGGTTCAGCACGCCCAGCAGGCGCGGCGACTTGTCGAGCAGCGCGCGGCGGTACGCCACCGGATCCTGCTTCGCGGCGTGCGCCAGTTCGTCGATGAAGCTCTCGACGACGAACACGTTGTGGGTCGGCCCCACGCCGCGCCAGAACGCGGTCGGGATCGGCGGCTCATGGCGCAGGTATTCCACGCGCAGCGCCGGGATCGTGTACTGCAGGTCGGCCGCGCCCTCGACGGCGTCCGGGTCGATGCCGTTCTTCACCGCCGGCGGCGCGAAGCGCGCCATGATCGACGAACCCGTGACGCGATGGAACCACGCTTGCGGCATGCCCTTGTCGTCCAGTTTCGCGGCCAGGCGGTCGACGTAGTACGGCCGGTACATGTCGTGCTGGATATCCTCCTCGCGGGTCCAGACGAACTTCACGGGCCCCGGCCTGGCCTGCGCCCTGGCGAACGCCACCGCCTGCGTCACGTAGTCGACCTCGAGCCGGCGGCCGAAGCCGCCGCCCAGGTAGAAGTTATGCACCTTCACTTTTTCCAGCGGCAGGCCGGTCAGCTTGGCGGCGGCGCCCTGCGCCAGGCTGGGCACCTGGGTGCCGCAGTACAGGTCGCAGCCATCGGCGCGCAGGTCGACCGCGCAGTTCATCGGTTCCATCGTCGCATGGGCGAGGAACGGCGCTTCGTAGATCGCCTCGATCTTGCGGCCGTCCTTGGCATCGCCGTCCAGTTCCTTCAGCGCGTTGCCTTCGTCGGTCGCCACGGCGCCGCCGGCCTTGGATTTTTCCATCATGTCGGCCACGATGCCCGCCGTGGTCACGCCGGCGTTGCCACCGAAATCCCATTGCGGCGCGAGCGCGGCCAGGCCCTGCTTCGCGGCCCACATATTGGTGGCCACGACCGCCACCGCATTGCCGATCTTGAGCACTTCGCGCACGCCCGGCACGGCCAGCGCCTTCGGGTCGTTCGACGCGATCAGCTTGCCGCCGATCACCGGGCAGGCGGACACGGCGGCGATGCCCATGTTCGGCAGCTTCACGTCGATGCCGAACTGCGCGCTGCCATCGACCTTCGGCGGCGAATCGAGCCGCGCATGCTTCTTGCCGATCAGCGTGTAGGCGCCCGGATCCTTCAGCGTCACCGTCTTGGGCGGCTCCAGCTTCGCGGCGGCATCGACCAGTTCGCCGTAATGCAGCGTCTTGCCGGCCCCGTTCGTGACGGCGCCATTGGCCACCCGCAGCGTATCCGGTGCCACGTTCCACGTCTGCGCGGCGGCCTGCACCAGCACCGCGCGGGCGGCGGCGCCCGCTTCGCGCAGCGGCTTCCACGCGCCGCGGATCGACGTCGAGCCGCCCGTCACCTGTCCGCCCAGCAGCGGATCGCTGTACAGGTTGTTGTCGGCGGGCGCATGTTCGAGCTTCACCTTCGCCAGGTCCACGCCCAGTTCCTCGGCGATCAGCATGGGGATCGACGTATAGGTACCCTGCCCCATTTCCACCTTGTGCATGATCAGCGTGACGAGGCCCTCGCGGTCGATGCGGATGAAGGCGTTCGGCGCCAGCCCCGCTGCTTCCGACACCTTGGTGGCGGCATGGCCTACCGCTTTTTCCGGCGGTGCTTCCTGGCGGTCGCTCTCCTTGCGATTGCAACCGGGCAGCACGAAGCCGACCAGCAAGCCGCCGCCGGCGGCGGCGCCCACGCGCAGGAAGCGGCGGCGGCCCCGGGCGCGCTCGTCCAGCTGTTGGTTGACTGTTTCAAGCATGTTTCCCATGGCGCGCCCCTTCATTTGACGGTGACCGTGCCGGCCGCGATCTTGATCGCGGCGCGGATGCGGCCATAGGTGCCGCAGCGGCAGATATTGCCGGACATGGCGTTGTCGATGTCGGCATCGCTCGGCTTCGGCGTCGCCGCCAGCAGCGCGGTGGCGGCCATCACCTGGCCGGACTGGCAGTAGCCGCACTGCACGACATCGATCTTGCGCCAGGCGTCCTGGACCTTGGCACCGACCGGGTCGTTGCCGATCGCCTCGATCGTGACGATCTTCTTGCCCGCGGCCGCCGAGACGGGCGTGACGCACGAACGGATCGCCTGCCCGTCCAGGTGCACGGTGCAGGCGCCGCACAGCGCCACGCCGCAACCGAACTTGGTGCCGGTCAGGCCGGCCACGTCGCGCAAGGCCCACAGGATGGGCATGTCGTCCGGCACGTCGAGCGCTGTGTCGGTGCCGTTGATGTTGAGGGTGGGCATGCGGGCTCCTTCTTGATGTTAATGGTACAAACGTGAAACTATAGGGCAACGGGCGCTGCCATGTCGCCCCGATGATAGACTTGACTGCTCGCTCCGCCAATTAAACTTCCGTATGAGATGACCGACCGCCGCCGCTTCCTGATCAATGCCCCGCTCGGCCTGCTGGCCGCCACCACCACCGCCACGGCCGCCGCGGCCGAGCCGCCGGCCGCCACCCCCGGAGCGCCGCCCACGTTCGGCGCACTGCCGCCGGCCGGGCCGCAAGTGACCCCTGCCACCTTCGCGGAAGCGGAAAAGCTGCTCCAGGTGACACTCACGCCGGCCCAGCGCCAGATGGCCGCGCAGGCCTGGCCCACCACGCTGGCCGGCCTGACGGCGCGCCGCGCCGGCCCGAAGAAGCTCGCCATCGACGACAGCGTGGCACCGATGTCACGGTTCGATCCGCTGCTGCCCGGCATGAAGGCGGGTCCGGCACGCGCCCGCTTCGTGCGCGGCTACGCCGATGCCGGCGCGCTGCCGGCCAGCGATGCCGACATCGCCTACGCCAGCGTGGCCCAGCTGTCGCGCTGGATCGAAGCCGGCAAGCTGACGTCCGAGCGGCTCACGCAGATCTACCTGGCGCGCTGCCGCCAGTTCGATCCGCGGCTGCGCTCGATCATCACGCTGCTGCCGGAGCAGGCGCTGGAACAGGCGCGCGCGGCCGACCGCGAGATCGCCGCCGGGCGCTACCGCGGGCCGCTGCACGGCATTCCCTATGGCGTGAAGGACTTGCTGGACACGGCCGGCATCGCCACCACCTGGGGTGCCGAACCGCTCAGGGAACGCACGCCGGTGACCGACGCCACCGTCATCACGCGCCTGCGCGAAGCGGGCGCGGTGCTGCTGGCCAAGCTGTCGCTGGGCGCGCTGGCGATGAACGACATCTGGTTCGGCGGCCAGACCATGAATCCGTGGCTGCCCGAGGAAGGCGCTTCCGGCTCCAGCGCCGGCCCCGGCGCGGCCATGGCGGCGGCGCTGGTGGCCTTCACCATCGGCAGCGAAACGGGCGGCTCGATCGTCAGCCCCAGCACGCGCTGCGGCGTGACCGGCTTGCGCCCCACGTTCGGCCGCGTGCCGCGCACGGGCGCGATGACGCTGTGCTGGTCGCTCGACAAGCTGGGCCCGATGACACGCTCGGTGGAAGATGCGATGCTGGTGCTGCAGGCGATCAGCGGCCCGGATGCCGGCGACATTGCCAGCGTGCCGGCCAGGCTCGATTTCGATCCCGCCGCACCGGTGCGTGGCCTGCGCGTGGGCTACCTGCCCGAATGGATGAAGGAAGGCACCGAGATCGACCGGGCCGCGCTGGAACTGGCGAAGAAGGCCGGCATGAAGCCGGTGCCGGTGGCCCTGCCGGACTGGCCCTACGGTTCGCTGAACACCATCCTGTTCGCGGAAGCGGCCGCCGCGTTCGAGGAATGGACCTTCTCCGGCAAGATGGAGCTGCTGTCCCAGCAGACGCCTGACGCCTGGCCGAACCTGCTGCGCGAGGCGCGTTTCGTGTCGGCCGTCGATTTCGTGCAGGCCGACCGCATGCGCCGCATGGTCGCGGAGCATATGGCCAAGGTGTTCGCGCAGATCGACGTGCTGCTGGTGCCGTCGCTGCGCGATGAAATGCTGACGATCTCGAACCACACCGGCCATCCGTCGCTGACCCTGCGCACCGGCTTCGTGCAGGTGAGCGAGGCGCGCAGCGACTGGGCGCCCCACCCTTCGCGCCCGGTACCGAAGTTCGCGCCGCCGCGGCGCGTGCCGCATGGCGTGACGCTGATCGGCCGGCTGTTCGACGAAGGCACGCTGGCCCGTGCCGGCATGGCCCTCGAACGGCTTTCCGGCGTGGCCGGCGAGCGCCCGCCGGGTTTCTAGGTCCCGGCGCTCGCCAGGATTTTTCGCGCCGTTGCAGGCCCGTTTCGCGGCCTGCCGGCGGGCTTCCGTCGCAAGCGTCTCGCCTCGGCCGGCGCGGCCGGGCATGCTCTCCTCATCGACCACCGGTCACCACACGAGGAGCAAGCCATGCTGCAGCAGATCGTCACCCACACCCCGTTCCATATCTGGCTGCTGCTGGGCGTGCTGGTCTGGCGCGGCCTCGCCGCCAGCCGCGACCGCGCGGTGACGCTGCGCCAGGCGCTGGTCCTGCCTGTCGTGCTGCTGGCGCTGTCGGTACAGGACATGGCCAACCGCTTCGGCTTCGACGGCCTGCCGGCGGCCAGCTGGCTGGCCGGCACGCTGGCCGCGGCCATGCTGGCGTGGCGCTTCACGGCGCAGGCACCGCGGGTAATCGCACCGGGCGCCACGGCCGCTACCGTCCTGCAGCGCGGCAGCTGGCTGCCGCTGGCACTGATGCTGGCCACGTTCGCGACGAAATACGCGGTGGCGGCCAGTTGCGCGGTCGCCCCTGCACTGGCCGGAAATACCGTGTTCGCCACCACCGCCTGCGCCCTGTACGGCATGTTCAACGGCCTGTTCGCCGGCCGCGCGCTGCGCTGCCTGCCATGGCCGTACCGGCGCCACGCCACCGCGCTGTCCTGCGCCACTGGCCGATAAACAAAAAGCCGCCCGGCTCGTGCCGGGCGGCTTTTTTTAACGAAGGCTGTGCGATCTTTAACGCAGGCTATGCGATCAGCCGAAGAACAGGTCGAACTCCACCAGCGACGCATCCTTCACGCCGGTCAGCGTGGCGACCTGGGTCAGTTCGCCGGCCGATACGACAGCGTCGGCGCCATTCGACATGAATTTATACAGGCCGGTCGTCGTGCCGTTGTCGATCGCGAAGAAGGCCACGTCGCCGTTCGCATAGGACCCGTCGGCGCTGCCGATCGCCGCCGCGGCGCTGGCCACGTCGAGCTTCTTGGCGTTTACATCGAACACCACCAGGCTGGCCTCGGCGGAGAAGCCGCCCGTCGATGCCGATTGCACGGCGCCGACGGCGCCCAGCTTCAGGCCCGTCACATCGAACCATACGGTATCTTCGCCGGCCTTGTAGTCGGCCACCGTGTCGTTCGAGCCCAGGTCCAGGCGGAACACGTCGTCGCCGGCACCGCCGGTCAGCGCGTCGTCGCCCTCGCCGCCGGACAGCGTATCGCTGCCGGCACCGCCGGACAGGCGGTCCTTGCCGCGGCCGCCCGAGATCAGGTTGTCCAGGTCGTTGCCGGTGCCCGAGAAGGCCGCGGTGCTGGTCCCGGTATAGACCAGGTCTTCCACGTTGTCCGCCAGCGTGTGCGACGAGTACGCTGTCTGGACGATGTCGTACCCTTCGCCGTCCAGTTCGATCACCTTGTCGCCCTTGCTGTCGACGACATAGATATCGTCGCCGATCCCGCCGGCCAGCACATCGCTGCCGGCGCCGCCGTCGAGCAGGTCGTTGCCGGCGTCGCCATCGAGCTTGTCGTTGCCGGCCATGCCGTACAGGCTGTCGTCGCCCTCGCCGCCGGACAGCGTGTTGATGCCGGCGTTGCCCGTCAGCGCATTGTCGCCGTCATTGCCGGTGACATGGGTGACCACCGTATTGGCGACGATCGCGTTCTCCACGTTGGCCGCCAGCACGTAGGTCTGGCTGGCCTGCACAAAGGCGATGCGCACCGTGTCGGTGCCCTGCTCGGCGTTTTCCACCACGTTGTCGCCCACGGCATCGACCAGGTAAGTATCGTCGCCGCTCAGGCCGGCCATGGTATCGGCGCCCACCTTGCCATCGAGCGTGTCGTCGCCGCTGGTGCCGGTGATCGAGTCGCCGCCGGCCGTGGCGGCGCCCACCAGCAGGTCGGCCACCGTCAGCGTGCGGTCGGAGAACACCACCGTTTCCACGCCTTTCAGCACGATCTTCACAGTGCCGGACGACAGCAGCGTTTCACTGGCGGTGGCTTCGATGGTGTAGGTGGAACGCAGGCCGTCCAGTACCACGGTATCGTTGCCGTCGCCACCATCGAGGGTGTCGTTGCCGCCATTGCCGACCAGCGTGTCATTGCCCGCGCCGCCCGCCAGCTTGTCGTTGCGGATGCCGCCTTCGATCCGGTTGGCCAGCGCGTTGCCGGTGCCGGTGAACACGGTATTGCCGGTGTAGACCAGCTGTTCGAGCTCGGCTCCCAGCACATACGTGGCGAGCGCCGTGCGCACCGTGTCATTGCCCTGGCCGGCCAGCTCCGTCACGCGGTCGCCGGCGATATCGACGATGTACACATCGTCGCCCGCGCCGCCGCTCATCACATCGGTGCCGGCACCGCCATCGATCATGTCATTGCCCGCGCCGCCATCGAGCTTGTCGTTGCCGGCGCCGCCCAGCAGGCTGTCGTTGCCTTCACCACCGTTCAGCACGTCGTTACCGGCGGCACCGTCCAGCGTGTCGTTGCCGTCCTGGCCCGACAGGGTATTGATCCCGGCATTGCCGGTCAGCTTGTTCGCTGCGCCGTTGCCGGTCACGCTCACGGCCGACTTCGACGTCACCGTGGCGTGCTCGACGTTCTCTGCCAGCACGTACGTGACATTCGCGGCGGCAATCGCGATTTCCACGGTGTCGACGCCGCCGCTGGCTGCTTCGACGACCTTGTCGTCTACGTTGTCGACCAGGTAGGTATCGTCGCCGGCCAGGCCGGTCATCGTGTCCGCGCCCGCCAGGCCGTTCATCACGTCGGCGCCGTCCGTACCTGCCAGTGCGTCGCTCCAGCTGGTCGCGGTGCCAGAGACGATCAGTGCCCCGAAGGCCAGCGTGCCATCGGCGAACGTGAGGTTCTCGACGTCGCGCGCCAGCACCTTGACCCCGCCGCTGCTCAACTCCAGGGTCCGGTCGGCGGTGCGCGTGATCGTCCACGCGCCGCGCGCGCCATCCAGCACGGCGGTATCGTCGCCAGCTCCGCCATCGAGCGTGTCGGCGCCACCGCCGGCCTGCAGCACGTCGTCGCCGTCGGCGCCGACCAGGCTGTCGGCACCGGTACCGCCGACCAGCGTATCGTCGCCGGCCATCCCGGAAAGCCGGCCGCCGCCATTGCCGTTGACGATCTCGTTGTCGCTGGCATTGCCGGTGAGCGTTGCCTTCTGGGTACCGGTGTACCGCAGGTCTTCCACGTTCACCGCCAGCGTCAGCACGGCGGACTTGGACAGCACGGTATCGCGCCCGCCGTCCACCAGTTCGATGACCTTGTCACCCGAGGTGTCGACCGTGTAGGTGTCGTCGCCTGCGCCGCCATCGAGCCGGTCGGCACCGGCGGCACCATCGAGCGTATCGTCGCCCGCGCCGCCGATCAGCGTATTGGCCGCGGCGTTGCCGGTCAGCTGGTTGGCCAGCCCGTTGCCCGTGAGGTTTACGGCAGCAGTGGACGTGACGATCGCATGCTCGACGTTGTCCGCCAGGACGTATGTCGCGCCGCGTACCGTGAGGTTGGCATGCACCGTGTCGACGCCCTGGTCGGCCAGTTCGTTGATCCGGTCACCCGCCACGTCGATCACGTAGGTATCGTTGCCGGTACCGCCGGCCAGCGTGTCGATGCCGGCGCCGCCGTCGAGCGTGTCATTGCCCGTGCCGCCATTGACCTGGTCGGCCTGGGCCGTGCCCGTCAGCTGCTGGCTGACCGGGGACGCACTGACCGTGAGCGTTGCCAGGTCGACCGGCGTGCCGCCGGCAAAGGAAAAGCGTTCCACGTTGCTGGCCCTTACCACTTCGCCATCCGGGCCCGTCAGCGTCAGTCCGCTGCCGCTGCTGGCACGGCTGTACTCGCCGATCGCGCGCGCCAGGTACAGGGTGTCGGTGCCCTCGCCACCATCGACGGTGGCGCTGCCGGTGCCGAGGTACAGCGCATCGTTGCCGATGCCACCGGCCAGCACGTCGCTGCCGCCATTGCCGCGCAGCGTGTCATTGCCTGCGCCGCCTTCGAGCCGGTCGTTGCCGGCGCTGCCGGTCATGTCGTTGTCCAGCGCGTTGCCGATGCCGGTGAACGCCGCCGTGCCGGTGCGCACCAGTTTCTCGACGCCGGCGCCGAGCGTGTAGCTGGCCAGCGTGGTGGCAACGGTATCGGTGCCGCCCGCCGCCGCGGTATTCTCGGTAACGACATCGCCGGCATCGTCGACCACATACTGGTCATTGCCATCGCCGCCCGCGAGCGCGTCGGCGCCGCTGCCGCCATCGAGCGTGTCGTTGCCGGCGCCACCGTCCAGGGTGTCATTGCCCGCACCGCCGTCCAGCTTGTCATTGCCGCTGCTGCCGGCCAGTGCATTATTGCCCGCATTGCCCGTACCCACGCGCCCGCCGGTACCGGTAAAGACCAGGTTCTCGACGTTGGCCGCCAGGGTCGCGTCCACGCTGGCGCGCACGGTATCGGTACCGCCGGCAGCCAGCTCCACGATGGTCACGCCGCTGTTATCGACGAGGAATGTGTCGTCGCCCGCGCCGCCGGCCAGCGTATCGGCGCCACCGCCGCCATGGATCGTATCGTTGCCTTCCTTCCCGTCCAGTGCCTGGGCGGTGTCGTTCGCGCCCAGCGCGGTGAAGTACTCGGCGCCATCGTTCCCGGCGGTGCCTTCCAGCGTGCCCAGCACGACCAGCACGACCGTCTTGCTGGCCTGGCTGGTCTGGCCGAGGGCGTCGATGGCGACGGCGCTGAAGCTGTGCGCGCCGGCCTTCAGGTTGCTCAGTTCGACGCGCCAGCGGCCCGCCGCGTCCGCCGTCACACGGGCCACCTGCGCGCCCGCATCGAACAGCGTGATCGTCGCGCCGGCGGCACCGGTGCCGGTGGCCAGCAGGTTGCCGGTGTTGAAACTGCCTTCGTCGATGATCTGCAGGTCGTTCGCCACCGGGCCGGCCAGGGCGGATGCCTGGGTGGTACCCGGCGCATTGGCCTCCTGCACCGTGAATTGGGGCGCGGCCGGCGGTTGGCCGGAACTGCTCGACGCGGCAAATTCGGCGGCGCCGTCATGGTCGACCATCTGCTGCCAGACCAGACTGCCGCCATCGGCCGTGGTCGTGGTCCAGCTGACGATCACGCTGCCGTCGGCCGTTTCGGCCACGGCGGGCGCGCCGACCTGCCCGGTCAGCTTCACCTGGTTGACTTGCCATGCGGCGCCGGCGGCGGTGCCGTTGGGGTGGTAATGGCGCCCCATCACGGACGCGGTACCATCGGCGGCCACGTTGCTCCAGACGACGATGAAGCCGCCGTCGCGCAAGCCGGTGGCGGCCGCGTCTTGCTGGAATTCGGCCACCGCTACCGTGACCGGTCCGCCCATCCGTGCGCCGGCCGCGTCGAAGCGCTGCACCATCACCGCATCGTCCGCCGTGGCGGGATTGCCGTCATCCTGGATCCAGCTGACGACCGTGCCGGCCACTTCCAGCCCGCCGTTGCCGTACAGCGTGGCAATGCCGATGCTGCCGACGACGCCGCTGGTGGCCAGCTTGACTTCGGCCGCGGTCGCTTCGTTGTCCCAGCGGTACTGCTGCACCAGGATGCCATCGGCCGCCTGCCAGGCCACCATGTAGCCATTGTCCTGCTCCGCGACCGCACTGTGGGCGGCGGCCACCGACGTGCCGGCGACGAGGTCGCTGCGCGAGCCGCCATCGGCGTCGAAGCGGCTGATCCGCACATCGCTGCCCCCGCCGGCCGCCGCGGCATGGCCGGTCACGGCGAAGCCGCCGTCGATGGTCGCGGTGACTTTCGGCGCCAGCTTGCCGGTGGCGCCGCCCAGCACGATTTCCGCACCGTTCTTGCTGCCATCGGCGCTGAAACGCTGCAGCGCGATGTCCGAACCGCTGGCGTAGGTGGCAACCCAGCCGCCGTCGTACAGCGCGGCGATCGCCGGGGCGGCCTGGTCGCCATCGGCCGCGTCGTTGATCCGGGTGACGTCGCCGATCGGCAAGCCGTTCGCGTCGAAGTGGCGGAAGAACACGCCGCTGCCGCTGCCATCGGTCGCCTGCCAGGCGATCACATAGGTGCCATCGGCGAGGGTCGTCACGGACGTTGCCTGCCCGCCCGTGGCCACCAGGCGATCGACGCCAGCCAGGTCGAACGTGCCATCGCTGAATTTCAGGTGGCGGATGCCGGCCAGCGTATCGCTGCCGTCGCGCCCGGCCTGCAGGTCGCTCACGGTGACCCGGCCATCGGGCAGCGTGACGATCGCGTACTCGGAGCGCTGGCCGGTGAACACGGCCGTGTCGTCGCCCAGGCCACCGACCAGGTCATCGTTGCCGGCGCCGGCGTGCAGCACGTCGTTGCCGGCACCGCCATCGAGCCGGTTGGCCGCGGTATCGCCGATCAGCATGTCGGCGAAATCGCTGCCGGTGAGGTTTTCGATACTGCGCAGCGTGTCGGTACCCTCGCCGGTGCTCGACTGGCGGGTGTACAGGTTGGCCGTCACGGGGCCCGCCATGCCGGCATAGCTGGCCGTGTCGATTCCCAGGCCACCGTCGAGCGTGTTGTTGCCCGCGCCGCCGGCCAGCACGTTGTCGGCGCCATCGCCGACGAGATGGTCGTCGAAGGCGGAACCCTGCACGCGCTCGATCGATACGAGCGTGTCCATTTCAAGCAGTTCGTTGCGCCAGTTGTAGTTTTCCAGCTGGAGCCCGGCGGTGCCGTCGCCCAGGTGCACCGTGACGGCGCCGGACGCCCCGCTGTAGTCGACCAGGTCGCTGCCCGCGCCGCCATTCAGCGTGTCGTAGCCATCGGAACCATTGATCGTGTCGTTTCCGCCATGGCCGAACACGGCATCGTCGCCGTAATCGCCGGTCCAGCCGAAGCCGCCGGTGAAGACATCGCCCCAATCCGTTCCTTCTTGCACATCGTCCATCATGCTGCCGAAAACAACAGGACCCTGAATCTTGACCGTCATGGCTCTCCACCCGAAAAATTAATTTCCACACGGAAATGTAACATACAAGGTTGGATTACGGCGCGATGCGGCAGACCTTTACGGGATACGCGGCTTTTTTTGTTGCAGTCACCTTACAGCGACCGTTTGTAGCGGAGAAGGCAAGACCAATCGGCAACGCCGTGCGGCGCAGCGCGCAACGGACTCAGGTGGAGATGTGCTTGTCCTCTTCCTGGGCCTCCTGCATGGCTTGCGGCTCGAGGTGTTCGGCGGGGATGTTGAGCCGGACAAAGATGCCCCATGCCACCAGCAGTCCGGCGGCGCACAGTCCGATCACGCCGGCGTGCGGCAACAGTTCCGGATGGCCGTGCAGGGACTGGAAGGCGGACACCAGGCACTCGATCGATAGCGAAACGACCACCACGACCAGGAAGCGCGACAGGAAGCGCCGCACCCGGGTCGGCGTGCTGATGCTGGCTTCGCGCTGCACTTCCTCTTCCAGCACGGTCTGCCCCAGTTCGAACGAGGCGACCGCGATCGTCAACAGGCCGATGCACTCGAGGATGCGGACGAAGCGGGGCGGCGTTTCGGCGTCGACCGCGGCCGTCAGTGCCTCCCAGATTTCCCACGCCGCCATGCCGACCAGCGCGATGCCGCAGACGAGGAAGAACATCGCGACGGCGATATAACCGGCACCAAACAGTTTTTGCAGGACTTTCATGTTATTTCACTTATAAGGATATGAGGCAATATTCGCATGGGCACGGCAGGGCAGTCGCACGCGAGCGGCGCTACAGCGGTAAAATTCGTTGAAGCCACGCCAATCCATTGATTTCGCCAGCCAGTTTTCGATGGCTGCCAAACTTTATTACCCGATTTCCCCGCACACACCAGTGCGGCCAGTATCTTTTCGACTCCTTTATTGACTCCTCAACCGGTCAGGATCACGATGACGTTCTCCGTTCTGCTCAACCTCGCCGCCGCCCTGCTCCTGCTGGGGTTCCTCTACCACCAGCAGCGCCGGCATGCCACCTTCACGGTGCGGGTCTTCACGGCGCTCGGCCTCGGCGTGGTGCTCGGCGCGGCGCTGCAGGCGCTGTACGGCGCCGACAGCGCCACCATCAAGACCACCGGCGAATACCTCGATATCGTCGGCACCGGCTATGTGAAGCTGCTGCAGATGATCGTGATGCCGCTGATCATGGTCTCGATCGTGGCGGCGATCCTGAAGCTGCGCGATGCGAAGTCGCTGGGCAAGATCAGCGCGCTGACGATCGGCACGCTGATGGCCACCACGGCGGTGGCCGCGGCGATCGGCATCCTGATGGCCAAGCTGTTCGGACTGTCGGCGGCGGGGCTGACCTCCAGCGCGGCCGAAGTGGCCCGCGGCGCCTACCTCGAGGGCCGCCTGGCCGACGCGCAGGCGATCTCGCTGCCGAACATGATCCTGTCGTTCATCCCGGCCAATCCGTTCCTCGACATGACGGGCGGGCGCAAGACATCGACCATCGCCGTCGTCATCTTTTCCGTGTTCGTCGGCATTGCCGCGATCGGCATTGCCGACAAGAAGCCGGAGCTGTTCGTGTCGTTCGAGCATGCGGTGAAGGTGGCGCACGCGATCGTGATGCGCATCGTGACGCTGGTGCTGCGGCTAACGCCCTATGGCATCTTCGCGCTGATGGCCCAGGTGGTCGCCACCTCCAGCTATGCCGACATCCTGGACCTGATCGGCTTCGTGGCCGCTTCCTACTGCGCGCTGCTGCTGATGTTCGGCGTGCATCTCGCCATCGTCGCGGGCACCGGGCTGAACCCGCTGCGCTTCGCGAAAAAGATCCTGCCCGTGCTGACATTCGCGTTCACGTCGCGCAGCAGTGCCGGCGCGATCCCGATGAACGTGCAGACGCAGGTGCAGCGGCTCGGCACGCCGGAAGGCATCGCCAATTTCTCGGCATCGTTCGGCGCTACCATCGGCCAGAACGGCTGCGCGGGCATTTATCCGGCCATGCTGGCCGTGATGATCGCCCCCACTGTCGGCATCGATCCGTTTACCGTGTCGTTCCTGCTGCCGCTGCTGGCCGTGGTCACGATCGGCTCGGTCGGCGTGGCCGGCGTGGGCGGCGGCGCCACCTTCGCCGCGCTGATCGTGCTTTCCTCGATGAACCTGCCGGTGGCGCTGGCCGGCCTGCTGATCTCGATCGAACCGCTGATCGACATGGGCCGCACGGCGCTGAACGTTTCCGGCGCGATCACGGCCGGCACGCTGACCTCGCGCGTGATGGGCGAGACGGATGTCGCCGTGTTCGAGCGCGATGACGATGCCGATGCGGATATCGAATCGGAAACCACCCCCGCCTGAGGAAGCCGCGCCGCCGCGCGCGGTTGGGCCGCCATCTCGCGCCACCGTTTTGCAGTTTCGTCTAGTATTCGCAAACCGAATTACCGGGACGGACGGCGATGGAACAAAAGTGGCCTCAACAGATCTGGATCGTGCGGCACGGACAAAGTGCCGGCAACGTCGCGCGTGAAGCGGCGGAAGCCGCCTCGCAGTTTCTGATCGACATCGCCGAACGGGACATGGACGTGCCGCTGTCGCAACTGGGCGAGCGCCAGGCAGCCGCGCTGGGGCAATGGTTCGGTGCGCTGCCGCCGGAGCAGCGGCCCAACGTGGTGCTGTTCTCGCCTTACGTGCGGGCGCGCGAAACGGCGCTGGCGGTGGTCGACCGCCTCGATCGCGACGAGCTGCTGACAGTGGCGACCGACGAGCGGCTGCGCGAGAAGGAATTCGGCATCGTCGACCGCCTGACGCCGCTGGGCATTGCCGACAAGTTCCCCGAACTGCATGAACAGCGCCGCCACGTGGGCAAGTTCTACTTCCGGCCACCGGGCGGCGAAAGCTGGTGCGACGTGATCCTGCGCCTGCGCAGCGTGCTCGATACCATCACCCGCGAATACCGCGGCGAGCGCGTGCTGATCGTGGGGCACCAGGTGATCGTCAACTGCTTCCGTTACCTGCTGGAACGGATGGACGAGGATGCGATCCTGGCCATCGACCGCGCCGCCGATGTGCCGAACTGCAGCGTCACCTCTTACCGGTTCGACCCGGCCGCCGGCAAGCGCGGCAAGCTCGTGCTCGACCTGGAAAACTTCGTTGCCCCGCTGACGTCCACCGGTACCCCGGTCACGAAAAGCAAGGACCAGCCGGCCGCGCCGAAAGCATGACGACAGGAGCATCGATGACAACCGAGATCACCGCCGCCACGTTACGGGAATGGGCACTGCCCGAACCCTCGTTCGACGACGACAAGGAAGGCCGCGGCCATGTGCTGATCGTGGGCGGTTCGCGCGAAATGCCGGGTGCCGTGATGCTGGCGGCGACGGCCGCGCTGCGGGCCGGCGCCGGCAAGCTGACGATGGCGACGGCCGCCAGCGTGGCGCCGCTGGTGGCGACGGCGATCCCCGAGGCCCGGGTGATCGGCCTGGCCGAAACGAACAGCGGCGGTTTCACCGTGGAAGCGGCGCGCCGCCTCGGCGACCTGTTCGGCAGCACCAGTGGCAAGGCCGGCAGCAAGCCCGGCGCCATGCTGGTCGGCCCGGGCATGCAGGACGACGCCGCCACGGCGGAACTGGTGCATGCCCTGCTGCCGCGCTTCGCCGGCACGCCGCTGATCCTGGATGCGGCGGCGATGGGCGCGGTGCGGGCGCAGGGCGAGCCGCACCTGCTGGAAGAGCCGAAGGACATGGAACATTTCCGCTTCCGCGAAGCGGTGCTGATGACGCCGCACGCCGGCGAACTGGCGCACCTGACGCGGCGCGACAAGGAACGGATCTGCGACGCCCCGCTCGAGGCGGCGCAGGAGGCCGCGCGGCGCTGGAACGCGATCGTGGCGCTGAAGGGCGCCACCACCGTGATCGCCACGCCCGACGGCCAGCAGTGGCAACACCAGGGCGGCAATGTCGGCCTGGCCATTTCCGGCTCGGGCGACACGCTGGCAGGCATCATCGCCGGCCTCGTGGCGCGTGGCGCCACGCTGGAGCAGGCTGCCGCATGGGGGATCGCGCTGCATGCGTCCGCCGGCGAACAGCTGTCGATCCGGTACGGCGTGCTGGGTTACCTGGCACGGGAGATTTCGGCCGAAATACCGGCCCTGTTGCGTACGCTTGCCCCAGCCTGAGGGGGATAGCGGCTATTAACATCAGGCACATCTCGAACCTGCAACCATTCCGGCGGTCCCACCGCCGGCGGTGGTTGCACCCCACCCACTTTATGAGGAGTCGACATGATTAAGCTGAGTAAATCGTCCGCCCTGATCCTGGCAGCAGTGCTGGGCACCGCAGCACTGACCGGCTGCAAGAACCGCGATGCGGACCAGCCGGCGGCAACCGATACGGCACCGGCGGTAACGCCGGATACGAGCACCACCCCGGCCGCACCGGCCACCCCGCCGGCCAGCGGCACCAGCGGCGACATGGGCACTACCGGCGGCACCACCACGCCACCGGCCGACGCCACCACGACGACGCCGCCGACCGACGGCGCCACCACGCCGGCGACCGGCACGACCGGCACCGGCACGTCCGGCACGTCGGGCACCACCGGCGATACCGGTACTTCGGGCACCGGCACCACGCCGAACCGCTGATCAGCACCCAGGTAAAAAGCCGGCACCTCTCGCGAGGTGCCGGCTTTTTTTCGTGCCGCCGTGGCGGCACTTCGTGCGCAAGCCGCCGAGGCGGCGCGATCAGAACTTGTAGTTGTACGCCACGCCCAGCAGGTTCATGTGCGTGTTCCAGCTGCCTTTCGTGGTTTCGCCATTGCCCGTGCAGGTCAGCAGGCCAGGACGGCAGTCGTTCTTGTAGTTGCTGTTCGCTTCCTTGAAGTCCAGGTACGTGTAGGCCACGTCGATCGACGAATTGGCCGACAGCTTCCAGTTGGCGCCGAAGGACAGCTGGTTGCGGTCCGAATCCGGCAATGCGGAATGGCGCAGCTGGTCGCTGCGCACCGGCGCCTCGTCGTGGGCGATACCGGCACGCAGCAGCACGCGATCGTTCAGCTTGTAGTTTGCGCCCAGGGCGACACGCACGGTGTTCTTCCACTGCTGGCGGATCACCTCGTCGCCATTGTCGGTGCCGAGGAATTCGATGTTGATGTTCTGCATGCGCGAGTGGCGCGTCCAGGTCACGTCGAACACGCCGGCCAGGCGATCGTTGAACTCATGGTAGCCGTTCACCGACAGGGTTTCCGGCGTGCGCAGCTTCACGCGCGCAGCGGAGTCCTCGTGGTGCGAACGCTCCTCGATGATGGCGTTGATCACGCGGTCGCTCGTCACGGTGGAGAAGTCCCAGTCGGCACCACCGCCCAGCTTGTGGTCGATGTGCGACCGGTAGGCGATGCCGAAGCGGGTGCCTGGCGCCGGCTGATACAGGTAGCCGACATTGAAGCCGTAGCCCCAGTCCTTGCCTTCGACTTCGGCGCGGCCGTCGCTGATCGAGGCCAGCGCGGCGGGGTTGCCGCCCATCGCGACGATCTGGCGGATCAGCGCCGCGCCCGTACCAGCTGCCTGCGCGGCGGCCACGGAACCCGGCACGTCGACCATCTGGCCCAGGCTGGCCTTCATGAACTCGGCCGTGATGCCGAAGCCGAGCGAATGGCGCTCGTTGATCTTGAATGCCATGGACGGATTCAGCGCGATCGCGGTCAGCTTCATGTTCGTCAGCGCGTAGCGGCCGGACCAGTCCCAGTCATACGACAGGTTGGCGCCGTACGGCACGAACATGCCGAAGCCGGCGGTCCACTGGTTGTTGAGTTTCTGGCTGTAGTACAGCGAGGGCGCCGCCACCGCGGTCGGCGCGTATTCGTCCTGCAGCTTCTGGCCGCCGGTCGAAGTCCCGGTGAAGCGGGTCGAGCCGCTGTCGGAGTACGTGGAGTGCGGCACCAGGCCGGTCACGCCGGTCATCAGCTGGCGGCCTTCCAGGCGGGACAGGCCGGCCGGGTTGGCGAAGATGGTGGAAGCGTCAGCCGCCTCGGCACCGTTGGCCTCGGCCGTGCCTTGCGACGACACGCTCTGCGAGCCGAAGCGGTAGCCGGATGCGCCGGCAGTTACGGACACGGTCGCCAGCGCGGCCGTGATGATCAGGGTCAGGTATTTTTTATCCAAGGTAGTCTCGCTGTCTATTCTTGCCATTCGAATAATTGCTCCCCTCTAACGGCTGGGGCTGCGGGGCGAGCATACTACACCATCAGAAATTTTGATACGAGCGTACGTTTTTCGCGCTGCAACATGTGTCAAAACAGCTCTCGTAACAATTTGCTTGATCAATCCGCTAGACAATGCGCACTTTTTGGTTTTAATTGCATCGCCAACCTGCAGGTTATTTCACTGCTCGGCTTGTTGCAAAACAATATGGACCACATGGGTAGACAACATGGCGACAGACTCTCCTGCAGGGACAGTCCCCAGAAGTTTTACAACACGCGCGGCGTTTTCTTTCCTGCGGCCTTCATTGCTAAAAAAAGGGGCCGCTAGTGGCGGCCCCAACGGAGAAAGACAGTGGTGATCAGGCGGCTTCGGCCATCGGCGGCGGCGTCTTGGTGCCGCGGCCGGTGATCTTGTGCACGCCCTTCATGATCAGGCGATAGATGAGGCGCACGAACGTCAGCGCCAGGATGGCTTCGATGAAGGTCATCACGCCAGCGACGGCCACGTTCCAGCGCTCGGTGCGGCGGTTGAACTTGGCGAACATGCGGTCGCGGGTGATCTCGATGCTGTCGTAGAACGTGGGCACCATCAGCAAGGTCAGCACGGTCGACGTGATCGTGCCGCCGATGATCGACACGGCCAGCGGACGGTAGAACTCGCCGCCCTCGCCGTGGCCGATCGCCACCGGCAGCATGCCGGCGATCAGCGCGAACGTCGTCATCAGGATCGGACGCAGGCGCATGCGGCCCGCGTACATCAGCGCATCCTCGCGGCCATAGCCCTCTTCCTCACGCTTGCGCGCCGCGTCCAGCAGCAGGATCGCGTTCTTCGCCACCAGCCCCATCAGCATGATCACGCCAATCAGGCTCATCAGGTTGATCGTGCCCTTCGTCAGCAGCAGCGCGACGACCACGCCGATCAGCGACAGCGGCAGCGACAGCATCACCGCCACCGGCGCCGTGAACGAACCGAACTGGATGACCAGGATCAGGTACATCAGGCCGATGCCGGCGACCAGCGCGATCCCCATCTGCGTGAACACTTCCTGCATGTCCTTGCCCGAACCGGCCACGGCCAGGCCGTAACCCGGCGGGAAGTCCATCGACTTCGCCAGCTTCATCGCATCGGCCGTCACCTCGCCCGGCGAGCGGCCCTGCACATTGGCGGACACGGAAATCACCCGCTTGCCATCCTTGTGCTGGATCTTGGCCGGACCCTTGCCCATCGTGACGGTGGCGATCTGGTCCAGCGGCACCATCTGGTTCGTGCCGGACACGGCGATCGGCAGCCGCTCGATGTTTTCCGCGTTGGTGCGGTCTTCCGGCGCCAGGCGCACGGCCACGTCGCGGGTTTCGCCCGTCGGATCGACCCAGTCGCCCACTTCGATGCCGGCAAAGGCCACGCGCAGCGCGGTGGCGGCGTCGCCGGCACCGATGCCCATCGAGTTCGCCAGGCCACGGTTCAGTTCGATCTGCAGCTCATCCTTCGGATCCTGCTCGGACAGGCTGACGTCGACCGCGCCCGGCACCTTCTTCAGCTCATCCATGAAGCGGCTGGTGATTTCCATCAGCTTGCGCGAATCCTCGCCCATGAACTCGATCTGCACCGGCTTGCGGGCACCGTTGTTCAAGTCTTCCAGCACCGTGTATTCGGCGCCGACCAGTTGCGCCAGCTTTTCGCGCAGCTCCGTTGCCACTTCGGTGGCGGAACGGTCGCGCTCCTTCTTCTTGCCGATGTCCACGTAGATGCGGCCGCCCGTCAGGTTCACGTAGGTGCTGGTCGCCTTGGTTTCCTTGATCGAATGCGCCATCTCGGCCGCCTTGACCATCTTCAGCTTCGAGTACTCCAGGCTCGACGACGACGGCGTGCGCACGTCGATCATGATGGTGCCGAAGTCGGTGGTCGGCAGGAACGAGCCGCCGCCGAATTTCATCTGCAGCCCGATGGCGGCGACGAAGCTGGCCACCGCGATGGCGGCCATCCAGCGCCTGTGATGCAGCGCCCACGCGATCACGTTGCCGTAGCGGTCGGCCTGGTGGTCGAACCAGTGGTTGAAGCGCTGCAGCACCTTCTCGATGCCCTTGCGCGGCGCATCGTGGTGGCCGGGAGGATCGCCCCAGTAGGCCGACAGCATCGGGTCCAGCGTGAACGAGATGAGCAGCGACACGGCGACGGACGCGGTGACGGTCAGCGCGAACGGCCGGAACCATTCGCCCGTGATGCCCGGCATGAACGCCACCGGAATGAACACGGCCATGATCGAGAACGTGGTGGCGGCCACCGCCAGCCCGATCTCGTTGGTGCCGTTGATGGCGGCGGTGCGGCGGTCGGAGCCCATCTGCATGTGGCGCACGATGTTTTCCCGCACCACGATCGCGTCGTCGATCAGCACGCCGATGGCCAGCGACAGGCCCAGCAGCGTCATGAAGTTCAGCGTGAAGCCGCACAGCCAGACGCCGATGAAGGCGGCGATCACCGAGGTGGGCAGCGACAGCGCCGTGATCAGCGTGGAGCGCCAGGAATTGAGGAAAGCGTAGACCACGAAGATGGTCAGCCCGGCGCCCAGCACGAGTGCCTCGATCACGTTGTTGAGGCTGCTCTGGGCATCCTCGCCACCGTCGTTGGTGATCTCCAGCGTGGTGCCCTTGGGCAGCGTGGGTTCGATTTCCTTGACCATCGCATGGATCAGCTTGGAAACCGAGACGGTGGAAGCGTCGCGCGAGCGGATGATCGAGATCCCCACGTTGGGCTGGTTGGAACGCATCGACAGGCCGTTGACCTCGGCGAACGCATCTTCGATCGTCGCGACCTGCCCGAGCCGCACCACTTCGTCGCCGTTGCGCCGGACCACGACCTGCTGGAACTCTTCCGGCCGTTCGATGCGGCCGACCAGGCGGATACTCTTTTCGTCCAGCGCGCCGCGCAGCTTGCCGACCGGCGCATTGGTGTTCTGCCTGTCCAGCGCATTGACCACGTCGGTGATCGACACATTGTATTCACGCAGCTTCTCGGCCTTCAGCAACACCGACAGCTCGCGCCGCAGTGCGCCATCCACATTGACCGTGGCCACGCCATCGATGCCGCGGAACTTCTCGGCCAGCACGTCCTCGGCCAGGCGCGAGATCTCGGCGTGGCTCTGCGCCGTGGACGACAGCGACAGCTGCATGATCGGCTGGGCCGACGTGTCGATGCGCTGCAATATCGGCTCGCGCATCTCCTTCGGCAGCTTGTAGCGCACCGAAGCGATCGCGTTGCGGATATCGTCCGACGCTTCGATCAGGTTGCGCTCGAAGGTGAACTTGATCAGGATGGTTGCCGAGCCTTCGGCGGCGGTACCGTTGATCTCGGTAACGCCGGTGATGCTCTGCAGCGATTTCTCGATGCGGTTCAGCACTTCCCGCTCGACCGTCTCGGGCGAGGCGCCCGGGTAGGGAATGGCGACGACGATGAACGGGATCTCGACGTCCGGATCTTGGTTGACGCGCAACTTGCTCAGGGCCAGCAGGCCGACGCACATCAGCGTGACGATCAGCACGACCGTCGCGACGGGGCGCTTGATACTGAAATTGGAAAGGAACATGGTGACGTATCCTGGTCAGGCTCAGTTGCCTTTGTTGGCGGCATTGCCGCTGGCGGAGGCGACGTTCTTCGGCGCGGTCAGCTGCACCGGCTGGCCATCCTGCACGGTCGAGCCGGGTGCGCGCAGCACCGTGTCGCCGGCCGCCAGGCCCTTGGTGACTTGCCACTGCCCGGTGCGCTCGTCGCGCGAGCCGATCGCCAGGATCACCTTGGCCAGCTTGTTGTCCTTCACCCGCCACACGTAGCGGTCGTCGCCGGCCTGCACCATTGCCGATTCCGGCACCATCAGCGTATCCGACGTTTCACTCTCGACGCGGCCCTCCGCATACAGGCCGGCCACGCGCGGCTGCGACGCGCCGGCGAAGTCGACCAGCACCTCGACCTGGCGCGTGACAGCGTTTGCAGCGGGATCCACGCGCCGGATCTTGCCCTGGAAATTCTGGCCCGGATAGCCATTGACACGGAACAGCACCGGCTGGCCCACCTTGACGACGCCGATCTTGTCGGCCGACACCAGGCCTTCGAAGCGCATGCTGTTCGGGTCGATCACCTTGATCAGTTCCTTGCCGATCTGCGCGGTATCGCCGCTCGACACCTTGCGCTCGCTGACGATGCCATCGAACGGCGCGCGCACCAGCGTGCGGTCCAGCTGCTGGCGGGCCTGCACGGCCCGCGCTTTGGCAGCGGCCAGTTCGCTTTGCGCGGTATTCAGGCGCACCTCGGCATCTTCCAGCGCCTGCAGCGACGTCATGCCGGAGGCCCGCAGCGTCTTGTTACGCTCCAGCATGCGCTGGGCCTGGTCGACCACCTGCTTGGCGTTGCGAACGCCCTCTTCGCTGGACGACAGGCTGTCGCGGATCGACGTATCGTCCAGCCTGACCAGCAGGTCGCCCTTCTTCACGGGTTCGCCATTTTCCTTGAGGACCTGGAGCACGATGGCCGACACTTCGGCGCGCAGGTCGGCGCGGCGTTCCGGCTGGATCGAGCCGGTAATCACGGGGCCGGAAGCCAGCGCGTTGCTGTGCACGGTCAGCAGATCTTCCGGTGCGACCAGCAGCCTGGCTGTCTTCTTTTCCTCCCCTTTCGCGGCCCCATCGGCACCGGGTGGTTTTCCGCAGGCGACGAGGCTCGTGGCGACGGCGAGAGCGATCAAGGTATTTCGCAACATGAAGATCTCCGAGAGTTTTGGACTGCTGAGCTTATTAAGTACAGCTGATGGACTGCGTTATGTTTTTTGTATGACCGGGAGCGCCGAGTATGTCCAGTGCGGCAGGCAGTGTCAATTCACCCGGGGCCAGACTGCGGGAAAATGTGGCTGGACTGCTGAAAAGCATGGACAGACTGCAGAGACCTTGCCGGACGGCCGGACGACCGGGAAGCTGGACGATATTGCGGCGGACGTCCGGCATTGTCCGCCACGTCATTTCACCCGGTGATTGGCCATGTCCGGACCGGCAGGGATTGGAAGATGCAGGCTTCAGGATGACCACGGAATCGGACATGAGGCGGGACGGGCAGGACGCCTGCCGAATCCGCCTGCCCGGTCAGCCCCGGCCGAACAGGGCGTGTACCAGGTGCCCGATGGCGATGCCGGTTGCCAGGCCGCCGCAGATCTCCACCACCGTGTGGCCCATCCGTTCGCGCAGCCACTTGTGATCCGGGCGGCCGTCTGCCAGCCGGTTGATCGCGGCGGCTTGCCGGCCCACGTGCTGGCGCAGGCTGTTGGCATCGATGATCACGATGAAGCACAGCGTGACCGCCACGCCGAATGCCGGATGGCCGATCCCCTCGCGCAGCGCGATCAGCGTGGCCATGCTGGACACCACGGCACTGTGATTGCTGGGGAAACCACCGTTACCCACCAGATTGAACGCCCATTTGCGGGCGCGGATACTGTTGATCAGGAATTTGATGGGACCAACGGTAATCCAGGTGAGCAGCGGTGTAACGAGATAGGCGATATCCATGAGTAACTTTCGAATTCCTTTTTGGCAATTCTTCATTATCGCAGAAGCTGGCTCCCCGAAGGAAGCGGCTCAAGTAGAATCGCCCGGCATGCTGGTTTATTTCCGCTGCTTTCTTCCGCGCTGTTTTCTTCCACGCAGTTTTCGTTCACGCAGTTCTGGTTCACGCAGTTTCTTCATAACTAATAACTCTTGATGAAGGATGGGGCATGAAGCATTTCAGGATTTCAATCATCGTCACCGTGGCATTAATGATATTGGCCGGCTGGTGGGGCTACAGCCAGCGCGGCATGGCCGGCCTGTTCACGGCGCTGTGGATCACCGGCGTGCTCGGCATCATGGAAGTTTCCCTGTCGTTCGATAACGCGGTGGTCAACGCCTCCGTGCTGAAGGACTGGAACGCGTTCTGGCAAAAGCTGTTCCTCACGGTCGGCATCCTGATCGCCGTGTTCGGCATGCGGCTGGTCTTTCCACTGGCCATCGTGGCCGTGGCCACCGGGCTGGACCTGGTCCAGGTCTGGACCATGGCCACCACCGAGCCGGCCGAGTACTCGCGCCACCTGATGAGCGTGCATGCCGAAGTGGCGGCGTTCGGCGGCGCGTTCCTGCTGCTGGTTTTCCTGAACTTCATCTTCGACGAGGAAAAGGAAGTGCACTGGCTGGACTGGATCGAGAAAGCGGCGGTGAAGATCGGCACGGGCAGCCTGTCGGTACTGCTGGCGCTGCTGGCGATCCTGGTCTGTGTCGAGCTGGTCGAGGAAACCCACCGCTTCGCCGTGCTGTACGCGGGCATCACGGGCATCGCCATCTACCTGGGCGTCAGCTGGCTGTCGGGTCTGCTGGAAGAGAAAGAGCATGAAGGCGAAGGCAACGGCGATCTGGCCAAGGTGGTGCAGCGCGGCAGCATCGGCGGCTTCCTGTACCTGGAAGTACTGGATGCCTCGTTCAGCTTCGATGGCGTGATCGGCGCCTTCGCGATCACCAGCGACGTCGTCATCATCATGCTGGGGCTGGCGATCGGGGCGATGTACGTGCGGTCGCTGACCGTCTACCTGGTGCACAAGGGCACGCTGGACGAATTCATCTACCTGGAGCATGGCGCCCACTACGCGATCGGCATCCTGGCGGTGATCATGCTGGCCAGCGTGCGGTACCACGTGCCGGAGTGGTTCACCGGGTTGTCCGGCGTCGCCTTCATCGTGGTGTCGCTGTACTCGTCGGTGAAGTACCGTAAACAGATGCGCATGCAGTAAGATCGCAGCATTTCAACCTTGACCAGCCCACCATGATCCAACGCACCCGACGCTCTCCCCTTCTGATCCTCATCGGCATCCTTGTCGTGGCAGCCCTGCTGTTCTGGGGCTGGGCCATGGCCACGCTCAATTTCTCGTACTCCGAGGGCGAGCGCAACGGCTTCCTGCAGAAATTCTCGAAGGTGGGCTGGTTCTGCAAGACGTGGGAAGGCGAGATGCTGCTGACCTCGATGCCGGGCGCGATCCCGGAAAAATTCCACTTCAGCGTGCGCGACGATGCCGTGGCCGCCCAGCTGTCCGCGGCGATGGGCAAGCGCGTGACGCTGAGCTATGCCCAGCACAAGGGCGTGCCGACCAGCTGCTTCGGCAATACCGAATACTTTATCGAGAAGGTGCAGGTGCAGTAAGGAAGTCAACCAACAGGGCCAACAAGCAGGGACAGACCCTAATGCCGCTTAGATAAGTCCACCCCAAGTGCAAATTCCGGGGTCAGACCCGGCGGGTCTGACCCCAGCCCTTCGCTGTTGGGGAGAATGCATGCGCTTCCAACGTATCGGGTAACGCTTAACTTAGCGGCATTAGGGACAGACCCTGTTTTCCAGGGAATAATGGTGCCGGCTGGGGAAGGCACGAACCGGACAGGCTGTTCCTGGAACCGTCGTGCACTCGACCATTGCCACGTTTCCTTGAAAACAGGGTCCGTCCTGTTTTCAGACGCATGTTGCCCGGAAAACAGGGTCCGACCCTGTCTTCAGGTCCGACCCTGTTTTTCACTCTGCTTTCGCGCCCCTGTTTCAGGCTTGCAGCTTGCGCTGCACGGCGTTCAGCGAGCGCTGGGCGGCTTCGTAGCGGGCGGTTTCCTGTTCCAGCAGCGCCTGTTTCGCGGCGGCCAGCGCGGCGGTCGTGTCGGCGGCCTTGCGCTGCATCGCGGCGTGGGCCCGGGCCGCTTCCAGCAGCGATTGCTGGTGTGCCGCCTTGTCGCGGGCGGCGGCCACGGCGGCCGATTCCAGCATTTCCCGTTCGCGCAGCATGGCCGCGGCGGCCAGCTCGGCATCGGCGCGTTCCCGGGCGGTGGCGGCGATCGCGATTTCCGAACCCATCCGGTTTTCGATCGCACGCGCGGTTTCTTCCTCGGCCGCGGCGGCGGCGCGCTGTTGCGCCGTCTGCTGCTCCAGCAGCGCCAGCGCGGCTTCCTCGCGGGCGATGAATGCCCGTTCCGCCTCGATCTGCGCCTGCACGGCGGCCGCCTTGGCCAGTTCGGTACGGGCCCGCTCGCGGTGCACCTCGGACAGCTCGGCGCCGAGGCGGGCTTGCGCCGCGGCGGCGCGGGCCGCTTCTTCCTTCTGCTGCACTTCCACTTCGCACTGTTCGGCCATCATCGCCAGCGCGGCCGCCTCTTCGCGGGCCGCCTCGGCGCGGCGCGCTTCCGCGGCGGCATGGCGGGCGGCGGCTTCGGCCTGCTCGCGTTCGGCCGCGGCGCGTGCCTCGGCGGCGGCAGTGGCGCGCTCTTCCTCGACCAGCCGCGCCTTCAGCGCGGCAATCGCTTCCTGCTCGGCAGCGGCGCGGGCCTGCTCCGCCGCCAGCAGGCGGGCCGCGTCATCGGCCTTCTGGCGCGCCAGTTCGTTGGCGGCATCCAGCGCGGCCGCGTGCTCGGCCAGCGTGGCCACCTCGGCGCTTTCGGCATCGTTCCTTGCCTGCGCCAGCGCGGCGGCGGCGCGCGACAGTTCGGCGCGCTCCTCGGCGAGCCGGGCGGCACGCGCCTGCTCTTCCGCTTCGGCGCGGGCGGCCTCGGCGGCGTCCTGTTCGGCCTGCTGGCGCAGCCTTGCCTGGTCCGTGGCGTGGCGCTCGGCCTCGAGCTTGCCGCGCGCATCGAATTCGGCCTGCTGTTCCGCTTCCGCGCGGCCCAGCGCCACGGCATGCAGTTCGCGGTCGGCAGCGATGCGCGCTTCGGTGGCGGCGATGATGCGGGCATCGGCATCGCGGCGGGCTTGCGCCGTGGTGGCGGCCATCGCTTCCAGGCGCTCGCGGTGCTGGGCGGCGTCGCGGATTTCCTTTTCGGTCTGCAGGCGCAGGTGCAGCGACATGGCGGCGCTGCGGTCCGACTCGGCCTTCGCCAGCGCGATCGCTTCGCGTTCCTGTTCCAGGTGGGCCAGGGCCCGGGCCTCTTCTGCGGCATGGACTTCGGCCGCGGCGCGGGCGAACGCCGATTCAAGCGCCACGTGATCGGCACGCTCGCGCTGGCGGGTCGCGTCCAGCGCCTCGGCTTCCGCCTCGGCCAGCTGCTGCGCGGTCTGGCGGGCGGAGAACGCGTGGCGCTCGCGTTCACGTGCCAGCGTGGCCATGCGCGCATCGGCGGTGGCGATGCCGATCACTTCTTCTTTCGCGGCCTGCACGGCGGCGACCCGCTCGGCGGCTTGCAGGCGCGCGTGCTGCGTGTGTTTTTGCAATTCCTCGGCGGCCAGGTTGGCCTGTTCGGCCAGGTGCGCCTCCGCCTCCATCTGCTCGGCGGCGCGGCGGCGCGATTCCTCTTCGGCACGGGCGCGCACCTCGGCGGCCTGGCGGATCTGGTTGTCCGCTTCCACGCGGGCACGCAGTTCGGCTGTTTCCTGCTTGACGGCTTCCAGCTTGGCCACGCTGGCCTGGGCCGCGGCACGCAGGCTTTCCAGCCGCTCGCGGTTGGCGGCGATCACATCCTCGGCAGCCTGGGCATTCTGCAGCGCGACGGCGGCCGCGGCGGTATCCATCGCGGCCCGGTCCTCGGCCAGTGAGCGGGCTCGGGCCTCGGCATGGGCCCGGCTCTCCGCGGCGCACGCGGCCTTGGCTTCCGCTTCCACCCGCGCGATCGCCTGCTGGATGGCGCGCATTTCCGCGTCTGCACGGTCCGGCTTGACCGCGCCAGCCGTTTCGGCCGGTTCGGCCAGGTCGTGATCGTGATCGTGATCGTGGTCGTGGTCGGCGTCATCGGCGGAGTAGGCGACGTGCAGGGTGTGGGCCAATTGTGCTTGCATGACAGTCTCGCTCGAGGGTTACGGGATTTCCGAGCTGTCATTATCCCGGCCGTTCAGCCACGGCCAGGGCTGGATCAGAGCGGGTTTTCCCCGCCAATTCGCCGCTTGCCGCGGCTCAGACCGGCCACAGCGGCGGTTCGTCCATCAGCGCCACCTGCTCGCGCAATTCCAGGATCCGGTCTTGCCAGTAGCGTTGCGTGTTGAACCAGGGGAATGCCGCGGGAAATGCCGGGTCGTCCCAGCGGCGCGCCAGCCAGGCGGCGTAATGCATCAGCCGCAGCGTGCGCAGGGCTTCGACCAGGTACAGCTGGCGCGGGTCGAACTCGGCGAAATCCTCGTAGCCGGCCAGGATATCGGACAATTGCCGCACCATTTCCGGCCGCTCGCCGGACAGCATCATCCACAGGTCCTGCACCGCCGGCCCCATGCGGGCATCGTCGAAATCGACGAAGTGCGGCCCGGCGTCCGTCCACAGCACGTTGCCGCCATGGCAATCGCCGTGCAGGCGCAGCTGCGGTACGCTGCCGGCCCGCTCGTAACAGCGATGGATGCCGTCCAGCGCCTGGGCGGCGACGCTGCGGTAAGCGTCCACAAGTTCCGCGGGCAGGAAATCGTTGGCCAGCAGGAAATCGCGCGAGGCGATGCCGAACGTGTCGATATCCAGCGCCGGCCGCTCGGCGAACGGCCGTACCGCGCCCACGGCATGGATACGGCCAATGAAGCGGCCGGTCCATTCCAGCACGCCGGGATCGGACAGCTCGGGCGCCCTGCCCCCATGCCGCTCGAAGACGGCGAAGCGGAAGCCGCCGAAGCCGTGCAGCGTGCGGCCATCGATCGCCAGCGGCGGCACCACGGGAATTTCCTGCCCGTGCAGCTCGGCCAGGAAAGCATGCTCCTCGAGGATCGCGGCGTCGCTCCAGCGCCCAGGCCGATAGAATTTGACGACGACGGGCTTGCCATCCTCGATGCCGACCTGGTAAACCCGGTTTTCGTAGCTGTTCAGCGCCAGCAGGCGGCCGTCGCCGTACAGGCCGACGGCGGCCAATGCATCGAGCACGCAGTCGGGCCCCAGGGCGGCAAATGGATGTGTGGGTGCGGTGGTCATGCCGCCATTGTACGGTGGCGCGCCTCGCCACGGCGCGGCGACCAGCGTATACTGTCGGATTACCTTTGAAAGAAACCACCATGCAACTCGACCAGCCCCTCTCCGAAAAAGAACTCGACGACCTGGACCAGTTCCTGCTGGGCGAGCGCACTCCGGAAGATGCGATGACGCTCGACCACCTGCACGGCTACATGACCGCCATCGCGATCGGCCCGGAAACGATCATGCCGTCCGAGTGGATCCCGCGTATCTGGGGCGACGACGGCAAGCAGGCGCCGAAATACAAGAACGAGAAGGAAGCGGACCGCATCTTCAACCTGATCATGCGCTTCTATAACGAAGTGACGATCACGTTCGAGGTGGCGCCGAAGGAATTCGAGCCCCTGTTCGTCGAATACGAGGAAGACGGCAAGCCGCTGATGAATGCCGAAGCGTGGTGCTGGGGCTTCTGGGAAGGCATGGAGCTGCGCCCCGGTTCGTGGGACGAGATCTGGGATTCCGAGATCGGTGACCTGATGCGCCCGATTTACCTGCTGGGCGCCGACGAGATCGAGGAAGAGGAATTGCCCGAGGTGGAAGATCCGCTGAAGGCGCACAAGCTGGCGCTGGAGATCGAGGCGAACCTGCCGGCGATCCACAAGTTCTGGATCCCGCGCCGCAAGGCGCCGGTGACCACCGTCAAGCGCGAAGACCCGAAGGTGGGCCGCAACGACGACTGCCCTTGCGGCAGCGGCAAGAAATACAAGAAGTGCTGCGGCGCCACGCCGGACGCCTGACAACAGCGAACGCCCGGTCGGTACTGCCCGCGCGCGGCGATTGCGCCGCGGTAGCGTGCGGTCAATCCGGTGCGTGATCAACCTGTTGCGTGGTCAATCCCGGTGCGTGGTCAATCCCGGTGCGTGGTCAACCCGGTGCGTGGTCAACCCGTCATGGCGCTGGCACTGCGGCGCAGCAGGAAGCGGTGCTTGCCGTTGGCCTGCACGATATACGGCTGGTTGAACACGCAGCGGATGTCGCCGAACACCAGCGACGCGGCGATGCGGTCCCGGTAAGGCCTGGCCATCGCCGCCTGCTCGGCCCCGCTCAGGGGAACCGTGTGCAGGTTCAGCACCAGCGTCTCGTCGTCGTACACGACCTGGAAGGAATGGACGCGGCGATCCTCGCGCAGCAGGAACATGAAGAACTGGTAGTGCATCGGATTGCCGGCCGCGTCGACCAGGAAATCGTACTGCCGCCCCAGCACTTCCTCGATCAGTGGAAAACCGCGGCCGCAACGGCATGCCCGGCCGGACATGCGGACCAGGTCGCCGGTGTCGTGCCGCGGCAGGTACATGGCCTGGTTGGACAGGTCGGTGGACACCAGGCGCCCGTCGCCCAGCACTTCGGCGTGGCAGCGCGGCGAAATCAGGTGGTAACCCTGCCGCGCTTCGCACTCGAACGCCGAAACGCCGGCATCGTTGCAGCCATACTGGCCGAAGCACGGCACGCCGAACGCCCGTTCGATGTCGTTCCGCATCCTTTCGGTCAGCGTTTCGGCCGTGCAGACGATGCCGCGCAGCGACGTGCGCGCCCCGCCCCTTCGTTGCAGCACGTGGATCGCCAGCCGGTGGATCGCCGAGGAATAGCCATACAGCAAACGGTATCCGCGCTGCCGCAACGCCAGCGCGTAGTCGTCCATGCGTTCGCTGGACATGTCGAAGGCCGACATGATCTCCACCCGCATCAACCGGTAGAACGCGCTCAGTTGCCAGCCCTGGCGGAACAGCGCGGAACCGGCCAGGTACACCACCTTCTCGCCCAGCCGGAACCCCGCCGTTTCCCAGGCGAGGAACAGACCGGCCCACAGGTAGGACTGCGATGGCGTGCCGGTGTAGTAGACCGTCGGCTCGCCGGTGGAGCCACTGGTTTTCTTGCGCAGTACGCGGCCCCGGTATTGCCGGTTGCGCAAGGCTTCGTGGTGGGTGTTGATGAAGCGCTTGTCGATGACCGGCAAGTCATCGAAGTGCCCGACGTCGCGGAACAGGGGAATGTCGCGGCGCAGCGCGGCGAAGTATTCGGCGCGGCGCGCTTCGGCACCGGCCTGCAGCCGGCTGGCCGGCCAGTATTGCTGCTCGCGCAAATCGTCCAGCAGGTCCAGCGCGGCAGTGCCGCGCAGCGCATCGATCAGGCGATAGCGGAACGGACGGTTCATCGCAGCTCCATGTCGTGGTCATCAGGACATGGTAGTGCCGCGCTGGCGGGCACTCCGGCCGTTCGCCGGCATGCTTGAGCTGACTCAACGCAACGTGGCGCACGGCAATCGTCGCGCGCCACCACGGCGGTGATCCGGCATCCGGTGCGGTGGGCCGGGAACGCGCCGCTCCGCCTTCACGGCCGGCGCCCTGCAACTTGCGCACTACAGCTTGCGCATTACAGCTTACGCATCACAGCTTACGCATCACAGCTTACGCATCACAGCTTAATGAAGTGCTCGCGGTAGTACTTCAATTCCTCGATCGACTCCAGGATGTCGGCCAGCGCGGTATGCTTTTGCGCTTTCTTGAAGCCGGACACCACTTCCGGCTTCCAGCGGCGGCACAGTTCCTTCAGGGTCGACACGTCCACGTTCCGGTAATGGAAGAAGGCTTCCAGCTTCGGCATGTAGCGCACCATGAAGCGGCGGTCCTGGCCGATGGTGTTGCCGCACATCGGCGATTTGCCGTTCGGCACCCACTGCTTCATGAAGGCGATGAATTCCGCCTCGGCCTGTTCTTCCGAGATCGTGGAAGCCTTGACGCGGTCGATCAGCCCGGAGCGGCCATGCGTGCCCTTGTTCCAGGAATCCATGGCATCGAGCGTGGCGTCGGACTGGTGGATCGCCAGCACGGGGCCTTCGGCCAGCACGTTCAGGTGCATGTCGGTGACCACCATCGCCACTTCGATGATGCGGTCGGTATCGGGCTCCAGGCCCGTCATTTCCATGTCGACCCAGACCAGGTTCATCTCGTTGGGACGCTGCTGCTGGGGGGCGACCGGAGTGGTAACGGAAGTATCGTTCGCTTGTGACATAATTCTCTCTTGGCCAGACTAAACCGCCATTTTCTCACAGGCACAGAATGTATTCACACGCGTTTTCAATGTTGTTTGTCGCCTTTTTGGTGCTCACGCTGGCCGTCCGCTTCTGGCTGGCGTCGCGCCAGCTGCGGCACGTGCTGGCCAATCGCGGCGCCGTGCCCGCCGAATTCGCCGCCACGATTCCGCTCGCCGCGCACCAGAAAGCGGCCGACTACACGGTGGCGCGCACCAAGTTCGGCATCGTGACCATGTTCATCAATGCCGCCGTGCTGGTGGGGTTCACCCTGCTGGGCGGCCTGCAATGGCTGTCGGTGCAGGTGTTCGGCCTGACCGGCGGCGGCATGGCTTACCAGATCGGCCTGCTGGTGGCGTTTGCCGCGATCTCCGGGCTGATCGACGTGCCGATCGACTGGTACCGCCAGTTCCGCCTCGAGGAACGCTTCGGCTTCAACAAGATGACGCCCGGCCTGTTCCTGGCGGACATGCTCAAGGGCCTGGGACTGGCCGCCGTGCTCGGCCTGCCGCTGGCGTGGATCGTGCTCGAACTGATGGCCAGCGCCGGCGACCTGTGGTGGCTGTACACCTGGCTGGTCTGGAGCGGTTTCCAGCTGCTGATGATGGTGCTGTTCCCCACGGTGATCGCGCCGCTGTTCAACAAGTTCACGCCGCTGGCCGACGAGACGCTCAAGGCGCGCATCGAAGGGCTGATGCGGCGCGTGGGCTTCGCCTCCAAGGGCCTGTTCGTGATGGATGGCTCGAAGCGCAGCGCGCACGGCAACGCCTACTTTTCCGGCTTCGGCGCGGCCAAGCGCATCGTGTTCTTCGATACGCTGCTGGCGCGCCTGGCGCCGCAGGAAATCGAGGCGGTGCTGGCCCATGAACTGGGCCACTTCAAGCTGAAGCACATCGTCAAGCGCATCGGGCTGATGTTCGCGCTGTCGCTGGCGTTCCTGGCGCTGCTGGGATGGCTGAAGAACCAGGTATGGTTCTACACGGGCCTGGGCGTGTCGCCGCTGATCGCTCCCGGCCAGGGTAACGATGCGCTGGCCCTGATCCTGTTCATGCTGGCCTTGCCGGTGTTTACCTTCCTGTTCGGCCCCCTGGCTTCGCTCAGCTCGCGCAAGCACGAGTTCGAGGCCGATGCGTTCGCCGCGCAGCACACCGATGCGCGCGACCTCGTGTCGGCACTGGTCAAGATGTATGAAGACAACGCATCGACCCTGACGCCGGACCCGCTGCATTCGGCCTTCTACGATTCGCACCCGCCGGCATCGGTGCGCATCCAGCACCTGAATTCGGCCGCCGCATGATCACGCACGCCGACCAGTTGCGCACGCTGCGCTGCGCCCACGCCACCGACCAGCTGGACGGGGCCGAGGCGGCACGCCTGCTGTCCCTGCTCGACGGCTGGGCCATCGATGCCGGCCGCCTGACGCGGGCCTACGGCTTCAAGGATTACTACCAGACGATGGCGTTCGTGAATGCCATCGCCTACATCGCCCACTGCGAAGACCATCACCCGGAACTGGTGGTGGGCTACAAGAATTGCGTGGTGCGCTTCGATACCCATTCCGTGAAAGGACTTTCCCTGAACGATTTCATCTGCGCCGCCAAGGCGGACCTGCTGGTACAGGTGGCCGGCCCATGAAGAAGGCACAGCGCACCGGCATCGTCATCGCGGCGCATGGCCGCCACTACCTGGCCGAATCGGAAGGCACGCGGCTGCAATGCGTCACGCGCGGCAAGAAGACCAACGTGGCGGTGGGCGACATCGTCGACCTCACGCTCACCTCCCCCGACCAGGCCGTCATCGACAGGATCCAGGAGCGCAAGACGCTGCTGTACCGCTCCGACCAGTACAAGTCGAAGCTGCTGGCGGCCAACGTGACGCAGCTGTTCATCGTGGTCGCCACCGAACCGGGCTACACCGACGACCTGGTGTCGCGCGCCCTGGTCGCGTCGGAAGCGGCCGGCATCGCCGCGCGGCTGATCCTGAACAAGGTGGATGTCACGGAAAACCTGGAACGCACCCGCGCCCGGCTCGAGATGTACACCGCCATGGGCTATCCGGTCCACGAGGTCTCGGCCAAGGGCTGGCCGCAGGAAACCATCGACGAACTGGCGCCGCTGCTGGGCAACCAGTCGACGATCCTGATCGGCCAGTCCGGCATGGGCAAGTCTTCCCTGATCAACCTGCTGGTGCCGGGCGCCGACATCGCCACCCGCGAAATCTCGGCGGCGCTCGATACCGGCAAGCACACCACCACGTTCACGCGCCTGTACCACCTGGACAGCCATGCGACGGTGATCGATTCCCCCGGCTTCCAGGAATTCGGCCTGTACCACCTTTCCGAAGGGATGCTGGAGCGGGCCTTCCGCGACTTCCAGCCTTACCTGGGCGGCTGCAAGTTCTACAACTGCCGGCACCTGATCGAACCGCAGTGCGGCGTGCTGGATGCGGTGCGGGCCGGCAAGATCGCCAAGATGCGGCACGAGCTGTACGGGCAACTGCTCCACGAATCGGCGCAGACACTCTACTGACCATGGACCTGTTCGCCGGCGACGACGCGATTGCGCAGTGGGAGCTGGCCTTGCCCGGGCTGTCCGGCGTGGCGCGCCTGCCGGTGCTGGTGCCGCTGGCCTGGCACCTGCGCCAGCGCGACACGGGCCGCGCCGAAGCGCTGGCCGACGAAGCGCAAGCCCTGCTGCCGGCGCTGCCGCCCACCATGCGCGGCACGCACGCCGCCCGGCTGCAACTGCTGCGCGCCGAAGTGCGCTGGCTGATGGGCGAACTGGATCGGGCGCAATCGCTGGCCGATGCGGCGCGCGACGCGTTCGGCGCCATCGGCGACATGGCCGGCTGCGCCGATGCGCACTGGCTGTGCGCCTGGATCGCCGTGGACCGCGGCGACCATGCCTGCCGGGACCGTGAACTGGAACGCTGCGCCGCGGCCGCGCATGGCGCGGGCAGTACCGAGCGGGCGGCGATCGCGGAGGCGGCCAGTGCCCGCTGGGCCGTGCTGCGCGACCTGGAAACGGCGCGCGAGCGCTGGGGCGAGCATTTCGCGCCCGACCCGGCGCGGCCGGTGGCACTGGACTGCTGGATCCACGACTTCCTCGGCATGGCGGCCAGCCAGTCCAGCGATTTCGGCGCCGCCGCGCGGCACTACCTGCGCACCTACGAGGCGGCGCTGGCGACGGGCCAGGTGCGCACGGCCATCATCGCCGCCACCAACATCGGCGAAAAATTCTCCAACCTGAACGACCACCACGCGGCGCTCGAATGGATGCAGCGCGCGCTGGACATGGCGCGGCCGAAAGGCTGGCCGCGCAGCACCGCGGCGGCGCTGCTGCACACCGGCGACACGCTGCGCCGGCTGGGCCGCGTGGATGCCGCCGGCGAACTGCTGCGCGAGGCGCTGGACCTGCTGCAACCGTATGCGAACAGCCGCCTGTATGCGATCGCGCTGCAGTACACGGGCGACCTGTGCCTGGCGCAGCGCGACTACCAGGGCGCGCTGGCGGCGTTCGAGCAACTGTCGCTGCGCGCCGATGCGCTGGACCAGGCCGACTTCCGCATGGTGGCGCGGCGCGGCTGCGCCCATGCGCTGTGCTTCCTCGACCGGCCGGCCGACGCGCTGGTGCTGGCGCAGGAAGCGATCGGGCTGGCCGCCGGCCACCACAACGTCTATAACCAGGTGGCCGGGCTGCGCGTGCTGGCGCTGATCCACGGCACACATGCGCTGCCCGGCCCGGCCGACATGCGCGAAGCCAGCCCCGCGCTGCATTACCTGCGCCAGGCCCTCCAGGTGGCCGCCACGATCGAAGGCTATATCGTGCCCGGCGACCTGTACGACGCCCTGGCCGAACAGTATGCCCGCGTGGGCGACTACTGCGAGGCCTACATGACGGCGCGCGCGGCCAGCGCGGCGCGCGAAACAACCCACAGCCAGGATGCCACGCGGCGCGCGATCGCCATGCAGCTGCACCGGCAGACCGAGAAAGCACGCGCCGAGGAACGGCACCACCGCGCGCTGGCGGTGTCCGAGGCGGAGCGCGCCGAGCTCCAGCAGCAGACCAGCGCCATCCTGCAGCGCCTGTCCGCGATCGGCCAGGAAATCACCATGCACCTGGAAGCCGAGGCCATCTACGAGGTGCTGAACCGCTACGTGCATGCGCTGCTGCCCGCCTATGCCTTCGCCATCGTGCTGCAGGCGCCACATGGCGGCTCGCTGGCACTGGCGTTCGGCAGCGAAGCGGGCGCGCCGCTGGCAGCGTTTACCATCGCGCCCGATGACGGCACCGCGTGGAGCCTGCGCTGCGTGCGCGAGCGGCACGAGATCGCGGTGGACGACCTGGCGCGGCATGCGCCGGCCGTGGACGGGTGCGCGCACTGCGCCAGCGCGCTGTTCGCGCCGCTGCTGCTGGGCGAGCGCGTGCTGGGGGCGATGACCGTGCAGGCACGCCAGCGCGCCGCTTACGGCGAACGGGAGCGGCTGATCTTCCGTACGCTGTGCGCCTACGGCGCCATTGCGCTCGACAATGCGCAGGCCTACCGCCAGCTGCAGGAAGCGCAGTCGCAGCTGGCCGCGCAGGAAAAGCTGGCGGCATTGGGCGCGCTGATGGCCGGCGTGGCGCACGAACTGAATACGCCGATCGGCAACAGCCTGCTGATCGCCAGCACGCTGGAACAGAAGACCCAGGACCTGGACAATGCGCTGAACGGGCCGGGGCTGCGCCGTTCCGAACTGGCCGCCTACATCGACGATGCGCGCAAGGCCACCGAGCTGGTGATGCGCGGCCTGCACAGCGCCGCCGACCTCGTCGCCAGTTTCAAGCAGGTGGCGGTGGACCGCACCACCGAACAGCGCCGCCGCTTCAAGCTGCACCAGGTCACCCACGAAATCGTGGCCACGATGATGAACCGCATCCGCTCGTCGAACCACCGGATCGGCTTCGAGGTACCGGAAGGGATCGAGCTGGACAGCTACCCAGGCCCGTTCGGCCAGGTGATCACGAACTTCATCAACAACGCGCTGCTGCATGCGTTCGACGGCCGCGCCGGCGGCACCATGCGGCTGACGGCCAGCACCGGAGCGGACGGCAAGGTCACCGTCGTGTTCGAGGACGACGGCGGCGGCATCGCCCCGGAGCACCTGTCGCGCATCTTCGATCCCTTCTTCACCACCAAGCTGGGCCGGGGCGGCAGCGGCCTGGGGTTGTCGATCAGCTACAACATCGTGACCGGGCTGCTGGGCGGGCAGATCAGCGTCACCAGCAGCAGTGCCGGCACGGCGTTTACCGTGGAACTGCCGCTGGTGGCGCCGGCCCCCGCCAGCGAGCCCGGGCCGGCGGCCTATTAGTCGTGGCTATTAGTCACTGGCAAAACCCCTTATAATGATTTGCCAACTTGCCGCGAAGGCCCGGCCATCCGGCGAGCCGATTCAAGTGTGCAGCATTATCGCGCCGCCCAATCCGTTGTGAATATGTCTACAAAACCGATCAAGCATTATCTCCAGTTTTCCGACTTCACCCTCGAAGAATACGAATACGTGATTGAACGCGCGCACATCATCAAGCGCAAGTTCAAGAACTACGAGATCTACCACCCGCTGATCGACCGCACGCTGGTGATGGTGTTCGAAAAGAATTCCACCCGCACGCGCCTGTCGTTCGAGGCCGGCATGCACCAGCTGGGCGGCGCCGCGATCTACCTGAACACGCGCGATTCGCAGCTGGGCCGCGGCGAGCCGGTGGAAGACGCCGGCCAGGTCATGTCCCGCATGTGCGACATCATCATGGTGCGTACCTTCGGCCAGGACATCATCGAGCGCTTCGCCGCCAATTCGCGCGTGCCGGTGATCAACGGCCTGACCAACGAGCACCACCCGTGCCAGGTGTTTGCCGACATCTTCACCTACTACGAGCACCGCGGCCCGATCGCCGGCAAGACCGTGGCCTGGGTGGGCGACGCCAACAACATGCTGTATTCCTGGCTGCAGGCGGCCGAGATCTTCGGCTTCCACGTGAACGTGTCCACGCCGAAGGGCTACGACATGGACATGTCGCTGGTCTCCACCAACCGCTTCACGCTGTTCGACAACCCGTCGGACGCGTGCCAGGGCGCCCACCTGGTCAACACCGACGTGTGGACCAGCATGGGCTACGAAGAAGAAAACGCCGCGCGCCTGAAAGCCTTCGATGGCTGGATCGTCGACAGCGCCAAGATGGCACGCGCCGCGCCGGACGCGCTGTTCATGCACTGCCTGCCGGCGCACCGCGGCGAGGAAGTCGCGGCCGAGGTCATCGACGGCCCGCAATCGGTGGTGTGGGACGAGGCGGAAAACCGCCTGCACATCCAGAAGGCGCTGATCGAATACCTGCTGCTGGGCCGCCTCGACGGCCAGTAAGAAAGCACACGAAGACACCGCGAAAGACTGCCATGATCGACCACATCGGAATCATCGTCACCGATTTTCCCGCCAGCCGCGCCTTCTACGAGAAGGCACTGGCACCGGTCGGCTACGCCATGCTGATGGAACTGGGCCCGGAGATCACGGGTACCGTCCGCGTGGCGGGTTTCGGCGAAGCCCAGAAGCCCGACTTCTGGATTTCCGAAGCAGCGCCGGGCAAGACCGCCGGCAATACGGTCCATGTCGCGCTGCGCGTGACCAGCCGTGCACAGGTCGACGCGTTCCACGCGGCGGCACTGCAAGCCGGCGGGCGCGACAACGGCGCACCGGGCATCCGCGCCCACTACCACCCCAATTATTATGGCGCCTTCGTGCTGGACCCGGACGGGCACAACATCGAAGCGGTCTGCCACGATCCTGTTTGAATGTAGATTGGAACTGCAATGAGCGACATTAAAAAAGTAGTCCTCGCCTATTCCGGCGGCCTGGACACCTCCGTGATCCTGAAGTGGCTGCAGGATAACTACCACTGCGAAATCGTCACCTTCACGGCCGACCTGGGCCAGGGCGAGGAGCTGGAACCGGCGCGCGCCAAGGCGCTCAAGTTCGGCATCAAGCCGGAAAACATCTACATCGACGACGTGCGCGAGGAATTCGTGCGCGATTTCGTGTTCCCCATGTTCCGCGCCAATACCGTGTACGAAGGCGAGTACCTGCTGGGTACCTCCATCGCCCGTCCGCTGATCGCCAAGCGCCTGATCGAGATCGCCAACGAAACCAGCGCCGACGCGATCTCGCACGGCGCCACCGGCAAGGGTAACGACCAGGTGCGTTTCGAGCTGGGCGCCTATGCGCTCAAGCCGGGCGTGAAGGTGATCGCGCCATGGCGCGAATGGGACCTGCTGTCGCGCGAGAAGCTGCTGAAATACGCGGAAGATGCCGGCATCGCCGTCGACATGAAGCACAAGAACGGCGGCGCGCCCTACTCGATGGATGCCAACCTGCTGCACATCTCGTTCGAAGGCCGCCACCTTGAAAACCCGAGCGCCGAAGCCGAGGAATCGATGTGGCGCTGGACCGTGTCGCCGGAAGCGGCACCGGACCAGGCCGAGTACCTCGACATCGAATACGAACGGGGCGACATCGTGGCCCTGAACGGCAAGCGCATGAGCGCCGCCGAGGTGCTGACGGAACTGAACCGCGTGGGCGGCAAGCACGGCATCGGCCGCCTCGACCTGGTCGAGAACCGCTACGTGGGCATGAAGTCGCGCGGCTGCTATGAAACGCCGGGCGGCACGATCATGCTGAAGGCGCACCGCGCCATCGAATCGATCACGCTGGACCGCGAAGTGGCGCACCTGAAGGACGACCTGATGCCGCGCTATGCCTCGCTGATCTACAACGGCTACTGGTGGGCACCGGAGCGCGTGGCGCTGCAGACGCTGATCGACCACACGCAGCAGACCGTGAACGGCTGGGTACGCGTCAAGCTGTACAAGGGCAATGTCATCGTCGTCGCCCGCGATTCGAAGACCGACTCGCTGTTCGACCAGACCATCGCCACGTTCGACGAGGATGGCGGCGCGTACAACCAGGCCGACGCCGGCGGCTTCATCAAGCTGAACGCGCTGCGCATGCGCATCGCGGCGAACGCCCGCCTCAAGCGTGGTCAATAAGCGCGGCCAGTAAGCACGACCGCTAAAAAGGTCCCTTTGGGAAACAAGGGCTGCCGCACGGCAGCCCTTTTCATTTCCGCCGCGCGCGGAAAGTGATACATTGCCCACGACACGAACTCTTCGGATGCGACCGAGATGATCCAGAACATGAGCATCAAGAACAAGCTGTACGCCGGATTCGGCGCCATCCTCGCCATCATCCTGATCCTGCTGGCGATCGCCTACAACAACTTCGCGGAACTGCGCGAAGCCAACGAATGGGACCGGCACACCATGAAGGTGGTGACCGCCATCGACAGGGTCAGCCTGGCGGTGATGGAAGTCCAGGTCGAAGCGCGCGGCTACTACCTGACGGGCACGCCGGCGCGCCTGGCCAAGGTGCGCGAAGGGGTCACGCATCTGCCCGCGACCATCACCACGCTGCAGAAACTGGTGGTGGACAACCCGACGCAGGCGAGCCGCGCGGCCCGGCTGGAAAGCCTGACGCTCGGCTGGGTGCGCGATGTGATCGAGCCGCAGACAGCACAGCGCCAGCAGCTGGGCAACACACTGGGCGCCGCCGACACGATCGGCCGCCTGCCCCAGTTCCAGCAAGCCAGTCCGGCCGTTGCGGGCGTGCACGCACTGCTGGACGAAGCGCGCAAGGAAGAGAACGCATTGCTGGCGCAGCGCTCCGAGGCGGCCGCCGAACTGCGGCGCGACATGAACCTCGTGCTGCTGGCGGGCGGCGCGGCCTCGGTCCTGCTGGGCATGCTGATCGTCTGGATACTGACGCGTGCCATCATGGGCCCGCTGACCAACCTGACCAGCGTGGTGGGCCGCATCGCCGGCGGCGACCAGGGCGCCCGCGTCGAAGTGGTCACGCGTGACGAACTGGGCCAGGTCGGCCAGGAACTGAACCGCATGGCGCAATCGATCCAGGACAACCAGCAGCGCGAACGGGCTTCCACCGACGAGCTGCGTGCCAAGGTCGATTCGCTGCTGGCCGTGGTATCGCGCGCGGCATCCGGCGACCTGACCGGCAAGGTGGAAGTCACCGGCAACGACGCCATCGGCCAGCTCGGCCATGGCCTGGCGCGCATGTTCGACAACCTGCGCCTGCTGCTCAACAACGTGCAGAAGGCCGGCATCCAGGTCACCACCTCGGCCACCGAGATCGCCGCCTCGGCCAAGCAGCAGGAAGCCACCGGCGTCGAGCAGGCGCAGACCAGCGTCGAGGTGCTGTCGACCACCAAGGAAATTTCATCGAACACGTCGCAGCTGCTGAAGACGATGGAAGACGCCACCGCCGTGGCCGACTACACGACGACGGCCACCGCCGAGGCCCAGGAAAACCTGCGCCGCATGGATGCGACGATGCAGAACATGGTCTCGGCCACCGACTCGATCAACGCCAAGCTGGCCGCGCTGTCGGAAAAGGCCTCGAACATCAACAGCGTGCTGACGACGATCACGAAGGTGGCGGACCAGACCAACATCCTGTCGCTGAACGCCGCGATCGAGGCCGAGAAGGCCGGCGAGGCGGGCCGCGGCTTCGCAGTGGTGGCCACCGAGATCCGCCGGCTGGCCGACCAGACGTCGGTCTCCACCTGGGACATCGAGCAGATGCTCAAGGAAATGCAGTCCGCCGTGTCGGCCAGCGTGATGGGCATGGACAAGTTCTCCGAAGAGATCCGCCGCAACGTGGGCGAGGTACGCGCCGTGACCGACCACCTGTCCGGCATGATGGACCAGGTGCGCAAGCTGGCGCCCCAGTTCGACGCCGTGCTGCAGGGCATGCAGGCGCAGGCCGTGGGCGCGCAGCAGATCTCGGAAACGATGATGCAGCTGAACGATGCCACCCAGCAGACCGTCGAGTCGCTGAAGGCCACCAGCGAAGCCGTGCACCAGTTGCAGTACGCGGCCAGCGACCTGCAGACATCGGTGGCCACGTTCGCGGTCAACGTCTGATTCCAGGCATGAAGGTACTGGTCTTCCACATCGGCGCCGACCGCTACGGGCTGCCCCTGGCGGCGATCCGGCGCGTGCTGCCGCTGATGGCGCTGAAGGCCCTGCCCGGCGCGCCGCCCGTGGTGTCCGGGCTGATGAACCTGCACGGGGCCGGCGTGCCGGTCATCGATCTCAGCGCGCTGGCCGGCCATGCCGCCGCGGCGCGCCGCGTCGACACGCGCATCGTGCTGGTCGACTATACCGGGCCGGACGGCGTGGCGCACGCGCTGGGCCTGGTGGCCGAACGCGTGCAGGGCGTGCAGCAGGTCGACGACGGCGCGCTGGCGCCGGCCGGCGTGCTGGCCGCGCCCTTCCTCGACCGCGTGGCCGGCGACGCGCAAGGCATCGTGCAACTGGTGGAGCCGGACCGCATGCTGCCCGACGCGCTGCGCGCCCTGCTGTTCCAGGGCGAGCCGCGATGAATACGCTGCAGCGGCTGCGCGCGGCCACGGGATTGAACCTGAGCGAGGAGACCGTGGAGCGGGCGGTGCTGGGCCGCATGGCCGCCACCGGCATCGCCGACCGCCAGCAGTACGACGCCGGCATCGGCGATACCGAACTGGCGGCGCTGGTGGAACTGGTGGTGGTGCCGGAATCGTGGCTGTTCCGCGACCCGCAGGCCTTCGTGCTGGCGGCGGCGTACACCCAGCGGCGCCTGGCGGCCGGCGAGCGGCGCCTGGTGCGCATGCTGTCGATCCCCTGCGCCGGCGGCGAGGAACCCTACACGCTGGCGATGGCGCTGGCCGATGCCGGCGTGCCGCCCGAGGCGTTCGCGATCGATGCCGTCGACCTGTCCACCGCGTGCATCGCCCGCGCGCAGGAAGGCCTGTATGGCCGCAATGCGTTCCGCGGCAAGGACGTGTCCTTTCGCGACCGGCACTTCACCCACGAAGGCGACGACCTGTACCGGATCGACGCGGGCCTGCGGCGGCGCGTGCGCTTCCGCCAGGGGAACCTGCTGACGACCGAGCTGGCGCCGGCGCGCAGCTACGACGTGATCTTCTGCCGCAACCTGCTGATCTATTTCGATGTCCCCACCACGGCCGCCGCGATCGCACGGCTGGCCGCCCTGCTGGCCGACGACGGCATCCTGCTGGCCGGTTATGCCGAGGTGCCGTCGTTCGTGCAGAACGGTTTCACGCCGCTGCCCTACCGCCAGGCCTTCGCGCTGCGCAAGGATGCCGCGCCGGACGATGGCCCTTACGCCGGCTTGCCGCTGCCGGTCAACGAAGTGACCGCCGAGCGGCGCACGCGCCCGCAGCCGGCTGTCCAGCCGCGCGAGCGGCGGGCAACACCCCGCGCCGCCGTGCCGCGCCCGCCGCCCGCCGCTCCTGCGGCGCCGGTGCGTGCCGCGCCGCGCCCCGCGCCCCGGCCACCCGCGGAAGCGCCAGCCCCGGTTGCGCCCGCCCCGGCCGGCACGCTGGAGGAAGCACGGCGCCTGGCGGACCTGGGCCGGCCCCGCGAAGCGGAGGCGCTTTGCCGCGCCCTGGCGGCGCGCGAGCCGGATAATGCCGGCGCCTGGTTCCTGCTCGGCCTGCTTACCGAGGATGCGGCACCGGACGAGGCGCAGGCGCACCTGCGGCGCTGCATCTACCTGGCGCCCGATCACTACGACGCGCTGTGCCACCTGGCGCTGCTGGCGGGTCAGCGCGGCGACACGGCGGCCCAGGATACCTTGCGCCAGCGAGCGGCGCGCGTCTGGCGGCGCGGCCCGGGCCAGGGCGGCAAGACCGGCAAGAGCGGAGAAAAGGCCGAACCATGAATAGCGGCAAACCATGAATACAACGCAAACACCGGAACAACGCCAGCGCGGCACGGACGTCGCGGTCGATGATGCCTATCTGCAGGAGTGGGCCGAACACTTCCGCGCGCCGCTGGCCAGCGGCGAAGCCGCCGACGCCTCGGCGGTGGCATTTCGCATCGGCGCCGAATGGCTGGCGCTGCCCACGCCGATGCTGCTGCGCGTTGCGCCCCACGTGCTGCCGCACCGGGTACCGCACCGCCATGGGCGCGGCTTGCGCGGCATCGTCAACGTGGGCGGCCAGCTGTACCCGTGCATCGCGCTGGCCGACCTGCTCGGCATCGATGCCGATGGCGGCAGTGCCCGCGCCGGACGCCACACCTTCGCGCGGCTGCTGCTGGTGCGGTGGGAAGAGCGCGCCTACGCGCTGCCGGTGGCCGACCTGCACGGCATCGTGCGCTATGCCGGCAAGCGCGTGCAAGCGCCGGCGGCCACCATCAACAAGGGCGTGCAGCGCTACCTGTCCGGCGTGATCGCCGAGGGCGAGCTGCGCATCGGCCTGCTCGATGCGGCGCTGCTGGGGCCACAGCTGGCGGGGGCCCTGCGATGAGCGGACCGCGCACGCCCGACGGCGACCTGTCGCAGTTTTCAATGCTGGAACTGTTCCGCATGGAGGCGGAGAGCCAGACGCAGGCGCTGACCGATTGCCTGCTGTCGGTGGAACGCCATGCCGAGCCGGCCACGCTGGAAGCGATGATGCGGGCGGCCCATTCGATCAAGGGCGCCGCCGCGATCGTGGGGCTGGACGTGATCGTGCAGCTGGCGCACGGCATGGAGGACGCGTTCATCGCGGCCCAGCACGGCCTGCTGAAACTGAGCCCGAACCGCGTCGACGTGCTGCTGGCCGGCGTGGACCTGATCGTGCAATGCTCGCACCTGCAGGAAAGCGGCTTGCAGGGCTGGCTGGCCACGCAGGGCGACACGATCCGGCGCACCATGGAGGCGATCCGCGGCATCGCATTCCTGCCGGAGCCGGTGGCGCCGGTGCCATCCGCAGCGCCGGCGCCCGCGCCGGTTGCCAGTCCCGCACCGCTTGCGCCCGCCCAGCCTCCTCCACCTGCCGCGCCGCCGCCGCCCGCGGCACATTTTGCAGCGGCGCCCGATCCCGTGCCTGAACCGGCCCTTCCGGCCCTTCCGGCCGTTCCTGCCGTTCCTGCCGAAACGCCGGTACCGCGCGGCGCCAGGCCCGCGGTGCAGTCGGACCGGCTGCTGTCGCTGGCCGGCGAGGCGCGCATCGCCGCGCACCAGATGCAGCCGCTGATCCAGGCGATGCAGCGCCACAAGCGCCACCAGGCAGCGCTGTTCGCGGCGCTCGACGACCTGAACGAAGCGATCGGCCGGACCGGCGACCCGGTACTGCGCGAGAAGGCGGCGCAGGTGCTGCACCGCGGCCAGCCGCTGCGGCAGTTCATCCTGGGCCACATGGGCGATATGGAGCAGTATGAAAGGCGCCTGCTCACCGTGGCGCAAGGCATGGTCGACGAAGTGCTGGCGCTGCGCATGCGCCCGTTCCGCGATGGGGTGCATCACTTCCCGCGCATGGTGCGCGACCTGGCCCGCAGCCTCGGCAAGGATGTCCGCCTGGAGATCCGCGGCGAGGAAACGCTGGTCGACCGCGATATCCTGGCGCGCATCGAAAGCCCGCTGAACCACATGCTGCGCAATGCCGTGGACCACGGCATCGAGAGCGCCGACGCGCGGGCCCGCGCCGGCAAGCCGCCGCACGGCACCATCGTGCTCGAGGCGCGCCACCGGGCCGGCATGCTGAACGTCGAGATCCATGACGACGGCGGCGGCGTCGACCCGGAACGCATCCGCAGCGCCGTGGTGGCGCGCCGCATGGCCACGCAGGCCATGGCCGACACGATGTCGCACGCGGAACTGATGCAGTTCCTGTTCCTGCCGGCGTTCAGCCTGAAGACCGAAGTGACGGAGATTTCCGGCCGCGGCGTGGGCCTCGATATCGTGCACGACACGATCCGCGAGCAGAACGGCACGGTGCGGCTGGACTCGGTGCCGGGCCGGGGCTTCCACACCCACATCACGCTGCCGCTGACGCAGTCGATCGTGCGCTCGCTGGTGGTCGACGTGGGCGGCGAGGCCTACGCGCTGCCGATCGTGAAGGTGGAGCGGGTGCTGCAGGTGCCGCGCACGGATATCCACACGCTGGAGAGCAAGCAGTTCTTTGAATACGAGGGCGAGCACGTGGGACTGGTCTCGGCCGCGCAGGCGCTCGACCTGGGCGAGATGACGCACCAGGAACTGCTGCCCGTGATCGTGCTTGGCAGCGGCGCCCACCGTTACGGGCTGGTGGTCGACGCGATCCGCGGCGAGCATAGCCTGGCGGTGCACAGCATCGATCCGGTGTTCGGCAAGCTGCGCGACATCGCCGCGGCGGCCCTGCTCAATGATGGCGAACCGGTACTGATCCTGGATGTTCCCGACCTGCTGATGTCGATCGACAAATTGCTGGCCGAAGGCGGCCTGCATCAATTGGCGCGCGCAGGCAGCACGGCAAGGCGTAGAATGAAACGCATCCTCGTCGTCGACGATTCGCTGACCGTGCGCGAAATGGAGCGCAAGCTGTTGACCGGCCGCGGCTTCGAAGTCGACATCGCCGTCGACGGCATGGATGGCTGGAACGCGGCCCGCTCCGGCGACTACGACCTGGTCATCACCGACGTCGACATGCCGCGCATGGACGGCATCGAACTCGTCAACCTGATCAAGAAGGACCTGCACTTGCACACACTGCCCGTGATGATCGTGTCCTACAAGGACCGCCCGGAAGACCGGGCGCGCGGCCTGGCCGCCGGCGCCGACTACTACCTCACGAAAGGCAGTTTCCACGACGAGACCCTGCTGGACGCGGTGGCCGACCTGATCGGGGATGCGTTCCGATGAAGATCGGCATCGCCAACGATGTCGCGATGGCGGCGGAAGCGCTGCGCCGCGTGATTGCCGGCACCAAGCTGCACCAGGTGCTGTGGATCGCCCGCACCGGCCTGGAAGCGGTGCGCATGTGCGCCGAGAACCGGCCCGACCTGGTGCTGATGGACTTGAACATGCCGGAACTCGATGGCGTGGAAGCCACCCGGCGCATCATGGCCGAATCGCCGTGCGCGATCCTGGTGGTCACCGGCCGCCCGCAAGACAGTGTCAACCAGGTCTTCCGCGCGCTCGGCGCCGGCGCGCTGGACGTGACGGCCACGCCGATCCTGATCCCCGGCCACGACCAGGGCGCGGCCCAGTTGCTGGCCAAGCTGCGTACGATGGAAAAGCTGATCCGGCACAGCGGCGGCATGCACGGCCTGCAGCCGCGCCCGGCCAACGGCAATGGCGAGCGGGTGGCGCCGGGCGTGCGCTCGCTGGTGGCGATCGGCGCCTCCACCGGCGGGCCGGTGGCCGTGGCGCGCATCCTGGCCGGCTGGCAAGCCCCGCCGGAATGCTCGATCGTGGTGGTGCAGCATATCGATGAAAACTTCGCCGACCACTTCGCCAAATGGCTGGGCGACCAGCTGACGATGCCGGTGCGCCCGATCGAAGACGGCGATGCCCTGATGGGCGGCACGGTGATGATAGCTAAAAGCAATGACCATCTGGTGCTGGATGAAAATCACCAACTAGGTTACGATGCTGTGCCGAAAGATTATGCCTACCGGCCCTCGGTCGACGTATTCTTCCGTTGCGTGGCGCAACACTGGCGCGAGGATGCGGTAGGCATCCTGCTGACCGGCATGGGCCGCGACGGTGGCGAAGGCTTGCTGGCCATGCGCCGCGCCGGCAAGACCACGGTCGCGCAGGACCAGGCGACCAGCGCCGTGTACGGCATGCCGCGCGCGGCCGCCGAACTCGATGCGGCGCAGCTGGTGCTGCCGCTGGATAAAATCGGCCCGTTTTTACGCAATACCACTGGAGGCAAACCCTAGGGAAGCAAGCCCTGAACGCCGCCAGCGTTCAACCGTTGTCTTTACTTATTTAGGAATGCCCGATGTCCCAGGCCTCCACCGCTGGCGCGGAACCGGAATTTGCCCTCACCAATTTCAGGGTGCGCGTGCTGCTCGTCGATGACCAGTTGCTGGTCGTGGAAGCGGTGCGCCGCATGCTGGCCGACCAGGCCGACATCGAATTTCATTTCGTGACCGACCCGGCGACCGCCGTGGACTGCGCCAAGCGCCTGCAACCGACCGTGATCCTGCAAGACCTGGTGATGCCGGGCTGGGATGGCTTCGACCTGATCCAGCGCTACCGCGCCTGCCTGCAGCTCGAGCACGTGCCGGTGATCGTGCTGTCCTCCCGCGAAGAGGCCGCCTCGAAGGCGCATGGCTTCGCGGTCGGCGCCAACGACTACCTGGTGAAGCTGCCGGACCGGCTGGAACTGCTGGCCCGCGTGCGCTATCACTCGAGCGCCCATATCAGCCGCCTGCAGCGCGACGAAGCATTCCGCTTCCTGCGCGAGAGCCAGAAACACCTGGCCGAGGCCAATATCGAGTTGCAGAAGCTGGCCGCGCTGGACAGCCTGACCGGCATCGCCAACCGCCGCCGTTTCGATGAAATGCTGCACAGCGAATGGCAGCGCGGCCAGCGCGAACGGCGCCCGCTGTCGCTGCTGCTGTGCGATATCGACTGCTTCAAGATGTACAACGACACCTTCGGCCACCTGGCGGGCGACCTGTGCCTGAAGAAGGCGGCCGCCGTGATGACGGCCTGCCTGAAACGCCCGGCCGACCTGGCGGCCCGCTACGGCGGCGAGGAATTCGCGCTGGTGCTGCCCGATACGGATGCAGCGGGGGCACGCACCGTGGCGGAAGAATGCCTGCGCGCGCTGGCCGAACTGAACATCGAGAATCCCCAGGCGTCGCACCGCATCGTGACGATGTCGATCGGCGTGGCCACGCTGGTGCCGGCCGCCGGCAAGTCGCCGGCCGAACTGGTGGAGGGCGCCGACCGCGCGCTGTACGCCGCCAAGGATGGCGGGCGCAACCGTGCCACCAGCGCCGTCGCGCAGGCGGTTCAGACGAACACGGGTTCCGGTTCCAGCAACACGCCGTAGCGCGCCTGCACGTCGGCCTGGATGGCCCGGGCCAGGCGCTGCACGTCGGCCCCGCTGGCACCGCCATGGTTGACCAGTACCAGCGCCTGCTTCGGGTACACGCCGGCCGCACCCAGCTGTTTTCCCTTCCAGCCGCACTGGTCGATCAGCCAGCCCGCGGCCAGCTTCACGGTGCCATCCTCTTGCCGGTGGTGTACCAGCGCGGGGTGGCGCTCCAGCAGGGCGGCGCACTGTTCCGCGCCGACCACGGGATTCTTGAAGAAACTGCCGGCATTGCCGATCACGGCCGGGTCCGGCAGCTTGCGGCGCCGGATCGCAATGACCGCATCGGCCACCTGGCGCGGGGTGGGTTGCGCGCCGCCCTGCCCCGCCGCCGCGTTCGCCTGCTCATTGGCCACCGCATTGGCCACCGCATTGGCCGCTTCCTTGCCCCCCGCATCGGCCAGCTCATTGGCCAGCTCATTGGCCAGCTCATTGGCCAGCTCGGCATAGCGCAAATTCGGCCGCCACGCGCGCGGCAGCGCGAACGTGACATCGACGATGATCAGGCCGCGGCCGGCCTCGTGCTTGAAGATGCTGTCGCGGTAGGCGAAGCGGCAGGCCGGGCCATCCAGCGTGGCCAGCGCGCCGGTGGCGGGATCGAAGGCCGTGAGGCTGTGGAACACGTCTTTTGTTTCCAGGCCGTAGGCGCCGATGTTCTGGATCGGCGCGGCGCCCACGGTACCGGGAATCAGCGCCAGGTTTTCCAGGCCGCCGAAGCCCTGCGCCAGCGTCCATTCCACGAACGCGTGCCAGTTTTCGCCAGCCTGCGCGCGCACCAGCACGTGGTCCGCGGTTTCGCCGACGACCTCGCGCCCGCTGCTGGCCATGTGCAGTACCAGGCCATCGAAGTCGCCCGTCAGCAGCAGGTTGCTGCCGCCGCCCAGCACCAGCCGGGGCAGCGCGGCCAGGCGCGGCTCGCCGAGCAGCGCCGCCAGCTGGTCCGCCGCCGTGATGCGCACATAATGCCGGGCGCGCGCATCGATGCCGAAAGTGTTCAGGTGGCGCAGGGAAAAATCGTGCTGCAGGGTGGGTTCGGAATGCATGGGTGGCTGGCTCGGTTTCTCAAATCTTGCGCGATTATAGAGGGGCACGATAAAAACGATCGACCGTTCGCTGCGCGCGTCCGTTAAAATGTCGCAATCTTCGCGCGACGTAGTCGCGAGCAACAAAAATTCGAAAGGAAACATCATGCCATCGTTTGACGTCGTCTCCGAAGCGGACATGATCGAGGTACGCAATGCCGTCGACCAGTCCAACAAGGAGATCACCACCCGCTTCGACTTCAAGGGCAGCGACGCACGCGTGGAACAGAAGGAAAACGACCTGACCGCGTTCGCCGATTCCGATTTCCAGCTGAACCAGGTGAAGGACGTGCTGACCAACAAGCTGGCCAAGCGCAAGGTCGACGTGCGCTTCCTGGACGAAGGCAAGGTCGAGAAGATCGGCGGCGACAAGGTCAAGCAGGTGATCAAGGTGAAGAACGGCCTCGATACCGAAACGGCCAAGAAGATCACCAAGGTGATCAAGGAAGCCAAGATGAAGGTACAGGCCAGTATCCAGGGCGAATCGGTGCGCGTCACGGGCGCCAAGCGCGACGACCTGCAGGCCGCGATGGCGCTGCTGCGCAAGGAAGTGGCCGATACGCCGCTCGAGTTCAACAACTTCCGCGATTGACGCGGCGCCTGCCGGCAGTCCCTGAGGAAAGCAATGAAACGTGTCGATGATTTTCGCCTGCGGTTCGGCGACAAAGAGTATGTACCCATCATGATCGGCGGCATGGGCGTGGACATTTCCACGGCCGGGCTGGCGCTGGAGGCTGCCCGCCTGGGCGGCATCGGTCATATTTCCGATGCGATGGTCGAAGACGTTTCCGACCGCCGCTTCGATACCAGCTTCGTCAAGGAAAAGACCAAGCTGTACAAGTTCAACATCAATAACATGGACAAGGCGGTGGTGCAGTTCGACCTGGAACGCCTGGCCGAAGCGCAGCGCCTGCACATCGGCAGGACCATGGAAGCGAAGAAGGGTCCCGGCCTGATCTTTGTGAACTGCATGGAAAAGCTGACGATGAACGGGCCGCGCGAAACGCTGCGCGTGCGCCTGAACGCGGCGCTGGACGCCGGCATCGATGGCATCACGCTGTCCGCCGGCCTGCACTTCAATTCGTTCGGCCTGATGGCGGATCACCCGCGCTTCCGCGAAGCCAAGCTGGGCATCATCGTATCGTCGGTGCGCGCGCTGCAGATCTTCCTGCGCAAGAACGCCAAACTGGACCGCCTGCCCGATTTCGTCATCGTCGAAGGCCCGCTGGCCGGCGGCCACCTCGGCTTCGGCCTGGAAGACTGGCAGGACTACGACCTGCACACCATCACCGCCGAGGTGCTGGCGTACCTGAAGGGCGAGAACCTGGAGATCCCCGTGATCGCCGCCGGCGGCATCTTCACCGGCAGCGACGCCGTGTCGTTCCTCGAGATGGGCGCGGCCGGCGTGCAGGTGGCCACGCGCTTCACCATCACCAAGGAATGCGGCCTGCCGGACAAGGTGAAGCAGGAATACGCCAAGGCTTCCGAGGAAGACGTGATCGTCAACGGCGTCTCCCCTACCGGCTACCCGATGCGCATGCTGCGCAACACGCCGGCGATCGGCGCCAACACGCGCCCGGGCTGCGAATCCTACGGCTATCTGCTGGACGCCAACGGCAACTGCTCGTACATCAATTCGTACAACCGCGAAGTGATGGCCAACGGCGGCAGCGACAAGGGCGTGAAGGTGATGGACAAGACCTGCCTGTGCACGCACATGCGCAACTTCAATTGCTGGACTTGCGGCCACTACACGTACCGGCTGAAGGACACCACGCACAAGCTGGCCAATGGCGACTACCAGCTGCTCACCGCCGAACACGTGTTCCGCGACTACCAGTTCAGCACCGACAACGCCATCGCGCTGCCGGAACGCGAGGAAGCCCAGGCGGCGTAAGCTGTTTTTCCCGCTGGTCGAGACGGCGCGGTCCGCGAGGTCCGCGCCGTTTCAGTTGGCGCTGTTCGCGTTGGATGGCATTGCCGTTGAGCACGGAACTTTCTTGCATGCCGAGCGCGACAAAGAGCCAACGATCCTAGGTTGGCGCCACAGCAATGTGCAACCATTGCCGCGGTGTCGTCAGCACGTCGGCATCGAGCACACATCGCCAGCCGGTGTAATTTTCCAGGTAGCGGCTGGCAACACCATTGAATCGCCGCAGCCAGGTCTTGAAGCGGCCATGCCATCCATTGACACCCTGGATATGGAGTGCGCCGCGTGCACGGATGCCGGCACGCACGTTGATCGCTTCGTGCGTGATGCCGGCCTGCTTCGCAAATGCCTGGTACGCCTTGGCGGCATCGGTCACGAGCAGCACGTCGGGCGCCAGCACAGGCTTCAGGTGTTTCACCAGCTGGCTGGCGCTCACCGGGCCGCGACCCGTGACGAAGTCACAGGTTTGCCGGTTGCGGTCGCGGGCAACGAGGATGCAGTCCAGCTCGTTGCTGATGCCGCGCCGGCTGGCTTTGCCGCCGCGTTTGCGGGGCGGACGGTCCAGGTGGCGCGAGCCTTTTTGTGATTCCAGAAGGTAGGTCTCGTCGGCCTCAACGATGCCAGACAACTGCGGACGGGGCGCCCGGAGCAACGCGGCGATAAACCGGTGACGCCATCGAAAGCTGGTCGACTTGGCCACCGCGACGCGCATGGCTGCAGACCGCACGGGAGTCGACTCGATCAGGCATTGCAGGTATTGCAGCCACTTGTCGCGCAGGCGCAGACGGGCAAGCGGTGTGCCGGTCAGGGCATTGAAGCTGCGCCGGCATGTTACGCAGCGATAGCGCTGCAAGCCACTGGCCTGTCCGCAACGGTGAGACTTCTCGCAGCCGCAATGGGGACATTGCGGTTTTCCGGCGGCTTCCTCGATCAGGCGAAGGCACTGCCCTGGTTGCTCGACGCTGGCCACGAAGCGCTGCAGCAACGCGACCTGGTCTTCTGAAAGCTGTCGCTGGATCAACGCTTCGATCAATACCTGAACATCCGCTGCGCCCATGTCGCCTCCTGATATACATGAAGTATCTCAACATGAGATAAGACAATGATTCCGACGGGAAGTTCCCCCAACTAGCGCGAACAGCGCCTTTCAGTTCTTACGTCCTGTAACAAGCTGGCGGACAAATCGCGACACTTCGCGGTAATTTTCACGACACTCGCTGCCTAGAATGGGCTGTTCCATCACGACAGGAACACTCCATGCTCCCTCCCCTCCCGCGCCGGCGCGCCATGTTGTCCATGTTCGCCGTGGCGCTGCTGGCCGCGTGCGGCGGCGGTTCTTCCGAACCCGGGCCGCGCCAGGGCGATCAACCGCCGCCGCCTCCACCACCGCCCCCACCGCCACCCGTGCCGGTGCAGTACGCACTCTCCGGCGCTGCCATCGTCAAGGTCCGTGCGGCCGGTGGCGCGTGGGCGGCGCTGGCCGAAACCCAGAAGGTGGAAACGCAGACCCGGCCTGAACGCCGCCTGCTGTTCGCCCAGGGCTCGGGCACGCCGGCCACCTATACGCCGCCGGCCGGCTGGTCGCTGCTCGACTTCACCCAGCACCCTTCGCTGGAGGTGTCGGCGATCCTGGGCACCGATACCGAAGCGCGCCTGCTGCGCTTCGACAGCCGCGGCACCCTGCTGCGCGAGCAGGCGTTCGCCGACCCCGCGGTGCGGCACGATGCGTACATGGACGACCCGATCTACGTGCGCGATCCGGACGCGATGCTGCCTTACGTGACACGCGACGCGGCACGCCTGGCATCGCTCGGCGAAGAGGCCGTGCTCGCGCTGCGCACCGGCAAGGACGCGGTAGTGGCCTACCGGTTCGGCTACGGCCCGGCCGGCTTCACCCAGCGCTGGCGCACGCTGGTGGAACCGGGCGTGCAGCTCGGCCTGAGCGCGATCATTGGCGGCGGCTTCGATCCGTTCCAGTCGCTGTCCAATCCGGCCCATGTCCGGCTGGACGTGAGCGCGACCGGGCGCATCGCCATCGCGGTACAGAGCGACCGGAGCAACCTGATCGACGGCCACGCGCGCCACTTCCATGAAACGCTGCCGGCCGGGATGGCGTATGGCCTGTTCGTCACCGAACTCGATGCGGCGGGCACGCGCCTCGGCACGCGCGTGGTGCCGATGGCGGTGCGCCCGGAAGTGCACGGCGTGCGCTGGGTCGGCGACACGGTGGCGGTGACCGGCCGGCAGCGCACGTCGACGCCGGCCGACCATGCCGGCTGGGATGCATATGTCGCCTTGCTCGAGCCCGGCCAGGCACCGCGCGTACAACTGGTCGACGTGGACCGCTGCGACATCGTGTTCGACCTGCTGCCGCTGGCGGACGGACGCATGCTGGCGGCAGGCACCACGGGTTATACGCAGAATCCGGGCGGCGCGAGCATTTCGGAAACGTCGCAGCCGCTGCTGGCCGTGCTCGATGCGAATGGCGCCGTGCAGCAGCGCCTGCCCTTCACCGCGGGCGCCCGCCAGAACCAGGTGCGCTCGCTGGCGGCGTGGAACGGCGGCTGGCTGGCCGGCGGCCTGGTCAACGGCCCCGGCACCCACTCGGGCGATGGCGATCCGGCGCTGATCTTCGCCGATGGCTACGTGCGCGAAGGGAAGCTGTAGCGGCGCGGGAGGCCGGGCGGTTCAGCCCGAAACCGGCGCGCCGGGATACAGGCGCGCCAGCACCTGCCGGGCGATCGCGACCAGCAATGCCGTGGCAGCGGTGATGTCCGGCTCCTCCTGTTCGCGCAGGGCACGCCACAGGCCGGCCACCTCGCTCTCGCGCAGCGCCACGGCCTGTTCCACCTCGTCCTGCCAGAACGCCGGCGCCTCGCTTTCGACGAAGTTGCCGCGCCCGCGCCCGAAGTGCGCCACGGCCAGGTAGCGCAGCACGTTGGTGACCAGCAGCGTGCGCAGGAAGTCGTCGGACAGCGCGATCGATGGCGTGTTGCGGTCGGTGCCGGCATTGAAGCCCCAGGCGGCGCCGGCGAACGTGAGCGCGCCGATCACGCCGCCCAGCAGCGCGCCCGTGCCCAGCGTGAGGCCGCCGGCGGCCAGGTCGGCGGACAGGCCGGTCGCGGCGCCGGACACGATCGCCCCCAGCAGCGCGGCCTGGCCCTTTTCGACGGGCGCCTTGACGACGAAGTTGTTGCTGACGCGGGCATTGATCGTGGTGGCCGCGCTGGCATCGAGCCGGTGCAGCGACAGCAGGCCCACGGTGGCCTGGCCGATGCCCAGGTTGAGGCGCGCCACCAGCGTGTTCATGGCCCGTTCCTGCCGCTTGCGGTCATCGCCCTTGCCGATGCCGACCAGCTTGAGGGCGGAACCGAGCATGCTCTTGTCGGCCGTTTCGACCAGCTGGCGGTCGCGCGCCGCATCGTGCAGCTGCTGCGCGAGCACGGCCATCGACTGGTGGAAGCGCTGCGCATTCTGCGCTTCCCAGGCGGCCAGCAGGCGGCCGTGCGCGGGCCGCTTCTCCTCCGGCACGAGCCGGCCCAGCGCTTCGTAGAACACGTGCTCGTGCACCCAGCAGCGGGCAAACGCATCGAGCGCCAGCACATCGCGCACCGCGCCGTACTGGCGCATGTGCTCGCGCCAGCGCAGCTGTTCGGCCGCCTCTTCCGGTGCCGGCCGCGGTGGCCCCATCTGGTTGAGCAAGACCAGCACCGGCTTGTCCAGCCACTCGAGGATGCGCATTTCCGATGGCAGGTAGCCGGCATCCTCGGGCCGCTCGGCGGAGTTGACCAGGTACAGCACGATGTCGGCGTCGTCGCGCGCGGCGCGCAGCGCCTGCTGGCTGAGCCAGAACGGCCGGTCCCGGTAGCGGTCGATCACTTCGCGCAGGAACCAGCCGATCGGGTTGCCGGCCATCGCCAGGCGCTTCATCAGCCGCACCGAGTCGCCGAAGCCGGGCGTATCCCACAGCACCAGGCGATCGCCTCCTTCGGTGGCCTGCAGGGTGTGCGCTTCGTTCAGCACCGTCACATGCGCCGCATCGCGCACTTCGCCCACGTCCATGCCCAGCAGCGTACGGGCCAGCGTGGTCTTGCCATTGTTCGTATGCGAGATCAGGGCCAGCTGGATCGTCGTGCTCATGCGCCCTCCCCCTTGGCCGGCGCCGGCGGCGCAAGCAGGTTGACGATGGTGGGCTCGGCGCCGTGGAACACGCAGAACTCGCGCCACAGTTCCACCCGGTCGCGCACGCGTTGCGGATCGGGCGTGCGGCTGCTGAAGGCGGATTCGTCGAGCAGCACGACGACCCGCTGCGCCAGCGTCCCCGCGGCCTGGGCGATGAACGCCCCATGGGCTTCCTTCTCGGGCGTGGCGGCCAGGCTGAACAGCAGGGCCGTCGACGTGACGCCGGGATCGCGGGGGTGATCGATAGTGCGCAGGATGGCCGCGGGGTCGGCACCGTAGGCAACCGGTGGCAGCAGGCGCACGCGGGCGCGCTCGCCCAGCAGCTGCGCCGCCACCGCTTCCAGGCCGCGGCTGCGCGCTTCGTCCACCGTGAAGCTGTAAGGCAGCACGCGCAGCATGCCCGCCTCGCCGCCGGCGGCATCGTTCAACTGGCGGAAATAGGGCTGGTCGAGATCGAGCGGGAAGCGGCGCTTCAGCATCGCCGCCCTGGCGGCCGCGAACCCGGCAAACACGAGACGGGGCAGGACGACCAGCAGCAGCAAGGTCGCGGCATACAGGTGCACCCAGCGGGCGCCATCCACCGCCGCGGCAGGCCTGCCCGCCGCGAAATGCAGCGCCTGCACATCGGCCAGCGTGAAACCCTGCAGGCCGAACACGGTGATCGCCGGCCAGAACAGGATCGCCAGCACGTCATGGACCTGTGCGGCGTTCAGGAACGTGCTTTCCCAGCCGGCGCCGTATTGCGACAGCATGCCGCGCGCATACAGCGATGCCAGCGCCCCCACGGCGAACAGCGCGGCGGAGAGGTGCATCGTGCGCGACAGGCGCGCTCCGTTCAGGCGCGCGCTCAGCAGCGCCCAGTCGGCCATGAACGCGTACAGGCCGGACGACAGCGCGTGGGGCATCTTGCGCGGCATCGCGCCCTTGCCCACCGACAGGTGGCGAATCCATGCGGCACGCACGCGCGTGGTACCGGCCTTTGGTATGCACAGCCACACCAGCATCACCAGGTACACGAGCAGGTTCCAGCCGACGATCGCCAGCAGCGGTGCGGACAGCAGGTCGACCCGGTGCGGATCGGTGATCCGGTCCAGCGCTCCGCCGAGCACCAGGGCCAGCAAGGGCAGCAGCCAGGCGGTGGCGTGCAGGCCGGGCGCGCGCTTCGCGAACGCGGCGAACGCCGGATGGCGCTGGGACAGCTTCTTGATGACCTGTTCGGAACGCTGCTGCAGGAAATGCTCGGAGGTGGCCGGTCCTTTGGTTTCCGACGCCTGCCACTGGGCCAGTTCGCGGGCGGTGCGGTTGGCATAGCGGCGATCGTCGTCGCTGAGGATTTCGCGCTTCTGGTCGGTGGTCTCGATCGCGCGCACCAGGACCACGCTGCGAGCCAGCTCTTCGTTCATGGGCTTCCTCTATTGTTGAATCCGGATTGTAACGCTCCGGGCGCGCGGCAACCGTTCAGGTACCCGCAGGCGCTTGAACGCGAAGAAATCTTAGCCGCTTTGACGCGGCGATGGGATCCTGTCTGCTCTGGATGGCGGCGCCATGGGCAGGACGCTGGCGCCGGTCTGCGAGGACGGTGGCGATGGTGCGCGCGTCAGGCGGCCGCCATCGTTACTGGCCGTCATCGTTATTGGCCGCCATCGTTATTGGCCGCCATCGTTATTGGGCGTCATCGTTACTGCTTTGCGCCGCATGCGCCGGGCGTGGCGGGGCCCGGCCAGGTCTGCCGACCGGGGCCGGGCTGGAGCGGACCATGCGCGGCGTAGTACTGGCACAGATTCACTGGCACAGGTTCGGCCGATGGGCCGGTGCCAGCGCACACCGCGCACGGGGCCCTGGTCAGCGCTGCTGGATCTTGTCGGTCGGGCGGCTGCCGGCGTCGGATGGCGCCTCGCCCGGATTGCCCTGGCGCTGCTGGTTGTTGGCATCGCCGGCTTGCCGGTTGCCGGAAGGGCCGGTCGGCGATTCCTGCGAACCGGCCCGCTGTTTCTGTTCCAGGCCGCCATGGCCGGACTGGCGCGGTGCCGCTGCGCGGTCTTCATCGGCCCGGGCTTCCTCGCGCATGGCTTTCTGGCGGGCACTCCAGCCGGCCTGCTGGGCGCCCTCGCCGCCCCGGCTGCTGCCAACTTCCTCGTCGGGCATGCCCTGCATCGAACCGCGCATTTCCCCACGACTGCGAAGCGACGTGCCCTGCTGCTCTTCCGATGCGGACTGCACGTTTGCGCCGCCCTGCGCGACCGCGCCGGGGGCCACGCCCTGCATGCTGCCTTCGGCAACGGTGTTCTGGTCCTTGGTGGTTTGCGAGCGGACGCGTTTATCGTCCGGACTGCCTTTTTTCGACATGATGTCCTCCTCCTGTGGCGACGCCAGCGGGGCGTCAACAGGGCGATCATGCGCCCGCGGCATGCATGGCTGTATCGGCGCAGCCTGTGCGGGCTTGTAGGACATGCCTTACCTGGGAGAAGACTCAGTGCACCAGCTCTTCCGGCCGTGAAACGGATCGCTTGCCGGCGGCCCTGGCTTTCCTGCGCCGCCAGAGGTAGAAGGCCAACGCCCCCAGGAGGGCGCCGCCGATGCCGGCCACCGGCAGCGGAACAGGCGCCGGCTCGCGCTCCAGCACGGTGGAAGGATCGCGCAGCGCCGCCGGGAAAGGCCGCGCCGCCACCGGCACGATCTTCCAGTCGGCCTGGTTTTCCGGCACCCGCGCGCGGAATTCATCGAACGAGAACACCGGTGCCGAACCTGTCACGCGGCTCGACGGCACCTGCGGAATGCGCACCAGGAAGATGGCTTCCACATCGTCGCGAAGCTTCTGTTCATAGGCGGTCAAGGTGCGGCTGCTCCCCTTGGCGCCGACGATTTCCAGCAGGTCCAGCCCGGCGGCTTCGAACGTCACCGCCGGTAGCAGCCGGGTCTGCTCTTCATTCAGGTAGTCGTAGATCTTGCGGCCGCCCTGCAGGCTGCGATCCTTGGCGGCAATGAAGGCATACGCGGCCAGCGATTTCAATGGCGCGGTCGGGCCGCGCCCGGGAATATGCCAGCCGAGCGAATCGAATACGTCGACACTGATGCCGGCGCAATTCGCGCTGGCGTGGCGATACTGGAAATCGTGCCGGTAAAGCTGGTTGAACACGCGTTGCACGCCCCCCTGGAATGCCACCGCGGTGCGCTCGTTATTCAATACCGCGACCAGCATATAAGACGGGCGATAGTATTGCTGGCCGCTATTCAAGTCCATCAGGTAGTTATCCATCGGGACGGTCGCCGCCACGATGCCTTTTTCGCTGACCGAATCCAGGTTGTAGAAGTTATTGACGGCCCAGTCGGCCCATTGCCCCTTGTCGCCAATGCGGCCGGTGGCAATGGCGAAATGCCCGCCCAGCGATTCATCGTCGTCGCCCTGGGCGCCATTCAGCACGAATCCCAATACCGGCTTTTGCCGCCAGTCGCGCTGCTGGCCGGGATGCCGCTCCCACAACAGGCGTGTTTCGATCCCGCCGCCCTCCTTCACTGGCGCCCGTACGAATGCCTCCAGGTCGGATGGCTTTTGCAGCGGCGCGCTTTGCAGCCGGGCCGGCTGGAAAGCGAAATCGCCGGGCCAGATGGTACGGGCGACAAACACCTGTTGCGTGCCTACGTTGCGGAACGTGCCGCGCATCCGCACTTCACGCCCGGCAAACCAGGCGGCGGTCTTGTCGTCGGCATACGAGAGATTGGTGGCGAGTTTCGGCACCAGCTCGATGTCGAGTTCGCTGCCGGCGGCGGTGCGGACACGCCGGGCGCCAGGCTGCATGACCGCGCCCTCCAGGATGCTCGGGGCACCGATCCACACGAGGGAGGGATGGGCCAGCTTCCCCGCCTGTGCGCCGGCGGCCCATGCGGCGACATCGCTGCGCCTGTCGGCTCCCGCGGTAAAACCCGATACCGCCATGCCCGGTCGGGGTACGGCAATCCATTCATTTTCGAAGTACCACAGGCCTTGTTTCGGCACCGTGCAATCGCCGCACTTCCCGGTATCGAGACGCAGCCCGTCGGCCGATAGCAAGCCGATGGATTCCCGTTCCAGTGCGCCTTTCAAGCCGGCGGGCGATGTATTCACGGAAGTTTCCGCGGCAGTGGCAAACATGGCAAACGCAGCTGCGATCGCAGCAAAAAGAATTTTGGGCATGCTGGTCTCGCTCTGGTAAAGAGGCGAGCTTACCAAGAGCATTTTCCCGAAAAATTGATATTGTGCATTGTTTCCCGCTTCTTTCCCGCTTCTTTCCGCCTTCTTTCCCGCTTCTTTCCCGCCGGCTTTCCAATATTTGACTGGAATACAACAGTTGGACGTGTCCGTGTTTTTCTATTTAGTGAATTTCGCTAAACACGCGGGGTCCGCTGGCACCGGTGTTGACGCCCGCCGCGGTTTTGATAAGACTCGATTGTACCTAATAAATTTTGGACATCACCTTTCGGCAGGCGGCGCGATATTGGCGGTCATCGCACTGCCGGCTTGAAAAGGGATGTACCGGAAAAACGGCTGATCCACATCCGGACTGTCAAGGCGCGTGGACAGCGCCCCGTACCCCAACTGGAGACAATAATGAAAACCATCGAGAAAACCGCGATCGCCGTGGCTGCGGCGCAATTCGCCATGCTTTGCTGCGCCCCTGCCGCGGGCCAGGAAGCCGCGGCCGGCACTGAAACGGCCACGGTCGTCGTCACCGGGCAGCGCGCCGCCCTGCAATCGGCACAGAAAATCAAGCAGGATGCCGACGAGATCGTCGACTCGATTGTCGCCGACGATATCGGCAAGCTGCCGGACCGCTCGGTGACCGAAGTGCTGCAGCGGGTGGTCGGAGTGACGATGGACCGGGCCATGCAGGGCGATCCGCAGCGCTTCGCCATCGAAGGTTCGGCCATCGCCATCCGGGGCCTGACCTATGTGCGTTCCGAGCTGAACGGACGCGAGTCGTTCTCGGCCAATGGCGGCCGCTCGCTCAATTTCGAGGATGTGCCGCCCGAGCTGATGGCCGGTGTCGATGTCTACAAGAATCCCTCGGCCGAGCAGATCGAAGGCGGCATCAGCGGCCTGGTCAACCTGCGCACCGCGATGCCGTTCGACCAGGCGGGCTTCCGGGGCGCGGTGTCGGTACAGGCCACGCATTCGCGGCTGTATGGCGGCAAGGCGCAGCCTTCCTACTCGCTCCTGCTGTCGAACCGCTGGAAGACCGGGCTGGGCGAATTCGGCGCACTGGTCGACCTGGCCCACTCGAAGAGCAATACGCGCACCGACAATTTCGTCATCGATCCGCTGTATCCGCATGACGAGATCGAGCCTGGCCGCACGGTCTGGGTACCGAAGGCGGCGATGTGGCGCTCGATGGAATACCAGCGCGAACGCAAGGGCAAGTACGCGGCCTTCCAGTGGCGTCCGAATCGACAGCTGAGCACTTCGCTGACCTACTTCCGCTCGGATTACGAGATGACGTGGTCGGAAGCGGCGATGCTGATGCAGCACACCACGCCCTTCGATATCAAGGTGGCCAACGGCGTGTACGACGCGGCCGGCGCATTCGTCAGCGGCATCCTGTCCGACCCGAAGGCCGGCGGCATCAACGTCAACCCCGACCGCCAGGTGTACGACCGCAACTCCGACACCACCGATATCGCCTTCAATGCGCAATGGCGCGTCAGCCCGGCGTGGACCATCGAGGCGGACGTCCAGCGCGTGCGCGCCAATACCGCCGGATTCGCCTCCGATGTCGCCACCGGCGTGCAGCTGCCATCGCAGCATCTCGACCTCAGCGGCAAGCTGCCGGTCATCCACTTTACCGATGACGACCGCAAGTACCTGGCGAATCCGGCCAATTACTACTGGGCCTACACGATGGAGCACCTCGACCGCTCACATGGCGAGAACGATGCGCTCAAGCTCGACGCGGTGCACACCTTCGACCACCCTGTACTGCGCGACGTGCGCTTCGGCGTGCGTGCCGCCGAGCGCGAGTCGCGCACCCAGGACACCGGATATCACTGGGAAGGCGTTACACAGCCGTGGATGGTGGGCTGGCAGATCCCGCATGTGGCGCGCCTCAACGATCCACGCTTCGCCGCGCCTTACAGCGTGAACAGCTATCCGAACTTCTTCCTTGGCGATGCCACGGTCCCCGGCGTCATCTTCCCGGATACCAGCCTGGCGCGCGGCTTTCCCGGCACCTACCAGAAACTGCATGATTTCCACCAGATCCTGTGCGAGGAACAGCGGATCGCGCAGGGCTGGGGCGGATGTGCGCCATGGCAGGGCAAGTCGCTCACCGACAAGCCCGAAGATACCAACCTCGTCACCGAAAAGACCAAGAGCTTCTACACGCAGCTGCGCTTCGGTTTCGATCAATGGCGCTTCCCGGTCGATGGCAGTCTCGGCGTGCGCTATGTGAAAACCGATCTCAAGGCCAGCGGCTATACGGTCTTCACGCCGTCGGTGCCGTCCGGATCGGATGGCGGTCCGGTGACCGGCGTACCGATTCCGGATATCCCCGCTTACGCCGCGCACCAGAACTATGAAAATTCCTACAGCAAGTTATTGCCGACGCTGAACCTGCGCCTGAAAGCCAGCGACAAGCTGCAGTTCCGCCTGGCGCTGGGCAGGGCCATGGCGCGCCCGGACTTCAGCAAGATGCAGGGCCGGACCACGCTGACGCAGAACATCACGAGTACGACCGATGCGGAGACGGGCGTGGTGCGGGTGACCAATGTCGACCTGTCCGGTACGGCCAGCGGCAACCCGATGCTGCGCCCCACCACCGCCAACCAGATCGACGTGACGGCCGAGTATTATTTCGCGCCCGGCAATTCCATCACCCTCGCGGTCTTCAACAAGCGGCTCAAGGATATCGTGGTCGACCAGATGTCGACCTACAACCTGCCGGACGCCAGCGGGAAGATGCATGCCTTCGGGGTCACGTCACCGGTCAACGGCGCCAAGGGAACGGCACGCGGATTCGAGATCGCCTATCAGCAGTATTTCGATTTCCTGCCGGCCTGGGCCAGGGGGCTCGGCGTGCAGAGCAGCTTCACGTTCGTCGACAGCAAGCGCAAGCTGTACAACCCCGTCTTCAGCGCATGGTGCCAGGGCAGCGACAGCGTCTCGAACCTGAACATGTACATCAACGGCTGCGATACGGATGCCCGCTCGTTCGGCAACCTGCCGTTGACCGGGCTGTCGCGCCGGACCGTCAACCTGGCCCTGATGTTCGACCAGGGTCCGGTATCGGCCCGGCTGGCCTACAACTGGCGCTCGCGCAGCCTGCAAGGGCTGTCGGTGTATGGCGCACGAGGCTTCGATGCGAAAGACACCAATCCGGCCAGCAGCACCTTCGGTGCCACCAATCTGGGCTGGGGCCTGCCGCTGTGGTCGGCAGGGTATGGCCAGCTCGACGGCTCGTTCTTCTACAAGCTGACCGACAACCTCTCTCTGGGGATCGAGGCGCAGAACCTGACCAATACGATCTTCAAGCAGGAAGTCACGCAGCATGTGGGCCAGCAGCGGCACGCGTGGTTCGTCACGGGTCCGCGATACACGGCCCAGATGCGGTACAGCTTCTAGCGATTCCGGTACCGGCCACCCGCAGGTGGCCGGCTCCCCGGATCAGCGCTTCCTGATTGCCAGCCGATCGGTGCCGGCATCGACGATGTCGAACGGCGCCGCCGGTTGTGGCGCTTTCATGCGGTCATCCGGGCCGGGCATGCCGGCACTGGCGCGCCCGGCCGGATCGAAGACCAGGGTTTCCCTCCCCCGCCGGCTGGGCGGGAAAGGAAACGTATCGCGCGGGCGGTACACCTGAATCTCCCCCTCGTCCTCCTCGAACGAGTGGGCCCAGGTGATGGCCGCCTGTGGACCGGACGGTTGCGGTGCCATCGCTGCTCCGTCAGGCATGCATCGTCAGCGACCGGTGCAACAGGTCCCTGGCGGTGGTGGCGATCGCCGGCGCCTGGGGTGCCTGTGCCGGTGCCGTTGCAGGTAGCGCAAGCCCGCCCGGCTCCTGCGAGCCCGTGCGGAATGCCGAGATCACGCCGCCCATGAACTCGTAGTCCGTGACCGACGGCCCCCACGCGGCGCCATCCCACCACTTGTGGTATAGCGCGCTATCGGTGCCGGTGACGAAGACATCGAGCCGATTCGGACCCCACGACGCGACCCGGGGCGTGGAGGTGCAGGTGCCGCCCATGTATTCATAGCCGGTGAGCGACGGCCCCCAGGCGGCGCCATCCCACCACTTGTGGTACAGCGCGCTGTCGGTGCCGAGCACGAACAGGTCGAGGCGGTTCGGTCCCCACGCGACCGCTTGCGGCGCACCCACGCAGATTCCGCCCATCCGTTCGAAGCCATCGGCGGACGGTCCCCAGGCCGAGCCATCCCACCACTTGTGGTACAGCGCGCCATCGGTGCCGGTGACGAAGACATCGAGCCGGTCCGGGCCCCAGGCCACGGCGCGCGGAGCGGAAGTGCAGATGCCCCCCAGCCGTTCATAACCGGTCAGCGACGGGCCCCAGCCGGCGCCGTCGAACCACTTGTGGTACAGCGCACGGTCGGTGCCGATGACGAACACGTCGAGCCGGTTCGGGCCCCACGAGACGATTTCCGGCTGGCCGATGCAGGTGCCGCCCATGTCTTCATAGCCGGTGACGGACGGCCCCCACGCGGCGCCATCCCACCACTTGTGGAACAGTGCCCGGTTGGTGCCCAGCACGAAGACATCGAGCCGGTTCGGACCCCATGACACGATGCGCGGGTCGCCGGAGCAGATGCCGCCCATGTACTCGTAATCCGTGACGGACGGCCCCCAGGCGGCGCCATCCCACCACTTGTGATACAGCGCGCTGTCGGTGCCGGTGACGAACACGTCGAGGCGGTTCGGTCCCCATGCGACGGCCTGCGGCACGCTGGTGCAGGTGCCGCCCATCTGTTCGTAGCCGGTGACCGATGGCCCCCAGCCCGAGCCGTCCCACCATTTGTGGTACAGCGCGCGGTCCGTGCCGAGCACGAAGGTGTCGAGCCGGTTCGGTCCCCATGCCACCACGGGCTCCGAGCTGGGCCGCGTGGCCGTGGCGTCGATGCCGATGCTGGCGCGCACGCCGTCGAGGCAGGCCTGCATGCGGGCCACCTGGCCGGCGGAGAACATCACCATCGCGCGGTCGTCGACATAGTCCATGTAGTTCATGAACATGTCGCCATCCGGACCGTTGTTGCACGAGATATGGGGGAAGGTGGGGACGCCGACGTTGCCGCCGCCCTGGTTCGGCGTATCGGCCACGTTGTCGGAGCCGGAGCAGCCGGTGCCGTCATCGCCCCAGATGTGGAAGAGATCCAGCCAGTGGCCGATCTCGTGCGTCGTGGTGCGGCCCAGGTCGAATGGGGCCGCCGCGGTACCGTTGGTACCGAACGCCGATTGCAGGCAGACCACGCCATCGGTCTCGGCCGGGCCGCCGGGGAACTGCGCGTAGCCCAGCAGGCCGCCACCCAGCTGGCACACCCAGATATTGAGGTAGCGCTCCGCCGGCCAGGCGTCCAGCCCGCCGCTGGCGGTCGACTTCACGGCGTCGTTGTCGCTGAATGCCGCGACCGTGGTTTGCCGGCGCTCGATGCCCGTGGTGGGCGCGCCGTTCGGATCGACGGTCGCGAGCACGAATTCGATGCGGGCATCGGCGGCCAGCGGCAGGAATGGCGGCGGCGTGGTGGCGACATCCGGATTGGTGCGGCGGAAGTCGCGGTTCAGCACCTCGATCTGGCTGGCGACCTGTGCATCGGAAATGTTCTGCGCGGTGGTGTTCCACACGACGTGGACAACGACCGGTATGCGCGTGATGCCGGTACGCTGCGCGCTTGCACTGCCCGTTTCATAACGCTGCGCGCGGATTTCGATCTGGTCGCGCGCCCGTGCGTAGGCGGGATTGGTCGACAACAGGCGGCGATGCACATCCATCGTGGCGCAACGCCTGACTCGCGGCTGGCTGTTGCCGCCGCCGTTGCCGCCCGAACCGCCCATGCCTCCCGAGCCGCCAATGCCGCCCTGGCCAGCGCCGCCGCCGTTCATTGGCCCGCCAGGCATGGCATTGTTGCGGCTGTCGGCCCGCTCCGTCATGCTTCCCGCGGGCATGCCATCCAGGCTGCCCCGCTGCGATACGCCGGGCATGCCGCGATCGTCGCCATCGGCCAGGCCGAGCGGTTGTTCGCCAGCCATGTGGAAATGCGCGATGCCATTGCCGCTGGCCGCCCCGTCGCCTTTCGCGGCGTTCGGTTCGCTGCAGCCGCAATCATCGGCCATTGCCGCGGCCGCCCCTTTTTGCTGTTTCGCTTTCATGTCGCCTCCCTAGTGTTGAGTCCCGCACCGTCGTGCACACTTCGAGCGCCCATGCGCGCCACCTCCCATCGTGAGTGATACGTCTCGTTTCATACTAGGCCATATATCCGGCAGGGCGCCGGCTATCATCCCCGTCGGTTCACATTAATATTGATCCGTAGAGCGGCCCGCGATAGCCTGAATAAACTGAAATTGCCGGGTCTGCCATGCAGCTTGCGTAGTTCGTTTGCGAGCGCGTGTGCCGCGTCATCGTGTAAGCGGACGCTAACGCCCCTCTCCTTCCAGGCTCCGGCCAAAACCGGTGACAGGCTCCGATTTCTTTCAAAAGGTTTCTGAAAAGCGGTGACAGGCTCGCATTGTTTTCGAAAGGTTCTCGACATCGGAGGTGTCACCAGTTTCCCTCTCGTGCGACATGGCAGTACACAAAAGCAGTGACAGGCTCCAATGGTTTTCGAAAGGTTTCCGAAAACCGGTGACAGGCTCCGATTGTTTTCGAAAGGATCTTCGCAGATGTAGCCCGTCACCGTTTCGTTGCGACTTTCGCGACGAAATCGGAGCCTGTCACTGGTTTCGCTACAGGTTTCGCGGCGAAATCGGAGCCTGTCCCCGGTTTTTTGGTAACAATTGGGGTGGCCAAAAGCAAAAAACCCCGCCAGCACACGCTAGCGGGGTTTTTCTATATAACAGCCTGACGATAACCTACTTTCACACTGGTTGCAGTAGCGACGTCGGGCAGTGCCCGGCGGAGCAATCGGCGCATTCGACAGCTTGAAGCGGAGCCCGACAGCATGCTGCAATCCATAAGCACAAATGAAAAAAGCCCACCAGATCACTGGTGGGCTTTTCTCGGTATAACAGCCTGACGATAACCTACTTTCACACTGGTTGCAGCACTATCATCGGCGCAAAGTCGTTTCACGGTCCTGTTCGGGATGGGAAGGGGTGGGACCGACTTGCTATGGTCATCAGGCATGACTTGTACGCAGTGCCGTTCCCTATGGGGCAACGTCACTGCTCAATCTGGAAGAAGTAAGTTGGGTTGTAGTTATTAACTACGTCTCATCAAAGAGTAAATGCGAGGAATCATCATGATTCATAACCGTCAAGGTTATAGGGACAAGCCGTACGGGCAATTAGTATCAGTTAGCTTAATGCATTACTGCACTTCCACACCTGACCTATCAACGTCCTGGTCTCGAACGACCCTTCAAGGAGCTCAAGGCTCCGGGAAATCTCATCTCAAGGCAAGTTTCCCGCTTAGATGCTTTCAGCGGTTATCTCTTCCGAACTTAGCTACCCGGCAATGCCACTGGCGTGACAACCGGTACACCAGAGGTTCGTCCACTCCGGTCCTCTCGTACTAGGAGCAGCCCCCTTCAAATTTCCAACGCCCACGGCAGATAGGGACCAAACTGTCTCACGACGTTTTAAACCCAGCTCACGTACCACTTTAAATGGCGAACAGCCATACCCTTGGGACCGGCTACAGCCCCAGGATGTGATGAGCCGACATCGAGGTGCCAAACTCCCCCGTCGATATGAACTCTTGGGAGGAATCAGCCTGTTATCCCCAGAGTACCTTTTATCCGTTGAGCGATGGCCCTTCCATACAGAACCACCGGATCACTATGTCCTACTTTCGTACCTGCTCGACTTGTCGGTCTCGCAGTTAAGCACGCTTATGCCATTGCACTATTAGCACGATGTCCGACCGTACCTAGCGTACCTTCGAACTCCTCCGTTACACTTTAGGAGGAGACCGCCCCAGTCAAACTGCCTACCATGCACTGTCCCCGATCCGGATAACGGACCAAGGTTAGAACCTCAAACAAACCAGGGTGGTATTTCAAGGTTGGCTCCACGAGAACTGGCGTCCCCGCTTCAAAGCCTCCCACCTATCCTACACAGATTGGTTCAAAGTCCAATGCAAAGCTACAGTAAAGGTTCATGGGGTCTTTCCGTCTAGCCGCGGGTAGATTGCATCATCACAAACACTTCAACTTCGCTGAGTCTCGGGAGGAGACAGTGTGGCCATCGTTACGCCATTCGTGCAGGTCGGAACTTACCCGACAAGGAATTTCGCTACCTTAGGACCGTTATAGTTACGGCCGCCGTTTACTGGGACTTCAATCAAGAGCTTGCACCCCATCATTTAATCTTCCAGCACCGGGCAGGCGTCACACCCTATACGTCCACTTTCGTGTTTGCAGAGTGCTGTGTTTTTATTAAACAGTCGCAGCCACCATTTTATTGCAACCCTGTCACCCTTCTGCAGTAAAGCAGTCAAGCTACTGGGGCGTACCTTTTCCCGAAGTTACGGTACCAATTTGCCGAGTTCCTTCTCCCGAGTTCTCTCAAGCGCCTTAGAATACTCATCTCGCCCACCTGTGTCGGTTTGCGGTACGGTCTCGTATGACTGAAGCTTAGAGGCTTTTCTTGGAACCACTTCCGATTGCTTCGCGCCACATGGGCGCTCGTCCCAGTCCCTTGAATTATGTGCCCGGATTTGCCTAAGCACCTTCTATGAACCAGAAACTGACTATTCCAACAGTCAGACAACCTTCCGCGATCCGTCCCCCCATCGCATCATACGACGGTGCAGGAATATTAACCTGCTTCCCATCAGCTACGCATCTCTGCCTCGCCTTAGGGGCCGACTCACCCTGCTCCGATGAACGTTGAACAGGAAACCTTGGGCTTACGGCGTGCGGGCTTTTCACCCGCATTATCGCTACTCATGTCAGCATTCGCACTTCTGATACCTCCAGCATCCTTTACAAGACACCTTCGCAGGCTTACAGAACGCTCTCCTACCATATCCTTGCGGATATCCGCAGCTTCGGTGACTGGCTTAGCCCCGTTACATCTTCCGCGCAGGACGACTCGATCAGTGAGCTATTACGCTTTCTTTAAATGATGGCTGCTTCTAAGCCAACATCCTGACTGTTTTAGCCTTCCCACTTCGTTTTCCACTTAGCCAATCTTTGGGACCTTAGCTGGCGGTCTGGGTTGTTTCCCTCTTGACACCGGACGTTAGCACCCGATGTCTGTCTCCCAAGCTCGCACTCATCGGTATTCGGAGTTTGCAATGGTTTGGTAAGTCGCGATGACCCCCTAGCCATAACAGTGCTCTACCCCCGATGGTGATACTTGAGGCACTACCTAAATAGTTTTCGGAGAGAACCAGCTATTTCCAAGTTTGTTTAGCCTTTCACCCCTATCCACAGCTCATCCCCTAATTTTTCAACATTAGTGGGTTCGGTCCTCCAGTGCGTGTTACCGCACCTTCAACCTGGCCATGGATAGATCACTTGGTTTCGGGTCTACACCCAGCAACTAGCGCCCTGTTCGGACTCGATTTCTCTGCGGCTCCCCTATTCGGTTAACCTCGCTACTGAATGTAAGTCGCTGACCCATTATACAAAAGGTACGCCGTCACGGAACAAGTCCGCTCCGACTGTTTGTATGCACACGGTTTCAGGATCTATTTCACTCCCCTCCCGGGGTTCTTTTCGCCTTTCCCTCACGGTACTGGTTCACTATCGGTCGATTACGAGTATTTAGCCTTGGAGGATGGTCCCCCCATATTCAGACAGGATTTCTCGTGTCCCGCCCTACTTGTCGCATACTTAGTACCACCGGTCTGATTTCGCGTACGGGGCTATCACCCACTATGGCGCCTATTTCCAGAGGCTTCCACTACCAGTCCGACTATCATATGCAGGCTCTTCCCATTTCGCTCGCCACTACTTTGGGAATCTCGGTTGATTTCTTTTCCTGCAGCTACTTAGATGTTTCAGTTCGCCGCGTTCGCTTCACACACCTATGTATTCAGTGAGTGATGACCTATAAGGCCGGGTTTCCCCATTCGGAAATCTTCGGATCAATGCTCGTTTGTCAGCTCCCCGAAGCTTATCGCAGACTTCTACGTCCTTCATCGCCTGTAATCGCCAAGGCATCCACCATGTGCACTTATTCACTTGTCCCTATAACCTTGACGGCTATAGCACAAGCATTTACTACTGTGTTTGATGAGTTTTTGTATGCGTTCCTTTCGGAACACTACCCTAAGTGTATTCATTGCTGAATACGCTTAATAAAACTTTACTTCTTCCAGATTGTTAAAGAACGAAACAGCAGTAGCCTCTAAAAGACTAAACATAAAAGTGAACTCGTCACGCTTATGTTTAATATCTCGAGTAATGCGTGGTGGAGGATGACGGGATCGAACCGACGACCCCCTGCTTGCAAAGCAGGTGCTCTCCCAGCTGAGCTAATCCCCCAGGGAATTACGTGCGCTTGATACATGGTGGGTCTGGTTGGGCTCGAACCAACGACCCCCGCGTTATCAACACGGTGCTCTAACCAGCTGAGCTACAGACCCGCGTCGTTGATACCTGCGTACCTAGCGGTGCTACTGTTTCTTCTTCATTCGACAGTCGATAAGTGTGAGCGTTTGATGCACGATCTTGCGATCAGTGCCGACTCTAGAAAGGAGGTGATCCAGCCGCACCTTCCGATACGGCTACCTTGTTACGACTTCACCCCAGTCACGAATCCTACCGTGGTAAGCGCCCTCCTTGCGGTTAAGCTACCTACTTCTGGTAAAACCCGCTCCCATGGTGTGACGGGCGGTGTGTACAAGACCCGGGAACGTATTCACCGCGACATGCTGATCCGCGATTACTAGCGATTCCAACTTCATGCAGTCGAGTTGCAGACTACAATCCGGACTACGATACACTTTCTGGGATTAGCTCCCCCTCGCGGGTTGGCGGCCCTCTGTATGTACCATTGTATGACGTGTGAAGCCCTACCCATAAGGGCCATGAGGACTTGACGTCATCCCCACCTTCCTCCGGTTTGTCACCGGCAGTCTCATTAGAGTGCCCTTTCGTAGCAACTAATGACAAGGGTTGCGCTCGTTGCGGGACTTAACCCAACATCTCACGACACGAGCTGACGACAGCCATGCAGCACCTGTGTTCAGGTTCCCTTTCGGGCACTCCCGGATCTCTCCAGGATTCCTGACATGTCAAGGGTAGGTAAGGTTTTTCGCGTTGCATCGAATTAATCCACATCATCCACCGCTTGTGCGGGTCCCCGTCAATTCCTTTGAGTTTTAATCTTGCGACCGTACTCCCCAGGCGGTCTACTTCACGCGTTAGCTGCGTTACTAAGTCAATTAAGACCCAACAACTAGTAGACATCGTTTAGGGCGTGGACTACCAGGGTATCTAATCCTGTTTGCTCCCCACGCTTTCGTGCATGAGCGTCAGTCTTGACCCAGGGGGCTGCCTTCGCCATCGGTGTTCCTCCACATCTCTACGCATTTCACTGCTACACGTGGAATTCTACCCCCCTCTGCCAAACTCTAGCCTTGCAGTCTCCATCGCCATTCCCAGGTTAAGCCCGGGGATTTCACGACAGACTTACAAAACCGCCTGCGCACGCTTTACGCCCAGTAATTCCGATTAACGCTTGCACCCTACGTATTACCGCGGCTGCTGGCACGTAGTTAGCCGGTGCTTATTCTTCAGGTACCGTCATGAGGCACGGATATTAGCCGTACCCTTTTCTTCCCTGACAAAAGAGCTTTACAACCCGAAGGCCTTCTTCACTCACGCGGCATTGCTGGATCAGGGTTGCCCCCATTGTCCAAAATTCCCCACTGCTGCCTCCCGTAGGAGTCTGGACCGTGTCTCAGTTCCAGTGTGGCTGGTCGTCCTCTCAGACCAGCTACTGATCGTCGCCTTGGTGAGCCTTTACCTCACCAACTAGCTAATCAGATATCGGCCGCTCCAGGAGCACAAGGCCTTGCGGTCCCCTGCTTTCATCCATAGATCGTATGCGGTATTAGCGTAACTTTCGCTACGTTATCCCCCACTCTTGGGCACGTTCCGATATATTACTCACCCGTTCGCCACTCGCCGCCAGGCCGAAGCCCGCGCTGCCGTTCGACTTGCATGTGTAAAGCATGCCGCCAGCGTTCAATCTGAGCCAGGATCAAACTCTTCAGTTTAATCTCTGTTTTATGTCGTTTCCGACATGGTCACTCACTCAAATAACTGACGAATCATCCGAAGATGATCACGTTTTATTACTTGTGTAAGCGTTTGATGCTATATATTTTGAGCTTCAGGACTGAAGTCCTGGGCACACCACATCAAACGCCCACACTTATCGACTGTTGATTGTTAAAGAATTCTGCCCAAGTATTTCAACTTCGGGCTTGCTGCGGATCCGGTGAACTTTCGTTCGACCCGGCGACAAATCGTTGTGTTTGTCAGCAGCAGAGAGGCAAGATTATCGGGTGCTTCGTGCGATTCGTCAAGCTTCTTTTTGCCCCGCCTCAACTTGCTTGTTTCACTTTCGTGACAGCTGCGTTGCTGCGAGGGACAGAACTATACCAACCCATCCGCTGCCGCGCAAGCGCTTTTTTGCGCCATCCGGCCATCGCGCACTTTCCCGTTCCAGTCCTGCGATTGCGCAGACTGTCGCACGGCTCTCGCCCGGTGGACAGTTTTGCGTTACGTTATCTACACTTGCTGCCCTATATAGAGAACGGACGCCGTCGATGTTCCCCACGCCGAAACTACAAGAAACCCTGAAGACCCTCCTGGCTTCGCTGCATACGGGCTTCGACCGGACTGCCACCTGGGTCACGCAATTGTCGTGGTGGAAGTTCTTCCTATTTGCCGCATTGGCGCTGATCGCGGCGTCGATCCTGCAGGATGAGCTGTTTTCGCCGAATATCGATGAAGACGTCGTTATCCGCTCGCACAAGCGCCCCAGCACGGGCAGCGACACCAGTATCGTCATCGACGACAGCGGCATCCATTTCAATCCGCGCGGCGGCAAGCTGCGCAACCCGGCACCGTCAGAGGCGGGTGATGCCGCCGACGCACCTGAAGCTGCCGAAGCGGCGGCCGCACCCGAAGCTCCGGAAGCATCCGGCGCCGCCGAAGCAGGCGATGCCGCTCCTGCTGCTCCTGCTGCTCCTGCTGCTCCTGCTGCTCCCGCTGCTCCTGCCCCCCCTGCCGCCGCCGCAGCGCCTGCCGCCCCTGCCCCTCCGCTCGTCAAGGGCCGCTCGACCCCGGTCGTCACCGCCCTCCCTGGCGAAGAAGTGCACATCGAACTGCCGCCGCAGATCGGCGAAGAGCTGTCCAATGCGCTGGAAGAAGCGGTCGACAACGCGGCCGAGGAAAAGGTGTCCCGGTACCACGAGCAGGCGTCCACCTGGTTCCAGAGTTTTGTCTTCCTGCTGGTGCTGACGCTGTTCGGCATGAAGGCCCTGATGGGCGGGAAGAAGAAGGCGGAAGCGGAAACCCAGACCGCCAATGCGGCCGCCGAGCGCGCCGCCATGCAGCGCCAGCTGTCGGAAGCAAAGATGCAGATGATGCAGGCCCAGGTCGAGCCGCACTTCCTGTTCAACACGCTGGCCTCCGTGGAACACCTGATCGAGACCGATCCACCGCGGGCGTCGGCCATGCAGCGCAGCCTGATCAAGTACTTGCGGGCCGTGCTGCCGCAGATGCGCGACAACACGCTGATCACCAACCTGGGCCGCGAAGCGGACATGGTGCTGGCCTACCTGGCGCTGCTGAAGATGCGGATGGAGGAACGGCTGACGATCGACTTCGACATTCCCGATGGCCTGCGCAGCGCGGCATTCCCGCCGATGATGCTGCAGTCGATGGTGGAGAACGCCATCAAGCACGGCCTGGAAGGCAAGCCCGAAGGTGGAACGCTGAAGGTGCGCGCGGATGTGGCGCACAGCAAGCTGCGCGTGATCGTCGCCGACAATGGCCTCGGCTTCGGCGCCAAGCCCAGCGACGGCACCGGCCTGGGCTTGATGACGATCCGCGAGCGCCTGAAGCTGCTGCATGGCGATGCCGGCCAGTTGCGCATCGAACCGAACCAGCCGAGCGGCGTGATCGCCACGATCGAAGTGCCCTATCAGTTGTCCGAAGGGGCGCGCAAATAACACAAAACCCGGCGGCGGCGCCACGGCCATTGCGCGGTGCCCCGATTCATTGAATAATTGGCACCCATTGCCTCTTATTCCTGCCAGCCATGCCTACCGCGATTTTAGCCGACGATGAACGTTTGATGCGCGACCAGCTGCGCATGCGCCTGGGCCAGGTATGGCCTGAACTGGAGATCGTGGGCGAAGCCAAGAACGGCGACGAGGCGATCGAGCTGGTCGACCAGCTGAAGCCCGACTTCACCTTCCTCGACATCCGCATGCCCGGCAAGACCGGCATGGAAGCCGCGGCCATCATCGGCAACAAGAGCCATGTCGTGTTCGTCACGGCCTACGACGCGTATGCCGTGGAAGCCTTCGAGCGCGGGGCCGTCGATTACGTGCTCAAGCCGCCGGAGCAGGAACGGCTGAAGATCACCGCGGAGCGCCTGAAGGAACGGCTGAACAAGCCGGCCGGCGACGTCAATGCCAGCGTGACCGCCATGCTGTCGCAACTGGCGGAAAAGATCGCCGCGCCGAAGCCGAAGTTCCTGCAATGGATCCAGGCCAGCATCGGCCAGGACCTGCGCATGATTCCCGTCGAGGAAATCCTGTTCTTCCGCTCGGACGAAAAATACACCTGCGTGCAGACCGACAAGTTCGAAGCCCTGATCCGCAAACCGGTGCGCGACCTGGCCGACGAACTCGATCCTTCGCTGTTCTGGCAGATCCACCGCGCCACGCTGGTCAATGTGAACGCGATCGAAGGGGTGACGCGCGATATCCGGGGCCGGCACCTGGTGATGGTCAAGGGCCGGCCCGAGAAGCTGGAAGTGAGCCGCAGCTTCCTGCACCTGTTCAAGCAGATGTAAGTCTGCCGGCGCAGTTGTGCCACATCAATCCTTCCGAACCCATCTGTATTAGGGTTTTCGAGCGGCTGCCCGCATCAGCCGAAGGGAGCACCGATGTCCATGTCACGACCATTGCTGGTGGCTGCACTGATCCTCGCAGCGCATTTTGCCTGGCGGCTCGACGCGCGGCCGACCACCCTTGCCGAACAGCGCGAGGCCGACGCCCGCGCCCGCATGGCCGGGCGCCGCGCGACCGACTCCGCGCTGGAGAATATCCGCGAGGAAGAACGCGCCCATATCGCGCGCGAACTGCATGACGACCTGGGCCAGCTGCTGGCCACGCTGCGCGTGGACATGAGCCTGCTGATGCGGCAACCGGTTGCCGACGATGCCACGCGCGACCTGCTGGCGGGCATGGACGGGCGGCTGCTGTCGGCGATCACGTCGCTGCGGCGCATCGCCAGCAACCTGCGCCCGCATGCGCTCGATGAAGGCGGCCTGTACTTCGCGCTGCAATCGCTGCGCCATGAATTCGCGGAGCGCCATGGCATCGTGTGCGAACTCGCCGCACGCGAAGACGAGCTGGTCTTGAACGACCGCTACAGCACGGCGCTCTTCCGCATCGTGCAGGAATCCCTGACCAACATCGCCCGCCACGCGCAGGCCCGCCATGTGCGCATCGCGCTGCGCCGGCACCGGGCCACGCTGTACCTGACGATCGAGGACGATGGCCGCGGCATTGCCCAGGCGGACATGGAAAAACCCACGTCGTTCGGCCTGCTCGGCATGCGCGAACGGGTGTGGGCGATCCGCGGCGATATCGCGATCACCGGCAGCCACCGCGGCACGCGGATCGAGATACACCTGCCGCTGCCGGGTGACGCCCTCGACATCGGCAAACTGCCCAATGCCCACCGAGCCAACTGAACCGCTGCCGGAATGACCTGCGCATGAAAAAACGCCCGGCGCGTGCCGGGCGTTTTCATCGGGTACCGCGGTCAGGCATCAGAACGTGTGGCGAATGCCCAGGTTGAAGCCGGTGTCGCCGCTGCCGGTTTCGTTGTTGTTACCCACGGTGTAGCCGGCGCCGTTCTTGTTGTCGATCTTTGCGTAGGCAACGTAGGCGCTGGTGCGCTTCGACAGGTCGTGCGAGTAGCCCACGGCCCACTGGCGCGCATCCTGGTTGTTGACGGTCTTGTCGTTCTTGTTCATCCACGAAGCGATGATCTTGCCGGAGCCGACCGGCACCTGCACACCCACCAGCGCGTCGTCCGCTTCCAGCGAGGCGCGCGGCGCGACGGCGTAGCCGAACGCGTTGGCGACCGGGATCGGCGAGCTGTTCAGGCCCTTGTCGCGCTCGAAGGCGGCGAACACCTTGACGACCTTGAAGTCGTAGTTGACGGCCAGCAGCGTGTTCTTGCCGTCTTCGCGCTCGGCGGCCGGGGTGGTGCCGGAAGCAACGGTGTCGTTGTTACGGTTGTTGTACACCAGGGCCGCGTTCAGGCCGCCCGACGTGTAGTTGAAGCCGATCGAGAAGACGCGGCCGGCTTCGCTGTCGCCAGCCTGCTCGCCCAGCGCATACAGGCCTTCCACCGAGAAGCCCGCCCACTTCGGCGTGGTGTACACGATCGCGTTCGATACGCGGGTGTTGACGCCGCCGGTCGGGAACAGGTTCTTGGCGCTGCCAGCGTAGCCGGCGCCGAACGGGTCGGCAATCTTCGACAGCGCGTTGTACAGCGGGTTGTACTGGCGGCCCAGCGTCAGCGTACCCAGCGTCTTGCTGGACAGGCCCACGAATGCCTGGCGGTTGAACAGCGCGCCCGAGCTGTCGATGGCGCCGTCGTCGATCTTGTAGCCCGATTCCAGCGTGAAGATCGCGGACAGGCCATTGCCCAGGTCTTCGGTGCCGCGGAAACCAATCCGCGACTGGCTGCCGATGCCGCTCGTCACCTTGGTGACGTCACCGGCCGCGCCACCGGTCTCACGGACGATACCCGCATCCACGATACCGTAGATGGTGACGTTCGACTGGGCGGAAGCGGTGGCTGCGAAGCTGCCGGCGATGAGTACGGCCAGGGTAAGTTTTTTCACTTTGATGTTCTCTTGTTGAAGTTGGTCGGACTGTGAGACCGCTCTGGGTCTGACGCGGCGTATCATGCCTTCCAAATACTTCAACAATATGACATCAATAACTTGTTACCAAAACACAACAGGTATTGCGTTTACTTCAGTCGCGCTGTCAGCAGCCAATAATATTGCCACCGTTCGATGCGGATTTCCTTCGTGGATGCCGCCAGTTTCTTGCGCAGGTAGCTGTCGGTCGGGAAATTCTTGACGATTTCAAGGCGCTCGCCGGATGGCAGCGTACGGAACTGGTAGGTGTTGCCTTCCTGGTCCGTCCGGGCGATGACGGTGCTGCTGCCATCCACGTACACGTTATCCAGCAACACCAGCAGCACATCCTTGCCCAGCTTCGCGCGCAATTGCGCCACGAACCGCTCCTGCTCTTCGCGCTTCACGTGCGACCACCAGAATCCGGCGAACACGGCCGTGTATTCGCCGGGCGCCGGCGGCAGGTCGAACGCATCGGCCTGCGCAAAGGTGACGTTGCCTTCCGGCTGGCGCGCGCGCGCCAGCGCCAGCGCTTCCTCATTGACGTCGATGGCGTGGATCGAGGCGGCGCTCGCCCCGATCAGCCGGGTCCAGTAACCGGTGCCGCAGGCGATTTCCAGCACCTTGTGGCCGCGCAGCAGCTCGGGCAGTCTCTGGCGCAACAAGGCCAGGTCGGCCTGCCGTTCCGGCTTGTCGTACGTGTCTTCGATGGCGGCCGCGTTCAGCGCGTAATACCGCTGCAATGTTTCATGATTCATAATTCGTAGTTTTCGTGCTCACCGCGCATGGCCTGCTCCACCAGCTTGCGGTTCAGGGTGGGAGCGAGCAGCTCGATGAACGTATAAATATAGGAGCGCAGATAAGCGCCCTGCTTCACCGCCACGCGCGAGACATTCATGCCGAACAGGTGGCCGACCGAAATCGCCCGCAGGTTGCGGTCCCGCTCGGCATCGAAGGCCATGCCGGCAATGATGCCGATGCCCATGCCCAGTTCCACATAGGTCTTGATCACGTCCGCATCGATCGCTTCCAGCAGCACGTCCGGCTTCAGGCCGCGCAGCGAGAAAGCATGGTCGATCTTGCTGCGGCCGGCAAACGCGCTGTCATACGTGATGACCGGGTAGGCGGCGATATCTTCCAGGGTGACGGACTTACCTTTCAGCAACGGATGCTCGGGCGGGACCACCACCACGTGTTCCCACTGGTAGCACGGCAGCGTGATTAGGTTGTCGACACCGGCGATGGACTCGGTGGCGATGGCCAGGTCGGCCTGGTCGCGCTGCACCATCTCGGCGATCTGCCGTGGATTACCTTGCAAAAGTGACAACCTCACCTTGGGAAACTTCAGCATGAAGGCCTGCACCACCTTCGGCAGCGTGTAGCGGGCCTGCGTATGCGTGGTGGCGATCGTGAAACTGCCACTGTCCTGCGCCGCGTATTCCTTGCCGATCCGCTTCAGGCTGTCGATCTCCTGCATGATCAGCTCGACCGACTCCAGGACCAGCCGGCCCGGCTCGGTCAAGCCGCGGATGCGTTTGCCATGGCGGGTGAAGATATCCACACCCAGCTCTTCTTCCAGCTCGATGATGGCCTTGGACACGCCCGGCTGCGACGTGAACAGCGCCTTGGCGGCATCGGTCAGGTTGTAATTCTGGCGGACGGCTTCCCGTACGAAACGAAGTTGATGAAGATTCATGTAGTTCCTGGCGGTAAGTCCGCTATTTTACGCTGAAGCTTATACCGCCCACGCATATAAGCAAATAAAGACTAAGTCGTTTGGAATAAAGCGTGAGTTTATTACGATAACGCCTATCTTGGGGACAACCTGCCGGGAGAGCCCGTCGGCAAGCCGCCGGTAAGCTCCATGCTTTGCGATTATAGGAACGCTATGTACCAATACGATCAATACGACCATCTCATCGTGCGGGAGCGCATCGCGCAGTACCGCGACCAGGTGCAGCGCCGCCTGTCCGGTGAGTTGACCGAAGAAGAATTCCTGCCGCTGCGCCTGCAGAACGGCCTGTACATGCAGCGTCATGCCTACATGCTGCGGATCGCCGTGCCCTATGGCCTGCTGTCCTCGAAGCAGATGCGCATGTTCGCCCATATCGCCCGCAAGTACGACCGCGGCTATGGCCACTTCACCACGCGCCAGAACATCCAGTTCAACTGGATCGAGCTGGAACAGACGCCGGACATCCTGGCCGACCTGGCCTCCGTCGAGATGCACGCGATCCAGACTTCCGGCAACTGCATCCGCAACGTGACGTCGGACGAATTCGCCGGCGTGGCCGCCGACGAGATCATCGATCCGCGCCCGTATGCCGAAGTGCTGCGCCAGTGGTCCACCTTCCACCCCGAGTTCATCGCCCTGCCCCGCAAGTTCAAGGTGGCGATCAACGGCGCCCTGGAAGACCGCGCCGCGATCGCCATCCACGACATCGGCCTGACGGTCGTGAAGAACGAAGCCGGCGAGATCGGCTTCAAGGTCATGGTCGGCGGCGGCATGGGCCGCACCCCGATCATCGGCACCACGATCCGCGAATTCCTGCCGCGCGAACACCTGCTGACGTACACGGAAGCGATCATGCGCGTGTACAACCAGTACGGCCGCCGCGACAACAAGTACAAGGCGCGCATCAAGATCCTGCTGAAGGCCATCGGCGCCGAGGAATTCGCCCGCCAGGTCGAAGAGGAATGGGCCGACCTGAAAGGTACCGAGGAAACGCTGACGCTGGAAGAAATGGAGCGCGTGATCGCCTACTTCCAGCCGCACCCGTACGAAACGCTCGAAGCGATCGACCCGCGTGCCGGCCATGAGGACAACAAGGCTTTCGCCAACTGGCTGGGCCGCAACGTCAAGCCGCACAAGCAGGCTGGCTACGCCGCCGTGATCCTGTCGCTGAAGAAAACCGGCGTGCCGCCGGGCGACGCCACCGCGGAACAGATGGACTTCATGGCCGACCTGGCGGACCGCTACAGCTTCGGCGAACTGCGCGTGACCCACGAGCAGAACATCGTGCTGGCGGACGTAAAGCAGTCGCAGCTGTTCGACCTGTGGAAAGAGATCAAGGCGCATGGCCTGGCCACGCCGAACATCGGCCTGCTGACCGACATCATCTGCTGCCCGGGCGGCGACTTCTGCTCGCTGGCCAACGCGAAATCGATCCCGATCTCGGCCGCCATCGCGGAACGCTTCGACCACCTCGACTTCCTGCACGACATCGGCGATATCGAACTGAACATCAGCGGCTGCATCAACGCCTGCGGCCACCACCACGTCGGCAATATCGGCGTGCTGGGCGTCGACAAGGATGGCAGCGAATGGTATCAGGTGTCGATCGGCGGCGCGCAGGGTAACGCCACCGCGATCGGCAAGATCATCGGCCCGTCGTTCTCCGCGCACCAGATGCCGGAAGTGATCGACCGCCTGCTGCGGGTGTACCTGCGCGAACGCACGCCGGACGAGAAATTCGTCGATACGGTGCAGCGCATCGGGATCGCCCCGTTCAAGGAACATGTTTATGCCACGCCGATCAACGAACCGGGTCGCCTGGTAGGAGAAGACGAATATGCCTGACCAAAATACCATCCAACGCATCATCAAGGGTAACCAGATCGTCGCCGACGACTGGACCGTGCTGCGCCTCGAAGAAGGGCAGGAACCGGCCACGGTGGAAGTCGCCGCCGGCAAGGTCATCGTGCCGCTGAAAGTGTGGCAGGCGCAGAAGGAAGCGCTGGCCGCCCGCCCGGAAATCGGCGTGTGGCTGCAGTCCGACGAGCGCCCCGAAGAGCTGAAGGGCGAACTGGACAAGTTCTCGGTCGTGGCCGTGAACTTCCCGAAGTTCACCGACGGCCGCGGCTACTCGATCGCCTACAACCTGCGCATGCGCCTCGGCTATACCGGTGAGCTGCGCGCCATCGGCGACGTGCTGCGCGACCAGCTGTTCCAGATGAAGCGCACCGGCTTCGACGCGTATGCGCCGCGCCCGGACCGCAGCATCGAGGATGCGCTGAAAGGCCTGACCGTGTTCTCCGAAACCTACCAGGCGTCGGTCGACGACAAGTTGCCGCTGTTCCGCCGCCATGCCCGTACGGCCGGGGCGCGCGAGCACAACGACATCGGCTCCGGCATCTGAAAGGCTGGGGAACAACATGAGCAAGCTCGATTCTCTCGTTGCATCCACCAGGCAGACCCTGGAACTGATTGCACGCGAGTACACGCCAGCCGTGTTCGCCTCCAGCCTGGCGGCCGAAGACATGGTGCTGACGGACCTGATCCTGAAAGCGAAGCTGCCGATCGGCATCTTCTCGCTGGAAACGGGCCGCCTGCACAAGGAAACGCTGGCCATGCTGGACCGCGTGAAGGAGCACTACGGCTACGAGATCACCCTGTACCGCCCGCAGCAGGATGCGGTGGACCAGTACGTGGCGCAGAATGGCCTGAACGCTTTCTACGACAGCGTGGACATGCGCAAGGAATGCTGCCGCATCCGCAAGGTGGAGCCGCTGGGCCGTGCGCTGGCCGGCAACAAGGCCTGGATCACGGGCCAGCGCCGCGCGCAGTCGAATACCCGCACCACGCTGCAGGTACACGAGGACGATCCCGGGCACCTGATGGACAAGTTCAACCCGCTGGCCGACTGGTCCGAGGAAGACGTGTGGGACTACCTGCGCGCCAACAATGTGCCGACCAACGCGCTGCACGACCAGGGCTTCCCGTCGATCGGCTGCGAACCGTGCACCCGCGCGGTCCAGCCGGGCGAGGATGTGCGCGCCGGCCGCTGGTGGTGGGAAAACCCCGAATCGAAGGAATGCGGGCTGCACGTCGTCGACGGCAAGCTCATTCGAATCAAATCCGTGGCGGCTTAATTCATTATTTACGCAGGCCACAACAAGAGAAAACACATGAACGCACTGGCAGAAAACAAGATTACCGGGCTGGAGGACGTCAATGCGCGTCACCTGGACGCCCTCGAATCGGAAGCGATCCACATCCTGCGCGAAGTCGCGGCGGAGTGCTCCAACCCCGCGCTGCTGTTCTCGGGCGGCAAAGATTCGGTTGTCCTGCTGCGCCTGGCCGAAAAGGCTTTCCGGCCCGGTAAATTCCCGTTCCCGCTGGTGCACGTCGATACCGGCCACAACTTCCCGGAAGTGATCGAGTTCCGCGACCGCCGCGTGGCCGAACTGGGCGAGCGCCTGATCGTGGGCTCCGTCGAGGAATCGATCCGCAAGGGCACGGTGCGGCTGCGTAATCCGGCAACGGATTCGCGCAATGCCGCGCAAGCCGTGACGCTGCTGGAAACGATCGCCGAACACGACTTCGACGCCTGCATCGGCGGCGCCCGCCGCGACGAAGAAAAGGCCCGCGCGAAAGAACGCATCTTCTCGTTCCGCGACGAATTCGGCCAGTGGGATCCGAAGGCGCAGCGCCCGGAACTGTGGGACCTGTATAACACCCGCGTGCACCCGGGCGAGAACATGCGCGTGTTCCCGATCTCGAACTGGACGGAACTGGACGTGTGGCAGTACATCGCCCGCGAGAAACTGGCGCTGCCGTCGATCTATTTCGCGCACGAGCGCCAGGTCATTCCGCGCAACGGCCTGCTGGTGCCGCTGACCGACCTCACGCCGCCGCGCGAAGGCGAAACCGTCGAGACGCAGGTGGTGCGCTTCCGGACCGTGGGCGACATCTCGTGCACCTGCCCGGTATCGTCCGATGCCGCCGATGTCGATGCGATCATCGCCGAAACGGCCGTGACGCAAGTGACTGAACGGGGCGCCACGCGGATGGACGACCAGACCTCCGAAGCCTCGATGGAAAAACGCAAGAAAGCCGGATACTTCTGATGAACGCCATGAACGAAAACCTGTCCCAATCATCTTTGCTGCGCTTCATTACCGCCGGCTCCGTCGACGATGGCAAGAGCACGCTGATCGGCCGCCTGCTGTTCGACAGCAAGGGCATCTTCGCCGACCAGCTGGCCGCCGTGTCCCGCGCCAAGCACAAGCGCACGGTGGGCGACACCATCGACCTGTCGCTGCTGACCGATGGCCTGGAAGCGGAACGCGAGCAAGGCATTACGATCGACGTGGCCTACCGCTACTTCGCCACGCCCAAGCGCAAGTTCATCATCGCCGACACGCCCGGCCACGAGCAGTACACCCGCAACATGGTCACCGGCGCGTCCACGGCCGACGCGGTGATCATCCTGATCGACGTGTCGAAGGTGAAACTGCGCGAGGATGGCGGCGTTGACTTGCTGATCCAGACCAAGCGCCACTCGACCATCGCCCACCTGCTGCAGATCGAGCACGTGGTGGTGGCCGTCAACAAGATGGACCTGGTGAACTACGACCAGGACGTCTACGACCGCATCGTCAAGGCCTACGGCGAATTCGCGCAGACGCTGGGCCTGAAGGACATCACGCCGATCCCGCTGTCCGCCCTGACCGGCGACAACGTGGTCGAGAAGAGCGCCAACATGGCGTGGTACCAGGGTCCTACCCTGATCGAGCTGCTCGAATCGCTGTCCGTGTATGACGAGTCGCACGCTTCGCCGTTCCGCTTCCCGGTGCAGCTGGTGGCGCGCCACAACGGCCACGAAGCCAACGACTTCCGCGGCTACATGGGCCGCATCGAAGCCGGCAAGGTATCCGTGGGCGACAAGCTGGTGGTGCAGCCTTCCGGCCACAGCGCCACCGTGAAGGAAATCGTCACGTTCGACGGCGCGCTGCAGTCGGCGACGGCCGGCCAGTCGGTGACGATCGTGCTGAACGAATACGTGGACGTGTCGCGCGGCGACGTGCTGGCCTCCGCCGAACAGCCGGCCACGCTGCTCAAGCAGGTGAGCGCCGATGTGTGCTGGCTGTCCGAGGAACCACTGGACCTGCGCCGCAAGTACTGGCTGAAGCACGGCACCAAGCAGACCGCCGCGAAGATCACGAAGATCGACTCGATCCTTGACATCAACACGCAGCAGCGTCACGATGCCGAGGCGCTGAAGCTGAACGACGTGGCCCGTATCGGCCTGACCGTGCAGCAGCCGCTGGCCGCCGATGCCTATGCCGACATCCGCGCCACCGGCGCCTTCATCCTGATCGATGAAGTCACGCACCAGACCGTGGCAGCCGGCATGATCCGGCTCTGAGTCGGCCTTGAGTCGGCTCCGAGTCGACTCGCAGTTGCGCCACGGCGAATAACGTCACCATCAACGCCAGCAGGGAGCCCGGTTTGCCAGCAGTCGGAAAAGTTTATCTCGTGGGCGCCGGTCCCGGCGCCGCTGACCTGATCACGGTACGCGGCGCCCGCCTGCTGGCCGATGCGGACGTCGTGCTCTACGACGCGCTGGTCACGCCAGAAATGCTGGCGCTGTGCCCGCAAGCCGACCTGGTGTCGGTCGGCAAGCGCGCCGGCCAGCGCTCGGCGGCGCAGGAATCCATCAACCAGCAGCTCATCGACTGCGCGCGCAAGTATGCGCGCGTGGTGCGCCTGAAAGGCGGCGACCCGATGCTGTTCGGCCGCGCCGACGAGGAGTTGACGGCGCTGGAAGCGGAAGGCATCGAGGTCGAGGTGGTGCCCGGGATTACCACGGCCGTTGCGGCTGCGGCGGCGGCCAAGCAGCCGCTGACGAAACGGGGCGTGGCCCGCAGCGTGGCCTTCTTCACGTCGAGCACGGCGCCGGACGAGGACGACCTGTCCGGCATCCCGTCGACCGATACGCTGGTGCAGTACATGGGTGGCCGCGAAGCCATCGCCACCGCCCAGCGCCTGCTGCAGCAGGGCCGCCGGCCCGATACGCCGGTACTGGTACTGGAAAACGTCAGCCGGCACGACCAGCGTATCGAGCGCATCACGCTGGACAAGCTGGCCCACGGCCTCGGTTCGCCGCACGGACCCGTGCTGGTGATGGTGGGCGAAGCGATGGAAGCCCGGCCGCTGCAGCCACGCTGATACCGCTATCGCGCTGTACCGCTATCGCTCTGATCCTGCATCGCTCTGAGCCTGTATTGCTCTGAGCCTGTATTGCTCTGATCCCGTATCGCTCTGGCCCTGTGTCGTGCCGATCCTCCACCGCCCCTCTCCTCCATCGCGCCGTGCCGCTGGTTACGGCTGGGTAGCGGGCGCCCCTTCCGTGGGGTTCTCCCTATAATGGGGAAAAATCCCACGATATGAAAGTCGACCCACAACAACCAAACAAAGGCGTCCCCGACGACGCCGACCTGCCCGAAGACGGCGACTTCTCCGACATGCTCAGCGAGATGCGCATCGTTCTGCCCGGCGCACAGACACTGGCGGCCTTCCTGATCATCCTGCCCTTCAATGGCGGCTTCCGGCACATCGTGCAATCGGAAAAATACGTGTTCCTGGCCACGCTGTTCTTCGCCCTTTCCAGCCTGATCCTGCTGTCCGGGCCCGCGGTGCAGCATCGCGTGATGCGCCCGCTGATGGACCGCGAGCGCTTCAAGCGCGTCGCGACGCGGCAGATCGTGGCTGGTTCGGTGGCACTGGGTATCGCCCTCGTGCTGGGTACCAATCTCGTCGTTTCCGAAGTCTTCGGCAACCAGGTCGGCCTGATCGTCGCCGTCGCGATCGGCGTGATCGTCGCTTCGGTGTGGTGGCTGATGCCGCTCTGGCTCAAGCGCAACAAGCGGATCTAGGACCGCCGCCGCTGCTAAAATACCGCCTTTTGCACAGACTGGGAGGCAGCATGGGACAAGCACACGACGTACTGGAACGGGCGCGCACCGCGCGGCTGGAAGGCCGGTACGAGGATGCGCTGCGCGACCACCTGTGGTTCCACGAAAACGCGCTGGCGGTGGAGCCGGGCCTGGCGGGTGTTCGCCTGTCGTTCGCACTGCGCGACTGGATCTATCTGGCCGAGCAATTCCCGCTGGCGCGCCGCGCCCTGCAGGGACTGCGCGACCGCGACACGGAGCGCATGCTCAACGGCGGCGAAGGCACTGGTCCGGGACTGCGCGAACTGTTCCGCGACATTGTCGCCATCAACAGCGCCCTGGGCGAGGAACGGGCGACCCACGACCTGTTCGTGCGGATGGATATCCAGATGCCGCTGCTTGCCCGGCAATGCGCCGACTTCGCGCTGCCGGCCCTGGTGGCGGCCGAGGACTTCACGCTGGCGCGCCGCTACCTGGGCGATCCGGCCGAGCGTGTGCGCGGGCTGGCGGCCAGCCTGAACGCCTACACGGAAGAGCTGGTGAAGACGGCCGGCACGTCGTCCGCCCCTGCCCTGCTGTCGTTCGTGCTGAACTACACCAAGGAAGTGCGCCTGGTGGTGGAAGTGCTGCGTCGCCAGGATGACGAGGCGCTGGCCGAGCAGGTATCGCGCGCCGCCCTGGATGAGCTGAAATCGGATGCACTGCGCGATGCCGTCGAGCGCGAATTCGACAGCCCGGGCGCGACGATCCAGGCAATGGTGGCGCATGCGCGCGCCAACGTGACGGAACACTGATGGAGCCGGTGCGGCAGGCGATCATGGCCCGCCAGGCCGGCGATTACGACGGGGCGTTGCGCGTGCTGGCCGGCATCGCCGATGACCTGCGCCGCGATGATCCGACGCTGCCGCCCTTGCCATTCATCGTGCTGTTCGAGTGGGGCCAGCTGATCGAAGTCCATTCGCCTGCGCGCGATGCCCTGGCGGCCTTGCGGGACGAGCACGTGCGGCGGCTGCTGGATGGCGATACCGACAGCGCGGAGGAAGCATTCGGCGGAAGAACGCATTCGCGATTCTGGGATATTGCCTGGTTCAACGACACGCTCGGCGACTCCCGGTCGACATACGAAGTCTTCCTGCACCTGCTGCGCACGACGCCCGAGGTGGCGGCACGTTATTCGTCCCGCGCCCTGCCCGCGATCGTCGAGCAGGGCGACTATGCGCTGGGTGAACGTTACCTGCCGGAGCCGCTGTCGCAGCTGGGCGAACTGAATGCGACCGCCCGCTGGGCGCCGTTGCTGCCGGCCGATTTCAGGCCACCCCATCTTTCAGCACTGCTGTCGGGTTACGTCCAGGCATTGCGGTTGCGTGGCGCGATCCTCCACGGACTCGGCCGCCATGCCGAAGCTGGCGCATTGCGCATGGCCGGGCTGGCAGGCATCGAATCGGAGGAACTGCGCGCGCTGGCGGAAAAAGAGCTGGTCGCCCCCGGCGCGATCAGCCAACTGGTGGCCACGCACCAGGCATCGTTGCCGCCATCGCCGGCATAAAGGTCACGCGCCTGGCGCGATGGCGCGAGCCTGCCATCCATCGCGATCGCGCCGGGCCAGCAGCAGGCATTCGCCGCCGCCGCCGGCCGCGATCACGAGGTCGCCGTTTTCATCCCACAGCGCGCTGCGCCCGGCGATCTGCCAGCCACCGGTCGGGCCGCCGTGATTTGCCATCGCCACCGGCATCCGGTGTTCGCGCGCATGGCCGCGCAGCAGCGCCGCATCGTGCGCGTAACCGTTTTCCGAGATCAGGACGCTGGCCGCGTAGAGACCCGCACCGCCCCGCGCGGCGGCAGCCGCATGTTCCGGATGCGCGATCTCGGCGCACACCGCCAGTGCAATCCGCACGCCCTGCATGGCCAGGGCGGAACCGCCGTCACCTACCGCGAAGGCGGCTTCCTCGCCCGGATGCAGGTATTGTTTCGTGTAGACCTGCACCGTGCCATCGGGCAGGAACGACAGCGCGGCGATGCGTGGCAGGCCGGCCGTTCTCAAGGGAGCACCCGTGACGAGCACGACGCCAAGCCGCATGGCGGCTTCCCGCAGCGGCGCCAGTTGCACATCGTCGGCGGCCACGGCAAGCGCGGCGGCCAGCGCCGGCTCGTAGCCCGTCAACGACAGTTCGGGGAACAAGACCAGGCGCGCGCCTTCGCCGGCCGCCGCTTCCGCCAGCGCGACGTGGCGCGCGACATTGGCGGCGATGTCGCCCTTGACGACGACCGGCTGGGCGATCGCGAACGGCGCGATCTCAGCGAGGCTCAAGCAGCGATCCCACGCAGTAATCGGCGATCGCCTGCAGTACGGCGGCGTTTTCCCCGGCCGCTTCGGCAACGCGGATGGCCAGTTGCGGATGATCGGCGCGCAGCTGGTCGATCATCTCAGGCAGGTCGCGCAGCACGTGGCCGCCCTGCCCCAGGAACACCGGCACCACGGTGAGGTCCGTGACGCCTTGCGCCAGCAGTTCGGCGGCGCGCTCGGGCAGGCGCGGCGACATCAGCTCCAGGAAGGCCAGCGAGACATCGACGCCGGGCTCGCGCGCGGCCACCAGGTCGCGCAGGCGCTCGAATGGCGCGGCCCAGCTGGCGGCGCGGGCGCCATGGGCAAACAGGATCAATGCTTGTTTCAATGTCGTTCCACCCAGTAGAGTGCCCCCATGGCGAGGGCAAGGAAAATCACGCTCGGCATCACCGCCACCAGATAGGCGGGGAGCGAGGACAATGCGCCCACGTGCGCGAACAGCGTGTTCACCAGCAGGAAGCTCACGCCGATCATGATGCCGATGAAGATCTTCAGGCTCACGCCGCCGCTGCGCGTGTGCAGGTAGGCGAACGGCAGCGCCAGCGCCATCAGCACGAACACGGCCAGGGGGTCGAACAGCTTCTTCCAGAAGGCGATCTTGAAGCGCTCGGTGCCCTGCCGGTTTTCCTGCAGGTGGCGGGTGTACACGGCCAGTTCGTTGGCCGACATGCGTTCCGGGTCGGACGAGGCGACCGACAGGATCTTCGGCGTGATTTCCGACACCAGATCCTTGGTGGCGTGCTGCCGGGTCTCGATCGCGCTGGTCTCCTGGGCGAAATTGTTTTGCGGCGTGGCCTCGCCCGTCAGCAGCGCAGGATTGGTGAAGTGGTTCTCCGTCACCTCCTGCAGGCGCCACACGTTGTCGCCCTGGTAGGTGCCGCTCTTGGCGACCGTGAGCGTGCGCAGCCGGTAGCTGTTGTCGAATTCGTAGAGCTTGACGTCCACCAGCGTGCCGTCCGGGCGCACCTGGCGCACGTTGAAGAAGCGCGAGCCCTGCACGGTGCCGGACAGGCCGCCGCTCTTGACGATATCCTTGGTCCACAGGCCGGAACGGAAATCGGAAGAGACCGTGGCGCCGCGTCCGGTCAGGTGCAGGCGCTCGGCCATCAGCGCCGTGCGCGGCGCGATCAGCTCGCCGAAGATGAAGGTGACGACGACGAAGGCGATGCCGGTCTTGAACAGCATCCAGCCCGCCATGCGCGTCGACATGCCGGCGGCGCGCATGATGGTGAACTCGGACGACGACGCGAACTGCGCCATCGTGTAGATGGTGCCGATCAGCGCGGCGACGGGCATCACCTCGTAGACGTGCTGCGGCACCATCACCAGCACATACAGGAGCGCATCCTGGAAGCGGTAGCCGTTGCGGCCCACGGAGGACAGCTCGTTGGTGAGGTCCATGAAAGCCGTCAGGCCCAGGAATGCCAGCAATACCAGGCCCACGGCCTTGGTGATGGAAACGGTGAAGTAGCGCTGCAGGACCGTCATGCCGCCCCCTGGCCGCGCTTGCGCGACGCGAACAGTGCGCGCGGATGCCAGCGGCTGTTCACGTTCAGGCGCCACAGGAACAGGGCCAGCACCGTCAGCAGCGCCACCAGGTGCAGCGGCCACCAGCCCAGAGTGAAGCTGAACCGGCCCTGCTCGACACCTTTCCTGAACAGTTCGTTCATGTTGTAGTACGTGAAGAAAATGAGGATCGCGATGATCAGGTTGGTGGAACTGCCGGCGCGGGGATTGACGAAGCCGAGTGGAATCGCCAGCAACAGCAGCACGAAGCAGGTGATCGGCGCGGAAATGCGCCACAGCAGTTCGGAGCGCGCCTGGTTGGTGGGAATCTTGACCAGGGTTGCCGTCGGGATCGCCTTCACGTCCTGGATCGGATCGAGCCGGGTGGCCTGCTGCGCCACCTGCATCCTGTAGGTGTCGAACTCCATCGTCTGGAAATCGGCCTGGCCCGGCTGGCCCTGGTAGCGGCGGCCGTTCTTCATCACCAGGTAGCGCTGGCCGTTATCGGCCGTTTCGACCACGGCGTCCTTTGCCACGATGACGGAAGTGCCGCGCGCATCGACCTGGTTGACGAACACGTTCTGCACCGAAGCGGTCTGGCCCGACGCGCCTTCGGCGAAGAAGATCGCGTTCCTGGAACCCGATTCCTTGAACTGGCCGGGCGACACCTTCTGCAGGTCTTCGCGCTTGGTGAAGCGCTCGACGTACTCGGCATACTGCAGCTTGGCCCATGGCCCGGCGTAGAACGACAGCACCGCGGTGACCACGATGATGGGAAAGCCGAACGTGAGCACGGGCCGGATCCACGCCGTCAGGCTCTGGCCGGAAGCGAACCAGACCACCATTTCGGATTCCCGGTAGGTGCGGGTGACTACCAGCAGCACGGCGATGAAGCTGGTCAGCGCAAGGATCAGGGGCAGGTAATTCAGCGACGTGAAGGCGATCAGCGCGATGACATCGCCCGATGCGACCTTGCCGCCGGCGGCCTGGCCAAGGATCCTGATCAGGGTCCACGTGAGGATGATGGTGAACAGCACCGTGAAGGTAGCCCCGGCGGAGCCGAGCAGCTCACGCCGGAGGGCGCGTTGAAAAATCATTCGAAGCTTATAATTCGATAAGTGAGTCATGCGGGCGGCGCATGAAGCCGGCGTCCTTGCCGGCCGATTCGGCCGATTCGCGTAACTGGGTTAAGCTACCGCGCTTTGGTGTTTGTCCACGAGACGAATAGCCGAATGGCGAATAGCCGAATAGACGGACTGACGAACAAACGGACAGACGAACAAACGCGCACCAACGGAGAACAAAAATGGACTTTAGCATAAAAGCATTCGACACCAAGAACACCATCGCGTCGGCCAAGACCGGCTGTGTCGCAGTGGGCGTATTCGAAAACAGGAAGCTGTCACAGGCGGCCCAGGCGCTCGATGGCGCCGGCCAGATCACGGCGGCGCTGAAGTCCGGCGACATCACCGGCAAGCCCGGCACCACCCTCCTGCTGCGCGGCGTGGATGGCGTGGCGGCCGAGCGCGTGCTGCTGGTGGGACTGGGCAATGCCGACGGCGTGACCGAGAAAGCCTTCACGGGCGGCGTGCAGGCCACCCTGAAGGCGTTTGCCACGCTGGGCGCGGCGGACGCCATTATCGCACTGCCGCTGGCCGAACTGAAGGACCGCGACGTGAACTGGGCGATCCGCACCGTGGTGGTGGCCGCGCGCGACAGCATCTATCGCACCGACGCGCAGAAATCCAAGAAGGATCCGGCGCCGGCGGGCGTGAAGAAGCTGGCGCTGGCCGTGCCGAACAGCGCCGCCACCAAGCTGGCGCTGGCGCAGGCGATCGCCGTGGCCAACGGCATGCAGCTCACCAAGGACCTGGCCAACCTGTCGGCCAACGTGTGCACGCCGACCTACCTCGCCGAGACCGCCAAGAGCCTGGGCAAGGAATACAAGTTCAACGTCGAAGTACTGGAGCGCAAGCAGCTCGAGGCACTGAAGATGGGCAGCTTCCTGTCGGTGACCAACGGCAGCGAGCAGCCGCCGAAGTTCATCGTCATGAAGCACATGGGCGGCAAGCCGAAGGATGCGCCGGTGGTGCTGGTCGGCAAGGGCATCACGTTCGATACGGGCGGCATTTCGATCAAGCCGGGCCCCGGCATGGATGAGATGAAATACGACATGGGCGGCGCCGCGTCGGTACTGGGCACCTTCCGCGCGATCGGCGAAATGGGCCTGAAGCTGAACGTGATCGGCATCGTGCCGGCCTGCGAGAACATGCCGTCGGGCCGCGCCACCAAGCCGGGCGACATCGTCACGTCGATGAACGGCCTGACCATCGAGGTGCTGAACACGGACGCCGAAGGCCGCCTGATCCTGTGCGACGCGCTGACCTACGCCGAGCGCTTCAACCCGGCCGCCGTGATCGACGTGGCCACGCTGACCGGTGCCTGCATCGTGGCGCTGGGCCACCACCACAGCGGCCTGTTCACGCGCGACGACGACCAGCACAACGCGCTGGCCGAGGAAATCGCCGCCGCCGGCCGCGCCACCGGCGATACCGTGTGGCGCCTGCCGATCGGCGAACAGTACAACGACCAGCTGAAATCGAACTTCGCCGACCTGGCCAATATCGGCACGCCGGGCGGCGCCTCGTGCACAGCCGCCGCGTTCCTGGAAAACTTCACCCGCAAGTATCCATGGGCCCACGTGGACATCGCCGGCACCGCCTGGAAATCGGGCGCCGCCAAGGGTGCTACCGGCCGGCCGGTGCCGCTGCTGACGAATTTCCTGATCAACCGGGTATGACGACTGGGCATAAGGACAGGGCATAACGACAGGGCATAACGACAGGACCTGCACCCGGCGCCAGCCAGGGAGTAGCGCCCCGCGAAAAACGCCGCCCCGCTTGCGCAGGGCGGCGTTTTTCATTGGCGCAGTGCGTGGCGATTCGTCCCGGTGCGCATCAGAGAGGGATCGCATCCGGATACAGAACTTGCTCAAGGACTTACTGCGGAATGAGCCCGCGCCACGCGGCGCGCGGCGCGCGGCCTTGTCCAGGCTCGTGCATGGCGAGCACAGACGGGGCCCTCGATCCTCAGTAAATGGCGGAGCCGCCCGGCGGTTGCGGGATTGGCGGAGGCGGGGGTGGCGGAGCTGGAGCCGGGGCAGGCGCGGCCGGGGCAGGCGCCGGGGGCGGCGCAACCCGTTTCAGCAAGACGGTCAGGGTGGCCGGATAATCGAACCCGGCACCGGTCTGGCGATCGACGAACTGGCCGGTGCCCGCCGTGAGCAGGATATTGCCCCAGCGTGAACTGTTCTGCTTCGGACCGATCTGGTCGACCGCATACACGTCATTGAGCCGGCAGTCGACTTCCAGGGGCCTGGTGCTTTTGCGGATGCGCACACGGCCGGGCGACGTGACGAACCAGCGACCGGCATCGTTGGTGAGGACGCAACCGATCCCGGCCACCTGTTGGTGGTCGAGCACGGTTTGTACCATCACATACTGCTCGGTCGATTCGGTCAGCGTGGCGCAACCCGCCAGCAAGATCGCCAGCGTGGCTCCCGACAATCCGAGCAGCCCGGCCGGGACCGATCCGGCATGGCGCGCAAGCGCCATGCCGGCCGTAATCGTCTGCCGGGTTGGCATCGAGCGGTCAGTCGCCGTTCTTGGCGGCCTGCTGCTTCTGCTTCAAGCCCTGGATGACATGCATGATGTCATCCATCGCCGTGTTGTCCCTGCTCTTCAGTGCCGAGAAAGCATCCAGCACTTCGTTCAGCACCTGGTTGCGCACGGCGGCCTCGTCCGAAGCAATCACTTGCGGACGTGTTGCGGTGGCGGTCGCGGTTGCGCTACGGGCACTACCCTTGTCCACGGCGTCCTTCGCGGTCTTGCGGCCGCCAGGGGTCTTGCCGTGTTCCAGCGCTGCCTGCCAGATCAGCCAGCGGCGCTGCGTTTCATACACCAGATATTCTTCTGGCTTGTCTTCGCGGCGACGGACGATGTGACCGTCCTTCTGAGCCCATGCTTCGAATGCAGATCGCATTTTCTTCCTTTACAAATGCTTTGCACGTTAAACCAAATAGTTCTCAATAGTACCATCTATTGACGCACGACAACACTAGAGATGAAGCAATTTTGTGTTGCCGCTGACGATGGTCCGGTAGCCGGGGCGCAAGCAGTTCATGGTGAACAGACTCAGTATATTGCCCTTTTCAGGCGACGCGAACGAATTTTAGTACTATTTTGATAACTGTGAGGCAAAAAATGCAATAAATTTTCAAAATGGTCGCATTTTGCAACGAAGTTGCGTCTGAGAGTAGTCTTATTATTTCCAATTGCTGACGCAGCGCAATTGAACTTCCGTACATTGTATTAGGTTTTTGCAACTCGTGGAGTACTCATTGCGGTAATATGCGGCCCGAAATGAAACACCCACGAGGAATACTATGCAACTGGTCACCTGGAACGTCAATTCCCTGAATGTCCGCCTGCCACACCTTTTGCAGTGGCTGGAAACCAATCCCGTCGACATCCTCTGCATTCAGGAAACGAAACTTACGGACGATAAATTTCCAGTGGCGGCCATCGAAGCGGCCGGCTACCAGGTGCAGTTTTCGGGACAAAAGACGTATAACGGCGTGGCGATCCTGTCGCGCCTGCCGATGACCGATATCGTCCGCAACAATCCCCTGTACCCCGACGAACAGCAGCGCATCCTCGCGGCGACGATCGATGGCATCCGCGTCGTCTGTGCCTATGTACCGAACGGCCAGGCGGTGGATTCGGACAAGTATGTCTACAAGCTGGGCTGGATGGCGGCCATGCGCGACTGGCTGGCCGATGAACTGGCGCGCCACCCGAACCTGGCGGTGCTGGGCGACTACAACGTGGCGCCGGAAGACCGCGACGTGCACGATCCGGCCGTATGGGAAGGCGAAGTGCACGTGTCGCCGCGGGAACGCGCCGCCTTCCAGGCCTTGCTCGACGTCGGCCTGGTGGATTCCTACCGCCTCTTCGCGCAACCGGAAAAGACGTACAGCTGGTGGGATTACCGGATGCTGCGTTTCCAGAAGAACCAAGGCTTGCGGATCGACCATATCCTGCTGTCCGCCCCGCTGGCGGCGCGCTGTACCGGCTGCACGATCGACCGCACGCCGCGCAAGTGGAAACAGCCGTCCGATCACACGCCGGTGATCGCCACGCTGGCTTAGGTTCGGGCTCAGGCGTCCGGCCCGAGCCGCTCCAGCATGTTCGCGGCATTGGCGCGCGGCACCGGCGGCGAGAACAGGTAACCTTGGGCGAACTGGCAGCCCTGCTCCTGCAGCAGGGAATAATGCCCTTCCGTCTCGACGCCTTCGGCCACCACCGACAGCTGCAGGCTGTCCGACAGCGCGACGATCGCGGCCACGATGGCCCGGTCTTCCGCGCTCTTTTCCAGGTCCTTGATGAAGGCCCGGTCGATCTTGATCTTCTTGACGGGGAAGCGCTTCAGGTAGGCCAGGCTCGAGTAGCCCGTGCCGAAATCATCGATCGACAGGCGGATGCCCATCGCGTTGATCTGGCCGAGAATATCCAGCGTCTGCTCGCCGTGCTGCATCAGCGCGGTTTCGGTGATCTCGAATTCCAGCAATGCCGGGTCGATGCCGGTGTCGTCGAGGATGCGCCGGATCGCCGGCACCAGCCCGCGGTGCATGAACTGGCGTGGCGACAGGTTCACGGCCAGCGGCACCGGCTGCAGGCCCTGCCGCTTCCACTCCATGCTTTGCTCGCAGGCGCGGCGGATCACCCATTCGCCGACGGGGACGATCAGGCCGTTCTCTTCCAGGATCGGGATGAACTTGTCCGGCCCCACCAGGCCGGTGCCCGGCCGCTGCCAGCGCAGCAGCACTTCGAGCGAATGCAGGCGCCGCGTGCCGGTGTCGATGATCGGCTGGAAGTGCAGCTCGAACTGGCTCTGCGCCAGCGCCACGCGCAGGCTGCTCTCCAGCTCGAAATGCGCGGCGGAGGCATTCATCTTCTGCGTGAAGAACTGGTACGTGTTGCGGCCGGCCGCCTTGGCGTGGTACATCGCCGCATCGGCATGGCGCATCAGCGTTTCCACGTCCTGCCCGTCGTCCGGGCAGACGCAGATGCCGATCGACGGCGTGACATGAAGCGTGTGCCCGTCGATCGGGAATGGCAGCGCCAGCGCGTCGATGATCTTCTCGGCCACGTTGGCCGCTTCCTCGCTGTCGCGGATGTGCGGCGCCAGCACCACGAATTCGTCGCCGCCCAGCCGCGCCACCGTGTCGCTGGCCCGCACCGCCCGGCACAGGCGCCCCGCCACTTCCTTGAGCAGCGCATCGCCGGTCACGTGGCCCAGCGAATCGTTGATCGTCTTGAAGCGGTCCAGGTCGAGGAACATCACCGCCAGCAGCCGTTCGGTGCGCTGGGCATTGAGCACGGCCCGCTCGATGCGGTCGGTCAGCAGCGCCCGGTTCGGCAAGCCGGTCAGGCTGTCATGGTAAGCCATGTGGTGGACCCGCGCTTCGGCCTGGCGGCGCTCGACGATCTCGCCCTGCAGCATCGCGTTGGCGCCCGCCAGCTCGGCGGTACGCTCCAGCACGCGGATTTCCAGGTCGTCGCGCGCGCGGCGCACCGAGTCCGCCGCCTGGCGCAGCGATTCCTCGGCGGCCTTGTGTTCGGTGCGGTCCTCGGCGATCCAGATGGTGCCCTGCGCCGGCGACTCGGCGTTCACCACATAGGCGATCAGCTGGGCCCAGAACGTGGTGCCGTCCTTGCGCCGCAACTCGATCTCGGTCTGGAACGGCCGGGCTGCCGCCAGCAGCGGGCCGGCCTGCGCACTGAGCGCCTCATAGGCGGCCAGCGACGGATACAGCGCATCGCAGGCCATCCCGATCGCCTCGTCGGCGCCATAGCGGAACATCTCTGAAAAACCGCGGTTGTGGCGGGTGATGGTGCGCTGGCGCGTGAAGAGGATGCTGATCGAGGCGTTGTTCATCAGCGCCTCGGTTTCCATCTGGTTCTGCCGCGACTGCGTCACGTCCTCCAGGATCCAGATCGTGCCGCCATCGTTGTGTTCCTCGTCCACGGCCTTGGCGCGCACGCGGCACCAGAACAGCGAGCCATCCTTGCGCTGGAACTGGAACTCCTTCTTCTCGAACGGCAGGCCACTGGCCAGCACCGGGCCAGCCTCGCCACCGAACTCGCGGTACACCTGTTCCGAAGGAAAAACGTCGCCCGAATGCATGCCGATCATCTCGTCCGGCGCATAGCCGAACATGGCGGCAATGCGCGGGTTGCAGCTCAACATGCGCTGGTTCTTCGTAAACAGGATGCCGACCGATGCGTTGTCGAGGATCGCCTTCTGCTCCAGCAGGATCTTGCGGGTGGCTTCGCTGGCGGCGCGCTGCTCGCTGATGTCCTCGACGATCCACACCATGCCGGCCTGCTCGTCGGACGGATCGACCGCGCGGCCGTGGGCGCGGCACCAGAACAGCGCGCCGTCGCCCCGCTTCATCGGCGTTTCCAGCGTGACCGAGCGCCCCTGGTGCAGCACCGGCATCCACTGCCGGCGCAAGCGGTCGAAGTGCTCCATGTCCGGGTACAGCTGGCGGCTCGCCAGGCCTTCCATGTCGTGGCGCGCATAGCCGAACATCTCGGCCGCGCGCATATTGCATTCGTGGACGTGATCGAGCTTGCTGAAGATGATGCCGACGGCGGCGTTCTCGAGGATCGCGCGCTGTTCCAGCAGGGCCTTGCGCAATGCGCGCTGGTCGCGCTGGACCGCGCCGATGTCATGGAACAGGATCGTGCCACCGCGCCGCGCCGACGCGGCAGGGAAAGGCTTGACGGTGACTTGCACGGCCACGTACCGGCCGCCGGCGGCGGCCAGGCAGCTGTCCCACGCCGCGGTGTCGCCACCGGCCAGCGCCGCTGCCAGCGCCGCGCCACTCTCCGCGCGCACATGCCGCGCGAACAGGTCCGCCATTGGCAGCCCGCGCGGATCATGCGCCAGCAGCACATCGAATTCCGTGTTCGATGCCACCACGGCGCCGTCGCCATCGCATGCGCAGGCAGGCATGCCGATCAGCTGCAAGGCATCGGCGATGGGGTCGGCTATCGGAGCGACAATGGTGAGGGCATCGTTCATGGCATTATTACACGCAATAATAGCTGCATCGAGGCAACTCAACGGCAAATCATAAACCAGCCGTCCTGCAATAGCCATGCACAATGCACGAAGCCCGGCGGCGCCGGGCTTCGATACAACAGATGGTTACAGGAATGGTTTTAAAACCACCCGCGCGCCGGCTTTCACCCTATTGCTGCGGTGGAACGCGCACGTAACCTTCCATCAACACGCGGGCACTGCGGCTCATGACCGCCTTGCTGACCTGCCATTGCCCGTCCACTTCCAGCGCTTCGGCGCCCACGCGCAGCGTGCCGGACGGATGGCCGAACCGCACCGCGGTGCGCACGCCGCCGCCGGCGGCAAGGTTGACCAGCGTGCCGGGGATCGCCGCGGCGGTGCCGATCGCCACGGCGGCGGTGCCCATCATGGCGTGATGCAGCTTGCCCATCGACAGGGCGCGCACCAGCAGGTCGATCTCTTCGGCATGCACCGGCTTGCCGGAGGAGGCAGTGTACGTGGCGGGTGGCGCCACGAACGCCACCTTGGGCGTGTGCTGGCGCCGCGCCGCCTCGTCGACATGGCCGATCAGGCCCATGCGCACGGCACCGTGGGCACGGATCGTCTCGAACATCGCCAGCGCCCTAGTGTCGCCGTTGATGGCGTCCTGCAGCTCGCTGCCCGTGTAGCCGATGCTGGCGGCATCGACGAAGATGGTTGGAATGCCGGCATTGATCATCGTCACGCGCAGCGTGCCCACGCCAGGGACGTCGAGCTCGTCCACCACGCTGCCGGTCGGGAACATCGCACCGCCGGCGCCCTCCTCGTCGGCCGCCGGGTCCATGAATTCAAGCTGCACCTCGGCTGCCGGGAAGGTGACACCGTCGAGCTCGAAGTCGCCGGTTTCCTGGACCGCGCTGTCCGACACCGGCACGTGGGCGATGATGGTCTTGCCGATGTTGGCTTGCCAGATGCGCACCACGGCCAGGCCGTTGTGCGGCACGCGACCCGGCTCGACCATGCCGTTGGCGATCGCGAACGGGCCCACCGCGGCCGACAGGTTGCCGCAGTTGCCGCTCCAGTCGACGAACGGCCTGTCGATCGAGACCTGGCCGAACAGGTAATCGACATCGTGGCCGGGCCGCGTGCTTTTCGACAGGATCACCGCCTTGCTGGTGCTCGACGTGGCGCCGCCCATGCCATCGATCTGCTTGCCGTAGGGATCGGGGCTGCCGATCACCCGCAGCAGCAGCGCATCGCGCGCCGGTCCCGGCACCCTGGCCGCCTCGGGCAGGTCGTCGAGAAGGAAGAATACGCCTTTGCTGGTACCGCCACGCATGTAGGTGGCGCGGATTTTCACTTGGGGAGGATGCGCCATCATGCGGCCTCGCTGGCGGCAACCCGGCCGGTGGATGCCAGGAAGTCCTGCGCAAAGCGCTGCAGCACGCCGCCCGCCTCGTAGATCGCCACCTCCTCGGCCGTGTCGAGCCGGCATTGCACCGGAACCGTGACGTTTTCGCCATTGCTCCGATGGATCACCAGCGTCAGCATGGCGCGCGGCTGGCGTTCGCCCACCACGTCGAACGTCTCGGTGCCGTCGATCCCCAGCGTGAGCCGGTTGACGCCACCGATGAATTCCAGCGGCAGCACGCCCATGCCGACCAGGTTGGTGCGGTGGATGCGCTCGAAACCTTCGGCCACGATGGCTTCCACGCCCGCCAGCCGTACGCCTTTCGCGGCCCAGTCGCGCGACGAGCCCTGGCCATAGTCGGCGCCGGCGATCACGATCAGCGGCTGCCGGCGCGCCATGTAGGTTTCGATCGCTTCCCACATGCGCGTGATCGTGCCTTCCGGCTCCACCCGTGCCAGCGAGCCCGCCCTGACCTGCCCGTCCACCACCACCATCTCGTTCTTCAGCGTGGGGTTGGCGAACGTCGCCCGCTGCGCGGTCAGGTGGTCGCCCCGGTGCGTGGCGTAGGAATTGAAGTCTTCTTCCGGCAAGCCCATCCTCGCCAGGTACTCGCCGGCCGCGCTGTCGAGCATGATCGCATTCGACGGCGACAGGTGGTCGGTGGTGATGTTGTCGCCCAGGACCGCCAGCGGCCGCATGCCCGCCAGCGTGCGTTCGCCGGCCAGCGCGCCTTCCCAGTACGGCGGGCGGCGGATGTAGGTACTCTGCGGCCGCCAGTCATACAGCGGGCTGACGCTGCCGCCCGCCTCTTCCTGGCGCGCGAACATCGGGATATACACCTTGCGGAAGTGTTCCGGCTTCACGCTGGCCGCCACGATCGCATCGATCTCCGCGTCGTCCGGCCACAGGTCCTGCAACCGGACCGGATTGCCCTGCGCATCGTGGCCCAGCACATCCTTCTCGATGTCGAAGCGGATCGTGCCGGCGATCGCATACGCCACCACCAGCGGCGGCGAGGCCAGGAAGGCCTGCTGCGCATACGGGTGGATGCGCCCGTCGAAATTGCGGTTGCCGGACAGGACCGCCGTCGCATACAGGTTCCGCTCGACGATCTCCTGCTGGATTGCCGGATCGAGCGCGCCGGACATGCCATTGCACGAGGTGCAGGCATAGGCGACGACGCCGAAGCCCAGCTGTTCCAGCTCGGGCAGCAGGCCGGCTTCCTCCAGGTACAGGGTGACGGCCTTCGAACCCGGCGCCAGCGAGCTTTTCACCCAGGGCTTGCGCAACAGGCCGAACCGGTTGGCATTGCGGGCCAGCAGGCCGGCGGCGATCATGTTGCGCGGATTGTTCGTGTTGGTGCAGCTGGTGATCGCCGCGATGATGACGGCGCCGTCCGGCATGCGGCCCGGCTCGTTCTCGACGATACCCGCGATGCCGCGTGCGGCCAGTTCCGACGTGGGAACGCGCTTGTGCGGATTCGACGGGCCGGCGATATTGCGCACCACCGTCGACAGGTCGAAGCGCAGCACGCGTTCGTACTCGGCGCTGGCCAGGCTGGCCGCCCACAGGCCGGCCTGTTTCGCATACAGCTCCACCAGCGCCACCTGCTCGTCCTCGCGGCCGGTCAGCCGGAGGTACTGGATGGTCTGCTCGTCGATGGCGAACATGGCCGCGGTGGCGCCGAATTCCGGCGCCATGTTGGAGATGGTGGCGCGGTCGCCCAGCGTCAGCGCGGCGGCGCCCGCGCCGTGGAACTCCAGGTAGGCCGACACCACCTTTTCCTTGCGCAGGAATTCGGTCAGCGCCAGCACGATGTCGGTGGCCGTGATGCCCGCCTGCGGCCGTCCCGTCAGCTCGACGCCGACGATGTCCGGCAGCCGCATCCACGAGGCGCGGCCCAGCATCACGGTTTCCGCTTCCAGCCCGCCGACGCCGACCGCGATGACGCCCAGCGCATCGACCATCGGCGTGTGCGAATCGGTGCCCACCAGCGTGTCCGGATAGGCGACGCCGCCGCTCACCTGGATCACCGGCGACATGCGCTCCAGGTTGATCTGGTGCAGGATGCCGTTCCCCGGCGGGATCACGTCGACGTTATGGAATGCCCGCCTGGTCCATTCGATGAAGTGGAAGCGGTCTTCGTTGCGGCGATCCTCGATGGCGCGGTTCTTCGCGAACGCATCGGGATCGAAGCCGCCGCATTCGACCGCCAGCGAGTGGTCGACCACCAGCTGCGTGGGCACCACGGGGTTGACGAGCGCCGGGTCGCCGCCCTGTTCGGCGATCGCATCGCGCAGGCCGGCCAGGTCGACCAGCGCGGTCTGGCCCAGGATATCGTGGCACACGACGCGGGCCGGGAACCACGGGAAGTCCAGGTCGCGCTTGCGGTAGACCAGCTGCTGCAGCGATGCCGTGAGCTGGGTGGCGTCGCAGCGGCGGCACAGGTTTTCCGCCAGCACGCGGGAGGTATACGGCAATCTGTCGTAGGCACCCGCTTCGATCGCTTCGACGGCGGCGCGCGCGTCGAAGTAATCCAGCGTGGTACCGGGCAGGTTCTTCCGGTACGCGGTGTTCATGGGCGTGTTCAATTTGCTTCCTTCACGTTCGTTCTTGCTTGCTGCTTGTTTGCCGACTTGTTTGCCGACTTGTTTGCCGACTTGTTTGCCGACTTGTTTGCCGACTCATTTGCCGACTTGTTTGCCGGCTTACTTGCGCTCGGCGATCGGCACGAAGCGCAGGTCTTCCGGGCCCACGTAGTTGGCGCTCGGGCGGATGATCTTGTTGTCGATGCGCTGCTCGATGATGTGCGCCGCCCAGCCCGAGGTCCGGGAGATCACGAACAGCGGCGTGAACATCGCGGTGGGCACGCCCATCATGTGGTACGACACGGCCGAGAACCAGTCCAGGTTCGGGAACATGTTCTTCACTTCCCACATCACCGATTCGAGGCGTTCGGCGATGTCGAACATCTTCATCGAACCCGCTTCCTTCGACAGCTGGCGCGCCACTTCCTTGATCACCTTGTTGCGCGGGTCCGATACCGTGTAGACCGGGTGGCCGAAGCCGATCACCACTTCCTTGTTGGCCACGCGCGCGCGGATGTCGCTTTCCGCTTCGTCGGCATTCTCGTAGCGCTTCTGGATATCCAGCGCCACCTCGTTGGCACCGCCATGCTTGGGGCCGCGCAGCGCGCCGATCGCGCCGGTGATGGCCGAGTAGATGTCGGACCCGGTGCCGGCGACCACGCGCGCCGTGAAGGTGGAGGCATTGAACTCGTGCTCGGCATACAGGATCAGCGACGTGTGCATCGCCTTCACCCAGCTTTCCGGCGGCGGCGCGCCGTGCAGCAGGTGCAGGAAGTGGCCGCCAATCGAATCGTCGTCGGTCTCCACGTCGATGCGGCGGCCGGCATGGCTGTAGTGGTACCAGTACAGCAGGATCGAACCGAACGACGCCATCAGGCGGTCGGCGATGTCGCGCGCGCCGGCCAGGTTGTGGTCATCCTTTTCCGGCAGCACGCAGCCCAGCACGGAAGCGCCGGTGCGCATCACGTCCATCGGGTGCGCGCCGGCCGGCAGCGCTTCCAGCGCCAGCTTCACGGCCTGCGGCAGGCCGCGCAGCGATTTCAGCTTGGCCTTGTAGCCCTTCAGTTCACCGGCGGTCGGCAGCTTGCCGTGCACCAGCAGGTAGGCGATCTCCTCGAATTCGCAGGTATCGGCGACGTCCAGGATATCGTAGCCGCGGTAATGCAGGTCGTTGCCGGTCTTGCCGACGGAGCACAGCGCCGTATTGCCGGCGGTGACGCCGGACAGCGCAACGGATTTCTTCGGTTTGAACGTGGTCTCGGTCATGCCTGTCTCCTTTATTTTTTCTGTGCCGCGAACAATGCATCGAGCTTCTGTTCGAAGACATGGTAGCCGATGCTCTCGTAAAGTTCCTCGCGGGTCTGCATCGTGCCGAGCACGTTCTGCTGCGTGCCGTCGCGCCGGATCGCGCCGTACACGTTCTCGGCCGCGCGGTTCATGGCGCGGAACGCCGACAGCGGATACAGCACGATGTCCACGTCGACCGAACGCAGCTCTTCCAGCGTGAACAGCGGCGTGGAACCGTATTCGGTAATGTTGGCCAGCACCGGCACCTTCACCGCCTCGGCGAAGCGCTTGTACATCGACAGTTCCGTCAATGCCTCGGCGAAGATCATGTCGGCGCCCGCCTCGACGCAGGCCACGGCGCGCTCGATGGCGGCATCGAAGCCTTCCACGGCCAGCGCATCGGTGCGCGCCATGATGACGAAGTCCTGGTCGGTGCGGGCATCCACGGCAGCCTTGACGCGGTCGACCATCTCACCCTGGCTGACGATTTCCTTGCCGGGCCGGTGGCCGCAGCGCTTGGCGCCCACCTGGTCCTCGATATGGACGGCGGCGGCACCGAACTTGATCATCGACTTCACGGTGCGGGCCACGTTGAAGGCCGAAGCGCCGAACCCGGTATCGATGTCGACCAGCAGCGGCAGGTCGCACACGTCGGTAATGCGGCGCACGTCGGTGAGCACGTCGTCCAGGTTCGAGATGCCCAGGTCGGGCAAGCCCAGCGAACCGGCCGCGACACCGCCGCCGGACAGGTAAACGGCGCGGAACCCGGCGCGTTGCGCCAGCAGCGCATGGTTGGCATTGATGGCGCCCACGACTTGCAGCGGCGACTCTTCGCGGACGGCCTGGCGGAACGCGGCTCCGGCGGAACGGATACTCATGATGGCCTTTCGGAATGACGATGGATGGCAGCAGTTCCGCAAGGAGCATGCCAGCATCATTGGAAGGGTGGGAAGTGCGTGAAATCAATGGCTTGCAAGTAGTGCAGCACTCTCTGCGGCGTTTCAGCTGAAACAGATGAAACGCCGTTGAACTATAATTGAAACATGACCGATCTCCTCCACGGCGACCCGGACAAACCCGTCATCTGGACGGTGTCCATGTCGCGCCTGTCCGACCTGTTCCGCGACATCACGCCCGAGTACGATGCGCTGGCCACCATCGAACCGATCCACCTCGGCTTCGACGAGGCGGTGCGCCATATCCGCGAGCGGCTGGCCACGGAGCGTTGCGATGCCGTCATCTCCGCCGGGTCGAACGCGGCTTACCTGAAGGGACGCCTGCCGGTCCCGCTGGTGGTGGCCAAGGCCAGCGGCACGGACATGATGCGCGCGCTGGCGCGGGCGCGCCGGGTATCGGAGCGGATCGCCGTGGTCACCTACCAGCAGCCAATGCCGGAACTGGCCGAGTTCGCGGCCACGTTCGGCTTCGACGTGGTGCAGCGCACCTATGTCACGCGGGAAGATGCGCTGGCCCAGGTGCATGAACTGAAGGCGGCCGGGATCCGCGCCATCGTCGGCGCCGGCCTGATCACCGACCTGGCCGAGGACGCCGGCATGACCGGCGTGTTCCTCTACTCGGCGGCCTCGATCCGGCAAGCCTTCGACGATGCGCTGGAAATGGCCCGGCTGGCGCAGCTGGAAACGGGATGGATGGGCCGGCGCCGCGGCCGCGGTGGCGCCGTGCAGGACCCGCCGCGCGCCCGGCACGGCCTGGCCGACCTGCGCGGCGAATCGCCGGCAATGGAACAGGTGCGGCAGATGGTGGTGCTGTATGCGCGTTCGGCCGCCACGGTGCTGATCCAGGGCGAGACCGGCAGCGGCAAGGAACTGGCGGCGCAGGCGATCCACCGCGCCGCGCCGCACGGCAGGGTCGACGAGGCGCGCCGCCCGTTCCTGGCGGTGAATTGCGGCGCCATTGCCGAATCGCTGCTGGAAGCGGAACTGTTCGGCCACGAGGAAGGCGCGTTTACCGGCGCGCGGCGCGGCGGCCGCGCCGGCCTGTTCGAGGCGGCCAACGGCGGCACGCTGTTCCTCGACGAGATCGGCGAGATGCCGCTGGCGCTGCAAACGCGGTTGCTGCGAGTGCTGGAAGAGCGGGAGGTGGTGCGGGTGGGCGGCACGCGGCCGGTACCCGTGGACGTACGGATCATCAGTGCCACGCACTGCGACCTGGCGCAGCGGGTGCGCGACGGACGCTTCCGTGCCGACCTGTTCTACCGGCTCGCGGTGCTGCGGCTGGCATTGCCGCCGCTGCGCGAGCGCACCGCCGACATCGTGCCGCTGGCCGAATGGCTGCTGCGCAATGCGCTGGCCTCGCTGGGTGCGCGCGCCCAGCCCAACCTGCAGGCCGAGCTGCAGGCCTGCGCGCCGCTGCTGGCCGGACATGCCTGGCCCGGCAATGTGCGCGAGCTGCGCAACCTGTGCGAACGGCTCGCGCTGTTCCTGGCCGCCGAACCGCTGCAGGCGCTGACGCCCGCGTTCGTGCTCGCCGTGGGGCCCGAGCTGGCGGCCGGCGCGGGCGTCGCCGCGCCGCCCGCCGCGGAACGCGTCACCGACGTGCTGCGCCGTTTCGATGGCCGGCGCGATGCCGCCGCGGCCTACCTCGGCATCAGCCGCACCACGCTGTGGCGCCGGCTGCGCGAGGAAGGGGGCGGCTGAATCGTCGCTCATCCCGCCGTTCGGCGTTCGCCGTTCGTCCTTGTTTTGCGCCGCTCGTCATACAGCGGCTGGCAGTGCACGGCAAGGGTGCGAGGATGCGTTTCAAGGAGGAACACCATGAAACGTCATCGACTCATCGCCGCCGCAGCAGCCGCCCTGTTTGCCGCCATGCCCGCCTGCGCTGCTCCCGCCTTCAAGGCCGAGGTCACCGGTAGCGGCCCCGCCGTGATCCTGATTCCAGGCCTCGCTTCGTCCAGCGAAGTATGGCAAGGCACCACGCAGCACCTGTGCGGACCGCGCCAGTGCCATGTGCTGACCCTGGCCGGCTTTGCCGGTCAACCTGCGATCGAGGGCCCGCTGCTGCCGCAGGTGGAACAGCAATTGTCCGACTATATCGCCGCGAACAAGCTGGGCAAGCCCGTCATCATCGGCCACAGCCTGGGCGGTTTCGTGGCGCTGCGCTTCGCGATCGACCATCCCGACCAGGTAGAGCGCCTGGTGATCGTCGATTCGCTCCCGGCGCTCGGTGCGATGCAGGCGCCCCAGGCCACGCCCGAGCAGCTCCGGCAGATGGCGGCAGGCGTCCGCCAGGAGATGCTCGCCGCCGACGACGCGAGCTACGCCCAAGCCCAGCGCCGCAACGTGGCCATGATGGTAACGCGCTCGGAGGACGTGGACCGCATCATGCAAATGGGCCGGGGTTCGGACCGCAACACGGTGGCAGGCACGATGGCAGAGCTGATCGAAACGGACCTGCGCGACGACGTGGCGAAGATCAGGGCGCCGACGCTGGTGCTGGGCGCGTGGGCCGCCTACAAGGACTTTGCGCCGCGCCCCGCGATCGAGGCGGTGTACACGAGCCAGTACGGCAAGCTGCCGGGCGTGCGCATCGAAATGGCGGAGACGGCGCGCCACTTCATCATGTACGACGACCCGGCCTGGCTGTATGATCGCATCGACCATTTCCTGAAGTGAAAGTGACAGCGCAATGACCACCCTTCCGCCGCGGCTGGCGCGCCTGAACTGGTACTGGCCACTGCAGCTGGGCGGCTGGAGCGTGCTGGCCCTGTTCGACCTCGCGCAGGCGATGAATCGCGCCGGCAGTCCCGCCGTCATCGCGGTCTCCGTTACCGGTGTCGCGGCGGGCCTGCTGCTGTCCGACGGCTGGCGCCGGCTGCTGAAGGGGCGCCCGGCCTGGCGCAGGATGGGGCGGATGGCCGTTGCGGTGTTGGTGCTGGGCTGCGTGAACACCTTCCTGGTCTACCTGGCTTATCGTGTCTTCAAGCCGTTCGGCGAGGTGCGCGGCTATGCGTGGCTGCCGTACGCAGTCTTGTTCTGGTCCGGTGTCCACGCGGTGTGGACCGTGCTGTATCTCGCCGCGCTGTCGATCCGCCGGGCCCGGCATGCCGAAGCCGAGGCGCTCCGGCTCGAACTGCACGCCAAGGACATCGAGCTGCGCGCGCTGCAGGCGCAGGTCAACCCGCACTTCTTCTTCAACAGCCTGAACAGCGTGCGCGCGCTGATCTACGAGGACCCGGAGAGCGCGGCGCGGATGATCGACCGGCTGGCCGGCCTGATGCGCTATGCGCTGCAATCGGGCCACGTGGAGACGGTGCCGCTGGCGGCCGAGCTGGAGGCGGTGGAAGCCTACCTGGCGATCGAGAAGATCCGTTTCGAGGAGCGCTTGCGCGTGCGGGTGGACATCGAGCCCGGACTGGAACACGTGATGGTGCCGCCCATGTCGCTGCAGACCCTGGTGGAAAATGCCGTGAAGTACGGCGTCGAACTGAGCACGACCGGCAGCGACATCCGCATTCGCGCCTGGCGCGGCGTTGGCGGCACGCTGATCGAGATCGCCAACGCCGGCGCGCTCCGTCTCCCTGGCGATTCCACGCAGGTGGGCCTGGCGAATGCCCGCAAGCGCCTCGCGCTGGCGGTGGGCGGCGGCGCCAGCCTTGACCTGGCGGAATGCGACGGCTGGGTGCGCGCCACGCTGCAGTTGCCGGTGGCCGCATGAGCCAGGTAGCGGCGCCTGGCAACGGCAGCGCGGCGCAGGTGCCGATGCGCGCCCTGATCGTCGATGACGAACGCCTGGCCCGTGCCGAGTTGCGGCGCCTGCTGGCCGCCCACCCCGGCATCGAGATCGTGGGCGAGGCGGCGCATGCCGAACAAGCCATCGCGCAGGTGGCGGCCTTGCAGCCGGACCTCCTGCTGCTCGACGTGCAGATGCCCGGCGCCAGCGGGTTCGACCTGCTGCAGGCGCTCGACACGACGCCTGAAGTGATCTTCACGACCGCATTCGACCAGTACGCCTTGCAGGCGTTCGAGGTGAATGCGCTCGACTACCTGCAAAAGCCGATCCAGGCGACCCGGCTGGCGGCCGCCCTGCAACGCGCCGCGCTGCGGCTCGGCCTGCCGGTGGCGGGCACGCCGGCCGCGCCACGCAAGCTGTTCGTCCGCGATGGCGAGCGCTGCTGGTTCGTGGCGCTGGACAGCGTTCGCCTGTTCGAATCCGAAGGCAATTACACGCGCGTGTATTTCGACGATGTCCGGCCACTGGTATTGCGCTCGCTCACGCAACTGGAAGAACGCCTGGACCCGCAGCGCTTCCTGCGCGCCAGCCGGCGCCATATCGTCAACCTGGATTTCGTTGAACGGATGAGCGCCAACGACGCGGGTGGCTTCGACCTGCTGCTTCCGGGGGGCATGACCGTGGAAGTATCGCGGCGGCGGGCGGCACAGGTGCGCAGCCTCGGGCTGTGATGCCCCCGCTACGCTGATCCTGGAACGCGGCAAGGATGTCGGAATCCTTTACATGCGCGGGCGCCTTGCGGTCCCCTTCATCCGGTGGATGACGCAGGCACGGGAAATGCTGACGTTTTGAGGCATCTCAACCCGATGGAGACCGGTCATGAACATCCCGATGCGTTCCCGCGCCGCTGCAGCGGCGGCGGCAATCCTGTTAGGCCTTGCGGGCACCAGCCACGCCCAGGTATTCGATGGCGGCATTCCCGCCGGATGGCAATGCGCCGGCGACTGCGGCACCGCGCCGGAGGATGGCAACATCACGCTGGCGCCCGGCGGCGGCACGCAGTATGGCTGGGTATCGACGGTGAATGGCGCGGCCGGCGTGCTGTTGCCCGGCGTGAGCGCGCCAGCCGATTCGATTGCCGGCAGTGCCTTGCGTTCGCACCTGTTCACTGCGCAGGCCGGCGATGCCCTGCACTTTGCCTTCAACTACATAACGACCGACGGCGGTGACTTCAGCGACTATGCCTGGGTGCGCCTGCTGAACGGAGACGGCAGCCAGGCGGCGCTGCTGGCGACGGCGCGTACTTCGCCGGGCGGGGGCGCGGTGCCCGGCTTCGGCATGCCGGCGGGCGCGGCCACGCTGGACCCGCCCTTCTCGGATGTCGAAGGCCTGGCCCCGAGCTGGAGCCCGCTGGGAGACGATTCCGGCACCTGCTATATCCCTGACAATTGCGGCCAGACCGGCTGGATCGGTGCCGCGTACACGATCGCGGCAGCGGGCGAGTACACGCTGGAATTCGGCGTGGTCAACTGGGTCGACCGTGGCGCCGATACCGGGCTGGCGTTCGACGCCATCACGCTCGACGGCGTGCCGCTGGCGCCTGTGCCGGAGCCGGGGCGGCTCGGCATGCTGATGACTGGCGCGCTGCTGCTGGCATTGATCCGGCGTGCCGGCCGCCGGCGAGGCGACTGACCGCGCGCGCGGGCGGTTACCACATCCGTGCGACGTTGGCAGAGGACGACGGGAGATTGCAACAAATGTAACGAGCATTGTTGGGCTGTCCGGCCGACTTCTACGATGGTTCCCATCCCCACCACCGCAAGGAGAATCGCCCATGAAGCGCACGCCCCCTGTCACGTTTGCCCGCCGGGTTGCCCGCCGCACTGTCGGCAAGTTTACCGCTGGCACCTTCGCCGCCGGCATCTTCGCCCTCGCCGCGGCCCTGCCTGCCCACGCCGAGTCCATTTCCGCCATCGCGCAGGTGCAGGGCTGGGTCAACAGCAACGGCGGCAGTAACGAAGCCACTCCGCTCGGCAATACCTTCACCGGCAACGAGACCGGCATGCGCTTCAACAGCTGGGCGGCATTCTTCATCCCGGCCGGCACCACATGGGCATCGGCCACGCTGTCGCTGTCGCCTTCCGTGTATGGGAACGCGCCGCCGAGCGTGATCGGGCTGTTCGACGTCGAAGGCGGCCTGCAGCCGCTGCTGAACACGTTCGAACCGGGCACCGGTGTCTTTGCCGACCTGGGCAGCGGAACCCGGTATGCCGCGGCCACCCTGCACGACAGCCCCGTCGACATCTCGCTGAACGGTGCGGCACTGGCCGACATCAATGCGCTGGCCGGCGCGTACTTCGTGATCGGCTTCACCAACCAGACATTGAACGCCGTGCCGGTCGAGGCCGGCGACCAGGGCATTTACCTGGGCGGCATCCGCAACGAGCCGTACCTGGAATTGACGCTGTCGACCGTGCCTGCCGTGCCCGAGCCGGGCACCTATGCGATGCTGCTGGCCGGGCTGGCCGTCGCGGGCGTGGCGGCACGGCGCCGCCGCTGACGATCTCGAACCGGAGAACCCGCCCGACGGTTCAGGGCGAAAAAAACCCGCTCTCGCGAGCGGGTTTTTACTGGCGTGGATTACTCCACTTCGACCGTTTCCGGCGGCGGCAGCGGTGCCGCATCCGGTTCCGGGAAGTCCAGCTTGATCTGGTCCTTTTCGTCCAGGTCCACCGTCACCCTGCCGCCGGTGACGAGGCGGCCGAACAGCAGTTCGTCGGCCAGCGCCTTGCGGATCATGTCCTGGATCAGGCGGGACATCGGCCGCGCGCCCATCAGCGGATCGAAGCCTTTCTTCGACAGGAACTTGCGCAGGTTTTCCGTGAAGATCGCTTCCACCTTCTTCTCGTGCAGCTGCTCTTCCAGCTGCATCAGGAACTTGTCCACGACGCGCAGGATGATTTCCTCGTCCAGCGCGCGGAAGCTGATGATCGCATCGATCCGGTTGCGGAATTCCGGCGTGAACATGCGCTTCAGGTCGGCCATTTCGTCGCCGGTTTCCTTGGTGTTCGTGAAACCGATCGGCGCCTTCTGCAGCGCTTCCGCACCCGCGTTGGTGGTCATGACGATGATCACGTTGCGGAAGTCTGCCTTGCGGCCGTTGTTGTCCGTCAGCGTGCCATGGTCCATCACCTGCAGCAGGATGTTGAAGATGTCCGGATGCGCCTTCTCGATCTCGTCGAGCAGCAGCACGGCGTGCGGCTTCTTCGTGATCGCTTCGGTCAGCAGGCCGCCCTGGTCGAACCCGACATAGCCCGGCGGCGCGCCGATCAGCCGCGATACCGCGTGGCGCTCCATGTATTCGGACATGTCGAACCGGATCAGTTCGATGCCGAGGATGAAGGCCAGCTGCTTCGCCACTTCCGTCTTGCCCACGCCGGTCGGGCCGGAGAACAGGAACGAGCCGATCGGCTTGTCCTGCTTGCCGAGGCCGGCACGCGACATCTTGATCGCCGAGGCCAGCGCTTCGATCGCCGGATCCTGGCCGAACACGACGTTGCGCAGGTCGCGGTCGATGGTCTGCAGCTTGCTGCGGTCGTCCTGGTTGACGGTTTGCGGTGGAATGCGCGCGATCTTCGAGATGATCTCTTCGATCTCCGTCTTGCCGATGGTCTTCTTCTGCTTCGATTTCGGCAGGATGCGCTGGGCGGCACCGGCTTCGTCGATCACGTCGATGGCCTTGTCCGGCAGGTGGCGGTCGTTGATGAAGCGGGCCGCCAGCTCGGCCGCCGTCGACAGCGCCGACGACGAATACTTCACGCCGTGGTGCTCTTCGAAGCGCGACTTCAGGCCACGCAGGATCTGCACGGTCTGCTCGACGGTCGGTTCGTTGACGTCCACTTTCTGGAAGCGGCGCGACAGCGCATGGTCTTTCTCGAACACGCCGCGGAATTCCGTGAACGTGGTCGCGCCGACGCACTTCAGCTGGCCGTTGGCCAGTGCCGGCTTCAGCAGGTTCGACGCGTCCAGCGTGCCGCCCGATGCGGAACCGGCGCCGATGATCGTGTGGATCTCGTCGATGAACAGGATGCCGTTCGGATTATCCTTCAGCTGCTTGAGCACCGCCTTCAGGCGCTGCTCGAAGTCGCCGCGGTACTTGGTGCCGGCCAGCAGCGCGCCCATGTCCAGCGAATACACCACGGCATTCGACAGGATTTCCGGCACGTCGCCCTGCGTGATGCGGTACGCCAGGCCTTCGGCGATGGCGGTCTTGCCCACGCCGGCCTCGCCCACCAGCAGCGGGTTGTTCTTGCGGCGGCGGCACAGGATCTGGATCACGCGGTCGACTTCCTCTTCGCGGCCGATCAGCGGATCGATCTTGCCTTCCGCGGCCGACTTGTTGAGGTTTTGCGTGAACTGGTCCAGCGGGCTTTCCTTGGCCTGGCCTTCGGCCTGCGCGCCTTCCTCGACGCCTTCCGATGCCTTGGCCGCTTCGCCGGACTGGTCCTTGCGGACACCGTGCGAAATGAAGTTGACGACGTCCAGGCGCGTTACGCCCTGCTGGTGCAGGTAGTACACGGCATGGGAATCCTTTTCGCCGAAGATGGCCACCAGCACGTTCGCGCCCGTCACTTCCTTCTTGCCGTTCGAGGCCGACTGCACATGCATGATGGCGCGCTGGATCACGCGCTGGAAGCCCAGCGTTGGCTGCGTGTCCACTTCGCCCGTTCCAGGCACGGTGGGGGTGTTGTCGCCGATGAAGTTGGTGAGTGTCTTGCGCAGGTCTTCGATATTGACCGCGCAGGCACGCAACACTTCGGCTGCCGAAGGATTGTCCAGCAGCGCCAGCAACAGATGCTCAACCGTGATGAATTCATGCCGTGCCTGCCGAGCCTCGACAAACGCCATGTGCAAACTTACTTCCAATTCCTGCGCAATCATACTTCCTCCATCACGCACTGCAGGGGGTGCCCCGCCTTGCGCGCATGCGTTAAAACGAACTCCACCTTGGTTGATGCAATATCTTTTGAGAACACACCGCACACGCCTTTGCCGTAGCGATGCACACTCAGCATAATTTGCGTAGCCGTTTCGCGATCCTTGTTGAAATATTCCTGAATGATCGCGACCACAAATTCCATCGGAGTGTAGTCGTCGTTCAACAACGCCACCTGGTACATGGGGGGCGGCTTCAGCGTCTGCCGCTCCAGGACGGTCTCGGTGTCATGCTTGGTTGCCATACGCTTATATTCTAATGCTTTCGTGGTCGATGCAACGCCCGTTTAACTGGACGTTTCCATTTGTCCTCAATCTTACGCGCTTTCCCAACTGCGCGCAGATGGCGCCCCCCGGCGCAAAATCAAGTCCTTTCATCATTTCTCGTGTTGCAAAAAACTTACTATTGCCACGACAAAGCGCTTGACATAGAAAATTGTTCCGCCAACAATGCCATATCGACTGGTGCAGAAATGTACATGTTGGTAAGAAGTGAGTTGTCGAGGAGGGGGCAGGAAGCTTCTTGCTTTTATGGCTCGTGTGATTCGTTATTATTTGAAAGTTCTTTTTATTATGGCAACTGGTACCGTTAAGTGGTTCAATGACTCCAAAGGTTTCGGCTTCATCACCCCTGATGATGGTGGCGAAGATTTGTTCGCGCACTTCTCCGCAATCAACATGAACGGCTTCAAGACCCTGAAAGAAGGTCAAAAGGTGCAGTTCGAAGTCACGCAGGGCCCGAAAGGCAAGCAAGCTTCCAACATCCAGGCTAGCTGATCAGCTTCCTCGACTAAAAAAGCCCTGCTGAAGCGGGGTTTTTTTTCGCCCCTGCATTTCTTCCCTGCATTCCTTCCCTGCTCCTCGCGCCTTGCCATTGCCCAGCCTGCAAGGCAAAGAAAAAACCCGCCACGCGTGCGGGTTTTTCTTTAAAACATTGCAAGACGATTACATGTTTTCAATCATCACTTCGCCGAAACCGGAACACGACACCTGGGTCGCCCCTTCCATCAGGCGGGCAAAGTCGTAGGTGACGCGCTTCGACGTGATGGCCTTCTCCATCGACGCGATGATCAGGTCGGCCGCCTCGGTCCAGCCCATGTGGCGCAACATCATTTCGGCGGACAGGATCAGCGAGCCCGGATTCACGTAATCCTTGCCGGCATACTTGGGCGCGGTGCCGTGGGTGGCCTCGAACATCGCCACCGAATCCGACATGTTGGCGCCCGGCGCGATGCCGATGCCGCCCACCTGCGCCGCCAGCGCGTCGGAGATGTAGTCGCCGTTCAGGTTCAGCGTGGCGATCACGCTGTACTCGGCCGGGCGCAGCAGGATCTGCTGCAGGAAGGCGTCGGCGATCGAATCCTTGACGACGATGTCCTTGCCCGTCTTCGGGTTCTTCACCTTGCACCACGGGCCGCCGTCGATCAGTTCGCCGCCGAATTCCTTCTGCGCCAGCGCATAGGCCCAGTCGCGGAAGCCGCCTTCGGTGTACTTCATGATGTTGCCCTTGTGGACGATCGTGACGGACGGCTTGTCATTGTCGATCGCATACTGGATCGCCTTTCGCATCAGGCGCTCGGTACCTTCGCGCGATACCGGCTTGATGCCGAGGCCCGAGGTCTCGGGGAAGCGGATCTTGCGCACGCCCAGTTCTTCCTGCAGGAAGCGGATCAGCTTTTTCGCGCCTTCCGACCCCTCCGCATATTCGATGCCGGCATAGATGTCTTCCGAGTTTTCACGGAAGATCACCATGTCGGTCTTGTGTGGTTCCTTGACGGGCGACGGCACACCCTTGAACCAGCGTACAGGCCGCAGGCAGACATACAGGTCCAGCTCCTGGCGCAGCGCCACGTTCAGCGAACGGATGCCGCCCCCGACCGGCGTCGTCAGCGGGCCCTTGATCGACACCACGTAATCCTTGACCGCCGCCAGCGTTTCCTCGGGCAGCCAGACGTCGGGGCCGTACACCTTGGTGGATTTCTCCCCGGCATAGATTTCCATCCAGCTGATGCGCCGCGCACCGCCATAGGCCTTCGCCACGGCCGCGTCGACCACCTTCAGCATGACGGGCGTGACGTCGACGCCGGTACCGTCGCCCTCGATGAACGGGATGATCGGCTGGTTCGGCACGGTCAGCGAAAAATCGGCGTTGACGGTGATCTTCTCGCCATCGACCGGCACTTTGATATGTTGATACATCGAATTCTCCGAAATGAAGCGACGCTGGCGGGCGTCATGGACGTGCCGGCTGCAAATCCGGCTCTACCGACCAGCTATGACCACCAGCTGTGACGACCAACTGCGACGCCAAGCCGCAATATGCATTGCAATAACTCGACGGCCACAGCCGCAAAACAAGGTACAAGCCAGGTACAGGCGTCTTCTATAAGATATAAGACAACTATCACCACTGCCGATTATGCATCAGTATGCCGATACCTGCCACGGTTTAGTCGGTACAATCCCGCAATGCTGATCTTACTTAATAAGCCATTCGGAGTATTGTGCCAGTTTTCCCCGCAACCCGAGCGCCTGACGCTGGCCGATTGCGTGCCCGTGCCGAACGTCTATCCGGCCGGGCGCCTCGACGCCGACAGCGAAGGCCTGCTGTTGCTGACCGATGATGGCAAGCTGCAGCACGATATCGCCCACCCGGACCGCAAGGAACCGAAAACCTACCTGGTGCAGGTCGATGGCCTTGCCGATGGCGCCGCGCTGGCGCGCCTGCAGGCGCCGCTGGACCTGGGCGACTTCGTGACCAGGCCTTGCCAGGCCGTGCGCATCGCCGAGCCGGAATGGCTTTGGCCGCGCAATCCGCCGATCCGCGTGCGCGCCGACAAGCCCACGTCGTGGCTGGCGATCACGCTCCAGGAAGGCAAGAACCGCCAGGTGCGGCGCATGACGGCCGCGGTGGGGCTGCCCACGCTGCGGCTGGTGCGCAGCGCCATCGGCGCGGTATCGCTGGCGACCCATCCGCTGATGCCTGGCGAATGGATGGAAATCGATCCTGCGGAACTGAAGCCTTGAACATGCCTCAAAAAGAACACATCGCCGTGGTCGCGCGGATGCCACCGCGCGCCATGCGCATCGTGCCTTCCTTGCCACTCTTTCACCTGCCTTCGATACGATGAAGACCGCCCTCGTTGCCCTCGTTGCCCTCGTTTCCTCTACTGCCCTGTGCGCCGCCAGCGGCGCTGCCGCCCAGAACGGGCGCTTCGCCACCACCACACTGACCGCCGGCATGCACCTGATCAAGGCCGAAGTCGCGGCCACCGATGCCCAGCGCGCGCAGGGCCTGATGTTCCGCGAGACCATGCCGGCCAACGCCGGCATGGTGTTCGTGTTCGATGCGCCGGCCACGCAATGCATGTGGATGAAGAATACGCCGCTGCCGCTGTCCGTGGCATTCATCGATGCCGGCGGCAAGATCGTCAACATCCGCGACATGCAGCCGCATACGCTCGACAGCCACTGCTCGACGAAAGGCGTGCCGGTCAAGTACGCGCTGGAGATGAACCTGGGCTGGTTCCAGCAAAAGCACATCAAGCCGGGGATGAAGATCGGCAACCTGCCGGCACAACCGTAACCGGGGACATGGCGCCGGTGCAGCCGCGAGCGGGCTTGGAACGGTTACGCGAGGCGCCGTGCCAGGCTTCATATCAAGCTTCACATCAAGCTTCACACCAAGCTTCACACACAAAGCGAAAAACCCGCGATGGCTGCGCCATGCGGGTCTTGTGTGCACACCTGTCTGGCGGCCATTGCCGCCGCACGCGAACTTAGGCGGACAGTGCCTTCAGGGCAGCTGCCAGGCGGCTCTTGTGGCGAGCGGCCTTGTTCTTGTGGATGATTTTCTTGTCGGCGATCGAGTCGATGGTCGACACGGACGACTGGAAGATCTGCGTTGCAGCAGCCTTGTCGCCGGCCTGGATTGCCTTGCGAACGGCCTTGATCGCGGTGCGCAGGGTCGAACGCTGAGCCGAGTTGTGTGCGTTTTGCTTGACTGCTTGACGAGCGCGTTTGCGCGCTTGTGCGGTATTTGCCATGGAATTTCCTAAATCGTTGTCAAAGTTCGTTTGCAAACAACAGCGTTTGCCAAACCGGTGCGTTCAGTCGACCAAGCAGGCCAACGCAGAGCTGGTCAACATCGATGTCTGCGTCACTGAATTCTGTACAGCCTTAAATTATAACGAGCTTTTGATGCCGGAGCAATTCAAAAAGCGGGTTCGTGGCGAAAACTTGCCAAAACCATACACGCTGCCCTTCATAAAATTGTAAGACTTGCATCCAGGCAGCACCGCTATAATCACGCCCCATGAACCTGCTCAGAACCCTCGCCGCCGTCTCCAGCATGACCATGCTGTCGCGCGTTACAGGGCTGCTGCGCGAAAGCCTGTTTGCCCGGGCTTTCGGTGCCGGCGCCTATACCGATGCCTTCAACGTCGCCTTCCGCATTCCCAACCTGCTGCGCCGGCTGTTTGCCGAAGGCGCGTTTTCGCAGGCGTTCGTGCCGATCCTCGCCGAGTACAAGAGCCGCGAGGGTGCCGAGGCCAGCAGGACCCTGTCCGATCACGTAGCCAACTGCCTGGTATGGGCCACGCTGCTCGTCAGCGCCGCCGGCATTCTCGGCGCACCGTTGCTGCTGGCGGGGATCGCCGGCGGCCTGCGGCAGGATCCCGGCGCCTTCGATGCCGCGATCTGGATGACCCGGCTGATGTTCCCTTATATAGCGTGCATGTCGTTCGTGGCCATGGCTGGCGGCATCCTGAATACCTGGCGCCAGTTCAAGATCCCGGCCGTCACGCCGGTGCTGCTGAACCTGTCGATGATTTCCGGCTCGCTGTTCCTGGCCCCCTACCTGGAGCAGCCGGTGTATGCGCAGGCCATCGGCGTGATGGTCGGCGGCCTGCTGCAGGTCGCAATCCAGATCCCGGCGCTGGTCAAGATCGGCATGCTGCCCCGGCTGTCGATCAATCCGCTCGCGGGCCTGGGCGATGCCGGCGTGCGCCGCGTGCTGAGGAAAATGGGCCCGGCCATTTTCGCCGTGGGCGCGGCCCAGATCAGCCTGATGATCAATACGGGGATCGCCTCGCACCTGCGCGAAGGCAGTATCTCGTGGCTCACCTACGCCGACCGGCTGATGGAGTTCCCTACTGCCCTGCTGGGCGTGGCACTGGGCACGATCCTGCTGCCCAGCCTGTCGAAAGCCAGCCTGGACAGCGACCCGCAAGAGTATTCCGCGCTGCTCGACTGGGGCCTGCGCCTGACCTGTCTCCTGGCGATTCCCGCCGCCGTCGGGATGGCCGTGCTGGCCTTGCCTCTGATTGCCACGCTGTTCCACTACGGCCATTTCAGCGACGAGGCGGCGCACATGTCGGCCAGGCCATTGATGGCCTACGCGGTCGGCCTGACCGGCATCATCCTCGTCAAGACACTGGCGCCGGCATTCTATGCCAAGCAGGATACCCGCACGCCGGTGAAGATCGCCGTGGGCGTGCTGTTCGTGACCCAGCTGATGAACCTGGCGTTCGTGCCCTACCTCGAAGTGGCCGGACTGGCACTGTCGATCGGCCTGGCGGCCTGCGTCAACGCCACCTTCCTGTACACCGGGCTGCGCAAGCGCGACATCTACCGGCCACTGCCCGGATGGGGCAAGTTCCTGGCGAAGCTGGTGATCGCGGTAGCGGTGATGGGCGCCGTGGCGTGGTTCGGCAGCCAGCAGTTCGACTGGCTGGCCATGCGTGCCACGCCCTTCCTGCGGGCCGGCGCCCTGTTCCTCGTCATCGGCGTTTGCGGCGCGGTGTATTTCGCGGCACTGCTGGGACTTGGTTTCCGCGTGAACGACTTCCGGCGTACCGGCAAGTAGCCGCGGAGGCGGCGACGCCGTGCCCTGTCGCCGGGCGCATCGCATACCGGCGAAAATAACCCGCTGTACCGGCGAAAAAAAACCCGCTGCCGTGGCAGCGGGTTTTTTACAGGAAGCTGGAATTACGCTTGCTTGGACTTGCGACGGGCCAGGAAGCCCATGATGCCCAGGCCGCCCAGCAGCATGCCGTAGGTTGCTGGTTCCGGTACTGGCGACACCGAGATTTCGCCCGAGTAGTTGGCCTTGCCTGCATCGGTCAGGACGCCTGCCAGGTTCAGCACGAACGGCGACGTGGTGGTCGCATCGACGGAACCGAAGGACACGGTCTTCTTGATCGAACCGGAGGTTGCGGTCCACACGCCATCGTTGCTGCCATTCAGGGTGGTCAGGTCCTGGTTGAACGACAGGTACTGGCCGCTCAGGGTGATCAGCACTTCGTACGTGCCGGCTGCCAGGCCGGTGAAGGTCAGGACGTCGGAGCCGCCTTCCAGCAGGGTCGGGGTGCCGATGAACGACGCGGTGCCATCGGCATCCAGGACGATCGTCTGGTCAGCTGCGAACGAGCTCATCGATACGGCGGCGAGCAGGGAAGCTACGGCGAATTTCAGTTTCATGAAGTTATCCTTGTGAGAGTAGTAGTAGTACATCGCTGGTCAGATCCGTACATTGCAGAACTGCTGAGATAGATCATAACATATTGGCATCAGAAAATTACAAGAGAAAATTGTAAATTTCTCACTACAACTATTGTTCTTACAACAGATATTGTCTTATAAGAAACATTTGAGTGCGTCACCGGATCGCTCTGCAACGGTGCCGATGAAAGCGGCACGTATCAGGCAAGCGGACGGGTGCCGGCGAATCGCCAGGCAACAGGCAGATGGACGTGGCGCCGCTGATCGCCCGGCGTGCCGGCACGCTCCCAGGCGCGACAGCCAGGAGTCCCGGCTCCGGCGGCCTGCCGCCCGGGCTATGCGGAGGAGCCCGCCGGCCCGGCCGGTTCGCCGGGTTCGGCAGGCTCGGATGGTTCGGCCGGCTCGACAGGTTCCGGCTCCGGTTCGGCCGGCTCGGCGGGCAATTCGGGCGGCACCGCCGGTTCGGCGGGCGGTTCGGCCACGGGTTCCGGCGCAGTGTCGGGTTCCGGTGCTTTCGGTGGAGTGGGCACACCCGGGCCGGCTGGCGCCACGCTGCCCGGGCGCGGCGTGGGCTGGCCCGGCTGCCCGAACGCGGGCTGGCCTGGCTGCCCGGACGCAGGCTGGCCTGGCTGCCCGGGCGTGGGCTGGCCCGGCTGTCCAGGCTTGACCTGGCCCGGCGGCAGCGGCTCCTGTCCGTCGAACGTGAACACCCATTCGGAAATCTTTTGCTTGCCGCTGAACCCCTGGAAGCGCGCCGGGAAATTGGCGATCTTGATCGCCGGGGCCGCCGACAGGCTGTGGATGCCCAGGATGCCCCTGTTGTCGGCCAGGTAGAGGATGCCCCACTCGGCCTTGCCGGTCATCGGGTCGACGAACACCTTGCGCAGGTGCCGGCGCGTGCCGGGAAAGCGCGGGTCCTTCAACAGTTCTTTCAGCGTGGGCGGCAGCCGCGGCTGCCCGGCCGGCGTGGCGGCCGCATAGCTTTTCAGCGCGTCGCTGAACTGTTCGCCGATGTGCAGCAGGTCGCGCTCGGCCTGCGCGCGCTGCAGCGTGACGCCGACCCGCACGGTGGTCGCCGCCACCAGCCCGATGATGGCCACCAGGATGACCAGGCCGACATAGGTGAAGCCGCCGGCGCGGTGCCGCCGCTCACCATTCCGCATACGGCTTGCCGCTGCGGTCATTGCCTGGAGCACCGCTCTTGATATCGGCGATGCCGCCCTGCGCCGGATCTTCCGGCGGCAGCAGTTGCCAGCTGTCGGTGGTCTCCGTGATCGGGTCGACCGGCAGCGCGCGCAGGTATTTCTTCTCGACCAGCTGTTCCAGCGATTCCGGATAGCGGCCGGTGTCGCCATAGAACTGGTCGATGACCATGCGCGTCGTGCGCAGGTTGTCGGCGAGGATGGTTTCCTTGGTCTTGTCGACACTGGGGAAATAGCGGGGCACGGCCAGCGTCAGCAGCAGCGCGACGATGCCCAGCACCACCAGCAGCTCGATCAGCGTAAAACCCCTGGCATGTTTTCCAGCCTCGTTCACCATGTGCCTGCCATTGCCTACCATTTACGATAGGGGATGCCGTTCAGGCCCACCCTGTCGGAATTCGAATACACGTCGTAGACGTCCTCGCCCTCGCGCGGCTCGTCGGCCTCGCTGGCGTAACTGCGCTTGCCCCAGGTCTGGGCGGCCGACAGCTCGCTGTCGACCGCGAACGGATCGCGCGGCACGCGGCGCAGGAAAAAGATCTTGCCACGTTTCGGATCGCGCAGGTCGGCCACGCCCTCGGCCAGCGTCTCCAGGTTCTTCGGATAGCCGGTGCTGCCGAGCGTCTTGGTGATGCGCCCATCGTCATAGGCCTGCTTGTACTCGTCGATGGCCTTGCGGATCTGGTACAGGGCCGTGCGCAGCTCCGCTTCGTTGCGGCGCTGCACGGTGACCTGCGCCGTCGGCACCACCAGCGCCGCCAGCAGGCCGAGGATGGCCACGGTCACGAGCAGCTCGATCAGCGTGAAGCCGTGCCGCCGGCGGGGCATGGCGTTCATCACTGGTCTTGCGCGGGCGGCTGCGCCGTGGTGGCAGGCGGCGGCACGGTGGTCGGTGGCGGCGGCGCGACCGGCAGGACCTGCACCGGCGACTGGGTCACGCTCGATGCCGGGCCCGGTTGCGATGTCGACAGCGGCACGCCGGCCGGCGTGCCGGTTTCCTGCGGTGTCGGCTGCGCCGCGGGTACGCCCTGTGTTCCCTGGGTTCCGTTGACGGGTGCGCCGCGCTGCGGCAACAGCACCGGCGCACGCACCGACAATTCCGGCTTGCGGCGGAAGTTCGCCTCGGTGCCGGCCGAGAATTCGGTGGCCTCCGCCGGCGGCCGCTGCAGGTTGCGCACCAGGTGCGGCGTGATCGACAGCACGATCTCGGTTTTTTGCGTGTCGTCCCGCTGCGAGCCGAACAGGCGCCCCACGATCGGCAGGTCGCCCAGCCCCGGCACGCGGTTGCCGCCGGTGCGCTCCTCGTTGTTGATCAAGCCGGCCAGCACCTGGTTCTCGCCATCCTTCAACTGCAGCATCGTCGAGGCCTGGCGCGTGCCGATCTGGTAAGCCGTCGTGCCGGACTTGGTTTCGATGGTGTTGACCAGGTTCGACACCTCGAGCGAGATGCGGATCGCCACTTCGTTGTTCAGGTAGATCGTCGGCTCCGCGTTCAGTGTCAGGCCCACGTCGATGTAGCTGACGCTTTCCTGCGCGAAGCCGGCGGTACCCGGCGAAACCGTGGTGGTGATGACGGGCACCTTGTCGCCGATCAGGATCTTGGCCTTTTCCTTGTTGCGCACGCGGATGCGCGGGTTAGCCAGCAGGTTCGAATCCGAGGCGTTGCGGTTCGCCGTGGCCGTGGCGCTGATGCCCGTGATGCTGAGGTTGCGGCGGTTCAGGTTGTCGAGGTCGTTGAGGGTGACCTTGGCGCCCTCGCCCGTCACCAGCGGGGCCAGCGTCACGCTGGTGGGCCAGGCGACGCCCAGCTGCAGCAGGCTGCTGCGCTTGACTTCGAGGATCTCCACTTCGAGCATCACTTCCGGTTCGGCCATGTCCTGCACCGCCACGATCTTCTCGGCCAGGCGGATCGCATCGGCGTTGTCGCGCATGATCACGAGGTTGAGTTTTTCATCGGCCACCACGTCGCGCGATTTCAGGATGGTCTTCAGCGTGTTGGCGACCAGCTTGGCTTCCGCGTTGGCCAGGTAGAAGGTCTTGACGACGGTTTCCTGGTATTCCTTCAGCTTGGCCGCGATATTCGGGTAGATCAGGATCGTGTTCGCATCCATCACCTGCTGTTCCAGCTGGTTCGTCATCAGCAGATAGTAGACCGCCGACTCGACGGTGCTGTTCCTCAGCATGATGGTGGTGCGGGTATCGGTCTTCACATCCTTGTCGAACACGAAGTTCAAGCCCGAGCGGCGTGAAATCACGTCGAACACCTGCTTCAGCGGCGCTTCGCGGAACTCGATCGTGATCGGCTGCTTGTAGCTCTTGGCCAGCGCGGTCTCGCCGCCGCTCGGTGGATTCCGCTCGGCGATCTCGCGCTGCAGCTGCCGGGCGCGCGGCTGGTCGGGCTTTTCGGCCAGCACCGCGTCGAGCTTGGCCGTGGCGCCCTCGAACTCCTTTTTCTCGACCAGTGCGGCGGCATCGGCCAGCAGGCGGTCATGGCGCTCGGCCATGTCCAGTGCGCGCAGCGCCATGCGCGCGCGTTCGTTCTGCGGATTGAGCGCCAGCACCCGCTGGATGTTCTGCAGGGCCAGTTCGCGCTGGCCTTCGATGGTCTGCCGCTCGGCCTGGTCGAGGTAGCGCATGACCGCGCGGTCGCGCGCCTGCAGGTAGGAGGCGCGGTACTGCGCATTGCCCGGATCCTGCGCGATCGCTTCCTGCAGCTTCAGCAGGCCGGCTTCCACCTGGTCTTTTTCGATCAGCGTGGTGCCGTCGCGATACGCCATCTGGCCGGCGCAGCCAGCCAGCGCCAGCGCCATTGCGGACAGCGCCACCACCCGGCGAACCCGGCCACCACGTATCCAGTCTCCATGAGCGTGCGTGTTCAATCCATGACTCCAATATTTAGCTTTTGCACCTGGTTCAGGGGCAGGTAAGTAACCGTCAGCGTCGGCGGCGCGATGGTATCGATGCGGTACATGCCGTCGATCACGGTGCCCGCGCGGGCCACGTAAGTGCGGTCGGGACGGGCCAGGTAGACTTCCCAGGCGCCATCGGCCACGCCCTTGCCCAGCACCGTGAACGGCAGCGGCGGCGCGGTCGGCGCGGGCGGCTCCGGCGGCGGACCGCTGGGCGCCGCGGCAGGCGGGGGTGGCGGATTGAGGTCCTGCCCGGCGAACACCCCCGCACTGCCCTTGAACGCATCCTCCCCCGTAGCGCCGATCAGCTCGGCGCGCGGAATCAGCCGGAGGATGGTGCCGTTCCCGGCGGATGCGGCCACAGCTTCGGCCGGCGCACGCGCGGCGGCACGTGGCGCCGCCACGGCCACCTGCGCCCGTTCGACCGGTTCGGCCACGCCGTCGTCAGGCGCGTTGTCGCCGAACAGCACGAGCCCGGCCGCGATCGCCAGCGCGGCGCCCATCAGCAGGTGCCGGGGTTTCACGGCGCCTCCTTCAGGTACAGCGTGATGCGCAGCCTTGCCTCGACCACCGGGTCGGCGATCGTGTCGCGCCGGAAGCTCACTTCATCGAGCGCGGCGAATGGCACCGCGGCCAGCGCTTCCAGCGCGAATTGCCAGATGTTGCGGTAGCTGCCTTTCACGGGCAGCACGATCTGGTAGGTGGTCACGGTGCTGGCCTTGTCGTAGCCGAACTTGTATTCGCCCTGGTTCAGCGCCAGGCCGGCCTTGCCGGCCAGGTCGAACAGGGTCTTGACCTGCTGCTCGGCGTGACGCTTCTCGCCCAGCGTGGCATAGAACAGCGACAGGTTTTCGTTGGCGGTCGGCGGCGGCGGTGCCTCCACCAGCGCCGATGCGCTTGGCAGCGGCCGTGCCAGCTCCTGCTGCAGCGCGGCCCGTTGCGGCAGCAGCCAGGCCCACGTGGCCAGGCCGGCCGCCAGCAGCGCCACCGCCAGGCACGCCGCGCCGCCGGCCCGCATCGCGAACAGGCGCAGCGCCAGCATCAGCGGTGCCAGCTGGATATCCGACTGCGCCTTCATTGCGCCCTCCATTGCACTTCGACCTGGAAGCGGATCGGATGGTTCGGATCCTGCTCGCCGATCTCATGGCGCACCAGCGCCGCCCCGGTGAAGAAATCCTGCTGCTTGAGCACTTGCACATAGCCCACCATGTCGTCGCTGTTGCGCGCCTCGGCGGTGATCTTCAGCAGCTGTTTCCTGGGGTCCGGATCGAGCGCCAGCAAAGCGATATTGGCCGGCGTGGCATTGCCGACCGCATCCTCGAGCTGGCGCCACGGCACGTTCAGGCGCAGGATGGCGGCATTCACGGCGGCGGCCTGCGCTTCCGGGATCGCCACCTCGGCCACGCGTGCCGGACGCTTCGACAGCGCCGCCTGGCTGGCGCGCAGGCGCTCGATCTGCTGCTCGCGCGCGGCGCGCTGGTCGGCCATCTGCATGGCGAACCAGATGCCGCCGGCGCACAGCAGGATGCCGGCGATACCGGCCGCCAGCAGGACCGGATGCAGCCGGTACAGGGCGCGCCGCCAGGTCGGCGGCGCGAAGTCGATCTGCATCGGCTTCATGGTGCGCTCCCCGGGTACGCCAGGCGGCCGGCGATGGACAGCTCGTCGCCCTGCCCCGTGTCGAGCCGTACCACGCCCACCTGCCCCGCGCCGGCCGGCCTGGCCAGCCCGGCAGGCAGGGCGCCGCACAGTTGTACCTGGGCGGGTGTGTCGAGCCCCAGCAGCAGCGCTTCGCGCCCCATCATCTGCGTGAGCCAGTAATGGTCGGCGGCCGGCGGCACCTGCAGTGCGCGCACCGCGCGCAATTGCCTTCCCTCGATCGCGGCCACGGTCAGCAGATTGTCGTGCAGCTGGCCGAACCACGCGCCGGGCCGGATCGCGCGGCACCAGCGGTTCCACGCGGTGACGAAATGCGGCACCACCTGCACCACGTGCAGCCGGTGCTCGAGCGCCACCGCATCGATCAGCGCGAGCAGCGTGCGCGGCACTGCGGCGGCGAAGAACGGTTCGGTGGAATGCCAGTCGGCCGTGACCTGCCATGCCGCAGGCCCCTCGCCATACAGCGCATGGAAGCGCAGCGCGGCGGCGGCCTCGATATCCGGCAGGCGCGCGGCGCCCGGTGGCGGCGCAACCTGCCACAGGCGGCACAGCTCGTCCGCCAGGACCACCGTCAGCGGCCAGCCAGCCACGTCCTGCCCGCCAAGCAGCGCACGCAGTGCGGCACCCAGTGCTTCGCCGCCGGGGCCCGCCACGGGCTGCTCAGCCAGCACCAGCACCTTGCCGGCGCGCCAGCGCGACGCCGCCAGCAGGCTGACCGCTCCCGTAGCGACGCCGAGGCGCACGACCTGTCCGAAAGCCCTACGCATGCAGGGTCACCCGCTTGATCTCGGCCAGCGTGGTGCCGCCCCGCTTGACGAGTTCCAGCGCTGCATGGCGCAGGCTGCGCGTGCCGTTCGCGTAGGCGGCCTGCTTGACCTGGCGAATCGGCCGCTTCTCGACGATCAGCTCGCGGATCTCGTCGTTCAGGGTGAGGATCTCGGCGATCGAGCGGCGCCCCTTGTAGCCGGTGCCGCGGCAGTCGCCGCAGCCCTTGCCGGCCATGAAGCGGTAGTCGAACACGTCGGCGCGGGCCAGGCCCACGCTGGCCAGTTCGGCGTCGTCCGGCGTGTAGTCGGCCGCGCAGTGCGGGCAGTTGATGCGGACCAGCCGCTGCGCCCAGATGCCGTTCAGCGCGGACACGAACGCATACGGGTCGATGCCCATGTGGGTGAAGCGGCCGAACACGTCGAACACATTGTTGGCGTGCACCGTCGTCAACACCAGGTGGCCGGTCAGTGCCGACTGCACGGCGATTTCCGCCGTTTCGCGATCGCGGATCTCGCCGACCATGATCTTGTCCGGGTCGTGCCGCAGGATCGAGCGCAGGCCCTTGGCGAAGGTCAGGCCCTTTTTCTCGTTGACGGGAATCTGCAGGATGCCGGGCAGCTGGTATTCGACCGGGTCTTCGATCGTGATGATCTTCTCGCGGCCGTTGTGGATCTCGGTCAGTGCCGCATACAGCGTGGTGGTCTTGCCGGAACCGGTCGGCCCGGTAACGAGCAGCATGCCGTAGGCTTCCTGGGCCAGCGTGCGCAGCGTGGCCAGCGATGGCGCGTCGAAGCCCAGCGATTCCAGCGACAGCGAACCATACGATTCGATCATGGCGCGCTTGTCCAGCACGCGGATGACGGCATCCTCGCCATGGATGCTGGGCATGATCGACACGCGCAGGTCGATCTCGCGCCCGTTCGATTCGACGCGGAAGCTGCCATCCTGCGGCACGCGGCGCTCGGCGATGTCGAGCTCGGCGAGCACCTTGAGCCGCGAGATGATCTGTTCGGCGACCTCGATGCCGCCGACCGCGGTGGCGTGATCGAGCACGCCGTCGACACGGTACTTGACGGCCAGGCCGCCCGCCGTGCTTTCCAGGTGGATGTCGGACGCGCCGACCTTCAGCGCATCGTACAGCGTGGAATTGACCAGCCGCACGGCCGGACTGGCCGCCTCGGACACCGAGGCAAACGACAGCACGGCGGCCGTCCTGCCATCCCGGCGGCCGTTCTCGGTGCCCGGCAACAGCGAATCGGTGGCCCGCGCGCCCTCCTCCTGCTTCGACAGGTAGGCGGCGATGTCGGCTTGCAGCGCGAGGCGCATCTGCAGCGGCGCATGGGGCGTGGCACGTGCCTGTGCCGACAGCCATGTCTGCAGGTCGAGGTCGAACGGATCGGCGATCACCCCGACCACCACGCCCTCATGGGTACGCAGCAGTACGCATTTCTTCGCCATCGCCTGCGACAGCGGCAGCAGGTCGAACGCCGGCGTGAACGCCAGCATCTCCACGGTTTCCAGCACGGCCAGCCCGAACGGCAGCGCCAGTGCGCGCACCACCAGGCGCGGCTCCATGCCGCTCAGGGTTTCCAGTTCCTCCACCAGCGTGCGTTTCGACGCAGCCTGGGCGGCGCGCGCGCGCGCCAGCAGCGCATGGTCGAGGGAAGCGATGGCGGTTTGCAGGGCCGGATCGTTCACGACATTTCTCCGGCAAGGTCAAAGATGGGCATGTACAGCAGTACCACGATGGCGCCCACGATCAGGCCGATGCCGGCCATCAGCAACGGCTCGAAGGTGCGCGTGAAACGGTCGATCCAGCGGGTGATTTCGCCGTCGTAGAAAGCGGCCGACTGGGTCAGCATGGGGCCCAGGTCGCCGGTGCGTTCGCCCACCCGCAACATGCGCAGCGAAATCGGCGTGGTCAGTCCGTTGGCTTCGAATGCGGTCGAGAGCGGCAAGCCCGACTCCACCGCGCCCTTCGCCAGTTGCAGGCCGCTCTTCACATTGGCCGACACCATGCCCTGCACTGTTTCAATGGCCTGCACGATCGTGATGCCTCCTTCGTTCAGCATGCCGAGTGTCAGGTACAGCCGCGACAGCTCATAGATCTTGACCCGCTCGCCGATGCCGGGCAGCTTGCCCAGCAGGCGCACCAGGCCGCCATTCGCCATCAGCCGGCGCGCTATCGCGACGAGCGCGGCCACCAGGAGCACGAGGCCCGCCACCAGCGCGCCGGTATGCGCTCCGGCGAACTGGCCCCACGACAGCATCACTTGGGAAAGCCACGGCAGGTTGCGGCCGGCGCCCTGGTAGACCTCGGCGAAGCGCGGCACCACGTAGCCGATCAGGAACATCGACACGCCGCCGCCCACCAGCAGCAGGATACACGGGTAGATGGCGGCGCTGACGATCTTCGCCCGGACGATATCGATGCGCTGCTGATAGTCGATGTAGCGCTCCAGGGAGCGCGGCAGGTCGCTGGTGCCTTCGGCGGCGCGCACGATGCCGACATACAGCGGCGGGAACAACTGGGGCTGCTCGGCCAGCACGGTGGAAAACCGCTGGCCTTCGCGCAGGCCGCCCAGCAGGCGTTCCAGCACGCCCCGCGTGGCGGGGCTGGCTTCCTTTTCCAGCAAGGCCTCGAGTGCCTCGACGATCCCCAGGCCCGCTCTCAACAGCGCCAGCAGCTCCTGGCTGAACAGCACCAGCGAGAGCGCTTTTGCCTGGCCGCGCCGCAGCGCGCCGCGCACCGGATGGATCGCGCTGACGAACAGGCCGCGCGCCTCGACCTGGCGCCGCGCGTCGGCCTCGTCGCGGCCATCGACCACGAGGTGGCCGATCACCATTTCCGGCGACAGGGTGCGGACGTCGAACTGCATGGGATCGCTGCCGGGAACGGGTTATTGCGAAGTGATGTCGGCGTTGTCGGCAGTGCCGCCCGGTTGGCCGTCCTTGCCCAGGGAAGTGATTTCGTAGTCGCCGCGCGTGCCGGGTGCCTTGTACTGGTAAGGCTGGCCCCACGGATCGGGCGGCACGCCTTTCTTCAGGTACGGGCCGTTCCATTTCGCGCCCGCTGTGGCCGGCGCCGCGAGCAGCGCCGCCAGGCCTTCTTCCGTGGTCGGGTAACGGCCGACATCGAGCCGGTATGTGTCGAGGGACTTTTCAAATGCCTCGATCTGCGCCTTTGCCACCGTGACTTCCGACTTGCCCAGTTGCGAGAAATACTTGGGACCGACATAGGCCGCCAGCAGGCCGATGATGACGATCACCACCAGCAGCTCGAGCAGCGTGAAACCGCGAGCATGCCGCTGACCAGACTGCTTTTTGCACTGCTTCCTGCACTGCGTTTTCGACATTGCTGCGCACATCCGAAACAACCTCCGATTGCCGAGTTGACGGTGAAGGCTACCACGTCATTTGCGGGTTAGACAATTTTTTATTCGCGACATGCAAAGCCGGAGCGGCGGGAGCCGCTCCGGCATGGCCTGCCCCGCCCAGCGGGAGCATGAGATGGCGGGAAAAGACCGCTACCGCCACGCCTCGGCACGCCGTCTTAAAGGATGAAGCGGACCTTCCGGCTGAGGGGAATCAGTGCGGCCGTGATCGCGAGTGAAATCGCAAGGACCACGAAGGTCATCGCCGACATGCCCACGTCGATGTACGGCTGCAATGTGCGCAGCACGAAGATGTGGACCAGGAAAATGCCGCTGGAATACAGCGCGATGCGCTTGTTGCTGCTATACAGCTTCACGTTGCACGCAATCAGGAAGACGAGCGGGCAGATCAGGATCGCTGAAGCGAAATTGTCGTATCCGCCATCATTGCGGGGATTGGTGTAGTTCCAGTAAGACTCGAGCAGCAGCAGTACCAGGCCCGCGGCGGCGCCCCAGCACAGATACGGCATGGCGATCCGCTTGTGCAGCTGGTATCGATGGATGGCGAAGCCGACGTAGAAAAACGGGAAGGCAAGGAAGAGGAAATTGCGGTGCGTCCAGTTGGTATTGCTGACCCGGTCGAGCAAGGGGTGGGCAAAGAGATGGTAGTTCCCCGCATACTGGATCGCCACGCCGCCGCAGTACAGCAGCGCCGCGACGATCATGACGGTTCGTGGTGGCCGGTGCTGCAAGATGAGCATCAGCAGGGCGGCACCGATCATGCCGCACAGGTACCAGAGATGGAAATAGCCGAAGACGAGGGTGTGCACAGCCTTGGCCAGGCCCGACAGGCCCGGGCTGAGCGCGGGAATCCACAGCAGGCCGTAGACCGCCGTCCAGAACAGGTAAAGGCCGAGTGCACGGCCGAACCAGCGGCGCGCTTCGTTACGCTGCAAGACCGGATAAAAATAAAAGCCGTTGATGATCAGGAATACCGGCACGGCGATACGGAACAAGCCATTGCTCGTCAGGTACCCCAGCGTGGGACTGAAGTCCTGCAGCAATCCCACGTGCAGACCGACCACCATGAACGCTAGTGCCAGTTTCAGGACGTCGATCGACACGTTTCGCTGCAGCATCACGGGCTCATCGACTGCTGCGCCACTGACGCGCGATGGAGAAGAAGTTATCATTCTATTATGATATTTTCTATGCCATACCTTGTAAAGTATTTTTTGGCCGTGCTACGCCGAGGGATTGCAAGGATTGCCCCTGCAGGACGCCGGCTTGCCGACCGGCTTCCTGCCTGACCAGGCTCGCGGCCCACGGGAGCAACCGCTGGTACCTGCCCCGGCGTCATCCACGATGTGTCGCCGGTGTACCTGGCGCGCCACATGACCTGTTGCCGCAGGAGAATGCATGCACGGGTTTCGGCAACCCGGCTATACAATTCGATTGGCTCATCGATCGCAGGCGCGGCGATCGGCAACACCCGCCCGCCCCCTGGAAGCTTGCGGAATCGTTGTCGCGTGCCGACAATCGGCACCTTCGCAGCGCGCGAGCACCCGGATGCCGGCCGATCGCGCTATACAGACTGTTGACTATAAGATTATAATAACGACAATAGCCGTGGCGGCGTTTCCCGCCGACACCACGGCACGCCGATTGTCGCTACGCGGAAGCGGCCCGGTGACAATGGCGATTCCGCCAGGGTTCCAGCGCGATTTTGCTCGTGAATTTGCTCGTGAATTTGCTCGTGAATTTGCTCGTGAATTTGCTCGTGATCTGCTCGTTGGCGCAGCCGCCAGCGCACCGGAATGCGAAAGCGAACGGCTGAAGAAAGCGAACGGCTGAAAGCTGTGCTGGCAGTCGTCAGCCTCTCCAATACTGGTGTTCGAGCGTTCCAGGCGTGATTTTTCAAAAACCATGGGCCAGCGGCTCGCACGGACCGGCGGCCGCGCGTAATCCCAAGCAAGAGTGAGTAATGAATATGGCAAAACCGGAACCTGGTGCGGATGGCGCTGGACATGTGGCTCCGCCGGCAAAGGACAAGGGCTTCTGGGCGCTGAACTGGCTTCGCTTCCTGCTGGCGATGTACCTGGTCCTGTTCCATACCTTGCGGTTCAACTATGCGCCGGTGGCCGACAACTGGCTGGCGGCCAGCCTGGGCCTGGGCAATATGGCCACCAGCGTATTCTTCGTCCTGTCCGGCTTCCTGCTGACGCATGCCTACGTGGTCAAGAAAAACGGCCGTGACATCAACAAGCGCAACTTCCTCATTGCGCGGTTTTCCACGCTTTATCCCTTGCACCTCGCCTGCCTGGTGCTTGCCATCGTCGCCGTGGGAGGCAAGCTCTTTGCATATGGCGGCATTCCGGTCTATGTCGACAACTCCGCCACGGCGACGAGGTTCCTGGAACAGTGGGAAGTGGGCGTGGCACTGCTCATGAGCATTACCCTGACGAATGCCTGGAATCCCCTTTACCTGGTGTTCAACGGGCCATCGTGGTCCCTGTCGGCCCTGGGCTTCTATTACCTGCTGTTCCCGGCCGTCGCGCTGCGCATTTATCGGATGAAGTCGCTCAAGACGGCGCTGGTGGTGCTGGCGGTACTGTTCCTGCTGCCTGGCCTGTTTGCCGACCTGATGCATCGCTCGGACGCGCTGACAACCGGCGTGCTGCACAGGAATCCCATCGTCCGGCTGCCATTGTTCATTGCCGGCATCGTCCTGTGCGTGATGTTCACGCGCAAGACGCCGGGATCTTCCCCCGCGCAAACGTTCATGCTGGGTTCGCTCGTCGTGGCGACCACCGTGCTCGCCACGGTCTTGCGCTACCACGACAGCCGCCTGCACATCATCGAGAACGGGCTGTACTTGCCGGCCAGCGTTGCGATCATCTGGCTGTGCGCGGACATGAAGCCCACCCTGCACGACAAGGTGCGCTACTGGGGTGACCGCCTGGGTGCCGTGTCGCTGCCCGTATTCCTGCTGCACCTGCCGCTGTTCTCCGTCTTCCGCAAGATCGAGCAGGTCATCCTGGTATGGCCATCGTCGAACGGCAGCCTGAGTACGGCGCTTGCCACGGCAAGCCACGTCAAGCAGTCCCTGTTCTTCTATCCGGTCTATCTGATCCTGCTGGTGACGGCTTGCGTCCTGGTCCAGGAACACTTCGTGACGCGCGTGCAGAAGGCGATCCGCAACCGCTTCTCCGACCGGAGCGACGCGAAGGCGCAGGCAGCAACCGCAACGCGCGAACCGACTACCGGCACTTACTGACCTCTCGCCAGCGCAAGGCCGGCGCTGTTACTCGGCGCCGGCGCCCTTCGCCCGGCAACCCGGCGTATCGCCGCTTCCGACGTTGCTGCTACGTGCCCGGCAAACATTCGCCGCTTCCTCTCCCGCCAGTCGGTGACGACGCTGGAGCCTTTCCCATGTGGCGGATACCGTTCAGTCCGACACAATCGCCTGCCCGGCGGCGCTGCCAACCCTGCCTGTCCAGCGCCCAAAAAAAACCAGCCGCGCTCCGGGGAGCGCGGCTGGCGGTTGATGCGCGCAGGTCAGGCGCGGCGGCGGGCGGCGCCGGCGACCAGCATGGCGCCGATGCCCAGCATCAGCCACGATGACGGTTCCGGCACCGGCGAGATCGCGGCGGCGTCCGAGTAGCTGGCCGAAGCGAACGACCCGCTGCCGCCCACCGTGGTGGCGGGAGCCCACGTGATGTCGGCCAGCCTGCCATCGGCGGCGGACGAACTGCCCAGGGCCGTGGTGACGCCGGCATCGTAGGCCCAGATCGCGAAGGTGGAACCGTAGGCACCGCCCGACAGGTCGACGTTATCGCCGCTGAACGTGACGTTGAAGCTCAGCACTTGACCGTAGTCGACGGCCCGGAACAGGCTGTTGAGGCTGTCGCCATTGCCGATCACGTAGCCGGTGGCCTGCGAACCCGTCACCTGGCCGATGGTTTCCACCACCGCGCCTTCGTCGAAGCCCTGGAAGCCGCTCAGCGTGACGGTGGTGGCCGGCGATATGCCCGGGTTGGCCGGGTTGTACTGGAAGTCGAGCCAGCCGGTATCGCCGAACATCGAGGTATCGATGCTGACGGCCAGCGTGGTGTCGGCCAGCGCGGCGCTGCTGCCGAAGGCCAGCGCCAGCGCGGCAATGGCGGTACGCAGTGTGAGTTTGTTCGCGTGCATGTTCTTTTCCTTGACTTAGAAGTTACCGCTGAAGATTCGTGCCGTGTACGTGGCGTTGACCTTGGCCGGGTTGCGCAGCGTCAGCGGCACCGTGACGGAGGCGCCCGGTGCCAGGCCGCCGGCGATACGGATGTAGGGCGCGCCATCATGCGTGCCGGTCGCGTTGACGACCGTGACACCGGCGGGCAAGCCGTCGAACCGCAGTGACAGCGGACCGGCCAGCGCCGCATCGGACCGGTTCACCAGCGTGACCGAACCGGTGAACAGTTGCGTGACGCGGTTGAAGCCCAGGCCCGTGGCGTTGACTTGCACGCTGGCCGTGACATCGCTGTATGCCGGTGCCAACGCCAGGCTGATGACGACCGGATCGTGGTCGGAAGCGCGGTAAGGCTGGGCATCGTACAGATCCTGCGGCTTGCCATTGGTGTTGTAGTCGATGACTTCCGGCTCGTCCGCGTTGGCGTGCCACTCGGCCGCGCCGACCACCTGCGGGCTGAGCGAAGCGCTGGCCAGCGCATGGTCGAGGTAGCCGGCCTGGTGGCCGAACACGTACGAGTACGGCAGGCCGACGGGGCGCACGAAGCGTTCCAGCTGGTTGACGTAACCCCGTGCGATGATCGCGGCGATCGGGTCTTCCATGCCGTACGAATTCATGTCGCCGATCAGCAGCACGTCGGGGTCGCCGGCGGCGGCCTGCACTTGCGGCACGAACGCATCGACCAGGCGCTGCGCCTGCGCGACGCGGGTGGCGTTCCAGCAGCTCTGGCCATCGCCGTTGTCGGCTTCCGCCCCCGGGCCGGACGGGCAGCTGCCCTTCGACTTCAGGTGGTTGACGACCACCGAGAACTTCTCGCCATTGGCGGCGCGGAACGCCTGCGCCATCGGCGGGCGGTTGTTGACGCTGTTCGCGTCGGACAGCGAGCCGCCCACCAGCGTGACAGCGGCCGGCTTGTAGATCATCGCCACGCGGATCGCGTCGGTGCCCGTGGCGGCCGGTTTCGGCACCACCGCGTAGACCGGCGAACCGTAGGCCGCGTTCAGGCTGTCCACCAGCAGGCCGACGGCGGTGTCGCCATTGTTCTGGATTTCCATCAGGCCGACCACGTCGGCATCGATGCTCTTCAGCTGGTTGACGATCTTGTCGCGCTGGCGCACGTACTCGGCCAGGTTATCGGCGCCACGGCAATTGCCCTGGCTGGTGGTCGAGCCCACCGTGCAGCCCTGGTTCGTCTGGCCCGTAGCGGTGGTGCCGTCGGTGAACGTCGTAAAGAAATTCAGCACGTTCGCGCTGGCCACCTTCACGTTCCCGGCCGGCAGCGCCGGTGCCGCCTCGCGCGGATTGTCCCGCGTGATGGCCGGCGGCACGGTCGGCTGCAGCTTGAAGCCGGCACCGCCCGCACCCAGCGCGCCGTAATCGACGACGCCGGTCAGGTCATGCACCAGGTCGCCGGCGCGCACGGTGCGGCCTTCGCCGATGTACGGCACGGTTGCCGGCGTCGTGAAGATGCCGTCGTCCAGCACGATCAGGTTGGCGGCATTGGCCGCGGCCAGCGCCGCGGCCTCGGCGCTGCGCGGCGCGTGGCGATTGGTCGGGATTTCCAGGCGGCCGGACGACAGCGACAGTTCGCCGCGCGTGCCCAGGTAGTCGGTCTGCGAGATCGTCAGCGGGTCCGTGAAGCGCACCAGCATGCCCTCGACCTGGTCGAGGCGCGCGTTCGGCAGTGCGATATTGGTCGGCGCCACGCTGTGGCCGGACGACAGCACGGGAGCGAACGTTACGTCCGTCATTTCCGTGTACGAGCGGTTGGCGCCGCCCGGCGTGTATTCGGTGATCTTGCCGGTGACGCGCACGCGCTGGCCGACCGCCACGCCATCGGCCGCGGCTGCGTTGTAGACATACAGCCCGTCGGACGTGGCGGGATCGCCGTCGCCATTGCCGTCCTGCAGGAAGAACCCGCCCGCCACCTTGGCCGTGACGATGCCTTCGGTGGTCTGCTCGGTGTTCGCGTACTGGCTGGTGGCACCGCTGCCCTGGATCTGCGGGATGGTGTGCGTGACGGGTGCCAGCGGGCGCACCGAAATGCCGACCGTGCAGCTGGCTTCCTGCGCATCGTCGTTGGCGAAGCGTACCGTGACGGGGAAATCGCCCAGCGGGGCATCCGCCGCCACTTCGATGCGCCCGGATGCGCTGCCACCTTCGGCGCTGGCGGACGTGAACGCCAGGCCGATGCCCGGCACCGCGGCGGACGTGATCGACGCCGCGTTGACGATGCTGTCGGCATCGCTGGCCGCCAGCAGGGTGCCGCCGGCATAGCCCTGCGCGATAGCGAGGCTGGACGGGCAGCGCAGCACGATCGGCTTGACCGCTGGTACAGTGCACGAATGGGCCGGCTCGGCGGCGTTGCGCGGGACCGGTTCGGCCACGGCGAAGTCGGCGCGGTTGTCGTCGGTGTCGATGCAGCCGGCTTCATTGCGCAGCACTGCGGTGGCGTTGCCCGTGCCACCGGCCGGCGCGGTGCCCTCGAAGTGCCCGGCGCTGCCCCAGCCGACCAGGTCGACCAGTGCCCCGCCGGTCGGCGCCGCGCCAGCCAGGGCGGCGGTGGAACTGACCAGCGCCACCTTGCCGCCACTGCCGCTCATCGGGATCGTACCGGTCGTGTCCGGGTCCAGCGCCACGCTGCCGCCATTGCCGGAAGCCTGCTGTACCAGGTAATACTTGCCGGGCTCCAGCGTGACGGTGGGCAAGCGCGTCACTTGCCAGCTGCTGCCCGCCGTGCTGGCATATTGCACGCTCCAGTTCGTCAGCGTGACGGCCGCATCGCTCCGGTTGAACAGTTCGATGAAATCGGACTTCAGCGTGGCGCCGCTATTGCCGCCGCCGCCATAGACCTGGCTGATGACGATGTCGGAAGCGGCGAAGGCCGGGGCGGCCAGCGAGGTGGCCAGGGCAGCGGCCAGGGCCGTGGCCAGCGCGGTCTTGCGGCACGGAGTCGGAGCGTGTGGTGTCATGGTATCCCTGCAATCTTGAGAAAGTGAATCGAATATTGCCTAATGCATATTAGCTAAACGATATGACCCCTTAATGACAGTGCGGACAGTGCGATGTCGTTGGAAACGGGAATGGCAGGGATAAGAATAAACTAATAACTAAAAGACATGGCTCTTAAATGATCGGCCGGCCATCGATTCGCACGCGGGAATGGCCAGGCGTGGCGGCGCCTGGCTGCGCGCGTGCCGACAACGATGACAGGAGGGAGGAGTTGGGCGGTGCCGGCGCACCACGCAGGTCGGCAATGCCGCCTGCTCCGGTACCGGGCCGCCGGCGCTGCAGGGCCACATGCCTGCCGCGCCATGCCGCGGCCGGGAAGCCGGCCGATCCGCCGATGGCGGCCCGTGGGGCTACCTGCGATAGGGCGCGGCGAGCGGTTCGCCGATGAAGACGCCCTGCGCCGGCCAGGCAACGCTGCGCCAGTAGGCTTCGATCGCCGTGCTGCCGTTGGCGTAGTGGCGCAGCAGGACGGCGGGATTGGGGAATTTTTGCCAGAAATTGCACGGCTCGCTCACGGTACCGTAGCTCGCCGTCGCCCCGGCCTGCAGCCACTGCAGGCTGCTCATCTGCCCTCCTCCCAGCAGGTCGCCGCCAGTCGACGTCAAATGGTCGGCCAGTGCGCCGGGCATGAACTGGAGGGTCTCCAGTTTCGGTACCCGCGCCTTGCCGGTCTGGTAGATCATGATGTCGCGCTTGCCTTCCAGCGCATCCGCGCCCAGCGTGTGGATCGTCAGCTTGCGTTGCGGAATGGCGCCGGGCTTCGGGAAGAACCGCGCACGGCTGTTGCGTGCCTGCTCGCTGGTGACAAGATAGTAGGCGCCCGCCTCCGAAACACGGAATCCGCTGGCCTTGCCGCGGTCGATGAGGGCCTTGCCTTCCTCGACGGACTCGGTGGGCAGCAGCATCGCCAGCCGCATGCCTGGCTGGACCCGGCCCGGCAATGCGGACGCATTGAAGTACGGGCTGGCTTTTCCGGGTGCGCATGTGCGGATGCATTGCGCGGCGTCGTAGCCCAGCGCGTAGGCTGCGGTGATGCCGTTGCATTCGACGGCATACGGCGCCGTCCACACCATCAGCACGGCCTGCACACCCGGTTTCAGCTTGCCATCGATCTCCGCCTTGAGGTCGGCGAACTGCTCCGCCGTCAGCTTGCGGGGCTTGCCCGGGATGCGGACATGGACGATGTTCGCGTCCGGGATGCCGCGGGCGGTGCGGTAATACTCACCGAGCTCTACGCTGTTCGGCTCGTCGTCATTGATGACGACCGCCAGCTGGGCCGGCTGCAGCGCCGGCGCCGCATGGACGATGGCGGCGGCCATCAGGACTGGCAGGAGAAAAGCGGATCGCAAAATGGCCGGGCTCCATGTGGTAGGGACAGGACTGCGCATGAGACAACGCTGCAGGTCATGACAAGACAGCGACGGTTGTCACGAGGACGAAAAAAAACGGAAGCCAAAGCTTCCGTTTTCATTATAACGCGTGGTCTCAGCCGCGGCGGCGCAGCGCAACGCCCAGCACGCCCAGGCCGCCCAGCATCAGGGCCAGCGTACCGGGCTCCGGCACCGGGGATACCGAGAGCGTGCCGCTGTAGCTGGCATTCGTGGCTGTGGCGAAGCCGTTCACTTCCAGGAAGTAGTTGCCGGCCTTGAGCATATCGGTGCCTTTGAAGAGCCAGGTCTGGTCGAAGGGATCGTGCAGCGTGCCGTAATACACGGCTTCGGTGACGCCTTCCTGGTACAGGTTGAAGCCGGTGATGCCCAGGCCGGTCTCGTCATCGTATGGTACCGAGGTCATCAGGCCGGTGACGGCCGATGCGGCGTTCAGCTTGAAGGTGTAGCGATCGCTGAAGCCGTTGAACTCCTCGCCCAGCGCGGCGGCGGCCGTTTCAACGGTGCGGGAGAATGCAAACGAGCCGCTGGCGGTCAGCGTGGTCGACATGTCGACGATGCGGCTCTGGTCGATGTAGGCGGCGTGGGCGTGGGTGCCGAATGCCAGCAAGACGGCCAGGCACAGTGGATACAGCTTTTTCATGAAGGTTTCCTGTTCGGTTTACTTGGCGTTGCGGCGCGCGGCAAACGCCAGCACGGCGAGGCCGCCCAGCAGCATGGCGGGCATGGCCGGTTCCGGCACCGGCGAGACGGTGAGCGTGCCATTGGCGGCATACGAGCCGCCTGGCGCCAGCATCGTGCCCGACACCTGGAAGTAGTAAGCGCCGGCGGCCAGGTTGCTGGCGCTCAGGGTCCACTTGTCGAACACGCCATCGGCGTTCAGGAACGACAGCTTGCCCGGTGCCACGGCCAGGTTCGTCAACGCGTCGTAGATACCGAAGCCGGTCAGGTCCAGGCTTTCGTTCCGGCCGGCGGCGGTCGACGTCGCCACGAAGCGCACGCTGGCCTTGCCGCCCAGCGTGAAGTCGAAGCGGTCGGCGAACGTATCGCCTGCCAGCGTATTGCTGAAGTTATTGTCGAATGCCAGAGAATTCTTGCCGGTCTGGACCGTCAGCGTTTCAACGGGCGAGCTGACATTTGCCGCGTGCGCGCCGGCCATCAATACGAGCGCCGCGGTAACGAAAAGAGTGCGTTTCATGCGAAATTCCTGCCGGAAATAAGTATCTGTCAGTAAAAAACTAATTCTGATCGGCAGTATATCAGAACTGCAACGTAAGTTTCACAATCATAATAAAAAAATTGCCACACAACACTTGCGTGTTGTGTGGCAACGAGATCCGCGCCATGCCAGGGATATCGGGCGTCAGGTGCGCTGGTAGACGTCCTCGAAGCGCACGATATCGTCTTCGCCCAGGTAGCTGCCCGACTGCACTTCGATCAGGTGCAGCGGCAGCTTGCCGGGATTTTCCAGGCGATGGCTCATGCCGATGGGGATGTAGGTGGATTCGTTTTCGGTCAGCAGTTCGACCTTGTCGCCGCACGTGACCCGGGCGGTTCCCGATACCACGATCCAATGCTCGGCGCGATGGTGGTGCATCTGCAGCGACAGCTTGCCACCCGGGTTGACGGTGATGCGCTTGACCTGGAAGCGGTCGCCCACGTCGATACCCTCGTAGCAGCCCCACGGACGGTAGACCTTTGTATGATGCAGGTGTTCGGTACGATCCTGGCACTTCAGGTGGTCGACCACCTGCTTGACTCGCTGCACCTGGTCCTTGCGTGCGACCAGTACCGCGTCGTTGGTCTCGACGACCACGACATCTTCGAGGCCAATGACGGCCACGCAGCGGTTTTCCGCGCGCACCAGCGAATTCTTCACGCCATCCAGGTAGACGTCGCCACGGGAGACATTGCCGTTGCTGTCGTGCTGCTGCACTTCCCACAACGCCGACCACGAACCGACATCGTTCCAGCCGATCGCGGCGGGCACGACGACGGCATGGCGCGTATGTTCCATGACCGCATAGTCGATGGAATCGGACGGGCTGGCGGCAAAGGCTGCCTCGTCGAGACGGCAGAAGTCCAGGTCGCGATAGCCCTTTTCCACCGCTTCGGCGGTAGCGCTGGCGATCGCCGGCTGGAACTGCTGCAACTCTTTCAGGTAGTCGCCGGCGCGGAACAGGAACATGCCGCTGTTCCAGAAATATGTGCCGGCATTGACGAATTCTTCGGCGGTAGCGCGATCGGGCTTCTCGACAAAGCGATCCACCTTCAGGCAATTATCGCCGACCGGCAGCGGTTCGCCGCCCTTGATGTACCCATATCCCGTCTCCGGTGCCGTCGGCACGATGCCGAACGTGGCCAGGGCGCCATGCTCGACCAGTGCGGCCGCGCGCAGGATCGCGCCATAGAACGCTTCGGTGTCGCTGATCACGTGATCGGCCGGCAAGACCAGCATCACTGCTTCGGCATCGATCGCCTTCAGGTAATGCGCGGCGGCGGCGATGGCCGGCGCCGTATTGCGACCTTCCGGCTCGAGCAGGATGCCGAGTGGCTTGACGTTGATCTCGCGCAGCTGTTCGGCGACGAGGAAACGGTGCTCGTTGCCGCAAACGATCAACGGCTGCATCAGTCCAGGCCGACCATTCAGGCGCAATGCCGTGTCTTGCAACATCGTCTTGTCGGCAACCACGGGCAACAACTGCTTCGGCAGTGCCGCCCGGGACAGTGGCCACAGGCGGGTGCCGGCGCCGCCGGACAGGATGACGGGATATATCTTCATGCTTTCTTCTGTTCCAAAGGGGTGACTTCTGGTTCGCCTTCCCGGCGGCGGGCCGCGCGGCGGTCGCGTGCGTTGGCCCATTCGTCGGATTCATACTGCGAAACGTGTTTCATCTCGCCAGCACGGTCGACACTATAGTCTTTAAAGACAATCAATTCGTCCAGCGTAACATCCGGTAACACACGCGTATATTCGAACAGCACGCTGCGCAGCACCGTCGCACCGGCGCAAATGTGGCTGCCATGGCCGATCCACGTCGGGCCGACGATGCGCGCACCGGCATCCACCTTGACGCCGGAACCGATGTAGACCGGGCCTTCGATCTTGGTGCCGTTGCTCCAGTCGATGCTGGTGTTCAGACCCACCCACAGGCCTTCATCGACCTGGATGCCCGGCACGGCCATGTTGGCCACTTCGCCCAGCAACACGCCTTGCAGCACTTCCCAGTAATCCTTGACGCTGCCGATGTCGATCCAGTTGAACTTGCGGGTCTGGTTATAGAACGGCAGGCCTTTTTCGGCCAGCAGCGGGAACAGTTCCGAGCCGATGTCGAACGGACGGTCCGTAGGAATCAGGTCGATCACTTCGGGTTCGAAGATGTAGATACCGGTACTGGCGCAGTTCGATTTCGCCTGCGACGGATCCGGTTTTTCCTGAAATTCCCGGATACGGCCATCTTCGTCACTGACCACGACGCCATAGCTGGACACCTTGTCCCACGGCACTTCGCGCGTGATGACGGTCGCCAGCGCGCCTTTGCGGCGGTGTTCGAACAGGGCGGATTTCAGGTCCAGGTCGATCAGCGCGTCGCCGCACAGCACGATCGTGGTTTCATCGAAGAAGCCGCCGAATTCCTGGATCTTCTTGATGCCGCCGGCCGAACCGAGCGGCTCCGGCACCACGTCGCCATTGTCGTTGGTATAGCCCTCGAACGAGTAGCCGATCTGCACGCCGAACTGGTGTCCTTCGCCGAAGTACTCCTCGATCTTTTCATGCAGATAGCTGACGTTGACCATGATTTCGGTCACGCCGTACCGGGCCAGGTGTTCCACCAGGTAGGCCATGACGGGCTTGCCGAGGATCGGGATCATCGGCTTCGGTAGTTCGTACGTCAATGGCCGCACGCGCGTGCCTTTGCCGGCCGCGAGGATCATTGCTTTCATGTGAAGACTCCCTGGGAAATTTATCGCGATGAGGATTGCCAGCGCCACGTGTCGATACACATGCGGGCAATGTCGAACTGTGCTTTCCAGCCGAGCTCTCGCTCGGCCGTCGCCGTATCCGCATAGCAGGCGGCGATATCTCCGGGTCGTCGGTCGACGATCTTGTACGGAACTTGCCGGCCGCTGGCGGCTTCGAACGCGCGTACCATCTCGAGCACGCTATTGCCGCGGCCGGTCCCTAGATTGTAGGTATATACGCCTGGACCTGTCGCCAGTTTGTCCAGCGTCTTGACGTGACCGATCGCCAGATCGACCACGTGGATGTAATCGCGCACGCCGGTGCCGTCCGGCGTCGGGTAATCGCCGCCGAAAACGGACAGGAACTCGCGCTTGCCTTCCGCCACCTGCGCCACATAGGGCATCAGGTTGTTCGGGATGCCGCTCGGTTCTTCACCGATCAGACCACTTTCATGCGCGCCCACCGGGTTGAAGTAGCGCAGCAAGGCGATGCGCCAGCTGTTGTCGGATTTGTGCAGGTCGCGCAGGATCTCTTCGATCATCAGCTTGCTGCGACCGTAAGGATTGGTCGCCGACAGCGGGAAATCCTCGGTGATCGGCACGGTTGCCGGATCGCCATAGACGGTGGCCGAGGAGCTGAAGACGATCGACTTGACGTTGAACTTCGCCATCGTTTCCAGCAACGCCACGCTGCCGGACACGTTGTTGTCGTAGTAGCGCAGCGGCTGCGCCACCGATTCGCCGACAGCCTTCAGGCCGGCGAAATGGATCACGGAATCGAACTGCCGGGTAGCAAAGACGCCCTCGAGCGCGGCGCGGTCGCGGATGTCCGCTTCGATGAATTCGAAAGGCTTGCCGGTGATGCGCTGCACGCGCTCCTGTACAGCGCGGCTGGCGTTGGCCAGGTTGTCCAGCACCACGACTTCGTGGCCGGCATGCGCCAGCTCGACGACCGTATGCGAACCAATGTACCCCATGCCACCAGTAACGAGTATTTTCACACTTCATCCTTTGCAAAAAAAAGGCAGCCTGATGGCTGCCCCTTGGTCAGATCAGGGCCTGATCGAGCACGGCCACAATGCGCTGCGCAGCCTGCCCATCCCACAGATGGGGCCGCCTGCCCTGCTTGCCGTCGCCACGCAATACCTTGCGCGCCTCGTCGACGATACGCACCGGATCGGTGCCAACCAGGACATTGGTGCCTTCCTCGACGGTGACCGGTCGCTCGGTGTTTTCACGGATCGTGATGCAGGGCACGCCCAGCGCCGTGGTTTCTTCCTGCAGGCCGCCGCTGTCGGTCAGCACGACAGCCGCATCCTTCCACAGGTCGAGGAACGCCATGTAAGCCTGCGGCCCCACCAGGGTCACGTTCGGGCCCAGGTCGATGCCGAAGCGTTCCAGGTTTCCGCGGGTGCGCGGGTGGACCGGGAACACCAGCGGCAGTTCGCGTGCGATCTCGGTCAGGGCCGAGCCGATCTGCGCCATCATCGCCGCGTCGTCGACATTGCTTGGACGGTGCAGCGTGACCACGCCGTAACGCCGGCCGGCCAGCTCGCGCTTCAATGGCTGGCTTTCAAAACCGCCCTCGGCCAGCTTGCCGGCCTGGTACAGCACATTATCCACCATCACGTGGCCGACATAGTGCACGCTTGACTCGGCCTTGCCTTCGCGCCGCAGGTGTTCGACAGCGCTCGGCTCGGTGGCGAAGAACCAGTCGCTGATGCTGTCGGTGACCAGGCGGTTAATCTCTTCCGGCATCGTCATGTCGCCGCTGCGCAGGCCCGCTTCCACGTGCGCGACGGGAATGTTGAGCTTCTTGGCGACGATCGAGCACGCCAGCGTGGAGTTGACGTCACCCACGACCAGTACCGCGTCGGGGCGCTGCTCCAGGCACAGCTTCTCGAAACCCAGCATGATCTTGGCTGTCTGGTCAGCATGGCTGCCGCCGCCGGCGCCCATGAACACGTCCGGCGCCGGGATGCCGAGTTCCTCGAAGAACACGTCATTCATCTCGCGGTCGTAGTGCTGCCCCGTGTGGATGATCCGGTAGGCCAGCCGCGGGTGATTGGTCATCGCGCGCACGATCGGCGCGATCTTCATGAAGTTCGGCCGTGCACCGGCCACGAGATAGACGGTTTTCACGCAGCGTTCTCCTGTTTCGCTTCCGGCCAATGGCGCCGCACCAGGTCGCGCGTGTTGCGGATGTTGCCGCGGCTCGATGCACCGAACACGATGGACTCGATGTTGGGCTGCTCGCACACCCATTCGATCGCCTCCGCGGGAGGGATCGCGCCGGAAGCGAACACGGACATTGCGATCGCGCGGAACTTGCGGTCGCGCAGCGCCTTTTCGTAGGCTTCGAAACCGCCGCTCATGCGGAAACCGATCTTGTTGATGTTCGAGCAGACGATCGGGTTTTCGATGCCCAGCTCGTCCAGCACGTCCAGCAGGCGCGGCAGGTTCATCGTGATGAAGCCCGGTTCGGCGTTATAACGCTTCTTCACGTGGTCGGCGAAGATGCGGAACGCTTCCTTGAAGCCCAGTCCCAGCAGCAGGTCGACCACCACGTTCTGCAGGAAGATGACGGGCGTGTTCAGGCCCTGGAACATCTTCATCTCGGCGTCGATCAGCAGCGTGGTGATGCCTTCGATGTCCTTGCGGGCCAGCGACATGCCGCCGCGCATGGCGGCGTTCAGGAAGCCTTCATCGGGCATGAAGCGCTTCAGCGCGCCCAGCATGCCATCCTCGGTCACCGCGTTCGCGTACTTGTGCGCGTACGGCATGCAGGGCATGAACTTGAAGTCCTTGTAGCGCTGCGGGTTGGCACGCATGTGGTCGCACACTTGCGCGATGCGGTCGTGCGTGGTGCACATGAAGCTCTGAATGCCTTCGTCGTAGGCATTGTCCAGCACTTCGATGATGGCGTTGATATCCTGAAAACGCATGGCCTGCGCACGCGCCTTTTCTTCGGACATGTGATTGACGCCGAAAAACTGGTTATCACCAAATAACAAACGATCCATTTAACCTGCTCCAGTGTTCAATTCTTGTTAAACGCGGCTGCCAAAGAAGAAGCCTTTCTTGCGGCTCTTCGGCTGTTCGGGAAGTGCGTCGCCGTTCATCACGGACGGGCCCTTGGCCGCGTCGGCGATCAGCATCGAAATCACCTGGTCCGTCGCCAGCGCTTCCGAGAACGAGTTGACGTTGTCGTCCGCGCGGCCTTCCTCGATGCAGCGCACGAAGTAATCCAGCTGCGCCGAGTACTCTTCCCCGCGCAGGTAGAAGTCGACCGGTTCGGTCAGGTCGGTGGTATAGCGCACGTTCCAGCCGTTCTGGTAGCCTTCCGGCGCATTCGATGCGTCGCGCAGGTAGACCTGCACTTCCTGGCGGTCGGCATAGATGCGGCCGTTCTTGCCCCAGATGGTGATCTTGGTGCTCATCTTGCGGTACGACTCGTCGCTCCAGTTCACCGACAGCTGGCCACTGCGGCCGTTGTCGAAGTACAGCGTGGAGAACACTTCGTCATCCGTATCGGAAGAGAACACGTTGTTCAGCACCGAGCCGCCGACGCCGCGCGGCATGCCGAAGTACCAGGTCAGCAGGTTCAGCGGGTGAGCCGCGTAGTCGTACAGGCAGCCGCCGCCTTCCGAGCGCTGGGTACGCCAGGTGGAACCCTTTGGTTTCAGCACCACGGGGCCGTAGGTCTCGGCCATCAGGTGCGTCATCTCGCCGATCACGTCCGCTTCCAGCAGGCGCTTGACTTCCTGGAACGCGCCCACGAAGCGGCAGTGATAGCCAACCTGGTTCACCAGCTTGTATTCCTTCGCCAGGCGGGTGACTTCCTCGCCTTCGGCCGTATCGAGCACGAACGGCTTTTCGCAGAAGACGTGCAGCTTCTTTTCCAGCGCCGCCTTGACCATCTTGCCGTGCATGCTCGATGGCGTGGCGATGATGATGGCGTCGAGTTCGACCTCGCGCAGCATCGTGTCGAAATCGGTGTACGTCTGCACACCGGTGTATTTGTTCAGAATGTCGAGCACATAGCCCGCCGCGTCACACACGGCAGCTACCTTGACACGGGGGTGCGCATTGATCATCGCATGGTGGGACAGACCCATCTTCCCCAAACCTACTACTGCCAGCCGAATCATCGTGTTGTGTCCTTTATGCTATTAGCCATTCAAAATATGTTGCTTGACCATGTTGTATGCCGCCTTGCCTTTTTCCAGCAGGCGCCGATCGGGTGGGCGCGCCGTGGCAATGGCGAGGTAATCCAGCGCCTGTTGCGCGGTCAGCTGCGGTTCATGGCGGAATGCGCCCGTTTCCAGCAAATGCTGGTCGACGTCCAGCAACGCATCCTGGTATACCGAGATCGTGGGGATGCCCAGCACCGCCATCTCGCGCGTCATCGTGCCGCCGGCACCGATGAACAGGTCGCAATCGGGAGCGATGTCGGCGATGTCCAGCGCCGTCGTCACCACGCGCACGCCGGCGAATTTCGGATCCTGGTAGTGCACGCCCTGGTCTTTTCCGCGCGGCAGCAGGATCACGTCGACGTGATCCTTCAGGCCAAGCACCAGGTCGTCCAGGAAGTTGCGGCTGCCCTTGTAATACTGCGCCGTCCAGGGCTCCGGGCGGATATAGATCTTCCGCCGCGGTTTCGACACCGTGCCGCCCTGCCGCTGCGCCAGGCGCTGATCGAGTTCCCACAGGTACAGGCCTTCCTTCACGCCGGGGTAGTGCTTCACCTTCTTCGGGTTGGCCCACTGCTTCTTCAGTTTCTCGATGCTGAGGAATTCCGGCACCATGATGGTGCTGGCGCAGATGAACGATGGAATATTGCCCATGGCATGTTCGTTGTCGTTCATGTAGATCGAGCGGATGCCGAGCAGGCGCGCCACCACCGGCGAGTGGAACGAGCTTTGCGAGATCGCCATGTCGACCTTCCGGCTGCCGATGTACTTGCAAAGCTGCGCGACACGCACGGGAAAGCCGAAGACCTTGGCGGAAAACTTGCCGCCGTAATGCTGGCCCACCACTTCGTACTTGAACCCGTGCAGGTCCAGCAGATCGATCGTGTTGGCCAGCGGGCGGCAAGTGATGATGACTTCATGCCCCTCGCGCTGCAGTTCGCGGATCATTGCCGCGAACATGTTGATGTGCGGGGAGTTCGTCAGTTCGAACCAGATGCGCATGCGGTCTCCTACAGGCGCCAGACCTGCAGCCCGGCCTGCTCGAGTTCCGCCTGGTCGTAGCACGACTTGACGTCGATGAAGCAGCCGCCCTTGACCAGCTTCTTGCACAGGTCTTCGGCGGTCAGCGCCTTCAGTTCGCGGTGTGCGACGGCAGCAACGATGGCATCGGCGCGCGGCAGTTCGTTCCAGCCCAGCAGGCGCACGCCGTATTCATGCAGTGCTTCTTCCGGATCGGCATACGGGTCATGCACGAAGACTTCGACGCCGAAGCTCTTCAGTTCATTGACCACGTCGCCCACCTTCGAATTGCGCAGGTCGGCGCAATCTTCCTTGAAGGTCAGGCCCAGCACGTTGACGCGCGCGCCCTTGATGTAGCTGCCGCTGGCGATCATCTGCTTGATGGTCTGCTCGGCAATATACTTGGCCATGCCATCGTTGATGCGCCGGCCGGCCAGGATCACTTGCGGGTGATAACCCAGCATCTCGGCCTTGTAGGTCAGGTAGTAAGGATCCACGCCGATGCAATGGCCACCCACCAGGCCAGGGCGGAAATTCAGGAAGTTCCACTTGGTGCCGGCGGCGCGCAGCACCTCGGTCGTGTCGATGCCGATCTTCTCGAAGATGATCGCCAGTTCGTTCATCAGCGCGATGTTCAGGTCGCGCTGGGTGTTTTCGATCACCTTGCAGGCTTCCGCCGCTTTGATGCTCGAGCAGCGGTGCACGCCGGGCTTGACGATCGATTCATACATCCTGGCGACTTTTTCCAGGGTCTCCGGGGTATCGCCGGACACCACTTTCAGGATCGTGGTCAGGGTATGTTCCTTGTCGCCCGGATTGATGCGTTCCGGCGAGTAGCCGACGTTGAAATCGACTTTCCATTGCTTGCCCGAGGTCTGCTCCAGCACCGGAATGCAGACTTCCTCGGTAGCGCCCGGATACACCGTGGATTCGTACACGACGATGGCACCCTGCTTCAGGTGCGGTCCGATCGTGCGGCTGGCGCCGATCAGCGGACCGAAATCGGGCGTGTGGGCTTCATCGACCGGGGTCGGCACGGCGACGATGATGATGTCGGCCTCGGCCAGCACTGCCGGGTCGGAGCTGTACTCCGCATGGATGGCTTCCGCCATCTGCGCATCGGACAGCTCGCGCGACGGATCCACATTGCGCTGGCAGGATGCTACTTTGGCAGCAGCGATATCAAAACCGATAGTACGGCCGAGTTTGCCAAATTCCACAACCAGGGGCAGGCCAACGTATCCCAAGCCGATAACCGCTATTGTCATGATTGGATCACCTTCAATAAGTTTCAGATAAATTCTGGTTTCATTTCCGCGCCAGCTCATCATAGAGATGACTCAGCTGATCGAGCACCACGGCCGTACCGAACCTGGTCTCGATAGTCTGGCGCGCGCGTGCGCCGAGCCGGTTTCGCAGCTCCTTGTTGCGGAGCACTTCGCCCAATACGGCCGCCAGCTCGGCGGGCTGCCCCGGCGGCACGAGCATGCCGTTGTCGCCATGGACGATCGCCTCCGGAATGCCGCCGACCGGCGTAACGACGACCGGCAGGCCGGCCGCCATGGCCTCCAGCATCGCCATCGGCAAGCCTTCGTCGTGGGATGGCAGGCAAAACACCATCGCCTCCTCCAGCCGGCGCGCCTTTTCCTCGCCGCCCATCCAGCCGGCGATTTCAACATGCTGCCGGATGCCGAGCTCCTCGGCTGCGCGAACTACCGCATCCAGATCGCCGTCGCCGCCGATCACAAGCTTGACCTCCGGGATGACGGCCACCAGGTCGCGGACCGCCCGCAGCAGGTCGAAGATGCCCTTGCGCTGTTCGGCACGCCCCAGGAACAGGATGTTCGGCGCCACATCGGGACGGACCGTCACGGCAGGCAACTGCACCGAGTTCGGAATCACGACCACGTTGGCACCCGGCGCGAATTCGCGCAGGAAGCGCGCCCAGCTTTCCGACAGGGTGACCACGGCGGAACTGCGGCGCAGCGTGTGGCGGATCCAGCGGCTGACGAGCGGGCCCGACTCCACGGTGGCGAACTGGCGGAATTCCGCGCCGTGCAAATGGAAAACGGTCTTGCATCCAAGCACCCGGGCCACCCACAGCAAGGCCGATTTGCGGAAAAAGCTGGCCCGCGACGCCGAGTGCACGTGCACGCAGGGGCGGGCACCACGCAGGCGAACACCGAGCAACTGGAACACGGCGTTCATCGCCGTGCCGATCTTCTGCACCGGCGAGCCTTGCAGATGTGTCACCACATACCGGCCGCCATTCCGCTCGAAAAAGCCTTCTCGCTGCAACACTGCTACCACGGTGGCGATACCGCCCTTGCCGGTCGCACTGGTACCCATCATCAGGAACTTTGGCGCCTTCATAACCTCTTTCACAAAAATCGTCATACCGACCAGATCACATCGCGGCGCCTGGAACCCAGCCGCTCAAGTTCGCTCTTCCCTCTGCCGGCTTGCTCCTCACGATGCATATAGTGACTATTATACAATACTTTCCAGCTATACAACGCATTAAATGGCGTACGGGGGCGGAACCGTACAGCTTCCCATGCTGAAAGGCATTTCAGGTATGATTGAAACTATTTTGTCACTTCGCTAACGTCTCTCCCGCCATGAACGCCCCCAACGCGATATCCCCCGCACCTGCTCCATCGCTGCTTGCAACGCTGCGGTTCCGGCTGATCGACCTGGTGCGCGGCACCAATACACTCGAACTTCTCGACACGCTCCGGCGCCAGCAATATGAAAGCCCCGAAAAGCTGGAAGCCCAGGCCGGACTGGCCCGCACGCGTTATCTGGAGGAATTGCGTACCCTGCCGATGTTTTCCGCGGTGCGCTCGTTCGACGAACTCCCGGTCACGAACAAGAAGTTCATCAATGCCCACCGGGAAGAACTGCGCAACCCGCACTACAAGGGAAAGGTCGTACGCAAGAAGACCGGCGGCTCGACAGGCGAGCCGCTAGTTTACTATACGTCATCGGATACCCAGTCATACCTGTGGGCCGGCCTCCTGCTCTCCTGGGAAGTGGCGGGTTATCGCCTGGGCGATCCGGTCGCCTTCCTCAGCGGCTCGTCACTGTCCGGCACCGGCATGAAACAGCAGGCTTATTACGCCCTGCTGAATGTGCGCATTTTCTCGGCATTCGACATGTCCACCGCCGCCATGACGCAGTACGCCGAGTCCATCCAGAGCGGCGGCTACCGCCTGATCTATGGCTACGCTTCCGCCGTGCACCGCCTCGCCTGCCACCTGAACGCCACGAACACCCGGCTCCAGCACCGCCTGCGCGGCATCGTGTGCACCGCCGAGATGCTGACGCCGGCCATGCGCAAGGACATCGAGCGCGCTTTCGGCGTGCCCTGCTACAGCCAGTATGGCTGCAACGATGCCGGGGTATCGGCATTCGAATGCGAGAACCAGCAAGGCTTCCACCTGCTGTCGATGCGCTGCCATACCGAAGTTCTCGAGGACAATCGCCTGGTCGCCACCGACCTGGTCAACAGGGCCATGTACATGCCGCGCCACGATACCGGAGATCTGGTACGCATGTCGGAGCAGCCATGCTCGTGCGGCCGCGGCCTGCCGCTCATCGCCGAAGTCCTCGGCCGCCAGAACGACGTCGTGGTGGATCCGCGCGGCAATGCGGTGCATTCGGAATTCTTCACGCACCTGTTCCGCGAGGATGCCCGCATCGAACGGTTCCAGGTCGTGTTCGACGACCGCACGCTGACCGTGAACCTGCACGGTGCAAGCCTGCACGCTGCACAGCTGGAAGCGCAGTGCGAAGCCTACCGGCAGCGCATCCTTGCCTCGCTGGCATTCGATGAACTGCGCTTCGTCTGCAACGAGCCGTTTGTCACCCAGGCCAACAGCAAGCACCGCTTCATCATCCGCCGTCCTGCCGCCTGACGGTGTTGCCACGCCCCTGAGGCGCGAGCCTGGGGGCGCACTCCCCTTCCCGAACCTGTATTCCCTGGCGCGCAATGGCACGCCGGGCCCGGCCTGCCGCCGGCGCATGGCCCAAGGCCGCCGGCACGATTGGCTGGCAGGCCTCGGGTGCCCGGTGCTCCAGGCATGTTCGACACGTTCACCGATGACCGGCCTGGACGGCCGTCACACGCCCTTGAACAGGGTCCGTCCGCTGCTGCGATTGATGAGTTGCTGGTCGGTCCGGTCGATGACACGCAAGAGCAGCGCACCGATGCAATAGACCACCGTCAGCACGGCCATGCCCGCCACCAGCCAGGCCAGGCCCTGGCGGGGCAGGAATGCGGCCGCGGCAACGCCTGCCCCAAGCGCCAGGAACGAGCGGATGATCCAGTCCCAGCCGGTTTCCCACTCGCGTCCGGTACCGCGCATGATCCGCAGGGCCAGCACGTTTGCCACCACTTCGCCACTGATCAGCACCGCGGGGAGGAACCAGATGTCCAGCCGCGCGGGACCGATCAGCAACAGGGGTGGCAGGACCAGCAGGGAAAGCGCGGAAGCCTTGGCCCACAGGCGCATCATGTCGGCGGCGTTGAAGACGACGCCCAGGATCAGCCGGTGCAGGCGCAGCGCCAGCCAGAACGTGAGGGCCGCGAACAGCACGCCGTAGCCGCCGTAGCGGTGCGCACTGGCCACTTCCAGGATCTCCCGGCCATAGACGGCGGCGATACCGCACACGGGCAGCAAGGTCAGCAGGCTGATCTTGAACAGGAAGCGCGCCCATGTACGCAAGTCGTCGAAATTCCGGTCGCGCACGTAGTTGCCGATCATTCGGGAGCGGACCAGCGAAAATACGAGCATGCCCGGCAGGTAATTGCGGATCATCTCGATCAGGCGCACCACGAACCCGGCCCCTGCCACGGTCGCCGGCGCCAGGAAACGGCCGAGCACGAGCATCAGGAAGGAGGTCGAGAATAAATATTCGACGATGCCGCTGCTGTAATTGAACAGCGCTACCTGGCGCATCTGGCTGAAGGTGGGCGGCACCCAGGCGGGATCGGGCTGCTCCATCGATTTCAGGCCGGTCAGCATGAAGGCCAGTGCCAGGACCAGGCAAATGCAGGAGGCGGCGGTTTCAGCGATCAGCATCCACTGCGCGGTCCCGCCGCCCTGCGTGCCCATGTAGCCGAGCGTGGCGATCAGGATCAGCGACTTGCCGATCATGATGATCTGCAGCCGGGATTGCAGCGACAGCGCCTCGAGCGCATTGTCGCGCAGCATGCGCGTGGCCCCCTCCGCCACCATCAGCACGCAGAAATACCAGACCAGGTCCACCGGCAGTTTGCCTGCCGCCGCCGGGAAGAACGTGGCCAAGGCAAAGATGAGCGCGCCAACCGCCGCAAGCACGAACACGCGTACCAGCGCCACCCGCAGGATCAGGCCGAGCAGCCGGGCGCGCGTGGAATGCAGCCGATACACCGGCGCGTAACGCAGGATGACCCAATCGAGGCCGATCGTGGAAAAACCAAGCGTGACGTCCAGCATCGCCATGCACACCACATAACGGCCGAATTCGGTGGCGCTGAGGTTACGCGCCAGCATTGCAAGAATGGTTGCGGTCAGGATTGCCGTCGGAACTTTACCGACCAGGAATGCAAAGATGTTGCGCCTGGTGTTGGCACCCGAATACGGGTGATCGCTCATGCTGCGGCGCCGGCGGAGGGGCAAGAAGGGGGCGGGAGGAAGGATGCATCAGTGCGCGACAGGGACGTCGCAGGCACACTGCCACGCGCCTGATGCGACCCGGGTGCGGTAGAACGCGTCATTGATACCAGCTCATCAGTAAATTTTATTGAGCTAATTATAACAAAAGCGATTGCTTCGTCAAAAGCAATCGCTCTCGGGAGACGCGGGGACTGCGCTTAGCGCGGCAGCACGATCGTCTGGCCGCCGACGCTCAGGGTGCGGCCGGTGCTGGTCGTCGTCAGCGATACCGCCGGCTTCTTGCAACCGATATCGAGCAGCATCAGGAATTCCGCGCTGGTGGCCGACGGACGGGTGTACGCTGCATGCGCCTCGTAGGTACCGGCTTTCGGCGTCGCACCGACACGGGTCTCGAACGTGGTACCCGACGTCAGCGGACGGATGCACAGGCTCTCGGTACCGTTGACGATCGTCGACGTGCCATCCGCGTTCTTCGTGATTGCCACCGGTGCGTGGAAGTTCCACTCGAACGAGCGTGCGGTCAGGGACGACAGCTTGTCGAGCACCACCACCTGGTCCTTGCCGCGCATGTACCAGACCTTGCGCGTCGCTCCCGTCAGCAAGCCGTCGTACGCCGCGGTTGCATCGCCTTCCACGTAATCCAGCGTCGCGGTATTCGAGAATGCCGTGATCTTGCCCTTGCGCCGCAGGTTCAGGGTGTTGCCGGTGGTCGGCTGGCCCACGCCGCCATCGAACGTGATGGCGTTATGCGCCTTGGTTGCGCGATACCAGCTGCTCCACATCGGCGAGCCGTAGTAGTCATACCAGCCGGTTTCCGAGAGCAGCAGCTTGTTGTTACGCATCAGGACAATGCCGTTCTGGTCGGCGTGCGAGTGCGTGTAGGCACCGTACGGGCTGGACTTGAAGTACAGCGACGTCCGCACCGGGTTCCACAGGTCGCTGTGCATCGCTGCCCAGCCGATGCTCGGGTAGACCGCGCCGTTCGGCGGCGCGTTCACCGGGCCCGTGTAGCGCATGACCGGCAGCGGATACGGCGCGTTCAGCAACGTCAGCTGAGCCTCGGCCGCGGTCAGGTTGTTGTAGTACCAGCGCGCCTCCGACGACGCGACCCGCGATGCAAGCGCCTTCAACATCGGCGCGTACGGCTTCGCCTCATGGCCATCGCCAAAGAGGTGAGTTTGCTGGCCTGGCGGCACGAAGTGCACGAAGAACTTGGTAAAGCCCTTGGCCCATGGCTTCTCGAACAGGTTGACGCCCGTCAGCTGGGTCAACGGATCCCAGATCCTGACCGCGCCGTCGATCGCTGCGCCGCCGTAATAGGTACCTTGCGAGTAGCCGCCTTCCGGACCGCTCCATGCATAGACCGAATGGATGTAGGCACGGGTCGAGAAATCGAACCACACGGCAGCCTCGGGGAACTCATTCAGCATCAGCGACGCGACCAGGGCCAGGAACCCCAGGTTGTTGGCGCCGTGCGAATCGAACGGGAACTGGTCCAGGCGGCCGTTATTGCCCGACAGGTCGTTGTACATATCGATACCACGCAGGCGCACCACTTCGATCCAGCGCGCCCGGCGGGAACCGTCAATCTTACCGTCAAGCAAGTCGGTGGCTTTCGACAACGCCAGTGCGATGGCACGCGTGCCCTGGTCCTGGTTGACGAAGCTGGTGGGGCCGGACGGGCTGAGCGCCGCCAATTCATCGCCGCGCTTGAGTGCCTCGTCGAGATAAGTCTGGTTGCCGGACAACCGGTACATCAAGGTCGCTGCCTCGAGCTGCTCGGAGGTCTTGTTGATCAGCTCGTGGATCGACGCCTGCTGCGCAACGAAGGCCGCGGTATTGCCGCCCGCGGCGGTCAGCGTCCAGAGCGAATCCTTCGGCGCCGGATTCGGGATACGGCGGATGACGTCGTTACCCAGGTTCTTGTAGGCGACACCGCGCTCGGCAATGCGCGCGGCATCCCACTGGCTGTAGGGCAGGAAACCTGCCGCCTGCATGCGCGGACGGCTGCGCGAGGCGCGCGCGCGCATCGTAGCGCTATCGGGTACTTCGAATACGGAAGACGTCGGATTGATCACGAAGCCGCGCTCGGTCGACCATTCGGTCGGTGCGTTGCTGGCCACGACGCGCCAGGCATAGGTGCCATGTTCCAGCTTGGTCGTGGGCAGGAACCAGTTGCGCGTCGTCGTATAACGCGCCGGCGCCTCCGAGCCCCTGCGGATCTCGATGGTGTACACCGTGCTGTCGGTTGCCTTGGGATGGCGCGACCAGGTGAAGCTGGGCGGATTCTGGGGCTGCAATGCGTAAGCCGTCGGTGCGGGCTGCACAGCATCCACTGCAGTAGATTGAACCCAGTCGGCATGGCTGGGCATCGCGAACGCGGCGGAAAGCGCGAAAGCTACGAAACGAAGGGTACCGAGGGAACGAAAAGACATTGGGATCTCCAGACAGATGAGGCGAGCCTGCTTTCGTGCCGCCTCCTGTTCATCTTCGATGAGCGAGGGTAGAGATGGCGTGGGAATTAAAGCAGGCAAAGCAGCGAGAGAATCCAGTGTACATCATTCCGTACGGCAACGCGCATTCCAGACAGCAATTTCCCAAGGATTCGTGACGTATTTCAGACAAAGACCAGCCTAAACAATTTGAATTCATGGACTTATTTTCAATGATGCTGATAATAAGTCCATGAGATTGGAAATTTAATATTATTCCTTACCAATCAAACACTTACCATATTTACAGAGCGTGAGCGACTGGTTTTTAACAACGGTCGGCGTTTCCATTCCAGACTACCGAATCGTGCAATCTGCACTACCGAAGCCAATGTGAACATTAGTAACAACTGAGCAGTAGGTTCTTCGACGACCGATCGGTTATAGAGCAATGTTGACGTCAGAATGATCAGCATCGGCGTACAGGTTTCAAGAATGGCCGATTGCTGCGCCGTCAGGTTGGTGGCCTTGGTGGCGCGGTGGCTCAACCACGCACCTCCCACGATCATGAACCCGAAAGCCGCGGCACCGATGATACCCACCTCCCACAACAATACCGAGACGGTCGTGGCATCGACGTTGAGCGGCGCATACCGCTTTGCGATCGTGCCAGGGCCGAATGCACCGTTCTTGCTGGCCGCCGGGCCGTAGCCCAGCAGGCGACGCGCCACCGAAGCCTGGGGATCCTGCGCCCAGATCGCCAGCGAGGCACCCCGGCCAACCTCACCCGTCCGATAGTCGATATTGTCGGGGTCAAAGAAATAGCCGCCGCGCGCCTCGAATTTCTCCGAAATCGTGGTGCCCTTCTCTGCGGCCTTACCCCAGTACAGCATCGCATAGACGGAGTACGTGGCCGCCATGAAGGCACCAATGATGACAATATATCCGACCATTGCAAAGATGTTGCGCATAATACGTTTACGCAATACCCAGAACAGTGCGAACGGCACCCAGAGGAAGGTTGCCTTCACTTCCCCCAGCAGGATCACGGCAATGCTGACGAAGGCGATCAGGACCATCCGCTTCGCGGTCATCAATCCCACGTTCCACCGTGCAATCGCGTACGTCATCATCGTGATCGCGAACAGCACCATGATCGAGCTGTTCCCGCCGCCCAGCTGGGAGCCGCCGAAGGTACCGACGATCGCATCGTAGGTGCGAGCCGTTGCGATGAACAAGTGCTGGTACAGGACGACGGGCAATTGCAGCACCGCGACGATCAGCAGCATGTTCCAGATACGCTCGACTTTTTGCTCGCCCCAGGAAAACCAGTAGAAAGCCAGCAGCACGCTGAACATCGGCAGGTGGCTCTTGATACCGGACACGATCTGCAGCGCGGCCGGCCTGTTCAGCACGATGGAGACGACAAAGCACAGCAGGAACATCACGGTGGCCAGCGCAACGCCCTGGCCGGATGAACTTGGCCGCGGCATCCCCTGTTTGTTGCTCAAGGTGCGCCTCATCAAGATACTGAGGAAGAACAGCATGGCCATGCCGACGGCGACCCAGGTCGCCGAGCGCAGCCGGAAGAAGTACAGCAGGCTCCCCTGGATCACGAAGGTCATCAGGAACAAGCTCAGCAAGAGCCCGTAGGCGTCCACCAGGAAGAACAGCAGCGTGGCAATCGTGCCGCCGCCGATGATCATGAGCAGCGGCAGCGATCCAAGGCCGCCGACCATGCCGATCAGGACGGCAATGATGAGGAACACGGCGATTAGCGCTACCGGCACGCCCTTGTGCGCGATGAGGCGCTGCTGCGCTTGCGCCTTCGGCTTGCGCCGCAGCCTGCCGAGATATGTCGCCAGTTTCATTTGCATTCCGAAAATACCTCTCAACCGCCGATCATTCGCTTGCGACCGGCCTTGTCGAGCGCGGAAAGCATGTCACCGACAAATTTCTGCTGCACAGCATAGGCAGCAGAGGTATCGGTGGCGATATTGGACACGCGCACCAGCATCCCGTCGGGAACCGATCCGCTCAGGCCATACTTCAACTGCTGCATCTTTTGTTCGAGACCCGGCCGGGTCACCTTGTCGCCGATCGTGATCCAGTAAGTGACCGGTTCGTAGCGCGAGCCGGCGCTGGCAAACAGGCGGCGCACCGCGATATCGCCGTAAGCCGTCGGCAGCATGCCGTCGACTTGCTCTTTGACATTGAAGCCTTGCGCCGTGTAGCAAGTTTCCGGCCGGTGCACGCCCAGGGTATCGCTCTGGTCGCCGCCATAGGCGATCGACAGCATGATGCGTTCGCCCTGGCTATTGATATAGGTACGCGACAGGGTCTGGTTGTAGATCTTGTCCAGCTTCGACTGGGTCTCGGGATCGACCTGCAGCGGCACGATGCTGTCATCCACGTGCCAGTCACCGAACTGCGCCGGCACCATGCGCGTCAGGTCGAAGCGTGCCTGGCGGTCCGCCAGCTTGGCGGTAGGCGTAATCACTTTCGTCACGGCGGCGGAGGACACCATCATGGCGCACATGACCAGGCTCATCATCAAAGGCTTCTTCATGCTTTTTCTCCCGCAACCGTCTGCTCGCGGCGGCGTACGAACAAATGAAGTAAGGAGTCGACACCCAGGATGAGCACGAGCGCCGTCACGAACAGAACCATACCCGCGAACCCGTGCAGGAACCCCTGCCCTGCGGCGTCGCCCAGGTAATACGTCACCAGCGACAGCGTGATCACGCGGGTCACATTGGCGGTGAAGGAGATCGGGATGATCAGGATGGCCAGCACGACATTGCGGAATGCGGACGAGTGGCGCACGACATTCAGGTAGAAGAGCCCGAGCGCTTCGAGTGTCAACAGCGTTTGCAGCCCCGCACACGCATCGGCCACCAGCAGCTGGTACTGGCCGATCTGCAGGATGACGCCGGCACGGGCGATCGGATAGCCCAGCGCATACAGGATATGCTCGGTTGCCCACGATACGGCCATCTTCATCGGCATGGTCAGCAGGCTGACGATGCCTCCCGGCAGCGGGATCATGAACAGCATGAAGAAGAATGGGAACCATTGGTAGCGCAATGCGCGCACGCCGAACTTGAGCAGGATGATCGACGCCAGCAGGACGATGATCGAGCCGATCTCGAACGCGAACACGGCTTGCGAGCGGCCAAAGATATACAGCAGCAGGCCGAGCACGAACAAGGGCCAGCCCATCTTCGAACCGGCTTCGCCGGCGCTGGCGCGTTCCATGTCGGGCCACTGGCGATAGAGCAGCCAGAGCGAGAGTCCCAGGATGATCGGACCGTGCGCCTGTTCTTCAGTAGCCCACAAACCGGTCATCAACGAATACAGCGAGGGTACGAAGAGTACCCCCAGCCCGAGCAGCACTGGCCACATATCGGACAGTGCTGCGCGCGGCGCGGCGGCGTTACGCATGGAGGGAGTGGCTACGGTATTCATCAGAATTCGACCAGGACGGAACCGACGACCTTGGCACCGGCCTGGGTCATCTGCTCGGTAACGAGCGCTACGTTGTCGAGCGAGGTGCGGTTCTTGCGCACGACCAGCAGCACACCGCCCGTGCGCGCCGCCAGTGGCAGCGCATCGGACGCGGTGGCGAACGCCGGGGCGTCATACAGCACGATATCGTGCGCCGCTTCCAGTTGCAGGTTCAGTGCGGAGAAGCCACTGCGGCTGAGCAGCTCGAGCGGATTCGGCGGCAGGGTGCCGGCCGGCAGCACCGTCAGCGACAGCAGCGATTCGATCCGCGTGGCCAGGCCATAGTCGCCACGGCCGGCGAGGATGTCGGACAGACCTTGCCGGCCCTTGATGTCGAAGTGCTCGTGCTGGGACGGGTGGCGCAGGTTGGCATCGACCAGCAGCGTGTTCTCGCCCAGCTGGGAAAACACGACCGCCAGGTTGGCGGCGAACAGGCTGGCGCCGTCCCCCGGCTCGACGCCCATCACGGTCAGCGACTTGTGGCCGCGGGCGAACCAGCGCAGCATCAGCTGGCTGCGCACCGCGCGCAGCATCTCGACCTGGGCGCTGAATGGCTGGAACGCCGCCACCAGATGCTGCGACAGCTTGCTTTCACCCGGGGTCAGGTACGGATAGTCGAACTGGCGCGCCAGCACTTGCTGGATATCGGCTTCCGTGATCAGGCCCAGGCGTTGCGCCGCTTCGCCGAAGCGGATGCCCAGTTCCTTCTGCATGCGCAGCACGCGCTCGGCGCTTTCCGGCGTGATCTTGCCCGATTCGAGCAGCAACGCACCCATGCTCGAGTCGCCGGTGTTGGGTTTGGCGGGAGCAGAATTGATCGGGAGTGGATGATTCATGGCGTTATCCATTTTTTGTGGATTGTCAATTCAGGCGCAGCTGGCGCGGGCCCGTCGGTTTGCCAAAGCTGAAACGCTTGCGCTTCGGCGGGTTCCAGTTGATCGCGCCGAGCACAGGCAGTTCGGCCATGTCGGACAGATCGGTTTCCGAACGCACCCGGCGGTCGAACATTTCAGCCAGCATGCACAGGCCAACGCCCAGCAACGTGCCGAGGAACACGGACAGGATCACGTTCAGCGTGACCTTCGGGCCGGACGGCTCGAGCGGTGCCACGGCCGGATTCAGGATCGACACGTCGGTCTGGTCGGACTGGCCTTCGATCCGGGTTTGCGACAGGCGCTGGGCAGCCATGTCGAAGGCGCGCTGCGCATTCTCGACATCCTTCGCCAGCACATTCATTTCATCGCGGGTACGGTTCAGTTCCAGCACCTTCGTCTTCTGCGCGTCGAGCGCAGCGCGGATTTCCGCCTCGCGCTGCGACAGCACGGAGGCATTGTTGCCAACGGTGCTCTGCGTCAGGCGCACGTTCTCGTTCAGCGAAGCGCGCAGTTTCTCGACTTCGGCACGGGTACTCAGGTACTGCGGGTGATTGGTGCTGAGCCGTTGACCCAGATCGGCCAGCTTCGACTCGGCCGCCGCCAGGTTGGCGCGCGAGCTCTGGATCAGCGGATTGTTGTTCACGTCCGGCGATTCGCCACCGCGGCCCTGGGCCACCGACTGGCGCGAACGCGCTTCCATCGCCATCGTCTGCGCAGCCACGAGCTGGCTCGACAGATCATTCAGGCGCCCCGATTCCACATCCAGGCGATTGTCGACGCTGACGATGCCATGTTCCTGCTGGTACTTCGACAGGCGGCTCTGGGCCACTTCCAGGTTATCGCGCAACAGCTTGGACTGCTCCACGAAGTAGCCGGACGCCTTTTTCATGGGTTCCGACTTCAGCTGGATGCTGATGTTCTGGTATTCCTCGGCGAACGCGTTCGCCACGGCCGCCGCGAACTGCGGGTCGGACCCCTGGAAGCTGATGCCCACAACGCTGCTTTCGCGCGATGGCTCGACCTCGAGCTTGCGCAGCAGCAGATTGGCCAGCCAGTCGCGCACGGTGCCACGGCCTTCGGTGGCTTCCTGGAACTGTTGCTGTACCGCCGGGCTCTCGGCCAGGCGCAGCCGCTCCACCACGCGCTGTGCCACGTTCTTGCTGCCGATGATGTCCATCTGCGTCGCCATGTAGCCTGGCATCAGTGCGCCGGGCATGGCAAGGCCCGTCAGCGGATCGATGCCCTTGTAGTTCATGACGATGGTGCTGGTTGCCTTATAGTTCTTGGGCAACATCAGGCTGACGACGACGGTCGCGAGCACCGTTACGGCCAGGGTCAGCAGCGCAATTTTCTTGCGTGCGTTAAGGATCAATAAAAATTGCGCGAAATTCATAATAGTGCTCTCACTCCGGGGTCCAGTCCGCCGCTACAGCGGCGGACACGGCATTCGATCAGAACCAACTTTCCTTGACGTATACAACGTCATCTACCTGGAGCAAATCGTCATGCTTGACTTGCACGATCTGTTCCTTGCCATCGGCACCCCGGCGCTTGACACGGATGCCACGCTCGGTACCGCGTGGGGACAGGCCCCCACCCACCGCCAGTGCCTGGATCACCGTCATCTGGCGCTCGAGGCGGAAGGCGCCTGGACGCTGCACCTCGCCGTAGATATAGAACCGCGGCGAACGCTCGGCGTACAGGATGTCGTTCGGCTCCAGATCGAGGTCCTTGGCCAGTTCACCCGTACGCACCATCTCCACCACGTCGATGACGGTCTTGCTGACCTTGCCATCGCGTTTGCGGATCAGGCTGATGGTGTCGCCGCCATCGGGGTTGAAGCCACCCGCCAGCGCCAGCAGGTCCATCACACTGCGCTTGCCTTCGAGCGGGAAACGGCCGGGACGATTCACCTGGCCCAGGACCGACACTTGCCGGCTCTGGATCTGCGAGACGACCAGGTTCACCTGCGGCTTTTTCAGGAAGCCGCCGCTCTCGAGCAGGCCGGCGATCTTGCGCTCCGCCGCTGGAGTATTCAGGCCGTTGACATCCACCTGCCCCACCAGGGGGAACGTGATGGAACCGGATTCACTGACCCGTGTTTCGATGCCGAGATCCGGATTGCCATACACCGATATCTTCACGATATCGCCCGGTCCCAGCGTGAAGTCCGCAGCGCCCGCCCAGCCCATTGCCAAGCTCAGCAACGCTCCCATCATCCATTTGTGCAGTGATTTCATAAGTAGCTCTTCCTTAATTCCTACAGCGGTTAAACATAGCCGAGCGCCAGGGCTCAACGCATTCCGGCCACGCCGCGCTCATGCGACTCGTTGCTCAGACCCTGTGGGGCACCTGCCGCATCGGCCGGCGCCGCGGCAGGCGTTGCGGCAGCAGGCGCTGCCGCGGGCGCCGCAGTGCCAGGCGCTGCGGCAGCGGCAGGCTGATCCGCGGGTTTGTTCAGGTATTCGATCTTGGCCGCCGTCCGCAGACGTTTCAGCTCAGCATCGGCAGCTTCCTTGTTCTTCTTGTTCGTGAGGAACTGTTCGATCTGTGGCGTGGCCTGCTCCAGCGTTACCGGTGCGTCGCGCATGTCGGCGATCGAAATCAGCATGCTGCGTTCGCCTTCACGCACGACGAACAGCTGCCCTTTCGGCATCGTTTGCAGGCGCGAGCTCAATTGCTGCGGCATCTCGGCACTGCTGCGGCTCAGCTGGGCGCGGGCATAGCGAACCTTCTGTCCGTCGAGCCATGCCGCCACATCGTCGATCGACTTGGCGGAGTTGATCACTTCCTTCAGGGGATCGCTCACATCGCGCGTCGCCAGCACCAGCTGGCGCATGTCGAACTGCTTGCGGTTCGCGAAAAACTGCGGATTCTGGCTGTAATACGCTGCCACCTCTTCCTTGGTTGGCCGGGTTGGCGTGCCGATGCGCTTCTGCAGGTAGGCCTGGGCAATGATCAGCGACTTCGCCCGCTCGACAGCCTGCACCACTTTCGGATCGCGGTCCAGCTTTTCTTTTGCAGCCTCGCCCTGCAGCAGCTGGCGATCGATCAGCGATTCCAGCAACTGCTTGCGGGCCGCCTCCTGCTGCGCCGCCGGCACGTTGACGCGCCCCAGCTCCTCGTTCAGCTGCATCACCGTAATTTCTTCCCCGTTCACGCTGGCAAGTGCCTGGCCTGGTTTTTTCTCGGCCTTGTCCCCACATGCAGTCAGCGCGGCAGCCATCGCGATGAGGCCCGTGCACAGCATGACGCGTGTCGGGCGAAGCGAGGGGGCTGCAATTTTGTTGTTTTTCAAGGTAATTCCTCCGGTTCCATGGATGAGCGCCGCGGCTTGATGCCGGCCATGACTCTGCGGCAAGACTAATTATTAAATTATACAGCTAATTGTTGCGAAAGCAACTTCATCAGATACTAGACAAAGTTGCAACAGAAGCTATTGTAACGTGGCCCGCGCGCAGTGCGGCTGAAAATTTACTTAAGATTCAATATCCTTGGATCAATGCGCGTTCTCGCGTTTCAGCACCACGGCCACCGTGCGAACGATGATCCACAAGTCCAGCCAAAGGGACCAGTTGCGCAAATAGTCGAGATCGTACCGTATGCGCGCCTCCATTTTGTCCAGTGTCTCCGTTTCACCACGGAAGCCATTTACTTGCGCCCAGCCAGTAATGCCGGGCTTGGCCTTGTGACGCAACATGTAGCCCTTGATCAGCTTCCGGTACTGCTCGTTATGCGCCACCGCGTGCGGCCGCGGTCCGACAATGCTCATCCGGCCTTGCAGCACGTTCAGGAATTGCGGCAACTCATCGAGCGAGGTCTTGCGCAGGAACGCGCCGACACGGGTAATGCGCTGGTCGTTCTTCTTGGCCTGTACCACATTGGTGCCATCTTCCGTGACCGTCATCGAACGGAACTTGTAAACATAGATCTGTTCGCCGTACAGGCCGTAACGGCGCTGGCGGAAGATGACCGGACCAGGCGAGCTGAGCTTGACGGCGACAGCGATCGCCAGCATCACTGGCAGCAACATCAGCTGGATGGCAAGTGCCAGCACGATATCGCTGGCGCGCTTGACCAGGCTGTTGAAGCCGGTGAAGGGCGTTTCGCAGATCGCGATCACGGGCATGCCGCCCACGTTATCGAAGCGTGCCTGCATCAGGTCGAAGACATAGATATCGGGCAGGAAGTACACCGATGCGGTCGTATCCTGCAGGTCGTCGAGCAGCTTGCGGATGCGCGGCTGCGCGGAGATCGGCTGGCTGATGAAGATCATCTTGATATTGTTTTCGCGCACGAAAGCAGCCACGTCGCACATCTTGCCCAGGATCGGATAGTCCAGGTCCTCGGGCTGGCGGTCACCGCCGCGATCATCGAAAAACCCGCGTACCTGCATGAACAGGTTCGGATAACGCTCGATCGTGCGGGCGAACTTGATGCCGACATCGTTGGCGCCGACCACCAGCACCGAGCGCAGTTCGCTGGCCTGGGATGGGTCGGACCCCACCTTGCGCGCCGCCAGGTGGCTGGCCAGCAAGATGAACGGCGTGGCACAGAACCAGGCCAGCACGACACGCTCGTCGTAGTGATACGACAGGCCGCTGACGGCGCCGAGCAATACCAGGATCAGCGCGGTGACAAGCCAGCCGCCGAAGATATCGCGCGAATAGGCCAGCATGCGGCCGCTGCGCCACGTGCGGTATGGGTCGATATGCTGGTAAACGGCCGACGAAATGAAGAACGCCAGGATCATCAGGATCAGCGAATAGCCCGTGAAGGGCTCGCCAAACGCCATCGAGACACCATACAGGGTGCCCATGATGATCACTGGATCGAGAATGCGCTGGAAGAACGAAATTAGGGGAATGTCATTGATCGTCATTGAAACTGCTGCCCATCAGAACTGCACGCTGGCGTTGAAAGAAAGGCCCTTGGCACGGTAGGAACTGGTTCGCAATACCGAATTGCCATCGCGGTTGTCGCGGAAGCCGCTCAACGAGAGCTGCGAACTCAGCGTTGGAGCATAGGTCAGGCCAAGGGTGGCGCCGCGAGTGCGGTCGGTAAGGTCGCGGTCGTTAACCGCGGTCCGCAACTCTTCGAATTCCCGGCGCTCCCGGCGCAGCGACGCATTCGCCTGCAGCTTCGACGAGATCGACCAGGTAGCGGCCACGCTGCCACCCGTATTCAGGCTGTTGCTGACGATGGCACTTTCGACAGCGGCGAAGTTACGCCAGCCGTCGACCGTGAACTTCACCTTGTTCAATGGCGCCCAGCGCACGGTCACGCGGCCGTTCGGCCCGCTCGAATCGCGATTCGAGAACACTTCATAGTTGCGCCGTACGTACCCGGCCAGCACCTGCACCTGCGTTACCGCGCTGAACTGCCAGTTCACGTTGGCCTTCAACTCGTCCTGCGTATAGCCATCCCGGCGGATGCCGCTGGAGAGCAAGGGATTGACGTATTCCCCTTCGAACCGTCGCGCCACCAGGCCGATCCTGCTGCCGCTCGGCGCCAGGTAATCGAAGCCGAACTCGCTCAGCGTCTCCTCGCGGTTGTTAACGCTCTGGGCCAGCAGTTCGTATTCGAACCGCGTGCGGGTCTGGCCGCCGCGCAGCTGCCAGCTGGGATGGAACCGCCACGCGCCGTTGAAGTAGGCCTGGCGCTGCACGCGCAGGTTGCGATCACTGGTATGGAAGTCGGTGAAAGGTGTCAGCGTTTGCTGGTAGTTGCCACCCAGGTTGCCCGAGAAGCGATTGCCCAGCTGCCAGGCCAGGTCGCCCCGGAAATCCTTGCCGTTGTAGTCAAGCTCGTCGTAATGATTGAACGTTACGCGGGACACTTTCGCGCTGCCGGTCAGCCGCTGGCGGCCGATCGGCCGATCGACGATCAGGCCAGCCTGGGCTTGCGTGATGGTATCCGAGCGCTGCGTGACACCGGTAATATTGTCCGGCAGGCGCAACAGGTTGTCATCGTAGGTGTAGCCGATAGCGACATAGGGGTGGATCGTGTCGCTGATCTCGGCGCGCGCGCACGCGCAGGCAAGCAGAGCGACGGCTGCGGACAGCAATCGCAGGCGCGATGGTGGAATGCTCGACATTGTGATGATCTCTTTTGACGATATTGCAATATTACCAGTAAGTCCAGGCCCCGGTACCAACCACCCAGGCGCCAAGCAGCCCGTTCGTGACGGCATGCGCCAGGATCGGCGCCCACAGGGTGCCAGTCCGCATATACAGCACGCCGTAGGCCAGGCCCGCGACGACGCCGGCGAACCACTGGTTGTGTTCGACACCAAACAGGAGCGAGGTAACGATCAGCGCGGTGAAGCCCACCTGGCCCGGCGGTACTTGCAGGAATTGGCGGTCATGCACCCAGCGTTGCAAGAACGAGCGCCAGAACAGCTCTTCCATCACCGGGACCACCAGCGCGGCGCCCGCGATGCGCACCGCCACCAGCACCCAGTCGATGCGGCCCGCGGCATCGGTCGGATTGAATCCCGCCGACTCGCCAGCCAGCATCCATGCCGCGTCCAGGTTGACCCACAATACCAGCACGACGATGCCGACCACGATCGACGAGCACAGCGCGACGGCCCCCATCGGGCGCCAGGCCAGTTCGGTGTAGCTCCGGCGATAGGCGAACAGGGCGGCCAGCACGGCAACGATCTTCACCGCATACAGCCAGCGCAAGTCGTCGGCGCTCCAGCCAAAACGCTGCAGCACGTCAGCCACGGCCACGAACGCCATATAAATAGCGAACGGAAGAATGCGTGCGGTCGATGGCCGGCCAAACCACCCGTCGGGGCCGTTGTCCGGCGGTACGGCCGGGATGCCCGGGCCGTCAGTTTTGCGTTGGTGCATGGTCATTTGCGTGATCGTCTTTCTCGGCGAGAGGGCTGCAGAGTTTGCAGATTTTACAACACTAACGCCAAATGTAGCGCAAAACATGCGCAAGAGAAATTCGCTGACCAACACCTCCCGCCGTCACCGCCCGTTACGCGATTCGATCTCTTCCCAGCGCTCGAGCGCAGTCATCAGCTCGGTTTCGATTTGCGCGATACGGTCATGCACCTGCTTCGCCTCGGCCGGCGTTTTCTTGTAGAACTCGGGGTCCGACAAGGTTGCCGACAGCGCCACCTGCTCTTGCTCGAGACGCTCGATCAACAGCGGCAATTCGTCGAGCGCGCGCTGTTCCTTGAAGCTGAGCTTGCGAGGCTTGGCTGCCGCGGCGGCCGGTTCCGCGGGTGCCGCCGGGGCCTGCTTTGGCTCCGCCGCCGGCTTCACCGTTGCCGCCGGCGCGGTGGCACGAACGCGCTCCCAGTCGCTGTAGCCACCGATGTATTCTCGCCACAGGCCATTGCCTTCCGCCACGATGACCTGGGTCACCACGTTATCGAGGAAGGTGCGGTCGTGGCTGACCAGGAAAACGGTACCGCTGTAATCCTCGAGCAATTCCTCGAGAAGTTCCAGCGTATCGATATCGAGATCGTTGGTGGGTTCGTCCAGCACCAGCACATTGGCAGGCTTGGCGAACAGGCGTGCCAGCAACAGGCGGTTGCGCTCGCCGCCGGACAAGGTCCGCACCGGGGAACGGGCCCGTTCCGGCGCAAACAGGAAGTCGCCCAGGTAGCTCATCACGTGCTTTTTCTGGCCGTTGACCTCGACCCAGTCGCTGCCCGGCGAGATCGTGTCCGCCAGGCTGGCTTCCTCGTTCAGCTGCGCCCGCATCTGGTCGAAGTACGCCACCTGCAACTTGGTACCCTGCTTCACGCTGCCGCTGTCGGGCGCCGTTTCGCCGAGGATCAGCTTGAGCAGCGTGGTCTTGCCGGCACCGTTCGCGCCGATCAGGCCGACCTTGTCGCCACGCAGGATGGTCGCGCTGAAGTCGCGCACGATGACCTTCTCGCCGAAGCCTTTCTGCACATTCTCCAGTTCCGCGACGATCTTGCCGGAGCGCTCGCCGGACGTCACTTCCAGCCTGACCTGCCCCTGCTGTTCGCGCCGTGCCACGCGCTGCTCGCGCAGCCGCTCCAGCCTGCGCACGCGGCCTTCGTCGCGTGTGCGGCGGGCCTGCACGCCCTTGCGGATCCACACTTCTTCCTGGGCGAGGAACTTGTCGAACTTGGCGTTCTCGATTTCCTCGATCGCCAGTTGTTCCGCCTTGCGTACTTGATAGGCGCTGAAATTGCCCGGATACGACATCAGCCTGCCGCGGTCGAGCTCGACCGTGCGGGTCGACACGTTGTCGAGGAAGGAACGGTCGTGGGTAATGAACAGCACGCTACCGCGGAAATCGCGCAGCAAGCCCTCGAGCCACTGGATCGACGTGAAGTCGAGATGGTTGGTCGGCTCGTCCAGCAGCAGCACATCGGGTTCGGCGACCAGGGCGCGCGCCAGAGCCACGCGCTTCTGCATGCCGCCCGAGAGCGTCTTCATCAATGCATCCGGCTTGAGACTCAGCCGCTCAAGCGTCTGTTCGACCTTGTTATTGATGCTCCATGCCCCGGCGGCATCCAGGCGCGTCTGGATTTCATGCATGCGCTCCATCAGCGCATCGTCGTTGCCCTGGCCGAACTGCCCCGTCAACGCATCGTATTCCTTGACCAGCGCCGGCAGGTCGCCGAGACCGGACGCCACCGCATCGAACACCGACATTTCCGGCTCGAACACCGGTTCCTGCTCGACATAGGCGATGCGCAGGCCCTGCTGCATGACGAGCGAGCCGTCATCGAGCTTTTGCCGGCCCGAGATGATCTTCAGCAGCGACGACTTGCCCGTACCGTTGCGGCCGATGAGGCCGACGCGTTCGCCGGCTTGCAGCGAGAACTCGGCATGATCGAGGAGCGCATGGTGGCCGAACGCCAGCTGCGCGGAAGTAAGGGAGAGGACAGTCATGGGATTGCTTCTTCAATGCGGGAACCCGGCATTGTACCGAGAGAGCGCATTCATCACGAAACATTTCCTTCGCCTCGGCTATAATTGCGTTCGCTTCGCGTCCTCCCCGTAGCACAATGGATAGTGCACATGCCTCCTAAGCGTGGGATACTGGTTCGATTCCAGTCGGGGGGACCAGCCTGCATGGCGTGGATGCGCATGTGATTCCATCCTCTCCGTGTCGCCCTGCCTCCCTCCCAGCCTGTCCTCCCCCCATCTGTTGTCCCATCAGTCGCCCCATCAGCATGGCTGCGAAGTCACGATGACTTCATCGCAGGCGGTCGTTTGCCAGGGGTTCCACACTCCAGCCGCTACCCGGCAAGCCAGCAATCATTTGCTATAATCGCAATTATTTCCTCCGATAATTGTGCCGTGTCGAAGCCCTCCTCGCTCAAACTTCTCGTCCTTGCTCCTGAGTTGCTCCCGACCCACCGCGCCGACGTGGCGACCCTGTTCGGCAAATACCTGCCCCGCCACGGCATCACCTGCGACCTGATCGGGCGGTCGGACGGCAAGCCCGCACCGGCGCCGCAGGGTTATGCATCGATGCACCGCGTTTCCGGTGCCGGCGGTAGGCTGCGCAGCGAATTGCGCTTCGTCGGCACGTGCGTGCGCAAGGTACTCGGTGCGCGCCGCGGAGAATACGCCGCACTGCAGGTGCGTGACATGGTCACCGTCGGCCTGCTGACGATGCTGGCGGCCAAGTTGCGCGGCCTGCCCTTTGTCTACTGGATGTCGTTCCCCATGTGCGAAGCACGCATCGTTCGCGCACGGGAGCAAGCCGGCCTGCGCGCACGCATTGTCCTGGCCAAGGGCATGATCGAACACTGGCTGCTGTACCGCCTGGTACTGCCCGCTGCGCGCCACGTCTTTGTGCAGAGCGACACGATGGCCGAGATGGTCCAGGGCAAAGGTGTCCCGGCAAGCAAGATCACAGCGGTGCCGATGGGCGTGGATACTGAATTGCTGGCAGCACCCGATACGGCGCCACCGGTACGGGGCAACGCGCCGCAGATCGCCTACCTGGGTACGCTGGACCGTCTGCGCCGGCTCGATGAACTGATCGACGCCTTGCAGCTGGTACGGCGGCGCCATCCCACCGCCACATTGCTGCTGATCGGCGGCGGCGAGCCGGCCGATGCCGCATCGCTGGTCGCCCACGCCACGAAACTGGGCCTGCAGGATGCGGTCAAGATCACGGGCTGGCTGCCTTCCGGCGACGCATGGCAGCTGCTGCGCGGCGCCGATGTCGCGGTTTCCTATATCCCGCGTGGACTGGTGTACGACGTCAGTTCGCCAACCAAGATCCTCGAATACCTGGCGCTGGGGATGCCCAACGTGGGCAACGACATTCCGGACCAAGCGTGGGTGCTGCGCAACAGCGACGCGGGCTGGCTCACGCGCACCACTGTCGAAGCGCTGGCCGAAGCGTTATGCGAAGTCCTCGACGATCCGGAATACGCCCGGGCACGCGCAGCCAAGGGGCCGGCGTTCATCGAGAACACGCGCAGCTATCGCGTGCTCGCGCAACAACTGGCAGCCCGCTATCACGGCCAGCTCGGTGTCCAGGGATGAGGCACTACGAGGTCAAGGCAGCAGCGCGGCAGCCGTTCGCGCGAGAAGGCCTGTCCGGCGTGTGGATCGGGCATTTTCCCCTCTCGCGGCCTGCCCGCCAGCTGTCATGAGAGCACCGTAAAGCGGTGTGCTTTCACAGATGGAAAACTTGCAAAGATGGAAAAACATGGTAAAGTTGCGACCGCAAGGAAGATTGTGCTTTAGTTACGATAAACACCGATCGTTGAACAGCCCGAATCTAGTTTTGTGGAAATACGTCTGTCAACATGTGCTCCCCGATGGATGCTTTGAAAGTCGTGGCGAGCGGAAGGGACCGAGATCGCAACGCGCGGCAAGCGTCCAGTTTCCACAATTTGCTCCGGTCCAGTAACGCACACGGCGATAGCGTCATTCCTGGGATAGTGCACACCGCAACGAATTGCTGCCCGCATCACATTATCCGAGAGATCCCAAGGCTCGCCAGCGCACGAGCGACTCGCCGATCTTAAATAGTTCAAAGGTAGATATGCAAGACTTGAATGTTAGCGAAAAATTTGTCCGGAAGCGGGATACCTTGCCGACGCTGCACCTCGTCGTTCCCTGCTATAACGAAGAGGCTGTACTGGCGGAGTCGTGCCGCCAGTTCGTGGAATTGCTCGAGAAACTCATCGGCAAGGGCAAAATCAACGCTTCCAGCCAGGTTGTATTCGTCGACGACGGCAGCCGGGATAAAACCTGGCTCCTGATCGAGAAGGAAGCCAGCCGCAGGTCGCATGTCACCGGCATCAAGCTGTCGCGCAACCGCGGGCACCAGAACGCCGTGCTGGCCGGATTGATGGCATCGAACGCCGATGTCGTCATCACCATCGACGCCGATCTGCAGGACGACATCAATGTGATCGAGACCATGATCGATCACCACGCCCAGGGCAGCGAGATCGTCTACGGTGTCAGGAATGATCGCTCCAGCGACTCGCTTTTCAAGCGCAACAGCGCCGTGGCGTTCTACAAGCTGCTGGCCTGGTTCGGAGTCGACCTGATCCATAACCACGCGGACTTCCGCCTGATGAGCCGCAAGATCATCGATGCCCTGCGCGAGTACAACGAAGTGAACCTTTATCTTCGGGGCATCATTCCACTGATCGGCTTCAAGGCAACGACCGTCGAGTACGTGAGGAAGGAACGGTTCGCTGGCGAGACCAAGTACCCGCTGAAAAAGATGCTCAAGCTGGCGGGCGAGGCCATCACGTCATTCTCCACGGTGCCGCTGCAGATGATCACGATGCTGGGATTCATCGTCTTCGGCTGCTCGCTGCTGGTGGGAGGCTGGGTGATCTGGACAGCACTGTTCACCAAGAATGCCGTGCCGGGCTGGGCCTCCACGGTATTCCCGCTGACGCTGCTTGGCGGCATTCAGTTGCTGTGCCTCGGTGTCATCGGGGCGTATCTCGGCAAGATCTATGGTGAAACCAAATCACGGCCGCGCTATTTCGTCGAGCGCACGGTGACTGGACTGCCCGTCCAGGATCGTGAACTGGTGCCTGAGTAAGCGAACCAAGCACACTAACCGGAGCCGGTCACGCGACCGCTTCGAGCAAATGCGGTTGAAGTAGGTCGGCGGCACCTGTCCAGGGGCCGGCCTCTTCAACCGGATGCATCGGCTTACGGCCAATGCCGCGACGCAGCGCTCGCTGCCCGTGAAGAGTCATACTCTTCACGCATCACCCGATCAGTTACCTAAAGCCGATGATGATAGCCGCCCCCTCACTCAACAAGTTGTTCTCCGTTACGCTCGGCAAGTTCCTGACCGTTGGCGTCTTCAATACCGCCGTGACCATGGCCGTCATCTTCATTGCCAAGGCATGGCTGGGCGTCGATGACGTTGCCGCCAATGTGAGCGGGTATGTGATCGGCATGCTGTGCAGTTTTTTCCTCAACAAATTCTGGACCTTCTCGCACAAGGGCAATACCCTGCAGGCGGCAGCGCGCTTCATCCTCGTCTGCGCCGTCGCCTACCTGGCCAATCTCACCGCCCTGCAAGCCTTCCTGGCCCTGGAGCTGAATTCGTACCTGTGCCACGTGCTGGCCATGCCGTTCTATACACTGGTGTTCTACATCGGCTCGAAGGCCATGGTGTTCGTGGATTACAGCAGTGGCAAGACAGGAAAGCAAGGGGCCGACTGGCGCACCCCGCTGTCGGACAGCGGCGGCGGCAGCCATGCCACGGATGCCGGCAGCCAGGACAACCAGCGGCGCAATCTGTTCCTGTTGCTGCTGGCATTTGCCGCGTCCGCGGTGGTGCTGTTCTATCGCCTCACCGACATTCCGATCGAACTGTGGGATGAATCGCGCCTGGCAAACAATGCGCTGGAAATGTCGAAGACCGGCCTGTCGCTCATCACCACATTCGAATGGCAGCCCGATCACTGGAATACCAAGCCGCCATTGCTGATCTGGCTGATGGCCATTGCCATCAACCTGGTCGGTGTCAATGAACTGGGGGTACGCCTGCCTTCGGTGCTGGCAGCGCTGGGCACCGCCATGCTGGTGTACTGGTTTGTCGGCCATTATCTGCGCCGCCCCGTCCAGGCATTCCTGGCCGTCCTCATCATTCTTGCCACGCCGGGGTATATCCAGATCCATGGCGCGCGTTCAGGCAACTACGATTCGCTGCTCACGCTGCTGACGACCGTCTACATCCTTTGCGCTTTCATCTTCCTGCAGGAACAGACCCGCAACAAGCGGATGTACTTCGCCTTGACGACCATCGCCGTCGTCCTCGCCTTCTATACGAAAACCATCCAGGGGATGATTTTCCTTCCTGGTATTTTCCTTTACGCACTGTTCACCCGTCAGATTGGCGCGATATTGCGTAAGCCATATTTTTATATCGGATGCATCCTGGCGGCCGCCTCGTGTGTTTCCTATTACTGGATCCGGAACGAGATCGATCCGGGCTATTTCGCGGCGGTGCAGGCCAACGACCTCGGCGGCCGTTATGCCAATGCGCTCGAGGGCCATCATGGCAGCCCGCTCTGGTACCTGTTCCGGGTCAAGTTCTTCCCGTGGCTGGTGCCGAGCCTGCTCATGGCCGCCTACCTGCTCGTGCGCGGCTCGGCTGCGGTGAAACGACTGACGGCGTTCCTGGCCATGTGCCTGATCGTCTACCTCGTCGTGATTTCATCCGCTGGTACCAAGCTGGTGTGGTACGCGATGCCGCTGGCGCCGCTGTCGGCCATCCTTTGCGCGCTGGGATTCAGCGATATCGCCGCCAAGCTGCGCATGGATCCCGAAGCCGCCAAACCGGCCCTCGCCATCCCGCTCGGCGTTGCCCTGGCGGCGCTGGCCATCGGCCTCAATGCCCTGCTGGTCCACAAGACGATCGCCCTGAAACAGTCCAGGCCGTATGACCAGCACAGCTTTGCCTTGCGCTCGCTTGCCGGCAGCAACGAGGCCGGGCCAATCGCCGTGCTGCATCCCGGCTATCCGGTGGGTGACATCTTCCCGTTCTATGCGGCGCCAACGCTCTTCTACGCGAATGCGCTGACGCTGGCGGGCACGCCCACCACTATTGTCCAGCATGCCACGCAGGCCGGCAGGGATGCCAGGCTGCTCGTCTGCGGGAATGCCGCGCCGGTTCCAGGGTGGACCATCAGCAAGCCACTGGCTGCCGGGACCAGCTGTGCCTTGCATGTACCGGCGCCTGACAGCGACCAGCCAGGTTCCAGCCCGGTCGTGGCGGGTGATACCGGCCGGTAGATCGACAACCGTGGCGATGCCCGCGAACTGCCCGGGCATCGACGCCACGTTCGGGCCAGTCGGCCCCGCGTAACGGGCCCTGCCTGGAATCAGCCGGCCAGCGAAGGGGGTTCCACGACGGCGGTGACTTCGATCTCGACCCGCGCGCGCGCTGGCATCAGCGCGGCGACCGCCACCGCTGTCATGGCGGGAAAATGATCGCCCATCACCTCGCGATAGGCCTGGCCGAGCCTTTTCGCCGCCTGCAGGTATTCATCGCGATCGACCACATACCACGTCATCCGCGCGATATCGGCCGGCCCCGCGCCTGCCTCGGCCAGTACCGCGAGCACGTTGCGCAGCGCCTGTGCGACCTGGAGGACGAAATCGTCGGTCTCGAACTCGCCTTCGGCGTTCCACCCCACCATGCCGCTGACGAACACCATGCGCCCGCTGGCGGCGATGCCGTTCGAATACCCCCTTGGCCGGGACCAGCCCGGCGGTTGCAGGATCTCCATCGTCATTCCCCGTTCGGCAAGGCGCGCAGCAGTTCGCGCGCGATGATCAGTTGCTGCACTTCGGTGGCGCCTTCGTAGATGCGCAGCGCGCGGATCTCGCGGTACAGGCGCTCCACCGGCGCGCCGCTGACCACGCCCTGTCCGCCGAACATCTGCACGGCCGCGTCGATCACCTGCTGCGCCGTTTCGGTCGCCGTCATCTTCGCCATGGCCGCCTCCTTGGTCACCTTGTTGCCGGAATCGCGCAGCCACGCGGCGCGATAGGTCAACAGCGCCGCGGCGTCGATCCCGGTGGCCATCTGCGCCAGCTTCGCCTGCGTCAGCTGGAAGCCGGCCAGGGTCTGGCCGAACATGGTGCGCGAGGTGGCACGCGCCAGGGCTTCGTCCAGCGCGCGCCGGGCGAAACCCAGTGCCGCGGCGGCCACCGAGGTGCGGAACACGTCCAGCGTGGCCATCGCCACCTTGAAGCCCTGCCCCGCCGCGCCGACCAGGGCGCCGGCCGGCACGCGGCAGGCGTCGAACCGCAATCTCGCCAGCGGATGCGGCGCGATGACGTCGATGCGTTCGGCGATGGACAGCCCCGGCGCGTCGGCATCGACGATGAAGGCACTGATGCCGCGCGCGCCGGGCGCCTCGCCGGTGCGCGCGAACACCACGTAGAAATCGGCGATGCCGCCATTCGAGATCCACGTCTTTTCGCCATCGAGCACATAATGGTCGCCATCGCGCACCCCCGCGCACGCCATCGCGGCCACGTCCGAACCTGCCTGCGGTTCGGACAGCGCGAACGCCGCGATCGCGTCGCCCCGCGCCACGCGCGGCAGGTAGTGCGCCTGTTGCGCCGGGCTGCCGAACAGGCTGATCGCGCCGGAGCCCAGGCCCTGCATCGCGAACGCGAAATCGGCCAGGCCATCGTGCCGCGCCAGCGTCTCGCGGATCAGGCACAGCGCGCGCGTGTCGAGCGCCTCGCCGGCGCCGCCATACCGCACGCCGCCCACCGCATGGCGCAGCCAGCCCGCCTCGCCCAGCCGCCGCACCAGCGCGCGGCAGGCCGCATCGACATCGGCCGCCGCACCAGCACCATGCGTGTCGCCCAGGTGCGCCGCCGCCCAGGCATCGAGTTCGCTTTCCAGCGCACGGTGGCGCGGTTCCAGGAATGGCCAGTCCAGGTATGCCTTGTCCGCCACGTCAGTCTCCCTCGAATGCCGGTTTCTGCTTCGCCACGAACGCGTGGTAAGCCCGGTGGAAATCGTTGGTGGCCATGCAGATCGCCTGGGCCTGCGCCTCAGCCTCGATCGCTTCGTCGATGCCCATGTTCCATTCCTGCTGCAGCATCTTCTTCGTCATGCCGTGCGCGAACGTGGGCCCGCGCGCCAGGGCGCGCGCCAGCTCCTGCGCGGCGCCCGGCAGCGCCTCGGGCGCATGCAGCGCGTTGAAGAAGCCCCACCGCTCGCCTTCCAGGCCCGACATCGAACGCCCCGTGTACAGCAGCTCGGCGGCGCGCCCCTGGCCGATCACGCGCGGCAGCAGCGCGCAGGCGCCCATGTCGCAACCGGCCAGGCCGACGCGGGTGAACAGGAATGCCGTCTTGCTGCGTTCCGTGCCATGGCGGATATCGGACGCCAGGGCCAGCATCGCCCCCGCGCCGGCGCAGATCCCGTCGACCGCCGCGATGACCGGCTGCGGGCAGGCGCGCATCGCTTTCACCACGTCGCCCGTCAGCCGCGTGAACGCGAGCAGGCCGGGCATGTCGAGCCGCGTCAGCGGGCCGATGATCTCGTGCACGTCGCCGCCCGAACAGAAGTCGTCGCCCGCGCCGGCGACCACCACGGCCTTCACGTCGTCGGCATGGGCGAGCGCGCGGAACAGGTCGCGCAATTCGGCGTACGACTCGAAAGTCAGGGGGTTCTTGCGTTCGGGGCGGTTCAGCGTGACCGTGGCCACGCCCTCCTCCACCGCGAACAGGAAGTGGCGCGCCGCGTAGCCGGCCAGCGCCGCGCGGTGGCCCGGCAGCGCATGCGGCTGCCCGTGCAGGTATTTCATGCATTCTCCTCGCGGGCATCCAGGTGCCCTTTCATCTGCGCCAGCAACTCCAGCAATCGGGCCTTGTCGTCGCCCGGCATGTCCCCCAGCAGCTCGATCACCCATCCCTCGTGCTCGCGCGCCATGGTGGCGAAGGCGCGGCGCCCCGCCGGCGTCAGTTTCACGCTGTAGGCGCGCCCATCACGCGGGTCGGGCACGCGTGCCACCAGCCCCTCCCGCTCGAGCTGGCTGGCGATGCCGGTGACGTTGCCGCCGGTGACCATCATCCGCTTCGACAGTTCGCCCATGCGCATGCCATCGGGGTGCCGTTCCAGCTGCGCCATCAGGTCGAAGCGGGGCAGCGTCACGTCGAAACGCGCGCGCAGCCGCGCACGAATGTCGTTCTCGATGCGCACCGTGCACGAGAGCATGCGCAGCCACAGTTTCAGCGACTGGTGATGGTCGTCGGTCAGGCGGCTGGCCAGGTCGAGCGCGATTGAGCGCGGTGCCGCCGGCGGTGCATCCGGGACAGCCCGCAGTACTTCCTTCTTGTTCAAGATCGTTCCCGCTCCAGGTTGCGTTCCAGTTGCGCCTTGCCGGCCAGGTACTGCCTGGGCCAGGGCTGCGCGCGGTAGCCGATGCGCGCCGCCTCGGCCAGCGTCCAGGCCGGGTTGGCCAGGTGCGGCCGGCCCACCGCGCACAGGTCGGCGCGGCCGGCCGCGATGATGCCGTTGGCATGGTCGGCCTCGTGGATCGCGCCCACGGCCATCGTGGCAATGCCCGCTTCGTTGCGCACCCGGTCGGCAAACGGCGCCTGGTACATGCGGCCGAACACGGGCCGTTCGCGCTTGCTGACCTGGCCGGACGAGCAATCGATCACATCCGCGCCGGCCGCCTTGAACAGGCGTGCCACCCGCACCGCGTCGTCCGGCGTGATGCCGCCTTCCACCCAGTCGTGCGCCGAAATGCGCACGCTCATCGGCTTGTGCGCGGGCCAGGCGGCACGCATCGCGGCAAACACGCGCAGCGGGAAGCGGCAGCGGTTTTCCAGGCTGCCGCCATGTTCGTCGGTGCGCCGGTTCGTCAGCGGCGAGATGAACGACGACAGCAGGTAGCCGTGCGCGCAATGCAGTTCGAGCCAGTCGAAGCCCGCCTCGTCGGCCGCCAGGGTGGCGCGCACGAAATCGGCTTCGATGCGCGCCATGTCGGCCGCACCGGCTTCGCGCGCCACCTGCGACACCCCTTCCAGGTATTGCTGCGGCGATGCCGACAGCAGCGGCCAGTTGCCATCGGCCAGCGGCTGGTCGATGCCGTCCCACATCGCGCGCGTCGAGCCCTTGGCGCCGGCATGGCCGAGCTGGATGCCGATGCTGGCGTCGCTCGCCGCATGCACGGCGGCGACGATGCGCCGCCATGCCACCGTATGCTCCGGCGCATACAGGCCGGGGCACCAAGGCGTGATCCGCGCATCGGCGGAAACGCACGTCATTTCCGCCATCACCAGCCCCGCCCCGCCCACCGCGCGCGCGCCCAGGTGCAGCAGGTGCCAGTCGCCGACCACGCCATCGGTGGCGCTGTACTGCGCCATCGGCGACACCACGATGCGGTTCTTCAGCACCAGGCCGCGCACCCGGAACGGCGTAAACATCGGCGGTATCGCGCACTCGTCCGGCGGCGCCAGGCCGGCCTGCGCGAAGGCGCGCCGCGCGAACCAGCGCTCGTAGTCCGCCACATAGCCAGGGTCGCGCAAGCGCAGGTTTTCATGGGACAGACGCTGGCTGCGTGCCAGCATCGCATAGGCGAACTGCGGCGCGTCCAGCGCCGCGTAGCGCGCCACGTTCTCGAACCACTCCATCGAATTGCGCGCCGCGCTCTGCAGCTTCAGCACCTCGACCGAGCGCTCCGCCTGGTAGGCGTCCAGTGCCTGCCGCAAGTGGCCATGCGCCCCAACGCAGCGCGCCAGCGCGATCGCATCCTCCAGCGCCAGCTTGGTGCCCGAACCGATCGAGAAATGCGCCGAGTGGGCCGCGTCCCCGGCCAGCACGACCGGTACCGCGCCTTCCCAGTGCACCCAGCGTTCGCAGACGATGCGGGGAAAGCGCAGCCACATGGCCGAACCGCGCAGGTGCGCCGCGTTCGACATCAGCGGGTGGCCGTCCAGCCGGTCGGCGAACAGGCGCTCGCAGAACGCGATCGCTTCCTGCTGCGTCATGTCTTCCAGCCCGGCGGCACGCCACACCGTTTCCGGCGTTTCCACGATGAAGGTCGACGTGCCGGGCTCGAACTGGTAGACGTGGGCCTGGAACCAGCCGTGCTCCGTTTCCCGGAAATCGAACGTGAACGCATCGAAGCGTTTCGTCGTGCCCAGCCACACGAAGCGGCACTGGCGCGCTTCCACCTGCGGCATGAAGGTTCCGGCATGGCGCGCGCGGATGCGGCTGTTCAGGCCATCGGCGGCGATCACCAGGTCGGCGGCGTAGCGTGCGGCCAGTTCGCTGTCGTCCGACACGTCCGTTTCAAAGACCAGTTCCACGCCCAGCGCCTCGCAGCGCCGCTGCAGGATGTTCAGCAGGCGCTTGCGGCCGATGCCGGCGAAGCCGTGGCCGCCCGAACGCACCCGCGCGCCCTTGAAGAAGATCTCGATGTCGTCCCAGTGGTTGAACGAGGCCAGGATCTCGCGCGCCGTCGGTTCATCGGCGGCCACCAGGTTGTCCAGCGTCTGGTCGGAAAACACCACGCCCCAGCCGAAGGTGTCGTACGGCCGGTTGCGCTCCACCACGACGACGCGATGCTCCGGCGCCGCCTTCTTCAGCAACAGTGCGCTGTACAGGCCGGCCGGGCCGCCACCGATGCACAGCACGTTCATGGCTGGCGCAGCCGGAAGCGCTGCAGCTTGCCGGTCTCGGTGCGCGGCAGTGTCGCCGCGAACACCACGCGGCGCGGGTACTTGTACGGCGCGATCTCGCCCTTGACGAATTCCTGCAACGCGGCCGCCAGCTCGGGCGTGGCGGCAAAGCCCTGCCGCAGCACCACATGCGCTTCGACGACCTGGCCGCGCTCGTCGTCCGCCCTGCCGACCACGCCGCATTCGGCCACGGCCGGATGGCGCAGCAGCGCGTCTTCCACCTCCGGCCCGGCGATGTTGTAGCCGGCCGAGACGATCATGTCGTCGGTCCGCGAACGGTAGTAGAAATAGCCGTCGGCATCCATCTCGTAGGCGTCGCCGGTCAGGTTCCAGCCGTTGCACACGTAATCGCGTTGCCGGGCGTCGTCCAGGTAGCGGCAACCTGTCGGCCCCTTCACGGCCAGCCGACCCACCACGCCCGGCCCCACCGGCCGGCCCTGCGCATCGAGCACGCACGCGCGATAGCCCGGGACCGGCTTGCCGGTGGCACCCGGCCGCACCTCGGCGCCCGCGGCGGAGATGAAGATGTGCAGCATCTCGGTCGAGCCGATGCCGTCGATCATGGCCAGGCCGGTTGCCCGTTGCCAGGCTTCGCGGGTGGCGACCGGCAGCGCCTCTCCCGCCGACACGGTTTCGCGCAGGCTCGACAGATCGTGGCCGGCTGCCAGCGCCGCCATCTGCCGGTACGAGGTGGGCGCGGTGAAGCACACCGTGGCACGGTACCGCCCGATCGCCTGCAGCAGCGTGTCCGGTGTCGGCTTTTCCAGCAGTACCGCGCAGGCGCCCACGCGCAGCGGGAACAGCAGCAGGCCGCCCAGGCCGAACGTGAATGCCAGGGGCGGCGTGCCGATGAAGACATCCTCCGGCCGCGTGCGCAGCGTGTGGCGCGGGAAGCAGTCGCAGATCGCCAGCACGTCGCGGTGGAAATGCATGGTCCCCTTCGGCACGCCCGTGGTGCCGGACGTGAAGCTGATCAGGCAGACATCGTCCGCCGCGGTGTCGCAGGCCTCGAACGTGGCAGGCGCCTCCGCCATCAACGCTTCCAGGGCGCCATCCGGGGTACCGAAATGCACCACGCGCGGCAGGTCCGGCACCGCGTCGAGATCGGCGCGCAGCGCGGCAGCGCACAGCACCGCATCCACCCGCGCCTTCGCCGCGATGGTCGCCAGCTCGCGGGTGCGCAGCAGGGGCATGGTTGGCACGGCGACCAGGCCAGCCTTCAGCACGGCCAGGAGGGCGGCGGCCATCAGCGGCGTATTGGTACCGCGCAGCAGCACGCGGTTGCCCGGCACGAGGCCTATCGGGCCGCGCAGCACCTGGGCGATGCGGTCGACGCGCTCCTGCAACTGCGCGTAGGTCCACTGCTCATGCTCGCCGTACAGCGCGACGCGGGCGCCGTCGCCGGCGGCCACATGGCGGTCGAGCAGCTCGGCAACGCAGTTGAGGCGGGGTGGGTAATGCAGCTCGGGCAGGTCGAACACGAGTTCGGGCCACAGCCCGGCCGGGGGAAGGTGGGCCCGCGCGAACGGATCGGCGTGCGCGCTGGCGGTGCCTTGCGTGGAGTGGTCCATGATCGCCTTGTGGTTGATGGTTGGACTGGCCACTTACTTTAAGCTTAAACGATCCATCGCACAAGCCGCCGCGCAAGGCCGCGCCGTCACGCGCCTGGCTGTCGCACGCCTGGCTGTCACACGCCTGCTTGTCACACGCCTGCTTGTCACACGATTATGCGTCGGGCCTGCCGGCGCACGGCGTCGCATGCCGCGCCCAGCATCGGCGCCAGCGCGGCCGCGCTGGACGGCAGCGCGGCCAGCGCGCCGGCCGCACCCGTCAGGCCAAGCGTGGCGCAGCCGCCACGCAGGCGTTCCAGCCGCACGGCGGCCTCGCCGCGCTGGCCCTCCCGCAGCAGCGTTTCCAGCTCCGGCCCCGCGGCCAGCAGCTGGGTTTCGAAACCGGCCAGGTAGGCGCCCAGGCGCTGCGCATCGATGCCGAGCCGCGCCTGCGTGGCCGCCGGGTCTTCGGCCGGCAACGGCGCGGCCTGCAGCACGGCCAGCGCATCGAGCTGGGCGCGCACATCGACCGGTTCGAACGGCTTGACGATGTAGCCGGTGGCACCGGCGCGGGTGGCCCGTTCGACCGTTTCCCGGTCGTTGGCGGAGGACACCAGCACGAACGGCAAGGCCGCCAGCGCGGCATCGTCGCGCACCTTCTGCAGCAGTTCCAGGCCGGACACGCGCGGCATGCGCAGGTCGCAAAAACAGGCGGCCGGCCGCAGCCCGCCGGACAGCTGCTGCCACGCATCGGCGCCGTCCTCGGCTTCAACGATCTCGTAGTGGCCGCTGCTGTCGATCAGGTGCATCAGCATCATTCGCGACACGACGTCGTCGTCGACTACCAGTACTTTCATGAGTCTCCCTAGTATCCGCCCCCACATCGGCGCGTTGCGATTATAACCACTGCCAAACGTACGCGAAATGCGCACGCGAAATGCACACGCGAAATGCGCACGCGAAACGCCTCAGGCGGAGCGGCCGCCATCGGCCGGCGCCAGCAGCCGTTCCAGCATCGCATGCAGCCGCGGCAGCTTGAGCCGGATCGCCGGCCAAAGTGCGCGGTCGGCGGCACGTTCCAGCTCCGCGCACAGCGCGTGCAGCTCCATCTCCCGCAGGTAGGCGGCGCTGCCCTTCATGCCGTGGAACAGCCGGCCCGCCGCATCCGCATCGGCGGCGGCCAGCGCGGCGTGCAGCTCGCCCAGCCTCGCCGGCAGGTCGGCCACGAAGGCATCGCGCAGGCGCAGGCGCAGCGCATTGGCCGCATCGTCCGCCGAACCGCCGGGCGGCCCGGCCATCGGCTGACCGGCAGCGATGCCGAACATCGCGTCCAGCTCCGCCACGCTCGGCTGTGCCGCCGCCGGGCGCTGCGGCAGCAACGCCGGCAGCGGATCGAGCACCACGCCGCGCGCCAGCTGGCGCTCGATGGCGCGGGCCAGCTGCAGGTGCAGCGCATCCTCGTCGATCGGCTTGGTCAGGAAGTCGTCCATGCCGGCGGCCAGGTAGCGGCTGCGGTCTTCCTCGCTGGCGTTGGCCGTCAGTGCCACGATCATCAGGTGGCGGTCGCAGACGGGCGCGCCGGCCGGGCCGCCGGCCCGGATCGCCCGCGTGGCGGTGGGCCCGTCCATTTCCGGCATGCGGCCATCCATCAGGATCAGGTCGTAGCGCGTTTGCGCGCAGGCGGCCACCGCCAGTGCGCCATTGCCGACGATGTCCACGCCATGGCCCATGTCCTCCAGCATCATGCGGATGATGATCTGGTTGGTCGGGAAATCTTCCGCGCACAATACCTTCAGGCGATGCGTGTGCGGCGCGCGCGCGGCCTGCGGCACCAGCGCCGGCGCGATGCCGTCGCACAGCGGCACCGTGAAGGAAAACACGCTGCCGGCGCCCGGCGTGCTGTGCGCGACGATCTCGCCATCCATCAGGTCCACCAGCTGGCGACTGATCGCCAGGCCCAGGCCCGTGCCGCCGTAGCGGCGCGTGGTGGTGGCATCGGCCTGCTCGAATTTTTCGAACAGCCGCGGCAGCTCGGTGGGCGGGATGCCGATGCCGGTATCCTCCACGGTAAAGCGGATCCGCGTGCACCCGGCCTCCGTGCACCCGGCCTCCTCGCCCCCGGCACGCGCCACCCGCAGCGTGACATGGCCGCGCTGCGTGAACTTGAATGCGTTACCGACCAGGTTGACGAGCACCTGCCGCAGCCGGGTCGGGTCGCCGATGACGAAATGCGGCAAGTCGCGCGCATAGTCGATCCGGAAGTCCACGCCCTGCGCGGCCGCCTGCTCCTCGAACAGGCTGGCCACGTTCTCCACGGTGGCGGCCAGCGCGAAATCGATCTTCTCGACGGTCAGCTTGCCCGCTTCGATCTTGGAAAAGTCCAGCAGGTCATTGATGATCGACAGCAGCGACTGGGCATTGGCCTGGCCGCGCTCGATCTGCTCGCGGGTCACCGGCTGCAGCGAACGGTCGCGCAGCGCGAAGCCCAGCATGCCGATCACGCCGGCCAGCGGCGTGCGCATCTCGTGGCTCATGTTGGCGAGGAATTCCGATTTTTGCCGCGTGGCGTCCTCGGCCCGCCGGGCGGCGTGGCGCAGGCGTTCGTCGCGCTGCTCGAGTTCGCGCTTTTGTTCCATCAGCAGGCGGTTCTTCATTTCCACCTCGGCCGTGCGCAGGCTGACCTGCTGTTCCAGGCGCAGGTGCCGGTCACGCAGCACGCGCATGCGCGCCCGATACACGCCGAAGGCACCGCCCAGCAGCAGCACCAGCGCCAGCGAGCGGAACCACCAGGTCTTCCACACCGGCGGCAGGATCGTGATCGCCAGCTCGGTCGGCTCGCCCCATACGCCATCCTTGTTGGCGGCCTTCACGCGGAACACGTAGTGGCCCGGATCGAGGTTGGTATACGTGGCGAAGCGCTTGCCCGCCCCGGTGCTGACCCAGTCGCCGTCGAAGCCTTCGAGCTGGTAGGCGAAGCGGTTGTTCTGCGGCCAGGCGAAGTGCAGCGCGGCGAATTCCAGCGAGAAGACCGAATCGCGGTGATCCAGTGTCAGCGCACGGGTCGCCTCGATGGCGCGCTGCAGGATCACGTCGCCATCGGGCCGCGCGGCGCCGGGGCGCACCGGCTGGTTGAAGATCTGGAAGTCGGTGATCGCCACCACCGGCGCGATGCCGTTCGGGCGCACGCGGGCCGGATCGAACGCGGTGATGCCGTTGAAACCGCCGAAGTACAGCGTGCCATCCGGCGCGGCGAACGCGGAACCGTCGAAGTAGGCGCCTTCGATGGTGCCGTCGGCGCCGGAATAGTTGCGCACCTGGTCCGTGGCCGGGTCCAGGCTGGCCAGCCCGCTGTTGGTCGACAGCCACAGCTTGCCCTGGCGATCCGGCAGGATCGCCGCGATCGCATCGTCGGCCAGCCCTTCCTGGCGGGTATAGCGGCGAAATGCGATGCCCCTGGCGGTGTGCTGCATGCGGTTCAGGCCCGACGCGGTACCGACCCACAGCGTGCCCTGCGCATCCTCGTGCAGGTAGTGCACCTCGTTGTGCGACAGGCTGCCGGGATCGCGCTGGTCGTGCTGGAAATGGCGGAACCGGCCGGTGCGGCGATCCAGCAGGCCCAGGCCGTTGAACGTGCCGACCCACAGGTTGCCGCGGCGGTCCTCCAGCACGGGCCGGACGCTGTCGTCGGCCAGGCTGGCGGGATTGCCGGGGTCGTGCCGGAACACGCGCATGGCGCCGCCGGCCGGGTCGATGCGGTACAGGCCCGCCTTGCTGGACACCCAGATCATGCCGGCGCGGTCGCCGAACACGTAGCGCACCGTGTCCAGCTCGGGATTGCCGCGCGAGAGCAGCAGCGGCCCGAAGTGGCCGGTGGCCGGCTCGAACGTGCGCACGCCGGCGCGGCTGCCCACCCACAGCGTGCCGCCGGGCGTGCGCCATAATCCGGTCACGTTGGCATCGCTGCTGCCGTTACCGGCCTGCGGCAGGCGGTACAGCCGGGCCTGGCCAGTAGTGGGGTCGTACAGGCTCAGGCCATGGTCGTTGCCGACCCACAGCCTGCCTTCGCCGGCATCGACGATGGCGCGCACCCGGTTATCGCTCAGCGATCCCGGCTGGTCGGGGTTCTTGACCAGCCGGGCGAAGCCGCCGCTGGACAGGTCGACCCGGCTGACGCCATTGAACCAGGTGCCCACCCAGAAGGTGCCCACGCGGTCGTGGAACAGCGCCGACACGTAGTTGTCCGCAAGACTGTGCGGGTCGCCCAGCTCATGGCGGTAACCGATGAAGCGGCGAGTCTGCGGGTGCCAGCGGAACAGCCCGTCGTTGCGCATGCCGGCCCACACGGTGCCCTCGGCATCCTGGTACAGGTTCATCACGGCGCCGGCCGGCAGCCCGGCATTGTCCGGCAGCCGCTCGCGCCGTGGCGCCGCCGCCGGCACCGCCGGCCGCCAGTGTTCCAGGCCCGCATGCGTGCCGACCCACAGCGTACCGTCGCGGTCGGCCAGCAGCGACTGCACCGCCACGGCGCGTGCGCCATTGGGTCCCGTCACGGAAAAGCGCGCCATGCCGGCGGCGCCGGGCGCCAGCAGGTCGACGCCGGCCGGCGTGCCGATCCACAGGCGGCCGGCGGCGTCGCGCGCCAGCGCATTGACCTGGTCATGCGCCAGGCTGCGCGGATCGTCCGGCGCGTGATGGAAGATCGTGAAGCGGCCCGTCGCCGGATCGAAGCGCTGCAGGCCATCGGCGGTGCCGAGCCACAGCCCGCCGGCGCCATCGTCGACGATGGCGCGCACATGCCGGTTGCCGTTGCCGCGCTGCGCCGGCTCTTGCGGGCGGAAGTGCCGGAAGCGCTGCGTCAGCGGATCGAACAGGTCCAGGCCATTGTCGGTGCCGACCCACAGCCGCCCGGCGGGATCGACATGCAGCACGCGCACCCAGTTCTGCGACAGGCTGTGCGGATCGTTCAGCGCATGCTGGTAGATCACGGTGCGGTAGCCGTCGTAGCGCGCCAGGCCACCCTGCGTGCCGAACCAGATGAAGCCCTGGCGGTCCTGCGCGATCGCCAGCACCGATTCCTGCGGCAAGCCCTCCTGCACGCTCAACTGCTCGAAACGCAGCGAGCGCGGCGGCGCGGCGCTGGCCAGGCCACACAGCAGGAGCAGGCAAAGCACCAGGAAGCGCGCCGTCATCGTGCCGCCTCAGTGACCGAAGAACGCCAGCACGTCGGCGCGCCGGGCGTGGGTGTCGCGCTGGCCCAGGCGGATCAGCTCATTCGTGTAGCTGGACTCGAACAGCAGGTACGACGCCAGCGCGGCGCCACGCGTCTCGGTCGCGCCGATCCCGGAGAGCATCGCGCGGATCGGCGCCGGCAGGCTGCCGACATGGCGCGCCGCGATATCGTCGAGCCGCTCGGAAGGCGCGATCACCAGCAGTTCGACGGGCCGCAGCGGCGTGCGTTCCAGCAGTTCGGCGGGCAGCATCGACAGCGTGTTGTTGATGCGGTTCAGGCGTTCGATATCCATCGCCAGGCCATCGAGGAAGATCGACGACATCGCATGGCCGGCGATCTGCGCCAGGCTCGGATAGCGCGCGTTGTCGCCGCCGCTGCGCGCCTGCTCGGTCAGCCGGCCGGCCCCCACCACCAGCACCTTCGCCGCGCCCAGGTGGATGGCCGGCGAGATCGGGGCGAGCTGGCGCATCGAGCCGTCGCCGCAATATTCGCGCTGGCCGCCGACGTACAGCGGCGTGGCCGGAAAGATGAAGGGAATCGCCGACGACGCCAGCAGGTGTTCGACGCCGATCTGGTCCTGCAGCGCGACCCGCTGCATGCGCGTCCACGGTGCGATCTCGGCGGCGGTCTGGTAGAACGTGATGTGCTGACCGCCGGTGTACGACGAGGCGGTGACGGCCAGGGCGTGCAGCAGCCCTTCCTGCAGCACGCCGTCGAGCCGCGGCAGGTCCAGCATCCGGTGCAGCAGGTTGACCAGCGGGGTATTGTTCAGCAACGAGGCCGGCGGCGCCGCGCGCCACTTGCGCAGCAGCCAGCCGAACGACAGCAGCGACAGCCAGCGCGCGCCGGAGCGCAGCACGCCCAGCGAGTCGGCGCGGTACACCTGTTCGACGGTGATGTGGGACCATACATCCATCAGCTTGGCCACGCTTTCGCCGAAATTGTCGGCACGGCAGGCCAGCGCGGTGGCATTGATGGCGCCGGCCGAGGTGCCGCAAATGATCTGGAACGGGCTGCGCGCCGGAGCCCAGCCTTCATCCCACAGGATTTCCGCGATCGCCTGCAGCACCCCGACCTGGTAAGCGGCCCGCGCCCCCCCGCCGGTCAGGATCAGGCCGGTCTTCTTTTTCATGCCCATTGATTAAGTTCCCATCCATGAAGGGTAACACGGCAACACACGGCCCCGGCAAGCCTGCATGTTTGCAAGGCACCTGCGTGCTCTCGCCCGGCGGTACGCAATGCTATGATGCCGGGATGTTCATGGCACCGCCTTGCACCCGGTGGCGACGGGCGTGGCAAGGCGTCGCCGCCGTGCCGCCAGCGCGTCCGGCAGTGCGGCAACGCCGCATCGACCACATCGCATCGACCGCACCGCCGCAACCGCAGTACCGCAGCAGTACCGCCATGGGCGTTTTTCGAGCCGATGTTTTTCGAGCTGATCCAACAAGTCGCAGCAGGGCCCGCGGCCCGCAGGAGAGTTCACATTGAATACGGAAACGCAGACGGCACTACGGGAAGAGCCATCCGAAGCACGCCATGTCGTGCGCTTCTACCGGGACGAGGTGGTACTGCTGGCCGAAGTCGCCGAATTCCTCGACCGGGGCCTGCGCGGCGGCGGTACGGCGATCGTCATCGCGACGGCGGAGCACCGGGGCGCGCTGCGGCAGCAGCTGATGGGCCTGGGCTCCCTGAAGGGCCAGCGCGGCTGGTTCCCGGGCGAACTCGTGATGCTGGATGCGGCCGATGCACTGGCGGGCTTCATGGTCGAGGACTGGCCGGACGAGCAGCGCTTCGACCAGGTCATCGGCAAACTGGTGCGCCAGGCCGCCGCCGCGGGAAAGCCCGTGCATGCGTTCGGCGAAATGGTCGCGCTGCTGTGCGAGCAGGGCCTGTACGACGCCGCCGTGCGCCTGGAACAGCTATGGAACGCGCTGCGCCGGGAATGCCGCTTCGCACTGTTCTGCGCCTATCCCTGGCAGCTGTTTCCAACCGATCAGCAAGCCGCGGACTTCCATCGTATCTGCTGCGAGCACGACCATGTGTATCCGCACGGCGGCGACGGGGCGGCTGCGGAGCAGGACGTGTCGGTGCGGCTGGCCCTGCTCGAACACAGGAACCACGTGCTGGAAGGCGAAGTGGCCCGCGCCCGGGAAGCGGAGCGCACGCTCCGGCAGCGCGAGCGCGAACTTGCCGATTTCATCGAAAATGCCGCGGAAGGGCTGCACCGCGTCGGGCCGGACGGCATCATCCTGTGGGCCAACAAGGCCGAGCTGGCGCTGCTGGGCTACCGGTGGGAAGAATATGTCGGCCACCACATTGCCCGCTTCCATGCCGACCGGGCCGTCATCGAGGACATCCTGCAGCGCCTGCAGGCCGGCGGAACGCTGCACGACCAGCCGGCCCGCCTGCGCTGCAAGGATGGTTCGATCAGGCACGTGGTCATCAGTACCAACGCCTGCTTCGACGACGGCCGCCTGCGCTATACCCGCTGCTTTACCCGCGATGCGACCGAACGCCACCTGCTGGAACAGGCGCACCGGGAGCGCGAGGCGCTGGTGGCCGAACTGTCCCGTTCCAACCAGGCCAAGGATGAATTCCTGGCCATGCTCGCGCACGAATTGCGCAACCCGCTGGCGCCGATCAGCGCGGCGGCACAGCTGCTGGCGGTCGCGGGCGGCGATCCGGAACGCGTCCGCCAGGCTTCCGCCGTCATCGGGCGCCAGGTCGGCCACATGAAAGGCCTCATCGACGACCTGCTCGACGTGGCCCGCGTCACACGCGGCCTGGTCACGCTGGCCCGGCACCCGGTCGACCTGCGCGACGCGGTGGCCGATGCGGTCGAGCAGGCCGCGCCGCAGATCCAGGCCCGCCGCCACCGGCTGGTGCTGGACATGGGAAGCATGCCGGCCATGATCAGCGGCGACCGCAAGCGCATCATCCAGGCGATCGCCAATCTGGTCGCCAACGCGGCCAAGTTCACGCCGGATGGCGGCGAGATCGCGCTCCGCCTGTCGGTAACCGCCGAGCACGTGACACTGGCCGTCGCCGACAGCGGCATCGGCATGGAGCCGGAGCTGGCGACGCGCATCTTCGACCTTTTCGTGCAGGGCCGGCGCGGCCCCGACCGCACCCAGGGCGGCCTGGGCATCGGCCTGGCACTGGCCAGGAGCCTGGTGCAATCGCATGGCGGGTCGCTCGCGGTGCGCAGCGATGGCACGGGGAAGGGCAGTACCTTCACGGTGTGCCTGCCGCGCGTGGGCGGTGGCGCGGCCGCCGAGCCGCCGCCCGCCATGCCCGGAAAGGAACCGCCGGGCCATGCGCAGCCTGGGCGGGCATTGCACATCGTGGTGGTCGACGACAACCGCGACGCGGCCGATTCGCTGGCCGGGCTGCTGGCGGCAAGGGGGCACGCCGCCAGCGCCGTCTATTCCAGCGCCGCCGCGCTGGAGGCGGCCGCCGTCGCCTGCCCGCAGGTATTCCTGCTCGATATCGGCTTGCCCGACATCGACGGCATCGCGCTGGCGGGCCGCCTGCGCGCCATGCCGGGGGCCGGCGCCGCGGTGCTGGTCGCCGTCACGGGCTACGGCCAGGAGCGCGACCGGGAATCGACCCGGGCGGCCGGTTTCCATCATCACCTCGTGAAACCGGTCGACACCGGCGAACTGTTCGACCTGCTGGCACGGCTCTGACGCGCGAACGGGCACGGCGATCATCCGCACGGCGCCCTTGCGCCCGGGATGTGCTCCCTGCCCACGCTTGCCGGCGATGGGGCGGCTTACCGGCTCTGCCGCCAAGTGATTCCGCGCAGCCACGCAAATTGCAAGTGCAATATTAATGTTGGCGCCACTCTATATTCCGCGGAGCTCTGGCAGCGTATTTTCCATCGGCTCCGGCAGAAACAACTTGCAATATTGGTATTATTCTAATACGCTAGATAGTTAGCCAAGCAGTCTGTGGCGCAGCAATCTCTGTTACCCGCACGATTCGCATACGATTCGACATGCTGCCAGGCAAAGCTTTCAAGGCCGGGTTTTCAACGCGAGGCTTTCGGAAAAACACTGAGCAACACTGAGTAATACCGAGTAATACCGGGAACGCTGAATACGCTGGTGCGGGCGCGATGCTGTCAACCCGCTGCTATCAACCAATGCTGTGAACCGCTGCTGTCAACAGAAGCATGGAGCCGTGTGCACGATACAGTTACCGGAAGTTGAAGCATGTGCCATGCGGTATTAATACTACTTCCGCAGGACATCTCTTCCGTATCAAAGGATCGTTTGCGACAGCAAACATCCTGGCTTGCCCGCCAAATCATGGTGCATTCCTGCTGCAGGCAATCTGATTACCTGAAGAATCAAGAATAAATTCTCCAAATGAAAATCGACATACCTCAGCCTTTACCGAGCGATATGCCAGCTACCAGGGCGCGCGATAAGGAAAAGGGATTCTGGGCACTCAACTGGCTTCGATATCTCCTGGCGATCTATATCGTTCTCTATCACACCTTGATGGGCTACGGCCAAATCAAGGGCACCTGGTTCCAGGCATCGCTTGAAATCGGGAACCTGGCGACCAGCGTATTTTTCGTACTGTCGGGCTTCTTGCTCACCTACGCCTACGTCATCGTCAAAAGCGGGCGCGAGGTCAACCGGCGTAATTTCTGGGTTGCGCGCTTTTCCACGCTGTATCCACTGCACCTGACAGGCCTGCTGCTGTCGCTGCTGCCGTTTGCCCAGACCATGATCGGCCGCGGTGGCATCGTGGTCCCGCTGGACCTGGATGGCACGGCGACACGCATGCTTGGGCATGGTGAACTGATCTTCGGCTTCCTGGCGACGGCCACGTTGATGAATGCGTGGAATCCCCTGTACATCCTGTTCAATGGCCCGTCCTGGTCGCTGTCGGCGCTGGCCTGCTTCTACCTGGTCTTCCCTTTCGTTGCGCCGGGAATCTACCGCATCAACAAGCCTGCCCGCATGCTCATCGTGCTGGGCGTGATCTTCCTTCTTCCAGGTGCGATCGCGGATCTGCTTCACCTGACCGACATCATCACGGACGGTGTGCTGCACAGGAATCCAATCATCCGCCTGCCCTTGTTCCTGGCTGGCATGGTCCTGTGCGTGCTGCATTCGCGCGCCAACGTGGTAGGCTCGCCGGCCCAGAACGCGGCAGGGGTAATCGTGGTGCTGGCAACGGTGGCGATAGCCGTCACCCTGCAGTTCATGGACAGCCGGCTGCACGTGATCAAGAATGGGCTGTACTATCCCGCCTGCCTGGCAATCATATGGCTCTGCGTCTCGATCAAATACAAGCCGAGCGAAACGATTCAATACTGGGGCACCCGCCTGGGCGCGGCGTCGCTGCCCGTGTTCCTGCTGCACATGCCGTTTTTCCCGGTCTTCCGCGCGGCCGAGAAGTTTATCAAGTCACTTTTCTACACGCCTGACTGGAGCATTTCAAGCATCGTGGCGACCGGCCGCACGATTGACCAGAGCGTTGCCTGCTATCCCTTGTACCTCATCTTGCTGACGATTTTGTGCGTGCTCGTGCAGGAACGTTTCGTTGTGCCACTGCAGGCGAAAATACGCAACGCCATGAGCAAGCGGGACAGGCTGGAGCCCGTGCGGGAAACAAGCAAGACCGGCACGGTCTGATCCACGATCAGGTTTGCCTGCCGCTGCCTGGCGAGCGCATTTCCACGGCGCTCGCCAGGCGCCGCATGCATGAAGCAGCACTGATTCAATCGCCGCGCACGATCCCCTCGCGCCGCGGATCGGCGCCGCCGAACCAGAGTTCCTTGCCGCCCTGCCGCAAGCGCCCGATGCCCTGCAAGCCCGAGTTCTGCTCGAACTCGCGCACCTCGTGGCCGCGCGCCTTCAGCTGCGCGATCACGTCGCCACCGACGCGCCCCGCTTCCAGCTCGGTCGGGCCATTGCGGCTGCCGAAGTTGGGCAGGCTGATCGCCTGCTGCACATCGAGATTCCAGTCCAGCGTGCCCACCAGCACCTTCATCACGTAATTGATGATCGACGAACCGCCCGGCGAGCCGGTGGCCAGCACCAGCTTGCCCGCTTCGCCGTTGGCCTTGCGCTCGAACACCAGCGTGGGCGACATGGCGCTGCGCGGCCGCTTGCCGGGCTGCACGCGGTTGGCGATCGGGCCGTCGGCGTCGGCGGTATCGAACGAGAAATCGGTCAGCTGGTTGTTCAGCAGGAAGCCATCGACCATCTGCCGCGAACCGAAGGCGTCTTCCACCGACGTCGTCATCGACAGCCCGTTGCCGTACTGGTCCACCGCCACCAGGTGCGATGTCGAGGGCCGGTCCAGTGCCGTGTCCGCGCCCCAGGCCACCTGCATGCCTTGCGGCGTACCGGCCGGCGCGCTGCCCATCGACTTTTCGCCGATCAGGGCGGCGCGCCGCGCCAGGTACTGCTTGTCGAGCATCGAAGCGATGCCCCTGCCCGGCAGTGGCACGAAGTCGGTGTCGGCCACGTAGCGGTTGCGGTCCGCGTAGGCCAGCCGGCCCGCCTCGGAAAACAGGTGGATCGCTTCGGCATCGAGCTTGCCGGCGACCGGCGGGTGCGCGGCGATGCTCGTGCGTTCCAGGATGCCCAGCATCTGCGCGATCGCGATGCCGCCCGACGATGGCGGCGGCGCGCCGCACACCTTCCACTTGCGGTAGTCGGCGCACACCGGATCGCGTTCCTTCGGCCGGTAATCGGCGATATCGCGCGCCGTCAGCAAGCCCGGATTGGTCGGGTGGTTCGCCACCTTGGCGGCGATGTCGCGGGCAATGCGGCCGGTATAGAACGCATCGGCGCCGCCGCGGGCGATCTCGCGCAGCGTCCGCGCCAGCTCGGGGTTCTTCAACAGGTAGCCGACGGGGCGCGGTTCGCCGTCCTTGTCGTAGAAATAGGCGGCCGCCACCGGGTCGCGCGGCAGGCGCTTGCGGTCATACTTCAACAGCGCATGCAGGCGCGGACTGACCTGGAAACCCTGCTCGGCCAGTTCGATCGCCGGTTCGAACAGTTTTTCCCAGGCCAGCTTGCCGTGCTTTGCATGCACCATGCCCAGCATCCGCACCACGCCCGGCGCGCCGGTCGAGCGGCCGCCGACGATGCCCTCCTCGCGCGACACCGGCTTGCCATCCTTGTCCAGGAACAGCCGCTCGCTCGCCGCCATCGGCGCTGTCTCGCGGCCATCGTAGGCATGCACCCTGCTGCCGTCGTACAGCATCAGGAACGCGCCGCCGCCGATGCCGGACGATTGCGGCTCCACCAGGGTCAGCACCATCTGCGTGGCGATCGCCGCATCGATCGCGCTGCCGCCGGCCTTCAGCATCCGGTAGCCCGCTTCGGTGGCCAGCGGGTTCGCCGCGGCGACCATGTAGCGCTGCGCCTGGACGCCCTGCTTCTCGGCATAGCCGGTCGCGATCTCCGGTGCGCGCTGCAGCGTGGCCGCCTGCTGCGCCAGCGCCGGCACGCCCGCGCACAGCAGTGCGGCAGCCAGCGAGGCAGGCAAAGCGGCGGAAAAAACGGTGGAAATCCTGATGGAAGCGGTGGTGGAATAAAGTCGGGTCATCGGTTCTCCCAGAAAAGCAAAACGCGCGACCGCGGCCGCGCGTTTCATTGACAGTAGCCAGATGCTACCTCATTTCGGCTGCATCCGTATCGCACCGTCGAGGCGGATCGTCTCGCCGTTCAGCATCACGTTCTCGATGATCGCCTTCGCCAGGTGCGCATACTCGGCCGGCTTGCCGAGGCGCGGCGGGAACGGCACCATCTTGCCCAGCGCCTGCTGCACCTCGTCCGGCATGCCCAGCAACATCGGCGTTTCGAAAATCCCCGGCGCGATCGTCATCACCCGGATGCCGCTGCGCGACAGGTCGCGCGCCATCGGCAGCGTCATGCCGGCCACCCCCGCCTTCGACGCGGCATAGGCGGCCTGGCCCATCTGGCCATCGAACGCGGCAACCGATGCCGTGTTGACGATCACGCCCCGCTCGCCATGCTCCAGCGGTTCCTCGCGGCTCATCGCATCGGCCGCCAGCCGGCACATGTTGAAGGTACCCACCAGGTTGATGCCGATCGTGCGCGCGAAGGCGTCCAGCGGGTGCGGGCCCTCCTTGCCGACCGTCTTCGCGGCCGGCGCCACGCCCGCGCAGTTCACGATGCCGCGCAGGCTGCCCAGCGCCTGCGCCGCGGCCACCACCGCCACGCCGTCGGCTTCCTGCGTGACGTCGCAGCGCACGAACCTGCCGCCCAGTTCCGCGGCGAGGGCCTCGCCAGCTTGCGCCTGCAAGTCCGCGAGCACGACCTTGCCGCCCGCTTGCGCCAGCGTGCGCGCGGTGGCGGCGCCCAGGCCGGAAGCGCCGCCCGTGATGATGAATACATTGTCCCTGATCTGCATGCCGTCTCCCTGGTGATGTGAATGGCTTGACGCGCGGTGGATCACGCGAAGTACTCCGCGCGCATTACGTTACGTTTACGTAAGCGTCAATTGACGCCATTGTAGCGTCAATCACATGCAGCGGACATAGCCTCCCACGTTGGTGCAATGCCGGCCGGCCGGGCTGCGGGTCACGCCGGTGCCACCGTTCTGGAACGTGGTGCCGGCGGCATCGCGGCACACCCGGCCCACGCAGGTGGTGGGCGAAGGCCGGTTCGGCGGCGGCGTGGCGAACGCGCCCGGCGCCGGGCTGGCATAGGGAGAAGGATTGACGGCGGGCGGTCGCGGCGGCACGGGCGCTGAAGGGTACGGCGAGCGCGGTTCCAGCGTGGCGGACGGCAGCACCGCCGCGGGTTCCGGCGTGGTATCGGGTAGTCCAATGCGGCTGGCGCTGTCGTCCTGCCGCGGAACCGGCCGGCGCGGCATCGGCCGCTGCGCCGGCGCCGTGCGGCAGGGCTCGATCTCCAGGCTCTTGCCGTCGGCGCCGAGCTTGCACACGGGCAGCCGGGCATACGCTTCGCGCTCGGCGGCGGCATCCTGTTGCGCGTACGCCAGCGCGGGCAGCAGCACGGCAGCGAGGAGGAAGGAACCAGGGAGGAAGAAATCAGCGAGAGAACGACGGCGTGGCGACATGGAAAACCCCGGGCGGAAGCGGCGCATCCATGATACGCCGCGCAGTCCGGGCCCTGCCGCACTGCTGGTACCGCCGCGGCCTTCAGCGCTGGGCAGCCGGCGCCGCCGGCAATGCCTGCGGCACGCCGGTGGCCACACGGTCCGGTACCTTCGCGCGGGCCGTCACCGGCTCGGGCGTGACGGCCAGCCAGCCGGTCGTCGGCAGCAGCGGCACCAGCAGCAGCGCGACGATGTTGATGATCTTGATGAGCGGATTGACGGCGGGGCCGGCGGTGTCCTTGTACGGATCGCCGACGGTATCGCCCGTCACGGCGGCCTTGTGCGCATCCGAGCCCTTGCCGCCATGGTTGCCGTCCTCGATGTATTTCTTGGCATTGTCCCAGGCGCCGCCGCCGGTCGTCATCGAGATCGCCACGAACAGGCCCGTGATGATGGTGCCCATCAGCATGCCGCCCAGTGCGGCCGGGCCCAGCAGCATGCCGACCAGGATCGGCACGATCACCGGCAGCAGCGACGGCAGGATCATCTCGCGGATCGCCGAGGCCGTCAGCATGTCGACCGCCTTGTCGTACTCGGGCTTGCCGGTGCCGTCCATGATGCCCTTGATCTCGCGGAACTGGCGCCGCACCTCGATCACCACCGCGCCGGCAGAGCGGCCCACCGCTTCCATCGCCATCGCGCCGAACAGGTAGGGAATCAGGCCGCCGATGAACAGGCCCACGATCACCATCGGGTTCGACAGGTCGAAGCGGATGTCGATATCGCGCGAGTCCAGCGCATGCGTGTAGTCGGCGAACAGGACCAGCGCGGCCAGGCCGGCCGAACCGATCGCATAGCCCTTGGTGACGGCCTTGGTGGTATTGCCGACCGCGTCCAGCGGGTCGGTGATCGCCCGCACCGATTCGGGCATGCCGGCCATCTCGGCGATGCCGCCGGCATTGTCGGTCACCGGCCCGTAGGCATCGAGCGCCACGATGATGCCGGCCATCGACAGCATCGACGTGGCGGCGATGGCGATGCCGTACAGCCCGGCCAGCTCGTAGGACACCAGGATCGCCACGCAAACGGCCAGCACCGGGTAGGCGGTGGATTTCATCGACACGCCCAGCCCGGCGATGATATTGGTGCCGTGCCCGGTCGTCGACGCTTCGGCGATGTGGCGCACCGGCTTGAAGTCGGTGCCCGTGTAGAACTCGGTGATGTAGACCATCAGCCCGGTCAGCACGATGCCCACCACGGTCGCGCCCATCATCTGCCAGCGCATGTCGTAGTCGTCCCACACCAGCCAGGTGACGACGGCGAAGCCGATCAGCGACAAAATCGCCGACCACCACAGCCCCGTGTACAGGGCCGACATGATCTTCTTGCCAGGTTTGGCCTTGACGAACAGGCAGCCGACGATCGACGCCAGGATCGATACGCCGCCCAGCAGCAGCGGGTAGAGGATCGCCTCGCGCGGGCTGTCGGCGATCATCAGCGCACCCAGCAGCATGGTGGCGATCAGGGTCACCACGTAGGTCTCGAACAGGTCGGCCGCCATCCCGGCGCAATCGCCTACGTTGTCGCCCACGTTGTCGGCGATGACGGCGGGATTGCGCGGATCATCCTCGGGGATGCCCGCTTCCACCTTGCCGACCAGGTCCGCGCCCACGTCGGCGCCCTTGGTGAAGATGCCGCCGCCAAGGCGCGCGAAGATCGAGATCAGCGAAGCGCCGAAAGCCAGCCCGATCAGCGGCTTGATCACGTCGTGATGCGACAGCTGGGGCGATGGATACGCGCTGCTGGCGAATGCAGTGAGCATGCCGTAGAACAGCGCCACGCCCAGCAGGCCCAGCCCCACCACCAGCAGGCCGGTGATGGCGCCGCCCTTGAACGCCACGTTGAGCGCTTCGTTCAGGCCCACCGTGGCCGCCTGCGCCGTGCGCACGTTGGCCCGCACCGACACGTTCATGCCGATGAAGCCGCAGGCGCCGGACAGCACCGCGCCGATCAGGAAGCCCAGCGCGGTCTGCACGCCGAGCAGCAGGAAGATGACAACGAGAAGGATGATGCCGACGATGGCGATGGTGCGGTATTGCCGCGCGAGATAGGCACTGGCGCCCTGCTGGATCGCCGCCGCGATTTCCTGCATGCGGGCGTTGCCGGCATCCTGCCCCAGGATCCAGCTGCGCGAATACAACCCGTATATCACCGCGATGACGCCACATGCCACCGCAAACCACAGACCTGCTGCCATATGTCCCCCTTTGTGAACCAACGTTGTCGAATGGTGCAAATCGGACTTCATCACGCCGCGCGGCGCGGCTGGGGCCTGTGCAGGTCCCTAACGAAACGATGCAAACGAAACGATGCGAACGAAACTGTGCGAACGAACGGGCAGCCATCGGGGCCGGCCGGGAGTCGCTGCGGCCTAAAGGGGGCCGGCAAAAAAAAACGGACCGTGCCGGTCCGTTTTTTGGGTTCTTATTCCGCCAGCGCGGCGAACGCGCGGTCGCGGATTTGATCGACGGCTCCGACACCCTCGATCTTGCGGTACTTCGGCGCTTCCGTGGCGCCCGATTTGGCCCACTCGTTGTAATAGCCGAGCAGCACTTCGGTCTGGTTGTGGTAGACGTCGAGGCGCTTTTTCACGGTCTCGGCCTTGTCATCGTCGCGCTGCACCAGCGGCTCGCCGGTCACGTCGTCCAGGCCTTCGGCCTTGGGCGGATTGAACTTGACGTGGTACACGCGGCCCGAGCCGGGATGGCAGCGGCGGCCATCCATGCGTTCGATGATCTGTTCGTCCGGCACGTCGATTTCCAGCACGTAGTCGATCTTCACACCGGCATCCTTCATGGCGTCGGCTTGCGCGATCGTGCGCGGGAAGCCGTCGAACAGGTAGCCATTGGCGCAGTCCGCTTCCTTCAGGCGATCCTTGACGAGACCGATGATGATGTCGTCGGAAACCAGCTGCCCAGCGTCCATCACTTTCTTGGCTGCCAATCCCATCTCCGTACCGGCCTTGATGGCGGCCCGCAGCATGTCACCGGTCGAAATCTGGGGAATGTTGTATTTTTCCTTGATGAAGTTGGCCTGGGTGCCCTTGCCGGCGCCGGGTGGTCCTAACAGAATGAGACGCATGAAAATTCCTAAAACAATTTTAATAGTTTGATGGTAAGTGTGTCATTAGTGACGAAACTTACCACAAAACGCCGGCCCAACGCCACTTCGGGAGGCCGTTTGGGATGCAAAAACGTCAAACGCTCAGCCGAAGTGAGCGCGCACCCGTTCCAGGTCTTCGGGGGTATCGACACCGGGTGCCGGTGCCGCGTCGGTGACGTGCACGGCGATAGGATGGCCATGCCACAGCACGCGCAACTGTTCGAGCGCTTCGATGGTCTCGAGCGGCGACACTTCCAGCAGCGGATAGGCTTGCAGGAAATCGTTGCGGTAGGCGTACAGGCCGATGTGGCGCAATGGCACATAGCCGGCGGGAAGCACGGCGGGACGGGACTGCGCGAACGCATCGCGGGCCCAGGGGATCGTGGCGCGGCTGAAGTACAGCGCGCGGCCGGCCTTGTCCAGCACCACTTTCACCACGTTCGGATTGAACGAGTCGGCGGCATCGTGGAGCGGATGCGCGCAGGTGGCCATTGGCACGCCGGCACCGATGCGCGCGGCGCACGCGGCCAGCAGCGCCGGATCGATCAGCGGCTCGTCGCCCTGCAGGTTGACCACCACCGCTCCGGGCGGCAGGCCGAGCGCGCGTGCCACCTCGGCGATGCGGTCGGTGCCCGAAGGATGATCGTCGCGCGTCATCAGCGCGGCGATGCCGTGCGCGGCGCAGGCGTCGAGGATGGACGGGTGGTCGGTGGCGACGATGATGCGTTCGGCGCCGGACAGCGCGGCGCGCTCGGCCACGCGCACCACCATCGGCTTGCCGGCCAGGTCGGCCAGCGGCTTGTTCGGCAGCCGGGTCGACGCCAGCCGCGCGGGAATGATGACGGTAAAGGTCACGGTGTCTCGATGTTCAGGTCGGCGCGCATGCGAGGGATGCTAATCCAGGCGGCACGGATGTCCTCTGCGGCGATTTCGCAGTCATTCACTCCGCGGTGTCCTGCAGCGTGCGGGCTTCGTCGGCCCACATGATCGGAATGCCGTCGCGGACCGGATAGGCCAGGCGGTCGCCGCGGCAGATCATTTCCTGGGCCTTCTTGTCGTATTCCAGCGGGCCCTTGCAAACGGGGCAGACCAGGATGTCAAGCAAACGTGCTTCCACGGCATTTCTCCACAATGTGTGCGATCAGCGCGGCATCGAGCTGCGCGCCGACGGGGACGACCCACAGCCGCGGATCGTCCCTCAGTTCTTCGATATGCGCGCATTTTACTGCATCCTTCTCGGTCATCAAGATCGCGTCCGCCGCCACGCGCGCAAAGGGCCGGTCGAGGAAATCGTGGTGGTCGGGCAGCGGCAATTCCTCGAACGCCAGCCCGGCATCGGCCAGCATGCGGAAGAAGCGTTGCGGATTGCCGATGCCGGCGGCGGCGACCAGCCGGCCCTTGCCACCCATCCGGGCCAGCGGCACGCGGTCGCGGCGGTCCGCCAGGCGTTCGGCAACGGTGCCGGCAAGGGTCATCTGGAATGGCGTGCCTCCCACGCTGGCCGCCAGCTGCGGCGCCAGTACCGGCACGTTGACGACGGTGACATCGCGCCGGCGCGAGGGCGGCTCGCGCAGCGGCCCCGCCGGCAAGGTCCAGCCGTTGCCCACCCCGCGGCCGTCGAACAGCACCACCTCCACGTCGCGCTGCAAGGCATAGTGCTGCAGCCCGTCGTCGGTGACGATCACGTCCACTTCCGGATGCGCGGCCAGCAGCGCCCGGCCCGCCGCCACGCGGTCGCGGCAGACGAACACCGGGCACGCGGCGCGGGTGGCGATCAGCACCGGCTCGTCGCCCACCTGGGCCGGCGTCGACAGCGCGGTGACGGGGCGCGGTCCATCGCCCTTGCCGCCGAAGCCGCGCGACACCACGCCCGGCCGCATGCCCCGCGCGCGCAGCTGCTCGACCAGCCAGATCGTCAGTGGCGTCTTGCCCGTGCCGCCGATGAAGATGTTGCCGACCACGATGACCGGCACCGGCAGGCGGCTGGACTTCAGCACGCCGGCGCGGTACAGCAGGCCGCGCAGGCCGGCCAGCGCCCGGAACAGCAGCGATACGGGATACAGCGCGCAGGCCAGCGGGCCGCGTCGCAGCCAGGCGCGGGTGAGCGTGGATTCGAGGCTCATGTCGTGCGTCGTGTAGTACGTCTTGTCATGCCCGGGCACGCCGGGTCGTCAGCACTCGGGACAACGCTATTTCCCGCTGCCCGTCTGCGCCGCGAACGTCAGCTTGCCGAAGCCGGCCAGCCGCGCCGCCTCCATCACGTTGACCACCATCTGGTGCATCGCGAACTGGTCGGCATTGACCACCACCACCGGATCGCTGCCCGGCCTGGCGGCCGCCTTCAGCACCGAGGCCAGTCCGGCCACGTCGCGGAACGACACCGGTTCGCCATTGATCGTGTAGTTGCCCTTGGCATCGACGGTCACGTCGATCTGGTCCGGCTGCTCGACGGCCTTTTGCGCATCGGCCGTGGGCAGCGTGATCTGCAGTTCGGTGAACTTGCTGTAGGTGGTGGTCACCATCAGGAAGATCAGGATCACCAGCAGCACGTCGATGAACGGGATCAGGTTGATCTCCGGGTCTTCCCGGCGCCGGCCCTTGCGGAAATTCATGCGGCGCCCTTACTTTCGCTCGTTGTGGACGATGTCGACGAAGCGCACGGCCTGCTGCTCCATCTGGATCACGAAGCCGTCCACCAGCGCGCGGAAGTGGCGGTAGGCCACCAGCGCAGGCATCGCGATGGCCAGGCCGAAACCGGTGTTGTACAGTGCCACCGAGATGCCGTGCGCCAGTTGCGCCGGGTTGGTGCCGGCCGGATTCTGCGCACCGAAGATCTCGATCATGCCGACCACGGTACCGAACAGGCCCATCAGCGGTGCCAGCGTGGCGATCGTGCCCAGCGTGGTCAGGAAGCGCTCCAGCGTGTGGGCCACGCCATTGCCCGCCTCTTCGATCGATTCCTTCATGACTTCGCGCGGCGCGTTGACGTTGCGCAGCGCGGCCGACAGGACCACGCCCAGCGGCGAACTGGTCTCCAGCTTGCCGGTGATCTCCGGCGTGATATTGCCGCTGCGATACACCCGCACCACTTCATCGAGCAGGTTGGGCGGAATGATCCGCGCGCGCCGCAGCGCCATCAGCCGTTCGATGATCAACGCGGTGGCCACGATGGAGGCGATCAGCAGCAGCCAGATCGGCCAGCCGGCAGCTTGAAAGATGGCGAGCAAGTCTTACTCCTTGAGATAGCGCAGACGCGCAATGTAGCGTGTTGCCGTGCCAACGGCAAGTGTGGACAGGCGCAGTGCGCGAGCGCCGTGTTCTGCACAAATTCTGTGGAAAAGATTGTGCGCAATGTGCAATCCACAACGCAAGCCATTGATTCTGAGAGGAATTTTCTCATAGCCTGTTTTTTAGGCAGCATCGCTGCCCGGCCGGACCGACGCCGTTCTCAACAATTTCTGTGGACAATATTGTTGGCAACGGTCCCTATCCCTCCGCAAGTCATTGATCTTGAACAATATTATGGTCATGCACAAAAAACTTGCAGCGAGGTATCGGGCGGCCATGCGGGACGGCGTGCTTCTGCACAGTAACTGTTGATAAGATTGTTGGCAATGCCCTCGGCTTCTCTTCAAACGCTTGATTCATAAGGATAAAATAAGCCTGCTTAAATAGCATGCAAAGCCGTCCATACTGCCCTTCCCGGCCGCCGCGGCGTGCTGTATGGCCCTTCTGCACATAATCTGTGGACAATGTTGTGCGCAAGGCGCCGCCGACTACCCAATGGCATTGATTTATAAGGGAAAAGCGTTTGCGCACAAAAAATAGGCAAGCTGCGCCGGGGTCCGCGCCGTCCCCGGCACGGTCCCGGCCGGGGTGCCGGGCGGCGCGCTTCTGCACAGCTTCTGTGGATAAAATTGTGGGGAAGCGTGAGCTTTCGCACCCAAGTGGCTGATTTACAAGCGTTAAATTGTTCTGCGGAAATTTCCAGCAGGGCATGCCCGCCGGCGCCAGGTTCCCCACAATTTCTGTGGATATCTTTGTGTGTAAGAATGAAGCGCGACAGTGAAGTCCTTGATTTGTAAGAATATTCTTACGCTGCCCACGAATGCAGCATACGTTTTTCTCTTTATAAATCAGTAGCTTGGAAATACACCTTGCGATTCTAGGCGAGATATGACATAAGCATGACCGCTTGATGACTCTGTGGACAGTCTTACCGATGCCGACCTTCGACCGCCCCGATTCCACCCCTGGCCAGGCCGCCGTGATCACCGTCAGCGCCTTGAACCAGGCCGTTTCACGCCTGCTCGAGCGCTCCTTTCCGCTGACCTGGATCGCTGGGGAAATCTCCAACTTCACGCGCGCCAGTTCCGGCCACTGGTACTTCACGCTGAAGGACGATGCGGCCCAGGTGCGCGCGGTGATGTTCCGCGGGCGTGCCCAATATGCTGGCTTCGTGCCGCGCGAAGGCGACAAGGTCGAGGTGCGCGCCCTCGTCACGCTGTACGGGCCGCGGGGCGATTACCAGATCAACGTGGAAGCGATCCGCCGCGCCGGTGTCGGCGCACTGTTCGAGGCGTTCATGCGGCTGAAGGAAAAGCTGTCCGCGGCCGGCCTGTTCGACGAGGAACGCAAGCGCGCCCTGCCCCTGTTCGCGCGCACCATCGGCATCGTCACCAGCCCGCAGGCGGCGGCGCTGCGCGACGTGCTGATCGCGCTGCGCCGCCGTGCGCCGCACGTGAACGTGGTGCTGTATCCCACGCTGGTGCAGGGCCAGCTGGCGGCCGAGCAGATCGCCCGCGCGATCCGCACGGCGTCGGCGCGTGCCGAGTGCGACGTGCTGATCGTCTGCCGTGGCGGCGGCAGCATCGAGGACCTGTGGTGCTTCAATGACGAGGCGGTGGCGTACGCGATCGCCGAATGCGCCATGCCGGTGATCTCCGGGGTCGGCCACGAGACCGATTTCACGATCGCCGATTTCGCCGCCGACCTGCGCGCGGCCACGCCGACCGCCGCCGCCGAACTGGCCGCCACGCCGCGCGGCGACTGGCTGGCCTCGCTGCGCGCCGATGCGGCGGACCTGCGCCGCGCCATGCGGCGCCTGCTGGACGATGCCGCCCAGACCCTCGACCACCAGGGCCGGCGCCTGCTCAGCCCCACCGCGCGCATCCGCCAGCAGCGCCTGGAGCTGCTGGCGTTGTCCACCGCGATGATGCATGCCAACCGCACGCCCCTGAACCAGGCGCGCCACACGCTGGAGCGCCTGGCCGGCCGGCTGGCCGCGCAGCGCCCCGATACCCGCGCCGTGCGTGCCCACCTGGCGGCGCTGCAGCACCGCTGCACGGTGAACGTGGCGGCGCGCCTGCAACGCAACCGGGAGGGACTGGGCGCACTGGCGGCCCAGCTGGAACTGCTGAACCCGCAGCGCACGCTGGAGCGCGGCTACGCCATCATCACCGACAGCAAGGGGACGATCCTGCGCTCGCCGGGCCAGCTGCAACCGCGCCGCAAGCTGACCGTGCGGCTGGCCGAAGGCAGCGCCGACCTCACCGTGTCCGGTGTCCAGGCGCACCTGGACCAGTAGCATGACTTGCACCGTGACAGTGTCGCGCTGGTAAAACATCGGGTCCGGCGCAGTCGTCCCTGCGTGCTACGCTGACAATCCGGTCGGCTCCCGACCATCAACGATTGCGAGGAGATTGTCATGCGATTGAAATCCCTGGCTTTTATGATTCTTGCAAGCGCCGCGCTGTCCGCCCGCGCCGCCCCCATGCACTACGAGTTCGAATACAAGGGAGGCTGGTACCAGAGTTCTCTCAACTCCGCTCCGCGCTGGGTGCCCGAAGCGACGTGGGGCGGCTATTTCCGTGGCGAAGACGTCAATGGCGACAACACGATCGACAATACCGAAATCAGCGAATTCGTCTCCTATAATTTTTCGGGACCGCGGTGCGCCGGCGAATACACGAGTTGCGGCGCGAGTTTCCAGCAGTACGTCATCGGCGGTAACGTCGAGTACCACGGGTATTACAGCTATATCCTGCCGGGGTGGGAGTACTACACCATCGAGCAATGGAACATTCCCGTCGGCGCCACGATCGAACATGAATACCCGGTGACGGAATCCTGGTGGTTCGACGGAACGGTGTTGACCGTCGAGGTATCCGCCGTTCCCGAGCCCTCCGCCTGGCTGATGCTCGGCACTGGCCTTCTTGCCGCCGGCATCGCCGCCCGCCGCCGCACTTGAAGGCGATGGCCGGCGGCCCCGCCGGCGACCGGGGCAGTATGGTAACCTTGCCCCGGTCCGATACTAGTGGAACAAAAACAATTGACAAAACCAACTGTGGCAGCCGGGCCTTCGACCCTGCTCGACGTCGCCCGGGAGGCCGGCGTCTCCCCCTCGACCGTCTCGCGCATCCTGAACGGCACGGCGCGCGTGTCCGACGACAAGCGGCAAGCCGTGATGAAGGCGATCGCGCGCACCAATTTCGCGCCGAACCTGATGGCGCAGGGCTTGAAGAAAGGCCGCACGCACACGATCGGCATCATCGTGCAGGACATTTCATCGCCGTTCTTCGATGAAACGCTGCATGGCGTCGACGATGGCCTGAAAGGCACCGGCTACGCCTCCGTGATCGTCACCGGCCACTGGAGCGCACTGGAAGAAGCGGACCGCATCCGGCTGCTGCTGGCGCGCAAGGTCGACGGCATCATCCTCCTGTCGGGCAACTTGCCGGACGAGGAACTGCTGCACTTCGCCACCCAGCGCCCGATCGTCGTCACCGGCCGCGCGCTCGATGCGCCGAACGCGCTGGGCTTCACGATGGACAACGAGCACGGCGCCTACCTGGGCGTGCAGCACTTGATCGAGCTGGGCCATCGCCGCATCGCCTTCGTGTCCGGCCCGCCCAGCCATGCCGACGCGTCGAGCCGCCTGCGCGGCTACCGCAAGGCGCTGGAAGGGGCGGGCATTCCGGTCGACCCGGCGCTCGTAGTGGAAGGCAACTTCCATGAAAACAGCGGCCTCATCGCGATCAACCACCTGTTCGAGACGCGCCAGGAATTTTCCGCCGTGTTCGCCGCCAACGACCAGAGCGCCTACGGCGTGCGCCTCGCGCTGTACCGCAAGGGCGTGCGCGTGCCGGAAGACGTGTCGCTGGTGGGCTTCGACGACCTGCCCGGCTCGGCGTTCACGACGCCGCCGCTGACCACCGTGCGCCAGCCGCTGTACGACATCGGCCTGACGGCGATCACGGCGCTGCTGCGCCTGATCAGCGGCGACCGCGTGCCCACGCGGGTGCCGCCGGTCGAACTGGTGGTGCGTGAAACCACGCTGCCCCGGCAGTGACGTGCACGCTATGTGCTTTCCTGTAGCCTCACTATTTACGTGGGATTTCGGCAGACTGCCGGGCAACGCATTACAATGATGGACGTTTTGTAAAAGTTGATTCTTCAGTCCCCTCATAAGGAAATGCACATGGAACATACCCTGCCGCCACTGCCGTACGCGAAAGACGCCCTGCAACCGCATATCTCGGCTGAAACGCTGGAATACCACTACGGCAAGCACCACCAGGCCTATGTCACGAACCTGAACAACCTGATCAAGGGCACCGAGTTCGAGAACCTGTCCCTGGAAGAAATCATCAAGAAATCCTCCGGCGGCGTGTTCAACAACTCCGCACAGGTCTGGAACCACACGTTCTTCTGGCACTGCATGGCGCCGAACGCTGGCGGCGCGCCGACCGGCCCGGTGGCCGAAGCGATCAACGCCAAGTGGGGTTCGTTCGACAAGTTCAAGGAAGAGTTCAGCAAGTCGGCCGTCGGCAACTTCGGTTCCGGCTGGACCTGGCTGGTGAAGAAGACGGACGGCACCGTGGACATCGTCAACACGTCCAACGCGGCCACCCCGCTGACCACCGAAAACAAGCCGCTGCTGACGGTCGACGTGTGGGAACACGCGTACTACATCGACTACCGCAATGCGCGTCCGAAATTCGTGGAATCGTGGTGGAACCTGGTCAACTGGGAATTCGTGAACCAGAACTTCGCCTGAATGTGACGCTCGCCTGCCCCTGTGCCCTGGCACGGAGCAGGCCGGCAAGTCCCGCACGGCCCGCCCTCCGCGGGCCGTTTTCATTGGCGCTTCCCCATCGACGGTGCGAGAGCCCGCACTGACGATTGATGTAGATCAAAGCCACCCCGCCCCTCCTGCTCGCATGCTGGCCGTCCGGCATCGATTACAGCGGCTTGCGACATGCAAGCTTCGTCCGGCATGCGCCATGCATGCCACCGACCACTCTGGAGGCAGGAATCGCCATGAACCAGTTCCCCCGTGATTTTCCCCACCGCCTGACCGGCTTCGGCGGCGACCCGAGCCTGGACCAGGCCGCGCACCGTGAACGCTGCCGGAAATGCCCGGTGATCCTCCTGCACGGCAATGCCAGCCATTCGGCCCATCCACGCTACGGCATGGCGGCCATGCAGGCCTTCCTGAAGGACGCCGGCTACCAGGATTGCGAAATCTGGTGCTGCGACTATCTCGGCGAGAACAACACCGCCGTCGTGCTGCCCGACGTTCACCGCGACCACATCGACGCCGTGCGCAGCTTCATCGACGACGTGCGCGCCTACCTGGGCGTGCAGCGGGTCGATTTCATCGCGCACTCGCTGGGCTGCGGCATGGTCAACGGGTATCTTCGGGGCCTGCAGGCCAACGGCGAGTGGAACAATACGGACCACCGGCTGGCCGCCGCCGGCACCTTCGTCAGCATCGCCGGTGCCCAGTACGGCCTGGGGCCCGCCAGCAGCCATGAATTCCGCACCGGCAGCCAGTTCGAGATACTGTCGCACCGCTTCGGCGACGTCGCCATCGAAGACACGCCGTCCGGTGAAAACGACAGTTCGCGGCAGATCGCCCCCGTCGAGGAGTGGAAAGGCGCCACCGCCGTCGATGACGACCAGGTGAGCTACGTTGCCGTCATTGCCCGCGGCGATTTCGTCGACCAGCAGCATCGCGATACCAGCCGGCGCCAGGGTGCCGATCTCAACAAGGTGGTCAACGTGGGCATGGGCACGGACGGCCATGAGAAGGTCATCAAGAACCAGCCGGTGTTCAATGCATTCCGGGGCTACCTGAACCGCTACCCGCCCGCCCCGCCGGTGGTTTTCTCGGTGGACAAGGAAAGCGGCAGCCACGGACCGGACCTGCAGGTCACCGTCACCGTCTCCCCGGCCGGCGCCGTCATCGGCTGGGTGGCCAGGCGCCTGACGAAAGCCGTGGATGCCGGCTTCCTCACCGAGTCGGTCGCGCAAACGCAGGAAGGCGCGCTGGCCGACGGCCAGTCGCTGACACTCGCGCAGGACGGTGCGTGGGAGGTGACCTTCACTGCCAGCAATGGCGCCACGCTGGAGCGTGCGTACGGCGTCAACGTCACCCTCCCCGAGGTCACGATTCTGACACCCGACGATCCCCCCTTCGAGGGCAGCCTCGAAGTCAGGACCGCGGCCAGCAAGGGAACGGTATTCCACAGCACCGACAGGACGCGCTGGCTGGCCCAATCCAATCCGGTCATCCACGAAACGACCACGCTGTATTTCATCGCGATCGATGCCGACGGGCTGGCATCGCCGGTGGTATCGCGCACGTATGAGAAAAAAGTGGTCCAGTTCGTGAAAGCCACGCTGACCGAGCACTTTCTCGCGCAGCGGCTGGACGTCTTCGACTATGTCGCGCTGACGCTGGAACTCGGCGGCAATGCCGTGATCATCCTGTACTTCATCGACGGCGACTGGGTGCGCGATCCCGGTACACCGGCGGCACCGGGGGCGCCGGATTTCGCCATCGGCATCGGATCGCCCGCGCCGCACGGCCACCACGGCAGTCAGCCGGGCGCCCCGCGCCAGCCAGAGATCAGCTGCGACAAGCCGGCCGGCGTCTATCCGCGCGCTTTCCATGCCACCATTTCCGTCCCTGGGGACGGCACGCTGGCACACTACACCGACGATGGCTCCGATCCATCCGATGCCGGGAACCCGCAGCGCAAAGCGTTCGACGGCAGGCAGCGGGTCAGCATCCGCGGCAATGGCCACCATGCCCTGCTGTGCCATGCGAAGGACCATGCCGGACACGAGGCCCTGGCAGCCTTCGGCTGGCGCATCGACGATGGCAGGTACCCGGAAACGTGGATCGCCCCCTCGGCCGGCGGCCATTTCGCCGGCACGGTGCGTATCGAACTGTGCCCTTCCGCGCCCTGTGCGTGGACCCGCTACACGCTCGATGGCAGCGAGCCATCGGCAACGCACGGCGAGCCGTATACGTCACCCATCGTGCTGGACCGGTCCGCCCGGCTGCGCTTCCGTTCCTGCAGCCCGGCTGGCAAGCTCGAGCCCGTGAAAAGCGCGGACTTCACGGTGCGGGCGCATCCCGACCGGCTGGTGTTTGCCAGCGATGCTCGGGGCAACGGCACCCTGGTGGCCCGGCCCGGTGGCGAGCAGGGCCGCGAGCAGGTGCTGGTCGGTACCGGCAGCATGCTGCGCATCGGCAGCGCCGGCGGCGAGAGCCGCGCCATCCTGCAGTTCGATACGTCGGCGCTGCCGGATAACGCGGTCATCAGCCACGCCTGCCTGGAAATGGCGTGCCACGCGCGCACCGGCGATCCCTGGGCCGGCGGGCGCGTGATCCGCATCGATGTCCAGCGCGGCCATTTCGGTGCGTCCCGCACGCTGCACGGGGACGACTGGCACGCCGCGGCAACGGCGGAGAACGCCGCGCAGGTCGGCCGCTTCACGTCGGGCACGGCCAGGTCCGGCGATTTCTCCGCGGCCGGCCTGGCCGCCATCCACCGCACCGGCGTCACGCACCTGCGCCTGCGCCTGGCGCCGGTGGCAGACGGGCAGCCAGACGCCTGCCTGCTGCTGGCCGGCGGCCGTCGGGCCAGGCTGCATGTCACGCTGGCCGGCCCGCAGGCGATACCGGAATGACGGAATGCGGGTGTTGCTCGCCGCAACGTCTGGCTTCCCGCCGCCGGGGCGGGCTTTCCTGAGCTGTTGTGAAGCCTGAAGGCAAGGATGGGCGATAGCCCTTGCTGGACGATGCCTGCTTACTGGACCGGGGGCCCAAGCAGGTAACTCAACGAGTTTTGGACAGACCTGAAGCTTTCGACATAAACACCACTGTTGGCTACCAACCCAACGGAGACTTTCTTGTCCGAATATTGCAGCTCAGGGTCGCCCGAATAATAGCGTACTTGGTATTCCCAGTCCGAACGTGGACCGCTAAAGCCGAAAACGGTCCTGCCAGTGGCATTGGCCCACAATTTGACAAGCGGCTGAAGTTCTCCATCCACTTGCACGGCCTTGTAGGCAAAGAAGCTCGAGCAGTTATTGAGATTAGGGGCTCCACTGCTGAGCTGATAGGGCACGCCTGTAACGACGCGTGCTCCATGGAACAGCGCATTCGCATCAACGCTGTTGCTGAACAGGGGGCTGCCCCGTTCGCCCAACGGCTGCCCTTGGCTACCGCAGGTGGCCGAATTCCCGACCAGTTGGAATGCGATGCGCGAGACAGGATACAGTTGCGACATCCGGATGGTCGCCGGCAGGCCGCCCCAGCCCGTATTGAGATCGGCAATCCTGATCTCGACGCCGACCAGTGGTCCGATGCAAGACAGGCCTTGCGATGACAAATATTGCCCGAGATCGGCCAACGTGCCCTTGCTGTCGCGCCGCAATGGGCTGTGGATGTAATAACAAAGGATCTGGAAGTCGGTGACGGCGTTCTCGTCCAGTTCCACCAACTGGGGCCTGACGGGCTCGTATCGGACCATTCCGTAACGAGACTTGCGCTCGGCGTCGTAGTCGACATCCAGATTGAAGCGGGCAGTACCCGCCCCGCCGACATTGCCTTCCGCATTCAGGTCGAACCGGCTCATGTCAACGGTCCTCCCGGCGACCGTGCGCGTGCGTATGGGCACGAATGCAGATCCCCCCGCGGATGCCACGAACGCATCCACGAAAGCCCTGGCGTCATCGTTGGTGAACTCGCCATCCTGGTCGACGTCGAGGATCGCCATCCGCACGGGCGCTTTTGCGGGATCGCCCATCGGGCCGAGGAGTGCCTCCGGATCATCGGCGGCCAATACGGTGGCGTAGGTGTCGATCACAGGTGCATCGGCGCGGCATGGGGTCGGCGCAGGAACGGCATGACCAGTCATCACTCTCAGCAATTGCGGTCCGGTCAAATCATCCCGGATCGCCCAGAACAGCGCGGCAAGTCCGGCAACCTGAGGGCTCGCCATCGACGTGCCACCTAATCGACGCGGTGTTCCTTCCGCGCTACCATAAGACCATACGCCATTGTTCGGGTGGGCTCGCGGATTCGCACCGATGGCCGATAAATTGCCACCGAAAGACGAGTTTGCTGCAAGACAGGCTGGGCTGTATGGAGGGGCAAGCAGATGCACGCGGTTCTCGACCACCGCAGTGTTAAGCAGGAAGCCATCGATTGCCGCGCGCGTCCAGCCAATGTTCTGCCGGGCAGGCAGGTCTGCACGGTTGCCTGCCGCAGCGGCATGGAAGTACAGGTTCTCCAGCGGCGAGGCAACATTCCCGTGGCCTCCGCGAATCAGCAGGAGCCAGTATTCCTTCTGCGCATCGGCCTCCGAAATTGTCAATCCAGTGTCTGGACCGTTGTATCCCAGGCTCGTATTCAAGACGACTTTCCGACCGCTATTCGCATGCAACTGCAACAGCGAGCGAAGTCGATCGCTGGTCGTTTTTCCGGAGCATGGACGCTCCCTTTCTGGGCTATCGCAAAACGCCCTCCAGAAGGTGAGATCGGTTACATCCACTGAAAGCGGCGGGCCTGCGCTGTAAATCCCGGTTATCGCCTCCGTAGAGGAAGTGCCGCCTGCTGGCCCGAAACTGGCTGCCGCGATACCCAGCACATGATAGCCATGTGGATTCAGTTCCCATGTCAGAAACCCGTCATGCGAAGGCTGTGCGGGCAGCCAGGCATTCAGGCTGTCGGCGGGCGTTCCATTGCCAAAATAATCGGCAACTAGCAAGACCGGCCCGCTTGACCGCCCGCTGATCTCAACCGCGCGCCGGGCATTCCACGTTGCCGCAGCCTTCACGGAAAGCTGGTGCGCGACATAATCGAGCGCCGGCGGATTCTGTCCGAGGTATGGCTCGGGCAGCGCATTGGCCGGTTCCAGGCTGACCGGTAAGGCAAAGCCGACAACAGGGTGCCCGCGGAGGGTCTCCAGCAAGTCATCCAGGGCGGCCAGGCTCCCGGGGTCTGCGATGCGCACTTCCAGCACGGCGGTTTTTTCATAACTACGGACGATTTCTGCGTTCAGGGATTGCAGCAGTGCGTTGACCTGGCCGACCGTTGCGCCTTCCACCAGGCCGAAAACAACTTTACTCCGCAAGACCGGTGCTCCGCGTGCACCATCCATCTCGAATTCATTGCCGGGGAATGGCGGGTCGCTGTCGAACTCGACGATCGCGTTCAGCGCCGGGTCCGACGGCGCGCCCGGCAATGCCGACACGATCCCACTACTTCCGCTGAGGTGCCATGCCAGTGACGCAGGCTGGAAAGGCATCGTGCGATCCTGGCGCAGGACCACGCGGTCGTTCAGTGCCGTCGTCGCGCCAGCCGGCAAGGAAGCAAGAGCAGCCCTACCATCGATGATCGTGGTACCCGGTCCGCTGCTGGTGATCTGCGCGACGAAATCCTTCAGGGCGGCACCGTCATTTCTGACCTGCACCTCGTATTCATATTCGAACACCGTACGGCTGATGCGCCGCTCGACCTTCAGTTGCAACCCCGAGATGACGACGCCTTCCGGGTTATCGACGGCCTTCGCTGCCGCCGCCAAGTACCGCGCGGCGCCTTGTTTCGGCTGTTCCGTCCCCCCGCCGCATGCGACGAGCATTGCGACAAACAAAAACACTGCGGCCAGGCGCCACCGGCCTGCAACTGGCCCTTGAAGGGACGTGTTCATGATGACCTCCCTGCCCCATGTCCCGCAAAGCCGAGCCTCCTGCGAGCGCAATGCAAAGCGACGAAACTGCCCAGGCCGAGCGCGAGAAGCTGCCCCTGGCGCGGCTCGGGTACTGGCGATGTCATGCCGGATGCAAGCACATCAAAGGTGAAAGGATCCACTACGGCGAACCGCTGGGCTACCGGACTACCGGTGCCGAGAAAATCGAACGACACGCGAAAAACGCCTGCCGTCATGCCCGCGGCGAGGCCTGGCCCTGTCGCGAGCGCATCGAAGTACCCCTCTGCAGGCAATGACGGGTCGGGCTGAATGGCGATCGCGTCCCACCCCTCGGGCGCCGCCTCCATGGAAAGATTGGCAAAGTCAGCCGTTGAAAAGAAGATCGTGAATTCCTCGATCGTGAACCCCGGATCGTGGGCTGATATCACATATTCGTATTGCCACCGATCGCCGTCGAGTTGCGTGACGCCGTAGGTGATGGTTGCAGCCGATGCCAATGGCGGGATCGACAAGGTGATCAAGACAAGGAGACACAAGCGGCCTAGAGCAAGAAACCATCGCATAAGCGTCAATACATGAGTCATCATGGCCTCCACCGGTTAGCCCATCTGGGTACGGTATTCCCAAGCGAGTGCTGTGCCAGCTCGCTCAAGCCGTTGATTCCTATCAAAGGGAAAGCGGAGCCGATGCGCCGAGAGGCGCCGGTTGTAAAAATTTTCGACCGGCTGAGGTATGGCCGGGACTGGCAAACCAGAGGCGCGCATTCACAGGCGTGCCATGCCATGCTGCACACCATCGTTGCGCTATCATCCCCAGAATCCATCATTCACCGAGGTTGCGATGACTTACACGGCTTCCCGCCACCGTTATGAAACCATGCAGTACCGCACGTGCGGGCGCAGCGGCCTGAAACTGCCGGTGCTGTCGCTGGGCCTGTGGCACAACTTCGGCGACACCACGAGCGCGGCCACCCAGCGCGACATGCTGCGCACCGCGTTCGACCACGGCATCACGCACTTCGACCTGGCCAACAACTACGGCCCGCCGTACGGCAGCGCCGAAACCAACTTCGGCCGCATCTTCCGCGACGATTTCCAGCCCTACCGCGATGAACTGATCATCTCGACCAAGGCGGGCTGGGACATGTGGCCGGGCCCGTACGGCCAGGGCGGCGGCTCGCGCAAGTACGTGCTTGCCAGCCTGGACCAGAGCCTGCGGCGCATGGGGCTGGACTACGTGGACATCTTTTATTCGCACCGATTCGACCCCGACACGCCGCTCGAGGAAACCATGGGCGCGCTGGCGCATGCGGTCCAGCAGGGCAAGGCGCTGTACGTGGGCATTTCCTCCTATTCGGCGGAAAAGACCGTGGAAGCGCAGCGTTTGCTGGCGGAGTGGAAGGTGCCGTGCCTGATCCACCAGCCGTCGTACAACATGCTGAACCGGTGGATCGAAAGCGAAGGGCTGCTCGACACGCTGGGGAAACAGGGAATCGGCTGCATCACCTTCACCGCGCTGGCGCAGGGCATCCTCACCGACAAGTACCTGGACGGCATCCCCCAGGACGCGCGCATCAACCGCCCCGGCGGCGGCTCGCTGCAGGCGGCGCACCTTTCCGAGGACAACCTGCGGCGGGTGCGGGGCCTGAACGACCTCGCGCGGGCACGCGGCCAGTCGCTGGCGCAGATGGCGCTGGCGTGGGTATTGCGCGACCCGCGCATCACGTCCACGCTGATCGGCGCCTCGAACAGCGCGCAGATCCGCGAGAACATCGCTGCGCTGGACCAGCTGGCCTTCAGCGACGACGAGCTGCGCGCCATCGATGCGCTGGCCCAGGAAGGCGGCATCAACCTGTGGGCCGGCTCGTCCGGCAGCGCCGGCTGATTGTCGAACACCGTTCCTGGCGCAGTGGCGGCTGCCGGGCAGGCGCCGCCGGGCGAAGTCTTGACTGCCGGAATGGTGTGCTCCATGCAGGGTGCCGCCGGGTACGATATCGCGGGAACAATTGGTATCGTACAAATCTGCAAAGGAGCACAACATGCGTTTGAAACGACTGTCGGACCAGGTCATCGTCATCACCGGCGCCACCAGCGGCATCGGCCTGACCACGGCCCGGATGGCCGCCGCGCGTGGCGCCAAGGTGGTGCTGGCGGCACGGGGCGAAGAAGCCCTGGAACAACTCGAGCAGCAACTGCGCCAGCGCGGCGCGGAAGCGCTGGCCGTGCCCACCGATGTGGGCAAGAAGGACGAGGTGCATGCGCTGGCGCAGGCCGCGCTCAAGCGCTTCGGCCGCATCGACACGTGGATCAACAATGCCGGCGTGTCGATCTTCGGCCGCGCCGAGGAAGTCAGCGAGGAAGACAACCACCGCCTGTTCCAGACCAATTTCTGGGGCGTGGTCAACGGCTCGCTGGAAGCGGTCAAGCACCTGAAGAAGGATGGCGGCGCGCTGATCAACCTGGGCAGCGAACTGTCCGAAGTGGCGGTGCCGCTGCAAGGCATGTACGCGGCATCGAAGCACGCCGTGAAAGGCTATACGGATGCGCTGCGCATGGAACTGGAGCACGACAGGCTGCCGATCTCCGTCACGCTGGTCAAGCCGGCGGCGATCGACACGATGTTCCCGGTGCACGCGAAGAACTACATGAGCGTGGAACCGACGCTGCCGGCTCCCGTCTACCCGCCGGAAATGGTGGCCGAGGCGATCCTCGACGCGGCCCAGCATCCGAAGCGCGACGTGTTCGTCGGCAATGCGGCAAAGGCCAACGCGGTGGGCGGCTTCACGCTGCCGCGCCTGTTCGACAAGCTGGGCGAGACGGCGATGTGGAACCAGCAGCGTACCAACAAGCCGTCGCGCTGGTTCCGCAACGATGCCCTGCATTCGCCGGATCCCGACCAGGAACTGCAGCAGCGGCTCGGCATCCAGACCACCGGTGAAACGAGCTATCGCCCGGTCACCCGCTCGCCCCTGAAACTGGCGCTGCTGGGCGGCGGTGCGCTGGTTGCCGCATGGATGCTGACGCGGCCGGCCGGCGACGCCAACCAGCGCAATACCGGCTGATCACGATTCCCGCGCAGGGCGCAAGGGGCCGGCCTGGACGATTCCAGGCCGGCCCTTTTTGCGCCATGGCCGGCCCGGCGGCCGATTGGCACCGGGAGGCTCAATAAATTTCATTAACAAAGCGCTTGCTCCGGCTCGACTGTGGTCGTTATACTCGCTCATGTTGTATGACGACTGACGACCAGAGCCACAGTTCACCGGAGACACCATGGGTCAACACCTGCCGGCCATCCAGGCCACCCGCGTACGCTGGACCATTCTCGCAATCCTGTTCATTGTCACCACGATCAACTACGCCGACCGCGCCACGATCTCGATCGCCGGCCCCGAACTGAGCCGGCAACTGGGGCTGACGCCCGTCCAGATGGGGCTGATCTTCTCGGCCTTCTCCTGGTCCTACGTACTATGCCAGCTGCCCGGCGGCTGGCTGCTGGACCGCTTCGGCACCAAGATCGTCTATTTCTTTTCCATCTTCCTGTGGTCCCTGTTCACGCTGCTCCAGGGATGGGTCGGTTTCTTCAGCGGCGGCGCCGCCGTCGCCATGCTGTTCACGCTGCGCCTGATCGTCGGCGCAGCCGAGGCACCCTCCTTTCCAGGCAACAGTCGTCTGACGACTTCGTGGTTCCCGACCGCTGAACGGGGCACGGCCGCCGCCATCTTCAACTCGGCCCAATACTTCGCCACCGTGCTGTTCGCGCCGATCATGGGCTGGCTGGTTCACTCGCTGGGCTGGGAAAGCGTGTTCTTCGTGATGGGCGGGCTGGGTATCGCGATGTCGCTGGCATGGCTGAAGTTCGTGCATGGCCCGCGCCAGCATCCCAGCGCCAACGCGGCGGAGCTGCTGCACATCGAACGGGGCGGCGCGCTGGTCGACCTGGAAACGACCGGCGTGCCGGCCGCCGCCCGGCCGCAGATCGATACCTGGTCATGCCTGAAGCAATTGCTGTCCTCGCGCATGCTGCTGGGAATCTATATCGGCCAGTACTGCATCAATACGCTGACCTATTTCTTCCTGACGTGGTTCCCGATCTACCTGGTCAAGGAACGCCACATGACGATCCTGAAGGCGGGCTTCGTCGCCGCGCTGCCGGCGATCGCCGGTTTCCTCGGCGGCGTTCTCGGCGGCGTGATCTCGGACCGGATGATCAAGCGCGGCTACAGCACCTCGGTGGCGCGCAAGACGCCGATCATCGGCGGCATGCTGCTCGCCACCACGATGGTGCTGTGCAATTTCGTCGAGCAGGACTGGGTGGTGGTTGCCGTGATGGCGCTGGCGTTCTTCGGCAAGGGCATCGGCGCGCTGGGCTGGGCCGTGGTTGGCGATACGTCGCCAAGCCAGGCTGGCGGCATGAGCGGATCGCTGTTCAATATGTTCGGCAACACCGCCGGCATCACGACGCCGATCGTCATCGGCATCATCCTGCAGGCCACCGGTTCGTTCTACGGCGCGCTCGTGTTCGTCGGCGCCAATGCCCTGGTGACGGTGCTGTGCTACCTGTTCCTGGTGGGCGAAATCAAGCGCTTTGAATTCACGGAACCGGTGGTGAAGACGGCTGCCGCGGCGTAGCGCCCCGGCCGATGTGATACCCCGTGACGCGGGGTGATGTGACAACGGGGCCTGGCGGCCCCGTCGTGTTTCCGGCCCGCGTGGTGCCGCGTGCCAGGCCTGCTGCGCCGCTTCAGGCGCCTCTTTCGATATCGTCCACGTCCCGTTCGCCGGTCAGCGGTACCGATTCGATATGGTCGACATTGATATCGGCGCCGTCGGGCGCCGTCGTGTCGCGCCCCACGGTTGCCCGCTCACCGGTGCCGCCGGCGTCCGTATCGCTGTCCAGGTCGGCATCGCCGACATCCGGGCCGGCCGTGCCGCCCGCCGTGTTTTCATCGAGATCCTCGTTGGTGCCGCCATCGAGGTTGTTTTCCTCGATTTGCTGGGCAAGCCCGGAGCCGCCCTGGATATCGCTGCCCGAATCGGACGTGTCGCTGGGGCCCAGCGCGCCGGTGCCATGGCCGCGGCCAAGCACGCGGTCCGGCGCGGACGGGAAGTTATCGGGATCGAGTGTGCTGGTACCTGACATAGTGCCTCCTGTGATTGCATCGCCGGCATGCGGCATTGCCAGGACTGTAACAGCCTGTACCGAACGGCGTCGCACCCGAGGTGTTTGCCCGGGTTTGGCGCAACGTTGAACGATGTTGCCACCTGTTTGGCTGCTGGCCCCGGTGTTCGGGCTGCGCCGTTCCCGACCAGGCCCAGGCAGGATGTCATTGCCGCCGTGAATTACCTCCATCACGACGCATTATTTCAGTAATGTACAATTCATAGATATAATACGGGTATTCACTGGAGGAACCATCATGAAAACCGCTTACTACCTCATCGCCGCCCTCGCCCTCGCCACCACCGGTGCCGCCATCGGCGCGGAAAACACCGAAGCTGCGACGGCCGCGGCCACGGCGAGCACGGCGACCGCCGCCGGCGCCGCTGTCACGCAACAGGCGCCGCAGCGCCACGGGCTGACCCGCGCCGAAGTGCAGGCGCAAGTGATCGCCGCCCGCAAGAACGGCACGCTGATCGAAAGCGAAGCCGACATGGACGTCGCCCAGACCCGCAAGCACTACGCGCAGTAATCGCCTGAAGCCGGCCGCTCTCGCTGGCGTGCGGTCGGCCGCCTGTCCCCGCTTTCCGGTACCTGGGCCTGCCCGCCAGGCTTCATCCGGCACACGGACCGCCGAAGCGGGCGGTGCCGGCTGAGCGCAACACCGGTTCCTTGCCCTACAGCACGGTTGCCCGCCTTGTCCGAACCGAAAATGTTGTAGCAAAGATACACTCTTCAACCCCGCGGGAACCCCAGGAGGGTCAGGTTTGCACGTGGTCCAGCTCGCCACACGCGCTGTCCGGCGCGTGACGGACTGGCATCCTGGATGCAAGCGACGCCCTTCAGCACAGCCGTTTGCCGGGGTAGACGGGGGCGGTTGCCGCGTGCGACCGCGAACGGTTGGGGTCCGCTCTCCGGCCGGAGCAGCCGCGGCAGATAGCGCTAGCGGCGAGCGCCGGGCAGCTAAAAACAATTTACCTTTGTGCAACCACTAGTACAATCCATGTATTGACAGACCTATTGCACAGGAGTGCGCCGATGAGCAGTTTTGACGCAACGAACAAGCGCTTGAAGACCATCCGGGAGCGCATGCCCGCTTTCCCGGAAGACTTGATGCGCCTGCTCCGCATGACGTACCACGTGCAGAAGCGCATGAAGGACCTGTCGAACGCGGTGCTGCGCAAATACGACCTGGTCGACGCCAGCTACATGGTGCTGGCCGTGTTGTACGGCTCGGAAAACGAGACGTCGACGGCATCCACGCTGGGCGAGGCCTGCATGGAAAAGCCCGCCAACCTCACCCGCGTATGCAACGACCTGGAAGCACAGGGCCTGATCACGCGCGGCAACCGGCCCGGCGACCGCCGCTGCGTGATGATCTCGCTCACCGACCAGGGCCGCAGCCTGATCGAACAGGTGATGCCGGAAGTCTGGGGGCGCACCACCCGCGCCTATGAAGGCCTGACGGCGGAAGAGCTGCGGTTGCAGGAGCGGCTGTTTGCCCGCCAGCTGGAAAACCTGGACAACATCTGACCTTCCCTCGCTGCGGCGGGCTCGGCAGAATACCCTAATACCGCTTAGATAACCCCACCCAAGTGCAAATTCCGGGGTCAGACCCGGCGGGTCTGACCCCAGCCTTTCGCTGCTGGGGTGAATGCATGCGATTTCGAAATGGGGACGGACCCTGTTTTCCAGGAAAGATTTTTAACTTCCCTGTCCAGGTTGGAAGTCAAGCCTCGACAGTCTTCCCGGCCAGCTTGGGCCGCCGCCGCGGGGCGGCGTCGGATTGCCGCCGGATCAGCGAGAAATCCATCACGATGTGTTCCGGCGCCTGCACGGCGCCGTCGCGCTGGGCGCGGATCTGGCGCACCAGGAATTGCACGGCCATTTCCGCCATCTGCGCGATGGGCTGGCGCACGGTGGTCAGCTCGGGCCAGATGGTGGTGGCCAGCGCGGTATCGTCGAAGCCGGCCACGGTGAGGTCGCCCGGCACGTCCAGGCCCAGCCGGTGGGCGATGGCGACGGTGGCCGCGGCCATGTCGTCGTTGCTGGCAAACACGGCGGTGGGCCGGTGTTCCAGGCCCAGCAGGATTTCCGCCGCGTCGAGCCCGGAGCGGTACGTGAACATGCCCTGCGCCACCAGTTCGGGCGACGCGTCGCCGCCCTTGTCGGCGATGGCGGCCTTGTAGCCCTCCAGGCGGCGCGCCGAGGCGGTCTGGTTCGGGTGGCCGATGACGAAGCCGATGCGGTGGTGGCCCAGCGAGATCAGGTGGCTCGTCATGTCGTAGGCAGCCTGGTAGTCGTCGATCGACACGGCCCCTACGCGGGGGTCGGGCTGGCCGCAGGCGACCGTGGCCGCCGGCATGTCGGCCAGCGCGATCAGCTCGATCAGTTCCGGGGTATCGCACAGCGGCGGCGGCAGGATGATGCCGTCGACGCCGTTCTCGATCAGCCGGCGCGAATGCGCTTCCCACGTGTGCCCGTCTTCGCAATTCTCGACGACCAGCTGCACGTTGTGGATGCTGGCCTGGTTCAGCAGGCCGACCAGGAATTCGCTCAGGTAGCCGGCCGACGGGTTCGAATACAGGAAGCCGATGCGGATCGCGCGCGCGCCGGCGAGGCGCCGCGCGGCCTGGTTCGGCACATAGTTCAGCGCCGCTACCGCCTCGTCCACCTTGCGCCGCGTGGCCGGGCGCACGTTCGGGTCGCCGTTCATCACGCGCGACACGGTCATCGGCGAGACGCCGGCCAGCTTGGCGACATCGGACATCGTCGGCACGCCCGGCCGGTCGCCGCGCCCCGACGCCTGCGGCGCCTTTTCCCCCGGCGCGCCGTACGCTTTCGCCTGTATTTTCGTCATCGGACTGGTCTTATCGAATAATTATTTTTGCGGACTCTAACATACGCGCATGCCATGGTTTTTCCACGCGCGGCGCACGCAGTTCCGAATTTATCATTCTAACATCCCGCGGCGGGACCGATGTTAGCGCACCCATCGGCCCCGACCGTCTCAATGGTGCCCTGCCGCGTACGGGAACTTGATGGCCTTGTACTGCTCCAGCGTGCGCTCCGGCTTGCGCACGCCCGGCGGCAGCGGCAGCGCGGAGACCGACTGGAAGTACGCCACCGACGCATCGCGCCACCAGCGCGCTTCCTTCACCTGCGTGTCGAGGCGCTGCGCCACTTCACCGTAGCGGCGCTCGTCCACCAGCGGTTTCAGCTTCTCCCAGCGCGCGCGCAAGCCTTCCGCCTCCGTGACGCCGCGATCGTAGCGCGCCACCAGTTCGGTCCACAGCGTGCGGCCGGACGGCATCGCGTAATTCCACGGCAGGTGGTGGAACCACAGCAACAGCTCTTCCGGCGTGGTGCGCGGATCGGCCCAGCGCTTCGCCACGCCCGGCGCGTACTGCGCCAGCGCATTCGAGCCGCTGGCCGTGCGGTCGAAGCCGATGCCCTGCTTGTCGGCCTTGTGGTAATAGGTCGGGTTCCAGTCCGGGCGGCCCAGGTTGTCGACCCATGGCCCCGGTCCGTGGTGGTGGCCGGTGTCCATCAGGTGGTGCAGGCCGAGCGGCGTCATGTAGTCGACCACCGCTTCGCGCGAGCGCATCATCATGTCGACGATCTGCGTGACGGCTTGCGGCTCGCGGCTGAACGTCTGCATCGCCCATTCCCGCGCGAAGGCGCGCGAGTCGCCCTGCGGATCCCAGGCAAAGCGCCCGTACGCATACCAGTTGGCCTGGTCGAAGTGCGAACCGCTCCAGGTGCGCGAGCTGCCGATATTGGCCACGCCGGCCATGCCGGTCGGGCGCCTGCCGTGATCGGCGTCTTCCAGCACCTGCGCCACCGTGAAGCCGTTCGGGCGCTGCATCGTGTCCGCCTTCAGCACTTCCTCGAACAGCGGGCCGAGGTAAGCCATGTGCATCGCGAAGCCCAGGTATTCCTTGGTGATCTGGAATTCCATCATCAGCGGCGTCTTCGGCATGGCGCCGAACAGCGGGTGGAACGGCTCGCGCGGCTGGAAGTCGATCGCGCCGTTCTTCACCTGCACCATCACGTTCGGCGCAAACTTGCCGTCCAGCGGCTTGAACTCGTCGTAGGCCTGCTTGGCGCGGTCGTCCGGCTTCTCGGCCGCGTACACGAACGCGCGCCACATCACGATGCCCTTGTGCGGCGCCAGCGCGGCGGCCAGCATGTTGGCGCCATCGGCATGGCTGCGGTGGTAATCCTGCGGGCCGGGCTGCCCCTCGGAATTGGCCTTGACCAGGAAGCCGCCGAAATCGGGGATGGCGCGGTAGATCTCGTCCGCCTTGGCGCGCCACCATGCCGCCACCTCCGGCGCCAGCGGATCGGCCGTCTTCGTTTCCTTCAGTTCCAGTGGCGTGGACCAGCGCGCCGACAGGTAGACCTTGATGCCGTAGGGGCGCAGCACATCGGCCAGCGCGGCCACCTTGGCGATCCACGGCGCGGTCAGGATCTCGGCCTTGGAGTTCACGTTGTTCAGCACCGTGCCATTGATGCCCAGCGACGCATTGGCGCGCGCGTAATCCACGTACTGCCGCTCGCGGATGTCGGGCAGCTCCCACCAGTTCCAGATCGACTGGCCCGAATAGCCGCGTTCCACGGTGCGGTCGAGATTGTCCCAGTGGTTCAGCACGCGCAACTGCAGCTTCGGTGCGGCGCGCTCGTCCAGCGCGGCCAGGGTCTTGCCGGTGCCGAGCGCGCGCAACAGGCCGAAGGCGCCGTACAGCAGGCCGATGTCCTCGTTGGCGGCGATCACCGTCACGCGCTTGCCGTTCACGCTGGCGCTTTTCAGCAGGTAGCCTTCGGGGCCCAGTTCCGCCAGCCCATCGGTCTTGAATCCTTGCGGCAGCGCACCCGCCTTCGCCAGCACGATGGCGCCGTCGGCAGCCGCGGTGCCCGAAGCCGGCGCCTTGCCGGCCATGCCCTGCAGCCCGCGGCGCAATTCATCGATGGCGGCTTGCACGGTCGGGGATGCCTTGCCGTCATAAGTGATCGTGCGCGCCTGCTGTTGCAGCTGGGCGGCCTGCTGCACAGGACGGTACCGCAACCACAGTTGGTAGCCATCCTCTTCCACCGCCTGCGCGGGGACCAGCACGGCCAATGACAACGCCAGCGCGACGACCGCCGCCATCGCACCACTGAGGGCCCGCCCGTTGATTCGCCCGCCGCGCGGGCCCCCGCCGGCACTCCGGTTCAGAATTCGCATCATGTCTCCGTTGTTTTTTGGTAGCGCAACCGTTTGCACTGTTATCGATGTTAGCGTAACCTTTGGCATTAGGCTACCTAAATAAGCCACATCAAATAATGACGGCCACCGCGCCGCACAGGAGACAAGATGACCACCACCCGCCGCGACATGCTGCGCCTGCTGGCCGGCACCGCCTGCGCCACCACCCTGCCCCCGCTGTTCGCCGCCGCGCCCGAGCCGCTGAAGGCGATCGCCGCCGCCAAGGGCCTGCGCTTCGGTAACGCGCTCGGCTACAAGTACTTCAAGGACCCGGCGCACCGCGCGCTGATGGCGCGCGAATGCGGCGTCATCGTGGCGGAAAACGAAACCAAGTGGCCGGCGCTCGAACCGCAGCGCGGCCGGCACAACTTCGGCCCGGCCGACGAGATGTTCGCGTGGGCCCGCAAGGAAGGCATGCAGGTGCGCGGCCATACGCTGGTGTGGCAGCCGGCGAAATGGCTGCCGGCCTGGGTCAACAAGCATGACTTCGGCCAAGGGAGCGCCGAAGCCGAGCGCCTGCTGCGCGAGCACATCACCACCGTCTGCAAACACTACGGAACCGGCATCTACAGCTGGGACGTGGTCAACGAGGCGGTCGAACCGGAAACCGGCGAGATGCGCGCCAACGTGTTCACGCAGCGCATGGGCGCGATCGAGCAGATCGACTTCGCCTTCCGCGTCGCGCGCGAGCAGGCGCCGCACGCGCAACTGGTCTACAACGACTACATGCGCGAAGATGCCGGCAGCGCGAAACACCGCGCCGGCGTATTGAAGATGCTGGCGGAACTGAAGAAGCGCGGCACGCCCGTGCACGCGCTGGGCATCCAGAGCCACATCGGTTCGTGGGACGACGTCAAGCAGAAAACCAATCCGGAACGCGACTGGCGCGCCTTCCTCGACGAAGTCACCGGCATGGGCTACGACCTGCTGATCACCGAGTTCGACGTCAACGACCGCATGCTGCCGGCCGACTTCGCGATGCGCGACGCCGGCGTGGCGGCGCTGGCCAAGGATTACCTCGACATCACGCTGTCCTACCCGCAGCTGAAGGACTTCCTGCTGTGGGGCCTGTCGGACAACGTCAGCTGGCTGCAGACCTGGGACGAGGCGCCGCGCAAGGACAAACTGCCGCAGCGCCCCTGCCCCTACGATGCCCAGCTGCGCGCCAAGCCGCTGCGCGAAGCCATCGCTGCCTCGCTGCGCGCGATGCCGCAACGCGCCGCCTAGCTCCCCGACACGGACGGATCATGATGGAACGGCAGCGCCCGGCGAAGGCTGCCGGTAACGTGTCGTTCAGTCCAGCACCAGCGAAAACCGTCCGGAAAAGTTCAACTCCACATCCTGCCGCTCCACATCGCGCAGGATGGACACGATGGTATCGAAACGCTCACCCATGGCCTCGCGTGAAAAGGCCGAATGGCGCCAGACCATACGCACCGGCCGTTCCACGTCGGTCGAAAGCACGTCCCACAGCGCGTCCAGATTCCTGCCGTAGTAATGCGGAAACGGCAGCGCCGCCATGATCGCCGCGTGAAAGTCAGCCTCGGACCGGATTGCCTGGCCGTCGAGTTCAAGTTCCATCTGCACCTTTCATCGAGACCGCATCATAGCGGCGAATCCGTCGTTCCCGGCAGGCGCAGCGCCTCGATGCCGATGCCGAACGCGGCGGTCAGGTGCTGCTCCAGTTCCTGGAGTGTCGGGCAGGCATGCCAGTCCTGCGCATGAACGTAATGGTCCCAGTCGTCCGGATACGCTTCCCACCCGGGCGACAGCGTGCAGCGGCGCACCCGGTAGGCGGCGATGACATCGGCATTGGGCGTCCTCCGTGACAGCACATGCTCGATTCCAGTACCGCGGTGGACAACGCTGGCGACAGCGTCGTCCACCATGGGGCGTACTTCGATGAACGTGCGCCGCTGTTCACCGGCGGCCGTGACCTCGGCTTCCAGATGCCTGCCCAGCCTGAGCCGTTCGGCGATCTGCGTCCGGTTCATCGGCATGCCCCCATGATTACGTCACCCATGATCACTTCACCCGCGGGCTCTCCGGCGGTCCCAGGTAGCTGGCCTTCATGCCGCCCGCATCGACCACCACTTTCTGCAGCACGACAGCCGGGTCGAGCGCCCAGATCTTCAGCACGTGCGCGCCCGGCTTGCCGATCGCATGGCGCGACGTGAACACGGCGGCGCCGTCGCCGACGATCTTCTCCCAGTGCTTCTCGGACGCGTCCGCATGCAGGTTGACCACCTGCGGCGCCTCGTCGTCGAAGGCGATCGCGTAGCGCAGGCCCTGGCCCGGCTGGAACTTCAGGGTCGGCGCGACGGTCACATGGACCTTGACGTTGCCGCTGCTGAACAGGTGCATGTCGTATTCCAGCCGCATGCCGTCGGCCGGGGCCAGCGCCGGCGCGTCGACCGGCAAGGTCGTCATGCCGGACAGCGTGCGGCCGTGATCCGGCACATTGAGCCAGTCGCGGCCCGGCGCGGCCACCGCGCGGGCGTAGTGCTCGGCCTCGATCGACACCACGCCATGGGTTTCCACGAAACCGCGCACCGGCGCGGCGCCGGCGGGCTTGTGCACCGGCACCTCGATCTTCGCTTCCCCGTTCGGTCCGGTGACGAACAGCGTGGCCCCCGTCGCGCCGGCCGGCACCTGGTCCCAGCGCACGTCGACGGCGACCCTCTGCACCTTGTCCACCGTGCCGGACGTCCTGTCGAGCACGATCCATGGCTCGCTGGCGCGCACCGAATACCGGAACGGCGTGCCACCCCGGTTGAACAGTTCCACCATGCGCGGCTTGCGCTCGAACGCGTCGAGTGCCGGCAGCTTCAGGCCGTGCGCGTCCGGCCAGGCTCCCTCGGCACCTTCGACGGCGATGCCCAGCGCGCCCGCCTTCGGTACCTGCACTTCGCTGACGGCCGGCATCACGTTGACGGGCGGCTGCTGCCAGTAGGTGTAGCCCAGGTGGGTCTGCGCCATCATGTGGTTCCACTTGCCGCCGTTGATCGCATGGTAGCGGCGCGTCAGCGCGGCGTCGTCGCGGAACAGGGCGCGGGCACGTTCGGCCATGTCGTTCGCCGCCGCCCTGCCCTGCTTCGCGTACAGGCGATTCAGGCCCGCCACCGCGTACAGCTCGTTGACGACGGCGCCCGCTTTCACCGGATGCAGCACCAGCTGGTAGAACCCATCGCGGCGTTCCTTCGGCAGGCTGGCCGCGATCTTCTCGGCGCGCGCCTCGAGCTCGCGGTACTCGGCCACGATGCGGGCCGACTCGCCGTAGTTCACGTGGCTGTACGTGGCCGGCTCCAGCATCTCCGGCCGGCGCCGGCCGTTGTACTTTGCGTATTTCGCCACGATGTCGGCGATATCGGCCGCATCGCGGGCGCCGAACTCGCGCGCCGCCCACAGCCGCAGGTATTCCTGCAGGCGGTCGGCCGGCCACGCCGCCGGGTTCCATGCGTACGTCAGGAAGAACTCCATCGGCACTTCCATCGGCTTCAGGTCGCCCACGTTGACGATCCACATGCGCGTCGCCTCGTGCTTCCAGGCCAGGTGCATCTGTTCCCACACCTTCGGCAGCGGCGTCACGTTCAGCCACTTGTAGTTGCGCGGCCCGCCCACGTAGTCGAAGTGGTAGTACACGCCGGCGCCGCCGGCGCGCTTGCGTTCCTGGGCGGTCGGCAGCCGGCGGATATTGCCCCAGTTGTCGTCGCACCACAGCAGCAGCACGTCGTCCGGCACGCGCATGCCCTGCTCGTAGTAATCCTGCACTTCCTTGTACAGCGCCCACGCCTGCGGCACCTTGGCCATGTCGGGGTCAAGTTCCTCGCCGATCATCTTGCGCTGGTCGGCCACGATCTTCTCCAGCAAGGCGACGTTGGCATCCTGCGACATCGGCTCGTCGCCATCGCCGCGCATGCCGAGCGTGACCACTTTCTCGTAGCCGCGCGTCTTCTTCAGGCCATCGCGCCAGAAGTCCTTCAGCACGGCCTCGTTGCGGCTGTAGTCCCACGGCCCCTTGCCGTAGCGCGACCACTCCTTGTGGGCGCGCATCATCGGCTCGTGGTGCGAGGTGCCCATCACGATGCCGTATTCATCGGCCAGGCGGCCGTTTTCCGGATCGTCGTCGAAGAAAGCGGCATCCCACATCGCCGGCCACAGGTAGTTGCCGCGCAGGCGCAGGATCAGCTCGAACACGCCCTTGTAGAACTTGCTGTTGTAGCCGCCGTAGCGTTCCTTCGCCCAGCCGGTCAGCGCCGGCGCCTCGTCGTTCAGGAAGATGCCGCGGTATTGCACCGCCGGCGCATCCTGCACGGCGGTGCCGGCCTGCGCGTAAAGCGCCTTGCGCTTGACGGGCGGCACGTCGGCCCACCAGTACCATGGCGACACGCCGATCTGTTCGGAGACTTCGTAGATGCCGTAGATCGTGCCGCGCTTGTCGCTGCCGGCGATCACCAGCGCGCGCTGCACGCCGGGCATCGGGTTGCGCACGGTGCGCACGAGATAGCCTTCCCACTTGCCGCGGATGGGTGCCACGTCGAGCATGCCGGACTTCGCCAGGCCGTCGATCAGCGCGCTCTTGCCGAGGGTGCCGGCGATGACGATATCGATGCCGATCGGCGCCTCGGCGTTGCGCACCTGGCGCAGGACCGGCTTCACGCCGCCGACCCGGGCCAGGTCGGCCTGCAGGTCGCCGGCCGCGCGCAGCACGCCCTTGTGGTCGCCCGCGTCGACGAAGATCGGCGCCGCCCTGCCCCTGGCCAGCAGTTCCACCGCATCGGCGTTGTCGCGTTCGAACGCGATGAATGGTTTCTGGCCCAGCGCCTGCGCGGCGCCGGACAGCTGGAGCAGCAGCGCCAGCAGGATGGAACGTAATACCATCGGTAACACCATCGATCAGTCTCCCAGCGGTTCGTAGTCGAACCAGTCCACGTCGGCCGGCGCCCCAGTCGCCACCACGCCGGCAAACACGCCGGTGAAGCCGCCCGCGTCTTCGGACGACAGCGCGGCCGTCGGCGCGGAACCCAGCACCACCGGCTTGCCGCCATCCTGCACGTAGCTGAACTCGTAGCGGTCGGGCCAGGCGCGGACCTGCAGGTCCACCGGCCCGGGACGCAATGCGGTCGAGGCCACCACTGTGCTTGTTCCCTTCATGCGCGTGACGAGCTCGATGCGCCGTGCCGCCTGGCTGCCAGCGATCCGCAACTGGTAGTGATTGGCTTCGTTCATGCGCAGCGCGAGGCCGGCATACTGCCCCGCGCCGGCCGGCTTGAAGTCGATGCGCGCGGCGATGCGCGCGTTCAGGTCCTGCTGGCGCCGGGCCACGAAGGCCGGCGTGGCCACGTCGTCCAGGCTGGCCTGGTTGCCGTTCAGCCGCAGGAAGCCGGGCCGCGCCGCCAGCGAATACAGGCCGGTGGACGGGCCGCGCACGAAGGTCCAGTGCAGGTCCAGCCTGGGCTGGTCGAACCCGGTGCGCACCGGCGCCTTCGGCAGCGGCGACAACGGCGGCAGGCCGGCCGCGCTCATCTCCAGCGCCAGCGGTTTGCCACCATTGACGACCGGCCAGCCATCCTGCCAGGTGACCGGCGCCAGCAGCGTTTCGCGGCCCAGGTGATGCTTGTTTTTTCCGTCATGCCTGGTGGGCCGCACGCCCAGCAGCACCATCCACCACTTGCCTTCGTCGGTCTGCACCATGTCGCCGTGGCCGGTGGCCTGCAACGGCGATGCGGGATGATCGCGATGCGACAGGATCGGATTGCCCTTGTGCGCCTCGAACGGCCCGAACGGCGACTTCGAGCGCGCCACCGTGATCATGTGGTCGTACGACGTGCCGCCTTCGGCGATCATCAGGTAATACCAGCCGTTCACCTTGTACAGGTGCGGGCCTTCCGGCCACACGCCGCCGGTACCGTTCCAGATCCGCTTCGGTTCATCGAGCAGCTTGCCCGTCCTGACGTCGATGCGCGACTGCACGATGCCGCCCTTTTCCCCGCCGTCGTGCCGCGTGTAGTACACCGTGCCGTCGTCGTCGAAGAACAGCGACGGGTCGATCCACGGCGTCTTTTCCTTCAGCCACACGGGTTCCGACCACTCGCCCGCCGGATCCTTGGTGTGGACGATGAAATTACCGCCGGTTTCGACGTTGGTAGTGATCATGTAGAACGTGTCGCCCTCGCAGCGCAAGGTCGGCGCGTAGATGCCGCGCGAGGCGCGCTGGCCCTTCAGGGGCAGCTGCGATTCGCGCGTCAGCGCATGGCCGATCAGCTTCCAGTTCACCAGGTCGCGGCTGTGGAAGATCGGCACGCCGGGGAAGTACTCGAAGGTACTGTTGGCCAGGTAGTAATCCTTGCCCACGCGGCAGATGCTGGGGTCCGGGTGGAAGCCGGTGATCACGGGATTGCGGTACGTCGCGGCCGCCTGCACTCCGCCGGCGAGCAGGAGCGCGCCCGCGAACGACGCGGCCATCAGCATGGTTTTTCTCATCATTTCGCTCCGCAACGGCTGGCCAGCGCCTTCAGCGGCACCGCTTCGGCCATCGCCCGCAGGCCGGCGATGGAGGGATGCAGGCCATCGTTGTCATACTCCTTGCGCAGCTTGTCGGGCTGCTGCGGGTCGCGCAGCGCCGCGTCGAAGTCGGCCACCGCGTCGAATACGCCGGACTTGCGGATCCACTCGTTCAGCTGCTGGCGGTCCGCCTCGTTGGCCGCCGCCGGCCGGTAATAGTCACTGCCGGCATATGGCGTGACAGTACCGCCGATCACGCAGATGCCATGAGCGTGCGCGCGCTCGACGAGCTGGCGGTGCGCCTGCTGCAAGTCCTCGACCATCTTGGCGCGCGCCGCCGGGATGTCCTCGCCGTTGCGGTGCTGCCCGCCCAGGTCGTTCACGCCGATCATCACCACCGCGTGTGTCACGCCGGCGCGGGCGATCACGTCGCGGTCGAAGCGCGACGCCAGGTTCGGCCCCAGGCCGTCGCGCAGCATGCGGCCGCCGCCGATGCCCACGTTGACCACGCCCATCGGCTTGCCGCCCTGCGCGATGCGGCCGGCCAGCACGTCCGGCCAGCGGTCGTTGCCATCCGTCGTGGTGCCGTAGCCATCGGTGATCGAGTCGCCGACCGCCACCACCGCGCCCACGTCGCGCGGCGCCTGCACCTCCACGTCGGCCAGCATGTACCAGCGCGGGATCTTCTCGGCGCCGCTCCATGCCGCGTCCAGCGTGAGCTGGCCCTTGGCCACGAAGCTGGTGGCGCGCGAGCCCGGGTGGCCGGTCTGTTTCGATGGCGCGCCATTGAAGTACAGCGACACGGCGATATCGGCACCGGCCTTGTGCGGCAGGGTCACCACGTCGCTGTAGTATTCCGCGCCGGCCGGGATCATCACGGAAGCACGGCCGCCGAAGGTCAGCACCCTGGCCGATTGCGGATCGATATCCGGATTGCCGGGCGCCTTCGCCAGGCCGATGCCGGCCGCTTCCACCGTCAGCGGCGTGGTGCCGAACACATTGCTGATGCGCACCCGCAGTTTTTCGCCACCCAGCGCCACGTGCACGATCTGGCGCAGCGTGGCGTCGCGCCAGTGCTCCTGCGGCAGCTCGTTCTGGGGTTCCGGGGTCATCTGGGCCGCGCCCCACGAGGCGACCCAGTGCCATTTTTTCGGCGAATCGGCGGCCGTCGCCGCACTTGCGGCCAGCAGCAGGCCGGCCGCGAGCGCGGCCAGGTGCATATGCGTTTTCTGCATGTTGTCTCCGTTTTTATGGTGTCTGGAAGTGACTTTCCAGTACTTTGCCCGCATTTCTCGGCTTGCCGTGCGCGCCGGATGTTGTAGCGCTATCTTCACCATCCGCTTTGCCGATCTTTACACTGCGGATATGTTGACTTGCCATCCCAAATACCGCACACTGCAAAATGTTAGCGCTATTCATTTTAGGTTAAGCCGATGGTACAGGCAACATATAATAACGAGACGAATGTGGAGACAAAAACACCCGTGATCACCGCGATGCGGGTGATTCCGGTGGCCGGCTACGACAGCATGTTATTCAACCTGTGCGGCGCGCACGGCCCGTATTTCCTGCGCACGCTCGTGCTGCTGACCGACAGCGCCGGCCATACCGGCATGGGCGAAGTGCCGGGCGGCGCGGGCATCACGAAAGCGCTGGAAAGTGCGATTCCCCGCGTGGTCGGCACGCCGATCGGACGCTTCAACCGCACGCTGAACGCGGTGCGCGAAGGCATCGCCGGAAAAGCCAGTGGGCCGCAAACGCTGCAGCACCAGGTCACCTCGGCCGCCGAGGCGGCCGTGCTGCAGCAGCCCCATGAAATCAACCTGCGCATCGAGAACGTCGTCACGGCGATCGAGGCCGCGCTGCTCGACCTGCTGGGCCAGCACCTGGGCGTGCCCGTCTGCGAACTGCTGGGCGCCGGCCAGCAGCGCGACAGGGTGCCGATGCTGGCCTACCTGTTCTACATCGGCGACCGCACGCGCACCGCCCTGCCCTACCTTGAAGGCTCGGGCAAAAAGGATGACTGGTACACGATGCGCCACCAGGAGGCCGTCACGGTACAAGCCATCGTCGAACAGGCCGAGGCCACGGTGGCCCGCTACGGCTTCCGCGACTTCAAGCTGAAGGGCGGCGTGATGCGCGGCGAGGACGAAATCGCGGCCGTCACCGCCATCAAGAAACGCTTCCCCGATTCCCGCGTGACGCTCGATCCGAACGGTGCCTGGTCGCTCGACGAGGCGATCCGCCTGTGCCGCGGCCAGGGCCACGTGCTGGCCTATGCCGAAGATCCCTGCGGCCCCGAGAACGGCTACTCGGGCCGCGAGACCATGGCCGAATTCAGGCGCGCCACCGGCCTGCCGACGGCCACCAACATGATCGCCACCGACTGGCGGCAGATGGCCCATTCGCACTTGCTGGGCGCCGTCGACATCCCGCTGGCCGATCCGCATTTCTGGACCATGCAGGGTTCCGTGCGCCTTGCCCAGCTGTGCCAGGAATGGGGCATGACCTGGGGTTCCCACTCCAACAATCACTTCGATGTGTCGCTGGCGATGTTCACGCACGCGGCCGCCGCCGCGCCGGGCCGCATCACGGCGATCGACACGCACTGGATCTGGCAGGAAGGGCAGGAACGCCTGACCCGCGAGCCGCTGCAGATCGTCGGCGGCGAAGTGGCGGTACCCGATCGCCCCGGCCTGGGCATCGAACCGGACCTGGACCGCATCGCCGCCGCGCACGAGCTGTACAGAAAAGTCGGCACCGGCGCGCGCGACGATGCGATGGCCATGCAGTATTTGATCCCCGGATGGACCTATTCGCCGAAGCTGCCAAGCCTTGGCCGCTGAACGATGGTCACTGAGCACATTCAGACTTTTCATCCATAACCAGAACAAGAGGAGACTCACATGAAGGAAGCGCCAGCCTTGTCTTTGTTGCCTGCCGACCTGCAGCAGGCTTTGCTCGTGGGCCGCGTTTGGCGGACCGGTGACATCGACGGCCCCGCCGTGGTGGCCGTGCGTAACGGCGAAGTGTTCGACATCACCCGGCATGCTTCGACCGTCGCCGAACTGCTGGAACGCGACGACGTCGTGGCCATCGTGCGTTCGGCAGCCGGCGAATCGCTGGGCCGCGTCGAAGCCCTGATCGAGAACGCGCTGTCGGCCAACCCGGCGGCGGACGTGCCGCGCCTGCTGGCACCGAACGACCTGCAGGCCATCAAGGCCTGCGGCGTCACGTTCGCCGTCAGCCTGCTGGAACGCGTGATCGAGGAACAGGCCAACGGCGATCCGGCCCGTGCCGAACAGCTGCGCGGCGAGCTGCTGGCATCGATCGGTGCCGACCTGTCCAGCATCAAGCCCGGTTCGCCGCAGGCCGAACAGCTGAAGCAGGAATTCATCAGCCGCGGTGCCTGGTCGCAGTACATGGAAGTGGGCATCGGCCCGTATGCGGAAGTGTTCTCGAAGTCGCAGCCGATGTCGGCGGTGGGCTTCGGCGCCGACGTGGGCCTGCACCCGGAATCGAAGTGGAACAACCCGGAACCGGAAATCGTGCTGGCCGTGACGAGCCAGGGCAAGCCGGTCGGCGCCACGCTGGGCAACGACGTGAACCTGCGCGATATCGAAGGCCGCAGCGCGCTGCTGCTCGGCAAGGCCAAGGACAATAACGGTTCCTGCTCGATCGGCCCGTTCATCCGCCTGTTCGACGACCGGTTCTCGCTCGACACGGTGCGCAATGCCGAAGTGCGCCTGACCATCGAAGGCGTGGACGACGACTTCGTGCTGGACGGCGTGAGCCTGATGAAGCAGATCAGCCGCGACCCGCTCGACCTGGTCGGCCAGACCTGCGGCGCGCACCACCAGTACCCGGACGGCTTCATGCTGTTCCTCGGCACGATGTTCTCCCCCATCAAGGACCGCGACGCCAAGGGCGGCGGGTTCACGCACCACAAGGGCGACCGCGTCACCATCGCGAGCCCGGCGCTGGGGGCCCTGATCAACCACGTCCACCGCAGCGATGAAATCGCGCCATGGACCTTCGGCGTTCGCGCCCTGTACAACAACCTGGCGCGCCGCGGCCTGCTGGGCAATGTAACTGAAGCAACCAAAGCAACTGGAGAAAAATGATGGCTGGCAACACGAACCAAGATCAACGGCCACCGTTTGAATATGCGACCTATCCTGACCTGAAGAACAAGCGTGTCGTCGTCACCGGCGGCGGCACCGGCATCGGCGCGGGAATCGTCGATGCGTACGTCAAGCAAGGCTCGCAGGTGGTGTTCCTGGACATCGCCGACGAACCGTCGCAGCAGCTGGCCGCCAGCTACCCTGGCGCGGCGCACCAGCCGCGCTACATCCACTGCGACATGACGAATATTGAAGAGCTGAAGAAAACGTTTGCAGACATCGAGCGCGATATCGGCGGCGTCGACATCCTGATCAACAATGCGGCCAACGACCACCGCCACGCCGTGGCCGACGTCACGCCGCAGTACTGGGACGACAGCCTGGCCGTCAACCTGCGCCACCAGTTCTTCTGCGCGCAGGCCGTGGCGCCGGGCATGAAGAAGAATGGCGGCGGCGTGATCCTGAACTTCGGTTCGATCTCGTGGTACCTGGCCCTGCCGCAACTGACCCTGTACATGACGGCCAAGGCGGCCATCGAAGGCTTGACGCGCGGCCTGGCCCGCGACCTGGGCAACGATGGCATCCGCGTCAATACCGTGATCCCCGGCTCGGTCAAGACCCCGAAGCAGATGGCGCTGTGGTACACGCCGGAAGGCGAAGCGCAGATCATGGCCTCGCAGCTGCTGAAGGAGCGCATCGAGCCGGAAGACGTGGCCGCACTGACGCTGTTCCTGTCGTCGAACCAGGCGTCGCGCTGCACCGGCCGCGACTACTTCGTCGATGCCGGCTGGTATGGAGACGGCAAGTGAGCACGCCGACCAGCACGACGCCCGAGTGCATCTGGCCGCTGGAAGCAACGCTGGGCGAAGGCCCGGTCTGGCATCCGGTCGAGCAGATGCTGTACTTCGTCGACATCAAGCAGCACAAGCTGCACCGCTGCGACGCGCACGGTGGACAGCGCCAGACGTGGGACATGCCGGGCGAGACCGGCTTTGCGCTGCCAGCCGAGAGCGGCGGCTTCGTCTGCGGCCTGGCGGGCAAGCTGGTGCACTTCGATCCGGCCACCGGCACGTTCGCGCCGATCACCGAATTCGAAGCGGACCGCCCGGGCAACCGCCTGAACGACGGCCACGTGGCGCATGACGGTGCCCTGTGGTTCGGTTCGATGGACAATGCCGAAACCGCGGCCAGCGGCGCCCTGTACCGCTATGACGGTGCGCTGCGCAGCGGGCTGACGAAGCACGACGACGGCATCATCATCACCAATGGCCCGGCGTTCTCGCCGGACCGCAAGACCTTCTACCACACCGATACCTTCGGCAAGACGGTGTACGCCTTCGACGTGACCGCCGAGGGTACGCTGGCCAACAAGCGCGTGTTCGCCACGATCGCCGAACCCGGCTGGCCCGATGGCAGCGCCGTCGACGCCGCCGGCAACGTGTGGGTCGCCGTGTTCCGCGGCGCCCGCGTGCTGCGCTATTCGCCGGCCGGCGAACTGCTGGAAACCATCGCCTTCCCGGTACCGAACATCACCAAGATCGCCTTCGGCGGTCCGGACCTGAAAACCGCCTTTGCCACGACCGCCACGAAAGGCCTCACGGCCGAGGAACGCGCCGCCGCCCCGCTCGCGGGTGGTGTATTCGCCTTCCCCGTCGACGTGCCCGGCCTGCCGCAGCACATGATTGGATTTGTAAAATGACCCGCCGTTACCGTTCCCAGGACTGGTTCGACAATCCGGACCACATCGACATGACCGCGCTCTACCTGGAGCGCTTCATGAATTACGGGATCACTCCCGACGAGCTGCGCAGCGGCAAGCCGATCATCGGCATCGCGCAGTCGGGCAGCGACATCAGCCCGTGCAACCGCATCCACCTGGATCTCGCCAAGCGGGTGCGCGACGGCATCCGCGACGCCGGCGGCATTCCGATGGAATTCCCGCTACACCCGATCTTCGAGAACTGCCGCCGCCCCACCGCCGCGATCGACCGCAACCTGGCCTACATGGGCCTGGTGGAGATCCTGCATGGCTATCCGATCGACGCGGTAGTGCTGACCACCGGCTGCGACAAGACCACGCCGTCGCAGCTGATGGCCGCGGCCACGATGGACCTGCCGGCGATCGTGCTGTCCGGCGGCCCGATGCTCGACGGCTGGCTCGATGGTGAGCTGGTCGGTTCCGGCGCGGCGATCTGGAAAGGCCGCCGCCGCCTGGCCGCCGGCGAGATCGACAACGAGAAATTCCTCGAGATCGCCGCCGCTTCCGCGCCGTCCGCCGGCCACTGCAACACGATGGGTACCGCGTCGACGATGAATGCCATCGCCGAGGCGCTGGGCATGTCGCTGACCGGCTGCTCGGCCATTCCGGCACCGTACCGCGAACGCGGCCAGATGGCCTACGAGACGGGCCGCCGCATCGTGGCGCTGGCCGAGCAGGACATCCGTCCGTCGTCGATCCTGACGCGTGAAGCGTTCCTCGATGCGATCGTCACCAACGCGGCGATCGGCGGTTCCACCAACGCGCAGCAGCACATCATGGCGATGGCGCGCCATGCCGGCGTGGAAATCCACACGGAAGACTGGATGAAGTACGGCCACGACGTGCCGCTGCTGCTGAACATGCAGCCTTCCGGCAAATACCTGGGCGAGCGCTTCCACCGCGCCGGCGGCGTGCCGGCCGTGATGTGGGAACTGGAACAGAACGGCCTGCTGCGCTCGGACCGCCCGACGGTCACCGGCAAGAGCATGAAGGACAACCTGGTCGGCAAGGAAACCAACGACCGCGAGATGATCTGGCCGTTCGCGGCGCCGCTGAAGGAAAAGGCGGGCTTCTTCGTCCTGTCGGGCAACCTGTTCGACTTCGCCATCATGAAGACCTCCGTGATCTCGGACGAGTTCCGCGCCCGCTACCTGAGCCAGCCCGGCAACGAAGGCGTGTTCGAAGCCCGCGCCATCGTCTTCGACGGCTCGGACGACTACCACAAGCGCATCAACGACCCTTCGCTGAACATCGACGAAGACTGCATCCTGGTCATTCGCGGCGCCGGCCCGATCGGCTGGCCCGGTTCGGCCGAAGTCGTCAACATGCAACCGCCCGATGCGCTGATCAAGCGCGGCGTGAAGAACCTGCCGACGCTGGGCGACGGCCGCCAGTCCGGCACCTCGGACAGCCCGTCGATCCTGAACGCTTCGCCGGAATCGGCGGTGGGCGGCGGCCTGGCGTGGATCCGCACCGGCGACACCGTGCGCATCGACCTGAACAACGGCACCGCCAACATGCTGGTCGACGATGCCGAGATCGAGCGGCGCAAGGGCGACGGCATCCCCGCCTTCCCGGCCAGCCAGACGCCATGGCAGCAGATTTACCGTTCGACGGTGGGCCAGATGCAAAGCGGCGCCTGCATGGAGATGGCGCTGGAGTACCGGAACCTGCGGGACGTCGTGCCGCGGCATAACCATTGATGTTTGGTGTCTGACACCGTAATGGCGGTCTGCACGTTGAAGGCGCAGACTAGACCCACCGGCAAATGCCGGGGTCAGACCCGCCGGGGTGGAGCAGGGGTTTCGCGGAGCATGCTCCGCGCCTGCGGAACGGTGCGAGCTTGCAAGCTCGCACTCCTCCCTGACCCCAGGTTTTGCCGCTGGGGTAATAACGCTTTACTGACACGCATACGATGAACTGATCCAGCGCTACCAACCCATCCAAGATAACAACAACAGGCCACAGGCCACCCATCTTAGGAGACACACCATGAAGTTGAAGATCGCCATCGCGAGCGTGCTGCTCGCCCTCACCTCCACCGCCGCCCTGGCGGATGCGAAAAATCCGAAGATCGGCTTCTGCATCGACGACCTGCGCCTCGAGCGCTGGACGCGCGACCGCGATTACTTCGTCAAGGAAGCCGAGCGCCTGGGCGCCAAGGTCTACGTGCAGTCGGCCGATGCCAGCGAGCAGCGCCAGATCTCGCAGATCGAGAACCTGATCTCGCGCGGCGTGGACGTGCTCGTGATCGTGCCCTACAACGCCACGGTGCTGAACAACGCGATCCGCGAAGCCAAGAAGGCCAAGATCAAGGTGGTGTCGTACGACCGCCTGATCCTCAACTCCGACGTGGATGCCTACATCTCGTTCGACAACCAGAAGGTGGGCGAACTGCAGGCCGAGGCCATCAAGGCGATCAAGCCGAAGGGCAACTACTACCTGCTGGGTGGCGCGCCGACCGACAACAACGCCAAGATGCTGCGCGAAGGCCAGCTGAAGGTGCTGCAGCCGCTGATCGACAAGGGCGACATCAAGGTGGTCGGCAAGCAGTGGGTGAAGGACTGGAGCGCTTCCGAGGCGATGGCCATCGTCGAGAACGCGCTGACCGCCAACAACAACAAGATCGATGCCATCGTGGCCTCGAACGATGCCACGGCCGGCGGCGCGATCCAGGCGCTGACCTCGCAGAAGCTGCAGGGCAAGGTGCCGGTCTCGGGCCAGGATGCCGACCTCGCCGCGGTGAAGCGCGTGATCGCCGGCACGCAGGCCATGACGGTGTACAAGCCGCTGAAACTGATCGCCACCGAAGCGGCGAAGCTGTCCGTGCAGCTGGTGCGCAACGAGAAGCCCGGCTTCAACTCGCAGTACAACAACGGCGCCAAGCAGGTGCCCACGCTGCTGCTGAAACCCATCCCGCTGACCAAGGCCAACGTGCAGGTGCTGGCCGACGACGGCTTCTACTCGAAGGCCCAGCTGAGCGCCAACTGATACCGCACCTTACCCCTAAGTGAGCGCATGAGCGATTACCTTCTCGAGATGCGCGGCATCGTCAAGCAGTTCGACGGTGTGCGCGCACTGAATGGCATCGACATCAAGGTGAAGGCCGGCGAATGCGTCGGCCTGTGCGGAGAAAATGGCGCCGGTAAATCCACGCTGATGAAGGTGCTGTCCGGGGTCTACCCGCACGGTACCTACGACGGCGGGATCTACTGGGACGGCGCGCCTTTGCAAGCCACCTCGATCCGTGAAACGGAAGCCGCCGGCATCGTCATCATCCACCAGGAACTGATGCTCGTGCCGGAACTGTCGGTGACGGAAAATATCTTCCTCGGCAACGAGATCACCCTGCCCGGCGGGCGCCTCGACTACGACACGATGAACCGCCGCGCCAACGAACTGCTGGCCGAGCTGAACATCCGCGACGTGAACGTGGTGCTGCCCGTGAAGCAGTACGGCGGCGGCCACCAGCAGCTGATCGAGATCGCCAAGGCCCTGAACAAGAATGCCCGGCTGCTGATCCTGGATGAACCGTCGTCGTCGCTGACAACGTCGGAGATCCGCATCCTGCTCGACATCATCCACCAGCTGAAAGCCAAGGGTGTCACCTGCATCTACATCTCGCACAAGCTCGACGAGATCGCGGCGATCTGCGACACCATCGTGACGATCCGCGACGGCCAGCACATCGCCACCACGCCGATGGTCGACATGAGCGTGGAAAAGATCATCGCGCAGATGGTCGGGCGCGAGATGAACCAGCTGTACCCGCAGCGGCGGCACACGCCGGGCGAGGTGGTGTTCGAGGCGAAGCACGTGACGTGCTGGGACCCGGACAACCCGCAGCGAAAGCGCGTGGACGACGTGTCGTTCACCTTGCGCAGCGGCGAGATCCTCGGCATCGCGGGCCTGGTGGGCGCCGGGCGCACGGAACTCGTGTCGGCGATCTTCGGCTCGTATGAAGGCCAGTACGAGGCCGAGGTGTGGTACCAGGGCAGGCGCTGGGATACCGGCTCGCCGCTGAAATCGATCCGCGCCGGGCTGGCGATGGTGCCGGAAGACCGCAAGCACCATGGCATCGTGCCCGACCTGTCGGTGGGCCAGAACATGACGATGGCCGTGCTGCAGCAGTTCTCGCATGGCACGCGCATCGACCAGGACGAAGAGCTGAAAGTGATCCGGGAAGAGATCGGCCGGCTGAAGCTGAAGACGGCCAGCCCGTTCCTGCCGATTACCGGGCTGTCCGGCGGCAACCAGCAGAAGGCCGTGCTGTCGAAACTGCTGCTCACCAGGCCGAAGGTGCTGATCCTCGACGAACCCACGCGCGGCGTGGACGTGGGCGCCAAGTTCGAGATCTACCAGCTGATGCTGAACCTGGCCAGCGAGGGTATCCCGATCATCATGGTGTCGTCCGAACTGCAGGAAGTGCTGGGCGTTTCCGACCGCGTGCTGGTGATCGGCGAGGGACAGTTGCGCGGCGATTTCGTCAACGACAACCTCACGCAGGAAACCCTGCTGGCCGCCGCCCTGGCACAACCGCTGCACTGAACGCTTCACTAGAGTGAGACCGATGAAAAGCAATCAATTCAAAAAGCTGTTCACGCAGTACAAGATGCTGGCCCTGCTGGTCGCAATCGTGCTGATCTGGGGCTTCTTCACGTGGATGACGGAGGGCGGCTTCCTCACGCCGCGCAATATGTCGAACCTGATGCGGCAGATGGCCGTGACGGGCATCCTGGCCTGCGGCATGTCGCTGGTGATCATCGCCGGCGAGATCGACCTGTCGGTGGGCTCGCTGCTTGGCCTGCTGGGCGGCGTGGCGGCCGTGCTGGACGTCACGCACGGCATGGGACTGCCCGTCAACATGATCGCGGTACTCTGTTTCGGCCTGCTTATTGGGCTATTTAACGGCTACCTGACGGCCTACCTGCACATCCCCTCGTTCATCGTCGGCCTGGGCGGCATGCTGGCCTACCGCGGCATCCTGCTGGGCGTGACCGATGGCGTGACGATCGCGCCCGTGTCCGAGGAATTCGTCTACATCGGCCAGGGCTACCTGCCGCCGCAATGGGGCGTCGTGCTGGGCGTGACGCTGTTCGTGATCGCCATCGCGCTGACGTTCCGGCAGCGCAAGAGCCGCGCGCACCACGGCCTGGAACAGGTGCCGCCATGGCGCGACGGCCTTCGCCTGGGCATCATCGCCGCCGTGCTGTTCGGCTTCGTGACCACGCTGAACAGCTATGAAGGCATCCCGCTGCCGGTGCTGCTGCTGCTCGCCCTGCTGGGCATCTTCACCTACATGACCACGCAGACCGTGTTCGGCCGCCGCATCTACGCGGTGGGCTCGAACATGGAAGCGACGCGCCTTTCCGGCATCAACGTGAAAGCCGTCAAGCTGTGGATCTTCGGGATCATGGGGCTGATGTGCGCGCTGGCGGGCCTGATCAACACGGCCCGCCTGGCGGCCGGCGCTCCATCGGCCGGCACGTCCGCCGAACTGGACGCGATCGCCGCCTGCTTCATCGGCGGCACGTCGATGCGCGGCGGTTCCGGCACCGTGTACGGCGCGCTGATCGGCGCGCTGGTGATGGCCAGCCTGGACAACGGCATGTCGATGCTGGACGTCGACACCTACTGGCAGATGATCGTCAAGGGCGGCATCCTCACGCTGGCCGTGTGGGTCGACGTGGCGACGCGGACGGGCAAGCGCTGACAGCATGGATGAGCCCGTGTCATGGTGCCTGACCCCATGACACAGGCTCAGCCGCAGCAAGTTGCAAGCTGAACAGATAACAAAGGAGACTCATGCAACACGAATCGAACAACGGCCGCCGCCGCTTCCTGGCCACGATGGCCGCCGCCGGCGCGGCCCCCACGCTGTCCATGGCTGCCACGGCACGCCCGCTGTACAAGGACCCGGCGGCGCCGGTGCCGAAGCGCGTCGCGGATCTGCTGAAGCGGATGACGCTGGAGGAAAAGATCGCGCAGATGCTGTGCGTATGGATCGAGAAGGGCAAGATCGAGGACAACGGCGCCTTCTCGGCCGCCAAGGCCGCCACGGTCTACCCGCACGGCATCGGCATGATCGCGCGGCCGTCCGACCGGCAAGGCAAGTCCGAGGCCGGCGCGGCCGCCGCGGCGGGTGACGATGGCGCGCGCCCGAACCGCGGCGCGCAGGAAACGGCCAATTACGTGAACGCGGCGCAGAAATGGGCGCTCGAGCAGACCCGCCTGGGCATCCCGCTGTTCATGCACGAGGAAGCGCTGCACGGCTATGCGGCGCGCGATGCCACCTCGTTCCCGCAGGCGATCGGCCTGGCGTCGTCGTTCGACACGGACCTGGTGACGAAGGTGTTCTCGGTGGCCGCCCGCGAAATGCGCGCACGCGGCGCCAACTTCGCGCTGGCGCCCGTGGTGGACGTGGCACGCGAGCCGCGCTGGGGCCGCATCGAGGAAACCTTCGGCGAAGACCCGCACCTGTGCACGGAAATCGGCAAGGCCGCCGTGATCGGATTTTCCGGCACGACGCGCCAGCTGGCAAAGGACAAGGTACTGACCACGCTGAAGCACATGACCGGCCATGGCCAGCCGGAATCGGGCACCAACATCGGCCCGGCCGAAGTGTCCGAACGCACGCTGCGCGAGGAATTCTTCCCGCCGTTCGAGCGCCTGGTGAAGGAAACCACGGTGGCGGCGATCATGCCGTCGTATAACGAGATCGGCGGCGTGCCCTCGCACGCCAACCGCTGGATGCTTGACGACGTGGCCCGCAAGGAGTGGGGCTTCAAGGGCGTGATGGTGTCGGACTACATGGGCATCCGCGAACTGGTCACGCGCCACAAGATGGCTGCCACGCCGAAGGAAGCCGGCTACTACGCGGTGAAAGCGGGCGTGGATATCGAGACGCCCGATGGCCACGGCTACCGCCACCTCGCCGAGCTGGTCAAGGAGGGCAAGGTCGCCGAAAAGGAAATCGACACGATCGTGCGCCGCATCCTGGAACTGAAGTTCCTGGCCGGCCTGTTCGAGAACCCGTATGCCGATGCGGCCAGCGCCGATGCGCAGACCGCGACGGCGGCCGACGTGGCGCTGGCGCGCGAAGCCGCCGGCCGCTCGGTGGTGCTGCTGAAGAACGACAAGGGCGTGCTGCCCCTGCAGGCGAAGAAGACCGGCAAGCTGCTGCTGCTCGGCACGCACGCGAAGGACACGCCGATCGGCGGCTACTCCGACATCCCCCGCAAGGTCGTGTCGATTCACGACGCGCTGCGGGCCGAGGCCACGGCGCAGGGCTTCGCCTTCGATTACCGCGAAGGCGTGCGCATCACCGAGGAACGCATCTGGGGCAAGGACGAGATCCGCTTCACCGCGCCGGAAGTCAATGCGCGCCTGATCGCCGAAGCGGTGGCGGCGGCGAAGACGGCCGATACCATCGTGATGGTGCTGGGCGATAACGAGCAGACCAGCCGCGAGGCGTGGGCCGACCAGCACCTGGGCGACCGCGCCACGCTGGACCTGATGGGCCAGCAGAACGACCTGGCGAAAGCCATCTTCGACCTGGGCAAGCCCACCGTGGTGTTCCTGCTGAACGGCCGGCCCATGTCGATCAACCTGCTGGCCGAGCGGGCCGACGCGATCATCGAAGGCTGGTACCTGGGCCAGGAAACGGGCAACGCGGCGGCCGACGTGCTGTTCGGCCGCGTCAACCCGGGCGGCAAGCTGCCCGTGTCGGTCGCGCGCAACGTGGGCCAGCTGCCGATCTTCTATAACCACAAGCCCTCTGCCCGGCGCGGCTACATCGACGGCAGCACGAAGCCCCTGTATCCGTTCGGCTTCGGGCTGTCGTACACCACCTTCGACATCTCGGCGCCGCGCCTGCGCAAGGCCACGATCCGGCCGAACGAAGCCACGCAGATCGAGGTCGACGTGGCCAACACCGGCGCGGTGGCGGGCGACGAGGTGGTGCAGCTCTACATCCGCGACGATATCTCGTCCGTGACGCGGCCCGTGCTGGAGCTGAAGGCGTTCCGCCGCGTGACCTTGCAACCGGGCGAAAAGAAGACGGTGGTGTTCGACATCAAGCCCGCCGACCTGGCGTTCTACAACGTCGACATGAAGCGCGTGGTCGAACCGGGCAGTTTCACCATCCATGCGGGGCCGGACAGCGTGCGGCTGAAGTCGGCGAAGCTGACGGTGAGCTGATGCCTCGCTGCAATCTTTCCCGGAGAATGGGGTACGTCCCGATGGCGCTCAGATAAGCCCACCCCAAGTGCAAATTCCGGGGTCAGGGAGGAATACTGGCTTGCAGGCCAGTATCGCTACGTCGGCAAGGAGCGATGCTCCTCGAAACCCCGACTACGCCCCGGCGGGGTGAAGCAGGGGTTTCACGAAGCATGCTTCGCGCCTGCGCAACGGTGCTGGCATGCATGCCAGCACTCATCCCTGACCCCAGCCCTCCGCTGTTGGGGTGAACGCATGCTTTCAATGCGTCGGAAAATGCTTGACCAAGCGGAACTGGAGTACGTGCCATTTTTCGGGCAACAATGAGCAGTCAACAGTAAACAAAGAAAAGCCCGCGATTGCGGGCTTTTTCCTTGCTGGCCTCGTCCTACTTTTCCGGCGTCAGGTGCCCCAGCCCGTAGCCGAGATGCTGCCACCAGTGCTCGCGCGAGCGCACACTCAGCAGGCAGGTCTTGTCGACTTCCTCCTTGAACACGCGGTCCTGGCATTGCTTGGTCATCAGCGCGTGGCGCTGGTTCTCGGCGTTGACGAGCGCGGCCGCCAGCCAGCAGGCCAGGATCGCCAGCAAGATCACCAGGCTCCAGGCCAAGTGATTGACATTGCTGACATTGAAGAGCCGCTTTTCATCCGGCTCCAGCGCGTCGAACGCTTCCATGATGCCTTTTTCACGATCGGTCATAGCCACATCCTCATTCACTGCCCGCTTACCATTTTTACGTCCGCTTACGATTTACAGCCTGCCAGTGTCGCAGCGATGCACCGCGGCAGGCTGTTGCTTCCGCTGCAGTTCCGCTCGCATTTCTCTCGTACTTCTCTCTTATTTCTCTCTTACTTCTTCTCGGCCGCAGCCTTGGCCACCAGCTGGTCCAGCACGGCCATCGTCTGGCGGCCGGCCTGGGTTTCCGACATGCCGGTGCCGGCGATCGACGGCGACGTCATGTAGCGGCCGTCCACGACCAGCGTCGGTGCCGAGCTGACCTGGTACTTGGAAATCGTGCTGGCCAGGGATTTCATCTTAGTCTGCACGCTGAAGGAATTAAAGAGCTGTTCGTAGCGTGTCTTGTCGACGCCGTTCTTGACGAGGAATTCCTTCATCTGCTCGTCGCTGCGGTAGATGCGCTGGCGCTCGCCGTGGATGGCGCGCAGGATCTTGCTGTGCACCAGCTCGGTCTGGCCCATCGCTTCCAGCGTCACGTAGGCATGCGCCAGCGGATCGGTGGGGCCCTGCGCGAAGTGCAGCCGCTTGAACACGATGCGGTCGCCCTGCTTCTTGACCCATTCTTCCAGCAGCGGATCGAGCGAATAGCAGTGCGGGCAGGTGTACATGAAGAATTCGATGACTTCGACCTTCTTGCCCGGCGCGGTCGCGGCAACGGGCGTGCTCAGGGTCGTGTAGCCTGGTCCGGCAGCCTGGGACATGGCGGGCAACGTGGCGGATACGGCCAGCATGGCGGTGGCGGCAAGCATGAGGCGGCGCATTGGACGCATGATCTTCCTTCTCGGTTGGGTCGCATGAAAAGACAAACGCCGCGAGATTACCATTTTTTGCGCGAACGTAAGTAACGGTGTATTGCATTAAGGGTGGTTTAAGGAGCGGCAGGCGTTGCCATCCATGCATGGGCCTCGCTATAGTGGGCACATCGTCATCGCACAAGGAGCAGCATGCGCGTTCTGCACTGCCTCGCGGCCGCCACCATGGCGGCCATCGTCCTGCTGGTGCCGCCGGCGCCGCTGGCGCAGGGGGCCCGCCCCGCCGCCGCCGCACAGGAGATTCCGTTCGCGCCGCCGCACGCCGCAGCGGCGGCCACGCCCAGCAGCCCGGACGCCTGGGGCGGCATCCGTACCGGCCGCGAAGCCACGCTGTCGGACCGCGTGGCGAATTACCGGATCGAGGCCACGCTCGATCCGGTCCGGCACACGGTCGCCGGGCGCCAGCAGCTCACCTGGCGCAATCGCAGCGACCGCACGGTCAACAGCGTCTACCTGCACCTGTACCTGAACGCGTTCCGCAACGGCGACAGCACGTTCAACACGGAGTTGCGCGCGCAGGGCCTGACCGATGGCATGGGCGATGGCGAATGGGGCTACATGGAGCTGCGCCACGTGCGCCAGGGCGGCGCCGACGTACCCTGGACCTTCGTGCAACCGGATGGCGGCCCGGCAACCGACCGCACCGTGGTGCGCCTCGACCTCCCCGCCGGAGTGCCGCCCGGCGCCAGCACCACGCTCGACATCGGCTTCTTCGACCAGTTGCCGCGCGTGACGGCACGCACCGGCCACTTCGGCACGTTCCACCTGGTGGCGCAGTGGTTCCCGAAGATCGGCGTGCTGGAACTGCCGGGCGAGCGCGGCGCACCGGCGCTGCGCTGGAACGTGCACGAGTACCACACCGATTCCGAGTACTACGCCGACTTCGGCCACTACGATGTGAAGATCACCGTCCCGCGGGGTTATACGGTAGGGGCCACCGGCGCCCTGCAGGGCCAGCCCGTGGCGGACGGCGGCCTGGTCACCCATCATTACGCGCAGGGCGACGTGCACGATTTCGCGTGGACGGCGGACAGCCGCACCGCGCCCCCGCTGCGCGACACGTGGACCGGGGAGGATGGCCGGAAGGTCGGCATCACCGTGCTGTACCCGCCCGATTACGCATCGAACGCGGCGCCGGTGCTGGAGGTGACGAAGCAGTCGCTGGCGTACTTCGCCGGCAAGCTGGGCCCCTACCCCTACGACACGCTGACCGTCGTGATTCCCCCCTTCAATGCCGCGCACGCGGGCAGCATGGAATACCCGACGTTCTTCACCACGGACAGCGTGCACGATCCGGCGCCCGGCACGCGCGACCGCTACGACCTCGATTTCGTCACCGTGCATGAATTCGCGCACCAGTACCTGCAGGGCATCCTCGCCAGCAACGAGTTCGAGGAACCCATGCTGGACGAAGGCCTGAACGAATACTGGAACGCCCGCATGCTGGGCCAGCGGCCCGCCTCGCTGCCCGTGCTGGCCACGATGCTGCAAGGCCGGGGCGCGTTCGCGTTCGGCGGCTTCCCGGGCGAGCGTTTCGATGCGCCGCGCGAGGAACCGGCCGACCCGCTCGGTGCGAATGCCTACGACCGGCTCGAGAGTGTCGGCGCGGTGTATTCGCGCACGGCCGTGATGCTGCACGACCTGCAGGCGCAGCTGGGCACGGAAACGCTGGACCGCGCCTTCCGCGAATACTACCGCCGCTGGCGCTTCCGGCATCCCGGCGTGGCGGACCTGCGCGAGACCATCGCCGAGGTCAGCGGCCAGCGCGCGCTGGTGGAGGCCGTGTTTGCCCGGCAGGTCTATGCAGCGCAGAAGGTGGATGACCGCATCGTCTCGCTGGACAGCGAGGAAGTCACGCCGCAACCCGGCTACGCGGAGCGGCAAGGCAAGCTGGTGGAGCGGACCGCGGCAGCCGTGGCCGCACAGACTGGCGGCGCGTCGGCATACAAGACCACGGTCGTGGTGCGCCGCCGCGGCGCGGCCGTGCCGCAGACGCTGGTGGTGACGTTTGCCGACGGCCGCAAGGAAACCGTGCAGTGGCACGGCGGCGAATCGTGGCGGCGCTACGCATGGGTGAAGCCGGTGCGGGCCGTGAGCGCGGAACTGGACCCGCAGCGCCGCCACCTGCTCGACACGAACAAGCTCGACGATACGCGCACGGCCGAGCCGAACGCCGTCGCCACGCGCCGCTGGACGCTCGACCTTGCCGCTGCCGTGCAGGCCATGCTGGCGCTGGTGCTGACGCTATGACGCGCCCCGCCATCCTCCGCCTGCTTGCTGCCGGCCGCGCGGCGCTGCAATGGCGCCTGCTGCTGCTGTGGCTTGCCGGCCTGCTGCTGCCCGCCGTGCTGGTGTCGCTGCCGGTCTGGCTGCTGCTGGCGCGGGAACTCGACTTCTCGACCCATGCGCCGGCGCTGGCCCAGGCGCTCGACATGGTGGCGATCACGGACCTGGGCACGGCCTTCGAGCGCGACCGCGATGCGCTGGCGGCGGCCGGCACCGGCGCGCTGCTCGTGACGCTGCTGCTGTCGCCCCTGCTGACCGGCGCCGTCGTCACGGCCGCCCGCGCCGCAAAGCCACCGTGCCTGCGCGAACTGCTGGCCGGCGCCGGTGAACAGTATCCGCGCATGTTCCGCATGCTCGCGTGGGCCGCGGTACCGCTCGGCGCCGCCGCCGCGCTGGGGGGTGAGCTGGCCGACGCCGCGCAGCAGCATGCCGATCGGGCGATCACCTACGCCGACACGCAACCGTGGCAACTCGCCGCGGCCGGCGCCGCCGTGCTGCTGGTGCTGGTGGCCAACCTCACGCTCGATGCGGGCCGCGCCATGCTGGCGGCCGACCGCCGGCGCAGCGGCGCCATCCGGGCCTGGCGAGACGGCCTGGTGCTGCTGTGGCGGCGCCCCGGCGGCGCGCTGCTGGCGTGGGCCGTGCCGACCGTGGCCGGCCTTCTGCTGGCCGCCGTGCTGGGGTGGTGCCGGATGCACGTGCCGGCCATCGGCCTGACCGGCACGGTGGGTGCGCTGCTGCTGGCGCAGGCGATCGTGCTGGCGCTGGCCTGGATGCGCATGGCGCGGCTGTTCGCGCTGGTGGCGCTGGCGCAGGACCAGGCCGGCCCGCCGCACCTGCATTGAACCGTAGAGCAAGCCGCCGGACGGCCGAACAGGTCGAACAGGTCCAACAGGTCGAACGAGTCGAACGTCAGTATCGATTTTTTGCCGGTTGCGATGGCGCGCGGGCAACCGTATAGTCGTCGGGTTGAAACGATGGAGCCAGGCATGTTGCCCACCTATTTCCTGTCGCACGGCGGCGGCCCGTGGCCGTGGATGAAAACCGAGTTCGGCGGCGCGTACGACGTGCTGGACGCATCGCTGCGCGACCTGCCGCGGCAGATCGGCGGCAAGCCGAAGGCCGTGCTGGTGGTGACAGCGCACTGGGAGGCACCGGCGTTCCAGCTGTCGGCCGGCGCTTGGCCAAGCATGATCTACGATTACGGCGGCTTCCCGCCGCACACGTACCAGATCCGCTATGACGCGCCGGGCTCACCGGAGCTGGCGGCCCGCGCGCAGGCGCTGCTGGAGGGTGCGGGCATCGCGGCCGGGCTGGATGCGCAGCGCGGCTTCGACCATGGCACGTTCTCGGCGCTGTACCCGGTCTTTCCCGACGCGGACGTGCCGATCGTTCAACTGTCGCTGCAACGGGGGCTCGATCCGCAGGCGCACCTGGAGGCGGGCCGCGCGCTGCGGCCCCTGCGCGATGAAGGAGTGCTGATCGTCGGCAGCGGGCTCAGTTACCACAACCTGCGCGCCTTCAACGGCGCCGGCGCCGCCGCCTCGCACCAGTTCGACGGCTGGCTGCGGCAGGCGATGGCGCTGCCGCCGAAGGAGCGCGGCATCGCGCTGATGAACTGGGAACGCGCCCCGGCCGCACGCGCCGCCCATCCGCGCGAAGAGCACCTGCTGCCGCTGATGGTGGCGCTCGGCGCCGCCGAGGACGATGCCGCCAGCGTGGTGTACCACGAGGACGCGTTCATGGGGGCGCTGGCGGTCAGCAGTTTCCGGTTTGGCGGCTGAGCGGGCCGGCAGCGGGGGCAGGCACCAATGCGCGAATGCAAAGCTTAACCGACACGCATGCATACACCCTGGATGCGAAGGGCCGGGGTCAGACCCCCGTTACCGCTGGTAGCAAGCCCTGTCGATAGCGGCGATGGGGGTCTGACCCCGGAATCTGCCTCCGGGTCTGGCTTGCCTGAACGGCATCAGAAGGGCTGGGGTCAGACCCCCGTTACCGCTGGTAGCAAGCCCTGTCGACAGCGGCGATGGGGGTCTGATCCCGGAATCTGCCTCCGGGTCTGGCTTGCCTGAACGGCATCAGAAGGGCTGGGGTCAGACCCCCGTTACCGCTGGTAGCAAGCCCTGTCGACAGCGGCGATGGGGGTCTGACCCCGGAATCTGCCTCCGGGTCTGGCTTGCCTGAACGGCATCAGTGTCAAGCCACCGGTTTTCCCGAACCCCGCCGCTATGTACCTGCTTATGTACCCCGCTTGCCCCGCATCCGCTCGGCTTCCTTCGCGGCGGCCTTCGCCGCGGCGGCTTCGGCCTTGATGCGCTCCTGCTCGGCAAACACGGCCAGCGCGGCGGCGCGGGTTTCCGGCGTTTCCAGCGAAATGCGCCCGAGCGCGCCGCTGCGGTAATCCTGCAGCAGCATGTGCGACGCCTTTTCATAGTCCCAGTCGCCGCCGCGGATGCGGAAGCCGCGTTTCTGCGCGATGCCTTCGACGATGGCGATGGCGTCCATCCCTTCCGTCTTGAAGCCGTAGCGGGCGGCGAGCAGCTGCGGGTAGCGCACCAGCAGCTCGCCGGCCAGCCATTCGGCCACTTCTTCCTCGATCAGCGCGTTGGCGCCGATCGCGTGGCTGGCGGCCAGCGCCAGGCCGTCGCTGGGCATCTCGATCTTCGGCCACAGCAGGCCGGGCGTGTCAATGATCGCCGTGTTCATGTCCAGGTAGATCTTCTGCTGGGTCTTCGTCACGGCCGGCTCGTCGCCCACCTTCGCCACGCGGCGCTTGAGCAGCGCGTTCATCAGCGTGGACTTGCCCACGTTCGGGATCCCCATGATCATCATCCGCAGCGGCTTGGTCGGCACGCCGCGGTGCGGCGCCAGCGCGCGCGCCTTGTCGATCACCTTCGCCACGTCGGACGGCTTCTTGGTCGTCATCGCATACGCGGTCACCGTCTGGTCCTGCTCGAAGTGGCGGATCCAGGCGCTGGTGGCGTCCGGATCGGCCAGGTCGATCTTGTTCAGCACCTTCAGGCACGGCTTGGAGCGGAACTTGCGCAGTTCCTCGACCAGCGGATTGGTGCTGGCCTGCGGCAGGCGGGCATCGACGACTTCGATGACGACGTCGACGTCCGCCATCTGTTCGGCCGCCTTTTTCTTGGCGGCGTTCATGTGCCCGGGGAACCATTGGATGGCCATGCTGTTACCTTCTGAATATGTCGAACAATCCGCTATTTTACCGGCACTGCCGGTGCTGTTACCATCGGCGTTTTGCCCGACCGTTGTCTCTTCCATGAAATTCCCCCTCCTCTCCCTCGCCTTCGTGGTGCTTTCGGCATCGGCCCAGCCGGTCGTCGAAGTGAGCACCGCGCGCGATCCGGAACTGAAAGCCTATGCCACGATGGCCAGGGGACTCGATGCGTTCGACGCCAGCCGCGCCCAGGCGCCGCAGGGAACGCTGCGCTTCCTGCTGCGGCCGGCGACGCGCGAAGACAGCCTGGAAGGGCTGGAACTGAAGATCGTCGGCGACACCGTCACGCTGCCGGTGCGGCTCGATCCGGATGGCGGCTTCACGCTGCCGCGCAGCCCGGCGGCGCTGGCCGACAACGCCGCACTGGTACTCAACAAGAAGAAGCATTCGTTCCGCTGGCGGCCGGACGTGCGCAGCCCGGGCGTGCCGGCCGATGCGCGGCGGCTGGGCGACCTGCGTGTGCAATGCGCGGTGCAATGGGCGATCGACCAGGCCGACCTGGCGCCGGCGGCACGGGGCGCGCTGGCGGCCGGCGGCGGCCCATGCCGGTCGATGACGATGCACATGGGCTTCGATGCGCCGGCGCCGCTGCGCGCGGCGTGGCTGCAGGATGGCGCGCGCCGCGAAGCCATCCCCGTCAGCCGCCACTACCGCCGCGTGTTCAATCCGCCGCTGGCCGACCGTTCGTGGAGCGACGACACGCTGGTGCGCTTCGAGTACGCGCGCTGAGCCGCATGGCTGCGCGCCGGCTTCCGCCCGACGCCGTTCAGATCTCGGCCAGCGCCTTCACGTGGGCGACCACGCTGCGCCCCAGCGCCGACAGGTTGTAGCCGCCTTCCAGGCAGCTGACGATGCGGCCCCGCGCATGGCGCCGGGCGATATCCATGATCTGTTCCGTCATCCACGCGTAATCGGCCTCGACCAGCCCCATGCCGGCCAGGTCGTCTTCGCGGTGCGCGTCGAAGCCGGCCGAGATGAAGATCATCTCCGGCTTGAACGCGTGCAGCGCCGGCAGCCACTGCTCCTGCACCAGCTGGCGCACCACGTCGCCCCGGGTGCCGGCCGGCACCGGCACGTTGATCCGGTTCGGCGTGATCGGCAGCGGCTCGGTGTAGGGGTACAGCGGGTGCTGGAAGAAGCTGGCCATCAGCACGCGCGGGTCGTCGCGGAACGCTTCCTCGGTGCCGTTGCCGTGGTGGACATCGAAATCGATGATCGCCACGCGCCGCAGGCCGCGCGCATCGAGCGCATGGCGCGCGGCCACGGCCACGTTGTTGAACAGGCAAAAACCCATCGGCACCGACGGCCGCGCATGGTGGCCGGGCGGGCGCACCGCGCAGAACGCATTGTCGATGGCGCCGTCGATGACGGCGTCGGTGGCCGCCACCGCCGCGCCGGCGGCGCGCAGCGCGGCCGTGTAACTGTGGCGGTTCAGCGAAGTATCGCCATCGATCGGGTAGTAATCGTCGCCTTCGTGCGGCTGGCTCTGCGCGATGGCGATCGCATTCGGCGTGTGGTTGCGCGCGATCGCGGCCAGGTCTGCCAGCGGCGCTTCGCGGTGGTCGAGCAGGCCGTCGATATGGGCGTTGATCAGCTGGTCCGCGATGGCCTGCAGCCGCGCGGGGCACTCGGGATGCCATTCGCCCATTTCATGCCGCAGGCAATCGGGATGGCTGTAGATGGCTGTGGTCACAGTTTCTTTACCGCATCATTCTTGGCATATCGTCTATGGATGCATCGCTCGATATTTCTTTGATGCATCGTCTGTATCACATCGTTTTCCATGCAGGGTAGAATGACCCGCATCAGGGCCAACTATAACAGACCATGTATACGAAATTGCACGCCGTCGCGCGGCAGGTGGGCAGCCTCATCGTGGGCAAGGACGTGCAGATCCGGCAATCGCTGGCCTGCCTGCTGGCCAACGGCCACCTGCTGCTGGAAGACGTGCCCGGTGTCGGCAAGACCACGCTGTCGCATGCGCTGGCGCTGTCGCTCGGCCTGCAATTCAACCGCGTGCAATTCACCAGCGACCTGCTGCCCGCCGACGTGGCCGGCATTTCCGTCTACGAGCGCGAAAAGAATGGCTTTGCCTTTCATCCCGGCCCCATCTTCACCCAGGTCCTGCTGGCGGACGAAATCAACCGCGCCACGCCGAAAACCCAGTCCGGCCTGCTCGAAGCGATGGAGGAACGGCAAGTCACGGCCGATGGTGTCACGCGCGCCCTGCCCGAGCCATTCTTCGTGATCGCCACGCAGAATCCCACCCACCAGATCGGCACGTTCCCGCTGCCCGAATCGCAGCTGGACCGCTTCCTGATGTGCATCTCGCTGGGCTACCCGGACCCGGCCGCCGAGCGCGCGCTGCTGATGGGCGAAGACCGGCGCAGCATGCTCAAGTCGCTCGCGCCGGCCATGACCCCGGCCGAACTGGCGGCGGCGCAGCGGGGCCTGCGCGCGATCCACACGTCGGCCGCGCTGGTCGACTACGTGCATGCGCTGGTGCTGGCCTCGCGCGGCAACGGTTCGTTCGCCGAAGGCCTGAGCCCGCGCGCCGCGCTGGCGCTGGTGCAGGCCGCGCGCGCCTGGGCCGCGCTGGAGGGCCGCGACCACGTGGTGCCCGAGGATGTGCAGGCCGTGCTGGTGCCCGTGTGCGCGCACCGGCTGCGGCCGGTGAAGTCGAGCCAGGGCGTGGCGCTGGCCAGCCGCGAGCTGGTGCTGCAACTGCAGAAATCGGTGCCGGTCTAGCGATGCTGGAAGCGTTCTGGCGCCGCGTGTTCCGGTTCGAACGCCGCAAGGCGCGCGACGGCGAAGTGGTGCTGACGCTGCGCCGGGTCTACATCCTGCCGGCCCGCGCCGGCCTGGCGTTCACTGTCCTGCTGTTGCTGATGCTGGTCGGCGCCACCAACTACACGCTGGGCCTGGGCTTCGCGCTGACCTTCCTGGCCGCCTCGTGCGCCATGGCCGACATGCTGCTCACCGTGAAGAACCTGGCGGGGTTGCGGCTGGCCGGCGGCCGGGCCGCGCCGGTGTTCGCCGGCGATGCGGCGCAGTTCGAGATCCACCTGCACAATGCCGGCAATGCCGACCGCTACGCGATCCGCGTGGGCTTCGGTACCGATGCCGCCGCCGAGCATGCGGCCGACGTGCCGGCGCGCGGCAGCGCCGCCGTGGCGCTGGCCCTGCCCGCCCGCGAACGGGGCTGGCTGCGCGCGCCGCGCATCCATCTTGAAACGCGTTTCCCGCTCGGCCTGTTCCGCGCCTGGAGCTGGTGGCAGCCCGACCTGCGCGTGCTGGTCTACCCGCATCCCGAAACGCCGGCGCAGCCGCTGCCGATGCGCGGCGCCGCCAGCGAGGAGGGCCATGGCGAAGTGGGCCTGGACAATTTCGCCGGCATCCGCAGCTACCAGCCGGGCGACCCGCTGCGGCACCTGGCGTGGCGCCAGATCGCCCGCCTGGCGCCGGAAGATGGCGGCCAGCTCGTCACCAAGCATTTCGAGGGCGGCGCGGTGGCCGAACTGGCGCTCGATTTCGCCCTGCTGCCACAGCACCTGGACGTGGAAGTGCGCCTGGCGCGCATGACGCGCTGGGTGCTGGACGCGGAACAGCGCGCGCTGCCGTACTCGTTCCGGCTCGGCGGCCACACCTACGCGGCCGGCCTGGGCGATGCGCACCGCGCCGCGTGCCTGCAGGCGCTGGCGCTGTACGGGCGGGAGGAGGTTCCTTGAAAGCCCTCGGTCCCCTCACGCGCGACAAGCAGGATACCCTGCTGCTGGTGGCCGCCGCGCTGCTGGTCGTCGCGCCGCACTTCGGCCACCTGCCCTGGTGGATCACCGGGACCGTCTGCGTCACCCTGCTGTGGCGCGTGCTGCTCACGCTGCGGGGCCGGCGCCTGCCGCCCATCTGGCTGCTGCTGCCGATCGCGCTGATCGCGATGGGCGGCGTGTTCCAGTCGTACGGCACGCTGCTGGGCCGCGATCCCGGCGTGGCGATGCTGGCGCTGCTGCTCGCCTTCAAGCTGCTGGAAATGCATGCCAAGCGCGACCTGTACGTGGTGCTGTTCCTCGGCTTCTTCCTGATGCTGACGAATTTCTTTTATTCGCAAAGCATGCTGACGGGGCTGGCGATGGCCGCCACGCTGGTCGTGCTGCTGACCGTCCAGATCACGTTCCAGTACACCGGCACCGTGCCGTCGCTGGGCCGGCGGCTGCGGCTGGCCGGCAAGATGTTCGTGCTGGCCACGCCGCTGGCGGCCGCGCTGTTCGTGCTGTTCCCCCGCTTCGACGGGCCGCTGTGGGGCATGCCGGGCGATGCCCAGGGCCCGCGCAGCGGCCTGTCGGACACCATGGCGCCCGGCACGATGACCAACCTGGCGCTGTCGGAAGAGGTGGCGATGCGGGTGCGTTTCGATGGCGCGCCGCCGGCGCAGGACCGCCTGTACTGGCGCGGCGTGGTGCTCAGCCACTACGACGGCCGCACCTGGTCGCGCATCGGCGGGCGCCTGTACCGCCGCGCCGGCGATGCGATGACGCTGCGGGTGGACGGCAAGCCGCTGCCCTACGAGGTGACGCTGGAACCGAGCCAGCGGCGCTGGCTGTTCACGCTGGAGCTGACCCCGCCGGCGCTCGACGTGCGGGGCGAGCGTGTAGGCGTTTCCGACGAACTGGAAAGTTTCACGGTGCGGCCGATCCACCAGCGCGTGCGCTACCGGGCGGCCGCCTTCGCCGACTATGCGGTACAGGCCGGGCTGGACCCGGCGCTGACGGGCAAGTGGCTGCAACTGCCGGCCGGCTTCAACCCGCGCACGCGTGAACTGGGGCGCCAGCTGCGCGCCGAGCCGGGCACCACCGACATGCGCATCATGGCACGGGTGCTGGGGCACTTCCGCACCCAGCGCTTCACGTACACGCTGCAGCCGCCGCTGCTGGGCCGCGACTCGATCGACGAGTTCCTGTGGGTCTCCCGGCAGGGCTTTTGCGAACACTATGCGGGCGCCTTCGTGTTCCTGATGCGGGCCGCCGGCATTCCGGCGCGGGTCGTGACGGGCTACCAGGGCGGCGAACTGAATCCAGTGGACGGCTACATGACGGTGCGCCAGTCCGACGCCCATGCCTGGGCCGAAGTCTGGCTGGCGGGCCACGGCTGGCTGCGGATCGATCCCACGGCCGCCGTGGCGCCCGAGCGGGTACGGCTCGGCATCGGCGGCGCACTGCCGCGCGAAGCGCCATTCGGCCTCTCCGCTTTCCAGAACAACAAGGATTCGTGGCTTGCGCGCCTCCGATTCCATGTCAATGCGGCAAATAACGCCTGGAATCAATGGGTGCTGGATTACAATCCGGAACGGCAGCGGAATTTCCTTGCAGAACTATCCGGCCTGGCGGGCGACTGGCGCGTGCTGGCCGCGCTGCCGGCGTTGCTGGCGCTGGGCTGGCTGTGGCGCCGGCTGCGTGCGCGGCGGCGGCGCGATCCCGTGCAGACTGCGTGGGAACGCTTCGGCGTGCTGCTGGCGCGCCGCGGCATCGTGCGCACGCCCGACGAAGGCCCGCACAGCCTGGCCCGCCGCGTGGCGGCGCTGGCGCTGCCGGAAGAAAAAAAGGCCGCGATGGCCGAATTCCTGGAACTGTATGCCGCGCTGCGCTACCGCGCGCTCGACGACGATGAACGACACCGGTCGGCCCGCCGGCTGGCCAAACTGCTGAGCCTGTCAAGATGAAACCCAAGACCCTGGTCACCCTGCTGCTCGCGGCAACCGTTGCCGCCACCTCCCTGCTGCCGGCCGAATTGCTGGCAGCTCCCGGCGAATCCGCCAGATCCACCAAGTCCGCCACCAAGTCCGCCAAGGCAAGGAAAGCCAAGGCCGCCAAGAAAGGCAAGAAGAAGGTCGCCGTGGCGCCGGCCAGCGATTACTACACGGGCGAGTACGTCGACTTCGGCCAGTGGAAGGAAGTGCAGGCCTTCCTGGACGACATGGTGGCCAGGCACGGCTTCACCCGCGCCGAACTGGATGCCCTGATGGGCAATGTGCGCTACCTCGATTCGGTGGTGCAGCTGGTCAAGCCGGCACCGCCGGGCAAGCCGAAGAACTGGACCGTGTACAGCAGCCGCTTCGTCGAACCGATCCGCATCGGCGCCGGGGTGCGCTTCTGGAACGAGCATGCCGACACGCTGGCACGCGCCGAAGCGCTGTACGGGGTGCCCGCCGAGATCCTGGCCGGCGTGATCGGCGTGGAAACCATCTATGGCCGCGACACGGGGCGCTTCCGCGTCGTCGACACGCTGACGACGCTGGCCTTCGCCTATCCGCTGGCGCCGAACCGCGATGCGCGCATGGCCTTCTTCCGCAGCGAGCTGGAAGCCACGCTGCTGTATGCGCGCCAGACGGGCATCGATCCGTTGACGCTGCAGGGCTCGTTCGCCGGCGCCGTCGGCCTGCCGCAGTTCATGCCCAGCAATATCCTGAAATACGCGGTCGATTTCGATGGCGACGGCCACATCGACCTGCGCAATTCGCCGGCGGACGCGATCGGCAGCGTGGCATCGTTCCTGGTCGGCCATGGCTGGCAGCGCGACCAGCCGGGCCCGATCGTCTACCCCGCCACGGTATCGCCGGCGAAGGAGTGGGAACGCTATGCCGATGGCGGCCTGGCGGCGAAATTCGCGCCCGAGGACTTGATCGCGGCCGGCGTCGTCACCACATCGACATTACCGCCAGGAATGCTCTATGGTCTGGTGGATTTGCAGAACGGCTCGGAGCCGACCGAATACTGGGTAGCCAGCAACAACTTCTACACGATCACGCAGTACAACCGCAGCTATTTCTATGCGATGTCCGTCGTGGAACTGGGCCGCGCCATCCGCCTGTCGCGGCAATAAGAAAAACGAAAGCAGCCAAAGAGTGGACAAAAGCAGCCGATGCGGATCATCGGACTGTAAAGATACGCAAGGAAACTTGAGTGCCATGGCGCCGGAATGTAACATCCCGCGGTCGTGCGAACACAGTTGCTTACTTGGCAGCATTGATGATAAGTTTTATATTACACTTAAAATTGTACGATTGACAAAGCCGCGCCTGCTCGTGGCTTCTATCTAGCACACAAACTACGGTAGAATTCTCTCCAATTGTTGCGATACGACAACGGCGTCATCATTGAGTAATATTTTTTTATTGCTCTTGAGTATTAGATTGCATGATGTTGTACAATTGTGTATATATTATGAAACTTGTTATCCCGGAATCGTGTGTCGATCGTTCCTCGGTGAAGAGAAACTTCAACGCCCAGCATGAGCTCCGAGTGATTCACTTTGCAGGACAAACTTTACAGAAGGAACAGACGCATCATGACAAACCAAGTCGGCATTGATATGAACAACGATTCGGACGGCGATGATCTGCTGCAGTACAACCCGAACCGTCTGCTGGATACGCTGATCGAAAACCTGCGCTTGAAAAACGACGCCGCGCTGTCCCGCGCACTCGAGGTTGCACCGCCGGTCATCAGCAAGATCCGTCACCACCGCCTGCCGGTCGGCGCTTCCCTGCTGATCCGCATGCACGAGGTGAGCGACCTGTCGATCCGCGACCTGCGCTACCTGATGGGCGACCGCCGCAACAAGTTCCGCATCAGCGACAAGCAGTTCAAGCCGAAGGAAGGCGAAACGCCTGCGGCGAACAACAATAACAACAGCAACAGCTGATGTAAAAAAAGCCGGGTCACCCCGGCTTTTTTCTTAGGCGGGGAACACCCCGGTCGACAGGTAGCGGTCGCCGCGGTCGCAGACGATGAACACGATCGTCGCGTTCTCGACCGTTTGCGAGACGCGCAGCGCGATTTCGCACGCGCCGGCCGCGGAAATGCCGCAGAAGATGCCCTCTTCCGCGGCGAGCCGGCGCGCCATGCGCTCGGCCGCCGCCTGCGACACGGATTCGATCTGGTCGACCCGGGCCTTGTCGAAGATCTTCGGCAGGTAGGCTTCCGGCCATTTGCGGATGCCGGGGATCGACGACCCGTCTTCCGGCTGCGCGCCGATGATGCGCACGCTGTCGTTCTGCTCCTTCAGGTATTGCGACACGCCCATGATCGTGCCGGTGGTGCCCATCGCCGACACAAAGTGCGTGATCTTCCCTTCGGTGTCGCGCCAGATTTCCGGCCCGGTCGATTCATAGTGGGCGCGCGGATTGTCGCCATTGGCGAACTGGTCGAGGATGATGCCTTTGCCGTCGCGCTGCATCTGCTCGGCCAGGTCGCGGGCATATTCCATGCCGCCCGTCTTCGGCGTCAGCACGATCTGCGCGCCGTACGCGGCCATGCTCTGGCGGCGCTCCTCGGACAGGTTTTCCGGCATCAGCAGCAGCATCTTGTAGCCGCGAATCGCCGCCGCCATCGCCAGCGCGATGCCGGTGTTGCCGCTGGTGGCTTCGATCAGCGTATCGCCGGGCTTGATATCGCCGCGTTCTTCGGCACGGCGCAGCATCGACATCGCCGCCCGGTCTTTCACGGAGCCGGCCGGATTGTCGCCCTCCAGCTTGCCCAGGATGATATTGTTGCGCGCCGCCGCTTCGGCGCCGGGCAGGCGCACCAGCTGGACCAGCGGCGTGTTGCCGATGGTATCGGCAATAGTTTTGTATGCCATGCGTTAGCTTCTTTTCTTCACCAAAACAGCCATTCTAGCCCGGTTGCCGGCTCGCCGCTCGCCACCGCCCCACGGTTCAGCCGGGGGCGCCGGGCTGGACAGTGGCAATCAGCGCCGCGCCATGCCGTCGCTGTCGAACAGGTGCCAGCACTGCGGGGCGGCGCCGACGGTGGCGTGCTGGCCGGGCTGCCAGGTGCTGTTGCTGTCGGCGCGGGCGACCAGGGCTTCCCCGGTGCTGGCCGTCTGCAGGTAGACATAGCTGAAATCGCCCAGCAGTTCCACTGTCTGCACCACGGCGGCGATGCCCTGGCCGCCCTGGTCCAGCGCTACGTGCTCGGAACGCAAGCCCAGCGTGACGGGGGCGCCCGCCGCCAGTCCGGCCGCGGCCGGCAACGCGACACTGCCGCCGGCGGCCAGCGCGATGGTGCCGTTGCCATCGGCGGCGCCGCGCAGGAAATTCATCGCGGGGGAGCCCATGAAGCCGGCGACGAACACGTTGTCGGGACGGTTGTACAAGTCCAGCGGCGCGCCCACCTGCTCGACCTTCCCGCCGCGCAGCACGACGATCCGGTCGGCCAGCGTCATGGCCTCGACCTGGTCGTGCGTCACGTAGACCATCGTGCTTTTCAGCGTGCGGTGCAGGTTCTTCAGCTCGATGCGCATCTGCACGCGCAGCGCCGCGTCCAGGTTCGACAGCGGTTCGTCGAACAGGAATACTTCCGGATGGCGCACGATCGCGCGGCCGATCGCCACGCGCTGGCGCTGCCCGCCGGACAATTCCTTCGGCTTGCGCTCCAGCAGCGCCTCGATGCGCAGGCTGGCGGCGGCGGCCAGCACCTTGTCGCGGATGGTGGCCGCCGGGGTGCCGGCCAGCTTCAGCGCGAACGCCATGTTGTCGTACACGGTCATGTGCGGATACAGCGCATAGCTCTGGAACACCATCGCGATGCCGCGCTGCGCCGGCGGCACGTTCGTCATGTCGCGCCCGCCGATCGCGATCGTGCCGTCGTCCGGTTCCTCGAGCCCGCAGATGGTGCGCAGCAGCGTCGACTTGCCGCAGCCGGACGGGCCGACGAAGACGATGAATTCACCGTCGGCGATATCCAGGTCGATCCCGTGCAGGATGGTGGTTTCCCCGAACCGCTTGCGCACGCCGCGAATCTTCAGCTCCGCCATGTCACTCGCTCCATGTCATTGGTTCCATGCTTCACATTCATCAGTGCATCCCGGCGCTAGGCGCTGCCCAGCACGATCTCGACGGCGTGCGATCCACCGTCCCGCATCAGCGGGATGCGCGCGGCGCCATCGGCGAGGTTCAGTGGCACGCCGTCCAGCGTCACGCCGATCACCTTGGCCGCGCTGCCGTTCGGGTTGCGCACCGCGACGTGGTACGCATCGCCGTCCGGCAGCCTGTAGTGTACGTGGAACTCCGGCCAGTCGTCCGGGATGCGCGGCGCCACCACCAGCGTATCGCCATCCTCGAACGTGCAGCCCAGCACGGATTCCAGGCCCACGCGGAACAGCCAGCCGGCCGATCCCGTGTACCACGTCCAGCCGCCCCGGCCCACATGGGGCGCGGCGCCGTAGATGTCGGCCGCCACCACGTAGGGCTCCACCTTGTAGCGGTCGGCGGCCGCCTGGTCGAGCGCATGGCTGACGGGCGACAGCATGCGCAGCAGCCGCGCGGCGCGGTCGCGGCGCCCCGCCTCGGCCAGTGCCCGCACCGCCCAGCAGGCCGCGTGCGTGTACTGGCCGCCGTTCTCGCGCACGCCGGCGACATAGCCCTTGATGTAGCCGGGATCGTGCGGCGTGTCGACGAACGGCGGCGCGAGCAGCCGGATCAGCTGGTCTTCCTCGGCGACGAGCCGCGCCTCCATCGCATCGAGCGCCTGCCGCGCGCGCTCGGGCGGCGCCGCTTCGGAGATCACCGCCCAGGCCTGCGCCAGCGCATCGATCCGGCACTCGTCGCTGTCCTTCGATCCCAGCACGGCGCCATTGTCGTAGTAGGCGCGGCGGTACCATTCGCCATCCCAGCCGCCGTCGTTCAGGGCCCGGGCCAGGTGGTCCAGGTAGTCGGTGTACATCTTCACGCGCGAACCGTCGCGCCGCTTTTCGCAGAACGGGATGAAGTCGCGCAGGATGCGCATCAGGAAAAAGCCCATCCACACGCTTTCGCCGCGGCCCTCGCGGCCCACGCGGTTCATGCCGTCGTTCCAGTCGCCGGTGCCCATCAGCGGCAGGCCATGCGCGCCCTTCGTCAGCGAACGGTCCAGCGCGCGGCAGCAGTGCTCGTACACGTCGGCAGCCGTGCCGGCCGGCGCCGGTGTCAGGTACTCCTCGTCCTCGCCTTCCTCCAGCTGGCGCGCGGTGAGGAACGGCGCCACCTCGTCCAGCACCGCCAGGTCGCCGGTGGTCTTCACATAGAACGCCGTGATGTACGGCAGCCAGCACAGGTCGTCGGAGAAGCGCGTGCGCAAGCCCTGCTCCATCGGCGCCGGGTGCCACCAGTGCAGCACGTCGCCTTCCTCGAACTGGTGGGCCGCATGCAGCAGGATCTGGCTGCGCGCCAGGTCCGGCCGCGCATAGACCAGCGCGGAGGAATCCTGCAGCTGGTCGCGGAAGCCGAACGCGCCGCCGGACTGGTAGAACGCCGAGCGGCCCCAGATCCGGCACGACAGGTTCTGGTACATGAGCCAGCCGTTCATCACCAGGTCCAGTTCCTTCACGGGCGTCTCGACGCGCACCGCGCCCACCGTATCGCGCCAGAAGCCGGTCACCTCTTCCAGGGCGGCCGGCACGGCGCCTTCCGCCTGATAACGCCGCACCAGCTCCAGCGCCGTCTCGCGCGACAGCGTCTCGCCCAGCAGGAACACGCAGCTGACAGTCTGGCCGGGCGCCAGGTCGTACACGGCCTGGAACGCGGCGCACGGATCGAGCCCGGCGCCGGTGGCGTGGTCGAGCGCCGGCACGGCCAGCCCGGCGGGCCGGTTGGCGGCGCCGTGCCGGCCCAGGAACGCGGCGCGATCCGCGGTGAAATGCGTGACCTGCGCACCGGGCGCCAGTACCGCCGCGACCGTGACGCCATCGGCGAACACGCCGGCATGCGCGTTGGTGGCCACGATGGCCTGTACCGTGGCATCGGCACCGGGCTCGTGGCCGGTGACGACGTGGCGGCTGCTGTCGGCCGGGGTGCCGCCCAGCACGAGGTGCTGGAACGAATACAGCGCCACGCGGCGCGGCCGGTCGCCCTCGTTGCTGACCGCCACCCGGACGATCTTCACCGGATCGTGGCGCGGCACGAAGATCGTGGTTTCCTGCCGCAAGCCATGGCTGGCGTGATCGAAGCGGCTGTAGCCGAAACCGTGCGCCGCCTCGTAGGCTTCGGCGGCCGGCACCGGGCCCGGCAGCGGCGACCAGAATTCGCCGGTGTCCTCGTCGCGCACGTACAGCGCTTCGCCGTGCGGATCGGCAACCGGGTCGTTGTGCCATGGCGTGAGCCGGTGCACGCGGCTGTTGCGGCTCCATGTATAGCCGGCGCCGCCGTCGCTGACCAGGCAGCCGAAGGTTTCGTTCGAGATCGCGTTGCTCCATGCCAGTGGCGGGCGGCGCAGGCCGTGCGCGTGGCGGTCCCAGTCCATGCGGATCACGTACTCGTCGCCGGCCGCGTTGAAGCCGCCATAGCCGTTGAAGCATTGCAGCGCCTCGCGCGGGCGCGGCGGTGCGGCATCGGCCGGCAGCGTTGGTACCCGTCGCCGTGGCGGCATGGCGGCGTGGCCATCGGGGCGCGACAGCCCGGGCAGCTTGCCGCGCACCACGAGATGGGCGGTGCGCTCGAACTGCGCCAGGTGGCCCGCGGCGAAATCGGCCGTCCGGCGCACCAGCAAGCCCTGCTCGATGGCGGTGCCGTTGCCGTGCTCGTCCAGCACCAGCATGTTCAGGTTCAAGCCTTTCGCCTGCCACAAACGCCGCGCCGACAGCAGCGCCTGCAGCATCAGGTCGTCCGGCCCGGCGGTATGCACGATGGCCAGCTCGCCCCGCGGCAGGCCGTACTGTCCGGCGTCGGCGGGCGCTTCCGCGCTCGCACCACCTGCCGCGCCGGCGCGCGCCGCAGATTGTCCATACAGCACGGCGGCGGCCAGCTGGTGGTAATACTCGGCCTGCGTGCCCGGCAATCCGACCTGCCCGAGCAGCACCGTCTCACGCAGTTGCGCATCGCCCAGGATGGCGGGCACGTTCATGTCCGGCAGCGCGGCCGCCAGCGCCAGCGCCTCGGCCCGGGTGGGCGCGGTACCGAGCATGAAGACCAGCCTGGCCTGCTCACCGATGCCCAGCGCCAGCGTGCGGCGCAGGGCCATGGCCGGGTCCAGCACGTTGCCGGCGGTGCCTGCCAGGGTCGTGCCGTCGACGCCCTGCGGATGCCAGGGGCCGCGGCCACGGCCCAGGAAGCTGGCGCGGTCCGTGTCGAACTGCGGCTCGCTGCCGCCCAGCGCGGCATTGACCATCCACAGCCCCGGTTCGTTGGCGCCGCGGGGGCGGCGGTGCGCCAGCAGGGCGCCGGTGGCGGCATCGTGTTCGGTCTGCACGAACAGCTTGGAAAACGCCGGATGGGCCGCCTCGTCGGCCTGCCGCGCCAGCACCACCTCCAGGTAGCCGGTCAGCTCGATCAGCCGCGAACGGCCCGACAGGTTGGTGACGACGATGCTGCGCAGTTCCACGTCCTTGTCGGGGTGGACGACCACTTCCATGTGGGCCAGGATGCCATGGGCCGACACTTCCAGCCACATGCTCGCCAGGCCGGCCCCGGCGGCGCGCTGCAGGTCCGGGTCGTGCGCGGCGGCGCACGGCTGCGCGCCGAGCGACCAGAGGTCATGCGTTTCGGCGTCGCGCAGGTAGAAGAACCAGCCTTCGGCATCGGTGACGCGGTCGCCGTTCCAGCGTGTCAGCGCGATGTCGCCGGCACGCGTGAAACCGCTGCCGGATTCGGTGATCAGCGTGGTCAGCCGGCCATTCGACAACAGACGGGCGTTTGGCGGCAGGTGCGCCGCATCCAGGTGGGTGCCGGTCAGGGATCCGGCAGGGGCGGTGATGGCCATCGTGTTCTCGCTTTTCGTCGTTCAGGCAGGCGCCATGGTGGCGGCGATGTTCGCGCACGGTTGCGACCTTATCATGTCGCCACGGAGGCCGACGCCCGGCTCGGCGGGGAACCGGACGGGCTTGCTCGCCGGGCTTCTCATTGGGTTGTCGATCAGGTTGCTCATTGGTGTGTCGATCCGGTTACTCGTGGGGAGGTTCATCGGGATGTTCATTCGGTTATCCATCAGGTCGTTCCGTGGCGTGTTCGTGGTGCCGGTCATGGCCGATGCGCCGCCGGCGCCAGGTCGATGGCCAGCGTGGCCGGCAGCCGGCGGATCGTGACGGCGCCATCGGTCAGCGGCACGGACCGGCCGTCCAGCCGCGCCACGCCGGGCGGGCCGGCCTGCGGCCAGCGCAGCACGATGCCGCCGGGCGGCATGGCCAGGCCGGCTTCCACCTCCAACAGCAGTTGCCCGCCGGCGCGGCGCAGGCTGTAGCTGAGCGGACCGTACGGCGTGCGCAGCCCGCGGATCGCGATGCCGTCGCCATCGAGCCACGCTGGCGGGATGCCCTCGGCCAGCAGCAGTGCATGTTCCGGTTCGCGCTCGTAGGCGAACGCATCGAGCGCGGCGCGCATGAAGTCGGACGAGATCCAGCCGTGCGGCATGTCGCCCAGGAAGCGCGGCTTGCGCGGTTCGCGGCCCACCACTTCGGCCCAGCCGTTCCACGCGCGCGGGCGCTGGTCGGCATAGAAGTAGTCGAGCAGTTCATGGGCCCTGTCGCGCCAGCCCAGCCGGATGAAGGCGCTGACGTTGCGCAGTTCGTATGGCGTGTAGTCTTCCCATGGTTTGCCGCCGGCACGCCGCACGGTAAAGAAATCCCAATACTTGCGGTAGGTGTTTTCCAGCAGGCCGCGCGGCAGGTGCCGCTGTTCGCCGCCGGGGGTCAACCCGATCGTCGTCGAGGTGGGATCGAAGTCTCCCAGCTCGGCCGCGCCGGGCAGGTAGTCGATACCGTGCTCTCGCGTGGCGGCGGCCAGCGAGGCATACAGGTCGCGGCGGAACTCGTCGCGCTGCCGTGCCAGCCGGCGCGCGTCGCCGCGCCGGCCCAGCGCTTCGGCGATCGCGACCGCATCCTTGTAGCCGCGCAGCGCCCAGAAATCGTCCCAGTACGAATGCATCGGTTTTTCCGCGTAGCCTTCGTGGCTGATCGAGGCCGGCATCAGGCCATACAGCGGCGTGCCACGCTGCGCGGCGCCCCGCTCCGACTGGCGCAGCGTTTCCATGTAGCGCGCGGCGGCGTCGACGCGCGGCCAGATGGCCCGCAGCGCCTCCTTGTCGCGCGTGTAGCGGTACAGCTCCGCGGCCAGGAAGATCAGCTCGCCATCGCTGTCGTTCTCCGGCACCGGGTCGGCGCCGCGCCGGTCGACGCAGCATGGCACCTTGCCATTGTCGAACTGGTACGGCGCATACCAGCGCAGGTAGTCCGCGGCGATCTCCGGCAGGCCCATGCGCAGCAGCGCCTCGGACATCATGGCACCGTCGCGGATCCACGAGCGCAGGTAGGAACGCGTGCCCGGCTGGATCGCCGCGCCGTCGCGCGTCATCAGGATATGCGCCAGCGACGAGCGCAGCGTGTCGGCCATGTGCTGCCCGGCCGGCGGCACCCGCAGTTCGACCTGGTTCAGGCGCGCGCGCCAGCCATCGGCCACCTGCGCCAGCTCGCGGTCCAGCCAGGCGATGTCGCCGGCCACCGGTTCCGCCGGCCCCGCCAGCGGTACCACCATGCCGACCACGGCACTGCCCCGCGCCGGCAGCCGCACCGTCCAGCGCAGCGTGCCGGAAGCCATGCCGGTGTCGTCGTTCACGGCGCGGGGGCTGGCGCCACCATCGCGCTGGCCTTCATGCGGCAGCAGGCCGCCATCGAACGAGGACAGCTGCACCGCATCCGGCGCGCGCAGCGGGATGAAGCGCGTGGCGCCGGCCGCCAGCGCGCTGCCATCCCACCCGATGGCGCGGATCGGCCCGACGCCGCCGGGCGTGTTGAGGAACTGGCGCGGCGCGTTGACCTGGAACGGCCGCGCGGCCAGCACCAGTTCCAGCACTTGCGGCACGTCCTTCAGGTTGCGCAACTCGTAGCGGGCCAGCAGCCGCGACGCCTCGGGTGTGCCGGCCGCCGCCGCGGTCGTCGTCAGGGTCCACCCGGCCGTGCGCCAGTGCACCGACGGGATCGGCAGGTAACCGTCCCGCAGCGACTGGGTCACCTCGGCGTCGGCCCAGCCGTGCAAGGTACCGTCGGCCAGCACGAACGGCTCCAGCGACGGGCCGCCCCGTGCCGGTTCGATCGCGCCATCCTCGCCCAGCAGGGCGCTGTGGCGCGCGCCGCCATCGACGCCCACCAGCGTCCAGTAAGGCTGCTGGCCGGAAAAGCCCCGTGGATAGTGCCCCTTTGGCGCGGCCGCCGCCAGCGCATCGATGAAAGCGTTCGGCGTGGCGCCGAAGGCCAGGTCCTTCAGCTCCACTTCGGCCAGGCCGTAGCTTTCCGACGGGCCGTCGTGCACCAGCAGGCGGACGTAGCGTGCTTCCGATTCCGTCAGCAGCAGCGCATCGCTGCCGCCGTTCCCGTCGCGCACGCTCCTGGCGGCCTGCCAGGCCTGCCCATCCACCGACAGCGCGACGTCGTAGCGGCGGGCATGCCGGCCCGGCAGCCAGTGCAGCACCAGGCCGCCGAACTCGCGCACCGCGCCCAGGTCCAGCGTCCATTGCTGCCGCCCGCCGCCGGCCAGCCATGCGGTGTCGCGCCTGCCGTCCACCGCCAGCCCGGCCGGCGCCGTGGCGGCGCTGGCTTCCGCGTGCAATGGCGGCCATGCCGCCGGCGGTGGCGGCAGGGGCCGCAGCGCCAGCTCGTCGATGAAGACCGATCCCTTGCCGCCATTGCCGGCGCTGACGACGAACTCGATCCGGTCGGCCCGGCGCAGGGCGCGATCCTTCGCCGGCCCCCAGGCGAAGGCCACCTGCCGCTTCTTGAACCGCACCAGCGTCCAGTCATTCGGGAACACGTGGTCGGGCATCCGGTACCACCACACGTTGTCGCCGGAAGCGTCGGTCAGCTTGAACTCGACATGATTCGATGGCGCGGCCCCCTTCATCATGAACGAGATCTCGTAATTGTCCGGCAGGTCCAGCGGCAACGCGCGGCGAGCGAAGGCGTAGCCGCCCTTGCCCCCGAAGTCGAAGTCGAGCCGCAGCGCCCGGCCCCGGAAACCGGGAACCGGAGCCGCTTCCGCCAGCACGCCATCGGAGGCCTGCGCCTGCCATGGCGCCAGGGTCTCGAAATCGTCCAGCAGCTGCCGTGCGCTCGCCGGCTCGGCCGCCAGCACGGTTACCGGCACGCTTGCCAGCACGCTTGTCAACATGAATGCCAGCGTGGTTGCCATCGCCCTAGCCCCGATCCACGTCTTCATCCCTTCACGCTCCCCACCAGCAAGCCCTGGATGTAGTAGCGCTGCAAGCCCAGGAACAGCAGCAGCACCGGCGCGATGGTCAGCACGGAACCGGCCATCATCAGTTCATTGTCCTGCACGTGCTCGCGCGACAGCGCGGCCAGCGCCACCGGCAGCGTGTACAGGTCCTTGTCGGTCAACACGATCAGCGGCCACATGAAGTCGTTCCACGTGCCGAGGAAGGTGAAGATCGCCAGCGTGACGAGGATCGGCGTCAGCAGCGGCAGCACGATCGCCCGGAAGATGCGCCACTCCCCCGCCCCGTCCATGCGCGCCGCTTCCAGCAACGCATCAGGAATCGACAGCGCGTACTGCCGCACCAGGAAGATGCCGAACACGGAAGCCAGCGCCGGCACCAGTACGGCGCCATAGGTGTTGACGAGGCCCAGCTGTTTCAGCAGCAGGAACAGCGGCAGCATCGCCACCTGGGCGGGAATCACCAGGGCGCCGAGCAGCGTGCGGAAGATGCGTTCGCGCCCCGCGAAGCGCAGCTTGGCGAACGCATAGCCGGCGCTGACGTTGAACATCAGCGACAGCAGCGTCGCGCCGGTGGACAGCAGCAGGCTGTTGAACAGGTAGCGCCCGATGCCGGCATGGGCGAACAATTCCCGGTAGTTGGCCAGCGTGGCCTCGGCCGGCAGCAGCGGCGGCGGGAAGGCGCTGGCCTCGCCGGGCCGCATCAGCGACACCGACACCATCCATACCAGCGGGAACACGGCCAGCAGGCCGGCCAGCACCATCGCGACATTCATCGCGCCCTTCATCGCGCCATTGAGCATGAGCTTCTTCATGCGTCGAGCCCCCTGGCCACGCGCAGCTGCAGCAGCGTGATCGTGAACATGATCGCGAACAGCACGAAGGCCACCGCCGACGCGACTCCCAGGTTCCACCACTTGAAGCCCTGCTCGTACATGAAGTACAGCACGCTGACGGTGCTTTGCACGGGGCCGCCCTGGGTCATCACGTAGGGCTCGGCGAACAGCTGGAAGTAGCCCGACATCGACAGGATGCTGACCATCAGCAGCGTGGGGCCCAGCATCGGCCAGGTCACCCAGCGGAATTTCGCCCACGCGCCGGCGCCATCCAGGTCGGCCGCCTCGTACAGGTCGTGCGGAATGCTCTGCAGGCCGGCCAGCAGGATGATCATGTTGTAGCCGAAGTTCTTCCAGACCGCGAACAGGATGATGGCCGGCATCGCCCAGTCCGGGTCGCCCAGCCAGTCGACAGGCTCGAGGCCGAACCACGACAGCGCGTAGTTCAGCATGCCGTAGCGGGTGTGAAGCACGTAGCGCCAGATGACGGCGACAGCCACCAGGGACGTCACCACCGGCGCGAAATACACGGTGCGGAACAGGCCTTTCAGCATGGTGACGCGCGAGTTCAGCAACAGTGCCGCGCCCAGCGATGCGGCGATCGACAGTGGCACGCCGACGATCACAAAGTAGAAGGTATTGCCCAGCGCGCGCCAGAACAGCGGCGTTTGCAGCAGTTCGATGTAGTTGCGCAGGCCCACGAAGCGCAGGTTGCCGATGTCGGCCAGCGCGTAGATGTCGAAATCGGTCAGGCTCATCGCCAGCGCGGCGGCCACCGGCAGGAAGAAGAACACGCCGATCGCCAGCAGCGCCGGCGCCACGAAGCACCATGCCGCCCGTTGAACCTTCATCGCCGCGCCTCCCGGTCCAGCATCCAGCGCCGTTTCTCCAGGATGCGGTCGGTCCTGGCATCGAGCGCCACGGCGGCGGCGTCGACGCCGATATCGCCATGCGCCACCCGCTCGCCCATCACGCGCAGTTCGGCCAGGATGCTTTCCCATTCCGGCACGCGCGGTTCGGGCCGCACATTTTCCAGCTGCAGGCGAAATGCCTGTGCCGGGGGATCGCCGGCGAGGCGCGCATCGCTCCAGTTGGCGCGGCGCGGCGGCAGGTTGCCGGTCAGCGCATTGAACTTCGCCGCGGTGTCCACCTGCGACAGGTATTCGACCAGTTGCCAGGCCGCCTGCTTGTGCCGCGAACTGCTGGCCACCGCCAGGCTGGAACCGCCGGCCAGCGAGGCGGCGGGGCCGTGCGGACCGGGCATCAGCGCCGTGGCCCAGGTATGCTGCCGGTCCGGCGCCACGCGGCGGCGGAACTCGCCGATGTTCCACGGTCCGGAAATGTAGAACGACACGTATTCGGTGCTGAACTCGTGGTAGATGTTCGACACCCGCTCCTTCGGTGCCAGCCCCTCGCGGTACATGTCCGCATACAGTTGCAGCGCGCGCCGGAACGAGGCGCTGCGGAAGTTGCCGTAGCGGCCGCCGTCGCGCAGCAGTTCTTCCGGCTGCTGCAGGGCCAGCACCAGCAGTGGCGCGAATTCCTCGTGCGGCAGCAGGATCACGTACTTGTCCGGCCCGACGATCTTCTTCACGGCGCGCATCGCCGCCATCCAGCCTTCCCACGTGGCCGGCATGCGGGCGTGGCCGGCGCGCGCCAGCAGCTCGCGGTTGTAGAACATCACCCGCGTGTCGACATACCAGGGCACGCCGTACAGCCGGCCATCGATCACGTTGGTCTGCCAGATGCCGGCGAAATAATCTTTCGGGTCCAGCGTGGCCGATGCCGCCACCCGCGCATCGAGCGGCTCGATCGCCTTCAGCGCCGCCAGTTCGGCCACCCACGTATTACCGAGCTGGAACAGGTCCGGCATCGCCTCGCCGGCGAACGCCGTCAGCAGTTTTTCATGCGCGGCGGTCCACGGCAGTTGCTGCACGTCGACCTTCACGCCAGGGTACAAGCGCTCGAACTCGGGGATCAGCGCGGTGACGACTTCGCCCTCGCGCCCCATGGCCCAGAACTTCAGCACGGTGGCGCCATCGTCGGCCGTGCGCGTGCAGGCCGGCAGGCCGGCGGCAAGGCCGGCGGCGAGCAGGCCGCGCATCGCGGTTCGGCGCCCTTCCTTCACTTGTCCAGCCACCCGCCGGTGAAGCCGGCACGGACCAGGCCCGTGCGGATGGCGGGATTGGTGCGCATCACGCGCCAGACGAAATCGTTGCGGTGGTTTTCCGTCATGGCCAGGATCGGGCCCTGGTCGATGCCGAGGTAATCGCCGGCCACCCAGCCCTTGCCCGGCACCACCTTGCCGTGCTGGAGCCTTGCCTTGAACTCGAAGCTGGGATTGAACGCGTCGAGGAAGCCGTAGCGCCCGTAGATGAAGTCGCCGTAGCGCTCCTTCATGGCCACCACGGCGGGAATCGTGATCTCCGGCGCGAACGGCAACGCGCCCGCCACGGCGGTCGGCGCCAGCGTGCAGTCGTCGTAATGTTCCAGGCCGCCCATGCCGCGCGCCGCATAGCTGCGGAACGGGATCCGCTGCCCCTGCCACGCGAAGGTCTGGTCGACCGGGCCGTCGCTGGCCGTCAGGCCCCACACGTCGGCGCCATAGCCCTTGCACTTCAGCGGATTGGCGATCGCGTAGTCGCGCTGCGCGTAGGTGGCGCGGCGGCTGTTCTCGAAGTAGTCGAAGCCCTTGTATCGTTCATTCACCTTGCGCATGTAGTCGTCGCGGATGCCGCGGAAGTCGATCCACACATGGCTGTACTGGTGCACGAACAGCGACGGGAACGTCAGGTGCGGCCGGGGTTCGGCGCCATACGGGGGCGCGGCCCAGCTGCGCTCATATGTGCTGGTCCACGCCTTCCATGCGTCCGGCCCCAGCGCATGGGCCGGATTGGGCGAGCCCAGCGCCAGCACGTACAGCAGCATCGCCTCGTTGTAGCCTTTCCAGTCGTACTGGATGAAGCCGTTCTCCGGCCGCCAGCCCAGCGACACGGCCGGCTTGTTGGCCGCGGCCCACTGCCAGTCGACCCGCGCATAGATCTCGGCGGCCAGGCGGCGGATCGCCACTTCGTCCGGCTCTTCACGGTCGAAGTACGATTGCGCGAACAGCGCGCCCGCCAGGAACAGCGCCGTGTCGATCGTCGACAGTTCCACGTTGCCGTAGCGCTGGCCCGTCTTCATGTCCAGGAAGTGGTAGAAGAAACCCTTGTGGCCGGTCATGCCCGTCTTCGCATCGCCCTGCGGCGCGTCGCGGAAGAAGCGCAGCGTGGCCAGCGTGCGCTCGCGCGCCTGGGCCCGCGTGATATAACCCCGTTCGACACCGATCGGATACGCCGTCAGGCCGAAGCCGACCGCCGCCACGCTGGAAAACGACGGCGTGGGATGCCGGTCCGGCACCAGGCCGTTGGCCGGATTGGCCGTCTCCCAGAAGTAGCGGAAGGTGCGTTCCTGCAGGTCGTCGAACAGCGGCGGCAAGGCATTGACGGCGCTGGCCGGCGCGGCCAGCACGCTGGCCAGCGCCAGCGCGGCGAATGAGCGGCGCATGGTCCCTCCTCAAAACGCGTAGCGCGCCGACAGCTTCAGCGTGCGCATCGGCCCGCCCATCGCATTGGCCAGGCCCACGTTCGGGTTGTCGCCGCCATAGCGGTTGGCCGAGCCGGGCTGGCCCACCCAGCCGTCGTAGCCGCCATAGTTGATGCTGTTGAACAGGTTGATCACGTCGGCCCGCAGGGTCAGCGCGCCGAAGCGGAAGGCGATGTCCTTGGCGAGGCCGACATCGACCTGCTTGAAGTTGTCGCTCTCGCCCTGGATCGACACGCATTGCGTGGCACCCAGGTGGCAATCGGTCATGCGGAACGGCAGGCCGGAACCGAAGGTCGCCTTCCCCGACAGCAGCAGGCCCCACGGCAGCAGGTCGCCGGACGTGCCGGCCACGACGAGGCGGTGCTTTTCCACGTCCGCGGAAGGATTCCACTGGCCCGGGTAGCGGCCGTAGGTCCAGTTGAAGATGTCGTTCTTCCACTCCTTGTTGGTGGTCTGCGCATCGCTGTACGTGTAGGTGGCGGACAGGCTCCAGCGCGAGGCGCGCGAATACGGCTTGTCCAGCTTGAAGTACACGGTCTCGGTGCGCGCCTGGCTGATGAAGTCGCCCAGGACCAGCGTGCCGTACGGGTCGACCGAGCCCCACAGCGGATCGATCGGACTCTGGTCGCGCCAGCCGCCCTGCGGGTCGCGATTGCCGCCGAACCAGTTGAACTGGTTGCGGCTGCGTGAATTGGTGTAGCCCGCCTCGCCGTTCCAGATGCCGAGGGCCTGGCGCAGGCCGAAGCTGAACTGGTCGGTATACGGCGCCTTGTGGTCGTTGCGGATCATCCAGATCTCGCCGTTGCGCTGGGCGTTCTTCTGCAATTCGTCCAGTGCGTAGTTGGCCACCGCGCGGTCGTAGGCGCGGCCCCAGCCGCCGAAGAGCACGGAACTGCGGTCGCCCTTGATGTCGAACGAAAAGCCCAGGCGCGGCTGCCAGGCATCCTTGAACGCCTTGCGGCTGCTGCCGTTGCTGATGTAGTCGGCGATGTTCACGCCGCCCTTGGCCAGCGATTGCGCGTAGGTCTGCCCGGCCGGCGCGCCGGTGCGGGGGTCCTGCCGGCCGAAGATCGCCACCCGGTCCGCCGGCGTGGCGTAACCATCGTTCAGCATGTTGTTCTCGTAGTCGTAGCGCAGGCCCAGGTTCAGTTCCAGCTTCGGCGTGGCCTGCCAGTCGTCCTGCAGGTAGATGCCGTATTGGGTGTTCTTGAAGTTCACGCCGATCGGCGCGATGGCCAGGTCGGTCTTCGTCACGGTCGGCACGCCGGTGCGGTTGTCGATCAGCTGCTCGAACATGTCGATGGCGCGCGCCGTGCCGGACAGGTCGTACTCCATCCGCTTGACCTTGAAGCCACCCTTGAGCGTGTGGCGGTCGAGGGCCGTGAAGGTGAAGTCATCCTGCAGCAGCAAGCCTTTCTGTTCGCGGAACTGGGCGTTCGGCGAGCCGCCGGCGATCGCCACGCTGACCACGTTGTCGCGCGTGTTGGTCGGCGAGACCAGGTACTTGATGTACGGCTCGGTGGCCGTCGAATGGGGATTCCACGTGTACTTTTCGTAGCCGATGCGCGCTTCGTTGACGAAGTTGTCGGTGGTCCAGGTGTGCTTGACGTCGAAGCGGTCTTCGTCGTTGTCCCGCGCCACCTCGTTGCCGGGCAGGCTGAGCAGCTTGTCTTCCGGGACCAGGTCGGTTTCGCGGCGCACCCGCAAGGTCGCTTCCAGCTCGTGTTCATCCGAGATGCGCGCATTCACTTTGCCGAGGAACAAGTCTTCGTCGAACTTCGACGTGGTGGCGCCCTGCTGCGCCACGAGCGACGGCACCACGCCGGCATCCGGCAGCAGGTTGCGGTTCTGCAGCAGGATCTGGCGCGGATCGTCGATCTTCTTGCCTTCATAGGCCAGGAAGAAGTGCGCGACATCCTTCCTGATCGGGCCGCCCAGCGTCATGCCGAACTGGTCCTGCTTGGAATCGGGCCGGCCGATGCCCTGCGCCTCGGCCTTCTTCTGGAACGGGTCCATCGCCGTGACGTTGGTGCCGGTGTGGTCCCAGAAGATGTCGCCATGCAGCTCGTTGGTGCCGGACTTGGTGACGGCGGTGATGGCCGCGCTGGAGACCTGGTCGAACTCGGCCTTGTAGTTCTGCGAGATCACCTTGTATTCGGCGATGGCCGATTGCGGGAACGGATTGCCGCGGCTCGAATCGAGCCCCGACACGCCGCCGCGCAGGATGTTGTTCTTCTGGCTGACGCCATCGATGAACACGTTGACGTTGTCCTGGTTCTGCGCGCCGCTGCGCAGCGTCACGTTGCCGGACTGGTCGACGTCGAAGCGAACGCCCGGTGCCAGGTCGGCGAACGACAGGAAGTTGCGGGTCACCTGCGGCAGCCGCTCGATCTGCTCGCGCGAGACCGAGGTGCCGACCTCGGAGGTGGCCACGTCGCGCCGCGCGGCCGAGCCGGTGATGACGATGCGCTGCGGCTGGTCGCCGCTGGCCGCGGCCGTGTTCAAGTCCAGCGTGCTGGTCTGGCCGACCGCCAGCGTGACCGTTTCGGTGACCTGGCCGCCGACCTGGATCCGGTACGAACCGGGCGCCAGGCCGGTCAGCACGTAGCCGCCGTCGCCCCGCGTGGTGGTGCGGTAGGTGTAGCCGTTGGCCTCGTTGGTCGCCGTCACGGGCGTGCCCGCGGGGCTTGCCGCGCCGGCCGCCGTGACCTGGCCGCGCAAGGTGGCGGTGGACAGCTGCGCCGACGCGGGCACTGCCGCCAGCAGGGCCGAGGCCAGCGCGCCGGCCATCACGGACAGGCGCAGCGGGTGGCAGGAAGTGCTCTTCATGGTCAGTCTCCTTTTATGGGAATCCTGTGCGATGCAGCGCGGCCGGTATGGCCGCTGGAGGCCCGCACCACGAGTTGCGCCTCCAGGGTTTGCGCGCCGCCGCCGGCCTCGCCGGCAACCAGGCCGGCCAGCCGGTCCAGCGCCTGCTCGCCCATGCCAGCGATCGGCACGCGCACGGTCGTCAGCGCCGGGGTCACGTAGCGGGCCACGGGAATGTCGTCGAAGCCGGCCAGCGCGATATCGCCCGGCACGTCAACGCCGGCGGCCTGCAGCGCCAGCTGGGCGCCGATCGCCATCATGTCGTTGGCGGCGAACAGCGCGTGCGGGCGGCGCTGATTTGCTTCTTTCCTTGCTCCTGTCCTTGCTCCGATCCTGCGGGCCAGCGCGGCGCCGACGCGGGCGCCGGCTTCCTCGCTGAAGTCGCCTTCGTGGAGTTCTTCGCGCGCGCCCGGCAACAGGGCGGCCAGCGCGGCGCGGTAGCCGCGCAGCCGTTCCTGCGCCTCGAAATTGCCGGCTGGGCCGGTGATGAAGCCGATGCTGCGGTGGCCGCTGGCGGCCAGGTGCTCGACCATCGCGTAGGCCGCGCTGTAGTTGTCGATCGAGACGGAGGCATAGGCGCCGCCGCCGGCGCAGCTGTTGAGCAGCACGATCGGCAGGTGCTCGGGCAGGTTGTCGGACAGGAAGGCGGCATCGGCATGCGGCGACATCACCAGCAGGCCATCGACGCGGCCGCGCATCGTGCGCAGCGCCGTCGCCGCTTCGTCCGCGCCGCCATGCAGGCTGGCCACCAGCAGGTGCAGGCCGCGGCGGCGCGCCGCGCCATCGATGCCGCGGATCATCTCGGAAAAATACTCGCCGTACAGGTCCGGCAGCAGCACGCCGACGGTGTTGGTGAGACTGGTGGACAGGCTGCGCGCGCCCACGTGCGGCACGTAGCGCAACTGCTTCATGATGGCCAGGATGTGCGCGCGGGTTTCCTCGGTGACCGTGGCATGGCCGTTGAGGACGCGCGACACGGATGCCACCGACACGTTTGCCGCCTGCGCCACGTCCTTGATCGTCACCGCCATTGCCGTCGGGTCTCCTCTCTTGCCTGATGTAAGCGGTTACATCGCCAGGAAAAAAAGCGGCCGTGCAAGGTTGCAAGGCCGGGTTCGCTTGCAAGAATGTAACCGTTTACATTTCGACATGCAAAGAGTTTATTCGGTGCGCGGCCACCGTGTGGGCGGGGCGCGACATCTGCCGAACGGGATACCGGGGGCGCCGGCGGCACTTTGGCGGCCGGTGATCGGCTACACTGGCGGCCAGCCACCGCAGTGCGGCACAGTCACCCCAGTCGACCCTCACCATCATCATCAACATCACGCAGGAAACCGCCATGGCGAACATGCAGCTGACCCCGACCCAGTTCGTGCCCGAAGCGAGCCGCCACGACGCGGTACCGCCCGTGTCGCAAAACCTCGAGTCGCGGCGCTACCAGATGTTCCCCGTGCTGTCCGAGGCGGAGATCAAGAAGCTGCAGCGCTTCGGCACCGTGCGCACCTACGGGAACGGCGTGCGCATCCTGGAAGCGGGGCACACCACCTTCGGGCTGATCGTCACGCTGGCCGGCCACATCGCCATCAGCCGCTACGATGGCCTGGGCAATTCATGGCCCATCACGGAACACGGCCGCGGCGAATTCACCGGCGAGGTGTCGCAACTGGCCGGGCGCCCCACCCTCGTCAACGCGTTCGCCGTGGGCGACGTGGAAGCGCTGGTGATCCCGCCGGAAAGCCTGCGCGCGCTGGTGATCGCCGAGGCAGAGCTGGGCGAGCGCATCGTGCGGGCGCTGATCCTGCGCCGCGTGGGCTTGCTGGAAGCGAATTCGGGCGGCCCCGTGCTGGTGGCGCCCGCCGGCCATGGACGGCTGCACCAGCTGCGCAGCTTCCTGTCCAGTAATGCGTATCCGCATACGGTGCTCGACCCGAAGGAAGACGAACAGGCGCGCAGCCTGTGCGAGTACTACCAGCCGGGGCCGGACGACTGGCCGCTGGTGGTGTGCCCGGACGGCAGCGTGAAGAAGAACCCGAGCAATGCGGACATGGGCCGCTGCCTGGGCCTGCTGCCGGAACTGGACGAGGACAAGGTGTGGGACGTGATCGTGGTCGGCGCCGGCCCGGCCGGCCTGGCGACGTCCGTGTATGCCGGCTCCGAAGGCCTGTCGGTGCTGGCGCTGGAACAGCGCGCGTACGGCGGCCAGGCGGCGGCCAGTGCCCGTATCGAGAATTACCTGGGCTTCCCCACCGGGATTTCGGGCGGTGCGCTGGCCGGCCGCGCCTTCGTGCAGGCGCAGAAATTCGGCGTGGAGTTGGCCATCCCGGCGCCCGCCACACGCCTGGTGTGCGACACCTACCCGCTCGAGGTGCAGCTTGCCGAGGGCAAGCGGATCAAGGGCCGCACCGTGGTACTGTCGTGCGGCGCGCGCTACCGCCGCCCGGCGCTGGACAATATCGCCCAGTTCGAAGGCCGCGGCATCTACTACTGGGCGTCGCGCATCGAGGCCAACCTGTGCCAGAGCGAGGAAGTGATCCTGGTCGGCGGCGGCAATTCGGCGGGCCAGGCGGCCGTGTTCCTGTCCGGCCACGCCAAGCGGGTGCACATGGTGATCCGCGGCGACGGCCTGAAGGCAACGATGTCGACTTACCTGATCGAGCGGATCCACGCCACGGGCAATATCGAACTGCATGCGCACACGGAAATCGTTGACCTGGAAGGCGACGATGACGGCCTGAAAGGCGTCCGGCTGCGCAACAACCGCACCGGCGAAGAGCACGATTCGACCGTGTGCCGCGTGTTCCTGTTCATCGGCGCCGACCCGAACACGGACTGGCTGGGCGATTGCGGCGTGGATGTCGATCCGCAAGGCTTCATCCGCACCGGCCACGACGTGACGAAGGCCCAGTGCCGCGCCAATTTCGAACAGGGCATCTACCCGAAGGACCAGCCGCAGCGGGCCCCGCTGGAAACCAGCGTGCCAGGCGTGTTCGCCATCGGCGACGTGCGCGCCGGCTCCACCAAGCGCGTGGCGGCGGGCGTCGGCGAAGGCGCGCAGGTGGTGTCGCAGATCCACGCCTTCCTGGCCAACCTGCCGCTGGCCGTCTAGTCCTCCTCTGGTTTCACCAGGGTTCCACGGCGCGGGCGGCGATCTCCACGTAGCGGGCATCGCCGTATTCTTCGAATTCGACGCGCGCCGTGTGGCACAGCTTGATCACGTGGTCGTCCGTCGACTGGATCGCGCACGCTTCGATTTCCTCCCAGCCGGCCCGCGTGGGCTGCGCTCGGCGGCCTTCGCGCTGCGCCGCCAGCCATGCCACCAGCACGGCCTGCCACAACTGGCGCAGCGCGCCTTCCCGGTCTTCCACATGGCGTACGACGGTCCGAAAGGCATGGCATGCGGTGACGGTGTGCAGCAGCATGAAATCCGGACTGGCATGGAAGGCGCCCAGCGCGAACGCGGCCACGTCGCGCAGCGCCAGCGCCGCCGGCTGCGCGTCGGCCAGCGCCGGATTCCGCTCCACGGCGGCCATGCGCGAGCCGATGGTCGGCCCTGCCCCGCCGCCGTCGCCGGTCGCCTTGACGATGCGCGCCGCGATCGCTTCGAGCGGTTCATCGTGGCGGCCGGCCGGTACCGGCACGGGCTTCCAGGCCAGCACCCAGAAGGCGAGCGCGGCGCACAGTTCGCCGCGGTCCCCTGCGTCCAGCGCATAGGCCAGCCGGATCATCGCGTGGAAGCCGGCCGCGGCCAGCCCCGGCATCAGCACCGGCAGCCAGTGGCGCAGTACGGCCTCTTCGCCATCGGCCGCGACGGCGGCGGTAAAGAACCGCACCAGCCCGGCGTAGTTCGCGTGCCGCCCCAGCAAGGCAAGCGGATCGCCGACCGGTTCGGCCTCGCCGGCAGGCTGCAGCCGGGGGCGGTGGCCAGTAGCGAAGCGCTCCAGCACGGCGGGCGGCGCGCCCATCCGGTCCAGCGCGATCAGCGCCATCGGCAAGTGGTTGGAAAAGCCCGGGCCGTACAGCGGCCCATGGCATTGGGCGTCGGCCAGCAAGGCCGAGCATGCGGAGGAAATGGCAGCGGCAGTCATGGCGGTCTCCTTGGAAAGGGATGACCCGACTATACTCCCGCTGCGCGGATAAATAAACTAATTTATTTACTTATCTCTTCTTGCTGCTTGTCGCGTGCGCGGCGGCGCCATGCCGCCAGGGCCAGCAGGCCGGCGCCCAGCATCGCATGCGTGGCCGGTTCCGGCACGGCGCTGACGGCGGCCGCATCGATGGCGTTGTAGACGATGCGGTTCGACCATTCGGCATCGAGCGGGCTGGCATCCTCGGTGACGAGGTTCACGTTGAACCCGATCACGGTGCCGGCGCCATACTGGCGGTAGCCCAGCAAGGCGGCGCCGTCTTCCCATTCCAGCACCTGGGTTGCCCCTTCGGCGAACGCGGTACCGACTTCGCGGCCGACCGTTGCGCTGCCGGCAGCCGGCAAGGTAACCCCTTCCAGCAGCCAGTCGTAGTCGGCCAGCACCTCGATGCCGGGCTGGCTTTCGGCATGGGCCATGTGGTGGTAGCCGCCGGCGACGGACAGGCCCGGCGTGATGCCCGCGTAGCGCATGGACAGCGGCTGCAGGATCAACGTGCCGCCCTGGTACACGAAGGCGTCGAGTTCGGCCGCGTTGGCGCGCGCGGTGCCATCCAGGATGAACACGTCGAACGCGGACAGCGTGGCGGCGTCGTAGTCCTGCAGCACGCTGACCTGGTTGCCGCGTGCCGTGAGGTTGTCGGCCAGCGTGGGCGTGTAGTACCAGCTCCAGCCCATGGCCACGTTGGCGGCCTGGGCGGGCAACGCGAGCGTGGTGGACAGCAGCAGCGCCGCAGTAAGAGTGCCGAATGGTTTGCGCATGGGATCGTGACCGGGTTACTGAACAAGGGTTAATCTAATAACTGATAGCAATAATTATATACATAAGGAAAATAAATTTCTGCAAGTATCGTGCGTTTCGGCAGGCGATGCCGCCGGCTGTCGCGGATTGTCGACATGCACCGTGGTGGCCGGCCAATGCCGACTTTGGGCAGGAGAAATCAGACGGCCAATGCAAGCTTCCCGCTTCCATCTGCAGCTCAGCGAGCCAGGCTTGCGGCTTTTCGTGAGATCGGGAGCACATGCAGCGCTCCTGGCGTTTTCGTTGATCTCGGCATGCCTCGCGAGCAGTGACCAGGCTTACGCTGGCAAGCACCCATCACGACAACCATTTTCACGTAACCATCTGGATCTGACATGAAGAAACCATTGGGACTTGTCCTTCTTGGGGCAGCCATTTTTACGTTAGCAAAGGCTGCTCCCCTGGAATCTTGGCGGCCACTTCAGGCCCGCTACACTATCTTCTCCGGGCTGATCCTGTCCGATCGGGAAGCGCCTACCCCGACAGAAAGGAGCTCTCCATCCTCATCGAAGGGAAGCCGGCAAAAGAAATATTCGATTCCATCGGGCCCGACTTGCGCTACACCTGCTCGCAAGACGAAGGAGACAGGCAACGAGCAAAGCAGGGAGTGCAGTGTACCTACACTGCCGAAGGAAGGAACAAGGGATACGATTGCTGGATCGGGATTGACCTTCGCACCGGAAAGAGCATCGGAACAGTCAGCTGTTAAGGACCAGTTCCCGCCACCCCAAGTGCAAAATCGGGGGTCAGACCCGTCGGGTCTGACCCCAGCAGTTCGTCCTTGGGGTAATTGCAGGCGCTATTGGCGAGGCCAGGACGCCTAACGTAAGCGGCAGGCTCGGGCCCGGGTCATTGATGCATGACAGCGTTTCTTCGCCAGGTCATTTCTTCACTTCGGCCACCTTGACGGGCGCGCCGTCGCGCGATTTGCCGTTGATCTGCAGGCCCGCTTCGGACAGCTTCATCGCGTTCTTGTCGCCGACGCCCTTGACCCGCTGCTGGAAGTCGGCCCAGTCCTTGAATTCGCCCTTCGCCCGCTCGTCCAGGATGGCTTTCGACTTGGCCGGGCCGATGCCCTTGACGGAATCGAGCGCGGCCTGGTCGGCCTTGTTGACGTCGACCTGGGCAAACGCGATGCCCATCGTGGCGGCGATGGCGGCGATGGCGAGCAATAGTTTCTTCAGCATGGTGTTCTCCAAATGGGTGATGGACGCGGCTGCGTCCCGACACAGATTAGCGAACTCGAGTGCGAAGCACAGGGCCATGCGGCGCGCCGTTGTTGCCGGTCAGCGGGCGCGGCGATGCGCGGAACTTCGCGGCGATGGCTTGCTGCATGCCCGTTGCTACATGCCCCTGCTGCATTCCCGTGCTGCATGCCCCTGCTACATGCCCCTGAAGCGCGCCTGGAAACGCTGGCTGACGGGCAGCCGCGCCGGGTGGTCGCGCAAGGTCAGCCACATGGCGCCATCGGCATCGCGCATCGCGGCGGCGATGCGGCGCACGGCCACCACGTAGCCGCGGTGCACCTGCCAGAAGCCGGCCTCGCCCAGCATGTCGGCCAGTTCCTTCAGCGGCGTGCGGATGTGCGCTTCGAGGCGGTCGGTGACCACGCGCGTGTACTTCGCCTCGGCGGCGAAATACACGATGTCGTGCAGGTCGATGAAGTGGATGGTCTGGCCGACCGATGCCTGGATCCATGAGGGCGCGGCCGCCGGCTGCAGCCGCGGCGCCAGCTGGGCGAGGTCCGGTGGCGGATGCGCGATCCGCTCGCGCACCCGCGCCACCGTGCGCGCCAGCCGCACCGGCTCCACCGGTTTCAGCACATAGTCGAGCGCCCCCTGGTCGAATGCTTCGACGGCGTGTTCGTCGTAGGCCGTGACGAACACCACGTGGGTGCGGCCACCGAAGGTGCGCGCCACTTCCAGGCCGGACAGGCCGGGCATGCGGATATCGAGAAAGGCCAGGTCCGGCGCCAGCTCGCGGGCCAGCCGCAGCGCCTCATAGCCATCGGCCGCTTCGCCGACCAGTTCCGCCTCGGGCCACAGTTGCTGCAGCTGTTCGCGCAGCGCGCTGCGCAGCAGCGGTTCATCGTCCGCGATCAGGACACGGGGGCGTATCGTCATGCCAGGACTCCGGCAGGCAGCGGCAGCACGAGTTCGGCTTCGGTCCAGCCGCCGCCGCCGGTGCGCAGCTCGAAACCGGCGCGGCCGCCATGCAGCGCGGCCAGGCGTTCGCGCAGGTTGCGCAAGCCGACTCCGCTGCCCAGCACCGTGCCGCCCAGGCCCGCGCCATCGTCGGCCACCACGATGCGCAGCATGCCCTGCCCCGCCGATGCCGAGACCCGCACGCGCACCTTGCCCGGCTTCGGTTCCACGCCGTGGCGGATGGCGTTTTCCACCAAGGTCATCAGCATCAGCGGCGGCAGGCTGGCCGCGCGCAGGGCCGCCGGGCAATCGACTTGCGCATCGAGGCGGTCGCCGAAGCGGATCGCCATCAGCGCCAGGTAGTGTTCGGCCAGTTCGCACTCGCGGCCGAGCGTCGATGCTTCGCTGCGCAAGTCGGGCAGCGCCGCGCGCAGGTAGGCGATCAGGTGATCGAGCATGCGTACCGCCTGGTCCGGCGCATGCCTTGCCAGGTAGCGGGTATTGGCGAGTGTGTTGAACAGGAAGTGCGGCTCGACCTGGGCCTGCAGCGATTTCAGCTCGGCCGCCAGCGCGGCCTGGCGCAGGTGCACCAGCTGCAATGCCTGCGACTGGCGCTGGGCGTTCATCAGCGGCACGCCGAACATCGCCGCGCCAAAGGCCAGCGCGCAGCCGAACAGCTGCGTATCGTCCAGGATCGACGGCGCGGACACGTCGCAGGCATGGTAGGCGTGCACGGCAACCCATGCGCTGGCCAGCAGCGCCGGCGGCAGGAACAGCCAGGGCCACAGCCAGCCGGCGCCGCGCGGCAGCACGCGCCGCAACAGCGCCATGCCGGCGGTCACGACCGCCGCCGCGGCCAGCAATGCGAGGAACAGCGCGAACCAGGCTTCGGCCAGCAGCGCCCAGCCGGCCGCCGCCAGCGCGGCTGCCAGCACCGCACCGGCGGCAGCCTGGCGCGGCGTGCCGGCGAGTTGGCGCAGCGCTTCCTGCGCGCCGGGCCAGCCGCTGTCCGGAACCTGGGCCGGCATCTACAGCGAAGGTTTGGTGGCCAATTTCTGGGCCGGGCCCATGCTGTCGACCGGCGCGTCCTTGCCGACGACTTCGATCTTCAGGTCGTCGATCCACACGGTGCCCTTGCCGGCGCCAATCACGCCGAAGGCCAGCACGCTGGCATCTTCCGGCACATCCAGCGTGACGCTGCGCGGCTGCCAGCCGGTGGTGCCGCTGATCGGCTTGTCCTGGCTGTTGTAGAACGACGCGCCGGGCTTGCCCGGGCTGTCGACGCGCATCCACAGGCCGCTCCACCTGGAAATGTCGCGCGTGCGCACCTGCGCCGAGAAGCGCACCCGCTTGCCGCGGTAGTCGACCGGGGAGATCTGCTGCATCAGCGTGCTCCAGCCATTGCCGTCGCCGCTCACCTGGCGCAAGAACTTGGCATTGCCGCCGCGCCCGTAGCCTTCGGCATCGACGCCGATCTCGTACTGGCCGGGTGTTTCGCCCGCCTTGATCCACGGCTCGCCCAGGCTCTTGGCGGGCGAGGCGATGGCAATGACGGAAGCGGCGGCGATGGCCGCCATGACGACGAGGTGCGGTTTCATACGGTGGTCTCCAAGAGGCATGACGAAGCTGTCATGCCATCACTGTGCCGTGTTGCCTGCCCCGTGCGGGAGCGTTGCGACGGGCGCCGCCCAACGTGGACAAGCGCCGCGCCGGCGCGATAAGCGCTCGGGTACGACGGACGCTCACGTCAGCCGCCGAACAGTTCTTCGCGCGTGACGGTGGCGGTGCCCAGCTTGCCGACCACGATGCCGCCGGCGCGGTTCGCCGTCTGCACCGCTTCCTGCCAGCCGGCGCCGGCGCCCAGCATGGCGGCCATGGTGGCGATCACGGTGTCGCCCGCGCCGGACACGTCGAACACTTCGCGCGCATCGGCCGGGATGTGGAAGCGCTGGTCCTTCGTGTACAGCGTCATGCCCTCTTCCGAGCGGGTCAGCAGCAGCGCTTCCAGCAGCAGCGACTCGCGCAGGTTCTGCGCCTTGTCCGTCAGCTGTTCCTCGCTGTTCCAGCTGCCGACGATGCGTTTCAGCTCGCCCTTGTTCGGGGTCAGCACCGTGGCGCCCGTGTAGCGGGTGAAATCGTCGCCTTTCGGATCGACCATCACGATCTTGTCCGCCGCGCGGGCGGCCATGATCATGTCCGTCACGTTGACCAGGCTGCCCTTGGCGTAGTCGGACAGCACGATCACGTCGTGGTCCGGCAGCAGTGCGCGGTATTGCAGCAGCTTGTCGCGCAGGACCACGTCGCTGGGCGGCTCCTCGAAGTCGATGCGCAGCATCTGCTGCTGGCGGCCGATCACGCGCAGCTTGATGATCGTGGAAATCGCCTCGTCGCGCTTCAGGTAGCTGTGGATGCCGCCGCCGGCCAGCAGCCGTTCGACCTCGGTACCCGCTTCATCGGCGCCGACGACGCCCAGCAGGCCGGCGTGCGCGCCCAGCGCCGCGGCGTTGCGCGCCACGTTGGCCGCGCCGCCCAGCCGGGCTTCGCGCTTTTCAACGCGCACGATGGGCACCGGGGCTTCCGGCGAGATGCGGGCGACTTCGCCGAACCAGTAGCGGTCGAGCATGACGTCGCCGACCACGAGGAGGCGGACTTTGTCGAGGGCGGGGGCGGTGTAGGGGGTGAGGGTCAAGATCAAGTCCTTTAGTGTCGGTCGGCTGGAGCCACCCCAGGAGCAAAAGCCGGGGTCGGACCCGGCGGGTCCGACCCCTGTATTTGCCGCTGGGTTGCTTCATGCCCTCCCAACAAATTAATTCATCACATTCAATTCTTCGGTGCGGCGCGGCGGGTAGGTTTCCCAGCGGCTGCAACCCGGGCAATGCCAGTAGAACTGGCGCGCCTTGAAGCCGCAATGGCTGCACTGGTAGCGCGCCAGCTTCTGCGTGTAGCCGTGCACCAGGTTCTGCACCAGCGACAGCTCGGCCAGCACGGCCGGCGAGGCGTCCAGCATGCGCGCCTCGAGGAACTTGTCGAGGCCCAGCAAGGTGGGCGTGCGGCGCAGTTCGTCGCCGACCAGGTTGCGCGCCGCTTCCACGCCTTCCAGGTCGAGCACGGCCTTGAACACCACTTCGAGCAGGTCGATCGACGAAGCCTGCTGCAGGTAGGACTTCAGGAGCGACAGGCCCTCCGGCGCCCTTTCCACTTTCCTGTAGCCGTCCATGATGCGCTGGGCCACCAGCGCCACGTGCGGCACGCTTTGCTGTTCCACGCGGCGCCACATGGCCAGCGCGCCTTCCGCGTCGCCCTTGGCCATGTGCACGTCGCCGCACAGGATGGTGGCACGAACGCTGGTGCGGTCGGCGTGCAGCGCCTTGTCCAGCAGCGGCATCGCATCGTCCGGATGCATGTGCACCAGCGCATCCTGGGCCAGCTCGCAGTAGAACTGCGCGATTTCCTTCTGGCGCGAACCGGCACCGGCTTCCTGCAGGGCGATCGCCGCCTCGATGGCGCGCTGCCATTCCTTCTCGCGCTGGTAGATCTCCAGCAGTGCGCGGCGGCCCTGCACGGCGTATGACGTATCGAGCAGGCGCGTGTAGGTTTCCTCGGCGCGGTCCAGCAGGCCGGCCTTCAGGTAATCCTGGCCCAGTTCATATTCCGCGTGCGCGCGCTCGTCGGCCGGCAGGTCGGGGCGGGACAGCAGGTTCTGGTGGATGCGGATCGCCCGCTCGGTCTCGCCGCGGCGGCGGAACAGGTTGCCCAGCGCGAAATGCAGCTCGGTCGATTCCGGGTCCTGCTTGACGATGTCGATGAAGGAATCGACCGCCTTGTCCGGCTGGTCGTTCAGCAGGTAGTTCAAGCCCTTGAAATAGCCGCGCGGCAGCGTGCGCGATTCCGACACCAGTTGCCGGATGTCGACGCGCGCGGCAATCCAGCCCAGGCCGAAGAAGGCCGGGATGCCCAGTAACCACCAGAGTTCGAATTCCATGTGTGCGTGTTTGTTCTTATTGAAGTGGGGGCCGCGGCGGCGGCGGCGTTACTGCTGCGCGTTGACGTTGTCGGGCGCGCGGTTGACCTGCAGCGCGGCGCTTTGCAGCGTGAGGATCATGGTCTTTTGCCGCGTCGCTTCGCGGCGCTGGCGGACGATCGAGGGTGTCAGTGCAAGTACGCCGAGGGCGGCGCCGGCCGCGAAGAAGGCCAGCAGCACGAGCACCAGGGGGCCGCGCAATTCGTAGTTGAGGAACAGGTGCAGGTCGACTTCGTGGGTGTTTTTCAAGGCAAAGCCGAAGAACAGGATAAACAGCACTATGCCAACGACCGTGGAAATGATTTTCATGCTTTAGCGTTCCCGTTTTTCACTCATGCCGGACATTACAACTTTTCAGGCTAAAAAAAAAGGGCGGGCTTTCGCCCACCCCTTTTCGACCATCTGTAAGCGGAGACTTCAATCCTCGATGATCGGTTGCCCGACCATCGCGTCCACGCGCTCGCGCAACTGCTTGCCCGGCTTGAAGTGCGGTACCCGTTTTTCGGGCACCATCACCTTGTCGCCGGACTTCGGATTGCGGCCGATGCGCGGTGGCCGGCTGTTCAGGGCAAAGCTGCCGAAGCCCCGGATCTCGATGCGCTGGCCGGCCGACAAGGCACCGGTCATCGCGTCGAGAATGGTCTTCACGGCATACTCCGCATCCTTGGCCACCAGCTGCGAATAACGCTCAGCCAGGCGGTTGATCAGTTCGGACTTGGTCATCTGCGTTCCAGAAAGTCTGTTGGTTATTTACTGCTTGCTTCTTGCTTAGTTCTTGCTCAGTTCTTGTTATCGAACTTGGCCTTCAGCAGTGCGCCCAGGCTGGTGGTGCCCGATGCGGCGTTGCTGTCGGAAGCGATCTTCTGCATCTGCTCGGCGGTTTCAGCATTGTCCTTGGCCTTGATGGACAGCTGGATGCTGCGTGCCTTGCGGTCGATGTTGATGACCAGTGCTTCGACCTTGTCGCCAGCCTTCAGGTGCGTGCCGGCATCTTCCACGCGGTCGCGGGAGATTTCGGAAGCGCGCAGGTAGCCTTCGACTTCTTCGTTCAGCTGGATCACGGCGCCTTTCGGCTCCACCGATTTCACGGTGCCGGTTACCAGCGAACCCTTGTCGTTCAGGGCTGCGAAGTTGTTGAACGGGTCGCCTTCCAGCTGCTTCACGCCCAGGGAGACGCGCTCGCGCTCGACGTCGATCGCCAGAACCACGGCTTCCAGTTCGTCGCCCTTCTTGAACTTGCGCACGGCTTCTTCGCCGGACTCGGTCCAGGACAGGTCGGACAGGTGCACCAGGCCGTCGATGTTGCCAGCCAGGCCGATGAACACGCCGAAGTCGGTGATCGACTTGATCGCGCCACGGACTTTGTCGCCCTTCTTGTGGGTGACACCGAAGTCGTCCCAAGGATTGGCCTTGCACTGCTTCATGCCCAGCGAGATACGGCGACGCTCTTCGTCGATCTCCAGAACCATGACTTCGACTTCGTCGCCCAGCTGCACGACCTTGTTCGGGGCCACGTTCTTGTTGGTCCAGTCCATTTCGGACACGTGGACCAGGCCTTCGATGCCCTGTTCCACTTCCACGAACGCGCCGTAGTCGGTCAGGTTCGTGACTTTACCGAACAGGCGGGTGCCTTGCGGGTAACGACGCGACAGGCCGGTCCAAGGATCGTCGCCCAGCTGCTTCACGCCCAGCGAAACGCGGTTCTTTTCCTGGTCGTACTTCAGCACTTTCGCGGTGATTTCCTGGCCAACCGTCAGCACTTCCGACGGGTGACGCACGCGGCGCCATGCCAGGTCGGTGATGTGCAGCAGGCCGTCGATGCCGCCCAGGTCCACGAACGCGCCGTAGTCGGTGATGTTCTTCACGACGCCGGTCACGACCGTGCCTTCTTTCAGCGTTTCCATCAGCTTCTGGCGCTCTTCGCCCATCGATGCTTCGATGACGGCGCGGCGCGACAGGACGACGTTGTTACGCTTGCGGTCCAGCTTGATGACCTTGAATTCCAGGGTCTTGCCTTCGAACGGGGTGGTGTCCTTGACCGGACGGGTGTCGACCAGCGAACCCGGCAGGAAGGCACGGATGCCGTTGGTCAGAACGGTCAGGCCGCCCTTGACTTTGCCATTCACGGTACCGGTGACGATCTCGCCCGATTCCATGGCTTTTTCCAGTGCCAGCCACGATGCCAGGCGCTTGGCCTTGTCGCGCGACAGGATGGTATCGCCGAAACCATTTTCCAGCGATTCGATGGCCACGGAAACGAAGTCGCCTACTTTGACTTCCAGTTCGCCCTGGTCATTCTTGAATTCTTCAACGGGGATGAAAGCTTCCGATTTCAGGCCGGCGTTGACGATCACGAAGTTGTGATCCAGACGCACGACTTCAGCGGAGATCACTTCGCCAGAGCGCATGTCTTGACGCGACAGGGACTCTTCGAAGAGGGCTGCGAAACTTTCCATTTAAATATTCCAGGTTATCCAGTAAGGCTCGCAACATGCGACTTCAACTGGGTTAGGGGTTAAACACGCTGCGCACGGACAGAGCACGCCGCAGCTCCTGCTCTACAACATAGCTTGAAAGCCTTGCATGGCTTTAAACCCTTGCATGGCTTCATAGCCTTACTACTCGCTACCTCCCGGCGGCCGCATACCATCCCAGCACCTGTTCTACGGCGGTTTCCACCGTCATGTTCGAGGTATCGAGTACATGCGCCCCCTCTGCGGGGACGAGAGGTGCGATGGCCCGGTGCGTATCCCGGTCGTCGCGCGCTCGCAAATCCATCAGGAGGTCGTCCATATTAGCAGAAATTCCTTTGCCGATCAATTGCTTATAGCGGCGATCCGCGCGCGCTTCCACACTTGCGGTCAGGAACACTTTTAATTGCGCATGTGGAAAGATTACCGTGCCCATGTCGCGGCCATCAGCCACCAGGCCGGGCGCCTTGCGAAAGCTCAGCTGCAAGCCGTACAGCGCCTGGCGCACGGGGGGCAATGCGGCGATCTTCGATGCCGTATTGCCGACTTCTTCCGCTCGGATGGCGTCGCTCACGTTTTCGTTCGACAGGAAGATCGCGTCGCCCGAAAAGTGGATATGGAGGTGCTCGGCAAGTTTCGCAAGAGCATGTTCATCGGTCAGCGGCGTGCCGCGGCGCAGCGCCTGCAGCGCCGTCAGGCGGTACAGCGCACCGGAATCGAGCAGGTGGAAGCCGAGTTTGTCGGCGACCTTGTGGGCAACGGTCCCCTTGCCGGATGCGGTGGGGCCGTCGATCGTGATGACGGGGATGTGGGAGGTAGGCATGGGGCGGATTTTAACCCGGCGGCTGTGATAAGCAGAGCGTTGGTGGCGCCAAATCAACCCCAGAAGCAAACCCTGGGGTCAGGGTGGAGTGCTGGCCTGCATGCCAGCACCGTTCCGCAGGCGCGAAGCATTCTTCGCGAAACCCCTGCTTCACCCCGACGGGTCTGACCCCGGCAGTTGCCGCTGGGTTGAATTACGCCAACGGCTTGCTGGAGATTAGTACTTCGCGTCGTGCGCGATGCCGGCGAAGGCGGTGAAGTAGTCGGGGAAGGTCTTGGCCACGCACTTCGGATCGTTGATGCGCACGTCCGCGCCGCGCCGGGCGGCGCCATCCAGCGAAGCCAGCGAGAAGCACATCGCCATACGGTGATCGTCGTAGGTATCGATGGTGGCGGCGGACAGCACCTTCGGCGGCGTTACCTTCAGGTAGTCGGCGCCCTCTTCCACCTCGGCACCCAGCTTGCGCAGCTCGGTGGCCATGGCGGCGATGCGGTCGGTTTCCTTCACGCGCCAGCTGGCGATGTTGCGCAGCGTGCTGGTGCCTTCGGCGTACAGCGCAGCGATCGCGATCGTCATCGCGGCGTCCGGGATGTGGTTGAAGTCGGCGTCGATGGCCTTCAACGGGCCGGAGGATTTCGCTTCGATCCAGTTGTCGCCCATCGTGATCTGCGCGCCCATTTCCTGCAGCGCGTGCACGAAGCGCACGTCGCCCTGGATCGAATCGCGGCCCACGCCTTCCACGCGCACCGGGCCGCCGGCGATCGCGCCGGCCGCCATGAAGTACGACGCCGACGAGGCATCGCCTTCGACATGGATGTTGCCCGGGCTCTGGTAGCGCTGGCCGGACGAGATCGTGAACGACTGCCATTCGTCCTGCTCCACCGAGATGCCGAAGCGGCGCATCAGGTTCAGCGTGATCTCGATGTACGGCTTGGAAATGAGTTCGCCCTCGACCTCGATCGTCACCGCATGGGAATGCGCCATCAGCGGCGCCACCATCAGCAGCGCGGTGAGGAACTGGCTCGACACATTGCCGCGTACCGACAGCTTGTTCGTATTGAACTGGCCGTCGCGGATATGCAGCGGCGGGAAGCCGGCATTGCCGGTGTACTCGATGCTGGCGCCGACGGCGTTCAGCGCGTCGACCAGGTCGCCGATCGGGCGTTCGTGCATGCGCGGCACGCCGCTCACCTTGTAGTCGCCGCCGATCACGGCCAGCGCCGCCGTCAGCGGGCGGATCGCGGTGCCGGCATTGCCCATGAACAGATCGGCCTGGCGGTTCGGGAAGCTGCCGTTGGCGCCCTGCACGCGGTGGATCGTGCGCGCGGTGCCGTTGACAGCTTCCTGCGGCTCTTCCTTCCATTCCACGCCCAGCGTGCGCAGCGCGGCCAGCATCACCTGCGTGTCGTCGGAATCGAGCAGGTCGACGATCTTGGTTTCGCCTTCGGCCAGCGCGGCCAGCAGCAGGATGCGGTTGGAGATGCTTTTGGAGCCCGGCAGGCGGACCACGCCTTCCACGTGCATCACCGGCTTCAGGTCGATGAACGGCGGGTGATTCAATTCAGCCATGATAGAAATCCTTTTATTCTGCGGTGTCTTTTGGGGGCGGCGCTTCCGCCGCCTCGATCGCCTCGATCCAGCGCCGGCGCGCGCGCTGCGCGTTGCCGTACACGGCTTCGAGGGTGGCGCCGTCGCCTGCCGCCAGGCGTTCGCGCAGGTGCGTCAGTTGCGCCATGTAGGCGTCCAGTTCGGACAGCAGCGCGGCCTGGTTGGCCAGGCTGATGTCGCGCCACATTTCCGGCGACGAGCCGGCGATGCGGGTAAAGTCGCGGAAGCCGCTGGCGGCGTACTGGAACAGCAGGTCGGCGTGCGGCTTGCCGGCGATATCGTCGACCAGCGCGTAGGCCAGCAGGTGCGGCAGGTGGCTGACGGAAGCGAACACCTTGTCGTGCTCCTCCGGCGTCAGGCGATGGATGATCGCCCCGCAGGTCCGCCACGCATCGGTCACGCGTGCCACCGCTTCCGGTGCGTTCTCGGCCAGCGGCGCGACGACGAACTTCTTGCCGATGTACAGGTCGGCGATCGCCGCATCCGGGCCGTTGGTCTCGCGCCCGGCGATCGGGTGGCCCGGCACGAACTGGCCGATGCGATCACCCAGCACGGCGCGCGCCGCCGCCACGACATCGGCCTTGGTGCTGCCGCAATCGGTGACGATGGTCTGCGCGCCGAGATGCGGCAGCAGCCCTTCAAGGATGCGCGCGGTTTGCGCGACGGGCGTAGCCAGCACCACCAGATCGGCACTCCGGATGGCTGCCGCTTCCGCTGCCGCATCCGCTTGTGCTCCCACCACTGCCTCGTCGATGATGCCCAGCTCCAGCGCGCGCAGTGCCGATGCTTCGGAGCGGTCGATGCCGACCACGTGCCGCACGGCGCCGGCCGCCTTCAGGGCGCGCGCGAACGAGCCGCCGATCAGGCCGACGCCGTAGACGACGATCTTATTCAGCACGGTCGTCCGCCAGCGCCTTCTGCAAGGCGGCGATCAGCACGGCGTTTTCCTGCGGCAGGCCGATGGAAATGCGCAGCCACTCGGGCAGGCCGTAGTTGCCCACCGGGCGCACGATGACGCCCTGCTTCAGCAAGGCCAGGTTGACGCGGGCGCCGGCGGCCAGGTCGTCGCCGACCTTGACCAGCACGAAGTTGCCGTACGACGGCACGTACTGCAGGCCCATCGCCTCGAACGCCTCGACGAACTGCCGGTAGCCGGCGGCATTGTTGCGCGCACTCTTCTCCAGGAACTGCTTGTCGTTCAGGGCGGCGATCGCGGCGGCCTGCGCCAGCGAGTTGACGTTGAACGGCTGGCGGATGCGGTTCATCAGGTCCGTCAGCTGCGGCTGCGCCAGCGCGAAGCCGACGCGCAGCCCGGCCAGGCCATAGGCCTTGGAGAACGTACGGGAAACCAGCAGGTTCGGGTACTGGCGCACCCAGCTCGCCGATTCATACTGATTCTCTTCGGCCAGGAATTCGTTGTAGGCCTCGTCCAGCACGACCACCACGTTGGACGGCACCTTTTGCAAAAAGGCTTCGATCTCGGCGCCCGGCACGAAGGTGCCGGTAGGGTTGTTCGGGTTGGCGATGAAGACCAGGCGGGTGTCTTCCTCGATCGCGTCGAGCATGGCGTCCAGGTCGTGGCCATGGTCTTTCGCGGGCACCACGACATGGCGCGCGCCGACGCCCTGGGTGGCCAGCGCGTACACGGCGAACGAGTACTGGGCGTAGACGATCGACTGGCCCCGCTCCACGAACGCGTGGGCGGCGATTTCCAGGATGTCGTTGGAGCCGTTGCCCAGCGTGATCCACTCGGGCGGCACGTCGTAGCGCTGCGACAGGGCCTGCTTCAGTTCGAAGGCATTGGCATCGGGATAGCGGCCCAGGTCGCTTGCCGCCTTCGCCATGGCCTGTTGGGCCGATTCGGGCACGCCGAACGGGTTTTCATTGGATGCCAGCTTGACGATGTTTGCCTCGTCGAGGCCGAACTCGCGCGCCACTTCCGAGATGGGCTTGCCCGCCTGGTAGGGAGCGATCGCGCGGACATAATCGGGGCCAAAATGCGCTGGACCAAATTGCTTGGACATAAATTTTCTCTCTAGGGTTCAACTGCGTCAGTTCAGGCTGGTCGGGTAAGAGCCCAGCACCTTGAAAAAGGCGGCGTTCCCCTTGAGTTCGGCGAGCGCCTGCGTCACGGCCTGGTTCTGGACGTGGCCTTCGATGTCGACATAAAAATAGTACTCCCACGTGCCCACGCGCGCGGGACGGGATTCGAAGCGCGTCATCGACACGCCGTGCTTGGCCAGCGGCGCCAGCAGCTGGTACACGGCGCCGGCCTTGTTCGGCACGGCCAGCACCAGCGAGGTGCGGTCGCTGCCGGACGGCCCCGGCTGCAGCTGGCCGACGATGACGAAGCGGGTGCGGTTGTGCGGATCGTCCTGGATGTGGCTGTTGACGATGCCCAGGTTGTACTGGGTGCCGGCGATCTCGCTGGCGATCGCGGCCACCGAAGGATCGAGGCTGGCCAGCCGCGCCGCTTCGGCGTTCGACGCGACGGCGCGCCGCTCCACGTGCGGATAATGCTCGTTGAGCCAGACCTGGCATTGGGCCAGCGCCTGCGAATGGGCGCAGATCGCCGTCACGCCGCCCATCGTGCCCGTCTTGCTCATCAGGCTGTGGTGCACGGCGATCGCCACTTCGCCGCTGATGATCAGCGGTGTCTGCAGCAGCAGGTCGAGGGTGCGGTTGATGGCGCCTTCGGACGAGTTTTCGACCGGCACCACGCCGAACTCGGCGGTACCGGCCTCGGTGGCGCGGAACACTTCATCGATGGAAGCGCACGGCATGCCCTCGACGGCATGGCCGAACTGCTGGTAGACCGCCTGTTCGCTGAACGTGCCGGACGGGCCCAGGTAGGCGACGGTCACGCGCTTTTCCAGCGCGCGGCAGGCCGACATGATCTCGCGGAAGATCGTTTGCGCCTCGGTATCGCCGATCGGGCCGGGATTGCGCTCGGCCACGCTGCGCAGCACCTGGGCTTCGCGCTCGGGGCGGAACACCGGGGCGTTGGTTTCGGCTTTCACATGCCCCACTTCCTGCGCGACCTTGGCGCGCTGGTTCAGCAGGGACAGGATTTGCGCGTCGATCGCATCGATCTGGTCGCGCAAGGGTTTCAGTTTGTCTGTCATGGTTTTGCTTGGGATCTGGTAGCGAAACGATTGCTCATGCATACCCCCGAGGCAGATGCCGGGGTCGGACCCGGCGGGTCCGACCCCAGGGTTACGCCCTTGGGGCTAACGCAGCCGGTAGTCCCGCTGCGTCATCGATTGCAGGAACTACCGCTTTGCAAACTCGTTCAGATAATCGACCAGCGCCTGGACGCCTTCGATCGGCATCGCATTGTAGATCGATGCGCGCAATCCACCGACGGACTTGTGGCCCTTCAGCTGCAGCAGCCCGCGCGCCTTCGCGCCGGCCAGGAATGCCTCGTACTGCGATTCGTCGCGCAGGTAGAACGGTACGTTCATGCGCGAGCGGTATTGGGGGGCGACGCGATTCTGGTAGAAGTCGTCCGCATCCAGTGCCGCGTACAGCAGCCTGGCTTTCTCGATATTGCGCTGTTCCATCGCCGCCACGCCGCCGTTCTTCTTCAGCCACTGGAACACCAGGCCGGCGATGTAGATGCCGTACGTGGGCGGCGTGTTGTACATGGATTCGTTGTCGGCCACGTTCTTGAAATCGAACGCGGACGGGCACGCCGGCAGCGCATGGCCGATCAGGTCGTCACGCACGATAACGACGGTGACGCCGGCCGGGCCGATGTTCTTTTGCGCGCCGCCGAAGATCAGGCCGTATTTCGACACGTCGACCTGGCGCGACAGGATGTGCGACGACATGTCGGCCACGATCGGCACGCCGGCCGGCACCTCGGGCGCAAAGTCGATCTCGACACCGTCGATGGTCTCGTTGGTGCACAGGTGCAGGTAGGCCGCATCCGGCGTCAGCTTCCATTCCGACTGGGGCGGCACCACCGTATAGCGGCTGGCTTCGGCCGATGCCGCCACGTTGACCTTGGCGTAGCGCGCGGCTTCCTTGATCGACTTGCCGGACCACGAACCCGTGTGGACGAAGTCGATGGTGGCGCCCGGGCCCTTCCTGCCGACCAGGTTCATCGGGATGATCGCGTTCTGCGACAAACCGCCACCCTGCATGAACAGGATGCGGTAATTGTCCGGCACGGCCAGCAGCTCGCGCAGGTCGCTCTCGGCCTGGCGGTAGATCGAAATGAACTCGGGACCGCGGTGGCTCATCTCCATCACGGACATCCCGCTGCCGTGCCAGTCCAGCATCTCGGCGGCGGCCTGCTGCAGCACCTCTTTCGGCAGTACGGCCGGGCCGGCGGAGAAGTTGTAGATGGTCGTCACGCGCGGCTCCTTATTTCTTCGATTGCTGCTGGTTGAGCTGCTGCTGGTTGAGTTCCTGCATCAGCTTGTTGATGCGGGGACCGATGACGCGCTGGCCCACCTGCATGCCCTCGCCCATCAGCTGCGGCATCACCTGCAGCGATTTCTTGCCGATCGGCGTGCGGTAGAACGTGGCCAGCTGCTTCATCTCGTCGGCCGTGAAGTAGCGCGCGTACAGCGGCACCACTTCGGCCATCATCTCGTCGGCCAGCTTGGGATCTTCCAGCACTTTTTTGACGGCGTTCACGGCCTGCGGCACCATCTTGTCGAGCTCGGCCAGCTTGTCGGCCTTTTCCTTCTCCGACAACTTGGGGTTGTTGCGGATCGAACCTTCCGCGCCCGAGCGCATCATGGCCGGCATGTTGTTGGTCATCTGCTTCATGGCCGCTGCCGTGGTGGCGCGGTAATTCATCGCATCCAGCAGTTCGCGCGCAGCGGCGGCGGCCTTGGGGTCCGGCGCCGGTGCCTGGGTGGTGAGCGGTGCCGGCGCGTTCTGGGCGAAGGCGCCGGCGCAGGCCAGCGATACGAGCAGGGTTGCAGCGATTTTTTTCATGTTCAGGGCATCCGTTCAGTGGGACCAGTGGGACAAAAAACCGCGGGCCCGGTCCGGTGGTTCGGACGGGGCCCGCGGGCTGTACTTACTCTGCTGATGGGTCTGCGTCAGATGAATCAGCGGCTGGCGAATCGCCGGCTGGCGAATCGCCAGCCGCGGCCTCCGGCGCCGAATCGGCCACGGCACCGGCCGCGGCCTCCGCCAGGGCATCCACCTCGTCGGCATCCGCCTCGACGATGCGCTGCAGGCCCGACAGGTGCGTGCCATCCTCGACGGCGATCAGCGTCACGCCCTGGGTGGCGCGGCCCATCTCGCGGATCTCGGAAACGCGCGTGCGGATCAGCACGCCGCCGGTCGTGATCAGCATGATCTCGTCGCTCGGATCGACCAGCGTGGCGGCCACGACTTTACCGTTGCGCTCGGTGGTCTGGATCGCGATCATGCCCTTCGTGCCACGGCCGTGGCGCGTGTACTCGGTGATCGGCGTGCGCTTGCCGTAGCCATTCTCGGTGGCCGTCAGCACGGTCTGCTGCTCGTTCTCGGCCACCAGCAGCGCGATCACGTTCTGGCCTTCGTCCAGGTTCATACCGCGCACGCCGCGCGCCGTGCGGCCCATCGGGCGCACGTCGTTCTCGTCGAAGCGCACCGCCTTGCCGGCATCGGAGAACAGCATCACGTCGTGCTTGCCGTCGGTCAGCGCGGCGCCGATCAGGAAGTCGCCCTCGTCCAGGTCCACGGCGATGATGCCGGCCTTGCGCGGGTTGCTGAAATCCTTCAGCGGCGTCTTCTTCACGGTGCCCAGGCTGGTGGACATGAACACGTAGTGATCTTCCGGGAAGGTGCGGTTTTCGCCGGACAACGGCAGCACCACGGTGATCTTTTCATTGTCCTGGAGCGGGAACATGTTGACGATCGGCTTGCCGCGCGAATTGCGAGAGCCTTGCGGCACTTCCCACACCTTCAGCCAGTACATCCGGCCGCGGTTCGAGAAGCACAGGATGTAGTCGTGCGTGTTGGCGATGAACAGCTGGTCGATCCAGTCCTCGTCCTTGGTGGCCATGGCCTGCTTGCCGCGGCCGCCGCGCTTCTGGGCGCGGTACTCGGAGATCGGCTGCGCCTTCATGTAGCCCATGTGCGACAGCGTGACCACCATGTCCTGCGGCGTGATCAGGTCTTCCGTTTCCAGGTCGGTGGCGTTGTGCTCGATCGTCGAGCGGCGCACGTCCTTCGCGCCGTATTCGGTGACGGCGGCGGTCAGCTCGTCGCTGATGATCGCCGTCACGCGGGCCGGCTTGGCCAGGATGTCCAGCAGATCGGCGATCTGCGCCATCACGTCCTTGTATTCGTTGACGATCTTGTCCTGTTCCAGGCCGGTCAGGCGCTGCAGGCGCATCTGCAGGATTTCCTGCGCCTGGTCGTCGGACAGCTTGTACAGGCCATCGGCCTGCATGCCGTAGTGCTTCGGCAGGTGCTCGGGGCGGAACGCATTGATGTCGACGATGCCGCCGTCGCCCGTGCGGGCCAGCATTTCGCGCACCAGGGACGAATCCCATGCGCGCGCCATCAGCTCCGTCTTCGCCAGCGGCGGCGTGGGCGCGGCCTTGATGATGGCGATGAAGTCGTCGATATTGGCCAGCGCCACGGCCAGGCCTTCCAGCACGTGGCCGCGCTCGCGCGCCTTGCGCAGCTCGAACACGGTGCGGCGCGTGACCACTTCGCGGCGGTGCGACAGGAACACCGACAGCAGGTCCTTCAGGTTCATCAGCTTGGGCTGGTTGTCCACCAGCGCCACCATGTTCATGCCGAAGGTGTCCTGCAACTGGGTCTGCTTGTACAGGTTGTTCAGCACCACTTCCGGCACTTCGCCCCGCTTCAGCTCGATCACCACGCGCATGCCCGACTTGTCGGACTCGTCACGGATGTCGGAAATGCCTTCCAGCTTCTTGTCGCGCACGTTCTCGGCGATACGCTCGAGCAGCGACTTCTTGTTGACCTGGTACGGCAGCTCGTCGACGATGATCGCCATGCGGCCGCCGTCCTTGCCGTATTCCTCGAAGTGGGTCTTGGCGCGCATGACGACGCGGCCGCGGCCCGTGCGGTAGCCGTCGCGCACGCCGGATACGCCATAGATCGTGCCGCCGGTCGGGAAGTCCGGCGCCGGGATCAGCTCGATCAACTCGTCCACCGTGCAATCCGGATTGGCCAGCACGTGCAGCGCACCGCTGATCACTTCGGCCAGGTTATGCGGCGGGATGTTGGTGGCCATGCCGACCGCGATGCCGGACGAGCCGTTGATCAGCAGGTTCGGCACGCGCGTCGGCAGCACCGTCGGTTCTTTTTCCTTGCCGTCGTAGTTCGGCTGGAAATCGACGGTTTCCTTGTCGATGTCGGCCAGCAGTTCGCCGGCGATCTTGTCGAGGCGGCACTCGGTGTAACGCATGGCCGCCGCGGCATCGCCGTCGATCGAGCCGAAGTTACCCTGGCCATCCACCAGCGTGTAGCGCAGCGAGAAGTCCTGTGCCATCCGCACCAGCGTGTCGTAGATCGACGCATCGCCGTGCGGGTGGTATTTACCCATCGTGTCACCCACCACGCGGGCGCACTTCACGTACGGCCGGTTGTAGTGGTAATTGCTTTCGTGCATGGAGAACAGCACACGACGGTGTACCGGCTTCAGGCCATCGCGTGCATCCGGCAAGGCCCGGCCCACGATCACGCTCATGGCGTAATCGAGGTAGCTCTTGCGCATCTCTTCTTCGAGGGAAATAGGGATTGTTTCTTTTGCGAATTGATCCATTGGCGGGTCGATCTTCTCTGACGTTGGTTCAGGCTGCTTGGGACCGCAGACAATCGTGGGATTTTACCATGCGGCCATGTACCCCGGCCGATCCGCAACTTTCCTCTCAGCCACTGCGCGCCACGTCCGCCGGGGACGGTGCAGAATCGACATGTAATCGTGCCGACATATTCACGCCTTATCATCGCCGCTCAACGCCATGGCCGTTGCAACAACACAACATTTTGGTCGAATGCGACAGGCGGCCGGGTCCGAGCGCGATTCGTGCGATGCCAGCGCGTATGGCAAAATGACGGAAATACAAACTTGGCTGAATCGCAAATCGGCAGTCACCTCCCCGCGCCTCATCGGATATCGCCGGGGTCGGGGACCCAATACCGAGCCACATGTTAGTATTCGCGCCGCTCGCACTTTAGCAATATGCAACGTACGTCGCGCGGCGCAGGCTGCCGATAACACACCGAAAGGAAACAAAAACATGAAAAAATTGATCTCCAGCATCTTCGCAGCGTCGGCCGTCCTTGCTGGCACCGCAGTCGCGCAAGACAAGCCGACCGCGCCGCCTTTCGCGCCCGTGACCCAGGATATCCAGGCGCCGAAGCCGAAGAGCGCCTACGTGCAGGACCAGCGCGGCGTGATCGCCCGCAACCCGTTCGGCCTGTGCTGGCGCACCGGCTACTGGACGCCGGCCGACGCGGTGCCAGGCTGCGACCTGCCGATCTGCGTGGAACCCGAGCGCCTGGAAAACGGCAAGTGCGTGGCACCGCCGCCGCCGGCCGCTCCGGCACCGGCCCCTGCCCCGGCACCTGCCCCAGCCGCGGCACCGGTGCCGACGTCTGAAAAAGTCAGCTACAACGCCGATGCGTTCTTCGACTTCGACAAGGCCGTGCTGAAGCCGGAAGGCAAGCAGGCGCTGGACGAGCTGTCGGGCAAGCTGGGCGGCATCAACGTGGAAGTCGTGATCGCCGTCGGCCACACCGACTCCGTGGGCACCGATGCCTACAACGAGAAGCTGGCCGTGCGCCGCGCCGAATCCGTGAAGGCATACCTGCTGTCGAAGGGCGTCGACGCGAACCGCGTGTACACCGAAGGCAAGGGCGAGAAGCAGCCGGTCGCCGACAACAAGACCGCCGAAGGCCGCGCGAAGAACCGCCGCGTGGAAATCGAAGTCGTCGGTACCCGCAACAAGTAATTCCGGCTCACGCCACAAAATCCCGCTTCGGCGGGATTTTTTTTGCCCATCCCACAGCCGCGCCTGCTGGTAGCTCACAACACTGGGGGCGCGGCAGGGGTTTCCTGGAGCCTGCTCCAGGCCTGCCAAGCGGTACTGGCATGCATGCCAGTACTCCTTTCTGTCCCCGATTTTTGGCAACATTTCCGAGAGCACATTTTCCAGCTGTGCTTTGGCTGCTGGCAAATACCCGTTATGATTCGCGTCATGAACGCAAACGCCGACCCACTTGAATTGCAAAAATTCAGCGAGCTGGCCCACCGCTGGTGGGACCCGACGTCTGAATTCCGTCCCCTGCACGACATCAATCCGCTGCGCCTGGAATGGATCAACGCGCGCGCCCCGCTGGCGGGCAAGAACGTGATCGACATCGGCTGCGGCGGCGGCATCCTGTCCGAATCGATGGCGAAGAAGGGTGCCACCGTGACGGGCATCGACCTGTCGAAGCGCGCCCTGAAGGTGGCCGACCTGCACAGCCTGGAATCGGGCGTGCCAGTGCGCTACAAGCTGATCGCCGCCGAGGACATGGCAGCCGAGGAAGCGGGCCAGTACGACGTGGTGACCTGCATGGAAATGCTCGAGCACGTGCCGGATCCGGCCGCGATCGTGCGCGCCGCCGCCACGCTGGTGAAGCCGGGCGGCCACGTGTTCTTTTCCACGCTGAACCGCAATCCGAAGTCTTACCTGTTCGCGGTGATCGGCGCCGAATACGTGCTGCGCATGCTGCCGAAGGGCACGCATACCTACGAAAAATTCATCACGCCGGCCGAGCTGTCGCAATATGTGCGCAGCGCCGGCCTGCAGGTGGAAAGCCTGAAGGGGCTGGGCTACAACCCGCTGACCAAGTTTTATTCGCTGAACAACGACACCAGTGTGAACTACATGATGTCGTGCACTCGCCCTGAATGACCCCGGGCGGCCGCCCGGCCGCCCTTAATTGAACGACTCCGACCATGAGCTTCACGACCGCCCCGCGCGCCATCCTGTTCGACCTCGACGGCACCCTTGCCGATACCGCCCCCGACCTGGCGGCCGCCGTCAACCGGCTGCGCACCGACCGCGGCCTGGCGCCCACGCCGTACGACATCCTGCGCCCCACCGCATCGCACGGCGCGCGTGGCATGATCGGCGCCGCCTTCGGGTTGCAGCCGGAAGATGAAGGCTTCGTGGCGCTGCGCGATGAATTCTTCAGCTACTACGAAAACGCGATGATGGTGCACAGCTCGCTGTTCCCCGGCGTCGGCACCCTGCTTGCCGGCCTCGCGGACGCCGGCCTGGCATGGGGCATCGTCACCAACAAGTCGGCCCGTTTCACCGATCCGCTGATGCCGATGATCGGCCTCGATCACGCCGCCTGCGTCATTTCGGGCGACACGACGCCGCATGCGAAACCGCACCCTGCCCCACTGCTGGAAGCGGCGCGCCGCATCGGCGTGGCGCCTGAACAATGCTGGTACGTGGGCGACGACCTGCGCGACATCCAGGGCGGCCGCGCCGCCGGCATGACGACGGTGGCGTGCCAATGGGGCTATTGTGGCGCATCGGAACCGGCCAGCTGGGAAGCGGACCACCTGGTCGATACGCCGGAAGCACTGCTGGCACTCGTGCTGGCGTCCGTTGGCGGCGTAACGCTGGCGGCTTGATCACCCAATTCAAGTTGCCCTAAGTTAAGTAATCGTCGTACCATAGAGGTAACACGTATTAATTAACCAGCAACTTTCACCGGGGAGGCAGCAATGCCTGGCGAAAACGCGACCGAACCGTCTCATATTCCGCGCAGCAGTGCGCCGCAAGTCTGGACAGCCACGGTAGCAGAGACGAAATTCTATTGGTATGACCTGCTGGTGGACGGCAGTCCGCTGCCGGACTTCCGCGACCCTGTCGGCCGCTACCTGCGCCGCATGCAGTTCGCCATCGACGGCACGATGGAAAAGCGCCTGCTGTACTTCCTCGTCGCCCGCCCGCGCCTGCGCTTCGACTTGCAGCGCAGCGTCAGCTGGAGCTTTTTCTCGCTGAAGCTGACCATTCCCGTGCTGATCGGCGCGGAAGAGCGCAAGAGTACGATCACCATCGACCTCGACGTTCCCTTCGAAGCCACCTACAAGAAACCGCTCGTGCAGGTGCAGGACAAGTTCCTGCTGCTGAACTGGGGTGCGCTGGTGGAAACGCTCAGCATCCACGACCTGGTGCAGCGCTACGATACGGGGCTGGCGTTTCCCGGCACCGTGCTCTACGTGGGCCAGACGCACGATCCCGCCGGCCGCCTGGCCAAGGGCCATCACATGGCGGTGAACCGGGCACGCGACGCTGGCATGGTGGAAAGCGACATGTTCCTGCTGATCCAGCGTTTCGACGTGAAGGTGGAGACGGCCGCGACCGACCTTTCCGAAGAAGCATCGATGCGCACCCACGTGGATCTGCTGGAAGGCGCCCTGATCGGCTATTTCGAGGGCCCCACGTCGCGGTTGCGCAGCGAGATCGAACTGGGCAACCGGCGCGATCACCTGGCCGAGCTGCAATACACGTATTTCCTGACGAAGCTGACGGTCGACCTGGGCTTCCAGGGTGCCGACGGGTTCTACGACCTCGAATCCCCCCAGGCCGGCCGCTCGCGCCGCCACCTGTTCGAGTGCTCGTTCACGGCCGGCGCTCCTGTCATCCAGCGGCTGGCCGACAACGCTCGGCCTTTGCCTGCCCTGCGCGCCTGATCCGGGCTTCGCCCGCACTCGGTCGGTGCTGAGGCGACACCCAGGCAGCGCTCGCAGGACGCTCAGCAGGCACTCGGGCGGCGCTTGCTCGACACTCGATCAACCACTTAACCGGTGCTTAAATGGCGCCGTAACCTGCACAGCCGCGCTGCATTCGCATGCACTGGCCGCCGCTTTGGGGTACAATGCTCTTTCCTTCTGTGGGGACGACCTGGCTTCGACGTGGGTTGCAAAGCAGAACAGGGCATACCGAGGGCTGGTCACCTCGTAAATACATCCAGAAACAAACTAACTGCAAACGATAACTCGTACGCACTGGCAGCTTAATCGCTGTTAGCTCCACAACACCTCGCCTCTGGGGTGGGCCGTTAAAAGCTGTGGAGTCATTTACAGAGGCTAGGACTCAACCGGGTTACTTGGTTGCTTCCGAAATTTAAGGTAACTCGCTTGAACAAAGGGTGCACGTCCCCGTTGTTCCGGTTAAATTAATTGATAGTGCTAAGTATGTAGAACTGTCTGTGGAGTGCTTGCGGACGCGGGTTCGATTCCCGCCGTCTCCACCACCGAACAAAAGAAAACGGCCCAAGCTTGCTTGGGCCGTTTTCTTTTGTTCTCTGGTTCCGACTCCGGGTATTGATTCCGCGTCCGTCTCCGACGGACGCGGGGGATTTGCGGGGTTTCGGCGAGCACCGCTCGCTGCCGCAAATCCGACCCGCGCCTACCAGCGCGGGGCTCTCCGATTCGCCCATTCACGACCTCGCTCCGCGAGGTCGCTACCGCCCGGCGGGCTTGCTTGTGCCCTCTTCATTTGTTCTCTGGTTCCGCAAACCCCTGCCTTTGGCCGGATGCCTATCCTGCATGTTCAAGTACCGCTCCAAGTTGATCCGGATTCCGTTGGAGCGCTGGCAAGACCGCGGCGCCGACTAACCGGCTTTGTCGAGGGGGCGAATTGCCGCGCGCATTAGTCACATCACTAATAGGAAGCTCACGTTCGGCATCGGTACGGTATCGACCTCGGACCCCAACTACGCGGATTACTTGGCCCATATAGTGCAACGCTGGAATGTGTCCCCAGGAGTGGTGTATGAGATGGCGTCCCCAGGAGTGGTGTACGAGAAGTGATTCTCAAGGGGCTGGGTCCCCGATCAGTTAATCACGGCGGAGAGCCTTGCGGGCTGACTGTAGCTCAAGGACGCGTGTCCCAGCCATAGCGGAATTGGAGCATTCACTCAGCATCAAATCGATACTAAACGTGACGACCTGAGGTTTTAAGTAGAATAGGAGTCTTGCTTTATAGCCCCCCCAAACCCGACCTTAAAATCGGCCAAATGGTCGGGAAACAGTACGCTTATCCCTCCTGTTTTCGAATTCCATCCCAGCTCCCGTTTTTGTGCCACATATTTTATAGTCTTTTGAACCTCAGGCTGAAGACATGAGGTAATATATTCTATAAACGATTGAACCACCTCAACTTCTTTTTCAAGCCGATGTAGCCCGACAGCATCTATTTCAACTCCGACGGTTCTTTTCCACATACTCCGGTATTCGCTAAAAATGGGAACCTTTCCGTTGAAATAAACGTCATTGAACTTTAGCTTTTCCAAAACAACGTTCCCGTGCAGAAGGTCGTTTCGTTCATTCACAAGACTGTGATATGCCTTACACTGTGAAGTTGTGTAGTCGATGGGCTTCTCGAAGCCGACGCAAGTCATGTGTAAGCTTTTCACCCTAATATCAATTGGCTGCCGAAGCGTATTCTCTCGAAGTCTATTATCGGTTTTTAGCTCAGCTCGCATTAAAACGAAAAGCAAGAAATTTACGTAGGCCTCAGCCATAACTGGCAGCATGGACCTGACTCCGAAACAAAGACCTAAGCCCTTGCTGTAGCGGCCAAGAGCCTCCCCCCAACTCTCTTTAAATGCCTCCTCATCATCCGCAAAATCGGGCAAACTTTGCGTTTCAGGCTGTAGATCCAATTTACGAATCTCGCTCAGCATCTGTTCAACCGAACGGCTTAAGCGTTGATATGGATTTACAAATTCAGCCCATTTTTCAAGGGACTTTCTCGCCTCTGACATTTCTCTGCCATGATTCTTGAAGTCATCCTTGATGAGCTTAACTAGTTCATGGCAATCTTCCTTTTCAAGTGAAAAATCGCCAGAAACCCAAATCTCTGTTCGAAAGTTGGTTCCAAGAAAATTGATATGCCCAGTTGGGTGATCCAGCATCCAGTCCCAATGTATAAGATTGTCTGAATCATCGTTCCGGAAAAAATTTTGTGGGCCGTTTGGTCTCCCGAATTTTACTGACAAGTAGCAATATAAATCTACGGGCAAAATCTCATTTGTCAAAGACCATACCGCTTTATTCGGTTTCCGTTCTTTTTCCTTCAGCAAGCGTTCAAAAATTTTCTTGGGGTGTGGAGCGCTGAGGAGGCCAATAAGATCTAATGGTAGTGGCATAGAGGTGTTCAATTTCTTGGATTATATAGATGTAGCACAGTCAACAATGGTTGGATACACAGATTGCAGAAGTAGCACTTTATCTTAAGGAATTCTTGAAAGCAATCTTTGTAGTTGAATTACGACGATTGTCCGCTCCTTGCTTTGTTATTTCCACATGACAACAAATCGGAGAGGCTTTAGTCACGCTATTTTGAGTAATCCGCACCGCGTTACGCGCGCACGCTGCTATCCGAAAACCTAACACCTGTATACGCCGTGTACATGTTCTTGATCGTTAGAGAAGCAAATGGGTCAAAATGAGCTGCCGGGAGGTGAAAACAACAGCTCAAAAAGTCGGCAAAAGAAACAGTCCTTCACACGTCCTCCTATTCAGGATCGGCGCAGCACCCGCTTATTTGTCGGCTTGCAACATGAGGCGCCAATGGCTTAGCGCGGGAAGCGTCGCAGCCGTCGAAAGCTGGCGTTACAAATACAAGGTCCTAGCTATAAGTACTACGCTCGAGAGCTACTGTCCATCAATTTTGGCTGGCTAGCCATCAAATAGGTTAACAATTCTTTGCTGAGCAGCACTGCGAATAAGTAGGCTAATATCAGACAGTAATCACGAGTTAACTTTTGTAACCGTAGCGTAAGCGAGCAAAGTACTCAGCTAAGTCTTTCTTTGTTTTAAGGAAAACCAGATCAGGCTCTGTCAGCATAAGGTGAACACAATTTACCGCGTAATTAACAAAATCATGAGCTTCTTGTGGCGTCACCGTATGCTTCCCACCGTGCACTAGCTGAGAACGTAGCGTGTAAAGACCTTTAATTTCTTTTTCGATATGCATTTTTGATTCCGGATTCTCACCACAAATCTGCCCTACTGATTCAGATATAGTTCGGACAACTTGGTCTTTATCTGCGTTAAAAAGAATCTCAACGGAAATCGCAGCCTTCAACAGAGAATTTTCGCTTGAGCGCTCGAGTAGAGCCTGCCCTACCCAATCGACTGCAGCCACTAGACGATTTTGCACTTCACTTCGATTTTTTTTATCGATGCTAGTGATTTCCCAGAAATATTTATGCCCTAGCTCCGCTGAGCAGAAATAATGATCTCCAATATCAGGCTGAACGCCAGATTCAAGTTTTTGCGCTCGTCCAGACCGTTCACCATCAGGCGAACAAGCATAAATACGTTGAAATCGACCACCCGACGACACACGCACACCTGAGCCAGATGTCCTATTATTTATCATATAGGATAGAGCACTTTCAAACTGCTTAAACATTGACGCTCCGGCCTCTTGCGCCAATACAGCATCTCGTGCCTGAACAACTACAGAGATAAGTGTACTTGCCCCACCAAATTCTAAGTGGAGACCATCATGCGACTGAAAACTATCGCCAGCTATTTCTTGTGAATGCTTTTTTACGTCATAAATTCTGTACACACCCAAATCTATTGGCTTTTCCGTTTTCAGCGAAGTCCCTGAAAGTTCAGTAAAAACTCTCATCGACCCTATCGGTCTTTTTATCAAGCTCTGCAAGTACGACTTGATAGTTGAGTCAGAATGTTGCTCACCATCTCTCCGAGATTTTAAAACAAATTCGTTTGTTTTTTTCTGGAAATTTTCATAAGATATTGTAGTAGCCACTACATCATTTCTTAGAAACAACTCTTTCATGGCACCTAGATACGAAAAACGCTTCTCTTTTGGAACACCTATCTGATACACCAAATCATATAACGGCATATCCAAAGAATGCTTATGCTCCGAAAAGCACCCTTCTATTTCAGATACAATAACAGTAAGCGGACGTAAATTATTCATTATGATATCTTATGGACGAAAAAATTACATAAATTTTGAGGTTACCCTACTATATAGTAGGACAATGGAATTACGAGAACTATACAGGAAGTCTAAAGTTAACTTCTTTTAATCGCGTACAAACCCCAGCAAAAATGCATATCACAACAGTTATGATTTGTCAGAATTATGGCATTCCAACAGCGCAACCCTGCAGAGTACTGCAAGCATCGATAGAAGCCGACTTTTACAGCACGGTTATCTTAATGCCCAGCTACAATCGCAAGCAAGTAGTCCAAATGGGTACACCTGCGAGCCAAACCGCCTGGGGGAAGTTAAAGGAATCTATCTCTTACGTGATGTGTTAGTGGAGATTGCAGATTCACGCCGTCTCCACCACTGAACAGAAGAAAATGGCCCAAGCTTGCTTAGGCCATTTTCTTCTGTTCTATGGTTTCGACTTTGGTAATCCAGTTTGCGTCCGTCTCCGACGGACGGCGGAACGGGGAATTAGGCCGCCTGCGGCCTGCCCGTGGAGCGGCCACCCGCTTGCCAGCGAGAGCATATGGACTTTTGCGAGGTTTCGAATAGCACCGCTCGGTGCCGCCAAGCGACATGTGCTTGTAAGCGCACGGGTTTCCGATTGCCCATTCACGGCCTCGCTCCGCGAGGCCGCCACCGTCCGGCGGGCTTGCTAGAGCCTTACCCATCCACTCAATTCGCCAGCGTCGTCTCTCCGGGCGACGGGGCTTTCGAAGTTAATGGAGAACGGTGACAATGTGTGAGGCTTTGCCAACAAACAACGCGATATACTTCTGCGCAACCACGCTTACGTCGGCAAACATAAGGATGGCAATGAAGAACATTCTATCGATAGCAGGAATTTTGCTTTGTCTTGTAGCGTGCTCGTCCAGCGGCCCGGTTCAAACCGGCGCCGATACATACATGATCACGAAGCAAAGTGCTGGTGGTCTGGCTGTACCTGGAGCGAGGGTGAAGGCCGAGATCATCGGCGAAGCCAATCAGTTCTGTGCAAAGTCCGGCAAGCGCATCGAACTGCTGTCAGCTACCTCGCAAAACGCCATTCCCTTCGCGCGAATGTCGTCGGCGGAAATCAACTTCAAATGCGTGTGATCACACCATCGATACAATGCTCCGGCTAAGCCTATATCCCGGTGCCGGCTTAATCAACTATCCGCTGTGCAAAGCATTCCTTAATCTGCCCTTCCTGCGCGAATCGCCACAGTAGCCTAAGCCGCGGAATGTGCTGGGCCGCATGAACTAGTCCTGCGCTATTGCCCCCTCACGACTGACTTCACTCCTTCCTGCCCCCCTCCTCCCGCACGCGCTGTTGCTCCTTCACACATGCACACTCGTCCAGCTCGCGCCGCAGCACATCTTCGATTAGCCCATCAGGTCCGATGAGGTACTGGTGCGCCCTGGTGGCAATCGAACGCAGGCGCGCAATTTCCCATAGCAATGCCTGGACATCTCCTGGCGCCGGCTCATGCCGTCGCAGGCCTATTTCGTGAAGCTGCTCTTTCGTGAGCGATGGAGGATAAAAGTTACTCATGACGCAAACTGTACTGTGGTTTTATACAGTATATCAGTACGCCCAGCCATCCCCCGCGCGTCTGCCGACCTTGCCGCTACGGATAGCTCACGCCGGAATTCATCTGGCAACACATTCTGTAGACAAACATATTCTTTCAGAAATAATAATTGCATATGATTAATTACCATGATAAATTCTCAACTTTCAACCCGGGATCAATCATGGCCTTCGTCAAATCCGTCCTCGCCCTCGCCGCCACCGCTCTCCTCGCCGCCAGCGCCGCCAGTGCCGCGACCACGCTCAATTTCGACGAACAGGCCGAAAGCTCGCTGTTCATCTACAGCACCCCGCTCACCGATCGCTACGCGCCACTCGGCATTACCTTCAGCGGCACCACGACCCCGCAAAACACCCGCGGCGGTTATATCCTCGACCAGGCAAGCAACTTCGGCTTCGACGCCCTCAGCGGCACGAACTTCCTGGCGTTCAATGCCCCGACGACCGGCAATGTCGAGAATATTGCGTTCGCCACCGCATCGGCATTCGTGTCGATCTGGGGTGCCAGCAGCTTCGGCGGAACGTTCACGATGAACGCCTACGATGCAGCCGGCACGCTGCTCGACAGCGCGGTAGCGGATTTCTCGACGAACTGGACGCAGCTCAGCGTGGCAAGCATTGGAATCGCCCGCGTGGAATTGATCGGTAATAACGGCGCATACGCCTATGACGACCTGCACGTGTCGGCCGTGCCGGAACCGTCGACCTGGGGCATGTTGCTCGTCGGCGGTGGCATGCTGGGGTGGCTGGCCCGCCGCCGTCACAGCGCCTGAGCAAGCCTGCGTCGTTCCGCTAAAACCCGCCGCGTGCGGGTTTTTTCACGTTGGCGCCCCGCCGTCGTCCTGCCCCACCGCACGCTGTCCAGGCGCACGCCCCTGTCAACAACACTGCGGCGTAACGCAGTGTCGCTAATTTCCAACACTGCATGTGCACTCTCTATTCATCAGTTCGCACACGTTTCCCTCTGGAGAAGCTTCCAAAAAGAAACTCTTATTTTTCATAAAAAACATCATAACCACATACTTAAATAAAGCTTAAACCTCTGCGCATACATGTAAAAAAGTCATGCAATACTTGCCCTACCGTTGAGATAACTCTTCGGCAAAAAAAACTCATCATTGGAGCAAGAGAAGACATGAAAATCACGAAGTTCCTGCGTACGGCGGTCGCTGCGAGCGCACTGTTCATCGGTGTTACACAGACAGCAAACGCTGAAATCACGACGCATACGGGCAACACCACCGGCGGCCCGACCCTCGACCTGACACCGTGGGCGTTCCCGGGCAGCGCGATTCCTTACACCCAATACGCGTTCACGGTCGATACCGCGGGCGAATACACCTTCCAGGTAACAGCCGAATACGACGCCGCGATCCTGCTGTTTGAGAACAGCTTCGATCCAGCCGATACCACGGCCAACTTCGTCACCGGCAGCGACGACAACGTCTCGTCCACCACGGCTGCCTTCGCGGCGGACCTCGAAACCGGCTCCACCTACTTCTTCATCGTCACCGGTTCCGACGATCCGGAATATGGCTTCTACAGCGCGACGATCGGCGGCCCTGGCCTGATCTCCGCAGTACCCGAACCCTCGACCTGGCTGATGCTGGGCGTCGGCCTGGCGGCAGTCGGCTACACGGCGCGCCGCAAAACGCAGCATTGATTCACCGATGGCGGGGCTCGCGCTCCGCCATGCATTCATCTCCCCACCCACTCCCATAAGGAACCAGCGATGAATATCACCAGCCTGCTCCGCAACGCGCTCACGATCTGTGCGCTGTTCGCCGGACTCATGCATACCGCCAAGGCCGATTTCCACATCGAGCGCGGCGATACCACCGGCCTTGCCACGCTGGACGTGGGCGCCATCTACATCGATGCCGGCAACGCCGTGCCCTACGATCAGCTGACCTTTACCGTGAACGCTGGCGGCACGTACCAGTTCCTTGCGATGGCTGACTTTGATAGCGCTATCTTCCTGTATGCGGGCGAGTTCGACGCAGCCTCCCCGACCACGAACCTGGTCCGGCACAACAACGACATCTTTTCGCCGGACACTTCCGGGTTCGTCTCGAACCTGTTTCCTGGGCTGAGCTACACGGTGGTGGTGACAGGCCTGGAAGATGACGAGTTCGGCAAATACAGCCTGACCATCGGCGGGCCCGGCAGTGTTGCGCCCGTGCCGGAACCGTCCACCTGGATGATGCTGGCCCTCGGCCTGGCCGCCGTCGCGCATGCGCGGCAGCGCGCCGCGCGGCGCTGAAGCGCCGCGGTTATCAGCTGTCCAATTAGCTGTCCACCATTACCGAGCCATTCACAAGGAACGTCATGAACATCAGGAAATTTTTCAGCGCCGCGCTCGCGGCATGCGCACTGTTCACCGGCTTCGCCAGCACGGCCAGCGCGGAATTCTTCAGCCATGTCGGCGACTCCACCGGCGCCCCCACCTGGGATGTCGATGCCGCCTTCAACGGCGTGGGAACCGCGGTGCCTTACCAGGCGTTCGACTTCCATGTCGACACGGACGGCCGCTACCTGTTCCTGGCCGCGGCCCGCTTCGACAGCATGATCATCCTGTATGAAGGCGGTTTCGATGCCAGCGCGCCGAACGACAACCTGATCCGGTTCAACGACGACATCCTCACACCGAACACGTCCGGTTTCCAGGCGGAATTGACGGCCGGGCTGCAATACACCTTCGTCATCACCGGCTTCAACGACTCGGAATTCGGGGCATACAGCTTCACCATCGGCGGCCCGGGGTCGATCATGCCGGGGCCCGTGGCGGCGGTGCCTGAACCGTCCACCTGGCTGATGCTCGGGTTGGGTCTCGCGGCCGTGGGCTTCACGGCCCGCCGCAAAGCGCTGCCGCGCTGAGGCGGGCACGCACTGAGGCGACACGCACGGCGGGGCTGCGGCTCCGCCGTTTTTTCACTGCCTGTCCTCCTACACCCACCCCTCCCGCGCGCCTATTCCGCCCCCTCCGGGCGCGTCCTATGATGGCTTGCAATCAATCAATCAGGAGACCATCATGCAAAATCAAGGCAACGGCGGACGTACCCTGGACCAGAAAACCCATGACGGTACGAGCAGCGCGGGCACCATGGGCACCGGCGGTACGGGCCGCACCGGCACCGACGAAGGCTACGACGAAGCCGCCAACACCCCGTGGCAAGGAAGCATGCAGACGGCGCGCACCGATGACCTGCTGTCCGACGGTTCGGCCGCGGACCAGGATGGCCAGGGTTACGCCAGCGACGGCACCAATACCCTGGGCAGCGAAAGCGGCTCGGGCGCGGGCAACCGCCAGAAGGATCGCAACGAGGATCGCGAGCAAAGCCTGTCCGGCGGCGGCCGCCCCAGCGATCCCACCGGCCTGCAAGGCTCGGCCGGCAACCAGCAATCGAGCGGCGACGACCAGCAGGGTTGATGCCGGGTAGCGCCACCGCAAGCCGGTGGCGCGGCCGAGCCAGGCCTGCCCATCAGGCGCCTTAAGCGGCCCTCGGCAGGCGGTACAGCCCTTGCTGCGTACGAGCATGCCGCGACAAGGATGTTCCACCGGTAACGCCCGGCGCGCGAAATCCCTTCCGGGTCGCGCACCATCGCAACCGACGATTGTCAGGAGCGCTGGCGGCGCGCCATCGCACCAACCAGGCCGAGGCCACCCAGCAGCATCACATAAGTTGCCGGTTCCGGGACCGGGACCATCTCCGTGTGGATCGTCAGCACGGCGTCCGTCATGTTCATCGACGCGAACGACAGCACGCCCGGCTGGATGCCGCTGGGCGCTATGCCCACGGCCCCCATCCAGACGAACGACTGCAGCTCCACGTCCAGGGTGGGGAACCAGGCGGGCGTGGCAAAACTCAGTTCCAACTGCTGGGTGCCGTTCAGGTCGTCGATAAAGCGCGTGTCGGCACCGACCGCAATGCCCTCGCTGCTGACCTGCATGGCCTCGAGCGTTCGGTTCAGCGCCTGGCCCGGCGGGTCCAGCGGCGACGTGGCCTGCTGCAACTGCCCGGCAAACGTCAGGCTCCATTCGATCGACGTGATGCGATAACCCTCGCGCAGGGTCAGCTGGTAACCCGTGTTGTACTCGGCGCTTACTTGCCGGAAAATGCCCTGGTCGTCGTAGACGGACCAGCCGGCGCCGGCGTTGTTATTACGTGCCAGCATTTCCGTCAGCGATAGCTGCAGCACCGAGCCGCTGCTGGACAGTACCGTGACGCGGTCGTCGGCATGCGCCGCTGCGTTGGTTAGGGTCAGCGCTTCCGATTCGATATGGATGGGTTCGGCATGCGCCGTCGTGCCGAGAAAGAAGATGCCGAGTGCGAGCCCGGCCATTGTCGCCTTCATGCTGCCTCCGTGCGAGCTGTGCGCCATCCGGCGCGGGGCGAAGCCGCCGCTGGCGCAACCTCCGGGAAGCTCCGCCATTCGAGCCAGTGTAGCACCGCGATCCACCGGGCAGCCCGGCTTTCCGGGGCGTGTCACCCGGCGGCAACACTGCCAGCTACCGTTGCGCGGCGCACCCGCATGGAGGCGGCCTTTTGCGGCCGCGCGGCACCACGCTGCGTTCATGGAAAGGTTGAGGCACAATGCCTGGATTACTCATCAGGAGCCCTTTCATGATCCACGAAATCGCCGAAATCACCATCAAGCCGGGCACCGCGGAAGCCTTCGAAGCCGCCGTGCGCGAAGCCGTGCCGCTGTTCCGGCGTGCCAAGGGGTGCGTATCCATGCGCATCGACCGCACCATCGAACGCCCGGACACTTACCGCCTGCTGATCGGCTGGGCAACCCTCGAGAACCATACCGTGGACTTCCGCGGCAGCGAGGATTTCCAGGCCTGGCGCGCGCTGGTGGGCGGCTATTTTGCCGAGCCGCCGAAGGTCGAGCACCTGGAGACGGTGGTCAACGGATTCTGACCTGATGGCGGGGCACGGGATTCTACTCCGCGCAGTGGGCCCGGGCCTTCGCGGCGGACAATGGCGGCCCGCATCGGCGCGCCGCCATTGTTGTTTTTGCAGCACAATGCGGGCAGGTCAACCCTTACAGGAACTGCCATGCCAGACACCATTCACCGCAACTTCAAGACGGTCGAGGATGCCGAATCGGCCCGTGCCGCGCTGCTGGAAGCCGGCTTCCAGGGCTCGGCCGTGCAACTGAACCTGCACGACGCGCGCGCTGTCGACACGCCAACCCTGGCCGTTGAAAACATCATGGAATCGTTGACGCCGGACGATGCGGACGATACCGACCGTCCTGTGCACCGCCCCGCCGCGCTGCTGTCCGTCGACGTCGACAACGGCGAGCAGCGCGAGCAGGCCACCGCGCTGATGCTGCGCTACGGCGGCACCGAAGCCTGACCGCGCGGGCCTGGAACGGTCCGGCCGCGGCGCGGCGTCAGCGCGGCCTGGCCGCTCAGCGCAGCCAAGCAATTCTCCGTGACAGTTTCCCGGCCAGTTTCCCCGTCAGTTCCTGTCAGGCGGCGGGGTGTTCGAATACCTGCCGCAGGTAAGCGAGGAAGGTTTCATCCTTGCTCATCGTCTTGCCCGGCGAGTCCGACAGCTTGGCCACCGACTGGCCGTTGCAGCGCACCAGCTTCATCACGATGTTCAGCGGCTTCACGCCCAGGTCGTTGGTCAGCCAGGTACCGATGCCGAAGCCGGTCATGATGCGGTCGGCGAAATGGCGGTACAGGTGGATCGCCTTGTCGAGGTCCAGCCCATCGGAGAACACCAGCCGCTTCGTGTTGGCATCGATGCGCAGCCGCGCATAGTGGGCAATGGCCTTCTCCCCCCATTCGACCGGGTCGCCCGAATCATGGCGCAGGCCGTCGAACAGCTTGGCGAAGTACAAGTCGAAGTCGCGCAGGAACGCATCCATGCCCACCACGTCCGTCAGCGCCGTGCCCAGGTCGCCGCGGAATTCCTGCACCCAGTCCTCCAGCGCCGCTTTCTGGAAGTCGCGCAGGCGCACGCCGAAGGCCTGGAACGATTGCATGTACTCGTGCGCCATGGTGCCGATCGGGTGGATCTTGTAGCGCATCGCCAGGTACACGTTCGAGGTGCCCTTGAAGAATTCCGGCACTTCCGCCGCCAGCCGGCGCACCACCTCGTCGTGCCATTCGCCCGAGAAGCGGCGGCGCACGCCGAAGTCGGAAAACTCGAACGGGTTGCGCCGCATGGGCTCCTTGCCGAACGCCTTGAGCGCGGCGATCTTGGCATCCAGGCGGCGGCGGCCTTCGGCCAGCGCGGCTTCCTGGTCGAAGCGCCGGAAATACAGTTCATTGACGATGTACAGCACGAAGATCTCGAAGCCCATCACGTGCACCTGCGGCCCGCGCGCGTGGATCAGCAGTTCGTCGCCATTGGTTTCCACGGAGATGAACTTGCGCTGGAAGCGGAACACGGTGAGGAAGTCGACGAAGTCGCTCTTGATGTAGCGTAGCGAGCGCAGATACTCGAGTTCCTCTTCGCGGAACGTCATCGTGCACAGGTGGTCGAGCTGGCGCTCGATCTCGTCCTTCAATTCGGCCAGCGGATAGGCCGGCTGGTTGCGGCACTTGAATTCATACTCGGCCTGCGCGCCCGGGTGCCAGTGCAGCAGCGCCTGCCACATGGAGAATTTATACAGGTCGGTTTCCAGCAGGCTGCGGACGACGGGTTGGAAGTTTTCGGTCATGTCGGTCATATCGGTCATGTCAGCGCCCAGCGTTGACGAGCAGTTCCTGCACCACATCGGAGGCTTGCGCGAAGCCCACGCCCGCGGCGCGCATCCGGTCGAAGAAGTCCTCCTGCTGCGCTTCGAAGCCTTGCACGGGGCTCATGCAATCGGTGATCAGCACCAGCTTCGAGGCATCGGCGCCGAAGCGCTCGGCGATGTGCTCGACGGTCGACTTCACGCAATGGCTGCCGGCCTCCCCGGCGACGTACACGCGGTCGGCATCGCGCAGGCTGGCCAGCAGCTGGCGGTTTTCAAGCGTATCGGGTTCGCCGGCATCGGGCACTTCGGCCATCACGGCGGAATAGTGCTCGGTCCACGGGTTCGAGCCCTTGGCGACTTTCGCCACCACGCCCAGCGCCGCGTCTTCCCAGCGGTTGTAGGCATTGCGCACGGCGTCATGCACGTTATGGCCCCAGGTGCCGATTTCGCAGTGCACCGGCCACACCATCAGGCGGTAGCGGCCGGCCGCCTCGAGCGCGTCGAGGTAGGCCAGCGTGCGTTCGCGCCCGCGCGGATCACGCGGCAGGAAGCGCGCGGCACGTACATCGGCCGCGGTGATCTCGGTGAATGGCATGACCGGCCCGCCATCGCCGGCCACCCAGAAGGTCGGGTGCGCCACGTGGTAGCGGTGGTGGGAATCGAGCGTGACGGTAATCGCCGCCAGGCCGGCGCGGCCCCGTTCGATCAGCTGCGCCAGGCGCAGCATGTCGTCGTGGGCGCCCGGCACCGGCAGCGCGGGCATGCGCGCGCGGCCGGTTTCCGTGTCGATCGGCAGGGATTCGGGGGGCAGGTCGCAGAAGTCGTTCTGTGGATCGATGACAAGCAGGTGCAGTCGGTCTTTCATTGATAGGCTCCGTCGGACAGCAAGCCCCATCATACCGGCTGGCATGAAAATCGACCAAACACCTGCGAAATCGGATGAACGACACGGCCTGGGCCGCGGAAAGGCGGCGTTACGCGGCGGCGAGCGCGTCGATCGACTGGCGGCTTTTCGCCAGCGTGTCGGCCAGCGCCTGCTCGCCCAGCGCGACGCCTTCGGCCTGGACGAAGGTGATGTCGGTGATGCCGAGGAAGCCCAGCACGGCGCGCAGGTAGGTGGCCAGGAAATCGTAGCCGGCGGCCGGGCCTTCGCTGTAGACGCCGCCGCTGGCGGTGAACACGTACACCTTCTTGCCGCCGGCCAGGCCGACCGGACCGGTCTCGGTGTACTTGAAGGTGCGGCCGGCGCGGGCGATGTGGTCGATATACGCCTTCAGGCCGGACGGTACGGAGAAGTTGTACATCGGCGCACCGATCACGATCACGTCGGCGGCCAGCACTTCGTCGACCAGCTGGTCCGACAGCTTCACGGTGAAAGCTTGCTCGGCGTTACGCGCCTCCGGTGGCGTGAAGAACGCGCCCAGCATTTCCTCGGTCAGGTGCGGTACCGGCCGGGCCGCCAGGTCGCGCTCGACCACGGTGTCCGACGGGTGGCTGGCTTTCCATTTGGTGATGAACTCGGCCGACAGCTGGCGCGACAGCGAACCGGAAGACCGCACGCTGCTATTGATGTACAGGACGTTTGCCATGATGAACTCCTCGATAAGTGGTGAATTGCAGCCATCATAGAACGGGTTTAATATCGATGAAATCCACATAATTTCAATCGACTTGATCGATTTTATTGATATGAGAGAACCCGGCCTCCCCTCCCTCGACCAGCTTCGGGTCTTCATCGCCGTGATCGACCATGGCGGCTTCGCCCATGCCGCGCGGGCGCTGCACCGCACGCAATCGGTCATCAGCTACACCATCGCCAACCTGGAAGAACAGCTGAACATCGCGCTGCTCGACCGCGGCAAGCGCCGTGTCACGCTGACCGAAGCGGGCAAGGCGCTGCTGGCCGATGCGCGTGCCGTGTCGGCCAGGGTGGACGGCATGCGCGCCCGCGCCCGCGCGCTCGGCGCGGGCCTGGAAGCGGAGATATGCCTGGTGGTCGATGTGATGTTCCCCATGTGCCGCCTCGTCATGCTGCTGGAATCGTTCCAGCGCGAGTACCCGACAGTGGCGCTGCGGCTGCATACCGAGGCGCTGGGCGGCGTGGCGCAAATGGTGCTGGACAGCCGCTGCCAGCTGGGCGTGAGCGGCATGCCGGTGCACCTGCCGGACAATATCGACCGGCAACTGGCCGGCCACGTCACGATGATGCCCGTCTGCGCGCCGTTCCATCCCCTGGCACGGTACGAGGGCGTGGTGCCCACCGCCGCGTTGCGCGAGCACCTGCAGCTGGTGCTGACCGACCGCAGTCCACTGACAGCGGGCCAGGATTTCGGCGTGCTGGGCCTGCGCGACTGGCGCCTGGCCGACCTGCATTCGAAGCATGCGCTGCTGCGCGGCGGCCTGGGCTGGGGCAGCATGCCGGAAGCGATGATCAGCGAAGACCTGGGCAGCGGCCGGCTGGTACGCCTGAACCTGCAGGACGGCGCGGCGCTGCAATACCCGCTGTTCGTCATCCACCGTGCCGACAATCAGCTCGGCCCGGCCGGCCGCTGGCTGAAGGAACAGATCCTCGCGCTCGACTATGCGTTACCGCACGGGGCGTATTGACTTCCATTTCAAGACTCCTACATCACCGCGGCATGTGCGCTGACACCCGCTGCGCGCCTGCCGTCCTACGATAAACCTCTGCCGGGGCCGCGAGAGAGCCGGTCCCGGCCGCGACTTGAAGAGGAGATCGACATGACCAGAGAAAAGGACCAGCTCACGAATACGCAGGACGCGGGCTACTTCACGCAGAGCGGCAACCACGCCGCCGGCGGGCCCGCCAACGACACCACGCAAGTCAACAGGGCACCCAACATCAACCAGGCGGCGAGCAAGCAAAGCAGCCCCGCCGGCAGCTCGGGAGGAACGGACATGACACAACAATCGATCGGCGGCCAGGGCGCGCAGGACGGCATCAGCGGCACCCCATCCGGCACGCAGGGCGGCCAGAGTGGCCAGGGCATCGACCAGGGCGGCCAGAACCAGCAGAGCGCGCAAGGGCATTCAGATTACACGGGCGGCTCGCCGGGTGGCCAGCGCAGCATCCGCAACGACCCGCGCACCCAGCTCGATCCCCAGGAATCGAACCGCGACAGCTATGGCGCCCAGCAGTCGGGCGCCACCTCGGGCGAAGTCGGTGATGGACGCAGCCAGCAGCAGGTCGCCCATGGCGGCAGCCAGGCATCGCAGCACAGTGCCGGGCGCGACGATGGATCGGTGCAGCGCGCACCGCAGGAATACTACCGCGGCGGGTCCTCCCAGCAGCAGCAACAGCCGCAGCGGGGTAGCGGTGAAGGGGGTGGCCTGCAGTCGAGCAGCCCGGGCGGCTCGGGCACCATGGCCAACAAGCAGGGCGGTCCCGGCAACCAGCAATCCGGTAGTCAGCAATCCGGTAACCAGCAATCCGAGAACAGCCAGGGCGGTCCCGGCCGCAACGGCCTGTCGCAAATGAAGGAACAGCAGCAGCAAGGCGGCCCGGGCAACGGCCAGTCGCAGCAGATGGAACAATCGGCCGACAAGCCTCGCGCCGGCACGGGTGGCGGCCATGGTGGCCAGCACTCGGGCGGCATGGGCGGTGAACGGGGCGGCGACCTGCACAACGTGGGCGCGCAGAGCGGCCAGACGGGCCGCGGCGGCCTGGGCGGCAACAACGTCGAAATGCAGGGTACCAGCAAGGGCAACCAGCAATCCGGCGACAACCTGATCGGCCAGACCACGCTGGGCAGCGGCGGCAGCCAGTCGGCCGACCGCGACAGCCTCGATGCGCTGCCGGCCGATGCGATGGGCGGCGAACGCGTGGGCATGGGCAGCCGCGGCCACAGCCAGCAATCGGACAAGGCCGGCAATGCCCAGGCCGACACCTGGTCGAACCAGGCGCGCCCGAACAACCGCAGCGACAACGAGCAGGCCGACCGCCAGCTCGGCATGCAGGGCTCGCCGGGCGAACCGGGTCACGATATCGATGACCTGGGCAACAAGCAGTCCGGCGGTGGCGGCTCGCGGGGCGGGTCGGAAGACCAGCGATAGGCTGGACGGTGCCGGGCGTCATCCGGCACATTGAAAGCGCATGCATTCACCCCAACAGCGAAGGGCTGGGGTCAGACCCGCCGGGTCTGACCCCGGAATTTGCCATTGGGGTTCGAAAACCAATGTCCTACTAAGGCGCAAGCGCTGCTGGCCGTATGGGTTCCGCTAGCTGAACAGCATTCGCACTCACGCGCAGTTCAAACATTCGCATCCCGGCGCGGCTTACTACAAGCCGGCCGCTCGCAAGCGCCGGCGCAGCCGCCGTACCTCTTCCGTCAGGTCCACCACCAGTGCCGCCACCTCTTCGTTGGCGTCGAAATCGCGCTCGATCCGCAGCAGGCTGCGCGCGCGCACCAGGTCGACGCTGGTGAAGCGCCAGGCTTCGGGCGCATCGCCGGTGCCGTCCAGCAGGATGCCGGTGCGCACCCGCTGCACCACCCAGCCCGGTTCCACGGCGCAGGCACGCGCCAGTTCGTCCAGCGTCAGCGCCGCCTCGTCGAGCGGTACGGCGCGGATCGGTTGTTCGCCATTCATCCATCGTCTCCTTACAGCCCCGTGCGCGGATCGAGCCGGGGGTTGAAGCCCAGTTCGCGCGCCATCTGTTCGTACAGCGCCCTGGCCCGCGGCGTGTTCGCCGGGGGCAGCGCGATTTCCAGCAGCAGGTACAGGTCGCCGGCCGGCGCGGACGCGGTGCCGGGAATGCCGCGGCCCTTCAGCCGCAGCTTGCGCCCGCCCTGCGAATCCGCCGGCACCGCAACCGTCACGCGGCCGGACGGCGTGGCCACTTCGATGCCCGCGCCCAGCGCCGCTTCCCATGGCGCCACGGGCACCGTCTGGTACACGTCGCGCCCCTCGACGCGGTAGCGGCGGTCTTCGGCGAAGCGGATTTCCAGGTACAGGTCGCCCGCGGCGGCACCGCCGCTGCCGGGCTGGCCCTGCCCCGCCAGGCGCAATTGCTGGCCCTCGGTCACGCCTTTCGGGATCGTCACGTTCAGCGTGCGCTCACGGGTGATCACGCGGCCGCTGGCATCGGCCTCGGGAACCCGCAGGCTGATCGTGCGGCCCGCGCCCGCATAGGCATCCTGCAGCGCGATCTCGATGACGGCATAGCTGTCGTCGCCGCGCATCTGGAAACCGCGCCGGCGGCCGCCGCCCACGTGGGCGAACAGGTCCTTGAAGAAGTCGCTGTCGGCGCCGCCGAACGATTCGAAGCCGGCACCCCAGTCGGGCGGCGGACGGAAGCCGCCCTCCCCGGCCTGCCGGTATGGCGCGCTGCCCAGTTCATCGTAGGCCGCGCGCTTCTCGGGGTCGCCCAGCACCCCGTAGGCTTCGTTCAGCTCCTTGGTCCTGGCATCCGCATCGGCTTCCTTGCTCACGTCGGGATGGTACTTGCGCACGAGCTTGCGGTATGCCGCCTTGATCTCGTCGGCGCTGGCCGTCTTCGGCACGCCCAGCACCGCGTAGTAATCCTTGTAGTCCACGTCATGCTCTCCAGGTCGTCGTCCAGAGGAATATGAGGTTACAACGATGTCGCTGCAAGCCCTTCGTCAGCGCAAGCGGCGCACCGACGATGCCTGGTTGTTCAAGCCTTCCAGCGCGGGATAGCGGCCCGGCCCGTACACCCTGCAGCGGCCGCGGTAGTCGTCATGCTCGCAGACTTCCCACTCGCCTTCGCGCACCACCATCGAGCCGGCCCGGTCGTTGAAATCGCGCGATCGCAGGCTGTGCACATCGCCCGCCAGCACCACGCGGTCCCCGCCGAACTGGCGGGTGGAATACAGCTCGACCGGCGGACCGCGCCGCTCGTCACGGTCGCCACGATCGCCACGGTCGCGCCAGCCGCGCCGGTCGTCGTCCCTGCGGTCGCGGCGGCCGTCGTCCCCGCGCGCCAGTTCACGCACCGACGAGATCGCGTTGCCCAGGTGGCCCAGGTCGCGGTACTCGCCCCGTTCCAGCACGGTGCACCGGCCGCCGAAGTCCTTGTGCTCGCACACTTCCCAGGCGCCGGAGAGGACGGTGGCCGACGATGCGCGGTCGTTGAAACCGGTGTCCTGGAAATTGCGCACGGTGTCGCGCACGCTGATCTGGGCACCGCGGAAATCGGGCTGCGAATACAGCGCCAATTCGCCGGCGGCAGCGAGGTTGAAGGATGCCAGCAGCGTGGCGGCGGCGAACAGGCGTTTCATATGTACTCCATCTGGTGCGTTGGCCGGGCGCGACGCGCGCGCGGCATGCTTCCCATAACGCAATGGCGGCATGGCCGGTGCACGCGCCAGCTGTAACAAATTCCTACTGCGGCCACCAGGCGTTCATGGGTAGAATCGCAAGTTCCCCCGTTTCCGCCCCTGCCCATGCCCTATTCGTTCACCTTGCCCAATATCCGCAAAGAAGCCGCCGCCCTGTGGCAGCTGGCCTGGCCGGTCCTGATCGGCCAGTTGGCGACGGTGGGCATGGGCGTGGCAGACGTGGCGATGACGGGCCACACCAGCGCCGCCGAACTGGCCGCCGTGTCGCTGGGCGCCTCGGTATGGTCGATCATCCTGGTCACCGTCAACGGCACCATGATGGCCGTGAACACGGTGGTCGCGCACCAGGTGGGCGCCGGCGCGTTCGACCGGATCCCGCACTCGGTGCGGCAGGCGCTATGGAAAGCCGTGGGCGTGGGCATCGTCGCCGCGCTGGCGGCCAACCTGGCCACGCTGCTGTTCGACCACCTGCAGCTCGATGACGAGGTCAACGCGCGCGCCTCGATGTTCGTGCACATCGTCAGCATCGGCCTGCTGCCGTTCGCCGCCTACCGCGCGCTGTACGGCTACAGCGCCAGCATCAACCAGACCAAGCCCGTGATGGTGATCGCCATCATCGGCCTGCTCGTCAACATCGCCGTCAACTGGGTGCTGGTGTTCGGCAACCTCGGTTTTCCGAAGATGGGCGCGCTGGGCTGCGCGGTGGCCACCGGCACCGTGGTCTGGCTCGACCTGCTGGCGATCGTGCTGTGGATCCGCATCGCCCCCGCCTACCGCGCCTCGTACCCGTTCGACAAATGGGAATGGCCGCACTGGCCGGAGGTGTGGAACATGCTGAAGCTGGGCGTGCCGATCGGCGTCACCTACTTCGCCGAGGTCAGCGTGTTCGGCGCCGTCAGCCTGCTGGTGGCGCGCTTCGGCGTGGTCACCGTGTCGGCGCACCAGATCGCGCTGAACTTCGCCTCGCTGACCTTCATGGTGCCGCTGTCGTTCGGCATCGGCATGATCGCCCGCGTCGGCCAGGCGCTGGGCGAAGGCAATCCGCAGCGCGCCCGCTTCGCTTCCTTCGTGGGCCTGTGGATGTCGGTCGGCTTCGCGGTGCTGTCGGCCCTGTTCATCGCCGTGTTCCGCCACCACATCGCCGCGGCCTATACCTCGGACGTGGCGGTACAGGAAATGTGCGCGCACCTGCTGCTGTTCGCCGCGCTGTTCCAGCTGTCCGACGCGGCGCAGGTGGCCGCATCGTGCGCGATCCGCGGCTACAAGGTCACGCGCGGCCCGATGGTGATCCAGCTGATCGCGTTCTGGGGCGTGGCGCTGCCGGTCGGCTGCGTGCTGGGCCTGGCGCCGCGCTGGCTGCCGTTCGCGCCGGGCGAACCGATGTCCGCCACCGGCTTCTGGATCGGCCTGGTGCTGGGCCTGACGATCGCGGCCGTGCTGCTGACACTGTACCTGCAGCGGCTGTCGCGCCAGCGGGCGCTGGCCGGGGCTTGAAGGGCTCCCTGGCTTGCCGAAGGAAAGTCGGCAGCAGCGCTTGTATTCCGAATTTTCCTGCCTCGTCAGGCGCTGTCCAGTCTGGTATCGTTTTGCGCTTTCCTTCCAATAACAAACCGTTCATTTCGGGACTCCCATGCGTACCGCTCTCAGTATCCTGGCCCTGCTGGCCGCCGGCACGGCATCCGCCGACCGCCTGACCCTCGACCGCCTGCACAGCGATCCCGCCCTTGCCGGCAACGGCGTGCGCGCGCTGAAGGTGTCGCCGGATGGCGCCCGGGTGACGTTCCTTCGCGGCCGCCCGGACAACCAGTTCCAGATGGACCTGTGGGAATTCAACCTGAAGGACAAGTCGACGCGCCGCCTGGTCGACTCGAAGGTGCTGGTGGCCGAGGAAAACCTGTCGGATGCCGAGAAGGCGCGCCGCGAGCGCGAACGCACCGCCGCGCTGAAAGGCATCATCAACTACAGCTGGTCGCCCGACGGCAAGCGGCTGCTGGTGCCGATCGCCGGCAACCTGTACCTGATCGATGTCGCCAAACCGGATGCGGCGCGCCTGGTCGCCTCGGGCAACGTGACCGATCCGAAGATTTCGCCGAAGGGCAAGTACGTGTCGTTCGTGCGCGACCAGAACCTGTACGTGATCGACCTGGCCACCGGCAAGGAGAAGGCGCTGACCACGGATGGCAAGGGCACGCTGCACAACGGCGAGGCGGAATTCGTCGCGCAGGAAGAGATGCACCAGTACACCGGCTACTACTGGGCGCCGGACGATTCGGCCATCGCCTACCGCCGCTATGACGAGGCGCAGGTGCCGGTGGCGCGCCGCTTCGAGATCTATGCCGACCGCACCGACGTGATCGAGCAGCGCTACCCGGCCGCCGGCGACAAGAACGCGATCGTGGAACTGCGCATCGTCGATCCGGTCAGTGGCGCCACGAAGGAAATCGACCTGGGCGCGGAAAAGGATATCTACCTGGTGCGCGCCGATTTTTCCGCCGACAGCAAGAAGCTGCTGTTCCAGCGCCAGACGCGCGACCAGAAGAAGCTGGAACTGATCGCCGTCGATACCGCCACGCTGGCGCAGAAGGTGCTCGTCACCGAAACGGCGAAGACCTGGACCGACATCAACGACGACCTGCGCTTCCTGTCCGGCGGCCGTGGCTTCGTCTGGTCGTCGCACCGCACCGGCCGCAACCACCTGTACCTGTTCGACATGGACGGCAACGTGAAGCATGCGCTGACCAAAGGCGAATGGGGCATCGACAACCTGCTGGCCGTGGATGAACAGGCCGGCAAGGTGTACTTCTCGTCGAACAAGGACGCCATCATCGACAAGCAGACCTACGCGGTCTCGCTGGACGGCCGCAACGCCGACAAGCCGGTGCGCGTGACGCAGGCCGACGGCTGGCACGACACCACGTTCGCGCGCAACGGCCAGCTGTTCGTCGACACCTGGTCCGATCCGGCCAACCCGCCGCAGGTGTCGATCCGCAAACCCGATGGCGCGATCCTGACGTGGGTGGAAAAGAACGAGGTCAATGCCTCGCACCCGTACTACCAGTACAAGTCGGACCACCTGCCGGTGGAATACGGCACCCTGCAGGCCAGCGACGGGCAGACCCTGTACTGGTCGATGATCAAGCCCTACCGCTTCGATCCGGCGAAGAAGTATCCGGTGTACCTGTCCACCTACGGCGGCCCGGGCCCGCAGCACGTGTCGCGCAAGTGGGGCGATCCGTTCGACATGTTCATGGCGCAGCAGGGCTACGTGGTGTTCCGCCTCGATAACCGCGGCTCGGGCCGCCGCGAGCGCGCCTTCACGGACGCGATCTACCGCAACCTTGGCAAGGTGGAAGTGCAGGACCAGCTGGCCGGCATCGATTTCCTCGGCAAGCAGGCCTTCGTCGATCCGAAGCGCATCGGCGTGTATGGCTGGAGCTATGGCGGCTTCATGACGCTGCGCCTGTTGTCGCAGGGCTCGGACAAGATCGCCGCCGGCGTTTCCGGCGCGCCCGTCACCGACTGGGCGCTGTACGACACGCACTACACGGAACGCTTCATGGACAAGCCGTCCGAGAACAAGGAAGGCTATGCCGACAGCACCGTGTTCAAGCATGTCGACGGCCTGAAATCGAACCTGCTGCTGATCCATGGCATGGCCGACGACAACGTGCTGTTCACCAACACCACGAAGATGATCGACGCCCTCGTCAACCGCGGCGTGCAGTTCGAGCTGATGACCTACCCGGGCGCCAAGCACGGCGTCTCGGACCGCAAGCAGCGCAAGCACGTGCAGGTCGGCATCGACGCGTTCTTCCGCAAGCACCTGAAGCCGGACACCGTGCAGTAAGACCGGCCAAAAACGGTGACAGTCACCATTTTTCTGGAAACATTGCAGGAAAAACGGTGACTGTCACCATTTTTCGGGAAACATTCCAGAAGCGTCAAAAACGGTGACTGTCACCATTTTTCTGGAAACATTCCGGGAAAAATGGTGACTGTCACCATTTTTTGGGAAACATTCCAGAAGCTCCGAAGCAAAACAGCCGCCCGAGGGCGGCTGTTGTTCATCGGCACTGGGCCGATACCTGTGCTTACAGGCCCTGGCGGTTGCCGCGGTTGATGGTGACGTCATCGTCCAGCGCGTCTTCGACGGCTTCGCGGGCGTCGCCCACTTTTTTCTGGACCTTGCCTTCCGCCTGGTTTTTCAGGCCCTTGGCCTGCTGTTTCGAGCTGCCGACCAGTTCACCGGCTTCTTCCTGGATCTTGCCGCCGACTTCCTTTGCCTTGCCTTTGATTTGATCGCTGTTCATGATCGAGCTCCTCTATGCGTTGTGGCTGACCGGCCACGATGGCCGGCTGCCTTGGTAACCACGCTGTCATGCGTGGGGTTAGGGAAATCATACGATCAGTCATTATTTCCCTCCGTACGTTCCCTAACATTGCAAAAGAGTTCACCAACCGGCGGTCAAGTTTAAGGGTTGCTTAAGCGTCACCGCCGCTGCCGCGCAGTTACCACACCCGCACGCGTGCTTCGGGCGGCAGGTACAGCTTCTGGCCGGACTGCACGTCGAACGCCTTGTACCAGTCGTCCAGGTTGCGCACCGTGTAGGTACGCCACTGCGCCGGCGCGTGCTCGTCGGTGGCCACCTGGTTGCGCAGCGAAGCCTCGCGCGCCTTCTCGCGCCACGCCTGCGCATAGCCGAGGAAGAACTGGCGATCCGTCTCGGGGCTGGTCTTGCCGCCCAGCGAGGCATGGTAGGCATCGAGCGCGGCGGCGAGGCCGGCCAGGTCGGCCAGGTTTTCAGCCAGCGTCAATTGCCCGTTGAGCTTCAGGTCGGGGAAGGCGTCGTAGGCCGAGTACTGCGCCACCAGCGCCTGCGCCGCCTTGGCGAAATGCTCGCGGTCGGCCTTGGTCCACCAGTCGCGCAGGCGCCCCTTTGAATCGAATTCAGCGCCGATGTTGTCGAAGCTGTGGCTGATCTCGTGGCCGATCACGGAACCGATGGCACCGTAGTTGACGGCGTCGCTGCCATTCGGGTCGAAGAATGGCGGCTGCAGGATCGCGGCCGGGAAGTTCAGCGCATTCTGCATCGGCATGTTGACGGCATTGACGAGCTGCGGCGGCATCGACCATTCCTTCGCATCGACCTTCCTGCCCAGCTTGGCCAGCTCCAGCTTGTAGTGGAACTGGGCGGCGCGCCAGGCGTTGCCGAAGGCATCGTCCGGCTTGATGTCCAGGCCGCCATACGTCGTCCATGTTTCCGGATATCCCACGCCCACGTACAGCACGTTCAGCTTGGCATGCGCCTCGCGCTTGGTGGCCGGCGCCATCCAGTCGAGCCGGTCGATGCGGCGGTGGAAGGCGTCGACGATATTCGCCACCATCTGCTGCACCTTGGCCTTGGCCGCCGGCGGGAAATACTTGTCCACGTACATCTTGCCCACCGCTTCCGGCATCGCCGCGTTCAAGGCGGCCAGGCTGCGCTTCCAGCGCGGCGACAGCTGCGGCGTGCCGCTCAGCGTGCGGCCATAGAAATCGAAGCGCTGGTCGACAAACGCCTTCGGCAGCGCGCCGGTGTGCTGGTTGATCGTGTGGAAAGCCAGCCAGTCCTGCCAGGTCTGCACCGGCATTTCAGCCACCAGTGCGGCAGCGCCGATGATCGCCTGCGGGTGGTAGACGATGAACTTCTTCTGCTTGCCCAGCCCGGCGGCCTGGAAGAAGGCCTTCCAGTCGAGGCCGGGCGCCCTGGCGGCGAAATCCTTGCCGGTCCACACGTTGTTGGCCTTCTGCACGTCGGACGATTCCTCGCGCAGGCCATGCGCCTGGGCCAGCTTGCGCTCCAGCTCGAACACGCGGGCCGCGCGCGCTTCCGGCTCCGTGAAGCCGGCCAGTTTCAGCATGGCCGCGATGTGCGCCTGGTAGGCGGTGCGCAGGCGGCTCATCCGCTCGTTTTCTTCCAGGTAGAACGCGCGGTCGGGCATGCCGAGGCCGCCCTGCAGCAGGTAGGGCACGTAGTTGTCCGGGTCCGTGAAGCCCTGCGCGATCCACACGCCGAACAGGTTCTCGGTGGCGAAATCGGTGGCGTTCAGGGGATCGACGTCGGCCCGCAAGCTGGCGCCCAGCGCCTGCGTGAGGCCGGCCTTGTCCCGGATGGCGGCGATCTTGTCGAGCACGGGTCGCAGCGGCGCCGTGCCGCGCGCTTCGATGCCGGCTTCGTCCATCAGGGCCCCGTAATAGGTGGCTACCCTTTTTGCGTCGCCCTGCCCCTGCCGGCTGGCGTCATCGATGAGCTGCACGATGCGCTGGTTGGTTTCGTCGACTAGCGCCTGGGCGGCGCTCCAGCCGCTGCGGTCCGCCGGGATTTCGGTGGCGGCCAGCCACTGGCCATTGGCGAAGGTATAGAAATCGTCGCCCGGCAGTACGGCGGCGGTTTGCTGTTCGCCTTGCTGGACGGCGCCCGGCGCGCCCTGTTGCGCGTGGCTGGTGGAAAAGGCCAGTGCGGCGCACAGCGCCATGGCGAGGGTGCTCGCACGCGGCGGGCGGCGCAGTACTCGGAAGGCTTGCATAAAGTCCCTTGTTTTGTCTGTGTGAACGAATTTTTTGGCGTGGTACGCCAGTGCGCACTCTAGCGGTGCCGCTGCCCCGTGACGAGGATTGTGCGACAGACTGCGGAAATCGCGGCTAGCCTGCTGAAGTCCGGCGACACGCCGCGCGCAGAAAGCGCTTCATCGGGGTGGAAAATCCGCTATAGTTCACTTACAGCAACATATTCGGGGGCCTGCACGATGACACTTGAGGAATTGTTCGATCACCCCGCCGCGCTGCCGACGGCGCCGAAGGTGGTCCAGGAACTGGTGGCCAGCTTCGACAAGGCATCGGTCTCCACCGAAGAGATCGCGCGCAAGGTATCGCTCGATCCGGTGCTGAGCGCGAAGCTGCTGCGCCTGGCGAATTCGGCGTACTACAACCTGTCGCGCAGTATCGGTACGGTCGAGGATGCGGTACTGATGCTGGGATTCGTGGCGGTGCGCACGCTCGTCATCAGTTCGGGCCTCGTGAACGGATTCCGCACCGTGACCGGGCTCGATCTTGGCGAGTTCTGGCGCCACAGCATGCGCACGGCGGTGGCGGCCAAGTGGATCGCCAAGAAAACGCGCGACAATACCGAACTGGCGTTTACGATCGGCATGATGCACGCCATCGGGCAACTGGTGATCCACTCGGCGATGCCGGAGCGGGCCGTGGCGCTGGATGCCATCGCGCCGCCGCTCGACCAGCGCCGCCTGGCCGTGGAACGGGAAGCGCTGGGTTACACGTATGCCGACGTGGGCGCCGAGCTGGCCCGGCGCTGGCAGTTCCCCGCCGTGTTTTCCGATGCGATCGCGGCCTTCCCCGACCCGCTCGGGCGCGGCGCGGTGGACCGGCTGGCGGCCATCGTCCACGTAGCCGCCTGGCGCGTCCGCACGCTGGACGACGCCGACCCGGCCGAGCCCTTCCCGGAAGCCGTGGGCGAGGTGCTTGGAATGGATGCCAATGTCATCGACGAAATGCCGCCGCTCGACGAGCTGACCGCCGGGCTCGACGAGATGATGAAGTAGGCGATCTTGTCCGGCTGACAATGCCAAAAACTTTTTACAAATTTTTTTGCTAAAGGCCTAAAGTTCCCGCCGCCTCTGACGTAAATCATGACAAGCAGTACTCCGATCACGATTTGCAGATTAAACGGGCGCTCCATGAACTCGACCGACGTTCTCTCGATGTATGAAAATATTGCCGGACTGACCAGCAAGATGGTCATCGCCGCGCAGGGCAGCGACTGGACGTCGCTGGACCGCCTCGAGAACCAGTGCGCCGTGCAATCGGTCGGCGCGCTGGGCGGCGTGCCGGCACTGGAAGGCAGCGCCCGCCAGCGCAAGATCGACTTGCTGAAACAGATCATGGCCAACGACCGCGCCATCCGCGACGTGACCGAACCCTGGATGGGCCGCCTGAACGGCTGAGCCGATCACCTGATAACAAAAAGCGCCCTGCGGGGCGCTTTTTTGTTGCCTCAAAACGAACAGCTGGTGTCCGACACGAATGCCATCTAAATAAGCCCCCCAAGTGCAGATTCCGGGGTCAGACCCGGCGGGTCTGAGGTGTACCGGGTTTCGTGGACATCCTAAACAAGAGACAATACGTCTCAGAGGAATCCATGACAACCAAGCCAGAAAAATCCCCATCTGAAGATGCTGCCGCCGAACGGCAGCATCGTTCTGTTTACACCAAACAATTCAAGCTTGCCGCTGTTGCTCGTCTTAACGATGGCAAACAGACGGCGGAAGCGCTGGCACTGGAGCTGGGCGTCAGGCGCAATCAGCTCTATAAATGGGCCAAGGCCCTAGAGCAAAAGGGGCCGGAGGCCAGCTTCAGTTCGCGAGGGCGTAAGCCGGCGAGCGAAGAAAGTGAGATCGTGCAATTAAAGCGTCAGTTGGCTCGCGCCCAGGAGGAGCTGGCCATCCTAAAAAAGTTCGACGCGTACTTGAAGCGACAGAAGCAGTGAAGTACGCCGCCATTGAAGAACTCCGCAATCACTTCCCTGTGAAAGCGCTGTGCCGCGTGCTGGAGATTAGTCGCAGCGGCTTTTATGCCTGGCGCTGCCGGCCACCTAGCCGACGTAGCCAGGAGGATCTCTCACTACGTGAGAAAATTCGGTGCCTGCACGAATCGAGTCACCAGGCTTTGGGAGCGGTGAAGACGTGGCACCAACTGAACAGCGATGGCGTAGAGTGTGGCAAGCATCGCGTTGCGCGATTACGCAAACTTGAGGGCATTGAGGCACTGCGCAAGGCAAAGTTTCGCGTCATGCGTGCCCATCAGCACACAGAGCCACCGGCACCGAACTTGCTCGACCGAGTTTTCACCGTGCCCTTACCGAACAAGGCATGGGTCAGTGACATCACTACCATCCACACCCGCGAAGGCTGGCTACATTTGGCCATTGTTCTTGACCTGTTTGCTCGCCGGATCGTTGGCTGGGCCATGAGCCCTCGTCAAGATGCAACGCTGCCGATTGCCGCGCTCCAGATGGCGATCGTGCAGCGCCGGCCGGCACCAGGACTAATATGCCATACCGATCAAGGCTCAGTTTATGGCTCAAAGGAGTATCGGAACGTGCTCGAGACGAACGACTTAATCCCAAGTATGAGCCGACGTGGAAACTGTCATGACAACGCTGTGGCGGAGAGCTTTTTCTCCACAGTGAAGAACGAAAAAACCCGCCACATCATCTTTACGACACGGGCCGAAGCGATCACTCAAATATCCGACTACATCGAGCTGTACTACAATCTGCGGCGGCCCCATCAAACGCTGGGGTACCGCAGCCCGATCGAAATCGAAAAACAGCATCAGATGCTTAATTGAAGCGTCTACGTAACCCGGGACATCTCAGTCTGACCCCAGCCCTTCGCTGTTGGGGTGAATGCATGCGCTTTCAATGCGTCGGGCAACGCTTAACTAAGCGGAATTAGTGTCCGATACCAGAATTTCGACGCCCGTGACTGCATCGAATGCCACTGACACAACGGCATCGGGCTCCATGGCTGCTGTTTTCAAGCGACAACCAAGCCTCAGGCCACCTTGCTCTCCGGCTGGGCCGGCTCGGCAGGCTGGGCCGGCGGGGCGATCGCCGGTTCGACGCGCGCCGCGACATCGTCTTCTTCCCTGCTCCAGCTTTGCCGCACGATAGGGCTGCGCTTCAGCTTGGCCTTGCGGACGAAGTGCACGATGACGCCGAAAATAGCCAGCAACACCAGGCTGCCGGCAAACAGGAACGTCAGCAGTTTCGGCCGGGAGATCTTGATCTCCTTCTTGGGTTCCGGTGGCGGCGGCGCGGCTTCTTTCTTCGGTTCCGGTTTGGCCTTCGGTTCCTCTTCCGGCACCGCGGGCGGCTCCCCGCTCGCCGGGGCATGCGGCGCGGCTTCCGGCGCGGCGACTTCGGCAACGGCCGGCGCGGCCGCGGGCGTGCCGGCGGGTTCCGGCTGCGAAGCCGCCGCTGCCGCCATCGTGACCGCGTCGGGCGTCTTCGGCGGCGCGGCGGCGGCCGGGTTCGCTGGCGGCGCGGCAACAGGCGCAGCGTCCGGCTTGCCGGGCATCGGCAGGCTGACGCGCGCGGCGCCGGCCGTGTTCGTCATTGCCAGCTGGGCTTGCAGCGTCTTCAACTTGCCTTCCAGTTCCGCCAGCTTGTTCAGCATCGCCGGATCGGCCGCTCCGCCGGCAGGCTTGGCACTTCCCGCCTGCGGCGCAGCTTCCACCGCTTTCGCGACAGGCGCCGGCCCCCCTTCCACGCTGGCCCTGGTGGCCCGTGCCGCATCGGCCAGCTCGGCCTTCGTTGGCAGGAATGAACGCTGCGGCGCCTTCTTCTCCGGCTCGGCCTGTGCCGCCACCTCGTGCGTTGCCTCGGGTTCCTTCTCCGCGACAGGCTTGGCCGGCTTGGCGCGGCGCTTGAAATCGTCGGCCGTGGAAGCGTATTTCAAAGATTCCTTGCGTATGTCGCGCTCGCTGCCCTTGGGAGATGCGTCGGGCGAGGACCTTGGCCGGGCCGGCGCGGCGGGTTCGATCTTGCCGCCGCGCGAGGCAAACGCCTGCTCGACGGCGCCGAGCAGTTGCCGCTCGCCCGGCGTTGCTTCTTTTCCAGGCGATACGACGGCGACCAGCCGCGCGGGAGCTTTGGCGGCACGCTCGGCGGCGGCCATGGCAGCGGTAGAAATTGCCGGCGCGGCCGGCGCCGACGCCACCGCGGCAGGTGCAAGTGCAGGCGCAGGCGCGGGCGATAGCCACAGCGTCACGCCGCGCACGCGTTCCTTGCCGCCGGAGACGAGCTGGAAATACAGGTGCAGCACTTCGCCCTGCACCGGAGCGCTGGTGGTCACCTGCAGCACGCGGCGGCCGTCGCGCCGCGCGATGGCGATCTGGGCACCGGCCAGGGCCGGGTTCATCTTCACGTTGGCACCCTGGAACACATTGGGGCGGGCCAGGCGCACCTGGAGGTCGGCCAGTTCCTGCGTTGTCAGGTCGGTCAGTTCGATATCGGCCGACAGCGGCTGCCCGCTGAACGAGCGAACCGACGCTTCACCGAGCTCGGCGGCATGGGCACCGGTGGTGGCGGCCAGCGCCAGCACGGCCAGGCGGAAAGAGCGGAGCAGGAGCGGCATGTTGATCTCGATAGCGATAATTTCCGTAACGTAAGTGTTTAACGGCGGAAATTTCCAATCTTTGAGTGCCCGGACTGAAATTCCTCCGTGGGTTACACTTAATGCATCACTTTTCCCGAGGATGCCATGGACAGTAGAACCGAACGCGACAGTTTTGGCCCGATCGAGGTGCCGGCACACCAGCTGTGGGGAGCGCAAACGCAGCGCTCGCTGCATCACTTCCATATCTCCACCGAAAAAATGGCGCCGGAACTGATCGCGGCGCTGGCCAACGTGAAGCGGGCCGCGGCGCGCGTCAATGTCGACCTCGGCGTGCTGGATGCCACCAAGGCCGATGCCATCGTGCGTGCCGCCGACGAGGTGCTGGAAGGCCGGCATGCGGGCGAGTTCCCCCTGTCCGTGTGGCAGACCGGCTCCGGTACCCAGTCGAACATGAACATGAATGAAGTGCTGGCCAATCGCGGCTCGGAGCTGCTGGGCGGCGTGCGCGGCGAGGAGCGCAAGCTGCACCCGAACGACGACGTCAACAAGGGCCAGTCGTCGAACGACATCTTCCCCACCGCGATGCACGTGGCGGCGGCCGTCGCGCTGGCTCGCGACGTGGTGCCGGCGCTGCACCAGTTGCGTGCCACGCTGGCGGGCAAGGCCCAGGCCTTCGCCGACATCGTCAAGATCGGGCGCACCCATTTGCAGGATGCCACGCCGCTCACGCTGGGCCAGGAATTCTCCGGCTACGTGGCGCAGCTCGACTATGCGGAACGGGCCATCGAACATGCGCTGCCGGCCGTGCTGCAGCTGGCCGCGGGCGGTACCGCGGTCGGCACGGGGCTCAATTCGCATCCGGAATACGCGACACGCATCGCCGCCGAACTGGCCCAGCGCCTGCAACTGCCGTTCCAGACCGCCGACAACAAGTTCGCCGCGCTGGCTGGCCATGAAGCCCTGGTGGCGGCGCATGGCGCCTTGAAAACGCTGGCGACGGCCCTGTTCAAGATCGCCAACGACGTGCGCTGGATGGCTTCCGGCCCCCGCTCCGGGCTGGGCGAGATCACGATCCCGGAAAACGAACCGGGCAGTTCGATCATGCCGGGCAAGGTCAACCCCACGCAGTGCGAAGCGGTGACGATGCTGTGCGCGCAAGTGTTCGGCAACGACGTGGCGATCAGCGTCGGCGGCGCTTCCGGCAACTTCGAGCTCAATGTCTACAAGCCGCTGATCGCCCACAACTTCCTGCAGAGCGCGCGCCTGCTGGCCGACGGCATGCGCAGCTTCGACGAGCATTGCGCCCGCGGCATCGAGCCGGACCGCACGCGCATCGGCGAGCTGATGGAACGCTCGCTGATGCTGGTGACCGCGCTGGCGCCACACATCGGGTATGATCGCGCCGCCCAGATCGCCAAGAAGGCGCAGCACGAAGGCACCACGCTGAAGGAAGCGGCACTCACGCTGGGTTTCGTGACCGCCGAACAGTTCGAGGCGTGGATCGTGCCGCTGGCCATGACCAGGCCTGGCGCGAAGGGCTGACCGGAACGCCGGACCGGCGACTGATGATTAAATTTTAATTAATCGTTCCATAATAAGTTGCCGGTCTAACAAGAATGAGGATAAAATGCAAAGAGTTGATTTTGAACTGACGTCGGAATTCGTCGAACTGAACCAGTTGCTGAAGCTTGTCGGACTGTGCGACAGCGGCGGCGCCGGCAAGCAGATCGTGGCCAGCGGCGATGTGCGGGTGGATGGCAAGCAGGAATTGCGCAAGACCGCCAAGATCCGCACCGGCCAGGTGGTCACGGTCGGCGATGTGCGCATCGCCGTGCTGGGCCAGGCGGGTTCCGGCGGGGCTTAATCTGCCGCAAACCCTGGGCCACCTCGGCGAATATAGTGGACAGGATTTGGGCAGGAATCCACTTATCCGGAGCGCGCATGGACCATCTCGACCCTACCAGACACCCCGAACCGCCGCGGTTCAACCAGCAATCGAATCCCCAGCCGCATTCGCCGGCAAACGCGCAATCCCGGCAAGCGCAGCCGGATGCACCGCCGCAGCCGATCCAGCAGCGCCTGATCGGCGACTTGCAGCAAGTGATCGACAATGCCGAAGACCTGTTGCATTGCACCGACAGCGCGCGTGACGGCGCCTACCGCGCGGCGCGCGAAAAGCTGGCCCAGGCGCTGGCGATGGCCAACGAGGAGCTGCAGCGTTTCGAGGAGGCCCAGCTCGAGCGCATGATCGCCGCCACCCACGAAGCCAGCCTCCGCCACAACGACAGCACCGGCGAAGCCCGGCTGTTCCGCGCCTTTCACTGACCCGCGCCATGCTCCGTGCGCAGTGCCGCGAACGCGGCATGCGCCATCCACTGCCCCAGCCGGGGCCCCAGGTTGAATTCCCCATCCGTTGCCAGCGCCGCATCGAGCGCCGCGCCAACGGTTGCGCCGTCCGCCAGCGCGGCCAGCGCGGCATGCGCGCTCTCGTCCAGCGCCAGCACGTCCGGCTGCCAGCCGGCGCGGTACACCAATCCCCGGGAAGGCTCCGCGATGTCATCCGGGAACGGCATATCGCTGTCCGGCTGATGGGCTTGCCATAGCGGCACCACGGCCCAGCGCGACGCGAATACGGCGGCGGCCGGATGCGGCACGAACCGGCACCCCTCGAACGCGACGGGTGCCAGGTGCGCCAGCGCGGCCGGGGCCAGCGGTTCGATCTCCGCCGCATGGTAGGCGCGGTGCAGCAGCCATTCGAGCCGTGCCATGTCGGGCAGGTAGGGCAGATCGGCCACGTGGGGGAAACCGTCGAGAAAATCGGCGAAGCCGCCACCGAAGGCGTTCAGATCGGCGGCGGCCGGCTCGTGATGCGTACCGTACTCGCGGGCCAGCGCGGCGAAGAAATCGTCGCCGACCAGTTGCGCCACGACGGGAAAGGCCCCCGCCAGCGCCCGGGTCCAGCTCCCGGCCAGGTTGCCGCGGTAGACCGCCAGCCGGGACGCCAGCGGCGCAGGCCGCAGCATGGCCGCCAGTGCGCCTTCCGCGCTGGCCGACAGCAGCGCATCGGCAAAGGCTTGCTGCACGGCGGCCAGTCTGGCGCCATCCGCGACCTCCCCGCTTTCGGTGTCCGGTGCGGACCGGGGTTGCGTGACCGCGACGGGCGCCGCCGCCACGCGAGACAACAACGCCGCGGCCTTGTCCGCCTCGACCATCAGCACGTCCAGCGGCGGCACGTCGGCATCCCATTCGACCAGCGTGGGCACCGCGCCGAAACGCGCCAGCGCCGCCTCATACAGGCGCCACACGGGTTCGGCAATCGCCGCGCCATGGTGGTCGATGACCACGTCCGGCGTTGCCAGGTGCCCGCCCAGGTGGATTTCACCGACCAGCCCCGGCGCGATGGCGGACAGCGCGGCCAGCGCATCCTCGCCGTGGTTGCACTGGTTGACGTAGAGGTTATTGATGTCGAGCAGCAGGCCGCAGCCGGTGCGGCGCGCCAGCGCGGCCAGGAACTCCGCCTCGCTCATGGTATCGGCGCGAAAGCGCACGTAGGCCGACACGTTCTCGATGAGGATTTGCCGCTTCAGCACATCCTGCATGCGCGCCACGCGGGCAGCGATGATGTCGAGCATGGCGTCGTCGAGCGCCAGCGGCAGCAGGTCGTGGAAATGCCGGCCGGGCACGGCGCCCCAGCTCAGGTGTTCGGAAACGAGGAAAGGCTCGATGCGCTCGGCCAGGCTGCGGATGCGTTCCAGGTGGCCCGGCGTGCCGCCATGGGCGGAACCCAGGCCGAGGCCCACGCCATGCAGGCTGACGGGATAATCGCGCCGCAGGCGCTGCAGTACCTGCACCTCGCGCCCGCCCTCGCCCAGGTAGTTTTCGGTATGCACCTCGAGCCAGCCGGCACGCGGCCGGCCTTCGAGAAAATCGCGGTAATGCGCCGCGCGCAATCCGAGGCCGACGGAAGCGGCCGGGCTGGCCATCGGCTTACTTGGCGGGCGCCGGCGCCGTGGTCTTGCCGCCCAGTTTTTCGCAGGTGCCCTTGGCCACCCATTTCCATTCGGTCGGCGCATTGTCGGTACGCGCCATCGACGCGCAGCCGTGCGCACCATCCGACGAGGCGCAATCGTTCTGGCCGGCTTTCGCCACGCCATAGCATTTTTCCTTGTCGGGCCCGCCACCCATCTGCGCCTGGGCGGTACCCGCTGCGCAGGTCGCGGCCAATGCCGCGGCGATCATCGCTGCCTTGTTCATGTTCATGTCCTTATGCAAGAAACCCGTCGATTCTAACGAAAAGTTTCCGGAAAATGGGGTCTGACCCCGGTTCTGGGCAATAAAAAAACCCGCTGTCCACGGGGAACAGCGGGTCAGCGCGCTCGGGGGCGCGCTCAAGCCGTGGTATTGATCCGGTTGCCCAGGTGCGGCGGAAGGTTGGGCGCGCTTGGCGCCGCCGGCAGCGCATCGATCAGCGCGGCGGCCGACGATGCCTGCATGTCCATCGCTTTTTTCAGCACCGCCATGCTGACTTCCTGCTTCGTACCGGTCTCCGCGATCGTCGTCGACAGCCGGGCAATGCTCATTGCGTCCATACTTCCTCCACTAAGCCTTGCGGCAAGGCCGATTTTTCCGCATATCCCCGTTTACGGAACAGTTACGGGGAACTTGAGGCCGGCGGCGGCATGCCAGCCATCCTTTTCAGCAGCCATGCCAGGATGGCATCGCGGTCGTCCAGGTCCAGCCAATCGATGTGCGGCGCCAACCCGGCCGGCCGCGGCAGCGTCGATGCGACGGCCACGATGTGCTCGTCATGCGGATACAGCGGCCCCTTGTCGCCGACACCGCGGTGGATTTCCAGCTTGTCGATCGGAAAAGATTTAAAGCCTTCCACCAGGGTCAGGTCGGCGGGTGCCAGCCGGGCGAGCTGTTCATCCAGGCCCGGTTCCGCGGCGCCGCGCAGTTCATGCACGATGGCGTACCGGTAAGGCGACGCTACCATGACTTCGGCCGCGCCGGCGCGCCTCAGCCGCGCGCTGTCCTTGCCGGGCGGTTCCAGCTCCAGGTCGTGATGGCTGTGCTTGATGACATTGACTTTTCGCCCCGCCGCGGCCAGCTGGCCAACGAGGTATTCCAGCAGCGTGGTCTTGCCGCTGCCCGACCGGCCGACGATGCCGATCACCGGCGCCGCGGCGGCTGGTGTGTGCTCCATTCTTGCTCCTGTGAGAATGGAGGCATTATAGAAGAAGGCAGCCCGCCGCCTGGAGCGGGCTTGGCCGATAAACCCGCGGCCGAGATGCCCGTGGCCGATGGGTTCCCGGCCGGTGCTGCGCCGATCGATTACTTGTCGGGCCGGAACGGGCCGTCGCCACCGCCCTTGCCCATCAGGCACAGCAGGCCGACACAAGCCAGCACGACGACCAGCACGCCCGGCTCGGAAGCGGCACTGTCGGGCAGGTAAGCGGCACGCACCGGCGCGGCGGCGGCCAGCAGGGGCAACGCGTGCAGAATGGAAAGCTTCATGAAGTCATCCCGTAGGGTTGTCGATAAAACAAGCATGACAATCCAATATGACGGCACGATGACGGTTTCAATCGTGCGGCGCCTGGCGCGGCGCTCAATATGGCATCCGGTACCGATAACCCCGGAATGCAAAGACCGCGCCCTTCGCTTCGAGCCGCTCCAGTACCAGCCCGGGCGCCACTTCGTCGCCTTCGCGGCGCAGGACCTTGTCGATCAGCACCAACCGGTCGGCCGGGTTCGGCGAATACATGTAGCCGCTCATCGCCACCGGCGGAATGGCGCGCCGGATCGGCTCCGGCAGGTCGCGCAAGGCCAATACCGGTTCTTCGCGCGACGCTTCGTCCGGCTTCGACGGGGTGGCGGCGACTGGCGGCGCTTCGGCGCGGGCGGCAGGTTGCGGCGGCGCGACGGCGGCAGGTTGCTGCTGCGCGATGGCGACAGGCGTCGGCGCCGTTTCCTTGCGGGCCTGGACCGCCGGAGCGGGGACGGCGGCGACCACCGGCGCAGGTGCCGGGGCCACGGCGGCAGGCTGCGTGACAGGCTGCGTGACAGGCGGCGCCACAGGCGCGGGAGCTGGTGCAACCGCCACCGCCCGCGGCTGCTCCGCCGGCACGGGCACCGCAGGTTGCGCGGGCGCGGCCGCCTGCCGCCACACCACCACGGCCAGCCCGGCGATGACGGCCGCCATGGCCGCGACGACCGCGACGAGCGGCTTGCGCAGCGGTGCGCCTGCCCCGGCTGGCGCCACGGGTGCGGGCGCATGGATGCCCGGCGTTTCACCCAATTGCCGCTCGGCCTGCGCTTTTTTTAATGCTTCGAGAATGTAGGACATATCACTTCCCTCCGGCCGGCGATGCCAGCCGGGGCTCCGGGTTGGCCATGCCGGCATCGATGAGCGCGCTCAGCCGGATGAAGGTCTTCGGGCCGGCCACCCCATCCGCCTTCAGTTGCTGGGACGCCTGGAAATCGCGCAGGCGGCGCAGCGTTTCGCCTTCGAGCGGCGCACCGTCCTCGGGCCGCGCGGCACTGGCCCGCTGCGCCAGCCGCCGCGCCAGCCAGTCCACCTGCGCGCCCCGGTCGCCGGCCGCCACCTGCTCGCGCCACCCGGGCGGTGCCCGCCAGAAGGTGGTGAAGGTGCCATCGTAGCGATTATCCAGGGCCGCCCGTGTCACGGCGTGGCGACGCCCGCCGATCTCGAGCACGCCGTCGCGCTCGCCGAGCGCCACCAGCAAGGCATGGGTCGGCAGCGCCGGATCGTCGTTCAATGTCAGCATCGCCGGGCGGTCCAGCAGGCGCAGGTCGTCCAGCGTGCCGCGCGTGGCAAGGCAGCGCAGGTTGTGCCGCGGTGCCTCGGCGCAGGCTTCGCCCGCCCCGGCCTTCATTGCCACGCCCCACAACGCGGCCAGCCGGCGCAGCGTGGCCTCGCTGTCCGTGCCCTGTGGCGCGACAGGCAGCGCGCCCTGCGGTGTGGCAGCCACTGCCGGCGCAGCCGCCGGCGCGGGCTGGCGTGGCGCCAGTTGCCAGGCGGCGGCGGTCAGCACGGCGCCGGCCAGTACCCCGCCGGCCACCAGCGGCCAGCGTGCCCGCACGCGCGGCACGGCCGCGCCGAACACTTCCTGCGCGGCGCGGCGCACGATCTTGCGCGTGACCTGCGCCTTGTTCTCGACATAGGCGCCGAGCAGCGCGCGGTCGCACAGCAGGTTGATCCGCCGCGGCACGCCTTGCGTCAGCGCATGGACCAGCGCCGTCACGCCGGCCGGGAAAGGCGACGGCCCGGCCAGCCCCGCCACCGCCAGCCGGTGCGCGATGTACTGCCCGGTTTCGGCGGCGCTCAGGGAACCCAGGTGGTAGCGGGCGATCACGCGCTGCGCCAGCTGTTCCAGCTCGGGCTGCGCCAGCATGGTGCGCAGCTCGGGCTGGCCGATCAGGATGATCTGCAGCAGCTTGCGCTCGCTCGTTTCCAGGTTCGTCAGCAGGCGCAACTGCTCGAGCACGGCCGCCGACAGGTTCTGCGCCTCGTCGATCACGAGCACGTTGTTCGCGCCGCGCGCATGGCTGTCCAGCAGGTGCCGGTTGATCGCATCCACGTAGTGCTTCACCGTGGCGGCGCCCGCCGGCAGCGCGATGCGGAATTCGTCGCACACCGATTGCAGCAGCTCCTCGACGGACAGCTTCGGGTTGAAGATGTAGGCCAGCTGGCAACCGGGCGGAACCTGTTCGATGAAGCAGCGGCACACGGTGGTCTTGCCGGCGCCGATCTCGCCCGTCAGCAGCACGAAGCCGCCGCCGCTGCCCACGCCGTACAGCAGGTGCGCCAGCGCCTCGCGATGGCGCTCGCTCATGTACAGGTAGCGCGGATCGGGCGCGATGGAGAACGGGCTGCGGGTCAGGTTGAAGAATCGCGTGTACATGGATGGTCGGTCAGCGCAGCGCGGGCGGCAGCGGTTTGAACTTGGCGCAATAGATCTTGGAGCGGCGCTCCGCGTAGGCGATGCGCCCGCCGGTGGAAGCTTCCCGCACCGGCGTCGCGGAGCCCGTGATTTTCGCATAGCGCAGGCCATCGCGCTGCGTGATCGCCTCGGCCAGCTTGTCCGGCGTGGTGTCGGCCACCGCGCCCACGAACCGGTAGGGAAACGTCTCGTCGCTGACGATCACTTCGCGCACGGCAAAGCCCCACAGCCTGGCTTCGGGCGTGCGGAACCAGTAAGCGCCGCCTTCGCGCTTGTAGGGCTGGCCGAACCAGCGCACCATGTAATCGAAATAATAACGGTTGGACGTCTGGTCGCGGCACAGCAGGCCGTTGCCCAGCACCACGCCGAAATGGCTGGGCACCTTCGCCTGCAGCGGCGGGGCGATCACGCAAGCCAGGGAAAATGCCAGGAAAGAACGCCGGGCCAGGCACCGGCTCAGGGGCAAGCCCGCAGTGCTGCCGGCCTGCGCGCCGGCGCCTACAAATTCTGCAGCCATTTCCGGTTGGCCGCGATCCTGACTTTCACCGATTCCGGCAGCGCTTCGTAGCATCCCGGGTATTGTTTCAAGGCGCTTTCGCGCACCTGCTTCTCTTGCCCGTTGATGAGGAAAACATAGAGCGTCCCGCCTTGATCGGTTTTCCGGGTCCCTAAATACTTGATCATTTTGCGAAATTCCTCCGGCATGCATTATGACACCTCCGCGCGGTGCCCGGCATTAATGGCGTCCAGTGGCGTCGCATGGCGTCTCATGGTGTCGGTCGGTGGCGTCGGTTTTCAGAGAATCGTTATCATTTCGCTACGGGCCGCGGCAAGCTGTGTTTTAATAGCGTGGCTCAAGCCGGACGGGACCATCATGAAAAACCTTTGTGCAATCGCCTTTGCAGCCGCTTCCGCCCTCGGCACCGCCACCGTCCACGCGGCGCCGGAAACCACCGCCGTGTTCGCCACGTGGCACATGGCGGACCTGCACGATGTGACGCAGGCGTGGTATTTCACCGGCGCGGCGCTGTCCAGCCATGACCGCGGCGGCGCGCCATGGGCCGGCGAGCGCCCGCTGGTCCAGCCTGCGGAGGTCGCGCTGTCCCAGGCGCCGCTGCAGCCGGCACCTTTGGAACCGGCGCCTTTGGAACCGGCGCCCTTGGAACCGGCACCTTTGGAACCGGCGCCCCTGGAACCGTCCGCCCTGTCCGCCCTCCCCGAGCTTCCCGTGGCGCCCGCCGTACCCGCCGTGCCGGCCAGGGTCGACGTGCCGCCCACCATTCCGGAACCGCGCATGGCGCCCATGTTGCTGCTCGGCTTGCTCCTGCTGTTCCTGCGCGCCAACCGGAAGGAAGAGCAGTTCGGCTAGCCGCTGTCCTGTGCGGCGCCTCTCCATCCTGCGCCGCCCCTGCGCGGCTCATCGCGCCATTCTGCCGCCGGCACCGCGTTTTCACCAGTCCATCCCGCCGCGCTCGCGGTGACCCTGCCGTTGGCTTATCGTCATGCTTCCCACAATGAGGCCAACATCATGCATCGACCTTCCCCTACCCTCGCCTTCGTCGTCCTGGCCACGGCCGCCACCCTGGCCACCGGCGCCGCCGCGGCGGACAGCGCCAGCCAGGCCCGCGCCACCGAAACCCGCAACATCGGCGCGTTCAGCGCGATCGACATCGCCGGGCCGTTCGACGTGCAGGTGGATGCCGAGGCGCCGCGCGCGCTGCGGCTGTCCGGCCCGGCGGCCGAGCTGGCGGAGATCGAGACGTTCGTCGACCGCGATACGCTCGTGGTACGGCGCAAGAGCCGCAGCGGCTGGCACTTCAGCTTCGGCAAGCGCAGCGAACCGGTCATGGTGACGATCGGCACGCCGCAGCTGAACAGCCTGCGCAATACCGGCAGCGGCGACGTGCGCCTGGACCGGGCCCGCGGCGACACGCTGCAGCTGACCGTCAGCGGCCCCGGCGACCTGCAGGCGAACGGCAACGTGCGCGAACTGTCGGTGCGCGGCAGCGGCAGCGGCGACATCGACCTGCGCGGCCTGCGCGCCGCCACGCTGCGCATCAAGATGAGCGGCCCGGGCGACGTGGAAGCGGCCGGCATCACGCGCGAACTGGCGGCCGACGTGACGGGTTCGGGCGACCTGGACGTCAACGATATCGCGGCCGACAAGGTCAGCGCCACGCTGACCGGCCCCGGCTCCGTCGCGCTGCAGGGCCGCAGCCGTGAGATCCACGCCACGCTGGCCGGCTCCGGCGACCTGGACGCGTGCTCGCTGGCCGTGGAAGGCGCCAGCGCGAACCTGTCGGGGCCGGGCAGTGCCTGCGTGGCCGGCACCATCCGCACCATGGAAGCGCGGGTGCGCGGCTCGGGGGACCTGGAAGCGCGCGGCCTGCAGACGCAAAGCCTGCGCGCCGAACTGGACGGCCCCGGCAGCATGAAGCTGAGCGGCACCACCGGCACGCTGGAAGCCTCGGTCAGCGGCTCGGGCGATTTCGACGGCGAAGAGCTGGCCGCGGGCCGCGCCGTGGTGCGCGGCCATGGCCCCGGCAATATCGCCCTGCAGCGCGTGACCGATACCCTGGATGCCGAGCTGCGCGGCTCGGGCGGACTGAGCACCGCGCTGGACGCGAAAAGCGTGCGCCTGACGCTGGCCGGCCCGGGTGGCGCCCACCTGCAGGGCCGCACCGCGCGGCTGGCGGCCCAGCTGTCCGGTTCCGGCAGCATCGATGGCCGGGCACTGCAGGCCGACCAGGCCCAGGTCACCGTGCGCGGCCCCGGCAACGCCGTCGTCAACGTGCGCGGCAAGCTCGAAACCCATGGCCGGGGCGGCGCGGACCGGCTCGTGAACATCGACCGCGAAGGCACCCAGGACGCGCGCTGACGTCCGCCGCGCGCCCAGCCCCGGCCATGCCGGGCGAACCCGGCCAGGTGCCGGGTTTTTTCTTTTGGTATTAGCCGGACCGGTTCCGCCACATACCACAACTCATACCAAAGAACCCATCCATTTCTCGTTTTTAATCATAGACTTAACTGATCCACTGCGGGTTTTTCCGCGCCTCGTCGACACGCCACGACAATACCAGTTAAATACCTGTTGACAGACTGGTTTGCCCATCCTATAGTCACCCTCGATTCTTCACACACCAACTCCTATGATCGACTATCTGATCGGCGTCGACGGCGGCGGCACGGGCACGCGGGTGCGCCTGGCACTGCCCGATGGCACGTTACTGGCCGAAGGCAGCGCCGGCCCGTCCGCCCTGCTGCACGGCATCCCCAACGCATGGAATGCCGTCGAGCAGGCGGCCGCGGCGGCGTTTGCCGCGGCCGGCCTCGGCGTTCCCGAGCGCGAGCGCATCGCCATCGGGCTCGGGCTGGCCGGGGTCCATAACCGGGGCTGGGCGGCGGAGTTCATCGGCGCCAATCCCGGCTACGCGGCGGTGGCGCTGGAAAGCGATGCGTACACCACGGTCCTCGGCGCCCACCAGGGCCAGCCCGGCGCGATCATCGCGCTCGGCACCGGCAGCGTCGGCGAAGTGCTGGGCGAGGATGGCTCGCGGCGCGAAGTCGGCGGCTGGGGCTTTCCTTCCGGCGATGAAGCGGGCGGTGCCTGGATCGGCATGCGCGCCGTGAACCATGTCCAGCACGTGCTCGACGGCCGCGCCGCCGGCGGCCCGTTCGCCGATGCGGTCATCGCCGCGTGCGGTGGCGGCAGGGATGCGATCCAGTCGTGGCTTGCCAGCGCGACGCAGACCCGTTTCGCGCAACTGGCCCGCATCGTGCTGGAACACGCGGCCGGCGACGACACGGCGCGCGAGATCATGCTCGAGGCGGGCCGGCAGGTGGGCCTGATCGCCGGCGCGCTCGATACCGCGGGCAGGCTGCCGATCGCGCTGTGCGGCGGCCTGGCCGAACCGATGCGCGCCTTCCTGCCGGGCGAGCTGCTGGCGCGCATCGTGCCGGCCAGCGGCGATTCCGCCACCGGCGCGCTGCAACTGATCCGGCGACAGCTCGCCGAAGCTTCCGTGAAGGAGTGAACCATGCCGGCCCGACTGCGTGATTTCCATCCCGATGCGGCCAGCGATACGCCGCTTTACATGCAGGTGGCCAACCGCCTGTCCGACGGCATCGCGGGCGGCGACTGGCGCGCCAACGAAGCACTGCCTTCCGAGCGCGTGCTGTCCGATGCACTGAGCATCTCGCGCGTCACGGCGAGGAAGGCGATCGACCTGCTGTGCGACCGCGGCATGCTGACGCGCCGGCGCGGCTCGGGCACCTACATCACGCCCAAGCTGGAACAGCCGCTGTCGCGCCTGACGAGCTTTTCGGAAGAACTGCGCCAGCGCGGCTTCACGGCCGGTTCGCGCTGGCTGCAGCGCGAGATCGGCATCGCCGCGCCGATGGAGGTGCTGTCGCTCGGCCTGTCGCCCAACATGCCGGTGGCGCGCCTGAAGCGGCTGCGCACGGCCGACGACGTGGTGATGGCGATCGAGACATCGACCATCCCGGCCGCCTACGTGCCGGACCCGCAGCGCGTCACCGATTCGCTGTACGGCTACCTGGAAGCGCACGGCACGGTGCCGATGCGGGCGCTGCAGCACATCCGCGCGGTCAACGCCAACGCCGAGCAGGCGAAACTGGCCAACATCGCGCCTGGCACGGCCATGCTGCACATTACGCGCGTGAGCTACCTGGACAGCGGTGCCGCGGTGGAACTGACCCACTCGTGGTGCCGCAGTGATTATTACGAATTCGTAGCGGAGTCGCGTCGATGAACGATGCCATCAAACCAAGCACCATCAAGGGCAACATCCTGAGCGCCGGCGGCTGGATCGCCGGTACCCTTTCCTTTACCGACCGCGTGAGCGGCATCGATGGCGCCGCCGCCGATCCCGGTTCGAACGGCGACGACTATATCCTGCCCGGCTTCATCGACCTGCACGTGCACGGCGGCGCGGGGCGCGACGTGATGCAGGGCGGCGATGCTGTCCACGCGATCGCCGCGATCCATGCCCGCCATGGCACCACCAGCATCCTCGCCACCACGATGACGGCGCCGCCGGAAGACATCGACGTGGCACTGGCCGCGATCGGCCAGGCGGTACGCCAGCGCGGCAAGGGCGAAGCGCGCGTGCTGGGCGCGCACCTGGAAGGCCCGTACATCAATTCCGGCAAGCTGGGAGCGCAACCGAATTTCGCCCGCGCCGCCACGCTGGCCGAGGTGCAGCGGCTGGAAACCCTGGCTCCGCTGCGGGTGATCACGGTGGCGCCGGAAATCGCCGGCCACCTGGCGCTGGTGCGCGAACTTGCCGGCGAAGGCGTGCGCGTGCAGATCGGCCACACGCTGGGCTCCTATGAGGATGGCGTGGCCGCCCTGGAACACGGCGCGGCCGGCTTCACGCACCTGTTCAATGCGATGAGCCCCCTGCACCACCGCGAACCCGGCATGGTCGGCGCGGCGCTTGCGCATGCGCAATACGCCGAACTGATTCCCGACCTGCTGCACGTGCATCCCGGCGCCATCAAGACCGCGCTACGCGCCATTCCGCGGCTGTATTGCGTCACCGATTCCACCTCCGCCACCGGCATGCCCGATGGCGAATACATGCTGGGCCGGCACACCGTGCACAAGTGCATGGGCGGCGTGCGGCTTCCGGACGGCACGCTGGCCGGCAGCACGCTGACGCTCGACCAGGCGCTGCGCAACCTCGTCGGCCTGGGCCTCGACCTGGCCGACGCCTCGGCACGCGTGTCCACGCATGCCGCCGATTACCTGGGCCTGGAAGAGCGCGGCCGGCTCGCCCCGGGCACCTGGGCCGACATCGTGGTGCTGGGCCGCGACCTGCAACTGAAAGCCGTCTATATCGAAGGAGAACGCATTGACCTCAATGATGCTTAAGGAAGCGCTGTCCGCGGCGGACTGCGTGGCCGGGCAACTGGCGCACGACGCCGACCGTTATGCCGAGCTGGGCCGCCGGCTCGCCGGCACGCCCTTCGCCACCGCGCTCACGGTGGCGCGCGGCAGCTCGGACCACGCGTCGAACTACATCGCCTACCTGATCATGGCGCGGCTGGGGCGCGTGGTGGCTTCGCTGCCGATGTCGCTCGTCACGCTGCACAAGTCGCCTTTGATGACGCGCGACACGCTGACGATCGCCGTGTCGCAATCGGGCCAGAGCCCGGACGTGGTCGAGCCGATCCGCTATTTCCGCGAGGGCGGCGCCACCACCGTGGCGCTGGTCAACGACATCGACTCGCCGTTGGCGCAGGCCGCCGAGTGGGCGATGCCGCTGCGCGCCGGCAAGGAACAGAGCGTGGCCGCGACGAAGAGCTTCATCACGTCGCTGGTGGCCGGCGCCCGGCTGGTGGCGAACTGGCAGGACGATGCGGAACTGAAGGATGGCCTGGCGGCGCTGCCGGAAGCGCTGCGCGCCGCCGCGCGGGCCGACTGGCAGCAGGCGGTGGACGTGCTGGCCCCGGCCCGCAACATCATGGTGGTCGGCCGCGGCATCAGCTTCCCCGTCGCGCTGGAAGCATCGCTGAAATTCAAGGAAACCTCGGCCCTGCAGGCCGAGGCGTTTTCCGGCGCCGAGATCAAGCACGGCCCGATGGCGCTGATCGACGAGGGTTATCCGCTGCTGATCTTCGCCACGCGCGGTCCCACGCAGGCCGGCCTGCTGGCGCTGGCCGACGAGATGCGCGGCCGTGGCGCACGCGTGCTGCTCGCCGCGCCGGACGACGTGGCGCAGCGCGACCTGACGCTGCCGGTGGCGGCCACGCCCGACCTCGATCCGATCGTGGCGATCCAGGCGTTCTACGTGATGGCGGCGCAACTGTCGGCCGCGCGCGGGCTGGATCCGGACAAGCCGCGGCACCTGTCCAAGGTCACCAAGACCAGCTAGGTCGGCCTTTCCTTCAACGCTATTCCATCGGCCACGAACCAATGAACCAACCACCGAACGCCCTGCGCAAGCTTGCCGGCCAGCTGATCATGATCCGCTTTCCCGGCACGGAACTCGATGCCGCCACGGCCCGCTTCCTGGAAGAGAACGGCATCCGCGCCGTGTGCCTGTTCCGCGGCAACATGACGGACCAGGCGCAGCTGTCGAAGCTGACGGCCGACCTGCGCGCGGTGCTCGGCCCCGAAGCGCTGATCGCGATCGACCAGGAAGGCGGCGCCGTGGTGCGCTCGACCTGGGTGCCGGCACCGCCGGCGGCGATGGGCCTGGGCGCCGCCGACGATACCGGCCTGGCGCACCGCACCGGCGCCGCCGTGGCGCGCGCCGTGAAGGCGCTGGGCTTCAACTGGAACTTCGCGCCGGTGCTGGACCTGAACAACAACCCGCACAACCCGGTGATCGCCGAGCGTTCGTTCGGCGCCGATCCGCAACGCGCGGCGCAGCTGGCGATGGCGTGGATGGCCGGCAGCGAGGAAGAAGGCGTGGCCTGCTGCGTCAAGCACTTCCCCGGCCATGGCGACACCAGCGTGGATTCGCACCGCGACCTGCCCACTGTCGACAAGCCGCGCGCCGAACTGGAAGCGTTCGAGTTCGCGCCGTTCCGCGCCGCCGCGCCGGTGGCCCCGGCCGTGATGACGGCGCACATCGTCTACCCCGCCATCGATGCCGCCAATCCGGCCACGATGTCGCCGGCAATCCTGGACGGCATCCTGCGCCGCGAGTGGAACTACGGCGGCGTGATCATCACCGACGGCATGGACATGCACGCGATCGCCGGCCGCTACGGCGCGGGCAACGCGGCCGTGCGCGCACTGGCCGCCGGCGCCGACATGGTGATGGCGCTTGGCACCCCGCAAACGCAGGATGAAACACTCGACGCGATCGCCCAGGCCATCGCCGACGGCACCATCAGCCGCGCCCAGGTCGACGAACGCCTGGCCCGGCTGTCGGCGCTGGCGGCGAAGTACCCGTGCGCGCCGCGCGAGTACACCGAGGACGCCGCCGACCGCGCCGTGATGGCCGAGGGATGGCGCCGCGCGCTCACCAGCCGCGGCGCGCCCCGGCGGCCCGCGGCCGGCGCCAAGGTGCGCCTGGTGGTGCGGCAGGATGTGGTCAGCGACGGCGTGTCGGAAGCCGGCGTGCCGGCGGCCCGCGTGGCCGATGCGCTGCGCCACCTGCACGACGTGGAACTGGTCACGTTCGCCGATGCCGAAAGCTTCGACTGGTCCGCCCTGCCGGCCGATGGCCGCTACACGATCCTGGCCTCCACCTCGCGCCTGCGCTATGGCCCGCATGCGCGCGCCACCTGGCGGCCGGACCTGCACGTGGCGCTGTGGAATCCCTACCAGGCGCTCGACATCGATGCGCCGGCACTGATGACCTACGGCTTCGCCGCGCCGGCGCTGGAAGCCGTTGCCGCCTGGCTTGCCGGCGAGCTGGAAGCGGCCGGCACATGCCCGGTGCCGGGTTTCGCCTGAACCACCACCATCACGGGACATCACCGATGCAGACCGACGCCAAGGGAGCCAGCCCGCCATTCTGGGTTCCCTCGCTGTACTTCGCCCAGGGATTGCCGTACTTCGCCGTGGCGCTGATCGCCGGGCTGATGTTCAAGAGCATGGGCGTGGCCAACGAGGATATCGCGCACTGGACCGCCTATATCGGCGCCGCCTGGGTCTTCAAGCCGCTGTGGAGCCCGTTCCTGGAACTGGCGCCCAGCAAGAAGGCGGTGGTGGTCACGTTCCAGCTGCTGGGCGGCGCCTGCCTGGGCCTGGTGGCGCTGGCGCTGCACCTGCCGGTGTGGCTGGCGGCCAGCGTGGCGATGCTGGGACTGGTGGCGATCAGCTCGGCCACCCACGACATCGCCTGCGACGGCCTGTACATCGCCAGCCTCAGCAAGAAGCAGCAGGCGCAGTACGCCGGCTGGACGGGCACCTTCTTCAACGCCGGGCGCTTCATCTCGCTGGGCGGGCTGGTGATCCTGGCCGGCCAGCTGGAAAAGACGCAGGGCGTGACGAATGCGTGGACGATCATCTTCCTGATCCTGGCCGGCACCATGATCTCGCTGGGGCTGTACCACGCCTGGTCGCTGCCGACGGCGCGCAACGCGGCCGCGGCGGCCGGCCAGGGCGACCACACCGCGGCCGGCATCGCCCGCACGCTGAAGGAAGTGATCATCGATTACCTGAACAAGCCGGGCATCTGGGTGTCGATCCTGTTCATCATCCTGTTCCGCGCCGGCGAGGCGCAGGTGCAGACCATCGGCCCGCTGTTCCTGCGCGATGCGGTCGACCAGGGCGGCCTGGGCCTCACCACCGCGGAAGTGGGCATCGTGTACGGCACCTCGGGCACGGTGGCCTTCATCATCGGCTCGATCGCGGGCGGCTACTTCACCTCGTGGCTCGGCCTGCGCCGCGCCATCCTGCCGCTGATCCTGGCCGTCAACCTGCCGAACCTGGTGTTCTGGTACCTGTCCACCTGGCACCCGCATGACCTGGTGATCATCGGCGCTGCGCTGTCGGCCGAGATGTTCGGCTACGGCTTCGGCTTCGTCGGCATCATCCTGTACATGATGCAGGTGGTCGCCCCCGGCAAGTACACGACGGCCCATTACGCCTTCTCGACCGGCATCATGCAGCTGGGCTTCGTGCTGTTCAAGTGGGTCAGCGGCGATATCCAGGCGGCGCTCGGCTACCAGCGCTTCTTCGTGTGGGTGCTGGTGGCGGCGATCCCCGTCGCCCTGCTGTCGCAGTTCATTCCGATGGAATCGCGGGTGGCCGACGATGCCGAACAGCCGGGCGGGCAGCCGGATGGCCAGGGGCAGGAGGCGGCGGCGCGATGAGGGAGTTGATTGCGGTACCAATGGCGCCGGAAGGGCTTTGGTAGTATCTTTACGCGTCGCCGTCGTTGCGTAAATTGAAACCTAACGTTATTAAAATTTATGGGACAATAAGTGTTTGTCCCCTTGATTGAAGGATTTTTTCATCATGCCCCAGTTCCGTCTCGCCCGCATCAGCCTGCTGCTGGCTGCCATTGGCCTGAACGCCGCTTTCGCGCTGCCCGCGGCCGCGTTCGCACAAGACAAGCCCGCTGCCCCGGCCGAGGCACCGAAGGACACCGTGCGTCCTGAGATCTTCAAGCTGGTCGATCCGGCCCAGATCAAGCCGCTGATGGATGCCAAGAATTACGACGAAGTAAAGAACCGCCTGGCCCAGGCCGAAGCACTGCCGAACCGCACCGTGTACGAAGATTTCGTGCTGAACCGCATGCGCATCTCGGTGGCATCGGCCACCAACGACACCGCCGCGCTGACCACCGCGCTGGAAGCCGTGATCAACTCCGGCAAGCTGCAGCCGACCGAACAGCGCGACTTCGTGCAGGCGCTGGCCACGCAGTACTACAACAACAAGGATTACGCGAAAGCAATCACCTGGTTCAACCGCTACCAGACGGAAACCGGCGATACCAAGGTGCGCCCGTACATCATCCGCGCCCATTACTTCAACAACGACTTCGCCACCGCGAAGACCGAACTGCTGAAGGACCTGGACACGCACCAGAAAGCCGGCACCACGCCGAAGCTGGAAGAACTGCAGCTGCTGGCCAATTCCGGCGCGAAGACCAAGGACCAGGCGACCTACCTGGTGGCGCTGGAAAACCTGGTGCGCTACTACCCGAACGACGACTACTGGCTCGACCTGCTGAGCCGCACCCAGGGCAAGGCCAGCTACTCGAACCGTTTCGCGCTGGACGTGCTGCGCCTTGAAAAAGCGGCCGTGTCGAAGATGGCCGCCGAAGAGTACACGGCACTGGCCGAACTGGCGCTGCTGGCCGGCCAGCCGATCGAAGCCAAGCAGGCGCTGGATGCCGGCTTCTCGAACGGCGTGCTGGGCACCGGTACCAAGGCCGCCGAGCATAAGAAGCTGCGCGCGCAGGCCGACAAGCAGGCCGCCGACGATACCAAGAACATCGGCACCGGCGAAGCCTCGGCACGCAAGTCGAAGAACGGCACCGGCCTGATCAACCTGGGCTACGCGTACGTGACGCTGGGCCAGCACGACAAGGGCATCGCCCTGATCCAGGAAGGCATCGCCAAGGGCGGCCTGCAGAACGCGGAAGACGCCAAGCTGCGCCTGGGTTACTCGTACGCGCTGGCCGGCCGCAAGGACGACGCGATCAAGACGCTGCAGACCGTGACCGGCACCGACGGCCGCGGCGACCTGGCACGCTACTGGATCATGTGGGTGAACCGCCCGGCCGGCGGCAACGCGCAGGCGCAGGCTGGCCAATAAGCTGATTCACCTGTAGCAAAAAAGCGGGGAAGGCCGATGGCCCTCCCCGCTTTTTTGTTGGCAAGCGCCGATGCGCTTGAGTTAACCCCAAATGCGAACCCCGGGGTCAGACCCGCCGGGTCTGACCCCAGCCCTTTGCTTTGGGTTTCTCAGCGCTCGCCCCCGACGCCGGCCCGGAACGCCGCATCGAACGCACCCGCGGCACCCTCCATTCCGCTGCAGCGGTCGCTGGCGCCCTGTACCGGCACCTTGCACGGCTGGTCGCGGTCCAGCGACCACCAGTGCAGCCCGGCCAGCCCCATCGATTTCACCGCCGCGCCCACCACGCGCGCATCGTCCAGCGTGAAGTCGTTGCCGGGCATGTCGTTCACGCCGATCATCGGCGTCACTTCGATCTGCGCGAGCGGGATGCCATATTTCTCGTGCACGTTGCGCACCGCCTGCACGGCCGAGCGGCCCATGTCGCACACGGCGCCGCGCAGCACGCATGCATCGGCCGCCGGCGGGCCGTAATCCATCACCATCAGGTTGAAGGTCCAGTCGCGCAGGCCGCCTGCGCGCACGGCGGCAAGGATCGTTTCGCCCAGCGCGTTCAGGCTGCGCCTGCTGCCGTCGGAGGCCGCATGCGTGGCAACGGTGAACGAGAAGCGCAGGTGCGGCCGCTTCTTCTGCGCGGTGGCCGCGCGCCGCACCAGCGAGGCGATCTGCTCGCTGGTCTGCCCGGCTTCGATATCGAAGTCGATGCCGGCCAGGTGCGGCGAATCGTAGCGGGCAATGAAGCGTTCCATGCCTTCATCGGTGGCGCAAGTGAATACGCCACCCTGCCCGCCCGTGGAGATCACGTAGTCGATACCGGCTCTCGCAAAGGCGGCCACGTTGGCCGCCGCTACCTGGGCGCCCGTTTGCTCGCGCCATTTTTCGCTGCCGCATTCGCCGGTGGCAAAGGCCCAGCTCAGCGCCACCGGCCCCTTCGCCAGGTAGGGCGTGGCATCGGGCGCGCCGATCGCATGGGCCGGCGCGCGGTTCAGCGGCAGGAATTTATAGGGGCTGACGACGACCCGCGGCGCGGCCAGCGCGGCCGATCCGCACAGCGCCAGCAGCGTCGCGGCCACGGCCGCGCATGTCATCTTGTTCATGGGTTCTCCGTGGCCAGCGCCAGCACGTCGGCCTTCGTCAGGCCGTGCGCCGCCGGCGCGGTCCACCAGTAGTTGACCATGGTGTTCAGCACGCCGATCGATTCGACGTGATGCCACCACAGCGAGGGAATGTACAGCGCGTCGCCCGGCAGGAGGTCGGCGACGATGGCGTGCCGTTCGGCCTCCCTGAAGCGCGGAAAGCGCCGGTAGTCGGGCGCGCGGAACGACACGAGGCTGATCGGCGTGGGGGTCGGCGCGAAATCCAGCGGGCCGAGGTACAGGTTCGCGCCCTGCTCCGGCGCGAACAGCGTGAAGCGGCGCCGGCCGCTGACGACGCATGCGACATTGTGCGACTCGTCGAAATGCGCCGGCGTGATCACTTCGTTGCCGAGCCACAGCCGCGGCGCGATGGCGGGATCGTCCAGCTGATCCGCCAGCGCTGCCCGGTTGGCCTGCGCGAAGCCGGGCAGCACGTCGTCCAGCAGCGCGCTTTGCATCGCCACCGCCGGCGCCGCCGGAAACTGCGAATAGCGCGCCACCTGCTCGAGCACCGCCGCCACCGTCCGCTTGCTGCGCACGAAGTTAAAGCCCTGCATGTCGGGCGAATAGAACAGCCGCCCTTTCACCTCGGGCGGCATCAGTACCGTATCGGCCGGCGTGCCGCGGTCGAATCCCAGCAGGTAGCGGCACAGCGCCTCCGGCGACCGGCGCCCTGCCGCCACGGCCGGCCAGTGATTCACGTAGCCGCGCAACACGACCGGCCGCTGCTCCGACAAGACGGTTGCGAAGCCCGCAGCGGTGGTGCACGTCAGTTCGATCGCGGAAATGCTCATGAATGCTTGATGCTCATGAATGCTTAATATTGCCCAAAACCCGGGGCTGCCCCCAATACCGCTTAGTCAAGCGATCGTCGACACATTGAATGCGCATGCATTCACCCCAACAGCGAAGGACTGGGGTCAGACCCGGCGGGTCTGACCCCGGAATTTGCACTTGGGGTGGCCTATTCAAGCGGCATCAGGGTCATACCCGGTTTTGGGAAATGTTTGCTGCAGTTATCAGTACTTGAACCGCAGGCCGGCGTAGTACTGGGCGCCGTTGGCGTAGAAGCGGCCGGGCTGGTCCTTGTTGTACACGTAGTTCTTCAGGATCGGCTCGTTCAGGTTCTGGCCACTGACGGTCAGCACGACGTTCTTCGTGATGTTCCAGTTCAGCGAGGCCGACAGCTGGCCCACCGCGTCCTGGTACAGCGGCGTGCCCCGGTCCTGCGCGGCCAGGTAGGCCGAACGCCACGCGTAGCCGACGCGGAAGTTGAAGCGCTCGTTCTCGAAGTAGGCGCCGACGTTGGCGGTGGTCTTCGAGGCGCCCAGCATGTCGCACGGGTCGGACGACGTCATCGTCTGCGTCGCCGGGCAGCTGCCGAAGTCCTGCTTCGAATCGGACAGCGTGACATTGCCGTCCATGCCGAAGCCGGCGCCCAGCGGCAGTTGCAGCGCCAGTTCGAGGCCCTTCACGCTGGCGTCCACGTTGACCGGCGACGTGATCGTGTAGGTGGCGAAGGTAGGCTGGCCGGATTGCTGCGATGCGCGGCTGTCGATGAAGGTGCCGGTGCTGGCGCCGTAGCCCACGTAGTTGTGCAGGTCCATGTAGAACAGGCCGACCGACGCCAGCGCGCGCGGTGCGAAGTACCACTGCACGGTGGCATCAAGGTTGTTCGACAGCGTCGGCTTCAGCGCCGCGTTGCCGCCGTTGCCGGTATGGGTTTCATCGGTCAGCGACACGGTGCCGCCCAGCGCGCCGAAGTCCGGCCGCGTCATCGTGCGCGACGCGCCGAAGCGGGCCACGACATCGCTGCGCACATCGAAGCGCAGGTTCAGGCTCGGCAGGATTTCCGTGTGGTTGTTCTCGATGCGCGTCTGCTGCACGAAGCCGCCCCACGGGAACGCCGGCAGGTTCCCGCCCGGCAGCTGGTTCGGCAGGATCTGGTAGCCGTTCGACTCGCCCTCGGTGCGCACCACGCGCACGCCCAGGTTGCCGCTCCAGCCCTCGCCTTCCATCTCGGTCGACACGTAGGCCGCCTTGGTCTTTTCCGTCAGGTTGAACATGTCCGGATAGTAGATCCGCTCGGCACTGCGGTTCGAGTGCTCGGCACCCCATGCCTGCAGGATGGCCGGGTCCAGCTCCCACACGTTGCGCGGGAAGTCGCCGCCCAGGTCCTTGCCGAAATCGCCCGGATAGGTGTTGCCGTTCCAGGCCGGGTTGGTGTTCGCGGTGCCGGGTTCCGTGTTGGCCCAGTTCGGCCCCTGCGAGATGGCGAAGTTGCTGCGCTCGTGGTCGGTGCCGCGCAGGCCGAACTTGATTTCCTTGAAGGTGTCGTTGTCGAGGCGGAAGGCGGCGTCGATCTGGCCGTAGGTTTCCTCATCCGACGTGGTGGCCGGGCTGTAGCCGAACACCCAGTCCAGCACCGTGCCGGTGAACACGGAGGTATCGATGCTGGGGAATTTCACGGTGGCCGGCGAGCCCAGGCCGTTCAGCTGATAGCTGACGCCCGAGTTGTTCACGTCGCCCTCGTACACGCCCTGCGACGGCGTGGCGCCGGTGCCGCGGGTCTTGCCGATCAGGCCGGACAAGGTGAGGCGATCGTTGACGCGCCATTTGCCGTTCAGGTCGAGGAACTCGGATTTCGCATAGGCGCCTTCGCGCACGATGTCGTCGACGATACCGTAGCGCAGCGGCGCGGCGGCGGTGCCCTTGTTGCTGTAGCTGACCGAGGTCAGCGTGCCATTGCGCACCGTGTACGAATCCGGCACCACGTTGCCGCCGATGGCGCCGTTGCCATTCATGTCGGTCATGTAGTTGCGGTTGTAGTTCGACGCCTCCAGCTTCGAGTTGAAGTACGTCGCCTCCACCGACAGGTCGCGCGAAGGCTTGATCTGCGCGGCGACCAGGCCGCCCTTGCGGTGGCGTTCCTGCGTGAACAGCGAGGAGCCGATCAGGCGCGGGTACCACACGTTGGCCAGGTCCGGCCGTGCCTGCGCCAGCGCGCTGTTGGCGCCGATCTGCGTGTACTGCAGCAGTTCCTGGCCATCGCGGCGCAGGCTGCGCTTCTCGGAGAAGCCCTGCAGCATCACGCCGAAGGTGTTGGTGGCGTTCTTCCAGTTGACCAGGCCGGAGAATTGCGGGTCGGTCTTCTCGGCCAGCGTGGAGTACACCGCCTGCACCGAGCCTTCCAGCGTCAGCCGCTCCTTGAAGTCCAGCGGGCGGCGGGTGATCACGTCGATCGAGCCGGCGGCGCCGCCCTCGACCATGTCGGCGGTCGGCGCCTTGCGCACGATGACCTGGCCGACGATCTCGGAAGGCAGCAGCGAATACGAGGTGGTACGGCCGACGGCGCCACCCACCTGGTCGAGGACGAACCAGTCGCCGGACGACACGGCATGGCCGTTGATGGTGGTCTGCGTCAGGCTGGGCGCGGTACCGCGCAGGCTCACGCGATCGTTCTCGTCGAAGCCGCCGGAACCAGCCGCCGAGGAGCTGATGTTCACGCCGGGCAGGCGCTGCAGCGAGTCGGCCACGTTCTTGTCCGGCATCTTGCCGACGTCTTCGGCCGTGATGACCTCGATATTGGCGGCCGCGTTGCGCTTGACGGCCAGCGATTGCTGCAGCGCTGCGCGGATGCCGGTGACGATCACCCGTTCCGGCTCGGCCTGCGTTGCCCCTGCCCCTTCCGCGGACTGCTGCGCGTGGGCCGTGGCGGCCATGCCCAGCACCAGGATCGCGGCGGCGGCGGCCGCAGGCGTCAGGCGGTTGTTGGCCGGGCGGTGCTTGTATTGTTGTGCTGCCTGGATGCGCTTCATTTACTCCCCCTTGAGTGAGCCCGACGTTTCGCGGGCCGGTCGTTTCGTGATTCGCGGCGCGCGCGCCGCCGGTACGCCGCCAACGGCACAGCCGCGAATCTCCTACCACTGACAAAACCAATCGAGCGCCAATATAACGCCAACCAATACCAGAACACTACCAATTTCGGTCTTTTTTTGTAATGTTGTATCAGGAATACATACCACTTGGGGGTGAAATCCCCGCAGATAGCGCTAACTCCCCCTTGCTTGCAGGATGCAGGCATGCGGACCGCTTTATGTATGGTCTTTTTTTGGTATTATCGACGCCGCCCATCCTTGCCCATCCGGCAAGGCCCTCACGACGCGGACGGACCATTCGGGAGAACACATTGACTTCGCTGGCGGACATCATGCGCGGCATGCGGCAGACCGGCTTGCCGCTGTACCAGCAATTGCAGCGGGCGCTGCGCGAGGCGGTGGACCAGCGGGTCTTCGGCCCGGAAGAAGCGCTGCCGGCGGAACGGCAACTGGCGGCCGACCTGGCGATTTCCCGCATCACCGTGCGGAAGGCCATCGATGGCCTGGTCGACGAAGGCTTGCTGGTGCGCCGGCCCGGTTCGGGCAACTTCATTAATACGCGCATCGAAAAGAACTTCGCCAAGCTGACGTCGTTCTCGGAAGATATCCGCGCACGCGGGCGCATCCCGCACAGCGTGTGGCTGAAGCGCTCCGAGGGCACCGTGACGCCGGAAGAAGCGCTGCGCCTGCGGCTGTCGCCGGGTGCGCCGGTCTACCGCTTCAACCGCATCCGCTTCGCCGACGACGTGCCGATGTGCCTCGAATACGCGACGATCGTCGCCACCGCCCTGCCCTCGCTCGAAGCGGTCGACGTGTCGATGTACGAAGCGCTGGAAAAGACCGGCAACCGCCCGGTGCGAGCGCTGCAGCGCCTGTCCGCGCTGCTGCTCAATGCCGAGCAGGCCCAGTTGCTGCACACCCGCGAGGGCGATGCCGGGCTGGCCGTCGAGCGCCTGGGCTTCCTGCGCGACGGCCGGGCGGTGGAATTCTGCCGGTCGATCTTCCGCGGCGACATGTACGATTTCGTGGCGGAGCTGAGCACGCCGTAGCTCAGGGAACCGGCGCTTCACCCGCCCTGGGTGTCCGCTCGTGCACGCGCTCGCCGCGGTCGCTGCTGATCGTCATGGCCGTGACCTTGCCATTCCCGTCGCGGGTGAATGCCGCCGTCGCCAGCGTATCGCCGAGCAGGAACCCGTCGGTCTTGTAGTGCAGCAGCGGCACGGCAGGCCGGCCGCTGCGCCGCATCACCAAACCATCGCCGTCGCGGCCAACTTCGAGGCTGACCTTGGGGTCGACCGGATAGACGCCTTCGTAGCCGGCCAGCGTGGCCGCATCGAGTTTCGCGCCGGACGGCACCGGCAGCGGCTTGCCCGCGATGCGCATGGCGACCTGGCGCGTCAGTTTTTCCAGCGGCACGCCGCCGGCACCTGCTTCCCGGTTGCCCAGCATGGCGACATACACGCGATCGTCCGGCAGCCACACGGCATCGGTACTGAAACCGTTGATGTTCCCGCCGTGGAAGACCAGCCGCGTGGCATGGAGCTGGCCAATGAACCAGCCATGGCCATACGGGCCGGCCTTGCCGTCGGCCAGCGTGAACGGCGTGAAGGCGCGCCGCAGCGTTTCCGGGTGCACCAGCTTGCCCTCGGCCAGCGCCGCCTGCCAGCGCGCCAGGTCGTCCACGTTCGACACCAGCGCGCCGGCCGCGTACGGCCAGGCCATGCTGAGCGGCGCGCTCGGCGTGGCCTGGCCGTCGCGCACGCTGTAGCCCGGCACGGGCGTCAAGCCGGCGCCGCTGCCTTCATAGCCGGTATGGGCCATGCCGAGCGGCTTGAAGATGCGCTGTTCCATGAAGCGGGCATACGGCTGCCCGGACACTTTCTCGATGATCGCGCCGAGCAGGAAGTAGCCGGAGTTGTTGTACCTGAAGGTGCTGCCGGGCGAGAATTCCGGCGTATCGTTCTTGAAGTAGTCGATGGCCTGTTCGACGCTGACGTCCTTGCCCATCACGTCACGAAAGTCCGGCTTGCTCGTGTAGCTGACAATGCCCGAGGTATGGGTCAGCAGGTGTTCGACGGTGACCTTGCGGCCATCGGTCGGATAGCCGGGCAGGAAGCGCGTGATGTCGTCGGTGAGCGCCAGCTTGCCTTCGTCGGCCAGCATCAGGATGCCGATGGCGGTGAACTGCTTGGTGATCGAACCGAGGCGCAGCACGGCGTCCGCGGCCAAGGGCTGCTTCGCGTTGACATCGGCCATGCCATACGCCTTGCGGAAGACGGGCTTGCCATCCTTCGTGGCGATGACGGTGATGCCCGGCGCATCGGCCTTGAAATGGGGCGCCAGCAGCGCATCGATGCTGGCGGCAAGCGCGTCTTGCGTGGCCTGGGCAGGCGCAGCCTGGACGGGTGCAGTATGGACGGGTGCAGCAAGGACAGCGGCGAACGGTGCTGGCGACAGCAGGGCGGCGCAGGCGATGACGGCGACGGCGATGGCGGAACGCTGGAACATGGGTTTTCCTCGACGTTAAGAAAAACACATCGTAGCGCCAGGCTGCGCCGATGACCGAGCGATGCGACGAACGGGCCTATGGCGCGACGGAATGGAAAAAACGGGGCGCCACCGCAGGCCATGAATGACCCGCGGCGGCGCCCCGCACCATGCCGCCTGCTTGCCGTGCTTACTTGGCGTGCATACTTGCCGTGCTACTTGCCGTGCTTATTTGCCGCGCTGGTTTGCGGCACCTGTTCGATGCCCTGCCTTGCGGCCCTTCCCTTACTTCGCCTTCGACTGGTCGCCGGCCACCACCACGGCCAGCTTCGCCGGATCGACGTGCTTGCGGAACGCGGCATTGACCTGCTCGACCGTCAGCGCCTGCAGTTTCTGCTCATGCTGCTTGCTCCAGGCGAACGTGCGGTCCAGGTACAGGAAGTTGGTCCAGGCGCTCGCTACCACGCCATCCCGGGTGCGGTTCTGCACGCGCTGCTGCAGCAGGCCCGACTTGGCACCGGCCACTTCGGCGGCGGTGAAACCGGTCTTCAGCGCCAGCGCCAGTTCCTCGCGCACCGCCGCTTCCACCTTCTTCAGGTTCTGCGGCGCGGCGATCGCGTTGATCGTGAAGTTCGAGGCACGGTCGATGTCGCCCACGTATAGCGACGAACCGCCGCCGTACGACAGGCCATCCTTCTGGCGGATGCGGTCCATCAGCCGCGACTTCAGGCCACCGTCGCCGAAGATGAAGTTGGCCAGTTCGAGCGCCGGATAATCCGGGTCGTCGGTGCGCAGGTCGAGGTTCAGGCGCGCGATGTAGAAGCCGTTTTCCTTGTCCGGTGTATCGATCGCCTTGCGCATCGCGGGGCGTTCCGCGTTCGCATCGAGGATGCGCGCATAGGCCGCCTTGCTGTTCCAGCCGGACAGCGTGTCGGCGACGGTCTTGCTGGCGGCTTCCTTGTCGAAGTCGCCCACGATCGCCAGCTCGCCATGCGAGGCGCCGTAGAACTCGCGGTGGTAGGCCTTCACGTCGTCCAGCTTCATCGCCTTCAGTTCGGCCAGCTGTTCGTCGACCGTCATCACGTTGCGCGGATCGCCCTTGGGCCAGTGGTCGAAGTATTCGCTGAGCGCCTGGCTGGCCAGTGCCGGCGGTTCGTTGCGGTTGGCTTCGATGCCGACGATCCACTGCTGGCGCAGCTGCTCGAACTCCGCTTCGGGGAAGCTCGGTTCCTTCAGCACGTGGGCCATCAGGCGCATTGCCCCATCGAGGTGTTCGCGGGTGGTTTCGAAGTGATACACGCTGCTGCCGGTCATCTTCAGCTTCGACATCTCGTCGGCCAGCTGCGCGCGCGTGTACTTGCCGGTACCGCGCGTGAGCATTTCGCCGGCCACGGCGGACACCATCGACTTGCCGAACTGGTTTTTCTCGTCGCCCCAGTGCAGGCGCAGGTTGACGGCGACCGTCTCGCCGCGGTTCTTCTTCGGCAGCAGGGCCGCTTCGATGCCGCCGATCTTGCGGATCTCGGTGCGGGCCATGATGTTGTCCTGGCTCGGGTCGAAGTTCTCGGACGTGAGCACGCTTTCACGCGCCTGGTAGTCCTTCATCACTTCCTGCGCGGTCGGCGCGGCGCCGATGACGGCGCGCTGCGGCGCGTCCTCGGGCAGGAACAGGCCGACCGTGCGGTTGTCGCGCCTGAAATAGCGCCCGGCCGCCTCGGCCACCTGCTGCGCGGTGATCTTCGGCAGCGCATCGCGGCCCTGGAACAGCAGGCGCCAGTCGCCCAGGGCGATCTGCTCGGACAGCGCCACGCCGACCTGCTGCGGATCGTTCAGCGCCTTCTCGATGCCGTTGGTGAAGTTGCGCCGCGTGCGGCCCATCTCTTCCTCGCTGGGGGGGGCCTTGGCGAAACCCTCGATGGCGTCGACCAGCGCATCGCGCACCGGCTCGACCGGCTGCCCGGCCTTGACCACGGCGCCGAACAGTTGCAGGCCCGGCGCATAGCCGGTCTGGCCGAAGCTGAACACCTGCGCCGCCTTGCCGGTTTCCACCAGCAGCTTGTGCAGGCGGCCGTTCGGCGCGTCGCCCTGGATCTGGCTCATGAACTGCAGCGGATCGGCATCCGGGTGCAGGCCGGCCGGGACCTTGTAGCCGACCAGGATCAGCTGCACGTCGCCCTTGCGCCGCACGGCGAACTGGCGCTCGCCGTCCTGCGCCGGCTCGACCGTCCAGAACGGCGGCAGCTTGCGCTTGGGCTTGGGGATCACGCCGAACGACTTGCTGATCCACGACAGCGTCTGCGATGGATCGAACTTGCCGGCCACCAGCAAGACCGCGTTGTCCGGCTGGTAGTACGTGCGGTAGAACGCCTGCAGGTTCTCGATCTTCACGTTCTCGATGTCGCTGCGGTTGCCGATCGTCGAGCGGCCGTAGCTGTGCCAGTCGTAGGCCACGCTCTCCATCCGCTTCATCAGCACGCCGAACGGGCTGTTCTCGCCGGCCTCGTATTCGTTGCGCACCACGGTCATTTCGGAGTCCAGGTCCTTCCTGGCGACGAACGATTTCGTCATGCGCTCCGCTTCCATCTCCAGCGCCCACTTCAGGTTGCCCGAGCTCGCCGGGAATACTTCGTAGTAGTTGGTACGGTCCTGCGACGTGGTGCCGTTGAAGTTCATGCCCCGCTCGGAGAACTGCTGCGGGATGTTGCGATGCTTCGGCGTGCCCTTGAACAGCAGGTGTTCGAGCAGGTGCGCCATGCCCGTTTCGCCGTAGTTCTCGTGGCGCGAGCCGACCAGGTACGTGACGTTGACGGTGACGGTGGGTTTCGACGAATCGGGGAACAGCAGGACCTTCAGTCCGTTGGGCAGGCGGTATTCGGTGATGCCTTCGACGGACGGCCCCTTGACCACGCCGGGCGGCAGGGTCTGGCCATGGACCGAGGGAGCGATGAACGTGAAGCTGAAACAGGACAGCAGCGCTGCATGAAGAGAAGCGCGGCGCAGGATATCACTGCGCGTGGAAGCACGGCGTTGGGTCATGTGGGTTCGCAAGTCGCGTTGGCAAAACCCTATCCTACGCGGCGATCGCCGGCATGGGAAGACGCCGTGTGAAGACGCGGTTTGAAGACGCTATTGCTTGTCGCCCGGGGCCGGCACGTAGCACGCGTCCACCACCTGCAGCTTGTTGTCGACGGCGAACTGCTTGACGAAGTGATAGGCCATCGGTTCGATGTCCTTCAGGGTCTCGTCGACGACGACGGCCTTGACGCCGTTGATCATCGTCGGCCGCACCAGCGGCGAGTACTGCAGGTGGGCATTGCGGCCACCGGTGCCCGCGGGCCGGAAGCATGACATCACACCGCACAGGCGATCGGCCCAGTCGCTGGGACGAAACTGCTTGCCGTCGGTGGTAAGCCCAAGAATGAAGAACTCGCTGGCCATAGGCTAAGAAACTGATACGTGGCAGAGATACAGGAAAATGCGCTGGGACGAACTGAGCAAAACGTACTAAGCAAAACGTACTGAGCAAAACGTACTGAGCAAAACGTTCTGAGTATTATATCTTATAGAAGACTTGGCACGGCAGTACCCGACTGCGGCGGACTGGAATGGCGAATAAAGATCGTTCGCGCGCCATGCCAGCGAGTGTGCCCGGCTTGCCGACAGCAAGCGGGCGCACCGCATTGTAAGCCGGTTCGCGCGATCGCGTTTTCCCGCAGTGCGCGGCAGCAGCGGCCGGCGCGGGCATCACCCCAGCGCCATGGCGCCGGACATCAGGAGCAGCAGCAGCATCCACAGCAGCAGCGCGCGCCAGACCAGGCCCACGGTGCTCTGCAATGCGCGCACGCTGGGTTCGTCGCCCGGCAGGGTTTCCACCTCGACGTCGCTGATGTCGACGGTGGCGGCATCGGCCGGCACCACCTTCGCGGCGTTTTCCTGCGGCGTGCCGAGGCGTACGCCCATGGCGCCGCCGCCGGCGGCCAGGATGATGCCGATCGCTTCGTCGCGCCAGCGATGGGCGAAGTTGCGCCACGCGTAGATCGCATCCTCGAAATTGCCGACCACGGCGAAGGCCACCGCGGTCAGGCGCGCGGGGATCCAGTCGATCCAGTAGAACGCCCTGGCGGCGAACTGTCCGAACGCCTCGTTCTTCATGTGATCCGGTTCGTTCCAGGCGCGCGCCAGGTATTCGGACACGCGGTACATCACGGCGGCGGCGGGGCCCAGCGGCAGCAGGAACCAGAAGAACACGCCGAAGACGTTGCGGTGCGTGGTGATCAATGCCTTTTCGACAGCGATGCGGGCAATCTCGTTGGCTTCCAGGCCCACGGTATCCTGCCGGGTCCATTCGGACAGCAGCGCGCGCGCGGCGGGTTCGTCGCCGGCGTTCAGCGCCAGCTGGATCGATGTGAAATAGTGGCTATAGTGGCGAAATCCCAGGGTAAGGTAGACGATCAGCACATTCCAGGCGAACGCGCCCAGGATCAGGTTGTAACGCAGCAGTACCCAGTAGATCAACCCGGTGGGCACCATCAGCGCCGCCATCACCAGGAACCAGCCCATGCGGCCGTGACTTGCCTGGCCCGCGTTGAACCAGGTTTCCATGCGCACCGCGAACAGCTTGATGTTGGCGTAGATCGGGTTATCCGCGCGCAGCGGCTTCATTTGCTCGAGCAGCAGCGCGCAGAGAATCGAAAGAAAAGTCATCTAAATCCCTTGGGGTGCAATGTGCGCTACGATAGCTTAAGCGCGCAAGAAATGAAACAGATTGCGCAGCATGCCCGCAGTGGCGCCCCAGATGAAATGGCCCTCGTACGGCATGGTGTAGAAGGTGCGTTTCGCCTGCCGGTCTTGCCCCGCGCCGGCAGCTGGCGGCAGCGCCGAACGCAGTTCGTGATGGGCACCATCCATCAGGAAGCGCAGCGGCACTTCGAAGATTTCGGCGACCTCGAACGGGTCGGCCTTCAGCTCGAACGGCGGGGCAACCAGCGCCACCACCGGCGTCACCGCGTAGCCGGTACCGGTGTGATACAGGGGCAGCGTGCCCAGGATCTCGATGTGGCGGCGGTGCAGGCCGATCTCCTCTTCCGTTTCGCGCAGCGCGGTATCGACGGCGTCGGCATCGTCATGCTCGGCGCGCCCGCCGGGAAAGGCGACCTGGCCGGCATGGTCGTTCAGGTGGGCGGTACGCCGCGTCAGGAGCACCGTGATCCCCGCGGGGCGCAACACCAGCGGCACCAGCACCGAGGCGGGGGTGGGATTGGCCCGCGTTCCACGCGATTCGTCGGCCGTTTCCGGGAACCAGTCGACCGTTCGCGCGAAGCGTTCGCGCAGCCAGCCGGGTGCCAGCCGCTCCGGCGGCAACGGTGGCTCGCCGGCGATGGCGTCGATGGGAAGCAGCGCGGGATCGAAGAACGGCTTGGCCAAGGTGGTCTCCAGGTAGCGGCGCCAGGGAGCCGGCGCCAGGTGGCAATACTGGCAAGTATGGGCGCGGCGGATAAAAAAAAGGGTGCCGCAAGGGCACCCTTTCAATCGACGGCGAAGGACTTCGCCGAAGACCGCGATTACTCGCCTTGTGCCGAAACGGCAGCGCGGCGGTTCGGCAGCTTTTCCTTGATACGTGCGGATTTGCCCGAACGCTCGCGCAGGTAGTACAGCTTGGCGCGACGGACGTCACCACGACGCTTCACTTCGATCGAAGCGATCAGCGGGGAATACAGCTGGAAGGTACGCTCGACGCCTTCGCCGGACGAGATCTTGCGAACGATGAAGTTCGAGTTCAGGCCACGGTTGCGGCGGGCGATCACGACGCCTTCGTAAGCCTGGGCGCGCTTGCGCGTGCCTTCGACCACGTTCACGTTCACCACCACGGTATCGCCAGGGGCGAAGTCGGGGATGTTCTTGCCCAGGCGGGCGATTTCTTCTTGCTCGAGTTGCTGGATCAGATCCATTGTATGACTCCTGTTGCCATCTTGCCGGCGCAGCCTGTTGGCTTGCCCGGTAGAGGATGGGTTTGAACAAGCGGACCGTTACCGGCCCGCACGGTTACTGCTACGACGAGACAGGTTTTGCTAAACCTGCCAAAAACTTTTCATCCTGCCGGCTCAACTGCCCCGCGGCGCGGGCCTTGTCGAGCAGGTCGGGGCGCTTGCGCGCGGTGGCTTCGAGCATGCGCTCGCGGCGCCACTTGTTGATCTCGGCGTGGTTCCCGCCCATCAGCACAGGCGGCACGGCCACGCCTTCGTACACCTCGGGCCGCGTGTAGTGCGGCGAATCCAGCAAGCCGTTGACGAAGCTGTCCTCGACGGCCGAAGCATCGGTGTTCAGCACACCGGGCAACTGCCGCACCACCGCATCCATCAGCGCCATCGCCGGCAATTCGCCGCCGGACAGCACGAAGTCGCCGAGGCTGATTTCCTCGTCGATGCAGCGGTCCAGCAAGCGCTGGTCCACCGCTTCGTAGCGGCCGCACAGGATCACCAGCCCGGGCTCGTTCTTCAACTCCATCACCCTGCCGTGCGTCAGCTGCCGGCCTTGCGGCGACATGAACACCACGCGCGGCGCCGGCAGCCCGGCCACGACCTGGCGCCGTTTCGCGGCGGCGATCGTCGCTTCCAGCGGCTTGGCCAGCATCACCATGCCGGGCCCGCCGCCATAAGGCCGGTCGTCCACGGTGCGGTGGTTGTCGGTCGTGAAATCGCGCGGATTCCACAGGTTCAAGCCCCACCGGCGCTGCTCGTGCGCGCGGCGCGTGACACCGGACTGCGTGAGCGCGGCGAACATTTCGGGGAACAGCGTGACGACGTCGAACTGCATGGATGAAGCGGGCTCGGTAAACAGGCTGGATAAGCGCAGGCTAGACAAGCGGACCAGATCAGCGGACTAAATAAGCGGACCAGATCAGCGGACTATCAAGCGGGCTGCAAGGCGGATCGGAAACCGGCGTTCAGAAATCGAGACCCCAGTCCACGACGATCTTCTTCGCTTCCCGGTCTACCTTGATGACGAACTGGTCCACGAACGGGATCAGGCGCTCCTCGGATTCCGGGTTGGCCGGATCCTTGATGCGCAGGATCGACTGCGGTCCATTGCTCATCATGTCGTGCACCACGCCCAGGCGTTCGCCCTGCAGGTTGTCGACTTCCAGGCCGATCAGGTCGGCCCAGTAAAATTCATCTTCATCTTCCAGCTGCGGAAACTGGCTGCGCGGGATGAAGACCGCGGCGCCCTTCAGCGCTTCCGCCGCGTCCCGGTCGGTGATTTCGACAAGCGTCGCCACCACGTCACCGGAATGCATCCTGGCCCGCTTGACTTCAACGTCGCGCAGGCCCGGCTTGTCCAGCCACCAGGTTTTTGCGTGCAGCAAGGCATCGGCATCCGTGGAGAACGGACGAATCCGCACTCCGCCCACCAGACCATAGGCACCGGCGATGTAGCCTACCTGTACCAGATCGCCGGGAACGCTCCCGGCTTCGCTCTTGCCGCTCAAACCGCTCGAACCCGTGAAAACTTAGGCTGCTGCTTTTTGCGAATTGACCAGACGCTCGACAGCCGGGGACAGCTGTGCGCCAACGCCTTGCCAGTACGACAGGCGATCAGCGGCGATACGCAGCAGTTCTTCCTTGCCCGAAGCCATCGGGTTGAAGAAACCGATACGCTCGACGAAGCGGCCGTCACGACGATTGCGGGAATCGGTTGCAACGATGTTGTAGAAAGGGCGCTTCTTGGCACCACCACGAGCTAAACGAATAACGACCATAATATTTCCAAAAAGTGTACTGAGTCGGAAAAAGCCGCCGATTATAGCGTGCTTCCTCATTGCCCAGCAAGAATTATTGACAATAGTGAGAGTTGGGGCAATCCATGATTATCGCTGATATGGCCCCGATGGGCAATCGCAAATTGGCTTCCTTGCGGTATCGGCTGTCGCACCGGCCGACACGCGTGGCGGATTTTGCCCGATACTGTGCAGTTACCGAAAACTTCGCCACCCACGGATGGATCGCGCATGTCGCATAAAAACAAAACGCTGGCCACGCTGCTTGCCTTCGCCTTGGGCGGGCTGGGCATTCACCGCTTCTACCTGAAGGGATTCAATGACCGCTGGGGCTGGCTGCATGCGGCTTCCCTGCCCGCCTGCGGCATCGTGATGGGGGCCGCGCCCCAGGCGGACTGGTATTTCTGGTACCTGCCGCTGACGCTTTCGATGCTGGCGGGCTTCCTCGAAGCGCTGGTGCTGGGCCTGATGGCGGACGAGAAATGGGATGCCGCCCATAACAGCGGCTCCGCGCGCCGCAGCGATTCCCGCTGGCCGCTCGCCGTGATCCTGGTGGCCACGCTGATGGTCGGCGCCGGCACGCTCATCGCCACGCTCGCCCGCCTGTTCGACTTGCTGTACACGGGCGGCGCGTACGGTTGAAGGGCCATTCGCGGCGCCGCGGCCGGCTTGCCTGGCGGGCCAGCGCTCATGATGATTCGACTCATCGCTGATTCGACTCATTGCTGATTCGACCCATTGCCGATTCGACTCATCGCTGATTAGACCCATTGCTGATTCGCCCCATTGCCGGCAGGGCTGATTGCCGATCCGGCTAATTGCTGATTTACAAGAGATTACAATTTGCTCAGCCGTACGAGGTGCCGGCCCACCTATACTGCGCCCATCTGTCATTCCTGGAGCAACCATGAAATCCCGTATCCTGCGCACCGTTCTCGCCACCCTCGCCATGTCCACGCTGATGGCCGGCGCCCATGCCGACCCGCACCACAAGAAGCGCACCTGCAATGATTGCGCCAAGGTGACGGGCGTGCGCGTGGTGGAAAAGGATGGCAAGGGCGGCGCCGCGGGCGTGATCGTCGGCGGTGTCGCCGGCGGCCTGCTGGGCAACCAGATCGGCAGCGGCACCGGCCGCGACCTGGCCACGGTGGCCGGCGCCGTCGGTGGCGCCTACGCCGGCAAGCACATCGAAGGCAAGATGAAGAAGGTCAAGACCTGGAACGTCAACGTGCGGTTTGAAAACGGCCGTACCGCGTCGTACAGCTTCGCCAACGATCCGCACATGCGCAAGGGCGACCGGGTGCGCCGCCAGGGCGGCACCCTCGTTCGCGGCTGATTCGCGGCTGATCCGCAGCTGATTTGTGACGGTCCCGGCGGGTTTCACGGCCGGACCGCGCGGCTGATTCCGTCACCGGACCGCGCGGCTGACCCGCTTCAGCGCCGCTTGGCCGGCCACTTGCCGGGCATGCGTTCGCGCAGCTTGTCCGCGACGGCGCCGAGGTGGGCATACCCGGCATAATCGGCGCCGACCCAGGTGGTGTACATGACCCCGTCCATCCCCGGCGGCAACTGCTTGCCGAGCACGCCGAGCCAGTTGTTCACGCTGCTCAATTTATCGTAGTACAGGGCGATCACCTGCTTGTGGCCAGGGTCGGCAAACCGCTTCACCGAAGCGCGGCGCCCTTCGTCTTCAGCCGGCGTCATGATCGAGCCACCGGTCCAGTTGACGACGACGAAGCTGCGATCCAGCGCGACCGAGGATTTGCTCAGGTCGCCGTTGACCTGCCAGTAGCGCGGAATAGCGTTCATCGACGGATCGAACATGTCGTTCCACACCAGCTTTTCCACGGGCCGGCGGTAGCCGGTCAGCCGCGCGCCGACGCCATTGACCATGCGCGCCAGGTATTCTCCGGCGGTCTTCGGTGGCGGCTTGCAGCCCGGATCCCAGTTCATCACGCGGATCTCGTCGTAGTACATGAAATACCGGTCGACCTTCGAACCGGGAAACTTGCCGCCGAAAATCTTGTTGATCTCGTCGTAATACGCCTTCTGGATGTCGAAGTATTCATCCCGGCAGGCGGTGGCCGGCGTACCCCAGCGCGACACCAGGTTTTCCGCCGACTGGTACCACGACACGTCGAGCACCTGGCCATCGCGGATGCGGCTGCCACGCGGGATCGTCAGCTTTTCCGCGCCCACCGCGTAGTCGCCGCCTTCCCGGTACACCGTGCCATCCTTCCCTTTCACGACCAGCGGCAGCGAGGCGCGCCGCACCGGATGGGCCAGGCCGATCTCGCGCAATTCGATGTCGTCGACCCAGACCGCCGTCGACGGATCGCCCGCGCGCTGGTTGGACAGGTAGAACGTGACCCAGGAAGCATTGCCGGTGTTGAACTCGAGGTCATACTTTTTCCAGTCCTGGCCGGCGCTGAACATCTTCGGGTCGGAATTGCCCCGCTCGTTCCATGTGCCATCCGGCTTGCTGCCCCAGCCGAGGTTGGACGAGGCATTGCGGTACACGGGCACGTTCTTGCCTTCCGCCAGGATCTGGATGAACAGTTTCGACGTGGGATAGCGCGGGCTGGCCTTCAGCCAGAACGACAGGCGGTAAGCCTTGTGCGGCGCCAGGTCGAAGCGGCGATACACCCGCGAGTTGTAGGCCGGGCCGGCGTTCGACGGCGACATCTTCATCGACCCGGAGGCCGCGGAGCCGCCGGTGTGGTCGGTCGTGCGGTCCAGCTTCACCCAGGCGGCATCGCGGGCCCAGCCGGCCTCGCTGGCGAAGTCGCCGTTCGTGACCAGGTTGGGGCCGCTCACCGTGGCGACGTCTTGCCGCACCGTGAACGACGCGCTGGCCGGCAGCGCTTCCACCAGCTCCGGCTTGAGCAGCGTGGGAATCGCCGGACCGCCCCCTACCGGAATCAGTTCCACCCCTTGCGACGCGGCCAGCGCGATCAGCTCGGCCAGGTTCTTGCGCAGCAAGGCGGTCTTCCCGGTGGGCTTCAGCAAGATCTGGTAGCCGCCATCGCCGGCGGTATTGACCGCGATGCCGTTGTAGCCGTGCACCGCCGCATCGGCGATCACTTTTTTCAGGACTTCGACATCGGCCGGCACGGTGACATTGCCGCCAAAGTAGATCCAGCGCTTGGGGAAACAGTCCGGGCAATCGGCATCGGCGGCCACGGCGGGCGCGGCCAGCGAAGCCAACAGCGAAGCAAACAGCGCAGCGGTGGTCTTCCTTCGAAATACGCTCATCCTGCTCATCCTTTCTCAGTTTCCCGCAAGAATATCAGGAAGCGCTGCCGCGCCGCGCCAGCAACAGGCCGACGGCCGCGCCGGACAGCAGGCCGGCACAGGCGCGGTTGAAGACCAGCCGGCCGCGCGGGCGCGCGAACCATTGCCGCAGCCGCGTACCGATCGCCGCGTAGATGGCGATCGCCACCAGTTCGAAGACCAGGAACAGCAAGCCCAGCAAGGCAAACTGGGGCACCATGGGCCGCCCCGGGTCGACGAATTGCGGCAGGAACGCGGTGAAGATCAGGATGGCTTTCGGGTTGCCAGCCGCCACCAGGAATTCCTGGCGGGCCAGCCGCACGAACCCGCCATCGCCGGTGGCGGCCGCGCCCTCCTCGCCCGGCCCGGCGCGCCACAACTGCCAGGCAAGCCAGAACAGGTAGACGGCCCCCGCCACCTTGATCGCGTAGAACAGGGTTTCCGACGCATGCAGCACGACCGCCAGGCCGCTCGCCGCCAGCCCGATCATGCCGGCGAACGCCAGCAGCCGGCCCAGCCCGGCGACACAGGCGGCACGGAAACCGTAGCGCGTGGCATTGCTGATCGATAGCAGGTTGTTGGGCCCCGGCGCCAGGTTCAGCGCGAAGCAGGCGGGGATGAACAGCAGCAGCGTGGACAGGTCCATGTGTTTCCTCGGCGTGGGTGGCGGCAATGGCCGGGCTCGGCGTGCGGCCATTCTAGCGCCGGCACGGCCTGCCGCCAATCCGGCGCCGCTTACTTCAGGAACGCATCCTTGACCGCCTCCATCAGCGGATTGGTGCGGCCGTCGGCGCTGCCATAGTTCAGGGTCCAGATGATGGCGCCCCCTGCGCCGGTGGCGCGCACCCAGCGGCCCTTGGCGGCGATGCTGTTCTGGTCTTCGTAGGTCAGCATGCCCGACAGCTCGCGGTTGTATTGCGCCGTGCCCCGGTAGCCGCCCTGGTAGACGCGGTAGCCCATCTTCGCCGTGTCGTCCCAGTGGTACGTGCCGTGATCGAGGAAGCCGCCGTTCACCAGGTTGGCCCAGCTCCACGCCACATCGTTCGAGCTGACGGGCGTGACCGGCTGGTCCGGCCCCGTCACCGGCGGCGCATAGCTCATGCCGTAGAAACCGATGCCGATGCCCAGCTTCCCGCGCTCGATGCCGGCGTTCTGGTAGGCCTGCAGGCTCGATGCCAGGTCCATCGGGTGGCTGGCCGTATGGCCTTCGATCGGGCTGAACGTGGTGGTGCTCCAGCCGTCCGCCGCGAAGCCCAGCGCATAGCTCATCAGGTTGAACTGGTCGACGATCGATGCCACGGTCACTTTCCAGGCCGGTACCGTTTCATAGTTCATGTTCATCGCGTAGTTCGGGAACGTGATCAGGAAACCGCCGTCCCGCCAGCGGGCACGCGCCTTCGCGCCGGCGCGCAGGTCGGCGATCAGCGCGGTCAGGCGGAACTGCGCCTGCTCGGTATCGAGCACGTCTTCCCAGTCGAGATCGATGCCGTCGTAGCCATGGGCTTCCAGGTAATCCAGCACGTTGTTCACGAAGACAGGGCGCAGGGCCGGCGCGGTGGAGCGCAGGAAGCCCTGGCCGTCGCCCATGCCGCCGATCATCAGCAGCGCCTTCACGCCGGCCGCGTGGGCTTTGTCCACCAGGTAGTCTTCCACGCTCTTCGCGCTGACCGAGCCCAGCGTGCCGGCATCGTGCGCGGTGCCGGCACCCTTCACCACCTCGCCCGGCGCGCCGCCCAGCGTGCCGCCGCCCGGCGCCACGCGGCCGAAGACATAGTGCGTCATCGCGCTCATGTCCACGTGCTGCGGCGCATAGTCCGGCCAGAACCAGCCGGCATAGTATGCCGTCACCCACGGCAGCGCGCCGTTGGCGGCGGGTACCGGTTCGAGCGGCGGCAGCGTGTCGGGCGGCGGCGGGAAATCGGCGCGCACCGAGACGATGGTCGACGCCACGACGCCGGCGGCATCGGTGACGGTCAGCGTGACGAGATAATCGCCGGCCTTCGCATACGTGTGGCTGGCAGTGGCACCGCTGGCCGTGGCGCCGTCGCCGAAGCTCCAGTCCCAGCGCACCACGGGCTTCTCATGCACGTCGCGCGAGGCACCGCCATCGAAGTCGAAGCGCAACACGGTGGCGGACGGCATCGATGACGTCATCCGGGCGAACGGCTGCACGCTGTCGGCGCCCAGCAGGAACGCCTGCTTCACGGCGTTCAGCAGCGGATTGTTCAGGCCGTCCGGGCTGCCGTAGTTGATGGTCCAGAGGATCGTGCCGCCCAGCCCTTTCGCGCGCACCCACTTGCCCTTGGCGGCGATGCTGGCCGGATCTTCGTAGCTGAGGAAGCCGGCGGTACCCCAGTTGTATTGCGCGTGCCCCGTGAAACCGCCCGGGTAGTAGCGGTAGCCCATCTGCGCCACGTCGTCCCACACATACGTGCCGGCCGCCAGGAAGCCGCCGTTGACCAGGTTCGCGTAGCTCCACGTGGCGTCGTTCGATTCCTGCATGGTCACCGGCTGATCGGGGCCGGTGGCCGGTGCCGTGTAGTTCGAGCCATAGAAGCCGATGCCGATGCCGATCTTCGCCGGCGCGATGCCGGCATCGATGTAGGCCTGCACCGTGCTGGAGATATCGCTCGGATGGGTGCCGGACTGCCCGCCGATCGGCGCGAAGTGCCAGGTGGTCCAGCCGCCATGGCCGAATGCCATCTGGTAGGTCATGATGTTGAACTGGTCGACCAGCTGCGCCATCTCCACCTTCCAGGGCGGCACCACGTCGTAGTTCATGTTCAGGATGCTGGTCGGCCAGGCCACCAGCAGCGGCCGGTCGCGGTAGCGCGGGTGGAACGCGGCAGCCGCCTTCAGCTCCGTGACCAGGGCGATCAGCTGCTGCTGGTCGGCGGCCGTCTCGAGCCGGTCTTCCCAGTCGATGTCGACGCCGTCGTAATCGTGCGCCGACAGGTACGCCAGCAGGTTGGCGATGAATGTCTGCCGCAGTGCCGGCGTGGTCGACGCGGCGAAGCCGGGTCCATCGTCGTTCCCGCCCAGCATCAGCAAGGCCTTGATGCCGGACGCGTGGGCGCGCTGCACCAGGTAATCCTCGACGCTCTTCGTGGTCACGCCGGCGGGGAGCTGCCCCGCTTCGTGCGCCGTACCGGCGCCCGGCACGATCTCGCCCGGCTTGCCGCCCAGCGTGCCGCCGCCCGGCGCCACGCGGCCGAACACCACGTGCGTCATCGCGCTCATGTCGATGTTCTGCGGCTGGTAATCGTGCCAGAACCAGCCGGCGTAGTAGCCGGTGACCCATGGCGTGGTGGCGGCCACCGCGCCCGTCACGTCCACCGTCAGTGCCAGCGTCGCCGTCGCGCCACGGTTATCCCTGACGGTCAGCGTGGCGGCATAGGTGCCCGGCCTGGCATAGGTGTGTGCAACGCGTGCCCCGGTGCCGGACGCGCCGTCGCCGAACGTCCACGCATGGCTGGCGATGGTGCCATCGCTGTCGGACGATCCGGCCGCATCGAAGTCCACGGCAAGCTTGCCCGACACGGGCACCGCGACGGCCATCGGCACCGGCGCACGGTTGCCAGCCACGGTGACCGGCACCTCGGCGGACGCGGTGCTGCCACGGTCGTCCAGGACCGTCAGCCGCGCCGGATAGGTGCCGGGTGCCTTGTACGTGTGGCTGACCCTCGCGCCCTTGGCCGCGGTACCGTCGCCGAAGGTCCAGGCGTAGGCGACGACGCGGCCATCGTGGTCGCGCGAAGCGCCGCCGTCGAACGTGGCCGCCAGCGTGCCGGGAGTGGCCGTTGCGCTGCCCGCCGCTTCCGGCAGCATGTTCGGTTTCGGCTGCACGGTCACGGCGAAGCCCTTGCTGGCGCTCGCGCCGCGGTCGTCCTTCACGGTGAGGGTGGCCTGGTAGGTGCCGGCCCTGGCGTACATGTGAGAAGCATCCGGGCCGGTGCCCGTGGTGCCGTCGCCGAACTTCCAGCTCCACGACACCACGTGGCCATCGCGGTCGACGGAATCGCCACCGCCGAACACGATGATGGGTTCACCGGGGAATTGTTCCCAGCGCGGCACGGGCACCGGCGTGGCATTGGTGGCGGCGTGGACTGAACTGGCGAAGCCGGCGGCAAGCACGGCCAGCAGCAGGGTCTTCCTGGCAGACAGGTTCATGACTGATCTCGGAACGGCGGCCGCACCGGGCCGCCTGAGCGGGACGCCTCATTTCCTAGAGGCAACGCATGAAAGCGTACAGGAAGGTTTTACGGTGTTAAACCGGCATTACAAAACTGCGTAACAAGCGCTACAGTTTGGTGAAACTTTCGTTGCGTCGGCGCTGCGGTGCTGCCGTGCGGGGAGGCAGCGCTGCAGTCTGGCGAGATTGCCGTCACCGCAGCGCGATTGCCTGCCCGGGCTTAGAACATCTCTTCCGGCAGCGCCAGCACGCCGGCGTGGCCCTCGACGATGGCGGCGCGCATCGCGGTCGATTGCGCCACGAAGTGGTCGGCAAAGAAGCGGGCGGTGGTGATCTTGGCGCGGTAGAACGACGCATCGCCAGCGCCGGACGACAGCTTCTGCTGCGCGATCAGGGCGGCGCGCGCCATCTGCCAGCCGCCCAGCACGATGCCGGCCAGCTTCAGGTAGGTCACGCTGCCGGCGAACACCGCCTTCACGTCGCTCTTCGCGTTGGCCAGCACGAAATCGACCACCGCTTCGAGGTCGGTGGCGCCCTGCTCCAGCCGCGCACGGATGACGGCCAGGTCGCCGCTTTCCAGTTCGCCCAGCTGGGTGGCCGTTGCGCGCGCCTGCGCCAGCAGGTGCCTGGCCACCTTGCCGCCGTCGCGCAGCGTCTTGCGGCCCACCAGGTCGTTGGCCTGGATCGCCGTGGTGCCTTCGTAGATCGTCAGGATCTTCGCGTCGCGGTAGTGCTGCGCGGCGCCGGTCTCCTCGATGAAGCCCATGCCGCCATGCACCTGCACGCCGTCGCGCGCCACGTTCTCGCTCATTTCCGTCGACCAGCCCTTGATCACGGGGACCAGGTATTCGTAGATGGCCTGGTGCGCCGCGCGCGTTTCCTCGTCCTCGTGGTGGTGGGCGATGTCGTGGAAGCCGGCGCCCACGTAGGCCAGCGCGCGCGCCGCCTCGGTCTGCGCCCGCATCGACATCAGCATGCGCCGCACATCCGGGTGGTGGATGATCGGCACCGGGCCGCTGGAGCCGGCCAGGTCGCGCGACTGCACGCGGTCGCGGGCGAACGCCACGGCCTTCTGGTACGCGTTCTCGGCCAGGCCGATACCCTGCATGCCCACGCCGAAACGGGCCGCGTTCATCATGATGAACATGTATTCGAGGCCGCGGTTTTCCTCGCCCACCAGCGTGCCGATCGCGCCGCCGTTGTCGCCGAACTGCAGCACCGCCGTGGGGCTGGCCTTGATGCCCAGCTTGTGCTCGATGGAGACGCAGTGCGCGTCGTTGCGCGCGCCCAGCGAACCGTCCGCGTTGACGAGGAACTTCGGCACGATGAACAGCGAGATGCCCTTCACGCCCGGCGGCGCATCCGGCGTGCGCGCCAGCACCAGGTGCACGATGTTTTCCGTCATGTCGTGCTCGCCGTAGGTGATGAAGATCTTGGTGCCGAAGATCTTGTAGGTACCGTCGCCCTGCGGCTCGGCGCGGGTGCGCACGGCGGCCAGGTCCGAACCGGCCTGCGGTTCCGTCAGGTTCATCGTGCCGGTCCATTGACCGGTCACGAGCGGCTCCAGGTACGTGGCCTTCTGCTCGTCGCTGCCCGCCGTCATCAGCGCTTCGATGGCGCCGTCGGACAGCAGCGCCACCAGGGCGAACGACAGGTTCGCCCCGTGCAGCATTTCCACGCACGGCGTGCCGACCAGCTTCGGCAAGCCCTGGCCGCCGAAGTCCTGCGGGTGCTGCAAGCCTTGCCAGCCGGCGTCGGCGAACTGGCGGAAGGCTTCCTTGAAACCCTTGGTGGTGGTGACCTGGCCGTCGTGCCAGTAGCTGGGCTCCTTGTCGCCGGCGTGGTTCAGCGGCTCGATCACGCCGCTGACGAACTTGGCGTTTTCTTCCAGCACGGCTTCGGCCGTGTCGCGCGTGGCGTCCTCGCAGCCGGGCAGCGCGCTGATGGCATCCAGGTTGGCCAGTTCGCTCATCACGAACAGCATGTCTTTGATCGGGGCGGTATAGCTCATTGTCGTCTCCAAAAAAAAAGCCACGGTGGCCGGGCGGTGGTGCCTGGCCAGCGTGGCTCGATGTCAGCTTGTTCCCTCGTGCGGAATCAGCCCAGTTCTTTTACCAGTGCCGGAACGATCTCGAACAGGTCGCCGACGATGCCGTAGTCGGCCACCGAGAAGATCGGTGCTTCCGGATCCTTGTTGATCGCCACGATCGTCTTCGAATCCTTCATGCCGGCCAGATGCTGGATCGCGCCGGAAATGCCGACGGCGATGTACAGCGACGGCGCGACGATCTTGCCGGTCTGGCCGACCTGCCAGTCGTTCGGCACGTAGCCGGCGTCGACGGCGGCGCGCGAGGCGCCCATGGCCGCGTTCAGCTTGTCGGCCAGCGGTTCCAGGACCTTGAAGTTGTCGGCCGAACCGATGCCGCGGCCGCCGGAAACGATGACCTTGGCAGCCGTCAGTTCCGGGCGGTCCGACTTGGCCACTTCGCGGCCCACGAAGCTCGACTTGCCGGAATCGGCAACCGCAGCGACATTCTCGACGGCGGCCGAGCCACCGGTGGATGCCGCGGAATCGAAGCCGGTGGTGCGCACCGTGATGACTTTCACCTTGTCGGTCGATTGCACGGTGGCGATCGCGTTGCCGGCGTAGATCGGGCGCTCGAACGTGTCGGGTGAATCGACCTTGGTGATCTCGGAAATCTGTGCCACGTCCAGCTTGGCGGCCACGCGCGGCAGGATGTTCTTGCCGTAGGCGGTGGCCGGGGCCAGGATGTGCGAGTAAGCGCCGGCCACGGCCAGGATCTGCTCGGCCAGGTTCTCGGCCAGGCCATCGGCGAAGTGCGGCGCATCGGCCAGCAGCACCTTGCTGACGCCGGCGATCTGCGCGGCCTGCTGCGCGGCGGCCGAGGCGTTGGCGCCGGCGACCAGGACATGGACTTCACCGCCGGCCTGCGCGGCCGCGGTAACGGTGTGGTGGGTGCTGCCTTTCAGGCTGGCGTTGTCGTGTTCTGCGATGACGAGTGCGACCATGATTTTTCCTTGTCTGTTACCCCAGAGGCAGAGGCAGGGGTCTGACCCGCCGGGTCAGACCCCAGGTTTTGCACCTGGGGTGAAAATATGCGTTTCGGGCTCGCCGACTGTTAGATGACTTTGGCTTCGGTGCGCAGCTTCGACACCAGCGTGGCAACGTCCGGCACCATGACACCGGCGGAGCGCTTGGCCGGCTCGGCCACTTTCAGCGTCTTCAGGCGCGGCGTCACGTCCACGCCCAGGTCTTCCGGCTTGATCGTTTCCAGCGGCTTTTTCTTTGCCTTCATGATGTTCGGCAGCGTCACGTAGCGCGGTTCGTTCAGGCGCAGGTCGGTGGTGACGATGGCCGGCAGCGCCAGCGACAGCGTTTCCAGGCCGCCATCGACTTCACGGGTCACAGTCACCTTGCCGTCTTCCAGCACCACTTTCGAGGCGAACGTGGCTTGCGGCCAGCCCAGCAGCGCGCCCAGCATCTGGCCGGTCTGGTTCGAATCGTCGTCGATGGCCTGCTTGCCCAGGATGATCAGCTGCGGCTGTTCCTTGTCGGCCAGCGCCTTCAGCAGCTTGGCCACGGCCAGCGGCTCCAGGTCGGCGGTCGTTTCGATCAGCACGCCGCGGTCGGCGCCGATCGCCATGCCCGTGCGCAGTGTTTCCTGGCACTGCGCCACGCCGGCGGATACCGCCACGATCTCGGTCACCTTGCCCGCTTCCTTCAGGCGCGTGGCTTCTTCCAGGGCGATCTCGTCGAACGGATTCATCGACATTTTGACGTTGGCGATATCGACGCCAGTGCCGTCGGACTTCACGCGTACCTTGACGTTGTAGTCGACCACGCGCTTGACAGGTACCAGGACTTTCATGGGATGCCTTTGGGAAAAGTGATAAGTGAAATGGGCTAGATTATAGAAGTTTTTCCAGGCCACGGCGGAATTAAAGCACGACCGTACGATTTCATGTTAGTAGCAGTCCTCTAAAACGAATCTTGTTCGACGGGGTCGCTCGACAGGTACTGAAAATTCCGTTTCCGGCGCCAATGCCAGCCATGGGTCGGCCATGAGTGAGCCTGATTCAGCCATGGAAACAACAAGGGGACAGTCCTGCTGCCAGGAACTGTCCCCTTGTTGATGCCATCGCCCTGCGGCGGCGGCGCCGTCACTGCCCTCGGGTCACTTGCGCTGCATCAGGAAAGTGAACTCAGCGCCCTGCTGGACATGCGACAACAATGGATTGCCGGTCTGCTTGGCGAACGCCTGGAAGTCACGCACGGAACCGGGATCGGTCGCCACGATGCGCAACACCTGGCCGCTCTCCAGTTCGGCCAGCGCCTTCTTCGCCTTCAGGATCGGCAGCGGGCAGTTCAAGCCCCGTGCATCGATTTCCTTGTGAAATTCCATGGTTTCGGTGTCGAGTAAAGTATCGCTCATCAAGATTCCCGCAAATGATTGTGCTGAGTCATGACAGTCTACTCCAAAAAATGCGTCGTGACGCGGTGCACCAAAAGACTTCGCGGCTCGATGCAAAATTGCAACACATAATACCCAAAAGTAAAGACAAGCGGAAGCCGGCGGCCGAAAACCGCAGTATAGGCGAAAACCGGGCTTTGCCGCAGCGCGTCATGCGATGCCACCGCAGCGCAGCAGAGTGTACGTCGTATCGGCGCGGACGCGCGCTCAGGACACTGGCATGCCGTGCGCCGCACGCACCTGCCCGGCCCGCACCGCTTCGATCTTGTCCAGCAGGCTGGCGGAACGCTGCGCGTCGAACTTGCGGGCAAACAGCTTGCCGGACGAATACAGCGGTTCGAAGTCGCGGTCGACCAGGATGGCGGGGTCTTCGCGCTGGGGATTCCAGTCGATGTAGTGCAGCGACGCCTTGTTCTCGTTCTTCATCTCGCCGGGCCGGCGCCGGCCATCCACGTCATACAGGTTCAGCGTGGCGGCATGGGGCGAATTCAGCACGATGGTCTGGAAATAGATCTCGTCGCTGCAGGACACGCTCTGGAAGAATTCCAGGAACCGGCCGTTGCGCGGATCGTGCGTGAAATCGACGATATGGCGCGCGATGTCCTGGCTGATGCACCAGGACGTGGAGCCGCGGTAGGCTTGCATGCCGTCGACGAAACGGCGGTCCGGCAGGCGGGCGCTGATCACCTTGACGACCTTGGCCGCGACACGGCGCAGGAAGCGCGTCGGCAGCCTGGCATACAGGTCGTGGTAGCAGTAGTTGCGGATCTTGGTGACCTGGTCCGTCCCGTCCGCCAGCGCATAGAAATTCATGTAGCTGCGGCCCGGGTGGCGGCGCAGCACTTCCAGCAGGTGGCCGTGGGAATGCAGCGGGAAGTCGCGGCCGCTGAGGAAGATGTAGTAGTCGTGCGTGCCTGCCCGCAGCGCGTGTTCGAGCAGCTTGAGCATGGCGGCGACCTGGGAAAAACCGCCCCAGTTCACTTTCACGGGGTCGGGAACGAAATCGACGGGCACGCCGCCGCAAGCCGAGGCAAATACCGCCGGGTCGAACTTGGCGTCGATATGCGCGTAGATCGCCACGTTTTCCGCGTGGACGGCACGGGCCAGGCGGCCGAACAGTTCCGGCTGGTCGTGGGCCAGTATCAGGTATGCAATCCGCATTCATTCTCCTTGCTATGCCGCTGCCGCATCGCTTGCCCCGGGCCGGCGGACATGCCACCGGCGCCAGGACGAGGACTGGTGCGCCTGGCCCGGCGCCACCATGCGCGGCGTTCGCTGCCGGCGACATGGCGCACGGCAACCGGCACAAAGGGAGCAGTGTATAGCATAACTTGCACTTTAATCAATTGACGCGGCCGAAAAAAAAGGCGGCCGCGGCCGCCTTTTCCTGACCTGCTTGCGCCGGACCAGATGCGTCAGATCGACAGCATCAGATGCGCTGTTCCACCCAGCCCTGCACGCCGGCCAGGGCTTCCGGCAACGCGGCCGGATTGGTGCCGCCGGCCTGCGCCATGTCCGGCCGGCCACCGCCCTTGCCGCCCACCTGCTGGGCCACGAAGTTCACCAGTTCGCCGGCCTTGACCTTGCCGATCGAATCGGCGGTCACGCCGGCGATCAGGCTGACCTTGTCGCCGTTGACGGACGCCAGCACGATCGCGGCCGTCTTCAGCTTGTCCTTCAGCTTGTCCATCGTTTCGCGCAGCGCGTTCACGTCGGCGCCTTCCAGCGTGGCGGCCAGCACCTTCAGGCCCTTGATGTCGATGGCCTTCGTGGCCAGCTCGTCGCCCTGGCCGGAAGCCAGCTTCGACTTCAGCGCGTTCAATTCCTTCTCCAGCGCCTTGACCTGGTCCTGCACCTGGCCGATGCGCGAAGTGATCTCTTCCGGCGTCGATTTCAGTGCCGCGGCGGCTTCGTTCAGGCGGCGGTTCATTGCCTGCACCAGCGCCAGCGCGCCCTCGCCCGTCACCGCTTCCACGCGGCGGATACCGGCCGCCACGCCGCCTTCGGAGACGATCTTGAACAGGCCGATGTCGCCGGTGCGCGTGACGTGCACGCCGCCGCACAGCTCTTTCGACGAACCGATGTCCAGCACGCGCACTTCGTCGCCATACTTCTCGCCGAACAGCGCCATCGCGCCATGCTTGACGGCGTCGTCGAACGACATGTGCTGGGCCTTGGTCGAATGGTTTTCCAGGATCTCGGCATTGACGATCGCTTCCACCTGCGCGATCTGCTCGGCCGTCAGCGGCGCATTGTGGCTGAAGTCGAAGCGGGTCTTGTCCGGGTCGACCAGCGAGCCCTTTTGCTGCACGTGGCCGCCCAGCACTTCGCGCAGCGCCTTGTGCATCAGGTGCGTGGCCGAGTGGTTGCGGATGGTGCGCGCGCGCTTCACGGTATCGACTTGCGCGGAGACCTTGTCGCCCACCTTCAGGCTGCCGTTTTCCAGCACGCCGTGCTGGCCGAACACGTCGGCCTGGATCTTCAGCGTGTCGTCCACGGTGAATTTCGCGCCGGCGCTCTGGATGATGCCCTGGTCGCCCACCTGGCCGCCGGATTCGGCGTAGAACGGCGTGGTGTCCAGCACCACGATGCCCGCTTCACCGGCCTTCAGTTCCTGCACCGGCGCGCCGTTCGCGTACAGCGCGATCACGGACGAATCGAATACCAGCTGCTCGTAGCCGACGAAGCTCGTCTTCGCGCCCGTGTACGCCACGTTGGCGGCCATCTTGAACTTGCCGGCGGCTTTCGCGGTGCGCCGCTGGTTTTCCATCGCCGCGGTGAAGCCTTCCTCGTCCAGCGTCACGCCGCGCTCGCGGCAGATGTCGGCCGTCAGGTCGAGCGGGAAGCCGTAGGTGTCGTACAGCGTGAAGGCGGTGCCGCCATCGAGCTTGTGCGGATCCTTGACCAGCTGCGCTTCCAGGATCTTCATGCCGTTTTCCAGCGTTTCGCCGAAGCGCTCTTCTTCCGTCTTCAGCACCTGCTGCACGTAGGCCAGCTTGTCCGACAATTCCGGATAGGCCGTGCCCATTTCCTTGTCCAGGTCCGCGGCCAGCTTGTAGAAGAACGGCTTGGTCTGGCCCAGCTTGTGGCCGTGGCGCAGCGCGCGGCGGATGATGCGGCGCAGTACGTAGCCGTGGCCTTCCGAGCTCGGGATGATGCCGTCGACGATCAGGAACGAGGCGGCGCGGATATGGTCGGCGATCACGCGCAGCGACTTGCTTTCCAGGTCTTCCGTGTGGGTTTCGCGGGCGGCCGCCTTGATCAGGGCCTGGAACAGGTCGATCTCGTAGTTGCTGTGCACATGCTGCAGCACCGCGGCCAGGCGCTCCATGCCCATGCCGGTATCGACGCACGGCTTCGGCAGCTTCGTCATGTTGCCGGCTTCATCGCGGTTGAACTGCATGAACACCAGGTTCCAGATCTCGATGAAGCGGTCGCCGTCTTCCTCGGCCGAGCCCGGCGGGCCGCCCCAGATGTCGGCGCCGTGGTCGTAGAACACCTCGGTGCACGGGCCGCACGGGCCGGTGTCGGCCATTTGCCAGAAGTTGTCCGATGCGTAGCGGGCACCCTTGTTGTCGCCGATGCGGATGATGCGCTCTTTCGGCACGCCGATCTCGTTTGCCCAGATGTCGTAGGCTTCGTCGTCTTCCTGGTAGACGGTGACGGTCAGCTTCTCGGCCGGCAGGCCATACACCTTGGTCAGCAGTTCCCACGCATAGGCGATCGCGTCGCGCTTGAAGTAGTCGCCGAAGCTGAAGTTACCCAGCATCTCGAAGAACGTGTGGTGGCGCGCCGTGTAGCCCACGTTTTCCAGGTCGTTGTGCTTGCCGCCGGCGCGCACGCAGCGCTGCACGGTGGTGGCGCGCGAATACGGGCGGGTATCCAGGCCCAGGAACACGTCCTTGAACTGCACCATGCCGGAGTTCGTCAGCAGCATGGTCGGATCGTTACCAGGGACCAGCGGGCTGGAACGGACGATCGTGTGACCCTTGGACTCGAAGAATTTGAGGAACTTCTCGCGGATTTCGGATGATTTCATTTGGCTGGTGCAGGTTATTAGAGACAGGCTGAAGGCGGGCGGGCGCCCTGGCTGAAATGCAAAACGTTGATTATATAACGCTTGGCACTACTTGAAGTCGGCTGGCAGGAGGTCGATCCGGTCGGTGCAGATCGCGTCCACGCCCCAGGACAGCAGCGCGCGGGCGCGCGCGGCATCGTTGACGGTATAGCAAAACAGGCCGAAACCGGCCGCTTTCACGGCGCGCGCCAGCGCCGGTGTCAGCCTGGCATGGTCGACATGCACCGACAGCACGCCCAGTTCGCGGGCCTGCCCTTCCCAGTCGTCCGGCAAGCCTTCGAAGGCGATCGCGCGGGGCAGTTCGGGCGCCGCGGCACGCGCGGCGCGCAGCGCGGCGGCGCTGAACGACGACAGCAGCGGCAAGCGTGCCGCGTCGCTTTCGGCGGGAAACAGCTGGCGCACCGTCTCGGCCACGTAGCGCCCGGTGGCGGCATCATGGCCCGGCGCCGGCTTGATTTCCACGTTCATCCAGATGCCATGGCCCTTGCAATACTCGGCGAACGGCACGAACAGCGGGACCGGTTCGCCGGCGAACGCGGGGCCGAACCATGTGCCGGCATCGAGCCTGGCGAGATCGGCGGCGTCGGTTTCCGCAACGCTGCCCGGACCGGCCACGGTGCGGCCGAACTCCGGATCGTGCATGACGACGCCGACGCCGTCGCGCGACAGCATCACGTCGAACTCGACCGCGCGATAGCCATGGCGCAGGCCGGCCGCCAGCGCTGCGATGGTGTTTTCCGGGGCGGTCGTGCCGCCGCCGCGGTGCGCGATCATGGTTGGATAGTGCCACATGGCTGCGACACTACCATGCTCGCCGCGAAAAAGGCAAAAAGCGGATACGTTCGGGCAAAAAAAGGCCGCTTCACCATCGAAGCGGCCCTGTAAGGCGCCGGATGCCACCGCGGGACGGTGACAAGGCCGGGGTTCGCCACGGCATCGTCCCGGGAGCGGGGCCCCTGGCCCGCCGGCGCCGTCGCCCCAACTCAATGCAGGTGCAGCTTGAAGTCGATCAGTTCATTGTGCATGCGGCTGACCGCCGATTTCATCTGGGCCGACAACGGCAGGCCGCTGCCGCACACGCGGCGGGCGCGCGAACCCAGCAGTTCCATGTCGGCGATCAGCTTGACGATACGGGCCCGGTCGCGCAACGCGACGATTTCAGCGATGCGGTCGGATTGCCGGTCCAGCTTCTGGATGTAGTCGCGCAATTCCCCTGGCAGGTTGCGTTCGGCGGACAGCGCCTGCGCGGCCTGGCCGACGGCAAGCTGGATACTGCTGATGCGGCTGCGGATTTCCTGTTCTCCCATGGTCCTCTCCGTGATGTGCGCGGCAGCGGGATGCGCCGTTCATGCTTGGAGGGAGCACGGGACCGAAGGTTGCCTGAGTCCGGCTCATGCTTGAGAGGCCTCAAGTTCCCGTCATGCGGGCTTCGCCGCCAGTGCCGTGGCCACGGGGACCAGCGTGCGCAGCCGCAATGCGACCAGCAGCCCGATACCCAGCAATGCCGCCTGCAGCGCCACCACGCCCGGCCAGCCGCCATGGGCCCACAGCACGCCGCACAGCCAGCCGACCACGCTCGAGCCGAGGTAATAGAAGAACAGGTACAGCGCCGATGCCACGGCTTGCGGCGCGCGGGCCCGGCGGCCCACCCAGCTGCTGGCCATCGAATGGGAGGCGAAGAACGAGAAGGTGAACAGCGCCATGCCGGCGACGATCGCCACCAGGTTGTCGGCCAGCGTCAGCAACAGGCCGGCCAGCATCGCCGACAGCGTGGCCCACAGCACCTTGCGGCGGCCCAGGCGATCCGCCAGGCGCCCCGCCCACACGGAACTGTAGATGCCCAGCAGGTACAGGAACGAGATGCCGCCGACCAGCCCCTGGCGCAGCGAGAACGGCTCGCCCAGCAGCCGGAAGCCGATGAAATTGTAGGCACTGACGAAGCAGCCCATCAGCAGGAAGGCCAGCGCGTACAGCCATGGCAGGCCGGCGTCGCCCAGATGGCGGCGCAGGCCTGCCGCCATGCCCGCCAGTCCGCCCTGCGCCGGCCTGAAATGGCGCGACTCGGGCAGGCTGCGCCAGAATTCCCAGGCCGCATACAGGCCGGCCGCGCCCATTGCCGCCAGCGCCACGCGCCACGAAAACACGTCGGACAGGGTGGACGTGACGACCCGCCCCAGCATGCCGCCGAACGCGCTGCCGCTGATGTACAGGCCCATCGACAGGCCCAGCGATTCGGGTTCCACTTCCTCGCTCAGGTAAGCCATCGCCACGGCCGGCATGCCGCCCAGCCCGAGGCCCAGCAGCGCGCGCGCCGCGAGCAGTTGGGGGTAGTCGCGCGCCAGCGCGCACACCAGCGTCATCACGGCGGCCAGGCACAGCGCCGTCACCATCAGGCCCTTGCGGCCGATACGATCGGACACGATCGACGACAGCAGCAGCGACACGGCCAGCGCACCAGTCGACACCGACAGCGACAGGCTGCTTTGCGCCGGCGTCAGCGCGAACTGGTGCGCCAGCAGCGGCATCAGCGGCTGCACGCAATACAGCAGGGCAAAGCAGGAAAAGCCGCCGAAGAACAGCGCGCGGTTGGTGCGCCGGAAGGCGGGGCTGGCGGGAGAGAGGCGTTCCATGATGAGCTTTCAACGACGATGGAGCCATCGTAGGCTTGCCCGGTATAAGCGTCCAATATATATTTGAGGCTCCATTAATACTTTAAAGCGATAACATGGAACTGCGGCACTTGCGTTATTTCGTCGCCGTGGCCGAGGAACTGAGCTTCACGCGCGCCGCCGAGCGGCTGCACATCGGCCAGCCGCCGCTGAGCCAGCAGATCCAGGCGCTGGAACACGAGGTGGGCGCGCGGCTGTTCGAGCGCAGCAAGCGCTGGGTACGGCTGACGGAAGCGGGCAAGCTGTTCCTGGCGGACGCGCGGCGCGTGCTGGCGCTGGCCGAACAGGCCAAGGAAACCGCGCGCCGCGCGCAGCGGGGCGAAGCTGGCGAGCTGCGCATCGGCTTTACGTTCTCGACACCGTTCACCACGCTGTTCGCCGCGGTGGTACGGCGCTACCGCCAGCAATATCCGGGCGTGCTGCTGACCTTCCATGAAATGGCCACCCTGCCGCAGCTGGAGAAGCTGGAAGCACGCGAGCTGGACCTGGGCTTCGTGCGCACCGTCAGCGTGCCGATTCCCGAGACCATTACCCTGACGACCCTGCGCCACGACCCGTTGCGCCTGGTGCTGCCGGCGGACTGGCCGATCGCGGCGATGGAAACCATCACCGTGAAAGACCTGGAAGGGTTGCCGTTCGTGATCTTCCCGAAGGATGCCGGCACCGGCATCCACCCGCAACTGTTCCGCATGTGCCGGGCCGCCGGCTTTACGCCGCAAATCGCGATGGAAGCGGGCGAAGCGTCGACCATCATCGGGCTGGTCGCCGCCGGCTGCGGCATCTCGGTGCTACCGAGTTCGTTCGAGGGGATTCACATGGAAGGCGTGGTGTACCGGCCGCTGGCCGACCCGCAGGCAACGACGGCGCTGATGCTGGCGCAGCGCAGCGACGACGGCGGGCCGCTGGTGGCCGCATTCGTGGCGCTGGCCAGGGCCGCCGCGCAAGAGGAGGCTTAGGGAACCCGGCGGACCCGGATGGCCGGCGGCATTACCGGATTGCGGTCCCATCCGGCTCGTAGCCCTGCAGCGTCACGATCGCCGCCGACCTCGTTTCTCGAATGCCTGCGTCACCGGTGTCCCCATGTATCAAGGCGCGCGTGCCGGCCGCCGGTTCTCGATGGCCTCCTGCATCGCCCGCAATCGCGCACGCCTGGCTTGCCAGTCGGCCGCCTGGGCCTCGTCCAGTTCGATCGTGAAGTCCGTCCAGGAACCGGTGAAATTGCACACATGGTTCCAGGCACGCCGCACGTGCAATGCCGTCCCCTGCAAGTCCGCATCGAGCAGGCTGATGTGCAGCGAGCCGTCCGTGCGGAACACCTGCCTTGCATGGCCATCGGCCGCGAGCGCCTCTTCCCATTCGCGTTGCTGCCCGGGCGATGCGGGCAGCAGTGCCATCTGGAAGACGTCATCGATGCGCGCCACGTGCCGCCGGATTTCCTCGCACAGCCCGTGCACCCGCTCGTCCCCGGTATCCCTGAGTTCCCTGGAATTGGCCGCATAGCGCAGCGCCAGCACGGCGTCGTACCACTCGGCCGCCGTGGCAGCCCGGTTCACCATCGCATGGAAACGGTTCGGTGAAATCCGATGAAGCGCTTCGACCAGCTTCATCAGGTCAGCCGGAATGGCCGTGATGTCTGCCGGGCTGGTCGCCACGTCAGTCGTAATCGGCGTCCAGCTCGGAGCCGGCGTAGTTCTCCAGCTCAGCGAACAGGGTCTTCATCGCCGTGCGCCCCGGGATGTGCTGCAGCACCGTGCAACCCTTGCGGTAGGTGTCGATCCGGTTCAGCAGCACGGCGTGGTGCTGCGCGGGGACGGCGGCGACCAGTTCGGCCCAGCCGGCTTCGAAGTCGGGCTTGTTGGCGCGCACCGCCTTCACGAAGCGTTCGAAATCCTTCTGGCCGGTGCGGGCCACGATGCGCCCGCCGCCTTCGACGGCGAAGATGATCGCCAGCGCGATCACGCCTTCCGCATTCAGGTCGGTATCCTTGACGGCGCCGGCGCTGTTGTGGCGGCGCAGCCAGTTGGCGAAACGCACCACGGCCTGCGCTTCCTGCCGCTGCTTCAGCTGTTCCTGGTAGCGCGCCGGGCCATCCCAGTTCGCGTTCGGGTCGGTCAGGCAGATATCGAAGAAGATGTCGCGCAGCCGCCGCTGCGCGTACACGGGATCCTGGTCGTATTCGCCCACCAGCGTATCTTCCGGCATGGCGGCCAGGTCCTTCAGCTGGCGAAAGCCGGCCTGGAATGCCGCCTCGGCACCGTTATCGACGAGGAAGTCCAGCGCGGCCTCATCGCTGTCCACCGCCAGCACCTGTTCGAGGCCCAGCGAGACACCGCCCACCGTGAGGTTGACGGCCTTCTGGATGCCTTCGGAGGTGCGGTGGTTGGTGAACTTCTCGGCGACCATCGCCGTGATGCCGGCCAGCTCGTCGGCCAGCATCAAGGCCGCGTCCGGGCGGTCGTCGCCCGGCAGCAGCTTGATCGCGCGCGTGAGTCTCGGCAGGTTTTCGCGTACGAGTGCCGGCAGCATCAGGAGAAGATCCCCGTGCCGAGGTTGCGGCGGCCGCCGCGCGCGCTGGCGCTGCGGGTGCTCGGCACCTGCTTGCGCAGCCGGTACAGCAGCTCTTTCGTGGAGCGCTGCAGCACGGACGGTTCTTCCTCGTCCGGATCATCGGAGTATTCGGCGTCGGCCAGGTCGGCACTGTGGCGGAATTCCGGGAACAGTTCGAACAGCGCGCGGTCCCAGCCATCTTCGCTGGCTTGCGCCAGGGCGACAGCCAGCGGCACCACGTCGCTGTCGGAGGACGACTGCGCCGTGATGTACTGGCCCTTCGAGATCACCTCGCCGGCCACTTCCAGCATTTCCTTCGGTGCCAGCGAGAAGACGATGGCGAACACGGTCGCGCCATGGTCGGTGGCGGAAGCTTCCTGCAGCAGTTCGCGGCGGCGCTCCTCGTCCTCGGTGCCGAACACCACGCCGTGGATGTGATTGAACAGCCCCTCGGCGATGCGCTCGGGATCATCCTCGATCATGTCCTCGTTCCAGGTGGCGGCGATGTAGGCCAGGCTGTCGGCCCACGCCTTGGGCGGCACCAGCAGCGTGGCCAGCGACAGCTTGCCGCCATCGAAGCCGGCCATGTGCAGCGCCGTCACATGCGGCGGAATGTTCTGCAGCACCTCGGCCACGGCCAGGTCGCCGTGCTGCTCGGCCGCGTCGGCGAATGCCTGCTCGGCGTGGCTCAGCGAGCCGGCCAGCACCAGTTCGGTCACCTGCTTGCTGATCGCGGGCAGATTGGACTTTTCGTCGGACATCAACGTTCTCCTTCCTGGTCGAACATCTGGGTGAATTCCTCGCTGGCGCCGCCTTCTTCCTCGTCGTCATCGCCTTCGTCGCCTTCGGCCAGCTGGTCGAGCGACGTATCGTCGTCGTCCCACATGCGCGGGTGCTTGTGCAGGAACGCGGTCACGATGGCCTGGCGGCCCAGGTCCGGATGGTTTTCCTCGATCGCCTCGAGCATGCGGGCCGGCTCGCCCTCCGGGCAAGACACGGCCGCGAACACTCGCGCCGGATCGCCGAACTCGAAGTCCTCGGCATCGGCCAGCAGCGTCTTCGGCTCGGCGATGTCGATCACGTCGACCAGCGCGAACGCCATCATGTTCAAGTCTTCGATACCGGCGCCATTGGCATACTCGGTCACCAGCGCCTTCGTCATCGCCTGGTAATTCTTGCGGTCCGGCGGGTCGCCGAGGATGCCCTCGATCTGCTCGGCCAGTTCGCGCGCCTGGAAGGCGAACTCGGGGTGTACTCTTCTCATTGCTGACTCTTTTCGTAAATGCTTGTTGACTCAGGCCACTGGCAGGCTCACGCCATGCAGGCTGAAGACGGAGCGCCATAGCTGGTAGGCTTCCTCTTCCGGGTCGATGATGATCCGGTGGTTCAGGCTCTGGTTGTATTCTTCCCGCTTGGCCGGGTCGGACAATACCTCGTATGCCTTGACGATGGCCTTGAAACGGGCGTCGGCACCCGGCTCGGGATTGCGGTCCGGGTGGAAGCGCATCGCCAGCGAGCGGTAGATCTTCTTGATCTCGTCTTCCGTCGCGTTCGGAGCGATGCCGAGCACGTTGTACAAATTATCCATGGTTTTATCCTGCCTCGTAACTCTCGTCCAAAACGTGGGCGTAAGGGCGAATTATCCTATAGAAAACCATCGGCCGTCCCGCCGCGCAGGCGTGCGTACGGTAAAATGGCCGTCAATCGACTCCCATACCTGCCTTCGTACATGAGCAACGACAAAAAGACAGCCGCAGCGGCCCCAGCACCGAATTTCCTTCGCAACATCGTCGAGCATGACCTGGCCACCGGCGCGCACCAGCGCGAGGGACTGCCTTCCGTCATCACCCGGTTCCCGCCCGAGCCGAACGGTTACCTGCACATCGGCCATGCCAAGTCGATCTGCCTGAACTTCGGCCTGGCACGCGATTACCAGGGGCGCTGCCACCTGCGCTTCGACGACACCAATCCCGCCAAGGAAGAGCAGGAATACGTCGACTCGATCATGGACAGCGTGAAATGGCTGGGCTTCAGCTGGGAAAACCAGGATCCGGCCGGCGGCGACGCCTACCTGCACTATGCCAGCGATTATTTCGACCGGTTGTACGAGATGGCGGAATACCTGATCACGGCCGGCTACGCCTACGTGGACAGCCAGAGCGCCGAGGAAATGGCGGCCAACCGGGGTAATTTCAATACGCCGGGCGTGAATTCGCGGTTCCGCAACCGCCCCGCCGAGGAATCGCTGCAACTGTTCCGCGACATGAAGGCGGGCAAGTACGCCGACGGCGAACACATCCTGCGCGCCAAGATCAGCGAAGACGCGATGGCATCGCCGAACATGAACCTGCGCGATCCGGCCATCTACCGGATCCGCCACGCGCACCACCACCGTACCGGCGACAAGTGGTGCATCTACCCGATGTACGACTACACGCACCCGATTTCGGATGCGCTGGAAAACATCACGCACTCGGTGTGCACGCTGGAATTCCAGGATCACCGCCCGTTCTACGACTGGCTGCTGGAAACCCTGGCCGAAGGCGGCTTCTTCAAGAAGCCCCTGCCGAAGCAATATGAATTCTCGCGGCTGAACCTGACATACATCGTCACGTCCAAGCGCAAGCTGCGCCAGATGGTCGAGGAAGGCATCGTCGACGGCTGGGACGATCCGCGCCTGTCCACCCTGGTGGGCATGCGCCGCCGCGGCTTCACGCCGGAAGGCATCCAGCTGATGGCCGAGCGCACCGGCGTGACGAAATCGGATGGCTGGATCGACTTCGGCGTGCTGGAAGGCGCCGTGCGCGAAGACCTGGATCCGAAGGCGCCGCGCGCCATCGCCGTGCTCAAGCCGCTGAAACTGATCGTCGACAATTTCCCCGCCGGCGACAGCGTGGAATGCAGCTCGCCCGTGCACCCGCACCACCCCGAGCTGGGCAACCGCACGTTCCCGTTCACCCGCGAACTGTGGATCGAGGAAGAAGACTTCATGGAAGTGCCGTCGAAGGGCTATTTCCGCTTCTATCCGCCGATCGGCGACCAGCCGGGCGCGCGCGTGCGCCTGAAGTATGGCTTCGTGGCCGAATGCACCGGTTACGACAAGGACGAGAACGGCAAGGTGACCGCGGTGCACGTCAACTACTTCCCCGACAGTAAATCGGGTACGGACGGCGCCAACAACTACAAGGTCAAGGGCAATATCCACTGGGTCAGCGCCAGCGCCGCGCTGGAAGCGGAAGTGCGGCTGTACGACCGCCTGTTCACGGATCCGCAGCCCGATGCCGGCGGCAAGGACTTCAAGGAATTCCTCAACCCGAAAGCCAAGGAAGTCGTCACCGCCTACCTGGAGCCGGGCCTGAAGGATGCGCAAGCCGAACAGCGCTTCCAGTTCGAACGGCACGGCTACTTCGTGGCCGACCGGGTCGATTCCCGGCCAGGCAAACCCGTGTTCAACCGGATCGTGACGCTGAAAGACAGCTGGGGCAGCACGAAGTAACCAGGCAGACGAGGCCGCCCGCGAGGCGGCCTTTTTTCAGGCGTGGCCAGACACCTCCAGTCACAATGACTAAATGCCCTTCGGTTGTCCATGACAGCAGGAACAAGCCTGTGGCCACCGCAACGATTAACGTCCGATAGTGGCTTTGTTCTTGACGCAGCTCACACCGACTGCCTATATTTTGACCACGAACCCTGCTACCTCCGCACGCCGTCCATGAATCAACCTCTGTCAGGAAAACTGCACGAAGCCAAACCTTCCTGGTGGAGCGGCGTATTGCTGTCGATGCTGGTGGGCGCGGGTTTCTATGCATGGATGGCCAATTCGCTGGAAAGCGAGGCGCTGGACCGCTTCCGCAACCAGGCCCGCAGCATCCAGTACAACATTGCCGGCGGCATCAAGGCGTGTACCGACGTGCTGCGCGGTACCGCCAGCCATTTCCAGGCCAGCGAAGGCATGTCGCCGCAAAGTTTCCACCGCTACGTGCGCGGCCTGGACATTCCCCACAACTTCCCATCCATCGCCAGCATCAACTTTGCCCAGTACGTGCCGCATGAACGCCGCGCCGCGTTCGAACAGCAGATGCACAGCGCGACGGTGCGTGAACTGGGCTATCCGGAATTCCGCATCTCGCCACCCGGCCAGCGCGCTTCCTACACCGTCATCACGCTGCTTGAACCGATGTACAGCGCCAAGGCCAAGTTCGGCTACGACCTGGCATCGCGCCCCGGCGCCGCCCAGGCCCTGGACATCGCGCGTGACACGGGCACGATTTCGAGCTCCGGCTTGCCGGTGCAATTGCCGGAAGCGCCCACCCAGTTCGGCATGCCGCTGCGGCTGCCCGTCTACCGCGCCGACATGCCGGTCGATACGGTGCCGCAGCGGCGCGCCGCCTACCTGGGGTCGGTCGGCATCGGCTTTTCGGTGCCGCGCCTGGTGGAGGCGGCGATGGTCGATACGCCGGTGCGTGAAATCCGCGTGCGGCTGTACAACACCGCCCCCGGCACGCCGCCGAACAGCAAGGCGCCCCCCGGCCACCTGCTGTTCGACAGCGTCGAACCGTCCGCCGCGCAGGCGCCGCCGGACAGCCATGTGCAACTGAGCCTGCCGCTGAACTTCAACGGCCGGGTGTGGCAAGCGTACTTCGATGCGCCCCGCTCCTCGCTGTTCTCGACGTTCGACGCCTACCTGCCATGGCTTGCCGCCCTGGTCGGCTTCGTCAGCACGCTGTTGATGTATGCGCTGTTCCATGCCCAGGTCTCGTCGCGGCGCCGGGCGCTGCAGATGGCGCGCGACATGACGCGCGAATTGCGCGACAGCCAGGCCAAGCTGCAACTGTCGCACCAGCGGCTGCGCCGGCTGGCTGCCCATGCCGAGCAGATCAAGGAAGAAGAGCGCAAGCGTATCGCCCGCGAGATCCATGACGACCTGGGGCAGAACCTGCTGGCGCTGCGCATCGAGGCCGATATCCTGGCCAGCCGCACGTCGGTGCGCCATCCGCGCCTGCATGCGCGCGCCACCGCCACGCTGAAGCAGATCGACGACACGATCCGCAGCGTGCGCAACATCATCAACGACCTGCGGCCGAACGTGCTGGACCTCGGCCTGTCCGCCGCCGTCGAATGGCAGACCACGCAGTTCCGCAAGCGCTCCGGCATCGAATGCGACGTGGTGGACCCGGAGGGCACCCCCGACGTGGATGACCGCTGTGCCGTGGCGCTGTTCCGCGTACTCCAGGAATCGCTCAGCAATATCCAGCAGCATGCCCGCGCCACGCATGTGCGCGTCGAATTGCGCCAGCTCGGCGGTACCCTGCGCATGACCATCGCCGATAACGGCATCGGCTTGCACGACGGCAGCCGCAACAAGAATGGCTCATTCGGCCTGGTCGGCATCGAGGAACGCATGAGCCTGCTGGGCGGCGATTGCTCGATCGTCAGCCGGCCGCACGGCGGCACCACCGTCACGGTGACCGTGCCGATGGCCTGGCGTGCCACGCAGCCGGCCGGGGCGTTCGCCAACTGACCCTGGTTTTGCTGCGCTGTTCCGCACACCGTTGCCGAACCGCAACAGGATCCCCCTTTTCACGCTTGACACCCCGCACACGATTGAACGCGCGGCGTTGCTGTACGGAATCTGATCTTATACTGAGGCCTGTGGATATTTCCACGCATCAACATGCCGTGGATTGCCGTTCCCGGCAGTCACTTTCCCCAGTTACCACCAGAGAGGATTTACATGATTTCTTTCGAGCAATTCAAACCGTTCGCCGAACTCGACCTGGAGCCCATCAAGGTCAAGCTGATGCATGAAGAATCCGGAGAGGGCTGGTCGCTGGAGAAGGTCAATGCGGTCGAGTTCGAATATCGCCGCTTCCTGTTCCTGATGAAGGCGTTCCCGAATGAACAGACGGCACCGCTGATGGACGTGGACACGTTCTGGCACTACCACATTCTCGATACCATGAAATACGCCGTGGATTGCGAGAAGGTGTTCGGCTACTTCCTGCACCACTTCCCGTACATCGGCCTGCGCGGCGAGGATGACGTGGAAGCGCACCGCCGCGTGGGCGACCGGATGAAGGAACTGTACGAGGAAACCTTCGGCGAGCCGTACCTGCGCAACGCCGCCCCGGCCTACTCCGGCCGCATCGGCACGGACACCGCCTACTCCGGCCGCATCGGCACGGACACCGCTTACTCCGGCCGCATCGGGACGGAAACCACCGATTCGCAGCGCATCAGCACCGAGGCCGCCTATTCCGGCCGCATCAGCAACGACACCGCGTATTCCGGCCGGATCGGTACGGACACCGCCTATTCGGGCCGCATCAGTGCGCAAACCGCGTACTCGGGCCGGATCGGCACCGATACCGCGTATTCCGGCCGGGTTGCCTATTCGGGCCGCATCAGCGAACCGACCGTTGCCGCGAAGACCGCCTACTCGGGCCGCATCAGCGATGCGAACGTGAATCCGCAAACCGCATATTCCGGCCGCGTGGGTACCGACACGGCCTACTCGGGCCGCGTCAGCGCCACCACGGCCTACTCGGGCCGGATCGAGGCAGCGCCGGCGCAGAACGCCAAGGCGGTAGCGTTCTACACGGAGCGCCCGCGCCTGGCCTGATCGCCCCAAAAGTAAAAACGGCCGGTTCCACGTGGGGACCGGCCGTTTTTTTTCGCAACGGACGCAATGCATCGACGCTCGGCGCGACAACACTCAGCGGATCGTCACCCGGTGCAGCATCGCCCGGCGCGCCGGTACTCAGTGCGTCATCAATTCGCGCAGTTCGCGGATCGAGTAATCGCTGATCTCGTGCATGCGGATCAGGATCGTGGCGCCGATCGGCAGCGTATTGTGGCGGATCTTGCTGATGACCGGCGGTGCCACCTCGAGCGCGCGGGACAATGCCGCGTCGTTCTTCAGTTGCAGCTTGCTGATGATCGCATCGAGGACGCGGTTCGGATTATAGGACGGGGATGCGGTCAGGTCTTTCAGGAATGACATGTCAAACTCTCTCGGGCAGTGCTCTTGTAAAGCAGTAGCAGGGTTACCAATGTTCGCCGGCTCGTTACCGGTCTACGGAGTGCCAAACGATCGCTCACGGCGAATTAGTTTGTATGCGGACAATATGGTACACCGATTTGCTTTATTTTTGGCAACTTGCGTGAGAATTGGAGAGATTCCACTACTACATTCTGTGTTATGCGGATGGTCGTGGACACTCGCGCGCCAGCCGCAGCAGGAGCCAGTACCACGTCACGGCCGTCAATGCCGCGAGTTCGGCCAGCACGAACGGCATCAGCAAGGCCGCGCTTTCCTGCCGCACCGCCGGCGATTGTTGCCTGCCCACCTGGTGCCAGCCCAGCTGGTGCCACCCCAGTTCGCGGCGGATCTCGTCCGGCGATGGCAACGGCAACCCGGCGCGGGAGGAAACCCGGCGCCGGGCCATCCAGGCCCGTACTTCTTCCTTGCTGGGATGCTGGCGGTTCGCGTCCATACGACCTCCTGATGGTGTCTGCCTACGTTAGTCGCAAGCGACAACCGCGCGTTTGCGCCGGGTCAATCCTGCCGGACGCCTGTCACGCTTTGTAGCCCATGGGCAACAGTCGGGTAGCGCAGCCGCATGCCCAGTTCGTTCTTCAGGCGGCCGTTGGCGAGCCGGCGCGATTCGGACATGAACGACAGCAGCGTGGGCGAGACCACCTGGGCCAGCTGCGCGCGCGGCAAACGGGGCGGCCGGGGCAGCCCGACCGCGTCGGCCACGGCATCGAAGTACTCGGCCATGCGCATGCGGCTGTCGTCGACCGCGTGGTAGACCCGTTGCGGCCGGCCGCGGTACAGGGCCGCGCGGACCAGCGCCGCCAGGTCGTCCGCGTGGATGTGGTTGGTGTAGACGTCGTCCGCGGCGTCCAGCGCGGGGGTGCCCTGGCGCAGGCGCTCCAGCGGCAGGCGGTCCGCCGCATAGATGCCGGGCACGCGCAGGATGGAGAGCTTGCCCTGGGCACGGCGCGCCCAGCCGCGCAGCACGCGTTCCGCGTCGACCCGGCGGCGCGCCCGGATATTGCGGGGCGCCACCGGCTGCGTTTCATCGACCAGGCGGCCCGCCAGGTCGCCATAGACACCGGTGGTACTGACATAAACGACCCTGGCCGCCTCGGGTAGAATGGCGGTCACATTGCGGGTGCGGGTGTCGCGCTCGCCGGCGGCCGGCGGCGGCGCCAGGTGGAGTACCGTGTGCGCCAGGCCAGCGAGCCGGCGCAGCGTGGCCGGCTGGTCGAGGTCGGCCAGCACCGGCACCGCGCCCGCCGCGCGCAGCACGCCGAAGTCGGCCCCGTCGCGCGTCACGGCGAACACGCGGTAGCGCGCGCAAAGCAGCGGCAACAGGCGCATGCCCACGTCGCCGCAGCCGAGGATCAGCAGGCGCGGCTTGCCGAGCCGCGGCTGGTCGGAGCGCGTTTGCGCCAGGGACGGCTGGCCCGGCATCCGGCCGGAATTTTGTTTGCGTAAGCTTTTCATCTCAAGGATTGTATGACGTTTCAGATTACTGTTCAGCCCAGCGGCCACCAGTTCGCATGCGACGAAGACGAAACCGTGCTGGCGGCCGCGATGCGCGCCGGCGTCGGGCTGCCGTACGGCTGCAAGAACGGCGCCTGCAGTTCCTGCAAGGGCAAGGTGGTCAGCGGCGCCGTGACGCACAAGCCGCACCAGCGCCGCGCGCTGTCCGAGGAAGAGGAAGCCCAGGGCATGTCGCTGTTCTGCTGCGCGCTGCCCCATTCCGACCTGGTGATTTCGGCCCGCGAGGTGGCCGGCAGCGGCGACTTCCCCGTCAAGAAGATGCCGTCGCGCGTGACCACGCTGGAGAAAGTGGCGCCGGACGTGATCGTGATGACCCTGCAGCTGCCCGCCAATGAAGTGCTGGAATACCGCGCCGGCCAGTACATCGAATTCCTGCTGCGCGACGGCAAGCGCCGCAGCTACAGCATGGCCAGCGCGCCCGGCGCCGGCCCGATCACGCTGCACATCCGGCACATGCCGGGCGGCCTGTTTACCGACCAGGTATTCAGCACGATGAAGGAGCGCGACATCCTGCGCTTCGAAGGTCCGCTGGGCACCTTCTTCGTGCGCGAGGATTCCGACAAGCCGATGGTGCTGCTGGCCTCCGGCACGGGCTTCGCGCCGATCAAGGCGATCGTCGAGCAGATGCAGGCTTCCGGTTCGCAACGCAAGATGGTGCTGTACTGGGGTGGCCGCCGGCCGCGCGACCTGTACATGCATGCGCTGTGCGAGCAGTGGGCGCGCGAACTGCCGAACTTCAGCTATGTGCCCGTGGTGTCCGACGCGCTCGAGGAAGACGGCTGGACCGGCCGCACCGGCTATGTGCACCAGGCCGCGGTGGCCGACCTGCCCGACCTGAGCGGCTGGCAGGTGTATGCCTGCGGCGCGCCGATCGTCGTCGAATCGGCCAGGCGCGATTTCGTGGCCCGCTGCGCCCTGCCGGAAGACGAATTCTACGCCGACGCCTTCACCACCGAAGCCGACCTGGCCCAACCTTAATCACCCGCGCGATCCCGGTTCCCGCCGGCCCCACCGGCCGGACGGCGGGGCCGCGTTTTCACTACTGATCGCTTCATGTCCTCATCCAACGGCTTCGCCGTCCTGCGTCACCGTAACTTCTCGTTCTACCTGTCCGCCCGCATCCTCGGCACGCTTGCCGTGCAGATGCAGAACGTCGCCGTCGGCTGGCAGGTGTATTCGATGACGCACAACCTGTTCTACCTCGGCATGATCGGCCTGGCGCAGTTCGCCCCTTTCCTGCTGCTGATCCTGCCGGCCGGCCACGTTGCCGACCGCTACAACCGCCGCAACATCGTCACCGCCTGCCTGGCCACGCAATTGCTCGTCGGCCTGCTGCTGCTGGCGTTCGCCCACAGCGCCATGCAGGTCGTCTGGCCGATATTTTGCGTGCTGGTGCTGTTCGGCAGCGCGCGCGCCTTCATGGGCCCGGCCACGCAAGCCATGCTGGTCAACCTGGTGCCCCAGCAGGACCTCAGCAAAGCCGTGGCGCTGTCGTCGTCGAGCTTCCATGTCGCCGTGATCCTCGGCCCCACGCTGGGCGGCCTGCTGTATCTCCAGGGCCCGGTCGCCGTGTACGCGATCGCCGCCGCGCTGCTGCTGGTGGCGACGGTGCTGATGGCGATCACCAAGGCGCCGCCGCAGGCCAGTAACCGCGAACCGGCCACCTGGCACAGCGTGCTGGAGGGCCTGCGCTTCGTCATGTCGCGCCCCATCGTGCTGGGCGCGATCTCGCTGGACCTGTTCGCCGTGCTGTTCGGCGGCGCCACCGCACTGCTGCCGGCGCTGGCTCACGACGTGCTGCACGTGGGCCCGACCGGCCTGGGCCTGCTGCGCACCGCACCCGGCGCCGGCGCGGCGCTGTGCTCGATCGCGCTGGCCTTCTTCCCCATCACGCGCCGGGTCGGTGCCTGGATGTTCGGCGGCGTGGCCGTGTTCGGTGTCGGCACCGTGGTGCTCGGCACCACCACCACCTTCGCCGTCGCCCTCGCCTGCCTGCTGCTGATGGGCGCCGGCGACATGATCAGCGTCTACGTGCGGCACCTGCTGGTGCAGTTCGAGACGCCGGATGCCATCCGCGGCCGTGTCAGCGCCGTCAACTCCGTGTTCATCGGCGCCTCGAACGAACTGGGCGAATTCGAGTCGGGCGTCACCGCCGGCTGGATGGGCCTGTCGCGCGCCATCGTCTTCGGCGGCGCCGCCACCCTGGCCGTGACTGGGGCATGGATCAAGCTGTTCCCGGTGCTGGCGAAGATGGACCGTTTCCCGCACCACGAGAAAGAACTGGCCGAACAGGCGAAGTAAGCCTTGAAAACGCGGCAATGTGCTGCACTTAACAACAAAAGGAGCCTGTACACCGTAACATCGACGCATACACAACGAGGAGGAGTAACGATGCAAGTTCAAGTCAATACCGACAAGGCCATCACCCATGACGCCAGCCTGGACGATCACGTCGAAGGCGTGGTGCGCTCGGCGCTGGAACGCTTTGGCGAGCAGGTCACCCGCGTCGAAGTCCACCTGGGCGACAACAACAGCAGCCACAAGTCAGGCCCCAACGACAAGCGCTGCATGATGGAAGCACGGGTCGCCGGCATTCCTCCGATCGCCGTGACCGACCAGGCCGGCGACCTGCGCCAGGCCATCTCCGGTGCCTCCGGCAAGCTGGTGCGTGCACTCGACACGGCGATCGGCAAGCGCAGCGACGTCAAGCACAACACGCCGGTGGCCGACCTGGTCGAGCCGGACCCGGTCCAGTCCGACGACTGAGCGGCAACCAAGCGGCAACTGACCGGCAACTGAGCGGCTGCTTCAGCGGCCGCCCCCGGCCAGGGTGCGCAGGTAAGACAGGCCGGCCAGTGCCCGGCTGCCGTACCACGACATCATCTCCCCATCCACCAGTTGCACCGGTCTGCCGACCTGCTTTTCCAGCGCGTCGGCATGCGCTTCCGTAAACCGGTAGGGTTCGGTGGACAGCAGCACCTGGTCGATGTCCGCCACCAGCGCATCGTTCCACTCGAAGCGGGGATAGCGGGCGGTGCCGAGGTCCGGCACGCTCCAGCCGATTTCCGCCAGCATCGCCGCGATGTAGGTCTCGCGCGACACGGTCATCCACGGGTCTTGCCAGATGCAATACAGCACGCGCTGCGGCGGCCCTTTCGGCATGGCGCGCAGGGCGGCCAGTTCCGCGGCGAAGGCATGGCACCAGCGGGCCGCCGCGGCCTCCGCGCAAAACACACCGCCCAGCAGGCGCGCCAGGTCCAGGTTGTCTTCGGGGCGCAGCGGGTGCGTGACGATCACGTTGGGCACGAATTCCGCCAGCAGGTCGACGGTGGGCTTTTCGTTTTCATCGATGTTGACCACCACGTGCGTTGGCGCCAGCGCGCGAACCTTGTCGAGGTTGACATCCTTGGTACCGCCGACCTTGGCGATGGGGCGCACCACGTCGCGCGGGTGGATGCAGAAGCCGGTCCGGCCCACCAGTTGCGGCGCCAGGCCGAGGGTGCACAGCAGCTCGGTAATCGACGGTACCAGCGAAACGATGCGGGCATCCGGGCGGGGCCGGTGCGCGCGGCCCAGGGCATCGGTGAACGTCATGTTGTTAGTTGTGGTCAAGGAAAGTAAAAGTAATGTGTTGAAACATGCCCAGGCACGATCCGGTGCCTTTCATGCGCTATCATGGCATGACTTCCTGGAAACCCCGCCGTGAAACTACTGAGCACTTTCGCCGCTTCTTCGCACGACCCCGCTGCCTTGCAATTGCTGCGCGACGCCGATATCGCCCGTGCCGGCGCGCTGCTGGCGCCCTGCCCCGTGATGCTGGCGGCGCCGGGAGAGATCATCTCCGCGCCGGCTTCGCCGCGCCTCGTGATCGTGCTGCGCGGCGCGCTGGCCGACGCCACCGGCGACGGTGCCACCACCAGGATCCTGCCCGGCGAAAGCGCCGGCGAACAATCGGTGCTCGATGGCGAGGCCGACCTGTCGGGCCTGACGGCGCTGGAAGAAAGCGAATTGCTGCTGGTCGACGCCGACCTGGCGTGGCGCCTGATCGAGGAAGCCGACGGCGTGGCGCGCAACCTGCTGCGCCTGCTGTCGTTCCGTATCCGCGCCGCCAGCATGCAGTTGCGCAGGCGGCAAAAGCTGGGCGAGTTCTACCGCCAGCTGTCGCTGAACGATGGCTTGACGGGCCTGTACAACCGGGCCTGGCTGAACGACGTGCTGCCGCGGCTGGTGTCGAGCGCCCACGCGACCCGCGCGCCGCTGTCGCTGGTCATGCTCGATATCGATCATTTCAAGAAATTCAACGATCGCCATGGCCACCAGCAGGGCGACAGCGCGCTGCGCATCGCCGCGCACGTGCTGGCCGGCGCCCTGCGCCCGAGCGATTTCGCGGTGCGCTATGGCGGCGAGGAATTGATGGTGATCCTGCCCGATACGCCGGGGCCGGTGGCGGCCGGCGTGGCCGAGCGGCTGTGCGAGCGCATGCGCGAAGCGGTCGTGTTCGACGACATGCGCCAGCCGCTGCCCCATATCACCGCCTCGTTCGGCGTGGCGTCGCTGGCCGATGCGCAGGACGACCACGGACTGATCGCCGTTGCCGACGGGGCGCTGTACCGCGCCAAGGAAGCCGGGCGCAACCGGGTCGTGGTGGCGGCGCAAGCTGCACCGGCCTGAAGCAAGCTCAGGCGGCTTCCGGCTCTTCCTTCGGCTCCGCGGCGCGGGCCGCGAAAGCGTCGAATCCCTTCATCACGAATTCGTAGGTCTTGTCGACGTTGGCGGCTACGTCGCCGTCGAGCACCTTCAGGCCTTGCAGGATGTCGCGGGCTTCCTTGAAGCCCTGCTCGACACCGCTTTTCACCGTATCCATGAACTTTTGCAGCGCGGCGCCGTCTTCCATTTGCGGATTCTGGCGCCGGAACATGTCATAGAAACCGGTGGCCAGCGACACGATCCGGTCGGCCGTGGCCTGCGGCGAATTGTCCAGGCGGGCGGCATTTTGCACGGCATTCTCGCCCAGCTCGGCACGCAAGGCCTCGTTGATGCTGGTGATGGCCGACTTGTACAGCAGGGCCTGCGGATTGCTGCCCACGCCGATCGAAATCGATGCGGAAGCTTCCATGATCGATACGTTCAGCTGCATTTTCGCCCGGGCCGCGGTGACTTCGCCCTGGTTGGCCACCTTCGAATCGGTCGAGATGGCCTTTGAATTGAGGGAAATGCTGTTTGCCACGATAATCTCCGGTTATGACACGACTAAGCCACTCATGAGCGACCACACCTTTCTCTGGCACGACTATGAAACGTTCGGGGCCGTGCCGCGCCGCGATCGTCCCGCGCAATTTGCCGCCATCCGCACCGATGCCGACCTGAACGAGATCGGCGAACCAGTCATGCTCTACTGCAAGCCGGCGGACGATTACCTGCCCGACCCGCAGTCCTGCCTGATCACCGGCATCACGCCCCAGCACGCCTTGCGCGAAGGCGTGCCCGAGCACCAGTTCGCCGCCACGATCCTCGATCTGTTCGCGGAGCCCGGCACCATCGGCGTGGGCTACAACACGATCCGCTTCGACGACGAATTCACCCGCTTCCTGTTCTGGCGCAACCTCATCGATCCTTACGCACGCGAATGGCAAAACGGTTGCGGCCGCTGGGATCTGCTCGACGTGGTGCGCATGTGCCACGCCTTGCGGCCCGACGGCATCGAGTGGCCACAAGGCGATAACGGCAAGACCAGCTTCAAACTTGAATTATTGACATCAGTCAACAATCTGGCGCATGAGGCGGCGCACGACGCCCTGTCCGATGTGCGCGCCACGATCGCGCTGGCGCGGCTGATCCGCGACAGGCAGCCGCGCTTGTGGGACTTCTGCCTGGCCCTGCGCGACAAGGGCCGCGCGGCGGACGAGATGGGCCTGCACCTGGCGCGCGAACTGCGCAAGCCATTCCTGCACGTGTCCGGCATGTTCCCGGCGGAACGGGGTTGCCTGGCGCTGGTATGGCCGCTGGGTGTGCACCCGACGAACAAGAACGAAGTGCTGGTGTGGGATTGCAGCCATGACCCGCGCGAACTGTTCACGCTCGACGCGGAAACCATCCGCACCCGGCTGTTCAGCCGTGCCGACGCGCTGCCGGAAGGCGTGACGCGCCTGCCCATCAAGAGCGTGCACCTGAACAAGTCGCCCATGCTGGTGGGTAACCTGAAGACGCTGAGCGCGGACATGGCCCGGCGCTGGGGCATCGACCTGGAACTGGCGCTGGCGCACGCGCAATACGCCGCGAGCGGGCCCGACCTGTCAGCGCTGTGGGAACAGGTGTTTCACCGCCCACCGGCGGAGCCGGCCGATGTCGACGAAGACCTGTATGGCGGCTTCATCGGCAAGGACGACCGCCGGCTGCTCGACTCGCTGCGCCGCGAAGCGCCCCACAAGCTGGCCACGATGTCGCCGCATTTCCAGGATGACCGGCTGGCCGAGCTGCTGTTCCGCTACCGCGCCCGCAACTTCCCCGACACGCTGTCGGAGCAGGAGCATGAACATTGGGAACAGCACCGCGCCGCGCGGCTGCTGGAAGGCGCCGGCGGCGCCCGCAGCGTCGACCAGCTGTTCGGCGAGATCGACACGCTGGCGCAGCAAGCCGACGAGCGCGGCGAGGAAATCCTGGGCGCGCTGTACGACTACGCCGAGATGATCGTGCCGCAGTCGTACTAGGCAACATGAATGGGGACGGACCCTGATGCCGTTAAGTTAAGCGTTACCCGCACATTGACGGTGCAAGAATTCACCCCAAAAGCGAAGGGCTGGGGTCAGACCCGCCGGGTCTGACCCCGGGGTTTGCACTTGGGGTGGGCTTAACTTAACGGCATTAGGAACGGACCCTGTTTTTCGGGAAACTTCAACATGGCGGCGGACCGGAACGCCGGACCGCCATGCCCGAGCAATTTCAGCGATGCGCGTTGATCGCCTGGCGCGTTTCTTCGGCCACGCGGCGCGCGGCCTGGGCGAAGTCCTCGCCGGCCTGCGGGGCAGCGTACAGGATCGCGCGCGACGAGTTGATCATCATGCCGGTACCGGCATCGGTGCGGCCGGCGCGCACGGTGGCTTCGATATCGCCGCCCTGTGCGCCGATGCCGGGGATCAGCAGCGGCATGTCGCCGACGATCGCGCGCACGGCACGGATTTCCTCAGGGAACGTGGCGCCCACCACCAGCGCGCACTGGCCGTTGCTGTTCCACTTGTCCGCCACCAGTTGCGCCACGTGCTGGTACAGCGGCTTGCCGTTCACTTCCAGGAATTGCAGGTCGGAACCGCCCGGGTTCGACGTGCGGCACAGCACGATCACGCCGCGCTGCCATTCCATGTACGGCTCCACCGAATCGGCGCCCATGTACGGGCTGACCGTGACGGCGTCGGCGCCATAGCGGTCGTAGGCTTCGCGCGCGTATTGCTTCGCCGTGGCGCCGATATCGCCCCGCTTCGAGTCGAGGATCAGCGGGATGTGCGGATGCCGGTGGCGCAGGTAGGCGGAAATCCGCTCCAGCTGGCCTTCGGCGCCCAGTGCCGCGAAGTAGGCGATCTGGGGCTTGAACGCGCAGGCCAGGTCGGCCGTGGCGTCGATGATCTCGGTGCAGAAGCGGAAGATGCCATCCGGGGTGCCGCGAAATTGCGCCGGCAGGCGGTCCATGTCCGGGTCCAGCCCTACGCACAGCAGCGAATCGTTGGCGGCCCAGGCGGCGTTCAGTTTGTTGATGAAATTCACGGCGGCCCCTTTATCGAAAATTGTGCAAACCCACCATTATAGAGGAAGCGGGTGCGCGCTCTGCCCGCCAGCGGGCTCGCCCCGCCGCTATGTGCTGCACCGAACAATGCGAAACTGGCCCCCGCTGTATAGTCCCTCCCATACCTGAACGTATCCTTTCAAGGAGGAAGTATGCGCAACAACTTCGTACGCTGGATCGTGCTGGGGCTGCTGGCGGCCACGCTGTCCGGCTGCGGCTACAACGATTTCCAGACCAAGGACGAGGCAACCAAGGCAGCCTGGGGCGAGGTGGTCAACCAGTACCAGCGCCGCGCCGACCTGATTCCCAATCTCGTCAACACCGTCAAGGGTTACGCATCGCACGAGCGCGAAACGCTGGAAGCGGTGACCGCCGCGCGCTCACGGGCCACCAGCATCCAGGTCACGCCCGAGGTGCTGAACGATCCGGCCGCGTTCCAGAAGTTCCAGCAGGCGCAGGGCGAACTGTCGTCCGCCCTGTCGCGGCTGATGGCGGTGTCCGAGCGCTACCCGGACTTGAAAGCCGACACCAGTTTCCGCGACCTGCAGTCCCAGCTCGAAGGCACGGAAAACCGTATCACGGTGGCACGCCAGCGCTACATCGCCTCGGTACAGGACTACAATGTGCTCGCGCGGCGCTTCCCCACCAACCTGACGGCGATGATGTTCGGCTACGACGTCAAGCCGAGCTTCACGGTGGAGAACGAAAAAGCCATCTCGACCGCGCCCACCGTCGATTTCGGCGCGAAAAAATAAGCCGGGGATGACGCTGGTAACCATGCAGGAGCAGAGAACCGCCATGCCGCTGGGTCCGCAGGACGATGCCGCACCACCCGCCGCGCCGCGGCGGCGCACGCGTGAACACCCTTCCGAGGGCAAATGGCTCGGTACCGCCGAGGTCATGAGGGAGCGCGACGTGCGTGGCCGCGGCCACCGGCGCGGCCTGCGCCGTCTCGTGCCCCGCCCATCGAAAAGCTGGCTCGGCCATTGGCTGGTGCGCTACACGCTGCTGGTCGTGCTGCTGTGCTTTGCGCTGCTGTTCGTCGAAGCGGCGCGGGCCCAGGCGGGCACCTCGTCGCAAGCCGACCCGTTCGTACCGGTGCCCGAACTGACCGCGCGTGTCACGGACCAGGCCGGCATGCTGACGGCGCAGCAGCGCGGCGCGCTGGAATCCGTGCTGGCCGACCATGAAACCCGCACCGGCAGCCAGATCGCCATCCTCATCGTGAAGAGCACGGCGCCCGAGCCGATCGAGCAGTACGGCATTCGTGTCGTCGATGCCTGGAAGCTGGGCCGCAAGGGCGTCGACGATGGCGTCCTGCTGCTGGTCGCAAAGGATAACCCCTCTTCGCTGCGCCGCCTGCGTATCGAGGCCGGCCGTGGCGTGCAGGGCGTGCTCACCGATGCCCAGTCGAAGCGCGTGCTGCAGGATGTGATCGCGCCCCACTTTCGCAACAATGATTTCTATGGCGGCTTGAGCGCGGGCGTGTCCGCCATCGCCACCTTGCTGGACAAGGAACAATTCCCTGCTCCACAACAGCAGCCCGCACCACGGCAGGCCGAGAGCGGCGGCGGGTGGATGTGGCCGGCAATCCTGTTCGGCGTGTTTGTCCTGCTGCCGATGTTCCGCGGCCGCGGACGGCGCGGCAGCAGCCTGCACCGCTCCGGCTGGGGCTCGAATGCCACCGGCGTGCTGATCGGCAGCGCGCTCGGCAGCGCCCTGGGCGGCATGCACCGTGGCGGTGGTGGAGGCTTTGGCGGCGGCGGCTTCGGTGGCGGCGGGTTCGGCGGCGGTGGCGGCGGCACATTCGATGGCGGCGGCGCCTCGGGAGACTGGTAATGAATGCGATTGCACGCTGGCGCCGCGCGTTGCGCCACTTGATGACCGGCTCCGGCACAGGCCGGCGCTGCTTCCCGGAAGCGGCACTGCAAGCCATCTCCGCCGCGGTCGCGGAAGGCGAACGCCGGCACCGGGCCGAAGTGCGGCTGGTGGTGGAACCGGCGCTGCCGTTCGGCGACGCGCTGGATGGCATGGCGAACCGCGACCGCGCCCGCGCCCTGTTCGCGCAATATGGCGTGTGGGATACCGAAGAGAACTGCGGGGTGCTGATCTACGTGAACCTGGCGGACCATGCGGTGGACATCGTTGCCGACCGCAATGTCGGCCGGCGTATCGCCGAGGCGGAATGGCAGGCAGTCTGCCGCACGATGACCCAAGCCTACAAGCGCGGCGAATTCCAGGAAGGCACGGTGGCCGCGCTGAACCAGCTGGCCGACCTGCTGCAACGGCACTTCCCATCGGACGGGTCGCGCCCGAACCAGCTGCCCGACGAAGCCGTGATCCTGTGAAGCCGACAGCCACGCTCTACGGATGAGATATTCGCGAATAGAATATCTATTATCGAAATTCAAAATTGGACGTATATGTGGCGGCGCAGCATAATTACACCTGTCTCCACTATTCTCCTCCAAGATAATAGTTTGAAGCCCGCCGAGAAGCGGGCTTTTTTTTTACCCGGTCTTGTCCGTTCACCTTCTCCGAACCGATATCTTCCCGCTGAGTGCGCCAAGTTTGCGCGCTGTCATGGCGCCGTCACACGCACCGCCTATACTTGATTCATCTGCTGCACATGCAACCGATATGCGTGGTGGCGGATCAGGTGTGCTTCGGCACACCGCTTTCGAATTCGCAGTCCGGTCTCACCGCCACCAGTTGGATCCGATGTTGAGCTTCCTTGATCCTGGAACCGCCTTGTTTTAGTACCGGCCTGGTTCTTGTATCGATCAAGATGCGCATTTCCGGCCGTGGCATCGATCCGTGAATGCAACAGCTTTATTGCCGCACTGGTTTTATCGTATTATTTTTACTGCATTGATTTTTTTGCAACGGTTTTCATTGCGACGGTTTTCATTGCATTGATTCCATCGCATAGCTTTTCATTGCAGTAATTTGATTGCATCGGTTTGATTGCATTGGTTTGAGTGCATTGGTTGTTACACTTTGTATTCGCGCTGGGTTTTCCGCACCCATTCGATCGCATTGAGTTTTGCCGCATTCGTATGATGAGGTTTTCCGCGCAGCGATTTGCTTGCATCAGTTGGTCCCGCATCGATCGATGGAACGATCGATGCGGCGCTTCATGGTCTCTTGGCCCGGACAGGGTTTGAGCCCGCCGCAATGGCGGGCTCTTTTTTCTGGGCCGTGCTATCGTTACGCTTTTGCCAATTCCCCGCTCCGCCGTGCTGAAACTCCTCCATCTGCTGCTGCTCACTCCCGCCCATGCCCGCCTGCGCTACTGGGGCGCGATGGCCCTGTTCGCGCTGATCGTCATCATCGGATCGATTCCCGGCGCCCGCGCGGACGCGGCGGAAGTGGCTTCCGGCGTCGTGCTGCATTCGTGCGCATATGCTGTGCTGACCTTCCTGATCTTCACCGGCAGCACCGGCACGCCCCCGCAGCGCGCGTCGAAAGCCGTGCTGACGATCGCGGCGATGGGCTTCATCGATGAAGCGGTGCAGAGTTTCCTGCCTTACCGCCACGGCGCCTTCGGCGACTGGATGGTCGATTGCAGCGCCGCCGTCATCACATCCTCGCTGCTGTGGGCGCTGTGGACGAACCGCAAGGTCGCCACGTGAAACTTCCTTGCTAGGTTTTCCCGCAATCGTTTTCAACATCGGGCAAAGCCTGGCCATCGGAGGCCACTGCCGATGATGGGGCCGGCTTGGCCGCCTGGGCGGATGCCCATTCGCTTTCCAGCCGCGCCTGCCCGGCATGCACATCCATGCTGATCTTGTGCAGCAGCGCCCTGGTGTGCCGGCGCTGGCCCGTTCCCACCATGCCGCCAGCGGCGCGCTCGGCGTCGAGCCGCATGTCCGCCAGCTGTTCCACTTTCGCCAGCCTGACCAGCGCATACAATGCCTGGCGCAGCACATGGCGCTTGCGCCGCCCGCTCCGGCCAGCCTCGCCGCCATGCGCGGCGTCGACCAGGTCCGAAATCACCGCGTCCGTCCGATGCTTGATCATATCGACCCTAATAGTTTTCTGATAGCCATTATCAAGCTGCACCGAACTGAACAGTTTGATTTGCATCAAGCCCTGCCCGCCGCCGCGCTCCCGCTCCGGGCGCGGAAACGGCCCACAAAAAAATGGGGACGGACCCTGTTTTTCGGGAAATCTTCCCTCCAAACAGTGGTCCATCCCCATCTTCTCGCGTCCAGGCGACGCCTGCAGCATGCCGGGGCGCCTCGCGGCATCCCGTCAATACATCTTTTCCACGTCGTAGCCGCGGCGCCGCAGCAGCTCCGGCACGCTTTCCTCGCCAACCAGGTGCAGCAGGCCGATGCCGACGAACGCCACCTCGTCGCTGCGCATGATCGCCTCGATGTGGGCGGTCATTTGCGGATTGCGCTGTCGAAGCAGCGTACGGTCCATGAACATGGCGGACACCGTGTCGCCCGTGGTCAGTTCGCGTGCCAGCGCGGCGATGCGAGCCGAATCCGCGGTACTCCACGCATCGATCAGCCCGGCCGACTTCTGCAGGGCCTTGCCGTTTTCCAGGTCGTCCAGGTTTTCCAGCAGATAGCGCTCTTGCTGGGCATCGTCCAGCGATGCAAACAGGCTGAGCTGATAGTCCGCCGTTTCCAGTTCACGTACCTGCTTCTTCTGCTTCACCGCCGCGGACAGCAAAAAGCCTTCCACGCCATTGCTGCGGTGATACCCGTGCTTCTCGATCTCGCCGCCGACCAGGATGTTCGCGACCAGCCACGGCCGGTAGTTCTCGACATTGCGCATCGGAATGCCAGCCTTGGCCAGCGCCTGCTCCAGCCGCGCCAGCGCACCCGGCGACAGGTGGCGCGTGATGGATTCGCCCGCGGGGTAGCTGCCGTATTTCGCCAGCGCGCGCTGGAATGGCTCGTACTGGCGGGTGTCGAGTTCCAGCACGAGCGAGCTGGCATGGTCCAGTGCGCGGGTCACCTCCGGCTCGAGCGGGAAAAAGCCCTGCTTGCCGACGTGGATGGTGCCGAACAGATAGCTGGTCTTGCCGTCGTGCCGGACCCGGTACAGCGCACCACGCCGGGGTACCGGCTTCAGCTCGATCGGCTCCGCGGTGGCGACCGCGTTGGGGACGTTCATTTCCATACTGTTAGCGGACCAGGAAAGCAATAAGGCAACGGTGATAGTCAGATAGCGCAGCATGCAAATCCCCGACCGGCCTTTATAAAAGGCTGGCATTAATCCAATAACAATGAACGGTATGCCCTGGAGTCAGCCGGGCACTGGCTGGCAACCGCGTACGAGCGGCTCTGTTGCTGATGGTAAAGGAATTTGCGCGCCGAGGAAATTTATTTGTGGCGTGCGAAGTAAATCGGCCGGAATGAAACAACAATTTGTTTCATTCCGGCCGATATGGCTGCTTCGTTAATATTGATAATGACGCCAGGATTGCTGGCATTTTGTCACTGCGGGACAGGCGGTTTAATTGAATCAGGAAAACTTGCCAATTGAATCAGTGTCTGGATTCCCGTCGAGATACTTCATCTATATAGAATGATCGCTTGAATGCCGCGGAATATCCAGGTATCGACTGAGCAGGCACCGCGGGCAACGCCACTTATTTCGCCAGTTCGACCAGCACCGCCGTGTACATCTGCAAGTTCAGCAACAGCTGTTTTTCGCTGATGAATTCATGCTCCGAGTGCCCCGTATAGACGGCGCCGGGCATGCCGGGGCCGAAGCTGACGGCATTGGGGAACAGGCGCGAGTTGGTACCGCCGCCGATCGCTACCGGCCTGGCATCGCGCGCCCCGGTGTAATGGGCGAAGATGTCGAGCAGCACCGGCACTTGCGGTGCGTCTTCAAGCACCCACGGTTCGCCGATCTGCGCCTTCAGCGAGGCCTTCGGCGCGTGCGCAGCCTTCCAGCCATCGAACGCGGCGTGGAACTCGCGCTCCAGTTCGGCGCCGGTCTTGCCCCGCGGGCGGCGCAGGTTCAGGTTCAGCTGCAGCGCGCCGCCATCCGCCTTCAGCATCACGGGCGCCACCGTCATCGGGCCCATGAAAGCGTCGCGATAGGCCACGTTGCCGAATTTCTCGCCATACAGGCCGGTGCCGACCAGGTCGTTGACGAACGTGACCATGGCGCCCGCCGTCGTGCCTTGCCATGGCTGCACCGCCAGCGCGTCGGCCAGCATGGCGATCGCGTTGACGCCATCTTCCGGCTTCGACGAGTGCGCCGACACGCCCTCCGCGGTGACCGTCAATTGCTTGCCCGAGCGGGCAAAGGTATAGCGCATGCCCTTCTGGCTCGCGGCACGGTCGCGAATGCGCTGTTCCAGTGCCGGCGTGGCACCATCGATCACGGCGCGCGCATCCTCCGGGATCTGGCTGTTGAAGAAGCCTCCGGTGAACGATGCCAGGGACGGACCGGCCGGTGCCCTGGCCATCTCCGCCGGCATCGTCACCGTCACCAGCCCCCAGCCTTTCTCCGCCGTGACCGCCGGGTATTCGGCATCGAGCGTGATGTTCACCTGCGGCGGCGTGTGCGTCTTCAGGTAAGTCTCCAGCGGGCCCCAGTCCGATTCCTCGGCCATGTACACATACAGTTCGATGCGCTTGGACACCGGCACCTTGCGGTCGCTGATCGCCTTCATGGCATACAGCGCCGTGGCGATCGGTCCCTTGTCATCCTCGGTGCCACGGCCCAGCAGCAGGCCCGGCTCGCTGGTGCGGTCCAGCGTAAAGGGCGACTGCTTCCATTTCGACGGGTCGACCGGCTGCACGTCGCCGTGCGTGACGATGCCTACCCGCTCGCTGCCCTTGCCAAGGCCGATGACGACGACGCAACCGGCATCGTCGAAGTCGAAGCCCAGGCGCGCCGCCTCCTCGCGCAGGAAAGCCTTGAAGGCGATGTGCTGGGCATTGCGCTCGCACGGCACGCCTTCCTGCACGACCGTATTGAAAGCAACCATCTTTTCGAGCGTGTCGATGACCTTGCCGTGGTAGGCGGTGCGGGCATGCTCGGCGGTTGCAAGGGCGATGGGGCTCGGCGCGGCGGCGGCGGCCTGGAAAAACAGGGGCAGCAAGGAAGCCAGGGCGGCTTTTTTCAGCATCGTCATATCCTGAGGAATCGTGGTGGCTCGCGCAACAGGGCGTCATCGCAGGCGCATTGCCTGCTGTCACCGGCCGCAAGCTTATGGTAACTTGGCACAACTATTAACGAGTGTACACGTACCTCCACGTTTCGTGCAGACAAGCCCCAGCCAGCTGCCACCTCACGTCCATCCACGCCTGCCCACCATCCGATTCCGGCTGGCGCTGCTGGTGTTCAGTTGCGTGCTGCCCGCCGCCATCGTGTCGGCGTTCCTGATCTATGACCATTACCGCGTCGAGCGGGCCAGCCTGCTGGGCGAGGCCATGGCCACGGCGCGCTCGATGGTGTCGGTGGTGGACCGCGATTTCGACACCGTCATCACCGCGCTGTCCGCGCTGTCGGTGTCCGACGATATCGATGAAACCGATCTTGCCGAATTCCGCCGGCAGGCCACCAACGTCCACGCGATCCTGCCGATCACGGAAATCGTGCTGTATGACGCGCCGAGCCGCCGCCAGCTGATGAACACCGCGGGACCGCTCGCCGCCGGCCCCGTCAACCCCGGATTGCTGCGCGACGTGATGCGCACCGCGCAACCGGTCGTGACCGGCCTCACGATCGATGGTGCGAAGGGGCAGACGATCACGGTCGGCGTGCCGGTCATGCGCGGCGGCGCGGTGCGCTACGTGCTGGCGGCGCAGGTGCTGCCGGCGGCGCTCGGCGCGATCCTGCGCGACCAGCAGATCCCGGCCACGTGGCGCGCGTCGATCCTGGATGGCGACCTGCGCATCGTCGCCCGTAACGTCGACATCGAGCGCTACCGCGGCACCCTGCCCGCCCCCGACCTGGTCGAACGCATGCGCCGCCAGCTCGAGGATACGTTCGAAGGCTCCACCGTCGACGGCAAGCCGGTCGTCATGCTGTACAGCCGTTCCACCAAGTCCGGCTGGAGCGTCACGCTGGGCATCCCCCATGCGAACCTGGCGGCGGGGCTGATGCGCACGCTGGAATCGCTGATCATCGCCACCGTGGTGCTCCTGGCGCTGGGGCTGGGCATGGCATGGCTGGTGGGCGGCCGCATCGCGCATTCCGTGCAGGCGCTGATCGGGCCCGCGACCGCGCTGGGCACCGGGCAGCACGTGCAGCCCGCGGTCGTGGACTTTTCCGAAGCCCAGCAGGTGGCCGATTCGCTGGTGCGCGCCGCGGCCGCACTGGACGAGGCCCGCGGCCGCGCCGACAACGAATTGCGCGAACGCCGCGCCGCCCAGGAAGCGCTGCAAGCCGCCGACCGGCGCAAGGATGAGTTCCTGGCCACGCTGGCGCACGAGCTGCGCAACCCGATGGCACCGCTCGTCAACGCGCTCGAGATCATGCGCCTCGGCGGGCCCGGCAAGCCGCCGCCGCCCAATGTGCTGGACATCATCGGCCGCCAGCTGCAGCAGATGGTGCGCCTGGTCGACGACCTGCTCGACGTGTCGCGCATCACCACCGGCAAGCTGGGCATCCGCACCGAGCCCATCGTGCTGCAGGACGTCGTCACGCATTCGCTGGAAACGGCCGGCCCGCTGATCACGCAGCGGCGCCACGCGCTGTCCGTCAACGTGCCGGATGAACCGGTGCCGCTGCAGGGCGACCCCACGCGCCTGGCGCAAGTGCTGTCCAACCTGCTGAACAACGCCGCCAAGTACACGCCGAACGGCGGGCGCATCGCCTTGAACGCCGTGCGCCTGCAAGGGCCGGACCGGGTACGCATCGAGATCAGCGACAATGGCATCGGCATCGCCGCGGGCGTGCTGCCGCAGGTGTTCGACATCTTCTTCCAGGCCGACCGCTCGCTGGGCCGCGCGCAGGCCGGGCTGGGTATCGGGCTGTCGCTGGCGCGCCGCCTGGTCGAGCTGCATGGCGGCACGCTGACCGCCTCCAGTCCCGGCAAGGACCTGGGCAGCACGTTCGCCCTGGAACTGCCGGTCACGCTCGATACAGCGGCGCCAGCATGCGCCGACGATGCCGGCACGGCGCCCCTGCCGCAGCTGCGCGTGCTGGTGGCCGACGACAACATCGATCACGCCAATACGCTGCGCACGCTGCTCATCGCCGCCGGGCAAACCGTTACCGTGTGCTACGACGGCCTGTCCGCGCTGCGCAGCGCCGAGACCTTCGAACCGCAGATCGCCTTCCTCGACATCGGCATGCCGCGCATGGATGGCTATGAACTGGCGCGGCGGCTGCGCGCCGACCCGCGCCAGCGCGACTGCATGCTGGTGGCCGTCACTGGCTGGGGCCAGGAAAAGGACCAGCAGGACTCGCGGGCCGCCGGCTTCCACCGGCACATCGTCAAGCCGCTGGCACCCACCCAGCTGCGCGCCCTCCTGCAGGAACGCGCCAGCCGTGCCACAATGCACGACACCGTTTGAGCCGTGCCTCCCGCCCGGCCCGAAACGGCATCTTGCATGAAAGGCAGGGCCGCGCCACCGAGCGTTGGCGCGCCCGAGTAACGATCCGATGACTCCAACTATTCCACTTTCCATCCTCGATCTTTCCCCGATCGCCGAAGGCAGCCACGCCGGCGAATCGCTGCGCAACACGCTGGACCTGGCGCAGCATGGCGAACGCTGGGGCTTCCAGCGCTACTGGCTGGCCGAACACCACGGCATGCCCGGCATCGCCAGCGCCGCGACCGCCGTCGTCATCGCCCACGTGGCGGGCGGCACCAGCACGATCCGGGTCGGTGCCGGCGGCATCATGCTGCCCAACCACTCGCCCCTGGTGATCGCCGAACAGTTCGGCACCCTCGAAGCGCTGTTCCCCGGCCGCATCGACCTGGGCCTGGGCCGCGCGCCGGGCTCCGACCAGACCACCGCGCGCGCACTGCGCCGCAACCTCGCTTCCGATGCCGAGGAGTTCCCGCAGGACGTACTGGAACTGCAGGACTACATGAGCGACTCGCCCCGCCAGCGCGTGCTGGCCGTGCCGGGCCAGGGCGCCAAGGTACCGCTGTGGATCCTGGGTTCGAGCCTGTTCGGCGCCCAGCTGGCCGCGCACCTGGGGCTGCCCTACGCGTTCGCCTCGCACTTCGCGCCACAGATGATGATGCAGGCGGTGAACTTCTACCGCAGCAACTTCAAGCCCTCGGCGCAGCTGGCCAAGCCCTACGTCATGCTGGGCTATAACGTGTTCGCCGCGGATACCGATGAAGAGGCGCAGTTCCTCGCCACGTCGATGCAGCAGGCTTTCGTCAACCTGCGCACCGGCCGTCCGTCGAAACTGCCGCCGCCGCAGGCCAACTACCGCGACACCCTCGGCCCGCAGGAAAACGCCATGCTCGACTCGGTGCTCTCGTGCACCGCCACCGGCTCGCGCGCCACCGTGGCGGCCCAGCTGGACGCCTTCATCGCCAGCACCCGGCCGGACGAACTGATGGTCACCTCGCAGATCCACGACCACCGCGCCCGGCTGCGCTCCTACGAAATCCTGGGCGACATCCTGCGCGGCTAGCCTCCCCGCAATATTTCCCCGAACCGGGGTCAGACCCCGATTTCAGGAAATGTTTCTGGAAATCGGGGTCTGACCCCGGTTTCTGGAAACATTTCCCGTACCGCAAGGGGTTGCCGGGCCGCTAGTCCGCATTTTCCTGGAAAAATTTCCAGAAAAGGGGGACTGTCCCCAGCGGTTCTTGCGCAACAAAGTCGCGGGTTCAGCAGGTCGGCAACGGTCGAACTCTCCGCGCTTGACCACGGCAAGGCTGGTGCCCTCCGGGACGCCAACTCAGTACAGTCCGAATAATACCTTCTGAAAATATTTCTAAAAATCGGGGACTGTCCCCTTTTTTTGGCAATATTTCCAGCATTTGGGGCGGCATGCCTTTCTGCTTGCCGCCCGACGTTTCTCAGCAATAAGGAATCGCAGTGCACGTAGAAGAACAACAAGATATTTCCGCCGCCATGGTGTGGCTGATGGCGACTGCCACCGGTCTCATCGTTGCGAACCTGTATTACGCCCAGCCCCTGGTCGGGCCGATCAGCCAGGCGACGGGCCTCGATCCCGGTGCCGCCGGCCTGATCGTCACGCTGACGCAGATGGGCTATTGCCTGGGCATGATCTTCATCGTGCCGCTCGGCGACCTGGTCGAGAACCGCCGGCTGATCGTCATGGCGCTGGCCGGTACCGCGTGCGCGCTGGCCGTCGCGGCCTTCAGCACCAGCGCGGTACTGTTCCTGGCGGCTATGTTCTGCATCGGTCTCGGCTCGGTGGCGGCACAGGTCATCGTGCCGTTCGCGTCGCACCTGGCGAAGCCGGAAACGCGCGGGCAGACGGTGGGCACCGTCGTCAGCGGCCTGATGCTGGGGATCATGCTGGCGCGGCCGGTGGCCAGTCTCGTCACCGATGCGCTGGGGTGGCACGCCATCTTCGTGCTCTCGGCGCTGGTGACGGCCGGCCTGGCGCTGGTGCTGCGGCGCCGCCTGCCGCGGCGCGACCCGGCGCAGGCCCGACTGGCGCAGAACCCCTCGCAGCAAACCACTTCGCAGCAGACCATCCCGGCGCAAAAGACCACCTATCTTGCGCTGCTGGCATCGCTGTGGTTCCTGCTGAAGACCACGCCGATCCTGCGCCGCCGCTCCGCTTACCAGTTCTGCATGTTCGGTGCCTTCAGCCTGTTCTGGACCACCGTGCCGCTGATCCTCGCCAGCCCCGCGTTCGGCCTGTCGCAATCGGGCATCGCGATCTTCGCGCTGGTCGGCGTGGCGGGCGCCCTGGCGTCGCCGATCGCCGGCCGCCGCGCCGACCAGGGCAAGTCCCGCTCGACGACGGCCGTCGCCCTGGTGGCCGCCGCGCTGTCGCTTGCCGCGCCGCTGCTGCTGCACGGTGGCCGCATGTTCGAGCTGGGCTTGCTGGTGGTGGCCGCGATCGTGCTGGACGGCGCGGTCTCGGCCAGCCTCGTCACCGGCCAGCGGGCGCTGTATGCGCTCAGTGCCGACGTGCGTTCGCGCCTGAACGGCCTGTACATGGCGATCTTCTTCATGGGTGGCGCGCTCGGCTCCTCGGCGGGCGGCTGGATGTATGCCCACCACGGCTGGCAGGGTGTGCTGATGGCCGGCCTGCTGTTCCCCGCCGCCGGCCTGCTGGTCTTCAGCACCGAGCGCAAGTAAGGGCAAGCGAGGCAAGCAAGGGCAAGCAAGCGCACGCATGCTTGCCTCGGCGGCGGTGCCAGCGCGCAGGCGTGCCACCGTTGACGCCCCGCGGCGCGCTCGCCGATACTGCCCGCATGACGCACTCAATGACCGCATACATCGGCCGCTTCGCCCCCTCCCCCACCGGCCCGCTGCACCTCGGCTCGCTCGTCGCGGCCATGGCGAGCTACCTCGACGCGAAAGTGCACCACGGCCAGTGGCTGGTGCGCATCGAAGACCTCGACCGCGACCGCAACGTGCCCGGCGCCGACCAGCACATCCTTGCTTCCCTGCGCCGCTGCGGCATGGCGTGGGATGGCGACGTGACGTGGCAGACGCGCCGCGAACACCTGTACGAAGCCGCGCTGGCGCAACTGGGGCAGCACGTCTACCCGTGCGGCTGCTCGCGCAGGGAGATCGCCGACTCACAACTGAATCTACAGCTGAATCTACAGCTGAACCTGCAACCGAATCGACAGCTCGACCAGCAATCCCGGCCCGCCCCGCCCCACAACGCCACGCTGGTCTACCCCGGCACGTGCCGAGCGGGCCTGGCACCGGGCAAGGCGCCGCGCGCACTGCGCCTGCGCACGCCGCAGCACCCTGCCCGCGTGATCGGCTTCGACGACCGCTGGCATGGCCACGTCGAGCAGGACATCACCGCCGAAGTCGGCGATTTCGTGGTCCGCCGCGCCGATGGCTTCTGGGCTTACCAGCTGGCCGTCGTGGTCGACGATGCCGCGCAGGGCATTACCGACATCGTCCGCGGTGCCGACCTGCTCGACTCCACGCCCCGCCAGCTCTACCTGCAGGAGCTGCTGGGCGTGCCGCATCCCCGTTACCTGCATGTGCCGGTCGTTGCCAACGCCGATGGCGAGAAGCTGTCGAAACAGACCGGCGCGGCGGCCTTCGACAATGGCGCGCCGCCCGAGCGGCTGCTGGCGGACAGCCTGCAGCCGGCGGCCCGCTTCCTTGGCCTGCACGTCGAGGCCGACACCATTGCCGCGTTCTGGACCGCCGCGGTACCGGCCTGGGAACGCCTGCTGCGCGACCACCGCCGCATGTAGGGCAGCCCGGCAGGGGGTCCGCAGGCATATTCGGCACCGCCTGGTTGCCAGCCTGCAGCGCCCTCCCGGACAATGCCGCACGCCCCTGTAGGACTGGTCCTCCGGCTTATCGTGGGTTGGCGAACAGACCCGCGCGAGGCCGGCGCGCACACTTGCTCCATCGTTTTAACAGGAGGTGAGCCATGCGTCGCTTCATGATTCCCGCCGCGCTCGGCCTGGCCGTACTGGCCGGCTCGGGCGCAGTCGCCAACGACCAGATCTACAAGTGCATCGATGCGAACGGCACCACGATGTTGTCCGATAAACCTTGCGCAATCGTCGAAGCGGTTCCCGCCGACAGCTCGTCGGCTACCGGTGCAGTGAGCGACCTGCCCCTCGTCGGCGAAGACCGCCCGCAGGTGACGAAGGAGTACTTCACGCTGCCGGCGGCGGAGATCGACCACGGCCAGCGCACCAAGGTACAGCTCGTGAGCACCCCGCCGAAAGTGGACGTGGCCACGCTGAAGGCTGCCAGGCTGAAGCTGGAGCTGGAAGACAAGACCGCCTCGCTGCGCCAGGCCAGCCTGGATTGATCGTGGCGCCGGGGACACACCCCGGCTTGCACGAATAAAGTCACTACGGAGCGTGCACCGGCACGCGCCTCTTCGCCACGCCACGTGAGCGAAACGCTGCAAAATGTCGCGCAACGCCGCGCAATACCGTGCAACCCCGGCACCTCTCGCTAGCGCTACCAAACTTTGATTGCCTGCCTTTCTTCCCCTGTGGACAGAGCCGTATAAGCGCGGCACTTTGTTACAAATAATCCATGTTTCCTCTTTGACACGTGACAATGTCATGCCGAGAATGGGTTGCGCCGCGTCGATCAAGAGTCGACCGTGCCGGAAGTCCGGCCGCGGCACTTGGCACGATCAACCACGATAAGGAATGCACATGAAGATGAAGCAGGCATACTTGGCACTGGCCCTGGCGGTTGCCGCGGGCAGCGCCGCCGCGGCCACGACGAATTTTTCTTCCGGCACCGAAGGGTGGGAGGGAACCCAGCCCGCGAACGGCGTCGGCGGCTCCGGCATCGATACATCGCTGGGCGTCGACGCACCTTCCTACCGCACGATCATCAACAACTTCGGCATCACCTTCGCCAACAGCACGAACGCCGCTTTCGTGCGCGATTACACGGCGTCGTCATCGGTCACCTTCGGCATCGACGTGCTGGCGCAGCAGGTGAGCTTCTTCGGTACTGACGTCACGCGCGACCTCGTGCTGGAACTGCGCGACTACGACAACGCCAACAACGGCCTGCCCTACACCAGCGTCTGGTACACGATCGGCACGCTCGATGCTTCGGTCGAGGGATGGCAGAACTTCTCCGTCACCATCAACGATACGTCGGCGATCGGCCTGCCGTCGGGCTGGGGTGGCTATGGCGCCGAACAGGCCGACGGCACGCCTTACCTGCCGGAAGACCGCACCTTCGCCAGTGTGCTGGCCGGTGTCGACGAGATCGCCTTCACGACGTACAAGCCGGGCTTCGTGTACGGCTTCACCGATTTCGACGTGGCCGTGGACAACATCACCGTCAGCCCCGTGCCGGAACCGGGCACCTACGCGATGATGCTGGCCGGCCTGGGCCTGGTGGGCGCCATCGCCCGCCGCCGCAAGCAGCAGGCCTGATGCGCGACTGATTGTCCGCCGGCGCGGCGCGGCCGCACGCGCCGGCGGGCAACCCGCTGCGGACAGTGGCCCCCTGCCGGGCACTGTTCCCATTCCCGATGGCGGTCCTATAATGCGCGCTCTGCCCATACCGCGAGAGAACCATGACCACCGCCGCCGCTAACCCGGATTCCCGCCCCGCCGTCGTGCTGCTGCACAGTTCGATGAGCTCGCGCAGCCAGTGGGCCGCGCTGATGGCCGCGCACGAGCGGGACTACCGATTCATCGCGCTCGACCTCCTGGGCTATGGCAAGGCGCCATTCCCGGACGCGGCGATGCTGGCCAGCTTCTCCCTCGCGCACGAGGTCGAGGCGGTCCAGGCCGCGCTGGCGGCGCAACTGGCGCCGCATGAGTCCTTCCACCTGATCGGCCATTCGTATGGCGGCGCCACGGCATTGCGGCTGGCGCGCACGGCACCGGACCGCGTCCGCTCGCTGGCCGTGTTCGAGCCCGTGGCCTTCCACCTGCTCGACGAAAGCGAGCCTGGCCGCGCCGAAGTCGGCACCGTCATCGCCGCGATCGAGGCGGCCGCCACGCCGGAACAGGCGACCCGCAGCTTCATCGACTACTGGAACGGGCCCGGCGCCTTCGATGCGATGCCCGCCCCCGTGCGCGAACGCTTCACCGCCCAGGTGGCCAAGGTGCGGCTCGATTTCACCGCCCTGCTCAGCGAACCGGCCACGCTGCACGACATGGCCGCGATCGGCGTGCCGGCGCTCGTGCTGTCCGGCCGCGCCGGCCCCGCCTCGACCCGCGCCGTCGTTACCCGGCTGGCCGCCGCCCTGCCCAACGCCACCAGCGCGCAAACGCCCGGCGGCCACATGGCCCCGATCACGCACGCGGCCGACGTCAACCGCGAACTGGCCGCCTTCCTGGCAACTGTTGCCTAAAAACGGGGACAGTCCCCGAATTTGAGCAACATTATGCTCCAGCAATTTTTGACGAAGGCGCCAGAGGAGAGAGCACCGCATTTGTGCGCTGGAGCGTCGCTGGAATGACTGCCGGGCTGCTTGTAAAACCACGAAATTGCCACACAACTGGTCTCAAACTAACCAGGGACTGTCCCGCCCAGGTCAACAACAAATGCTTGAACGCCAGAATAGCCGCTCCCGCCCGCTGACCTCCGGTGAGATCGCCTGCTGCCGCAAGCTGTTCGGCGCGGCGATCGACTACGCACGGGTGCGCATCCATGCGCGCGGCTGGTTTTTCGGGCTGCAATGGCGCCACACGGCGATGGCGCCGGATGGGCACATCTGGTTCCGGCCCGAGGACTGGCAGGAAGACTTTTCGCGCGCGCCGGCCTGGCGGCTGCTGTGGTTCATGCACGAGATGGTGCACGTGTGGCAATGGCAGCTGGGTTATCCGGTGATGTGCCGCGGCGCGCTGCGCGTCGGGCTGTCCTACCGCTACCGGCTGGCGCCGGGCCGGCGGCTGGCCGACTTCAACATGGAAGCGCAAGGCGACCTGCTGGCCGACTGGTTCGCGCTGCGCTGGCTGGGCGAACCGGGGGCGATGCGCCAGAAGCAGTACGCGGGCGACGCGTGGCTGTTCGAAGAAGTGCTGGGCGACTTCCTGGCCGATCCGGCGGACCCGGCCAGCCTGCCGCGCCTTCGGTGGCCATTCGCCCGGCAGGCGATGGCACTGCTCAGGCGCCGGAGGATTGCCTGAGCCAGGCCGCCAGGTCGTCGCTCGGCAGCGGCCGGGCATACAGGTAGCCCTGCCCCTTGTCGCATTGCAGCGTGCGCACCACCGTGGCTTGCGCGTCCGTCTCGATGCCTTCCGCCACGGTGCTCATGCCCAGGCTCTGCGCCACCTTCACGGTGGCCTCGATCAGCACGCGGTGATGGTGGCTGGTTTCGCTCTGGCTCACGAACGAGCGGTCGATCTTCACCGTGTCCACCGGCAGCAGGTGCAGGCTGGCCAGCGACGAGTACCCGGTGCCGAAATCGTCCAGCGCCAGCGTGATGCCGAGCGCCTTCAGTTCGTGCAGGCGCTGCTGCACGTCGGTATCCTGCGCCGCCAGGCTTTCCGTCACCTCGAGCTGCAGCCGCTCCGCTGCCATGCCCGTCTCCGCGAGGATGCGCGCCACGGTGCCGGCCCAGTTAGGCTGCCCCAGTTGCGCGCGCGACAGGTTCACCGCCAGCAGCCGCGGGGCCAGGTCGCCCAGCTCGTGCTGCCAGCGCACGAAGTCGCGGCAGGCGCGCTCCAGCACGAAGTCGCCTAGCGGGCCGATCAAGCCGCATTCCTCGGCCACGCCGATGAATTCGAATGGCGGCACGATGCCGCGCACCGGGTGGCGCCAGCGCACCAGCGCCTCGACGCCGGCCGAGTGGTCGGTGCCGCCATCGGGGCGCAGCGCCACCACCGGCTGGTACACCACGAACAGCTGGTCGGCCTGCAGCGCCAGGCGCAGGTCCGTCTCGATATCGGTGCGGCGCGCCGACCGCTCGCGCATCTCGGCCGCGAAGCGCACGAAGCGCGCGCCGCCGGCACGCTTGGCTTCCAGCATGGCGATGCCGGCGTCGCGCAGCAGCGCATCGGGATCGTCGCCCTCGCCCCACGCGATGCCCACGCTGACGTTGCAGACCACGTCATGCCCCTGCAGGTGGTAGGCGTGGCCGATCGCGCCGATCATCCGCGTGGCCACGCTCTCGGCATCTTCCACCCGGCGCAGGCCATCGAGCACCACCACGAATTCGTCGCCGCCCACGCGCGCCGCCAGTTGCCCGCCGCGCGCACCCACCGCGATCCGGTCGCTGGGCGGGCGCAGCACGTTGCGGATGCGCTCGGCCACCAGCACCAGCAGCCGGTCGCCCATCGCCTGGCCCAGCGTGTCGTTCACCTGGCGGAAGCGGTCGCAGTTCATGAACAGTACCGCGAAGCCGGCATGGGCGCCGTCCCTGCCCTTGCCGCGCGCCAGGATCGCCTGCAGCTCCTCGTGCACGGCGCTGCGGTTCGGCATGCGCGTCAGCGCATCGGTGCGCGCCGCCGACGACAGCCGGCTGGCCAGCCGTTCCTGCTCGCGCCGGGTTTCCAGCGTGATGTCGTTGACCGCCGCCATCAGCCGGTGCCGGTCGAGCTTCATCACCGACAGCGACAGCACCAGCGGCCCGTCGCGCCCGTCCGGCGCATCGATCCGCAAGCCTTCCACCACCACGCCGGACGGCGTATCGCAGCGCTCCACCGCGGCGCGCAAGTCCGGCGCGGCGGTGGCGAAGATCGCATACAGGTCGTCGAGCGCGCCGTGCGGGACCAGCGGCATCAGGAGTTGCGCGGCCATCGGATTGAGCATCTCGACGGCGCCGCCGATATCGGCCTGCAGCATGCCGATCGGCGTGCGGTACAGGAACTGCAGGAGCGCCTCGTAGGCGAGCTTGTCGTCGTGCCCCATCATGCGGCGGTGCCGATCATGTCGGTGCTCCAGCAGACCACGCGGTCGCGGCCTTGCGCCTTGGCGGCTTGCAGTGCCCGGCCGGCACGCTGTTGCAGGTCGTCGATGCCACCCAGTTGCGCATCCCAGGCGGCCACGCCGGCGCTCACCGTGAACGTCACCGCCACGCCGTCGACCTTTACCGTCAGGGCCGATACGGCCGCCAGCAGGCGCTGCGCCACCGCGCAGGCCTGGGGCACGCTGGTCGATGGCAGCAGCACGGCGAACTCCTCGCCACCCAGGCGCGCCACCACGTCCACCGCGCGGAACGTGTCGCGCAAGGCCTGCGCAAAGGCGCGCAGCACGGCGTCGCCCACGTGCAGGCCGTGGGTGTCGTTGACCGCCTTGAGGTGATCGAGATCGAACAGCGCCAGGGCCACGGGCCGCGGCGAGCGGGTCGCGCGCCCCAGCTCCAGCTCGGCCGCATGGTAGAAGCCGCGGCGGTTCGCCACGCCTGTCAGGTGATCGGCGAACACCGCCTGGCGCCAGCTTTCGCTGGCATCGCGCCGGTCGGTGATGTCGCGCAGCACCAGGCAGTAGGCGGGATCGGTCTCGGCCGCGGCGGGGTCGCGTTCGGGCAGCGGCGTGATCATCGCGCTGGCCCAGAACGGCGTGCCATCGGCGCGCAGGCGCAGGCCCTCGTCCAGGCTCCAGCCGTTGGCGTCCGCCTCGCGCAGCAGGTCGCGCGCGTGCTCCGGCGTGGTCGTATCGCCAGGCTCGAACACGGCATACGACTGGCCCACCACCGTCTCGCCGTGGCCGGTCACCCGGCCGATGCTGCCGTTCCACTGCTCGACGCGGCCTTCGCTGTCCAGGCTCACCAGCGCATAATCGGCGACACTGGCCAGCAGTGCGTTCAGCCAGGCGTCGCTTTGCCGTAGCTGGCGGTCGCGCTGCACCTGCAGCGTGACATCCTGCAGCACCGCCATCAGGCGCTGCGCATCGAGCTTGACGATCGACAGCGACAGGATGCCCGGAACGTTGCGCCGGCCGCCGCCATGCAGCGGGATATGCATGCCGTCGCAGATCCGGCCACGCGGCGCGGTGAACTCTTCGCACAGCACGCGCACGTCCGGCGCCACGTCCTGCAGCGCGGTGAAGAGGTTGTCCAGGCAGCCGTCACGCGACAGCGGCATCAGCAACTGCGCCGAGATCGGGTTGATCAGCGTGATCTCGCCATCGCCCCTGGCCTGCACCAGGCCGACGGGAGCGAGGTACAGGAACTGCATCAGCGCCTCGTGTTCGGCCGCCAGGTCCGCGTCCGCACTGGCGCCCGGGCCGCCTGCCGCCGGGGTATTCACGGCTGACGCTGCACCAGCACGTAGCGCGTTGCCGCGCCGGGTTCCGCCAGCAGGCGCAGGAGCACCTTGGTGGGCCGCATCCGCAACGTCAGCACATACGGAATCGTCGCGTCCAGCGCCGTGCCCTCAGCCTGCGCATCCTCGAACCGCTGCGCCACCATGAAGTTGTTCATGCATGGCGCCACGCTGGCGAACAGCGGCTGGCCCAGCACGCTGTGCGGCGCCAGGCCGGCGGCCTGGGATTCGAAGCGGTTGTAGCGGCGCACCACGGTGGCGTCATCGAAACCGATGATGCCGAAGGCGGCATCGTCGAGCTGTTCATCGCCGAGTGACGCAAGGCGCGCGCCAAGGTCGGGCTGGTCGAAGGCAAGTGCGGTCATCGAAACTCCAGGTAACGGGATTGCAGGCCAGCATCCACCGTCGAGCGACCAGCAAGGTTGCCACCGAGGTTGATGTGCGGAAATATATGCTGACATGGGCATAACGTCCTGTCAATCCACGCACGATTGAAACCAACGGTTCCCCTCGCGGAAACATGACTTTTCGAGGGGTAATGGAACGCGGTCTTGTTGCATCCAATGCTAGCATTAACGCTCGAGTCAACCATCAACTCTCTGGAAAAGGAACTGATCATGACCATGACCAAAGCTATCTTCGCAGCCGCCCTGTGCTTCGGCCTGGCCGCTTGCAGCACCACCGACACCACGAGTTCCAGCGGCGCGAGCGACAGCTCGGCAACCGGTTCGACCACCTCGGGCAGCAGCTCGATGGATTCGGGCACCGCGGGTTCCGCTACGTCGGGCTCGAGCACCTCCGGTTCCAGCGCTTCCGGTTCGACGAGCTCGGGCCAGTGGAACCAGTCCGGCACCACGTCGCCGACCGCAACGCCGGGCACGTCGCCCACCACCCCGAGCAATGCGGACGACAACTCGGTGAAGAAATAAGCAGTAAAAGAATCTGATTCACGCCGCAAGGAAAAATGGCCCGCATCCGCGGGCCATTTTTCATCCGGAGCCGGATCTATCCGGCCATCTTCATTCGAGCCAGGCTACGCCAGCGCGGCACCGCGGCCTGCAACCGGCGCCGACCGGCCGAGCCCGCGGTACTGCAGCGCCGCGAACCCCAGCACGCCGGCCGCCTGGGCCAGCACATAGGCGGCTCCCAGTCCGGTAGGCACCAGCACGCCGCCGGCCAGCAGTGCCACGCTCAGCACCGCCCACCCCACGTTCCCGGCAATCACGAACAACACCAGCGCCCGCCACACGGCCCGGCTGCGCGCCAGTCCGACCAGCAGCAGCACATAGCCTGCCAGGAACAGGCCGGTGCCGGACAGCAGCGCCCCGGGCAAGGCCAGCGTGGTGCCCAGCATGCCGGGCCACAGCAGGTGGCCGGCGGCCATTGCGCCGCTGGCGGCGGCATCGATCAGCAGGATGGATTTGAGCAGGCCGGATGGCTGGACGGTTTGCATGGCGATCTCCTTGGCGGTGGTTGACGATGAAGCAGTGAAGCCAGTGTCGCGCCGGCACCGCATCGCGCCAATTACGTGCCAGGTAATCGTTCGCCATCCACCGCCAGCCGGTAGCGCAGCTTGGTGCGCTCGCCTTTTCCGTACGTGGCATACCAGGGTGGAATCGGCACCTCCTCGACCAGCGTGCAGCCGATCCGCTCCAGCGCGCGCTGGCAGGCGACATTGTCCGGCGTGGTGGTGATCCACGCGGTGGCGAGCCCCAGCCTGGCTATCTCGGGCAGCAGCGCCAGCACCGCCTGCCCGGCCACGCCCTGCCCGCGGAACGCCGCCTCGACAGCGAAGCCGACATGGCCGAGCAGGTGCGTGAAGACATGCGAGTGCCCGTCGCGCAGGCTGATCGAACCGGCACGCACGCCATCGGCCAGGATGTGCCAGCGCCACGCGCGCACGCCCCAGGGCGAGTTCGCGGCGGTATAGGCGATGTGCGGTTCGAGCGACACGTGGACAGTGCGTGCTTCGGGACTCGGCTGGAGGGATGGGGAAGACAAGATCGGCAGGCTGGATGGCGTAGCCCGCCAGCTTACCATTGGCGGCGAATCCGGACGATCCCTGGCGGTTCGGCGGCACGCCTTCCCGTCGCGTTCCAGCATCGCCGCGCGCACGGCCCCCGCATTGAAACCGTGCATCGGCCCCGTGACATTGAACCATTGCTGTATTGCCCGATGGCCCCATTTGCGGCAAGATCGCTCTTTACCCGGCAATACCACCGATGTCCAATTCATCTTTCAGCAATATTGCACGACGCGCGGCCCTGCTGTCAGTGGCGCTCGTGCCTGCGTCGCTGCTGCCCGTTTCCGCCCTTGCCCTGCCCGCGCAGGCACCGCATGCGCCGAACCTGGCCGCCCTGATCAACGCCTACCGCGCCGCGCCGGGCAGCTGCGCCGGCACGTCGGCCGCCTCCGTGCCGCCGCTTGCCGTGGAAGCGGCGCTGTCGCAAATCCGCATCGTTTCCGGCACGTTCCTCGAACCGGCGCTGGAACGCGCGGGCTACCCTGTCGAACATGCCGAAGCCGTGTTCATCTCCGGCGCCGCGGATGCGGCCGAAGCGATGGAAACGCTGCGCGAGAAGTACTGCGCGCGCCTGCTGGGCACCGACGTCACCGCGATCGGCACGATCCGCGTGGCCGATGGCTGGCACGTGGTGCTGGCCCGCCCGGAGCGGCGCGAACTGCCGGCGCCGGAAGGCATCGGCGAGGAGACGCTGGCCGCGGTGAATGCCGCGCGCGCCGCGCCGCGCCAGTGCGGCGACCGCCAGTTCGCCGCCGCGCCGCCGCTGCGCCTGAATCCCGCGCTCGATGCGGCGGCCCTGTCGCACAGCCGGTACATGGCGCAGGTGCGCTATTTCAGCCACCAGCAAAAGAATGGCAGCGTGGTCGGCGACCGGGCGCTGCGCGCCGGCTACAAGTGGCGCACCATCGGCGAGAACATCGCCTCCGGGCAGCGCACGGCGCAGGAAGCCGTGCAGGGCTGGCTGGACAGCCCCGGCCACTGCGCCAACATCATGAACGCGGCGTTCGTGGAAATGGGCGTCGGCTATGCCGTCAACCCGGTGCGCGGCACGCTGTACTGGACGCAGGTGCTGGCACGCTGACATCGCGCCCCGCCCGCTCACAGCGAATTCCTCACGTCCTTCACCGCCTGCGCCGCGGCGCGGGCGATCTCGGCGATATCCTGGTCGCGGCGCCGGTCGAGCCAGCGCACCACGCCGCCCAGCAGCCACCATGCGGGCAGCGCCGCCACCACCAGCATCGGCACGGCCACGATGGCCACGCCCAGGGAGGCATCGATGCCGCACAGCGCCATCACCGAACCGGCCGAGACGAACAGCGTGGGCCACCACGAATGCAGCGCGGCCAGCAGGAAAGGCCCGGCGATGCCGGCCATGGCGATCGCGCAGATGAAGCGCACCCACCCTTCGCGACGCGTGCGGGGCCACATGAACAAAAATGTGAGTGCACACGCAATGGCGCCGGCCAGCAACGGCGCCGCAAAGATGGTGAGAAGCGCGCTGCCGGCCGCGCCGATTACGATGGTCATGATGCCTTGTCTCCTGGTGTGGTTCGCGTCCTGGCACTGCCATTTATTTGCTTGAGTGAACGCAATAAAACATCAGGCCGCTTGCATCCGACTTTAGCAATTGCTATAGTCAGAGTCAAGCGTTTGCTAATCTATCGAAACCACCCCCGTTGCACGGTATTTTCATGAACATCTATCAACATCGACGAGAGCGGCTCACCTCCCTGATCCGCGAACACTATTCGGGCACGCGCAAGGCATTGGCCGAGGCCTGCGGCTGGAGCGAGGCGCGCCTGTCGCAGATCCTGTCCGCCACCTACCGGGAAGGGCGCGCGTTCAGCGAAAAGATCGCCCGCAAGCTGGAAGGCGACCTGTCTCTGCCGGCCATGTTCTTCGACCTGGGCGCGATCGCCCCCGGCGAGGAAGTGTCGGCGCCACCGGCCTTCCTGCGCGTGCGCGCGATCGATGCGCACAGTCCCGGCATCGTGCAGATCCGCCGCGTGCGGTTGCGCCTTTCCGCGGGCATCGTCGGTTTCGCGGTGGAGCCGGACGAGGAAGCCGGCGGCTCGTTCGGCGTGGAGACCGACTGGATCGCGCGCAACCGCTACAAGTGGGAAGACCTTCTGGCCCTGGAAGTCACCGGCGAGAGCATGGAACCGCGCCTGTACAAGGGCGACCTGGTGGTGGTGAACACGGCCGACAAGACACCCGCCGATGGCCAGGTCTTCGCCGTCAACTATGAAGGCGAGGCCGTGGTCAAGCGCCTCACCCGCGATGCCGGCCACTGGTGGCTCACGTCCGACAATCCCGACCAGCGGCGCTTTCCCCGCAAGCTGTGCGACGGCGTGACCTGCCTGCTGATCGGCCGCGTGGTGCTGAAGAAAAGCGAGAATATCTGATGCCGGCACGCCGCCTGGCCTGCGCCTTCGTCGACGGCGTGGACAATGCCGGCACGCAGTCGCTGCATTTCATCGGCGGCGCGCACGACCGGATCCTGCTGGCGGCGCCCGGCGCCATCGCCGAACTGTGTATCTGGGCCAGCGTGGAGGTGCATGGGGAACCTGGTGCGAAGACCGGCGTGCCCGCGCCGCTGCGCAAGCTGGCGCTGTCGCTGTGGGCGCACGGCATGGAGATCGACTGGATCACCTACGAGGATGCGGCGGTCGCCCCGCCACCCGGCCACGCCGATGCCATCTACACGGTCGACCACATCTTCCCGGTCCCGGCGTGGCTGACATTCCACGAGTGCGTATTTGAAGTGCGCGCCACCGGGGACGGCATACCGGTCGGCACCGCGCGGCTGTCGCTGGAACTGCCGCAGCCGTTCTAGGTCTCGGGAAGGCGCGGCGGGTCCGATCAACCCGGTGAGTATTGCGGGCGCGCCAGCCACCGCAAAACGTTTTTCCGCTACCGTTCGCCGATGAGCATACCGATGTGCATACCGATGAGCATACCGATGAGCATACGGCAGGCAGTCGCCCTGGCCTGCCTGCTCGCGGGCATCGCCGCAGGCAGCAGCCCCGCGCAGGCGGCGGAACCCTACAAGCCCGAGGCCCCGGCCCTCGCGCCCAACCTGGAGGGGCAGCTCGACCGCCCGCTGCGCTACCGTCCCGACGGCGCCGATTTCGTCATCGACGACGGCCGGGAATTCTTCAACCGCCCGCTCTATGGCGGCAATACCGCCTTCCGCGTGGATGGTGGCGACCGGCCGGAATTTTCGCTGTACCTGCCAGGCCGTGGCGGCAACCTGCGGCTCGGATTGCGCACGGCCGCGGGCACGCTGTGGCTGCACGAGGCACGCCGCGTGCAGGCGCGCTACCGCCCCGGCGAACTGCATTACGACATCGGTGACGACTTGCTGGGCCCGCACGGACGCCTGAAGGTGGCGGCCGTGGCCTACGCCGCCACCGAGAGCCTGGGCGTCGAAGTGCGCGGCGAAAGCCTGCCGGCGGGCGCGGAACTGGTGTTCGCGTTCGGCCCCGGCAATGGCCAGCGCGGCCGGCGCGATGGCGACATCGGCACCGAGCGCGTGCCCATCGGCGAATTCTTCCAGTTCACGCCGGCTTTCGCACGCGGCGCCCGCTTCGACGTCTCGGCGCAAGGTTTTACAGTCAGCACGCCGAAGGCCACGATCAGCGCCACCGCCAGCGTGCCCGCGCGGGTGCGCACGGCTGCCGCCAGCCATTGGAATACCCTGCCAGCCCTGCTCGCATCGCCTGAAGCGGCGGACGAAAACGTGGCGCTCGGCAGCGTGCCGCTGGGTGCGCAGCCGGTGCACCTCGCATTGCAGGTCATCGCGCGCGAACAGCCGAAGGAGCCCCAGGTGTACCGCGAAGTCGGTGCGGCCGATGACCAGAAAGGGCCGCGTGCGCCACTGCCCCGCTTCACGCCGGCCGAACTGGCGCAACGCTTCGCCGACGCCACTCGCCACTTCACCCGCGTGCGCAACCAGGTGCGCATCGACACGCCGGACCCTTACCTGAACGCGGCCATGGGGGCGCTGAACGTGGCCGCCGATGCCGTATGGGACGACAGCCAGCAGGCCATCATGCACGGCGCCGTGGCGTGGCGCAGCAGGCTGCTGGGCTGGCGCGGGCCGTATGCGCTCGATGCGCTGGGCTGGCACGACCGCTTCCGCCGCAACGCCGATGGCTGGACCGCGCAGCAGAACACGGCGCCGGTTCCCGCCAGCGTGCCGCCGCCCGAGCAGGCCACCAACCTGGCCCGCAACCGGGCAGGCATGCATTCGAACGGCAACCTCACGCAGTCGCACTACGACATGAACATCGGCTTCGTCGATGCGCTGCTGCGCCACCTGCTGTGGACCGGCGACCTGGATTACGCACGCGCCGCGTGGCCCGTGCTGGAACGGCACCTCGCCTGGGAGCGCCGGCTGTTCCGCCGCGAGTTCGGCCCGTCGAAGCTGCCGCTGTACGATGCCTACGCCGCGATCTGGGCCAGCGACGACCTGTACTACAACGGCGGCGGCGTCACCCACACCTCCGCCTACAACGCCTGGCACAACGCGATGGCGGCGCGCATCGCCCGGCTGATCGGCAAGGATGCCGCGCCGTATGAAGCGGAAGCGGCGGCGATCCAGCGCGGCATGCGCGAGCAGTTGTGGATGCCCGGGCGCGGCGCGTTCGCAGAGTACCGCGACAGCCTGGGCGAGAAGCTGCTGCACCCCAGCTATGCGCTCTGGTCGTTCTATCACACGCTCGATTCGCAGGTGCCGACGCGGCTCGAGGCAGCGCGCATGGCGGCGGACCTGGACCGCCACCTGCGCCCGCTGCCCGTGCGCGGCCCGGGCGTGCCGGCGGACCGCCCATATGCCGTGCTGCCGACCAGCGACTGGATGCCGTACACCTGGTCGATCAACAACGTGGTGATGTCGGAAAACCTGCACACGGCGCTGGCCTACTGGCAGGCGGACCGCGCCGAAAGCGCCTACGCACTCGCCAAGAGCGCGCTGCTGGCCAGCCTGTACATGGGCATCAGCCCCGGCAACATCGGCAGCATGAATTACCTGGACGTGTACCGCCGCGAATCGCAGCGCGACTTCGCCGATGGCTCGGGCGTCATGTCGCGCGCGCTGGTCGAAGGCCTGTTCGGCGTGCGGCCCGATGCGCTGGCCGGCGTGCTGGCGGTGCGCCCCGGCCTGCCGCGCGACTGGAACCACGCGCGGCTCGAGCACCCGGATGTGGGCATCGCCTACCGCCGCGACGGCAACCGGGAGACATGGCAAGTCAGCCAGCCGGCCAGCGCAGCAGCGCCGCGCTTCCGGCAACTGGCGCTGCAGGTACCGGCGCGCACCGCCAACGTGGCCAGCGTATCAGTGAACGGCCAGCCGGCCCGCTGGCAGGCCGAGGCCGATGCGGTGGGCGCGCCCCGTCTGCTGGTCGACGTGCCGCTGGCCGCGCAGGCGACCATCGAAATCGCCTGGCGCGGCGACCCGATCGATGCCGCCCGCGCCACCCCGGCGGGCACCGTGCCGCGCGATGGCTTCCGCCAGGTGCGCCAGGGCGATTTCCTTTGGTGGACGGCCGTGCCCGCGCCTGCGGCATCTGCGGCATCTGCGGCATCTTCGGCATCTGCGACAGCCGCTACCGCTGCGACATCGGCGGCCTGCACGCTGGCCGGCCCTGGCTGGACATCCGGCGCGCCGGTGCAGCCGCGGCACGTGCCCCTGGCTGGTGCCTTCAACGACAGCGTCACGGAATTGTTCAAGCCGTTCAAGTACCTGTCGCCCCGCTCGCCGCACGTGACGCTGGCCCTGCCCGCGCAAGGCACCGGCGCCTGGGCTGGCCACGTGAACGACTTGCCGAAGCTGGACGACGCCGGCCTGCGCGCCCTCCGCGGCACCTTGCGCCTGCCGAACGGCCTGACATTCGCGACACCGCCCGCCGGCGCCAACGTGGCCTTCGTTTCACAATGGAGCAACTACCCGCGCGAGATCACCGTGCCGCTGGCGGGCCAGGGTTCGCGCGCCTTCCTGCTGATGGCCGGCTCGACGAACCACATGCAGAGCCGCGTTGACAACGGCGAGATCGTGGTCCGGTACACGGATGGCACCCGCACCCGCACGCCGCTGCGCAACCCGGACAACTGGTGGCCCAGCGAGCGCGATTACTTCCTGGACGATTACCAGTTCCGGCTGTGCGGCACGCTGCCCGTGCGCGTCGACCTGAAGACAGCCAGGATATCCGTGCCCGATCCGGCCACCTTCAAGGGCGCCGGCCGCGAAACCATCGACGGCGGCGCCGCCACGGTGCTGCCAGTGCCGCTGGACCGCTCGAAGACGCTGCACAGCGTGACCGTGCGCGCCCTCGCCAACGACGTCGTCATCGGGCTGATGGGGCTCACGCTGGACCCATGACCCGCATGCAAGAGTTGCCTCAAAAATGGGGACGGACCCTAGTGCCGTTGAGTTAAGCATTACCCGACACATTGAAAGCGCATGCCTTCACCCCAACGGCGAAGGGCTGGGGTCAGGAAGGAGTACCGGCATGCATGCCGGTACCGCTACGCAGGCGAGGAGCAGTGCTCCTCGAAACCCCTGCTCTGCCCCGCCGGGGTGCAGCAGGGGTTTCGCGAAGCCTGCTTCGCGCCTGCGGAACGATGCTGGCATGCATGCCAGCATTCCCCCCTGACCCCGGCATCTGCCCTTGGGGTGGGGTCACTTAACGAAGTGGCATCTGGCACAGCCCCCATATTCGAGGCAACGGCTATGCACGTTCCGTCGCGCCTTACCCGCCGCGGATGGCCTCCGTGACCGCTTCCATCACGTCGAGATCCACGCCGCTGGCCGGCAGGTCGATCGCGCAGTGCTTGCCCGTGCGCGGATTGAACAGTTCCACGACGAGCTGGCCGCCCTCGGCGCCGGCCCGCGTGGTACGGAAACTCCACTGTTTCCTGCCGAGGCGCACCTTGAGCTCGTGGCCGTCGCGCCGGGCCAGGGCGGCAAGCTGGCTGCTCGTCGGCGCGCGACCGGCATTGCCGGCTTCCACGTGCAGCAGCAGGAAGTGCAGCACGTCGGATAGCGCATACATGCGCAGCACCGGCGCGATGCGCTCGACGGTGCTGGCCGACGTGATGAACCAGTGCGGGCACGGGCAATCGTTCAGCAGATTCTGCAACGGCGCGTGACACTGATGGCAGCAGCCCTGCTCGCGGGCCGCCAGGAAGCGTTCACGGCGGCGCGCATCCTGGCCGAACGGTGCCAGCGCCGCGATGGCGCGGGCCAGCGGCGACATCCCGGGCGCCGGCGGCGCTGACCTGGGCGGAACCTCCCGCCCAGCCAAGGGACGTGGGCGCACGCTGGCAGGCGCCGGCCATCCCTGCCCCCTCAGGTGCTCGTTGTCGGTCACTCCCCGTTCGGCAATTCCTGTATCCATTGCAAGCTCGCTGTGTGGTCTCAGTCCTTTGACGAACGGCGCGGGATTTTCCGCCGCCCCATGCGAGAAAATTCGCTGTGATTGTTTGCTCCCATGCGAGTTCGCAGGATGGCCATCCCTCGCAGCGCGGGCTTTCCACGGCATGCCCCACGGCTCGCAGGGCAACTCAAGCAATTGATGTTTCTCAACAACAAATATTTATTTGTAGAATATTTTTATTGCTCTGTCATTCAGCTGCCCGCTACCATCCCCGCAATAAAAACTGAAAGGGAAATACCATGCGCCACCTCCTCATCGCCGGCCTGCTGGCTGTCACGCTTTCCGGCTGTGCCAGCATCATGAATGGCAGCACCCAGCCGATCAGCATCCGCAGCGTGCCGGAAGGCGCCAGCGTGTCGGTCACCAACCGCGCCGGCGAAAAGATCCATAGCGGCCTGACGCCTGTCACCCTGACACTCAAGCGGGGCGCCGGCTACTTCAAGTCGGAATCGTACAAGGTGGTGGTCACGAAAGAAGGCTTCAGCGATCGCGAACTCACCCTCAACAGCAATGTGAACGGCTGGTATATCGCCAACATCGTGTTCGGCGGCCTGATCGGCATGGTGGGAGTGGATCCGGCCACCGGCGCCATGTACTCGTTCCCCGAATCGGTCACCGCGACCCTGGATGCCTCGCAGGAAAAGGTGGCGGGTGCGGCACCGCTGACGATCGTGTCGACCACCGAGCTGTCGCCGGAAGTGATGAAGCACGCGAAGCTGATTTCGGCACCCTGATCGACCGTTCCACAGAGCGAGGGCATGGCTGCCGATACCGGCACGCCATGCCCTCGTTGCTTCACCCGCCTGCCCTAATGAATTGCCTCGCTGCCCTGCCTTGGCTGCCCTGCGTTCAGCTGTCCTGCCCGCCCTGCCCGCCCCGAATGACCGCCAGCTGGCGCTCGAAATCGCCCAGGTCGAAGTAATCGCGCCACACGGTGATGCGGCCATCCTCGACAGTGATGGTGCCCATCACGGGCAGGCTGATTTCGCCGCCGTCCCGGTGGCGGAAGATGTCGATGCGTTCGTTCAGCACCACGTTGTCCGCCGCGGCGATGTGCGTGATCTTCCAGTCCAGCAGGAAGTCCGTGCCGATGCCGAAGCCGCGGTGGAAATCCGCTACGCCTTCGCGGCCGACGATGTCCGGCAACGGCACGTTGTCGTAGAGGACATCGTCGGCCAGCATCGCCAGCGCTTCGTCGATGCGGTTGTGGTTCCAGCAGGCGAAGAACGTCTCGGCGACCTGTATCGGGTTCATGGCGTTCTCCTCGTTCAGGCCGACTGGCCGCCATCGACGTTCAGCGTGGCGCCGGTGATATAGCCGGCATCCGGCCCCGACAGGAACGCCACCGCGGCGGCAATCTCGTCCGGCCGGCCATAGCGGCCCAGCGCTGCCATGCCCTTCAGCGTATCGGCGAAGGCGCCATCGGCGGGATTCATTTCCGTATCGATCGCCCCCGGCTGCACCACGTTGACGGTGATGCTGCGTGCTCCCAGGTCGCGCGCCCAGCCGCGCGTGTAAGCGGCCACCGCAGCCTTCGACGCGACATAGTCGGCCGCACCGCCGAACGGGATCCGGTCCGCCCCCGTGGTGCCGATCGAGATGACGCGGCCCCCTTCGGACAGCAGCGGCGCGGCGGCACGCACCGCGGCGGCCACGCCCTTGACGTTGATGTCGAACTGGCGTTCGATCGCGGCGAGATCCACCGTGCTGTCGTCCACGGCGCCGGTCACGAACACGCCCGCCGAATTGACCAGGATATCGAGGCGCCCGAAGGTCGCATGCACCGTCTTCACCAGCTCGGCCACTGCCGCCTGGTCGGCCTGGTCGGCGCGCACGGCCAGCACGCGGCGGCCCAGTGCCTCGACTTCGCCGGCGACCTCATTGGCGCGCTGTTCCGACGCGGCGTAGCTGAAGGCGACGTCGGCACCGTCGCGTGCCAGGCGGCGCACGATCGCGGCACCGATACCTCGCGAACCACCGGTAACGAGAGCGACGCGGCCTTGCAGGGGCAGATGGGTGTTCATGGTGTTTCCTTTCGATAGGTGTTTGGAAGTGGCTCTACTATCGCGGTTTTATTCCTTCTTGATTAGTGGCTTATCGCTTCAGTCATTTTCAAGGATTCGTTTAAAATCCTGGCATGGAAACCCTCAGCAACCTGGAATGCTTCATCCGCACGGCCGATGCCGGCAGTTTTTCGGAAGCGGCACGCCAGCTGGGCCTGACGCCGGCGGCGGTGAGCCGCAATGTCGCCATGCTGGAGAAAAACCTGGGCGCGCGGCTGTTCCACCGTTCCACCCGGCGCCTGGCGCTGACGGAGGCGGGCGAAGAACTGCGCCAGGGTATTGCCGGCAGCCTGGAAGAACTGCAGTCGGCGCTGGCCGCCGTCTCGACCGAGCGGCTGGAGCCGTCCGGCGTGCTGCGGGTGAGCATGTCACCCAGCATCGGCATGGGCTGGCTGATGCCGATGCTGCCCGAATTCCTGGCGCGCTTCCCGCGCATCCGACCGGAATGGCACTTCGAGAACCGGCAGGTGGACCTGGTGGGCGAGGGATACGACGCGGCGATCGGCGGTGGCTTCGAATTACGGCAGGGCGTGGTGGCGCGGCGGCTCGCCCCGGCGCACGTGATCGCGGTGGCTTCGCCAGGCTATCTGCAGGCACGCGCGCAACCCGCCCATCCATCGGACCTCCGGACAGTGGACTGGATCGCCTCGCGCTCCCTGCAGAACGGCCGCATCCGCACCTGGGTCTTGCGCAACGGCGCCGGGGAGGAAGTGGCCATGGAGGCTTCCCCTTCCCTCGTGCTGAGCGACCCGGCCGCCATGCGCGAAGCGGCCCTGCTGGGACTCGGCATCGCCATGCTCGCCGTGCCGGACGTACTACCCCAACTCGAACAAGGCACCCTGGTGCGCGTACTGCCAGACTGGCACGCCGATGCGGGCGCCATCTCCCTTTACTACGCCAGCCGCGCCCTGCTGCCGGCGAAAACGCGCGCCTTCGTCGACTTCGTCACCCAGGCCTTCGAACGCGACCGGCTGGCGGAGCGGTTCGCCGCCGTCCCGTCACACGCGTGACGGCTGCGGCACCGCAGGTCCGTCGAACGCGAAGACACGGCGCGACGCAACGGCGATCGCCACGACACCGAGAAGGCTGAGCGCCAACGCGGTGCGCAAGTCGGAGCGGTGCGCTACGAAGCCGACGATCACCGGCCCGACCAGCAAGCCCACATAGGCCAGGCGCGTGGTGATGGCCAGCCCGGTCGACGGCGATACGCCATTGGCCAGCGCGATGCGCCCGGCCGACGAGAACATCACCGGAATGATGTTCGCCACACCCAGCCCGCACACCAGGAATCCCGCCAGCGCGGTGGGCACCGCAGGCAGCAGCAGCGCCAATCCGAGCCCGGCGGCGCACAGCGCGCAACTGGCCACCACCAGCGCACCTTCGGAAAAGCGCGCCCGCACGGGATCGCCGGTGAAGCGCCCGGTTGCCATGCCGATCGAGAACGCGGCATAGCCGGCGCTGACGAAACCGCCGCTGGCCATGGCGACGTCGCGCATGTACACGGCGGTCCAGTCGTACATCGCCCCTTCCACGATCAGCGCGAGAAAGGCCAGGCAACCCAGCACGACCAGCTTGCGCCTGGCCGCCGGCGCCAATGGCTGGCTGCCATGCGCCCCACCATCTTCGCTCGCATGGGCCGCCGGTTCCGGCAGCAGCCAGCGGGCCGTCGACAGCGTCAGCACGGCGCACAGCGTGCACACGGCCGCCAGGTGCCACTGGTTCGGCCATTGCATCGCCTGCCAGCCGCTGGAGACGAGCGCGCCAAACATCCCGCCCAGGCTGAAGGCGCCGTGCAGCGAACCGATCACGGGGCGCTCGAAGGTCGCTTCGATCACGGCCGCCTGCGAGTTCGCGGCCACGTCGTTTACCGCGGACATGGCGCCGTACAAGGCCAGCCAGAACAGCAGCAGCGTGTACTGCGGCATCAGCAGGATGCCGAAGGCGGCGAGCGCCATCAGCACGCCACTGTTGACGGAGGCGCGCGCACTGCCCACCTTCGCGATCCACCGTCCGGCCCAGGCCATGATGAGGATGCCGCCCAGCGCGACCGACAGCATCGACAGGGACAGGTTGGCTTCGGACAGCGAAAATTTATCCTTGATGGTCGGCACGTGGGTTCCCCAGGAGGCGTAGATCACGCCATTGCAGAACAGCACGGACATGGCGGCGATACGGGCTTTGCCGAGGTCAGGCATCCAGGCCTCCTGGCTGATGGCGTGCAGCAGGCAGGGGTCGGGGAACGGGGCGATCTGGGTAATGCACGGTGTTGTAAGCCGAAGCTGCGAGTTTGTGTTGTAAATCGGTGATCGGGTTGGCTGCGCAGTGTAATCGATTGGCCGCGGGCGGGCCGGGCGGGACCTGAAGCGTGCGGCGTGGTGTAAGCTGATGACCGACAGCCGACGAGCCCGCAACACGCGAAAGGTCCACCATGCAGCTGGTTCAATGCACTTCCACGGGCCAGAATGGCTGGCTCGCCCTGCGGCGGCAGCTTTGGCCGGAAGGTTCTCCGGACGAACACCTGGCCGAGATGCAGGTTCTCCTCGATCAGCCGGGCAGGTTCTTCCAGCTGGTCGCGTATGAAGACGACAGGCAGCCGGCCGGCTTCGTGGAAGCCGCGCTGCGAACAGATTACGTCAACGGCACCGATACCTCGCCGGTGGCATTCGTCGAAGGCATCTATGTCGCGCCTGCCTTCCGCCGGCACGGCATCGGCACCCTGCTGGTCGCCGCTGTCGTCACCTGGGCCAAGGCCTGCGCCTGCACCGAACTGGCATCGGACGCCTTGCTCGATAACGCGGCCAGCCAGGCCATGCACCGCGCGCTGGGCTTCGAGGAGACCGAGCGCGTGGTGTTCTTCCGGAAGCTGATCCCGTAGCCAATCCCCGTCGATCGATGACTCTGGTGCCGGACATCCTTCGGATGTCGGACACCGGTCTTCCCATGCGTCTGGTCGCCCCAGAAAACCGGGGACAGGCTCCGATTTCTTTCGAAAGGTTTCTGAAAACCGGGGACAGGCTCCGATTATTTTCGAAAGGTTTCCCGAAATCCGAGCCTGTCACTGGTTTCGTTGCCAGTTTCGCGACGAAATCGGAGCCTGTCCCCGGTTTCGCTGCAGGTTTCGCGGCGAAATCGGAGCCTGTCCCCGGTTTTTTCGGTAACAATTTGGGTGGCCAAAAGCAAAAAACCCCGCCAGCACACGCTAGCGGGGTTTTTCTATGTAACAGCCTGACGATAACCTACTTTCACACTGGTTGCAGCACTATCATCGGCGCAAAGTCGTTTCACGGTCCTGTGAGTGGAGCGAGGTCGGGCAGTGCCCGGCCGAGCAAAAAAACCCGCGACCCGGAGCCAAGTTCGCGGCGTATTACAAAGCAGGAAGCACAAATGACAAAAGCCCACCAGATCACTGGTGGGCTTTTCTCGGTATAACAGCCTGACGATAACCTACTTTCACACTGGTTGCAGCACTATCATCGGCGCAAAGTCGTTTCACGGTCCTGTTCGGGATGGGAAGGGGTGGGACCGACTTGCTATGGTCATCAGGCATGACTTGTACGCAGTGCCGTCCCCTGTGGGGCAACGTCACTGCTCAATCCGGAAGAAGTAAAGCGAGGGTAACTCTCATCAAAGAGTAAATGCGAGGAATCATCATGATTCATAACCGTCAAGGTTATAGGGACAAGCCGTACGGGCAATTAGTATCAGTTAGCTTAATGCATTACTGCACTTCCACACCTGACCTATCAACGTCCTGGTCTCGAACGACCCTTCAAGGAGCTCAAGGCTCCGGGAAATCTCATCTCAAGGCAAGTTTCCCGCTTAGATGCTTTCAGCGGTTATCTCTTCCGAACTTAGCTACCCGGCAATGCCACTGGCGTGACAACCGGTACACCAGAGGTTCGTCCACTCCGGTCCTCTCGTACTAGGAGCAGCCCCCTTCAAATTTCCAACGCCCACGGCAGATAGGGACCAAACTGTCTCACGACGTTTTAAACCCAGCTCACGTACCACTTTAAATGGCGAACAGCCATACCCTTGGGACCGGCTACAGCCCCAGGATGTGATGAGCCGACATCGAGGTGCCAAACTCCCCCGTCGATATGAACTCTTGGGAGGAATCAGCCTGTTATCCCCAGAGTACCTTTTATCCGTTGAGCGATGGCCCTTCCATACAGAACCACCGGATCACTATGTCCTACTTTCGTACCTGCTCGACTTGTCGGTCTCGCAGTTAAGCACGCTTATGCCATTGCACTATTAGCACGATGTCCGACCGTACCTAGCGTACCTTCGAACTCCTCCGTTACACTTTAGGAGGAGACCGCCCCAGTCAAACTGCCTACCATGCACTGTCCCCGATCCGGATAACGGACCAAGGTTAGAACCTCAAACAAACCAGGGTGGTATTTCAAGGTTGGCTCCACGAGAACTGGCGTCCCCGCTTCAAAGCCTCCCACCTATCCTACACAGATTGGTTCAAAGTCCAATGCAAAGCTACAGTAAAGGTTCATGGGGTCTTTCCGTCTAGCCGCGGGTAGATTGCATCATCACAAACACTTCAACTTCGCTGAGTCTCGGGAGGAGACAGTGTGGCCATCGTTACGCCATTCGTGCAGGTCGGAACTTACCCGACAAGGAATTTCGCTACCTTAGGACCGTTATAGTTACGGCCGCCGTTTACTGGGACTTCAATCAAGAGCTTGCACCCCATCATTTAATCTTCCAGCACCGGGCAGGCGTCACACCCTATACGTCCACTTTCGTGTTTGCAGAGTGCTGTGTTTTTATTAAACAGTCGCAGCCACCATTTTATTGCAACCCTGTCACCCTTCTGCAGTAAAGCAGTCAAGCTACTGGGGCGTACCTTTTCCCGAAGTTACGGTACCAATTTGCCGAGTTCCTTCTCCCGAGTTCTCTCAAGCGCCTTAGAATACTCATCTCGCCCACCTGTGTCGGTTTGCGGTACGGTCTCGTATGACTGAAGCTTAGAGGCTTTTCTTGGAACCACTTCCGATTGCTTCGCACCACATGGGCGCTCGTCCCAGTCCCTTGAATTATGTGCCCGGATTTGCCTAAGCACCTTCTATGAACCAGAAACTGACTATTCCAACAGTCAGACAACCTTCCGCGATCCGTCCCCCCATCGCATCATACGACGGTGCAGGAATATTAACCTGCTTCCCATCAGCTACGCATCTCTGCCTCGCCTTAGGGGCCGACTCACCCTGCTCCGATGAACGTTGAACAGGAAACCTTGGGCTTACGGCGTGCGGGCTTTTCACCCGCATTATCGCTACTCATGTCAGCATTCGCACTTCTGATACCTCCAGCATCCTTTACAAGACACCTTCGCAGGCTTACAGAACGCTCTCCTACCATATCGATCCCGTAATAAATTACAGGAAAAATATCCGCAGCTTCGGTGACTGGCTTAGCCCCGTTACATCTTCCGCGCAGGACGACTCGATCAGTGAGCTATTACGCTTTCTTTAAATGATGGCTGCTTCTAAGCCAACATCCTGACTGTTTTAGCCTTCCCACTTCGTTTTCCACTTAGCCAATCTTTGGGACCTTAGCTGGCGGTCTGGGTTGTTTCCCTCTTGACACCGGACGTTAGCACCCGATGTCTGTCTCCCAAGCTCGCACTCATCGGTATTCGGAGTTTGCAATGGTTTGGTAAGTCGCGATGACCCCCTAGCCATAACAGTGCTCTACCCCCGATGGTGATACTTGAGGCACTACCTAAATAGTTTTCGGAGAGAACCAGCTATTTCCAAGTTTGTTTAGCCTTTCACCCCTATCCACAGCTCATCCCCTAATTTTTCAACATTAGTGGGTTCGGTCCTCCAGTGCGTGTTACCGCACCTTCAACCTGGCCATGGATAGATCACTTGGTTTCGGGTCTACACCCAGCAACTAGCGCCCTGTTCGGACTCGATTTCTCTGCGGCTCCCCTATTCGGTTAACCTCGCTACTGAATGTAAGTCGCTGACCCATTATACAAAAGGTACGCCGTCACGGAACAAGTCCGCTCCGACTGTTTGTATGCACACGGTTTCAGGATCTATTTCACTCCCCTCCCGGGGTTCTTTTCGCCTTTCCCTCACGGTACTGGTTCACTATCGGTCGATTACGAGTATTTAGCCTTGGAGGATGGTCCCCCCATATTCAGACAGGATTTCTCGTGTCCCGCCCTACTTGTCGCATACTTAGTACCACCGGTCTGATTTCGCGTACGGGGCTATCACCCACTATGGCGCCTATTTCCAGAGGCTTCCACTACCAGTCCGACTATCATATGCAGGCTCTTCCCATTTCGCTCGCCACTACTTTGGGAATCTCGGTTGATTTCTTTTCCTGCAGCTACTTAGATGTTTCAGTTCGCCGCGTTCGCTTCACACACCTATGTATTCAGTGAGTGATGACCTATAAGGCCGGGTTTCCCCATTCGGAAATCTTCGGATCAATGCTCGTTTGTCAGCTCCCCGAAGCTTATCGCAGACTTCTACGTCCTTCATCGCCTGTAATCGCCAAGGCATCCACCATGTGCACTTATTCACTTGTCCCTATAACCTTGACGGCTATAGCACAAGCATTTACTACTGTGTTTGATGAGTTTTTGTATGCGTTCCTTTCGGAACACTACCCTAAGTGTATTCATTGCTGAATACGCTTAATAAAACTTTACTTCTTCCAGATTGTTAAAGAACGAAACAGCAGTGATCTCTAAAAGATCAAATTTAAACCGCAGGGCTTAGATTTGATTTCTTAACAGAAGCGATGGTGGAGGATGACGGGATCGAACCGACGACCCCCTGCTTGCAAAGCAGGTGCTCTCCCAGCTGAGCTAATCCCCCGTGTTCGTGGTGGGTCTGGTTGGGCTCGAACCAACGACCCCCGCGTTATCAACACGGTGCTCTAACCAGCTGAGCTACAGACCCGCGCGCTTCTACTGTTTCTCTAACAACAGCCGATAAGTGTGAGCGTTTGATGCACGATCTTGCGATCAGTGCCGACTCTAGAAAGGAGGTGATCCAGCCGCACCTTCCGATACGGCTACCTTGTTACGACTTCACCCCAGTCACGAATCCTACCGTGGTAAGCGCCCTCCTTGCGGTTAAGCTACCTACTTCTGGTAAAACCCGCTCCCATGGTGTGACGGGCGGTGTGTACAAGACCCGGGAACGTATTCACCGCGACATGCTGATCCGCGATTACTAGCGATTCCAACTTCATGCAGTCGAGTTGCAGACTACAATCCGGACTACGATACACTTTCTGGGATTAGCTCCCCCTCGCGGGTTGGCGGCCCTCTGTATGTACCATTGTATGACGTGTGAAGCCCTACCCATAAGGGCCATGAGGACTTGACGTCATCCCCACCTTCCTCCGGTTTGTCACCGGCAGTCTCATTAGAGTGCCCTTTCGTAGCAACTAATGACAAGGGTTGCGCTCGTTGCGGGACTTAACCCAACATCTCACGACACGAGCTGACGACAGCCATGCAGCACCTGTGTTCAGGTTCCCTTTCGGGCACCCTCAGATCTCTCCGAGGTTCCTGACATGTCAAGGGTAGGTAAGGTTTTTCGCGTTGCATCGAATTAATCCACATCATCCACCGCTTGTGCGGGTCCCCGTCAATTCCTTTGAGTTTTAATCTTGCGACCGTACTCCCCAGGCGGTCTACTTCACGCGTTAGCTGCGTTACTAAGTCAATTAAGACCCAACAACTAGTAGACATCGTTTAGGGCGTGGACTACCAGGGTATCTAATCCTGTTTGCTCCCCACGCTTTCGTGCATGAGCGTCAGTCTTGACCCAGGGGGCTGCCTTCGCCATCGGTGTTCCTCCACATCTCTACGCATTTCACTGCTACACGTGGAATTCTACCCCCCTCTGCCAAACTCTAGCCTTGCAGTCTCCATCGCCATTCCCAGGTTAAGCCCGGGGATTTCACGACAGACTTACAAAACCGCCTGCGCACGCTTTACGCCCAGTAATTCCGATTAACGCTTGCACCCTACGTATTACCGCGGCTGCTGGCACGTAGTTAGCCGGTGCTTATTCTTCAGGTACCGTCATGAGGCACGGATATTAGCCGTACCCTTTTCTTCCCTGACAAAAGAGCTTTACAACCCGAAGGCCTTCTTCACTCACGCGGCATTGCTGGATCAGGGTTGCCCCCATTGTCCAAAATTCCCCACTGCTGCCTCCCGTAGGAGTCTGGACCGTGTCTCAGTTCCAGTGTGGCTGGTCGTCCTCTCAGACCAGCTACTGATCGTCGCCTTGGTGAGCCTTTACCTCACCAACTAGCTAATCAGATATCGGCCGCTCCAGGAGCACAAGGCCTTGCGGTCCCCTGCTTTCATCCTTGGATCGTATGCGGTATTAGCGTAACTTTCGCTACGTTATCCCCCACTCTTGGGCACGTTCCGATATATTACTCACCCGTTCGCCACTCGCCGCCAGGCCGAAGCCCGCGCTGCCGTTCGACTTGCATGTGTAAAGCATGCCGCCAGCGTTCAATCTGAGCCAGGATCAAACTCTTCAGTTTAATCTCTGTTTTTCCGATACTGCTATCGGAGGTCACTTACTCAAATAACTGACGAACTATCGTTAGATAGTCACGTTTATTACTTGTGTAAGCGTTTGATGCTATATATTTTGAGCTATCTGAACCGAAGTTCAGGGCACATCACATCAAACGCCCACACTTATCGACTGTTGATTGTTAAAGAATTCTGCCCTTGAAGGCTTGCTGCGGATCGGGTGAACTTTCGTTCTATCCGTCGACAAATCGTTGTGTTTGTCAGCAGCAGAGAAGCGAGATTATCAGGTGTTTCGTGCATCTCGTCAACCCCTCAGTTTCCAGCCTCAGTATCCATCCCTGCGCTTTCCACCGCTCGCTGCGTCGTTGTTCGCTGCGAGGGACAGAACTATAGCAAAGCCGATTCGACTCTGCAATACCCCCGCATTCATTTCGCTACCCTTGCCATAAAGAGATGCGCTTTATGCAAGAACCCCGCTCGCGCATTATCTGGTTCGCCAGCGCGGCGACAAGCGGCGTAACGCAGGGACCCGGAGTAGCCATTGCCATCCAGCCGATCAGCCAAGCGCGCAACTTTGCGCTTATAGGGCCAAGCCGCGGCTATTACCGAAGTTGCAATTAAGTTATCATCCTCCTGCAAACCAGAGGATGCGCATTCGCCTTCCCTTTCATAGCCACACCAACGTGCACCGAATGTCCCCTCGAGCGGCCCTGCAAACTACGGAAACGCACTTGAAGGCCCTGATATCGAAGGGAATGGAAGGCAATGATGCCGCTTACCGCCTGTTCCTGCAGACCGCCGCCACCCACCTGCGTGCATTCCTGCGGCGGCGCATGCAGAAATGGCCGGATGAGGTGGAAGACCTCGTCCAGGAATCGCTGCTGGCGATCCACAACCAGCGCCACACCTATGACCCGGCGGCGCCGCTGACGTCCTGGATGTATGCGATCACCAAGTACAAGCTGATAGACTGGATGCGCCGCCATGCCCGCCAGGATGCGCTCAACGATCCGCTCGACGACGAGCATGAACTGTTTTCCAGCGCGGCATCGGATGCGGCGGATGCCGGTCGCGACTTGAACAAGGTGCTCACCTTGCTGCCCGAGCAGCAACGCGCGGCGATCCTGCACACCAAGGTGGATGGCTGGTCGGTGCGGGAAACCGCCACCGCGCTACGTATCTCGGAAGCCAGCGTGAAGGTGGCGGTGCACCGGGGCCTGAAGGCGCTTGCGGAAAAACTACGGATCAAATAATGCAAACCGACGATTTGATAGCGATGCTCGCAAAGGATGGCGCCGTGCACCGGCGCCCTTCCCTGCTCACGTGGACGCCGGTGGCCATGGCCGCGGTGCTGAGCGCGGTACTGATGGCGGCCACGCTGGGCGTGAGGCCACACCTGGAACAGTGGGCCGGCGCACCGCTTTTCTGGCTCAAGTGTGCCTTCGTTGCCGCCCTTGCCACCGCTGGCCTGCGAGCGGTCAGCATCGCGGCCATTCCCGGAGCCCGCTTCGGCGGCCTGCCCTGGCTGCTGGCAGCCCCGCTGGTCGTGATGGCGATCGCCGCCGCGGCCACGCTGCTCGTTGCCGACACGGGCACCCGCGCGCAGCAGTTCTGGGGCAGCACGTGGCGCAGTTGCCCATTCCTGATTGCGCTGCTGGCACTGCCGATCTTCGCGGCGATGCTGAACGTGATGCGCGGGCTCGCCCCCACCCGGCTCCGGCTTGCAGGTGCCATTGCCGGCTTCGCGGCGGGCGCCACGGCGGCGCTGCTGTACTGCCTGCATTGCCCGGAACTGGCGCCGAGCTTCGTGGCGTTCTGGTACCTGCTGGGCATCCTGATCCCTACCGCCGTGGGCGCCCTCATCGGCCGTGCGGTACTGGCCTGGTAGGCCGCCTTCTCCATTCGAGAAAATCCGTACCCGGCGGTAATGCCGTTAAGTTAAGCATTACCCGAAGCATTGAAAGCGCATGCATTCACCCCAATGGCGAAGGGCTGGGGTCAGGAGGGAGTGCTGGCCTGCATGCCAGCACCGTTCCGCAGGCGCGAAGCATGCTTCGCGAAACCCCTGCTTCACCCCGGCGGGTCTGACCCCGGAATCTGCCTTTGGGGGTGGGCTTATCTGAACGGCATTAGCACCCGGCATTGACCTCAACGAAGGGCGAACCGCGCCTTCAAAAAAATATTTGCATTCCCTTGTAACCATTCGGTGCGTGCCGGCGAATTCACTTGCGTCGGCAGTTTTCCCGCATCCGGATGCGGCCGGCAGCAGCAGCTCCCTCAACCGCCGGTCCCCGGCACTGCCATGCAAAGGAATGTCATGAACAAGTTTTTCGCTTTCGGTGAACGCGTCGCGCCTGCCTCTTCCACCACCGCCCAGTCCACTCCCGCGGCACGCCAGCCAGCACTGCGTGCAGGCGTCACCCTCGCGTGCGCGCTCGCGGCGTCGGGTGCGGCGGTGCCCGTGCACGCGGACGAAGCGGACATGAAATCCCCCGCCGGAATCCGCCCGCTCAGCGTTACCGTCAGCGTCACCAACCTCACGCATGCGACCTGGTTCGCGCCGATCCTGGTGGCCGCGCACCCTGCCACGTACACCGCTTTTACGGAAGGCAAACCGGCAACGCCGGAACTGCAGGCACTGGCCGAGATCGGCGACATCGCACCACTGGCGGAACGCCTGCCGGCCGGCTCGGTCGCCGTGCTGAACCCCGCCAACGGCCCGCTCAAGCCAGGAGACACCGCCACGACGAAGCTTCCCCCTCGCAAGGGCACTCTCGACACCCGCCTGTCCATCCTCGCGATGCTGGTGCCCACCAACGATGCCTTTACGGCCCTGAACGCGATCGAGATTCCGACCAAGCCGGGCAAGTATGTGTACACGCTCAATGGCTATGATGCCGGCACGGAGGCCAACAACGAAGCGCAGGCCAGCGCCCCCGGCGTCGGTCAACCGGGCCTGGGACTGCCGCCATTCCTCGACGATGCACCGGACCTCCATCGTGGCGCGCCGGGCTTTGCCAATACCAGGGCAGAGGGATATGTGCATGTGCACCGTGGCATCGTGGGCAGCGCTGCGGACGGCGACAGTGTGCTGGACCACACCACTTACCGGTGGATGAACCCCGTGGCGCGCGTAACGCTCATCGTCAGGTAAGCAGAACCCGAGGCGGGCGTCCGGACGATCGGACGCTCGTCGTATCCGGAATGGAGCAGCAGTGGAGCAGCAGTAAAGCAGCAGCGCGATGCACCCTCGAGGTCGAGCCGAGGGTGCAACGGGAACGCAGCAAGGGGAAATGCAGGAAGGGGGAAGCGTGCCGCAGCGGCGGGTTTCAGCCGCCAGGCAGCGCGGCGCGGCCAGGCAGCCGCGCCGCGAAGTGGAACCTTAGAACATGAACACCGTGTAGCCATCCGCCGCGATGCGCGCAATGCTCGGCAAGCCGGAAGTCCCCGGCACGCTGTTGTCCGTGATCAGGTCGAAGCCCGCCTTCTCCGCTTCCTCGCGGGCGCCGAACACGTCGGCGCAGCCGCACGAAATGCCCACCACCCGGTCTTCCACCTCCTTGTACAGCGCATGCACCGGGTGCGCCGGATTGGCCAGCACGCCCGGCCAGCGCGTGCCCGTGCCCTGGAAATAGATGCCGACTTCCGTGTCCTTCTGCTTGAAGTCGTAGGCGGCGGCAAGCCCGTTGAACATGCGGCCCAGTGCTTCTTCGCCTGCTTTCGGATCGGAGAGGATGATGATGGCAGCTTTCATGGTGTTCCCTTCTAGGTCTGGCCCGCCGCGGTGTGCAGCGGATGAGGCCATTCTAGGGAGCCGCAAAACGCATGGAAACTACGCCAGCTTCAATTGATTATTGCGCCAGGCGAAATAGTCGCATGGACAAACTCATTGTAGATGCTGGTGCGCCCGCAGGTGCTCGGCCAGCAGGTCGATGAACTTGCGCACCTTGGATGAACCGAACTTGCTTTCCCGGTGCACCAGGTGCACCGGCCACGGTGCTTCCTCGTAGTCGGCAAGGATGATCCGCAGCCTGTCCGCCTTGACGTCCTCGGCCACCTGGTAGGACAGCAGCCGGCAGATGCCCAGGCCGGAAACGGCGGCCTCGATGGCCGCGTCGTTGCTCGATACCGTGAGGCGGGGCCGCAGCCGCACCAGCGTGGGGTCGTCGACGGCGCCGAACTTCCATTCCACCCGCGGCGAGATGCCGGCGGCGGCGACGATGGTGTGGCGCAGCAGGTCGGCCGGATGCTGCGGCATGCCGTGCCGCGCCAGGTAGTCCGGCGCGGCGCACAGCACGCGGCGCACCTGGCCCACGCGCAGCGCCTTCAGGCTGGAATCGGGCAGGTGGCCGATGCGCACCGCCACGTCGATGCCTTCGTCGACCAGGTTCACCACGCGGTCCAGGAACAGGGCCGAAACCTCCACCTGGGGAAACTCGTTCAGGTAGCGCAGGATGCACGGCATCACGAACATCTTCCCGAACAGGACGGACGCCGTCACCGACAGGTTGCCCTTCGGCGCGGAATTGACCCCGGCCGCCGCTTCGTTGGCTTCCTCGATGCTGGCCAGGATACTGCGCGAGTCGTCCAGGTAGCGCTGGCCCGCCTCGGTGAGCCGCACGTTGCGGGTGGTGCGCATCAGCAGGCGCACGCCCAGCTGTTCCTCCAGCCCGGCGATGGCGCGTGTCACGGCGGCCGGCGACAGGTCGAGGCGGCGCGCCGCCGCGGCGAAGCCTTCTTCCTCGCCGACGGCCACGAACACATTCATCAAGTGGACCTGGTCCATGCATTTCTCCCCGCGAAATAATGTGTTGCGTCGAATGGCCATTCCGGCAGAGCCCATTATTTCGCAGAATAGTGTCACCAGCAATCGATAAGCCGGATTCCCACCGCAGCTCTACACAATTGGAGAGAAAATGCGGAGAGCACCCCGGCATGACCAGGAGAAGACCATGAACGAGACCACCGCCTTCCACGACGGCGAGCGCAGGATGCAGGTGCTGGCCGGCGAAACTGCCATCGCCGACCGCAACATCGCAGGGCTGTCGGACAGCGTGATCGGCGGCGCCCGCCCGTTCATCGCGAAGCAGTCCATGGCGGTACTGGCCAGCACGGATGCACGGGGTGCCGTCTGGGCTTCCGTGGTATTCGGCAAGCCGGGCTTCCTGCATACGGACGATGGCCATGCGATCGCCATCGACGTGCCGTACAAGGACCGCGACCTGGCCGACCCGCTGTGGGAAAACATGGCGGCCCAGGCCGACCTGGGCATGCTGTTCATCGAGTTGGGCTCGCGGCGCCGCTATCGCGTGAACGGCACCGTGCAGCGCCTGGACTCGCTCGGCGCCGGCGTGGCGATCCGCGAGGCTTACCCGAACTGCCCGAAATACATCCAGCGCCGCCACCTGCGCCAGATTGGCGAATCAAAGCTGCCGGTGCAGGCCGCGCATGGCACGGTGCTGCGCGGCGCGGTGGCGGAGATCGCCACCAGGGCGGACACGCTCTTCGTGGCCAGCCGCCATGACCGTGCCGGCGCCGACGCATCCCACCGCGGCGGCCAGCCGGGCTTCGTCGAACTGGTGGACGACACCACGCTACGCATCCCCGACTACCACGGCAACAGCCTGTTCAACACCCTCGGCAATATCGCGGCGGACGGCCGCGCCGGCCTCTGCATCCTGGATTTCACGCATGGCCAGGTGCTGCAGCTGACCGGCACCGCGGCCGTGCTGTGGAACCAGGACGATCCGCACGGCGAAACGGGCGGCACGCGGCGCTACTGGGAATTCAAGGTGCAACAATGGATCCTGCGCGACCTGCCCCATGCGATGGAATGGGAATACCTCGATGCCTCGCCGTTCAATCCCGCCGTGCGGCATGCGGAACCGGATACGGGGAACACGCCATGAACTGCGTGATCGCGAACGTGATTACGCACGGCGCCAGGGTCAGGGAGTTCCACCTGCGCCGCGCGGACGGCCAGTCGCTGCCGGCATGGCGCGCGGGCGACCATGTGGTGCTGTCGTTCGCTTCGGCCGATGGCCGCCGTTTCGAGAACCGCTATTCGCTGGTCGGCCAGCCGGGCGATGCGGAGGTCTACCGGATTGCCGTGCAGCGCGAGCCTCGCGGGTGTGGCGGGTCGGTATGCCTGCACGATGAATTCCACGCCGGCAGTGCGATCGATGTGGCCGGGCCATGCAGCAGCTTCCCCTTAGGTTCCGCCCATGTACCCGGGGCGCGCGTGCTGCTGGTCGCGGGCGGCATCGGCATCACGCCGCTGGTGTCGATGGCCCATACGTTGAGCATGCAGGGCGCGGCCTTCACGCTGCACTACCTCGCACGCACCCAAGCCGACCTGTTCTTGCTCGACGAGCTGCGCGCCATCCCGGGAGGCGAGGTGATCACCCACCTGTCGCAGGGGTCCGGACTGGCCGATCTCGATGCCCTGCTCGGCGCTTTCGCGGAAGGCGACAGTGTGTATGCCTGCGGACCGGTCGCGCTGCTGCAGGCACTCGCCGATGCCGGCCGCCGCCAAGGCTGGCCGCAAGATGCGCTACGCTACGAAAGCTTCGGCAGCCGCGCCGAAATGTCCGATGGACCGCTGACGGTGGAGCTGGCGCTGTCGGGCATCACCGTGGAAGTGGCACCGGGCACTCCGATCCTGGATGCGCTGATCGCCGCCGATGCCTTCGTGTCGTACGACTGCCGGCGCGGCGAATGCGGCAACTGCTATACCCCGGTGCTGGCGGGAACGCCGTTGCACCGGGATGTCTGCCTGACGCCCGCGATGCGTGGTGCCGGCATGTGCACCTGTGTCTCGTGGGCTGCCGCGCCGGGCCGGCTCGTGCTGGAAATCTGAACTTCGCTTCGAACCTTGAACCTTGAACTTTGCACCTCGAACTTTGCACCCTAAACCTCATCCTGGAGATTGCCATGGCTGTCGATATCGAACCCCGCCCACCCCTGCCCCCCTTCACCCGCGACAGCGCCATCCGCAAAGTGCGGCTCGCCGAAGACGGATGGAACGCGCGCGATCCCCTGCGGGTGAGCCTGGCCTATACGCCGGACAGCAAATGGCGCAACCGCGCCGAATTCGTCAACGGGCGGGAAGAGATCGTGCAGATGCTGTCCCGCAAATGGGCCCGGGAGCTGGAATACCGGCTGATCAAGGAACTGTGGGCATTCGAGGGCAACCGGATCGCCGTGCGCTATGCCTATGAGTGGCGCGACGATTCGGGCAACTGGTTCCGTTCATATGGCAACGAGAACTGGGAGTTCGACGAGCACGGGCTGATGGCGCGGCGCTTCGCCTGCATCAACGACCTGCCGATCAGGGAAGAGGATCGCAAGTTCCGCTGGCCACAGGGCCGGCGGCCGGACGATCATCCCGGCTTGAGCGACCTGGGGCTGTGAATAGTGGCGGGGCGCCATGGTGGAATCCGGCGCCCTGCTTTTCAAAAAACGCGGATAAAAAAAAGCCGGCTTATCGGCCGGCTTGAATCCAATTCTGTAGAGAGTTGGAGGAGACAGATGAATCATCCCATTTTCGCGGCAGGCATGCCAATTGATTGTTGGGATAGTGCTCATCACCGCGGTGAATGATTGAAAGCGATTCAAGTATTCGGCGTCTTTTCGGCGTGTTTTCGGCATTCGTTCTCCCGCCTGCCGTGCGCAGGCGAGGGGTCCCGGCCAGTGCGCATTCGACAGCCAGCCGATCGGCCGGTCAACGCGATATTCGGATTTCCGCTACCTGCGCCGGACGCACAAAAAAAATGGCCGGCGCATCGCGCCGGCCAAAATCCAATTCTGTGAAGAGTTGGAGGAGACAGGTGCATCATTTCATTTTATCGACCGGCTTGCCAATTGATTGTTCGGATAGCCATCATCACCGCGGCGAATAATTAAACATAATTCATGCTGAAAGCGATTGATCCCTGCGGTGCTTGTCGACCAGGTCCGATGAACGGTTGCCCGGTGCCGATGGCTCAACCCTTGATGAAGGCGAGGATGTCCGCGTTGATCACGTCCGCATGCGTGGTCGGCATGCCGTGCGGGTAGCCCTTGTAGGTCTTCAGGGTGCCGTTCTTCAGCAGCTTGGCGGACAGCGGACCGGAATCGGCGTAAGGCACGATCTGGTCATCGTCGCCGTGCTGCACCAGCACGGGCAGCGAGATCTTCTTCAGGTCTTCGGTGAAATCGGTCTGCGAGAACGCCACCACGCCGTCGTAGTGCGCCTTGGCGCCGCCCATCATGCCCTGCCGCCACCAGTTCTGGATCACGCCTTCCTGCGGCTTCACGCCCGGCCGGTTGAAGCCGTAGAACGGGCCGGATGGCAGGTCGCGGTAGAACTGCGCACGGTTCGTGGCGACCTGCTGCTGGATGCCGTCGAACACGTCCTTCGGCAGGCCGCCCGGGTTGGAGGCCGACTTGACCATCAGTGGCGGCACCGCGGCGATCAGCACCGCCTTGGCGGCACGCGACTCGCCATGGCGCGCCAGATAGCGCACCACTTCGCCACCGCCGGTGGAGTGGCCGACGTGGATCGCGCCCTTCAGGTCCAGGTGCTTGACCACGGCGGCCAGGTCGTCGGCATAGTGATCCATGTCGTGGCCCGTGGCGACCTGGCTCGAACGGCCATGGCCGCGGCGGTCGTGAGCGACGACGCGGAAGCCCTGCGCCACGAAGAACATCATCTGCGCATCCCAGTCGTCGGAACTGAGCGGCCAGCCATGCGAGAACACGATCGGCGTGCCGCTGCCCCAGTCCTTGTAGAAGATCTCCACGCCATCCTTGGTGGTGACAGTGCTCGTAGCCATGCGCGATTTTCCTTTCGTGGTGGGTTGCGCACCCGCCGCGGCGTGCGCGGGTGCGATGGTGCTCATCCAGGCCAGCGGCAATGCCGCCGCGCTGCCGCCGGCGAGGAGGATGTGCCGGCGTTTCTGGTCGATGTTCTTGTCTTCGGTTGTCATCTGTGTGGTCCCTGTTCTGGTGTGCGGCTGCCTGCCCGGTGGCTTGCGTTTGCCGCTGGTTCGATTGGCTTGCGCCGCGATTGCCAATGCGGTCATTGTCGGAGCTGCGGGAGCGGCGGTCCAGCCATCCAAAGGAATAGGCCGAGCCAGAAAAAATGGGGGAGGCGGAGGCGGCGAAGCGCGCTTTGGGGAAACCGACCGGCCCGACCGGCCGTCAATCAGGCTCGATCACCAGCTGGACGGCGGCGCTGCTGAAGCTGGAGATGCCGTATTCGAACGGCTTGCCATCCTGGTCGACGTAGACGGTTTCCACGTACAGGATCGGCAGGGAGGCCGGCTGGCCGAGCTGCTGCGCCACCTCGTTGCCCGGCATGCGCGCCGTGATGCGGCTCAGTTTGCGCTGGAACTGCGTGATGCCGAACCGCGCCAGCGCGACGTGGGTCTTGCCGGCTTCCCGGTAAGCCTCGCCGAAGCCTTCGAAGCGCGGCAGCGGGAAGTATTGCGTGCACACGCCGATCACCTTGCCGTCCACCACGTCCAGCGAATCGATGGCCAGCGTTTTCGCACGCGAGGAGAGTTCCAGCAGCGCGGCGATGTCGGCCGGCGGGCGCACGCTTTCCCAGCCGAGGATCTCGCTCTTGCCGACGCGGCGCGCCTTGACGACGCTATGCGCAAGCCGGGTGCGCCGGCCGATCCGGTAGTCGAGGAAATCCTCGCGCACGAAGGTGCCGCGGCCGTGCACCACTTCCACCATGCCCTGCTCGACCAGCGCCTTGACCGCCTGCCGCACCGTATGGCGGTTGACGGCGAAGCGCTCGGCCAGCTCGATTTCGTTCGGCAGACGGCCCAGCAGGCGGCCAGCGAGGATATCGCTGCCCAGCGACTCCTGGATCTGCTTCCAGACGGTGGTGCCGGCCTGGCGAACGATCAAATTTTCGGACATTCAGCAGCACTCCATCGGGCGAAAATACACCGCGGCGATTGTCGCATATTTGCCATGGGCGCGGTGGCGGCCATCGCGGCGGTCAAGGCCGCTCGCCCCGTGCCAGCCGGGCGTCGATCCGCGCGATCACTTCCGGCAGGTCGGCAATCGTGCCGATAACGTAATGGGCGCCGGCCGCCCGCAGCGTGGCGGCCGCCGCATCGAAGCGCCGTTCGCGTTCCTCCCCCGGCAGGGCGGCCAACTCCTGCTCCGCCAGGCCGACTTCGTTGCCCGACAGCGCGACACCCACCGTCCACATGCCTGCCGCCAGGCCTTCCGCGATGCCAGGCACGGTGTCGTCCACTTTCACGCAGGCCCGCACGTCGGTCACGCCCAGCGCCACCACGTTGTCCAGCGCCATCCATGGCCCCGGGCGGCCACCGGCCGGCAGGTCGTCGGTGGCGACCACGTGATCGACCACCAGTCCGTCGGCGGCGGCCCTGGGCAGCAGCCTGTCCACCACCACGCGCGGATAGCCGGTGCACGAGCCGATCTTCACGCCGCGCGCCCGCAACGCCGCCAGCACATCCACCGCGCCGGCGATCGGTGCCGAGTACTGGCCGACGCGCTCGACCTGCAGCGGCAGGAAGGCGCTGTACAGCGTGTCGACGTCGCTGTCCGTCATCGGTGCGCCGAAGCGCTGCTGCCAGCGCTGGGCCACGCCGTCCTGGCGGCCGAGCGCCTGGATATGGTCCCACTTGGCCAGGCCCATCGGCACGCGCGCTTCGGCCAGCGAGATGCGCACGCCGAAGCCTTCGAACGCGTCGATGAGCACCTGGGTCGGTGCGAAGGAGCCGAAATCCACCATTGTGCCGGCCCAGTCGAAGATGACGGCCTGCACTCCACCTTCGCAGGGCGCCGCGCGGCGCGGCCGCGAGATGCCCATTTCGCCCAGCACGGTGGCCACCGCGGCGACCGCGCGCTCGATATCGGCGGCTTCGATGGCGCCGATGCAGCCGACACGGAACGTTTCCACCGCGGTCAGCTTGCCGGGGTACAGGATCACGCCGTGTTCCTTGACGCGGCGATAGAACTCGCCGAAGTTCCAGTTCGGGTGATCCGGCGCATACACGGTGACGATGATGGGCGCCTGCACGTCGGCCGGCAGGAAGGAGCGCAGGCCGATGGCCGCCAGTCCTTCGACGAGCGCCTTGCAGTTGGCGCTGTAGCGGGCCAGCCGCGCGGGCTGGCCGCCCTGCTCTTCATACTGGTCCAGCGCGCAATCGAACGCGGCCACCACGTGGGTCGGCGGCGTGTAGCGCCACTGGCCGGTACGGTGCATGTAGCGCCACTGGTCGTGCAGGTCCAGCGACAGCGAATGCGCGCGGCCCTCTGCCTGCTCGAGTGCGGCGCGGCGCACCAGCACGAAGCCCATGCCCGGCACGCCTTCCAGGCACTTGTTGCTGGAGCCGATAACCGCCTCGAACGCCAGCTCGCGGCACGACAGCGGCAAGGCGCCGAAGGCACTCATGGCGTCGATCACCAGCGCGCGGCCGGCCGCAGCCACCTCGGCGGCGATGGCCGGCAGCGGATTGAGAATGCCGGTGCTGGTTTCGCAGTGGATCACGCCGACGTGGGTGATGTGCGGATCGGCGGCCAGCCGTGCGCGCACGACGGCCGGATCGACGGCGGACGTCTCGCCGAAATCCTCCACCTCGACGCGGCGGCCCATGACAGCGGCCAGCTGAGCCATCCGCTTGCCGTAGGCGCCGTTCGCCAGCACCAGCAGCTTGCCGTCACGCGGCACCAGGGTACCGATGGCCGCTTCCACGGCAAAGGTACCGGAGCCCTGCAGCGGCACGCAAACATAGTCGTCGCCGCCGTCGATGATGCCGACCAGGCGGCGGCCGATGCGCGCGGTCAGCGCGTTGAAGTCGCCGTCCCACGATCCCCAGTCGTATTGCATGGCGTTCTTCGTACGGGCGGTGGTGGTCAGGGGGCCGGGAGTCAGGAGCAGTGGTGCTTGCATGGTGTAGTCGAGAGAGGTGAAAAAATCAGTTGGCGCGCCAGCGTTGCAGGCGGTGCCCGCAGTACCAGCCGACGGTGTTCAGCAGCAGCGAGACCGCGCCGGAACAGGCGACGATCAGCGTGGCCATCGCGGCGGCGGCGGCGGTATCGCCCGCATCGTCCATGTTGAGCACGGCCAGCGAGGCCAGTTCGGTCTCGGGGCTGTAGAGGAAGATCACGCAGCTGACGGTGGTCATGCTGGAAACGAACAGGTAGCGGAAAACGTTCAGCAGCGACGGCAGCACGATGGGCAGCGTGACCCGCAGGCAGCACACCCACCAGCCCTGCCCCAGGCTGCGCGACGCGGCTTCGATCTCGCCGTCGATCTGGCGCAGCGACGTGGTCAGCGTCATGTGGGCGGTGGTATAGAAGTGGCAGACGCACGACGCCGCCATCAGCGTCATGCCGCCGTACAGGCCATGCAGCGGATTGGCGGGATGGCTGAAGAACATGGCATAGCCCAGCCCCAGCACCATGCCCGGCACCGCCATCGGGACGACGGCGATGGCGCGCACCAGCAGGGCCGCGCCGGGCGCCACCGGCTGCTTTTCCAGCAGGTAGGCGTTGACGAATACCAGCAGCGTGCCGGCGAGTGCGCTGGCGCCGGACAGCACGAAGCTGTTGCGGAAGGCGTCCCAGCCGCCGCCATCCTGGTGCTCGAAATCGAAGTGCGCCAGCGTCAGGCTCATGTCGTACGGCCACAGCTTGATGAAAGCGGCGGCCACCGCCGCGCCGGCCAGCGCCAGCAGGAACACGGCGACCGCGCCGCAGGCCAGCGACAGCAGCATGTCGCGCCCGGCGTGCGGCCTGGCGTGATACTGCACGGAGCGTCCCGTCATGCCGGCCTGTGCGCGCCGGGCCACGCGCCGCTGGATGGCGAAGCTGGCCAGCGCCGGCAGCAGCAACAGCAGGCCAATGACGGCGCCGCGCCCGAAGTCATGTTGGCCGATCACCTGCTTGTAGGCTTCCAGCGCCAGCACGCTGGTCTGGCCGCCGATCACCTTGGGCACGCCGAAATCCGTGGCGGCCATGGTCAGTACCAGCGTGGCGGCCGATACCAGGCCATAGCGGGCATTGGGCAGCGTGATCGTGATGAAGCGCCGCAGCCTGCCGGCGCCCAGCGTTTCGGCGGCCTCGTAGAGCCGCGCATCGGCCACCGACAGCGCCGCGGTCAGCACCAGCAGCGCGTGGGGAAATGTGTAGAAGGCTTCGCCCAGCACGATGCCGAGCGGCCCGTAGATGCTGGCACCGGCAGGTAGAACGGCCAGCCAGCCCTTCAGCAATCCCTGGTTGCCGAACAGGTAGACCAGCGAGATGGCCGGCATCAGCGACGGTGCCAGCAGCGGCGCCAGGCAGACCAGGCGCAGCACCGGCTTGCCGGCGATGCGCGAGCGGGTCAGCGCGAATGCCACCACGAACGCGGCGGGAAGCACCAGCGCCAGCGTCGCCACCGCGATCGTCAGGCTGTTCCACGCGGCGGCCTGGATGCGCGGTTCGGCCACCGTGCGCGCGATATCCGCGATACCGGCCCTCGTGAGAATCGCCAGCAGCGGCAGCACGAGAAACGCCAGCAGCACGGCAAGGCACAGCCATTGCAGCAGCGCAGCGAAGCGGTCGCCGGCACCGCGCACGCCTGGCATCGCCGCGCCGCGCAGTCCCGGAATCACGCCGCCGCGCGGAAGCGCCGGCAGCAGCGCAGGCAGCAAGGAGCGGCCGTTCATGCCGCACCATCGATGAAGTAGCGCACCGCGTGCGGCGCGATCGATACCGGCACACGCCCGCCCGGCACCAGCAGCGGGTAGCCTGGATCGTTGCGCGACACGTCCACCGTCAGCAGGGCATCGCGGTCGGCCGCCAGCGACAGCACGGCGCGGCGCACGCCGCCAAGGAAGTCCACCCGCTCGACGATGGCCATCGTCATGCTGCCACCGGCCGACCAGTGCGGCTCGACCCGGATATCCTCCGGGCGGCAGAATGCCGTCGCGACAGGCACCCCGGTCGGCAGGCTGCGGCCGAACGACAGGTCGCCCGAACGAACCACGCCTTCCTCATCCTGCCGCACCGGCAGCCAGTTGGCGCAGCCGATGAACCCGGCGACGAAACGGCTGGCCGGCTCGCGGTAGACCTGTTCCGGCGTACCCACCTGCTCGATGCGGCCGGCGGACATCACGGCGATCGTGTCGGCAAGCGCCAGCGCTTCTTCCTGGTCGTGCGTGACCATGATGGCGGTCACGCCGAGGCGGCGCTGCAAGGCCTTCAATTCCTGGCGCAGGCTGTCGCGCACGCGGGCATCGAGCGCCGACAAGGGTTCGTCCAGGAGCAGCAGGCTGGGCGACGTTGCCATGGCCCGCGCCAGTGCCACGCGCTGCTGCTGGCCGCCGGAAAGCTGCGCCGGATACTGCTCCTGCCGGCCATCGAGCTCCACCATCTGCAGCAGCTGCTCGACACGCGCGGCGCGTTCCCGGCGCGGCAGCTTCAGGCCATAGGCCACGTTCTGCGCCACCGTCAGGTTGGGGAACAGCGCATAGGACTGGAACACGATGCCGTAGTCGCGCTGCGCGGGCGGCAGCGCGCCGATATCGCGGCCGCCCATCACCACGGTGCCGCCGTCCTGCGCTTCCAGCCCGGCGATCACGCGCAGCAGCGTGGTCTTGCCGCAGCCGGAAGGGCCGAGCAGGCACAGGAACTCGCCGCGCCGCACCGGCAGGTCGATACGGTCCAGCACCACGGCGTCGCCGAAGCGCTTGCTGACGCCGTCGATATGCAGCCAGCCGGCTGGCGGCGCGGCCGTTTCAGCATCGGCCAGCAGGAGGTCGGTCTGTTTCATCGCACGCTCTTTACTTGGGTTCGGCCTTGCCGTCGTAGCGCCGGGTCCACTCGGCCAGGATGCGGTCGCGTTCGCGCGACGACCAGCGCAGGTCCTGCCTGACCAGCAGCGTTTCGTAATTGGCCGGAATCGCCGGATGCGGCTTGGCCACGCCCGGATAGGCGACGATGGCGAAGTTCTTCGCATACAGCTCGTTGGCGCCGCGCGAGGCCGCCCAGTCGGCCAGCCTGCGCGCGGCCGCCTGGTTCTTGCTGGCCTTGAGGATGGCGGTACCTTCCACGTCCCAGCCCAGGCCTTCCTTCGGCAGCACCACGTCGAGCGGCGCGCCGCCTTCCTTCAGCTTGGCAGCGCGGTATTCGAAGGCGATCCCGATCGGGAATTCGCCGGCCGCCGCCTGCTTGCAGGGCTTCGAGCCGGAATGCGTGTACTGGGCGATGTTCTCGTGCAGCCCGTCCATGTATGCCCAGCCCTCCTTCTCGCCGAACAGCGCCAGCCAGGCCGTGACGTCGAAATAGCCGGTGCCGCTGGAGGCGGGATGCGGCATCGCGATCCGGCCCTTGTATTCGGGCTTGAGCAGGTCCTTCCAGGATTCCGGCTTCTTCAGGCCCAGCCTGGCCGCTTCCACCGTGTTGAAGCAGATCGCCGCGCCCCACACGTCCATCCCCACCCAGGCCGGCGGCCGTGCAGTGTCGACGTAGCGCGGCGACAGCTTGTCGACACCCTTCGGCGCATAGGGCTGCAGCATGCCTTCCCTGTCCAGCAGCAGCAGCGAGGTGGCGGCCACGCCCAGCACCGCGTCGGCCTGCGGCGCGGCCTTCTCGGCCAGCAGGCGGGCGGTGATGATGCCGGTCGAATCGCGCACCCATTTCAGCTTGATGTCGGGGTTCCCGGCTTCGAACGCCGCCTGGTAGGCCTTCAGCTGGTCGGCTTCCAGCGCGGTGTAGACAGTCAGCGTGGTGGCGGCGTGGGACTGCAGGCAGGCGATCGACAGCAAGGCGGCAAGCGCGCTACGGATACGGGGGACAGGCATCGGCGACTCCGGTGAGTGGAACGGTTTTGACAGTTGCGGCCATCTTATCGGCCCTTTGTGACTGCACAATGACATCTAGACGTCTGCATTGAAAACGGAAATTTTTATCTAGTCATCTAGACGTCACTACGTTGTCACAATGGCTTATTAAGCTGCGGTTCCGGTTACTTCTCCACCATCACTAGGGATCGATGAAATGAAAAAACAAGTCCTGGCCGCCGCTCTCTGCGCAGGCTGCGCAGGCGCCGCATTGGCGCAATCGAACGTGGGCATCTACGGTGTGCTCGACCTCAGCCTCGTGAACGTTTCCGGCGCCACGCCGGGCAGCGCGGGCTTCGACGGCAACGACACCAAGGTGCAGAGCGGCACGCTGCAAGGCAGCCGGATCGGGTTTCGCGGCACGGAGGACCTGGGCGGCGGGCTGTCGGCGATCTTCACGATCGAGTCGGGCATCCTGGCCGACACGGGCGCATCCGACCAGGGCGGCCTGCTGTTCGGGCGCCAAGCCTTCGTCGGCCTCCGGAGCAGCACGCTGGGCGCGATCACGATCGGCCGGCAGTACGGCCCCGAGTACCTGGCATGGAAACTCATGGAACCGATGGATGACGGCTTCGCCGGCGCCGGCAGCAACTTCTTCGCCACCAACGGCAAGCGCGTCAACAATTCCATCAAGTACACCACGCCGACCATCAACGGCCTGACCGCCGACGTGCTGTACGGCGCCGGCGAAGTACCCGGCAAGAGCACCGCTTCGCGCGACATTGGCGGCTCGGTGACGTGGGTGCGCGGCCCCGTGGTGATCCGCGCCGGCTACAACCGGCTCGATAACGCCGCCGCCAGCGACAAGGCCGTCAACTACGTGGCCGGCGGCAGCTACGACTTCAGGGTCGTCAAGGCGATCGCCATCTACGGCAACAACAAGGGCACCGGCAGCATCGACAACCGCGATTTCCTGCTTGGCGCATCGGTCCCCGTCGGCGCCAGCACGTTCCTGGCCAGCTACATCCGCAAGGACGACAAGAGCGGCGCGAACAAGGATGCGCACCAGGTCGCGGTCACCTGGACCCATGACCTCTCGAAGCGCACCATCGCCTACGTGTCGGCCGCGCGCGTGAGCAACCGGAATGGCGCCAGCTACCACACCTACAACGCCACGCTGCCGGCGGCAACGCAGGCGGGCGCGGTGGCGGGTACGCGCGAGGTGAACATCGGCCTGCGCCACGCATTCTGATGGCCACCGTTCGTCAAGCCGGCATCGCCGATCTCCCGGCGCTGGCCCGGCTCTTCGCGCAGCTCGGCTATCCCAACACGGTGGCGCAGCTGGAACAGCGCTGGCCGGACTTCCATGGCCGCGATGCCGATTGCTGGGTTGCCGTCAGCGGCGACGATGTCATCGGCGTGCTGGCGCAGAACTACGTGCTGCCCTTGAACACCGCCGCGCAGTACGCGGTCGTGAGTGCCTTCGTGGTGGATGAAGCGGTGCGGCGCAGCGGGGCCGGGAGAGCGCTGATGCGCTGCGCCGAGCGGGAGGCGGTGCGGCGGGGCTGCACGCACACGGAGCTTTCCAGCAGCATGCGGCGGCCGGTGGCGCATCTGTTTTATCTGGACTACGGGTTCGTGGAAGTGCCGAAGCGCTTCGTGAAGGAGTATGCGGCGCGGGCACGGATAGCGAAGGATCGTAGCGAGGGTTGATAGCGAGGAGGACGGCAAGGAGTGCGCGGGAACGGGGCGGCAAAACTGTCGCGCCGATCCGACAATGTTTCAAAAGTTAAATTATTGCAAAGCTGATTGCTTACAATGACCCGGCGGCCGCCCGCGCGGCCGCGCCCTGTCGCCCTCTCTCCAGCCACATAAAAACATGCCCATGAAAATTCGCCCGCCTGTCGTGTTGCGCCGTTCCGTTGCCGCCATGTGTATCCATGCGGCGCTCTATCCCCAGATGGCGGCTGCGCAGCAGGCGGCGCAGGAGGTAGCCCAGGACAGCCAGATCGAAGTCGTCACGGTCACGGCGCAAAAGCGCAAGGAAGATCCGGCCAAGGTGGCCATGAGCATTTCCGCCATCAGCGGCTCGCAGCTGCAGTCGCAGCACGTCAACGACATTACCGACCTCACGCGCGTGGTGCCCAACATCTCGTTCACCGCGGCCACCGGCAATGGCGGCGCCGGCCCGGGCACGTCGAACATCGAAGTGCGCGGCATCAGTTCGGGCGCCGGCGCGGCCACGGTCGGCATCTACCTGGGCGACGTGTCGCTCACGGTCGGCAATGTGTACACCATGGGCGCGGTGGAACCGAAGTTCTTCGACATCGACCGCGTGGAAGTGCTGCGCGGACCGCAGGCCACGCTGTACGGCGCCAGCTCGATGGGCGGCACCATCAAGTTCGTGCCGAACGAGCCGGACCTGCAGGAGCGCGCATTCGAGACCTACGCCGAAACGTCCTCGCTGCGCGGCGGCGGCATGAATTATTCCGCATCGGCCGTGGCCAACCTGCCGCTGGTCGCCAACGAGCTGGCGCTGCGCGTCGGCGTGCAGGCCCAGCGCGCCGGCGGCTTCATCGACCAGGTCGACGGCGACGGCGCCGTGCTGGCGAAGGACATCAACCGGGTGGACGACCAGGAAGTGCGCGTGGCGCTGAAGTGGAAGCCGTCCGCCAGGCTGACGGTGTCGCCGTCGGTGTACTACCAGAAGGTGGATGCCAAGGATATCTCGGCCTTCAACATCGAACTGCCCGAGTGGCAGGCGCGGAAGCAGATCCGCGAACCGTCGAAGGACATCCTGCAGACGGCCACGGTGCTGGTCAACTGGGACCTGGGCTGGGCCGACCTCACCTCGAGCACCAGCCATTTCAAGCGCAAGTTCGACCGCACCCAGAACGGCTCGGCCTACAACAGCTATTCGCTGTCGACCTTCCTCACCTCGACGGAAGACGGCGGCACGGCGCCGCCCGAGCTGATCGAGGCCATCGCCGCCCTGCCCTCCGCCGTGCTGCTGAACAACCGGGTGCGGCAGGTGTCGCAGGAACTGCGCCTGGCGTCGCGGCCGTATATCGCGGACAAGTACGGCCAGGCCCTGTCGCCATGGACCTGGCTGGCCGGCCTGTACGTATCGAACCAGCACACCAACATCAACGAGAACGACCCGATCTTCGGCGTCAACGACACGTTCGCGCAGTTCGGCTTCAGCAGCGCCGACCCGGACCTGCTGCCGGACGCCCGGCCGAACGCCTTCCCGAACGATAACGCCTTCATGGGCATCTTCCATTATCACGAGAAGCAAAGCTCGGTGTTCGGCGAAGCGAACTACTACTTCACGCCGACCCTGCACGTGACGGTGGGCGCGCGCTACCTGAAGGGCACCTCCACGCTCGACCAGCAGAACGGCCTGTACCTCGCAGGCGCCGGCAACAACAGCAGCGCGCGCCTGTCGTCGCATGCCTTCATGCCGAAATACGCGGTGACCTGGGAAGTCGATCCCGCCCATACCGTCTACGGCACCGTGGCCAAGGGCTTCCGGCTGGGCGGCTCGAACGTGTTCGTGCCTCCCACCACCTGCGGCCCCGACCTGGAAGCGAACGGGCTAGCCGAAGGCCCGGCGACCTATGCACCGGACAGCCTGTGGAACTACGAGATGGGCAGCAAGTCGCGCTTCCTGAACAACCGGCTGTCGCTGAACGCCGCGCTGTTCTACGCGAAGTGGAAGAACATCCAGCAAGGCGTGTACCTGCCGACCTGCACGTACACCTACAACGCCAACGCCGGCAATGCCGTCAGCAAGGGTGTCGAGATCGACATCAAGGCCAAGCCCCTGCCCGGCCTCACGCTGGGCGCGGCCGGTGGCTACGTGAATGCCGAACTGTCGAATGACGAAGGGATCCAGAACGGCGTGATCGGCGCGGTGCGCGGCGCCAAGGTGCAGGGGGTACCGAAGTACAACGCCTCGGTGACCGCCCAATACAACTTCGCGGTGGGTGGCAGCATGAGCGGCTACGTGGCCGGTGGGGTGCAGTGGGTGGGACCGAGCAAGGGCTCGCTCAATCCGGAACTGATCGACTACGAGCGGCCTTCGTATCACACCGCCGACCTGAGTGGCGGGCTGGCGTTCTCGCGGTACAAGCTGAGCGTGTTCGTGAAGAATGTGCTGGATGACGATACCGTGATTCAGCATCCGCAGGTGGCGTCGATCGTGCAGGGGTACCGCGTGGCACCGCGCAGTATCGGGGTGAGTTTGGCGGCGAAGTTTTGAGAAAGTGACTGCAACGCAGCTTACCTGGTCCGGATCGCACCGGCACTTGTTCAGCAGCCTGCATGCCCCTTCCGGAAGCGCCGGAGCCAGGTACGCCCGGCGCTTCCCTCCTGGAGGACTCGATGAAAGAGTTTCACCACATTTCACAAGCCGACTGCGCGGAGGTCGTGGAAGGCCCCGCCCCGGCGGCATTGCCGATCGTTCGCTACAAGACGGCGAACATCGATGGCGTGGAGGTGTTCTATCGCGAAGCCGGGCCGGTGGGCGCGCCGGTCCTCCTGCTCCTGCACGGGTTTCCAACCTCTTCCCACATGTTCCGCAACCTCATTCCCGTGCTGGCGAAACGCTACCACGTGATCGCGCCCGATTATCCCGGCTTTGGCCAGAGCGGGGTGCCCGACCGGTCCGCGTTCGCGTACACCTTCGCCAACCTGGCGACCATCATCGACAAGCTGACGGTCTTGCTGGGCGCGATGAAGTACAGCATGTACCTGATGGACTACGGCGCCCCGATCGGCTATCGGCTCGCACTCGCGCACCCCGACCGTATCCAGGCACTGGTCATCCAGAACGGGAATGCCTATGACGAGGGCATCGCGGGCGCATTCTGGGATCCGTTCAAGGCTTATTGGGCGGATGGATCGCAGGCCAGCCGCGAGGCGCTTGCCCGCTTCGTCACGCTGGAAACGACCAGGCTTCATTACATGGATGGCATGAGCGACATCGCCCGCGTCAGCCCGGACAGCTGGATGATCGACCAGGCATTGCTCGACCGGCCCGGTATCCGCGATATCCACCTCGACCTGTTTCACGACTATGGCAGCAATGTCGCGCTGTATCCGGAATTCCAGGCATTCTTCCGGCGCTGCAAGCCGCCCGCGCTGATCCTGTGGGGGAAGAACGATCCGATCTTTCCGGAGGCGGGGGCGCACCCTTACTTGCGCGACCTGCCCAGGGCGGAGCTGCATGTTCTCGATACGGGGCACTATGCGCTGGAGGACAAGTTCAATGCGATGGTGCCGCTGATCGGTGATTTTTTGGAGCGGAACTCGTGGGGGCGGTATCGGTCTTGAGGGTGGTGCCTCGCGGCCCACGGGAGTGGACCGGGCTTGATGCGATGAATGCCGCCAGTTCGTCCAGCGTCGCTTGGGAGTGCTTCCTCACGGCATAGAAAAAAATACAGTGCTATGGAAAGACGTAGCAATCCAAGCAGGATGGTATCGACATCATGGGCCGTAGTTTCGCGCCCTAGCGCTCAGAGAGCAGCAAGGTATTCAACAGATTTAATTCATTCGAAGCCATGAAGTAGCGGTCATCGAAAACCTGTGCCAATCTGAGCGGTTCAACCACTCCGACTACGGCACACCACGGGAAGGACCTGTATCGTGCGATGGGTGGCATCGCCGCAGACCCGACGCACAACGATTTGCTGAGAGCGTTGAGCCAAAGGTCCGAGTCGCGCAACTCGAAAAACAGTCCACTGTTAGCCACTTCCGCTTGCATGAACTGCAGATAACCTGCGGGCACTGCGACCCAGGTGTTGGGCGATTTCAGGTCCTTCAACGTACTGAATTCAACAGCTGAGTCCTGATTGTCGCGACGCAGCAGCTCTGCCAGAGACTTGGCAGGTGTACGGAGCGTGTTCGGATAGCCCTTGTCTCCATCGATTTGATAAAGCTGGTTGAGTAGCTTGCGAGTCGACTGGGCAGTCTCGGCTTCGTGCCCTTCGAAAGTGAAAACTTCCTGCTTTGCGAAGGCCCCCCAATTTTCGACAATCACTGGCCCCGCGAAATATGTATGGTCGGGGAAACTGCTCGTTTCGCTGTAACAAAGTAAAGGGGAGATGGCGTTCGTGGCCAACTCCCGCATTGATGACAGTTCAGATTCCTTGACAACAGTCCGGCTATCGACATCCTTTTTACCCACGGCCTGGAGCTTCGTGCGGGAGAATAGCTCGACAATATTTGCGCCAGCAGCTTTGACCAGGCCAACCCGGAGCGGATCCTTTCCTCGAAGCTTGAGTACTTCGGCTTCCTTGAGGAAATTGCTCACGTGTTGGGACATGATGCTGATCAGTTCTTCGGTACCGACCGCCCCGACAGGTACGAGTGCCAAAGGCTGCCGCAAGCCTGCGTCTCCCGTTATGCGCGTATAGATGGTCGACCGCAGCATCACGAGGAGGGTGAGCAAATCCAGTGACTGCCGCAACCACTGGCGCTTGTCCGTCGGACCATCGCCAATGATGAAGTCGTCGACCATCATCACTAACTGCCGGGGAACACTATCCCCGGAAACTTTTACCCCCTCCTCATTTAGATACTGACCACGGCCGCGATAGATCAACTGAGCGATTTCCATCAAGGCCGCTTCGATGTTGAATCGAGGAACCGTCGCGATAATCCAGTCAGTTTTTGGGAACGAGACACCCCGCGCGCCGGAGGACGTCATGAGGAATACCCGAACTTCGTCGCGAGTCTCGGGCTCGACCAATTGCTTCCTGCGCCAACCTGGTACCGACGAGTCCAGAATTTGCACATTCTCATCGCCAAGCCCAAACGTTCTCCGGCGGGCAAGGAGGTCTTTCAAACTGCTCAAAAACAGCTTGTCTTGAGCGAAATAGATTACCTGCGCGGCACCTTTACTCAAGGCGTGGCAGATTTCTTCAGCCGCGGACTCCAGAAGCTTCGCTTCGGCTTCGCGTCGAATCGCCTGGCGAGGAGTTTCCAGCAGGCCCTGGCTGGTTTCTTCAGGATGGATTGACGTCATCCGAACGCGATAATGAATCCCCAGCTCACTCGCGGGATAGCTGTTGGTCATTACATGAAATGTCTTTGTCTTGACTCCGCCAATTTTTATGTCGGTGACTGCGATGCGAAATGCACGGTCGCCCTCTGAACGAGAGATGAGCACTTTGTCCGGCGTACGATCGCCGGCGTTGAGGTATCGGTCCAGGACCACCTCGTTGCCCAGGGACGCGTCAGAGACAATTAGTGTCACCGTAAACGGACTGGGTTCGTCTTCAAAACAATGTATGAACTCGTTACGGAGCCACTTCGCTACCGCGTGCACAAAAGGCGCGCCCGCCCCATCGCCTGCCAATTCGTCGACCATGACAACGATGTTCGGGATGCTTTCTGCGAACTTTTTTCGTTCCTTGATGGCCGCGTGAACATGGTTGCAAGGATTATTGAAGAGGCTGGAAAGCGCGTCCATGGTCGTTTTCCCGCCCCCCCGATCCCGGAATCCTTGCAGTGCGGCGGTCATGACGACACGATTCACGTTCGGGTTCAACACGAGCAACTCTCGCGTTGTCGCTGCCATTCCTTTGAGAACGCCAACCAGCGATTTCTCGCTGACCCGGTCTTCATTTTCCGAAAGCGTATCTTTCCTTATCCTGCTGCTGGCGAAGTTGTCCTCGATTTCTTGCTCAGTTTCTGGTTCCAGCACAAGAATGGTGCCAGCCGCAGGCTTGACCAGGTTACGAACACCGTCCGCTACGACCGCGCCTTCGATATGCCGGCTCTGTGCCTTGCCTTCCTTTACCTGCTGCAGATGCCACCGCTGTGCGGAAGCAATCAGTTGCGCGTTCGTGGTAACGGTGAGAATGCCGGTCGGCTCGCCCTCGTAGCGTGCGAGGCTTTCCGTGACATCACGGTTGATGACGACTCGCGGGCTCACATATAGGAACAAATAGCCCTCCTGTTTTGCTCCCAGGTGCTTGCGGACCGCCGTCGTCTTGCCGATTCCTGGATTCCCCTCCAGCGCAATGACATTGAGTTTTCCGGCCGCCTCTCTCTCCATGCCGGCAACGACCGCAGCGGCATGCAGGTCCCTGAGTGAAATACCCTGGCCATCGACATCGTATTTTGCAAAGGCTGCGGACATCGCGACTTTCGCTGGCTGGCCGAGGAAATCGGTAAGTTCGGCGTCGTGCTCGACCATATCGAGCGACGCCGCCAAACTGAACTTCTCCATCGGGTTCGCGAACCTGGGCAGGTTCTCGTGGAAATCGAACTGGTAGTCTTCGCCCGGCTTCGGCATGGCGCGGAGACCTTTCATGCCACGCTGAAGCGCGGCCGGCAGCTTTCGCAACACACTGTTGAACACTGCTTCCGTTTGCTCGGTCAAGCCATCCTCGTCGCCATCGGCCATTTTTTTTGTGTGGCGGTATGCATGGGCCATCTGCTCCATGAGCGCGCGGTCAGTGCCTCCTTGCTGGTCATCGAAACGGGCAGCAAGGCTTTCGAGCCCGTTCGGTGTGATGGCCAATGCACGAACGACGCAGGGATTGGCCATGACACCGGCGGCACGAAGTGTCCTGATGGTGGACTCGCCATAAGCGCTGGCCTGGCACAGCTTGTAGAGCGGCTTGTCGTGGCCAGAGAGTGCGTTCAGGTGATTTCGGATGTCGCTCGATAGCTCGAAACGTTCGCCATCGACTTCAGCGGCTACGCGGGCAAAGACGCTGCGTGAGTCGACGAAACGCCGATGCCTGACGATTTCGTCGAGATGCGCATCCTGGTCGCGAAAATCACCGAGCTCGGAAGGCATATCGTACGAGTACTCCTGCACCAGGAGGTGGTCTTCACGCGAATCCCCGGATAACCAAAGCAGGAAGTCGGCATTGGCTGGCATTCCCTTTGCAGACAGGGCAGGATCGGCGGCACCAGAAAGCCCGAACTCCTTTACAAACGCCAGACGATTCGCGAGCCGGGCCTCTGCCGGAGCACTGGAACTGCCGGGTAGCGCCAACGGGCACCAGATAGCTCGCAAGCGGAGGCTACCGGCTTCTATGCGCCTGCACAAAGGCTTCAGATATTCACGCATCGCCGTATATCCGAGTCCATATGCTGTCAGAGCCATATGCTCGATCGCCGCCTTGACAACGTCTCGCGAAGTTTCATCCAGCAGGTCAAGCTCGCGGATGACACAGGCTGACACGCTCAGGAGCCGGGTTTCGCGCCACAAAAGCAAGCCAGGATGTTCCGGTGGCAACAGCTTCAACTCGATCAAGCATGCGAGCACGCCTCGCTTGACCAGAACTTCGTAGGCTTGCCCCCAGATCGCCGCTTGCTGTTGGAAAGATAGCTGGCTCATGCCAAATCCCTGTCCTTGTGCAGGACCTTCGTTACGTGAGCCAGGACTGCAGGTACCGACAGCAATACCGAACGGCCTCCTCTACGGCTCATGATTTCGACTTCGCCTGCCGCCGCGGTCGTTGTTGGCGATGACCAGTCGAAAGGATCGAGCACGGGCAACAAGTGGGTCTTGTCCGAAGGTTTCTCGCTTTCCATGAAATGAATCGCGCGCAAAACGGCAACGAGCGACTTGCGCACTCCCTCTCCAGCACCGACACCGAGAATGTTCTGACGCACGGTTTCGTTAAGCTGCATATCGGATAGCCGCTGTTCCACATCGAAGAAGTAAGTGCAAAATCCAGACTGTGGGCGTGACTCCTCACCCACCACCGACAGCGTCGCAAAGGTATATATCGGCATCAGGCTACGCAGCACGTCGGGGGCGATTTCGTCATACATTGCTTGATGGTCCTTGAAAGACACGACTTCAAACGCGCTCTCGTGGCTGGCGCGCCGGCGTAGCCTGGTGGCCGGGAAGACGTCTCGCCGGAGTGTATAGAGAAATACGCCAGGGAAGCGCTTTGCGGCGTCGTCGAGAAATTCCAAGGTGCCATGGGGCGAGTGCCGTTCCGCGGCACGCCCGATATGCCGGTTCCCGTAGTGGTGCGACAGAAGCACGATATGCTCGAACCCATCCTTCTGCAGGCGGGATATCTCCTCGAGAATTGACTGCGGCGTATTGAAGTCCTTGCGAGTATCGACAACCCGCGACTGCATCTGGTCGAAACGCACGACTCCCTGGCCGTTCTCCCTGGAAGCTTTGTAGGTGCGGCTGATAAAAAGGAAGCCATCCGCATCCGCGTGGCCCGGATAAAGGTCACATGGCCGCGTTACATAGGTGACGAGCGCCACCTTCTCGAGCTCTCCGGGCATGTCGAATTTCACCGGCTGGCTCCCGAGCAGTGCGTGAAGAGCACCGCGCTTCTTCCACCGATAGCCGTCGGCAGGATTGCGGTCCAAAGTTGTAAGACCTTGCAGCTTGACCGGCAGCTCACGCGAAAGCGTTTTTTCCAGGGCCTGGCTTACCGAATAGATCGCCGTATTGCCATCATGCGCGTCTTCTTCCCGCGAGCTCTTCTTCCCGCTGTGCTGCAGCCGCACCATCGTCATCGAAACGGGGCGGTTCAATGCCGTGGCAGTACGCCTCACTACCTCCCACAGCGCCACATAAGTCAGCAAGGAGAATGCAGTAAGAACCGCGGCACGTAGTTGCTCGCTCCGGGCCCTGTCCACCTCGGCGACCCGGCTCAGTTTGAGCGTTTTCAGGTCGTACTCGACCTGGACTCCCGCGCCGGCCATGAATGCGGCTTCGTTCGGGATATCGCTTGACCAGTCCAGCTTTTCTTTCGTCCAGCGGAATGGAACGAGGCGCACCGGCAGAACCGCGGAAGACAAATCTCTCTCAATGGTGATTTGTTCCGCATCCCCCGAAGGTGTGAAGGACCGCTCCTGGAGCTGGGTCTGTACTGAGTAGCTTGCAATACTGCCTGGAACAACAGGCATGTCCGAGATCGTCAAGTGGGCAAACCAGACAACCGAGTTCGGGCCTTTTTCAGCCTCCTTCAGGACATTCGTTTTCGATGACGTCAGCGATTCCACCGCGTCCCAGTTCACGATTTCGCGGCCCAGTGCTACCGTGAACTTGTCGACTCCGCGATTGACAACGTCCACCAGGGTACGAGACTTCGTCTGCAGCACGGACACCAGCTCGTCGGCGATGTCGTCCATGGCCTTGGACCGCCGGGTGAGCCGGTCGTGCAAAATCGTCAGCGTCCTGACAGGGTCGAGCTTGAGCTGGCTCGCGATACTCGCAGCCGTTGCTCCCAGGTCGAGCGCTTCGGCATCATCGATCGACTTGGGAATGACGAGATAAAGCAGTATGAGTTCGGCGACCGGCCTCTTCACATTCTGTTCTGGCCCTGGCGCGGCCAGTACGCGCTCATGAATGCGGGAAAGCCGGGTGTCAAAGGCGGACATGCCTGATTGCGGATTCTGGCCGTTGACCCGGAAACGGTACGACACCTCACGAACGGTGTTAAAACCACGGGCCGGCTCAGTGCGGGTCTCGAACAGTTGAACCGACCACTCAGCCCACGCAGGCAGGCAATGATAGAAAAGAGCCTTGCGCAGATGGTCGCCAAACTCGGAGTTGTTCCCGAGACCGTACGCAGAACTGACATCGAGTAGCAGCGAATCCGCCTCGATACCGGCGAACATATCGAAGCACTCGCGCACCCTGCCGACATACGCCTTCATCCCGGGCCGATTGCTCTGCGCGGCGACACACTCCATCAAGCGCAAGGTGACCTGCAGCCGCACGCGGGACAAAGCTTCGTCGTCCAGGAAGTCCAACAGCTGTCGAATTTGACTCCCAGGTCGCGTGCCCTGGCTTCGAACGGCTGTAACAACCTCTTCGATAAACATCTCCTCTTGTCCATCTTTCCGCAACTTCGTCGCAATGCCGTTGAGGAGTACGTCGAGCCAGTTCCGGCCGTCTATGGTCTCGATTGCCGACAGTACCCGCGCTACATCTTTCGAACGCTCATCGGACTTACGGCCGGGAGCGGCGAACTGGATTGGTACCATCGTCGCGGTCTTGGGGAACTCGGGCACGCGCTCACCGACACTCTTCGCAAGGACTTCGAGCGCTTTGCTCAGGGAGGGAATGGTCAAGGCGCTGAAGTCAACGTCAGCCATCAACGCGTCGAGCTCGCTGGAGATTGCGTCGCGCAGCTTCTCGACAGCATGCGCCGTGGCCGGCTCCGAACCCGGCACAAGCCGGCCACCAAGCTTGGCAGTAGTACCGAAGGGAGGAATTTCCACATCCCGTATGAAGCCAGTCTCGGTGCCTGGCACGAACTCGGGCTGGAACGAAGGGTTGGCCACGAGTCGCTGGATCACGCTTCGTGTGTTCAGGTGAAGGGTCGTGCCTTCCAATCGCATGAATGGCATCGCGGAGATGCCTCCTTCCCCCTTGGGTACCGCCTTCGCGACCAGGTCGGCCAGCTTGGCGAGTTGGAGAGAAGGGGTACGGTCGCGCGCGGATACGCTCGACCCACCGCGGATCGCGGAGGACATGAGTCAGCTCCTTTCATTGGCCAGCTACGCCACTTCCCAACGCGTCGATTCGATGCGAGGGGTTTTCGTTTTGGGTGACCCTAGTGTACCAACACTGCTTAAAAAAAGAGCAGGCGCGCTGAACTTTTTTATGACCTGTATGCGCCTCCTGGGAGTGATGCTGATGAATTCTTCCGACCTTCATCCAATGAACGCCGCCAGCTCGTCCGGCGTCCCCTTCGGAAAAGCCTCCCTCAGGAAATCGAGGACGGCGGACACCCTGGCGCTCAGCAACCGGCGGCTCGGATAGAGCGCCCACAGTTCGATGGCAGGGCCTTCCACGTCGCCCCAATGCACTAGCCTGCCAGCCGCCAGGTCGCCGCTCACGAGCGATATGGGCAGGCGCCCGGCGCCGACGCCAGCTCGCACCGCGTCGCGCACCATCACGAGCGACGACAGTGCCAGCACCGGATCGATGGCGATACTGGTCCGGGCCGCCGGGCCCGCGACTTCCCATGCCGCGGTCCGGTCGCCCGCGCCGCGCACCACGGCGGGCACCGGTGAACCATCCGCTGGCCGGGCGAGGCCAGGCGATGCCACGACCACCAGCCGGTCACGCAGCAGGATGCGGCCGACCAGGTTTTCATCCCGCGCCGGATTGACGCGGATGACCAGGTCGTAGCCCTCTTCCACCATGTCCACGGAGCGGTCTTCCGTGGTGACCTCGACCCGCACATCTGGATACTTCAGCGCGAACCCCGCCGCCAGGCGCCCCATCGCGGTCTGCGAAAACAGCAGCGGCGCACTGATGCGCAGGCGGCCACGCGGCCGGTCGCCGCCCGAGGCAATCGCGGCCGCCGTTTCGTCGATCTCCGTCAGCAAGGCGCCAGTGCGCTCGAACAGTGCCCTGCCCTCCTCCGTCAGCTTCAACGTGCGTGCGCCCCGTTCGAACAGGCGCAGTTCCAGGCTGCTTTCCAGTTCCGCCACGCGGCGCGACAGCGTGGCTTTCGGGCGTCCGGTAGCCCGGGCGGCGCGGCCGAAGCCACCGTGGCGGGCAACGAGATTGAAATCGGCAAGGGCAAGCAAGTCCATAAGTGTTCCACCAGTGAGACAGTCCATCCAACTATACCGTCTATCGGACCGGCTGTGGAATACCTACCATGGGAACCGTCATCTACCACTACGGAGCAAACATCATGACCATTCTCGTTACCGGTGCCACCGGCACTGTCGGCCGCAACGTCGTCGAACAACTCGCCCGCCGCGGCGCCAGCGTGCGGGCGCTCGTTCGCGATCCTTCCAAGGCCAGCTTCCCCGCCGGGGTGACAGTCGTACAGGGCGACCTGCTCGATGTGGACTCGCTGCGCGGCGCCTTCGAAGGCGTCACCACGCTGTTCCTCCTCAACGCCGTGGTGCCGGACGAATTCACCCAGGCACTGGTGGCGCTGAACGTGGCCCGCGCCGCGGGTGTGAAGCGCGTGGTCTACCTGTCGGTGATCCACAGCGACGTGTACGTGAACGTGCCGCACTTCGCCGGCAAGTTCGGCGTCGAGCGGATGCTGGAAAACATGGGCTTCCAGGCCACCGTGCTGCGGCCCGCCTACTTCATCGACAACGATCTCACCGTGAAGGATGCGGTGCTGGGCCATGGCGTGTATCCGATGCCGGTCGGCGCCAAGGGTCTGGCGATGATCGATGCGCGCGACATCGGCGAGATCGCCGCCATCGAGCTGCTGCGGCGCGAGCGCTCCAACGAAGCGCTGCCGTTCGAACGCATCAACCTCGTCGGACCGGACACGCTGACCGGCCCGGAGATCGCTGGCATCTGGAGCGAGGTACTGGGGCGGCCGGTGGGTTACGGCGGCGACGATACCGCCGCATTCGAGCGGAACCTGCGGAACTTCATGCCGGGATGGATGGCGTTCGACATGCGCCTGATGGCCGAGCGCTTCATCAGCGACGGCATGCTGCCCGGCGCCGGAGATGTGGCGCGCTTGACGGAGATGCTGGGGCGGCCGCTGCGCTCCTACCGTGAATTCGCTGCTGGCGTGGCCGCCGCGGCCTGACCTTTTCTTGAGGAGATCATCATGATTTATTCGACTGCGACCGTTCCCGTGAATCCGGAGGGCGCGACCCCGCTGACGCGTGCGCAGGCGTGGGCCGGGCTGGTATCGAAGGCCCGGGATGCGCGCCTGTTCCTGCCGCCCGGCTTGTGCACGTGTTGCGATGTCGTCGAGGAGAGTGCGACGCATATCGTCCGCGAGGCCGTCATTGCCGGGGATGCTTTACGGGAGATCATCAGCTTCGAGCCCATGGCGAAGGTGTCGTTCTTCCAGGCCAGCGGGCCGCGCGAAGGCGTGATCGTCAACGAGCTGTTCGAGGATGGAACCGGCGCGTTGCACTTGCGGTTCTACTGCTACCTGGGGTTGCGGGGGAAGGAGCCTGGTGGGACGGAAGAACAGGCCGAGCAGGCCTGGATGGATAGCGACAAGGGTTATCGGACCGCGTTGCTGTCGACGTTGCAGAGGACTCGGGAACTGGCTGGGGAAGGACGGCTTTGATGCTGGTGCTGGCAGGGAGCGCGGCCCCTGCCTGTTCATCTAGCGGTGGCTCGGCATTCGATGCGGGGCTGGCTCCTGCGTGATGATCTCGCGCTGGTTGATCATGCAGGGCGGAACAGCCCCATGCGGGCTCTATTCAACAGCTTCCACCGGGATGCGGTTGCCCCGTCCTTAGATCAAACCCGAGGAAGCACATATACCCGTCGCCTGGCATGTAGGAGCACCATATCTCACCCTTGCTTCTCATCCGCTCGCCCTCCTCGGCGCTGCAAATTACGCCTTTCACATCTGGACCGATGGACTCGAAGATTTGCCTGGCAGCTTGCCCGCGGATGGCAATCGCCAGCTTTTTGTCGGAGTTTGTCGGCGGTTTTCTGTTACCCGCTTCGCCCGAGTAAATAAGGTAGCTCGCAGATGTCAAAGGCCGGTTGGCACCAGTCCATTCGCCCGCTTCTTCGGCGTTTAAAGCACTTGGCACAAGTAGTGCCATGGCGAGCAATGTCTTCATATCGAACTCCTGGTGGAATGGCATGAAAGTAAGCGTCTTGACCCAATGCTTCACGCCGAGAATGTTCATATCGTTGAATAGGATTTACAGGCTAACCAGCCGTTCATCCTGCGCCGGACTGACCCGGATGATCGGGTCATCGCCTTCTTTCACTATGTCCACGAAGCGGTCTCCGTCGTGACCCGTGATCTACCTGCACCGTATTTCAATACGCCGTGGCTCACCAGCCACCGGCCTGAACTTCGTGACCGTGCATTCCCTGATGCGATCACTCAGGCGTTGGGAAATCGAAATCTCGCCACCCTCTCCGTACGCACAGTCGAGCCACGCCTGGTTTGAAGGCGCGCCTGGTTCGAAGGCATATCTCGTCGAGATCACGTGCTCCGTCCTGCGTAGTTCTTCGCCACGCAGGGTCAGCAGGCTGCCGGGCGGGCCGGACGACATGCCCGCCGAGTAAAGCTGCAACGGGAACTCGACATGGGGTACCCAGCCAGCGCCAGCTGCAACCTTGATCGCTTGCGGCTGAATCTGCGATGAACAAGCGATGTGCTTGCCCTGCGCCGCGACGTTTGCCGCCTGAAGAGTCAACGCTGCGGCGAGAAGATAGCGAGGAAAATGGTTCGAAGTCATTCGATCACCGGCAAAGCAAGCATAGTGCGCGCTGCCCGGCCTCGATACATTGATCACTGGCAACAATCTGCCTCCCCACCGTCTGATGTGCAGGGCACAGTCATCCCGGCAAAAACAAATCCTGCCACCTGCACAGGATTTTCTTTTGACAATATCTTTTGCCAAGATGGAAAATAGCAGAATCGCTGGCTGCGACATGCCTTGTCGGTACGCAGTTCATGCTGCCGCCATCCCAAGCACACACAGCTTTCTAACCAGCGTTCAGCTCGCCACCCGCCATCCACCAGGAACGAACCAATGCACCAACAACACCCCAGTCTCTACCAGCAAGTCGGCAACCTGCCCGACGAATCCCAGCGCAAGCGCCGCATCCGCTTCCACCAGGGCTGGTGGCGCACCTTCGTGCTGACGGAAGCCGCCGGTGCCCACCCGCTGCGCGCCGGAGAGACCGTCTGCAATGTGCTGGATGGCGGCGAAATCTCGAAGAAAAACCTGTTCGGTCCAGGCACCGTGGCGGCCGTCGAAGCAACGCTGGCCGCGCGCAGCAAGGCATCGGGTGGCCTGATCGACCAGCGCCGCCTGTTCAACAACCTGCTCTCCAGCCAGCCACTGGTGTTCAACTTCTTCGGTCCGCTGCAGCAGGACCTGGCGCTGGCGACGCGGGTGGTCCAGGCGCTGTTCCCCGGCGTCGACGAAGTCACGGCCATCCTGTTCGAATATGCGCCAGACAGCTGGATCGACAATTCCGCGTTCGACGTGGCGCTGGAAATCACATCGCAGGGCCGCAGCGGCCTGCTCGGGCTGGAGTGCAAATTCACCGAGCCCTTCTCGCCTACGGAATACAACACGGAGGACTACCGCAAGCTGGCAACGGCATGCGAGGCGTTCACCGTGCCATACGAAGCCTGCATCAAGCCGGAATTCAACCAGCTGTTCCGCAACCAGCTCATCGCCGAACACCAGGTGCGCGAGAAGAAGAAGTATGCGTTCCGGATGACGGGCCTGTTCTGCGAGCCCGGCGATGACAGCGCCATCGCTACCGGCAAAGCGTTCCGCGCCATGCTCCGGGACGGCGACAGCTCGTTCCATGTCGTCACCTACACGGCCTTCATCGAGGCGTTGCAGCGGCTGGAGCTGACGTGGGAGCAGCGCGAGTGGAGCATGATGCTGTGGGCCCGGTACTGCGCACTGGGGCTCAGCGCCGGAGCTTATGGCGAGCGTTGATGAAGTGAACGCCCGACAGGCGGCGATTGGCTGCGACACGTGATGTCGCATTGGCCGATAAGCTGATCTCATTCGTGGCAAGCTGCTTTCCACTCAAACGAAAGAAAACAATGCAAGAACTGTTGGAACAGTATCAGCAAGTCCTGAGCCGGATGGACAGAAGCCGGTTTCCGCTAGCCGATGACAAGTACTCGGGTGTGTTCCTCCCCGTGGCATTCGACGAGTACCGAGCTGCCGATTTTCGCATCATGCATGTCGGTCGCGAGACCTCGGGCTGGAATACGGCGAACAGCAAAAACACGCTCGGCCGCATTTTCTCCGCCAACGAGACGGGAACTACCGCAGCGATCGTGGAGGAGGCGGTAATTAGATATGAAAAGCACTTGGACATCCGGCCAGATGGAACGGTTGCGACGACCAGCAAGAGCCGGTTCAAGCAATACTATTTCCGGCTCGCGAAGGAAATGTCGCTGCCGCCGAAATCGATCATCTACGCTAACCTCTTCGCGTGGGATTACGCCGGAAAATCTCCGTTGACCAGCCCGGCGGAGGAACTTGCCGCCGTCAGCACCGTGTCCCTCGAACTGCTGGCGCTGCAGGTAAAATTCTTCAAACCGCACGCCATCGTTTTCTCCACCGGGTATGCAGGCATAGATGGCATGCTCAAGAACATGTTCAGCCAGCACTTCAACGGGCACGAGACTGTCAGTGTCGATCCCCGCAAGCTGTGGGAGTTTACAGTGGATGACATCACTTGCTTCCGGATCGCGCACCCCCGGGCGTCGTGGGGACATGGCGAGTACCGCACGAAGGTCATTGAGCGGCTGCACCAGCTTCGGTCCGCCGGTGGTACGCCAATCGGTCAGCTGGAACCAGCTAGCTGATAGCACGGCCTGTACGGTAACCATCTAATGATGCATCGGATGAGATGCCGTGGTTAATCTCCGGCCATCACTGCCACATCAGAACTCCTGCTGCGCAACACCAAGTTGACGACGGCTGAGGGCCAAGCAATGGACTCGCGGCCAGCCGACATGGCTGCGAGACCTGTCTGCCCGAACTGAGCGCACATCGTCAGGACGTTCAAGCGGTAGAACTAACAGGCTTCCGTTCTGGGAAGGCCATTATTCGAACGGAGTTCAACCAGACATCGGCAACGCGCAGCCTCACTGCCACCAATCCAGCAGCGTCTCATCCTCCGCATCGTCGAAGTTCTTGTAGACGTTCGCGAAATACCACGGTACGCCCGTCCTCGCGGTGAACCCGTCGAAGACCTCGCAGATACTGGCCATCCCGGCGGAAGCCGGGACCGACAGCGCCAGGTTGCCACGATAGCTGCCGTCCAGCGTGCCATGCAGTTTTTCGCCGACGTTTTCCCGAAGTTCCGCGACATGCGCTGCGGCGAGTTCGTCGGCATAGATCTGGATACAGAAATTGCCGCCACGCCGCACCACGGTGGCTGGTGCCGTGCCGCTTTTGATCTCCACGATATCGCCGCGCGCGAGGTTCAGCGCCAGCCCGGGCGACGACAGCAATTCATACTGGTTGCCGCCGAGGCTCTGCGCGGGTATCTCTTCGCATACCGGCCCGTTTTCCCGCATCGCCACGAACAGCGCGATCAGCGTCGTCCCATCTTCGTCCACATGGTGCATGACAGCTTCCCCTTCAGTTAAGGCATTCCATGGCCAAGCTGGCCATGGGCGCCAACGCCGAGCTTACAGGATGCGCGCCCCCGCGCACGATATGAGGCGTTGTCCGACACGACCGAAACGCAACAGCCTTTACTGCTAGATTGTCAATATCCGCAATCCAACCTCTTTCACACCGGTACCTGTCCATGAAAACGTTCCATTGCGACAAATGCTCGCAACAAGTCTTCTTTGAGAACACCCTGTGCTTCAACTGCGACAGCACGCTGGGCTACCAGCCCGCCACGCGCAGCATCAACAGCTTCGAGGAAACCGAGGATGGCCACTGGCGCAGCCTGAACCGCATCGACGAAGGCAAGCTGTATAAAAAATGCGGCAACTATGTCGAGCACAACGTCTGCAACTGGATGCTGCCCGCGGACGATCCCCACGAACTGTGCGCGTCGTGCCAGCTGACCGTCGTGATCCCGGCACTGTCGTCGGAAAAGAACCACGTGTTGTGGGCACGCCTGGAAACGGCCAAGCGCCGCCTGCTGTTCTCGCTGGCCACGCTGAACCTCACGCCCGCTTCAAAGGAAGAGGAACCGGAAACGGGCCTGGCGTTCCAGTTCCTGGAAGATGGCGTCACCGACCAGTGCGTGATGACGGGCCATGCCAACGGCGTGATCACGCTGAACATCGCCGAAGCCGATCCCGCCGAACGCGAACGCACGCGCGAGCAGATGCATGAACGCTACCGCACCCTGCTGGGGCACTTCCGCCACGAAAGCGGGCACTATTATTTCGACCGCCTGGTCGTGGACAGCGAATTCATCGACGGCTTCCGCGCGCTGTTCGGCGACGAGCGCCAGGATTACGGCGAAAGCCTGAAGCGCCACTACGCCGAAGGGCCGGTGGAAGACTGGGAGTCGCGCTTCGTGAGCAGCTACGCCAGCTCGCACCCGTGGGAAGACTGGGCGGAAACCTGGGCCCACTACCTGCACATGATGGACACGCTGGAAACCGCGCACGCCTGCGGCCTGTCGCTGCATCCGACCAAACCGCTCGAACCATCGCTGGACATCACCGCGCCGCCCACCAAGGTTGCCTCGTTCGACGACACCCTGAGCGACTGGTTCGCCCTCACGTACGTGCTCAACAGCCTGAACCGCAGCATCGGCATGCCCGATTCGTATCCGTTCAAGCTCAGCACGCCGGTGCTGGAAAAGCTGGAGTTCGTGCACAAGGTGGTGCGTGCCCAGCGGCCGCGCGCCTCAAAGCGCCCCATCTAGGAGATCGACGGACACCTCCATGTCCTGGCGTTCCAGCGGCGGCCCGAACTGGCTGAAGATCGCCACGTTGGCCGCGTCGTGGCCGCGGGCGATCGTCACGCGGCCGCCGCGCGGGCCCGCCTGGGTCGGATCGAAGGTGTACCAGCGCCCGCCCACGTAGGCTTCGAACCATGCGTGCAGGTCCATCGGTTGCAGTCCGTGCAGGTAGCCGGCCACGATGCGCGCCGGGATGCACAGGCTGCGGCACAAGGCGATGCCCAGGTGCGCCAGGTCGCGGCAGACGCCCTCGCGCCGCTCGTTGACGTCGGACGCCGCCATGTGGCTGTAGGGCGACGCCGGATTGAAGCGCACCGAGTCGCGCACCCATTCGGTGATGCGGGCCACCTGGTCGTATCCCGGCGCGGCGCCGGCAACGATCTCGGTGGCCATGTCCAGGAACAGCTCGGATTCGCAATAGCGGCTGGGCAGCAGGTACGTGAGCACCTCGTCGGGCAGGTGCTGCACGTCGACGAACGGCGCGCCGGGTGCGATGGCGATCGTGGCGGCCGTCATCACGTCGGCCGAGGTGTAGATCGAAAAGGCGCCGGGCGGCGCCACCAGGCGCTGGCACAAGTTGCCGTAGGCATCGGCGAATTCCACCGCCGGCACGCCGGGGGCCAGGTTATAGCTTTGATGCGCCACCCACTGGTTTGCGTCGCTGCGGGGGCGCAGGATCAGGATGAACGGCGTCGGCTCGGCAACGATAAAACTCAGGTTGCAACGGGTGCGCAACAACATGGCAGGCTCGCTTTCACTTGTCGGCATAAGCGCACCAATAAGGCGCGATAGTTGCAAATATTACCATTTTGGTGCAGTGCGTCATATCCTGGTGCAGAAGTGTGACATCCTGCGTACAGGACGACACCTCAAGCGTGGTCTTCGGCCGGCACCAAAAAGTCGCTGCCGATGCCGTTGCCGATTTCCTCGATCGATGCCAGGAACGCCGTGAGGAAATCATGCAGGCCTTCTTCCAGGATGTCGTCGATCACGGCCAGCCGCACCTTGGCGTGCAGCTTGCCGGCCAGGCGCTCGGTTTCCTGCGACACCTCGTTGCTGATTTCCTGCAGGTTCGCCACCACGGCGGCCATGCAGGCCACCAGCGAGCGCGGCATCTTTTCTTCCAGGATCAGCAGCGCGGCCACGCGCGACGGCGTGATGGCATCGCGATAGACCTTGCGGTACGTCTCGAACGCGGACACGGAGCGCAGCAGCGCCGCCAGGTAATAGAACTCGCCCTGCGGCCCCGCCTTGATCGCATCGGAATCGAGGAAGCGGAACTTCACGTCGAGGATGCGCGCCGTGTTGTCGGCCCGCTCCAGGAAGGTGCCGAGGCGGATGAAGTTGAACGCCCCATCCTGGAACATGGTGCCCAGCGTGACGCCGCGCGACAGGTGCGAGCGGTGCTTCACCCACTCCAGGAACTGGCCAGGGTGCGTTTCGAACATGCGGCTCTTCAGATGCTGCTGCAGCTCGATCCAGGTGGTGTTCTCGGTTTCCCACACTTCGGTGGTGAGGGTGCCGCGCACGGCCCGGGCATTCTCGCGCGCCGCCGTCAGGCAGCTGGCGATCGAGGAAGGATTGTCCGGATCGCGCACCATGAAGTCGATGACCTCCTTCTGGGTCAGGGCGGAGTACTTGGCATCGAACTGCTGCTCCAGTTCCGACACACCCAGCATGGTGCGCCAGCCCTGCTGGGCGGCCAGCGCCGTTTGCGGCATGAGCGAATACTGCACGCGCACGTCGAGCATGCGGGCCGTGTTTTCCGCCCGTTCGGTGTAGCGGGCCATCCAGAACAAATGATCTGCGGTGCGGCTCAACATGTCAGTTCTCCAGTATCCAGGTGTCCTTGGTGCCGCCGCCCTGCGACGAATTCACCACCAGCGAGCCTTCGCGCAGCGCCACGCGGGTCAGCCCGCCCGGCACCATCGTCACCGTCTTGCCCGACAGGACGAACGGGCGCAAATCGATATGCCGCGGCGCCACGCCCGACTCCACATAGGTCGGGCAGGCCGACAGCGCCAGCGTGGGCTGGGCGATGTAGCCCGCCGGATTGGCCACCAGCCGCTCGCGGAACGCCTCGATCTCGGCGCTCGTCGCGGCCGGGCCGACCAGCATGCCGTAGCCGCCGGCGCCATGCACTTCCTTGACCACCAGCTCCGGCAGGTTCGCCAGCGTGTACGCCAGGTCGTCCTTCTTCCGGCATTGATAGGTGGGCACGTTGTTGAGGATCGGTTTTTCGCCGAGATAAAACTCGATCATGTCCGGCACGAACGGGTAGATCGACTTGTCGTCGGCCACGCCGGTGCCGATGGCGTTGGCCAGGCCCACCCGGCCGGCGCGCACCGCGTCCATCAGGCCGGGCACGCCCAGCGTGGACTCGGGGCGGAATGCACGGGGATCGAGGTAGTCGTCGTCGATGCGGCGATAGATCACGTCGACCTTGCGCGCGCCGCGCGTGGTGCGCATATAGACGGTTTCGTTTTTGACGTAGAGGTCCTGCCCCTGCACCAGCGAGACGCCCATCTGCTGGGCCAGGAACGCATGCTCGAAGTAGGCCGAGTTGTGCATGCCGGGCGTGAGCACCACCACGGTCGGATCGGCGCTGTCGTACGGCGCCACGGTGCGCAGGTTGTCGAGCAGCAGGTCGGGATAGTGATCGACCGGCGCCACCCGGTTGCTGGCGAACAGCGCGGGGAACAGCCGCATCATCATCTTGCGGTTTTCCAGCATGTACGAGACGCCGGACGGTACCCGCAGGTTGTCTTCCAGGACGTAGAACTCGCCCTCTCCGGCCCGCACGATATCGACGCCGGCGATGTGCGCGTAGATGCTGGCGGGGACGTCGATGCCCTGCATGGCCGGGCGGTACTGGGCGTTGTTCAGGACCTGCTCGCGGGGGATGACGCCCGCCTTGAGGATTTCCTGGTCGTGGTAGACATCGTGCAGGAAGCGGTTCAGCGCCGTCACCCGCTGCACCAGGCCGGCCTGCAGCGTGGCCCACTCGGCGGCGTGGATCACGCGCGGGATGATATCGAACGGGATCAGCCGCTCCTTGCCGGCCGTGTCGCCATACACGGCGAACGTGATGCCCACGCGCTGGAAGATGAGCTCCGCTTCGGTGCGCTTCTGGTCGATCAGGCCGGGTGGCTGCTCCGCCAGCCACTGCGCGAACGCCTGGTAGTGGGGGCGCACGCTGGCCTCGGTGGAATACATTTCGTCGTAAAAGTTCGGCATCGAATTCCTCCTCGTAGCCAAAGTGCTATCAAGAAACGTGCCAGGGTCAGAAGCTCGATGCAGCCACGGCAGCCAGCGTCTCAGGGGTCTGTCCCCGGTAAGTGATCGCATCAGTTCTCGCCATTAGCTTCGTTAGGGGACTGACCCCGGTTTTTGCCAGCATTCCCGGAACACTCTAAAAAGCCGGGGACAGTCTCCTTGCACCCAAGTGCGAAATCCGGGGTCAGACCCGGCGGGTCTGACCCCAGCACTCTGCCGTTGGGGTGAAAACACGAGTAGCCGTTGGTTTCAGCACCATCCGACAGTTGCATTTATAGCAGGTACGAATCATGCTTCATCACCCCCACATCGCGCCCATTTCGAAAGGCAGTCCCGCATGGCTATCCGTATCGCGCTGCACCACAAGACCAGTTACCGCTATGACCGCCCGGTCGGCCTCTCCCCCCATGAAGTGCGCCTGCGCCCGGCGCCCCATGCGCGCACGCCGATCCTCTCGTACTCGCTGACGGTGCAACCGCAGGAACACTTCATCAACTGGCAGCAGGACCCGTACGGCAACTACATCGGCCGCTTTGTCTTCCCCGAAAAATCGGACACGCTCGACTTCACGGTCGACCTGGTGGCCGACATGACCGTCATCAACCCGTTCGACTTCTTCGTCGAGAAGTACGCGGAAACCTTCCCGTTCGCCTACCCGCCGCAACTCACGGCCGAACTGAGCGCCTACCTGCAGACGGAACCATCCAGCCCGCTGGTAATGGAATGGGTGACGGCGGCGCGCCGCGACCTGCTGGGCAAGCCGATGGGCACCAACGACTTCCTGGTGGCCGTCAACCAGCGCCTGCAGCGCGACATCGCCTACCTGCTGCGCATGGAACCCGGCGTGCAGGCGCCCGATGAAACGCTGCAGAAGCGCTCCGGCTCGTGCCGCGACACCGGCTGGCTGCTGGTGCAGATCCTGCGGGAGATGGGCCTGGCGGCGCGTTTCGTGTCCGGCTACCTGATCCAGCTGCGCGCCGACCAGGAAGCGCTCGATGGCCCCAGCGGCACCGACGTCGACTTTACGGACCTGCACGCGTGGACCGAGGTGTACATCCCCGGCGCCGGCTGGATCGGGCTCGATCCCACCTCCGGCATGCTGGCCAGCGAAGGCCACATCCCACTGGCCTGTACGGCGCTGCCGTCGTCCGCGGCACCGGTCTCCGGTTATACGGACAAGGCCGAAGTCACCTTCTTCCACGAGATGACGATCACGCGCATCCACGAAGACCCGCGCGTGACGAAACCGTACACCGAGGCGGACTGGCAGAAGATCGACCGCCTCGGCCAGCAGGTCGATGCCGATTTGAAGCGGCAGGACGTGCGCCTGACCCAGGGCGGCGAACCCACCTTCGTGTCGATCGACGACATGGACGGCCCGGAATGGAACACCCTGGCCCACGGCGACAAGAAGCGCGAGTTGGCGGGCAACCTGATGCACCGGCTGAAAAACCACTTTGCACCGGGCGGCATGCTGCACTACGGCCAGGGCAAGTGGTATCCGGGCGAACCGCTGCCGCGCTGGGCCCTCAACATCTACTGGCGCATCGACGGCCAGCCGATGTGGCTCGACGCCACGCTGTTCTCGGACGAACACATCGACGACGGCTATGGCCCCGACGATGCCGGCCGCTTCACCGCCGAACTGGTGAAGTCGCTCGCCCTGCCCGCCAACAGCGCCATCCCGGCCTACGAGGACGTGCTGCTGCAAGCCCAGCGCGAACAGGCACTGCCGCGCAACCTCGATCCGCTGGACGCCGACCTCACCGCGCCGGAAGAACGCCGCCGCCTGGCGCGCCTGCTGGAACGCGGCCTCGGCGAGGTGGCCGGCTACGTGCTGCCGCTGAAGGCGAAGGATTACGATCCGTCGACGCTGGGCACCGTGTGGCAAACGTCGCCGTGGCCGATCCGGCGCGAGAACCTGTACCTGATCGAAGGCGATTCGCCGATCGGCCTGCGCCTGCCGCTGGCCACGCTGCCGTGGGTGCTGCCGGAAGAACGCGAACCGGAATTCGATGTCGACCCGTTCGCACCGCGCTCCGCCCTGCCGGTCGAGGAACGCAAGAAGGAAAAGGAAAAGCGGCCGATCCTGGGCCTGGCCGCCAGCAAGGCCGGGGACAAGCCGACCGCGAAAGGAAGCAGGCCGGTCGTCGAACCCATCCGACCCATCAAGCCGGCCGAACCGGCCGAGCCGGCCCCGCGCGATGTGATCCACACCGCGCTGTGCGTCGAAGTGCGCGCCGGCCGCCTGTATGTGTTCATGCCGCCCATTAAACGCATCGAGGATTACCTGGCGCTGGTGAGCGCCGTCGAACGCACCGCCGCCAAGCTGGCGATGAAGCTGCGCATCGAAGGCTACGCGCCGCCGCGCGACCCGCGCATCAAGCTGCTCAGCGTAACGCCCGACCCCGGCGTGATCGAGGTGAACATCCACCCGGCGGCAAGCTGGAACGAGCTGGTTTATAACGTGTCGACCCTGTACCAGGAAGCCCGGCTCACGCGGCTGGGCACCGAGAAATTCATGCTCGACGGCCGCCACACGGGCACCGGCGGCGGCAACCACGCCACCCTGGGCGGCGCCACCGCCGAGGACAGCCCGATGCTGCGCCGGCCGGACCTGCTGAAAAGCCTGATCACCTACTGGCAGAACCACCCCGCCCTGTCGTACCTGTTCTCGGGCACTTTTATCGGGCCGACCAGCCAGGCGCCGCGCGTGGACGAAGCCCGCGACGACAACCTGTATGAACTGGCGATCGCCTTCCAGCAGATGGACCAGGTGCTGCCGACGTTGCATGAAGGCGACAAGCCGTGGATCGTCGACCGCCTGCTGCGCAACCTGCTTGTGGACCTGACGGGCAACACGCACCGCGCCGAATTCTCCATCGACAAGCTGTATTCGCCGGACGGCCCCACCGGCCGCCTGGGCCTGGTGGAATTCCGCGCCTTCGAGATGCCGCCGCACGAGCGCATGAGCCTTCTGCAAATGTTGCTGCTGCGCGCCCTGGTCGCGCGCTTCTGGCGCGAACCATACCAGGCCAAGCTGGTGAACTGGGGCGTGGCCCTGCACGACCGCTGGATGCTGCCGCATTTCGTCGCCCAGGATATCCGCGACGTGGCCCGCGACCTGCGCGCGCACGGCTATGAATTCGAGGACCACTGGTTCGAGCCCTTCATCGAATTCCGTTTCCCCCGCTTCGGCACCGTGGTCTACGAGGGCGTGGAAATGGAGCTGCGCCAGGCGATCGAGCCGTGGAACGTGCTGGGCGAGGAAGTGAGCGCGGGCGGCACCGCGCGCTATGTCGATTCTTCCGTGGAGCGGATGCAGCTGCTGGTGCGCGGGCTGACCAACGGCCGCCACGTCATCGCCTGCAATGGCCGCATGTTGCCATTGCACCCCACCGGCATTCCGGGCGAGTATGTGGCAGGGGTGCGCTTCCGCGCCTGGAGCCCGTGGTCGGCGCTGCACCCGACCATCCGCGTGCAGGCGCCGCTCACCTTCGACCTGGTCGACACCTGGAGCGGGCGCGCGATCGGCGGCTGCACCTATCATGTGGTGCATCCGGGCGGGCGCAACGAGGTAGGTTCGCCGGTCAACGCCAACGCCGCCGAGGCACGCCGTTTCGCGCGCTTCTGGCCGCACGGCCACACGCCGGGGCCGATGACTGTGCGAAAAGAGGAACGGAATCCCAGCTTCCCGATGACATTGGATTTGCGCTGGCAGGCAGATTGATCTACTGTTTCAGTTCCTTATGGAAAGTAAAGCTGCCGTGCGACATGTCCAATAACCTCCTTGAGTCTTATCTTTCAGCGCCAGATGGTTTCGATGAAATGCTCGACGCGGCCGGCGTGCCGCGCGCGCACTGGCGCGCCATGCTCGACAGCCTGGAGCACGAACCGCCGGACATGATGCGCCAGCGCCACGAAATGGTGCAGCGCCAGGTGCGCGAAAACGGCGTGACGTACAACGTGCGCGCCGATGCCGACGGCCTGCAGCGGCCGTGGGACCTGAACGTGCTGCCGCTGATCCTGCCGCACGAGGAATGGGCCGGCATCGAGGCGGCCGTAATCCAGCGCGCGCGGCTGCTCAATAAAATCCTCGGCGACGTCTACGGCCCGCAGGACATGCTGCGCGAAGGCCTGCTGCCGCCAGCGCTGGTGCACGGCCACGCCGGCTTCCTGCGCCCGTGCCACGGCATGGGCCACCACGACGACATCGCCCTGCACTTTTACGCGGTGGACCTGGCGCGCGCGCCGGACGGCCGCTGGTGGGTGCTGGCCGACCGCACGCAGGCGCCCTCCGGTGCCGGCTATGCGCTGGAAAACCGCGCAATCATCTCGCCCACCTTCCCCGACCTGCTGCGCGAACTGAAAGTGCAGCCGCTGGCCGGCTTCTTCCGCACCATGCGCGACAGCCTGGTGCACTGGGGCCGCCTGTGCGCCGCCAAGGGCGATTCCCCGGCGCCGCTGCGCGAGGGCGAAATGCCATTGATCGTGCTGCTCACGCCAGGCCCACGCACCGAAAGCTATTACGAGCAGGCGTATCTCGCCCGACATCTCGGCCTGCCGCTGGTGGAAGGCAGCGACCTCACCGTGCGAGATGGCGTGGTGTACCTGAAAACCTTGGCCGGCCTGCACCGCGTGCACGTGATCATGCGCCGCGTGGACGACGAATCGTGCGATCCGCTGGAACTGTGCAGCTCGATGCTGGGCGTGGCGGGGCTGACGCAGGCCGCCCGTCGCGGCAACGTGCTGGTAGCGAACAGCCTGGGTTCCAGCCTGCTGGAATCGGGCGCCCTGCTCGGCTTCCTGCCGGCGCTGTCGCGGCGGCTGCTGGGCGAGCCGCTGAAGATGCCATCCGTCGCCACCTGGTGGTGCGGCGAACCGGCCGCGCTGGAAGCGGTGATCGGCAAGCTCGATCGGCTGGTCATCAAACCAAGCTTCTCGCAGCTGCCACCAACCACGGTGTTCGGGCAGGACCTGGCCGGCGAAGCGCGCGCGGAGCTGATCGCCAAGCTGCGCGCCAATCCCAATAACTACATCGCCCAGGAAGTGGTGCAGCTGTCGCGGGCACCAGTGTGGAAAGCTGGTGCGGCATCCGGCTTGCAGCCGCGCGCCATCGGCCTGCGCGTATTCGCCTGTGCCACGCCGAACGGTTACGTGGTGATGCCGGGCGGCCTGACCCGCGTGGCCACCGGCCCGGATGCGCGCGTGCTGACGATGAAGATGGGCGGCGCCAGCAAGGACACCTGGGTGCAGGCGCGCGCCAGGGTGGCGGTGCCGCGCCTGCAAAAGCGCAGCATCACCGGCAAGGACCTGGTGCGCGAAGACAGCAATCTGTCGAGCCGCGTGGCGGAAAACCTGCTGTGGTTCGGCCGATACGCGGAACGCTGCGACAACATCGCCCGCCTGCTGCGCGTGGCCCTGAACTTCCTGTTCAACGTGCGCTTCGACCAGCGCGGCGCCGAATGGCCGACCGTCGAGGCGCTGTGCATCTGGTTCCAGCTGATCGATGGCGAAAAGCGGCCGGTGGCCGGCCAGGCGGCACAGATGCAAAGCCAAACTTCCGGCCCAGGTGGTCAATCGCAAAGCCAGGGGCAGGCGGTTGCCATCTTTACCGATGCCGAACTCGAATCGGCCCTGCTGCTGGCGGTGGTGTCGCCCAACGTGCCCGGGCTGGCCCGGCAGCAGCAGCACCTGGTGCGCATCGCCGGCCAGCTGCACGAGCGCTTCTCCGTCGACAACTGGCGCGCGCTGAACCGCATGGTGCAGCCGGCCGCCCGGCCCGGCGAGCGGCCGTCGCAGTCCGAAGTGATGACCATCCTCGACGACGCCGCCTCCGCGCTGATGACGCTGGCCGGCTTCGCGCTCGACGGCATGACGCGCGACCTCGGCTGGCGCTTCATGTCGATCGGCCGCCGCCTGGAGCGGCTGCAGTTCCAGAGCGTGGTGCTGCAGCGCGCGCTGGCGATGGACGAAAACGGCAACCTGGAATGGCTGCTCGAACTGTCCGACAGCATCATCACTTATCGGGCCCGCTACCGCGCCCAGCCCGAGTGGCTGCCGGTGCTCGACCTGCTCCTGCGCGACGGCACCAACCCGCGCTCGATCCTGTTCCAGATGGACGGCATCCTCGGGGCGTTAAGAAAAATCGCCCAGACGCATGGGGCCTGCGGCGTGGAGCTGCTGGAGCCATTGCGGGAGGAAGTGTTGGCGCTTGAACCGGATGCCGACCTCAATTACGCCAATGCGCATTTGAGCGACCTGCTGAATCGTATCCAGGTGGCCAGTGCGGCGTTGTCGGAGCAGATCAGCGTGCAGTTCTTCAGTTATACGGATGGGCAGCAGAGGAGCCGGCGATCATGATTTCTTTGCTACTTGACGGCGACCTCGGTGAGGTTTGCGCGCGGTACCGGGTGGTGCATGAGACGCGGTATCGGTACCAGAGCACGGTGACCTTGTCGCAGCAGTACCTGCATCTGACGCCGCGCTCGTTTGCTTACCAGCAGACCGAGTCGCACCAGATCTGGCTGGACCGGGGCGTGGACGATGCGCGCGATGGGACCGATTATTTCGGGAACTGCACGCGGCATGTTTCGCTGACCGTGCCGCATGACAGTTTGCTGGTGCATGCCGAGTCGACGGTGGCGCTGTTTGCGCGCCCTACCCTGGCCGATATTGGTGGCACGCTGCCCTGGGAAGGGACGCGGGACATGATGGCCAAGGAGAAGAGTGCCGCGACGCTGGAGGCTTGCCGGTATCTGTATGGGTCGCCGCATGTTTACATGTTCCCGGAGTTGGAAGCCTATGCGCGGGAAAGTTATACGCCTTGCCGGCCGCAGTTGGATGCCGCGCTGGAGCTGACGCATCGGATTTTCGAGGACTTCGAGTTCGATGCGCGGGCGACGGAGATTTCAACGCCTTTGGAACAAGTGCTGCGGGGGCGGCGTGGGGTTTGCCAGGATTTTGCTCAGTTGATGATTGGCTGCTTGCGCAGCCTTGGGCTGCCGGCTCGTTATATCAGTGGGTATATCTTGACGCATCCGCCGGAGGGGAAGCCTCGGCTCGTCGGCGCTGATGCTTCGCATGCCTGGGTTTCGGTATTTTGCCCTTCCATCGGGTGGGTGGATTTTGATCCGACCAATCGGTGCCTTGTGGGGCATGAGCACATCACGCTCGGGTGGGGAAGGGATTTTAGTGATGTGACGCCGATGCGGGGGATTGTGTTGGGGGGTGGGGGGCAGGTGCTGGATGTGGAGGTGACGGTGACGCCATTGGAGGTGGTGGACTAGGATTTAAAGTCGAGGACGACGCACGAGAGCGCTGATCCAACGCGCTAAATCCGCGCCGCGCTCGCGAACGAGCGCGGCTACGGGGTTATAGCCAATGTGCCAGTACTGCCGAGTTCTCAAGCGCTACAAGGATTACAGCACGGCCTACGAGCAAATTTTGGAGGAATGGGATAGCACGCCGCCATTTCGTCATTGAATCCGCAACCATCTGGCTCCAGGAGTTCGATGAGAATCTCGAGCGGACCACCCTAAGCCATCGCGGGAGCGAGATCCACATCACCTGACAAATCGACGCGACGACGTATGCATGATATTTATGGCAAACACAGGGTGTGAGTCGGCGGTCGAGCACTGTCCCATCATCGAGCTCGATGGTGTCACGCTCTCTATTTTTCTTATCCCCCACTTCACTTGCAGGCCGCGCCTTCGAATTTTCTGTTTCTGACTACCTTATCCTCAGCCCAAAGAATAGCGTTCTTTCGACCATCAGGCTCTCCTTTCCAGTCGTCAATCTTCACACACTGAAGTTCAGGATATGTTTTGTTCTCAATTGCCAAAATGGTTTTATGCCAACCTACCGGAGTAAAACTTTTTGGCTCGTCAAAAGGATCACCAGCTTGAACGAGACAGCTATCCAGTACATCAGATGGCCACCTTGGCGGGCTACAAGTCCACATCGATATTATGCGGAAACAGGCTAGCGTAGCGAACATTGGGAAGCCGACTACGCGGAGCGCAGGCCTCAACCGAAAGGCCATACCATACATGCAACATAGAAATGCCTCAAATACATTTTCCTTTTCCGGCAGAAAAATACCAGGGCATGGCAAGCCCTCTGGCCCCCGGTTCATGAACCAGCACCAGTAATTCCACTGCGATAACAACTCTTGCAATCCATCTACGCCATCCCAGTCCCGGCCGATCGCCACCGCTTTTTGGACATTTCCAAATTCATCGAGCTTATAGTATCTTATCCAGTAGTGGTAAACACCATCATATTCCCGATGGATGCAGAAAATTGACCGTTCATCCCACTCTATTTCCTCTACTTTATCTTCGCTCAATGCTCTGCTTCGCCCCCCCTCCTCTCGGATTAACGCATATAGCCGCTTTGATTTACGATTGAATCGTATTGGATATCTAGTCCGCGCAAAAAATTCCTCCTTCCCATAACGAGATAAACAGTACAAAAGCCCCACCACCAAAGTGAGGGGAAGCAGCAATCCCACTCTATCAGCCAATGGGAAACCTCTATTTATGCTAACCACCACCATGGCGCAGAACGTGAAGGCTGCCGCCAGCATCATGACAAACGCAATTATTATCCCGCCTGCATACCAGTGCCGAACCATATGACATTGTTCGGTTGCCTCGATAAAAGTAGAGTTAATGCGGTAGGTCGTAGCTCCATCTTGGCAGTCCGGGCCGACCCAATCTATGGTTGAAAGACGATGTTCCAAATCCCAATCGGGAACTGGGGCGCCAATTTTAGCGCTGAATATTCGGTCATCCATGCTAGACTCCTATCGCTCCATTAAAGGCCTCCAACTCCTCGTCAATAGAAGAATACCGCCCTTCCGAATCGCTTGCATTCGAAATGGAAAAATAACTCCGAGCCAGCCATTTCTTTATTGCTGGAGGCCGTATTGTAGATATAAAGATAGTCAAACAGAATGCAGCGATGAAAAGAGGCCAATAGATTACTGCGGTCCATTTGAATCCAGCGATTGCCAATCCAATTGCCAAGCTCGCGTTGACAATGTATAAGTTCATCAAAACAATATCACCATCATTAAAAGCCCCATATGCATTTTTGAAATCAAAAAGCGCACTCAGGCCACTAGCCAATGCTCCGAAGAACTTTCCTGTTTGAATCCCGTAACTAATACCATTTGTGCTAAACTTCCATTGATTGACGATAAATTTTGATAATGGATTATCAGGAAGCTTCTGAAGTGCAGTAGCAGCGGCCTCTAGAGCCGCAGCTCCAACTGCCAGAGATGCTACGGCGACCTTCATGTTCTGGGTATTCCGATCGACCTCATCCGCGCGCATCCGATCTTCATTGATATAGTAGAGTGCTAGCAATTGCAAGACCACCCCCACCGAACCGGCGTTGACATCTCCATTCTGAAACCAATTTTTCACCAACTCAAGGTCGGGAATTTTTACAGTCTTCAAGATACCCGTGTCTATTTTTCTCTCTAGTTTAAGGTTCTCAACATCAAGTTCAAACGCACATACGACAGGTGCAGCTGGGTATCTGGGCAGTACTCGCTTTGCTTCTCTCTGAGCATTAATATTGCTTTCGAATGATAGCTGCTGTAGCTGAACTCCTTGCGCCTTTGCGCTATCCAAAATCCAGTGCGACAATTGCTCTCTGGTCAAGCCACTTGGCTTAATCATAGTTTTTCCGTGCAGAACCAAACCCGCAGTCACTAAGTTGCGCATAGCTATGCTACGCGCTTGACCAAGGGCCCTTGCGAGAAAGCCTGCTGTCGTTAGCACCAAGCGATCTACCAGACGATTGGCCTCATGTTTTGGAATACGGCCTAGTACTTGCTTATATAAACTGAGAAGGTACTTCGGCTTAAAATCAGAGCCACGTATATCAATCATTGCGGCGTCGATTAACTCCTCTTGATTGAAGAGTAGTGCGCGTGCAAATAAGTTGCCTGAACTCGATATATCGCCCGATGTTAACCACTCTTCAAGCTTCTCTTGACATGCGCTGGTGGTGATTCCGTTTCCTATGCATTGGGCTAGAGATTCCCTGTAAGCAGATCCACTACGGATGTCTTCAGGATCGTGCACACCACTCATCCAGTTGCTGAGCTGGAGACTCTTAAGCCAAGAACAGTGCAAATTTGCAAGAGTCAATGAAGTTGGCTCATATTTTTTCGCTGCGTCAACGTAACGCGATGGGAATGATCGAATACGCTCAGCATCCAGAAAACTTTCCCCATCTCCATGACTTGTAAATTCTCGCCATGCACGCTCTTCAGCGGCCTTCATTTTTCCCTTCTGGCTATCGCCGTATTTCTTCTTTTCCGCTTTTTGCTGGGCCGAATATTTATTGACACCTCCAGCTTTGACTACATTCCATAGATACCGAATCGAATCTCCCGTTACCGCTTCGGGATCGTTTTCAAGAACACGACGAAAAAGAATATCCTTCTTAAATTCATCCCGTGCGTCGTTGCGGATAGCATTTTCGACAGAGCGTATTAGCTGGCCACACATATGGCCGCGAAAAATTTCTTCATCGAATCCTGCGTGATGGGTTGGCGAAGTCAGCTCGCTTAGGTCGTTTGTAATTCCCACAGGGTCATTCACTGCGACAATAAAACCACCATAGGGGCAACGCTCTTCCATTACGCGTTCAAGCGCCGTATAGTGCTCTTTAATGGAAATATCATGTGATGCTAGAATACTACTAAAGTCGAAGGCTTTTTTTAATTCAGTGTCCTCCGCTGAAAATTGTGGAACATTTTTACTGACTTCCTTAAAATTCCCCGCGTGTGGTGCCGAACCAACTAGCATTTCCTGGATGTCTATGCTTTGCATGTGCTTTTTTCTCCAGTTTCCGTCACTAACTTTGTTGACGGATTTTTTTGTCCATATAGAACTGGACCAACCAATCCAGATATTCCCCATCATTTCACATGACAAAGGATCAACATCAATGCAGTAGGAAAGTGCAGCGCTCACGCGATCGAGACAGCAACCATTCATGCTATATGGATTCACTATTGGCACATACTCGACAGGAAACTCCCAAAGTGCACCTTGCGGCAAAACGATGTATGCCTTGAGCCGCTTTAGTTTTTCCTCATACGTATAGAGATAGCCTGGCCGCAAAGCTCGAAGTGTATATTTCGCAGGTGCAGCATTTTGAGGCGCGCCAATGATTTTAAAATTTCCAGAAAGTCCAGGTACATCTTTCTGGCCGTTTGGACAAGCCACAGCATATCTTACGGGATACAAGAGAAGTCCTTTTCGACCGCAGTAACTACAATTAATGTTGGTCATGCAACTCTCCTTTTTTTTATAGCGATTTAAGAATATTAAAAGTTGTCGCAACCCAAGTAATTATTCTTTCTTGAGGGTGCATTGACAGACGCTTAGACGGTTGATGCGCTGAATTGACGTGGGCACTTGCTCATTAGATCCAAGCACGTCAGGTGAAATACTTTTTTGACTGGCCAGACGACCGGTGCGCTCCGCATTGCACCGGCGGCAAAACGACTCGTTGGTCAGCACACGGTTCGCGACTTGCCGCGGTCGTTAACGATGTTGATCGCGGCGGGCAGCGCGGCGACAAGGTAGTGGGCGAACACGCGTTCCCTCACTTGCACTTCCGCTTCGTCCGCGATGAGGAGCGGCATAGACGGCTCGCACAACATGCGGATAGGCGTGCCGCCGATAACAGATTGTCCGGCCATGTCGCCATCCCCACAGCCAATCGACATAGAGCAAGGCGCGTTGCCATTTGTGCAGGTAACTTGCGCGGGCACTGTGCCTTCGCCCAGCTTGAGCGGCTCGTACACCCGGTTGACGAACGAAACCGTATCGCTGTTCCCCACGGTCGGATTGGCGAGTTCGAACGTCCAGCAAGGCTGCGTTTCGTACCGCTTGATGTAGAACCAGTTCATATCGATGGCCGTGCTGCCGTCGTCCGCGCCCTGCTTCAGCTTCATCGCGTCGATGCTGTACAAGATGGCTTTCGCGCCGCTAGTTGGTTGTATCGACGCCGGGTAGGCACCGCGTACTTTGCGGAGCCGGATCGGCATCGTCGCACGCGAGAACATGTTGACCACGGGTGCACAGCCCAGCCGCAGCGCCGTTGCAGGCAAAGTGCGCAGCAACTGTGGCATCGCCGTGGCGTGCATGTGCAGCTGGAGCAGGTGTAGCGCCAGCCGCCACGTGCCGGCGGGGCACGCGGCGAGCACCGCCTTCAGGTCGATATCAGTGACGTTGAGTTTATGCGGGAACGCAAAGTACTCCATCAGCAGGCGCAGACTTTCCTCCTGGAGCCTCGGCGTGAGCAGGAAGGCTTCTTCCTTGACAAAGCCCACCTGCGCACAGCGCAGCGCCTGCAGTTGAGGCCATTGCTGTTCCGACTGCACGCACGTGCACACCGTGGGCACGAACATCGCATACTGCAGCGCCGCGTGCGGAGCCATCGGCATCGATGAATACGCGGATGGGTGAACCGGCCGCTTCTTCGAGAGCGATCGCTGGCTCCGTGGTGTGGACCATGATCGCGAGCGTGCATCCGATGCCGACAGGCAAACCGAGCTTGGCTGGCGCTTCGGCGCGCGCCAAGAACCGGACGGCGAGCGCGACGGGGAGACTGCGGCATCGTAGATGGTGCGGAAACCGAACCCCGGCGCTGCCTTTGCTTGCAGCTCGGTATCGTGCTGGATGGTGTCGATGGCCCGGCCGCCAGCGTAGTCCACTTGCGCTACCGAACATGAGGGTATGTTGCGCGGGTAGAACGGGGCCAAAATGCCACGCAGGTCATTCGTGAACGGTTCGTGCGCGCGTTCCAATTTGCGGTCGATGCGCGCGGACAGCAGGGCCGCAACCTGCAGGAGACGCTCAACGCCAGCGTCCGAGCTTCGCTCGCCTAGAAGGCTGAACAGCTCGCCCGGTTTCGGATAGCGTTCGACAAACTCGCGTACCTTGGCACGCTGTATGGCGAGTTCGCGTTCGTAGTAACTGAGAATATTTTCCATGCAGCACTCTTTGAAGAGGAATGCCGATAATTGCATGCGGGAAATTACAGTGCTTGAGGGCGGTCAACCCGTAGCATGGTGGTGGCTGTGAGTCGCGCATCTCGCAACACGAGGATGGTGCGACTGCGGTCGCGAATAGCCGCGGGGGCTCTCGGTCTGCGGAGCAGAAAAGTTCGATTGGTTCAGCTCGGTCGCAATGGAATTCATGTGGCGATATGCGCTGGCCAGTGAGGCTGGTCCAACCCACATCGAGCCTAGAGCCAGGGTGGCGTAATCTTCACCGACGCGGAACTGGAATCCGCCCTGCTGCTTGCGGTGGTATCGCCCAACGAGCCCGGCCTGGCCCGGCGGCAGCAGCACCTGGTGCGCATCGCCAGTCAGCTGCACGAGCGCTTGGTCGACAACTGGCGCGCGCTGAACCGCATGGTGCGGCCCGCCGCCCGGCCCGGCGCGCGGCCATCGCAGTCGGAGGTGATGACGATCCTCGACGACGCCGCCTCCGCGCTGGTGACGCTGGCCGGCTTCGCACTCGACGGCATGACGCGCGACCTCGGCTGGCGCTTCATGTCGATCGGCCGCCGCCTGGAGCGGCTGCAGTTCCAGAGCGTGGTGCTGCAGCGCGCGCTGGCGATGGATGAAAACGGCAACCTGGAATGGCTGCTCGAACTGTCCGACAGCATCATTACTTATCGGGCCCGCTACCGCGCCCAGCCCGAGTGGCTGCCGGTGCTCGACCTGCTGCTGCGCGACGGCACCAACCCGCGCTCGATCCTGTTCCAGATGGACGGCATCCTGGGGGCATTGAGGAAGATCGCCCAGACCCACGGGGCCTGCGGCGTGGAGTTGCTGGAACCGTTGCGGGAGGAAGTGCTGGTGCTCGAACCGGATGCCGACCTCAATTACGCCAATGCGCATTTGAGCGACCTGCTCAATCGCATCCAGGTAGCCAGTGCGGCGTTGTCGGAGCAGATCAGCGTGCAGTTCTTCAGTTATACGGATGGGCAGCAGAGGAGCCGGAGATCATGAGTTCTTTGCTTACTTTTGGATCTGACGCTGAAGTCTGCGCGCGGTATCGGGTGGTGCATGAGACGCGGTATCGGTATCAGAGCACGGTGACGTTGTCGCAGCAGTACCTGCACCTGACGCCGCGCTCGTTTGGTTACCAGCAGACCGAGTCGCACCAGATCTGGCTGGACCGGGCTGTCGACGATGCACGCGATGGGACCGATTATTTTGGCAACTGCACGCGGCATGTTTCGCTGACGGTGCCGCATGACAGTTTGCTGGTGCATACCGAGTCGACTGTCGCGCTGTTTGCGCGCCCTACCCTGGCGGATATTGGTGGCACGCTGCCCTGGAAGGGGACGCGGGACATGATGGCCAAGGAGAAGAGTGCCGCGACTTTGGAGGCTTGCCGGTATCGGTATTCGTCGCCGCACGTTTATTCGTTCCCGGAGTTGGAAGCTTATGCGAGGGAGAGCTACACGCCTTGCCGGCCGCAGCTGGATGCGGCGCTGGAGCTGACGCACCGGATTTTCGAGGATTTCGAGTTCGCTGCGCGGGCGACGGAGATTTCGACGCCTTTAGAACAGGGTGCTGCGGGGGCGGCGTGGGGTTTGCCAGGATTTTGCTCAGCTGATGATCGGCTGCTTGCGCAGCCTCGGGCTGCCGGCTCGGTATATATCTTGACGCATCCGCCGGAGGGGAAGCCAAGGCTGGTGGGGGCGGATGCTTCGCATGCTTGGGTTTCGGTGTTTTGTCCTTCCATCGGCTGGGTGGATTTTGATCCGACCAATCGGTGCCTTGTGGGGCATGAGCACATCACCCTCGGCTGGGGACGGGATTTAGTGATGTGACGCCGATGCGGGGGATTGTGTTGGGGGTGGGGGGCAGGTGCTGGATGTGGAGGTTACTGTGACGCCGTTGGAGCTCGGAAAGAGCGGTGAACAGGCCCGCGAAATGTAATCGTCGAATGGGATGGTTCCATCGCTGCGAGACTTTCCTACGCCGCTTGAGCTAGATGGCAGCTGGGTACCAAACGCAAGTAGCATGACAGCACACTGGTGGCTCCGCTCCATAAAGCGATATTTCACTGGCATGCCAAGTTACTCTGATTACGTGTAGAGTCAAATTAAATAGGCTCGTGGCACCGCATTAATCGGCGGTGTTGAGAAGCCTCCTGAGCGGATCAACAAGTGATTAGAGATACGTAAAGCGCTTCATGGCACACTCAGATGAACAGTGATATCGTTAGCAAATCTAACTATGACGTTCGTTAGCCGGTTTACTCTTTCGATCTATCTGAGTGCGCCATAAGACATTAGCCAAGTTATTCGAAATGAGGATCGTGTACTTCCTCGAGGGTTGGCGCAAAGCTGCACTCCCGTAAGCGTTGCTCCAACATGCCCTGCTCAGGAAATTCCAGTTCCACAGCTCTATAAAATCCTTCAATATCACTATCATCGAAGGCTTTTACCCAATAATCGACCGGGACTATACATCGCGCAAAGAACTCTGTTTTCGGCGAATGTCGGAGGGCAGCAATTACGCCGCTTGCCACGGAGCCGTGCGGACCCACCTGAATTGGCGCCCTCAGAATATGCTCCTCAATACCGCGAGTAACTTCAAAATGCACTCCGCCATGGATAACATTAATCAGGGTATCCCAGTGACAATGACATATATCACCTTGATATAATCCATCACGCAGATAAGAGTTAGTCGCTACCAGACCAAAGACCTTGGTTACGCTGTAGCGAAAACTATCATCGTTAGCCCACTCGGAAATTTGGCCTAAATCTCGCATAAGTGCGGCGCATTGCGCACGGCACTGCTTTGTTTTTTTATCAAGCCGTTTTTCTATTTCGCAAAACTCGTATGCTTCAGCGGGTGAAGGAAGAGAGGCCGTTTCAATGACAAATGCCGTATCGTCAATCACAATCAAGATGTCAACTTCATCGTCGATTTTTTGGCGAGGATGCAAACCTGTCCCTATAAACCGCATATGTTTGTGATATGGGTTTTTTCTCACCGCGTTGCGCAGGGCATTTGCCAACAACTCTTCATTAGCAGTGCCCTTCGTATCAAAGGCGATCTTAAGTTTATCATTATTTTTCGCCCAAGAATTTAATAGACGCGCATGGTGCGTGCCTTGCAATGGCCACCAGAGCAAAACTAACTCGTCCCCTGCTGGCAACAATGGCTTATCCCAAAGGGTTGCGGCCTTAGTCGGTGTGAAACAGAAAAATTCGATACACTGCTTTACTCTATCATTCGACAAAGCCACACATCGCTTAATAGTCTCAATGACCTGATCCCGCAGCAAGCGGCTTTCCAGTATAATTGACAAGACTGTCTTATCTGTATTTTCATCCAGCGGCATTGCCAAGGAGTATAACTGACTTGCCATCACAGATAATTCCGCCCAAATAATCAACATTTCGCTGATATAGAGTCCTACTTCAGGGTGAGTTTCACGAACAAATCTGTCCAACGTAGCATCTTGCAATAAGCCACTTGAACGGCGTATTTGAAAGACCATTTCACGCTCCTTCTCAGGCATTAAAAACGCTGGTAGCGCCTGAACAGTTAAACGCCCTTCACGAAGTCGAACATACGGGGCAAAAACATTATTTTCTGGCGTGAGTGGATTCGCTCTCTGGAAGTTATCAATAGCTCTCGCCATTAAGGCTGGCCGCCGCGCCAAATCGATGGTAGCGCGTACCACTAAGTCACTGTTTTTTTCATCGACGATATAGCTCGACATATCGTGCGCAACTGCAACGCCAGCCCGCCACCAAATCACCGAATTCCAAACTCGCTGAATCGATAAACTGTGCTGAGCAAGATCCATGAGATTATTTAGTACGTCCTCAAGCAAGCCCTCTTCACTCCGGTTTCTTTCCAGCGTCCCCAACCCACCAGTACGCCCAAGCAATTTCAGCATACTAGTGATCGCATCTACGACTGCCTCTATAGTCGATTGCAGCGCATAAGAATTTCCTGCCGCATCAGTAAAGCAACGCATTTCTCTTATACGCTCCCCTGAGATAACGTCCACCCCCGACAATGCATTCGAAAGACTTTTAAATACACTGAGCTGCACTCCGTTCACTCGTGTCGAGAGATAGCGGCTTAGCTCGCTTAAGCTTCGGAAGTGAATTTTCTCCGCGCACCTATCAACACTCGCCCGGACAAGCTTAGATTGAATACCAAACACGATTCCTAGAAGATAAATATTATGGTCTTCGGAACTGCCGTCGCGTTGGGCCAAGTATGCTTACTCCCAGACAATCTGATCAAAGCCGTGGCTTAAAGGATTTGGTAAGGACTTAGGTTGCTCCCGAATTGTCTCAATAAAGTTAAATTTCATAAGATCTACCTTTCGATTGAAAATCCAGTTATCCATCTCTAGTATATCTACGAAACTACGATATCAACTCACCGGAATCTGTCATACTTTTTGACCAGGATCACGACATAATTCTTATTGAATAGTCCCTCGGTCGATGTGATAACTGTAATCAATAAGGCGCGCCCCTGATCTCGATTGAGTAGAGCGGGCAGCATTTTGACCTGGTGCAGAGCACGCACCCCGAGTCAATTCGAACTGAAGTTAGCTTCTCTGAACAGCTTAAGAAGTTGCTCGCTCAGTGCGTGCTGGCGGTCGAGCTGTCACATCATTTGTCCACTGAGACCGATTAAGGCAATTGTCACAATGGGACGAGCTACGAGACAGCAAAGGCCCGGCGGCGGAATACGGCACTACATTTCACGCAATTGCTCGATAGCTTCGAAACCAAGCCAGTGTCAAGTGCGTGCGACGAGTGCTGGGGTAGATCACGCCCATCAGCATATATGTGTGCGGCATGAGCGTGCGCGAGATCCAGGACCACATGCTGGAGCTGTATTGCACTTAGTGGCGTCGGGCCTGTCCTCGTCGATCACCGACGAGGACACGTAGTGGCAGCAACAGCCGGCTGAAAAGATTTTTCAAAACGTCCACGCGCTGCGCTCGACGAATCGTGACGAGGCGCATACCAGAGCAGTGCAAATTAGAAGCCTACTTATCAGTCTCGGACATTTGCGACGGAGTGTTCACTGTTGCGCCGCCGAGCCGCCGTCCAATTTAGCACGCAATGCCTCATAAAGCTGCGCAGGCTCAAGCAGGATGTCTCGCAAGCCTTCGCGACCCCTTTCTGACCCCAATGCCTGGGTACTCATAGTCTGGTGGGCCTCCAGCGCATCCATAAAGGCATGCATTGCCTTGGGCGGCATTAGGAGACGGACGTTTGATGTTGGCTGAGTTGAGCCGGCAATATGGGCGAAGCATAGCGGCTAAGAAACAGTTATACAGAATGCACAACGCGCTAGCGGCGTGCCACGCCGTTGAACCGTCGCCGCCGGGCCTGTCAGAAATTCTGTGTGCGGGGCCAGATTTCGTAGTTAGGTAATCGCGTTGGTGAATCGCTCGCCGAACATGATGGCGAACTGATTGGCAGCGAGCTTCCAGGTACGCGGCGCCATCTTCCAGTCTTTCTCAATATTGCGCAAGGCCAGGAATAGGAGTTTGGTCGCGGCGTCATCGCTCGGAAAATGACCGCGGTTCTTGACGATCTTCCGAAGGCGCATATGCAAGCTCTCAATAGCATTTGTGGTGTAGATGATTTTGCGCACCTCTGGCGGGTATGCGAAGAACGGAATCACCTGCTGCCACTGGCGTCGCCACATCGCTGCCACTGTCGGGAATTTGATGCCCCATGGACCGGCCGCAAACGCGTCCAGCGCAGCTTCGGCTGCCTCGGCGTTGACTGCCTGATAGACAGGCTTAAGAGACGCTGCAAGCTCTTTGCGGTCCTTCCAGCTGGCCAGGGTCGTCGAGTTGCGGATCAGATGCACGATGCATGTCTGGATCTGCGCTTGCGGATATACGGCCTCGATGGCCTCGGGAAAGCCGCGCAAGCCGTCGACGACGGCGATCAGGATGTCTTCCAGGCCACGATTTTTCAATTCGTTGAAGACCTTCAGCCAGAACTTGGCTCCTTCGGTTTGCTCTATCCACAGGCCCAAAACTTCCTTGCGGCCGTCGGCGCAAATGCCCAGTGCCAGATACACGGCTTTGTTCTTTACCGTGCCTTCGTCACGAATTTTCAGGCGCAAGGCGTCGAAGTAGACGATCGGGTACATCGCTTCGAGCGGCCGCTGCTGCCACTGCGTGACCTCCTCGAGCACCTCGTCGGTGATGGTTGAAATCAGATCGTGAGACACCTCGGTGCCGTACAACTCGAGCAGATGTGCCTGGATCTCCCGCACGCTCATGCCGCGCGCGTACATGCTGATGACGTGGTCGTCAAAGCCCGCCATGCGTCGCTGGTGCTTGGCCACCAGCTTTGGCTCAAAGCTCGACAGGCGATCACGCGGGATGTCCAGATTAAGCTCGCCGCCGGGCGTAAGCACCTTTTTCGGGCTGCTGCCGTTGCGGTGGTTTTTGCTGCTTTCGCTCTCGCTCGCCAGATGATGGCTCAACTCGGCAGACAGCATGCGCTCGGCCAGCATCTTCTTGAGCTGCCCGGCCAAGCCGTTTTCGCCAAGGATCGACTCAGCGTCCTTGTTCTCAACCTGGGCAAGCAACTGGTCGATCAACTCGACGGGGAACAGATATGGTGCTTTCTGTTTCTTGGGCTTCTTGGTGGTCATCACTTCGGTCATGGAACAGTCCTTTCGGCATTATTTCATGACCCCGTTCCACACAGAAAATCTGACAGGCTCTCGCCGCCCGCAGGCGGCAGCGCCTTAACAACAAGTGGCGACTCGGATAGAGGCGCGCGAGCATGCATGCGCCCTGTCGGGTCACCCCAAGACTTAATCCAGTTAGTCGACTTTAGCTCAGCCCCCGTACGCGGCCGCCCCAACCCGCGGCAACGTCACCTCCAACTGACACCCCATCCCCGCCCCATCGCTTTTCGCATTGACCACCCCGCCATGCAGATGCACCAGACTCCTGGCCAGCGCCAGCCCAATCCCCAGCCCACCCTGGCTCCGATCCAGCCCCTGCACGCCCTGTGAGAAAAGATCAAACGCACTATCGATCAGTTCTGAGGACATCCCAACGCCGTTATCCCGGATCGAGACCATCACCGTCCTGGCCCGCGCCTCGAGAAGCAGTTCGATCCGCCCGCCATCCGGCGTGTACTTCGCCGCATTCCCGAGCAGGTTCGCGAACACTTGCACCAGGCGCTTGCGGTCCCCCTTCACCATCACCTGCACAGGCGCGAGCAGCACATCCAGGTGATGCTGGTGGCGTGTGACGAGTGGCCGCACCTGTTCTATGGCGTCGGCGATCACGTCCTTGATGTTCAGTTCCGCGGTGTCCAGTTCCACCTTGCCGCGCGTGACCCGTGAAACGTCGAGCAGGTCGTTGATCAGCGAGGTCATGTGCCCGGCCTGCCTGGCGATGATCGCACCGGTACGCCGCACGACGCCCTCGTCGAAGTGGAAGTTGGACAGGATGGCGGATGCCGACATGATCGGTGCGAGCGGGTTCCGGAGCTCATGCGCGAGCATGGCAAGAAACTCGTCTTTCTTCTGGTCCGCCGTGCGCAGCGCGCTCTCGGCGTCGACACGGTCCGTGATATCCATCTGCGCGATGACGGCGCCGATGATCGCGCCGGTCTCGTCGCGCACCGGGCGGCCAGAATTGAGCACGGTGCGGCGGGGCGTGGCCGCATCGAATGGTGCGATCTCGATCACCTGGCGGGGCGATTCCTCGCCAAGCAGGGCCCGCGCCAGCGACCATTCATGTGCCGCAAGCGGCTGTCCGTGCCGTGCCGAGCCATCGGCCCACCAGCCCCGCCATGGCTGACCCGGCCCGAGGTCGGTGGCCTCGGGGTCCACTCCCAGCATCCTGCGATTCTCCGCGTTCATCTTGACGATCACGCCGTTGGCATCGGCGATGACAATGCCGACGGGCGCGGCCTCCAGCAGCGCGTCGGTGCGCCTGCGCTCGGCTTCGGCCTGGTGGGACACCTCCAGGGAACGCAGCTGGCTCTCGCGCAGTTCGCGCTGGATCTGTGCCTGCCGGGCGATCAGCACCGCCTGGTCCTTCACCACCTTGCGCAACTCGATCTGGCTCATGATCTGCTGGGCGAGCGTGGCCAGCACGAACTGCTGCTGCGGCGTCAAGCCATGCGGCCGCGGTTCCAGGTCGAGCACGCACAAGGTACCCAACGGGATGCCCGCCTTGGTTTTCAACAACTGGCCGGCGTAGAACCGCAAGCCCGGCTCGCCGGTCACCAAGGGATTGCGGGCGAAGCGCGCATCCTCCCGCGTATCGGGCACGATCATCTGCTCGGCCTCCAGCAATGCGAACTTGCAGATCGAATCGTCGAGCGGCATCTCGCGGGTGCCGAGGCCCACTTCCGACTTAAACCACTGCCGATCCTTGGCAATCAGGTTGACGGCGGCGATCGGCGCATCGAGCAGCTGGCTGGCGAGCTTGACGACGTCGTCGAAGGCCTGCTCCGCAGGTGTGTCGAGGATGTCGTAGGAATCGAGTATGGCAAGACGCTCGGTTTCGTCGTACTGGTCAGCGTCCACGATGGACCAGTGTCGGGCGAGGCAGCAATCGCGCAAGCGCGTGCAAGCCATCGTGGGCCACCACCTTGCAGCCCGGCCATCGCACAAGCTCGGCGAGCATGGTGGCGGCGTCATGGTGTTCTTCAACGGCCATCACCTGGGATGGTGTGTACATACATGGTTTGTTGATATCTCCTCCCGTGTTATCGATCGATCACCGGCTCGGTGCATCGCAATTCCCGGGCTGAGTCACTTTTAACCAGTATAGACAGCGGACGAGCAGACTGATGCCGTCCGGCGTGGGACGGAGACACCAGCCTTCGTAGGACGAGCGCCCTGTGTAACTTCAGGTATTGGGAATACGGGAAGTGCTGGACGATGGCCAGTGGCCTGTCGAGGTAGCAGCCCGGGCAGACGGGCCGCGCTGCCCTTTAAAGTAACCGACGCGAACCGGCCGGCGGCGTTGGCGCCGTCGACCGATCCGCTAGAACGACTTCCATTTGCTGATCTGCACCGTGGTGCCCTGGCCGGGGGCTGATGCGATATCGAATTCGTCCGCCAGCCGCCTGGCGCCGGACAGTCCCACGCCCATCCCGCCACGGGTCGTAAAACCTTCGGTCAGGGCGAGATCGATATCGGCGATGCCGGGTCCCTGGTCGATGAACGCGAGGCCGATTCCCTTGCGCGAACCGGTGAGGAGCCGCCGTACGTGAGCTTCCCCGCCGCCGCCATAGCGCAGCGTATTGCGCGCCAGTTCGCTGGCGGCGGTGATCATCTTGGTCTGCTCGAGGAGCGAAAAACCCGCGGCGATCATCAGTTCGCGAACGCACTGGCGTAAGCGCACCACATCCTCGTCGGAGCGGAGTGACAGGTGTTGCGTATCGGCGTCTGTATGGCTCAAAGATCGCCTGTCTCGGGGGTCAAGTGGCTGTTCGCTGCAGCAGCGCGATGCCTTTTTCAACGTTCAGTGCGGTCTGCACGCCGTGCAGCGTGAGACCCAGCTCGACGAGGGTGATGGCCACGGCCGGCTGCATGCCGACCAGCACCGTGCGTGCATCGAGGATGCGCGCCATCGCCGCGGTATTGCTGATCATCCTGCCGATGAACGAATCGACGATGTCCAGCGCCGAGATGTCGATCAGCACCCCGTTCGCCTGGTCCTTGACGATGCGCGAGGTCAGGTCGTCCTGCAGCGTCATCGCGAGCCGGTCGTGCATGTCGACCTGGATCGTGACCAGCAGCAGGTTGCCCATTTTCAGGATGGGGATATGCTCCATCGCCACCTCAGAAGGACTGTTCGGCGCGCGTCACGGTGGCGCCCACGCGTTTCAGGGCGACCAGGAACGCATCGGCCAGCGTGGCTTTCGTGGTCACTTCTTCCAGGTTCACGCCCAGGTGCACGATGGTCTGCGCGATCTGCGGGCGGATGCCGCTGATGATGCAGTCCGCGCCCATCAGGCGCGCGGCGGCCACCGTCTTCAGCAGGTGCTGCGCTACCAGCGTGTCGACGGTCGGCACGCCGGTGATGTCGATGATCGCGATCGATGCGCCGGTCTCGATGATCTTCTGCAGCAGGTTTTCCATCACCACCTGCGTGCGCGCACTGTCCAGCGTGCCGATCAGCGGCAGCGCCAGCACGTCCTTCCACAGCTGCACGACCGGCGTGGACAGTTCCAGCAATTCCTGCTGCTGGCGCATGATCACGCTTTCGCGGCCGCGCTGGTACTCTTCCACCGTGAACAGGCCCATGCGGTCGAACAGCGTGCCGGCTTCCGTCAGCACGGCGGTCATCGTGTCCGGATCATGCGCCATGGTTTGGCGCAGCACCGCGAATAGCGGTTCTTTCAGGGAAAAGATGAACGCGGCCGTGTCGGTCGACGAATAACCCTGGCGCACACGCCCCAGGGAGATCTCGGCCAATGTCTGGCGCACCTCCGCCCAGGCGGGCGAGTCGAATTCATGGTTCTGGCTCTTCTCCAGCGTGGCCGCAACTTCCGGCAGGAATCGCGTGGCCTGCTGGCGGATCTCCCCTTCGGCCACTTTGTCCCGGCGGACCATGCGGGACAGCATGCCGCCCAGCCACACCTCCAGCAAGGCTGCCTGGTGTTCGTTGAGGGTTTTGGCCAATAGGCCTGTCGTTGCCATGCTCATGCATTCTCCTGGGTTATTGCCGAACCACTGGTGAGTGGCTTATCCAGTATCACACAGAAATAAGTTATCAATGCATTAATCGTCGCGAATAGGCCGGAATGTTCGGCGGCTGACGACAAAGGCGGCATCCCGGGCGTGGGATACCGCTTCAGTGCTTGGAAGGATGGCGGTGAGGTGGCGGAACCTATTGCCCGCGATGACGGGGCAGCCGCACCGAGAAAGTGCTGCCGGCATCTTTTCCGTCGCTGCGCGCGGACACCGTGCCGGCATGGGCCTCGACCAGCCGCTTGACGAGTGCCAGTCCAAGGCCCAGGCCACTGTCGCGGGCGGCCGCCGCCAGGTCGGCCTGGACATACAGGTCGAACATGGTGGGAATCAGCTGCGGATCGATGCCGATGCCGTCGTCGGCGATTTCAACGATCGCGTGCTCCCCGTCGATGGCCAGGCGGATGCGGATTTCGCTGCCGGAAGGCGAATATCGGCTGGCGTTGGACAACAGATTGCTCATCACCTGGGTCAATCGCGTGCGGTCGCCGATGACGACGGCGTCGGCGCATGCGACCATCCGCACGGCCTGGACCTTCGCGGCGATCAGCGCCCCCACCTGCTCGATCGCCGCCTCTGTCACTTGGTCCAGGTCGACGACTTCGCGCCCGAGCGCCATCGTCCCGCGTTCGAAACGGGAGACATCGAGCAGGTCTTCGGCAAGGCGGCTCATGTACCCCACCTGACGCTTGACGAGCCTGCCGATGCCGGCGATGCGTGCGGCGTCGAGGTGGCGCGCGTTGATCAGCAGGTCGGCGGCGCCGTTGACCGCGGACAGCGGGCTTCGCAGCTCGTGGGCCAGGACGGCGAGAAACTCGCCCTTCTGCGCATCGGCCTTCACGGCCGCGGCATAGCGCGCCTCATTGCTCAACTGGCGCTCTTCGAACTGGCGAGCCTGCCGTTCGAGCATGTCGGCGCGTGCCGCCAGGACCGAGTTGTCCGCGGTGAGACCGGCGATCTTTTGATGCAAGGGGTCCTGGCGAAGGGCGGATCCCCGGCGGATATCGGCCGTGGAGGCATCCACCTTGGCAAGTCCGGTCGCGAAGGAATCCCTGGTCAGCGAACTGCTGGCGGGACACTCCCGCCACATGACGATGGAGCCGCCTGCCTGGTCGTAGTCGATGGTATCGGCCCAATCGTTGGCGAGGCGCAGCGGCTCGGCCAGGGCGCTGCGGTCGAGGGGGTTCGCGGTTCCCGTCGCGATGGAGATCCCCAGGCGTGTCGACGGCATCGCGCCGCCCAGGCTGAACTGCAGGGTGCCCACGGCACCGGACGAGACCACGCTGCGAACGATATCGGAAACGATGGTGCCGAGCCTCACCTGGTTCAACGAACTGAAGCCGCAGATCGCCGCGACCTGCAAGGCGCGCTGGCGTGCGGAAAAGACATCAAATTCATTGAGGAGTTCAACGGTTAGCATAGGTGGGGGGGCTGGGCTGGCGACGGCGGGTCGCAGAAGTGATCTGAATCAACGCATTCTAGCGTGAGGATGCTGCGAGATGTCGACAACTTCGCTGTTGGCGGTTGGTGCTGATGAGCTGGCTGTGGTGATGTTTGGGCGCTTGGATGCGTGGCTGAGGGGGCGTTACGCTGCGGACCGGGTAGTGTGTGAGGGTTGGTTCCGTGGGGACCAGGGGCGCGTGAGGGTTGGGTTCCTTGGGGACCAGGGAGCGCGTGAGGGTTGGTTTCCCTGGGGGCCAGGGAGCGCATGGGGATTGGGTTCCCTGGGGACCAAGGAGGGCGCGAGCTTTGGTATCCCTGGGGACCAGGGAGCCCATGAGGACCGGGTTTCCCGGGGACCGGGGAGCGCGTGAGGATCGGGTTCCCTGGGGACCAGGGAGCGCATGCGGATGGTTTCCCCGGGGACCGGGGATCGCGTGAGGATTGAATGGGGTGACGACGCGCGCCCTTGGCGCGCGACGCCGTTGAGGTGCTGTCGCCCGCAGGCGGGCGACAGCACCTCAACGACAAAGTGGCGATTCGGACAGGGCTGCGCGTGGACGCGTGCGCCCTTCGAATCCCCCGCGCAGGGCCCGCAGGGGCCCTGCTTCTCTCCGCAGGAATGAAAAAAGCCACCCGGGGGTGGCTTTTTTCTGTATTCCTGGCGGAGAGAGGGGGATTCGAACCCCCGTTAGGCTATGAACCTAAACACGCTTTCCAGGCGTGCGACTTAAACCACTCATCCATCTCTCCTGCATTCTCCCGCGTTGCGAGAGGCGCAGATTATAGCAGGTGGCCTGTAGAGTGCAAAGTTTTTTCTCGGAAAGGGACGGGCGTGGTCAAGCGTTCCGTTGCGGGCTCACGGGCGCACAACTGTCAAACCCAAGGACAAGGGCAATCCGGGATCGCGACCGCTGCGGGCTAAAGAACCGGGGACAGGCACCAAACGCGAGAACCGGTGCCAGTCCCCTGGCGCTACGGGTGTGCGGAGGAACCCAACTGCCCCAAGCAAAGGCTGCGGACAGGCCTGAAGACCAAAAGCAAGAGCAACCCGGAATCACGAAGGCCGATGGCTGAAGAACCGGGGACAGGCACCAACCGCGAGAACCGGTGCCTTTCCCCTGGCGTCTAGGTAGCGGGACCAGACAGCAACCCAAGAAGCAAAAGCTAAGGACAGGAAGGAGCGCTGGCCTGCAGGCCAGCGCCGCATTGCAGGCACGGAGCAGTGCTCCGCGAAACCCCTGCAATGCCCCGCAGGGTCAGACCCCATGGCATCAGCCGCAGGCTTAGGCGGTTTCCTTGAGCTGCTCGAGGATTGCCGGGTTTTCCAAAGTGGAGACGTCTTGCGTAATGCTCTCCCCCTTGGCGAGCACGCGGAGAAGGCGCCGCATGATCTTGCCGGAACGCGTCTTCGGCAGGTTGTCCCCAAACCGGATCTCCTTCGGCTTGGCAATCGGCCCGATCTCCTTGCCCACCCACGTGCGCAGTTCGGCGGCGATGCGCTTGGCATCCTCACCCGTAGGCCGGGCCTGCTTCAGCACGACGAAGGCGCAGATCGATTCGCCCGTGGTGTCGTCCGGCTTGCCGACCACGGCAGCTTCGGCGACCAGCGGATTGGCGACCAGGGCGGATTCGATTTCCATCGTGCCCATCCGGTGGCCGGAAACGTTCAGCACGTCGTCGATGCGGCCGGTGATGGTGAAGTAGCCGGTGTCCTTGTTGCGGATCGCGCCGTCGCCGGCCAGGTAGTATTTGCCGCCCAGTTCTTCGGGGAAGTAGCCGGCCTTGAAACGGTCCGGGTTGTTCCAGATGGTGCGGATCATCGAAGGCCATGGGCGCTTCACCACCAGGATGCCGCCCTGCCCGTTCGGCACGTCGGCACCGGATTCGTCCACGATGGCGGCCATGATGCCCGGCAGCGGCAGCGTGCAGGAGCCCGGCACCATCGGCGTGGCGCCCGGCAGCGGCGTGATCATGTGGCCGCCGGTTTCGGTTTGCCAGAAGGTGTCGACGATCGGGCAGGCTTCGCGGCCCACGTTCCGGTAGTACCACATCCACGCTTCCGGATTGATCGGTTCGCCCACGGTGCCCAGCAGGCGCAGCGACGACAGGTCGAAACTCTTCGGGTGCACTTTCTCGTCGGCGTCCGATGCCTTGATCAGCGAGCGGATCGCGGTCGGGGCCGTGTAGAAGATCGTCACCTTGTGCTTTTGCACGGTTTCCCAGAAACGGCCGGCGTGCGGGAAGGTTGGAACGCCTTCGAAGATCACCTGCGTGGCGCCGACCGCCGTGGGGCCGTAGGCGATGTAGGTGTGGCCGGTGACCCAGCCGATGTCGGCGGTGCACCAGTACACGTCGCTGGGCTTGATGTCGAAGGACCACTTCATCGTCAGCGCGGCCCACAGCAGGTAGCCGCCGGTGGCGTGCTGCACGCCCTTCGGGGTGCCGGTGGAACCGCTGGTGTACAGGATGAACAGCGGGTGCTCCGCTTCCACCCATTCCGGCTCGCATTCGGCGGCCTGGTTGTCCACCAGGTCGGACAGCCAGATGTCGCGCCCTTCGGTGAAGGCGATGTTGCCGCCGGTGCGCTTGTAGACGACGACGTTCTTAATGGTGTCGCAGCCGCCCATGGCCAGCGCTTCGTCGACGATGGCTTTCAGTGGCAGCTGCTTGCCGCCCCGCGATTGCTCGTCGGCGGTGATCACGGCCACGGCGCCGGCGTCGATGATGCGCTCCTGCAGGCTCTTCGCCGAGAAGCCGCCGAACACCACGGAGTGCGTGGCGCCGATGCGGGCGCAGGCCTGCATCGCGGCCACGCCCTCGACGGACATGCTCATGTAGATCACCACGCGGTCGCCCTTCTTGATGCCGAGCGATTTCAGGCCGTTGGCGAACTTGCACACCTTGGCGTGCAGCTCTTTATAGGTAACGTTGGTGACGGTGCCGTCGTCCGCCTCGAAGATGATGGCGGTCTTGTCGGCGTTGCCGTTGGTGAGATTGCGGTCCAGGCAGTTGTACGACACATTCAGCTTGCCGTCCTCGAACCATTTGTAGAACGGCGCGTTGTCTTCGTTCAGTGTGCGGGTGAACGGCGTTTGCCAGTCCACGTTTTCCCGCGCCAGGCGGGCCCAGAAGCCTTCGTAGTCGCGCTCGGCCTCGGCGACCAGCGCGTTATACGCTTCCATGCCGGATACGGCGGCGTTGGCCGTGAAGGCCGCGGGCGGGTTGAACACGCGTGTTTCGCCGAGGCCCTGCTGACCTTGTTGTTCGGTAGCTGCGTTCATGCTTTGTCTCCATCGTGGTAGTTATTTGCCATGACAGTAAGGCGAGGCGCTTACAACGCCCTTACAGGGCGCGTGCCCGGCAAACCGTCCTGCCATTCTACCCACAATGAAAAAAGCGGGAGGGTGGCCGCAGCCGCCCTCCCGCCCGGATACCGCGACGGTTACTGTCAGTTGCGGTGCGCCAGCAGCGTGCGGCCGGCGGGGGCCGAGCTGTCGAGGCGGAACACGGAGACCGCCTGGGCCAGGCCGGCGGCCTGTTCCTGCAGCGATGCGGCGGCGGCGGATGCCTGCTCCACCAGCGCGGCGTTCTGCTGGGTGATGTCGTCCATCTGCACAATCGACACATTGACCTGCTCGATGCCGGCGCTCTGCTCCACCGTGGCGCTGGTGATCTCGGCCATGATGTCGGTGACGCGCTTCACGCCTTCCACCACGTCGTTCATCGTGCTGCCGGCCTGCGATACGAGGCGTGTGCCGGCGTCCACTTTGTCCACGGAGTCGCCGATCAGTTGCTTGATTTCGCGGGCGGCGCTGGCCGAACGCTGCGCCAGGTTGCGCACTTCGGAAGCCACCACGGCGAAGCCGCGGCCCTGTTCACCCGCGCGGGCTGCTTCCACGGCGGCGTTCAGCGCCAAGATGTTGGTCTGGAAGGCGATGCCGTCGATCACGCCGATGATGTCGACGATCTTGCGGGCCGACGCATTGATCGCATCCATCGTCGAGACGACTTCGCCGATCACGGCGCCGCCCTTCACAGCCACGTCGGAAGCCGACTGGGCCAGCTGGTTGGCCTGGCGCGCGTTGTCGGCGTTCTGGCGCACGGTCGTCGTCAGCTCGCCCATCGAGGCGGCGCTGTGCTGCAGCGAGCCGGCCTGGTTCTCGGTGCGCTGCGACAGGTTCAGGTTGCCGGCGGCGATCTCGCTCGACGCGGTGGCAATGGTATCGGTACCGCTGCGCACCTCGGAAACGATGCGCACCAGGCTGTCGTTCATGTCCTGCAGCGCGCGCATCAGCTGGCCGATCTCGTCGTTGCTGCGCACCGTCACACGGCTCGTCAGGTCGCCCTTGCTGACCGTTTCAGCCAGGTGCAGCGCATCGCGCAGCGGCAGCGTGACCGAGCGCACCACGCGGTAGCCGGCCGCCACGGAAATGGCGATCGCCAGCAGCACCGCCACGATCATCTCGTTGCGGTTGGCGGCGTTGGCGGCCAGCAGGCGGTCCACTTCCTCGCTGGCGCGCTTCTCCTGCATTTCGATCAGCGACTTGAAGCCCTTCACGGTGGCGGCGCCGAACTTGTTGGTGTTATTGGCGCGCCATTCGGCGGCTTCCTCGGTCTGGCCGGCCGAATACAGTTCGAACCAGCGCGGGCGCGAGGCGAAGTACTTGGCATACGAATCCCGCAGCTGCGCCAGGCCGGCCTTCTCTTCGTCCGAGTGCGGCAGTGCTTCGTAGAGCTTGAGGTTGTCCTCGATGATGCCGGCCCATTTCTGCTCGTCGCCCAGGATCTTGGCGCGGCCCTGCTCGTTGGCCGTCATGAAGTTGGCCACGCCGAAGCGCAGTTCCCACATGGCGTTCTGCGCGGCCACCAGGCCGGCGCTGCTGTTTTTCAGGTCGCGGATGCCTTCGTTGTTGCGCGCGACGCCTTGCATGGAGAGGCCGCTCACCACGAGCAGCAGGAAGACCAGCACACCCAGCACCATGCTGATGCGGGTGCCGATTTTCAGGTTGTTGAACATTTGTTGTTTTTCCGGAGTTGGCGCGGGCGGCGGGGACAGGGCCATGTCGCGAAGTGCATGCCGGCGAGAGCTGCAGGGGGATGGGCAGCGGCCGAAAGGCGAGATTGTAAATCGAAGATGTTGCCGTAACCAAACATTACAACAATTTTTGTTTCGGCTCAGCAACAAGCGCACATAAAAGAGGCGGCGGGCGGCCAGGCCTTGAGCTGCGGCAAGGTGCGCTCAGGTGTAGAATGTCGGGTGTTTTTATCCGCACCACCCACCGGAGCCATTATTCGATGACCGATCCGAAGCATTCCAACGGACGCCGCCTTACCCCCATCGCCTCCTTCATCTTCATGTCCCGCTGGCTGCAGCTGCCGCTGTACCTGGGCCTGATCCTGGCGCAGTGCGTCTACGTGTTCCACTTCTGGGTCGAGCTGAAGGATCTGATCGGGGCCGCGCTGGGCAACCAGGCATCGCTGGATCACATCATCCAGGCGGTGACGGTACCTGGCGGCGCGCCGCCGACCAAGCTGAACGAAACCACCATCATGCTGGTGGTGCTGGGCCTGATCGACGTGGTCATGATCTCGAACCTGCTGATCATGGTCATCGTGGGCGGCTATGAAACCTTCGTCTCGCGCATGCATCTCGAAGATCACCCGGACCAGCCAGAGTGGCTGTCGCACGTGAACGCCTCGGTGCTGAAGACGAAGCTGGCCACGGCGATCATCGGCATCTCGTCGATCCACCTGCTGAAGACCTTCATCAACGCCCAGGTGTACGACGCCAAGACGCTGATGGCGCAAACCCTTATCCACATTGCATTCCTGCTGTCCGCCATTGCGATCGCCTATACCGACCGCCTGATGACCGGAACGCAAAACGGTTCCAAGCATCACTAATCCAGCCAATCGCAAGAGAACAGTCATGACCATCATCAAGCAAGAAGACCTGATCGAATCCGTGGCCGCAGCGCTGCAGTACATCAGCTATTACCATCCGGCCGACTACATCCAGCACCTGGGCCGCGCCTACGAGTCCGAGCAGAGCCCGGCCGCCAAGGATGCGATCGCGCAGATCCTGACCAACTCGCGCATGTGCGCCGAGGGCAAGCGGCCGATCTGCCAGGATACCGGCATGGTCAACGTGTTCCTGAAGATCGGCATGGGCGTGCGCTTCGAGGGCTTCACTGGTACCGTTACCGACGCGGTCAACGAAGGCGTGCGCCGCGCGTACAACTTCGCGGACAACAAGCTGCGCGCATCGATCGTGGCCGACCCGCACTTCGAGCGCAAGAACACCAAGGACAACACGCCGGCCGTGGTGCACATGGAACTGGTGGAAGGCAATACGGTGGACGTGGGCGTGGCTGCGAAAGGCGGCGGCTCCGAGAACAAGACCAAGTTCGTCATGCTGAATCCTTCCGACTCGCTGGTGGACTGGGTGCTGAAGACCGTGCCGCTGATGGGCGCCGGCTGGTGCCCGCCGGGCATGCTGGGCATCGGCATCGGCGGCAGCGCCGAGAAGGCCATGCTGCTGGCGAAGGAGTCGCTGATGGAAGACATCGACATGTTCGAGCTGAAGAAGCGCGGCCCGCAGAACAAGCTCGAAGAGCTGCGCATCGAACTGTGCGACAAGATCAACGCGCTGGGCATCGGCGCGCAGGGCCTGGGCGGCCTGACGACGGTGCTGGACGTGAAGATCAACATGTACCCGACGCACGCTGCATCGAAGCCGGTCGCCATGATTCCGAACTGCGCCGCCACACGCCACGCGCACTTCGTGCTGGATGGTTCCGGCCCGGCCTATATCGAGCCGCCGAAGCTGTCCGACTGGCCGAGCGTGTCGTGGGCGCCGGATACCGAGAAATCGAAGCGCGTCGACCTGAACACGCTGACCAAGGAAGAAGTGGCTTCGTGGACGCCGGGTCAGACCCTGCTCCTGAACGGCAAGATGCTGACCGGCCGCGATGCCGCGCACAAGCGCATCCAGGACATGCTGGCCAAGGGCGAGCCGCTGCCGGTGGACTTCACCAACCGCGTGATCTATTACGTGGGCCCGGTGGATCCGGTGGGCGACGAAGTCGTCGGCCCGGCCGGCCCGACCACGGCGACCCGCATGGACAAGTTCACCGACATGATGCTGGAGAAGACCGGCCTGATCTCGATGGTGGGCAAGGCCGAGCGCGGCCCGGTGGCGATCGAATCGATCCAGCGCCACAAGTCGGCTTACCTGATGGCCGTGGGCGGCGCCGCCTACCTGGTGTCGAAGGCGATCAAGAACGCGCGCGTGGTCGGCTTCGAAGACCTGGGCATGGAAGCGATCTACGAGTTCGACGTGGTGGACATGCCGGTTACGGTGGCTGTCGATTCCACCGGTACTTCGGTGCACCAGACCGGGCCGAAGGAGTGGGCGGTGAAGATCGAAAACCTGAAGGCTGAGGGCGCGCTGGCTTAAGGTTTATCCTCGCCGGTCGGCTGGCATGCATTCACCCCAACGGCGGAGAGCTGGGGTCAGACCCTTCGGGGTGAAGCAGGGGTTTCGCGAAGCATGCTTCGCGCCTGCGGAACGGTGCTGGCATGCAGGCCAGCACTCCTTCCTGACCCCGGACTCTGCTTTTGGGGTGGATGCATGCCATTCGGCGCGCCAACTAGTTCCAACACACGATACGCCGCATCCCTCGAACCAGGAGCCCCTGATGACCCACCCCACCCATCCCGTCAATGCCGATTCCCCCATCGGCATCTTCGATTCCGGCGTGGGCGGTCTGTCGGTACTGCGCCACGTGCATGCGCAGCTGCCCCACGAGCACCTGATCTACTTCGCCGATTCCGGTCGCGCGCCCTACGGTGACCGCGAAGAGGAATGGATAATCCAGCGCTCGCTGGCTGTCACCGAATTCCTGCTCGGGCAAGGCATCAAGGCGCTGGTGGTGGCGTGCAATACCGCCACCGTCGCTGCCATCAAGGCCATCCGCACGCAGTGGCCGGGCGTGCCGATCGTCGGCGTGGAACCGGGCCTGAAGCCCGGTGCCGCGGCCACGAAGTCCGGCAAGGTCGGCGTGCTGGCCACCGACCGCACGCTCCACAGCGAAAAACTCCTGACACTGCGCGACCAGATCGCCGCTGCCACGCAAACCGAATTCCTGCTGCAGCCGTGCATCGGCCTGGTCGACCAGATCGAGCTGGGGCAACTAGGCTCGGCGGGCACCATGGCACTGCTGGAACAGTACGTGGTGCCGCTGCTCGACGCCGGCGCCGATACGCTGGTGCTGGGGTGCACGCACTACCCGTTCGTCGAGCAGGCGATGCGCGACGTGGTGGCGAAGCACACTACACAGCCCATCGCGCTGATCGACACCGGCGACGCCGTTGCCCGCCAGCTCGCCCGCCTGCTCGAAGGCGCCGGCATGCTGCGTCCCGCTGGCGTGCCCCACCTGCGCGGCTACACCACCGCCAGCGCCGCCGTCCTCGCCGAAGCCTTCCGCGCCCTGCTCTCGCTCACCCCGCAAGTCGAAGCCGTCGACGTCGCCTGAGTGTTGCCAGAAAAACGGTGACAGTCACCATTTTCCGGGAAACATTTCCAGAAAAACGGTGACAGTCATCATTTCTGAAGCCGTCGACGTCGCCTGACATCGCCGGCACTCGGTGCCGAAAAACCGGTGACAGGCTCCGATTTCAACAATAATCGGAGCCTGTCACCGGTTTTTTGCTTATTCCGCGGAAATATTTCCTCAAACCGGGGTCTGACCCCGGTTTTTGGAAACTTTCCGGGAAATAGGGGTTTGCCAGATGCCAATCGGCCTTGTATAATGCGGCCTCTGTTGCGCTACTGGCGAAACAGAAAACGTAGTTCAGTGGTGGCTGTAGCTCAGTTGGTAGAGTCCAGGATTGTGATTCCTGTTGTCGTGGGTTCGAGCCCCATCAGCCACCCCACCGAATTCAATGAAGAAGGTCACCTGCTCCGGCATGTGGCCTTTTTTGTTTTGCATCCCGTTACTTCAACGGCCAGAACCAAACCTCCATCGCGCCGAAGAAGCAGGTGCGGGCGCACACGGGAAACCCGCTCGCGGCGGGCAGAACCAGGTCGATGTGGCCACCGCTGTTCGGCGTGCCGTGAATACGGAAGAACGAAGCAACGCCGGCTCGTCTGCCGATACCATCCCTGGCAGCCTGCTCGCCCTTGTACACTTCAGGATTTCCCCAGATCCGCTTCAGGATCTGTGAGAGCTTCCCTTGTCCGGGTTCAATCCGCTTTCCCTTCAGGCGTCCACTTTTTGCCGCCATCCTTGCTCCCGGCAGCCTCACGCCGGCTCGAAGTAAGGCCACGCTCATCCGGATCGCACATGTATCGTAGAAAGCAGGGTTGCTGGTCAAATCGGACCAGCCGATTTCCTCATACAGCGCCTCGCGTTTTTCGCTCTGCGGGAAATTCTGTTCCACCTGATTGAACGACGGCTTCATGGATTACCTCCTTTGACGGGACACGGAAATCTGCGACGCAGCAGATCGAGCAGGAGAATCGACGCGTTTTTCTTTCGCTCTGCAGCAGGAAGTCTGGCCAAGTCAGCGGCGAGTTCATATGCAAGATCTGGTGTTTTCAACTGATTTACATCGCACCAGTCACGGCCCTCCGTGCCATCCCGCACGCCGTCGAGGTAGCTGTAAGCCTTTTCGCGCAAGGTGTATTCGTAGCTATCAAGTGACTTGGTGCTGCCTATCATTTGAACGAATCGGTCTCCGGTCAGCGTGTAGGCGTATGGGGATTGGGCATGTGCAACGCTGGGGGACAATGCAACGAAGCCCGAAATGATGAGTAGCGCAGCCTCTTTGAATCTGAGGACAGCCTGGAACTGATGGGATGGGAGCAACTGCTGCAAGAAGAAACCCTGGTGGGCTGGCGGTGGCGAGGGACGCATGCGAATGTCTCCGAAACTGGCTGTACAAAGTTTGCTACCGCGATTAGCTCCATTGTTTGCGTCGGCTCGAAGCCATCCGACAAAGCAATGCGGAAGTCCGGTTTTGTTGTTTTCGTGCTTGTTGGTAGTTGCCATAAATACATCCAATGCCATTTTTCCTGCATACTTGTGCAGCGGAAAAATGGAGGGTCCCATGGCGCAGCCCGATCGGCAAAACAACTTCAACCTGATCCGGTTGATCCTGGCGCTGTGCGTCATCCTGTCCCACTCCCCCGAACTGACCGATGGCGACAACCATCGCGAGCCGCTGATGTGCCTGTTCGACACGATCCCGCTCGGGTTCGCCGCAGTCGACGCGTTCTTCGTGCTCAGTGGCTACCTGATCGTGCAGAGCTGGGATCTCGCTCCCAGCGCGAAGCAGTTCCTGCGCAGCCGCATGTTGCGGATCTATCCTGGCTTCCTGGTGGCGAGCGTGATCTCCGCCCTGCTGGTCGGGCCGCTGGGTGCCGACGCCGCCGCGTATTTCACCGCATTCGATATCGGCGCTTTCGCCAGCGGGGCACTGCTGCTGCAGGCGCCCGTGGTACCGCCGGTCTTCCAGGGCACGCCGCTGCCGAAGGTAAATCTGTCGATGTGGACGATCTCGTACGAATTCGCCTGCTACCTGCTGGTGCTGGCAGCGGGACTCACCGGCGCGCTGCGAATCCGCCACTTCTGGCTGGCGATGACGCTGGCCGTCCTCGGCGCCCTGGCCCTGTCGAAAGTCGTGCATTTCGACGTGGGCTTGCTGCGGCTGCCCAGCTTCTTCCTGACCGGCGGCTGCTTCTACATCTACCGTGACAAGATCCGCCTGGATGGCCGCGTCGCCATTGCCGTGACGGCGGCCGTGATCGTCTGCATGTTCTCGTGGAGCGCGAGCGAACTGGCGCTGGCCACCGGCGGCTGCTATGCGCTGATCTACCTGGCCAAGAAACCGTCGGCATTCCTGAACCGGTTCAACGCATTGCCGGACGTTTCGTACGGCACTTACCTGTACGCCTGGCCGATCCAGAAACTGCTGGTCTGGTATTTCCCCGGCATGTCGCCATGGCTGGTGTTCGCCATCGCCGCCCCGGCCGCCCTGGCGCTGGGCGCCGCCAGCTGGTTCGCCATCGAAAAACCGGCACTCAAGTTCAAGCGCCCGGCAGCGCCCGCCGTTCCTCACGAAGCCGACCGCGCCGCCGCCTGACAGCCAACCCGCATCGCCGGCGCGTTCAACAGCCCTCTTCCCGGGCCAGCACGCGCCAGCCAGCAGCCCTATAATTGCCGCCTTCGCCGGCAAAGTCCTCGCGTGATTCCGATGGGAGATCGCGCCGGCGCATCCGCAACCACGGGAATCCGATGCATGTCGTAAAACAAACCCTGACCCGCGCCGATGTTGAAAGCGCGATCGCCCAAGGCCCCCCCACATTCGAGCACTGCGACCTGGATGGCGCCGACCTGTCGCGGCTGGACCTGCGCGGCGCGGCCTTCGTGAACTGCAGCGTGGCGGAAACCTCGTTCTATGCGGCCAAACTGACGCACACCGCATGGCAACGCTGCCGCGGCCGCCAGGCGGATTTCGAGTCGGCGGATGCTACCGACGCTCAATTCCACGGCTGCGACCTGAACAACAGTAGCTGGCGGCGGGCCAGGCTGGCCTCGGCGCTGTTGAAAGGGTGCAAGCTGACCGGTGCTAATTTCGAAGAAGCCGCCCACCTGGGACTGGCGTTCGAAGACTGCCTGCTGGTCGGCGCCGACATGCGCCGCATGTCGTTTCGCAAGGCGACCCTGGTCCAGCTCGATTTCGCCGATGCCGACCTGGCCGGCTGCGATTTTCGCGACGCCTTGTTCCACGGCGGCAGCCTGCGCAATTCGAACCTGAAAGGCGCGCGCTTCGACAATGCCGACTTGCGCGAAGCGGATCTCGGCGGGCTCAAGCTGTCGGACATCAAGCTGTTCCAGGGCGCCCTCATCTCGCCGCGGCAGGCGGCCGAAGTGCTGGCGGAGATGGGCTTGCGGGTCGGCTGACCGCCGACGATCCCGACCGGCAGGCTTCGTTCGCGCCTGGTTCATCCAGGCCCATGCCACGCCGGACTACTTTTCATCGACATGGCCTGCTCGCTAATGCCGCTCTATCTGTTCCAGATCAAACGTCCACTGCTTGCCAGCAGCACCCTGGCAGGCAGTAAAACCGTTGTTCGACCCGCGTGGTTTATTGCCCACGATTCCAGTCAATTTACTGGCAATGCCCTGAGGAAACTTTATAATTGGTGTGGCGTATCAATTTAAATTTCTTTTAAGAACCTGTCTGCCCCTCCCGGTCCAGCAGGGCTACTCGCAAGGCCGTCGATGAATCAGCAAAAAAGCGAAGCACTGCCTCTCTCTCCCGGATTTGTGCTGAAGGAAACGGCTGCGAGTCTGGGCCAGGCCCTGTCCCGCTTCCTTGGGCGCATGCTGGGTAAAAGCGCACTAGCAGAGCGCGCGCCGCTCGATGTGGCGATCCCGGAGAGCAGCATGGCTGGACAACAACTTCCGGACGAGATTTCCTGCGAAACGGAACAGCAGGCAGTGGATCTTTGCAAGGAAATGATCGCCCGCGGATACATGGCACAGGTACATTTCAACGCCTATGACTATGCCTGGTCGGTGGGCATCAGCCCCGCAATGGCCACCGAGCAAGATATTCCGCAGGCACACGCCGATAAATGACGTTGTTTCGCACCGAACCGTTGTTCGGTGGGCGTCCAGAGTGAAATATCCCGAATGAGTTGCATCACGGAATTTATTTGCCGGTACAATATTGGTATTGCCAAATACTAATAGCCACCATGTCCTCCGCCGCTCCCGCATCGAAAGAATTTTCCACGTACAGCAAGGACACCCCCACCGAGCGCCCTGGCCTCGATGGCCGCGCCGGCGTGTTCGTGCCCACCGATGCACTGGACCTGGGCAACGGGCCGATCCGCAAAGGTTCGGGCATTGTCGGCTACGGGAACCCGGATGGCACGCTGACCGTGTATTTCGAATCGAACCGGTTCGAGGAAACCAGCCTGCACAAGTGGGAAAACAAGGTGCGCAAGGCGTATGACCGTCTCGTGATGGTAGCGCCAACAGTGTCCAAGGCGAAAATGAATGCCAGCACGCTGGAACTGGTGGGCTATATCGACGGCGCCGGCATCCAGTTGAAGCAGCCCGACAGCGTGAGCCTGTGGCTGAAGATCTCGGACGCGCTCGACACCGCTCCCGAAAGCAGCGTGATCACGTTCGGTCGCCGCTGATCCGCGAAAAAAATGCGCAGCCAGAAAAGCTGCGCATGTCGACGGGCGTTCCTCCTACAACTCGCCCCACCTTTTGCCGATGACGCCGGACAGGCGCCCACTTAAGATGAACTTAAGTCAAAAGGAGCCCATCATGGCACGGCACATTCCCCTCACCTTCAGCACCATCCTGCTCGGCCTGGTTGGCACGTCCACCTACCTGCTGTGCTCCACCGACCTGCTCCACAACGCCACGTTCTTCCTGCTGCACTAAGCGGACTGCACTAAGCGGGCTGCACTGAGCGGGCCGCACTGAGCGGGCCGCACTGAATACGCTGCACTGAGCTAACGTAAGAAAGCCGGCTGAATCGAGCCGGCTGTCAGCGTTCAAGGCCGCGGAACAGATCAACGGCGACCGCGCCAGCCGCGGCCGTGGTGACCACGCCCCCAGCCGCCCGAACGGTGGCTCCACACGAAATCGAGTCCGATCGAAATCGGCGGATACCAGTAAGACGGTGCCGCATACACGGGCGCCGGCGCATAGACGGGTTGCGGCACATACACCGGCTGCGGCACATACGTCACGGCGGGCAGCGGCTCGGTGGTGTAGGTAACCGTCGACCCGTTCCTGGCCGCGGTGCCCGGCGCCACCGGCGTTACCGACACGGTGCGCCACTGGTATGGATCGACAGGTTGCGCGGCGTAGTAAGGGCCGGGAACGGCACAACCAGCCAGCACGGTTGCCACGACAGGCAAAATCAACAAGCTTTTCATGGTAAATCTCCTTCCCAATAGAGAACTATAGGGAATTTCCAGCCTGCCCGCCGCGGATTTACACACCGTTACAGCGGCAAACAACAGCGCAATATTCAATGTTGCCCATGCCTGGAAAACAGCCGCGCGGCACATGCCGCGCGGCCACCATCAATGCTTGCGGGCCTGCTTCTTTCCACCGCCGGCACCTTCATTGCCGCCTGCCTTGGTATGGCTGGCCGCTTCCTTGCCGCTCTTGGCTTTCTTGTTCGAGGGCGTGGACGTTGCTTCCGCTTCGGTGGCTGACTGCTTGTTCTGGTTACCCGTAGATTTCGATTGCGCCATCATTTTCCTCCATCGGTTGATTCGGCAAATCAAATATACGGTATGTCGCAATCATCGAGCGCACGACCATTCTCGTCGCGCCGCTGCGCGCAGATTTCAAAGCGCACGCCATGGTCGAAATCCATCCGGTACACCTTCCCGTAAGGCAGCGCGACGCCCTGTTGCAGTACCTTGCGGTATTGCAGCGCCGGCACGTCGGTGGGAATCGCCATCGACGTGTGGAAGTTGCGCCGGCGGTCTTGCTGGCGCCGGTGTACATCCACCAGCACGCCCAGGTCCAGCGTAACGCCGCCGGCCATGTAGGCGTAGCGCGTGATGGTGCGCGATGTGCTCAGCACGCCCCATGCACACGGTACCGCGCCGGTGGCTTCTTTCGCCGGGCAATTCTTGATCTGCGCCAGCGGGAAGATTTCCTCGTGGCCGGCCAGCTGCAGCAGCGGCCAGGTGGTGCGCACCCCGTCGCGCTTGCCGGACAGCGGATTCGTCCACGTCACCGCGTTGATTACCGAGACGGTCTGCTTCAGGCGCGCCGGGTCGTTCTGGTTGCGCATCATCGTGCAACCGGACAGCAGCGCCAGCGACATCATGGAAAGACAAAGCGGGGTTTTCATGGCATTCGGCAATAAGGGACAGTCACCAGATTAACAGATGTGCGCGCATGTAACCGCACGCACGTGCGGAACAAAACCGGGACAAAAAAAAGCCGGCGTGAGCCGGCTAAAGAGGTAAAGCAGGTAAAACAGGAATTCATATCACTGCGCTTGTCACCGCGCTTCTTTATGCATTCGTCACGCGCCGGCAAGGCGCGGTCGGGAAATCAGTCCAGTTTCCAGGCGTAGTCGACCTTGGCCCAAGTTTCGGCCGGTGCGCCATCCTTCGAGCCCGGCTTGAACTTGCAGGCGGACAGCGACTTGATGGCCGCCTTGTCCAGGTTCTTGAAGCCGCTCGATTTGTCGAGCTTGGAATCCTTCACGTCGCCGCCGGCCGAGACCAGGAACGACATCGATACCGTGCCCTGTTCTTCGTTCATCAGCGATGCCTTCGGATAATCGGCCTTGCAGTTCTTGGCATCGAAGGAAGCCGGCACTTCCGCAGCGGAAGCGGCACCAGCGAAGAGCACCGCGGTCAGTACACCCATGAAACGCTTGTTCATCTGATTTCCCCTTGTGTTATCAGCTACGGTTGATTACAGCGCCCAAACGTAATCGACCTTGGTCCAGGTCTGGGCCACGGCGCCGTCTTTCTTGCCCGGCGTGAACTTGCATGCGGTCAGCGCCTTCAGTGCCGCCTTGTCCAGGTTCTTGAAGCCACTCGATTTCTCGACTTTCGATTCCACCACGTCACCGCTCGTGGACACCAGGAAGGCCATCGTGACCGCGCCCTGCTCTTCGTTCAGCAGCGAGGCTTTCGGGTATTCGGCCTTGCATTTGCGGGCATCGACGGATGCCGGGGTTTCGGAAGCGAAGGCGGCGCCAGCAACGAGGGTGGCAGCGAAGAAGGTGATCAGATGCTTGTTCATATTATTTTTTCCAGAAAGTTGTGAATTGAGGTTGTCGTCTCGTTTGTTTGCTTAGAATTCTTCCCACTCGTCCGCGCCGGCCGGGGCGGAAGCCACGGTTTTCTTCGGCTTGGCGGTATCGGACTTGGCAACAGCGGGTTTGGCGGCGATGGCCGGAGCCGGCTTGCGGGCGGCAGGCTTGGCAACCGCCTTGACGCTGGCCGTGGTCGGCACGGCCTTGGCGGCGGTGCTCACGGCTTCGATCACGGCGCGCTCTTCGCCCGCTTCCAGCTTGAAGATCGATACCACGCGGGCCAGTTCGCCAGCCTGGTCTTGCAGGCTCTGCGCGGCGGCGGCCGCTTCTTCCACCAGCGCGGCGTTCTGCTGGGTCATGCCGTCCATCTCGATGATCGAGCGGTTGACCTGCTCGATGCCGGCGCTCTGTTCCTGGCTGGCGTTGGCGATCTCGCCCATGATGTCGGTCACGCGGCGCACCGAAGCCACCACTTCATCCATCGTCACGCCGGCCTGGCCGACCAGCTTCGAACCGCGCTCCACCTTCTCGACGGAGTCGCCGATCAGCGCCTTGATTTCCTTCGCGGCGCCGGCCGAACGCTGGGCCAGGTTGCGCACTTCGGAAGCCACCACGGCGAAGCCGCGGCCCTGTTCACCGGCACGGGCTGCCTCGACAGCGGCGTTCAGTGCCAGGATGTTGGTCTGGAAGGCGATGCCATCGATCACGCCGATGATGTCGACGATCTTGTTGGCGGACTCGTTGATCGAGCTCATCGTGTCGACCACCTGCGACACCACGGCGCCACCCTTGCGGGCCACGTCGGAGGCGCTGGCGGCCAGCTGGTTTGCTTCACGGGCGTTGTCGGCGTTCTGCTTCACGGTCGACGTCAGTTCTTCCATCGCCGACGCGGTCTTTTCCAGCGACGATGCCTGCATTTCAGTGCGGGACGACAGGTCGATATTGCCGGCGGCGATTTCACGCGATGCCGTGCCGATCGTTTCGGTACCCACGCGCACCTGGCTGACGATGCCTACCAGGCTGTCGCGCATTTCCTTCATTTCGGACAGCAGGCTTTCCTTCGCGGCGCCGCTCGTGTCGATCGAGATCGACAGGTCGCCGTTGGCAATGCTGCCGGCGATCGACGCCGTGTAGTCCGGCTCGCCGCCCAGCTGCTTCAGCAGGCCACGGGTGATGGCGATCGCGGCGGCCACCGACAGCAGCACGGCCAGCACGCCCATGCCGATCATGAAGTTACGGGCGCTGTTGAAGCCTTCCTTGGCGTCGATCGCCGATTCCTTGTTGACCTTGTCTTCCAGCGCGCCCAGCTGGTCCAGCGCTTCCATCCACTTCTTCTGCGCAGGACGGATTTCCTTGATCAGCACGCGGGTGGCGCTCATCGCGTCATTGGCCAGCCAGAACTGCGAAGCGCGCTCGATGGCGGGCATCGCCACGCCTTCATGTTCCTTGATCGCCGCCAGCAGCTTCTTTTCTTCCGGCGATGCTTCGATCGCGAACTTGGCTTCCAGCTTCTGCAGGTCGGCCTGGTACTTGGCGGTCTGCTCCTTGATGCGGGCAAACTCCGGTTCCATGTCGGCCGGGTCGGACATCAGGGTCAGCACGCGCAGCGAACCGATGCGGTCGGCCACGTTGTTGCGCATGTCGATCACCAGGCGCGTTACCACGTTGTTAACGCTAACAACGTGGTCGAGGCGATCCTGGATCTGCGCCAGGCGGAAAATACCCACCACGGTCACGGCCACCAGGAACACCAGTACCAGTGCGAAACCAAGCGCCAGCCGGCTGCCTACCTTCATTTTGCTAAGATTCATTTCGACTCTTCGTTATTTGGAGTTATGTGACACCTGGCGATCAAGATCGGGGACCGCCAGCTCTACCTCGTGAAACTCTTCTTTTTCAGAATTTTATATTTCCGTACAGCACTGTATTACGGTAGCAAGCTTTGACTGCGCATGCAAAGCAAGAGGAAGAAAAGGCGGAACATCTGTAGCTTTTCAGTCCTGTTCCACACATTGAAGACCAGCGAAATGTGTGTCCATAAGGAAAGTATAATTCTTTGGCTTGCTTACGGGCAAGCGAAATCCTACGCACAAATGCGTATTGTGGATTTCTATGGGGAAATTACGACAGATTGGCCGGAATGCGCACGAAACTGAGCGTTTCAGGCGTTTTATGAACAAAAACAGTGCGTTGGCGCACCTGAACGATGCACGCAACCTGGCTGCAAAGCGTGCCAGCTTGCCAAGAAAAACGGTGACAGGCACCATTTTTAGAGAAATGTTCTCCGAGACAACACTTGCCAGCTCGGCCGTTCAACCACTGTTCGCGCGTTGCCGGCACTCGGCTTCGTAGTGCATACAATCACCCCAACAGCGAACGGCTGGGGTCAGACCCGCCGGGTCTGACCCCGGAATTTGCACTTGGGGTGGCTTATCCACGCGGGATCAGGGATGGACCCTATTTTCCAGGCAATTTTCTTGAGCACAGGGTGCCGGCTCGTTCCGGCCCCCTGCCTCCCAACCTTGCTCCCCTACCGCCTCAGCGCTTCCAGCAGCAGCCCGGGATCCCCGGCAGCCAGCCGCTTCGAGTCCGACAGCGTCTGCCGGAACTGCCGCGCGCCGGGCAGGCCCTGCATCAGGCCCAGCATGTGCCGCGTGATCGTGTTCAGTTTCAGCCCGCGGCCGCCCTCCTTCGCCAGCTGCGCGGCGATATACGGCATCATCGCCCGCAGCACTTCCTCGCGGCTTTTCACGGGCGCGGCATCGCCGTAATACTTGCTGTCGAACGTGGCCATCAGGTAGGGGTTGTGATACGCCTCGCGGCCCAGCATCACGCCATCCACGTGTGCCAGGTGTTCGTCGATCTCGGCCTCGGTCTTGATGCCGCCGTTGATGAGGATCTCGAACTGCGGGAAATCGCGCTTCAGGCGGTACGCGTATTCGTACTTGAGCGGCGGGATCTCACGGTTTTCCTTCGGCGACAAACCCTTCAGGATCGCGTTGCGGGCATGGACGATGAAGGTGGTGCAGCCGGCATCGGCCACGGTGCCGACGAAATCGCGCACGAAATCATAGCTTTCGGTTTCATCGATGCCGATGCGGTGCTTGACGGTCACGTCGATCGATACCGCGTCGCGCATCGCCTTCACGCAGTCGCGCACCAGTTCCGGCTCGGCCATCAGGCAGGCACCGAACGCGCCTTTCTGCACCCGCTCGGAAGGGCAGCCGCAATTCAGGTTGATCTCGTCATAGCCCCATTTCTCGCCCAGTTTCGCCGACGTAGCGAGATCTTTCGGGTCGCTGCCGCCTAGTTGCAGCGCCACCGGGTGTTCTTCCTCGTTGAAGCGCAGGTGGCGCTCCACGTCGCCGTACACCAGCGCGCCGGTCGTCACCATCTCTGTATATAGCCAGGTGTGCTTCGTGATGTGGCGATGGAATACGCGGCAGTGGCGGTCGGTCCAGTCCATCATCGGGGCCACGCTAATTCGGCGACCCGCGTATGTGTTGGATTTTCCTGCACTTCCCTCTGGGAGAGCATTGTTTGGCTGCATGGCTTGTATCACTGGGTATAATGATTAATCACCTGAATTCACAACGCAGTGCTACGGATTTGCTACGAAATGGCATCAGTAATAAAGATTGGAGATCAATGGCGCGCCCAAGTTAGGCGCAAGGGCTTTCCGGCGGAAACGCGGACCTTCTCGACGAAGGGGCAGGCAACTGCGTGGGCCGCGACGACCGAGGCGAACATGATGGCGCTGAAGCACCAAGATGTGCGCATCATATCAAAGATGACGGTGGCTGACCTGATCGATCGATATGCCAAGGAGATTGGCACAGTCAAGCCATTTGGCAAGAACAAGGCTGCCGTGCTGGCGGCCTTGCGTACCCAGCTCGGCGACACGCGTCTTCCAGATCTCACGATTGAGCGGCTAACGCAGCACCTGCAAGCGAGGCAGAAGGCCGGCGCAGGCGGTGTGACGATCGCCATTGATCTGACTTATCTCGGCAGCGTCCTAAAAGCTGCAAAAAATCTTTGGCGTCTCCCGGTCGATCCGAGTGTGACTGCAGGCGCACGAGACAATATGCGTTACCTTGGCTTGTCACCAAAGTCCAAAGAGCGAGATCGCAGGCCCACGGCGGATGAACTGACGAAGCTGAAAGCCCATTTCAAGGAAAAGTTACGGCAGAGAATTCCGATGCCTGACCTTATCGATTTTGCTGTAGCGACCGCAATGCGGCTTGGCGAGATCATCGCGTTACGTTGGCAAGATTTGGACGAAAGGCATCGCACGATCATCATCCGTGACCGCAAGCACCCGCAAGAAAAGATCGGAAACGATCAGGAAGTGCCGCTACTTGGCGAAGCTTTTGATATTGTGCTGCGGCAACCTCGCAATAGCGGAGAAGATCGTATCTTTCCAGTGACAGAGGGAAGTGTCAGCACCATTTTCCCGCGCGCCTGCAATGCGCTAGGAATCGAGGATTTACGTTTTCACGACTTGCGCCATGAAGGAGTATCGAGGCTATTCGAACAACGCTACAGTATTGAAGAGGTGGCTTTGGTATCTGGTCACCGAGATTGGAAAATGTTATCAAGATATTTGCACCTACGGGCTCGCGACTTACACAGGCATGATCTTCAGGAAACAAATTAATGTCCGAAAAAATTATTGAAGTCACTCAGGCCTTATCTGACGGTACCTTCCTGAGCAATTGGCAGTTTTGGCTTATGCTTGCTGCAGTCAACATTGTCGTAACCACTGCAGCAACCTGCATAACAAGTTTTTATTCGGAGAAAGGCAAGTTCAAGGCGATAGAATCTAATTTTAGCAAGGTTATTACCCAGCTTGAGAGAACGACTCAGGCCACGAAAAGTATTGAATTATCGCTATCGCATCAAGACTGGATTGAGCGCGAATTCAAACTCATCAGGAGAATCAAACTGGAGGAAGTGATGAATGGTTGCTTGGCAACACGGGACTGGCTGGGCAAGGCAATGATTTACAGGTCTGATGAAACACCTGATGCCGACCAAACACCGCTCACCAAGGTGCTAACCACCATCGAGCTTTATTTTCCTGAGATGGCTAACCAAGCTGACAATCTATTGCAAATCCATCACAAATTTCTTCACAAAATCCTTGGCCTCCAAATTAACTTGCACAATAAAGAGAAAGAGTTGATAAAAAAACGAGGCGAGCTTCAAGCGTTATCTAATGCACCGGCCGTTTTGCGGCGAATCGCCATCGAACCACTAAAGGAAGAGATCACGAGTCTTGAGCAAGATTTCAATGAGCTAAAGTCGTCCTATAGCAATTCCCTTCACGCCGATTACGCCAAGTTCCTGGAATCGTTGAGCGCTGTGAAAACTGAAATCCGAACAATAATGCGAAAAACAATTTCCTCATGACAATTATTACAATTTGAGGGCACTAGAGTTTCGTCTACAAAACTCGGTAAACGAAATGCAAGTTACCCTAAAGGCAGTCTTTATTCCGAACACCTGGAGCTTACATGGAACAACCTGATGAGTCGTCACAGGCCAAGTTGCAATATGCCGAACGGGTAAGCAATGCACTCGAATGGTTCAAGCATGCTCGGTCGCTGCTTGCTGCTGCGCGGTCAACGCGTGAACGCGCAGCTGTCCTCATCGACCACTTTGAACGTTCTGACCTAGAAAATGTTGCCTCGATGTTATACGGCTTTTCGCTTGAGAACCTCTTCAAAGCCCAATGGATACTTAAGAAATTTGGTCCTCCGGACCGCGAGGGCTGGGCACCAGTTGCGGAATTTCCAAAGGAGCTCAAGACCCACAACTTGGCACACTTGGCAAAGCTAGTTGACCCGAGGTTGCCAGATGAATTCAGTGCACTGTTTTACTTTTTAACAGAAGCTGCTACATGGAGCGGCCGCTACCCATGCACTCTTTTCCCAGAAGATGGTGGGGCGCAAGCACGCTGGCCAGCGCTAAATGATCAGGCTGAAGAAGTGTTCAAGCGGTTCAGTCGCGAATTTACTGCTTTCGCCTGATCGCCCGAAAACTAACGCGCCGGAATTATTTTATAACCAACCCCTATAGATGCACGCCGTTAATGAAATATGTGAATCCGATAAAATTGGCTGAAATGATTTCGAACATTTGGATTCCCGATAAGATCCCTGTGTACAAGTTTCTAAGCCGGAAGTATTTCGATATGTTCTTTGAGACTGGCAATCTACGCCTCGGAACTACCGGCGATTTTGCTGACGGCATCGCGCATGGCGCGGCAAGGCTGGATCGCGAGGAAGGCAGGCATAGGACTGAGATTCGACTGGCTGAGCACCATTATGGCTCAGGTGGGCCAGATGCCTATTTGGACAGGGTTTTTTCCGGTTTGAATGATGGTATAGCCTTCAAAAATCTTAACCTTTCGATGCAGCATACCTTTCCCGATTCTCACGTTTATTGCGCTAGCATGTATTACAACGAGGCCATTTTCCAGCGATGGCATACTGAGGAAGGTACAGATACTTGCTTTGAAATATTTGACTTTATGGGCTTCTTAGATGCAATAACTAAGAAACTCTCTCGCGATCGCTTCTTTTTCGGAGCAGGACAAATTGACTATATTGAAGGAGCTCAAAGCTATGATTCGAAGTATGTCGACTTCCCATCAGTCTTCGTAAAACAAGCTGAAAAGTTTTCATGGCAAGTCGAAGGGCGCGGCGTATGGGTACAGAGAGGCCCTTACTTAAGGATTACGTCCATGGTAGTGGACGTTCCTGATGCACGTCAATTTTGCCGCCCGTTTGCCGTGTTAAAGGAAGGAATTATCACTTATCTATAATGGTACCAGTGCAATCGATGCCTGCGTTTCAAAATAAGCTCATCCCTTCTTGAACAATTCTTCCCGCATGCGCTGTTGCTCCTGCACGCATGCGCACTCGTCCAGCTCGCGGCGCAGAACATCCCGGATCAGGCTGTTCGGGCCGATGAGGTACTGGTCAGCCCGGGCGGCGATCGCGCGAAGCCGGGCGATTTCCCAGAGCAGCGCCTGCACATCACCTGGTGCTGGTTCGTGCCGACGCTGGCCAATCTCATGTAGCTGTTCCTTGGACAAGGATGGCTTGTAAAAGTTGCTCATAGCATCGGGGAATACTGTGTTTTTATACAGTATATCAGTACGCTAGGCCGTGCTCCCGTGCGGCCGCCTGGCACGCGCGGCCGGTAGCCAAGTCCTTTTCGACAGCGATCATCAACGCTTTAAGATCTCGGTCAACGTCGCTTCGAACCATCCGGCGGGATGAATCGGCTCCATCGCCGCTGCTGGGAACTTCGGGAGTGGACGCTCCGGCAGATCCACCACAGATGGCGGACCCGACGCGCACCCGCTCAGCAGCAGCGATGCGAGCAATAACAGGCTGGACTTCATCATTTTTCCCTTTCGTGATGCTTTCGTTGGTCGCGGCCTGGCGTGCCGCTGCGGCCGCGTTGTCCTTCAATCGTTTCGTGATTGCTTCGTGCTCGGCATTCGCCCGCTCGAACTCCGCCGCCAGGTGCTCGCCTTGCTCCGCGGAGCGGCCAGCGACATAGCCAGTCGCAAGGGCTGCTAGAAAAACCGCTATCGCCGCGCCGGCGCGGAAGAGGATCGAAACCAGTTCGGCCGGGATCATTGCGCCCCCATGCACTGAGCGTGCTTTCTCTTCCGATCGGCCCAGAGGCCGGCGCACCGTCCGTTGCCAGGCGTCGAGCAGTCGAAACCAGCTGCGTACCGGAAGAGGAGGATGGCGTCGCACGCGGCACGATAGTCGCCGGCATTGAGCCTGCGTACGATGGTCGACCGGCAGAAGGCGCTCGCGCCGATGTTGTACGAGAGGTCGACGTAGACGTCGTACTCTACCTGGTGCAGTGGCGCGGTCACGCACTGCCGCAGCGCTCCCTCGAACTGCTGGGAGTCCGCAAGCGCTCTTTGGGCTGCAACCACTGGCGTAGTGACATCGCCCATACGCACGCCGCCCGTAGTACCGAATCCGAGCGTTGGGACGTCTCCCTTCGTGGGGATGATCGCCCGATCGGTGTAGCCTTCGCGCGTCAGGATACCGACGAATGCTGCAGCGGAGAGCGACAGTGCGGCGACATTCATGCGAGCCTTATTCATGATGCTCCTCCAGGTGCTTCAGCCTGGCCGCCGTTTCGACTTCCTCGCGACGATCCTTCCGGTACATATAAATGGCATTCAGCGCGAACGTGAGCAACGCTGTGGCAATACCAATGATCACACCCCATTCGGTCAGCGTAAGGGACGATGCGATGGAGACGCCGGCACCGGCGTAGCTGATGACCTCAGGGCTGGCTGGTCGGCTCATTTGCAATCTTTCATAAAATAGTTCTTCAATTCGATACTGGGTTGTCTCGATGTGGATACTCACGGATCAAGCGCCGCCGCACGCTGCCAGGCGTCGTTGAATTCTTCTTCGGAGGCATAGAGCTGCGGCCACATCATGTTGACCAGCCAGTTGTCGCGCCGAGCGGTCTGCGCCGCAGTCCAGTACGCACGGGCCCGCGCGCCGTCGTCGCCCTCCATCCCGTTGATGATGGTCTCCGCGGAAGTCATCTTTCCATCATCGACCAAGATCAGCTTCAGATTCAGCATCGGCACCCCGTCCACCTCCGATACGGGCGGTGGCAGCGATGCCGGCGGCCGGGCAAACGCCTCTCCATCGAACAGCCAACCGATCTGTGCTTCGTCGCTGCGAACCCAGTTCGGCTCCAGCGCTTCGTTTGCATCGGCCACGTTCGTGACCACTCCATAATTTACGATCGCGTATCGCATCAGCTCACCATGCCCAGATCCGCGCGCGCCCTTTCGAGCCCGCGCCGGAGGTTAACGTACCTGTCCCGCCCGAATTGCCGTAGCCGGCACCGCCGCCCCCGCCGCCCGGATCCGCTCCCGCCACCGCGGTGGCATTCGCTGCCGCTCCGGCAGCTCGCGCATATACCCCGCCGTTGCCCGCCTCTTCCGACGTAGTGGCGTCGATGTCGGAGCCGCCGCTAGCAAAAGTGCTGCCGCCTGTTCCGCCGCCCTTCACGGCATCAATGCCTACCCATGGGACCGGAGCATCGAGGCCGGCCCCTGTTGATCCCGCAATGCCGCCCTTGCCTCCTTTTGCAGTCAGGTATGAGCCGAACGTTGTATCGCCTCCGTTGTTCCCATTAACGCGACCTTCGCCCACCATCGATACGGCAGCCGCAGCGGCGGGAATTGTCACCAGGACGCTTGCCGGCAGGGCGGAGGCAAGGAACAATTTCCACTTCCATTGCCCGGGTCCGCCGCCGCGCGCATACCCGTTGTTGCCCGCCCCCGAGGCCACAGCACCACTAGCCCCTCCAGCCACCAGCTCGACCATCACCCACTTGGCGCGCGGCGGCTTCGTCCAGGTCCCCGACGTGTTGAACTCCTGGAAGTGCGTCTCGATCGGGAACTGCCAGCTCGTGCTGACGCCGTTCGTTTCCAGCATCTTGCCGGCCTGACCGGTCTGCGTCGGCACGGTCACGTCGGCGCCCTGCTTGCCAGACAGGGTCACGGTCCAGTCGGTGTAGGTGCCAGCGCCCAGGGCGAACGACGATTCCAACACGGTCGCGCCGGTGACCTTGTTGTAGCTGGTCACCCGGCACATCATGTAAATCGTGTCGACGGCGCTGGTGCGCATCAGCAGAACGAACGTGCCCGGCGTGAATTGCTTCCCGGCCTGCAACGTCAGCGCCTTGGTGCCAGTGCCCACCGCCAAGCTAGTCGTACTGGTGGCGGTCCAGCCGGCAGCAGCGCTCGCGGCCATCGAGGCCGACGTGGCGGCATTCGCGGCCACGGTGTCGATGTTGTAGACCACAGTCATCACATCAACCAGCATGGGCATCAGCCATTTGCGGTGCCCGCCGTTACTCATATCCCGCGAGGAGCTTCCGTCGTCGCTATACGTACGGCCATTCACAACAAAGGTTGTCATCAGAGCTCCTCGATCGCGAACGGAACGCTGTGCGTCCGGGGGTATGGATAGGCGATCGGGCCGAGCTCCGCCATGTGACCGAGCATGCCGTACCGCTGGCACTCCGCCTGGTCTGCGGGATCGGGCAGATAAAGCACCTCGCCCCAAAGACCCTGCCGCCGCTGGATCTCATGCACGGTTGCAGCCTCAGTTTTCGTCAGCCAGTCAAGGACAAAGCTGGCTCCCCGCCTGCGGCGCTTGACGGTGCCGAGCGGGTAGCCGCTGGCGGTTTTGGTAAGTTCAGTGCCATCCATCCAATAGTGCTTCAATCCATAGGACGCGTTGTACCGCGGCTGGAATCCACCGCCAGCAAACAACCGGCCGATCTGGACATAGCCTGCGGGGTTCGTCGTATCGTCGATGGAAATCGTGACGTATCGAGCATTCAACCAGGTAGGCAGCGCGTGCACGGCAAGGTAAGGATAGCCCGCATATTCGGCCGGATCGTCGATCGCCCCTTCCCAATACGACGCCGACTCCCATTCCAGCAGGTCGCCATCGAACGTCATGCCCCACACAGCCTGGAACCCACTTTCGTAGATATCGGCGGCGCCCGGCGTGGTGCCGACCTGGACCCGCCACGACGCATTGATGCTCAGGTTGTGATTGGCCAGCGCGAACGCCCGGAGGTTGCACACCCGGCCAAAGTCGACCTGGAACCGCGTGCTGGCCAATGCCGTGTCGACGCTGCGCGCCACGATCCATTGTTCACGCTTACCGACATTGCTGATTGGCAGTCCAGCCACCCAGCTCCCGAAGTTGAACGTTGCGGTGTCCGCCCGATTGGGGAAACCCAACAGAATATTGCTCATATCATCCCCATAAAACGTGGTCTACTTTTCCTGCTGCCGTGTCGTACCGCACCGCCACGATCTTGAATAATTTCCCCGCGTCGTATCCGAAACGAGGCACCTGCACACACACCACATCGCCAATATCGAGCGCGAGTGTTTCGGCCGAAAGAAGGCTGCTCACGGCAACCTGGTCGCGCGCCTTGAAGAACCAGTCGACGTATTTGTCGCGAAGCGCGACCCAAGCCGCGTTGCCCATCAATGGCTGCACGTCCAGCGTGATCGCCTCGGCTGACGGATGCTTCAACCTGATCGCGTCATTCGCATAGCTGTAGCTGGCATACCAAGGAGCGCGGGAGAACGTTGTGCGCGTCACGCTGGCCCCTTTGGCCAGCTGCGAGGGCCAGGCTCGACCGGCGTTGATGCTTACCTTGTACGCCGGCACTGGCGCGCCATCAGGCGGGCTACGTACGAAAGACAGCGTGTTCTGCCTTGTGAAGGTGTAGCTCGGCGCACCACTCGGCACCGCAAACGCTTTCGCTTCGAATACCCCGAGCCGGTTAAATCCGAAGTAGCTCCCCAGCCGGGCCGCGTTCTGCGTCAGGATGTCGAGGTAGCTTGTACCAGCTGATTCCACCAGGTGCCCGACCGGGTCGAGGGTGCCGGTTACGGTACCCGTGAACCCCGCTTCAGCCAAGAACGCCGCTAATGTCCACGCCGCGCCACTGGCCTGCAGGCCAGTCGTGCTGACACGCAGATCCCCGGCCGGGTTTGAGCCCAGGCGCATCACGGTCGGGCCACCGGAATAGACCTGGTATTCCCCAGGTGCGGGTGCGCTCGCTAGCAACTCCGCGATGCTGGCAGCGGTGCCGCCGCTTAGTTCGATGCCCTGGTCCCACACCGAGAAGCCACCGCCGCAGCGGCCAGCGCTGATCAGGTACGTTTGAGCCGTCTCGTTTATCAGTTGGGGCGGCGGGTAGCCAACCTGGCCGAGGAGGCGCTGTTTCGATTCGCCGGCCAATGCCGCCGGGCCTTCGATGCCCCCGGTGCCGGCGAACGTTGCATTTAGCACGGGTTTTTCCAGCAGCTGCAGGTCGTCACGCAGACGCAGACGCACCTCCGTGTAGTCCATCACGGCCCCTTCCATCGTGGCCACGAATACGGTCGTGAAGTCTGCCGGGTACGCTGCGCCCTGCTCGCCCCAGCGCAGCGTGAAGGCCCGGCCGTCGAAACCATACTCGCGCCAGGCATCGAACACACCATCCCCGTTGAACAGTACCGCCTCGCCGAACGCGGGCCGCACCGCTCCGAACGTGCGGTTCCCGCTGAACATCTCGCGGCGGTAGCTGCCCGGGTTCAGCAGGCAAGGCCGCACTGGCGTGTTGGCCGGCATGTCGGTCGGCCGCGTCGTGAATCCATCGCCGTTTGTCACGTAGAACGTTTTCGTGGCGCCGGTGGCGTCGATGGCCGCCGTGATCTCAGCTACAAACACTTTCACACGCGGGCCTCTTCCATCCGTGCGCTGTTGACGATCTGCGCCAGCTTCGCATTCGCATCGTCCATTTTGGCCAAGGTCGTCGTCGCTACGGCAGATGCTTGCGCGATCTGCGCTTCCAGCTTCGCAACGATTTGCTTTTGCTGTTCGATTTGCGCCTGCGCCAAAGCCAGTTGCTTGTTCACTGTCTCCTGCTGGCGGGCCTCCCGCTCGGCCAGGCCAGCATCGAGCCGGCCCATTGCATCGACGGTCAGCTCGCTGGACAACTTCACGCTTGCATCAACCGTATGCAGGACTTCCAACTGGTCGTTGAGAGCATCGAGCTGTGGGTCGTAGTCTGCCGTAGCAACCGCGTCAATCGAGTCCATCACCGATTCAAAAATATCTACAAAGCCAGAAGATGAACCGAAGTAGTCCCGCGCTTCTTCGATATACGCTTGTGCATTGCCGGTGAAGTTTGATATGGCATCCGCGTTGCCAGCCTCCACACCTTCCAGTGTGCGCTTGTAAAGAGCGGCGGCCGCATCCAGCTGATCCTCATTGCTGAGCGGCGAAAGGTCACTGAATCGCATGCTGCCGGTGAACTGCGCCAGTTCCTGCGCCATCGATTTCAGCTGCTTATACCCATCAATCTGGGTCTGGATCGTATTTGTCGCAGTTGCGTCGAGGTCTTCCGAAAGCGCGACCTGTTCCTTGATTCGATCGGTGATGACGGACTGCAGTTGCGCCGCTACTTCCGATGGATCGCTCGCGGTACCCAGTTGGCTGAAAAGCTCCTCTTCCCTGCCACGCAGTGCCGCGAGGCGATCGGCTGGCGTCATCCCGGCCAGCTGCGCGCTGCGGATCGATGCCTGGACGGACGCGCGGGAATTCTGGATTCCCGCGAGCCCATCCATCGCTGCCTTCAGCACATCCTGAATGCTCTTGTCGACAGCTCCCATGATCTGGGCCAGGCTGTCACCCAGGCGCTCGACGTTCGCCTGCGCCTCATCGCGGTCGGCCGTGTATTCCACAATGGCTGCCGTCTCTTTATTCAGCGCGGCGAGCCGGTCGTACAAAGCCACGGTCGATTCCGCCATGCCGGCCGTATCGAGCGCGCGGATTTCTGCCTCGTTCATGCGCCCCCGAAGGACCGCGTCGATCTGGGTTTGCAGATCCGCGTTCGCCGAGGCCAAGGAGTCACTTGCCGTCTTGGCGCTCTCAGCCGCCACGACCTGGTCATACAGGGCAAGGTTGCTGCCATCGATCGCGGCGCGCTGCCGCTCCTGCAGCTGCACAGATGTCAAGGTCGCTGCATCGAGCCTGTCTTGCAGACCAGTACGCTCGTCGGCAATATCTTGCGCCGACCGAGTCAGATCCTCGATCGCTTCATGCGTTGCGGCGAAAGCTGATTCCAGCGACATCAGCGCCGCATACTGTTCCGCGCCAGCTTGAGTCGTTTTATCCAGGCCCAGCACCACGTCTTTGAACTGGTCGCGGGTCGTCACGCTGGCCAACCCCATGCTAGCCAACTGCTCGGTGACATAACTCTGCACCGGAGCGAGACGCTCGGCCTCGGTCAGGTAGTTCTCCGCGAACGATGCAGTGCTTTCCTCGACCTGGTCGATCCCGCCCATCAGTGCGATGAGTTGCTCACGCGCCGCCAGGCTCGACAGGCCGACTGCGCCGAAGCTATCGCCTGTCGACGTCAGCGCAGCATCGAGCCGGCCATAGTCGGATGCGAGGCGCACCACGGTTTCCGCATATCCCTCCCCTACCTGCCGGAAGCCATCGAGTTCCGGGAATACCGCCTCGGCCATGTCATCCATGGCCTTCGAGAGCACGGCATTCAGGGCCTCGGTCAGCTCGTCGCCCGACAGTCCCTTGAGCGAGACTTTCGTCATGTCAATCGACAAGCCGTCGAGCACATTGGTAACGTGGTCGGCACCGACGCCCAGGCTATCGGCAGCCGCGGCGAGTGCACCTTCGACGTTGGTGAAAATAAGCGCGAACTGGCTCGACAGCTCATCGCTCAGCGCCTGTGTCTGGGTCGACGTGGAGCTGCTCTTGATTGCACCGAACAGCTTTTTCTTGACCGTTTCGATGGTGGCGTATTGCTCATAGCCAACACCAGACTGCAGATCATTTACCGAGCCACCGAACTGGATACCGGAGTCGATCACCGTGCTTTTGCTCAACCCGAGGATTGCCGACGCGACCTTGGTCATCAGGTCGCCCATCGGACCAATGCCTGCGCCGTAGTAGGTGGACGTCAGCGCGTGCTGCCCAACCGCTCCGCGATTGGCCGTGGTGCCGGTCGATGCAAAATCGCCTGTCGCCACGGTAGCATCCTGGACAATCAGGCCGGTCAGTCCAGTCATCGCCGCATCGATCGACCGAAGCGCCATCAACATTTCCTTGTTGATGGGGATGAGATCTCCTGAATTCTCTTCGAGGAGCTCAATGGAGTTGGCGATCGATTTCGACTGCGCTTCGCTATCTCCGAGCACGCTGCCCGTGCCTTGCTTGGCCTGGACCTCGGCGGCCGATTGGCCGCTGCTTCCCGATCCGCCACTGCCGCCGCCGCTGATGGCAACGCCCAGGCCTGCGACAATCGCGGCCATTGCTGCCATTCGAGCGAAGGCCGAATACGGATCACCCGTGCCTTGGTTCAGCACCGCCGCGATACCCTTTGGCACCAGCTCGGCCATGGTCTGGGCCAGCTCGGCGGCATGGAACACCTTCGACACGGCCATCAAGGTCTGGTACCCCTTGCTCTGCTCTCCGAAAAAACCCGCAGCAGCACCGGCCATGTCGCCGTATCCAGCGAGCTGGTTTTTCGTCTCGCGGTCGTTCAGCTCAGCTACGGCCTTCTGGTAGCCCATCTGGTCCAGCTGCTTGGAGTTCAGGGCCTCCAGGGCGTTTTTCCGCTGCTTGTCGATCTCAGCCTGCCGCTTGCCGTAGCCGTCCAGTATCCCTGTCACTTTGGAAATTGCCTCGCCAGCGCTGCCGAACGCTTCCCTCAGCGATTCGCCAAATGTCTGCGCCTTGGCCGGATCGAGAAATGCGTTGAGGTCGTCGAGCGCTTTTTTCGAGGATTCCAATCCCTCGACCGCGCTCAACGCTTCGGCGTTACGCTTCTTTGCAGCGATCAATGCGTCGAGGTCTTCGATCTGCTTTTCGGTCAACTTGCTGGCATCCTGCTGTGCACGCTGCTCTTCGAGTCTTGCGACTTCAAGCTCTTCGATTTCCCCCTTCGACAAGCCGAACGTGGCGGCCAGGCGCTCATTCGCCGCAGCCTCCTCCACGGCGGCCTTGACCTTCTTCGTGCTTTCCTCCGCAGCTTGCTTAGTCTGCTTGGCTGCCTCGCGGGTGCCGTCAACGACTTTCTGCATCGTATCGAGCTGCTGCAGCTGCGTGACCAAACCGGCCGCCTCCGCTTCCGTGAGATTCACAGTCCCGTTCAGGCGGCCCTGCTGGATCTTGGCAATTTCCTTCTCTGAATCACTCAGCTCGCGGCCTGCATCGATCTCGGCCTGCAGCAGCGCGAGGCGATCCGCTACGGACTTGTTGAGCGATTCATAGTCGCTCCGCGCACTGGCGACGTCCGCCGATCCTTCGCCCGCTCCGCTCGACTGATAGGTCAGCGGGCGTTTTTTTGGGGCCGGCGCGTCGGGCTTCGCCGCGGCGCGATCGGCCACACGTTTGAGAAATGCCTGCTCGAACTGATTTGCAGGCACCTCCCATAAAGCAGCCAGGCTCCGATTGGATTCTTCGACAACAGCATTGCGTTCGGCGAGCCCCTTCATCATCGCCTCATTCGGTGACTTCCCGTTCGCCCAGGCTTCGATAGCGGCGATTGGGTTGGCATTCGCCAGTACAGTGTTGGCCAGCTTCACATCCGCCCACACGGCCTGGAAACTGCCGGAGATCGCCTTCATAAGCCTCCAGGACAACGCCGCAACGTCGGCAACACGGGCCAATCCAACACCCAGATCATCGGCCCATTGCGTAACGTCATTGCCCGCGAGATCATCTGCCGACTTTCCGGTATCGATGAAGGCGCCGAGCAGGTCGTTCACCGCAGGCAACGCGGCCACTGTGATCTCCGTTGCCAGGCTCAGCAGCTTCGCGCGCAGCTCACCGGTCTGGTCCTGGAACCGCGCAGCCTGGTCGACCGCGTCCTGAGTGACGCCAGTAAACCGCTCAATGCTGCCAGCTGTGTCATTCAGAAATGGCATCAGATCCGCACCCGATTTCCCCAAGGCGTCATTTACCAGGGCGGCCTTCGCAGCTCCGTCTTCGTAGTCCTGAAGATTCTTTGAAATATCGATGAAGACTTCCGCAGGATCGCGCATATTCCCGGCCGCATCCTTGGCCGAAATGCCAAGCGTCTTCAGGGCTTTATGCACCTTGCTCGAATCCTCGTCAGCGGCCGCCATGCCCTTGGCCAGCTTGGTCACGGCACTGTCGACGCCTGCAAAGTCCTGGCCGAACGTTTGCGCCACCTGCTGCAGACGCGACAGCGTCTCCACCGAAGAACCGGTTTTCTGTGCCAGATCGTCCAGCGCGGCCAGGTCGTTGATCGCGTTGTTCATAGCGCCCAATGCCGCATCCAGCGTCACAACCGTGGCGACTACGCCAACAACACGCTGGCCGATACCAGTGAGCGCCTCGCTCAGCTGCGCCCCGCTCATGCCAACGTTTTGCAAAGAACCCGACGCCGATGCGCGCAGGCGCTCGAATTCTTCGATTGCCTGCCTTGCCACTGCAGTGATGATTACGCGTGTTTCAGCCATTTTTCTGTCGTCGCTCTTCCCACGCCGATAGCGCGGCGCGTTCCATGACTTGTAAATCGATCAGCATTTGCTTGCGCGCGTGCCGCTCTACCGTGTACCGCAACATGACCTCGACGCCCGGGTAGTTCAGGCCAGTGCGCACGCCTTCCGCAAAAAGCCATTGGGTGCCGCATCGGTGGAACAGGCTCCAGACCTCGACATGCTCCGGCCAGAGGTATAGGGGATCCACCCTCTGGACTGCCGCTGAACCTGCACGAGTGAGGCCCCAGGCAGCGAGTGCATCGTCGACGACCTCTTGGTCGCGCTCTTCCCGGGCCTGGTCGTACAGCTCACCTGCAGCCCAGGCGCGCGCGACCCCGGTTAGTTTTTTGCCTTTGCGCCGTTTTCAGCGGTGTACGCGTTGAAGCACAGCAGGCCCATGCCATTGACATTGAGCAGCGCGGACAGTGCATCGGCACAGAACTCGGCCGGCGTCTCACCGTCTTCTTCCATGACCAGCCGCTGGCCGGCCCAGCCCGTGGTCACTTCCTGCATGAAGTCGGCGAACACCAGCCCTTTGCCATCGAACTTCTCTTTCATCTGGGCTTGATCCGAGCGCTTGCAGGTCAGCGTGAATTTGAACGGCACCGGCTTGCCGGCGGCATCGGTCAGCTTGCCTTCCACTGGAACGATGACGGTGTCGCTGACGAGGATTCTGTATTTCTTGCTCATGGTTTTCCTATGCCGCGCAGGGCGGCTTGATGGGGTTAGAAACTGGTGGTGATGCGGAATTCATCGTTGCCGGATGCCGGCAGCATGCGCAGTTTGTATGCGCACATGCGGGAGCCATTGAGCTCCGCTTTCGTAGGCTCGGTCAGCTGCACTGCAGGCATGAAGACCATCACGCGATCGTTCACTACGGTGCCGTGCTGAACACCAAGGCTGGTCAGGGCGGCCGCCTTGACGTTGGCCATGAAGGTAACTTCCTGCGCTGCAGTCAAGTCCAGCTGAACCGAACCGCTTACCTTGCGATCGGTGATCGGCACCGATTCGCCGCCGAGAAGCGACTGGAACTGCGCAGCGATGCCCAGGTCGACCGTCAGGCCCTGGCTTGGGTACTGCTGCCCGCCGACCAGCGCGGGAGCCGTTGCAGTTGCGTGCGTGGCGTCGAAGGTCAGGTCACCCGAGTTTGCGTCGACAACGATTTGCGGCACGCGCCAAGCCGTCAACGTCGTCGACGGCATGGCTGCCGCGCTGATACCGCCATCGATCGCGACGAACTTGAACGAGATGACCGGCTTCTTACCGACGGAAAGATCGAGCGTTGCGGTGCCGCGTGCGCCCAAGCCCTTGTGCAGCACGCCATCGTCGTACCAGTAAATGGTTGCCGATTCGAAGCCGGTCGAGATAGGCGTGTAATCGACGCGAATCCCTGCCGTAATCGTTTCAGCGAAACCGATAGCACGCATCAGCGGTCCCCAGGCCGGTGCAGTACCAGCGGTCCCGGAGCCAACCAGCTCGACGTCGAAGCCCATCTCCACATGACGACTGCCGAGAAGCTGTTCCGAGTTGCCGAGATAGGGGCGGATGATGTCGCGCTCGACACTATCTGCACTCAGCGGGCTGATGCTGAGGTTGCTCACCAGGAGCGCATTGGCGGCGCCAGTCGGCAAGGCATCCACGCCATACGTGGCTTCCAGTTTCGCCAGGATGGCGGTATTGCGGATCAAACGTGCCATCAGTTACTCCTTGATCGATTGCGTAGGTTCGACGTCGCGCTGGGTCAGCGCGCCAGTGACCGGGTCGCGCAGGTAGCTGCCACCGCGCTGCGGCTCGGGCGGTGCGATCGGGGCCGGGTTCGCCCGAGCACTGTCCGCGACGGCCGCGTCGACAGTTCGTTCGTTGGTTTTCATTGCGAGAGAGTCCTTCCGTATGTTTGATGCGTGATGACAAATTGCGCGGTAATGCACGTCAGGCCGGTATCGAACTCGTCGTGATCCCATGCCAGCGTGTCGCCTTCCAGCGGCAGCACGTCCAGCGCCTGACCGCCCAAGGTCGGCATCTGTGCCAGGCGTTCGAATACTTGCGCGACCAGCTGGTCGGCGGCCTCGTCCAGCTGGTCGCCGGAGCCCCGGCCGTAGCACTCGATGCCCACCAGGGTCTGCCAGGTCGTCGGGCCGCCGATGACCGCAGCGAGCGTGGAAGCGCTACGGGAGATCCGCACCACGACGGCGCGCCGCGTGTCCTTGTTGATCGCCCGGGTGCGCGAGCGGTACACCGCGCCATCGGCGATGGCCGGCTCCTGCAGCAGCGCATCTTTCAGCGCGGTGGCGATCTGCGAGTGCGCCGTGCTCATGGCCGCTCCAGGAATACCGCCGTCAGCCCGTACGGCTGCTCGCCGTCCGGCTGGCGGTCGCTGACGATCCAGGGAACGTTGTTCACGCGGATCTCCGTGCCGACGAAGACTTCCGGCACCTGGTCGCTGGCGATCGTCATCTGCGGCACTGCCGCGCCCATGCCGACGACGCCCACCATGCCAACCTTGAACTGGGCGTCGAAGATGACCGGCACGTCCTTGTCGCCAAACTGAGCGCGGGCATTGGCCAGCCTGGTCATGGCGACGCGGTTCGTGCGCGCTTCCAGCAGGGCGAACATCAGGCGTTGATCTTCACGTTGACGGTAGTCACGCCGGCTGCGGCAGCACCGGTGGCGTAGCCGGCCAGCGTATTGCCTGCGGCGGTGACAGTCAGCCGCGCGTTGGCCGCGTCCCAGTACAACAGATCACCCTGCGCGACCGCATCACCGGCCAGCTTCGCCAGGTTGAAAACGCCCTCGACTGCGGCAACGCCGTTCGAGTTTGCGGCGATGTCGCGCAGTGCAACGCCGATCCGCTTGCCCATCACCACTACCGTGCCGCCTACAACCGCAGTGCCGCCGGTGTTCACGTCGAGGATCTCGCCCTCGCCCACATAATTTTTCGCCATCATTGGCTCCTGTCAGATGGCGGCGTGGTCGCCCACGCCGCCAAGGGGTTATTGGCCGGGGTTATGCACCAGGGTGCGGAAGTCCAGGGCCTTGACGCCCGCATCCATGCGGACCTTGAATTCGGTACCGTCCACGTTCCAGCCTTCCTGCTGTTCCAGGGTCGGCGCGGTCTGGCCGTCCAGGTACGACACTTCGACGGTGTCGTACTTCGCGTGGTCGGCCGTGCCATACCATTTCGCGGCCGAGTTCGCGTCCAGGCGAGCATCGGCGATGACCTTGAAGGTGTTGCGCACCGAGTTGGGCACGGTGTTGTTCTTCGCTGCCGCACCGACTTCGTATTCGCTGTCGCGAACCACGTTTGCCAGGCCTTCCAGGGCCAGCGGCACGATCAGGTTCGCCAGGCGGATATTCAGCGTGGCATTGCCATCGCTTTGCTTGCCCATCAGCACGCGCGCCGCGTCGACGCCACCGGTACTGATCGGGCCGCCGGCCAGCAGGTTGTTGTGCGTGGCGTGGAACAGCGGATTGCCATCGGCCATGGCCGGGTTGCTGGTCAGGATTGCGTAAACCAGGTCGCCGATCGTGCGGATCGCGGCGCGGCCCATGATGCGCGGCAGCTTGGCGAAGGCATCCAGGTCGTCGTTGATGATGGTCTGGCGGGTGATCGAGAACAGCTTGCCGTAGGTGGCCAGCTGCACCTGTTCGCCGCGCTCGCCGACGGAGGCGTAGCGGTACTCGCCGCCATCACGCACGCGGTCCAGCGCCGGGAAGGTGTTCAGGTCCAGGCGCATACCCGGCTTGAAGTCCGACAGCGTGCCCTCGGCCGTCCACAGCTGGAACGTCTCGTCGGCTTCTTCGTAGCCCTTCAGCATCGCCTTCTCGGCGATGTTCGACAGCAGCTGCGGGAAGTCACTGCCCGTATGCGTGAAGGCAGCGGCCACCAGGCGCATCTTGTCCATGCCGCCAGCCTTGACGCCAGCGCGTGCCAGGCATTCGCGTGCAATGTCCATCAGCGTGAAGCCGCGGTAATTGTTGGCTGCATCGTCCTTGGCGATCTTCGAGCGGGCCATCAGCGAGGCCTGCATGCCGGCGCGCATTTTGTCGCGCTCGTCTTCCAGGGTGATGATGTTGCCGCCGGCAGTCGGCGTGGCATCCTTGCCCAGGTGGGCCAGCAGCTTTTTGCCGGCGTCGTCGGCGCTGCAGTTGATATCGTTCTGGCACGTGGCCATCAGGGCGGTGACGCCGGCACGCTCGGCAAAGCTGGCGAACAGCTCGCTGATGCTGATGCGGCGGGTCTGGTCAGCCTGCAGGGCGGCACGAGCGGCGGCGTCGCGCTCCTGCTGCAGTTGGGCCGCATTCACGGGGCCGTCGGTATTTTCCGGTGGCATGGGATTGCTCTCCTTGGTGGATGGTTTGGTGGTTGTCGCAGCCGATGCTGCCGGGGAAACAGGGGGACGGAACGCGGCCTGGTGCCGGGCCTTGGCCGCGGCAGTCAGCGATGCCGAAGCTGCAACAGGAACAGCGGCCACGGTCTCGTCGATGAACTTTTCGGCCAGCGCCTGTTCGGCGGTGTACCAGTGATCCTTGCCGTCGGTGAGCATTGCCAGCACGTCAGCCTTGTCCTTGCCGGTCTTGCCCGCATAGGTGGTCGACATCGCATCGGCCCAGCTATCGAGCATGTCGGCGTATTCGCGCATCGCGGCGCTGTTGCCGACCTGATAGCCCCAAGGTGCGTGAATCATCAGCTGGGCGTTCTCGGCCATCTGCACGGTGTCGCCGGCCATCGCGATCAGGCTGGCGATGGATGCAGCGATGGCGTCAACCACGATGGTCACTTTCGCCTTGTGCCGTTTGATGGCGTTGTGGATGGCGATGCCGTCGGTGACGGAGCCACCGTAGCTGTTGATGCGGATGGTCAGCACGTCCACGTCCAGGGCGGCGATCTCGCGCACGAAGTCTTTCGCGGCGATCGTGTCGCCATACCAGCTTTCGCCGATATCGCCGTAGATCAGGATCTCGGCCGCTGCGGCGTTGATCGCGCCCGCACGTGCGGAGGCGCGGATCGTGTACCACTTTTGTGCTGCTGGCGTGTTATTCGCCTGAGGGTTCGAAGTCGGCATGCGTGTTCCTTATTGGATACACACAGTGTCGCTATTCAACTGTCCACTTTCTACGGGAAAAAGTGGACTCTCGAAAAATTTGGGATATCCGCAGCCCTAATATCGTTCGTTCAAATGCAAGGGCCTCGGCAGCGCCGCTCCCTGCCGGATGCCGAGGCCAAGCTAGATCGCCGTATATGTGAACGGTTCGAGGAGTTTCTCCAGGTCGGCTTCGGTCATTGTCACGAACTGCGCGTCGACTGGCTGGAAGTCCAGCCCATAACGGCGTACCTCGTAGTCAAGGTCGGTCTCGTCATGCCGTGTCTTGACCTTGATGTAACCGGTCTCGACTTTGAATTCGGCGTAAAGGCACGCCTCGCCGCAGCAGGCCGAGACCCACGTAATGTCGCTCAATTTCATTTCCGGTCCATCCCATAGTAAAAGCCAGTAATCCCATCGCAAACGCGCAGCTTCCCTTCCAGCTCCAGCGCGCGAATATATGCCATGGATTTTTCGAATGCAGATCGAGTAATTGCAAGGGTGCTGCCGGTCAAATCCTCTCCGCTGCCCGTATCAACTACAGAAATCGTGTGCCAGAACGGGAACCACGTGTCGCCGTACCGAACGATCACATCGATCACCCGCTTGATCTTCGAGAACTGCTGCAAACCGTTCACGGTAGACGTGACGCCGCCGGTGACATTGATGACACACGAGCTCGTATGATTCCCGATATCCGAGGCGCCGACATGGTGAATATTCGGCACGCCGAACGCTGTCACCGCCACATTCATTTTCCGCGCATGCCGCTGCAGTTTGATGCCCAGATTCTTGATAACTTTCTCGGCGAGCCGGCTCGTGGACGACTGGGGCGAGCAATAAAACTCACCGCCGCGCGTCATGCCCTGGTTGCGATAGTACGCATTGACCGCATTGATTTCGTAAGCGATCTCGGCCGGGTTCGTCAGCGTGCCATTGGCCAGATGGTTGGTCGTGTGGTTGGTGCAGTCCCAGCCCGCGTCGTAGGCTGCTTTCAGCAACGCGTTGCCGCTCGACCAGTCGGTCACCGTTTTCGATGCCGGAGCTTCCCAGACCCGCTTCGGGGCAGCCGTGTAGCCAACCCATCCGTACTGTGCAAACAGGGGGAGCGTGATGGAGGTGAGCTTGTCCTCGGTCACGTCAGTGCCGAGAACCATTTGTGGTTCAGTTTTCCAATCGGTAATGAGCGAATCGAAGTACAACGTGGCACCAGTCCAGCCGGCCAAGGCAATCTTGATGCCGGCAATCGGCAGTGCCTTGATATTGGCCTCCGCACCGTTGAATACTGTCGGGGAAACGCCGAACGGGTGATCTTCGCTAACGCCCGAGCCTGGAACGTATGCCGCCGGATCTTCCATCACGAATGACAGAAAATTCCACCCCTCGATCAGCTGGTTCGAATTGAAGCCGACCTGAAGCGCGAAACCGGCACCACTAGTTTTCAGCGCAATCGCAATGCTGCCATTGAGCGTGCCACCTGGTTCATAACCAGGCTGGTTCTCGATATAGACCCACAATCCGATGCGGCCGTCCAGTGCAGTCGTCAGAAGGTTTGTCCCCGGCGCGCTAAGAATGATCTCTTCATTGCCGTTCCCGGCTGTGACGTATTTCAGGATATTCGGCTGCGAAGTAATGCTCGCCACCGGCAGCTGGTTGCCGCTCGCGTCGTAACCACTGTAGTTCTCTTTTACTGCGGGCACGCCGCCATTCTGGCCCCACGTGGCAACCGAGAAGAGTGCAACCACCTTGCCCGCCCGCTTTACCGGTCGCGTAATTGTCGTCGGCTGGCCGCTGGGGAGATATGCTGAAGTATCCGGCTTGTCCGTTTTGTCCAACAGCCCCAGGATCTGCGCGTTGCGCACGAAGTCGCCGAGGCTCATTGCTTCACCCAGTCCGATTCGCCAGTGAGCACGCCGTTGGTGTAGGTGAAGGTCTTCACGTACACCATACCGTCGACGGTCCACGTATCAGTGGTCAGGAGTCCGCCCACGTAGGCATAGGTATGGGAGCCGGCCGAAACTGGCATCATGACCGGGATCACCGCGCCGCCGGCGCCAGGGTTCGCAACAGCCGCACCCGTACTAGTTGATTTATTCATTCTCTTTCCTATCGTCGTTGAGATTGCTTTCGGCGCCCGTCTTCTGCTGGTTGGCGAAGTCGCTGCCGAAGGCCAGGCCCTTCTCGTTGGCTTGTTTCCGGAATGCCGCGATCTGCTCCAGCACGTCCCGAGGATTGCCGCCGCGTTTGCGAATTACTTCCACTTCGCTAGCGAATCCGTCCTGTACCAGGGAGTGCCACGCCAGAGCTTCCTTGAGCGGGTCAATCCATGGCATCGACTGGCCGATGAACAGCGCGTCGTCTATCGATTCCGGCATCAGGTCGGCCGGCGGATTGGCCAGGCCGGACAGGCGCGCGGCCTTCACGAAGTCCTTCCAGGCCGGCTGCACGAACTGGCCAACGAAGTCGTCGGTCAGCACGGCATAGTGAATCCACTGCTCGACCAGCTCCTGGCGCTGCGCCGAGTACGTGCCGTTGTAGTCGCGCGCGATGCTTGAATAGCTGCCGCCCAGGCCGGCGGCGACCGCGCGCAGCTGGCCCTGCCGGAAGTGGATCAGGTTCGGATTCGGGCGGTTCGAGTCGATCATGCCGATCTCCTCACCGGGCTTGAGCGAATCAATGACCATGCCGGGCGCCATGCCGATCTCGCGTACACCGGAAGTAGTGTCGGCCTCGGCGTAATCATCCGGGCCGCCCTTCTTGACGTACACGGTCAGCGCCGCGGCCACTTTCGCCGCAATGCGCTCGGATTCCTCATAGTCCTTGATGTCTTCGAGCCGCGTGATCACGCTAGCGAACTCGGATATGCCTCGCGTCTGGCCGATCCGGTCCAGGCTGGCCACGTGCAGCATATTGGCCGCGTCGATCCGCTTGAGTTCGTAGGAGCCCTTCCCCCAATTGTCGGAGCCCGGGAATGCCTTGTAGACCCAGTAGCCGACTGCCTTGCCCCAGGCATTGCGTTCTACGCCCTGCGCGATGCGGCGGTCGGCATCGGCATAATGCAGCGGGAGATAGTCGGCCTCCATCAACTCAAGGGAGTATGGCACCCGGCTGCCGTGATCCAGGAATGGTACGGCGCCGATCAGGCGCTGCGCCAGCACCTCGCCATCGCGGATCCAGGTCTTCGCAGCCAGGCGCTGGACCTTCGACCAGGTGTGCTTGTGCGTGACCTCGGGCTTCTGCACCCAGTCGCGCCACAGCGTGCGCAAGGTCGCTGCGTATTCCTCGTGGATCGAGCCGTCGCGCCGACGCGGCTGCGGCTCGATGCCGATCCCGTTCGCGCCGATCACGTTATTGACCAGCACGCGCAATGCGCCTCGGGCGATATCGTGGTTTTGCTCTAGGTCGCGCGCCAGCGCACGCAGGGTAGCTGCGCTTTGCCGCACCTGCATATCCGGCGAACGGTGGTCACGCTTGCCTTTGCGGAGGCGCGACGGCTTTGCCGCCTCGTACTGGCTCAGCACCCGGCGCGCGGAAAGCCGGCGCAGGCCGGCGGTTGGGGAAAAGTAGGCGACCAGCCGATCGACAACGGTGAGCGGGACGAAGGTCCGCGCGCTCATGCGTCACTCCCGAAGCGGGCGACCGAGAATCGAAGACCGCCAAATTTTGGCGCAGCCTTGGCAGCGGGCGTCTCCGCAGCAACCCGGGCTTCCCATTCCCGCCGGCCGGCCTGGACGAACGCCAGGTCTTCCATCCGGAGGGTGCGGTCGGCGAATTTAACTTCCTTGCCTTCCAAGATTGCGGTCTCGGCGGCAAGGTATTTTGCGAGCATGTCAGTAGCGTTTGTCATCGGGGCCTCTGTTTGATGCCCCGACACTACGCCTCAAGCTGTCCAGTTTCTACGGAAAACAGTGGACGATTCCAGCTACATACAGCGGTAGCATCAGACAGTTAATATGAAGGTCACGTTGTGTGATATGGCTCAGGATCAAGGGGATAGCCTTTGAGAACTGAGACTGTCGCACCGGCTCGCCTCCTGAAGCCCCAGCTGCCCGAAAGCCAAGCACTAAGCTCACGAGAATATACGCTTTCCCACTCCTCCCCCTGAAGGCGAGTAGACAGTGGCCGGAGAGCCAGCTCAGTCTCTTTTCCGTGAAGTCCGCCCTCCGCCTTCGGCAGATTGTAGGAAGCCAAGTAGAGTTTTCCCGTCATATTCTTATACCCTGCAAATTTCGACGGTACGAAATGGAACCAACCGGTCTCATCAACATACGCGTACCAGTGATGGACTAAGGGCACAATTCGCTGCAGGCCATAGGCTAGCTCTTTGTCCTCTATGTCTTTGTTGAAACGAATGGCGTTCTGAACAACGTCATCGACGGTGGTAACGAATTGGTGGTATTTGCGCATGACAGGCAGCCTCGGCAGGAGTGATGAAGTTGAAATTTGCTGGACCTACCGGACCTAACGGACCTATCGGACCTAACTAATCCGATAGTAACACTTGTTTCCTTAATGCATCACCGACTCGGCAAAAATACAACAGCTCCCGCCGTGTCAAAAACATGGGCAACGCCAATCATCCGCCCTTGATGATCTTGTAGAACGCGCTGCGGCCCAGGCCGTACCGTTCCATCAGCTCGCGGCGATTGGTCATGTTGTACTCGGCACGGATGGCCAACGCTCGTTCATCAGGATCGGGTCGGCTCTGCTTTACGTACACCTCCTGGCCGCCGAAGTGCAACCGCACCTTCTTCTCAATCGCGCGCTCAACTTCTTTCGAAAACACCTCGGTACCAAGTGTGTCCCGAACTTCCTTCAACAGCATGGCGACTACGTCCGGCTGCTTGTACCGTTGTATCGATTTCACGAGAACCCCCTACCCATCCAGTCGTCCGACGCGAACCCGGAAGATCCGGTGCGCCGGGGTTGGTCCGCCGGCTTTGCCACCGGCGCTGCTGCCGGCTCCTGTTTCGCGGGAGCCTGAGGTACGACCACAGGGGCAGGTTCCTCGATTGTCATCGGCCCCGCGAACAGGTCGACAATCGCCGGCTGCACCAGCGCTTCCAGCTGCTCCCAGTACACGGCCTTCTTTTTCCCCAGTTCGAGATGAGTCTCCAGCCACACTGTGTAGACCGTGCAGTCCCAGGCCTCGACCCGCTTGCGTAGCGCAGTCCAGCGCGATTCCCGGCCGCCGGCGGTCGCCCGCTCGACACGGGCCTCGCCGGCCATCTGTTTGAAGAACTCGTCACTGGCGTCCTTCGAGAAGTGCACATAGCCCGGGCCCGGCCTGGTGATCTGCAGGCGGCCATAGATCAGGTCTTTCGCCAGGTTGGTACCGACCTGCCACAGGATCATGCCCTTCTTGCGCTTCTTGCCGCGCCAGTCGATATCGACCTTCGACGCACCATCCTTGATATGCTTCTCGCGGCCGGACCGGCCTTTCACGGCGAAGATGCGGTGGCCCTTCTGTGCAGACGTCTGCACGAAGTTGTACACGGCCTGTGTATTGTGGCCGCCGGTGTCGATCGCGCTGGCGTAGATCTTCAGGCGCTTTCCGCTCGCGTGCGCGAATTCCTTGTCGAAGAGGTATTCGGCCACGTCTTCCCAAACTTGGTCCTCCTCCGGATTGCCGTAGCAGACTTCGTGGTCGACCAGCCATTTCTCGCAGCCGCGGCCATAGGCCCAGACTGTGAGCTCGATGCGGTTGGGCTGCGTGTCGCAGCCGGCCAGCAGCTGAAGCCCACCCATGGGAACGGTGTCGAACTTGTAGGGCTCGGCCCGGTCCTTCAGTGTGTCGGCCTCGGTCTTCTCCACGTCCAGCGCCCAGGTCTCGCCCAGCGTCGTGTTCGTGAAGGCTTTCAGCTTCGTGATGTCGCCGGACTGGGCCTTCTCGTACGCCTCCATGAAGTCCTGCACGATCGAAGCCCAGTTCACCGCCGGGCTGTACGCTGTCCACACGTGGAAGGCGATATGCGCCGGCGGCGTCACGACCTGGCCAGCACCGTTACGGAACACGCCGTCGAAGTCGATCGTCATGCTGCCATCGACATTCTGCCAGCGGCCCAGATCGGCCACGGCCAGGTATTGGCCCTGGTCGATCAGCGCGCTGCAGTGCGGGCATAGGTGGCGCACGGTAGCCGGGTCGCCATCCACCCACTTGAAACCCGTCGTGTCGTCCTTCTTGCCCCAGGCAAGCTTGTGGAAGCCTCCGCACTCGGGGCATGGAATCGCGTAGGCGAATCGTTCGTCCGCCGCGTTGTACCGGTCCTCGATCAGCGAGAAGCCGCCCAGCTTGGGCGTGGAGCCTGTGACAAATTTCGGGAACGTCGCGCCCTCCACACGCTTGCGCGCCAGGATGTCCGGCGAGCCTTCCTTGTCGATGTCGCGCAGGAATGCATCCAGCTCGTCGAGGTAGGCCACGTCGACCGAGATCCGGCGGTAAGCGCGAGCCGCGGTGCCACCTCGCGTGTGCAGCAGGCAGCCCAGGAACTTCTTCTGCGCCAGGGTGTTGTCCTTGTTCCTGGAGACGTGCGCCGGCATCGCGCGCTCCATCACTTTCACGTCGCGCAGCATGGTGTCCAGCTCGGTCTTGACGAACTCGTCGCTGTCGCCATCGGTTGGCTGCCACAGCACCTGGTTGCGGCGCTTGTGCTCGGCGAAGTAGCCGATCGCGGCCAGCAGCATCTTCGTGTAACCCACCCGGGCCGACTTCATGAAGTCCAGGTCGCGGATATCGTCGTTACCGATACACGCCAGGATCGCGCGCTGGAACGGCCATGGCACCCAGTTCTGCTCGACGTACGACGATTCCTTCGACAGGTAGAAGTTTTCTCGCGCCCACGCTTCGAGCGTTTTTGGCTCGGGCACGCCGAACGCACCCAGGCCACGCCCTACGGTGGCTTCAAGCTCCGGCGACTGCCAGCCGACCACCTCGTACATATCGCTCATGCGTCGATCACCTCGTCGGACCCCGCGCCCCGGTCTTCATCAGATTCCGCGCCGGAGTCACGCAGGTCCGCCAGCGACATGCTCGCCACGATGTTGCGCACGCGCGCGATCTCCGCGCCGATGTTCTTGATCTCGTCGCCGGACAGCGCCGGCACGCGGCGCTTCACGGCGCCCGGGATCCCTTCCAGGATGCCCGCGATCTTGCCGCCGGCCTTCGACAGCACTTCCTCGATCAGCGTTACTGGCGCGAGCTCGCCGCGCGTGACGGCGTTCTGCATCTCGATCCGTTCGCGCTGGGCCTTCGCCAAGCCCGCCCGCTCGTTCACCAGATCGAGCTCGCCATTGCTGGCACGGCCGGCGGCTTGCTCGCGCAGGTGCGCGCAGTACATCTGCAACGCCTGTCGCGCCGGCACCTTCATATCCAGCACGCCGCGGCCAACCAAGTTGCCGATCGCCTGCTGCGTGACACCGACCAGCGCGCCGAAAGCTGCCTGCGTCATGGGTTCGTTCAGGTCAGTCGACAACACAACCCCCTTGGAAATGGCCTGTGACTAGAGAAAAGTCGGGGTTCGAATTACCCTTGGCAGAAGGGGCTTGGGAGTACCTTGGATCGTTGCACGGTTGCAACAAAAGGCGGTGACCGGTCATCGTGCGGTCCTTTGCGCTTCGGCGTAGGCCGCCTCGAATTCGCCCGCGAACTCCTGCTCGATCGTCTTCTCCGCCACGAATCGGAAGTCGTAGATCGGCTGGTAGTCGGCAGTGCGGACGAACAGCAGCACCGGCTTGATGGCCGAGCCCTGCGCGAAGTTGATGCGCTGCCAAATGCCAAGTGGCAGGCGGTCGCCAGGGCTGCCGACAAAGTACGCTACGCCCGGCCTGGTCCGCGTGCCACGAGCCAGGCGCGCGCGTGATGCCGCCGTCATGTTCGCCTTGTAGCCAGCCTCCGGGAACGCCTGGAAGAACGCCAGGATCTGGACGATCTGGCCGCGGCTGATATTGCCATACGCATCCAGCTTTGCGCCGGCACCCGGCACAGCCCGGAAGCCTGGCGGCATTGCACCGACCGCCTGCAGCGCACGTTCGAAGCGCTTCTGCGCGCGCGTGCCGCCATCGATCTGCGCTGCCAGGAACTTCGCGGCCGGCGTGGCCTTGGTGGCATCGTCCTTCAGCTTCACTTCCGCGCTGAGCCGCTGTGCAGTGGCCGGGCGCACGAACATGCTGGAGAGCGTATATGGCGTCGGGCTGTGGAAGATGTCGCGCATCTCCTTCACCTGCGCTTGTGCGGCCTTTTGCGCGGTCCTGGTGAGGGCCACGCGCGTGGCGAACTTCACCTGCTTTTGCGATGCATCGGCCTGCTGTGCCAGCGCCGCAACCGCTTCCTGCACGTCCACTGTTACCATTTTCCTTCTCTCCTTCGTTTCAAGTCCTGCTAACGCAGGGTCAGCAGGCTTCATTTCAAACCCTGCATCGTTGTAAGCCGCATAAACACTCACTCTGAGCAGGGTATGCAGGGATGCAGGGTTATCTATAATGTGAGCAGCAATAAAAATTCATCACAGTTAGAAAATCGCTTCACACATACGTGCGCGGAACCCTGCTAACCCTGCATACCCTGCGCAAACCTAGCATCCATGCGGGTTTGCGCTATGCAGGGTTTGCGAATAACCCTGCGTACCCTGCATTTAGCCAAGCGCACCATCGGCACGAACGTCCGCCAGCTTCCTGAAGCGGGCGATCTGTTTCTCCATGGACTCCGTTTCCTCCGGCCCGACAATCTCGAACACCATCCGGTACATGGGCTGCTTGTTGCCTACCGCGACCTTGCGCTTGACCTTGTGCTCCCGACTGGCGATCAGGCCGGAGAACTTGCACAGGGTGAGGGGCTTCTCGCCGCTCTTGTCGCACCAACGCTTGTAGATGTTGTACAGATCCTCCGTGAGGCACGAGCAATACGGCGCGTCCAGGTAACCGTCCTTCCACGCCCGGTGAAACGACATCCAGCCGCTCAGGCCGAACTCGATCACACGCTCCTTGGCCAGGGTCATCGGCGGCTTGGTGTGCTCGTCGAAGTCATCCAGCGGGAAATTGAGCAGGAAGTGGTAGAACGCTTCCAGGCCGCCGGCATCGATCGACGCCTTCACTCGGGCATAGAACTCGGCATCCTGCTTCTTGCGGGCCTCGACCACCATGAAGCGCCGGTCTTCCAGCTCGATCGGAATAGGCTGCGGCTCGTTCGACAGGAACACCGCGTTCATGTGATTGCGCTCTGTCCGTTCCGGCAGGTTCTTCTGGTTGATGCTCATCTGCTTGCCGGTGACCATGTACTTCAGCGTGCCGTTGTGGCTGTACTTGTCGTCACGCGACAGCACTTCCTCGAACAGCACGAACAGCTTGCGCGATCGCCAGGCCGTGAAGGTCGAGTCCAACTGGTGCTGGCTGGCCACGGTGCCATACTCGCCGTAGATCGGTGCCATCACGTCCTGGAAAAACAGGCTCTTGCCGGTCCCCTGCTTCTCGCCGAACATCAGCAATGCGGTCTGCATCTTCGCGCCGGGGTGCTGCAGCGGATATGCCAGCCAGCGCAGGATCCACGCCACGCACTCATCGACCCGGTCTTCGGCGCTGCAAAGCGATTCCAGGAGCGCGAGGATCGGCAGCACGAGATCCTCGTTCGCCTTGGGCACAAGCGGCCAGCCGAGGAAGATGTTCACGTGCGTGACCGGGTCTGCGGTCTGCGTGGGATCGAACACCAGGTTCCGCGCCTCGATCGTCTTGCGCAGGCTGTGCTCCTGCCAACGCGCGGTCAGATCGGCTGTGTAGTCGGCCCGCACGGCGCCCAGCGACATGACCTGCTGGCCGATGCCATCCCATACGGTCTCGGTGCCGCGCAGCAGGGTGAGCTGTTCGAGCATTTCGCCCAGCTTGCCACCCTCGCCGCTCGCGCCCATCGCCTTGCCACCGATCAGCGTCGGCAGCGATTCGCGCATGATGGTGCGCCGGCCTTCCGCTTTCTCCCACTGCGTGGCCAGATCCTTGCCCACCCAGGCGGCGAACGAGCTTTTCTTCATGCGCTGTTTACGCAGGCCATCCCACACGTCGGTCGTCGGGTAGATCAGCGCGAAGTGCGACAGCAGTGCTTCGATCGTTGGCACGCGCAGGTCGACCAGCTCGGCCGGCTCTGTAGGCCCAGGGGGCGCGGGGGATTCCGCCGGGGCATCAGGGGCTCGCTCGGTCGGAACCGTTTCGTGTTGCTCAACCATCGCAGCGGCAGGTACAGCGCTGGCCACAGCAATGGCGGCCATTACCTGCGTCCGGGCTGCCTCGATCGATTCCTCGACGTGCAGGTCATTGAAGTCGGTCCACTTGTTCTCGCCGCGCGCGGCAAACTTCGGCCAGCACACGTGAGCATTGCCGACGGCCGCAGCCGCGGCGCGGGCCTTCGAAATGCCGGCGTTCTCGAACTTAAGCTGGCGGAAACGGCGGCCGCAACGGATATCGCACTCGATGTAATCGGTGCCGGTAGCGTCCTTGCGCCAGGTGGCCCGCACGGTGACCGACTCACCCTTGCCGTTCGTTACGACGTGGTCGGCCCCATCGATCAGCGGCGCTGTGTCGATATCGAAGTCGTCGGTTAAGTCCCGCTGATAGCGCTGCACCAGCTGCCAGTCGTCGTCCGCGAAGAACAGCAGCGTCGCGTGCGGAAAGTCAGCGCGTAGCTGCCGCGCAACCGCGAGCAGGTTTCCGGCGTTGAATGCCACCATGAACGGCAATGTGCCAGCTTCCGCCAGGCGGACAGACTGCCCGGTGGCGTATCCTTCGCCGACTCCGATCAGTCGCGTCTCGTCGCGCGCGATTGTGCCCAACAGGCAGGCGGCACCGACCATATCGGCACCGGCATTGAAGCGCTTGCCTCCGACCGCGTCGATCTTCTGCAGACATACCAGCTCGGGCCGCTGGCCAGCACGATAGCGCCTCGCTGGCACAAGCAGAGTTCCGTCTTCGGAGACGCGTGCGAACTCGCCATCGATGTGCTTTTTCACCAGGTATGGCACGGCGGCTGCATCATCGATCGCAGTCGCCCGCTTCCATTCCTGGCCGGCCCGGTTGGCGGCGAATCGCGCTGCATTCTCGCGGCGCTCGTGCTCCTTGCGCTCGTCATCGGCTTGACGGCGAGCAGCTTCCGCACGCTCTTCCTCGCTGACGCCTTCCCAATCGAATTTGACCGAGACCGAGTTCGGATTTTGCCCTTGCCAGACCCCATACGCACCAGTGATGACCTGCCGGCCCGACCGCAGCGTGAATTCGCGCAGCTGGTACCAGGCTTTCTTTCCCTTGCCGAAGCGGTTGATCTTGCCATTCAGGCGCGGATGTCCCGAAGGCAGCGGCGGCAGGTCCGCCGCCATCTGCGCGATGACCTGGTCAAGCGTTGCCATTACGACTGGCCACCGTCGACAGCAGCCGCCGGCCTGCGGCAGTAGATCTGGAACATCAAGGCCATCAACTCGCGCATGGTCTTGTGGATGTGCTGTTCAATGCGCTGCAGCTGGGCGCGCTCGCGCTGGTCAATCTCGTCGTCCTTGATCGCTTCGGAGTACGTGCGCGACAGGTTACCGAGTTGCTCGTACAGTTCGTGAAATTTGGCGTGGAGGTCTCCGCCATCGAGCGCGCCTACCTCTGGCAGCTCGATAAATACTCCACCGCTCGCCGCTGCAATAGCGTCAGCGAAGTGCGTGGTACCGGCATAGCTCTGGATGAGCAGCGCAGTATCGACGCGCATGCCGGAACCCTTGACCTCGTACACGCGGGCCTCCAGGGCCGACTTGGTCATACCAAGCGTTGCCGCCGTACCGTTCCAGCCGTGCACTCGGATCATATCTTGGTATGCGGTTAATAGTTCCACAGCAATTCCTCTATTTCCTTGGGTTACGTCGTCATTGCCTAGCGAATATCATTTCCGAAAGGCTAAATCCATTGACATCAAACAACGTGAAACACAAACTTCCCTACTCGACTCACGATGCGATGACTGCAGCGCGCTGCGAGAGGCCTTCCGCCAGCTCGCACAAGTACCGGCGAGCGAGCATCTCTGCGTCGGCGTCAGACGCACCAGCTTTGCGTGCGCTGGAGACCGAAGCCTCAGCTGTCTTCGCCTGCATAGCGATCGTTTCTAGCAATGCCTTTGCGCTCGGATCCTGCGTGGTGTCTAGCGAGTGCGTCTGTCGCCAGAGTGCAGGGGTCGTATATCGTCGCGCGGAGTCTGCCGAGGTCCGGCGAGCACGGAGCTTTGTCAAACGCTCTGTCATTGAAGTCATGCCGTTTTTCCTTTCATCACCCTGGCCGGCGCGAACAACCGAATCTTCACGCATTGCCCAAGTTACATTATTAATAATTTCTGGTATTACTAAGTGCCTTGTGGCAACTTTATGGACGCGTGAGAACCCTCCGCGTTACAACTTTGCGGTTCAGGAGTTGATCTTTTGTATTGGAGAAATTGGCTCTAGAAAGACTTCAGGCCGAACCACCTTCAGATACATCAGGCGGGCCTTTGGGATTCCACCACTGGCAGTCCGCCACTGCGACACTGCTGCATCGCTGATCTCGAACAGCTTCGCAACCGCAGAGGTGCCGCCGCAAGCGTCGATGATTTGGTCTGCATTCAGATTGGTATCCATGCGTCAATTTTAAGCGCACTTAAATTTAAGCGCAACTAAATATTTCAGCACACTTAACGGAGTACAACTTAAGCTAGCTTAATGAACTGGAACCAACGTTTGACGCAAGCTCGCGTCGAGAAAAACTTATCGAAATCGGAGCTAGCACGCGCTATCAACGTCTCGCCAGCAACGATCACACAGTGGGAATCAGGCACGACGAAGGAGCTAAAGGGAGAGAACCTGACAGCGGTCTGCTCTGTGCTTGGGCTTGCAGCAGAGTGGCTTTTGCATGGTAGAGGACCGAAAGCCCTCGACCCGACGGCACTCTTCCCAGGAGCCAGACGAGTCGAAGTTCACGACACCGATAGCCCAATTTTCTATCAAATCCCCAAGGTCCGGCTCAAGCTGCAAGCAGGCGTAATGGGCGTCGTTACTGAGCCTCTTCCTGAGGAAAGCGGAAAGACGACGATTCTTCGTGCTTGGGTAGACAAGCGGGGCTTTCAGCCTGAGAAGCTTGTAGCGATTGAGGTCAAGGGCGAGAGCATGGAGCCCACGCTCTATGCTGGAGACACCGTCTTCATCAACCTGGCGGACACGCAGCCCGCTGAAAACGGCGTATTCGCGGTGAACTATGAAGGCGAAGCTGTGGTCAAACGCTTATCGCGCGACGCCGGCGACTGGTGGCTAACGTCGGACAACTCAGACCAGCGGAAGTACCACCGCAAGGTCTGCCGAGGCGTGGACTGTCTCATCGTTGGCCGGGTGGTCTACAAGGAAAGCGAACACATCTGATTGTCAACTTAAGCGAACTTAAAAATTTCGCTTGCTTAAATTTTTAAGTGCACTTAATATTTCCTTGTCGCAGCACTTCGATAGGGAAATATATGTTTCTTGCAACTCCCCTCCGTTTTCATTCCCTGACCATTGCGCCCAAGGGGCCGCGATGAGTCCCTTCACGGTCACTGTCCGCACTGAGAGTGGCACACTCACCTACCCCGCTATCGGCACCAGCAGCGCTGCCGTGCATATAGACGCCCTTGAGCGCTTCGGCGCGTGCGGCGTGACCGTGCGGCCACAGAGAGCCAAGGCGTGATCACTTACCTCCGCTGCTTCCGGTACTACCGCAATTGCGGCCGCGCCGTCCGGGTCTCGATCAAGTCTGCTTGGCGCGCAATGCGAGTTGGCTTCTAGCGATGCAGCTAGCACGTCCAGACCAGCTCTCTCTGGAGCATGCGCACCGCGCGCTCCGATCAGAGATGTCCCTGGAAGCGATGCTGTCGAACCCGGCCCTGAAAGTCATTTTGGAAAACCGCGCCCGTGCCTTCATGCAGCGGCGTGCGCGAGTGGATGTGAAGAAGCTGCAGGCCAATGACAACGACGAATGACCGCCGCGGGCATTCCAAATCATTTGAAGAGAACACCATGGAATCGTTTGTATCCCTGAAGGTCGCAGCAGAGAAAAAGCTGCACGGCGACGGCGTATCGAAAGTCACATCGTTCGCGGTCGCTCCGGACCTGCTGGAAGTCGAGGAAGGCTTCAACGCTCGTCCGCTAGACCTGGAGCACGTTGCCGAAATGTCGCTCGCCTACCGCAACGGCGCGGTCTTCCCGCCGCTGGACGTGCGCGTCGAGGACGGCCACATCATCCTGGTAGACGGCCACCACCGGCGCGCCGCAGCGCTGGATGCCATCGACAAAGGCGCGGAAGTGCGCTCCCTCGAATGCCGCCAGTTCCGCGGCAGCGATGCCGACCGTGTCGCCCACATGATCACCAGCGCAGGCGGGCTGCCACTCACTCCGCTGCAGGCCGGCGTTCAATATCGCAAATTGATCGGGTTCGGCTGGACCGAGAAACAGGTTGCCGCGCGCGTTGGCAAGACCGTCCAGCACGTGAAGGATGCCGTCCTGCTGGCCGAGGCCAATAGCGACGTCCACCAGGCCGTCAACGCCGGTGAAGTGTCCAGCACCGTAGCCGTGGCCATGGTGAAGCAGCACGGCAGCAAGGCTGGCACGGCCATTCGGGAAAGCCTGAAGGACGCCCAGGCCGCCGGCAAGAGCAAGGTCACGGCCGGCACACTTGCTCGCCAGCGTGCGACGAAGGAACCCACAGACAAACAGATCCTCGAATGGCTGATCGCTAACGGCACGCCTTCCGGCTATCGCCGGGACGATGGCACCGTGGAGTGGCGGCTGTCGTTCAATGCGCCGGCCGACGCACCAAACAAAGGTTCCAAACTTCGCGAAACGATTGCCGCTGCGATGAAGGCGGCATCGGACAACAACACCCCCACCACCTGAAAGGACTGCACCATGCAGAACAAGAAGATCGGTCCCGGCTCGCCGGTGACCTTCGAGAGCGACGCCGGCCCCCAGCACGGCACCGTCGCCGAAATCAAAACCGACGTCACCAACGGCGCCAAGATCGCTTCCGTGCGTGTGCCTGGCACGATGGGCGGCGCACCGTGGACGATGCCTGTCAACGAACTGTCGCACGCGGAGGCCGCGTGAACGCGCAGGCATTCGGCGTCTTCATCCAGGACGTGCGCGACGGCCGCGCCCACGCCGAGCTGACCGCACAGCTGGGCGAGCTGCTCGCCGCCGTGCGCGAAACCGGCAAGGGCGGCTCGCTCACGCTGAAGATCGACGTGAAGCCGGCTGGCCGCGGCTCCGACGTAGACAAGGTCGTGATCACCGACACGGTCACCTCCAAGGTGCCGAAGCCCGATCGCGGCCAGGACTTCTACTGGCTCACCGACAGCAACAACCTTTCGCGCAATCACCCGCGCCAACACGAGCTGCCCCTGCGCGCTGCAGGCGCGCCAGCACCCACCACCTTTAAGGAAGCAACCGCATGACGCACCCCGAAGCCGGCACCGCCGCAACTGCAGAATTCATCGCCGCTCCCGCCGCTGGCGAATCGCTGGTGATCGACTCCAGCGCACTGGCCCTGTTCACGAAGCTGGCTGTCGCCAGCACCGCCGTAACGGAGCACGAGGGGACGGCGCACCTGGTGATCCCGGAAGGCTACAAGCACATCGACCTGACCGCCGCAGTCGAGAAAGCCGCCGCTGTACCGACCCGCAAACAGGGAACGGTGAAGCTGGGCGACCTGGACAGCTTCCTGACCTACGTCGAGCAGCACGGCCAGCACGACCGCACTTACGTCTACGCCGACGTCGACAGTCGCTCGCTGACGGCCGTGATCAACGACCATCGCCCGCACCTGTACGGCGACCTGCCGGGCTGGCGCGACCACCGTGCCGTCTACACCGCGGAGCTGAGCCCCGAGTTCGAAAACTGGAAGAAGCACGACCGCAACCAGTTCGACCAGGAAGCGTTCGCCATCTTCATCGAAGACAACATCGCCGACGTGATCGAGCCGGCCGGCGAAGTGCTGCTGAAGGTCGCGCTGACGCTGCAGGCCAAGACGGACGTCAACTTCAGCAGCGCGCGCCGCCTGGACAACGGCCAGGTGCAGTTCACGTATGAGGAAAACACCACCGCCAGCGCAGCCAACGGCGCGATCGAGATCCCGCGCGAGTTCACGCTGGGCATGCGCCTGTTCAAGGGCGGCGAAGGCTACAAGCTGAAGGCCCGCCTGAAGTACCGCATCGGCAGTGGCAAGCTGAAGTTCTGGTACGAGCTGGACCGCCCTCACATTGCGATCGAAGACGCGTTCAAGTCGTACGTCGAGCAGGCTCGCGAAGCCGACTGCACGCTGCTGGTCGGGAAGGCTGGCTAACGATGAGCTACAGCAGCTGGCGCATCGCGTTCCAGTGCTCCGAGCAGGCCGCCCGCGCGGCCTACGCCCGGGTCGAGGAACTGGCAACTGAAGCAGCCCGGCTGCGCTACCAGGTGGCGCAGCTGGAAGGCAGCCTCGCCCACTGGAAGGCAAACCACGCCGACATGGCGACGCGCTGCCAGTACCTCGCGCAGCGCAAGGATTTGCCGGTGGATCGCATCCCTGCTTATCTGGCGCATGCGCAACGCATTGCCGATCTGACGGTCGAGAACAGCTACCTGACAGCCCTCCTCGCGGGCCGGGTGGCCCGGAGGGCAGCGTAATGCCGCGCTCCACCTCTCCTCGCCGCGCGCGTCGCGACCGGCCCACGAACAGGCCGATGATGAGCGAGACACACGACCGCCTGGCGCTCGAACTGCGCATGGCAGTTGAAGCACTCGTCGGCGCACCTTCGCCCGACGCCTACAACGTGCTTACTAAGATGCTGGCCGCACTGAACCGCAGCGGCATCCGGCTGGCGGCTCTGGAGACGGCGACGGCCACCATGAATGAGATCTGCGATCGCTACGAGCGCGTCGGCAAGATTGGCCTGAAGGATGGCGAAGCGCTGGCCCTGCGCTGCGCCGCCGCCTCCATCGAGGCCACGTTGCCAAAGCTTCCGGTGAACGTGTTCGCCCGGGCTGTCGCGGAAGTTGAAATTTACTGCGCCTCGATTGGCGCCTGAACGGAATTCATGAAGCGAGACTTCTTCACCATGCCGCTCGATCTGGGCAGCGAGCTGATCATCGACAACTTCGCCGGTGGAGGCGGCACCAGCACTGGCCTGGAAGCCGCATTCGGCCGGCCTGTCGATATCGCCATCAACCACGACCCTGAAGCGCTGGCCATGCACGCCATGAATCACCCACACACGAAGCACTTGTGCGAGAGCGTCTGGGACGTGGACCCGATCAAGGTCACGAACAACCAGCCCGTGGGGCTCGTGTGGCTGTCGCCCGACTGCAAGCACTTCAGTAAAGCAAAGGGCGGTAAGCCGGTCGAAAAGCGTATCCGCGGGCTGGCCTGGGTCGCGCTGCGCTGGGCGGCAAAGTGCAAGCCTCGGGTAATCATGCTGGAGAACGTCGAAGAGTTCCAGACGTGGGGCCCCCTGCTGGTTGCCGCTGACGGCTCCGCGAAGCCTGACCCGGCGCGCCGCGGCAAAACGTTCCGCAGCTTCGTCCGCCAATTGGAGGCGCACGGCTACACGGTCGAATACCGAGAGTTGCGCGCGTGCGACTTCGGCACGCCCACGATCCGCAAGCGCTTCTTCCTGGTCGCGCGCCGCGACGGCCTGCCGATCTGCTGGCCGGTGGCGACGCATGGCGCACCGGACTCGCCGGGCGTGCGCGCCGGCAAGCTGCTGCCGTACCGCACGGCAGCGGAATGCATCGACTGGGCGCTGCCCTGCCCCAGCATCTTCGAACGCACCCGCGAGCTTGCGCCGGCCACCATGCGGCGCATCGCAAAAGGCATCATGCGCTACGTGGTCGACGCGGAGCGGCCGTTCATCGTGCCGGTGACGCATCAGGGTTCCGACCGTGTTGAGTCGATCGACGAGCCCATGCGCACGATCACAGGAGCGCAGCGCGGTGAAAAGGCGCTGGCATCGGCCACCCTCGTGCAGGTTGGGTACGGCGAGCGGGCCGGCCAGGCACCGCGCGCGCTGGACATCGGCGCGCCAGTGGGCACGCTGGTCGCCAGCGGCAAACATGCGCTCGTGACGGCATTCCTGAACGAGCATGCGAACGCGACGAATCAGCGAGTCATGCCGGCGGACGAGCCGCTGCGTACCATCTGTGCTCAAGTAAAGGGCGGGCATTTCAGCCTGGTGTCGGCCGTGCTGACCGGCGTCGGCGGCCGCGCTGGCCAGAGCCGCCCGCGCAGGCCGGGTGAGCCACTGGCCACGATCACGGCGAAGGCCGACGGCGCCGTAGCCACCGCGTTCCTCGCGAAGCACTACACGGGCGTGGTGGGCTCTGAGCTGAGTGACCCGATCGGCACAGTGACGAGCACCGACCACCACAGCCTGGTGACCGCGCACCTGACGAAGTTTCGCACCGGCTCGACCGGCAGCGAGCTCACCGAGCCGGTGCCGACGATTACCGCCGGGCCGAAAGAGAACCCCGCCGGTGCGCCGCATGCACTTGGCATCGTGTCGAGCCACCTGGTGAAGCTGCGCGGCACGAGCACCGCCGCGGCAGTCGATGAGCCGCTGCACACGATCAGCGCCGGAGGCCAGCATCACGCGGAGGTGCGTGCGTTCCTGCTGAAGTATTACGGCACCGATCAGGATCCGCAGCTGGCCGCGCCGCTGCACACCGTAACAACGAAGGACCGCTACGGCCTGGTGACGATCCACGGCCAGGACTACCAAATCGTCGATATCGGCCTGCGCATGCTGGCCCCGCACGAGCTGTACCGTGCGCAAGGATTCCCTGCTGGTTACGTCATCAAGGAAATACCTGATCCAGCCCTGCTGTTCATCGACGGCGTGCAGGTCGAGTGCGACGTGCTGGAGCTCCCGCGCGTGCCGCTGACGAAGTCCGCCCAAGTGCGCATGTGCGGCAACAGCGTGTGCCCGCCGCTGTCGGAGGCACTGATACGGTCGAACTTCGCACACGAATTCCAGATAGCGCGGGTGGCAGCATGATGTACGACCTAGCACGCGCCGAGCGCATGCACCAAGCGATCAAGAAGGAGAGCCCAGCCGGTTATTACCAGGCGATGCGCATGTGCACCGGCGGCTGCAAACGCCGGCGATCGCTGGGCCAATTCAAGGGCGAAAGTAGCATTTGCCTGCGCTGCACTGCACGGAGTCCACGGTGACCGGCCCGGCTGCGCTGCGCACGTGGGAGGAAATCGAGAAGCATAACCGCATGCTGCTGCGCGCGCTCCAGACAGCGCACCCAGTCCTGCACAACGGCCTGCAGCGATTCATTCACACGCTGACGTTCTGCGGATCTGGCAGCAGCATTGACACGGTCGTCTACCTGCGCGGCCACCCTGGTGAGGTGCCTGCAGAGGAACTGACGCTGGACACCAGGCATTCGCCAACGGGACAAATTCAGGCCCACGCCGACACGAAGGCACAAGCCACAACACAAAGCACTACCGGAGAAGAACCATGAGTGTATTGACAGAACCGTCGGCGGACACCAAGCCGGCGCATGACTTCCGCGCCACGGCCGTCGACCTGGCCGCGCAGCTTCAGACCGCCAGCCGTACCGCGGCGGGGCTGGCGGTGGTGATCGCCCGATCGGAGCAGGCAGTCGAGGTGCTGAAGAAGCACATGACGCCAGCGCAGCGGATACACGCGCAACTGGAGATCGATGCGCTGCAGGCCCAGGATGCCACTACGTTAGGCCAATACGCCGCCGCTGCTGTCGGTGGCTCGGCTGCCGCTTGGGATGTGTTAGCCGAACGCCGTCGCCAAGTTGAAATCGAAGGTTGGACACCTGGACACGATGACAGGTACGGAAGCGGTGAAATGGCGATAGCGGGAGGTTGCTATGCCCTATATTCCGATACGCACCTACCAGGGCAGCCGCCAGTTGGCTGGCCATGGGACCGCCGCTGGTGGAAGCCTCAGAAATGGCGAAGCGATCTCGTCCGCGCGGCTGCATTAATTATTGCCGAGATCGAACGCATCGATCGTGCTCGTCAACGGAGGGAAAAATGAAAGCGTCAATGTTCCTCGCCTTGAAATACGAACGCATGTTCATGCGCCTGGATGAGATCTGCGCCGAGATCGATATGGCGGTCGGCACGGCGCGGAACAAGCTCTGCGCTGGCACGTTTCCAATACCTACGCGAAAGTCGGGAAAGTTCGTCATCGCCGACGTGCGGGACGTTGGCCAATACATCGACGACTGCCGCCGGCAGTCTGCATAGCAAAAAGCCACGGAAACCGTGGCTTTTTTATATCAGTAAACACATTATAAACTTCAGGTTCTTGGCCTTTTCAACATCAAGACACTGCCTGTTTTGACTGGGACCAAATCGCCTTCATAGGCCTCAACACGGCCAGGGCCCAACCTCCGCTTTATCATGGCCTTCTTAACTTGCTGCGACGTGGCCGGCTTCATCCGTGCGAGGGCCAGTAAGAACTTAGTACTCATAAGAAATTCCTTTCGCTTCAACGTAATTCCTGAGGACTGTCCAGCTCAAACTGTCGGGTGACAAGTCAAATTCAACGTCGATCGCTCGCCCCCCTGGATGGTACCACCACTGCCGTCCCTCGTCATCCAGCATAAGTTCCGCCAAGCGACGCACATGCGAGAGCCTCTCCGGCAATGAACACAAAATCTCGCTAGGGAGCACTGCATCGAAGCCCATCGACGCCCACACATAGTACCCCCAGAACGTCCCTCGATTGTTCGAACTTCCAGCCGCCGTCAGCGATACATATCTGAAGCCTTGAGCCTTTGCTTCGAGCAAGCTCAGAAGCATCGACCGGGGGCCAATCCCCTTGTTCTGATATTCATCACGCAACGTTATTGAATCCACGTACAACTCAAGTCCGAATCCATCACTTCGGTTGGCTAATGCATACTCAGATGGATACTTGAAGATCCTGTTGCGAACAACGATGTGAAACAGCTCCGCCTCATCAGTTCCCCGAGAAACCTTGAGATAGCTTCCATCTGGAGCACCGGTGAGCTTGACAAGCATTTCCACGCTATTGAACACGTCGAACTCATCGTCATCTACCGACTCATCAAGCTCCAACGTCATGTCAACTTGATTGAAGTACTGCCGGAAGATTTCGTCACGATCACTCATGTGAGCATGATACCAGTCTAACAATGACATGTGGAAGCTTAGAGCCTCCTGCACACTCGAAGGGCTCATGATGAGGCACTGCTACGAATTTGCTACGAGGGCCCTCAAATCCAATACGTTCCCCTCTACAAGCGAATGTCATTCGGTCCAGTCCATCATCGGGGCCACGGACAGGCGGCGGCCGCGATACCGGGCGGCGGATTGGCCACGATCCTGGTCAGCGCCGGCAGTCGGCATCTCGGAGGCGTGGGTGGGGACGGTAACAGTGTTCATCGCGGCGGGGAGTCAAACGGGGCCGCACATTATACAGGCAGCGGCAGGCAACAGGCGCTGCCCGGCACCGTCAGCGCCCACCCGCCGGGCGTATCTGCCGCATCACCGCGGGCACGATCCGCCGGTGCACGGGCGCGACGAAGAACATGTAGACATGGCCCAGCGGCCGGTGCACGTGCACCACCGTCGACATCGACAGCTCCCCGCCTTCCCGGCACACCGACAGCTGCACGCTAAGGTGCCGGTCCGAATCGCCAAGGATCACTTCATCGTCGGACACGTGACGCAACTCGAAGATGCCGATCCGGTCGCCGGGGCGGTAGGCGCTGGCCGGCTTGTTCCGGTCGAATTCGCCCAGCGCGCCGAGGTCCTTCAGCCCGATGCGCGACACCACCGCGTTACGCAGCGCCATCAGCCGGTCGACCCAGGCAGGGGTGCGTACCGCCGTGTCCAAATAGAGCTGCAGCGCGGAGCGGGGATCGGACGCCAGCGCCATGCGGTAGCTGTCGTGGAAGTGCGCACCCGGGATGGTGCGGTGGAGCCGGCTCGCGGCCGGAACCGGTTGCTTCGAGATGGTTGGCGTCATGGGCCCAGCATAGCGCAACGCCGGCAACCGCGTGGAACGGCCCGCGGCCGGCGCCGGCCGAACGATCACCTTGTTGATTGAATCTCGCCGTTCCGTTGACACCCGCTGAGCGAGTCCCGATACTCGTTTGCCATTCCTGCAAGCATGACGGGACCGATGGCGGCCCTGGCCGGGTCCGTGCCACATCGACGCCGGGCGCCCGCAACGAACACCCCGGCGCATCGCCGTGTGGCACGACCTGCCCGGGCCGGGCTATCCTCGGGCTGCCAGTCCCGCAGTTCCACTCAACCTTCGCCTTGAGAGCACCATGAACAATCGATTCCTGCCTGCCGCCGCCGCATTCGCCGTCTCCGCCGTTTTCGCCATGCCCGCCGCCCACGCGGAAAAGCTGACGATCACCGTCACCCACGCGCTCGACCAAGCCCGCCCGGCCGAGACGATCACGGTGCCGTGGTCGGAAGTGAACCGCGTGCTGCCCGGCGCGCTGCTGCAGAAGATCGCCGTGCGCGACGCTTCCGGCAAGCTGCTGCCCTACCAGGTGACGAACGTGGCGCCGCAGGCCAAGGACCCGGAAAACCGCGGCATCGCCTATGGTGACCTGATCTTCCAGCACGACTTCAAGGCCGGCGAGAAGAGCGCCACGTTCACCGTGGAGAAAACGGAAACCGTGTCGCCGCCGTTCCCCACCAAGGTGTTCGCGCGCTACGTGCAGGAGCGCCTGGACGACTTCGCGTGGGAGAACGACAAGGTTGCGCACCGCACCTACGGCCCCGCGCTCGGCGCCCCGGCACCGGCCGGCGGCGGCAAGGAAGTGCTGGTCACCAGCGGCAACGACATCTGGTTCAAGCGCGTGCCCTACCCGATCGTGGACCGCTGGTACAACAAGGGCCACGACCACTACCACGTGGACCAGGGCGAAGGCATGGACATGTACAACGTGGGCCGCACGCTGGGCGCGGGCGGCACCGGCATCTGGGATGGCACGAAGATCGCCAAGGCGACCAACTACGCGAAGTGGAAGGTGCTGGCCAACGGACCGGTGCGCGCCATCTTCGAGCTGTCGTACGACGCGTTCGACGCGGCCGGCACGCAGGTATCCGAAGTGCGCCGCTTCACCGTGGATGCCGGACACTGGTTCGATCGCATCGACAGCACATTCACCTTCAATGGTGGCCAGCAGCTGAACGCGGTGGTCGGCCTGAACAAGACGCCGAGCGACAAGGGCCAGGACCCGCAGATCGCCACCGACCGCGTGCCGGCCGACGGCTCGCTGCGCCAGTGGGTCACGCAGAAGAGCAACGATGCGTTCGGCGTGGCGGTGGTGGTGCCGGCGGCGAAGGATGCGGGTTCCGACCAGGCCAACGATTTCGTGATCGCCCCGGTCACCTCCGGCAAGCCGCTGACGTACTACGTGGGCGCCGCCTGGAGCCGCGCCGGCGAGATCAGGACGAAGGACGAGTGGGCGAAGCAGGTGGCGCTGACCGCCGCGCGGGCGAAGTCGCCGGTGAAGGTGGTGGTGGCGGTGGCGAAGTAGGGCTGATCGGCTTTCGACGCTATCCCCGGAATTTGGAAAGCGCATGCATTCACCCCAACGGCAAAGGGCTGGGGTCAGACCCGCCGGGTCTGACCCCGGAATTTGCACCTGGGGTAGCCATATCGAGCGGCATTGGTATCAGACACCAGTGTGCTTCCATGGCCGTCTGCACCTTAGGCGTTCCCCACGCTCACCCCGCTGATTCTTTCCGCAGCCATCGCAGCCCCTCACCGCCGCCCCCATAAAATACCGCGCAGGCAACCACTCCCGACCCGACATGAAGATCAAACCGCTCGCCGCCCTGCTGCTCGCCCTGGCCGCCCCCGCCTCCTTCGCCGCCATGCCCGCCGATGGCTGGCGCTTCGATTTCACCGCGAAGCCCGCGCCGGGCTACACCGCCGTGCAGGCCGGCGCCGCCTACGACACGGCCCGCGGCTACGGCTATGAGCTGGACAACACCGCGGCCAAGGGCGCCGACGCCAACGCGGACAAGGGTGCCAATGGCGCTACTGCCACGTTCTTCTCCGCCGATGTCCCGGAAGGGAACGTGGCCGTCACCGTCACGCTCGGCCCGGGCACGCATACCATCAAGTCCGAAGTGCGCCGGCTGATGCTGGAGAACGTCGTCGTTCCGGCCGGGCAGGTGGCCACGCGGACCTTCGTGGTCAACACCCGCACGCCGCAGATCGCCGCCGCGAACGGCATGCAGCCGGGCGTCGTCAACCTGAAGGCGCCACGCGAGACGGTGCAGGAAGCGTGGAACTGGGACCGGCGGCTGACGCTGGAAATCCACGGCGGTGTCGACAAGGTGGACATCAAGCCGGTGCAGGTACCCACCATCTTCCTGCTGGGCGACTCCACCGTCAGCGACCAGCCGGGCGAACCGTATGCCAGCTGGGGCCAGATGCTGACGCGCTTCTTCAAGCCCGGCGTGGCCGTCGCCAACCATGCGCAATCGGGCGAGACGTTCCGCGATTCGCTGGCGCGCCGCCGCATCGACAAGATCGTGTCGCAGGTGCGCCCCGGCGACGTGGTGGTGCTGCAGTTCGGCCACAACGACCAGAAACAGATCAAGGCCGGCAGCGGCGGGCCGTTCACGACTTACAAGGCGGAGCTGCGCCAGCACGTGGAGATGGTGCGTGCCGCGGGCGGCTTGCCCGTCGTGGTGTCGTCGATGGAGCGCCGCCGTTTCGATGCCGACGGCAAGCCGGAATCGACGCTGGCCGACTACGCCGCCGCCGCGCGCCAGTCCGCCGGGGAACTGGGCGTGCCGTACATCGACCTGAACGCCACCAGCAAGGTGCTCTACGGCGCACTCGGCGTGGAAGGTTCGAAGCCGGCCTTCGCCACCAAGGACGGGCAGATCGACAACACGCACCACAGCAACTACGGTGCCTACCTGCTGGCCAAGGCCGTCGCCAGCGGCCTGCGCGATGCGCAGCTGCCGGTGGCGTCGCAGATCGTGGATGGTTTCGCGTTCGATCCCGCGCGTCCCGACCCGTTCGACAAGTTCGCCGTGCCGGCCAGCCCCCGCTACACCAACGAACGCCCGCTGGGCGACGAGGCCAACCGATGATCCGCAAACTGCTCGCCACCGCTATCGCCACCCCTATATTCTCCTGCGCCCTGCCGGCCCTGGCCGCCGATGGCTACCTGTTCGCCTACTTCACGAAGAACGGCGAGGATGGCCTGCACTTCGCCGCCAGCACCGATGCCTACAAGTGGGACAAGGTTGCCGGCGGCAAGAGCTTCCTCGCGCCGAAGGTCGGCAAGTCGAGGCTGATGCGCGACCCGTGCATCGTGCGCGGTCCGGATGGCACGTACCACATGGTATGGACGTCGGGCTGGAACGAGAACAACATCGGCTACGCCTCGTCGAAAGACCTGATCACCTGGTCGGAGCAGAAGGAATTGCCGGTGATGGCGCACGAGCCGGGCGTGCTGAACTCGTGGGCGCCGGAAATCGTGTACGACGACAAGCGCGGCGAATTCCTGATCTTCTGGGCCTCGACCGTGCCGGGCAAGTTCACCGAAACGGCCGGCTCCTCCGAGCAGAAGTACAACCACCGCATGTACTACACCACCACGAAGGATTTCACGAGCTTCGCGCCCACGCGGCTGTTCTACGACCCGGGCTTTTCCGTCATCGACGCCACCTTCGTGCGCGCCAATGGCAAGGATTACCTGGTGGTGAAGGATGAAACCGTGAAGCCGCCGCGCAAGTACCTGCAGGTGGCCGAGGCGCCGGACCTGCGCGGGCCGTTCAAGCCGCTGTCCGGCCCCATCACGCCGGCCGGCCTGTGGGTCGAAGGCCCGACGGCGATCCAGGCCGGCCAGGAAGTCATCATGTACTTCGACGCGTACACGACGAAGCACTACGGCGCGCTGCGCTCGCGCGACATGAAGACGTGGGAAAACGTGACCGGCCGGATGCACTTCCCGGACGAAGGCACGCCGGTGCGCATGCGGCATGGCACCGTGATCCAGGTGCCGGAAGCCACGCTGGCGAAGCTGCGCGCGGCCAATTGAGCGCCGCCTGATCCTAGTGCCGCTTGAATAAGCGTTACCAACGCGTTGAAAGCGCATGCATTCACTCCAACAGCGAAGGGCTGGGGTCAGGGTGGAGTGCTGGCTTGCAAGCCAGCACCGCTTAGCCGGCAAGGAGCAATGCTCCTTGAAACCCCGGCTAAGCCCCGGCGGTCTGACCCCGGAATTTGCAACTGGGGTGGGCTTAAACGGCACTACCGCCTGATCCGGCTTTACCTGCATTTACGCCGGTTCACACTATGTTACTTAACGACTTGCGGTGGAAATAATGGCAACGGGTGCGGCGGGTACAATCCGGCCCACAATATCAACAACCGTCGTCACGCAATGAATCCATCGAAACGTCCCGCACTGCGCCCCCTCCCCGCCCTGCTGCTCGGTGCCCTCGTCGGGCAGCTCGGCCTGGCCCAGGCGCAGCAGGCACCGGCCGCCGCCCCCGCCGCCACGCCTGCCGTGACAAAGCCAGCTGCCGCACCCGCCACGCCTGCCGCCACGTCAACCATCGGCGGCAAGCCGGACGACGCCGCGAAGAAGCCGGAGGACAGCACGCAGCAGCCGGGCACTACCCAGATGCAGACCGTGACCGTGGTGGCCGAACGTCCCGCCGAGCAGATCGACCGTTCGACCTATGACGTGAAGGCCGAAGTCGTGACGCCGAACGCATCGGCGGCGGACGTGATCGCCAACGTGCCGAACGTCACCGTCGACCAGGACGGCAAGGTCGCCATCCGCGGCAACCAGAACGCGCAGATCTTCGTCAACGGCAAGCGCTCGGCCATGTTCTCCGGCCAGACCGCCGGCGATGCGCTGAACAGCTATCCGGCCGAAGCGCTGGAGTCCATCGAAGTGATCACCACGCCGGGCGCGGAATTCGGCTCCGAGGGCGGCAGCGGGCCGATCCTGAACCTCGTCACGCGCCGCGTGCGGCCACAGGGCTCGCAGGGTCAGGTTTCCGTGAACGCGGGACCGAACGGCCGCTATGGCAGCTTCGCTTCCGGCAGCTACAACAACGGCCGCCTCCAGGTCGAAGGGCAGGCCGGCGTGATGCGCAACGTGAACGAGCGCACCGGCTGGTCCGAAACGGAAACGGACGTGGGCAACGCGGTCTGGACGACGCGCCGCGAGAACGACAGCCGCGCGCCGTCGACCATAGTGACCTTCAATCCCTCGGTCGGCTACAACATCGGCGAAACGGACCGGGTCAGTGCCGCGATGAAGTTCAACCACGTGGAAAACGAGACGGTGTCGAACGAGTACTACCGCACCTATCACGGCGGCACCACGCCCTATGAAGAGTACCGGCGCGCCGTCGACCGCGACAACGAGCGCACCGTCTACGAGCTGGCGCTTGGCTACGAGCGCAAGTACAGCGCCACCGAGAAGCTGAACGCCGAACTGCGCACCTCGGGCAACCTGTCCGATGCCGACAGCCGCAACCGCAACACCTATGTGATCGCGCCACCGTCCGGCGCGCGCCCGGAAAGCACCAACGGCAACGACACGCGCAATCGCCTGACGGAGTTCAGTGTCGACTACCAGAAGCGCATCTCGCCCATGTTCAACCTGAAGACCGGCGTGAAACTGGGCCGTTCCACGGGCCAGTCCGACGCCGATTACTTCAACATCGATTCGCTGACCGGCGAGGAGGTGATCGACGAGAACCGTGCCAGCGCCTTCCGCTATACCGAGCGTACCTATGCCGTCTACGTGTCGCCGAACTTCCGGATCGACGAGAACTGGGCCGTGCTGCCGGGCCTGCGCTACGAGCGCGTGGACCGCCACATCGACTACATCAACCAGAACAACTCGGCCAGCGACGCGACGAAGGAGCTGCTGCCCAGCCTGCACGTGCAGTACGGCTGGGGCGAACGGGGCGCCTCGCTGACGGGCGGCTATGCGCGGCGCATCAGCCGGCCAACGCTGAACGACATCAATCCGAACCTGCAATACGTGGATGACCAGAACTATACGCAGGGCGACCCGCGCCTGGCGCCCACGAAGAACGACAAGTACGAGCTGAAATACACCGACACCTGGCTGACGTGGCTGAACACCAACCTGTCGGTGTACCGCGAGAAGGACAGCCCGCTGCTGGGCCGCTTCCTCACGCCGGTGCCGGGAAGCACGGCCGTGATCAGCGAATCGGTGAACTTCGGGGCGCGCACCAACGACGGCGTCAGCCTGAACCTGCAGGGCCGCCCGTCGCGCGAAGTGAACCTGGGCGCCACGCTGGGCTTCCGGCGCATCGCCCAGTCCTACCTGGCCACGCTGACCAACGAAGACGGCGCGCGCTACTCGGTGGAAGCGGAGCGCACGCAGAACACCCCGACCGTGCAGTTGCGGGCCCAGTATTCCGGCATCCCGGACCACCAGTTCCAGGTGAACGGCAACTACACGGGCCGCGCGCTGAACGGCCTGTTCGAGACGGAACCGAACTGGCAGGTACACCTGTCGTGGAGCTGGAACCTGTCGCGCGAGTGGTCGCTGCGCACCAGCCTGCGCGACGTCTTCGACAGCAACGTGAACCAGTTCACGCAGGTGTCCGACACCGTGCGCCAGGTCAGCTACAGCGAACAGCAGGGCCGCATGCTGACCGTCGCCCTCAGCTACCGGTTCGGCGGCGTGTCCGGCGACCCGGGTTTGCGCAACAATCCCGGCATGTTCCGCGGCCCGCAGGGCGACGGCCCGCGCGGCCCCGGCCCGGGCGGCTTCGCCCCTGGCGGCTTCGGCCCGGGCATGTAGGCACCAGGCTGTTCGCGGGGTTGCGTATCACCGATGCGCAGCCGGAGTCTGCCCCTGATGCCGCTTGGATAAGCCTACCCCGAACGCACATTCCGGGGTCAGACCCCCATCGCCGCTACCGACAGTGCTTGCCGTTGGCGGTAACGGGGGTCTGACCCCAGCCCTTCGCTGTCGGGGTGAATGCATGCGCCGCCGGGGGATTGCCCCCAAGTCCCTCTGAACACGCCCTCTCCCTCTCCAATCAACAATGCGAGCAATAGCGCCCCGCGGCGCTCACCGCATTGCACCGTCCCTTCATATCGGCTACTGTCACCATGGATCGCAAGCGCGGCCACCATTAACCTCGGAGACATTTGTTCAAGTGAAGAAGACCCCGTTCAAGATGAAGGCTGGCCGGCTGTTGATCGGCACGCTGCTCGCCTGCACTTCCCTGCAACTGATGGCGCAGGAAGCCCCGCCGCCGCAGGAAAAAGGCCCGGCCGCCGCGGATGCGATGCTGCACGCGCTCGTCGTGAAATACCCGAACCCGTACCGCGCGATGGAAACGGCCGAAGTGAAGGCCGTGATGGACCGCGTGTTCGCATACCTCGATGCCACCACGCCGGCCGAGTTGATCAACAAGACTTCGCGCGCGCCCATCGCGAAGCTGGACAAGGCCGATCCGGAAGCCGTGCTGAAACCCGGCGACTTCCGCCTGACCAGCTATGAATGGGGTGTCACGTACGCCGGCATGCTGGCCGCCGGCGCGGCCACCGGCGACAAGCGCTATACCGAATACACCACGAAGCGCCACCAGCTGCTGGCCGACCTCACGCGCCTCTACCTGCCCGGCGTGAAGGCCGATCCGGCGAATGCGCAGGCGCCGATCAAGAGCTTCCTGAATCCGCACGCGCTGGACGATGCCGGCGCGCTGTGCATGAGCTTCCTGAAGGCGAAGCAGATGGGTTCCACGGTGAACTACGGCCAGATGGTCGACGTCTGCGGCAAGTTCGTCACCGAGAAGGAATACCGGCTGCCGGACGGCACGCTGGCGCGCGGCGGCCCGGATGGCAAGGGCGGCAACAAGCAGCGCCCGCTGACCAACACGCTGTGGCTGGACGACATGTTCATGGGCGTGCCGACCATCGCGCTGCTGGGCAAGGATACCGGCAACACGAAATACTATGATGACGCCGTGAAGCAGGTGCTGCAGTTCTCGAAGCGCATGTTCAATCCGCAGCTGGGCATCTACATGCACGGCTACGTGGAAGGCATGCGCGACCATCCTGAACTGCACTGGGCGCGCGCCAACGGCTGGGCCATCATGGCAATGGTCGAAGTGCTGGAAGTGCTGCCGAAGAACCACAAGGGCTACAAGGCGGTGGAAACCCAGCTGCGCGCGCACGCCAAGGGCCTGGCCAAGTTCCAGCACAAGGACGGCCTGTGGCACCAGCTGATCGACCGTAACGACTCGTACCTGGAAACGTCGGCCACGGCGATCTATGCGTATGCGATCGCGCGCGGCGTGAACCGGGGCTACCTGGACAAGGAAATGTACGGCCCGATGGCCAACCTGGCCTGGAACGCGGTGGCCTCGAAGGTCAACGCCAAGGGCGAGATCGAAGGCATCTGCGTGGGGACCGGCATGGCGTTCGACCCGGCGTTCTATTACTACCGCCCGACCAGCACGCGCGCCGCGCATGGCTACGGCCCGCTGCTGCTGGCCGGCGCCGAGATCATCGACATGAACAGGAAATTCAAGTTCGGCCTGAACGACAGCGGCTTCATGTACCAGGGCCAGCAACCCTGAACCTTGAGCCCTGAGCCATAAGCCATAAGCGTCCGGCATTCGGCGCTCGACGACCATGCGGCTGCGCTCCCTCCGAGGGACCGCGGCCGCTTTCATCTCGCAGGAGACAGATCAGTGAAGACAACGATGACACGCTGCGCGGCCGCCGTCGCGCTGGCGGCGATGGCCGCCGGCTGCGGCACGGGAAAACTGGCCGCCCACCCTGAAGCGGCAACGATCGCCACCGCGATGGCGCCGGCGAAAACCGCCATGCAGCTGGAAAAACTCGACCGCGGCGCCGTGGCCGTGCGCGGCAAGGCCGGCACGCTGGTGAGCTGGCGCGCCCTGGCGAGCGATGCGCCGGGCCTGGCCTTCAACGTCTACCGCGATGGCACGAAGCTGAACGCGGAACCCATCGCCACGTCCACCAACTTCAACGACAAGGCCGCTGGCGCGGGCGGCTATGAAGTGCGCGAAGTACGCAACGGCGCGGAGGGCGCGGCGAGCAAGGCGCTTGCCATCGATGGCTACCTGACCGTTCCGCTGCAGCGCCCGGCCGGCGGTACCACCGCGGACGACAAGGCATACACCTACAACGCCAACGATGCCTCGGTGGCCGACCTCGATGGCGATGGCCGCTACGAGATCGTGCTGAAATGGGACCCGAGCGAATCGAAGGACAACTGCTGCGCGGGCTTCACCGGCAACGTGCTGCTGGACGCCTACCGGCTCGACGGCACGCTGCTGTGGCGCGTGAACCTGGGCCCGAACATCCGCGCCGGCGCGCACTACACGCAATTCCAGGTGGCCGACTACGATGGCGATGGCAAGGCCGAACTGGTCGTCAAGACCGCCGACGGCACGCTCGACGGCGCCGGCAAGGTGATCGGCGACGCGCGCGCCAACTGGGTGAGCGGCAGCGGTGAAATCGAGCAGACCGACCGCACCGGCGCGCGCCGCACCGACGACGGCAAGCTGATGGCCGGCTTCATGGGCCGCATCCTGAAGGGCCCTGAATACCTGTCCGTGTTCGAGGGTGCCACCGGGCGCGTGCTGGACACCATCCCGTATCCATCGAATCGGGGCGAGGACGGCGACAACCCGTCCGGCGACGAACTGAAAGCGCGCTGGGGCGATGCCTACGCCAATCGCTCCGACCGCTACCTGGCCGGCACGGCCTGGCTGGACGGCAAGCGCCCGAGCGCCATCTTCGCGCGCGGCTACTATGCGCGCACCACGATCGCCGCCGTCGATTTCGCGGGCGGCAAGCTGAAACAGCGCTGGTACTTCGATTCGGAGGCGGCCGGCGTGCCGAAGGGCTATTCGGGCCAGGGCAACCACCAGCTCAGCGTGGCCGACCTGGATGGCGACGGCCGGCATGAAATCCTGTACGGCGCGATGGCGCTGGACGACGACGGCAAGCCGCTGTGGACCACCGGGATGGGCCATGGCGATGCGATGCACGTGGGCGACCTGGATCCGGCCCGGCCCGGCCTGGAAAAGTGGGGCGTGCACGAGAACATGGCGATGGCGCAGGGCCGCGGCGCGGCGATGGTCGATGCGCGCAGCGGCGAAGTGCTGTGGTCCACCCCGGCCACCAAGGACACGGGCCGCGGCGCGGCCGGCGACATCGATCCCCGCTTCCCGGGCGACGAGGCGTGGTCGTTCGCCTCGCCGAACCTGTTCGATGCAAAGGGCAACGTGATCGCGCCGGCGCGCCCGCAGCAAGCGAACTTCATGGTGTGGTGGGACGGCGACCTGCAGCGCGAACTGCTGGACGGTACCAGGGTCTTCAAGTGGAACTGGCAAAGCAGCCAGTCCGACCTGCTGCTCGATGCGGAAGGCGCCGCTTCGAACAACGGCACCAAGGCCAATCCCGCGCTGTCGGCGGACCTGTTCGGCGACTGGCGCGAGGAGGTCATCTGGCGCGCCGCCGACAACAACAGCCTGCGCATCTACTCGACGGACATCCCCACCACGCACAAATTGACCACGCTGATGCACGACCCGCAATACCGCGCCGCCATCGCCTGGCAGAACACCGCCTACAACCAGCCGCCCTGGCCCTCGTACTACATCGGCGAGGGGATGCCGAAAGCAAAATAGCACCCCAAAAGCAAACTGCCGGGGTCAGACCCGCCGGGTCTGACCCCTGGTCTTGCATCTGGGTTGAAGCATGCGCTACTGACACGCACAAAGACTGTGACAAGGCTCCGATATCCTAGAAATGTTTCAAAAACAAATGGAGCCTGTCACCGGTTTTCTGCAATACCGGCTGCTCGCCCCTGTGCCGACAGCCATTGATCCACCAGCCCACCCGGCAGGCCCTTCAACGCGGCGACCACGCGCTGCGCGTTGAACGCGGCGCCGGCATCGTTGGTATGCGTGCGCGCATCGGAAAAATACGTGTCGACGATGCTGGCGCCGGCGCGCCGGTAGCCGTCGGTGATCGCCATCGTCAGGTCGGCGAACCGGGCGCCGTGGCGCTGCGCGACTTCGCGGTCCCACTGGGCGAAGTTCTCGAAGTCGCGGCGGTCCTGCCAGGCGTCGCGGTGCGGGACCGGCGACAGCAGCACCACCGTCGCGCCCTTTGCTTTCGCATCCTGCACGTAGCGCGCCATGTACCAGCCGAAGGTGTGCACCTGCTCCACCGTGCCGTCGGGCTTTTTGTCTTCCACGGTTTCCGGGCCGGTGCCGGGGCCGGAGGCGCGGCCTTTCATGGCCGGGTCGCCGATCCTGCCGCCATCGTTGTGGCCGAACTGGATCAGCACCACGTCGCCGGCCTTCAGCTGCTCCAGCACCCTGTTCCAGCGCCCTTCGGTGAAGAAGGTGCGGCTGCTGCGGCCGCCGATGGCATGGTTGACGACGTTCACCTTTCCGGTGTCGAAATACGGCGCGATGCGCTCGCCCCAGCCCACATGGCCGCCCGCACCGCCGCTCTTCACGGTGGAATCGCCGACCAGGTGCAGCGTGGGCAGCGCGGTGTTCGCGGCCTGCTCGGCCTTCACGGACTTTGCATCGACGACCGGGCGCTCATCCTCGCTGGCGGGGCTGGCAGGAATGGCCTTGCCCCGTTCGTTCAATGCGCCGACCAGCGGCTGCAGGCCCAGCGCCTTGATGCCACCGACGACGATCCGCGCGTTCAGGTCGGCACCGGCCCAGTTGGTGTGCACCGTTTCGTCCGGCGCCACCTGGGGGAACAGCTTCATCACTTCATCGCGGCCGATCTGGTCGTAGCGGCGTGCCGCCAGTTCGTTCAGGTCGATGAAGCCGGCGTTCTCGCGGCGCGCCACTTCCTTCGCCCAGCCCGCGTAATCGCCGGCGTTGCGGAGCACTTTGCCGTGGTCGTCCCAGCGCTTGCGGGGAATCAGCGACACGACGACCGGCGTCGCGCCCTTCGCGCGGATCTGGGCGATGTAGTCACCCAGGTACCAGCCGTAGCTGCGCACTGTCTCGCGCCGTTTCGTCAGCAGGTTGTCGATTTCCTCGGTCTCGTTGCCGGTGCCGCGGATCGTGCCGCGCGCGCGGCTGGTGTCGTTGATGGCGCTGGCGTCGTTGTGCCCGAACTGCATCAGCACCACGTCGCCCCGCTTGACCAGCGCGAGCGTGCGCTGCCAATGGCCGCTGGTCACGTAGGTGCGGCTCGACAGGCCGCCGACGGCGCGGTTGACGACGTTGATCTTCGATGTGTCGACGTAGTTCGCGATCGGGTTGCCCCAGCCCCACTGGCCGGCCGGACCCTTGCCCTGCCCGTCGTCGTGGCCGTTGCGCACCGTGGAATCGCCGATCAGGATTAACGATGGCAAGGCGGGATTGGCCGGTTCCGGCAGCACGACTTGTGCCTTGGCCGGATCGGTATTCGCGGCTGGCGGCAGGGGCGCCTGGGCATGGACGACTGACTGGAAGAGCAGGAAAAGGAAGAGGGATTGGAGGTAGCGTTTCATGGACTCATTCTACGGCAGCGGTTTTCGCGGCAGCCCGGCAGCCTTTCAAACGATCAGGAAGATGAGTAAAGCCCCGCAGCGAACAAGCGCACAATCGGCCCTTTCGATCCGGGGCACACACATGAACACCTCCTCCCTGCTGCGCGCCGCCGTGTGCGTGGCGCTCTGCTTCAGCACCGCCGCCCATGCCGGCATCGGCCAGCGCTTTCCGTCCGAACGCAAGGTCGTCAAGGACCCGGTGACGGGGACCATGCTGACCTTCCTTACCAGCACGCCGCAGGGAGATTCGAAGATCTATCCGACGCATCCGCAATGGACCTCGGACGGCAAGTGGCTGGTGTTCCGCTCGAACCGTGTCAAGGGCGAGGCGATGGCCGTCAACGAAACCACCGGCGACCTGGTGCAGGTAACGGAAGGCGGCTACACGGGCATGCTGAACCTGGCGCAGAAGTCGATGAAGCTGCTCTTCATGCGGCAGGGCTCCGACAAAGGCGTGCTGCAGATCGTGGAGGTGGACCTGGCGGCCGTGTTCCGCGACAGCGCCGCCGGCAAGATGAAGCCGGCCGCCGAGTACCAGCGCATCGCCGGCACCACTTCGGCCGAGCTGGAAGCAGGCGGCGACATGGCGCTCGACGCCGACGAGGAATGGGTGTACTTCCGCGTGGGCCGCAACGCGGCGGCGAAGCACCTGCCGGCGGGCGCGAAGATCGAGGCTAACTTCGGCCCGCGCAATATGGGCGCAGGGCCGAACGGCATCGCACGGATGAACGTGAAGACAGGCGAAATCCGGCACGTGGTATCGGTCGGCTTCCAGATCGGGCATATCCAGGCCAACCTGTGGAATCCGGGCGAGATCGTGTTCTGCTGGGAGACCGGGGGCAAGTCACCGCAGCGCACCTGGACCGTCCGTTCGGACGGCACCGGCCTGCGCCCGCTGTACCCGGAAGCGCCGTACGAATGGGTGACGCACGAGGCGGTGATCAGCAAGGATGAAGTGGCGATGGCGCTGATGGGCCACCGGCCGGTGAAGGATGGCGGCGGCGGTGTCGCGGCGCCGGCGACGGGCGTCTACGGCGCGAACCCCGGGCAGGATGCCGCATGGGGCGATGCCGGCACGCGCGAAAAGCCGACCGGCCTGGCCATCGTCAACCTGCGCACCCGCGAGATGACGATCGCCGGCCAGACGCCGTCCGGCAGCGGCTTGTGGCACGTGCACGGGTCCCCCGACGGCCGCTTCGCCGTCGGCGACGATTTCTCCCGCTCGCTGTGGCTAATCGACCGCAAGACGCGCGAGATGAAGCTGCTCACCACCGGCCACAAGGACACCGCGGCCGACCATCCCCACCCCACCTTTAATGCCGACGGCACGAAGATCCAGATCCAGTCGGCCATGCTGTCGGCCGACGGCAAGGCGATGAATATCGTGGTGGTGCCGGTGCCGGAGGATTGGCTGAAGCGGAAGTGAACTTTACTGCCGAGTCCGTGTCAGCGTGCCTGACCCCATGACACGGGCTCGGCATTATTGTCCCGTTCAGCCCGTGTCAGCGTGCCTGACCCCGTGACACGGGCTCGGCATTATTGTCCCGTTCAGCTCGTGTCAGCGTGCCTGACCCCATGACACGGGCTCGGCTGTGCTGCAGCTTCTGGCGGGTGGTTCGGCCGCGCCAGCCGGAACACACAAAGCCAGCAGTCCCGTGCACAATACCTTCTTGATCATTACACTTCCCCCGTCATGAAAAAATTCGTCGTTCCGATCCTGCTTGCCATGTCCATGTCGTCCGCATACTCCGCCCCCACCGTCTTCCCCCTGTGGCCCGAAGGGGTGCCCGGCATGAAGGATATCGGCCCCGAGCAGAACGGCAAGGGCTATATCCAGAACACGTCGAACCCCACCCTCACGCTGGTCGGCCCCGCCGTCGACCGGCCGAACGGCACGGCCATCATCGTGGCGCCGGGCGGCGGCTACGTGCGCCAGGCGGTCGACCGCGAAGGGACCCAGTATGCCAACTGGCTCAGCACCCTGGGCGTGACGACATTCGTGCTGAACTACCGGATGCAGGAATTCGGCCACCCCGCCCCGCTGCAGGACGTGCTGCGCGCGGTGCGCCTGCTCCGTTCGCGCGCGGCGGAATTCGGCATCGACCCGAACCGCATCGGCGTGATGGGCAGTTCGGCCGGCGGCCACCTCGCCGCCAGCGCCGGCACGCTGTTCGACAACCCGGCCGGCCGCACCGGCGCGGAGCTGGACAAGGTGAGCGCCCGCCCCGATTTCCTCGTGCTGATGTATCCGGTGATCGCAATGGAAGGAGCGCCGGCCGCGCACATCGGTTCGCGCAAGGCACTGTTGGGCGCCAGTCCGTCGCCCGAGCTGTTGCAGCTGCTGTCCGTCGACCGCCAGGTCACGGCGCAAACGCCCCCTACCCTGCTGATCCACACCCAGGCCGATGCCACGGTGCCGGTCGAGAACAGTATCCTGTTCTACCAGGCGCTCACGAAGCACAAGGTGCCGGCCGAGATGTACCTGTTCGAGAAGGGTTCGCACGGCATGGGCATGCGCGACGGCCTGGGCAACGCCTCGCAATGGCCGCGCCGCGCCGAGGAATGGCTGCGCGCCCGCGGGCTGCTGACACCGGCCGCGCCGGCGGCCAAGTAAGCGGCCGAAGTATGCCGCCGGTGAGCCGGCGGCCAGCGGATACAATGTCAGGCATGTCCAAGTCTCCCAGTGAATCCGACGCCGCCGCGCTGGTCGCCCAGCTCGACCAGATCGCCGCAGGCCTGGCGCAAACCTTCGCGCCCTTTTGCGAAGTGGTCGTGCACGACCTGCGCGACCCGGACCACGCGATCCTCGCCATCCACAACAACCTGTCCGGCCGGGCGCCCGGCGATCCGGCCACCGAACTGGGGCTGGCACGCATCGCGGACAGCGCGTATCCGCAGGTGGTGGCCAACTACGCCAACCGGTTCGCCGATGGCCGGCCGGCCAAGAGCACGTCGATCGGGATCAGGGATGCGCAGGGCAACTATGTCGCAGCGCTGTGCCTGAACGTGGACATGTCGCTGTTCCGCTCGATGCAGAACGCGTTGCAGCAGTTCGCCGCCACCGGTGCGGCGCCCTTCCAGGAATCGCTGGACCCGGCCAATGCCGAGGCGATCCGCCGCCGCATCGACCAGTACGCGGCCGGCCTGGCGGCGTCGCCGCAACTGCTGAAGGCCGAGGACCGGCGCGCACTGATGCGAGAGCTGAAGGCTGCCGGTTTTCTCGAAGTGCGGCGGGCGATGGAGATCGCGGCCGCGCATCTGGGGATTTCGCGGGCGACCGCCTACAACGACGTGAAGTAGGCGGCGCGAACGGCATTCATCTCGCCTGCAAGCCGACGGAGCATGCGTTTACCCCAACAGCGAAGGGCCGGGGTCAGACCCGTCGGGTCTGACCCCTGGTTTTGCAGTTGGGGCGAAAGCATGGGCCAGCAATCGGCAGGCGTATCACACCGAGCGTCCCGCAAAGTGGAACAGCTGCGGCAGCGCCCACTCCTTGGGTCGATTGCCAGGTTCCACCTCCATCAACTCCGCCATGTAGTCCCACCACCGCTTCATCACCGGCTGCAGCGGCAGCTCCGCGATCGGCGCGCCGTCGCGAACCTTCAGCACGGCGAACAGCGACAGCGTGTCCTCGTCGAGGAAGATGGAGTAATCGAAGATGCCGGCGCCATCGAGCGCCGCGGCCAGGTCGGGCCACAGTTCGTCGTGCCGGCGCTTGTACTCTTCCACGACGCCGGGTTTCAGCTGCATCTTGAAGGCTTTCGTAGTAAATCCCGTCATTTGAATCCTGTCATTTGAATCCCGTCATTTGGTCGCCATCTTCTTCAGTTCGGCGGCAGCCTGCATGAAGCCGCCCACGCCATAGTTGTAGCTCGACGCCGGCCGGTAGTGAGCCGGCTCGGCGCCGGTCTGCTGGATGCCGCCCAGGCGCCCGTCCGCGTAGATGTGCTTCGTCACCAGCGCCGTCCACGCTTTCTCGATCACGGGGCGGTAGGTCTTCTCGTCCAGGTAGCCGTTGTTCACGCCATAGGCCATGCCGTGGATGAACATCGCCGCACCCGACGTTTCCGCCAGCGGCCACGCCTGCGGATCGAGCAGGCCGGCATGCCATTCGCCGTTCTCGTCCTGGATGGAGGCCAGCTTGGCCGACATCTCCTGCAACTGCTGCACATAGAACTGCCGGTTCGGATCATCCTTCGGAGTCAGTTCCAGCACCTTGGCCAGGCCGGCCATCACCCAGCCTTCGCCGCGCGACCAGAAGATCTTCTTGCCGTTCGGCTCGCGCTTGTTCGGGTCCTCGTAAGCCGTGTCGCGGGCGAACAGGTGTTCTTCCTTGTCGTACAGCAGGTCGTAGGTTTTCTTCCACTGTTCATGCACGTAGTCGGCGTAGCGCTGCTCGCCGGTGGCCTGCGCCATCTTCAGCCACACGGGCGGCGCCATGAACAGCGCGTCGCACCACCACCACGGCAGGCGCGGATCGTTCGGGCGCAGCGTATCCAGGTCGATCAGCACGTCCAGGTACTTCTTCAGCGTGGCGATCTTCTCCGGGCTGGGCTCCTGCAGGTACAGCTCCAGGTACATCTGGCCGATGCTGATGTCGTCCGCGTTCGGGTACTGGCCGGCACGCAGCGACCAGTCGAAGCCCTTGGCCAGCTTCAGCATCGCATCGCGGTATTTCGGATCGCCGGTCGCCTTCGACGCATCCATGAAACCGGCATAGGTGACGCTGGCGGTCCAGATCTGGTCGGTGTATTCCATGGTGCGGCGCAGCTGCCAGTCGGCCACCTTGCGCAGCACCTTGTCGATATCCTTCTTCGTGATGGCCGGCGACAGGTCCTTGGCCAGCGGGCCGGCATCCTCCGGCGCGTCGCCGAACTTGCGGCGGATATCCTTGTCGATGATCGCCTGCATCGCGGCGGTCGGCTGCGGATAGTCGACCTTCGGCGACTGGGCATACAGCGCGCTGCTGGCGCACAGGGTCAGAACGGCAACGGCCAGCGTGCCAAGGCGTTGCTTCATGGGTTGCTTCATGAGTCGATTCATGCGTTGTTTCATGACTTGTCCTGTTCTTCAAAGCTCTTCTTGGAGGGGTCTTCCTTGATCGGGCGAGGCTGCACGACGAAGCTGCCTGCGGCGAGGCCGCGCACGGCCCGGCCGTCTTCCAGCTCGACTGGCTTGCCCAGCGCCAGCTTCGCGTTCTCGAATGTCCAGTCGGCGATATCGTAGATGTGGCCACCCTGCTCGGCCTGGATATCCAGGTTCTTCAGCGTGAAGCGCGTGGCCGGCTTTTCCTTGTAGCTGTCCACTTCGAAGGCGGTCTTCGCACCGGTCGCCGTGATGTTCCAGATCTGCACGTCGCGCAACTGGGTCATGCCCTGCTCCTTCGGCACCTGCGTGGCCAGCACCTTCCAGTACGGCGGCACGTCCTTCACGTCGTCAGGGATCTTCGCGTAGCTGTAGCTGGGGTTCCAGTTCATCGTCACGCGCAGCACCACGGGCGTGCCCTTCATCGTGAAGTCATGCAGGCGGATGTTCTCGCCGAAGCCGCCGCGCGTGTGGGCCGACTTGAACAGGATGCCGACCGGTACCTTGTCGAGCACCGTGATGTTGTAGGCCTCGACGTTGCGGAAGCCGCCCGAGGTCTCGCTGCCGAACGTGAAACCAGCCGCGCCGGAGCGGACGATCGAGTCGCGCACCACCACGTCTTCCGTGCGGCGCGCCACGCGCAGGCCATCCGAATCGCGGCCGGCCTTCATGCACAGGGCGTCGTCGTTGACGTCGATATCGGCGTTCTGCACCAGGATCTTCTTCGAGGAATCGATGTCGATGCCGTCGGTGGACGGGCCCAGGCCATCCTGGTTGTTGCGGATGATGACGCCGTCGACGGTCACGCCTTCCGAGTAGCAGATGTGCACGGTCCAGAAGCCGGCGCGCTTGAGCAGCAGGCCGCCGCCCAGCTTGACGTCCTTCGAGTCGAATACCTGGATCAGGCGCGGGCGCTGCGCATCGTAGTCGGAAGCCCAGCGCAGGCCGCGCGGCTCGTACTGCTTGCGCAAGGTCCAGTAGCTGTCCCAGAACACCTTGCCGTCGCCATCGATGGTGCCTTCGCCTTCGATCTTCGCGTTGGTTTGCTGGTAGACGTTGACTAGCGCCGCCGGCCATTTCATCTCGATGCCGGCGATGCGGGTGGGCAGCACCGGGTAATCCTTGATGTTTTGCGATCCCAGCAGCGTGACGCCCTTGCCGACCTTCAGCGTGACATTGCTCTTCACGAAGATCGAGCCGGTCAGGTAGGTACCGGCGGGGAATGTGACGGTGCCGCCCTGCTTCGCCGCGGCATCGATGGCGGCCTGGATGGCCTTCGTGTTCATGGTCTTGCCGTCGGGTTTCGCGCCGTATTTGGCGACGCTGAAATCAGCGGCGTGGGTTGCATTGGACATCATGCTGAACGCGGCGGACAGCATGAGTGCTGCGAGCGCGCGTAGCCAGTGAATCATGGGTCTCCTCCTGTGTTTTTATGGCAAGGAGGCGGATTGCATGCCAGACCCAAGTGCAAAATCCGGGGTCAGACCCGGCGGGTCTGACCCCAGCCTTTCGCTTCTGGGGTGAACGCATGCGCTGTCGGCGCGCAGGCTCCTGGTACCGTAATCCACCATCCGGACGTGCAAAAGCCCGCCCACGGCCGAAGCGTGGGCAGGCATGAACGTCAAGGCTTAAACGATCCCGCTGCTGCTGGCGCCGGCCTTGGCCGGGCGCCGCTCGGCGGCGCCGTCCCGGTAGCCGGAAGAGCGGTACGCGGCGACCGGGTCGGCGGCACCGCCGGCACGCACGCGGGCCATTGCGAGGATCGCCGACACGTCGGTACGGTAGGCTTTCTTCAGCGTTTGCGCGGCGTTCAGCACGTCGTTCGATTCCTGGAAACCGCGCAGCGCGTTGCGGTCCACCAGCGCGGCCTGCACGAAGGCACGCTGCACTTCCACGGCGGACGACATCAGGCTTTCGATCGGATCGGTCACGTTGTGCGACTGGTCCAGCATGTAGGCCGGGTTGAAGTCCGTGGCGCCGCTCTTCGCGCGTTCCGCCGCGTCAGCCAGCTCGTTGAACACCAGGAACAGCTGGAACGGGTTGATCGAGCCGGAATCCAGGTCGTCGTCGCCGTACTTGCTGTCGTTGAAGTGGAAGCCGCCCAGTTTGCCGAACTGCGCCAGGCGCGCCACGATCATCTCGATGTTCGTGTTCGGCGCGTGGTGTCCCAGGTCGACCAGGCATTTCGCCTTCGGGCCCAGTTCCGTGGCGCAGGCGAAGCTGGTGCCCCAGTCGGCGATCACGGTGGCGTAGAACGCCGGCTCGAACAGTTTATGCTCGATGAACACGTTCCAGTCGGCCGGCAGCGCGCCGTAGATGTCGCGCATGCTGTCCAGGTAGCGCTCCAGCGAGCCGCGCAGGTTGTTCTGGCCGGGGAAGTTGGCACCGTCGCCCACCCACACGGTCAGCGCCTTCGAGCCCAGCTTCTGGCCCAGTTCGATGCAGTCGATGTTGTGCTGCACGGCTTGCGCGCGCGCCGCACCCGATTGCGCGGACAGGCTGCCGTACTTGTAGGTGTGGTCCTGGCCCTGCTGGTCCTGGAAGGTGTTCGAATTCACGGCGTCAAAGCCCAGGCCATAGCCGTCGGCGATTTCCTTCAGCGCTGCCGGGTCGTCGGTGCGGTCCCACGGGAAGTGCAGCGACACGGCCGGCGTGGCGCGCGTCAGCTGGTTGATCACGGCGCAGTCTTCCATCTTCTCGAACACGTTGCGCGGTTCGCCGCGGCCCGGGAAGCGGGCGAAGCGGGTGCCGCCGGTACCGGCGCCCCAGCTCGGCACGGCCACGGCGAAGGTGCCGGCCAGCGCCGTCAGCTTCTCGATGTCGACGCCGCGGCGCGCCAGCATGCCGCCCAGCGCGTCGTAGTCCGCCTGCAGGTCCGCCTGCTGCTGCGCGTTGTGCTCGGCCACCATATTAGCGTCGATCACGGGATTCTTAATGTCGGTCATGTTCGTCTCCTTCAAGTACCGCCGCCGCGACGGGGCGCGGCGGCTTGCGTTTGGCTATTGGTATTATCTTGCTAAATGCGTCTGCTGGATGCGTCGGCTGAACAGCGATCAGCGCGTGAACGCACCGGCGTTGCCGGCATCCACGTTCAGCACGTTGCCGGTGCTCTTCGCGGCCTTGTCGCTGGACAGGAAGTACACGGCTTCGGCGATATCTTCCGGCAGCACCGAGCGCTTCAGCATGCTGCGGTCGCGGTAGAAGGCTTCCACGTCGTCCGCCTCGATCTTGTTCGACTGGGCGCGTTCCTGCTTCCACTTGCCGTCCCAGATCTTCGAGCCCTTGATCACGGCGTCCGGGTTGACCACGTTGACGCGGATGCCCAGCGGTGCGCCTTCCAGCGCCACGCAGCGCGCCAGGTGGATCTCGGCGGCTTTCGCGGTGCAGTAGGCCGATGCGCCGGCCGAGGCGACCAGGCCGTTCTTCGAGGCGACGAACACCATCGAACCGCCCAGCTTCTGCGTCTTCATCATGCGGAAGGCGGCGCGGCTGGCCAGGAAGTAGCCTTTTACCAGGATGTCCTGGTTGCGGTCCCACACTTCCAGCGTGGTGTCTTCCAGCGGTGCCGAGGAAGCGATGCCGGCGTTCGAGATCAGCAGGTCGACACCGCCGAAGCGCAGCGCCGACTCGGTGAACACGGCTTCCACCTGCTCTTCGCTGGTGATATTGCCGGTGATCGTGGCCACGTTGTCCTTGCCGGCCACCTTGGCCAGCGAGCTTTTCGCCTCTTCCAGCGCGCCGCCGTCGATGTCGGTCAGCAGCACGCAGGCGCCTTCGGACAGCAGCTGCTTCGCCACCGCCTGGCCGATGCCGCCGGCGCCGCCGGTGACGACCGCGATGCGGCCGGCCAGCGATTTCGGCTTCGGCATGCGCTGCAGCTTTGCTTCTTCCAGCAGCCAGTATTCGATGTCGAACGCTTCCTGCTCCGGCAGGCCGACATACTTGTCGACGCCGTTCGCGCCGCGCATCACGTTGATCGCGTTGACATAGAACTCGCCGGCGATGCGCGCGGTGGCCTTGTCCTTCGCGAACGACAGCATGCCCACGCCCGGGATCAGGTAGATGATCGGGTTGGCGTCACGCACCGCTGGCGAGTTGTCGCGCTTGCAGCGGTTGTAGTACGCGGTGTAGTCGGCGCGGTAGGCTTCCAGCGCGTCGTCCAGGCCGGCGGCCACGGCATCGAAGTCCGGCTTGGTCGGGTCGAAGTCGACCACGAACGGGCGGATCTTGGTGCGCAGGAAGTGGTCCGGGCACGAGGTGCCCAGCGCCGCCAGCGGTGCCAGGTCGGCGCTGTTGACGAATTCCAGGATCGTGTCGGAATCCTCGAAGTGGCCCAGCTTGTATTCGGTCTTGCTGATCTTGCCGCGCAGCAGGGGCATCAGTTTCGCGGCGAACGCGGCGCGCTCGGCCGGCGGCAGGGACTGGTGCTTCTGGCCGCCGAACACCGGTTGCGCGATATTCGCTTCCAGCCATTCCTCGGCGCGCTTGATGATCGCCAGCGTGGTTTCGTAGGCTTCCTTGGCGGTGTCGCCCCAGGTGAACAGGCCGTGGCCTTCCAGGATGATGCCTTTCAGCTGCGGCTGTTCGGTCGACAGTTTTTCCAGGTCCAGGCCCAGGTCGAAGCCGGGGCGCTTCCATGGCAGCCAGCCCAGCACGCCTTCGAAGATCTTTTCCGTCAGCGCGCGGCTGTTGGCGGTCGCGGCGATCGCGATCACGGAATCCGGGTGCATGTGGTCGACATGCTTCTTGTTGATGTAGGCATGCAGCGGCGTATCGATCGATGCGGCGCGCGGGTTCAGGTTGAACGTGGCGTGCGGCAGGTAGCCGACCATTTCATCTTCGTGCTCCAGGCCGCGGTAGCGCTTCTTCAGCGCATGCAGCTTGTCCAGGTACAGCGTCGAGAAGCCATCCAGTTTGATGCTGCCCAGGTCGCCGCCCGAGCCCTTGACCCACAGTACCTCGACTTGTTCACCCGTCAGCGGGTCTTCCATCATCACCTTGGCCGATGTGTTGCCGCCGCCGAAGTTGGTGATGCGCAGGTCCGAGCCCAGCAAATTGGAGCGGTACAGCAGCAGCTCCGGTTCGCTCATCGTTGCGGCCTTCGCGTCATCCCACAGCGACGTGATGGGCTGTTTCTGCTTCGGTTGGTTCATGTGGTCTCCATCGTTGATTTGCATTCGGTTTTGCCCCCGTTTCCGCTCATTTTCCGGCCGGTCAAGCAAGCGGAGTCAGTAGAAATCAGAGCCCTCGGGGGTGTCAATGCACAAGCGATCAACATCGTGACCAAGAATGAATTAATCATTTACTTGAGCGAAATGATCAGAACGTGACAAGGCATTTTGGAAAAAATCATACATTTGAGCGCAGGATGATTGACCGGTCACTTTGAATGGGTTTAGGCTTGCCCTTAATAAATAGACCACTCCCGGCATCCGCCGCGAAGTAGGATCACGACAAGGAGACGGAAACATGGTGAATCACAAGCGCCGTAAACGTTTGCTCAAACTGCTCGCCGAGCACCAGAATGCCAGCGTTCCCCAGCTGGTCGAATGGCTGAGCGCTTCCCCCGCCACCGTGCGCCGCGACATCAGCTGGCTGGCCGCGCGCAACCTGCTGACCCGCACCCGCGGCGGCGCGGCGAACCTGGCGCAGAAGAAGCGCAACCTCACGCTCACGAGCGAAACCTTCGAACACAACATCCAGTGCTTTGCCGACCGCAAGCGCGCCATTGCCCGCTACGCGGCCGGCATGTGCGAGGAAGGCGAAACCATCGTCATCAACGGCGGCACCACCACGTTCATGATGGCGGACTTCCTGGTCGACAAGCACCTGAAGATCCTCACCAACTCGTTCCTGATGGCCGAGCGCCTGCTGCTGTCGTCGGAAAACGAAGTGATCCTCCCGGGCGGCAAGGTGTACCGTGAGCAGAACGTGATTCTTTCGCCGTTCGACAACGACATCACGCAGCACCACTACGCGGCGAAGATGTTCATGAGCGTGTATGGCCTGTCGCTGCTGGGCCTGATGGAAGCGGACCCGCTGCTGATCCAGGCCGAGAAGCGCCTGATCGGCCAGGCCGAGGAACTGATCGTGCTGGCGGACAGCTCCAAGTTCGCCAAGAAGGCCGGCCTGATCCTGTGCGGCCTCGATCGGGTGTCGTGCGTGATCACCGATACCAATGCGTCGGATGCCGCCGTCCAGCTGCTCGAGCAGTCCGGCGTGAAAGTCGTGACCGTGCAGCCGGAGCCCGTGCCGACCCAGGTGGCGTCGCTGCAGTTCTCGCACGGCTACGACTTCCCCGCATCATCGCTGTTCCATCCGGAGGCTGCACATTGAAACGCAAGACTTTTATCTACGCGGCGCTGGCCGCCGCGGTCAGCGCGGCCTGCATGACGGGCTGCGGCCAGAAGAGCGACAACGCCGCCGCCGGTGCCGGTGGCGCGAATGGTGAAAAAATCCGCATTGCGATGGTCGTGAAAAGCCTGGGCAACGGCTTCTTCGATGCGGCCCACACGGGCGCCAAGGAAGCTGCCGGCCAGCTGAAGGACGTGGAAATCATCTACACCGGCCCGACCACGCCGTCGGCCGAAGGGCAGATCGAAATCGTCAACTCGCTGATCAGCCAGAAGGTCGATGCGATCGTGATTTCCGCCAACGATCCGAATGCGCTGGTGCCGATCGCCAAGAAGGCCATGCAGCGCGGCATCAAGGTGGTGTCGTTCGACAGCGGCCTGGCGCAGGAAGGCCGGCTGATGCAGCTGAATCCTTCCAACGCCGAACTGATCGCCCGCAAGCAGCTGCAGATGGCGGCCGGCTCGATTGGCGGCGCCGGCGAGATCGCGATCCTGTCCGCTTCGGCGCAGGCCACCAACCAGAATATCTGGATCGACGTGATGAAGTCGCAGTTGGCCACGCCCGAATTCTCCAAGCTCAAGCTGGTGGCCACCACCTATGGCGACGACCAGTCCGACAAGAGCTACCGCGAGGCGATCGGCCTGCTGCGCAGCTACCCGAACCTGAAGGCGATCATCGCGCCGACCACGGTCGGTATCGTGGCGGCATCGAAGGCCGTGGTCGACGAGAACGTGGTCGGCAAGGTGTTCGTCACGGGCCTGGGCCTGCCCTCCGAGATGGCCGGCCACGTGAAGAGCGGCGCCGTGAAGGAATTCGCGATCTGGAATCCGATCGACCTGGGCTACGCGGCCACCTATGCCGCGTATGACTTCGTCAAGGGCGCGCCCGATGCCAAGGCGGGCGGCAAGTTCGCCGCGGGCCGGATGGGCAATATCGCGATCGACGCGAAAGGCGAGGCCGCGATGGCCGAACCGTTCACGTACAACCGCGACAACGTCGACAAATTCGCCAAGATCTTCTAAGCCATGCAACAGACAACGAACACACCTGCCGGGAGTGCCATCCCGGCGGGCGAGGCCGTGCTGCGCCTCGAGGGCATCTGCAAGCGCTTCGGCGGCATCACCGCGCTCAATAAAATGGCACTCACGGTGCGCGCCGGCGAAGTCATGGCCCTGCTGGGCGAGAACGGCGCGGGCAAGTCCACCCTGGTGAAGACGCTGACCGGCATCTACCAGCCGGACGAAGGCACCATCACGCTCAATGGCCAGCGCGTGCAGTTCGCCAACGCGCAGGATGCGATGCATGCCGGGATCACGGCGGTGCACCAGGAAAGCGTGATGTTCGACGAGCTGACCGTGGCCGAGAACATCTACGTGGGCCGCCAGCCGCAAAAGGGTGGCCGCATCGACTGGGGCCGCATCGAACGCGAGGCCGAGCAGCTGTTCGCGCGGCTCGAGGTACCGCTACCTGTGCGCACGAAGGTGAAAGACCTGTCGGTGGCGCAGCGCCACTTCGTCGAGATCGCCCGCGCCCTGTCGCAGGATGCCCGCGTGGTGATCCTCGACGAGCCGACCGCCGCGCTGTCGCAGCGCGAGATCGGTGAGCTGTACCGCATCATCAATCAGTTGAAGGCGGCCGGCACGGCCATCATCTTCATCACCCACAAGTTCGACGAGATCTACGCCGTGGCGGACCGCTACACGGTGCTGCGCGATGGCCACTACATCACCGAAGGCGTGCTGGCCGACATCACCGAAGGCGAACTGGTGTCGCTGATGGTGGGCCGCGCCGTGACGCAGGCGTATCCGAAGGCGGACGTGACGCCGGGCGCCACGCTGCTCGAAGTAAGGAATTTCTGCCATCCCACCGAATTCGACGACGTCTCCTTCTCGCTGAAGAAGGGCGAGATCCTGGGCTTCTACGGCCTGGTGGGCGCCGGCCGCTCGGAAGTGATGCAGGCCCTGTTCGGGCTGACGAAACCATCGCGCGGCACGGTGCTCATCGACGGCAAGGAAGTCAAGATCGGCTGCGCCGCCGAGGGCATCGCGCACGGCATCGCCTACGTGCCGGAAGACCGCCAGCACCAGGGCGCGCACCTGACGATGCCGATCCTGCACAACATCACGCTGCCGATCCTGGACAAGATGGGCTGGTTCCTGCGCGGCGGGAAAGCCAAACGCGAGTCGCTGGGGGTGGCGCGGCTGTACAGCGAGCAGCTGGAACTGAAGGCGCACCACCTGCGCCAGAACGTGTCCGAACTTTCCGGCGGCAACCAGCAGAAGGTCGTGCTGGGCAAGTGGCTGGCCACCAATCCGAAAGTGATCATCCTCGATGAACCGACCAAGGGCATCGACATCGGCTCGAAGGCGGCGGTGCACCGCTTCGTCGGCGAACTGGTGCAGCAGGGCCTGTCGGTGATCCTCGTCTCGTCCGAACTGCCGGAAGTGCTGGGGCTGTCGGACCGCATCGTGGTGATGCACCAGGGCCGCGTCGAGCGCGTGTATGCGCGCGGCGAGGCGACACCGGAGAATGTTTGCGCGGCCGCCTCGGGCGCCGTGCTGGAGGAAGCGGCGTGAAAGCAATGAAAAGGGAAATGCTGCTGGCCGCGTCCATCGTGGTATTGATCATCGGCGTGGGCATGCGCGCACCCGTGTTCATCACCGGTGCCAGCCTGGCCAACCTGCTGACGGACAGCACGCTGCTGGTCATGCTGGCGCTGGCGCAGATGCTGGTGATCGTCACGCGCGGCGTCGACCTGTCGGTGGCGTCGAACCTCGCCTTGTCGGGCATGGCCGCCGCCCTGCTGGCCGCCAACAATCCTGGCCTGCCGCTGCCCGTGATCGTGCTGGCCGCCGCCGCGCTCGGCCTCGTGCTGGGGCTCGTCAACGGCTACCTTATCGGCTACCTGGACTTGCCGGCCATCGTCGTCACGCTGGGTACGATGAGCGTGTACCGCGGGCTGGTGTTCGTGCTGTCCGGCGGCGCGTGGGTGTCGTCGCACCAGATGCCGGAAGCGTTCATCGCCTTCCCGCTCACGAAGTTCCTGGGCGTGACGAACCTGGTGTGGATCGCGTTCATCGTGGTGTTGGCCGCCTGGTACCTGGCCAGCCACAGCCGCTTCGGCCGCGACCTGTACGCGGTGGGTAACGCGCCGTCGTGCGCCCGCTATGTCGGCATCCCGATGGCGCAGCGGCTGCTGTGGACCTACGGGATTTCCGGACTGGTGGCCGGCGTGTGCGGCTACCTGTGGGTGGCGCGCTACGCGGTGGCCTACACCGAGATCGCCTACGGCTTCGAATTCACCGTGATCGCCGCGTGCGTGATCGGCGGCATCAACATCGCCGGCGGCACCGGTTCCGTGGCCGGCGCCGTGCTGGGCGCGCTGTTCCTGGCCGTGATCGGCAACGCGCTGCCGGTGGTGAAGGTATCGCCGTTCTGGCAAAGCGCGCTGACCGGCGCCGTGATCCTGGTCGCCGTGCTGATCAACGCCCGCGACCGCAAGAAGGAAGGCCGGCAGATCCTGCCGCTGCACCTCGACAATCACTCCTCGCCAACCGCACCTGTCCGGAGCGCCGCGTGAACACCATGACCGCCACCACCAATACGACCGAACCCGCGAACCCGCCGGCCGCCGGCAAATCCCGGTACACCATCCTCGACCAGCCGAAGCTGGGCATCAAGGGCGTGCTGGGCAAATGGGAAACCCTGCTGGCGCTGCTGTTCCTGCTGGCCTTCGTCACCAACGGCATGCTGCTGCCGCACTTCCTCGATCCGTATAACCTGGCGGACGGCACCTTCAACTTCAGCGAGAAGGCGCTGATCGCGCTGCCGATGGCGCTGCTGATCATCTGCCGCGAGATCGATATCTCGGTGGCCGGCATCCTGGCACTGTCGTCGGTGGCGATGGGGCTGGCGATGAACGCCGGCTTCCCGCCCGCCTCGCTGCTGTTCGTGGCGCTGGCCACTGGCGTGGCATGCGGCACGCTGAACGGCGTGCTGGTGACGCGCTTCGGCCTGCCGGCCATCGTCGTCACGATCGGTACCGTGTCGCTGTTCCGCGGCCTGGCATCCGTGGTGCTGGGCGATAAAGCCTTCACCGGCTACCCCCAGGTGATGACGGACTGGGGCCAGGGCTACTTCTTCGACTTCATCCCGCGCGAATTCGTGATCCTGCTGGTGTTCGCGGCGCTGTTCGCGTTCGTGCTGCACGCCACGCGCTGGGGCCGGCGCATCTACGCGATCGGCAACAACCCGGTCGCCGCGCGCTTTTCCGGCATCGAGGTGGACCGCTACCGGATGGTGCTGTTCATGCTCACCGGCGCGATGGCCGGCCTGGCGGCCTTCCTGCTGACGGGCCGTATCGGCAGCACGCGCCCGAACATCGCCATGGGCTGGGAGCTGGAAGTGATCACGATGGTGATCCTGGGCGGCGTATCGATCGCCGGCGGCGCCGGCACCATCGGCGGCGTGATGCTGGCCGTGCTGACGCTGGGGACCGTGACGTATGGCCTGTCGATGGCCAATATCCCGGGCATCTACATGACGATCGTGATCGGGCTGCTGTTGCTGGTGACGATCGCGCTGCCCCGTCTCTTGCGTGGAAAGAAAGTAGCCAAATGACCGTTGATCAATCAACTTCGGCAATCATCGTCCTCGATATCGGCAAGACCAACGTCAAGCTGGCGCTGATCGACGCGGCCGGCGAGCAGCTGGCCGAGCGCCGCAAGGCCAACACCGTGCTGCGCGACGGACCATATCCGCACCATGACACGGAAGGCATCTGGAACTGGATGCTCGACACGATCGCGGAGTTCGCGGCCACCGCGCCGGTGCGGGCGATCGTGCCGGTGACGCATGGCGCCACGGCGGCGCTGGTCGATGATTCCGGGCTGGTACTGCCGGTGCTCGACTACGAGTTCGAGCCGCCGGCCGCGCAGCGTGCCGAGTACCTGGCGGCCCGCCCCGCCTACGACACGACGTATTCACCGTCGCTGCCGGCGGGCCTGAACCTGGGCCGGCAGCTGGCGTGGCTGGCATCGGCCTTCCCTGCCGACTTCGCGCGCACGAAGCACATCCTGATGTATCCGCAGTACTGGGCATGGCGCCTTTCCGGCGTGGCCGCCGGCGAGGTGACGTCGCTCGGCTGCCATACCGACTTGTGGCAGCCTTCGCGCCAGCAGTATTCGCAGCTGGTCGAGCAGTCGGGCTGGAACCCGCTGATGCCGCCACTGCGCAATGCGTGGGATGCGCTGGGGCCCGTGCTGCCCGCGCTGCGCGAGCGCCTCGGCTTGCCGGCCGATTGCCAGGTCGTGTGCGGCATCCACGACAGCAATGCCTCGCTGCTGCGGCACCTGGATGCGACGGGCAGCCATGCGGCGCCGCCGGCCATCCTGTCGACCGGCACGTGGGTGATCGCCGCCCTGCCCGGCGGCCAGCTCGACGGCTTGCAGGAAGCCTCGGACATGCTGGCCAACTGCAGCGCGCTGGGGCAGCCGGTGCCGTGCATCCGCTTCATGGGCGGCCGCGAGTTCGGCGCGCTGGCCGGCACGGACGCGGTGCCGTGCAGCGTGGCCGACCTGCAGCAGATCATCGACCAGGGCACGTATGCCCTGCCCGCGTTCGCCGAAGCGGGCGGCCCGTTCGCCGGGCGCAAGGGCACCGTCGTCGGCCCCGCCCTGCCCACCGATGCCGAACGCACCGCGCTGGCCACGCTGTACTGCGTGCTGATGAGCGACTGGTGCCTGACCGCGCTGGGCTCGGCGGGCGACATCGTCGTCGAAGGCAGCTTCACCAACAACCCGCACTTCGCGCCGCTGCTGGCCGCACTGCGGCGCGGCCAGCAGGTTACCGTCACCGACGATGCCAGCGGCACCACGTGCGGCGGCTGGATGCTGGCGCACTGGGGCACCGCCCCCGCCGTGCGCTCGCACGCCGCCGATCCCATCGCGCTGCAGGGCTGGGCGCAATACCGGGAACGGTGGCTCGCGCAGCTGGGCTGAAGATCAGGAATGGACCGGCATGCCGTTAGGTTAAGCGTCATCCGCCACATTCAATGCATGCATTCACCCCAACAGCGAAGGGCTGGGGTCAGACCCGCCGGGGTGAAGCAGGGGTTTCGCGAAGCATGCTTCGCGCCTGCGCAACGGTACTGGCCTGCAGGCCAGTACTCCTCTCTGACCCGGAATATGCACTTGGGTGGAATCGGTTTTCGTGTGCGCTGACCGGGAACGCCGGGGAAAACCGGTGTCTGACACTATTTCCGGGTGAATCGTCCGAAAATAGTGTCAGATACCGTGTTGGAGCTCAAGCTGTTTGTTCAGATGGTTCGGATCAAATGGCTTGCCCGAGCGGACAACGCCGTACATTTGGTGCACGAGTTTGCGCATGACGGCAGCGATCACCGCCATCTTTGCCATGCCAGAAGATTCCAGCCGGTTGGCAAACTCACTTAGCAGTGGATTCTTCCTAATCGCGGTCATTGCTGGCATGTAGAGAGCCGCTCGCAGGTCTCGGCACCCCATTCGACTGATCGTAGTTCTGCCTCTGATCGAGCTGCCAGATTGCCTTTGGCGTGGCGTTACACCGATGTAGGCAGCCAATTCTTTGGCGCTTCCAAAGCGTCGTAGGTCACCCACACGACCGAGTACCTTGGCCGCGGTACCGCGGCCAAGGCCTGGAATGGATTCGATCAACTCGGCGTCGCGTTGCAGATCGGGGTGGCGATCGATGTGATCATCGATGTCGTTCTCGAGCTGCTTGATTTCCTTGTCTAGCCATTTCAAATGCGTCTTCGCATGAGCTGCGACCTCGCCTTGGTTAGCGAACTCGAGCGCTTCAATACGATTGGCCTGTTGCTGTCGAATGTCCTTCAACGACGCCAGGTGTTCGTTCCACGCTCTCAACTGCCGCTGCTCAGGCGACGGGGCCTGCCACAGCGCTGGCTGTATCGCTGCACAATAACGCGCAATAACAGCAGCATCGGCTTTGTCGTTTTTGTTCCGGATGATCAAACTCTGGCCAAATCCCTTGACGCTGGCCGGGTTGACCACGCTGACCTTCAGCCCCAAGTCTACTAGCGCTAGTGCGGCTGGCTCGCTGTACACTCCCGTCGACTCCATGCAAACATGGACCAAATCCAGCGTAACACCCTGATTCTTCAGCCATTTTCCTAGCTCTGCATAACCATCCCGGCTGTTCGGGAATACCTTGCTTTTGAGCTTTCCATTCACCAGCAATGCAATATCAAGCTTGCTTTTGCTGACATCAATTCCTACAACTGGCGTACCTACCTCATTCATTTGTCGACCACCCTCGTATGCAGGCTCGAAGCCTAAGATACCGTCCGGACTTAACAATGAAAAACAGGCAGAGGCGCCAATCTGACACACAGGCTCGGGGCCTCAGACACCATCGACGTCACTCTGCCTGGCCGTTTCCTTCAGCGGTAATTTTGCCAAAGAATCGACAGGGACATCATACGAGACACCAGGCAAGCCGTAACGGTGCCTGTCACAGCCTTCTCAGCGCAACTTGTCCGCCACAGGCACGCCGAACTCCGGCATCCCATCCGCCTTCCAGTTGATCACCTGTGCCCGCGTGTGCCGGTCTGGGTTGCGCAGCGGGTCGCCGGCGATGTCGCGGTAGTTGCGCGCATGGTAGACGAGGATGTCGGTCTTGCCATCCGCCGTGGTGGTGAACGAGTTGTGGCCCGGGCCGTACTGGCTGTTTTCCACGCTGCTGGCGAATACGGGCCGGGGCGACTTGGTCCACGACTTGCGGTCCAGCAGGTTGGCTCCGACGGGCGCGGTCAGCATGCCCAGCGCGTAGTTGGCATCGGTGGCGGAGGCCGAATAGGTCATGAACACGCGGCCGTTCTTCACCAGCACGGCCGGCGCCTCGTTCACGTGGTGGCCCACCTGCTCCCATGCGTATTCCGGCTCGGTCAGCAGCACGGCCGGCCCGGCGATCGACAGCGGCGTGTCCATCGGCGCGATATAGATGTCGGTCTGCTTCTTGCCGCTTTCCTTCGGGCGCTGGGTCCACAGCAGGTAGCGCTTGCCGTCCAGCGCGAAGGTGGTGGCATCGAGCGCGAACGACTCCCAGCCCGTCTTCAGCTGGCCGCGTTCCTTCCATGGCCCGCGCAGCGGATCGTCCGACTCGCATTCGAGCACGTACAGGCGGATTTCCCAGATCGCTTCCGCGCGGCCGGCGGTGAAGTAGATGTACCACTTGCCGTCGATCCGGTGCATCTCGGGTGCCCAGACATGCGCGCCCATCTCTCCCTTGGCATGCTTGCGCCACACCGTATGCACCTCGGCCTTGCCCAGTTCATCGAGCGAACGGGCGCGCCGTACTTCGATGCGGTCGTATTCCGGCACGGTGGCGGTGTAGTAGTACCAGCCGTCCGGCTGCAGGGTCACGTGCGGATCGGCGCGCTGTTTCACCAGCGGGTTGTGGAATGCCGGCACGGCGGCGGAAGCGGAAGCGGAAGCGGCGGCGGGGGCGCCGGCAAGCAGAAGCGCCGCCAGGGCGGCCGCGCCTGCGCATATGGCTTGTCTCGTCATTGTGTTATCGGTGCGATGCGGTGAGCCATCGTTATACCGCCAATGGCACGGCGCGTCCATGCATCGCTCAGCGACTTGCGCGAAGGCGCCACGGGACAGGAAAACAAAAAACAAAAACCCGCCGGGCTTGCGCCACGGCGGGTTTTTTCATGTCGGCCAGGCCGGCAGGATTACGCTTCGCGCGATGCCTTCTTGCGCTCGTGCTCTTTCAGGAAGCGCTTGCGCAGGCGGATCGACTTCGGCGTGATCTCGACCAGCTCGTCGTCCTCGATGAATTCCACCGCGTATTCCAGCGACATCTGGATCGGCGGCACCAGGCGCACCGCTTCGTCGGTACCGGACGAACGCACGTTGGTCAGCTGCTTGCCCTTGATCGGGTTGACCACCAGGTCGTTGTCGCGCGAGTGGATGCCGATGATCATGCCTTCGTACACCGGGTCGTTGTGCGACACGAACATGCGGCCGCGATCCTGCAGTTTCCAGATCGCGTAGGCGACGGCGGCGCCGTCATCCTGCGAGATCAGCACGCCGTTGCGGCGGCCAGCCAGCTCGCCACGGGTGTTGTCGACCGGAGCGTAGGCATCGAACACGTGGCTCATCAGGCCGGTGCCGCGCGTCAGCGTCATGAACTCGCCCTGGAAGCCGATCAGGCCACGGGCAGGAATGCGGTACTCGAGGCGCACGCGGCCCTTGCCGTCCGATTCCATGTTCTGCAGGTCGCCACGGCGGCGGCCCAGTTCTTCCATCACGCCACCCTGGTTGACTTCTTCCACGTCGACGGACAGGTTTTCATACGGCTCGTGGCGCACGCCATCGACCATCTTGAACACCACGCGCGGACGGGACACGGCCAGCTCGAAGCCTTCGCGGCGCATGTTTTCGATCAGGATCGTCAGGTGCAGTTCGCCGCGGCCGGACACTTCGAAGATCGTGTCGTCGTCGGTCGGTGCCACGCGCAGTGCCACGTTGGCCTTCAGTTCCTTGTCCAGGCGGTCGCGCAGCTGGCGCGAGGTAACGAACTTGCCTTCGCGGCCGGCCAGCGGCGAGTTGTTGACCATGAAGTTCATCGTCAGGGTCGGCTCGTCGACGGTCAGCATCGGCAGCGGGTCCACGGTGTCCGGTGCGCACACGGTCGAACCGATGCCGATTTCCTCGATACCGTTGATCAGCACGATGTCGCCGGCGACGGCTTCGTCGACCAGCACGCGCTCCAGGCCCTTGAAGTTCAGCACCTGGTTGATGCGGCCCTTGATCGGGGTGGCGCCGGGGCCGTCGACCACGACGACATCCTGGCCGGCCTTGACGCGGCCACGGGAGATGCGGCCGATGCCGATCTTGCCCACGTAGGACGAGTAGTCCAGCGACGTGATCTGCATCTGCAGCGGGCCGTCCGGATTGTCGTCACGCACCGGCACGTGCTTCAGGATCGCTTCGAACAGCGGCTTCATGTCGCCGCCGCGCACGTCTTCGGTCAGGCCGGCATAGCCGTTCAGGCCCGACGCGTAAACGATCGGGAAGTCCAGCTGCTCGTCGTTGGCGCCCAGCTTGTCGAACAGTTCGAACGTGGCGTTGATCGCCCAGTCGGCGCGCGCGCCCGGACGGTCGATCTTGTTGACCACCACGATCGGCTTCAGGCCCAGCGCCAGCGCCTTGCGCGTGACGAAACGGGTCTGCGGCATCGGGCCTTCCTGGGCATCGACCAACAGCAGCACCGAGTCGACCATCGACAGCACGCGCTCCACTTCGCCGCCGAAGTCGGCGTGGCCCGGGGTGTCGACGATATTGATGTGCGTGCCTTCGTACTCAACCGCGCAGTTCTTCGACAGGATCGTGATGCCGCGTTCCTTTTCGAGGTCGTTCGAGTCCATGACGCGGGTATCGACCTGCTGGTTTTCACGGAAGGTGCCAGACTGGCGCAGCAGCTGGTCCACGAGGGTCGTCTTGCCGTGGTCGACGTGTGCGATGATGGCGATGTTGCGAATTGCGCGTTTAGTATTAGACATGGTCATTGTGTTTGTAAAAACGGGTGGGACGCCGAAGCTGCGGTTGACTCGTCAAGTTACTCGCGAAGTTACTCGTAGAGTTACTCACGAAGCTATTCGTGAAGTTACTCGCGAAGTTACTCGTGAAGTTACTCATAAGCTGACGTCTGCTGAGCAGGCGCCCCGGCAAATGCGGATGCACTGAACCCACTAGTATAGCATGGGCTTGTGACAGCTCAAAGACAGCCGGCGTTGTGTGACCTGGCCCACCGACCGGCGGTTGCCAGACTGGCATCATGCCCAGATTCTTCCTTGGATACCGATGAGCGATCGAACGCCTGATCCGGCCGCCGTGTTCGGCGCCCTGCCCGCACCCTACGTGCTGCTGACCCCCGACTTCACGATCGTGCTGGCCAGCGATGCCTTCCTGCGCGCCAATGGCTGGCAGCGCGAGCAGCTGATCGGCCGGGACGTGTTCGCCGTGTTCGCCGCCCTTCCCACCGATCCGCAGGCCAACGCGCGCACCATGGCCAACCTGCGCGCCTCGCTGGCCAGGGTGCTCGACACCAGGGCGCCGGACGAGATGGCGGTGCAGCGCTACGACATCCCCCTGCCCGGCCAGCCGGCCCTGTTCCAGCAGAAGTACTGGAGCGCCGTCAATTCGCCGGTGCTCGACGATGCCGGCGATGTCGCGTATATCGTGCACTACGTGAAGGACGTGACGGCGCGCATGCGCGGCACGGCGCGGCGCGATGCCTTGCGCAGCCTGGCCGATGCATGGCGCGACGTACGCGCGCCGCGCGAGATCGTGCGCACGGCGCTGGAGATCCTGGGTGAAGTGCTGGGCGTGAGCCGGGTCTCCTTCGGCCGCTACAACGACGCCACCGATACACTCTACGTGGGGCCCGACTGGTGCACGCCCGGCATCCCGTCGCTGGAGGGCACAGTGCACCTGCGCGACTTCGGCTCGTTCGTGGACGAAATGCTCCGCGGCGAGGCGGTGGTGGTGCACGACGTGGCGCAGGATCCCCGCACGGCGGCGCACGCGGGGCCATTCAGGCGCCACCACGCCCAGTCGTTCGTCGACATTCCCGTGATCGAACAGGGCCGGCTGAAGAGCATCCTGGTCGTCAGCGATACGGTGCCGCGCCAGTGGGCCGGCGAAGACGTCACGCTGATGCGCGAATTCGCCGAGCGTATCCGCACGGCCAGCGAGCGGGCGCGCAGCATGGAAGCGCTGGCCACCAGCGAGGCGAAATTCCGCAGCATCACGAACGCCATGCCGCAGATGGTGTGGTCGACGCTGCCGGATGGCTGGCACGATTACTTCAACGCGCAGTGGTACGACTACACGGGCATGCCGCCCGGCTCCACCGATGGCGTGCGCTGGAACGAGATGTTCCATCCGGACGACCGCGAACGCGCCTGGGCCGCATGGCAGCACAGCCTGGACACGGGCGATGTGTACGAGATCCAGTACCGGCTGCGGCACCGCTCCGGCGAGTACCGCTGGACGCTGGGCCGTGCACTGCCGGTGCGTGACGACACCGGCCGCATCATCCGCTGGATGGGCACCTGCACCGACATCCATTCGCAGAAGCTGGCCGAGGATGCGCTGCGCGAAGCGGCGGCGCGCAAGGACGAGTTCCTGGCCATGCTGGCGCACGAGCTGCGCAACCCGCTGGCGCCGATCGGCACCGCCGCGCAACTGCTGCAGGGCGGGCTGGCGGACGAGAAGACGCGCATCGCCGCCAGCAACATCATCTCGCGGCAGGTGCGGCACATGGCGCACCTGGTGGACGACCTGCTCGACGTGTCGCGCGTCACGCGCGGCCTGGTCCAGCTGAACATGGCGGACCTCGACCTGGCCGAGGTGGTGGCCAGCGCCGTCGAGCAGGCCATGCCGCTGATCGACGAACGGCGCCACGCCCTCGACCTGGACTTGCCCGACACCCCGGCAAGGGTGCACGGCGACCGCACGCGCCTGGTGCAGGTGATCGCCAACCTGCTCAACAACGCGGCCAAGTACACGCCGCACAGCGGCCGGATCGCGCTGCACCTGGACGTGGTGGACAGCCACGCCCGCGTGACGGTGCGCGACAACGGCAACGGTATCGCCCCCACGCTGCTGCCGCACATCTTCGACCTGTTCATCCAGGGTGAACGCAACCCCGACCGGGCACAGGGTGGACTGGGGCTGGGATTGACGCTGGTGAAGAGCATCACCATGCTGCATGACGGCTTCGTGACGGCGCACAGCGATGGCCCGGGCCGGGGCAGCGAATTCGCGATTCACCTGCCACTGCTCGAAGGCGTGCCGGCGCCGGCGCCGCGCGCCCCTGCCGAGACGCGGCGGCCGGCGGCACGGGCGCTGCGGCTATTGGTCGTGGAAGACAATCCGGATGCTGCCGGCGTGCTGGCCGAACTGCTGCGCTCCGAGGGGCACGACGTGGCCGTGGCCGAGGATGCGGAAGCGGCGCTGCGCCGCGCCGACCTGGCGGCGACCGACGCCTTCATCCTCGACATCGGCCTGCCCGGCATGGATGGCTACACGCTGGCGCGGCACCTGCGCGCCGATCCCGCCACGGCCGGCGCCACGCTGATCGCGCTGACCGGCTACGGCCAGCCCAGCGACCGCGCCCAGTCGCACGCCGCCGGCTTCAACCGGCACCTCGTCAAGCCCGCCGATCCGGCCGAGCTGCTGCTGGCGTTGCAGGCCGTGTAGCCGGCGCGGCCTGGTGTCGGACATTTTTTCCGGGCGCTTTATCCGGAAAAGGTGTCGGACACTGATACCGTTACATCAAGCGTCATTCGGCACATTGAAAGCGCATGCATTCACCCCAACAGCGAAAGGCTGGGGTCAGACCCGCCGGGTCTGACCCCGGGGTCTGCTCTTGGGGTGAACTCGGAAGAAGTGTCGGACACCGGTGTTTCGTCGGGCCGTCGATGCCTCATGCGAAAACCGGTGTTCGACACCAGCCGCCCTGGCGCCTCAGCGAGCCGGGACGGTCATGCGTTTGCAACGGTCGCTCGCCCCTCTTGTGATCATTATTATCTTTTTTGACATTCCTGTTGAGCGGCCGTCGATGATAGCGCTACATTAGTAAGCCATCACTGGCGTAACCGAGTCTTCCTCATCCACTTCCACAAGGAGCACATTGTGCGCAAGACGTACCGTTCAGTCACCCTCGCCGCGGCCACCGCCGCCCTGCTGATCACCGGCCCGGCAGCCCATGCCGCGCTCACCACGTACACCAGCCAGTCGGCCTACCTTGCCGCGGTCGGCGACACCGGCGTCGATACCTACGACGACCTCGACATCGAAGCCTACGCCACGCCGTTTCACCGCGAGGCCGGGGACTATACCTATGTCGCCACCACGGGACCGACCAGCACGAACGCCTACGGCGCCAGCGACAACGACATCGACTGGTACCTGAGCACCGCGCAGCGCGAAGACACGCTGACGTTCTCCAGCTTCGGCACGCCGATCGCCGGCGCCGGCGGCTTCTTCTTCGGCGGCGACATCGCCGGCTTCACCGTCGATGCGCCGTACATCATCGTCGCGGCGACCGACAGCACCGGCGCCACGCTCACCTACACGGTCGAGCATCCGACGCCCACGTCGTTCCTCGGCTTCGTTTCCGATGGCGTGATCGTGTCGCTGTCGGTCACGTCCGGCGGCCAGGACGGCCTGGATGGCGGTGGCATCTATGGGACGGTCAACGACCTGCACCTGTCGGTCGCCGCGCCCGTGCCGGAACCGGCCACCTACGGCATGCTGGCCCTGGGCCTGGGGGTGATGGGAGTGATGGCGCGCCGGCGGCGCAACGGGTGACGGGAACACCGGCCCGCGGCGACCGCGGGCCGGTGACGGCGCCGGCTCAGGCCTGCGCGGCGGCGATCAGGCGCTCGGGCTTCAGGATGGCCCACTGCTCGAACAGCCCGGTGCCGAGCAGTTTCCCTTCCGCGTACACGCGCACGCGGCCTTCGTAGGGTGCCGGCGTTTGCACTTCCGGCTCCTTGCCGAGCGGGAGCCGCTGGCCTTGCAGGAAGCGTTTCGCCAGTTCGGCGCTCAGTTCGATGCGCGGGAACGTCGACAGCAGCGCATCCACCGGTGCCAGCAGGGACAGGGGCGCGGCGTGCCCCTGCACTTCCTCCAGCGTCACCATGTTCGATGCCACCAGCGCGCCGACGCCGGTGCGCCGCAAGGCGTTCAGGTGCGCGCCGCAGCCCAGCGCCGCGCCGATGTCCTCGCCCAGCACGCGGATGTAGGTCCCCTTGCTGACCGTGGCTTCCAGGCGCAGGAACGGCGCCTCATACGACAGCAGTTCCAGCTTGTGGATGACGACGTTGCGCGCCTCGCGCTCGAGCGTGATGCCGGCGCGGGCATATTCGTACAGCGGCTTGCCGTCGCGCTTCAGGGCCGAGTACATCGGCGGCACCTGCGCGATCGGGCCACGGAAGCGCGCCAGCACCGCCTCGATGTCCTCGGCGGTGATGGTGGCGGGATCGCGCGCCAGCGCGGGATCGGCGTCCAGCACCAGGCCCTCCGTGTCGCCCGTGTCGGTGCGCACGCCCAGGTGCACGGTCGTCACGTAGGTCTTGTCCGCTTCCAGCAGATCTTGCGAGAACTTGGTGGCCTCGCCGAAGCACAGCGGCAGCAGGCCGGTGGCGAACGGGTCGAGCGTGCCGGTGTGGCCGGCCTTCTTCGCGTTCAGCACGCGCTTGGTCTTGATCAGCGCATCGTTCGACGACAGGCCGACCGGCTTGTCGAGCAGCAGGACGCCGTCGACCAGGTCGCGTACCCGCTTCACGCGGGCAGCCTTGACTTCCTCCGTCATTCTTTTTCTTCGCCCGTATTTTCTTTGCCGGTATCTTCTTCGTAGTCCGCCGCGCGCGAGGCGTTGGCCTTGTCGATCAGGGCCGACATCGCCATGCCGCGCGACGCCGACGTGTCGTGCACGAAGTGCAGCTGCGGCAGCGTGTGGATGTGCAGGCGCTTGCCCAGCTGGTTGCGAAGGTAGCCGGCGGCGGCCTGCAGGCCGGCCAATGTGTTCTTCACCGTGTCGGGATCGTCCTTGAGCATCGTGAAGTACACCTTCGCGTGCGCATAGTCGGGCGTGAGCTGCACTTCGGCGAGCGTGAGCATGCCCACGCGCGGGTCCTTCAGCTCGAAGGCGATCAGTTCGGAAAGGTCTTTCTGGATCTGGTCCGCCACGCGCAGGCCGCGCGCGGGGATCGATTTGCTGTGTTTAGCCATGATGTCTTACCAATAAAAATATGGCGGGTGGCGCCCGCCCCTTTCGGGACGGACGGCACCCGCCTGGATACCGCGTGCTGCGCCGAGCGCTGCGCTTGGTGCTGCGATTACAGCGTACGTGCCACTTCCTGAATCTCGAACACTTCCAGGGTGTCGCCAACCTGGATGTCGTTGTAGTTCTTCAGCGACAGGCCGCACTCGAGGCCGGCGCGCACTTCCTTCGCATCGTCCTTGAAGCGCTTCAGCGAGTCGATCTCGCCGGTCCACACGACGATGTTGTTGCGCAGCAGGCGTACCGACGAGGAACGCTTGACCACGCCATCGGTGACCAGGCAGCCGGCGATGGCGCCGACCTTCGACACCAGGATGACCTGGCGGATTTCCACCTGGCCGGTGATGTGCTCGCGCTTCTCCGGTGCCAGCATGCCCGACATCGCCGCCTTCACCTCTTCGATCGCGTCGTAGATGATGTTGTAGTAGCGGATGTCCACGCCGTTGGTCTCGGCCAGCTTGCGCGCCTGGGCGTCGGCACGGGCGTTGAAGCCGATGATGACTGCCTTCGACGCGGTCGCCAGGTTGACGTCCGATTCCGTGATGCCGCCGACGGCCGCGTGCACGATCTGCACCCGCACTTCGGAGGTCGACAGTTTTTGCAGCGAGCCCACCAGCGCTTCCTGCGAACCCTGCACGTCGGTCTTGACGATCAGCGGCACGTTCTGCACTTCGCCTTCGGCCATCTGGTCGAACAGGTTCTCCAGCTTGGCGGCCTGCTGCTTGGCCAGCTTCACGTCGCGGTATTTCCCTTGACGGAACAGGCCGATTTCGCGCGCCTTGCGCTCGTCTGCCATGACCATGACTTCCTCGCCGGCGGCCGGCACTTCGGTCAGGCCCTGGATCTCGACCGGGATCGACGGACCGGCTTCGGTCACCGACTTGCCGTTCTCGTCCAGCATCGCACGCACACGGCCGTACGACGAACCGGCCAGCACCACGTCGCCGCGCTTCAGCGTACCGGACTGCACCAGGATCGTGGCGACCGGGCCGCGGCCCTTGTCCAGGCGTGCTTCGACCACCAGGCCGCGCGCCAGGCTTTCCACCGGTGCCTTCAGTTCCAGCACTTCGGCTTGCAGCAGCACGTTTTCCAGCAGCGCATCGATGCCCTGGCCCGTCTTCGCGGACACCGGCACGAACGGCGATTCGCCGCCGTATTCTTCCGGCACCACGCCTTCGGTGATCAGTTCCTGCGTCACGCGTTCCAGGTTGCCGCCCGGCTTGTCGATCTTGTTGATCGCCACCACCAGCGGCACGCCGGCCGCTTTCGCGTGGGCGATCGCTTCCTTCGTTTGCGGCATCACGCCGTCGTCCGCCGCCACCACCAGGATGACGATGTCGGTGGCCTTGGCACCGCGGGCACGCATTGCCGTGAAGGCTTCGTGGCCCGGGGTGTCCAGGAAGGTGATCATGCCGCGCGGCGTGTCGACGTGGTAAGCGCCGATGTGCTGCGTGATGCCGCCGGCTTCGCCCGACGCGACTTTCGCGCGGCGGATGTAGTCCAGCAGCGACGTTTTACCGTGGTCGACGTGGCCCATGACGGTCACGACCGGAGCACGCGGCTTCGCTTCGTGATGCGTCTGTTCGCCCTGGTCGGCCAGGATCGCTTCCGGATCGTCCTCGGCGGCGGCATGCGCCTTGTGGCCCATTTCCTCGACGACGATCATCGCCGTTTCCTGGTCCAGCACCTGGTTGATCGTGCACATCTGGCCCAGCTTCATCAGCTGCTTGATCACCTCGGATGCCTTGACAGCCATCTTGTGGGCCAGTTCGGCCACGGTGATGGTTTCCGGCACGTGCACTTCCTTGACCACCGCTTCCGTCGGTGCCTGGAAGTTCGATTCGCGGTCATCGTGGTGCGAATTGCGGCCACGGCCACCGCGGCCGCCGCCGGCACGCCAGCCATCGCGGCTGGCCGGGCCGGCGCTCGTGCCACGGCCCTTGCCGCCGCCCGGTGCGCCGCGCTTCTTGGCGTCGTCCGACCAGGTCGACGACACGTTGGCCGACTTGATCGACTTGCGATCGCCCGGCTTTTTATCGTCTTTCTTGTCGGTCGTTGCCGGCGTGGTGGTGCCCGGCTTCTTGTCGGCCGGCTTGTGCAGCGTGCCAGCCGGCGCGGCCGGCTTGGCGGCCACGGGTGCCGGTTCCGGCGCCTTGATGACGCGGCGCGGCTGCGCCATCATGGCCTTGATCTGGGCCACTTCGTCGGCCACGGCCTTGCGGGCACGCTCGGTTGCCGCGGCGCGTTCGGCGGCTTCCTTGGTGGCCTGCTCGGCTTTTTTCTTCGCTTCCTCGGCGTCGGCCGCGCGTTTCTTGTCGGCGGCTTCCGTGTCGGCCTGCTTCTGCGCATCGCGTGCACCGGCCTTGTCGGCGGCTGCCTTCTCGGCGGCCGCTTTCGCGGCTTCCTCTTCGGCACGGCGCTTGGCTTCCGCTTCTGCAGCAGCGGTGGCCTTGGCTTGCGCTTCCTTCTCGGCGTCCAGGCGCGCCAGTGCCTCCTGCTTTTCACGCAGGTCCGCTTCCTGGCGGGCGATCAGCTCGGCCTGGCGGCGTGCCTCTTCCTCGCGGCGGGCGTTCTCGGCTTCGTCGACCACCGGTGCCGCCGGGGCGGGCGTGGTGGTCGCGGGCAGGTCGTCGCGCTGCACGAAGGTACGCTTCTTGCGCACTTCGACCTGGATCGTGCGGGTCTTGCCAGAGGCATCGGCCTGCTTGATCTCGTTGGTTTCCTTGCGCGTGACCGTGATCTTCTTCTTCTCGCTCTGACCTGCCGCGCCGTGCGTGCGGCGCAGGTGCTCCAGCAGCTTGTCCTTATCATCTTTCGACAATGGATCTGACGCCGAGCTCTTCTCGACGCCGGCGGATCGCAGCTGCGTCAGCAGCAGGTCTGCAGGCATCTTCAGTTCGGTGGCAAATTGGGCTACGTTGTTACTCGCCATTCAGTCCTCTTTTCTATGTGTCGCGTAGATGAATAATTACAAGCTTGGCTGGTTGGGGTGTCCAGGGCGCTCAGGCCTTGGCCGCCTCGGCCAGCGACCATGCCTTGGCCTGCAGGGCCTTGGCACGATCGTCGTACTTTCCGTCGACCAGCTTCATTTCATCGTCGGTCACATCTTCAAATTCATTTTTAATCAGTTCAGTTGCACGGTCCGTCGACAGCGCCAGGATGGCACCGAATTCGTCGTACGCCAGGCCGGCGAACTGTTCCAGCGTCTTGATGCCCGCCAGTCCCAGCTTGCCTGCCGTGATGCGGTCCATGCCTTCGAGGCCGACCAGGCCTTCGTCCATCCCTTCCAGCCCTTCTTCCGAAGCGATCGCCTCCGTCACCAGCGCATCGCGTGCGCGGGTACGCAGTTCGTTGACGGTGTCTTCGTCGAACGCTTCGATGTCCAGCATTTCGGAGATCGGCACGTAGGCGATTTCTTCCAGGCTGCTGAAGCCTTCCTCGACCAGGATGTCGGCCACTTCCTGGTCCACATCGAGCTTCTCCATGAACAGCGAGCGTACCGCCGCCGTTTCCTGGGCCGCCTTGTCGGCCGATTCCTCGGCCGTCATGATGTTGATCTTCCAGCCGGTCAGCTCGGAAGCCAGGCGCACGTTCTGGCCGGAGCGGCCGATCGCGATCGCCAGGTTTTCCTCGTCGACGACGACATCCATCGCGTGCTTGTCTTCATCGACCATGATCGACGACACGTTGGCCGGGGCCAGCGCGCCGATCACGAATTGCGCCGGGTCTTCCGACCACAGCACGATGTCCACGCGCTCGCCGCCCAGTTCACCGGTGACCGCCTGCACGCGCGAACCGCGCATGCCCACGCAGGTACCGATCGGGTCGATGCGCTTGTCGGCCGTGAACACGGCGATCTTGGCGCGCACGCCGGCATCGCGGGCAGCCGATTTAATTTCCAGCATGCCCTGCTCGATTTCCGGCACTTCCAGCTCGAACAGCTTCATGATGAATTCCGGCGCGGTGCGCGACAGGATCACCTGCGGGCCGCGCATGTTGCGGTCCACGCGCAGGATATAGGCACGCACGCGGTCGCCGATACGCAGGTTTTCCTTCGGGATCATCTGGTCGCGCGGCAGGCGGGCTTCGATCTTGCCGGATTCGACGATCGCATCGCCGCGTTCCATGCGCTTGATCGTGCCGGTCACCAGCGCGTCGCCGCGCTCGAGGAAGTCCTGCAGGATCTGCTCGCGTTCGGCATCGCGCACGCGCTGCAATACGACCTGCTTGGTGTCCTGCGCGAAGCGGCGGCCGAATTCCACCGATTCGATCGGTTCTTCGATGTATTCGTCGACTTCGATATCGGGGATTTGCTCTTTGGCTTCGAACAGCAGCACTTCCTGGTCGGGCAATTGCAGGCCGGCTTCGTCGGGCACCACGTGCCAGCGGCGGAAGGACTCGAATTCACCGGAATCACGGTCGATCGAAACGCGGATGTCGACTTCGCCTTCATAGCGTTTCTTCGTGGCTTGCGCCAATGCGAATTCGAGCGCGCCGAATACCACGTCCTTGTCGACGTTCTTTTCGCGCGCAAGCGCGTCCACCAATAACAAAACTTCGCGACTCATGCTTTGCGGCTCCTAAAATCCACCTGTGGCACCAAGCGTGCCTTATCCATATCCGCGAGCGTGAAATTCAGCACCGCAGGACCATCTTTACTTTCAAATTCAATACCCAGCTGGTCACCTTCCGGTGCCTGCAGGATGCCCTGGTAGGACTTGCGGTTGGCCGTGCCCGGCAGCGCCATGCGCAGCTTGACGATGGCCTCGTGGCCGGCGAAACGCTCGAAATCGGTCAGCTTGCGCAGCGGCCGGTCCAGGCCGGGCGAGGAAATCTCGAGCCGTTCGTACGGCACGTTTTCCACCGTCAGCACGTGCGACAGCTGGTGGCTCACCGTGGCACAGTCTTCCACCGTGATCGGGCCCTTTTCCTCTGCGTCCGCAGGGAGGAAATCGATATACACGCGCAGCAGGCCGCGCTCGGCCCGTTCAAAATCGACCAGTTCGTAGCCGAGACCCGCGACGGTCTTCTCAATCAGTTCCGGCAGTTGCAAAGGAAAATCTCCAGATCGGGGCCCGTCGGCAAACTCGCCGGGAACCCGCTAAAAAACAGTTCAAATAACAGCTTGTTTTCCGCTCACCAGGCGCCGGCTGGGCGCTTACTTTTCCGTGAGCAAAAAAAAAATGGGCAACTGCCCATCTTCTTGTCCTACTGGCCAGTTGAAAGCATCTTTTTGAGGAACAGGCTCTTCAAGGGAACAATCCCTTAAGGAAACTATCCTTTTGGAGAACTTTTACTAGGCCGCTTATTATAACGGCATATCCATTTCGCTGCAATGCCGCATAGGCAAAGCGGACGCCGTTACAACAGAGTCAAGGTTGGTTTTTATACCGCCGGGTGGCGGCAAACCGGAGAAACGGAGGACGCGTGGCGCTGCTCGCAACGCCACGGACCGGCAGATGTCCTATATACGGACACTGTGCGAAATATCAAGGAGCCAATCCGAAACCCTATCCCAGTCCCGGCCTTGCAAGGCCGGGCCGTTCGCCAGGCGTGGAGCAGGCTCCACGAAACCCCTGGCTTACCCCTTTCTGCGCCGCGGCATGCCGTGGTCGGTCGCGCCGCCGCGAGGTTGCCCGCCGCCACGGCGCTGCGGCTGGCCGCCGAAGCCGAACGTGGTCTGCAGCGGGTCCGGCTGGCGCGGGCGCCCGCTCTTGCCCTGCTGCGGACGGCCACTGCCCTGCTCGCCCAGGCCGGCACGGCCGACGCCGCCCTGGCCACGGCCGGCACGACCGAGGCCGGAACCGGCGCCGAAGTAGCTGCCGGCACCCTGGCCGCCCGGACGGCCGCCACGTGGCGCCTGGGGGAACGGATCGGCATTCTTGTTCGAGATATCCATCCGGTTGAAGTTCGGCTCGCTGTCGCGCTCGCGGCCACGGCCACCGCCACCACCGCGCTTTTCACCGCGCTCGCCGCCATTGCCATTGCGTTCGCCGCCATTACGCTCGCCGGCATTGCGTTCGCCACCACTGCGTTCGCCCACCGGACCGGCCTTCTTGTCACCGGGGGCGGCCTTCTTCTCGACGCCCACGAAGGCCATCAGGTCGCGCACGGTGTTTTCTTCCATCTCTTCCCAGCGGCCGCGCTTCAGGTTCGACGGCAGCGTCAGCGCGCCGTAGCGGGTGCGGATCAGGCGCGACACGGTCAGGCCGACGGCTTCGAACATGCGGCGCACTTCGCGGTTGCGGCCTTCGCCGATCACCACGCGGTACCACTTGTTGACGCCTTCGCCGCCACCGTCAGCGATCTTGGAGAACTGCGCCAGGCCGTCTTCCAGCTCCACGCCGGCCAGCAGCTTCTGGCGCATGCCTTCTTCCAGCTCGCCGAGCGTGCGCACGGCATATTCGCGGTCGATGTTGTAACGCGGGTGCATCAGGCGGTTCGCCAGGTCGCCGGACGTGGTGAACAGCAGCAGGCCTTCGGTATTGAAGTCCAGGCGGCCCACGGCCAGCCACTTGCCGACCTTCATCTGCGGCAGGCGGTCGAACACGGACGGACGGCCATCCGGATCGTCATGCGACACGATCTCGCCGGCCGGCTTGTGGTACACCAGCACGCGCGGCGGCTTCTTGGACACTTTCCGCTGGATCAGCTTGCCGTTGATGCGCACCGCATCGGTCGGCAGGATGCGCTGGCCGATGTGGGCCGGCTCGCCGTTCACCGACACGCGGCCGGCGACGATCAGGTCTTCCATGTCGCGGCGCGAACCGAGGCCCGCCTCGGCCAGCACCTTGTGCAGCTTCGGCGCGTCGTCTTCGGCCGTCAGGTCGCGGCGCACCGGCTTTTGCTGGCCCTTGCCGCGGGCGCCGTCTTCCTTGTCGAACGCTTCGGAGGTGACGAACGAGAACACGGCATCGGCTTCGCTCAGCTTGCCGTTACCCTGGCGCTGGCCTTGCGCGCCCTGGCGCGGGCCCTGGCCCTTGCCGCGGGGATTCTGCGCATTCCTGTCGTTGCGGCCACCTTCTGGACGATTACCCTCGGGACGGCTGCCTTCAGTACGAGTACCTTCTGGACGAGTACCTTCAGGACGATTCCCCTCGGGACGGTTGCCTTCGGCACGGACGCCTTCGCCGCGATTGCCGTCGTTCCTGTTCCTGCCCTTGTTGCGGCCACCTTCGCGGCGCGGCGCCTCATCGCGCGCGGCGCGTTCCTGCGGCGCGGCTTCGGCCTGCACCGGAGTGCCCGCATTCTCTGCGGACTGAGCGGCGGACTGGGCGGCCGGCTGGGCCGGCTGTTCGGCCGGCTGCGCTTCGGCCGCCGGCGCCTGCTCGGCCTTCAATGCCTCGCGCACGGCGCGCTCTTCGCGCATCTGGCGCGGACCGCGCGGCGCGCGGGGCTTTTTCGGCGCCGCTTCCGCGTGGCCTGCCGCTTCGGGAGCCGCGCTGGCGACTTCGGCGGCCGGTTGCGCTACCGCCGGGGCCGGCGCGGCCACGGTGGCGGCTTCGCTCGGGGTTTCCGCCTTCGGCTTGCGGGCCCGGGGCTTCTTCACGGGCGCTGCGTCTTCCGCGGCCGCGGCAGGGGTGGAAGCAGCGGCCGGAGCAGCAGGGGCCGGAGCAGAAGCAACTGGCGCTTCCGCGGCGGGGGCGGCTTCGACCTTCTTGCGGGTGCGCTTCGGCTTGGCCGGCGCATCGGCCGATTCCGCCGGCGCGGCGGCTGCCACGGATTCGGCTGCCACTGGTGCGGCTGCCGCTTCGGCGGCGATCTGCGCCTTGGTGCGGCGCTTCGGCTTCACGGCCGGTTCAGCCGGCGTGCCGGTCTCGATAATGTTCTCAGTATTGTTCATGCGTGTTTTCTTGCGTGGGCTCAGCGTCAGGCGCCTGCACCGCATCGGTGGCGGATGCTTCCCCGGGCGCTACATTGTCAGTGACATCGGCGGCATGTGCCGCCTTCTCGAAATTCTCCTGCAGCGCGGCTTCGAGCATCTCGATCGAATTGGCGTTCTGCGTATCGCTGATTTGCTGCAGAGGCGGCAGCTGGGACAGCGACTGTAAGCCCAGGTCATCCAGGAACTGTTTCGTGGTGCCGAGGAGTGCCGGACGGCCCGGCACATCGCGGTGGCCAATCGTATCGACCCAGCCGCGTTCTTCCAGCATCCGGATCGTCTGCGAATTCACCGCCACGCCGCGAATCTCCTCGATATCGCCGCGTGTCACGGGCTGGCGGTAAGCGATGATCGCCAGTGTCTCGAGCGTGGCCCGCGAGTACTTCTGCGGCTTTTCCGGATTCAGGCGATCCAGGTACTGCTTCATTTCGGGCCGGCTCTGGAAGCGCCAGCCGGAAGCCAGGCTGACGACTTCGACACCCCTGCCCTGCCAGTCCTGCCGCAATTGCTCCAGCAGGGACCGTATTTCGTCGGCGCTGATACCGTCCGCCAGCGGGCGGCCTGCATCGTCGGCGTCGACAAACAGCCGTCGCAAGCTTTGCACCGGTAACGGCTCACGCGCGCACAGCAATGCGGTTTCGAGGACTTTTTTCGCCTCAGCTGTATCCATATACCAACATGTGGTCGCCGCGTCCGGCTGGAAAATTCCGCTGATAATTCAATGAACACCTCAGAGGATTACCTCAGAGAATTTTCTCAGTAAATTGTCTCAGCGGATTGCCGGAAACACCGGGGCGTAAAGCCCGGGGGCCGCCTGGGTCGGTGATCAAACCCGGGCGTCAGTTATCAAATTAGGTCAACGATGGAGCGAAGTGTTTTCAAGACCTGAAAACCTTGTCGGCCTGCCCGGAAGAGTTGCGGGATCGGGTGGCGCCGTTTCATCCAATGACGGGCATTGTACTCCATAAAACCGCGGGAAGTGCAATTCGCGGTGTCAGGCGGATTTATGGGGTAACCGGCAAGTATAACCCGGTCAGCCGGCCAGCCGCTCAGCGAGGATTGCGGAAACGCCAAGGAAGGCCGGATATTCCGCCGTGATGACGAAGGTGGGAATGCCCGACAGATACTGGCGGAAGCGGCCCTTCGCCTCGAAGCGGGCGCGGAAGCAGGAACGGTCGAAGCGCGCGCCCAGCTTGGGCACGATGCCGCCGCCGATATAGATGCCGCCCTGCGCGCCCAGCGTGACCGCCAGGTTGGCGCCGATCGTGCCCAGCATGCCGCAGAAGGTTTCGATGGCTTCGTCGCACAGCGCGCAATCGCCGGCCAGCGCACGGCGTGCGATCTCGGCCGGGGTGAGCGCCTCGGCCGGCAGCTTGCGGTGATCGGCCAGCGCACGGTAGATCAGCTCGATGCCGGCGCCCGACATCAGCCGCTCGGCCGACACGTGCTCGAATTCGCGCCAGGCGAACTGCAGGATCGCCACTTCGGTCTCGTTGACGGGCGAGAAGCTGACGTGGCCGCCTTCGGACAGCAGCGCCGTCCAGCCCGACGGGCCGGGGATCAGGCCCGACACGCCCAGGCCGGTGCCGGCGCCGATCAGGCCCAGCGGCGTATCGGCCACCGCCGCGCCGCCGCCCACCTGGCGCTTGTGTTCGCCCAGGAACGGCAGCGAACGGGCCAGCGCCGTGAAATCGTTGACGACCGCCAGCACCTCGAAGCCGCACTCCTGGCGCATTCCTTCGATCGAGAATTCCCAGTGGTGGTTGGTCATCCGCACGTAGTCGCCGGTGACGGGATTGGCGATCGCGATCGCGCCATGGCGCACCGCGGGCGCGGCGGCCGCCACGTCCGGCAGCGCCAGGTAGGCTTGCAGCGCCGCGGCCAGCGTCGGATATTCCGCGCCGGGCAGCACATGGATGTGGCTCACCTGCCCGGGCGCCGACTCCAGCGCGAAGCGGGCATTGGTGCCGCCCACGTCGGCCAGCAGCCTGGGCCCACCGGGAAATGCGGTAACGAGGATCTGCTGCGCGGGAGTCGACATGGCGTTCATGGGCACGAGAGAGAAAAATGAACCCCAATGCTAGCGGATTTCTTGGCTAACGCGCAAGAGTTGGCTGTAGTTTGGGTACAAACAGCGTGATGAGTGTGGGAACACTGCAAAATCACGCTGGTAGTATGACTACCAAAAACGGTGACAGGCTCCGATGCCGTGAAGTGCAGCCCACCCCAACGGCAAATTCCGGGGTCAGACCCGGCGGGGTGAAGCGGGGGTTTCGCAAAGCCTGCTTCGCGCCTGCGCAACGGTGCTGGCATGCATGCCAGCATTCCTTCCTGACCCCAGCAGTTTGCTGTTGGGGTGGACCGAAGTTATCGCGGTGCATCCACCGCGGGAACCTGCTCGCCGACGACGATCGTCTCGCCGGCCCGGAAGGCGGAGTTATAGGCTTCCAGCCCGCCATGCAGCGGCCGGGCCAGCGCATAGCCCTGGTCGTGCAGCTGCTTGGCCACGCTGGCGGCGGTGACGTCGTTCGGGCAGCTGCAGTAGACCACGATATGCCGGTCGCGCGGCAACGCGCCCAGCAGGGCGGCCAGGTTGCCGTCCACCGGCAGCGCGCCGGGCACCGGCGGGTCCAGCTGGCGCGCCGTGGCGCTGCGGGCATCGACCATCACCGGTTCGTGGCCGGCATCGAGCAGCGCGCGCAACTGTTCCACATTGATGCGCTCGGTCTGCATGGCGCGCTGGAAGCGGCGCCGCTCGACATACTTGAACAGCACGAACAGGGCCAGCAGGATGCCGAGCACGGCCAGCGCGGTGCCGCCCATCGTCGACAGGATTTCCAGCACCTCGTCGATGTTCTCGTTGAAATACACGCCGATCAGGATGCCCGTCAGGCTCCACAGCAGGCCGCCCACCAGGCTGAACGCCAGGAACAGCGACAGGCGCGTGCCCATCGCGCCGGCCATCGGCGGCGCGATCGTGTTGAAGCCCGGGATGAACTTGGCCACCACCATCGACTTCACGCCCCATTTCCTGAAATTGTCCTCCGTCTGGGAGACGCAATAGTCGGGCGACAGGGAGATCCGGCACAGCAGCTTCAGGATGCGCTTGCCGTAGCGGCGCCCCGCACTGAACCAGAACAGGTCGGCCATCACGCAGCCGGCCAGCGCCACCGCGAGCACGCCGGGCAGCGGGGTGCCGCCATTCATGGCCAGCGCGCCGGCCACGATCAGCACGGGGTAAGCGGGAATCGGCGCGCCCATCTGCTCGACCAGGACGACGATGAAGACGATCAGTACGCCGTATTCCTGTAACAGATAGATCAAGTTCGCCATAGTCCCGCCATCTTACTCCACGCCACGGGGAAACGCCGACAACAAGCTGCGCGTGTACGGATGTCGCGGATTACGGTACAGCTCGTCCGCATCGGCCGTCTCGACCACCGCCCCGCCCTGCATCACCATGATCCGGTCGGAGATGTGCTTCACCACGGCCAGGTCGTGCGAGATGAAGATGTACGACAGGCCGAATTCATCCTGCAGGTCCTGCAGCAGATTGAGCACCTGGGCCTGCACGGACACGTCCAGCGCCGACACGGATTCGTCGCAGACGAGGATTTCCGGCCGCATCCCCAGGCAGCGGGCGATGGCGATGCGCTGGCGCTGCCCGCCGCTGAACTCGTGCGGATAGCGGTGGAGTGCCTGCGCCGGCATGCCCACGCGGTCCAGCAACTCCAGCGCCATCGCCACCCTTTGCGCGTCATCGGCGCCGATCCGGTGCAATCGCATCGGTTCGAGCAGGATCTGCCCGACCGTGAAGCGGGGATTGAGGGAGGCGTAGGGATTCTGGAAGATCACCTGGATACGCCGTTTATACGGGTGGAATTCGCGGTCCGGCAGCGCCAGCAGGTCGCGCCCGTCGAACAGCGCGCTGCCGCCGCTGGGCCGGTGCAGCCGCAGCAGGGTCAGGCCCATCGTCGTCTTGCCGGACCCGGATTCGCCCACCACGCCCAGCGTCTTCCCACGCGGCAGCTGGAACGACACATCCTTCACGGCCTGGAATTCGCGCTTGCCGAACAGCCCCTCGCGGAGGACAAAACTCTTGCGCAGGTGGCGCACGTCGAGAATGATGTCATCGTCGGGCGCGGTACCACGTGCGCGCTGCGGGATCGCCTCTGCCCGCCGCTCGCTCTCCTCCTGCCTGCTCTCCTTCTGCCTGTTCTCCTCCTGTTCATTGCCCTCATTCCCGCCCTCCTGCCCGCCCTCCTCCACATCCTCGCCCAGATAGTCGCCGATCACCGGCAGCCGCGCCGGCCGGCCCCGCAGCGACGGCCGGCAATGCAGCAGTGCCCGCGTGTACCGGTCGCGCGGGGCGCCGAGCACCTGCGCCGCCGTGCCCGCCTCCCGGATCTCGCCATGGCGCATCACGATCACCTGGTCGGCGATCTCCCCCACCAGGCCCAGGTCGTGCGTGATGAACAGCACGGCCATGCCGCGCTCCCGCTGCAAGCGGGCGATCAGGGCCAGGATCTGCTTCTGGATCGTCACGTCCAGCGCGGTGGTCGGCTCGTCGGCGATCAGCAGCTTCGGCGCGCAGGCGATCGCCATGGCGATCATCACGCGCTGCTGCTGCCCGCCGGACAGCTGGCCCGGATAGGCATCGATCTTCACGGCCGGTTCGGGAATGCCCACCTCTTCCAGCAATTCCAGGGTGCGGGCGCGCGCCTGGCGCCGGCTCATGCCCAGGTGCCGGCGCAGCACTTCGCCGACCTGGAAACCCACCGTGAATACGGGGTTCAGCGACGACATCGGTTCCTGGAAGATCATGGCGATGTCGCGCCCGCACAGCGCGCGCCGCTCGGCCGCCGGCAGGCGCAGCAGCTCGCGGCCATCGAAGCGGATGCTGGCCGCCGGGTCGACCAGCGTGGTATCCGGCGGCAGCAGGCCCATCACCGCCAGCGAGCTGACCGACTTGCCGCTGCCCGATTCGCCCACCAGCGCCACCGTCGCATGGCGCGGCACGTCGAAGGAAATGCCCTTGACCGCTTCCGCCGTCGTGCGCCGGTCCACCTTGAAGGCGATCCGCAGGTCGCGCACTTCCAGCAGGGCACCGGGCAGGCGCGCGCTCATCCCTTCACCCTCGGGTCGAGCGCATCGCGCAGCGCATCGGCGAGCAGCGAGAATGCCGTCACCAGCACCGCCATCGCCGCCGCGGCGGCCGTCAACTGCCACCATTTCCCCAGCAACAGCTCGTTCTGCGCCTCGTTCAGCATCGAGCCCCACGACACCACGCCGGCCGGCACGCCGAAGCCGAGGAACGACAGGATCACCTCGGCCTTGATGAAGCCCACCACCAGGATCGAGACCTGCACCAGCGCCACGTGGCTGACGTTCGGGAAGATATGGGCGAACATCTTGCGCCATGCCGAAGCGCCGATCGCCTCCGCCGCCAGCACGTATTCACGCGCCTTGTGGCGCAGGTATTCGGCACGGATCAGCCGATAGGGCCCGGTCCAGCCGGTGAGCCCCAGGATCAGCACGATCGTGCCGACGCCCTTGGTCTGCAGCACCGCGGCCACGGTCAGGATCATCAGGATGGCCGGGATGGCGGTGAACACGCTGTACAGCCACTCGAACAGGTCGTCGACGATGCCGCCGCAATAGCCGGCCAGCGCCCCGCACAGCGTGCCCAGCCCCACCGCGACGAACGCGGCCACGAGGCCGACGACGATGGACGTCTCGGCGCCCTTGATGGTTTTTTGCACGATGTCGTGGCCCCACTTGTCGGCACCGAACGGCAGCGTGGCCCGCCGCCCGCCCTCTTCGCCAGCGCCAGCGCCGGCGCCGCGTGCCGGTTCCGGCGAGGCGGCCAGGCCGGCCCGCAAGGCGGCGATCTCGGCGGCGAGCGGATCGAATGGATTGGCGCGCGGGGGCTGCCCCGGCATGGCGGCCGGCGCCGCGCCCGGCGCCGGCGTGCCGAGGAACGATGGCGGCGCATAGCTGACACCCACCTCGCGCTCCCAGCCGGCGGCCACCAGCCCGGCGGCGGACAACGCCACCAGCACGAGCCAGCCGGCCACCACGGCCAGCGCCGCCATGGCCAGCCGGTCGGCGCGCAGGCGGCGCCAGGCCAGCCTCCACAGGCCGGCCGGGCTGGCGTGCATCGCCGTCGTCATGGTCGTCGTCGTCATCGTCATCGTCATCGTCGCCTTATGCCGGCTGCACCCGCGGATCGACGATGCGGTACAGCACGTCCGCCAGCAGGTTGAACACCATGGTGGCAACCGCCACGTACACGGTGATCGCCTTGATGACGGGGAAATCGCTGCGCTCGACGGCCAGGATCACTTCGCGGCCGATGCCGGGAATGCCGAAGAAGCGCTCCAGCAGGAATGCGCCGATCAGCAGCGCCGGCAGGCTGGCCATCACGTGCGTGATGATCGGGATCGCGGCGTTGCGCAGCACGTGCACCCACATCACGCGCCGCTCCGGCAAGCCCTTGGCGCGCGCCGTGCGCACGTAATCCTGGTTCGCTTCATCGAGCATGAAGCTGCGGTACAGCCGCAGCGTGGGCGCCACCGAGACGGCCAGGCCGATCAGGATCGGCAGCGGCGCATAGCGCAGCAGGTTCTCCGCCAGGCTGTCGCCCCAGCCCTGCACCGGAAACAGCCCCAGCCGGTACGCCAGGCCGTACTGGAACGCGATGATGTAGACCAGGATCGATACCGACATGGCGGCCGTGCACGCCACCATCACGGCGCGGTCGGTCAGCGAACCGCGCACGAAGGCGATCGCCAGCGCCAGCGCGATGCACAGCGCCGTTTCCAGGATCGTCAGCGGCACCAGCACCGTCAGCGATGGCCCCAGGCGCGAGGCGATGATGTGCCCCACCGGTTCGCCGGTGGCCCAGCTCTGGCCGAAGTCGAAGGTGGCGATCTGCTGCACGAAGATCATCAGCTGCACGTGGTACGGCTCGTCCACGCCGAGCTGGCGGCGGATGCCGGCGATGGCCTCGGCGCTCGACATCTTCCCGGCCAGCACATAGGCGGGATCGCCGCCGACCCAGTTGAACAGGATGAATACCAGCAGCACCACGCCGGCCATGGTGGGCAGCATCTGCCACAGGCGGCGCAGGACGAATGGGAGCATGGAAGGGCCAGGGAGCGAAAACGTAACGGTAACGTAAAACCCGGCGGCACGGCGGCACGCCGCCTGCGCCGAATAAAGTTGCTACATGCAAATTTTCGACAAGAAGTGTATCAATTCGTCCACAAGCGTGATCTCCCGACTATTCAACAAGGAAACCCAGAGTTGGCCGAAGATCATTACAGAAGATATCCAAGTGAGCAAAATTGTCACGCTTTGCTTGTCTTTCGATTAATAAAATGATAAGTCGCGCGCGCCGGGGAATTCACTTCGACAACTTTTTATTTGACCGTCACGAAGGCGAAATGATTACATGCAGCCTCAAGGAAGCGGAGCGCTTCCTGGACACGAGCAACGGATACGCACACAACGCCGCCTTTGTAGCTCATCAGAAATTATTTGTGGAGGTAGTACCCATGGTAGAGAAAATGATGGCCCGTTCGGTTCGCCTGTTATTCACGGGCGGCCTGATGGCCACGCTGGGCATGGCAGGCACGGCCGCGGCCCAGGACAACACGAACATGCAGCGCGTGGAAATCACCGGTTCGAGCATCAAGCGCGCGACCGCGGAAACCGCATCGCCGGTGCAGGTGATCGGCCGCGAAGAGCTGCTGCGCTCGGGCAAGAGCACCGTTTCCGAATACCTGCAGACGCTGACCGTCGACGGCGCCGGTTCGCTGCCGACCGGCTTCGGCAACGGCTTCGCCGCCGGCTCCACCGCGATCTCGCTGCGCGGCCTGGGCGCCACCTCCACGCTGGTGCTGCTGAACGGCCGCCGCATGGCGCCGTTCGCGCGTGCCGACGATGGCCAGAAGAGCTTCACCGACCTGTCGACCGTGCCGATGCAGATCGTCGAGCGCATCGAGATCCTGAAGGATGGCGCTTCGTCCACCTACGGCGCCGACGCGATCGCCGGCGTGGTCAACATCATCCTGCGCAAGGACGTGCAAGGCCTGGAATTCAAGGCCGACACCGGCTGGTCGCGCTATGACGACGGCAAGCAGAACAAGGCTTCGGTCACGTTCGGCAAGGGCGACCTGGACGAAGACAAGTACAACTGGGTGGTCAACGCCGAGTACATGCAGTCCGACCGCATCAAGAACAGCGACCGCAAGGACCGCGCCTACATCGGCAGCGGCGACCTGCGTCCGTATGGCTTCCCGATCGGCACGCAGTTCGCCGGCGGCTACATCAACGGCACCAACAGCGTCAGCCCGTCGCCGACCGGCATGGTGCGCGACCCGGTCACCACGAACTACGTGAACCTGCCGGGCTGCGCCGGCATCTCGGCCACCACGAACCAGGCCGGCGCGAACGGCGGCTGCCTGTACTACCAGGATCAATGGCGCGACATGCAGCCGGAGATCGAATCCCTGAACCTGTACACCAAGGGCACGCTGCAGATCAACGAAGCGACCCAGGCCTACGTGGAACTGGGCTACTCGAAGCGTTCGACCGCCTTCACGATGACGCCGCCGTCGGTCACCCCGACCGTGGCCTTCCCGCCGAACGCGCAAACGCCACAGGGCTTCATCAACTACGGCAACCTGAACCTGATGTCCGCGGCACACCCGCAGAATCCGTTCGGCGCCAATGCCCGCATGCGCTACATCGCCGCCGACATCGGCCCGTCCGAGCGTAACGCGGACAACGAATTCCGCCGCTTCGTCGTGGGCGTGAAGGGCTCGCTGGCAGGCTGGGACTACGACACCGGCTTCACGTACTCCGATTCCCAGCTGGACCTGGAATACACGAACATGCTGAACATGAACGTGGTGACCCAGGCGCTGTCCAACCCGGCTTCGCAGTACTTCCCGTACTACATCGGCGACCAGGCCCACCGCAACCCGGCCTCGCTGTACCAGGCCATGGTCGTGAACGCCATGTCGCACTCGAAGACCAGCCTGTCCGTGATCGACTTCAAGGCATCGCGCGAACTGCCGATCGCCCTGCCGGGCGGTAACATCGGCCTGGCAATCGGCGCCGAGCACCGCCGCGAGAAGGTCACGAACCCGTCGCTGGCCGGTTCCGAGAACGGCTCGATCAACTCGTCCTACGTGGCTGCGTTCGGCGATGCGAAAGTGTCCGCCGTCTACGCCGAGATCCTGGCACCGATCCTGAAGTCGCTGGAACTGTCCGCCGCCGTCCGCTACGACAAGTACGACAACTTCAACTCCACCACGCCGAAGGTCGGCCTGAAGTGGACGCCGATCCGCACGTTCGCCCTGCGCGGCACGTACACGGAAGGCTTCCGCGCGCCGGGCGCCGCCGAAGGCAGCTCGTCGTCGCAATCGACCGGTACCTCCACCGTGCGCGACCCGATCCGTTGCCCGAACAACACCCCTGCCGCCGGCGGCGCTACGCAGACCGACTGCGGGATTCCGGTCGCGGCCGTCAAGGTCGGCGATGCGAACCTGCAGCCGGAAACGTCGAAGGGCGTGACGCTGGGCATGGTGTGGGATCCGTTCGAAGGCACCTCGGTGGCGCTGGACGGCTGGAAGATCAAGCGTGAAAACGAGATCAACCCGCTGCCGTACAACGAAGCGGCCGCCCTGCCGACCGCGATCCGCAACGACAACAACCTGGTGCAGAACGGCCAGGTGATCCCGAACTCGGGCACGCTGATCCTGACCCAGGCACCGTACCGCAACTCCAGCTTCACGGAGATCTCGGGCGTCGACCTGGACATCAAGCAGCGCCTGCGCCTGGGCGACTACGGCCGCGCCACGCTGGGCATGGTGATCACGCACGTGGCCTCGTGGAAGCGCCAGGAGTCCGCGACGACTGTCTACCAGTTCGCCGGCACGCACGGCAACTGCGACACGTCGAACTGCGCCGGCACGCCGAAGAACAAGGTCAACCTGTCCGCCACCTGGGACATCAATGCCTTCAACTTCAATGCCAACCTGAACTGGCGCGACAAGATGAAGAACATCTACTTCGAAGGCGGCCCGTGCGCGTCCACGCTGGCCAACGGCCAGCCGGGCACGAAGGATTGCGAAATCGCTTCGTTCACGACGCTGGACCTGTCGACCCGCTACAACGTGAACAAGAACTTCACGCTGTTCGCATCGGTCAACAACGTGTTCGACCGCGTCGCCCCGCTCGATCCGCTGACCTACGGCGGCATCAGCTACAACCCGATGGATGCATCGGGCGCGATCGGCCGTTACTTCAAGATCGGCGCAAGCTACAAGTTCTTCTAAGCCGGCATCCGGCAATTATGAAAGGCGCCCCGCGAGGGGCGCTTTTTTTTGCGCTGTCGCGCCCCGCGCCCTCCAGGGCACCGCATCCGGTCCCGCCGGGATACTTCATGCAGACGTTTCCCGACGCCCCAGCCGAAGGACCGCCGCGCACGGTGGCTATTTTTTGTGGCGATGACACAACATCACGGCCGGACTTCGTGCCGCCGCGAGTCTTCCGCAAGAGTCGCCGGCGGGCCAATGTACATTCGTGAACAATCCACTTTCATAGCTACCAGCCTGGTCATGCCGCTTGCTGACCATTTGCCAAAACTTGGCAGCGCGCCGTCACTTTTACTTACATCCGCCGAACAAAAATTGACAACAGGCACGTTTAGATGGTTTGATATGCCCCCCGTGATTATTTGTGAGAATCACCGGGGCTAGTGGTTACTGCAAAACAGTTACTTCCAGTTGCAGCATGGGCTGCGCCGGCCTCCGCCTTATCCGGGCGGCGGCCGCTTTGTCGTTCGCAATAACCTGAAAGAAGTTTCATGATTGAGAAAGTATTGTCTCGCTCCCTGCGCGTAATGTTCGCGGGCAGCCTGGCGATGGGCATGCATGCCGCGACCGCGCAGGAAGCCGCCGAGCAGCCCATGCAGCGTATCGAAATTACCGGCTCGTCCATCAAGCGCATCGCCGCCGAAGCGTCGCTGCCGGTGCAGTCCTTCAACCAGAAGGACATCAAGAAGACCGGCGTCACCACGGTGACCGACTTCATCCAGCAGATCCCGGCAATGCAGGGCTTCACCGCGGCGGCCGCATCGGTCGGCGGCGGTGGCGGCGGCGTCACCACGGCTTCCATCCACGACATCGGCGAGCAGTACACGCTGGTGCTGCTGAACGGCCGCCGGATCGCCCCGTCCAACTCCGGCACCACGATCGACCTGAATTCGATCCCGCTGTCGGCCGTGGAGCGCGTGGAAGTGCTGACCGACGGCGCCTCGGCGCTGTACGGTGCCGACGCCATCGCCGGCGTCGTCAACTTCATCCTGAAGAAGGGTGCGTCCGAGTGGCAGATCGATGCCAAGTACAACAACCCGGAACGCTCCGGTGGCGCATCGAACTCGGTCTCGATCTCGAAGGGCTTCGGCGACATCGACGAAGACGGCTACAGCGTGTTCTTCTCCGCCAGCCACGACGTGCAGAAGTCGCTGAAGGCTTCGCAGCGCAGCTTCGCCAACAGCGGCTTCATCAACTTCACCGATCCGGCCACCGGCAAGGCACTGCAATTCGCGACCGGCTCGAGCCGCGCGCTGCCGGCCAACGCCACGGTGCGCTACACGGCCGCCGACGGCTCGGTGAACTCGCTGAACCTGAACCCGTACGCCCTGTCGCACAACGGCGCATGCGCGCCGATGAACGCCGATATCTACGGCGACGGCAGCTGCTACTTCGATTCCTCGTCGACCATCGAGATCAACCCGGAAACCAAGCGCGACGCCGTGTTCAGCTCGGGCGAACTGAAGCTGGGCAATACCGGCTTCCGCGCGTTCTACGACCTGGCCTTCACGAAGGCCGGCATGCGTTCGGCGATCGCCCCGGTGCCGGCGCAGTTCTCGATCGCCCAGGGTTCGTCGCTGTACAACCGCTACATCCTGCCGTACCTGACCGCCGAGCAGGCGGCCGGCGTGACGAGCGTGAACGCGAACTACCGCCTGATGGAAATGGGCAACCGCACGTATGACTACGGCACCAAGGCCACCCATATCGTGGCCGGCGTGGACGGCAATGCCTTCGGCTGGGACCTGAACTCCGCGTTCACCTGGTCGCGCAACCGCCAGACGCAGGATTACGTCAGCGGCTTCCCGCTGGCGAACAAGTTCAGCGCGGCGGTGGATGCCGGCCTGATCGATCCATTCAGCTACGGCCTGGGCGAGATGCCGGCGTCGATGCGCAACACGCTGCTGGGCACCGGTGTCTCGGGCAAGAGCCAGACGCAGACCGTGATCATGAAGAGCTGGGATGCGCGCGGTTCGCGTGAAGCGTTCAAGCTGCCGGGTGGCGCGGCCATGCTGGGCGTGGGTGTCGACTACCGCGACACCAACTACCACATGGACTACGAGCCGATCTCGGAGAACGCCGAGGTCCTCACGGAAAGCGGCGGCGTCGACAGCGGCTACCACCGCGCCAACAGCGGTGCCTATGCCGAGCTGATGATGCCATTGACGAAGGCCCTGGAAATGACCGCCTCGGCGCGTTACGACCGGATCGGCGCCGTCAAGGACAACGTCGGCGGCAAGACCTACGGCGATACCGAAAGCGCCAACACCTGGAAAGTGTCGGCCAAGTACTCGGCCACGAAGAACCTGATGTTCCGCGCCGCGGCCGGCACCGGCTTCCGTGTGGCGAACATGCAGGAAATCGCCGGCGTGCAGGAAGACTGGGGCGTCACCGAAGGCACGTACCAGTGCCCGCTGACCGGCACCGGCCATCCGCTGGCATCGTACTGCAACGGCGTCGGCCGCACGCAGTTCGAGGCATTCCGCTCGGGTAACGCGAACCTGAAGCCGGAAAAGTCGAAGCAGTGGTCGATCGGTACCGTGTGGGAACCGACCGGCAACCTGTCGCTGGCGCTGGACCTGTGGAACGTGGAAATGCGCGACCAGGTCGACGAAGTGTCCGAATCGCTGATCTTCGCCGATCCGATGAAGTACTCGTACCTGTACACGACGAAGCACATCAACGCCACCGGCGCCGACCAGCTGGCCGTGATCTTCGCACCGATCAACATCGGCAAGCGCGAAAACCGCGGCATCGACTACGACCTGACGCACAAGCAGAACATCTGGGGCGGCCGCCTGACCAGCCGCCTGGCCGGTACCTACTTGCTGCGCTCGCGCTTCACGGTGCCGGGCACCAGCGACGACTGGACCAGCAGCCTGAACCGCTATGGCATCGACAACAAGGTCAGCTTCCGCCACGTGATCCGCGCCTCGACGTCGTTCGAGACCAAGCAGCTCACGCACACGCTGACCGCCAGCTACCGCAACGGCTACGCCGACAAGGAATGGACCGTGGATGACTGCACCGTGATCGTCGCCGGTTCGCCGGGCGAATGCCACGCCGCCGCGCTGGACGTGCCGAGCTACACCACCTTCGACTACCAGGTGGCTTACCGCCCGCTGTCGAACGTGGAAATCTCGGCCGGCGTGCTGAACCTGTTCGACCGCAATCCGCCGCTGTCGCTGCGTAACGCCGGTTCGCACCAGATGGGCTACAACCCTGCCTACTCCAGCGCGCTGGGCCGGCAGCTGTACCTGTCCGGTTCCTACCGGTTCTGATGGACCCCGGGCCTCGCGGCCCGGTGGCCAATTAAAAAGCGGCGCCTCGTGCGCCGCTTTTTTTGTTGGGAAATGTTTCCTAAAAACGGGGACAGTCCCCTTTTTGAGGAAATGTTTCCTGAAAACGGGAACAGTCCCTCCGGGCGGGACAGTCCCCATAGTTTTAACAACACTTTCGAGGTTTATTCGCCCTTCAGGCGGCGCTGGCGGACGGCGTCGGCGAGCTGGGCGAGCACTTGCTCGCTGGCTTCCCAGTCGATGCAGCCGTCGGTGACGGATTGGCCGTACGTCAGCTCCTTGCCCGGCACCAGGTCCTGGCGGCCGGCGACCAGGTGCGATTCCACCATCACGCCGACGATGCGCGTGTCGCCGCCAGCCACCTGGCCGGCGATGTCGGCGCACACGGGCACCTGGTTTTCCGGTTTCTTCGAGCTGTTGGCGTGGGAGGCGTCGATCATCAGGCGCGCGGCCAGGCCGTAGCCGGCGATGGCCTTGCTGGTTTCTTCGACGCTGGCGGCATCGTAGTTCGGCGCCTTGCCGCCGCGCAAGATGACGTGGCAATCCTCGTTGCCGCTGGTCGACACGATCGCCGAGTGGCCGCCCTTGGTGACCGACAGGAAGTGGTGCGGCTGCGAGGCGGCCTTGATCGCTTCGACGGCGATCTTGATGTTGCCATCGGTGCCGTTCTTGAAGCCCACCGGGCACGACAGCCCCGACGCCAGCTCGCGGTGCACCTGCGATTCGGTGGTGCGGGCACCGATCGCGCCCCAGGCGATCAGGTCGGCGATGTACTGCGGACTGATCACGTCGAGGAATTCGGTACCGGCCGGCAAGCCCAGTTCGTTGATGTCGCGCAGCAGTTCGCGCGCCATGCGCAGGCCGTCGTTGATGCGGAAGCTGTTGTCCATGTACGGGTCGTTGATCATGCCCTTCCAGCCCACCGTCGTGCGCGGCTTCTCGAAATACACGCGCATCACGATTTCCAGGTCATCCTTCAACGCCTCGCGCACCTTGACCAGCCGCCGCGCATATTCCATCGCCGCCTTCGGATCGTGGATCGAGCACGGGCCGATGACGACCATCAGGCGGTCATCCTGGCCATGCAGGATGCGGTGCAGGGCCACCCGCGCGCCGGACGCCGTGGCGGATGCGGCTTCGGTACAGGGGAATTCGCGGATCAGGTGCGAGGGAGGAGTCAGTTCCTTCATCTCGCGGATGCGCAGGTCGTCGGTGCGTTGCATGGTGCTCTCCTGGAAAAATGCGGCTCGAATGGCTTGAAAATTCGGTCTGGAAGTTCGGGTAGAAGTACGGCTAAAAAAAAACCGCCATCGCTGGCGGTTTCTTCGTATCTGCTGGTCTCGCTTGCTTCTCGCTTACGTGCACCGGCCTTTACTCAACCGCCTTGGGGCAGGGAGCCAAAAGTAAAAAAAGCCGGTAAAGAAAACAAAGCGGTGCATGGGATCGAGTCCTTTGAGTGAAGTTCACTATAACAACAAGCTTCGAGTTTTGGCAAGGAATTGTTTGACGGAGCAGCTTGCACGCTTTCGCCAGGCGCCCTCATGGCCCAGTCATGTCATGCACCGTGCCCGCGCGTGCCTGCCGTATCGCCACCGTGGACAAAAGACGCCGGTCGACACTCGCCATCCGCCCCCCGATTGCCGGATCGCTCCATCCCGGCACACGCCGGCGCGGCCATTCATCGCCTCGCCCGGCAGTCCGGTGACCTGCGAGATTGCGCTATCAGAATAAATGCCGCTCCGCTCGATAATGCAGGAGGCCCGGCAAATAACATTCCCCGATCGACCAAATATTGGTTTCTCGATGGTATCGATTTGATAGTCGGTGAGCCGTTCTTATTTAAGGCAGATTTAAGTCTTCTTAAGCCCGGGCATTTGGAGGAGATAGGGACCGGGCCGCCGATGGGTGATCTGGATGTTCCGGAACTGCCCTGATCATGGGCCGATTTGCCAGGAATCGCCGCGCTACGCCACATCCATCACGCGGCATCTTACTGCAAAACAAACCAACTTCGATTAATAACAGTCTATCTTCCGCTAAAGATGGGCGTTAGCGAAAGACGTGGGCGAATCTCCCTATATATTTCACCAGAGAATATGATTTTGATATGGGGATATACCACAGCTTATGTCAAAGCCCGTTTACCGTTGCATCTGTTGCGCACAGGAGACATCCGAGTTCCATATGACCCTTAACTCCTATATAACGTTCATTCTCACGAATACAAATGGATACATTTCCGGAGAGTTGAAGATGAAACGAATGAAAATACGCCCAATTCCGGGTGTAGTACGGCGGGCCTTCCCCATCGCGGCACCGCTGTTGATGACGATGCTGACGGCACAGGCGCAGAACGCCCCTGCCACGACCACCGCGCAACCGATCCAGCGCGTTGAAATCACCGGCTCGAACATTCGCCGCGCGCAGGCCGAAACGGCATCCCCGGTCCAGACCGTGAACCGCGCCGATATCGAAAAATCGGGCAAGACCACCGTTGCCGAACTGCTGCAGACGCTGGCGGTCGACAACCAGGGCTCCGTGCCGACCACCTTCGGCAACGGCTTCGCCTCCGGCGCGTCCGGCATCTCGCTGCGTGGCCTGGGCGCCGCGTCCACGCTGGTGCTGCTGAACGGCCGCCGCATCGCGCCGTACGGCCTGGCGGACGACGGCCAGAAAGTCTTCGCCGACCTGAACATCATTCCCGCGGAAGCCGTGGAACGCGTCGAGATCCTGAAGGACGGCGCCTCCGCCATCTACGGTTCCGACGCCATCGCCGGTGTGGTCAACGTCATCCTGCGCAAGGACTACGTGGGCACCACCGTGCGCCTGTCGCAGGGCCTGTCGAACGAAAGCGACGGCGGCGACACCCGCCTGGCTGTCACGCACGGCGTGGGCGACCTGGAAACGGACCGCTACAACTTCCTGTTCTCGGCCGAATACGGCAAGAAGCGCGAAGTGTGGAACCGCGACCGTGCCGGCCGCGGCGCCGTGGGCCGCGCCGACTTGCGCGAGTTCGGTTTCTCGGCACAGGAAGCGCTGGGCGGCACCGGTGCCATCGTTGCCCGCAACAGCGCCGGCAGCTCGGTCGTTGGCAACGTGCGCAACCCGCTCACCAACGATTACTACAGCCGCGGCAACCCGGCCGGCGTGGGCTTTACCCGCACCTTCCCGGGCGCGGCCTGCTCGAACTTCACCAACCACCCGCAGGGCGATCCGGGCGGCGGCTGCCTGACCGATGCTACGCAGATGTACAACCAGATCCAGCCGCGCCAGGAAACGCTGAACCTGTTCGGCCGCGCGACCTTCCAGCTGAACAACGACTGGCAGGCCTACGTGGAACTGAACGGCTACCACAGCGATTCGGAATCGTGGTCCACGCCATCGGGCATCAGCGGCAGCGTCGGATACCCCGGCGGCCCGGTCAACAATGCGGACGTGTCGCTGGGCGCGGATCACCCGGACAACCCGTACTTCGGCAGCCGGGCGCGCCTGCGCTACATCGCCTGGGACGTGGGCCCACGCACCAGCGCCATCGAAACGAACTTCGTGCGCGCCGTCGCCGGCCTGAAGGGCTCGGTAGCAGGCTGGGATATCGACAGCGCCCTGCTGTTCTCGCAAAGCAAGACGAATCGTGACCAGAACGGCTACCTGCAACGCGACGCGACCTTCGCCCTGCTGGACCCGAGCGCAGCAAACATCGCCGCCGCCAATGCCGGCAGCGCCGCCTACCGCGGCCTGCCAGCCGGCAGTTTCTGGCGCATCGGCGAAAACGCCGGGCTGAACTCGCAAGCCATCTACGACGCGATATCGCCGACGATCTCCAACGATGCCACCACCAGCATCGCCGTGGCCGACGTGAAAGCGTCGCGTGAATTCGGCCAGCTGCCGGGCGGCGCGATGGGCGTGGCCGTCGGCGCGGAATTCCGCCACGACGAGACCGAGCTGCAGCCGACCTCCGGCACCGAGCGCGGCAACATCATCGGCCTGGGCTATTCGGCCTACGAAGGCCAGCGCAATTCGGCGGCACTGTACGCCGAATTCGTGGCACCGGTGCACTCCACGCTGGAACTGTCCGCCGCGCTGCGCTACGACCACTTCAACGACGTGGGCAATTCGTACACGCCGAAAGCGGGCTTCAAGTGGACGCCGGTGCGCAGCTTTGCCCTGCGCGGCACGTTCGCCCGCGGCTTCCGTGCGCCGAGCGCGGCGGAAAATGGTCGCGGCGGCCTGGCGGCGTTCTCCACGTCGGACGATCCGGTCCGCTGCGCACTGGGCGTCGCGGCAGCCTGCGCCTCGTCGTCCGTTGCCGTGATCACGTCGCCGAACCCGGACCTGTCGCCGGAAAAATCGAAGAGCTTCTCGGTTGGCGCCGTGTGGGATCCGCTGCCGCGCACCAGCATCTCGCTGGACGCCTGGCAGATCGAGCGCAAGAACGAGATCAACCAGGAAACCACCTCGGCTGCGATTGCCGCGGGTAACCTGGTTCGCGATCCGGGCAGCTCGCAGTTCGCCGGCGACCCAGGCGCCATCGTGGCCGTGCTGACCAACTACATCAACTCGAACTCGACCAAGGTCAACGGTATCGACCTCGATGCGCGCACCACGTTCCAGATGGGCGACGCCGGTTCGCTGACGGCCGACATCAAGTGGACGCACATGTTCAAGTTCGAGCGTACCGACCTGGAAGGCAACACGGTCGACTACGCCGGCACGCACGGCAACTGCGATGCGACCAACTGCATGGGCACGCCGGATAACCGCATCAACCTGGGCCTGTCCTGGGACCGTGGCCCGCTGCGCCTGTCCGGCGTGATCAACCACCGCGGCAAGTTCGACAACACGCTGTTCAAGGACGATCCGGACGGCTGCGCCTTCCACTTCGCCAACGGCGACGATTCGCCGAATGGTTGCAAGATCAGCTCGTTCACGACGCTGGACCTGACGGCCAAGTACCGCTTTACCAGCAAGGCCGAACTGTTCGCCACGATCCAGAACGTGCTCGACAAGGAGCCGCCGCTGGATCCGCTGACCTACGGTGCCGCCGGCTACAACCCGCTGGACTACAGCGGCGCACTGGGCCGTTACTTCCAGGTGGGCATGCGCTACACGTTCTAAGCTACATTGCTACAACAAAAATGGGCCTTCGGGCCCATTTTTTTCACCTGCGATTTGTTGACGATCAATATCGTGTCAAAGTGTTATTGCGAGCTGATGCACACAAGTGAAAACATCGGCTACTTCTGAGCAGTTCCATGAAAACTACTTGAGGAAGAACCCCCATCCATGAAGACCACCCGTCCGCGCCATCCCCGCTTCAACCTCCGCCTCGCCACCCTGCCCCTCGCCCTTGCTTCCCTTGCCACCGCTGCCGCGCCGGCTTATGCCCAGCAGGCCGAGGAAGGCCAGATGGCGCGCGTGGAAATCACCGGCTCGTCGATCAAGCGCATCCAGTCCGAAACGGCCACGCCGCTGACCGTGTTCCGGGCCGAGGAATTCGTCAAGCAGGGCCTGACGACGGCACAGGAAGTACTGGACCGGATCCCGTCGAACCAGAGCAGCTTCGGCGCGGCCAACGCGGTGGGCGGCAATGCCAGCGGCTTGCCGACGGGCGGCCAGGCCACGGCCGACCTGCGCGGGCTGGGCGGCGACAAAACGCTGGTGCTGCTCAATGGCCGCCGCCTCGCCACCCACCCGTACGACGGCGCCAGCGTGGACCTGAACCTGATCCCGGTGGCGGCGCTGGAACGCGTGGAAGTGCTGCGCGATGGCGCCTCGGCGATCTACGGTACCGATGCGATCGGCGGCGTGATCAACTTCATCACCAAGCGCGGCGTCGACCGCGCCACCATCGCGCTGGAAGCCACCTTCCCCGAGGAGACGGGCGGGCGCGAACGGCGCGCCAACCTGACCGCCGGCGGCGGCGACCTGGACCGCGACCGCTGGACCGTGCTGGGCGTGTTCGACTACCACAAGCAGGACGTGATGACGTCGCAGCAGCGGCCGTTCTCGGCCACCGGCGTGATTCCCTCGCGCGGGCTGAACGAAACCTCGGGCACGCCCTTCCCGGGCAACTACTTCGATCCCGTCAGCGAAGTGGCCGGCAACCCCTATTTCGCCACCGGTTGCGACGCGCCGCTGTCCATCCCGCGCGCCAGCGACGGCACCTGCCGCCAGGACTACACGCGCCTGATCGACAACATCCCGGAACAGGAGCACGTCACCGCGTACGGCAAGGCCAGCATGAAGGTGGGCGCCGACCATACCGCGTCCGTCGAGCTGCTGTATTCGGTCAACAACGTCATGTCGCGCACGGCGCCGCCGCCGCAGACCGGCCTGATCCTGCCGGCCAGCAGCCGCTGGTATCCGGGCAACGCGGGTGGCGTGCCGGCGCAGCCGGGGCTGTCCGGCGAACCGCTCAATGTGAGCTGGCGGCCGACCGAGGCGGGGCAGCGCCAGATCCAGTCGAAAGGCCGCGGCACGCGCCTGGTCGGCTCGCTGGAAGGCCTCGTCGCCGGCTGGGATTACCAGGGTGGCCTGAGCTTTTCGGTCAGCCGGTCCGAGGAATTGTTCACGGGCGGGTATGTGCAGGACGCCGGCTTCGCCGCGGGTGTGCTGAACGGTATCCTGAACCCGTTCGGCCTGCAGGATGAAGCGGGCCGCGCCTATCTGGCCACCACGGCGCTGCGCGGCCGTGTGCAGGATGCCAAGAACCAGCAGACGGCCTTCGACTTCAAGGCCAGCCGCGAACTGTTCGACATGGCCGGCGGCAAGTTCGCCGTGGCGCTGGGCACCGAACTGCGCCACGAGAAAGCCGACTTCAACGTGAACCGCGACATCGCCGGCCAGGCCGCCAGCTCGGGTCTGTCGGGCTCGCTGTCGAAGGATGGCAGCCGCACCATCCAGGCTGTGTTCGGCGAAGTCGTCGCGCCGTTCATGAAGAACCTGGAAGCGTCGCTGGCCGCCCGCTACGACCACTACAGCGATGCCGGCAGCACATGGAATCCCAAGGCCTCGCTGCGCTTCCAGCCGCACCAGGCGCTGGTGCTGCGCGGCTCGGCCAGTACCGGGTTCCGGGCACCCACGCTGTTCGAGAAGAACGCCCCGCTGTCGCGCAACGATACCAGCAACAGCTATGACGATCCGATCCTGTGCCCGGGCGGCGTGCCGCAGCCGGGCGCCAATCCGCTGCGCGACTGCGACCTGCAGCAGTTCAAGCTGCAAGGCGGCAATCCCGACCTGAAACCGGAAAAGTCGCGCACCTTCTCGGTCGGCGCCGTGTTCGAGCCGGTGCCCGCCCTCACGCTGGCGGTCGACTACTGGGACATCCACCTGCGCGACAAGATCGGTGCGCTGCCGGAACAGACCATCTTCGGCAACTTCGACCGGTACCGCGACCGCTTCCTGCGCTTCCCGGACGGCTCGCCGAACGCGATCCTGGACTTGAACGAAAACCTGGGGAAAGTGGAAACCGACGGTATCGACGTGAGCCTGACGGCGCGCACGCCGAACCAGAGCTGGGGCGGCCTGTCGTTCACGCTGGACGGCACCTGGGTGCACAGCTACCAGTACCAGAACGAGCGCGACGGCGAATTCATCGAGAACGTGGGCCGTTATGCGGACAACTACGTGGTGTTCCGCTGGCGGCACAACATGGCCGTGACCTGGCGCTCCGGCCCGTGGAGCGCCACCGTCGCCCACAACTTCAAGACGCGCTACGACGACCAGAACCTGGTCGATCCGGAGTTCGTCAACCGGGTGTCGTCGTACAGCCTGGTGAACCTGTCGGGCACGTACACGGGCTTCAAGGACATCACGCTGACGGCCGGCGTGAAGAACCTGTTCGACAAGGACCCGCCATTCTCGAACCAGGGCACGGTGTTCCAGAAGGGCTACGACCCGCGCTATACGGACCCGATCGGGCGGGCGCTGTATCTGCGGGGTTCGTACACGTTCTGACCGGACCCTGGCGCTTCATACCCCAACGGCAGAAGCCGGGGTCGGACCCGCCGGGTCTGACCCCAGGGGTTGCTTCGGGGGTACCTGCATGCATGCCGGGTCGCGGGCGAAGTCAAGAACCAGGAACCCAAAAATAGGGACTCTTCCGCATCCAACAACAAAAAAGGCGCCGGGAGGCGCCTTTTTTGTGTGGAGCGAAACGCGCTTACGCGGTACCGCCGACGGTGACGCCGTCGAGCCGCAGGGTCGGCTGGCCGACGCCCACCGGCACGCTCTGCCCTTCCTTGCCGCACACGCCCACGCCGGGGTCGAGCTTCATGTCGTTACCGATCATCGATACGCGGTTCAGCACGTCGGGGCCGTTGCCGATCAGCGTGGCGCCCTTCACCGGGTAGGTGATCTTGCCGTCTTCGATCATGTAGGCTTCGCTGGCCGAGAACACGAACTTGCCGTTCGTGATGTCGACCTGGCCGCCGCCGAAGTTCACCGCGTACAGGCCGTTCTTCACCGAAGCGAGGATTTCCGCGGGGTCCTTGTCGCCGGCCAGCATGTAGGTGTTCGTCATGCGCGGCATCGGCAGGTGCGCGAACGATTCGCGGCGGGCATTGCCCGTCACCGGCATCTTCATCAGCCGCGCGTTCAGCGTGTCCTGGATATAGCCGCGCAGGATGCCGTCCTCGATCAGCGTGGTGCACTGGGTGGGATTGCCCTCGTCGTCGATGTTCAGCGAACCGCGGCGGTCCTGCAGCGTGCCGTCGTCGACCACCGTGACGCCCTTGGCCGCGACGCGCTCGCCGATGCGGCCGGAGAAGGTGGACGAACCCTTGCGGTTGAAGTCGCCTTCCAGGCCGTGGCCGATCGCTTCGTGCAGCAGGATGCCGGGCCAGCCCGGGCCCAGCACCACGGTCATCGGGCCGGCCGGTGCCGGGCGCGAATCCAGGTTCACCAGCGCGCCTTTCACGGCATCTTCCGCATATTGCGTGAGCAGCTCGTCGGTGAAGTAGCCGTAGTCGTAGCGGCCGCCGCCACCGGACGAGCCCATCTCGCGCCGGCCATTCTGCTCGACGATGACGGTGACCGACACGCGCACCAGCGGGCGGATGTCCGCGGCCAGCACGCCGTCGCTGCGCACCACCAGCACCACGTCGTATTCACCGGCCAGGCCGGCCATCACCTGCACCACGCGGGGATCCTTGGCGCGGGCGATTTTTTCCACCCGCTCGAGCAGCTTCACCTTGGCGGCGGCGTCGAGCGACGCCAGCGGGTCGTTCGGCAGGTACAGCGAACGGCCGCCCTGCTGGGCCAGGCTGCCGGCCACCTTGATCTTGCCGGCGCCGACGCGCGCGATGGTGCGCGTGGCGGCCGCCGCGTCGAGCAGCGCCGCTTCGGAAATCTCGTCGGAGTACGAAAACGCCGTCTTCTCGCCGGACACGGCGCGCACGCCGACGCCCTGGTCGATCGAGAAGCTGCCGGTCTTGACGATGCCTTCTTCCAGGCTCCAGCCTTCGTTCTTGGTGAACTGGAAGTACAGGTCGGCGTAGTCGACCTTGTGCGTGAACATGGTGCCGAGCGTCTTGATCAGCTTGGCTTCGTCCAGGCCGAACGGGGTCAGCAGGACGTCGCGCGCGACGGCCAGCGAAGAAAGGTTCGGTTCGAATGGTTTCATGTTGAATTTCCCGAGCTATGACTGGCTGTCATTGTAGTGGATTCGTGGCACGGCCGCCGCCACCCCGCCCCCGCATGGTGTGCGCTTTACCTGCATGCGCCTTACATCGTCCTGTGCCGCAGCGCCGGCAGCTTCTGCCGCACGCTGTCGATCAGCTCGCGGTCGACCAGCCCGCCGACGACACCCTCGCCTTCCTCGATGATCGCGCGCACCTCGCCCCAGGGGTCGATCAGCTGGCTGCGGCCCCAGGTGCGGCGGCCGTTGACGTGAGTGCCGCCCTGCGCCGCCGCCAGCACGTAGCACTGGTTCTCGATGGCGCGGGCGCGCAGCAGCGTGTCCCAATGGGCCGCGCCGGTGGTGTAGGTGAACGCGGCGGGCACCACGATCAGGTCCACCGGCCCCATCGCGCGGAACAGTTCCGGGAAACGCAGGTCGTAGCAGATCGCCATGCCCACCTTGCCGGCGCCCGTCTCGACCGTGCCGACATGCTTGCCCGGCACGATGGTGCGCGCCTCGTCGTACGATTCGCTGTCGTTGGCAAAGCCGAACAGGTGGATCTTGTCGTAGCGCGACACCTGCTCGCCGGCGGGATCGAACACGAGCGTGGTGTTGAGCACCTTGCCGGCCTCGCCGCTGACGAGCGGCAGCGTGCCGCCGAACAGCCAGACGCCGTGCGTGCGCGCCAGGTCGGCCATGGTCTGCTGGATGATCCCGCTGCCGAGCTGTTCGGCCACGGCCACCTTGTCGGTATCGGTCATGCCCATGATCGGCCAGTACTCGGGCAGCACGACGAGCCCGGCTTCGTTCCCGGCGGCCTGCGCGACCAGGCGGCGGGCGGTGGCGATGTTTTCTTCCACGTCGGGCGTGGAAACCATCTGGACGGCGGCAACGAAGTTGGCAACGGAAGTCATCATGTCCTCACTGGGTTCGGGTGGTGGCCGGCAGGTCCGGCGTGGCGAGCTTGCTGGGATCGAGCTTGTCGGGGTCGAGCTTGTCAGGTTCAAGCTTGTTGCTGTCGAGCTTGGTGATGACGGGCGCCTTCCACGGCCCCGTCACCTGCATCTGGTAGGTCAGCGCCTTCATCATCGGCTGCGACAGGAACAGCTGGGCCAGGTAACTGCCCAGCCCGATCACGGGATTGACGGCCAGCGCATAGACCAGCGGCGCGGTGCCGAAGTTCAGCTCCGGGATCACCACCACGTGCAGGTTGGTCGATTCGTTGGCGATGTCGGCCGTGCCCGCCATCAGCACGGTGGCCTGCACGCCGTGCATCTTCAGGTTGTCCGTCTTCACGATGCCGCGGTCGATCTGGGCGCCGGCCGTGAGCCCGTCGAATTGCAGCCCCTGCGAAAACACGTCGTTGAAATCGAATTTCAGGAGCCGCGGCAGGGCCTGCAGGCTCAGCACGCCCAGCAGTTTCGCCGCCCCCGGGTCCTGCTTCAGGAACTGGCCCTTTTCCACGTTCAGGTCCAGCTTGCCGGACAGAGTGGGAATGTCCAGCGAGTACGGCAGCCCCTTCCACGCGATATCGCCGGACAGCTTGCCCTTGCCGCCCTTCACCGTGTCGGCGAAGCCGAAGCGTTCCAGCAGCTTGCCCGCGTCATGGATCTCCAGGTTGAAATTGAGCGCCGTGTTGTGCCGCTCGTCGTTCCTGCTGTCGTTCCTGCTGTCGTTCCTGTTCTCCTGGCGGGCGCCGCGGCTGACCCAGCGGCCGGTGCCGTGCAGCGCGCCGTCGGCATTGACCAGCGCCAGCTTCGACACGCGCCATTCGCGCGACGAGGTGATCAGCGCATTATAGGCTTGCAGTTCCAGGCTTCCCAGCGGCCGGTTGAACAGCTCGAAACGCTCGGCCACGATGTCGAGCGCCGGGATCGCCGGCGACGTGGCCGAGCGTTCCAGCATGTCCTTCACGTCGCCCGCCGCCGATTCAGGAATGATGAGGCTGGACAGGCGGGCCGTCACCTTGCCCAGACCGCGGCCGGTGGGCGATTCGGCCCACGTGATGTAGCCGTTGGCCTGCTTCGAATCGATGTTGGCCTGCCAGGTGCCGCCACGGTGCGTGGCGCCCAGCACCACGCCGTCGAGCTTGCGGCTGGCCAGGATCAGTTCATCGGCGCGCGCCGCCATCGTTTCCGGCACGATGTACTGCGTGAGGTTGATGCCTTCGCCACCGGTACCGGCACCGCCGCTGTTACCGCTGCTGTTACCGCTACTCTCGCCGGTGCCGCCCGCGCCGGCGATATCGGTGCCCAGCGCCAGCCATTCATCCACGTTCAGCGATTTCATGCTGACATTCAGCGCCATGCCGCTGTCCGGCTCCGGCGCGGGCGTGTGCACGCCGATGCCGCCGCGTACCAGCTGCCAGGTGCCGCGTTCTTGCCCGCGGTTTTGCCGCTGGCGCTGGTAGTAGGCCGCCACCGTGTTGCCGAGCGAAATGCGAATCTCGTCGCGCGCCAGCCCGGATTCATCCGTGGCGGCGCCGTTCAGCACGAAGTGCACCGGCAGCGCATCCGCCGCATTCTTCGCCAGCGGCGCCGGGAAATCCAGCGCGACGCCGGTCAGCAGCGATTCGACCACGACCTGGTACTGGTGGTTGTGCGCCGTGATCAGGCCGTTATAGCGGGTACTGCCGTCGATGTGCCGGGCCAGCCGCTGCATCGCCGGCGATGGCCAGGTGCGGCGCAGGCCCTCGGCCGTGACGTTGCCGCCGATGCGCACGGCGATCGTGCCGTCGCGCTGGGTACCGCCGCCGACCGCCAGCTGGCCGCCCAGCAGCGTGCCGTTCAGGCCGTTCAGGTTGACACCGTGTTCGTTGAACTCGATCTTGCCGGTGGCCAGCAGCACGGGCGGCATGTCGTGCCACAGGGTCACGTCGTTGCCCTGCAATTGCAGCGTGCCGTTGACCTTGCTCTCGCGCAGCCGGTTCAGGGGCAGGTTCAGCTTGAGGGCCAGCTTCGCATTGCCGGTGGCCGTGGTCTGGTCGGTGAAGTGGCCGATCCATGCCAGCACCGGGCTGTTGGCCACGTAGCGCAGGTAGTCGCTCATGGCGCCGGCCGCGTTGCCGTCGATTTCCAGCACGCTGTCGTGGTGGATCAGGTCGGCGATGACGGCCTTCACGTTGGCCAGGTTGACATTGCCCGTCTTCGCGGTATCGCCACGGATCTCCATGCGCGCCCGCTCGAACACGAAGCTGCCCTGGATCTGCTCGGCCTGCGGCCACAGCGGCGACTTGCCGTCCGGCGCGAAGTGCGAGGGCTCGTAGTTCAGCTTGCCATCGCGGATGCGCCCGGCGATGCGGAATTCGCCCTTGCCGAAATCCGGCGTGTCGGCCGCGAACGGAAAATGCGCGAGGTCGCCGCCCAGCCGCACGGACACGTCGTGCGCGCTGCCCCCTTCCAGCGCGCCGGTGAGCCAGGTCTTCAGGTGCGGCGGCGTGGCGATCGGCAGGTAGCGGCCGATGCGGTTGATCGTGAAGCCATCGAGCTTGCCCCGGATGTCGGCGATGCCGGGGCCGGCCAGCTTGCCATCCTTCCCGGCCGGCACGCGGTGGTTGCCGGACAGCGCGCCCGTCAGGCCGTCCTGGTCGAATTCCAGCTGGCCCAGGTCGACACGCAGGCCGTCCGCATCGCGCGCCCACGACGCGTCCAGCAACAGCTTCTTGAACGGCATCCGGGCGGTCTCGAACCAGGCCGGCATGTCGAGCACCAGCCCCGGCGCATCGAGCACGACGCTGCCGCCATCGGCGCGGGCATCGATCGTGCCGGACAGCTTGTCGAATCCAGGCAGGGCCGGGATGGCCGGCAGCGCCGGGGCCTTGCTGCTTGCCGCGACGGCCGCGCGTGCGGCCAGCGGCGCGATGCCGAGCTCGCGCAAGTCCGCCTTGACACGCCATGCGGCCGGCGCCGACAACGGCCCCTGCCATTCGGCGCGCAGGTTCTCCACCCGCCCGCGCGGCGCCAGGTCGGCCAGCAAGCCGCGCTGCGCGGCCGGCAGCGGCAGCCGCGTGGCCAGCGAAGCCAGCGCCTGCAGGTCCAGCGCCGGCGCCGTGACCTCGGTGCGCGCCGGGCGCTTTTTCGTGGCCGGCGTGGTGCGCTCGGCCACCGTGGTGGGCGCCAGCGCGGCACCGTCGCGGGTGCGCAGCGTGAGGCCGGTGACGCTGGCGCGGTGGCCATAGGCGCCGAACGGCGCGTTGCGGTCGGCGCCGCGCGGCGCCTTGTCCTCGCTGAATTCGATCCGTCCGGCCAGGGCGGCCACGTCCAGCCGCGGCAGGTCGCGGCCCAGCGTGGCGACCACGTCCTCCAGCGCCACGTCGGCGGTCACGCCCGTCAGGCGGGCGCGGTCGATGTCGAACCAGGCGCGCAGGCTGCCGCGGCCGGATGCCACGTCATGCGGCGACGGCAGGTGCGGCTGCCACGCGGCCAGGTCGGCACCTTTCACGGCGGCATACAGCGTGCCGCGCCACCGCTTGACGTCGGCCGCGTGCTGCGTGAAGGCCCGCTGCCGGAAGTCGGCGCGCACGTCGAGCGTGCCGCCCAGCGCGCGCGGCGGCGTGGCCCTGATGGCGAAGCGATGCCGGCCCCAGCTGTTGTGCAGCACCACGTGCACGTCCTGCAATGCCAGCGGTTCGGTACCGCGCAGCGCGTCCGTCCAGGCCAGCCGGCCTTCGCGGATCACGATCTCGCGCTGCGACAGCAGCCAGTCGGCGCCCCGGCCATCGTCCTTGCGGCTGGGATCGAGCAGCACGCCGGCCACGTAGAGCTTGCCGTCGGCATCGCGCCGCACGTCCAGGTTGGGCCGGATCAGTTCCAGCGATTCGAAGCGCACGCCGAGCGACGCCAGGCTCCACCAGGAAAGCGTGGCGGCGACGCTGGGCAGCCGCAGTGCCTGCCGGCCGGTGCCGTCGCGCAATACCACGTCGCCCAGAAACAGCGTCGGGCGCAGGCCGGACCAGGAAGCATAGATGCGTTCGATCGTGACGGGGTTGCCGGCGGCGCGGCTGGCCAGCCGTTCGATATCGTCCTTGTAGTGGTCGATATTGGGCAGCACGGCCCAGCGCATCGCGAGGAACAGCAGCGCCAGCGCGAAATACACGACCAGCACCAGCTTGATCGTGAAGCCCAGCACATGGTGGGTGGCCAGGTTGCACAGGCGGTAAGCGGCCTGGAGACGGTGCCAGCGCGCCACCAGCGGCCCCTCGCCTGTCAGCTCTTTCTCTGCCGTTTGTTCCGTCAACACACAATCCCTGGATCAGCCGCGGAAACAACGCCAACGGCAAAAATAAATGTCGGTTCCCGTGCCCCAGGCGGCTCCGGCAATGGCGCGACGCATGAAATGCCTGGTTTTTCACGCTTTCATGCCGCGATCCGCTGTCAACCAGTGGCGAATCGCTTGCTAATCGCTTGCCAATCGGTCGTCAATCGCTCGCCAGATACCCCTGAGGGCGCAAGGGGTGCCCATTCTACCCCAAGGCCCGGTTAAACTAGCCCGCACGAAGCTGACCATTACACAACGTTACGAAGTCCTTTCATGCCATCTCAAGTCTCTGAAGTCTCCAGCAGCCGTTTCTACCAGCGCTGGCTGGCCGCCGCGCCCGACCGCCAGGCGAAGATCGATTCATTGGTGCAGCAGCCGCTGGACAGCGCGGACCTGGCCGCCCTGCTGGCCGTGGAACGGGAAGGGGGCGCGCTGCCGGCGGTGCGCGGCATGCGCCGCCTGCGCAACCTGCTGATCGCCGGCCTGATCCGGCGCGACCTGGAGGGGCTGGCCGACCTGAACGAAGTGGTGACGGCGGTGACGCGGCTGGCCGATTTCGCGATCCGCACGCACCTGGCCGAACTCGATGCGGAGATGCGCGCGGCGCATGGCGTGCCGACGGGGGCCGAATCCGGCGTGGCCCAGGAACTGATCGTGCTGGCGATGGGCAAGCAGGGTGGCTTCGAGCTGAACGTGTCGTCCGACATCGACCTGATCTTTGTCTATCCGGAAGACGGCGACACGGTGCCCACGGCGCCGGGCCAGCGCGTGCTGTCGAACCACGAGTATTTCGTCCGGCTGGGCAAGAAGCTGATCGCGGCGATCGCCGAGATCACCGAGGACGGCTTCACCTTCCGCGTCGACATGGCGCTGCGCCCGAACGGCGGCTCGGGCCCGCTGGCGGCCAGCCTGGGCATGGTCGAGCAATACCTGATCGTGCAGGGCCGCGAGTGGGAACGCTATGCGTGGGTGAAGGCGCGCGCCGTGACGGGCCGCGCCGAGGACATCGCCGCGCTGGACGCGATCGTGCGGCCCTTCTGCTTCCGCCGCTACCTGGACTTCGGCGTGATCGACGCGATCCGCACCATGCACATGCAGATCCGCGCCGAGGTCAACCGGCAGGAACGGCTGCACCCGGAGCGCAGCCACAACGTCAAGCTGGGCCGCGGCGGCATCCGCGAGATCGAATTCCTGGCCCAGGTGTTCCAGCTGATCCGCGGCGGGCGCGACCCCAGCCTGCGCGACCGCTCCACCCGCGCCACGCTGCGGCAATTGCCCGACAAGGGTTTGCTGACGGCGGACATCGTCGAACGCCTGCTGGCGTCGTACACCTTCCTGCGCAACCTGGAACACCGCCTGCAATACCTGGAAGACGCGCAGACCCACACGCTGCCGCCGAACGAGGCCGACCGCGAAACGGTGGCGCGCATGATGGGCCTGGCCGACGCGGCCACCCTGCTGGCCGAACTCGAAGGCCACCGGCGCTTCGTGGCCGAGCAGTTCGACGCGATGTTCGCCGACAAGGGCAGCGACGAGGAAATCGATCCCGCCACCAGCAACGAATGCGCCGACCCGGACAATTTCGAGGCGATCGAATCGCGCTTCGCCAGCCTGGGCTACGACAATCCATCCGCCGCGGCGCGCCGGCTGATCGCCACGTGGCAGGCGCCGCGCGTGCAGTCGATGCCGGAAGCGAGCCGCCAGCTGTTCGTGGCGCTGATCAACGCCGCCCTGCCCCGCATCGCCCGCGCGGCCGAGAACAACCCGGTGGGCACGCAGCTGGGCACGCTGGGCCGCCTGCTCGATTTCCTGGAAGCGATCGCGCGCCGTTCCTCGTACCTGTCGCTGCTGACCGAATATCCGCACACGCTGGCGCGCGTGATCGACATGATGCATGCCAGCGCCTGGGCGGCCACGTTCCTGACCCAGCACCCGATCCTGCTCGATGAATTGCTGGACGAACGCATCCGCACCGCCGTGTTCGACCCGGTGGCGCTGGCGCAGGACCTGGATGGCCAGCTGGCCGTCTACGAGGGCGATACGGAGCGCCAGCTCGACATCCTGCGCGAAGTGCACCATGCGCAGCTGTTCCACCTGCTGGCGCAAGACCTGGCCGGCGACCTGACGGTGGAAAAGCTGGCCGACCACCTGTCCGCGCTGGCCGACGTGATCGTGGCCGCGGTGATCCAGGCCGCGTGGCGCACGGTCGCGAAACGCCACCGCGACGTGCCCCGCTTCGCCGTGATCGCCTACGGCAAGCTGGGCGGCAAGGAACTGGGCTATGTCTCCGACCTGGACGTGATCTTCCTGTACGACGACGACGACCAGGAAGCCCCCGGCCTGTACGCCAAGCTGGCGCAGCGCTTCATCACGTGGATGACCACGCACACGCCGGCCGGCATCCTGTTCGACATCGACACGGCGCTGCGGCCCGATGGCGCCAGCGGCATGCTGGTGTCGTCGGTCGGCGCCTTCGAGCGCTACCAGAAGCAGTCGGCCTGGGTGTGGGAGCACCAGGCGCTGACCCGTGCCCGCTTCTGCGCCGGCGATGTCGGGATCGGCCAGCGTTTCGAGGAAATCCGCTGCGATGTGCTGCGGCAGCCGCGCGTGACAGGCGAAGAGCTCAGGCAGGAAGTGCTGGCGATGCGCCGCCGCATGCACGACGCCTACCCGAGCCGGCCGGCCAGCTTCGACCTGAAGCAGGATGCCGGCGGCATGATCGACATCGAATTCATCGTGCAGTACCTGGTGCTCCAGCATTCGGGCCAGCACCGCGAGCTGACGGCCAACCGGGGCAATATCGCGCTGCTGCGCATGTTTGCCGACCTGGGCCTGATCGATGGCGAACTGGCCGCGCAGGTGGGCGACGCCTACCGGGCGATGCGCAAGCTGCAGCACCAGATCCGGCTGCAGGGCGGCGAGCAGTCGCATGTCGATCCGGCGCGCGTGGCGCTCCATGCGGAAAACGTGACGCGGCTGTGGCGGACGCTGTTCGGCGAGGGTGATATCGCGTAAATGCGGGCGCGGATCAGGCCGGCCAGCATTGAAGCTTGCATCACGGCCTGTTCCGATGCCCTTGCCGAACAATTGCTGGCCTTCAAGAGGATCCGTTGTACATTCCACACATCGGTGCCTGTTGTATTGAAAGTTATTGGTAGTTTTTGCTTCCCTGGCTAAAGAATGTTTTATCGGCCCGCTGCGCCGACCTTCGACCAACCAGGGAGCAGAGAGCATGAGAGAACGATCACTTTCGCAATCGGTCCGCCTGATGTGCCTCGGCGGCGTAATGGTGGGCATGACCGCACAGGCGCAGGACCAGCAGGCGCCGCTCCAGGCGGCCCCCGCGCAAACCGCGCAGCAAGGGCCGATGCAGACGGTGCAGGTGACGGGTTCGCGCATCCGGGCGCCCGGTGCCGAAGCGGCGTCTCCGCTACAGGTGCTGACGGCGGCCGACATCGCCGCCTCCGGCGTCACGAACCTGCAGGAACTGCTGCTGAAGAACCCCACGCTGGGGACGCCCACGGTCAGCCGCACGAACTCGAATTTCCTGACATCGAGCGGCGGCGTATCGACCGTCGACCTGCGCTCGCTGGGCACGGCGCGCACGCTGGTGCTGCTCAATGGCCGCCGCTTCGTGGCCGGCATGCCGGGCGAGTCCGCCGTCGACCTGAACGTCATTCCCACCGATTTCATCGAGCGCGTCGACATGCTGACGGGCGGCGCGTCGTCCACCTACGGTTCCGATGCCGTGGCCGGCGTCGTCAACATCATCACCAAGCGCAATTTCAACGGCCTGATCCTCGATGCCCAGGGCGGCCAGAGCACGAAGCACGACGACACGCGCAAGAAATTCTCGCTGACATGGGGCGTCAGCAATGGCGAAGGCACCAGCAACATCATGACGCACTTCGGCTACAGCAAGCAGGGTGCGGTCTACTCGAAGGACCGGCCGGCCACCGCGGTGGACCAGAATTCGCAGAACGATCCCACCGACCTGTTCCTGGTGGACCGCCCGTTCTACTCCAGCTTCGCGCCGCAGGGCCGTTTCTTCCATGACGAAGGCAGCTACACGTATGACCGCGCCGGCAATGTGATCCCGTGGAACACGAACGGCTCGGACACCGAAGCCGCCACCGGCTTCAACCGCTCGGAATACCGCTCGATCGCCGTGCCGACGGAACGCTACCTGCTGGCCACCACGGGCAACCTGGCGCTCGACGACAAGCATTCGCTGTTCTTCGAAGGGAATTACGCGGCTACCCGCGTGGCCACGCGGATCGAACCTTTCGCACTGGGCGCGGAAGACGTCTATCCCGCCACGGGCGGCGCGGTACCGGCCGAGTTCCTCGTCGACGGCACGCTGCGCCGCAATCCGATCGTGCCGCAATACCTGTACGACCGCATCAGCGACACCGATGGCGATGGCCTGCGCGACTACTACTTCACGCGCCGCATGTCCGAGGTGGGCACGCGCAGCGCCCAGGCCAACCGCGACACCTTCCGCCTTGCCGGCGGCGTCAAGGGCAGCTTCAACCTGGTGCGCGAATGGAACTACGAAGCCTTCGTGGCCTACGGGCAGACCAAGGAAGCGCAAAGCTCGACGGGCCAGGTCAACGTGCTGAACTTCCGCAGCGCGCTGGAAGCCATCCAGGACGTGGACGACGACAACAACAACGGCAACCGCACCGAGACGATCTGCCGCGACGCGAACGCCCGCCTGCAGGGCTGCGTGCCGATCAACGTGTTCGGCTACGGCACGATTTCGCCGGAAGCGCTGAAGTACGTGGGCGCGCCGGGCAGCCTGGAAACGCAGATCACGCAGAAACTGGCCGGCGGCTCCATCACCGGCGATATCTTCGACTTGCCGGCGGGTGCGGTGGGCTTCGCGGCCGGCTTCGAGTGGCGCGGCGAGGAATCCAGCGCCGTGCCCGATGCGCTGACCCAGGCCGGCCTGAATGGCGGCAACGAGCTGCCGCCGACGTTCGGCGACTTCAACGTGAAGGAACTGTTCGCCGAGATCCGCGTGCCGGTCCTGAAGGACAAGCCGTTCGCGCGCGCACTGGACTTTACCGGTGCCTTCCGCCGCGGGAACTATTCGACGGTCGGCTATGCCAGCAGCTGGAACGCGGGCGTGGAATGGTCGCCCGTCAGCGACCTGAAGTTCCGCGCCACGCGCGCGCTGTCGACCCGCGCACCGAACATCAACGAACTGTTCCAGCCACCACAACAGACCTTCCCCGGCGATATCGTGGACCCCTGCGAAGGCGTGACCGCGTCGTCGCAGGGCACGCGCGATGCCGCGTGCCGGGCCGCCCCCGGCGTGATGGAGAACATCGCGGCCAATGGCGCATTCACTCTGAACCAGTCCGACCTGCAGGGCATCAGCGGCTACGACCGCGGCAATCCGAACCTGCAAGCCGAGAAAGGCTGGTCCACCACGCTCGGCTTCGTGTGGACGCCCCGCTCGATCCCCGCGATCCGGAACTTCGCGTTCACGGTGGACTACTTCGACATCAAGATCGACGATGCGCTGGTGTTCATGCCGCGCCAGTTCGCGCTGGAGAACTGCTACGGCGGCGACGGCTCGCTGTGCAACGTGATCATCCGCCGCCCCACGCAGGTCGGCGGCAACAGCGCCGGCTCGCTGGAGTACATCGATTCGCTGGTCAGCAACAGCGGCGGCGTGGCCACCGAAGGCGTCGACGTGACGGTCTCGTGGGCCGACCGGGTGGGACCGGGGCGGCTCTCCAGCCGCTTTGCCTGGACGTGGCTGCGCGAAGGCTATGACGTGCCCACGCCGGGCGCGAAGCGGGACTACTGGGCTGGCGAAGTCGATTCCGCGGCGAAGAACCGGGCCACGCTGAACCTGGGCTATCAATGGGGCCCGTGGAGCATCAACGGCACCACCACCTATATCGGCAAGGCGGCGCTGGACGACCAGTTCCTGGCCCAGTTCGAGATTCCCCGCAACGGCGTGCGGGTCGGTGCGAAGACTTACCAGGACTTCCAGCTCTCGTACGAGTTCAGCAAGAAATGGGAGCTGTACCTCGGCATCGACAACGCCTTCGACACGAAGCCGCCGCCGATCGTCTCCGGCCTGCCCGGCAGCGACACCGGGGCTGAAACCGTCGCCGGCACCTACGACCCTATCGGCCGCCGCTACTACGCCGGCCTGCGCCTCAGCCTGTAATTTGGCCCGGCCTTGAAGCGTTCCGCGGCGCTGCCGGGGAACGCTTTTTTCGTCACCGCCGGCTGCTTTCCGGCTGGCTGGCGACTTCCATGGTGCAGCGGCCGGCGAACGCAAAATGAGAGTACGGAAAATAATGTTCGGTCGCGGCAATCCTCTTACTACATTTCTGGATGTTTCATATCAAAAATTTACAAGCATGTTGTATGAAACATGAATATTGCGCTGGAAGTTGAATTATTGTTGACTCAAAGTAATGTGACAGTGTTTCATGTGCGATCGCGCCAACAGGGCACAACCCCGCGACGCGCGCGTGCGAACCATGACACTGGAACTTACAATGATTAAAGAAACAACACTCTCCCATTCGATCAGGCTGATCTGCGCGGCAGGGCTCGCGGGCATGATCGCCGTGCCGGCATTGGCACAAACCACGGATCAGCCGATCCAGCGCGTACAGGTTACCGGCTCTGCGATCAAGCACATCGATGCCGAAACCGCCGTTCCCATCACCGTGGTCAAGATGGACCAGTTGAGGGCGGAAGGCATCACGACCGTGGAACAAGTGTTGTCCACCGTTTCCGCGATGCAGGCCACCCAGGGCACCAGCCAGGTCGTGGGCCTGGGCACCGGCGGCGCCTCGTTTGCCGACATGCGCGGTATCGGCCAGAACAAGACGCTGGTGCTGCTGAACGGCCGCCGCCTGGCCAACAATGCGTTCGACAGCTCGGCGCCGGACTTGAACATGATCCCGTTCGCGGCGATCGAGCGCGTGGAAGTGCTGCGCGACGGCGCATCGTCGCTGTACGGTTCGGACGCGGTGGGTGGTGTCATCAACTTCATCACGAAGAAAGACTTTACCGGCGGCGTCGTGACCGTGGGTGGCGATTCGCCGCACCACCAGGGCGGCCAGGGCCTGAACAGCAATATCGGCCTGGGCTTCGGCGACCTGGACACGGATGGCTGGAACTTCTTCGCCATGGGCGACTTCCAGAAACAGCGCGCCATCGGCGGCCTGGACCGTGATTTCAACACGCGCTATGCCGGCGGCCTGTCCGGTTCCACCAGCCCGGCCAACTACTACCAGGAAGGCGATGCCGGCAACCCGGCCGCGCCGGACTGCACCAGCTCGCCGAACCTGGTAACGAATGGCACCAGCTGCAGGATGACGACGTCGAGCTTCGTCGACTACGTGCCGCGCTCGGAGCGCGCCACCGGCCTGTTCAAGGGCACGCTGAAGCTGCCGAACAACCATGAGCTGGGCCTGGAATACCTGATCAGCCGCAGCAAGGTGGAAAGCGCGATCGCGCCGGTGCCGTACGGCGGCCTGATCATGAACCGCACGCTGACCAATGGTGCGCTCAATCCTTACTACCCGGGCAACCCGGGCGGCGTGACGCCGAACATCCTGCTCGATCCGGAATTCATCGGCGAATCCGGCCTGCCGGAAGGCGCCGAGCCCGGCTACATCAACGTGATGTGGCGTAACCTGCCGGGTGGCTCGCGCGCCGACGAAAACATCAACCGCCAGCAGCGCTTCGTCGCTTCGCTGTCCGGCAAGGTGGCTGGCTGGGACTACCAGACCGCCCTGTCGTACAACGAGAACAAGGTGAAGGTGAACCTGAATGGCTACAGCAACGGCGACATCATCACCAAGGGTGTGCTCGATGGCGTGATCAACCCGTTCGGCGAGCAGACCGCGGCCGGCCTGGACCTGATCCACTCCGCCGCCCTGAACGGCAACATCCAGAACGCCAAGGGCACCACCAAGACCTTCGACGTGAACGCCAGCCGCGAACTGGCCGACTGGCTGGGCGCGGGCCGTGCCGCCGCGCTGGCGATCGGCGCCGTGGCAAGCCGCGAGCACTTCGTGCAGGCATCGAACACCGAGTACGCCGAGAAAGTGGTGGCCAGCACGGGTATCGACCCGACCGCCCACAACGAAGGTTCGCGCACCGTGTACGCCGCCTACGGCGAGTTGAACGTGCCGCTGCTGAAGACGCTGGACGTGACGGCCGCCGTGCGCTACGACAAGTACAGCGACTTCGGCAACAGCACCAATCCGAAGTTCAGCTTCCGCTGGCAACCGGCACCGGAAGTGCTGGTACGCGGTTCGTATTCGACCGGCTTCCGCGCGCCGTCGCTGTACGAGATCAACGCTTCGCAGACGTACACCAACACCTCCACCCAAAACGATCCGGTGAACTGCCCGAACGGCACGCCGATCCCGGGTAAAGGCTCGGCCACCAACTGCCGCGTGCAATTCCAGAAACTGGAGGGCGGTAACCAGAACCTGGATCCGGAAGAATCGAAGAACGCCACGCTGGGCATCGTCTACGAAGGCGTCAAGAACCTGACGCTGTCGGCCGACCTGTGGGCCATCAAGCTGGAACACCAGATCGACGGCCTGTCCGAGGATGACGTGTTCGCCAACGGCGCCAAGTACGCGGCCCTGTACCACCGCAACGCGGCCGGCAACCTGTCGATCGACGGTTCGCAGTGCGTCACGCCGGCCAACTGCGGCTACGTCGACCTGCGCACGCAGAACCTGGGCGACATCAAGACCCACGGCGTGGACCTGGCTGCCCAGTACCGCCTGCGCACGGGTGACTTCGGCACGTACAACTTCGCGCTGAACAGCACCTGGGTGCATGGCTTCAAGTACCAGACGTCGCAAGGCGGCGAATGGATCGACCGCCTGGGCGCCTACCGCGGCATCGGCCCGGTGTTCCGCTGGCAGAACACCGCCAACGTGCGCTGGAACCTGCGCCAGCTGGGTGCCGGCCTGACCGCGAACCACAAGTCCGGCTACCTGGACGCGGACAACGCCTTCGAAGAGAACCACCGCGTGGCGTCGTACACCACGATCGACGGCTACCTGTCGTGGACGCAGCCGAAAGGCTACGCCGTCACGTTCGGCGTGCGCAACATGTTCGACCGCGACCCGCCGCTGTCCTACCAGGAAGACACCTTCCAGGCCGGCTACGACCCGCGCTTCGCCTCGGCGATCGGCCGCACGTTCTACCTGCGCGCTTCGTACAGCTTCTAAGCTTTACGCCGCATGACAAAGCCCCGCCGGCTCGCGCCGGCGGGGCTTTTTTCATTGCTCAAAACCGGGGTCAGACCCCGGTTTCAGGAAACATTGCACAAATTCGGGGTCTGACCCCGGTTTCGGGCAACAAAAAAGGCGCTCGAGGCGCCTTTTTTGCGGGTGCTGCGGGAGCGATTACTTCGCGTTGAACAGCGCGACGGTGGTGTCCAGCATGCGGTTCGAGAAGCCCCACTCGTTGTCGTACCACGACGAGACCTTGACCAGGCGGCCGGAGACTTTCGTCAGCGTGGCGTCGAAGTTCGACGATGCCGGGTTGTGGTTGAAGTCCACCGAGACCAGCGGTTCGGTCTGGTAGGTCAGCACGCCTGCCAGCGCGCCTTCGGCGGCCGACTTCATGATCTGGTTGACTTCATCGACGGTGGTGTCGCGCTTGGCGATGAACGACAGGTCGACCAGCGACACGTTGATGGTCGGCACGCGGATGGCGAAGCCGTCCAGCTTGCCGTTCAGTTCCGGCAGCACCAGGCCAACGGCGGCGGCGGCGCCGGTCTTGGTCGGGATCATCGACTGGGTGGCGGAACGGGCGCGGCGCAGGTCTTCATGCATCACGTCGGTCAGCACCTGGTCGTTGGTGTACGAGTGCACGGTGGTCATCAGGCCGGTTTCCACGCCGATCGCATCGTTCAGCGGCTTGACCAGCGGGGCCAGGCAGTTGGTGGTGCACGAAGCGTTCGAGATCACGGTGTCCGACGCTTTCAGCACGCCTTCGTTGACGCCGAAGACGATCGTCGCGTCGACATCCTTGCCGCCCGGTGCCGAGATGATGACTTTCTTGGCGCCGCCCTTCAGGTGGGCCGAAGCCTTTTCCTTGGTGGTGAAGAAGCCGGTGCATTCCAGCACGACGTCCACGCCCAGCTCGCCCCATGGAATTTCAGCAGGATTGCGCTGCGCGAACACGCGGATCTTGTCGCCGTTGACGATCATGAAATCGCCGTCGACTTCCACGGTGCCGTTGAACTTGCCATGGGCCGTGTCGTAACGGGTCAGGTGCGCGTTCGATTGCGCATTGCCCAGGTCGTTGATGGCCACGATCTGGATGTCCTGCTTCTTGCCGCCTTCGTAGAAAGCGCGCAGTACGTTGCGGCCGATACGGCCGTAGCCGTTGATTGCTACCTTGATCGTCATTACCTATGCTCCTGATAAAAGAAAAACGGTTCTTATTATGCAACACCCCACTACAGGAGTGGGGCGCGAGGTTCTTTATGCAGCGAGGGTTATGCTTTAACTACAGCTTTGGCTTTCGCCACTACGTTCTCGACCGTGAAGCCGAAGTGCTTGAACAGCACGCTGGCCGGGGCGGATTCGCCGAAGGTGTCGATACCGACGACGGCGCCTTCCAGGCCCACGTACTTGTACCAGAAGTCGGTCACGCCGGCTTCCACCGCCACGCGCGGGATGCCCTTGCCCAGCACGCTGGCCTTGTAGGCCGCGTCCTGGCGGTCGAACACGTCGGTGGACGGCATCGACACCACGCGGGCCGGGATGCCTTCGCTCTTCAGCGCGGCGGCGGCGTTGACGGCCAGCTCCACTTCCGAGCCGGTGGCGATCAGCACGACTTTCGCATCGGCTTCGTCGGACAGGATATAGCCGCCCTTGGCGATGTCGGCGATGGCCTGCTCGGTGCGCTCATGGTACGGCAGGTTCTGGCGCGAGAAGATCAGCGTGCTCGGGCCGTTCTTGCGCTTGACCGCTTCGCCCCAGGCTACCATCGATTCGACGGTGTCGGCCGGGCGCCAGTTGTCCAGGTTCGGGATCAGGCGCAGCGACGAGACGTGCTCGACGGACTGGTGGGTCGGGCCGTCTTCGCCCAGGCCGATCGAATCGTGCGTGAACACGAAGATCGAGCGCTGCTTCATCAGCGCGGCCATGCGCAGCGCGTTGCGGCTGTAGTCGGAGAACGTCAGGAAGGTAGCGCCGAACGGGATGTAGCCGCCGTGCAGGGCCACGCCGTTCATGATCGCGCTCATGCCGAATTCGCGCACGCCGTAGTTGACGTGGTTGCCCGGCTTGCCGGAACGGATGTTGGTCGACTCTTTCCAGTTGGTCAGGTTCGAGCTGGTCAGGTCGGCCGAGCCGCCCAGGAATTCCGGCAGCACCGCCGACAGGGCCTGGATCGCGTTCTGCGAAGCCTTGCGGGTGGCGATGGTTTCCTTCTTCTCGACGCAGGTGGCGATCGCGGCCTTCAGCGTTTCATCGAAGTTGGCCGGCAGGTCGCCGTTCATGCGGCGCTTCAGCTCGGCGGCTTCAGCCGGGAATGCGGCGGCGTACGCGTCGAACTTCGTGTTCCATTCGGTTTCGAACGAAGCGCCCTTGTCCTTGAAGTTCCAGGCGGTGGTGACTTCTTCCGGCAGGACGAACGGCTCGTGGCCCCAGCTGATGTATTCGCGGACGGCGGCGATTTCCTTGTCGCCCAGCGCGGCGCCGTGCACCTTGTCGCCACCCTGCAGGTTCGGCGAACCCTTGCCGATGACGGTCTTGCAGCAGATCAGCGTCGGCTTGTCGGCCTTCTTGGCCTGCTCGATGGCGGCATCGACGGCGGTCACGTCGTGGCCGTCCACGTCGCGGATCACGTTCCAGCCGTACGCTTCGAAGCGCTTCGGCGTATCGTCGGTGAACCAGCCTTCGACCTTGCCGTCGATGGAGATGCCGTTGTCGTCATACAGCGCGATCAGCTTGCGCAGGCCGAGCGTGCCGGCCAGCGAGCACACTTCGTGCGAGATGCCTTCCATCAGGCAGCCATCGCCGACGAACGCATACGTGTAGTGATCGACCACGTCGTGGCCCGGCTTGTTGAACTCGTTCGCCAGCAGCCACTCGGCCAGCGCCATGCCGACCGCGTTGGCCAGGCCCTGGCCCAGCGGGCCCGTGGTGGTTTCCACGCCCGGCGTGATGTCCACTTCCGGGTGGCCCGGCGTCTTCGAGTGCAGCTGGCGGAAGCCGCGGATGTCGTCCATCGACACGTCGTAGCCGGACAGGTGCAGCAGCGCGTAGTGCAGCATCGAGCCGTGGCCGTTGGAGAGCAGGAAGCGGTCGCGGTTGACCCAGTCCGGATTGGCCGGGTTGTGGCGGTGGTGCCCGCTCCACAGCGCGACGGCGATCTCGGCCATGCCCATCGGCATGCCTGGGTGGCCGGAGTTGGCTTTCTGGACGGCGTCCATCGCCAGCGCGCGGATCGCGTTGGCCATCTGGGTGTGGGGAAGCTTAGCGTTCATAATCAGTTGGTGCGGGAGGTTTGGAATTCCGGGGGCTACAAGCCGTTTCGAGCTGGTAAGTGCGCTGATCAAAGCGCTGGTACGTACCCTACCTGGTGGACTGCCGAACTGCCACCATGCTGAAACCGCCTTGGCTGCGTAGCCCGCTATTTTACCAGAGGCCGGCGGCGGCGCTTAAAATCAGTGCATTCTGGACTTATTCTTATAACGATGCCACGTTTCTACATCGATGCCCCCCTCGCCACCGGCCAGTTGCTCGACCTGCCGGCCGAAGTCGCCCATCACATCCACGTCGTGCGGCTGGCGCCGGGCGATGCGCTGACCCTGTTCAATGGCACCGGCGGGCAATACGAGGCCGAGCTGGTCGAGGTCGGCAAGAAACGCGCGACGGCCGAGATCAAGGCATTCGATGGCCGCGAGGCCGAGCTGCCCTACCCTGTCACGCTGGCCCAGGCGCTGCCCGAGGGCACGAAAATGGACTGGATCATCGAGAAAGCCGTCGAACTGGGCGTCACGGCCGTGCAGCCGCTGGCCGCGCGGCGCTGCGTGGTGCGCCTGTCGGCCGAGCGGGCGCAGAAAAAGCTCGAGCACTGGCAGGGCGTCATCGTCGCCGCGGCCGAGCAGAGCGGGCGCAACCGGCTGGCCGCCCTGGACGGGCCGATGGACCTGAAGGAATGGCTGGCGCGCCCCGCCGACGGCCAGCGCATCCTGCTGAGCCCGCGCGCGACCGGGTCGCTGGCCGCCTGGAGCCGCGCCCAGGCGCCGCAGCCGGTCACGCTGCTGGTCGGCCCGGAAGGCGGCTTCACGGACGAGGAGGAAGCACTGGCGCGACAGTTCGGTGCGCTGGCGTTGTCCGCCGGGCCGCGCGTGCTGCGCACGGAAACGGCCGCGCTGGCGGTGCTTGCCGTGCTGAGCGCCGCCTGGGGCGGGATGTGATGCGGCCATGAAAAAAGGCGCCGCGGCGCCTTCGGTGGGACATGGCGGCCAAGCCGCCATGGCTCCCGATCAGAACGTATAGCTGGCGCCGAGCGAGAAGTAGCGGCCCACCGCGCCGGCCTGGTGCAGCGTTGCGTTGTACGCGGTCTGCGGCCCGGCATTGCCGTAGGTTGCCACGTCGATCGGCGGCTGGCGGTCGAAGGCGTTCAGGATCGAGGCCTTGATCGTCAGGTTCCGGTTCACCCGGAACACGGCGTTCAGGTCGGTCGACATGAACGAGCGGATCTTGCAGTATTCCGGCGGCGTGCCGTTCGGGTTGTTGTTGAAGTAGGCGCGGCCGCCCACGCTCCCGGCGATGTCGGCGCAGTCGTTGACGCCCAGCGACGGGTCCAGGCCGCTATAGGAACCGGTCCAGTTGAAGGTGCTGGTCAGCGTGAGCGGCCCCTTCTCGTAGCCCAGGGTTAGCTGGGCGCGGTTCTTCGGATTGCCCGTGTTGCCGGAAACCACGGACGGGCCATGCGTGCCGGCCAGTTCGTATTCGACGCCCACCTGGTCCAGCTTGTAGCTGATCATGTGGTTAAGGCTCAGCTGTGTGCGGAAGTTGCCGATGTCGCCGGCGTTCCAGCGGTAGCTCAGGTCCAGTTCCACGCCGGTGGTTTTCACGCCGCCGGAGTTCACGTACGACGACTGGGCATAGGCGATCGTGCCGACCGGCGGCACGCCGGTGACCAGTCCGCCGTTGCCGTCGGCGATGTCGATCGGTACCGCCGGATTGCGCGCGTACACCGGCACGAAGTCGGGCAAGCCCGATTCCGTGTTGATCTGGTTCTTCACCTCGATGCTGTAGTAGTCCAGCGTGGCGCTCAGGTTGCGCACCGGCTCGACGATCAGGCCCAGCGTGAACGACTTCGACTTTTCCGGTTCCAGGTCGGGATTCGTCGTCTGCACGAACGCGGGCACGAAGCCGCACGCGGATGGCACGTTGCCGGCCGTGGTGCGGTCGCCGTCCGCGCACAGGATCGGATCGTCGATCGCGTTGAACGAGAAGGTGGACGACGAGATGCCCGATTCGGCTGCGTTCGGGGCGCGGAAGCCGCGCGCGAAGGTGCCGCGCACCGTCAGGGCCGGGTGCGCCTTCCACTTGAATTTCGCGCCCGGCGTAAACGAGTTGCCGTACGTGTCGTAGTGGTCATAGCGGGCCGAAGCGCTCAGCTCCAGGTTCTGCAGCGGCAGCGCGTTCAGCTCGGCGAAGGCGGCCGTGTTGGTTTCGTCGCCGAATACATAGGCGGCGCCGTTGCCGACCACGCCCTGCGCCAGCAGGTCCGGCGGCGGCGCGTTCAGTTCCTTCTTGTACCAGCTGAGGCCGGCCGCGAATGTCAGCGGGCCGCCGCCCGGCAGGCGGGCCAGCTCGCGCTGCGCGTGCGCCTCGGCGAAGGTCAGCTCGGACTCTGCTTTGTCGCCGAAAGTCGGCACGATCGCCGCATTGTCCGCCGCGGAATTGCCGCCCAGCGGGTTGTACGGGTTGGTGGCGCGGCGCAGCGCGTTGTACAGCGCCACGCGGTTCACGAAGCCGCTGTAGACCGACTCGGTCTTCACCTTCGAGTAGCCGGCGGCGGCGCCGATGTCCCAGCCGCCCCAGCTGCCGTTCAGGTCGGCCGCGAAGCGCGTCGCGGTCGATTCATTGTTCTGCTGCGCCGCCGAGCCCGCGCCGGGAATCAGCCCGTACAGCCGGGCCGGCGCGCCCAGCTGGTTGATGCCGCCCGCCGGAATCCGGGTATCGGGCACGCCGTTGACGATGCGCGGCGGCTGCCCGGGCACCAGCGCGGTATAGCCGCCAAAGGTATTGCTGGGCGTGAATGCCACGGCATTCGTCAGGCCGCGGCCGTTGGTGCTTTCGCGCCGGAACATCGACGCTTTCAGCGCCAGCGTCCAGTCCTCGCCCAGCTTCTTCGTGAAGCCGGCCAGCACGCTCATCCGGTCCGACTCGGGCTGCAGGTTCGATACTTCGTCGCGCACCATGCACTGGCCGGCGCGGTATTTGACGAAGTTGCAGGTGGGGTCGAGGAACTGGTAGCTGGCCGGATTGTTGACGCCGGTGGCCGGGTTGTACAGGAAAGGACTGCTGGCGGCCGTCAGGAAACTGTTGCTCTCGTTGGGCACGCCGCGCAGCACGGACAGGCCGCCGCGCGTGGTCCAGTCGCCGCTGGCCCAGCCGTATTGTTCGCGCTGGTGCACCTTGATCGGGTCGGCATGGCGGTACTCCGCGCTGACATAGGCGTTGTAGCCATCCGTATCCAGGTCGCCGATGCCGCCGGTGGCCGTCACCTTGTGCATCTTGCCGCCGCCGTGCTGCGAATTGCCGACCTCGGCGCTGGCACTGAAGCCCTTGAATTCCTTTTTCAGGATGATGTTGACCACGCCCGCGACAGCGTCGGACCCGTACAGCGCCGAGGCGCCCTCCTTCAGCACCTCGATGCGCTCGACGGCGTCGAAGGGAATCGACGACACATCGACGAACTGGCGCTGCGAATCGTCCGACAGCGGATACGGCGACATGCGGTGGCCATCGACCAGCACCAGCGTCAGGCCGACGGACAGGCCGCGCAGCGACACGCCGGAGGCGCCGGCGGCGAAGGCGCCGGCGAAGCCCGAGCCCAGCGCGCCCTGGCCATTGGCCGACAGGTTGCTCAGCACTTCGGCGATCGACGTCTGGCCCGACCTGGCGATGTCGGCTGCCGTGAGCACCTGGATCGGGCTGGGCGTTTCCTTGTCGGCGCGGCTGATCAGCGAGCCGGTGACCGTGACGCGCTGCATCGGCTGCTGTTCAGCGGCAGCGGGGCCGGTCGTTTGTGCCAGTGCGGGGAATGCGGGAAGAGCGGCCACGGCGCCGAAAGCCAGCGCCAGCGACCGTACGAGAACGGTTTTGTTTGCCATCATGGATTTCCTCTATGAGCCAGCGATGCCGGAAACAGCGATCCGTTCGGATCACGCTATCGGCAAGGCTGTATGGATCGCGCTCCCGCGCCATGCGCGGGAACGATTCGCTCGGAAGACCAGTGGCTGTTGTTATTTATTTCCGAATCCGACATGAGACCATGGGCGGAAATGGGGTGTCAATTTATAAACATTGGTATGCGGCAAACGTGCAACAAATGCATGTATTTCGCCCTTGCCGGCAGTACCTGGGCTTGAAAGTGGTATGCCCGCCGGCTTGCGCGTCCCGCCGGGGCTGCCGTGCGCCGGCGGTCGCCTGGAGAGCGCCGCCAAATAAAAAACCCCGCACAAGGCGGGGTTCGGTCGAGCGGGGCCGGCGAGGCCGGCCCTGGCTTCATCAGAAGCGCTTGTTGTACTCGATCGTCAGGCGGGCCGAACGTGGTGCCGTGTAGCTGATCACGCGCTCGTAGATCGAATTGATCGTGGTGCCGGTCAGGTTGTACGTTTCGTCCACGTTCTGGGCGACCTGCTTGTTGGTGACGTTGAACACGTCGACCTTCACGGCCAGGCCAGGCGCGAAGGCCGGACGGTAGGCTACGTTGGCATCCAGGCGGATATCCCACGGCAGGTTGCCGCGGCTGCCGCGCGGGGCTGCGCTGTCGCCGCACCAGAAGTACACGGAACCGTAGTCGGGCGCGTCGTCCGGCAGGTTCGGGTAGTTGCCGAAGCAGCTGCGCGGGCGGCCGGAGGCTGCCAGGAAGTTGCCGCCGACGCTCCACTCAGGCGTGACTTCGTAGTAGCCGAATGCCTTGACCTGGTGCTTGCGGTCGTTCGGCAGCGGGCCGTAGGCGCCGTACATCAGCTCCTGCGTATCCCAGGTGGACGTTGCCGCCACGTCGGTCTGCGCGTTGTCCGAACGGGTCTGGCCCTCGGTGTTGCCGCGGCTGCGCGACCACGTGTAGTTCACGCGGCCATACCAGCCGTTGCGCAGCGGGTGTTCGGCGAACAGGTCCAGCGCGGAGTACGTACGCTTGGCCTTTTCGAAGCCCAGCTCGGCGGCGCTCAGGTTGACCAGCGTGTACTGCTTGTTGCCTTCGAAGTCGACGCGGAACGTGTTGTCCTTGCCCGGATTGAACGTCACGCAGCCGAGGCCGTGGAAGTTGTCGAGGCTGACATTGTTGCGCTCAGCCCAGGCCACCACGGCGCGGTCGTCGCAGTAGTCGTCGATGGTTTCCTTCAGCTTGCGGTAGGTGACCTTGGCACCGACGTTCAGCGACGGGGTCAGCACTTTTTCCAGGCCCAGCGTGATTTCATCCTGGTAGGTCGGCTTGATGTCGACCGAGGTCAGCGTGTTGACGTCCTTGGCCTGGCCGTACTCGTTGTTGGTCGAGACCACCGGGGTCATGGCCACCAGGCCGGTCGGGTTGCCGTTGGCATCCGTGCCGGTGTAGCTGAAGTATTCACGCGTGTTCAGCGAGCGGCTGGCGCCGCGCACTGCCAGGTGGGTCGGGATCTGCAGCGCGTAGCGGCCGGCCGAACCGAAGACTTTCAGCGACGCGTCGCCGTTCACGTCCCACGTGGCGGCCAGGCGCGGCGACTTGAAGTTCTTCACTTCCAGGAAGGTCTCGCCATCGCCGTTCTTGTTCTTGAAGCCTTCGTTACGCAGGCCCACCGTGACCAGCACGTCCTTCGTGACTTGCCAGCGGTCTTCGATGTACTGCGCGGTCTGGTCGGAGTACGCGTTGGTCGACGAGTCGAACAGGCGGCGGCTGACGAAATAGCCCTGCTGCGCCAGGCCCGGGTAGCTGCCCAGCACGGTCGGGACACCGCCCAGCGAGACGGCCGTCGTGGTGTTGGCATTGAAGTCGTAGAACCAGACGCCGCCACCCGCGTTCACGTCGCCCGCGGCGATCGACTTCAGCTTGTTGTTGTCGAAGCCGGCGCGGATCTGGTGGTTGCCGATCTTGTATTCCAGGTCCATGCGGCCGGACGACGTATCGTTCTTCGCGTCGTTCGGGAAGATCGTGCCGGAGAGCACCTGGCTGGTCGTGTAGTTCAGGCCAGGGTACTGGGCGCGGGACGCCGCGGTGATCTGGTACTGCGAGCTAAGGTCGCCGTCATACGTGTTCTCGACCTTGGTCTTGCTCTGGCCGTACAGGGCGGTGATCGTCAGGTCTTCCGTGATGTTGCCCGTGTAGCGCAGGATCTGCGAGTCGGCGCCGACCGGGGTGTAGTTCGAGTTGTTGCGGTAGTGCTCGGACGACGACTGCTGGGCCGATTTCTGGCCGGTCGCGTAGTTGTAGCCGTAGAGCTGGCGATCCTGCTTGTTGTCATCGCCGAGCAGGGTCAGCTCGAGGCGGTGGTTGTCCGTGATGTTCCAGTCGAACTTGGCGAGGTAGCGGTTCGAGCTGTCCTGGCGGTCTTCCCAGCCGGTACGGGCCAGCGACGGGCTGCTCGGGATGCCCAGCGTGCTGTTGTAGCGGTTGACGTTGCCGCGGTCGGTTTCCTTGCGCTCGATGGCCGCGAACATGAACAGCGTGTCCTTGATGATCGGACCGCCGACATAGGTGCTGTAGGTGCGGCCGGTTACCGTGCTGTTCGAATTGCGGCGGAAGATCGTGTTGTCGGTCGCCTTGTTTTCCGGCGCGCCGGTATTCGGGTAGTACACGTCCTTGGCTTCGGCGCGCAGGCGATTCGGCTCGTATTCCCACTTCGCGCCGGCTTCCCACGTGTTGGTACCGCTCTTGGTGGTGACGTTCAGCACACCGCCGACGGAACGGCCGAATTCGGCACCGAAGCCGCCGGTCAGCACCTGCGCCTGGGCGATCGCGCCGAACGGCAGTTCGGAACCGCCCAGCTGCGTCAGCGGATTGGTGACCGGGAAACCATTGATGTAGTAGGCGTTTTCGGAAGCGCCGCCGCCACCGAACGAAGCGCCCGCGGCATAGCGCGAGTCGGCACGGGTGGTGTTCGGTGCCAGCTGGATGATCGCGTCCACGTTGGTGGCGATCGGCAGCTTGGCCAGTTCCTTGGCGGTGAACGTCGCGCCATTGTTGGAGTTCGACACGTCGATACGGCTGCGGCGGCCGGTCACCTGCACGGCCTGGATGCCGGCGGCGACGAAGGAAGCGTCGGTACCCTGGCCAACCAGCACTTCGACTTCGGTCGTCTTCTCGACCTTGCCGTCACGCACCAGCTCGACCTTGTAGCGGCCCGGCGGCATCGCGGTCGCGTTGTAGCGGCCGTTGTTGTCCAGCGTGATGGAACGGCGGTAGCCGGTCTCCACGTTGTTCAGCACCACGGTCGCACCAGCGGGCGCCTCGACACGGCCGAACACGTTACCTGCCGCGTTCGACTGCGCAAAGGCGGCAGGCGCAACCGCGACCGTCAACGCCGCCGCACTGAACGCGGCGGACAAAGCTCGTACCAGAATGGTTTTTTGAATCATATGATTTCCTAGTTATTTTATAACCTGTTAATAGGCCACCCGGCTGCCTTTATCTAGGCGATCCTGAGCTGCCTACTTGTCCCGACTATTTGTGCGTAAATGTCGTCTGCCGCCTAGTTTTGTTAACTGGTCGACGTCTGGTCATCAAACCATATGCTCAGCAGCGCTGTCAACGCTGCAACTTTTGCCGCTTGCCGTGCCGAGAAGCCTGTCACGGCGCTCGTGTGACTAGCATCCGTGCCCCTGCGAGGGCGCAAAATCTGCGCATTTACAGGGGCTTATCCCTGTGGCTCAGCCAAAGAAGATTTGGGCGAACCCGAAAAATGCCAAAAAAACTATCAATTCTCGTGGTGAAACAAAGTTGCGAAAACGCCACATGCACTGCCATTCCGCTAAAAAAGCGGCATGCTCATAGCATGAATAGCGAATATAGTCATTTCCCTGATGGCAGATTGGCGCGGATATTCTGCTTATCGCGCGTGATTCGCTCGAAATCGCGCATTAATACCTCTTTATCCGTTTTGGTTTTATCGGCGAACTGCACGGTTTTATCCGCCCACGATTTATTTTCAGCAGCCACCTGATCCGCGACGGCCTGCCCTTCCGCGGCAAGCCGTGCATAAACCGTTTCGATCGATGTCGAGGCGCGCTGGAATTCGTCGTTGTTCATCACACTGATGATGTCGGGCGGGATCGTGTTGGTCACGGGCAGGGCCCCATTCAGCCGGGTGGCGAACGTTTCGTAGCACGCACGCCACTTGTTGATGGCCTCATTGGTGCGCGCGATGTCGGCGTTGGTGCTGGAGAGTTCCGGGATGGATGGCCGCACACATCCGTAGCTGCCATAGGCCAGCTGCTGGCCCGTGAAGTTGTGCGTATAGGCAGCGATGTCGGCTTTCATGCGCTGGCGCTGCTGCACCAGGGCCAGCGAATTCTTCGCCTCCGCCTGCCCCGCGGCCAGCGCCTTGTTCAGCCAGAACTCGGCCTGCTTCGGATCCTCCGCCGTGCCCTCGCCGAAGCCGTACATTTCCCCCAGCTGCAGCTGCGCGGCACTTTCGCCGCCCTCGGCCAGTACCTTGAAGTTGCGGAACGCCTCGCTGAACTGCTTGGCTTCCCATTGTTTTTGCGCGGTCGCCAGATCGGCGCCCAGCGCTGGCCCCGCGGATAGCACGATGGCCAGCATTGCCCACTTATCACGCATGATGTCCCGCTTTCTCGAAAGTTAAGAAAAAACAACTATCAACAATCATGACATGGTGACCATGGAAAAATGTCGTCAAAGTGTGAACCCGAGGATAGTGACGTTTTGCCGCAACAACTTTCATGGGCTGCGCGGGCGTGCTTGCGGCGGGCCGGCCGGCTGGAACAGGTAAAATGGAGGTTTTTCATGCCGCGCCGCGGTACCACAGGACACGATTAGAGATGTTGCGACTGAACGAAGTGAAACTGCCACTCAACCACGATGCCGATGCCTTGCGCGCCGCCATTCTCGAGCGGCTGGGCATTCCTCCCGAGGCGCTGCTGGGCTTCACCGTGCACAAGCGCAGCTACGACGCGCGCAAGAAAGCACACATCGTGCTGATCTACTCGGTGGACCTGGAAACCGTGGACGAGGCCGATGTGCTGGCCCGCAACGCGCGCGACGTGCACCTGATGCCGTCGCCGGACATGGCGTACAAATATGTTGCGCATGGCGTGAACCGCGATGGCCGCCAGCCGCGCCCCGTCATCATCGGCATGGGACCGTGCGGCCTGTTCGCCGCGCTGATCCTGGCGCAGATGGGCTTGAACCCGATCGTGCTGGAACGGGGCAAGACGGTACGCGAGCGCACCAAGGACACGTTCGGCTTCTGGCGCAAGCGCGCGCTCAACCCGGAATCGAACGTGCAGTACGGCGAAGGCGGCGCCGGCACCTTTTCCGACGGCAAGCTGTACAGCCAGATCAAGGATCCACGCCACCTGGGCCGCAAGGTGCTGACCGAGTTCGTCAAGGCCGGCGCGCCGGAAGAGATCATGTATGTCAGCAAGCCGCACATCGGTACCTTCCGCCTCGTGAAGATGGTGGAAGCGATGCGCGAGGAAATCATCGCGCTGGGCGGCGAGATCCGCTTCGAGCAGCGCGTGACCGATTTCGAGATCGAGGAACGGAACGGCGTGCGCCAGCTGCGCGGCCTGCAACTGGCTTCCGGCGAGCGCATCGCGACCAACCACGTGGTGCTGGCGATCGGCCACAGTTCGCGCGACACGTTCCAGACGCTGTATAACCGCGGCGTGTACGTGGAAGCCAAGCCGTTCTCGATCGGCTTCCGCGTCGAGCACCCGCAGTCGCTGATCGACACCTGCCGCTTCGGCCCGAACGCCGGCCACCCGATCCTGGGCGCGGCCGACTACAAGCTGGTGCACCACGCGAAGAATGGCCGGGCCGTGTACAGCTTCTGCATGTGCCCTGGCGGCACGGTGGTGGCGGCCGCTTCCGAGCCGGGCCGCGTGGTCACCAACGGCATGAGCCAGTACTCGCGCGCCGAACGCAATGCCAACAGCGCGATCGTGGTCTCGATCAGCCCGGAAGACTATCCGGGGCACCCGCTGGCCGGCATCGAATTCCAGCGCAGGCTGGAAGAAGCGGCCTTCCGCCTGGGGGGCGAGGACTACAACGCACCGGGCCAGCTGATGGGCGATTTCGTGGCGGGCCGCCCTTCCACCGAGTTCGGCGCCGTGATCCCGTCCTACAAACCGGGCGTGCACCTGACGGACCTGGCGACGATCCTGCCGGATTACGCCACGGAGGCGCTGCGCGAGGCATTCCCGGCATTCGACCGGCAGGTACGTGGCTACTTCAAGCACGATGCCGTGCTGACGGGCCTGGAGACCCGCACCTCGTCGCCGATCCGCATCAAGCGCCGCGACGACGACCTGCAGAGCATGAACACGCGCGGCCTGTTCCCGGCTGGCGAGGGCGCCGGCTACGCGGGCGGCATCCTGTCGGCCGGCGTGGATGGCATCAAGGTGGCGGAGGCGGTCGCGCTGTCGATGGCGGCCGCGGACGTGGCTTGAGCCTGGAAGCGAGCGTCACAGCGGCTATAGCCAGTAACGCCGCTTAGATAAACCACCCCAAGTGCAAATTCCGGGGTCAGGGAGGAATGCTGGCATGCATGCCAGCATCGTTCCGCAGGCGCGAAGCATGCTTCGCGAAACCCCTGCTTCACCCCGGCGGGGCAGAGCAGGGGTTTCGAGGAGAATTGCTCCTAGCCTGCGTCGCGGTACCGGCATGCATGCCGGTACTCCCTCCTGACCCCAGCCCTTCGCCGTTGGGGTGACTGCATGCGCCTTCAATGTGTCGGGTAGCGCTTATCTAAGCGGCATTAATTACAGCCAGCGGGCTTTCTTGAAGCGGCGATACAGGTAGAAGCACACCGAGAACATCGCCGCCAGCGCCAGCGGATAGCCCCACTTCGACTTCAGCTCGGGCATGAACTCGAAGTTCATGCCCCAGATGCCGGCAAATGCCGTCAGCACCCCGAAGATCGCGGCCCATGCCGCGAGGCGCTTGTTAACCTCGCCCTCATCGAGCGCGATCATCGACAGGTTCACCTGGATCGCGGTGGCGATGGTGTCGCGGATCGAGTCGAGGATGCCGTTGATGCGGGCCAGGTGGTCGTGCACGTCGCGGAAGTATTCCTGGCTGCTGGCGCACACGGCGGGCACGCGGCCGCCGTGCAGCTTGCCGATGGCATCGAGCAGCGGCGCCACGGCGTGGCGCATGGTCATCACCTTGCGCTTCAGGTCATACAGCCGCTCGATATTGTCGCGCTGCGAAGTGCCCGTGAAGATGCGGTCCTCGATGGCCTCGAGTTCGGACTCGAAGGCATCCACCACCGGGAAGTAGCGGTCGACCACCGCATCCATCAGCGCATACAGCACGAAGCCGGCGCCATGCCGGAGCAGGTGCGGCTCGCGCTCGGCACGCGCGCGCACGCCGAGGAAGCCGTGCGAGCTGTTCTGGCGCGACGACAGCACATAGTCATGGCCGACGAAGATGTCGATCTCGCCGAGCACGAGTTCATCTTCCCGCTGCTCGACCGTCTTGACGACGACGAACAGCGAATCGCCGTATTCCTCGATCTTGGGCCGCTGGTGGCCGCGCTGCGCATCTTCCACGGCCAGTTCGTGCAGGTTGAACTCATGCTGCATCTCGGCCAGCTCGCCCGGCTCCGCATCGCGCATCGCCACCCAGACGAACGTATCGTCGCGCGCGAGGTAGTCGCTGATATCGGCCGGCGGCAGGTCGGCCAGCTTGCGGCCGTGCTGGTAGGCGACGCAGTTGATCAGCATGGAATACCGAGGGAAACGCGTTTCAAGGAAAACCTCCCGACAGTGACAGGGAGAGCTTAGCTGAAATTCGCTGAATGCCGAGCTTTGGTGTTGGCCGTGGAAAACCGGTGTCAGACACCATTTCCGGGAGATTCATCCGGAAATGGTGTCTGACACTGGTGTTCGCCAGCGTTTCGACTGATCGGCTGGGAATCAGCTGGATTAAGCCGCACTGCGAATTAGTTGGATTAAGCCGCACTGCGGCTTAATCCTCCTTCGCCCCGTCGATCCCCAGCTCGGCGATCTTGCGCGTGATGGTGTTCCGGCCGATGCCCAGCCGCACGGCGGCATCGTTCTTGCGCCCGTGCGTGTACTTCAGGGCGGTGCGGATCAGCGCCGACTCGAACTGCCGGCCCAGCACGTCCATCACATCCTGCTGGCCGTCGGACAGCATGGTGGCGGCCTGCAATTCCAGCAGCGACAGCCAGCCATCCGGGCCCGGCGCGGCGGGAGCCATCACGGCGGCCACCGGCACGCCATGCGCGGCGTGATGCGGCAGCGCCGCCGCCAGCTCGGGCGCGGCCTGCATGGCGCTCTGCCCTTCGGACAATTCCAGCGGCAAGTCCTTCACTTCCACCGTCTGGCCGGGCGCCATCACGGTGATCCAGTTGCACAGGTTTTCCAGCTGGCGCACATTGCCCGGCAAGTCCAGGCTTTGCAGGAAGGCCAGCGCGGCATCGCTCATGCGCTTGGTCTCCACGCCGAGTTGCCGGGCGCTCTGCACCAGGAAGTGGCGCACCAGGATGGGGATGTCCTCCCTGCGTTCGCGCAGGCTGGGCAGCCGCAGCCGGATCACGTTCAGGCGGTGGAACAAGTCTTCGCGGAACAGGCCGTCGCGCACGCGCTGTTCCAGGTTCTGGTGCGTGGCCGTGATCACACGCACGTTCGCCTTCAGCGGCTGGTGGCCGCCGACACGATAGAAGTGCCCGTCGGACAGCACGCGCAGCAGCCGCGTCTGCAGGTCGAACGGCATGTCGCCGATCTCGTCGAGGAACAGCGTGCCGTTCTCGGCCTGCTCGAAGCGGCCGCGCCGGGTGGCCTGGGCACCGGTGAAGGCGCCGCGCTCGTGGCCGAACAGTTCCGATTCCAGCAAGTCCTTCGGGATCGCCGCCGTGTTCAGTGCGATGAACGGCTGCTGCGCGCGCGGGCTGTGCTTGTGCAGCGCGCGCGCCACGAGTTCCTTGCCCGAGCCCGATTCGCCGGTGATCAGCACCGTCACGTTCGATTGCGACAGCCGGCCGATGGCGCGGAATACTTCCTGCATCGCCGGCGCCTGGCCGAGGATCTCGGGGGTGTCTGCCGGGCCGGACTCCACGCTGGCTTCGCGCAGGCTTTCGTCCAGCGCGCGGCGGATCAGTTCCACGGCCTTGTCGATGTCGAACGGCTTGGCGAGGTATTCGAAGGCGCCGCCCTGGAAGGCCGCCACGGCCGAATCCAGGTCGGAAAACGCGGTGATGATGATGACGGGCAGGCCCGGCAGCCGCGACTTCACCAGCGACAGCAGGTCGAGCCCGGAGTCGCCCGGCATGCGGATATCGGAGACGAGCACCTGCGGCGTCTCGTACTCCAGCGCGGCGATCGCGTCGCGCGCATTGGCAAAACTCTTGGTGGCGAGGTTTTCCCTCGCTAGTGCTTTTTCCAGTACCCAGCGGATCGATTCGTCGTCATCGACAATCCAGATTGGCTTCATATGTGATGTGCTTCCCGCAATTTGGATTCATCAGCGACTTCGGCTATCCCTCCCCCGCTTATGGCAGGGGCAGCAGGATGCGGAAGTCCGTAAAGCCGGGCCTGCTTTCGCATTCGATGACGCCCATGTGCTGGTGCACGAAGGTTTGCGCCAACGTCAAACCCAGGCCGCTGCCGCCATCGCGCCCCGATACCAGGGGATAGAAGATGCGGTCGCGGATCTGGGGCGGAATGCCCGGTCCGTTGTCGATGATATGCAAATCTAATGCCAGGTTATAACGGACCTTGGCCAGCGTGACCTGGCGTGCCACGCGGGTGCGGAACGTGATCTGCGCATCGCCCGTTTCGATGCGTTCGGCCAGCGCCTGCGCCGCGTTGTGGACGATGTTCAGCACCGTCTGGATCAGCTGCTCCTTGTCGCCGCGGAATTCGGGCAGGGAAGCATCGTAGTCGCGCACGATCTGCAGGCCCGTGGGGAACTCGGCCAGGATCAGGCTGCGCACGCGCTCGAGCACTTCGTGGATGTTGACGTCGCCCACGATGTGCGGACGGCGGTGCGGCGCCAGCAGGCGGTCGACCAGCGTCTGCAGCCGGTCCGCTTCCTTGATGATCACCTGCGTGTACTCGCGCAGCTGCTGCAGGTGCAGCGGCGGCAATTCCATCTCGAGCAGCTGTGCCGCGCCGCGGATGCCGCCCAGCGGGTTCTTGATTTCATGGGCCAGGTTGCGGATCAGTTCCTTGTTGACCTGGCTCTGGTCCAGCAGCCGCTCTTCGCGGTCCAGCTTCATCTGCTGCACGGTCTCGCGCAACTCCAGCAGCACGTTGCCATCCGGCTCATCCATCGCGCTGGCGATGGCATGCACGTGCAGCGGTTCGCGGGCCGGGCGCTCCAGCGTCAGCTCTTGCCGCAGGTCGGAAAACTTGTGGGCGCGCGCCTGCGTGATCACATGTTCGAATTCGGCCGGGTTGGAAAACAGGTCGCACAGCCGCTGTCGCGACAGGGCCTTCAGCGAGCTTTCCAGCATGTTCTCGGCCGCCGCGTTGGCAAAGGCGATGCGGCCGCCGGCATCCACGATCACCACGGCGGACGCCAGCAGGTCGAGGCCCGCGAGCGTGTGCGAACGCGGGATGGCGCCCGCCGCCGCAGCGGCGGCACGGGCGATATTGGTCACAATTTTCATCGTATGTTGGCGATCTCGCGCTGTAGTGCTGCCACGTTCTGTTCCGAGCGGGCGATGGCGTCGCGCAGGCTGGCCACCCGCTCCTGGTACTTGGCGTAGTTGCGCTCGTCACCGCGCCGTTCCGGCTCGCCGTTGTTGAATTCACGGCGCAACTCGCCCAGCTTCTGCATTTCGGCGTTCAGTTCGTCGGTCAGGATCTGGCGGCGGTCGGCATCGCGGGCCTTCTGTTCCGCCGTGTTCACGCGAGGAAACGCCACCGGGCCCGGGCTGGCGGCTCGCGGCGCCGGGCTGGCCGCCGGTGCGGGCGCCAGTGGACGTGGCCGTGTCGCCTCCCTTGGCGGCGGTGCCGGAATGGCCGCATTCGGCAAATCCAGCAGCACGCATTGCTTGCCGCGGATCTGGCGATCCGTGTATTCCTTGCGCCCTTCGGCATCCGTGCAGCGGTAGATCTGGGCCGAAGCGCCAGCGGTGGCCGTGAGCAAAAACAGTAACAACGAGCAGCGTGCGATCATGCCCCGACTATACAACAACCGAAAAAAAACGCGAGGAAGGCTGCTGCCCTCCCCGCGTCGATCGCTACCGGTCCAAGACGTCCGGCAGCTTCGCCATTACAGCGAGTAGTACATGTCGAACTCGACCGGGTGCGTGGTCTGGCGCATGCGGGTCACTTCCGTCATCTTCAGTTCGATGTAGGCATCGATCATCGAATCGGTGAACACGCCGCCGCGGGTCAGGAACTCGCGGTCCTTGTTCAGGTGATCCAGCGCTTCTTCCAGCGATGCGCAGACGGTCGGGATCAGCGCGTCTTCTTCCGGCGGCAGGTGGTACAGGTCTTTCGACGCTGCTTCGCCCGGGTGGATCTTGTTCTGCACGCCGTCCAGGCCGGCCATCATCAGCGCGGCGAAGCACAGGTACGGGTTGGCCAGCGGATCCGGGAAGCGCGTCTCGATGCGGCGGCCTTTCGGGTTCGCCACGTGCGGGATGCGGATCGATGCGGAACGGTTGCGTGCCGAGTAGGCCAGCTTCACCGGTGCTTCGTAGCCAGGTACCAGGCGCTTGTACGAGTTGGTGCCCGGGTTGGTGATCGCGTTCAGCGCCTTGGCGTGCTTGATGATGCCGCCGATGTAGTACAGCGCGAAGTCCGACAGGCCGGCATAGCCGTCGCCGGCGAACAGGTTCTTGCCGTCTTTCCAGATCGACTGGTGCACGTGCATGCCCGAGCCGTTGTCGCCCACGACCGGCTTCGGCATGAAGGTGGCGGTCTTGCCGTAGCTGTGCGCCACGTTCCAGATCACGTACTTCATGTTCTGCGTCCAGTCGGCGCGCTCGACCAGGGTCGAGAACTTGGTGCCGATTTCATTCTGGCCGGCGCCGGCCACTTCGTGGTGGTGCACTTCGACCGGGATGCCCATCGATTCGAGGATCAGGCACATTTCCGAGCGCATGTCCTGGAACGAATCGACCGGAGGCACCGGGAAGTAGCCGCCCTTGACGGTCGGACGGTGGCCGCTGTTGCCGCCTTCGATGTCCTTGTCGGTCGACCACGACGCTTCGTCGGAGTCGATCTTGACCATCGCGCCGGACATGTCGATCTTCCACTTCACGGAGTCGAAGATGAAGAATTCCGGTTCCGGGCCGAAGTAGGCGGTGTCGCCCAGGCCGGACGATTTCAGGTACGCCTCGGCGCGCTTGGCGATCGAACGCGGATCGCGGTCGTAGCCCTTGCCGTCCGACGGTTCGATCACGTCGCACTGCATGAACAGCGTGGTTTCTTCGAAGAACGGATCGATGTTGGCGGTGCTCGGGTCCGGCATCAGGATCATGTCGGATGCTTCGATGCCTTTCCAGCCTGCAATGGAAGAACCGTCGAAAGCATGGCCGCTTTCGAACTTGTCGATATCGAAGTGGGACACAGGCACGGTCACGTGCTGCTCTTTACCACGGGTATCGGCGAAACGGAAGTCGACGAACTTGACTTCGTTGTCTTTGACCAATTGCAGGACTTCTTCGGCGGTACGTGCCATTACTCATCTCCTAAGTGAAAAGGGCTGCCGTCACATTGTGCGGCGGTAACTCGCGTACTGTAATGCACGAAGCGTGCCAGCATTAAGCTTCTATCCATATGCGGCGAGTTACATTGATCTTGCTCCCTACGGAAACTAAAATCATCCGTACGGAAACGTGCGGCGAAATGCACCAGGATTGCGCATCCGAGAGTTCGCCCAACTTTGGTGCAGATAGACCATTTTGCACCAATTTCGACCACCGCGCCCCAAAATGTGGCATACGTATCCAGGGCGAAATTTTCCTCGATACAAGCCCTTCGATGATAGAGACAGTTCCCAAGGATTTAACGCCAAATGAGCACCAACGACATTCTCGAGCGCGCCCGCGAGCGCGGCAATGGCCTGCCCTATGCTGGCGCAGTCACGCCCCAGGAAGCGCACCAGCTGATCCAGGGCAACCCGACCGTACGCCTCATCGACGTGCGCACCAATGCCGAGCGCGACTGGGTGGGACGGGTGGCGATCGATGACGCGCAGCATGGCGCCGTCCAGTGGAGCACCTATCCGGGCGGTGTACCGAACCCGGCGTTCGTCCAGCAGCTGAGCGCCATCGCCGGCAAGGACGACGTGCTGCTGTTCCTGTGCCGTTCCGGCGTGCGCTCCCGGCATGCCGCGAAGCTGGCCACCGAAAACGGCTTTGCCAACAGCTTCGATATCCTGGAAGGCTTTGAAGGCGACAAGGATGCCGAGGGGCATCGCAAGAGCGTGGGCGGGTGGTGCAAGGCGGGGCTGCCCTGGGTGGGGGCCTGAGCATCGCTGGAGGCGTTACCCCCAACGGCAGAGGCCGGGGTCAGGGAGGAGTGCTCGCTGGCAGGCGAGCACTGCTAGGCCGGCAAGGAGCGATGCTCCTCGAAACCCCGGCTAGGCCCGCCGGGGTGCCACAGGGGTTTCGCGGAGCATGCTCCGCGCCTGCGGCACGGTGTGAGCCTGCAGGCTCACACTCCTCCCTGACCCCAGCGTTTGCTTTGGGGTTGAATCAACGTTACTGACTCGCCTGCAAAAGTACTACAGCGCGTACGTCAACCGCGCATACACGAACCGGCCCGAGCGGCCGAACGGCGAGTAGTTCGTGAACGGGGCGTTGCCGGTCGTGTTCAGCGCGGCCGGGTAGGCGTCCGGATACTGGTCGAACAGGTTTTCGGCCCCCACGGCCAGCGACAGCGCCGGGTTGATCTTCCACCGCCCTTCCAGGTCCACCAGCGTCTTCGCGGACATCGTATGGTCCAGCGCCGGCGTGGTGCCCGGCGTCAGGATCTTGCCGTAGCGCGTGGCGCGCAGGGTGGCGCCCCACGGCCCCAGGTTCCACGTGCCGCTGGTGGTGAACTTGGTCTTCGGCGTGCCCTGCTCGAAGGTCAGCACGTTGACGCGGTCGAACAGCACCGGTGCCGGCGACAGCGCGGCCAGCTCGGCCGTTTGCGGCACCTTGTCCACGCTGGTCTTCGTGTAGTTGCCGGCCACGGTCAGGTCGAAGCGGCCCGCGGCGCCCAGGTTCCACGGATAGTTCAGCACCACGTCCACACCCTTCGTGGTCGTGTCGACGCCGTTGATGAAGAAGCGGCCGCCGCCCACGCCGGGGAAGCCGTTCGCCGTCAGGTAATTGCGCACGTTGGCCTGCGTGAGGTTTTCCGACAGCACGATACGGTCGCGGATCTCGATGTGGAAGGCGTCGACCGTCAGGCTGCCGCGGCCCAGCTTGGTGACGGCGCCCAGCGAGAAGTTGGTGGACTTTTCGGCATCCAGCGGCTTGGCACCCAGCGCGATCGCCGCGGCGTCGGTCGGCTTGAACGTGGTGATGTCGAACGGCACGCCGTTGATGAAGTTGGTCGAGGTGGACGTGAAGTTCTGCTGCTGCATCGATGGCGCGCGGAAGCCGTTCTGCACCGAGCCGCGCAGCCCGAAGTTCGGCGTGAAGTCGTAGCGGCCGGCGAACTTGCCAGACCAGTTGCTGCCGAAGTCGGAGTAATGCTCGCCGCGCACGGCGAACGACGCCAGCAGCGACGGCAGCACGGTCGCCTCGACGTCGGCGAACACGCTGTAGGCGGTGCGGTGGCTGTCCGATTCGTCGGACGGGCGGAAGCCCGGGAACACTTGCGAGCCGGATGCGGTGGGCAGGCCGGAAGCGAGCAGCACGCCGCCGTTGCGCCAGGAATCCGGTTCGCCCGCTTCCAGCTTGTAGCCTTCGCGCCGCGCTTCGCCGCCCAGCGCCACGTTCAGCGGCGACGCCAGGCCGACGTCGAACTGGCGCACGGCCGACAGGTTGTAGGTCAACTGGTCATACGAGAAGCCGCCCGCCTCGAATTCGGTCTTGCTGGACGGGCCCAGCGAACGGTTCAGCGTGTTCTGGATGGTGAAGTCCATCTTGTTCTTGCCGTAGCTGAACGAGGAATCCATGTCCCAGCCACCGCTCGTCCACGTGAAGCCGGCCGCCGCGGAAAAATCGTCCACGTCCGGCGCGATGATCGGCAGGAAACCGTTCGGGTAGATCTCGATGGTGTTGTTGTCCTGCAGGGCGCGGCGGAAGAAGCCGCCCGATTCCGCCTCGCGCTTCTGGTAGCTGGCCCAGCCATACCACTTGAGCGTTTCGCTGACCTGGCCGCCGGCATTGGCGAACACGGTCGACTGCTTCATCTCGGGTTCGCCATACCAGGCGTTGAAGCGGTTGATGGTCGCCTCGCGCGGGTCGAACCCACCGTTCACGAGCGGATATTGCTGGCGCGTGTCGTAGCCGCTGCGTTCCGTGTGCTCCTGGTCCTTGTACTCGGCGGCGATGGTCAGGAAGCCGGTCTCGCCCAGCGGCAAGCCCTTCCACAGGCTGACGGTGGCGACACCGCCATCGCGGCGCTCGCGTTCATCCTGCGTGCCCCAGTTCGCGCCGGCCGGCGGCGGCGCCACGGCGAATTCATATTCGGTGATGCGCTTGCCGTAACTGACGGTGGCCTCGCCGCCGCTCCGGTCGTTGCGCAGGCGGATGTTGACGACGCCCGCGATCGCATCGGAGCCGTATTGCGCCGATGCGCCGTCGCGCAGCACCTCGATATTCTTCACGATGCCGGTCGGGATCGTGTTCATGTCCACGGCGGCCGAGCCGCGGCCGATCGTGCCGTTCAGGTTGACCAGCGACGCGGCATGGCGGCGCTTCGAATTCACCAGCACCAGCGTCTGGTCCGGCGCCAGGCCGCGCAGAGTCGCGGGGCGGATGGTGTCGGTGCCATCGGCCAGGCCCGGGCGCGGGAAGTTCAGCGACGGCAAGGCAACGGACAGGGCTTGCGTGATTTCCGGCACGCCCGAGTTCTTGATCGTGTCGGCCGAGATCACGTCGACCGGCGCGGCGGTGTCCAGCACGGTGCGGTTCGAAACGCGCGTGCCGGTCACCACCACGGTGGCCTGGTTGTCTTCGGTGGAAGTGGCTTGCTGGGCGGCGGTGTTGCCGGCAAACAGGGAGGCGATGGCGCCGGCAAGCAGCGCCCTGGCTGGTAAGGTATTGCGAAGCATCCTGGTCCCTTATCTGGTGATGAAGTCAATGACGGACTCATCATCGGGGCCGGACTGCCGGGGTGTCAATTTTGTAACGCTACCGCCGGCTGAAAATGTCGCAATATTTACACGGTACTTCTACGTACCAGCGCCGAACAAAGTGCTTACGGGGCCGGTGCCGCGGTGCCCATCAGGCCTTCGATCCGTTGCCGCACGAAATGCACGTGGCTGCGCAAGCCATACAGGTCGTCGGCGAACGACAGCGGGATCGACAGGTGGTTGACGCGTTCCTCGATCTCGTTCAGGCGCACCAGCTGCTCCGCATAGATCGGCCCCCGCTCTTCCGGCGCTACTTCCACCGCATCCTCGATCGCCCCCTCCACGGTGCGCAGCTGCCCGTACCAGCGGTAGATGCGCGAACGCACGCGCCACACGTACAGCGGCGGCACGATCTTCGACAGCGGCAGGATCAGCGCGGACAGCGCCAGCAGCAGCACCCACATCCGGTCGAGGAAGTTCGCCAGCCAGAAGCTCATGTAGCGCTGCAGGAATGGCGCGCCATCCTTGTAGAACTTGGCTGCTTCGTCCGCCACGGGGATTTCCGTGTACTTCGCGGACGGGAACTGCCCCTGCTGCTGGAACCAGCCGGCGCCGCCGTGGATCCTGGCCGCGGCCTGCACGAACAGTTCGACCAGCGCCGGATGCAGGTCTTCGCGCGCGACCAGGGTCGCGGTCGGCGCGATCAGGTGGTAATCGCGCGCCGGCAGGTCGCGGCCCAGGTCCACGATGCCGCGCGGCAGGGTCACGTGCGTGAGGAACGGCAGGCGGCGCGTGTAGGCCTCGGCCTGGGCAAAGTCGAACAGGTAGATGCCGGGCGTCTGCAACAGCATCTGGATCAGCGGGTCGTCCGGCGCGGCGGCGAACACCAGGCCATCGATGCGCCCTTCCAGCAATTCCACCGTGGCCGGCGTGTTGTCGAGCTGCGTGGTCTGCAGTTCTTCGCGCTCGACGCCGTTCACGGCCAGGATCTGCCGCACCAGGCGCGGCGTGCCGCTGCCGCGCGCGCCGATGTTGATCTTCAGGCCGCGCAACTGGGTCAGCTGCGCAAGCGGCGGCGCGCCCTCCTTCGCACGCAGGAACAGCCAGACCGGTTCCGTGAACAGGCTGCCCAGCGACACCAGGCCTTCGCGTTCCGGCGCCGCCTCGTCGGTCGTGCCGCTTTGCATGAAGGCGATGTCGACCTTCCCTTCCTTCAGCAGCTTGAGGTTGTCGCGCGACCCGTGCGAGCCTTGCGGCGTGACGGCGATGCCTTCCTTTTTCAGCAGCTCCTGGTACTTCTTGCCGAACACGTCATACGCGCTGTTGTCCTGGCCGGTGCCCAGCGTGACCTTGCGCGGCGGCGCCGGATCCACGATCAGGTAGGCGGCGATGCAGACGGCGGCAATGCCGAGGATGGTGGGGCCGGCCGAAGCGACCAGGTCGCGCAGCGAAAAGCTGGTGAACTTCTTCAGGCGGTTCATCGTGGAGCGGAGTGGGTGACGCAGGGAATTCACGGAGCATGCTCCGTGCCTGCGGAACGCTGCGGCCTTGCCAGGCCGCAGCCGGCACGACGGTTGAGTAGCAATTTCATCATAGGTGGCACGATGCCAACAAATGGTGAAAGGTGCAAGGGAAATGGCGGATGAAACGGGCTAGCGCATTCATTTACCCCAGAGGCAGATGCCGGGGTCAGACCCGGCGGGTCTGACCCCAGCTTTTCGCTGTTGGGGTGAATGCATGCATTTCAACGTGTCGGGTAACGCTTCAAAAACGGGTGTCAGACACCCTTCAGGGTGTTTGACACCGGTTTTCTTCTCACCCGCCGCAGGCCTTGACGGGCGCGCCCAGCGCGGCAGCGGCAGCCGCCACGGAGGAATTGGCGGGCAGCGCAGCCTGGTTCGGCTCGATCAGCGGCATCAGGCTGGGCGCCAGCACCGTCAGCAGCTGCACCGGCAGCGCGCTGGTGAAGTCGTAGTTCTTCGATTCCGGGCCGCGCACGTAGGCGGTCATGCTGCCGAAGAAGCGCTCGCCGATATTGAACACGAACGTGGCCGAGCGGTTCACGTAGCGCGATTCGATCAGGCGGCCGCCGCCGGCATACACGTCGAAGCGCTGGTCGCCGGTACCGGTCTTGCCGCCGACCGGGAGGTTGGTGCCGTCGGCCGCCACGAAGGCGGTCTTCGCGCGCTTCGCGGTACCGTCCGACACCACGCCGCGGATTTCATCGGCCACCACGCGCGCCACTTCCGGCGCCAGCACCCGTTCCGCGGCCACCTTCTCGGCGCGCGCCACTTTCGTGTCGTACGGCGTGCCGGCGGCGAAGTGCAGCGACTCGATGCGCTGGGTAGGCTTGCGCACGCCGCCGTTGACGATAATGCCCATCATCTCCGCCAGCGCGGCAGGCCGGTCGGCCGAGGCGCCCAGCGTGGTCGCATACGACGGCACCAGCGAGCCGAATGGATAACCCATCTTCTTCCACTGGTTGTGGATGCCGATGAAGGCTTCCATTTCCAGCAGACCAGCGATGCGGCGGTCCTGCGCGTGCTTGCGGTGCGTCTTGAACAGCCACTGGTAGACTTCCTGGCGCTCCTTGTCGGAGGCCGCCACCACCTGCGACAGCGTGGCGCCTTCGTGCTGGCGCAGGTAAGCCACCAGCCACAGTTCCAGCGGGTGCACGTTGGCCAGGTAGCCGCGGTCGGCCAGGCTCCACTTGTCCATCGCGTACTGCTCGAACATCTTCTCGAGCCGCTCCTGCGGCACTTCGTTCTGTTCGAGCAGGTTGCCGTTGACGAACATGGCGAACTCGCCCAGCGAAGCCTTGGGGAACAGCGTGCGGTGGATGTTGGCCAGGCGCAGCGGCGTGGGGCGGATGCTGTCGACCAGGATCTTGTCGAGCTCCGACTTCGGCTTGCCCTTGTATTTCGCGTAGAAGCGGTACAGGAATTCCTTGCCTTCCTTGTCGGCGAAGCGGGCCAGGTACTCGGCACGGCGCGGATCGTCGGCGTCGGCCAGCAGGCTGGCGGACGAACCGGGCATCTGGAACATGTAGTACTTGACCACGTCGCGCATCAGCCGCACGAACAGCAGGTTGGTCGAGCGGCGCAGGCCTTCGCGCACGGTCAGGATGCGGCCGTTGTCTTCCTTCGAGAAGTTGCCGAAGTAATGCAGGCCGCCGCCGGTGAAGAAGCCCTCGCCCGGATTGCCGGAATAGGTGCGCTCCATCGCCGCGTTCAGCATCGCCGTCAGGTCGCGCTTGTCCTGCGGCGTGATCGACAGCCACTCGATGGCCCACGCGGTCAGCCGGTCTTTCGGATCGAACTGCACCTTGCCCAGTTCATCGGCGCTCATGGCGCCGTATTTCTTGAACAGCTGGTCCATGATGTCGAGGTAGGTGACCAGCGTGCGCAGCTTCGCCGTGGAACCCAGGTCCAGCTTGGCGCCTTCGTTGATGTCCAGCGGCTGGTCGTAGTTATCCGTCTGCACGCGCAGGTAGTTGACCTTGTCGCCGCGCTCGAGCAGCGTGAAGCTGTACACGACGTTGGCCGGGTCGCCGTTGCCCAGCATGCCCTTGCCGGTCAGGCCGGCGGCCTGGGCCACGGTGGCATCCTTCAGGTCGCGCAGCATGGCGGCCACGGCGCGCTGGGCGTCCGCGTCCAGCGTGCTGACCACCGACAGGTCCAGCCGGTCGAGGTTGTACATGCGGTTGTCGCCCAGCAGGTTGGCCAGGTGCACGCGCACCGTGTTGGCGGCCTTCTTCGTCACGTAGCTGACCGGCGGCGCGGCCTGCAGGCCGTTGCCCTTGGCCGGGCGCAGCCGTTCCTTCAGCGCGGCATCGCGCAGCGACGGCGTGATGATGCCCACTTGCGCCAGCAGGCGCAGGTGGCTGTTGGCCAGGGTTTCCAGGTCCTGGTCGCCGTCGCCCAGGTAGTAGCTGGGGCGGCGCTGCGCGATCAGCAGCGACAGCGCTTCCTTGAACACGAGCGCGCTGCCCGGCTGGTCCATGCGGCCGGCCAGCAGGCGGTTCACTTCGTTGAAGTCGCGGCCATACCAGACCCACATGCCGTCGCCGATGCCGTTCACCTCGCCATAACCGGGCTTGGCCGACAGCGGCACCGTGTTCAGGTAATCGGTCACGATCTGGCGGCGCACCGCGGTCGTGTCCTCGCCCTGCTGGTAGGCGCGCAGCGTGGCCGACACCATCTGCTGCAGCTTGTCCTTCATCGAACCGGTGCGCCCTTCCGGCGAATGGCGGTATTTCTCGATCTGCGTGGCCAGCGTGCTGCCGCCGGCGGCGCGGCTGCTGGCCAGGCCCACGGCGCTGGCCGATTTTTCCAGGATCGCTTTCGACAGGCGATCCCATTCCACGGCGGGATTGCGTTTCGGGTAAGTGTTGTCCAGCAGCTCGCGGTTCTCGATGAACAGCAGGCTGTGCACCAGTGCCGCCGGGGTCTGGTCGAAGCCCGGGTAGATGCGTTCCGGGTAGCTGGCCGAGAACAGCGGCTGGGCGCGGCAATCGTAGATCGTCAGGCCGGTGCGGGTCTTTTCACGGAACGTGGTGAACACTCCCATGTCGGCCAGCTGCACCATCTTCGGCGAGAAGCGCGATTGCGCCAGCACCTGGTAGTCGCGCTGCTTCAGGCGTGCCAGGTAGTCCGGGATGTTGGCATAGCCGAGCCGCTCGTCATACGGGCTGTCCTGCGGGAAGCGGATCGCATTGCTGGGACCTGGCTCGACCTTGTAACTGAGCTGCTTGACGACGCCGGTGAAGTATTTCGCCTGCATCGTCGAGGTGCGCGATTCGTGGACCATCCACCAGATGACCAGCGACAGCAATACCAGCATCAGCAGGATGAATGCGTTACGGGAGCGACGGCTTTTGGGCTCGGACGGCGGCGGCGTGGCCGTCTGTTCGTCGTCCAGGCCTTGCCTTTCTTGATCGTATTGGGAAGACATGATTGCGAGTGAAACTACGTTCTGCTACTGGTTCTGCTACGGGTTCTGCTACGAGTTGTTTGCTGTAGGGGCCTTGCCGCGCACTGCGCACGGCTTATTGCCATTGCACCACATCGCATGGATGCGCACGGGTTAACTGGCCGAAAACAGGCCGAATATTTAGGGCGGTACGGGTATTTTCGCAAAAAAACAACGACCCTGATCTGCAAGCAACAGTACCTGCCCGGCGGCGGCCCTGGCCTGTCATGCCGCCGTCACACGGCGGTCACGCTTTGGTCACGCTTTGGTCACGGGATGCGCTGGTACTCGGCGCCTTGCGCATCGAGCCCCGCGCACAGCCGCACGAAGGCGGCCGCCACCTGCGCCGGATCGCCCTTCACACCGAGTTCGATGTGCCGCCGCGTGCGCGCATCGCCCACGCTGGGCAGGCTGAACACCTTGATGCCAGGCCAGGTGGCTTCGATCTCTTCCATCAGCGGCGTAAGCGCCGCCTCGGCGCCGTCGAACACGAGCACCGCCTGCTCGGCACGCGCCTGCTGGTTGAACAGGTGCGCATGGTGCGTATCGAGCACCCATTCGATCATCGGCCAGGCCATCACGGGAAAGCCCGGCACGAAATAATGGGTACCGAGCGCGAAGCCGGCCACGTTGTTGTACGGGTTCGGGATCAGTTCCGCGCCCTCGGCGAATTCGGCCATCTTCAGCCGCTGCAGGTTCTCCGGCGCCTCCAGGTCCACCTCGCGCCCTTCTTCCTGCGCCACCTGCCGCACGCGCTGGCGGATGTTCTCGGCGCCCTGCGGATGCAGCACCAGCGGTCGGCCCAGCGCGGCCGCGGCGGCCTGGCGCGTATGGTCGTCCGGCGTGGCGCCGATGCCGCCGGTGGAGAACACGATGTCATCCGTGGCAAAGGTGCGTTTCAGCGTGGCCGTGATGCGCTCCGGCTCATCGCCGATGTACTCGGCCCAGCCCAGTTGCAGGCCGCGCGCGGCCAGCAGCTGCACGACTTTCGGCAGGTGCGCATCGACGCGCTTGCCCGACAGGATTTCATCGCCGATCACGATCAGGCCGATGGTGGTGACCTTGTTGCTCATATCTGCTCCAGGTTTTCGGTGGGGGCGGTGGGGGCGCTGCGGGCACGCAGCTGCGATAGCGCTTCCAGGCAATAATATTCAAACCACAAGCCGGTGAAGATGAAGACCAGCACATACAGCCACAGGGCCGCGGCCAGCAGCAAGGGCAGCAGGGCCATCATCGCCACGGCGCCGCCGATCCACGCGATCGCCGGCAGCGAACCGGCCGCGCCGGAGGCCACGCCGATCGCCAGAAGCGGCCATTTCTTTTCGCGCTGGATGATCTCGATCTCCTCGGCGCTGGCATGTTCGGACAGCGCGTCGTAGCTCATCACGCGCGACGTGAGCCAGCCCCACAGCAGCGCCGACGCCACCACCGCCAGCGGCGGCACCACATACAGCGGCAGCAGGCAAAGCCAGACCACGATAAACACGAGGAACAGCGCGATCGCCTTGCCGACGCCTTTCACCAGGCTGCCGCCCTGCTTCCTCTCCAGGTGCGGGAAATGGCGGTCGCCCACGTGCTTCACGATCGCCGGCATCGCCGCCACGCCGATGAACACCAGCGCCGTGAGGATCATCAGCGGCAACAGCAGCAGCAGGGAAACCAGCACCGGAATCACGGTCTTCAGGAACGTCATGCCGATGGTTTCCAGCCACGGGGTCGAATACGTGTACAGCTCGAGCCGGAAGAAATGGCTTTCTATCCAGTTCACCAGCGGCTGCAGCGTGAAGTACAGCACCACACCCCATACGACGAGGGAGAGCAGGAACGGCACCGCGGACAGGATCAGCATGCGGCCATGCAGTTGCGACAATACCGCGCGGCCATAGGCATTCAGGACGCCGCGCATCAGTGCGCCCTCCCGCCGCGCCGGCCGGCCAGGGACCGTGCGGTTCCGTCGAACGCATCGAACGCATCGTCCGCAAGGTTGCCAGGGCCGGCAGGGTGGATACCGGAATCATCAGGGACACGGCGGGTATGGCGAAACATGGGAACTCGCGACTGGGAAGGCAAAGCCGTATTCTACGGCCAATGCCCGGCCTGGCCGCAAGGCCCGCAGGCCGGCGCCCGCCGCTCCTACTAGCCCCCCATCCCGCGTTGCACTACAATCGTCAGCCCGAACCAACATGTAAAGGAACGCCCATGTCCATCACCACCACCCCATCCGGCCTGCAGTACGACGAAATCCAGGTCGGCGACGGCGCCGAGGCGAAAGCAGGCCAGAATGTCACCGTGCACTACACCGGCTGGCTGCAGAACGCCGACGGCAGCAAGGGCGCGAAATTCGATTCCAGCAAGGACCGCAACGACCCGTTCGAATTCGCACTGGGCGCCGGCATGGTCATCCGCGGTTGGGACGAAGGCGTGCAGGGCATGAAAGTGGGCGGCACCCGCCAGCTGATCATCCCGGCCGACCTGGGCTACGGCGCGCGCGGCGCGGGCGGTGTGATCCCGCCGAACGCCACGCTGATCTTCGACGTAGAACTGCTGGGCGTGTGATGCGCTTGCCGGCATTGACGCGCCTGGCGGCCGCCCTGCTCGCGACGGCGGCCCTGTCCGGCTGCGCCGTCGTCACGGTCGGCGCGGCCGTGGTGGGTGCGGGGGTCAGCGTCGCATCGACCGCGGTCGACGTGGGCGTCGCTGCCGGCAAGGGCGTCGTCTACGTGGGCAAGGCTGCCCTGTCGGACGACGACGAGGAAGACGAGGACGAGAAGAAGAAGTAGCAGAAGCCGGACTGGCGGGAAAAACCGGGTCAAACCCGGAACACGCTGCGGATCACTTCGGCCTCCCCTGGTGATCACATCATGAACACATGATGATCACATCGGGAACCCATCGGGAACCCATCGGGATCACGTCGGAAGCACATCGAAATCACCTGGGAATTACATCGGAACCACGTCGGCGGATCACCGCCGCGATCACATGGTGATCACCCCGGGCGCCCTTGCGGCGCCTTTTTCTTGCCTGCCTTTTGTGCGCTAGCGCTGCCAGGCGCGCTGCATGGCGTCCTGTTCCGCCTTTGCATCCAGCGGCTCGCCGGAGATGCGCTGTTCGATCGCCGCCTTGACCGGTGGCGAGAGCTCGGTGGCGGCGGCCGCGTCGGCGTTCCTTGCCGGCGACGGACGCGGGTTCTGCATCACCAGCGGCAGGCGCCATTCCTGCCCTGTCTTGCAGGCCAGGCCTTCGATCTCGAAGGTGCCGCTGCCGCTGGCGAAGCTGCGGCAGTAGCTGCCATCGGTGGAGACGAACGACATGCCGATGCGCACCGCGCCGGCGGCCCGCGCCGCCGCGTTGGTGGCCACGCCCGCAGCGCCCGGCGGTGCGGACAGCTGCTGCTCGAGTGCGGCGACGAGGCGGCCCTCGGCCGCCAGCGTGCCCTCGTGGCTGGCGACCAGGTCGACCCGCGGTTCATCGGCCTGGAAGTACGTGAGGCCGAACGTGCCGGCCAGCACGCCCACCACCAGCACACCACCCAGCGCCATCCATTCCGGCCACGACCAGCGCCGCTCGCGCGTGGCCTTGCGGGCCGCCAGCTGGCTGGCTTCGCGCCGCGCGCGCACCGCGTCGAGACTGACCACGGTGGCCTGCCGCGCCGGGCGCATGCGCTGCCCGTCGTCGGCCGGCGCGAAGCCGGCGAAGACGTTGCTGCGCCGCGTCTTGTAATGGGCGACACGCCGGGCCAGCGCCAGGTCGGTGGAACAGGCCTGCTCCACGGCGCGGCGGGTGGCCATGTCCAGTTCGCCGTCGGCATATGCCATCAGGGTTTCGTCGGAAAAGCTCATGATGTGGCCCGCCTGTGTTCAAGGGACGATGCTTCATATTAGCACCGCGCCGCACTGGTCAGGCGTCCGGCTGCGCCGGGCCGGCGCGCACCGGCCCGCCAGACCATGCCGCACCGCAGCAGCCCAGCAGCCATAAGGGTTTCTGTTGGTTCAAAGGATTACTTTCCGCAAATATTGTGCTAATCTGCGGCCTCTATTAACCACGGAGGTAGTAATGAAAAAAGGCGAACTGATTGCAGAATTTGCGAAGCGTACCGAAATGTCCGGTGCCGCCGCCAACGACGCAGTGAATACCCTGATTGCCATCGTTACCGAGCGCCTGAAAAAAGGCGATACGGTCGGCATCACCGGCTTCGGCACCTTCTCGGTTGCCAAGCGCGCTGCTCGCAAAGGCCGCAATCCTGCAACCGGCGAAGCGATCAAGATCGCCGCGTCGAAGACGCCGAAGTTCTCGGCCGGCGCCACGCTGAAGGCGGCTGTGAACCCGACCAAGAAAAAGTAATCCCGCTGTCGAGATTAAACGGCGGTCAGGCCCCGGTCGCCTCGGGTCCTGGCCGCCGTGTTCATTTGGCGGGCCATTTCGAGGGCTTGCTCTACAGTTTCCCGCTCCGGCCGCCGCGCGGGTTTTGTATGATGCGCCGAACATCCTGCAACCCTGCAACCCCAAGAGGACCCTATGAGCCTGCAACAACAGTTCGACCAGGCAGTCGCCGATTCGAAGACCCTGCCGGAACGCCCGGACAACATGACGCTGCTGAAGATGTACGCGCTGTACAAGCAGGGCTCGTCCGGCGACGCCACCGGCGAGCGCCCCGGCATGACCGATTTCGTCAACCGTGCCAAGTACGACGCCTGGGCCGCCCTGCAAGGCACGCCGCAGGAAGACGCGCAGCAGCAGTACATCGACCTGATCGCCGACCTGAAGGCCTGACCTTCCAGCGCGTGCCGGCCCGGCCTGGCACGCGCCGCCCCATCATTCCGGCGCGAACACCTTGCGCATCTTCTCGGCGACCTTGCTCTGGATCGCCGGCGCGAAAGCGCCATACAGGAATCCCAGCCTGATTTCCATCTGCGCCTGCTTGTCCAGCAGCGTCAGCGTGCCTTCCACGCCGCTTTTTCCGAAACGCAGCACGTCGCCCTGCCATTGGCAGGAAAGGTCCAGTTCGCGCGCCAGTTTGTCGGCCACTTGCTGGGCGGCGGCACGCGCCGCGTCGGGAGCGAGGTTATGGGGTTGGATGATGTTGATCATGCTTGGGGTCGGCAAAAAAAGGCGCCATCATGCCATAACGGCAGCCTTTCCAGCAGGCGGCTACAGCAAACGGAAGGCGGCGATCGCCACCGCCGTCGGCGGCAGCGCGGCCAGCAGCAGGTGCAGCGCCGATACCGTCTCCAGCGCGAAGTGCCCTTTCAGGATCGACATGCCGGCCGGGTTCGGCGCATTGGCGATCACGGTCAGGCCGCCACCCGCCACCGCGCCCGTCACCAGCGCGTACTTGAATTCGTCGCTCAAGCCTTCCACCAGCGAACCCAGGTAAGTCAGCGCGGCATTGTCGGTGACCGCTGTCAGCGCCGTCGCGCCATAGAACACGGCATCGCTGCTCATGCTCATCAGCACCGGCTGCAGCCACCACTGCTGCTGTCCGCCCAGCACCACCAGGCCGGCCAGGAAGAATGCCACCAGCAAGCCCTCGCGCAGGATCAGCCGGTCCTGGAAGCGCTCGTAGGAATGTGCCACGCCCAGGAAGAACAGGAACAGGCCCATGAACACGGCCGGATGGTGCGCGAACAGCACCACGCCGGCCAGGAATGCCAGGTGCGCCAGCACGAGTGGCAGCGGCACGGCGGTATCCTTCCCGGCCGTGGCGGCGGGGCGCAGCGCGGCCAGTTCGCGGGCGAACAGCGCCGTGACGCCGGCCGCGTTGACAACCACCGCCAGCGCCGCCTTCCAGCCGATGTGCGACAGCATGAACGGCAAGTCCCAGCCCCACTTGGCGGCCACCATCAGCACCGGCGGCGCGGCATACGGGGTCAGCGTGCCGCCGATCGACACGTTGACGAACAGGACGCCCAGCGTGGCGTACTTCAGCCGTTCCGAGATGCCGCTGGCGAAGATGCGCTCGGAGAGGATGAGCGCGGCCAGCGTCATCGCGGCCGGTTCCGTGATGAACGAGCCCAGCAGCGGCACGCCGGCCAGCACGATGAAACAGGTCACCACGCCATCCGGCAGCGGTATGGCGCGGGCCAGCAATGCCACGGCCGATTTCATCGTTTGCAGGATCGGCCGCGTGGCGGCGATCACCATGATCACGAACACGAACATGGGCTCGGTGAAGTTGCGGCTGTCCACGTAGGCTACCGCGTCGCCCGTGCCGCCCGTGATGGCGATGAACGCCACCAGCACCATGGCCCAGAAGCCGAACACCACCTCGACCTCGCCCAGCAGGTGCCAGATGCCGGCATGCGCGGGAAAGCGTTGCGCGAGGCGCTCGAACACCTGGGCGGAAAAGGTATGCAGGATGGCGACGGCAAACAGTACCGCGCCGGCACTTTCGATGATGCTGGGCGTCATGCGCTCCTCCAGGCTATGCAGACAGGAATTGTAAGTCAGCAATAGTGAAAGGGCATATATCAATGCATGCGCGTGCGAAGTTTGACGCGGATCAAACTTCCGTAGTTGGCCCGGGATGACCATCGTTCCTCGGGGTGCGGAACTGCCAAGTGCCCTGCAACGCACGTGTCGATACCGAGGAGATAGCCATGGACCAGAAAGTGATCGTGCCGGGACTGGAAGCCGTGCTGGCGACCCGCCCTGAATTGCCGGTGGGATTCGTGCCGACCCCGTCCGCCCCCTACCGGACCCACCGCAAGGTGGCCAAGCTGACCGAGCAGCCGGGCTACCCGCGGCTGAGGTCAGCGCCCGGCGTGCCGCAACCGGTACCGGCGACCTCGGCCGGCGCACGCGTGCTGATGTGGAAGCAGGACCCTTCCGTCAGCGACGTGGGCACCCGCAAGGCCTTCCTGCACGGCGTGATCCTGGAAGGTCCGCGCGATGCCCGCATCACGTCCGGCCAGCCCGGCATCGCGCCGGTCAGCCCGAACGCGTTCGGCGATTTCATCGTGCCGCCGGACACCGAACAGTTCGATGCCGTGCACACCTTCACGGTGGTGCGCCAGACGCTGACGATGTACCAGCGCGTGCTGGCGGCGGACGACAGCGGCGCCCTGCTGCCGTGGGCCTGGAACAGCGGCAACAACACGGCGCCGCTGCAGGTTTTTCCACACGGCTTGCCGGATGTGATGAACGCCTACTACAGCCGCACCGAACGGGCCCTGAAATTCGGCCATTTCATTCCCAGCGGCGCGCCGGAGCGCATGTTCACCTGCCGCTCGTTCGACATTGTTGCCCATGAAACGGCCCACGCCGTGCTCGACGGGCTGAAGCCGAAGTGGATCCTGTCTTCCGCGCCGCCGCAAACGGGCGGCCTGCACGAATCGTTCGGCGACCTGACCGCGATCTTCCTGGCGCTGTCGCAGATGGACCAGGTGGAAGCCGTCATCGCGCAGACCAGGGCCGACCTGCACGACAAGACCTTCCTGGCCGACATGGCCGAACAGTTCGGCCTGGCGCTGGGCCGCAGCAATGGCTTGCGCAACGCCGACAACGACCTGACGCTGGCGGAAACGAGCAACCAGGTGCACGCGATCTCGCAGGTGTTCACCGGGGCCGTCTACGATATCCTGGCCGACATTTTTTCGTACGAACGCCAGCCTGGGCTGGAAGACGACGCCGCCGTGCTGCACCGGGTGGGCGGCTACCTGTGCAGCCTGACGCTGCGCGCGCTGGTGGCCGCGCCGGACGCGGGCGCCACCTATGCGGACGTGGCGAACCACATGCTGCGCCTGGCCGAGGCGGACGGCAAGCCGGTCGAGTACCGCAACTTCATCCGCAACCGCTTCACGCTGCGCGAAGTGGTCGTGTCCGACACGCCGCTGTCGGACGACGTGCCGCCCCATGCGACACTGGCGGCCGCGATCGTCGACCAGCCGCAGGCGATGCAGGACCGCCGCGCCTGCTGCGGTACCATGAACAATGCGCAGTATTTCGACCTGGAAGACGTGCTGGAAGCGGAGCGGCAGGCGCTGGCGCGCTGGTGCCAGGGGTATGCCGCGCGGCACCAGCACAAGGATGCCGCCGCGGCATCCGCCGGTAGCGGCGAGCGGGCCGTGAACAAGTAGCCTGCTTGCCGGTCGATGGCGCCGATCGCCGGTCGTTGGCGGCCGGACACCGGCGCTGGCCGCCGCGGCGGACCGGCCGGTTCTGTTCGGCCAGCGGCTGGTTCGTACTGCCGGTTCGTACTTCAACGGCTGGTTCGTACTGCCGGTTCGTACTGCCGGTTCGTACTGCCGGTTCGTACTTCAACGGCTGGTCCGCACCTCACCTGTTCACCGGAGAACCCCATGAAAATCAGCGCTACCAGCAGCGGCGGCTTCGCCGGCATCACCCGCCAGCATGAAGTCGATACGGCCACCAGTCCGGCCGGCCAGGCACTGGAAGCCGAGCTGGCTTCCCGCGCTTTCTTCGCCAACCCGCGCGGCGCGGCCGAGGAACCGGTCGGCGCCGACATTCCCCGCTGGACCATCACGGTCGATGCGGACGGCGAGCGCCACAGCGTGAGTTTCGCCGAGGATGGCAACCCGGCGAACGCGCGCTGGCGCGAATTACTGGACCGTATCCTGGCGGCCTGACGCCTTTTTCACGGCGGCATCCACGCGGCTGGCGACCCGCTGGCGCCCCGCACCGGCAACGGCGCGCGGCGCATTTGCTTATATGTATTGTGTCTAAGCCTGAATTGTGAGAAAGGGAGAATTGCCCTAAAATACAGTGCTTTGCTGAAGTTGGGATTGTGTTATCGACCGCTTCGCACCAACATTGATAGGACTGCTATGACCCACGTTGTCACCGAATCTTGCATCGCCTGCCGGTATACGGACTGCGTCGATGTTTGCCCGGTAGATTGTTTCCGCGAAGGCCCGAATTTCCTGGCAATTGACCCCGACGAATGCATCGACTGCGCCGTGTGCGTGGCGGAATGCCCGGTCAACGCCATTTTCGCGGAAGAAGATGTGCCGTCCGACCAGCAGCAATACATCAAGCTCAATGCGGACCTGTCCCGCAACTGGCCTTCGATCACGAAGACCAAGGCAGCCCTGCCGGAAGCCGAGCAGTTCAAGGACGTCAAGGAAAAACTCCACCTGCTGGCCCGCTAACGGCAGTTTCCCGGCAGTCGCGCCGCGCGCCCACGCCCGCGCTTATTGGCTTTGTCATTGACTCTGTAATTGATTCTTTCATTGTCATGCGCGCCTGCCGCCATTGAATACACAGGATAGAAATCGTCATGAATATCGTCAGCACCCCTCCAGGTGGCTTCCATGAAACGGATGCCGTCATCATCGGCGCCGGTCCCGTCGGCCTGTTCCAGGTCTTCGAACTGGGCCTGCTGGAAATCAAGGCCCACGTGATCGACTCGCTGGCCGCCGTCGGTGGCCAGTGCGTGGAACTGTATCCGGACAAGCCGATCTACGATATTCCCGCGATTCCTTCCTGCACCGGCCAGGAATTGACCGATGGCTTGCTCAAGCAGATCGAGCCGTTCGGCGCCACCTTCCACCTGGGCCAGGAAGTCACCGTCGTGCACAAGCGTGAAGACGGCCGCTTCGACGTCGAAACCAGCCTGGGCACCAAGTTCATCACCAAGACCATCTTCATCGCCGCCGGCGTCGGTTCGTTCCAGCCGCGCACGATGAAGACCGAAGGCCTCGAAGCGTTCGAAGGTTCGCAGGTGTTCTACCGCGTCAAGGATCCGTCGCAATTCGAAGGCAAGAACCTGGTCATCTGCGGCGGCGGAGACTCCGCGCTGGACTGGGCGCTGAACTTCGTCGGCAAGGCCGAGTCCGTGGTGCTGCTGCACCGCCGCGAGGATTTCCGCGCCGCGCCCGCTTCCGTGGCAAAGATGAAGCAGCTGTGCGAAGACTATGAAATGCAGCTGATCATCGGCCAGGTGTCCGGCATCGAGCAAAAGGACGGCAAGCTGTCCGAACTGCGCGTCACGGGCGCCGACGGCGTGACCCGCCGCGTGCCGCTGGACATGCTGCTGGTGTTCTACGGCCTGTCGCCAAAGCTGGGCCCGATCGCCGAGTGGGGCCTGGACATCGAGCGCAAGCAGCTGAAGGTGACTTCCACGGAGAAATTCGAAACGAACGTGCCGGGCATTTTCGCCGTGGGCGACATCAACACGTATCCGGGCAAGAAGAAACTGATCCTGTCGGGCTTCCACGAAGCCGCGCTGGCCGCCTTCGGCGCCGCGCCGTATATCTTCCCGGACAAGAAAATCCACATGCAGTACACCACGACGTCGCCAAAACTCCACAAAGTGCTGGGTGTCGAATCGCCAGTCTTCGACTGATCCCGGGGTGCAACCATGAGTCTGACCAAGTGTTCAGACCTGTCCTACAAAAAAGCAGCGGAAACGCTGCTTTTTTTGTTTCAGCGGCACTATTATCGTAGGAACTACAGGCATCTTTGGCTAATTTGTTGCTTTTGTACACCTTTCTCGCAACACCTTGAAAATGCTTTACGTTAATAAGAAACGGCCTATAATGGGCTTATGATTTCCGCGCTGCATCTTATTTCAGCAGCGCATTATGACCCGGGAACACCTATGCTTTACCAACTCCATGAGATGCAACGGACCTTCCTGAACCCGCTGATGCAGTGGGCCGAAGCGTCCTCGAAACTGTTCAGCAACCCGGTGTCGCCACTGGCGCACACGCCGTTCGCGCAGCGTATCGCTGCCGGCTATGAACTGCTGTACCGCCTGGGCAAGGATTACGAAAAGCCGCCATTCGGCATCGATACCACCACCGTCGACGGCAAGCCTGTCTCGATCATCGAGCACGCCGCCGTCACCAAGCCATTCTGCCGCCTGCTGCACTTCCGCAAGGATACGCGGGAGGCACTGAAGCAGCCGACCGTACTGCTGGTCGCGCCGCTGTCCGGCCACCATTCCACGCTGCTGCGCGACACCGTGCGCGGCCTGCTGCCGGAACACGATGTGTTCATCACCGACTGGACCGACGCGCGCATGGTGCCGCTGAGCGAAGGCCCGTTCCACCTCGACGACTACATCTACTACGTGCAGGACTTCATCCGCCACCTGGGGCCGGACGTGCACGTGATTTCCGTGTGCCAGCCGACGGTGCCGGTACTGGCCGCGATCTCGCTGATGGCGTCCAACAACGATCCGAAGCTGCCGAAGACGATGACGATGATGGGCGGCCCGATCGACCCGCGCAAGTCGCCGACCGCCGTCAACAACCTGGCCACCGAGAAGCCGTTCTCGTGGTTCGAGAACACGGTGATCTATCCGGTGCCGCCGAACTATCCGGGCTTCGGCCGCAAGGTCTACCCGGGCTTCCTGCAGCATGCCGGCTTCATCGCGATGAACCCGGGCCGCCATGCGCAATCGCACCGCGAGTTCTACATGCAACTGGTGCGCGGCGACGATGAATCGGCGGAAAGCCACCGCAAGTTCTACGACGAATACAACGCCGTGCTCGACATGCCGGCCGAGTATTACCTCGACACCATCAAGACCGTGTTCCAGGAACACCGCCTGCCGAACGGCACGTGGGAAGTGGGTGGCCAGCTGGTGCGCCCGCAGGACATCAAGAACGTGGCGCTGCTGACCGTCGAAGGCGAGCTGGACGACATTTCCGGCGCCGGCCAGACGCAGGCTGCCCACGAACTGTGCAGCGGCATCCCGGCCGGCATGCAGGAAGACTTCGTGGTGCCGCAGGCCGGCCACTACGGCATCTTCTCCGGCCGCCGCTGGCGCGAACTGGTGTGCCCGAAGATCACCTCGTTCATCCGGCAGCACGCCTGATCCGTCTCCTCGAAGACCGGCCGCCCTACGGGGCGGCTTTTTTTTGCTCCGGCGACTTCCGCGCACGCTGGCGGCTGCCTGGCGACAGGCATGATTTCCGGGGAAAAGTTTCAAAAAAATGGTGACAGTCACCAATGCCGTTAAGTTACGCGTTACGCGACACATTGAAAGTGCATGCATTCACCCCAACAGCGAAGGACTGGGGTCAGACCCGGCGGGTCTGACCCCGGAATTTGCACTTGGGGTGGCCTGTCTCAAAAAAATGGTGACAGTCACCATTTTCTGCTTCTGCTGGTGCGGCTCCAGGCACAAGTCCCGGGGGAATGTTTCCAAAAAAACGGTGACAGTGAACTGAACCCTAAAAGTTGGACACCAACTTTTGGGGTTTTTCATGGCGAAATACAGTGTGCAGTTCAAGCAAGAGGTGGTCGATCGATATCGGGCCGGCCCGTTAGGATGCGTTCGTCTGGGCAACGAGATGGGCGTGGATCCTAGCCTGGTCTATTTGTGGGTCAGGCTATACGACGCTCATGGCGTGGGGGGCCTGGAGAAGAAGCAACATAGGCACAGCGCTGAGGGCAAGCTGTCGATATTGCAGCACATGTGGAAACATGAGTTGTCATGTTTCGAGACGGCCGTGATTTTCAACGTGCGCCACACCGGCAGCATCGGCCAGTGGGAGCGCTGCTATCATAGCGGCGGTATAGATGCGCTCAGTCCCCGACCGCGCCAGAGACCGAAGAAAATGCCCACATCCCAGCCGCCCGCGCCGCAAACGCCTCTCGATGAAGAGGCCAAGACCCTTGAAGAGCTTCTCAAAGAAGTGAACTACTTGCGGATGGAGAACGCCTACCTAAAAAAGCTGGATGCCTTGGTTCAGGAAGAGAAGCAGCAGCGTGCGATAGCGCGCAAAAAGCGAAAGTAATCACTGAACTGAGGCAGCGTTTCCCTTTGGATGGCTTGCTGGAAGTAGCAGGCCTGGCGCGCAGCACTTACTACTATCAGCAGCAAGTGGCCAAGCTAGGCGATCGTGACGAGGCCTTAAAAAATCGTGTTCAGGGCGTCTTCGACGGCAACCACGGGCGCTATGGCTATCGCCGTGTGGCCGCTGAGATCCGCAAGGACGGGCATAAGGTTAACCACAAACGTGTACAGCGTTTGATGAGCGAGCTCGGCTTGAAATCGCTGGTGCGGCCGAAGAAGTATCGTTCTTACAAAGGCGAAGTGGGCGAAGCTGCAGATAACCTCTTGGACCGCGATTTTGAAGCTGCGGCCATGCACGAGAAGTGGGTAACTGATGTCACGGAGTTCAATGTCGCTGGCAAAAAACTGTATCTCTCGCCGGTGATGGATCTGTGCAACGGCGAGATCATCGCCTTCGAGACGAACACCCGGCCAGTGCTGAGCTTGGTTACCAACATGGTTAAAAAAGCCCTGCGAAAGCTCGGCAAAGACGACAAGCCAATCCTTCACTCAGACCAGGGATGGCACTATCGGAAGCCCGCTTACCGGAAGGCGCTGGAGGATAAAAATGTCGTGCAGAGCATGTCTCGCAAAGGAAATTGCCTCGATAACGCTGCCATGGAGAGCTTCTTCGCCGTACTCAAGACTGAGTACTTCCATCTGCAGAAATTTGCCAGTATCGAGGAGCTGAAGAAAGGCCTGGTGAAGTACATCCGCTACTACAATCACAAGCGCATCAAGCTTAGGTTGAACGGGCTGAGTCCTGTGCAGTACAGAACTCAGCTCCAAGTAGCATAGCTAACAAACCGTCCAACTTCCTGGGGTCACTTCACAGTCACCATTTTTTTAATGGTGACTGTCACCGTTTTTTTGCTTGCGCCGCTTTGCCTCCGCGTCAGTCCCCCGCCACGCCCACCTCGCCGATCCTGCGCCAGTAGTCCTTTTCCACCTGGCCGAAATCGACCGTCTTCGCCGCGTCGTTGAAGGCCCGCTGCTGCACCAGCCCCGCCTGCGTGCGCTTGAAGCACACATGCACCGGCCGCTCCCTGAACAGGCGCTCGTTGAGGGCGATGCGGCCCCGCTCTGCCGCGGGGAAGCGCGTGGTCAGCAGGTGGCGCAGCACGCGCCGCTCGATCAGGATGGCCGGATAGCGCCGCGCCAGCAGCTTGCGCAAATTGGTCTCGTCGTTGACGCCCTCTTCCACGTCGAGCAGGCCCTGGCGGACCAGCGCATCGAACTGTTCGCCATTGGCAAACCCGCCCACGGTGCCGATGCGCGTGCCGCGCAGGTCGGCCAACTGGGCGGCGCGCACGGGCTTGTCCCTCAGGTAGGCCAGCACCGTCAGGGTATTGCCGACCGGGCTGGAGAAATGGCACAGCCTTTCCCGTTCCGGCGTGCGCCAGACAGCAAGGAAGCCGGCATAGCGGCTGTCGTTCAAGCCCAGGTCCATCGCGCGCTTCCACGGGAAGTAATCGATCCGGGCCGTGTAGCCGAGGCGGTCGAGGGTGGCGCGCAGGATCGCGCCGGACAGGCCGTCGTCGGGCAAGGCATCGCTGACGAACGGCGGCCATTCCTCGGCGGCGAAGCGGATGGTCTGGGGCGTTTGCGCCGCGGCCGAAGTGAACACGGCGGCAGCCGCGCCGCCGAGCACGCAATGCAGCATGCGGCCCGGCGCGGCGGACCGTGCAGAGGCCAGCACGGCGGCCAGCATCCGGGCCGCGGTGTGAGCCAGCGCTCGGCGCACGCTCATGCGCGGATCGTTTTCATGACGGGCGGTGTTGCTTGTTCCATGTTCGCATGCTCCCACAAGGCGGCGGCAAAGCCAAGCGGAGCCTGCGCGCACGTCCCGGCCCGCTGCACGATGCGGCGCGAATGAAGGATAATGCGTCTTTGCTGTTGTTAGCGCATCCTGGCTGCCATCGTGACCCAACCGACTTCCCTTGCCGACCGTATCGAAGACGTCTTGCCGCAGACGCAGTGCACGAAATGCGGCTATGCCGGCTGCCGGCCGTACGCGGAAGCGATCGCGGCGGGCGAGGCGCGCATCAACCAGTGCCCGCCGGGCGGCGCCGAAGGCGTCGTGCGGCTGTCGGCCGTTACCGGGCTTCCCGTCATCCCGCTCAATCTCGAGAACGGGCTGGAACGGCCGCGTGCCGTCGCCTTCATCGACGAAGCCCTGTGCATCGGCTGCACGCTGTGCATCCAGGCATGCCCGGTCGACGCGATCATGGGCGCGGCCAAGCAGATGCACACGATCATCCCCGAACTGTGCACGGGTTGCGACCTGTGCGTGAAGCCGTGCCCGGTCGACTGCATCGTGATGTACCCGGTGACCGAGGCCACCGGCTGGGATGCCTGGTCGCAGTCCGCCGCGGACGCCGCGCGCGACCGCCACGATTTCCGCATCGCCCGCCTGAAGCGCGAGCGCGAGGAAAACGATGCGCGGCTGGCTGCCAAGGCCCAGGCCAAGATGGCGGCGGTCGACAACCTGGCCCCAGAAAACGCCGCCGAACTGGCCGAGAAAGAGCGCAAGCGGGCCATCATCGCCGCCGCGATGGAACGCGCCCGCCTGAAGGCCGAAGCGGCCAGGGCCGCCGCGGCGCAGGAAAACAAACCGGAACAATGAACGCAGCCAAACGCCACGAAATCTTTCGCCGCCTGCGCGAAGCCACCCCCCACCCCACCACCGAGCTCGAATACACGACCCCGTTCGAACTGCTGATCGCCGTGCTGCTGTCGGCGCAGGCGACGGACGTGGGCGTCAACAAGGCGACCCGCAAGCTGTACCCGGTGGCGAACACGCCGCAGGCGATCCTCGACCTGGGCCTCGACGGACTGGTGCCGTACATCCAGACCATCGGCCTGTTCAACACCAAGGCCAAGAACGTGATGGCCACCTGCAAGATCCTCGTCGAGCAGCATGGCGGCGAGGTGCCGCGCGACCGCGAGGCGCTGGAGGCGCTGCCCGGCGTGGGCCGCAAGACCGCCAACGTGGTGCTGAACACCGCGTTCGGCGAGCCGACGATCGCCGTCGACACGCACATCTTCCGGGTAGCGAACCGCACCAATCTCGCGCCGGGCAAGACAGTGGACATCGTCGAGCAGAAGCTGCTGAAGTTCGTGCCGAAGGAATTTTTGCAGGATGCCCACCACTGGCTGATCCTGCATGGCCGCTACACGTGCGTGGCGCGCAAGCCGCAGTGCTGGAATTGCATGATCGTGGATCTGTGCGAGTACAAGCCGAAGACGGCGGCACCGGCGGTGGTTTGATTTTGAGGGGAATGGCGGAGTGCCGTACCGTCCCGTCAGTCGTTGGCAGTGGAGCACTGGGGTCTGTCCCCGACAGTCGTTGCCTTGAACGTAACCGCGAGCGTTGATCAAGGGGACTGACCCCGGTTTTTGCCAGTGTTGCGATGACGCCGGCAAACACCGGGGTCAGTCCCCTCGATAGAAGCCGCGTACAAAGCTTTCGGCCAACGACTGGCGGGGACAGACCCCAGCGGCTCGACCGTCAGCGACTGGCGGGGCGGTACGGCGCTCCGGCAGACCCCTTGGCCGCGGGCCAGCGAAGTCCGACACCAGCGCTCATCCCTACAGCAGCACCAGATTATCCCGATGAATCAGCTCCCGACCTTCGAGGAAGCCGAGGATGCTCTCGATCTCCGCCGACGGCTTGCGCAGGATGCGCCGTGCTTCGCCGCTCGTGTAGTTGGTGATGCCGCGGGCGATGGGAACACCCTTTTCGCTGATGCAGGTGATGACGGCGCCGCGCCCGAATTCGCCGCGCACTTCCAGCACGCCGATCGGCAGCAGCGACTTGCCTTCGCGTGACAGCTTCTCGACGGCGCCGGCATCGATGACGACCTGGCCCAGCGTGTGCAGGTGATCGGCCATCCACTGCTTGCGCGCGGTGAGGTGGCCGGTCTGCGCCTGCAGTTCGGTGCCGATCGCCTCGCCGGAAGCCAGGCGCGTCAGCACGCCTTCCTCGCGGCCGAAGGCGATCACCGTGTGCGCGCCGGACTTGGCGGCGCGTTTCGCGGCGAGGATCTTGGTCAGCATGCCGCCGCGGCCCAGGCTCGACCCGGCGCCGCCGGCCATCGCTTCCAGCTGCGCATCGCCGGCGATGCCGTTGGTGATCAGGAAGGCTGCCGGGTCCTTGCGCGGGTCCGCCGAGAACAGGCCGCGCTGGTCGGTCAGGATGATCAGCACATCGGCCTCGATCAGGTTGGCGACCAGCGCGCCCAGCGTGTCGTTGTCGCCGAACTTGATCTCGTCGGTGACGACCGTGTCGTTCTCGTTGATGATCGGCACCACGCCCAGCGACAGCAGGGTGGTCAGCGTGGAGCGCGCGTTCAGGTAGCGTTCGCGGTCGGCCAGGTCGGCATGTGTCAGCAGCACCTGCGCGGTGCCGATGCCATGCGCGCGGAAGCTCGTTTCATAGATTTGCGCGAGGCCCATCTGGCCCACGGCGGCGCAGGCCTGCAACTCGTGGACATCGGTGGGGCGGTGCTCGAAGCCCAGGCGCAGCATGCCTTCGGCGATCGCGCCGGAGCTGACCAGCACGACCTGCTTGCCCAGCGCGCGCAGCGCGGAAATCTGCGCGGCCCAACGGGCGATGGCGGCCTGGTCGAGGCCACGGCCATCGTTGGTGACGAGCGACGAACCGACCTTGACGATGATGCGGCCGGCTTTCTGGACGACGGATTGTGTGGTGCGCGAATTCATTGGGCGGCAAATCTCTTGTTGGAAGTGGACTGCATGTCGCCGGGCCGGTCGCCCCGCTTTGCCGCTGACGCCGCGCGCTTCGCGGATCGCGAACCGTGCAGGTAACAGGTAAAGAGAATTTTAACCGGTAACGTCCTTCTTTACCGAAGGAGATAAGGAAAAGGCCCGTTAAACGGGCCTCTTGTTCATGTCACCGGTGTTCAATCGAGAACCTTGAAGCGGGGATCGTCCGGATCGATCGAGGAGATGCCGCGTGCTTCTTCCGTCATCTGGGTTTCCTCGGCACGCTGCTCGCCGTGGCGCTTCTGTTCCAGGTACTGGTAGATCGCCGTCACGAGTTCCTGCGTGCCTTCGCGCGACAGTGCCGAGATCTCGAACACGGGGCCCTTGAAGCCGAACTTCTTGACGAAGTCCTTCACGCGCTTGGCGCGCTCCGCTTCCGGCACCACGTCGAGCTTGTTCAGCACCAGCCAGCGCGGCTTGTCGACCAGCGCCTCGTCGTACTTTTCCAGTTCCTTGACGAGGGCCTTGGCTTCCTTCACCGGGTCCACGGTCGCCTCGAACGGCGCCAGGTCGACGATGTGCAGCAGCAGGCCCGTGCGCGACAGGTGGCGCAGGAACTGGTGGCCCAGGCCGGCGCCTTCGGCGGCGCCTTCGATCAGGCCGGGAATGTCGGCGATCACGAACGATTTTTCATGCGACACACGCACCACGCCCAGGTTCGGGTGCAGCGTGGTGAACGGGTAGTCGGCGATCTTCGGGCGCGCGTTCGACACGGCCGTGATGAAGGTCGACTTGCCGGCGTTCGGCATGCCCAGCAGGCCCACGTCCGCCAGCACCTTCAGTTCCAGGCGCAGGTCGCGGCGTTCGCCTTCCTTGCCTTCCGTCTTCTGGCGCGGCGCGCGATTGGTCGACGTCTTGAAGTGGATATTGCCCCAGCCGCCCTCGCCGCCCTTGGCGAGCAGTTCGACCTGGCCGTGTTCGGTCATGTCGGCGAGGATCTCGCCGGTCACGTTGTCGATGATCAGCGTGCCGACCGGCATGCGCAGCATGATGTCGTCCGCGCCCTTGCCATAGCAGTCGGAGCCGCGGCCCGCTTCGCCGTTCGACGCGCGGTGCATCTTGGAATAGCGGTAGTCGACGAGCGTGTTGATGTTACGGTCGGCCACGGCCCAGATGGAACCGCCCTTGCCGCCGTCGCCGCCATCGGGACCGCCGAACGGACGGAATTTCTCGCGCCGGAAAGAGGCGCAGCCGTTGCCGCCGTCGCCAGCGATGACTTCGATACGTGCTTCGTCGATGAACTTCATGATTACCGCCTTGACTAAGCGCCCGAAAACAGGCGCCTGGAAATAAAAAAGGCTCCACCGATGGCAGAGCCTTTCGATAACAAAGGCTTGCGCCTTACATCACCGTTTGGGCTGGATTACTGAGCAGCCGGAACGACGGTGACGAACTTGTTGCTGCCAGCGCCCTTGGTCACGAACTTGACCACGCCGTCGACCAGTGCGAACAGGGTGTGGTCCTTGCCGGTGCCCACGCCTTCGCCGGCGCGAACCGGGGTGCCACGCTGGCGGATGATGATGCCGCCGGCATTGATCGTTTGACCGCCGTAAACCTTAACGCCCAGGCGCTTTGATTCGGAATCGCGGCCGTTGCGGGTAGTACCGCCACCTTTTTTGTGTGCCATTTATTGCTCCTTGATTGACTAATTCAGATAACAGCGATTAGCCGTTGATCGAAACGATTTGGATTTCGGTGTAGTTCTGGCGATGGCCCTGGTGCTTCTGGTAGTGCTTACGACGGCGCATCTTGAAGATCTTGACCTTGTCGTGACGACCTTGGGAAACCACTTTCACCAGAACCTTTGCACCTTCAACCAGCGGAGCACCAAACTTGATGCTGTCGCCCGCGCCAACGGCGAGCACTTGATCGATGGTGAGTTCGGAACCAATGTCAGCAGGTATCTGTTCTACTTTGAGTTTTTCGCCAGCGACAACTTTGTATTGCTTGCCACCGGTTTTTATGACCGCGTACATGATTGAAACCTCATCAAATGTTAAGAAAATTCCCTCCCTCGACGACCCGCTGCGGTACTGCAAACAGCTGGGCGGAGGCCAGAGAACCAACGATTATACATGCAAGGCAAATTGACGTCAAAAACTTATTCACAAAGCTCCGTGCTCGTGGTATGTCGGCAACGGCAAGCGTGCATGTCGTATAATCGCGGCACTTCAAACCCGACCGCAGCAGGCTCGCCTTGTCCACCCAACCCACCAGCCAGAACCACATCATCAGCACCATCGCGGCCGACATGGACGCCGTCAACGGCGTGATCCGCCAGCGACTGCATTCCGAGGTGGCACTGGTCAACCAGATCGCTGAATACATCATCAGCGCCGGCGGCAAGCGGATCCGCCCGGTACTGGTGCTGCTGGTGGCGAACGCCTATCAGTATGAAGGCGCCGCGCATCACGAGCTGGCGGCGGTGGTCGAATTCATCCACACCGCCACGCTGCTGCACGATGACGTGGTCGACGAATCGTCGCTGCGCCGCGGCCGCGCCACGGCCAATGCGCTGTTCGGCAACGCCGCCTCGGTGCTGGTGGGCGACTTCCTGTATTCGCGTTCGTTCCAGATGATGGTTTCGCTCGACAATATGCGCGTGATGCGGATCCTGTCGGATGCCACCAACGTGATCGCCGAGGGCGAAGTGCTGCAGCTGCTGAACATGCACGACCCGGATGTCAGCGAGGAGAGCTACCTGAAGGTGATCCGCTCGAAGACGGCCAAGCTGTTCGAGGCGGCCGCCGAACTGGGTGCGCTGGTGGCCGGCGCGAACGACGCGCAGATCGCCGCCGCCGGCGAATATGGCCGCTCGCTGGGCACCGCGTTCCAGCTGATCGACGACGTGCTCGATTACGCCGGCGACGCCAGCGAGATCGGCAAGAACGTCGGCGACGACCTGCGCGAAGGCAAACCGACACTGCCGCTGATCTACCTGATGGAACATGGCAGCGAGGAACAGCGCCAGCTGGTGCGTTCCTGCATCGAAACGGGCGACGAGCAGCATTTCGATGCCGTGCTGGCCGCCATCACCAGCAGCGGCGCGCTCGACTACACGCGCCGCGCCGCCGAAGTGCAGGCCGACCGCGCCACCGCGGCGCTGGCCTCCATGCCGGAAAGCCGCTACAAGGATTCGCTGCTGCAGCTGGCCCGTTTCGCCGTGGAGCGCACGCACTGAACGCCGCTCCGGCCGGGGCTGGCCACGCAAGATGGTGATCGTTTCCACCCGGCCCCGGATTTACCCCCGAATGCGCCCCAAATAAGCCGCGGCCCCCTGCACGCATTGGCTGGAACACAACTATAATCGGCGTTCCACAAGGGAATCCATTCATGAAAAAGAACTCCGCAAACGGCGAGACCCCCACCGCAGAACCGCGGCTCTACCGCGTCGTTGCCGATCGCGTCCAGCAGATGATCCAGGACGACAAGATCGCCCCCGGCGCACGGCTGCCCGCCGAACGCGACCTGGCCGCGCGGCTCTCCGTCAGCCGGGCTTCGCTGCGTGAGGCCCTGATCGCGCTGGAACTGGGCGGCGTCGTCGAAGTGCGCGGAGGTTCCGGCGTCTATGTCTGCGAGCAGCCGCTGCCGGCGGACGTGCCGGAAACCGGCCCGGGCCCGTTCGAGGTGCTGGCCGCGCGCCGCATGATCGAATCCGAGATCGCCGCCATCGCCGCCAAGGCCGCCACCGGCGCCGCCGTCGACGCGATCCTCAAAGCCGTCGAACAGATGGAACGGCACCACGAAGACCGCGCCAGCAACGAACTGGCCGACCGCAACTTCCACCTGGCCATCGCCCGCGCCACCGGCAACACGGCCCTAGTCGGCGTGGTCGAATACCTGTGGAACAACCGCGGCTCACTGTGGCACAAGCTGAAGGAACACTACCAGACCGAGGAACTGCGGCTGCAAACGCTGCCCGACCACCGGAAAATCCTCGAAGCCATCGCCGCGCACGACCCCGCCGGCGCCCGCCACGCCATGCGCTCGCACCTCGAGCGCGTCACGCGCACCTTCTCGCGCGGCTAGCAGCCCGCCTACCAATCCGCTCGGCCTCCTGCCGAGCCCGTGTCAGGGGGTCAGGCACTATGACACGGGCTCGGCTATAACTTATCGCTCGAGCCCGTGTCAGGGGGTCAGGCACTGTGACACGAGCTCGGCCATAGCTCGGACTACTTACGCCCTATGCGCAGTCGGAAAACAAGCGTAACTCTTGCTGAGTTCGTGTCAGGGGGTCAGGCACCATTACACGAACTCAACCATAGCGCTGTAGCTCAGCTCGTGTCACAGGGTCAGGCACCATGACACGGGCTCGGCTGCAACTCTCTGCCGTCATCGTGGTCGCCCACCTTGCTTAACTGGCCAGACCAATCTAGAATGGCCTGACCAAAAAGCCACGCCAACCCTGACGGAGACAAGGTGAAGAACTCGACCAAACTGCTGGCCGCCCTGGCCTGCTGCACGCTGCTGGGCACCGCCCATGCCGAAGGCCCCTTCCGCAACACGGACAACAAGAATCTGAAGGACGTGTCCGAGGGCACGTATCCGGTGCCGTACAAGATGCCGGTGGTGGCCGAGATCACCGAACAGCTGAACCGCATCCGCGCCTACATGGACCACGCCACGCCGACCCGCGTGGTCAACAAGAAGACCGGCGCGCCGATCACCGATTTCAAGACGCCGGTGGCGGATGCCGCCTTTGCCGAAGCGGCGGGCGACTACGGCATCATGGTCTATGAAATGGGCGTGGTGCATGCCGGCCTGCTGCGCGCGGCCGAAGCCACGGGCGACAAGAACTTCACCGCGATGACGAAGCGCCACTTCGACTTCTTCGGCCAGACGCTGCCCTACTTCCGCGCCCAGGAAGCCAAGTTCCACCTGGAGCGCCAGAACAGCTTCGCGCGCTTCATCGATCCGCGCTCGCTGGACGACACCGGTTCCATGTGCGCCGCGCTGATGCGGGCGAAGGCCGCGAAGATCGGCCCGGACCTGAAGTGGATGATCGACAGCTGCAACGACTGGGTGGCCAACAAGCAGTTCCGCCTGGCCGACGGCACCATGGCGCGCAAGCGCCCGCAAGCCGTCTCGCTGTGGGGCGATGACATGTACATGAGCATTCCCGCGCTGGCCGAGGCAGGCCGCATGACGGGTGAGCGCAAGTACTTCGACCTGGCCGTGGCCAATGTGCTGGGCATGTCCGAGCGCCTGTACAACCCGCAGCTGAACATCTTCACGCACGGCTGGCACGAGCACGTGCCGAACTCGCCGCGCTTCTACTGGGCGCGCGCGAACGGCTGGGCGGTACTGGCGATGAGCGACCTGCTCGACGTGCTGCCGAAAGACCATCCCGGCTACGACAAGGTGCTGAACCAGCTGCGCGGCGCCATCAAGGGCATCTCCGAGCTGCAGTCCGGCACCGGCCTGTGGCACCAGATGATCGACCGTAACGACTCCTACCTGGAGACGTCCGCGTCGGCCATGTTCACCTACGTGATCGCCCACGCGATCAACCAGGGCTGGATCAGCCCCACCACGTACGGCTCGATCGCGCAGGCCGGCTGGGTGGGCCTGACGACGAAGATCAACGACAAGGGCCAGGTCGAAGGCACCTGCGTGGGCACCACGCTGGCATCGGACCAGGTGTATTACTACAACCGCCCGACCAGCGTGCACGCGCTGCACGGCTACGGCCCGGTGCTGCTGGCCGGCGCGGAGATGATCAAGCTGCTGAAGAACCCGAACGTGAGCGTCGAGTACAAGCTGCGCACCTACCATTACCAGCCGAAGGATGGCGGCAAGACCGACTACCGCGAACACCAGTAAAGGACGACGATGACTTCCCGCTATACCCCCAAACTGGCGGCCCTGTCCGCGCTGCTGCTGGCAGCCGGCCTGGCCAATGCGGCGGCACTGCGCGTAACGCTGTCGCATGACCTGGACAGTGCCCGCCCATCCGAAACGGTGACAGTGCCGTGGAAAGAGGTGAACGCCGCCCTGCCCGGCGCGCTGATCCAGCGCATCGTGGTGAAGGATGCGGGCGGGAAGGCGGTGCCGTTCCAGGTGACGAACGTGGCCCCGCAGGCCAAGGATCCGCACAACGTGGGCGCCGCCTACGGTGAACTGATCTTCCAGCACAGCTTCAAGGCCGGCGAGAAGAGCGCCACGTACACGGTGGAGAAGTCCGACGCGATCGCGCCGGTATTCCCGCAGCAGACGACGGCGCGCTATATCCAGGAACGCCTCGACGACTTCGGCTGGGAAAACGACAAGCTGGCGCACCGCACCTACGGCCCCGCGCTGATGGCGCCGGCGGCGCCGGGCACCGTGAAGGAAGTGCTGCAGACGTCCGGCCTGGACCTGTGGTTCAAGCGCGTGCCGTATCCGGTCGTCGACCGCTGGTACAACAAGGGCCATGACCATTACCACAAGGACGAAGGCGAAGGCATGGACTTCTACAACGTCGGCAAGTCGCGCGGTGCCGGCGGCACCGGCGTGTGGGATGGCAAGGCGCTGCACATCTCGGCCAACTACGCGGGCTGGAAGGTGCTGGCCAACGGCCCGATCCGCTCGATCTTCGAACTGCGCTACGACAGCTGGGACGTGGCCGGCACGTCCGTCACCGAAGTGAAGCGCTTCACGGTCGACGCGGGCCACCAGCTGGACCGCATCGACAGTACGTTCGAGTTCAAGGGCCCGGCCACGCTGACGGTGGCCGTGGGCCTGAACAAGGCGCCCACCGACAAGGGCGAGAACGGCGTGGTCGACGTGAAGCGGGATAAGTCCACCGGCACGCTGCTGCAGTGGATCGAGCAGCGCAGCAAGGGCGCGTTCGGCACCGCCGTGATCCTGCCTTCCGCGCAGGACTTCACCGACGATGCGCTGAACAACCTCGTATTCGCGCAGGTAAAATCGGGCGAACCGCTGCGCTATTACGCGGGCGGGGCATGGAGCGGCGCGAAGGAAATCACCACGGCCGCGCAATGGCAAGCCTACGTGGCCGACTTCGCGAAGCGCGCCGCCAATCCGGTCAAGATCGGCCTGCAGACGCAGCCCTGAGCGCACGCAGGTCAACGAATCCGGGGCCGGCATTCATGCCGGCCTTTTTCGTTAGAGGATCTCGTGCACGACAGCCGGCGGCCGGCACAGCCGCACGCCCTTGTCCGTCACCACGAACGGCCGGTTGATCAGCGCCGGATGCGCGCTCATCGCGTCGAGCAGTTGGTCGTCCGTCACCGATGGATCGGCGAGGTTCAGCTGTTCGTACACGTCTCCCTTGTCGCGCATGGCGCCGCGTGGGGTCAGGCCCGCGCGGGCGATCAGGTCCGCCAGCTCGGCGCACGTGGGCGGGTTCTTCACATAGTCGATGATCACGGGCTCGATGCCCGCCTCGCGGATCAGCGCCAGTGCGCCACGCGAATTGCTGCACGCGTTGTTGTGGTAGATGGTGATAGCCATGGAAAATCCAGATCATGTTTGACGAGGCAGGATCTTAACGGAGCCTGCCGGGAAAGTGGCCCACTGCGCGAGGAAGCCTGCTGCATGAAGGAGCCGATTGCGTGACCGAGCCAACTGCGGAAGCCAACTGCACACAGGCCCGCTGGCGTGGCGGCAGGGGAAATTACTGCCGAGGTGGTTGCCAGGCGCGCTGAAATCTGGTCTAATAATGCCTCACCAGTCGGGGTGTAGCTTAGCCCGGTAGAGCGCTACGTTCGGGACGTAGAGGCCGGAGGTTCGAATCCTCTCACCCCGACCAAAATTCTATTTAAATCAACAGCTTACGAAGTTGTTGCTTTCCGAAAATTACTACAGCATTCTGTGTAGTACTTTTGTTAGGTTTCCACGTCCGTTTTCCTTTAGTTTCGGCATAGCTGGGCCTAGCGTTTTCGGAATCGCGACAGTGACGGAATCAGCTCAATATACACCTCCCCTCAAGCCCAGCAAATCAACGCGCACTGTGCGTATACCGGACAGCCTAACGTCTGTACGCGGGTATCCAGACAAGCTCAAAATCTACCGAATCGAAGCAAGCCCGTTCTGGCAAGTCAGGTGTTTTGAAAACGGCAAAACGATCAAGCTCAGCACAGAAACCACCGACAAGCAGGAAGCGGTCGAGTTCGCAAAGGCGACCTATAACCGGATTCTGCACGCCCAGGCGACTGGCAAGGCACTCACGCAATGCACGCGCTTCAGTCGACCGGCGTAACCCAAAGGTAAAGGCACACGTCCCGACCTTACATCTCAATACCCCAGACACCGCAGGGCCTGCACTGAGTCTTGTTGACGGTACCTTAACGGTCGCGGCGGCACCGGCAGGGAAAGCGGCCGCGCCCGCTGCCTTAGTAGCACGAACAATAAAGCGCAAAGCCAAGCAGGCAGTAGACCCGACTTGAACGCCTAACCGAGCATGCAACTCGCTGTGATATGGGCAGTGTCGGTGCAAACCGACATTGGCCGCTTTCTAAGATGTCAAATTCAACGATTTGGCAGAGCCAGTACAAAAGCAAGCCCCAACCTCATCCCTAACGTCAAACGTCGCGTGGCGGCCGTTTTACGACGCCAAGGACAGTCTCCGCCTTGCCTGCTTCGGGCGTTTCTGGGGCAACAATTTAGTATGGCGCATTGAATCGCCTTAGATAGCTAAAAGCGCATAACAAAACCTCGTCCTTGCTTGGAGAGCAACGACATCGTACACTCAAGCATTGCGACGTCCGCTAGTGAGCAATAACGCTACATGCTGTTGCGACGGGGGGATCTGATGCCACTGACAGCTTATTCAATATCGGCACAGAAAGAAGAGGATGTTGGGCAGGTGCTGAAGCGCCTCTCAACCGAGTTTGGGGAATGCATCGCGACTGTCGAGGCTGTCCCAGAGGCTTGGCGTGCATTCATGCGGCAGGATCTCCAATGCCCCTGCTGCTTCGTGACAGGTGCTGAGCTCGTCAAGGAGGCACATTCGAAGGCGCGCACGACCCCAGTGCGCCAAGCCTGCTTCCGCTTCAGCAATCCCAAGCATCGGGAACATTGCGATTTCGATAGCACGAAAACGGCAAATACCGTGCCCGAGAATCTCGTTGCTTTTTCGGATTCCAACTCCGCAATTACGAAGGCGGTCCGCGAGCTCGTTGGTACCGGTATCGAATTAGGGCTGTTCAGTCAGAAGTCGATTCGGGACATGCGGGAGTGGTTCTTCACTAAGAAGACCCAGTCGATGTTTGTTGTCACCCTCGATCCGCGCTTTCCCAAATGGATGAATTTGCTGTATCGCCAAAAATTTTACGCAAAGACTGTAGAGGGTGTCGAGCTCACGGCTGAGATCGTCATGAATCCAAAATTTAAATGGCACGCTGCGGCGGCCAGAGAGCAAATTTTAAGGCACCCGGAATTCCAAGCATTTTTGGATGCCTTTAACAACAAGCGAAACGCCTTCATGCTGGAGTATAACCGCATGGGAACTCTTGCTCGCCGCTGGCAGGGCCGAACAGTCTTTGATCCATCACTGCTTGAAGAGGAATACCGCAAGACCTGCCAATTAGCGGAATTCATGGTCAAGAACTATAAGCCCCTAAAGTTCGCGACATCAAACAAAGGCATTACTGTCTCGAGCGTTCTTGCGCTTGCAGCACTTTTGATGTTCGTACGCGACTGGGATCAAGACCTAGCCCGTTCCGACTTTTCAAGGATTACAGAGGTTGCTGGAAATTCGAATCAAGACCTCGGAAATGTGCTGGGTCTTAATCCATTCCACGACTTCCGTGCTTGGCAAGCTTTGAAGGCCGTGCAAGAATTCGGCGTCCACGTGCCAGAGTACATCGATTTAAAGGCAGAACGTGTCGCGATAGAGCAGGAACTGCGCGCCAAGTTCGGCGCGCCGCCTATCCCGGTCGAGTGATTACACCTTCGCAGCCGTAGCTGCGATCTCTTCCACGTTAACCGTCCCAGTGTCGAGCTGGTATTCGTCGCCGTTGAGCACCTTACGCAATAGATCGACCGCTGCGTCCGTGTATCGGTGTGAGAGGCCTGTGGACTAGTGCCCCAACTTTATTGCAATGTGATACTTATTGTCAGTGGCCCTCATGTCGAAGCCAGACTGATCACGAAGGATTGTGATCAAGTCATCGGCTTTGTTCCAAGTCTTATAGCCGAGCTTGTCCACGACGCCTGTAAGCGCGTATTTGTAATCGAGGTTTACTTGAGACGGGTTGGAAATCGAGGTGACGCCAAACAGCTTGGCGAAGGCCTCTCCTGACTCAACAGCGTGTTCGAGTTGTTCAAAATTAATCTCGACGTGCTTCTTTGGAATGTCTGAGCGTACCAGCTCAACAGACCGCGCCATGAGAGCTCGCAACAGCTTCGTGTTAATCTTTCCAGGTTGCCAGCCTGACCAAACGCCTTGAACACCCACTCAAATGACGAGGCACTAATGCTTTTAATTCGAATGTTGACGTCCTGCGCCACGGAAATCACCTTATCACGGGCGGGGTACGATTTCTCATCGATTTTATCATTCCACTCCAGAATGTAGATGTTCGGCACAAACTGGAACTCGGCACGGACCATGCGATCCACGTCGTACAAAATAGCTTTTATATTGGGGTCTTCGGCCCGGTAACCGATAAAAAGCAGCGGGTGCTCGATGAAGTAAGTCAGTAGCTTTGCGCTTAAATACTTGTGATCTTCTTCAAAACGGTCATAGTCGGGCTGATTCACGACAATCGAAGAGGGAACCGAACGACAGCCGTGGATCTAAAAATTTTACCGATCGACAAGTATTCCTTCCGCAGTATCTGATGGCCGATTATGCGTTCGTAGTCGGGAAATAGCGGTTCAATCACTTCGTCGTAATTGGTAGTAAAGAGGGCATGGATACTGCACACTGACAAGAAGTTGGACTGCTAAGCACAAGCGTGTCGCCTTAACGTGACTGGTTATATACAGCCACTTTCAATCCAAGGCAAACATTGATCGGACAGTACTCCGCCAACTTATTACTGCGGCGGCAACTCAGCAAGCTCGAGGAGATCATTCCGATCTTGATTGTCGAGCCAGATGAGGAATCCTTTATCTACTACATTTAGTTGCAGGTTCGTTTGGTCATAATCCAAAATAATCGGCTTAATTTCCTTGCTGACCTGAAGAGAAGCAACAAACTGAAGCGCCTGAGTTAAGTTACCAGGATTCAAACCGCCACCTTGGGGATGATGAGCCCTAATCGTTTCTTTCATTTCACGATACTTTAGGCCCTTCTCCAACTTCGCCGTGTCCGCTGTTAACACTGGATAAAGCAACCACCGATACATTTGCAATGCAGTTTCTTGGAAACCAGCCGCGAACAAAACAATGAACGAGTTGTACCGACCGGTTTGCTGCGCAACGACATCCGCAATAATCATCTTTGCGTCGAGGCCGTCCCCGATTTCCACACGGGTACTTTGAGTATGGTGGACCCCAACACTTTCGCAAGCTCGGAAGCAGGCTTCCTGGATAATGTACACGCTTTCGAAGCAATTATTTAAAAGTACATTCTTAAAATCTTGTGTAAACTCAATGTTGAGGAGGCATTCGCCTACCCCTATCACCTGTTCCAATTCAGGAAGAGACCATTTATCCGCGTTGACCGAAACCATGCGGCCGGTGAGATCACCGTTATAGACTGTCAATCGGCTCTCTTCAAGCCAAACGCCGACAATGATAAAACAGAGCTTCGACTGCTCATGAAACGCCTTAAGCGAAACCGAAAAATCTTTCTGGGTTTCAATTGGAAGGTAATGAAAGTCTTCAAGAACAATGTAACGATTAAAGCCTTGGAGCGCTTTAATGATATCGTTTACGTCTTCCGGATCAAGCTCCAACGGCTCTTTAGTTACCGCATCCGTCGTTGTTGTCTCTTTCTCTCCAGAGGTCTCGACACCTACACCAAAAACGGCGGCTTTAAAAGCAGCCATAATTTTGTTTTTGCCTGATGTCGATTTTGTACTGGACTGTGTAACTTCGAATCCCACCCGCTTTAGGATCGCTGAGTGTATATCCGACAACGCCCACTTGTTAGAGCAATGGACGACAATATAATCATCATCCTGAAGGCAATGCTTTCGGAGAGACGTTTTCCCCTGCTTCGAACTGCCATAAATCACGATATGTTTATCGCGCGTCAAATTCGCAATAAAGTGTTCATCAACTGCTTTTCTCGGAATATAGTTTAAAGGGAGATCACGGCTAATGCCGTATACTTCAGACGTTTTATGAACGACTTCGGGCAACATTTTCTATGCTCCTGTATTCTTATTGGCAAGGTGGAAAGTATAGAGATTGACAAATATCCGCTAGCTCGGACCGCTGGTCGCTATCGACTCTGCGCTACGGAAGTGGGTTCGACGCAAATCTGCTCTCGAGAACAGAACCAATTAGCCACGCAAACGTCGCCGGCACAATCCAAATTCCTATGAAGTACATTGCGGATACGATTGAAGGCACGTGGTACAGAGCCGCACCTAGGACTCCTTCGAGTACAACGATAGCGAACGCATTTCCGTGCTCTCTTAGGTGCCTGTAGGAAGTAACATACTCAACTCCTGGAGAATATGGCTCATCCTTCTGTTTCATCGACTTCGATCTAGCATTAGCTAGGGATCTGTAGAACGATTCGACCACAGAAAATTTTGTGAACAAAGCAAGAAATATAAGCGATATCTGCGTGCCAATGACGAATGCTATGACTGCAGCGATCCAATGGGGAAGAATTTGCCATATTGCAGCGCCACTTAATGCAATACCAACTACTGTACATGTACTCGACGGCAGCCATTTATTCGCCACTTCAGACCAGCGGATGTGTGCCCGCGCAGCATGGATTAAGAGGATCGGAGCACTAGCCACGTAGCAGAACGCGAACCCGAGCGCGGCGACGAGGCCGACGCCTAAGAACGTAACCTCCTTCGCTTCTCCCAAGCTGAGTTTACTAACGTAGATTGAGCCGGGATGATCCCGGAGGAAAGCTATAATCAGCGCACCGACGATAGTACCCACAAAATATCGAACTGCGTAGTACTCCCACCATTTATTCTCCAACAGCCCTCTCCTCCGTAATGATTTAACAAGTTAAATATTCAGCTAAAACGTCATGATTTAGCGCTTTTTTCACGATGGATGACGGAACTTCCGGTTATCATGGCGCAGTGTAAAGCTCACGTAATGTGTGTGCAAGAGGTCGTTTTGTCATGTCGCGGGTAGCGAGGCTTGAGCGTCGGGTTAGGTTCTGCAGTGTCGGCTTAGGCGACACAGTGACGACACAGATCCAGCATTGCAAATTTGATACATTTAGAGGTCAAGAATTTCTGTTAGCTCTGCTTTCCTTTAGTTCTTCGCTTCCTGAAACTATAGTACGGAGTGTAGTACTTTGATGTAATGTCGGCCAAGAGCCGCTTGCTTTCTAGCTTTAAGATTACGCACTCATTATTCGGGACGTAGCGGCCGGAGGTTCGAATCCTCTCACTCCGACCACAGAATGCAAGCAAAACAGCGAACTTGGTTCGCTGTTTTGCTTTGTGCCGTGCTTGCCGTTCGTACCTCGAAGAACGCGTCTGGAGCACGGTTCATCCCCGCTGAACGAAAGATCCACGGCACTCAACCGCAGTGCGCACGAGCGCGTCCTTGCTTCCTCGCTCATCCTCTCCTGCCTCGCTTCCTCATGCCTTTTCATCTCGCTTCGCACCACCTCCGCCCGGACACCTGCTTCTCTTGCCGGTCACCGATCCGCGCCCGATAAAAAACTTCAAATAATTCTAGACGACCGGTCTACTTGCTGTTATCTTGTCTCCATCGGTGCAGGAAACAAACGATCCGCACCATTGACACCAACCTGTCGCGCTTGCATACTTACAAGACGACCGGTCTAATCGAAAACCTACTTTGGAGCAACACCATGAAAAAAGTCCTGATGGTCCTCACCTCGCACGATCAACTCGGCAACACCGGCCGCAAGACCGGCTTCTGGCTCGAAGAGCTGGCGGCGCCCTACTACGCCTTCAAGGATGCCGGCGTCGAAGTCGTGCTGGCTTCGCCGCTGGGTGGCCAGCCGCCGCTGGACCCGAAAAGCAACGAACCATCGTTCCAGACCGACCTGACGCGCCGCTTCGAAGCCGATGCCGCGGCCAACGCGCAGCTGGCTTCCACGCTGCGCCTGGACAGCGTCGACCAGGGCCAGTTCGACACCGTGTTCTACCCGGGCGGCCACGGCCCGCTGTGGGACCTGGCGGAAGACCGCCATTCGATCGCGCTGATCGAATCGTTCCTGGCCGCGGCCAAGCCGGTCGCCCTGGTCTGCCATGCGCCCGGCGTGCTGCGCCACGTGAAGACGCCGGCCGGCCGCCCGCTGGTCGAAGGCAAGAAGGTGACCGGCTTCACCAATACCGAAGAAGAAGGCGTGGGCCTGACCAACGTGGTGCCGTTCCTCGTCGAGGATGAGCTCAAGGCCAAGGGCGGCGTGTATTCCAGCGGTCCGGACTGGGGCTCGTACGTGGTCCGCGACGGCTTGCTGATCACCGGCCAGAACCCGGCCTCGTCGGCCGAAGCCGCGGCGCTGCTGCTCGAGCAACTGGCCTGATGCGCCGATGCGGCGAGGCGCCCTTCCCCAGCGGAAGCGCCGCGCCGGCATCCGGCACCGCCCCTGAAGTACACACGTTGTTGAAGCATCCCGTCATCCCTCACTTACCTGGAGCCTAGTCATGAACAAACTGAACCGCATCGTTACCGCACTCGCCCTGTCGTTCGCCGCCGTCGGCGCGCAGGCCGCCGCACCCGCCCCCGTCAAGAACGTCGTGCTGGTGCACGGCTTCTTCGCCGACGGCTCCGGCTGGAAAGGCGTGGCCGACATCCTCACTCGCGACGGTTTCAACGTCACCGTCGTGCAACAGCCGGAAACCTCGCTGGCCGACGACGTGAAAGCAACGACGCGGGCGATCGATGCCCGGCAGGGCGACAGCATCTTGGTCGGCCACAGTTATGGCGGCGTGGTGATCACGGAAGCGGGCAACCATCCGAAGGTCGCGGGCCTGGTGTACGTCGCCGCGTTCCTGCCCGATGCCGGTGAAAGCCTGAAGGACCTGGCTGACCGGATCGCGCCGGCCACCAAAGGTATCCAGGCCACGGCGGATGGGCACCTGTACTTCGACCCGGCCCGCTTCCATGCCGATTTCGCGGCGGACCTGCCGGCGGCCGACGCCCGGTTCATGGCGTATTCCCAGGTCATGCCGGCAGTCCAGGCGGCGACCACGCCCGTGTCGCAGGCGGCATGGCGGAGCAAACCGAGCTGGGCGATCATTTCCACGGCCGACCGTACCGTCAGTCCTGAGCTGGAACGCACGATGGCAAAACGCGCGGGCAGCAAGACCGTCGAGATCGATGGCAGCCACGTCGCCTTCATCGCGCATCCCGAACAGGTCGCCAGGGTGATCGAACAGGCAGCGGCCGCGGCCGGCAAATGAGTCAAATCGCGCTTTTTCGGCCCGACTCTAGACGACTGGTCTATTTAGACGTATAGTGCCCCCATGGCTAAAGCACATACCAACGAATCGTCCGACGTCCGCGACAATATCCTTGCGGTCGGGCAGCGCATCATGTCCGGCAAGGGGTTCTCGGCCGTCGGATTGAACGAGATCCTGACGGAAGCAAAGGTACCGAAAGGCTCCTTCTACCACTACTTCGGTTCGAAGGATGCCTTCGGCGAGGCATTACTGTCGAGCTACTTCGAAGACTACCTGGCCGACATCGACACCGTGATGGGCCAGCCCGGCGTGACCATGGCAAAGCGCCTGCTGGACTACTTCGATATGTGGCGCGACAACCAGTCCTTCCTGGATTGCCAGGGCAAGTGCCTGGCGGTCAAGCTCGCCGCGGAAGTGGCCGACCTGTCCGAAGCGATGCGCACGGTACTGAACCAGGGAACCTCGGCGATCATCGCGAAGCTGGCCGATGCCATCGAACAGGGCGTGGCGGAAGGTTCGCTGGCGGTCGACGACAGCCCGAAGCGGATCGCCGAAAGCCTGTACCAGCTGTGGCTCGGCGCCAGTGTCATGGTCAAGATCGTGCGCGGTACCGCACCGTTCGATTCGGCCATGGCGGTCACGCGCCAGATGCTGCATTTGGATAACTAAGCTGCCCAGTTTCAACCAATAAGCTGGCCCGGACGGCGGGCCAGTCCCAACACTTCCCGCGAAGTGTTTTTTTAAACCCATGAACTAGTCGACCGGTCTAATTCAACCAGACTGATCCTGATGAAAGAAAGAACGTCATGTCCATTGCAACCTCCCTTCGTACCGCCACCCAAACTGCTCCGCTGTTCGACGGCCCCTATTACCTGAGCATCGGTGGCCAGCTCGCAACGGCCGAGGCCAGTTTCGACGTGTTCAATCCCGCCACCGGCAAGCCGCTGGCCCAGGCACCCGCCGCGAACATCGCCCAGCTCGACGACGCCATCGCCGCCGCCCGGACCGCGTTCAAGTCCTGGTCCATGATCGGCTACGACCGGCGCCAGCAATACCTGGAAGCCTACGCCGACGCCCTCGCCGCGCACCGCGACGAACTGGCCCGCCTGCTCGTGCTGGAACAGGGCAAGCCGCTGAAGACCATGGCCGAGCCCGAAGTCGACCAGGCCATCTCCTGGATCCGCCAGATCGCCGCGCGCCGCATCCCCGTGGAGATCGTCGAGGAGACCGACAGCCATGTCGTCGAACTGCACCACACGCCGCTCGGCGTCATCGGCGCCATCACGCCATGGAATTTCCCCGTTCTGCTGGCCTTGTGGAAGGTTGCGCCGGCGCTCATCACCGGCAATACGATGGTCATCAAGCCGTCGCCCTTCACGCCGCTGACCTCGCTGCGCTTCGGCCAGATCGCCCAGTCGGTCCTGCCGCCGGGCGTGCTGTCGGTGGTGTCCGGGAACGATGAACTGGGGCCGCACATGACGGCGCATCCGGACATCGCCAAGATCAGCTTCACGGGCTCCACGGCCACCGGCAAGCACGTGATCCGCTCGGCGGCGGGGACGATGAAGCGCGTCACGCTGGAACTGGGCGGCAACGACGCGGCCATCGTCATGCCCGATGCCGACTGGGAATCGATCGTTCCCCAGCTGTTCTGGGGTGCCGTGGGCAACTCCGGCCAGTGGTGCGTGGGTATCAAGCGGCTCTACGTGCACCGTTCGTATCACGCGCGCTTCGTCGACGCCTTCGTCGCCTATGCGCGCCGGCAGAAACTGGGCGATGGCCTGGATCCGGAAGTCACCGTGGGGCCGGTGCAGAACCGCATGCAGTTCGAGAAGGTCAGGACCTTCCTCGACGACATCAAGGCCAGGGGCTACAAGGTCGCGCTGGGTGGCGAAGTGGACCCGGACCGTCCCGGATATTTCATCCCGGTTACCGTGGTCGACAACCCGCCGGAGGACTCGATGATCGTGCAGGAAGAACAGTTCGCCCCGATCGTGCCGATCATCGCCTATGACGACATCGACGACGTGGTCGAACGCGCCAACGCCAGCCCGTACGGCCTGGGCGGTTCCGTATGGGGCCGCGACACGCGGGCCGCCGTCGCCGTCGCCAACCGTCTCGAGACCGGCATGGTGTGGGTCAATGAAATTCATACCCAGGGCGTCGACATCCCGTTCGGCGGCCACAAGCAGTCCGGCCTGGGCACGGAACACGGCAGCGAAGGTCGGCAGCTGTTCACCAATCCCAAGACCGTCCTGATCCACAAATCCCGGTCCTGATGCCGTCCATCGATTTCATCCACCACTAAGCAGCGTTCCCGGGCTCCAGACCGGGCACGCCAGGAGAAAAATACCGTGTCCGTCCAATCCACTTCCCCCATCGGCGCGTACCTGTTGGCGCCCCCTGCCGCCGGCGAAGTAACGAGCCGCACCGCGCCAGCGAGCCGCGCCACCCTGTCGATGGCGGCGGCGATCGCCTGCGTGGTGCTGGTCGCGCTGACCCTGCGCCCCGGCATCGTGTCCATCGGCCCGCTGCTGCCCGCCATCATCGGCGAGTTCGGCCTGTCGCATACGCAGGCGGCGCTGCTGACAGCCATCCCGACATTACTGATGGGCCTGCTGGCGGCGCCGGTGCCATGGCTGTCGCGGCGCTTCGGGCGCGACCGCGTCATGCTGGCCGCCCTCGGCCTGCTGACCTTGTCCACCCTGGTGCGCGCCTTCGCCGATTCGGTGGCACTGCTGTTCGCGGCGACCGTCGGCATCGGTGGCGGCATCGCGATCGCTGGGGTCCTGATCGCGGGTTTCGTGAAGGCCGGGTTTCCCAAACAGGTGGCGATTTTCATGAGCCTGTATGCGACCGCGCTGGCGCTGGGCAGCACGCTGTCGGCGGCCGCCACGGGAACGCTGGCCGCATGGACGGGCGGCTGGCGCTGGGCCGCGGGCGTGTGGGCGTTGCCGGGCTTGTTCGCGCTGCTGGCCTGGCTGTTCGTCGCGCGGCGCAGCCCGGCATCGGCGGCCACGCCGGCGGGGGCGCAGCGCTACGGCATGCCCTTTCGCAACCGGACGGCATGGCTGATCGCCGCCTTCTTCGCCTGCAATAACTTCGTGTTCTATGCCTGCATTTCCTGGCTGGCGCCGATGTACGTGGAAGCCGGCTGGACACCTTCGCATGCGGGCCTGCTGCTGGCCACGTTCACGCTTTCGTTCATGGCGGCCAATCCCGTGTTCGGCTTCCTGAGCCGCGACGAGGACCGCCGGCTGCCGCTGGCGCTCGGTGCCGGCATTGCCCTGGCGGGCATCCTGGCCATGGCGCTCGCGCCCTCGGTATCGCCGTACCTGGTGGTGGCGGTGCTCGCCTTCGGCACCGGCGGCTCGTTCACCTTGTCGATGACGCTTCCTCTCGACAATACGCGCCATGCCGAGGAAACCGGTGCGTGGAATGCCTTCGTGCTGCTGGTCAGCTACACGGTCGCCGCGGCCGGTCCGCTGGCGGTGGGCCAGCTGCGCGATGCCAGCGGCGGCTTCCAATCATCCCTCTGGCTGCTCGTCGCGGTGGCGGTGGCCATGGTGGCGCTGACCCCGTTCCTGCAACCACGTCGCCATGACAACGCGGCCGGGCGCTAAACTGCCGGCACTCGCATCGAACCACAAAGGAAGCTGAATGAACGACCACATCGCGGCGGTACCGCTGGAGAAAGCCTACCGCCTGCTCAATCATGGACCGACCGTGCTGGTCTCCGCGCGGCACGAAGGTGTCGACAACGTCATGGCGGCGGCGTGGGCCTGCGCACTGGACTATGCGCCGCCCAAGCTGACCGTCGTCCTCGACAAGGCCGCGGCGACCCGCGCGCTGGTCGAAAACAGCGGGCGCTTCGTGATCCAGGTACCCACCGTGCGGCAGCTCGACCTCACCTACCAGGTGGGCCACCGCAGCCTGGCCAGTGAACCGGACAAGCTGGCGCGCAGCGGCGTGGAGCTGTTCGGCATGCCCGGCTTCGACCTGCCATTCGTGGCCGGATGCTCGGCATGGCTGGCATGCCGGGTGCTCCACGAACCCCGCAACGAAGCGACGTACGACCTGTTCATCGGCGAGATCGAAGCCGCCTGGTCGGATACCCGCGTGTTCAGGGACGGCCACTGGCAGTTCGAAAGCGCCGATCCCGGCCTGCGCAGCCTGCACTACATCGCCGGCGGATTCTTCTACGCGATCGGCGATGCCATGCGCGCCGGGGAACCAGCGCCGGAATAAGTTCGTCCCGGGGCGGGCGGCCTAGCGGCTGCCCATCTTCGTGAACATCCTGTTCATGGTGGGCCTGTCGATCGCCTGCATGTCGACCAGCTTCAGCGATTTCACCATGTGCAGCGTCGCCGACTTGTACTTCAGGAAATGCGGCGTCTTCAGGTGCGCCTCGTAGGCCCGGCGGTCCGCATACATTTCCAGGATCCTGAATTCGGTATCGCTGTCGCGCTGGAACATGGGGAAGATGGCGATCACGCCCGGTTCCAGCCTGACCGACGCCTCCGCTTCCTCGGCGAGGATCGCCTTGTACTGGGCGAGATGTTCCGCGTGCACCTCGATTTCCGAGATCCGCACCATCATCTCCGGCCCCTGGCCCGGCGTCTGCCCCTGCGCATGCGCCAGGCTGGCAGCGAACAGCAGCCACGCCGGTACCAGCACGGCAAGAAGTCCCCACAGCCGTTGCGGCCATGACAAGGCAAGGGATTGCCGGCGTTCGACCGGGCGGGTGGTTCTGGCGTTCATGCTGGCCTCCTCGGGTTGGTGACATCGGGCGTTCCAGCCACGGCCGGCGCTACCTTGCCGTGCCGGCCGGCCTGGCCAACGGAGTTTACTTCAGCTGGGCCTCGAGCTCGGGGATAGGCCGCACCACCAGGAACAGGTACGACATGGCGCCGGCGAAGGCCATGGCGGCGCCCGTCAGCAGCGCCGGCACGAACGACCAGGTCTGCGCGATATAGCCGGTCAGCACGGGGGCCAGCGCGCCGCCCAGGAAGCCGCCGAAGTTCTGCAGCGCGCCGAGCGATCCCACGCCGCTCGGCGGCGCCACCACCGTGGCGAGCGACCAGGCGCAGGCCGACGACGCGTTGGCGAGGAAGATCACGATCGAGATGCAGGCCACGGCCACCACGTTGCTCTCGGCCAGTGCCGCCGGGATCGTGAAGGCCACCATGCCGAGCGTGGCCACCACCACCGCGTTGCGGCGGCCGGCCACCTTCGATGCCGACATGCGGGCGACGCGGTCGGAAGCCCAGCCGGCGACCAGTGCGCCGGCGAAGCCGCACAGGAACGGGATCGAGGCGGCGATGCCGGCCTGCGCCAGGTCCATGTGGCGCTCGGTGCGCAGGTAGCCCGGCAGCCAGGTCAGGAACACCCAGTTCAGGTACACGGAGCCGAAGAAGCCCAGCATCATGCCCCACGTCGCCCGGTAGCGGAACAGTGCCCGCCAGGTGGCCAGGCCGCCGGGCGGCGCGGGCTGGCCGGCGTCGTCCACTTCGAGATAGGCACGCTCGGCGGCGGTCAGGCTGTCGCGCACCGGATCGCGGTAGATGCCGATCCAGGCGATCGCCGCCACGATGCCCAGCGCGCCGGTCACGAAGAAGGCCCAATGCCAGCTCGTGGCGGCGATCAGCGGTGGCAGGCATAGCGGCGCCAGCGCCACGCCCAGCGGCGAAGCGGAATTGAAGATCCCCGTCGGCGTGCCGCGCGAGCGTGCCGGGAACCAGTTGCTCACCACCCGCGCCGCCGCCGGGAACTGCGGCGCCTCGCCGATGCCCAGCGCGATCCGCACCACCAGGAACCAGCCGAACGTGGCGGCCAGGCCGCCGGCCGCCTGCGCCAGCGACCACACCACCAGGCCGATGCCGAGCAGCCAGCGCGGCCCCACCTTGTCGACCAGTATGCCCACCGGCAGCTGGCACAGCGCGTAGCTCCACGAGAACGCCGACAGCAGCACGCCCATCTCGCCCAGCGTCAGGCCGAGATCGGCGCGGATGTATTCGTTGGCCACCGCCAGCGTGGCGCGGTCCAGGTAGTTGATGACGCCGCACACCACCAGCAGCACGAGCGAAATGGCCTGGCTGCGGCGGATGCGGGGTGGAATGGTGTCGGAGGCCGGGCGGTTGGGCATGGTGGATGGCAGCCTGGCCCGCGCTGGCGGCGGCAGGTCGGCTGCTGAAGGTCGGTGAGGGAAAATGACGGCGAGTATAGTTCACCGGCACGGCCGTGAACAAAACTTCGCGGCGGGCGCCTGCCCTTGCCGCCCTCGCGTGCCTCAGGCCCGTTCCCCCTTCCGCCGCTTCGCTACCCCGCCGCCGCCACGCTCACGGTCCCTTTCACTGGCTGCACCGCCGCCACGCTGGCCGCACCGGCGATCGCCTTGGCGACCGGCGCGTCGAACTCGTAGCCGCTGGCGTCGTGCACTTCCCAGCCGCCCTGCCCCGTCAGGCGCAGCACATGGGTATGGTGGCGCAGTACCGCGGGGCGGTGCGCGATGCTGATCAGGGTGGTGCCGCCTTCGCGCAGGCGCTCGTACAGCGAGGCTTCGTTGGCGCTGTCGAGCGCACTGGTGGCTTCGTCGAGGATCACGATGCCGGGGCCGTGCACCAGCACGCGGCCGAAAGCCAGGCGCTGCTGCTCGCCGACCGACAGCAGCTTTTCCCAGTCGCGCACGGCATCCAGGCCGCCAACCCGTTCGGCCAGGTGCGGCAGGTGGACCTGCTCCAGTATTTCCAGCAGTTGCTCGTCGTCCAGGCTCGTCTCCGAACTCGGGTAGATCAGCTGGCTGCGCAGCGTGCCGTGCTGCAGATACGGCTGCTGGGGCAGGAAGAAGAAGTCTTCCATGGGCGGGTGGTGGATCACGCCGCTGCCCGTGTGCCACAGCCCGGCGATGGCGCGCAACAGCGAACTCTTGCCGCAGCCGCTGTCGCCGGTGATGAGCAGCGCATCACCGGGCTTCAGCACCAGCGACAGTTCCTTGATCAGCACCCGGTCGGACTGGGGCGGATACAGCGTCAGCGCTTCCAGTGCGAGGTGTTCGCCGGAGCGCTTCTCGATGCGCGGGTGCTCGCCGGCAGCGGCTGCCGGCTTGTCGTTCGGCAGCACCAGGTCGGACAGCGCCTGCAGGCGGCCGATCCCCGCCACGAAGCGGCTCAGGCTCTCGAAGTTGTCGACGATGATGCCCACCGCGGCAAGCACCGCGGTGAACGCGCCCGCCGCCTGGATCGCCCGCCCCACTTCCAGCCGGCCCGACAGGACGCCCTCGGCCAGGATCACGAAGGGCAGCACCAGCGTGAGCTGGCTGAACGTGCGCTGGAAGAGATTCAGCGAACGCTGCTTCCTGATCAGCCGGGCAAAATTATTGATCACCTTGTCGAACTTGCTGTCGATGTGCGCGCGCTCCTGGGCCTCGCCGCGGTAGAAGGCGATACATTCGGCATTCTCGCGCAGGCGCATCAGGCTGAAGCGGAAGTCCGCCTCGCGCCGCAACTGCCAGAAATTCAGGTGGATCAGCGGCGTGCCGAAGACATGCAGGGCCACGACGGTGCCCACCAGCGCATACACCGCCAGCACGCCGACCAGCACATGCGAGATCGACCACAGCACGGCGCTGAACGCCACCAGCTGCATGATCGAGCCGAGGAAGATCAGCAGGAAGTGGATGGATTTTCCCGTGAAGGTGTTGATGTCCTCGCTGATGCGCTGGTCGGGGTTGTCGATCTCGCCGTCGGCCTGCAGCTCGTAGTACTTGCGCCGCTTCAGGTAGCCATCGAGGAAGCGGCCGGTGAGCCAGCGCCGCCACTGGTTGGCGAAGAGGTCGCGCATGTAGTAGTAGAACGCATAGATCGGTATCGCGAACGCCAGGATGATCAGGCAGGTGCGCACCGAGTCCCAGAAGCGGCCGCCGTTCTTGCCGGCCAGCGCGGAAGTCATCTCGCCGGCCTGGGTGTTCAGCATGACGGCCAGCTGGGTCTCGACCAGCATCAGGGCGATCAGCAGCACCAGCAGGAGCCAGGCCTGCTTCCGGTTATCTTCCAGCCAGTAGGGTTTTGCCACGCTGAGGAACTGTTTCCATGCCGCGAGCGACAGGGCGGGAGCGCGCCGGGTGCGTTTCGGTGGCGCCGGGGTGTCGTCGAGCGCGGCATGGGTCGCAGCGATCTTTGCGGCAGTTTTTGCAGCACTTTTTGCAGCATTTTTCGCAGCATTGACCGCACTGCTTTTTGCGCTGGTTTTTACGCTGGTTTCTACGCTGTTTTCTGCGCTGTGTTCTGCGCTATTGTTCGCGCCATTCGCCGCGGCCTTGGCCGGGGCATTCTTCGATACGGGAGTGGGCGTGCGCATGTCGATGGTTCCATTCATCGGCGAGGATGCGGACGTGCTTCCTCAGCCGTACCGCCAGCATACGAGCCGGAATGGAACCGTTCAGTGCGGAAACGGACATAGGAGCGCTACCATTTCCGGGCAGCAGCGCCTTTGGCGCGCCGTCCGCTTGTCAGGGAGTCGTTGCGCCCAGGTAATTGTCCTTCACGCGCACATAGTGTTCCGCCGAATAGCGCAGCCAGGCGATCTCGGCATCCGTCAATGGCCGGATTTTCTCGGCCGGGCGCCCCATGTACAGGAAACCGCTCTCCAGCGTCTTGCCCGGCGGGACGAGGCTGCCGGCACCCAGCATGACCCGGTCGGCGATGACCGCGTCGTCCATCACGATGCTGCCCATGCCGACCAGGCACTCGTTGCCGATCCGGCAGCCGTGCAGGATCACCGAATGGCCCACGGTGACGTAATCGCCGACCACGAGGGGCGCGCCCTGCGGCTTGTTGCTGCTCTTGTGCGCCACATGGCCCATCGTCAGGTCCTGGATGTTGGAACAGCGGCCGATATGGATCTCGTTGACGTCGCCCCGCAGCACCGCGTTGCACCACACCGAGCTGTCCTCCCCCACGTGCACGCTGCCGATCACCTGGGCCGATGGATGCAGGTACACGCGTTCGGCGAGCATTGGAAAGGCGTCGAGGTAACTGGAAAGTGGCATGGCGGTTCCGCTGAGGTATTCGAAATGCGCATGGTGGCAGCGACCGGCGTCCATGGCAAGCCCGTGCCGCCACGGCGGATAGAATGTTCGCACGCGGCACAGACCACAACGACATGGAGACAACATGCATCACAGCCTGAGCTATGTACACGGAGCGCACGACGTTCCGCTGATCGGCGACACCATCGGTTCCTTTCTTGCCGGCGTGGCCGCGCGCCACGGCGGCAACGAGGCGCTCGTCGTCCCGCACCAGGGCGTGCGCTGGAGCTACGCCGAACTGGATTCCCGCGTCACCGCCCTGGCCGCCGGCCTGCTCGCGCTGGGGCTGCGGCCCGGCGACCGGGTCGGCATCTGGTCGCAGAACTGCGCCGAGTGGGTGCTGGTGCAGTTCGCCACCGCGCGCGCCGGACTGGTCATGGTGAACATCAACCCCGCCTACCGGCGCACCGAACTCGAATACGTGCTGGGCAAGGTGCAGTGCACGGCGCTGATCCTGGCGCCATCGTTCAAGTCGAGCGACTATTTGGCGATCGTCGGCGACGTGGTGCCCGAACTGCGCGCCAGCACACCCGGCAGGCTGCGCTCGGCGAGCTTGCCGCACCTGCGGCATGTGATCAGGCTGGGTACCGGCCGGACGCCCGGCATGCACAACTTCGACGACCTGCTCGGGGCACCCGATGCGGCGCGCTTGGAGGAACTGGCCGCCATCGAAGCCGCGCTGCAGTTCGACGAGCCGGTCAACATCCAGTTCACCTCGGGCACCACCGGCGCGCCGAAGGGCGCCACGCTCACGCACCACAACATACTGAACAACGGCTTCTTCGTGGGCGAAGCCATGCGGCTCACGGACCGCGACAGGCTGTGCATCCCCGTGCCGCTGTACCACTGCTTCGGCATGGTGCTCGGCAACCTGGCCTGCGTGACGCACGGCGCCACGATGGTATTCCCCGGCGAGAGCTTCGAACCGAAGGCGGTGCTGGAGACGGTGCAGGCCGAGCGCTGTACCGGCCTGCATGGCGTGCCGACCATGTTCATCAGCCTCCTCGACCATCCGGACTTCGGCCGGTACGACCTGTCGACCCTGCGCACCGGCATCATGGCCGGTTCGCCCTGCCCCGCCGAGGTGATGGGCCGCGTGATCGAGCGGATGCACCTGGCCGAGATCACCATCGCCTACGGCATGACGGAAACCTCGCCGGTCAGCTTCCAGAGTTCGGTCGACGATCCGGTGCCGCTGCGCGTGTCGACCATCGGGCGCGTGCACCCGCACCTGGAAGTGAAGATCGTCGACGCCGCGGGGCGCATCGTGCCGCGCGGCGTGAAGGGCGAACTGCTGACGCGCGGCTACTCCGTCATGCTCGGCTACTGGGGCGACGAGGAAAAGACCCGCGAAGCCATCGACGCGGCGGGCTGGATGCATACGGGCGACCTGGCCGTGATCGACGCGCAGGGCTTCGCGGCGATCGTCGGCCGTGCCAAGGACATGGTGATCCGGGGCGGCGAGAACATCTATCCACGCGAGATCGAGGAATTCCTGTACCGGCATCCCAAGGTGCTCGACGTTCAGTGCGTGGGCGTACCGGACCGGAAGTACGGCGAAGAGCTGTGCGCCTGCATCGTGCTCCGGCCCGGCATGGTGGCCGATGAAGACGAGATCCGCGAATTCTGCCAGGGCCGCATCGCCCACTACAAGGTGCCGCGGTATGTACGGTTCGTGAGCGGCTTCCCGATGACGGTCACCGGCAAGATCCAGAAATACCTGCTGCGCCAGCAGGTGACGACGGACCTCGGCCTGGCGGAGTAACGCCGGCACGCGGCCGCCGCCGATGCATGGCGGCGGCGCGCTTGCAACACTCCTCGTTCCGATGATGATTGACAGGACCGCCTTGCCAATTCGATAATGAGAAGCATTCTCATCTAATTCATTAAAAAGCCAGCCCGATCCACACGGTTCACCGCCAGCCATCGTGCCCCGCACGCCAACTGGAGTGACCATCGTGAGCCGTACCATCCCGCCGCACCAATTTGCCGTCCCACCCCTGCGCCACGCCATCCGGCTGGCCCTCGCATCGGCCATGCTGGCCGCGCCGCTGGCGCACGCGCAAAGCGCCGCTGCACCGATCGCCGACATGCCCGGCAGTGGCCCTGGCGCCGCCGAGGCCACGCTGGCCACGGTCACCGTGCAGGGCGCGCGCGACACCGCCACGGAAGACACGGGTTCCTACACCACCGGCGAGATGCGCACGGCCACGCGGCTGGGCCTGAGCGCCCGCGAAACGCCGCAATCGACCACCGTGATCACGCACCAGCGCATCGAAGACCAGGCCATGACCAGCGTGGCGGACGTGGTGAAGCACACGCCCGGCCTGCACCTGAGCAGCGCGGACGGTCCCGGCCGGCCCAGCTTCAGCGCGCGCGGCTTCGATATCGACAAGGTGATGTACGACGGCCTGCCCGCGCACTACCAGGGCTGGGGGATCGGCACGCTGGCCAACCTCGCCATGTTCGACCGCGTGGAAATCGTGCGCGGCGCCACCGGCCTGGTGACCGGCAGCGGCAACCCGTCGGCGGCGATCAACATGGTGCGCAAGCGCCCCACCCGCGATACCCGCGTGGCACTGGCGGCCAGCGCTGCCAGCTGGGACGATTACCGCGGCGAGATCGATGCCTCCGGCCAGCTCGGTGACGGCGTGCGTGGCCGCGTGGTCGGCTCCTACCAGAACGGCGGCACCTTCCGCACCGCCGAAAAGTTCTACCACGGCCTGCTGTATGGCGTGGTGGAAGCCGATCTCGGACCGCGCACCACGCTGTTCGCCGGCATGTCGTACCAGGACGACTACACCAACAGCTTCTGGGGCGGCCTGCCGCTGGCGGCGGACGGACAGCACATGAACCTGCCCCGCTCCACCAACCCCAGCAACGAATGGGAGCGCAAGGACCAGGAGCTGGCCACCGTGTTTGCAGACCTCGAACACCGCCTCGGCAACGGCTGGAGCGTGCGGCTGGCCGCCACGCGCGCGGAACAGAAGGCCACGTTCTACGGCACCTACCTGCAGGCCGGCGACGTGCCGAACCGGTTCGCCCACAGTTTCTACCGCGCCGACTACGACGAGGACCGCAGCGCGTTCGATGCCTTCGCCAGCGGACCCGTGGCGCTGTTCGGCCGGCGCCACGAAGTGTCACTGGGCGTGAGCGGGCGGGAGACGAAGACCGCCAGGCAGAATTACGAGAACCTGGGCCTGGTCAGCGGCGATATCGATATCCGCAACTGGCACCCTTCCAGCACTGCCGCGCCGCGGCCTTCGCGGACCGGCATCGCGACGGACGTGGTGCGCGAGCGCGGCGTGAATGCGATGACGCGGCTCAATCCCGCCGACAGCGTGAAGGTGATCCTCGGCGGCCGGCTGGACTGGTATGAATACGACGACCGTTCGGGCGACGGCAGCTACAAGGTGCCGCGCAACGTGACACGCTATGCGGGCGTGCTGTACGACGTCGATGCCCGGCACACGCTGTACGCCAGCTTCACGGACGTGTTCCAGCCGCAGACGGCGCAGGACAACTCGGGCCGCATGCTGGAACCGGTCACGGGCAAGAACTACGAAGCCGGCGTGAAAGGCGAATACTTCGGCGGCGCGCTGAACGCCGGCGTCGCCCTGTTCCAGGTGGACCAGGCCAACCGCGCGAAGCTGCTGACCGACCAGAGCGGCTGCGTTACCTTCCCCGCCATCTCTTGTTCGGAAGCTTCCGGCCTGGTGCGCAGCAAGGGCATCGACCTGGAACTGCAGGGCAGCATCACGCCCGGCTGGCAGGTCGGCGCCGGCTTCACCTACACCAGCACGAGGTACGTGCGCGACAGCGATGCCAGCAAGGCCGGCACGCAATTCGATACCGATACGCCCCGGCAGCTGTTCAAACTGAGCACGCAGTACCAGCTGCCCGGCGCCGACGGGTGGCGCATCGGCGGCAGCCTCTATCGGCAAGGCAGCATCTGGAACGACGTGCCGGTGGGCGGCGGCTTCGTGAAAGTCGAGCAGGAGGCTTACGCGCTGCTCGACCTGATGGCGTCCTGGCGCGTCAACAGCCGGCTCGACGTGCAACTGAACGTGGCCAACGTGTTCGACAAGCGCTACTACCGGGGCATCGGCTACGACACCTTCTGGGGTTCGGTCGACACGTACGGCGACCCGCGCAAGGTGCAGCTGACGGGGCGCTACCGCTTCTGACGCACCGCCGGGCTCGTGTCAATACAACACCGGGGACAGTCTAAAATGCCGCTTGGACAAGCCACCCCAAGTGCAAATTCCGGGGTCAGACCCAACGGGTCTGACCCCGGCCCTTCGCTGTTGGGGTGAATGCATGCGCTTCGAGTATGCTGTGCAATGCTTACCTTAGCGGCATCAGAGCCTGTCGCCGCTTTTTCTGCAACACCGCGGCTTCGATGCCGGGAACACGCCCTACTTCGCCACAGCCGGCGTCAGCGCCTGCACCCCGGCCGACACGTACACCAGCGGCGCATTCCAGTTGATCGCCACCTCGTTGCTGGCGTAGGAGCAGGCGTGGTCCAGGTACGACAGGGCCGGCAGCGCCGACGGATACGGCGCCGGGCAATCCTTGGCGTCCTGCTGCGCGGGCTGCGGCCCGCCGACCAGCCAGCCCGGTACCGGCGCGGCGACGCCATCGGCTTCCGATGGCCGGTGATGCGGGTGCTGCGGCGTCCGCGCGCCGAAGCCGGTAACGAACGACATGCCGACCGCATTGCGGCCCAGCACGTAGTCCAGCCCCGCCTGGGCCGCGTCGAGGTAGTCGCGCTTGCCCGTCAGCCGGTAGCCGTGCAGCAGCACCATCGCCTGGTTCAGCCCCACCGCACTGCTGCCCCACACATAGTCGGCCGGCCGCATGGGAATGCCATACGCCGATGCCTTCCAGCCCGCGGCCAGGCTGGCCGACAGCTGGTCGATCCGGCTGGCGACCAGCGCCTGGTCCGCCGCCGCGGCCAGCTTGCCGCGGTGCCGCGCCAGCGACATCCACGCCAGGCCGCGCACCTCCGCCCATGACGGCACGCTGGCCTGCAGGGCCGGCGCGTTCATCGCCCGGTAGTAGGCGGCGTCGCCGGTGGTGATGAACAGCTCGGCCGCGGCCCAGCCGAATTCATCGCTGACATCCTTGTCGCCATATTCGCCGGTGGCCACGTCCTTCGGCTGCTGGTAATAGACGCGCGGGTGCGCCTGGGCCCACTGCCACGCGGCCTTCGAGGCGGCCAGCATGCGCGCCGCCATGCCGGGCACCTGCTGCTCGTAAGGCGCGAACACGCGGCTGGCGGTGGCCATCACGGCGGCGAAGTTGAGCGCCGCGGCGGTGGTCTTCTGCACCACGTAGCGGGGCTGCGTGGCCTGGTGCGGCATCACCATGCCGTCGAAACGGAGGTTGGTCAGCTTGTGGTACACGCCACCGTCCGCCGGGTCCTGCATGGTCAGCATCCATTCCAGGTTCCACAGGGCTTCGTCGAGCAGGTCCGGCAAGGCATTGCCGCTTTCGGGAATGTTCAGGTCCTGCGCCTTGAACACGGCCGGGAAGTCTTCCCAGGCGGCCAGCAGGGTGTACGTGGTGATGCCGGAGTTGACGATGTACTTGTTGTAGTCGCCCGCGTCGTACCAGCCTTTCGGGCTCGAGATCGCGCTGCCGGCCGGCCGCGCGGGCGATGCGGCCGAGGCGTGGACCAGCACGCGCGTGTCGGCGTGTCCGGCCGGCCGCTTGAACACGCCGGCATGCCGCTCATCCAGCTCGATGGCCGTGCGATTGAAGTAAAAGGCCTTGATCGACGCGGCGTTCACCGCTTGCAGGACACCCGGGCCGACCTCGAACGGCGCGGAATCCGGCAGGCCGGCGACCCGTACCTGGTAGCGGCCCGGCGCGGCCAGCGGCGTGAAACTGGCCAGCCGCACCTTGTCGCCGGATTCGGGCGAGGCCGTAGCCGGCGCCAGCGTCCCGCTTTGCACCACGGTGCCGGTGCCGGCCTTGACGATCGCGAAGGTGCGCGCCGCGCCATCGGGCACGACGGCCACTTTCGCCGATCCCGGCAGGAAACCAAGCTGGTTGAGCTGGATGGTGGTGGCGGCAGGCTTCATCGCCGAAGCGGTACCGGCAAGGGCCAGGCAGGCCAGCGGCGCCATCAGGGCCGGCAGCTTGCGCAATGGGGTGAACCGCGGGTGCTCGTGTCTCAATGTGTTGTTCCTTCGCTGATGGTCCAGGGCGGCAGCCGGCGCCGTACGCCGCGCCACGTGGTCCGGTGGGCGGTGCAGCGGCCCGGCAGGTGAAAACGTTTTCACCCTGCGATGGTGGCGCACTTTGGCGCCAAGATCAACTTGCGGTGCAGCACAACATGAAGCAGCAGGGGATCAGATAAGGATGAGATAGCCCTCCGCGGCCGGCCTGCCGCCGGCGCCTACCTATCAACTCTGCTAGTAATGCGCCGTGGCCAGCTCTGGTTTAATGGTTTTTACTGGGAACGTTGCCGGTACGGCGCCCACCCCACCACCATTCACGAACAGGGATGCGCGGGCGGCATTGGTCATGGCCCGCCGGCTTCGGGCATCCTTACGTAAGGAGATGACCTTGCACCATCTGCTGATCCTGGCTCGCGGCGATGCGCGCACCTATTGTTCCGTCGACGGCGGCTCGCTGCTGGACGGCCTGCCTTTCGAAGTCACGCTGTTCGCCGACCATGGCGACGGCCCGGCGCTGCGCGCGCTGGAAGGCGAGCATGAAATCTTCGTGGTGCGCTGGAACGAAGGGCGGGAAGTCGCCAGCCGCGCCGCGCAACTCCATACCGCCGTGCCATTCACCGCCGTGGCCGCGTTCGACGAACGCCTGGTCGGCCTGGCCGCGCAGATCCGCGATGCGCTGGGCCTGGACGGCATGTCGATGCGGGCAGCCGAACTGTTCCACCAGGTGCTGCGCAACCGCATGACAGGTTCCGCACGGCAAGCCGCCTGCCAGTAATGCCGGGAACCGCCCTTCCCGTACCCCACAGGAGGTCCCGGCGCGCGCCCTGGCGCGCCGGCCACGAAACATGTCCTCCCTGCCCTGCCGCTGGCCGCCCTTCCCGGCGGCTGGCTGCGTTGCGCCACCGGCCCGGCCTGCTCCTGCCGCCCTTCTGACGAGGCATACGATGCACGACGCGCACCTGCAACTGCTCCCCCTGGCACCGCCGCTACAGCAGCCGCTGCCGGTCGATCCCCGCGACCTCCCGGCGCGCAATGCCGTGGCGGTGTACCTGATGGAACTGGAGCTGCCAGCCGACGCCATGCGGACGAACATGTATTTGCCCCTGCTCGCCCTCGGCGAACTGGCACGCTGGCAGGCGATCCGCCCGCGCGAACGGCAGTGGCAATACCTGCAAAGCCGCGTACTGCAGCGCGTCGTGCTGGGCGCCTACATCGATGACGACCCGCGCGCGCTCGCCTTCACCCGCGACCGGTGGGGCCGGCCCTGCCTGGCCGAGCATGAAGGACTGCATTTCAGCCTGGCGCAGTGCGCATCGCACGTGGCGCTGGCGATCGGCAGCGACCCGGTGCTGGGCATGGAAGTCGCCACCGTGGCACCGCTGCGCCGCGGCTTCATGCGCATCGCCCACCGGCTGTTCCACCAGGACGACCTGGCGCAGCTGCTCGAATGCCCGGAAGAGCGCCGCCATGCCCGTTTCCTGGAACTGTGGACCCTGAAGGAAGCCTACCGCAAGGCGCTCGGCGCCGGCATGCCCAGGCCGCTGGCCGCGTGCGGCTTCGGGCGTACGCCGGAAGGCGTGATCGTTGCGCGGGACCGGGTGCCGCTGCCGGATCGCCCGGCCCCGGACGCCTTCATCGCCCAGCGCCGCATGCGCGACTGCCAGATCGCCGTAGCCTACCGCCGCGGGCGCCCCGTGCGCTTCCGCTACCTGCACGGCAGTGCCGCGCTGCCGTGGCCGGAAACGGCCGCGGACACGTGACGAGCGCCGCGGCAATCACCGTCCGTTACCGGCACGCTGCCTGCCGGTGGCTTCCCCTGATACGGCACGCTGCCTGCCGGTGGCTTCCCCTGATACGGCAGGCTGCCTGCCGGTCGCTTCCCCTGATACGGCACGCTGCCTGCCGGTACCTTCCCTGATCCACCACCCCAGCCGACCATTCCCCGCCTGATATTCAGCGCACTCAATTCCCTTCCGCTGCCGCGCCAATACAGGCCGGCCTCCGCATATTCCCCGGTTCGAGAATGAAAGCACTAGCAGCGAATTAACTTCCTGTCCCTATCAGTTCTACCAGTATGGCCTGCCGATTCTACTAGCAGCCCTGGGAGTTATTAAGTCTAGCCAGGACGCATAAAGTACCTACATCAACTGCATTTAATAAGACAGCGCAGCAAGGTAGCGAATAACAGCAACAGATCAACAGTCCAAACTTAACGAGATAATCCGACAGGGAGATTTATCATGGCTTCGATGATTCAAATTGGTCAGCGTCACGAGTTTTCCCGCAACGAACTGCGTGATATTCACGTACTGCGTGCCAAGGTATTCCGCGACCGCATGGGCTGGGAAGTTCCGGTGCTGGGCGGCATGGAAATCGACGGCTACGACGCCCTCGAACCCCACTACATGGTGATCCGCGACGACGCCAGCAAGGTGTGCGGCTGCTGGCGCATGATGCCGACCGAAGGCCCCTACATGCTGAAGGATACCTTCCCCGAACTGCTGCACGGTGCCGCGGCGCCGGTCGATGAAAAGATCTGGGAACTGAGCCGCTTCGCGGTCGAGACGGAGGGTGATTCCAAGTTCGGTTTCGCGGAACGGGCACTGGCCGCGATGCGCAGCGTCGTGACCTTTGCCGACCAGAACGGCATCAGTAAATATGTGACCGTGACGACGACCGCCATGGAACGCCTGCTGCGCCATACCGGGGTGGAAACTACCCGCATGGGTCCTCCGCTGCAAATCGGCGTGGAACGTGCGGTGGCGCTGGAAATCCACCTGGGCGAAAAAACCCGCGCGGCGCTGTTCGGTACCGTTCACTGAAATAACGGTGCCGGCGGAAGAATGTTTTTTCGCCGGCACCCGGTTCAATGCATGTCAACTATATCGGATGTAATCATGAACAGAATCGATCGCTTTGGCCTCGCCCAATGGATGCCCGCACCGCACTTCGACCCGGAAGTGCCGGAAACGTACACGATGACGCAGCATGATCACGACCTGATTCGCGACCTGCGCTATGTGATGCATGAAAACCAGACGCAATTCTGGCACCGCTTCGGCGTAACGCAGACCCAAGGCAGCCGCTTCGAACGCGGCAGGACCATCCCGCTGCCGGTGCTGTTGCTGATCCGCCTGTATCTGCTCCGGATCGTGGGTGACGATCACCTGCAACTGGTGCGTGCGCCGGAGTTCGGCCGCTGCACCGGGCTCAGCCCGGCAGGTCGATCAAGCCCAGCCGTATCGCCTTGATGACGACGTCGTTGCGGCGGCTCACGCCGAACTTGTTGCGCAGGTTACTGATGTGGAAGTTCACACCGGCTTCGGAAATGTTCAGGATGCGGCCGATTTCCCAGGCGGTCTTGCCGGCGCTCATCCACTGCAGGCAATCGCGCTCGCGTGCCGTCAGCACCGGCACGTTCTCCGCGGGCGGCGGCGCGGCCGCGTGAACGTACTGGTGGAGTGAATCGAAGGCCACGTCGCGCAGCAGCGTCAGGGCACCGAGGTTGTGGTTCAGGTCTTTCAGGAATTCCTGGCCGGGGTTGCCGTCGCGCACGCAGGTGAGCATGCCGATCTCGCCATCCACGCCGCGGATCGGCAGCGTGACGCCCACCTTCAGGCCGAACGCGGACGCTTCCTCGTACAGCGCCTGCTGCTCGGCTGTCTTGAACGACTGCGGCAGCCACACGAACGGCGAACTGGAACGGAAGCAGTATTCCACCGTGGGATCGGCGGCCCGCAGGTTGTTGCGGTCGTAATGTTCGCGCCACTGGTTCGGGTAATTGCTGCGCAGGTAGACGTCGGCGATATTCACCTTCGGCTGCGCGATCACGGCAAACAGCACGCTGTCGAAACCCAGCTCGCGCGCCGCCGCCTGCAGGCGCAACACGGCGTCCGGCTCGTCCACCGCGTTCATCAGCGCGTCGTACGGGGAGAAAAAGTCCGGCATCAGGCCGGCACTGCCAGGCACCTCATCCATGCCGTTCCTCCAGAATGATCGGAAACTCACTGCGACCGGCCGGCTCCGCTGCCGGGAAAAAGATATCTTATCATAAACATTTTAACAATCAGTCACCGGCTTCGCCAAAAACCGGTGCTGTGTTGCGGCGCAATACATACGAGCAATCCGGTAGCCACCTCGCAAGCGAAACCCGCCGCATGAGCGGCGGTTTATTTTTCCTTGACGCACTGCAGCAAAAATTACGGCTGCGGCACCAACACTTCATCGCTTCGCCAGCCCCGTTGTCACCTTTCGACCTGCCCGGGGCGCTCGCTTGAATCCGTGCGTCGGTCAAAACCGGTATCGCGCTACCATGCCGCGATGATCACGACCGACATCCTCCATCCCCGCCCCCAACTGACCCGCCCTGACTGGATCAGCCTCGACGGCACCTGGGAATTCGCGTTCGACGATGACGACCAGGGCCGCAACGATGGCTGGCACGACGGCCGCGCATTGCCGCGCTCGATCGAGGTACCGTTCCCCTACCAGAGCGAGCGTTCCGGCATCGGCACGCAGGACGTGCATGAAATCGTCTGGTATGCCCGCACTTTCGACGTGCCGCCGGCATGGCGCGAACAGGACCTGCTGGTCCACTTCGGCGCCGTCGACTACAGCACCGAGGTGTGGATCAACGGCCGGCTGGCGGGCCGCAACCGCGGCGGCCACGTGCCGTTCTCGTTCAATATCGCGCCCTTCCTGGTCGAGGGGCCCAACCGCATCACGCTGCGAGTCGAGGACCGGCAGGACATGTACCAGCCGCGCGGCAAGCAGTCGTCGTCCGGCAAGCCGGTGCGCATCTATTACTGGTGCACCACCGGCATCTGGCAGACCGTGTGGCTGGAACCGGTGCCGCCGGTGCGCATCGATTCGCTGCGCTGGCTGAAGACCGAGCCGGACGGGCGGCTGTCGATCGAGGTGCACCTGCACGCGCCATCGGCCGGCTGGACCGTGGAGCTGGATGTGCTCGACGATACCGGCAACCGGGTCGCCTTCGCGCAGGCCGAGACCCGCTTCGCCACCGCCACGCTGGATGCGCGGATCGATGCGCCGCAAGCCTGGTCACCCGACCATCCCTACCTGTACGACCTGCGCGTGCGGCTGGTGGCCGACGGCCGGGTGCTGGACGAAATCGGCTCCTATTGCGGCCTGCGCCGCTTCGAGGCGCACGGCGGCCATTTCCACCTGAACGGCCAGCGCACCTTCCTGCTGATGGTGCTCGACCAGGGCTACTGGCCCGATACCAACCTGGCCGCGCCGTCGGCGGACGCGCTGCGCGTGGATGCCGAATGGATCAAGCGCCTGGGCTTCAACGCCGTGCGCAAGCACCAGAAGATCGAGGACGAGCGCTGGCTGTACTGGTGCGACAGGCTCGGCCTCCTCGTGTGGGAGGAAATGCCCAACACGCGCAGCTGGTCGCTGGACGCCGAAGAAGCGCTGCTGTCGGAATGGGAACGGGCCGTGGAGCGCGATGCGGGGCATCCCTGCATCGTGGCCTGGGTGCCGCTGGTGGAAAGTTTCGGCTTCCCGGCGCTGTACCGCCACCCCGGCCAGCAGGCCTTCATCGAGAAACTCGTGCTGCGCACGCGCCGGCTCGACCCGGGCCGCCTGGTGGTCGACAACGACGGCTGGGAACACACCGACCTCACCGACGTGTGCTCGATCCACGACTACACGCAGCCCGGCGACAAGCTGTGCGCCCGCTATGCCGAAACCCAGCGGACCGGCGTGCCGCCGCTGAAAGGCTGGTACAAGGACAAGCCGCTGTTCCTGCCCGGCGGCGAATACCGCGGCCAGCCGATCGTGCTCTCGGAGGTGGGCGGCTTCCTCAGCGAGCCGGAAGGCGAGGCGCCGCGCGACCGGCTGTTCGACTACTACGGCAGCGTGCGCTCCAGCGACGAGCTGCTGGCCCGCTACCGCGACCTCATCGAAAGCCTGGGCACCCTCACCTTCCTGGCCGGCGCCTGCTACACGCAGTTCACCGATGTCGAACACGAAAAGAACGGCCTGCTGACGTTCGACCGCCAGCCCAAGATCGACCCCGAACTCGTCGCCTCCCTCCACCGCGCGCTGCTGGAGCGCTACCGGAACGGCTGAACCAGCCTGCCTCCAAGGCTGAGTTCGTGTCAGCGTGCCTGGAGGAGTGCAGCCTTGCAAGGCTGCACCGTTCAGCAGGCGCGGAGCGGTGCTCCGCGAAACCCCTGGGCTGAGGAATGCAGCCTTGCAAGGCTGCACCGTTCAGCAGGCGCGGAGCGGTGCTCCGCGAAACCCCTGGGCTGAGGAATGCAGCCTTGCAAGGCTGCACCGTTCAGCAGGCGCGGAGCGGTGCTCCGCGAAACCCCTGCTTCACCCCCCTGACAGAGCTCAGCCGTTTCCGTGCAATTTTTTCCACACCGCATAATGAATCGTGTGGCATGGAAATGTTTCAAATCGTATCATTGCGCACGGTGGCGAGCTGCTACACTGATTTGTTTGAAATTTTTCCGGAGATCGCATGAGCATGGCAACGACCGGCCACCTGGCCAGGATCCTTATCGACAACCAGGAGGCATTGCTGGAGGGCTGGCTGGGCGGCATGCTGTCCCGCATGGTGCGCCGTGACAAGGCGGCAGAAGGCGAGATCCGCCAGCAGGCCGGCCGCTTCCTCACGCTGGTCGCCCGTGCCGTCGAACGGGGCCAGGCCTATGATTTCGATGCGCCGGCCTGGGCCGAGGTGCGCCAGCTGCTGGCCGAGATGTCCGCCGCGCGCGTGCGCCAGGGCTTTTCGCCGACCGAGACCGCCGGCTTCATCTTCTCGCTGAAGGAGCCGCTGTTCGCACTGCTGCGTTCCAGCCTGGCCGCCGACCCGGCCGTGCTGGCCGCCGAGGTGAGCGATACGGGCATGCTGTTCGACCGCATGGGCCTGTTCACGATCGAGGAATACCAGAAAGGCCGCGAAAGCGTGATCATGCGCCAGCAGCAGGAACTGCTGGAACTGTCGACCCCGGTCGTGCAATTATGGAAGGACGTGCTGGCACTGCCGCTGATCGGCACGCTGGACAGCGCGCGCACCCAGGTCGTGATGGAAAACCTGCTGCAGAAGATCATCGAAACGGGCGCCTCGATCGCCATCATCGACATCACCGGCGTGCCCACCGTCGATACCCTGGTGGCGCAGCACCTGCTGAAGACGGTCGCCGCCGCGCGCCTGATGGGCGCCGACTGCATCATCAGCGGCATCCGCCCGCAGATCGCGCAGACCATCGTGCACCTGGGCGTGAACCTGGAAGACGTCATCACCAAGGCCACGCTGGCCGATGCCTTCCTGGTGGCCCTGAAACGCGTGGGCGCCACCGTGGTGCGCGCCGAAGCGGCGCACTGAGGCAGCCATGGAGCGCATTCCCATATTGAAGATGGGCGACCTGCTGCTGGTCACGATCCAGGTCGACATGCACGACCGCCTGGCGATGACGCTGCAGGACGACCTGACGTCGCGCATCGTCAAGGATCGCGCACGCGGCGTGCTGATCGACATCTCGGCGCTGGACATCGTCGATTCGTTCATCGGCAGGATGATCAGCAACACGGCGGCCATGGCGCGCATCCTCGATGCGCGCACGGTGCTGGTCGGCATGCAGCCGGCGGTGGCGATCACGCTGGTCGAACTGGGCCTCACGCTGCACGGCGTGCGCACGGCACTGAACGTCGAAAAAGGCGTCCAGCTGCTCAAGCAGAGCGCGGACTAACCGGAAAGGCGATCCTTGAGCAATATTGACGTCGACGCTGTGGTGCTGCCGGTCCGGTCCGACGAGGACGTGGTGCGGCTGCGGCAGTCCGTGCGCGAACAGATGATCGCGGCCGGCTTTTCGCTGATCGACCAGACCAAGATGATCACGGCCGCCAGCGAACTGGCCCGCAATACGCTGCGCTATGGCGGCGGCGGCGAAGCGCACATGCAGAAGCTGCTGAACGGCGCCCGCAAGGGCGTCGGCCTCACCTTCATCGACCACGGTCCCGGCATCCCCGACATTCCCAGGGCGCTGACCGATGGCTATACCACCGGCGGCGGCATGGGCCTCGGCCTGTCCGGCGCCAAGCGCCTGGCCGACGAATTCGAACTCGAATCGGCACCCGGCCAGGGCACCACCGTCAGAATCTGCAAATGGAAACCATACTAGCCGCCGAACACCGGCAGCGCTGCCATGCCGTCTCGGACAGCAGCCAGGTCGCGGCGGTGCGCCGCGCCGCCGTCGAACTGTGCACGCGGCTCGGCTTCGACGACACCGCGGCCGGCGAGGTGGCGATCGCCGTCACCGAGGCGGCCACCAACATCCTGAAGCACGCCGGCCACGGCGAGATCCTGCTGCGCCCATTGTTCCAGCGCGGCGTGCACGGCCTGGAAATCCTCGCGCTCGACAGCGGCGGCGGCATCGCCAACGTGGCCGCCAGCATGGCGGACGGCCGCTCCACCGCCGGCAGCTACGGCGTGGGCCTGGGTGCCATGCAGCGCCTGGCGGCGGAGTTCGACATCTACAGCGCGCCAGGCCGCGGCACCGCCATCATGATGGCCATGTGGCCGCGCGGTTTCACCGATGTGACGCCGGCCGAGGCGGCCCGCACGGCACCCGCGCTGCATTGGGGCGCCGTGTGCCTGCCGATGCATGGCGAGGACCTGTCCGGCGACAGCTGGGCACTGGCGCACGATGCCACCTCGGCCACGGTGATGGTGGCCGATGGCCTGGGACACGGCCCGCTGGCGGCCCAGGCTTCGGAGCTGGCCGCCACCACCATCGCCGGGGAGCCCGCCCTGCCCGCCGGCACGCTGCTGCAGGACATGCACGGGGCGCTGCGCCCTACCCGCGGCGCCGCCGCGGCCGTAGCCCGCATCGACATGCTGGGCGAGACCATCACGTTTGCCGGCGTGGGCAACATCGCCGCCCACCTGATCGCCGGCGACGACCGGCGCCAGCTGGTGTCGCACAACGGCATCGTGGGCAGCAACATGCGCAAGGTGCAGGAATTCGACGCGCCATGGACCGAATCGGCACTGCTGGTGCTGCATTCGGACGGCATCAACTCGCGCTGGCGCCTGGAAGACTATCCGGGCCTAGTCGCCTGCCATCCCGCCCTCGTGGCCGGGGTGCTGTACCGCGACTTCGGCCGCGGCCGGGATGACGTGACGGTGCTGGTGCTGCGCGATCACCAGGGGTGGCGGCCATGAGCCGGCGGTTCGCCACCGCCCCCCTCGCACAGGCGCGGCCATGAGCGTGCGCATCCTCGCCATGCGCATCGAGCAGGAGCTCGACGTGGTCGCCTCGCGCCAGCGCGCGCGCCAGATCGCCGCGCTGTGCGGCTTCAACGCGCAGGACCAGGCACGCATCGCCACCGCCGTGTCGGAACTGGCGCGCAATGTGTACAGCTATGCCGGCAGCGGCCGCGTGGAGTTCGCCGTCGAGGGCACCACGTCGCCGCAGCTGCTGGTGATCCGCATCGAAGACAAGGGCCCCGGCATCGCGCACCTGGACCTGGTGCTGTCCGGCCGCTACCAGTCGCGCACCGGCATGGGCATGGGTATCGTCGGCGCGCGCCGCCTGATGGACCAGTTCGACATCCAGACCTCGACCGATGCCGCGGCGGGTACCGGCACCACCGTCACGCTGAAGAAGCTGCTCCCGCACGATGCGCCGCTGCTGACGGCGGCCAGCGTGGGCGAGATGAGCGCGCAGTTCGCGGCGCTGGCGCCGGACGTCTCGGTGGCCGAGGTGCAGCAGCAGAACAAGGAGCTGCTGGCCACGCTGGCGGAGCTTAAGTCCCGCCAGGATGAACTGATGCAGCTGACCCGCGAGCTGGAGGACACCAACCGCGGCGTGGTCGCGCTGTACGCGGAGCTCGACGAGAAGGCCGACCACCTGCGCCGCGCCGACGAGATGAAGACCCGCTTCCTGTCGAACATGAGCCACGAGTTCAGGACGCCGCTGTCGTCGATCCGCGCGCTGACCCGGCTGCTGCTGGAACGGGTCGACGGCGAGCTGACGCCGGAACAGGAAAAACAGGTGCGCTTCATCCTGAAGGGGGCCGAGTCGCTGACCGAACTGGTGGACGACCTGCTCGACCTGGCCAAGATCGAGGCCGGCAAGATCGACGTGCGCGCCGCGCCGTTCGAGGTCACCGACATGTTCTCGGCGCTGCGCGGCATGCTGCGCCCGCTGCTGGTGTCTTCGACCGTCGAACTGCTGTTCGACGAGCCGGAAGGGCCGATCACGATGATGACGGACGAAGCGAAGCTGTCGCAAATCCTGCGCAACTTCATCTCGAACGCACTGAAGTTCACCGAATCCGGCCACGTGCGCGTGTCGGCCACGCTGCTGCCGAAAGGCGAAGCGGTGCGCTTCGACGTGGCCGATACGGGCATCGGCATCGCCCCCGAGCACCAGCAGCTCATCTTCGAGGAATTCTCGCAGGTGGAAAACCGCCTGCAGCAGCGCGTCAAGGGCACCGGCCTGGGCCTGCCCCTATGCCGCAAGCTGGCAAGCCTGCTGGGCGGCTCGGTATCGCTGAAAAGCGCGCCGGGTGCCGGCTCCACGTTTTCCGCCGTGATCCCGCTGCTGCATGACGAGATGCCGGAGCCGCACGTGTTCCGCCCGGATGCGCCGGATGCCGCCGGCATCCCGGTACTGGTGGTGGAAGACGACCGTTCGTCCCAGCTGCTGTATCGCAGCTATTTCCGCAACTCGCCGTACCGCGCAATCCCCGTGCGCAGCGTGTGGGAAGCGGAACAGGCCTGGACCGTGGAGCAGCCGGCCGCCATCATCCTCGACCTTTACCTGAACGGCGGCGACAGCTGGCACTGGCTCGCCCGCATCAAGGGCGACGAACGCCGCAAGCAGGTGCCGGTGATCATCGCCTCCGAAGTGGCCGACCGCCAGAAGGCGTTTTCACTGGGTGCGGACGCCTATTTCAGCAAGCCCGTCGCACGCGACGAACTGCTGGCGCAGTTGCACGCCCTGTGCCACCAAGAGAGACCATCATGAAGGCACTCCCCATCGATCCCGTGATCCTGAACGTCGACGATACCGACGCCGCGCGCTATGCGAAGACGCGCATCCTGCAACGCGCCGGCTTCCGCGTGCTGGAAGCGGGCAGCGGCACGGAAGCGCTGCGCATGGCCCACGAGGTCGCGCCCGACCTGGTGCTGCTCGATACCAAGCTGCCCGACATCAACGGCTTCGAGGTGTGCCGCCAGCTGAAGCAGGACCCCTTGACGGCGATGGTGCTGGTGCTGCAGACCTCGGCCTCCTACCTGTCGTCGCCGGACAAGGTGCGCGCGCTCGACAGCGGCGCCGACAACTACCTGTTCGAACCGATCGAACCCGAAGAACTGGTCGCCAACGTGCGCGCCTTGCTGCGGCTGGGCCGCGTGGAACGCGAGCTGCGCGACATGGACCGCCGCAAGGATGAATTCCTGGCGATCCTGGCCCACGAGCTGCGCAACCCGCTGGGACCGATCCGCAACGCCGTCGAACTGCTGCGCAGCCTCGACCCGCATTCCTCGCCGGCGCAGGAGAACGCGCGCCGCGTGATCCTGCGCCAGACCGACCACATGGTGCGCCTGGTGGACGACCTGCTGGACGTTTCGCGCATCTCGCAGGGCAAGATCGCGCTGCGCCGCGCCGAGGTGGAACTGTGCGGGCTGCTGAAAGCCGCCGCCGAAACGGCCGAACCGAACATCGCCGTGCGCCAGCACGTGCTCACCGTGAAGCTGCCGGACCACGATATCTGGGTCGATGGCGACAGCGTGCGCCTGACGCAGGTGGTGGGCAACCTGCTGAACAACGCCGCCAAGTTCACCGCGCCCGGCGGCCACATCACACTGGCGGCCTGCCTGGAAGGCGGCGAGGCGGTGATCCGCGTGACGGACAACGGCATCGGCATTTCGCCCGAACAGGCCGAAACGATCTTCGACCTGTTCGCGCAGGCCGGCCATTCGCCGGACCGGGTGCAGGACGGGCTGGGCATCGGCCTGTCGCTGGTGCGCACGCTGGTCAACCTGCATGGCGGCAGCGTGAATGTGCACAGCGGTGGCGAGGGCCATGGCAGCACGTTCGAAGTGCGCCTGCCCACGCAGGCCCGCACGCCGCCGGCGGACGACACCGATTGCCTGCCCGATGCGGCACCGGCGCGGCCGGCCGACGTGCACCGCATCCTGGTGGTGGACGACAATGTCGATTCGGCCGAGATCGTGGCGGCACTGCTGCAGTTCGCCGGCCACGAAGTGCACATGGCGCACGACGGCGCCAGCGCGATCGAGGCGGCGCTGCGCCTGCGGCCGGACGTGGTATTCCTCGACATCGGCCTGCCCGACATGAGCGGCGTGGACGTGGCGGCGGCATTGCGCGGCTACCCCGAGCTGGAAAAAACCGCGCTGATCGCGCTGACCGGCTATGGCCAGGAAAAGGACCGGATGGGCGCGATGGCGGCCGGCTTCAACCACCACCTGACGAAACCCGTCAACATGGAAACGCTGAACGAGACGGTGCGCACGTTCATGAAGAAGACGTAAAGAGCGGCGGGCTGGGAAACCCGAGAACGCCGCGCTTGCAACAAGAATTGGCAGCACCGCACCCAAATCCACAGCAAGCGCTCGATGTCACCTTGCCGTGACATGGAGCGCTATCTCCACTCGCGAATTGGCTTCCATACAGCGATCTCTGATTTCTAGTGCAACGTTATCGCAGTTCCATTTAAGACGATTTTTCCTACCCTGCACGACTTCCAGATCGACTTTGGACAACCCAAACGTATCGATCAACTGCTTTCGAAGACCTTGGGCCTGGGTCGCACGCAATACGGGATCCAGATCGTTGTTCGTACCATATAGCGTAAGCGTAATACCAGCGCCTTCCGCAGCGTTCTCAAGAAATGCGGCCTTTTGCTTCAAGGTCGCGCCAACGGTGGGCTTGATGTCCTTCCCATCGAACAGATCGGCGTCCCATATCTCTGCGCATGCGCTTCCGTCGCGTCGTGCATGCACCAGCTTAAAATCGCTGTTCGGGATTTCTACCCTCATGCCGCCCGGGAGCTCCGGTTGCCCCATCGGCACGGCCGGGTATCGCAACAACGCTTGGCTGCCGAACTTATGCCAGATGACGTCGACACGACGCACCAGGTATTCTCCGGCCACGATAGGCTCGCAATCATTTACGGCCCTGCCCGCCGACATCGATTGAGCGATCAGAAAATCGAAATCCTCCTTTTTCATTCGCACATCGACTCGATCCTTTCGGTAGCCAAACAGCTTCATCGAAAGATCCTGCAAATCCGGGAATGCGATGAGAGTCAGAGAACCAGTGATGAATGAAACAGCGAACAACTGGCGGCGCCGGTAGGGCAAGCGCTGGTACCAGCGATCAATCGGATTATCCGGCACCCTCCTGGGATACCTCGAGTAGACCTCTACCAGCTTCCCAAAGATCAAAATGCAGGGGAAGACCCCAAAAGCGAGGAACATGAAACCAAACTGAATGGCGAGTAGCAGTGGAACCGCCGTCGCGGCAACAATGATGATTGCATCGATTACGATGCCAGCCACGAGATAAAAATTGTTCCCTTTCTTCCAATCGAGCGCGATCGTGCCACCCGGCTGCTCAGGATTTGCCCTTCGGCCTCTAGTGAACAGCCGCCATCCTTCGACCACAGCACGAAGCAGCGGGTAACAGCCAATCGCGCCAAAGGCAGCAAAGATCGTCAGCGTCACGAAAAACGCAAATGTCAGCAAGCTGAGTGCCAAAGCATCGGATGCGGAAATTCCCCCAGGATTGAAACTGTTCCTCAGGAAGTACGTACACATCAGCAAGCCACCGAACGTCAAGGTCACCAGATAAGCAAAGCCGAGTGCCTTGCTCCAGAATTCGATGCTTGGGGCTGCGCGATGGATGCCGGGTGTCGTCGGGAGTGTCTCAGGCAAGTCTTGCCGATTATTCTGATCTCTCATGATGGCAATCAAAAAAAGAATCAGGCTAACCTAGCATCGCAAGGCCCTTTTGATACGGCTCAAAGGTACTTCAGGAATGCTTCAGGCCGATTCAATCGCCCTGATCAATGGCGTTTGCTGCAAACCACGCGGCCACTTCCGCCCGCTCCCCTTCCGTCATGTTCGTCAGGTTCCCGATCGGCATCGCCTTCAGTTCCACCGCCTGCTTGTGGATCGCCAGCGCCTGCTGCCGCACCTGCTCCGGCGTATCGAACACGATGCCGGCCGGTGCGGTGGCGAAGCCGGGCTGGGTGGGGCGCGCCGCGTGGCACGACACGCAGCGCTGGTCGACGATGGACTTGATGCGGGCGAACTGCGCGGCCGGATCGGCTGTCCGCGACACGGCGGCGGGCTTCGGAGGTGCGATCATCACGGCGACGAACAGCAGCAGCGCGATGCCGATGGCGGGGTAGCGCCAGGCCACGCGCCCCTTGTGCCGCAGGTTGAAGAAGTGGCGGATGAACACGCCGGCGGCCATGACCAGCGCCAGCACCAGCCACGCGTGCTCGTGCCGGTACGTCATCGCATAGTGGTTGCTGATCATGATGAACAGCACCGGCAGCGTGAAGTAGTTATTGTGCACGCTGCGCTGCTTGGCGCGGATGCCGTGCACCGGATCCGGCCGGCCTCCGGCGCGCATCGCTTCCACCATCCGGCGCTGGCCCGGAATGATCAGCATCGCCACGTTGGCCACCATGATGGTGCCGATCATCGCGCCCACGTGCAGGTAGGCGGCGCGGCCGGACAGCAGGTGCGTAAGCGCATACGCGGCACCGGTCAGCAGCGCGAACACCACGATGCCGAACCACAGGTCGTGCTTGCCCAGCGGGGAGCGGCACAACAGGTCGTAGACGATCCAGCCCGCCACCAGCGAGCCGAGGCCGATGCCCACCGATTGCCATGCGGTGAGATCGGCCACCGTCCGGTCGATCATCATGGCCTGCGCATTGAAGTAGTACGCGACCGTCAGCAGCGCGAAGCCGGACAGCCACGTGGAATAGGCTTCCCATTTGAACCAGTGCAGTTCCTCCGGCAGCTCGGCCGGCGCGACCAGGTATTTTTGCGGGTTGTAGAAGCCGCCGCCGTGTACGGCCCACAGCTCGCCCATCACGCCCTTCTTCGCCAGCTCGGAACCGGGTGCCGGCGGCCGGATCGAGTTATCCAGCCAGACAAAGTAGAACGAGGCGCCGATCCACGCGATGCCGGTAATGACGTGCAGCCAGCGCAAGAGCATGTTCAGCCACTCGAGGCCGTAGGGGAAAAGGTAGCTGATGGCTTCCATGGGGTCCTTGGCAAATAAGTGTGGCCTGCTGGCATCTATTTACAGTCGATACAAGGATTGTGGTGCACCCGGCATGAAAGTTCACGTATATTTGACATATCCGTATCCGTATAGACACAGCCCTCGCCATGTCCGCCCTGCCGCAGCATCTCGACATCCACCTGATCCGCATCCTGTACCTGCTGCTGGTGGAAAAGAACGTTTCGCGCGTGGCGTTGAAGCTGAACCAGCCGCAGCCGTCTATTTCCGCATCGCTGCGCAAGCTGCGCGAGCTGACCGGCGATCCGCTGCTGGTGCGCGGCGCACGCGGCATGGTGCCCACCCAGCATGGCGAAAGCCTGCTCAAGCCGGCCAAGCGCATCCTCGACGAAACCGAGAACCTGTTCGTCAAGAAGACGCCCTTCGCGCCGCAGGAAGAAGCGCGCACCTTCAACATCGCCGCGCCCGATTACCTGGACAGCCAGTTCCTGCCGAGCGTGGTGGCGCTGCTGCGGCGCGGCTCGCCGAAGAGCCGCGTCATCATCCACAGCCTGGGCCCCGGTGTCGACTATGTGCGCCTGCTGTCCGACGGCGACATGGACCTGGTGATCGCGAACTGGGACGAGCCGCCCCAGCACCTGCACATCTCGAAACTGTTCGAGGACCCGATCGTGTGCGCGATGCACGCCACCAGCCCGTACGCCAAGCGCACCGCCGAGGATGCGATGACGCTGCACGAATACCTGACGCTGCCGCACGTGGCGCCGTCGCAGATGGTGCAGGGCTCGGTCGGCGTGATCGACGCCTTCCTCGAACGCCAGGGCCTGCAGCGCAACGTGGCGGTGGAATCGGCTTACTTCGGCCTGATCCCCTACATGCTGATGCAGTCGGACCTGGTGCTCACGACCGGCCGCCAGTTCGTGCAGTTCTATGAAAAGACCCTGCCGCTGAAGATCTTCACGATCCCCGTGAAATTCCCGCCGATGCGCTTCTACCAGCTGTGGCACGAACGGGTGCACCAGTCGCCCGAGCACAAGTGGCTGCGCGACCAGGTGACCGCGGCGGCCAAGGCGCTGGTGAAGGGCCGCTAGAGAACTCTGCGCCTCCCCCGTTTCCACGTTCTGGCCGGCGAAGATACCAATGACAGAAGGAGCGAACATGAAAACAGTCCAACGACGTCACATGCAATACGTGGCCGGCACCGCCGCCGCCGTGCTGCTGGCAACGGGATGCGCCGGGGTTGCGGGCACCGGAGGCCAGGCGCAACTGGCCGGCAGCGCCTGGCAGCTCGTCGGCTACCAGGCTGCAGGCACCGGCACGGCCGAAGTCCGGCCGGCCCGGCCCGATCAGTACCAGTTGCGCTTCGGCGCGGATGGCCGGCTGTCAGCGCGGGTCGACTGCAACCAGGGTTCCGGTACGTGGAGCGCCACGCCCGGCGCGGCGGGTGGCGCGTCGGGCAGCCTGATGCTCGGCCCGCTCGCCACGACGCGGATGATGTGTCCCCCGTCGCCGCTTGGCGGGCGCCTGCCCGGCGATATCGAAGCGATGCGCAGCTACCGGATCGACGGCGGGCGGCTGCACCTGGAGCTGGCCGGTGGCGGCGGCATCTATACGTGGGAACGCGTGTCGCCGTAATCCCTGCCATGCGGGAGAGGGGTTGCGCACTGCACAATCAATTGCTGGCATCGTGCCCGGATAATGGCTAAGATTGCGCTAACTCTTCGTTGGAGCGCACATGTACCAGTCGATGGAATGCCCGCTGATGGGGCAAGCAGCACCTAGCTGCGCTGCACAAAGCGAGGTCCGATGAGCGCCCTCGGCACTGGTCATGCGTACTTCGACAAGCTGATCGACGCGGCCCGCGAAGGCGCGCCTGTCACCGTGGCGCTGGCCCACCCCTGCGATGCCCACGCGCTGGAATCGGCGCTCGATGCCAGCCGGCTGGGTTTGATCCAGCCGATCCTCGTGGGCCCGCGTGCCCGGATCGAACAGGCGGCCGCGGAGGCGGGGCTGGACATTTCCGCCCTGCCCCTCGTCGATACACCGCACAGCCATGCCTCCGCGGCGCGCGCCGTGGAGATCGTGCGCGAAGGCGGCGCGCAGGCCCTGATGAAGGGCAGCCTGCACACCGATGAACTGATGGGCGCCGTCGTCTCGGCCACCACCGGGCTGCGCACCGCGCGGCGGCTCAGCCACTGCTTCGTGATGGATATCCCAGGCCACGGCGAACCGCTGATCATCACCGATGCCGCCGTCAACATCGTGCCCGCGCTGGCCGACAAGGTCGATATCGTGCAGAACGCGATCGACCTCGCGCACATTCTCGGTTTCGGCGAAGCGCGGGTCGCCATCCTGGCGGCGGTGGAGACGGTCAATCCGAAGATGCCCGCGACGCTCGATGCGGCGGCCCTGTGCAAGATGGCCGACCGCGGCCAGATCACCGGCGGCATCCTCGACGGGCCGCTGGCGATGGACAACGCCATCGACCCGGCGGCGGCCGCGATCAAGCACCTGGTATCGCCCGTGGCCGGGCGCGCGAACGTGCTGGTCGCGCCGGACCTGGAAGCGGGCAACATGCTGGCCAAGAGCCTTACCTTCATGGCCGGCGCCGGGGCGGCCGGCATCGTGCTCGGCGCCCGCGTGCCGCTGATCCTCACCAGCCGTGCCGACTCGGTGGCCGCGCGGCTGGCCTCGTGCGCTGTCGCCGTGCTGGTTGCCCGCCGCAAGATGGCGGAACCGAAGATCCTGGGCGGCTGACATGCCAGGCCCGAACGATGCCGTGGTGGTCATCAACGCCGGATCGTCGAGCATCAAGTTTTCCCTGTTCCGCGGCGCGGCGCTGGCGCCGGCCCTGAAGGGCAAGGTGGAGAACCTGTACGCCGGCAAAACTCGCTTCGTGGCGTTCGATGCCTCCGGCATGCCGGTCGGCGAACACACCTGGAACGATGCTCCGCTCGATCACGAACAGGCGATGCGGTTCCTGATCGATCACGCGGCGGAACACCTGCAGGGCATGCAGGTGCGCGCGGTGGGCCACCGCATCGTGCATGGCGGCGCGCGCTACAGTGGCCCGCAGCGGCTGGATGACGCCGTGCTCGACGAGCTGGAACAGCTGATCCCCCTCGCGCCGCTGCACCTGCCGCATAACCTGGCGCCGGTGCGCGCCGTGATGGCACTGGCCCCGCAGGTACCGCAGGTGGGCTGCTTCGACACCGCATTCCACACGGCGCAGCCGGCCCTGGCGCAGGCCTTCGCGCTGCCGCCGTCGATCACGGAGCGCGGTATAAGGCGCTACGGCTTCCACGGACTGTCGTACGAATACATTGCCAGCCGCGTGCCGGACTTCGCACCCGGCCTGGCCGGCGGGCGCGTCGTGGCCGCCCACCTGGGCAACGGCGCCAGCATGTGCGCGATGCATGCCGGCCGCAGCGTCGCCAGCACGATGGGCTTCACCGCCGTGGACGGCCTGCCGATGGGCACCCGCTGCGGCGCGCTCGATCCCGGCGTGGTGCTGTACCTTATCGATGAACTGGGCATGGACGTGCCGGCAGTACAGCGGCTGCTGTACCAGGAATCCGGGCTGCTGGGCGTTTCCGGCGTGTCGGCGGACATGCGCACGCTCGAGGCCAGCGACGACCCGCGCGCCAGGCTGGCGATCGACCTGCTGGTCTACCGCATCGGCCGCGAACTCGGCTCGCTGGCCGCCGCGCTGGGCGGTCTCGATGCGCTGGTCTTCTCCGGCGGCATCGGCGAAAACAGCGTGGCGATCCGCGCCGCCGTCTGCCGCGATGCGGCGTGGCTGGGCGTCACGCTGGACGAGGCTGCCAATGCCGCCGCCAGTTCCAACCAGATCTCCCGCATCAGCTCCGCTGCCAGCAAGGTCGAGGCATGGGTGGTGCCGGCCAACGAAGAACTGATGATCGCGCGGCATACGGTTACGCTGGTGGAGGAAGCATGAATGCCGAAGCATCGCTTCCCATCGACCGGAACCACGAGAGGACCACGATGACACGTTCCAAGCTGTTGATCGCCGGCGCGGCAGTGTGCGGCGCGCTGGCATGGCTGCCGCATGGCGCCGCGGCGGCCGACAAGGTCGAGCGGCACACGGTCGATGCCAGCACGCCGGGCACGAAGACCTTGCGCGGCAAGATCCGTGGCTATGACACGGCGGAGTACAAGTTGCAGCTGCGGCAGGGGCAGGCCCTGGCCGTCGGCATGAAGACGAACTCACGGTCGAACTACTTCAACATCACGGCGCCGGGCGCACAGGAAGCCATGTTCAACGGTTCGGTCAACGGGCTCGATTATCGGGGCAAGGTGGAACAGGATGGTGAATACACGGTGAACGTCTACCTGATGCGCAACGCGGCGCGCCGCAATGAGCGCGCGAACTATACGCTTTCCGTGGGAACGCAGCAGTGACGAAAAACCGCATGAAGCTCACGATACCAGCCAGCGCGACTTGCCTGGCCATGGCGGCGCTGCTGTTCACCGGAGCGGTCTCGGCACAAGGGCGCACTGTATCGTCCGCGGTGGAACTCGCGCGGCAGTCGGCCACCCTGAAGCCCGGCGAGTGGGTATGGGCGCCGCGCATCGCTCCGAATGGCCCGGTGCTGGTGTACGTGGACCTGTCGAGGCAACTGGCCAGCGTGTACCGTAACGGCGTACGCATCGGCGTGACGACGATCTCGAGTGGCAAGCCGGGATACCGGACGCCGACCGGCGTGTTCACGATCCTGCAGAAGGATGCCAGGCACCGCTCCAGCACCTACCACAATGCACCGATGCCTTACCAGCAGCGCCTGACCTGGGATGGCGTGGCGCTGCATGCCGGCGGGCTGCCGGGCTATCCGGAAAGCCACGGTTGCGTGCACCTGCCGCTGGCGTTTGCAAGGCAGCTGTTCACGGCTACCCGGCTCGGCACGACGGTCGTCGTCGCGGGCGATTCGGCGCACCCGGTGGCGACGGGCGGTGGCGAAGTCCTGGCCCCCTCCACGCTCGACATGAGCGGCGCCGGCGATTTCTGGACGCCGGAGAAATCGCCCGCTGGCCCCGTGACTGTCGTCTTGTCACGCGCCGACCAGGCTGCAATCGTGCTGCGCAACGGCGTGCCGATCGGCCGCTCCGCCGTGACGCTGCCGCGCGACGATGACGCCACGCACGTCCTGACGCTTGCCGGCGGCAGCGGGGATGGACAGCAATGGATCTACGCGGGCGTGGCAGGCCACGAAGGCGAGGACGGCCTGCCGGTGGACGAAGTGGCCCGCAACCGGGTGCGGATCCCGCCGGATTTCTACCGCCGCGTGACCGCACTGCTGGCGCCTGGTGCGACCTTGCTGGTCACCAGCGCCCCGCTGGCTGAAGCCGGTACGGGCACGCAACTCGCGGTGGTGAGCGGGCAGTAGGCGCGCGGCACCTCGTGCGGGGCAGCGCGACGCGTTGGCAATGCGGCAGGCCGGATGCTCGGGGAAATGTTTCTGTAAAAATGGTGACAGTCACCGTTTTTTGGGAAATCTTCCGGGAAAAATGGAGCCTGTCACCGATTTTCGGGAAATGTTTCCGGAAAAATGGTGACTGTCACCGTTTTTCACCCGCTGGCCAGGGACAGATGCCCCCCGAGCAGCAGCAGCGTGATGAAGAAGCAGCGCCGGAACAGCTGCGGCTCGAGCCGTGCGCGCAGCCGGGTGCCCAGCGCAAGGCCGACGAGTGCGGGCAGCTGGGCCAGGAACGAGATGCCGGCTTCGGCGGGTTGCCAGGCGCCGTGCCCGGCCAGCATCACGGCCAGCGCCAGCGTCGACACCGTGAACGACAGGCCCATCGCCTGCACCAGTTCTTCCTTCTCCAGCCCGAGCGCCTGCAGGTAAGGCACCGCAGGCAGCACGAACACGCCGGTGACCGCCGTCAGCACGCCAGTGGCCGCGCCCACCAGTGGTCCCAGCCACGGCTCCTGCCCGGCACGCACCTGCCAGCGCCACGACGACAATCCGAGCAGCGCGTACAGCAGCAGCGCGGCGCCGAGGACCGCCCGGCCATCGCCCTTTGCCAGGAACGCGCCGCCGACCAGCGTGCCGGCGCAAACGCCCACCAGCATCAGCCGAAGGCGGAGCCATAGCGCGTAAAGGCCCCGCCGTTCCAGCATCTGCCATACGTTCGTCAAAAGCGAAGGCACGACCAGGATTGCCGCCGCCTGCAGGGGTGGCATCACGAGGCCCAGCAGGGCCATCGCCACGGTCGGCAAGCCGATGCCGGTGACGCCTTTCACCATGCCGGCCAGCACGAACACCATGCAGATGTACAAAAGATGATTTTCCATGGCCGCAGTATGGCGCTCCTGCGGGGTGCCGGAAATGTGGAATATACTGCCCGAGCCTTCGGATTCTACGAAGGCTGGAGAACCCATGCGATTCGACCTGACCGACCTGAAACTGTTCCTGCGCGTCGTGGAAAGCGGCAGCATCACAGCCGGCGCCGCGCAGGCCCACCTTGCCCTCGCCTCCGCCAGCGCCCGCGTGCGCGGCATGGAGGATGCGCTTGGCGTACCGCTGCTGCAGCGCAGCCGCCGTGGCGTGGAGCCCACCGACGCCGGCCGCACGCTGCTGCACCATGCGCGGCTGATCACGCAGCAGATGGAAAAGATGCGCGCCGACCTGGGCGAATACGCCACCGGCCTGAAAGGCCACGTGCGCCTGCTGTGCAATACGTCGGCGCTGACGGAATTCCTGCCCGATGCGCTGGCCGCCTTCATGGCGGCGCATCCACACGTCAATGTCGATCTCGAGGAACGCCTGTCCAGCGATATCGTGCAGGCGATGCGCGACGGCCTGGCCGATATCGGCATCGTCACCGATTCGGTCGACAGCAGCGGGCTGGAGACCCGGCTGTTCTGCGAAGACCGGCTGGTGCTGGCGCTGCATCCGGCCCACCCGCTCGGCAAGGGCCTGCGTCGCAATGCCGCGCTGCCGTTCGCGGCCACGGTAGAACACGACTTCATCGGCCTGGCGGGCGACAGCGCGCTGCAGATGTACCTCGGCGAACAGGCGACCAGGCTGGGCAAGCGGCTGCGCTACCGCGTGCGGGTGCGCAGCTTCGATGCGATCTGCCGCATGGTGGCCAGCGGCGCCGGTCTCGCCGTACTGCCCGAATCGGCCGTGGTGCGCTCGCGTGACGCGGCCAACCTCAAGGTGGTGCGGCTGGCCGATGCATGGACACGGCGGCGCCTGCTGCTGTGCACGCGCAGCTACACCGACCTGCCGGGCTATGCGCAGGAATTGGCCGATGCGCTGGCCGATGCGCCGGCGGCCCATGCGACAATACCGGCTCCCGGTTAACGAGACGCGATATGGAAAATTTTGCACGGCGGCGCGACCGCTTCGAGATGTTCGACAGCATGGACAGCCCGGCCCTGAACCTGTCGTTCCCGCTGGAGCTGCCCGACTTCCGTCCTTGGTGCAAGGCCAACGGCCTGCCCCCCTTCCACGTGCTGCTATGCGCCGTGCTGCGTGCGGCGATGAAGATCGAGAACTTCCGCTGGCGCATCCATGACGGCGAGGTCTTCGAGATCGACCGCCTGATCCCTTCCTTCACCGTGATCAACCAGCACAACGACCTGAATTTCGCGATGTTCGAGTGGTCGGACGATCTGCGGGAATTCGCCGCCCGTGGCAGCGCCGCGCGCGAGGCGGCGTCGAACATGGTGCAGTTCAACGAACCCTACCGGGCACTCGCACCGCGCGAGGCGAAACACCAGATGTTCGTGACCTGCATCCCTTGGCTCGCTTTCACGTCGATCCAGCATCCGACGGCGGCGCTTGCCTGCCCGGACATTCCGTCGCTCGCCTGGGGCAAGTTCCGCGACGGCGCACCGGGCCAGCTGGTGCTGCCGTTCTCGGTGCAGGCGCACCACGGCTTCGTGGATGGCTTCCACGTGCACCAGCTGGGAGAACAGATCGCCGCCGAGCTGGCGGCGATCATCGAGCCTACTTAAACCACCTTCGCCCGCTCCAGCATGGCGTGCAGCAGCACGTTGCAGCCGGCCTCCAGGTGCGCCGGCTGGGCATCCTCGATCTCGTTATGGCTGATGCCGTCCTTGCACGGCACGAAGATCATGCCGGACGGCGCGAGGCGCGCCGCGTAGATCGCGTCGTGCCCGGCGCCGGAGACCACGTCCATGGTCGGGTAGCCCAGCTTCGCGGTGGCGCTGCGCACGGCGCCGACCACGTCCGGGTGGAACGGGCATGGCGGGTAATACGACACCCGTTCCAGCTTCACGTCGAGCCCGGAATCCGCGGCCACCTTCGCGACGAAGGCGGTGATCTCCTCGTGCATCGTGTTCAGCAGTTCGTCGTTCACGTTGCGCAGGTCGATCGAGAATTTCACCTGGCCGGGGATCACGTTGCGGCTGTTGGGGAACACCTGCATCATGCCGACCGTGCCGCGGCCATAGGGTGGATAGCGGTTGGCGATCGCCACCACCTCGGGAATGATGCGCGCGGCCACCTGCATCGCGTCGCGCCGCAAATGCATCGGCGTCGGGCCGGCATGCGCTTCCATGCCGGACACGGTGCAGTCATACCATGACAGGCCCATCACGGCCGGTACCACGCCGATCTCCTTGTCCGCATCTTCCAGCACCGGGCCCTGCTCGATGTGCGTCTCGAAGTAGGCGCCGATCGGATGGTCGCCCGGCACCTGGGTGCCTTTGTAGCCGATGCGCTCCAGTTCCTCGCCGACGGTCTTGCCGTCGACATCCTTCGCCGCGTATGCGTGTTCCAGCGTGAACGCGCCGCAGAACACGCCGGAACCCATCATCACGGGTACGAAGCGCGAGCCTTCCTCGTTGGTCCAGAAGGCCACCTCGATCGGCGCTTCGGTGCGGATACCGTGGTCGTTCAGCGTGCGCACCACTTCCAGGCCGGCCAGCACGCCATAGTTGCCGTCGAACTTGCCGCCGGTGGGCTGCGTGTCGATATGGCTGCCGGTCATCACCGGCGGCAAGGAATCGTTGGTACCGGCGCGGCGCATGAACACGTTGCCGATCTGGTCGACGGTCACCGTCATGCCCGCGGCCTTCGCCCAGCCGACGACAAGGTCGCGGCCCTGGCGGTCCAGGTCCGTGAGCGCCAGGCGCTTCACGCCACCCTTTTCGGTGGCGCCGATCTGCGCCAGTTCCATCAGCGCATCCCACAGGCGCTGGCCATCGATCCGCAGCGCCTCCACGGATACTCCAGGCGTCACCGCTTCAGTCATGTCGTTCATCTGGCGTCCTTTCAGCTTGCGGAAACAGGTTTGAATGCGGGGCGGTCGACGTGCCGGCCTGCGCCTTCCACGGCCATCAGCTCGCCGCGGTGGAACACCACCTTGCCGGCTGCGACCGTGGTGCTCGGAATTCCCTTCACGGTGCGGCCCTCGAACACGTTGAAGCCGCCCTTGGCAAACTGCGTCTTCGCCGAGATCGTGCGCGTGCCGGCCGGATCCCAGACGACGACGTCAGCGTCGGCACCGGCCTGCACGACACCCTTGCGTGGATAGATGTTGAAGATCTGCGCCGCGTTGGCGGACGTGACCTTGACGAATTCGGATGGCGTCAGCAGGCCACTGTTTACCCCCTCATCCCAGATCACCGCCATGCGGTCCTCGACGCCGCCGCAGCCGTTCGGGATCTTCGTGAAATCGTCGCGGCCGGCGGCCTTCTGCTCGGCGCAGAACGTGCAGTGGTCGGTGGCGGTGGTGTGCAGGTTACCGCCGCGCAGGCCCTGCCACAGCGCGCGCTGGTGCTCCTTGCTTCGGAACGGGGGGCTCATCACATGCCCGGCGGCGAAGTCGAAGTCCGGGTTCTGGTAGACGCTGTCGTCGATGATCAGGTGCCCCGCCAGCGCTTCGCCATACACCCGCTGGCCGGCCGCGCGGGCACGGGTGATCGCATCGAGCGATTCCTTGCACGATACGTGCACGATGTACAGCGGCGTTTCCAGCACGCCGGCGATCGCGATCGCGCGGTTGGCCGCTTCGGCTTCCACGGCCGGTGGCCGCGACAGCGGATGTGCCGACGGCCCGGTGATGCCGCGGGCCAGCAGGTCGCGCTGCAACTGGTACACCAGCTCGCCGTTCTCCGCGTGCACGGTGGGGATCGCGCCCAGCTCCAGGGAGCGGCGGAAGCTTTTCACCAGGGTCTCGTCGTCCGCCATGATGGCGTTCTTGTAGGCCATGAAGTGCTTGAAGCTGTTGACGCCATGGTCGCGCACCAGCACGCCCATTTCCTCGTGCACGCGGTCGGACCACCAGGTGATCGCCACGTGGAAGGTGTAGTCGCCGGCCGCCTTCGCGGCCCAGCCGCGCCACTGGTGGTAAGCCTCCAGCAGCGGCTGCTGCGGATTCGGGATGACGAAATCGATGATGGTCGTGGTGCCGCCGGCCAGGCCGGCCGCCGTGCCCGTAAAGAAATCGTCGGCCGTCACGGTACCCATGAAGGGCAGGTTCATGTGCGTGTGCGGATCGATCCCGCCCGGCATCACGTACTGGCCGGATGCGTCGATGACCTGCGCGCCCGCCGGCGCTTCCAGGCTGTCGCCGACGGCGACGATCCGGTCGCCGTCGCACAGCACATCGGCACGGAAGGCGCGGTCCGCATTGACGACGGTACCGCCTCGGATGATCAGGCTCATTTGGTGTCTCCGTTCAGGGCCGGGGTGGCGGGACGGAACGCGGCCAGCTGCATCATTGCCGCATAGGCGACAGCCGCGATCGCGATGCCCACGAACCAGGCATAGGTATAGATGGTCTTGAAGGTGTCGCCGACATCCGGGAACGCGCTGGGGAACGCCGCGTTCAGGAAGCCGGGGATGTTCGGCAGCACGCCGAGGACGAAGGCGATGACGGCCGCCATGTTCCAGCCGGAGCCGTACGAATAGATGCCGTGCTCCCGGTACAGTTCCGCCACATCCAGCTCGGTCTTGCGCACCAGGTAGTAGTCGACGATCAGCACCCCGGCGATGGGGCCCAGCAGCGCCGAATAGCCGATCAGCCACGTGAAGATGTAGCCCTGGGTGGTTTCCAGCAGCTTCCACGGCATCATCGCCAGCGCGATGCCGGCCGTGATGTAGCCACCGGTGCGGTAGGAAATACGCTTCGGCGCGAGTGCGGAAAAGTCATATGCCGGGCCGACCAGGTTGGCGGCCAGGTTCACGCTGACGGTATCGACCAGCAGCACGATCAGCGCGACCAGCACGGCCACGCCGGTCATCCGCGCGGCCAGGTCGACCGGGTCCCACAGCGCCTTGCCGTACAGGACGACGGTGGCCGACGTGACGATCACCGCCAGCGCCGCCAGGAGCCCCATCGGTACCGGCAGGCCGATGGACTGGCCCACGATCTGGTCCTTCTGCGACTTGGCGAACCGGGTGAAGTCGGGAATGTTCAGCGCCAGCGTGGCCCAGAAGCCCACCATCGCCGTCAGCGATGGCCAGAAGGCGGTCCAGAACTGGCCTTCCTTCGGCTGGCCGGGTGCGAACTGCGACGGCTTGTCCAGCATCGGGCCGAAGCCGCCCGCCTTGTCGTACACCCACCACAGCAGCACGAAGCAGATCAGGATCTTCAGCGGCGCGGTGTAGGTCTCGAGCTTGCGGATCGCATCCATGCCGTGGACGATGTAGTACATCTGGATCGCCCAGAACGCCAGAAAGCACAGCAGCTGCGCGCCGTTAATGCCCAGCCAGCCGATCTTCTCGCCGCCGATCGGCGCTCCCATGAGCACGCCCAGCAGCGTATAGATCATGCTGCCGCCGAACCAGGTCTGGATACCGTACCAGCCGCAGGCGACGATGGCGCGCAACAGCGCCGGCAGCTTGGCGCCATCCGTGCCGAACGACGCGCGCGCCAGCACCGCGTAGGGAATCCCGTACTTGGTGCCGGCATGGCCGATCGCCAGCATCGGCACCAGCACGATGGCGTTGGCGAGGAACACGGTGAGCACCGCCTGCCACGCCGACATGCCGCCTTCGACGAGGCTGGCCGACAGGGTGTAGGCGGGAATGCACATCACCATGCCGACCCAGAGCGCCGCGAAGTGGTACCACAGCCACGTTCGCTGGGCGGCGGTGGTGGGCGCGAGGTCTTCGTTCCACAGGTGGGGGTTGGCTTTGATGTCGTGGTTCACTGGGCTCTCTCCTGGGTTGGATCGTTGTTTGCTGAGTGGTTGCCTCAGCTTTTTCACCCAACGGCAAATGCAGGGGTCAGACCCGCCGGGTCTGACCCCAGGTTTTGCTCTCGGGGTCTGGGTTTATGGTAACGGCCCTTTGAAGCCGCAGCCTCAAGCCGCCGTCGGCACCTGCTCCGCCCGCGGATTGCGCGGATCCTGCGTCCAGTTCATGTACGCCTTGCCGGTCTGCTGCGGCTGCATGGTGATGCAGCCCTGCACCGGGCAGGTGATCTCGCACAGGTTGCAGCCCACGCATTCGCTGTCGATGACTTCATAGGTGCGCTTGCCCGTGGCTTCGTCGACCAGCCGGGCGACGGCCTGGTGCGAGGTATCCTCGCAGGCCACGTGGCAGCGCCCGCAGCCGATGCAATCGGCCTGGCTGATGTGCGCGATGGTCTTGAAGTTCATGTCCAGGTATTTCCAGTCGGTGGTGTTCGGCACCGCCCGGCCGCGGAATTCCTCGATCGTGCGGTAGCCCTGGCTGTCCATCCAGCGCGCCAGGCCATCCTTCATTTCCTCGACGATCCGGAAGCCATGCAGCATCGCCGCCGTGCACACCTGCACGCAGCCGGCCCCCAGCGCGATGAACTCGGCGGCGTCGCGCCAGTTGTTGATGCCGCCGATGCCGGAAATCGGCAGGCCGCGCGTTTCCGGATCGCGCGCGATCTCGGCCACCATGTTCAGCGCGATCGGTTTCACGGCCGTGCCGCAGTAGCCGCCGTGCGTGCTCGCCGAGCCCACCGTGGGCAGCGCCACCATGCGCTCCAGGTCGATCGACGTGATCGAATTGATGGTATTGATCAGGGAGACCGCGTCCGCGCCGCCGTTCTTCGCGGCGCGCGCCGGCTGGCGGATGTCGGTGATGTTCGGCGTCAGCTTCACGATCACCGGCAACTTGCTGTGCTTCTTGCACCACGCCGTGACCATGCCGACATATTCCGGCACCTGCCCAACGGCGGCGCCCATGCCCCGCTCGGGCATGCCGTGCGGGCAGCCGAAATTGAGTTCGATGCCGTCAGCGCCGGTCGCTTCCACTTTCGGCAGGATGTCGGCCCAGTAGTGCTCCTCGCAGGGCAGCATCAGCGACACGACGATGGCCCGGTCCGGCCACGCTTCCTTGACGGCGGTGATCTCGCGCAGGTTGATGTCGAGCGAGCGGTCGGTGATCAGTTCGATGTTGTTGAAGCCGATGACTTCGCGGTTCTTGCCGTAGATGGCCGAGTAGCGCGACGACACGTTGACGGCCGGTGGATCCTCGCCCAGCGTCTTCCACACCACGCCGCCCCAGCCGGCCTCGAAGGCGCGGATGACGTTATAGGCCTTGTCGGTGGGCGGCGCGGACGCCAGCCAGAAAGGGTTGGGCGACTTGATGCCGCAGAAGTCGATGGACAGGTCAGCGAGGTTACTCATTATGCGGCCTCCAGTTTCGATTGAAGTTCGGCGTGGATCGCCATGGCCGCCAGCTTGCCGTGCTGGACCGCCTGCACCGTCAGGTCCTGCCCCGGTGCCACGCAATCGCCGCCGGCGTAGATGCCGGGCAGCGCGGTGCGGAAGTGTTCGTCGACGTGGATGCGGTCGCCGTCGCGTTTCAGCAGCGTGGCCAGCGGATCGGCCAGTGCCGCATCGTCCATCGTCTGGCCGATCGCCTTGAAGATGGCATCGGCGGCGATCTCGAACGTTTCGCCGGTGCCAGCGAGGCGGTTGCCCTCCAGGCGCGTTTTCTCGAAACGCATGCCCTGCACGCGGCCGGCGGCATCGAGCAGCACCTGCTGCGGCTGGGCCCACGTGCGCATGCGCACCTGATTGGCCTTGGCGATGTCCTGCTCGTGGTGGGTGGCGCTCATGGCGTCGAAGCCGCGGCGGTACACCAGCGTCACCTCTTCCGCGCCGAGCCGCTGGATCTGTACCGCCATGTCGATCGCCGTGTTGCCGGCGCCGATCACGATGGCGCGTTTCGGCACCGGCAGCGCGGACAGGTCGGCGGCCTGGCGCAGCTCGGCGATGTAGTCGACCGCGGCCAGCAGGCCCGGCGCGTCCTCGCCCGTCAGGCCCAGTTGCCGGCTGGCGCCCAGTCCCAGGCCGAGGAACACGGCGTCGTAGTTGGCGTGCAGGTCTTTCAGGTGCAGGTTGTCGCCCAGCTTCTGGCCCAGGCGGATCTCGATGCCGCCGATGCCCATCAGGAAGTCCACCTCGCGCTGCGCGAAATCGTCGGTGAGCTTGTACTTCGCGATGCCGTATTCGTTCAGGCCACCCGCCTTGTCCTGCGCCTCGAACACGACCACGTCGTTGCCCAGCATCGCCAGGCGGTGCGCGCACGACAGGCCCGCCGGGCCGGCGCCGACCACGGCGATCTTGCGGCCGGTGGCTTTCGCGCGCTGGAACGGATGGTCCGTAAAGCTCATGTTGTCGGTGGCGTAGCGCTGCAGCAGCGCGATCTTCACGGGCTGGCCTTCGGCATCGTGGTTGCGCACGCAGGCGTCTTCGCACAGGATCTCGGTCGGGCAGACCCGCGCGCAGCTGCCGCCGAAGATGTTCTGCTTCAGGATGCCGAGCGCGGCGCCGTCGACGTTGCGGTCGTGGATGTTGCGGATGAAGCTGGCCACGTCGATCTCGGAGGGGCAGATGCGCGTGCAGGGCGCGTCGTAGCAGTACAGGCAGCGGGCTGCCTCGATCGCGGCCTGGCGCGCATTCAGCGGCGGGGCGAGGTCGGTGAAGTGGGTGGCCAGCTCGCTGTTCGTGGAGCTGGGGTGCGGAATGTAGTTGAGTGAGTCGAGCATGGTTCTGGTTCCTGGCTTGGCTGGGTTGGATCCTGACTTCACTTCATGCGAACCGTTGGGTTTCGATTGCACCCCAACCGCAAAACCTGGGGTCAGACCCGGCGGGTCTGACCCCGGTCTCTGCCTGGGGTTTCGGTCAGCGTGATCGGCGCGCTTGCCTTGTTTACTTCATCGATTGCTTCGCTTCCTTACTTCATCTGTGGGAATGCAAATTCCGCGCCAGCGCTGGCGGTATTGGGCCAGCGCTGCATCACGGCCTTGTGCCGCGTGTAGAAGCGCACGCCTTCCGGACCGTAGGCGTGGTGATCGCCGAACAGGCTGCGCTTCCAGCCGCCGAAGCTGTTGAAGGCCATCGGCACCGGCAGCGGCACGTTCACGCCCACCATGCCCACCTGGATCTGCCGCACGAATTCGCGCGCCACGCCGCCATCGCGCGTGAACACGGCCACGCCGTTGCCGTATTCATTGCGGTTGATGAGCTCCACGGCGCTGCCCACGTCGGGCAGCCGCATCACGCACAGCACCGGGCCGAAGATTTCTTCCTTGTAGATCGTCATGTCCGGCGTGACGTGGTCGAACAGCGTACCGCCGACGAAGAAGCCGTTGGGCCGATCGGCGACCTTGAAATTGCGGCCGTCGACGACCAGCTTCGCGCCCTGCTCCACGCCCTCGCCGATCAGCCGCTCGATGCGCTGCTTGGCGGCCAGCGTGACGACCGGGCCCATCTCGGCATCGTGCGCCATGCCGTCGCGTACTTTCAGTGCGGCCGTGCGCCGTTCGAGTGCGCCGACCAGTGCATCGCCCGCATCGCCGATCGCCACGACGACGGAAATCGCCATGCAGCGTTCGCCGGCCGAACCGTAGGCGGCGCCCATCAGTGCGTCGACCGCCATGTCCATGTCGGCGTCGGGCATCACCACCATGTGGTTCTTCGCGCCGCCCAATGCCTGCACGCGCTTGCCGTTCGCGCTGCCTTTCGCGTAGATGTATTCGGCGATCGGCGTCGAGCCGACGAAGCTCACGGCCTGCACGTGCGGGTGCTCCAGCAGCGCATCGACCACCAGCTTGTCGCCCTGTACGACGTTGAACACGCCGTCCGGCAAGCCGGCCTTCTTCAGCAGTTCGGCATGCAGCAGCGATGGCGAAGGATCGCGCTCCGATGGCTTGAGCACGAAGGTGTTGCCGCATGCGAGCGCCACCGGGAACATCCACATCGGCACCATCACGGGGAAGTTGAACGGCGTGATGCCGGTGACGACGCCGAGCGGCTGGCGCATCGACCACGCATCGATGCCGCGCGCGATCTGGTCGGTGAACTCGCCTTTCAGCAGTTGTGGAATGCCCAGCGCGAATTCGACGACCTCGATGCCGCGCGCCACTTCGCCGCGCGCATCGGCCAGGGTCTTGCCGTGCTCGCGCGTCAGCATCGCCGCGAATTCCTCGGTGTGCTGCTGGCACAGTTGCAGGTATTTCGCCAGCACGCGGGCGCGCGCCAGCGGCGGCGTATCGGCCCAGGCGGGGAACGCCGCGTGGGCGGCCTGCACGGCGGCATCGACTTCGTCGGCGCTGCCAAGGGCCACGCGGGCCACGGGTTCGCCGAGCGCGGGATTGTAGACGTCGGCATAGCGGCCGCTGCGCGTGTCCGCTTTGGCGCCGCTGATGTAATGCGTGATGGTATCCATGTCGGTCATCTTGGTCTCGTTCAGGTTATGTCATGTCGGGACAGCGCGGTATTGCGACTGCAATGGTCACGCCAGGATCGTGTCGGCCGGCACGTAGTCGTAGCCCAGGTCGCGAGCCACCGCTTCGTACGTGACCTGGCCGAGGCAGACGTTGAGGCCATTCCTCAGGTGCGGGTTGGCTTGCAGGGCTTTCTTCCAGCCCTTGTCCGCCAGTGCCAGCGCATGGCCGATGGTGGCGTTGTTCAGGGCGAAGGTGGAGGTGCGGGCGACGGCGCCGGGCATGTTCGCGACGCAGTAATGCACCACGCCGTCGACGACGAAGGTGGGTTGTTCGTGCGTGGTAGCGTGCGAGGTTTCAAAACAGCCGCCCTGGTCGATGGCCACGTCGACCACGACCGCGCCCTGCTTCATCTTCGCCACCATCTGGCGCGTGACGAGCTTGGGCGCGGCGGCGCCGGGCACCAGCACGCCGCCGATCACGAGGTCCGCGCCCAGCACGGCTTCCTCGATGGTGTGGGCATTCGAGTACATCGTCTGCACGCGGTTGCCGAACACGAGGTCGAGCTGGCGCAGGCGGTCGACGCTCTTGTCGAGCACCGTCACGCGTGCGCCCATGCCCACGGCGATCTGCAGCGCATTGGTGCCGACCACGCCGGCGCCGATGATGGCCACGTGCCCGGGCGCCACGCCGGGCACGCCGCCCAGCAGCAGGCCCATGCCGCCCTTCGATTTTTCCAGGTGCGCGGCGCCGGCCTGCACGGCCATGCGCCCCGCCACCTCGCTCATCGGCGCCAGCAGCGGCAGGCCGCCGTTCTGGCCGGTGATGGTTTCATAGGCGATGCAGACGGCTCCCGATTCGACCAGCGCCCGGGTTTGCGCGGGGTCGGGAGCGAGGTGCAGGTAGGTGTAGAGGATCTGGCCTTCGCGCAGCATCGCGCACTCCTGCGGCTGCGGTTCCTTGACCTTGACGATCATTTCGGCGCGCTCGAAGATCTCGCCGGCGGTGGCGACGATCGTCGCACCGGAAGCTTCGTACATCGCATCGGTCAGGCCGATGGCGGCGCCGGCATTGCGTTCGACGAGCACGGGGTGGCCGCGCAGCGTCAGTTCCTTCACGCTGGCCGGGGTAAGGCCGACGCGGGATTCCTGGTTCTTGATTTCCTTGGGTACGCCTACGAGCATGGTATGTCTCCTTTTAGGCTTTGGGGGGTGGTGATGCTTGACGCGTTTGCTTTTGGCCCGCGGCGGTCGAGAACCAGTGTCAGACACCTTTTCTGTTACGCGACACATTGAAAGTGCATGAGTTCACCCCAACAGCGAAGATCTGGGGTCAGACCCGCCGGGTCTGACCCCGGAATTTGCACTTGGGGTGGGTGAAAATTAACAGCATTAGTGCCCGACCCCGGCTTTGCGGCCGCTGGCGTCAATCCAGCGCTTTCAGGATCTTCGCCAGCTTGCCGAACAGCTCGTCGATATGCTGCTTCTCGAACACCAGCGGCGGCGACAGCGCGATGATGTCGCCGGTCACGCGAATGAGTACGCCGTCGGCGAAGGCTTTCTTGAAGGCGGTATAGGCGCGCACGCCGGGCTTGCCGGGGATCGGCGCCAGTTCGATGCCGGCGATCAGGCCGATGCAGCGCAGGTCGATCACGTGCGGCAGGTCCTTCAGCGAGTACACCGCGTCGGCCCAGTAATCCTGCAAGCCCTTCGCATGCTCGATGATGCGCTGTTCCTCGAACACTTCCAGCGTGGCCAGCGAAGCGGCGCAGGCCAGCGGATGGCCGGAATAGGTATAGCCGTGAAACAGTTCGATGCCGGCCGGCGAGTCCATGAACGCGTCGTACACGAAGCCCTTCGTGAACACGGCGCCCATCGGCACGGTGCCGTTGGTGAGGCCCTTCGCGGTGGTCATCATGTCTGGCTCGACGCCGAAATAATCGGATGCGAACGGCGTCGCCATGCGGCCGAAGCCCGTGATCACCTCGTCGAAGATCAGCAGGATGCCGTGCTTCGTGCACAGTTCGCGCAGGCGCTTCAGGTAGCCCTTCGGCGGGATCAGCACGCCGGTGGAACCGGCCACCGGCTCGACGATCACGGCGGCGATGGTGGAAGCGTCGTGCAGCGCGACGATGCGTTCCAGTTCATCGGCCAGGTGCGCGCCGTATTCGGGTTCGCCGCGCGTAAAGGCGTTCTTTTCCAGGTTGTGCGTGTGCGGCAGGTGGTCCACGCCCGGCAGCAGCGCGCCGTACTGCTTGCGGTTGCCGGCGATGCCGCCGACCGAGATGCCGCCGAAGCCCACGCCGTGGTAGCCGCGCTCGCGGCCGATCAGCCGGGTGCGTGCCGGCTCGCCGCGCGCCCTGTGGTAGGCCAGCGCCATCTTCAGCGCCGTATCCACCGCTTCCGAACCGGAGTTCGTGTAGAACACGTGGCCGAACTTGTGGTTCGTGTAGGCCATCAGCTTCTCGGCCAGTTCGAACGCGGTCGGGTGGCCCATCTGGAACGTCGGCGCGAAGTCCAGCTTGCCCACCATCTCGCGCACCGCGGCCACGATCTTCGGCTGCGCATGGCCGCACGGCACGCACCACAGGCCCGCGGTACCGTCGAGCACCTGGTTCCCGTCGATATCCGTGTAATGCACGCCGGCGGCGGAAACCAGCAGCCGTGGGCTGGCCTTGAAGTCGCGGTTATTGGTGAAGGGCATCCAGAAGGCGCCCATCGAATCGGGAGACTGCGCGGGATGCTGCGGGGAGGAAGTTGCGGGATGCTGCGCGGATAGATTTTCTGGTCGGTTCATGCGATCTCCCATGGGCCGGAAGGCCCGAAAATTATTTACCAGTTGGCAAAATGATGATGCAATAATAGACACGCCGGTCACTATGTCACATATACACAATCGGCAAGGCGTTCCAACCGTACTGGTCTTAAAAACACTACAGTTCAACCGATGGCAAGCAGACGAATTCCCGCGCCGGAAGCGCCGGCACCAGCGACCGTCGCGGCATGGCCCGCGATCGTCATCGAGCGGGCCAGCAAGGGCAGCCTGGTCGACAAGATCGTTGCGGTGCTGACGGCGATGATCTCGGGCAAGGAGCTGCGGATCGGCACGAAGATGCCTTCCGTGCGCCAGTTCGCGAAGTGTAATGGCGTGAGTACCTTCACAGTCGTGGAAGCCTATGACCGGCTGGTCAACCTGGGCCTGCTGTCGTCGCGGCGCGGTTCCGGCTATTACGTGGCACGCCACGAGATCGCCTCGCAGCTGCCGCCGGCCATCGTGGCCGGGCCGGCCACGGTCGATGCACTCACTTCCGATCTGTACTCCGGCGTCGCCGATGCGCTGCCCGTGGGCGCCGGCTGGCTGCCGCCCGAGTGGTATGGCGAGGACACCATCCTCGACGCGGTGCGCCACGCCATGCGCATTCCCGCCAACCGCCTGCGCGGCTATGGCCACCCGCTGGGCTTTCCCGCCCTGCGCCAGCACGTGGCGGCCGTGCTGACCGACGAGCTGTTCCCCGCCGAGGCGGACCAGGTGCTGCTGACCCATGGCGCCACCCATGCGTTCGACCTGGTGCTGCGCACCCTGACGCGGCCCGGCGACACCGTGTTCGTCGAAGACCCCGGCTACAGCAACCTGCTGTCGCTGATCCGCCACCACGGCTGCAACGCGGTCGGCATTCCACGCGGCGAACATGGCCTGGACCTGGAGGCGCTGGCCGCGCGGGCCCGCCAGGCGCAGCCCAAGCTCATGTTCGTCAACACCGTGCTGCAAAACCCGCTGGGCACCTCGCTGTCGCAGGCGCAGGCGCACCGGCTGCTGGCGCTGGCCGAGCAGTTCGATTTCTGGCTGGTGGAAGATGACATCTACCGCGACCTCGCCGGCAGGGGCGAAGCGTCGTTGGCGGCGATGGATGGCTTGCGGCGCGTGATCCGCGTCGGCAGTTTTTCCAAGACGCTGTCGCCGGTGCTGCGGGTGGGGTCGATCTGCGCATCCGGCTCGCTGATGCCGGAGCTGGTGCGGGTGAAGATGCTGACGGGCCTGACGACGTCCGAAGTCAATGAACGGGCGGTGTACCACGCGGTCACCGGCCGCGCCTACCGCAGGATGGTCGACCGGCTGGTGGCCCAGCTCGACGCGGGCCGCGAGCGCACCATCGAGGCGCTGGCCGACGTGGGCATGGAACCGGTGGCGCGGCCGCGCGGCGGCATGTTCGTCTCGGCCGGCTGGAACGTGCCGCCGGCGCCGGACTGCAACGCCCGCACCATCGCCGATGCCGCGCTGCGCGCCGGCATCCTGCTGTCGCCGGACGAATTTTTCCTGCTGCGGCCCAGCACCACTATCTGGTTCCGCTTCAACGTGGCGTATGCGCACGACCCCGTGCTGCGCGCCTTCCTGCAATCGGCATTCGCGCCACTGTCACGGAGACTGTCATGAACGGCAAGAAGGGAGCCCATCACGGAGCCCATAATGAAGTCCGTAACGAAGCCCATAGCGAAGCCCGTAACGGAGCCCGTAACGAAGCCCATAGTGAAGCCCGTAACGAAGCTCATAACGAAGCTCCTACTGCCGCCGCGTCGCGGCGCATGCTGAACCGCGACCGGCTCGAGGCGGATATCGCCGCGGTTGCGGTGCGCGTGTTCGCGGAGTGCGGCTACGAAGGCGCGTCGGTGGCGGCGATCGCGGAAGGCGCCGGGCTGTCGAAGCAGAACCTGATGTACTACTTCCCCACCAAGCAGGAGCTGTACCGCCGCGTGCTGGACGATGTGCTCGACGACTGGCTGGAACGCATGTCCAGCCTTGCGCGGGCCGCCGAGGACGATGCGCCGGCCGATGTGCTGCGCGCCTACGTGCAGGCCAAGCTGCGCTTCTCGCAGGAGCAGCCATACGCATCGCGCGTGTATGCGATGGAAGTGATCGGCGGGGCCAGGTTGTACGGCGGGCAGATCAGGGAACGCGTGGTGCCGGTGCTCAGGCGCGATATCGACGTGTTCGAGCGGTGGATCGCCGCCGGGCGCATCGCGCCCGTGAACGCCACCCACCTGCTGTTCGCGATCTGGGCGATGACGCAGTCCTACGCGGACTTCGCCGCGCAGATGGCGCTGGTGCTGGACCGGCGCCAGTTGCTGAAGAAGGATTACCAGGAAGCCGAGGATACCATCGTGGGCCTCGTGCTGGCGCTGGTCCAGGCGCGCGGCGCCTGAAGCGGGCCGCGCCTGAACCGGGCCGCGAATATCAGGCGCGGAAGCTTTCCTCGCGGCGGCGCAGGCCGCCCACACCCAGCACGGCCAGGCCCGCCATGACCATGGCGACGGTGCTCGGCTCCGGCACCGGCGACAGCGCATCGACATTGCCGGTGAACGGCTGCACGTGCACCTGCGCCTGCAGGTCCAGCGCCCTGGCGAACAGGCCGCCTTCGATGTCGCGCGTGTTGGTCACCAGTGCATCGGTGGCCAGCACGGCACCGCCGAACTGGGTGGCGATGGTGAGGTTGGTGGCATCGTAGAAATTCCAGATCACCTGGCTGCCGATCCCCTGTGCACTGCCGCCGAGGAAGTTGGCGTGGATCGAAGCGCCGGTGATGTCCGTGTTCATGATCACCGTGCTGGCGCCGTTCAGGTTGAACTGGAATTCGTTCAGGGCGAACAGCGTGTCGTCGATGCCCGTCAGGTCGAACACCGCCACGCCGTTGCCATCCAGCTGCGCGGTGAACGTGGCCTTCGAGCCGCTGATGTCGACGGTGCTGCCGGTCGACTTCAGTTGCGCCAGCGTGTTCGACAGGCCGCCCAGCACGCCGGCGAAATCGGTCGACGTGGCCGCCGCGCTGGCGGTGGCGAAGTCCGCCGTCAAGCCCTTGAACGCGCCGCCATTGGTGTTCGTGTTCGCCACCGCGCCGAGCACCGTGGCGCCGCCGTTGATGTTCGAGTTCGATGCGCTGCCGCCCACCCAGGCGCCGCCGTTGACGTTCGAGTTGGCCAGGCTGCCGCCGATGGTCGCGCCGCCGTTGAAGGTGGAATTCGCTGCGCTGCCGGCCACCTGCGAGGCCCGGTTCAGCGTGGAATTGGCAACATCGCCACCCACCACGCTGGTGCCCTCGTTGACGGTCACGCCGTTGAGCGAACCGCTGGTGACCACGCCGCCGCGGTTGACCGTGACCCGGCTGGTGTTGCCCCAGGCATCCGTGGCGCCCTTCACGCTGGCCGCGGTCAGGCCGGCATAGTCCGATGCCGGCGCCTTGCCGAGCTGGTTGCCGTATTCGCCGCCGGTGACGCTGCCCGCGGCCCAGGTGCGGCCGTGCACATGGCCGCCCGAGGTGGCCGTGATGGTCGTCAGCGAGACGGCATTCATCTGGTTCAGCACCTGCGTGGCCGTCAGCGGCTCGGCGGCGGCGGCCACCTGGGTGCCGAACGCTGCGGACAGGATGGCGGCAGTGAGACTGGTGCGTAGCATGGTTATTCCTTGATGTTCTCTAATTGCAATATTTATTACATATAGGATACCACGGACAGGTCCATTTCTTGCGGCCGGTCAAGCGATCGGGTGAGTTTCGGTCGTTTCGTATGAGCATTCGTGTTGCTTTTTGCGCCCATTCATCGGCCGCTGTCGCAAATCGTCCCGCGAAACCGCCCGTTCGTCGGATCGCCGTTCCACCGCGCAGCCCGCCGCACTACAGTGCAGGCATCGATACCTGGAGGCTTGCAATGAAAACCATCAACAAGACTTGTACGGAAACCTTGCGCGAAGCGTATGACGCGACCGTGCGGATCGTGCGGCACGCGATGCGCCGCCTGGACCGCATGCCTTGGCCGAGCCTGCTGGCGGTGTGCGTGATGCTGGCGCTGCTGATCACCGTGCTGCCGCTGGCGCTGACCCTGTTCGTGCTGTTCCTGCTCGTCAAGCTGGTGGCGGGCGCACTGGGCGGCAAGCAGCACTACCGGCCGCGCCACCGCGACCCCGCCCACCAGAACGGCCAATGAGCGGACAACCAGGCAAGCGATGAAGACAGCGGCAAGCGGCGCCCGCGGCGCCATGGGATTCGTGCGCGAACTGGGCGAAACCGCCAGCTCGCTGTGGTGGCAATTCTTCGACTGGCTGGCCCAGGTGCCGATGCGCCAGCTCGTGGTGACCTGGGTGCTGGCGACGCTGCTGGCCTGCACGCCGGTGATCCACCCCGAGCAGGTGGTGGCATTCATCTTCATTTCGCTGGGCCTGAAGGTGCTGGCGGGCGGCAAGCGCAAGGCCGAGATCGAGGCGCGCCGCGCTTCCGAACAGGCCGGCACCGAAGAACTGGAACGCCGGCTGGTGGAAGCGCGCATGGCCGCGCTGCAGGCCCAGGTGGAACCGCATTTCCTGTTCAACACGCTGGCCCTGATCGGCCAGCTGATCGAAACCGATCCGCCGCAGGCGGCGCGCATCCACCAGCACCTGATCGACTACCTGCGCTCGACCTTGCCGCAGATGCGCTCGCGCGGCAATGGCACGCTGGGCCGGCAGATCGCGCTGTCGCGCTCCTACCTGGCGATCATGCAGGCGCGCATGAAGGCGCGGCTGGCCGTGTCGATCGACGTGCCGCCCGAACTGGAGAGCGCCACGTTTCCGCCGATGATGCTGCAGATCCTCATCGAGAATGCCATCAAGCACGGGCTGGAGCCGAAGATCGAAGGCGGCCGGATCGATATCCGCGCCGCCGCCACCGGCACCATGCTGCAGGTGGACGTGCAGGATGACGGGGTGGGCTTTTCCTGCTTCGGCGGCGACGGCATCGGCCTGGCCAACGTGCGCGAGCGCCTGAAGCTGATGTACGGCACGCGCGCCGAACTGCAGATCGAAACCCCGCCCGAGGGCGGATGCCGGGCCGCCATCCGGGTACCGTTCGCGCCGGACATCTTCGCGGAAAAATCCCCATGAGAAGGCTGCAATGAAGGCGCCCACCGCCCTGATCGCGGACGATGAAGAACCGATGCGCGACATGCTGCGCACCCGGCTGCGCGAATGCTGGCCGGAACTGGCCATCACGGCCGAGGCGGCCAATGGCGTGGAAGCGATCGCGCTGGCCGGGCAGCACCAGCCGGACGTGGTATTCCTCGACATCCGCATGCCCGGGCCGTCCGGCATCGAAGCGGCGCGCATGCTGTTCAACCGGTGCCACATCGTGTTCGTCACCGCCTACGACCAGTATGCGATCGAGGCGTTCGAACAGGGCGCGCTGGACTACCTGCTGAAGCCGGTGGGCGGCGAGCGGCTGAAGACCACGTGCGCGCGGCTGAAGGAACGCATCGGGCAGCGGCCGCACGATATCGCGGCGCAGTTGTCGCGGCTGCTCGACGGGCGCGGCGGCGGCGAGCCCGGCCGCGGCGGCAAGCGCGATTACCTGCACTGGATCCAGGCCCAGGTGGGCAGCAGCCTGCGCATGATCAGCACGCGCGAGATCCTGTTCTTCCAGGCCGATGAAAAGTACACCCGGGTGCAGACGGCGCAGGGCGAAGTCCTGATCCGCAAGACGCTGAAGGAACTGGCGGACGAGCTCGATCCGGATGAATTCTGGCGCATCCACCGCTCCACGCTGGTGCGCGTGGATGCGATCGCGGAAGTCACCCGCGACCTGCGCGGGCGGCAGATGGTCCGCGTGAAGAACTGCCCGGAACAGCTCGAAGTCAGTCGCGGCAACACCCATTTATTCCAGCAAATGTAGGCGGTCGTGCGGCGGCTCATGCGTCGCACGCGGGGCCCGCCGGTCGTACCTGACTTTGCTTGCCGTGCCTTGTGCGCTGGTCTATATTGGGGTTTCGCCAACCAGGAACCCGCAACAGAACAGGGAGAAGCGCAATGACGACGAACCGGGATACCACGATACCCAAGCACACGCGCGCCACCATCATGCCTTGCCTGCGTTACCGCGATGCCCCCGCCGCCATCGAATGGCTGTGCAGCACACTGGGATTCGAAGCCACCCTCGTGGTGCGCAATGAAGACGGCACCGTTGCCCATGCCCAGCTTTCCTATGGCAACGGCATGATCATGCTGGGATCGGTATTCGATACCGACTATGGCCGCCTGCTGAAGCAGCCGTCGGAAACCGGCCGGTTCGTCACCCAGAGCGCCTACCTCACCGTCAACGATGCGGACCGGGTACACGAGCGCGTGATGGATGCCGGCGGCGAAGTCGTGCTGCCGCTGCAGGACGAAGACTATGGCGGCCGCGGCTTTACCTGCCGCGACCCCGAAGGCCACGTGTGGAGCATCGGCACCTACGATCCGTGGGCCGAGGCCGAACGGCCGCGCTGAACCCCGTCAGCGCAACGCGTCGACCAGTTCGCCATCCGCCACCTGTACCGGCTTGATCCCGATCAGGTCGCGGTACAGCGGTGGCAATTTGCCGCACAGTTCCTCGAGCGCCGCCGGCGGCATGCCCGGGCGCACGTACTGGAACTGCGTCGGGTTATCCGGCGGCAGCGCGCCTTCCATCGTCGAGCCGTAGGCCCCCAGTTCCATGAAGCTGAGCGCGCCGTCGTCCGGCCCCACGGCCAGCACGAAGGTGCCATCCTTCGGGTGGCCGAGATAGCGCCGCACTTCCTCCTGGCGCGCCGCATCGGCTCCCGCCATCAGCTTGTAGCGCAACTGCGCGTAGGCGCGCGTGCATTCCATGAACGCGGTGCGGATGCCGGATTGCGTGCGCCGCCCATGGCAGCACAGCAGCAGGTTGCCGAACGCGTCCAGCAGCACCGCCGCATTGCCGCTGCCGCCCTGGGCCAGGTCGCGCTCCATCGCATGCCGCAGGTACGGGGCCAGTCCCGCATCGGGCCGGCGTGGCGTGGCGCGGTAGGTCAGCGCATCCGGGCAGGCACGCTTCAGTGCGCGCACGATCGCGTGGTCGTCCGGCAGCGTGGCGGGATCGAGCAGGCCGGTGCGTGGCGGGTCGTTGTCGAACAGGTTCATCACCGCTTCCGTGGTCGCCTCGAACACCAGCGAGCACAGCGCCTGCGTGGGTTCGGCGATCGTCTTGCCGATGAAGAACGGCGGCGGCGCTGCGCCCGCCGCACCCCGCGCATAGGACGATGAACCCAGCACGGCCGGGTAGGCAAAGGTCTCGCGCGCCTGCGCACGGAGCGTTTCGGGCAGCGCGGCGAAGGTGCCGCCGCCATCGTGATTGATGCCGGCATTGGTGTCGTTGGCGGCAACCACCACGTTGAAACCCGCGGCCAGCAGCGCGCCCGCGCACATGCAGCACGGGTCGAGCGAGGTGACGACCGTGATCTCGTGCGGCGGCGGCAGCGCCCGGCCCCTGCCCTTCTCCGCGAAATACCAGTCGACCAGCTGGCGCTCGCCGTGCGCGGTCGGATCCCAGATCAGGCCATCGCGGATCACCTGGTTGTGGACCGCCTGCAGCACGTTGCCGAAGCCGTCGAGCATCACGCCGCCCACGCCGAACGTACCCTGCGTTTTCGCCGCGATCGCCTCGAGCGAGGCGATGGTGACGGCTGCCTGGACGTCGATCGTCTTCTTCACGGGCTTACCGGCGCTTCAGGTCCCAGCTGCCGAATGCGTTCGGCAACTGTTCGGCGGCGGTGGTCTCCAGCACATCCCCTTTCAGGTTGGTCAGCACGACGGGCAGCTCGTTGCCGCCCAGTTCCAGGATCACCTGGCGGCAGGCACCGCACGGGGCGATCGGGCCTTCAGTCTCGCCGACCACCACCAGCCTGTCGAAATCGCCCGGCTGGTAGCCGTGCGCGAGGGCGCTGAAGAACGCCGTGCGCTCGGCGCAGTTGCACAGGCCATACGACGCGTTTTCCACGTTGCAGCCATGGAACACCTTGCCGTCACGGGCCAGCAGGGCCGCCCCCACCTTGAAGTTGGAGTACGGCGTATACGCCTTCAACCGCGCCGCCTTGGCTTCCTCGATCAACTGGTCAGTATTCATCAGCAATGTTTCCTAAAATCGGGGTCTGACCCCGTTTTCGAGCAATATTTCCTAAAACCGGGGTCTGACCCCGGTTATGAGAAATGTTTCCTGAAAAATGGGGTACGTCCCCATTTTCCTGGCAACTTTTATGGGCGGATGGTGCGGTAGACGATCGGGTTGGCGGCGGGGGCCGTGCCGGCGATCGTGTAGGCGGCTTGCACGTCGGCGATGGCGCGCTGGGCGGCCGCTTCGGTGCGGGCGTGAACGTAGGCCAGCGGCTGGCCGGCTTCGATGCGCTGGCCCAGTTCGGCCAGTTCGGTCAGGCCGACGGCGAAGTCGATCGTGTCCTGCGGCCGGGTGCGGCCACCGCCCAGCGCGACGACGGCCAGGCCGATGGCGCGGCAGTTCGTGGCGGCGGCATAGCCCGATTGCAGCGCCGGGACCGGCACGATGATGGGCGCCTTGTCCAGGTACTTGTCCGGGTTTTGCATCAGGTCGGCCGGACCGCCCAGCGCGGCGACCATGCGGGCAAAGCGGTCGGCGGCTTCGCCGGAGTCGAGCGATGCCTGCAGTTTCGCGCGCGCTTCGGTTTCATCGGCGGCCAGCTTGCCCAGCACCAGCATCTCGGCGCACAGCGCCAGCGTGACTTCGTGCAGGCGCGCCGGGCGCGACTTGCCGGTCAGGTAGTCGATCGCGCAGCGTACTTCGACGGCGTTGCCCGCGGCAGGCGCCAGCGATTCGTTCATGTCCGTGAGCAGTGCGGAAGTCAGCGTGCCGGCGCCGTTGCCGACACTGACGATCGACTCGGCCAGCTCCACCGATTTTTCGTAGGTGGGCATGAACGCGCCGCTGCCGGCCTTCACGTCCATCGCCAGCACGTCCAGCCCGGCCGCCAGCTTCTTCGACAGGATCGAGCCGGTGATCATCGCCACCGATTCCACCGTGCCGGTCACGTCGCGGATGCCGTAGAAGCGCTTGTCGGCCGGTGCCAGCGAAGCCGTCTGGCCGATGATGGCCACGCCGACTTCCTTCACCACCTTGCGGAACAGCGCATTGTCCGGCACCGTCGTGTAGCCGGGGATCGAATCGAACTTGTCCAGCGTGCCGCCGGTGTGGCCCAGGCCGCGGCCCGAGATCATCGGCACGAAGCCGCCGCACGCCGCGATCATGGGGCCCAGCAGCAGCGACACCAGGTCGCCCACGCCGCCGGTCGAATGCTTGTCCATCACCGGGCCGGGCAGGTCCAGGGACTTCCATTCCAGCACATCGCCGGAATCGCGCATGGCCAGCGTGAAGGCCACGCGTTCGTCCATCGTCATGTCGTTGAAGTAGACCGCCATCGCCAGCGCGGCGATCTGGCCTTCGGTGGTTTCACCGGTGGTGATGCCCTTGACGAAGAAGTTGATCTCGTCGGCGGTGAGGGTGCCCTTGTCGCGCTTCTTGCGGATGATTTCCTGGGGAGGTACATGGTGTTTTCTTTCTTTGAAGTCTGCGTGTCGCAGGCTTTGCATACCCCAGAGGCAGAGGCCGGGGTCAGACCCGGCGGGTCTGACCCCAGATTCACGCCCTTGGGGTAAGCGTACGAATCTGGGACGCTATCAGACCCCGTAAGGAATCCAGATATTTTTCACTTGGGTCACATGCTGCAGCACGGTGCGCCCGGCCGCCTGCTGCACGCTGAACCAGTCGCGCCCCTTGGCGCCGCCGGTCCAGGTGCGCTTCAGCGACCCGGCCGACAGCCGCTCCACTTCGGCGCAGCCCTCGGCCGAGCCGTCGTGGCGCCAGACGGCATCGATATCGGCGTGCGTGGCCAGCGTGCGTGCCAGTTCATCGGCGCTGCCGGTGACGATGTTCACCACGCCGCCCGGCAGGTCCGACGTATCGAACACCTGGTACAGGTCCGTGGCCGACAGCGGATGCGCCTCGGAAGGCACGGCCACCACGCGGTTGCCCACGGCGATGGCGGGCGCCACCAGCGAGATGAAGCCCAGCAGCGGGTTCTCGTTCGGGCAGACGATGCCGATCACGCCGATCGCCTCGTTCAGCGCCACCGTGATGCCGTGCATCGGCGGCTGGTGCGCGGCGCCGTCGTACTTGTCGGCCCACGCGGCCCAGTAGAACAGGCGCTCGATCGATGCCTGCACTTCTTTTTCGGCCGAATCGGCACCACCCTGCGAACCGGTCTGCGCGGCGATGCGGTCGGCGAATTCGCGGCCGCGGGCGGCCAGGTTCTCGGCGATGTAATACAGCACCTGGGCGCGGTTGTGCGCGGTGGCCTTGGTCCAGCCGGCGGCCTTGTGCGCCGCTTCGACGGCATTGCGGATGTCCTTGCGGCTGCCCTCGCCGATATCGCCCAGGAAGGCGCCATCGGCACCATGGATCGCGCGGCTGTAGGCGCCGTCCGGGCGGGCCTGCTTGCCGCCGATGTACAGCTTGGCCGTGCGGTCGATGGCGAAAGGATCGCTGGCCGGCGCGGCGGCCTTCGGCGATGCGTTCGACGATACCTTCGCGACCGGCGGCAAGGCCGGGCGAGCATCCTCGCTCACCGGCACCAGGTATTCGTACAGGCCTTCGCGGCCGCCCTCGCGGCCATAGCCCGATTCCTTGTAGCCGCCGAAGCCGCACGCGGCGTCGAACTGGTTGGCGGTATTGATCCACACCACGCCAGCCTTGATCTGCGGTGCCACGTCCAGCGCCAGGCTGATGTTCTCGGACCACACGCACGCGGCCAGGCCGTACACGGTGTTGTTCGCCAGCTGCACGGCTTCGGCCGGAGTGCGGAAGCTCATCGCCACCAGCACCGGGCCGAAGATCTCGGCCTGCGCCACCGCGGCCGACGTCGATGCGCCGGTGATCAGCGTGGGCGGGAACCACGACCCATCGGCCGGGATCTCGCAGGCGGACGGCTGGTAAATCTCGCAGCCTTCGGCACGCGCCGCTTCCACCAGGCCATGGATGCGCTGGCGCTGGATCGGGTCGACCAGCGCGCCGATGTCCATCGACTTGTCCAGCGGCGAACCGAGGCGCAGGTTGTCCATGCGCGCCTTCAGCTTCTTCAGGAAGCGCTCTTCCACCGATTCCTGCACCAGCAGGCGCGAACCGGCGCAGCAGACCTGCCCCTGGTTGAACCAGATCGAATCGACCAGGCCTTCCACGGCCGCGTCGATGTCGGCATCGTCGAACACGATGTACGGCGACTTGCCGCCCAGTTCCAGCGACAGTTTCTTGCCGGTGCCGGCGGTGGCCTCGCGGATCAGGCGACCTACTTCGGTGGAGCCGGTGAAGGCCAGCTTGTCGATGCCTTCGTGTTTCACGATGGCTTCGCCGGTGCGGCCATCGCCGGTGACGATGTTGACGACACCGGCCGGCACGCCGGCCTGCACGCAGATCTCGGCGAACAGCAGCGCGGTCAGCGGCGTGAACTCGGCCGGCTTGAACACGACCGTGTTACCGGCCGCCAGCGCCGGCGCGATCTTCCACGCCAGCATCAGCAGCGGGAAGTTCCACGGCACGATCTGGCCCACCACGCCCACCGGGCGGTGGTTCGGGAACTCTTCGTCGAGCAGCTGTGCCCAGCCGGCATGGTGGTAGAAGTGGCGCGCGACCAGCGGCAGGTCGGCGTCGCGCGTTTCGCGGATGGTCTTGCCGTTATCCAGCGTTTCCAGCACGGCGAACAGGCGCGCATGCTTCTGCATCAGGCGCGCGATCGCGTACAGGATCTTCGCGCGGCCATGGCCACCCAGCGCGGCCCACGCCGGCTGCGCGCGGCGCGCGGCGGCCACGGCGCGATCGACGTCGTCGGCGCTGGCCTGCGTCAGGTCGGCCAGCGGCTTGCCGTCGGCGGGATTGGTGGAGGCGAACAGCTCGCCGCTGTCGGACCACTGGTTATCGATGAACAGCCCGAACTTGCGGCCATGCTGGTCCAGCCACGCTTGCGCTTCTTTCTGGCTCTCGGGGGCGGGGCCGTATTCCATGGTGTTGAGGATCTCGTTGATAGTTGGCATGGCGATTGTCTTAAAGCTCAAGGTTGCGCGTGGCGGTGGGCCGCGGAGTAGTGGCCGGTGACGTGGTGTTCCAGCTGCCGTTCGATGTCGGTCAGCAGGCTCGATGCGCCGATGCGGAACAGGTGCGGCTCCAGCCATTCGTTGCCCAGTTCTTCCTTCATCACCGTCATGTATTGCAGCGCGGCCTTGGCTGTCGACACGCCGCCCGCCGGCTTGTAGCCGACCTTGAAGCCGGTGCGCTCGTAGTATTCGCGGATCGCCCGCACCATCACCAGCGAGACCGGAATCGTGGCGTTCACGCCTTCCTTGCCGGTGGACGTCTTGATGAAGTCCGCGCCGGCCATCATGCACACCCACGAAGCCTTCGCCACGTTTTCCAGCGTGACCAGGTCGCCCGTGGCCAGGATCGCCTTCACGTGCGCTTCGCCGCAGGCCTGGCGGTAAGCCACCATCTCGTCGTACAGCGCCTGCCAGTTCCCGGTCAGCACGTGCTGGCGGGTGATGACGATGTCGATTTCCTGCGCGCCGTCGGCCACCGACAGTTCGATCTCGCGCACCTTGGTTTCCATGCTCGTCAGGCCGGCCGGGAAGCCGGTGGACACGGCGGCGATCGGCAAGCGTCCCTGCAGCACCTTGTCCGCATGGCGGATCATCTCGTGGTACACGCAGACCGCGCCCGTCTTCAGGTTACGTTCCTGCAGGCCTAATGCTTCGACCAGGTCGGTGCGCAGCGGGCGCAGCGCCTTCATGCACAGGCGCTCCACGCGGCCAGGCGTATCGTCGCCGGACAGGGTGGTCAGGTCGATCAGCTCGATCGCCTTGACCAGCCACGCGGCCTGGTATTCCTTCTTCACCGTGCGGCGGTTCGCCAGCGACGCGGCGCGGCGCTCGGCGGCCGCCTTGTTGACGTGGATGTGATTCAGCCAGCCCAGGTCGAGGCCGGTGGCCTCGTTGCGCTTGAAGTCATTGCTCGCGGTGTTACTCATAAGAGGTTGGTTCCGTTGGAAAGGGGTTTCACGCCGAGGTGGTGCGCGATGGTCTGGCCGATGTCGGAGAACGTTTCCGAGATGCCGAGCGCGCGGCCGGCCACGCCGGGGCCGAAGAAGATCATCGGGATATGCTCGCGCGTGTGGTCGGAACCCGGCGACGTGGGGTCGCAGCCATGGTCGGCGGTGATCACGACCAGGTCGCCTTCCTTCAGCTTGCCGATGAATTCGGGCAGGCGCGCATCCAGTTCGTGCAGGGCCTGCGAATAACCCTGCACGTCGCGGCGGTGGCCGAAATGCATGTCGAAGTCGACGAAGTTCACGAACGTCAGCGACTTGTCGCCGGCCTGCTCTTCCACTTCCAGCAGGCGGTCGAACAGGGCCATGTTATCCGGCCCCTTCACCACCCGCGAGACGCCCTGCCCCGCGTAGATGTCGCTGATCTTGCCGAGCGCGATCACTTCGCCGCCGGCATCCTTCACGTGGTCCAGCAGCGTGGGCGCCGACGGCGGCACCGCGTAGTCGTGGCGGTTGGCGGTGCGCTTGTAGCTGCCGGCGCTGCCCAGGAACGGGCGCGCGATCACGCGGCCGATGTTGTACGGCTTGACCAGCTCATAGGCCTTCTCGCACATGTCGTACAGGCGCTCCAGCCCGAAGTGTTCCTCGTGCGCGGCGATCTGCAGCACGGAGTCGGCGGAGGTGTACAGGATCGGCTTGCCGGTAGCCACGTGCTCGTCGCCCAGGTCGGCGATGATCGTGGTGCCCGAGGCATGGCAGTTGCCCAGGAAGCCCGGCACGCCGGTCAGTTCCTGCAGCCGGTCCGTCAGCTCCTTGGGGAACGACGGCACCGTCTTCGGGAAGTAGCCCCAGTCGAACAGCACCGGCACGCCGGCGATTTCCCAATGGCCGCTTTGCGTATCCTTGCCGGTCGATTGCTCGCGGGCGGCGCCGTAGGCGGCACTGAAGCCTTCGCGCTGGTTGAAGCCGGCAGCCCAGGTGCCGCAGGCGGCATGCGCGGCGGCGGCGAGGCCCAGCTGTTCCAGTGCGGGAAGGGACATCGGCTTGCCTTGTTCGGCTGCCCATTTGGCGATGTGGCCGAAGGTGTTGGTGGCGGCATCGCCGTACTTGTCGGCGTCCGGCGTGGCGCCGAGGCCGAAGGAATCGAGCAGGAGGATGAATGCGCGTGACATGGTTTATCCGGTCAAGAAAATTCAAGGGCGGCCGAAGCCGCCCTGCTTGTTGCTTTAAGCCTTTGCGAGGTTCGCAAAGAACGCCTGGATCAGTTTCACCAGGCTTTCGGCGCCCACGGCCGCGTATTTCAGCGTCTGTTCATGGGACAGCGGGAACGGCGACAGGCCTTCGGCCAGGTTGGTGACGACGGACACGCCGATCACCTTCAGGCCGCAGTGACGGGCCGGCACCACTTCCGGCACCACCGACATGCCGACGACGTCCGCGCCGAGGCGCGTGAAGGCGCGGATCTCGGCCGGCGTCTCGAAACTCGGGCCCGAGTAGGCGATGTACACGCCTTCGTGCAGCGTGATGTTCTGCGCGGCGGCGGTATCCTGCAGCTGCTTGCGCAGGTCGGCGTCGTAGGCGTTGGCCATGCTGAAGAAGCGCGGGCCGAAGCGTTCGTCGTTCGGGCCGATCATCGGCGAACCGGGCAGGAAGTTGATGTGGTCGTTCAGCGCCACCAGCGAACCGGCATCCACCTCCGCACGCAGCGAACCGGCGGCATTGGTGACGAACACGAATTCGCAGCCCAGCAGCTTCAGCGTGCGCACGGCACTCGTCATCACGCCCAGGCCATAGCCCTCGTAGAAATGGCCGCGCCCCTTCAGGCACACCACCGGCACGCCGGCCAGCTTGCCCAGCACCATCTGGCCCGCGTGGCCGTGCACGGTGCTGATCGGGAAGCCCGGCAGCTCGTCGAAGCCGATCGTGACGACATCCGTCATCTGGTCGGCCAGCACACCGAGGCCGGAACCGAGGATCAGCGCGGCGCGCGGGGCAAAGCCGGCCGGCACGCGGGAACGTACGATGGCCGCGGCCTGGAAGGGGGAATTGTTCGACATGGAGTTCTCGCTGTTGGTTCTCGCTGTTTTGCGGATGAAGAGGCTGGCTCGGCCACCGGGATGCTCGTGGCGGTCCGGGGCAGCGACACTATGCATCACCGGCTATATGTATGACAAATACCTATTTTCTTTGCCATTTATATTCGCCGCATATAAATTACCCATTATTATAGCCGTTTGACAGCGAACAAACAGTTGTTTACGATTACCGACAAATGTCCTAGTCCGTATCAACCAAGTAAACCACAGTGCCTGCCAACGCGCCCCGCGCCATGAAATGAGCAAGAAAGAACAACTCTACGGCCTGATCCGTGCCAATCCGTTCATTTCCCAGCAGGAGATGGCCCAGGCCCTGGGCCTGTCGCGCTCTGCCGTGGCCGGGCACGTGGCAAGCCTGATCCGCGAGCGCCGCCTGGTGGGCCGTGCCTACGTGCTGCCGCGCGAACGCTCGGTGCTGTGCGTGGGCGCGGCCAACCTCGATCGCAAGCTGCGCACCACCGAGCCGCTGCGCATGGGCACCTCGAACCCGGCCACCGCCGCCGAGACCTTCGGCGGCGTGGCCCGCAATATCGCCGAGAACCTGGCCCGCCTGGGCACGCCCTGCGCGCTGCTGACGGCCCTGGGCGATGATAGCGCCGGCCAGGCCCTGCGGGCGCACGCCCGGGAGTGCGGCATCGACATGACCGGCACGCCGGTGCTGCCGGGCGTTGCGACGGGCACCTATACGGCCGTGCTGGATGCCGGCGGCGAAATGGCCGTGGCGCTGGCCGACATGGGCCTGTATGAACAGCTGACGCCAGCTTTCCTCGCCAGCCGCCAGGCGCAACGCAGCGCGGCGTCGTTCGTCATCGCGGACCTGAACCTGCCGCACGACACCGTCGCGCTGCTGCTCGACGAGGCACGCCGCGACGGCATCCCGCTGGCGATCGTGGCCGTGTCGCAGCCCAAGATGGCGCGGCTGCCGCGCGACCTGGCCGGCCTGCGCCTGCTGATCCTGAACCGCGGCGAACTGGAAGCGCGCGCTGGCCGCCCGCTGCCTACCGAGGCCGCGGTGCGCGATGCATGCCGCGCGGTGCGGGCCGAGGGCGCGCAAGATGTCATCGTCACCTGCGGCGCGGCCGGCGTGTACTACACGGCCGGGCACACGGCAGCAGGCGATACCGCGGACAACACGGCGGTCGCCAAGGCGGTCGCCAAGGCGGTAGACGACCTCCACTGGCTGCCGGCCCACGACGTGGACGTGGTCGACGTGACGGGCGCGGGCGACGCCTTTTCCGCGGCGGCCTGCTGGACGCTGGCCCAGGGCGGCACGGACCTGGCCGAAGCGTGTGCCCGCGGCCTGCGCGCCGCCGCGCTGACCGTGCAGAGCCCCCATACCGTCTCCCCCGCGCTGACAGCTGAACTGTTCAGCGCGCCCCTACTGAACGACAAAGACTGAACGGAACAGCAATGACCATGCACCAATACCTCTCCTTCTCGCCCGAAGTGGCCAACGCACGGGCCAGCGGCGTGCCGGTCGTGGCCCTCGAATCGACCATCATCTCGCATGGCATGCCGTACCCGCAGAACGTGCAGACGGCCCGCGAAGTGGAACAGATCATCCGCGACGGCGGCGCCGTGCCGGCCACCATCGCCATCATCGGCGGCAAGATCTGCATCGGCCTGACGCCGGAACAGCTGGAATTGCTGGGCAACTCGCCGGAAGCGCTGAAGGTCAGCCGCCGCGACCTGGCCTACGTGCTGTCGCAGAACAAGCTGGGCGCCACCACGGTGGCGGCAACGATGATCTGCGCGCAGCTGGCCGGCATTTCCGTGTTCGTCACCGGCGGCATCGGCGGCGTGCACCGCGGCGCCGAAACCAGCTTCGACATCTCGGCCGACCTGCAGGAACTGGCGCAGACCAACGTGGCCGTGGTGTGCGCCGGCGTGAAGTCGATCCTCGATATCGGCCTCACGCTGGAATACCTGGAAACGCAGGGCGTGCCGGTGGTGAGCGTGGGCCAGGAAGGGTTCCCGGCATTCTTCACGCGCGAAAGCGGCTACCACGCCGACTTCCGCCTCGACACGCCGGCCGAACAGGCCTCGTTCATCCGCACCAAGTGGGCGCTGGGCCTGAACGGCGGCGTGGTGGTGGCCGCCCCGGTGCCGGAAAGCGCTGCGATGCCGAAGGAGGAGATCGACGGCATCACCCTGCAGGCCTTGCAGGAAGCGGAAGAAAACGGCGTGACCGGCAAGAAGGTCACGCCCTTCCTGCTGGCCCGCATCAAGACGCTGACCTCGGGCCGCAGCCTGGCCACCAATATCGCGCTGGTGAAGAACAATGCCCGCGTGGGCGCGGCACTGGCCCGCGCCCTGCTCGAGCACCCGGTCACCTGACCGCCCGACCGGACAGCCGCCATGTCGATCGACCTGAAGCAACTGAAGTACTTCCTGGCCGTGGCCGAGGAAAAGAGCTTTTCCCGTGCGGCCGAGCGGCTGCACATCTCGCAGCCGCCGCTGTCGCAGCAGATCATGAAGCTGGAAGCGGAGCTGGGGGTGAAGCTGTTTGCCCGCACCACGCGCAGCTTCGAGCTGACGGTGGCTGGCCGCGCGCTGATGAACGAGGCGGCCGAACTGCTGGCGAAGATGCGGATGACGATCGACACCGTGCGCCAGATCGACCGCGGCGAAGTGGGCCGGCTGCGCGTGGGCATCGTCGGCTCGGCGATGTGGGGGCCGATCCCGAGCCTGCTGGAGGAGTTCCAGGGCAAGTACCCGCGCGTGACGTGGACCATCCACGAACTCGGCCCCACCGTGCAGTACGAGGCGCTGCGCGCCAAGCAGATCGACGTGGGCTTCTGGCGCGAACCGAAGCTCGACGAAAGCGACCTGCGCAACGACAGCCTGCGCCAGGAACTGTGCTTTCGCGAGAACGTGTGCGTGGCTGTCAACGAACACCACCCGCTGGCGAAAAGGGATGCCATCGAACTGGTCGACATCGCCGACGAGCCGATGCTGACCCTGGCGCTGGATAAATCCGCGTTTCCGCGCTACCTGATCCAGTGCTGCGTGGATGCCGGCTTCGAACCGGCCATCTTCCAGGAAGCCAACGAGCCGCAAACCCTGCTGGCCATGGTCGGCGCCGGGCTCGGCGTCACGCTGATGCCGGAGACCACCAGCCGGATCGGCTGGCCCGGCGTGGTGTTCCTGCCGATCCGCACCAACCCGCCGTCGGCCAACCTGTACATCACATACACCACCACCGACGATGCGCCGGTGGTCAGGGCGTTCCTGAATATTCTGCGGCCAGCGGAGCGGTGAGACTGCCTTGTGTGTGGCTTGGCTGGAATAAACTGATTTTCCGGAACCGATGTTAAGCCTTGATGCCGCATGTCAGTAGCGCATGCTTTTACCCCAACAGCGAAGGGCTGGGGTCAGACCCAACGGGTCTGACCCCGGTATTTGCACTTGGGGTGGGCTTATCCCGGCGATTGATGTGAGGTTGCGAAGAACGCTAGCGTCTCAGGGGTCTGTCCCCGCCAGTCGGTCGTGCCAAACCCGGTTGCCGGCAATGACCGAGGGGACTGACCCCGGTTTTTGCCGACGTTGCTGATACGCTGGCAAAACCGGGGTCAGTCCCCTAACGGAGCAAATGGCAAGCACTACTGCTTACACTTACCGGGGACAGACCCCTGCTGCTCAACCGCTAATCGCTAGATCGAGCGCGCAAGGCGGCTACCTCAAAAATTCACCTTGAACTGCACGCCATACGTGCGCGGTTCGTTCAGGATGCCGGTCAGGTTGTTGAAGTCGATCGCGCCCACCGACTGCACTTCGTCGGTGATGTTGCGGCCGTACAGCGCCAGGTCGTACTTGCCGTCGCCCCACTTGTAGCCGACGCGCAGGCCGCCTTCCAGCAGGTCCTTGGCCTTGTACTCGACGGCTTCGTACAGGAAGAAGTTATACGACGAGCGGTACGACCAGTCGGTGAAGGCATACACTTCGCCGTTCGCCACCGGGGCGGCGTACTTCAGCGTGAAGTTGTGCTGCCACTTCGGTGCGCGCGGCAGCGGGTTGCCGTCGATGAGCGCGACGCGGGTGCCGCCCACGAACGAGACCGGGTTCGTCACCGTGCAGCCGCTGCCGCAAGGCAGCACGAACAGGCTGCTGTCCTTGATCTCGGTATCGTTGTAGCTGGTGCCGAACGTGGCGGAGAAGTTCTGCGACAGGTTGGCCTGCAGGTCCAGTTCCACGCCCTGCCCGGTCGCCTTGTCGGCGTTCAGCAGCTGGTTCATGTTGACGGAACCGCTGCCGGCGGTCAGCTGCTTGTCCTTCACGCGGTAATGGAACACGGTGGCCGACATGCGCGCGCGGCGGTCGAACAGGTCCTGCTTCACCCCCGCCTCGACCGACAGCACCTTCTCGGCGCCGGCCATCGACGGCTTGCTGCCCAGGTCGAACAGGCGGCCCTGCATCGACGGCGCCCGGTAGCCCGTCGCCACGCGGGCGAACACGTTGGTGTCCCGGTTCAGCACATAGGTGCCGGAGGCATCCCAGCTGACATTGCTGGAATCGTCGGACAGCGGCAGGTACGAGCGGCCGGTGGTTTCGATGCGCTGCGCCACGAAGTCCTTCTTGTCGCTCGTGTAGCGCAGCCCGCCGCGCAGTTTCAGCCGCTCGCTCACCGCGTAGTTGACGGAGCCGAACACCGCCCACGACTTGGCGTTCTGCGTCTGCGTCGCGTAGTTCGGCACCTGCGGGTTGCCCGGCGAGAGCGTATCGAAGGCGATACTGTCGATCGTGATGTCTTCCTTGAAGTAGAACAGGCCGGCGATCCACTGCAGCGGGCCGCTGCCGGTCGACTCGGCGCGGAACTCCTGCGAAATCTGCTTGTGGTCGGGGATCAGGTCCGCCGTTTCAACGATGAACGGGATGAAGCCAGGGCCATACGGCGGGGCGTACACCGCGCCATAGCCGCCGTCGACGTCGGCGCGGCTGTAGAACTCCAGCTTTTCATAGCCGGTGATCGAATGCAGCGTCACCCCCGGCAGATCCCAGCGCAGCCTGACATTGCCGCCCTTGTTCTTCAGGTGCTGTTCGTTGATGCCATCGGTCGGATAGCGGTCGTAGTCGAAGCCGTCAACCAGTTCATTGGTGCCCGCCTTCAGGATGTTGGCGCGGAACAGCGTGGCGGTGCCGTCCATGTCGCGACCGTGCACATTGAACAGGGCCGAGAAGTTCGCCGACGGCTTGACCAGTACCTGCAGCCGCGCTGCATTGTCCTTGTAGCCTTCGAAGTCGCGCGTGCCGGTGGCCCGCTCGTTGTGCACGCGGTCGCCGCGGTGCTGCGACGAACCGGCGAAGCGGATCGCCACCGTGTCGCTGACGGGAAGGTTGTACGCACCATCCACATTGCGCACGCGGTCCTTGCCGAAGCCGGCGGCCAGGTAGCCTTCCTGCTTGAACACGGGCTTGGCCGAATCGAACTTGATCACGCCGGCCGGGGAATTACGGCCGAACAGCGTGCCCTGCGGACCGCGCAGCACTTCCACCTGGTCCACGTCGAACACCGGGAAGCCTTTCAGCATCGGGTTTTCCTGCACGATGTCGTCCATCACCAGGCCCACCGGCTGCGACGCGTTCAGGTCGAAGTCGGTATTGCCCAGGCCGCGGATGTAGAAGCGCGGGAAGGTGCGGCCGTAGTCGGATTCGATGCTGACCGACGGCGAGCGGCCGGACAGGAAGCGGATATCCTGGCCGCCGGAGGTGAGCACGTCGAGCTTCTCACCCTTCACGGTGGCGATCGACATCGGCACGTCCTTGATGTTCTCGGCGCGGCGCTGGGCCGTCACGATCACGGTTTCCAGCTGGCCCGGCTGGGTGGTTTCGGCGCTTGCGCCCGTTGCCTGGGTGTCCTGGGCGGAGGCGAAGGGGAAGGCGGCGGCGATTGCCAGCGCCATCAGGGTCCGATGGGTAAGTTTCATGGGGAGCCAATTCCTTGTTGTTAAGTTTTAGACCATGGCGGATGACCAATGTTTGCCGATCCTACACGATCGAAACTGGCGGTCACAACAAGCTTATTGAGATGTTTTCAATATAAATCTTGTAGAAAAAAGGTATTTGTCATACATATGATCGACATGCAATAGTGTGCGGTCAGCCCGGCTCCGGCCGCTTGGCGGCCCCAGAGGAAGCGATCATTTCGGGGGCACTTTCGCGACGCCAGAAGTGGAGCGAAAACAACGGCGGCGGGGCTTGTCGGGCTGCAGAGGGGATTGCCACCAGCAGCCCCAGGATGTTGTTGGATTCCAACAGGGGATAAAAACCGTGGAAGAAAATGCAAGGAATGGAAAATGTGGCGGTTTCGCAATTGCCGAGCAAAACCTCTAAACATGCGGCTTTCACCTGTCCCTGCCTCAGCGGGATACGTGTTTTGCTCACAAAAACTATACAATAGCGGACTTCCAGGAGCATTTTCATGAAAATCAAACAACTTTCCATGATGATCGCCGCAGTTGCGGTTTCGGCGAGCGCATTTGCTGCCAACCCAAAACTTGGCGTCGTCTATGACGCGGGCGGCAAGTTCGACAAGTCGTTCAATCAATCCGCTTTCGAAGGTGCTTCGCGCTTCAAGAAAGAAACCGGTATCAATTTCATCGAAGTGCAGGCGTCTTCCGATACCCAGGCCGAGCAGGTGCTGCGTGGCCTGGCGCGCAAGAAACTCGACATGATCGCGTCGATCGGCTTCGCCCAGACGCAGGCCGTGCAGAAAGTGGCCAAGGAATTCCCCAACGTGCGTTTCGTGCTGATCGACGGCGTGGCACAGGGCAATAACGTGAATTCGATCACGTTCAAGGAAGAAGAAGGTTCCTACCTGGTCGGCGTGGCCGCGGCCATGGCGTCGAAGTCGAAGAAGCTGGGCTTCATCGGCGGCATCGACATCCCGCTGATCCGCACCTTTGCCTGCGGCTACGCGCAAGGCGCGAAATCCGTCGACAAGAAATCCGAAGTCGTGCAGAACATGGTCGGCACCACCGCCGCCGCCTGGAACGATCCGGCCAAGGGTGGCGAACTGGCCCGCTCGCAATTCGAACGCGGCGTGGACGTGGTGTTCGCCGTGGCCGGCGGTTCCGGCATGGGCACGCTGCAGATGGCCAAGGAAAAAGGCAAGCTGGCGATCGGCGTCGACTCGAACCAGAACCACCTGTATCCGGGCACGATGCTGACCTCGATGGTCAAGCGCGTGGACAATGCCGTGTACGACAGCTTCATGCAGATGAAGAACGGCACCTGGAAGGCGGGCGTCACCGCCAAGGGCATCAAGGAAGGCGGCGTGGACTGGGCACTCGATGCCAACAACCGCAAGCTGGTCACGCCGGAGATCGAGAAGCGCGTGCTGGGTGTTCGCAAGGACATCATCGACGGCAAGACCAAGGTCATCGACATCCGCTCGGGCGCTGCCTGCCCGGCCTGATACGCCAGCACCACAGAAAACAGACATGCGAAAACGCGCCGCCGGGGTCTCCCCGCGGCGCGTTTTTCAGTAAAACACGACCTGAAAACTCCTATGCAGCCAGCTGTTGAATTCCGCGGCATCTCCAAGCATTTCGGCGCCGTGAAGGCGAACACGGATGTGAGCTTCGCGATCGCCAAGGGTGCCATCCATGGCCTGGTGGGCGAGAACGGCGCCGGCAAGTCCACGCTGATGAGCATCCTGTACGGCTATTACCATGCCGACGGCGGCACCATCCTGCTCGATGGCCGGGAATGCCAGATCCGCTCCAGCCAGGAAGCGATCCGCCTCGGCATCGGCATGGTGCACCAGCACTTCATGCTGGTCGATAACATGACCGTGCTCGATAACGTGATGCTGGGCACCGAAGGCGGCTTCCGCCTCGCCTCCCACCGCGCCGAGGCCGAGAAGAAACTGCGCGAGATCTGTGCGCGCTACCGGCTCGATGTCGACCCGCTGGCGACGATCCACGACCTGTCCGTGGGCGCCCAGCAGCGCGTGGAAATCCTCAAGCAGATCTACCGCAGCGCCAACATCCTGATCCTGGACGAGCCGACCGCCGTGCTGACCGCGCAGGAAACCGAGTCGCTGTTCGAGATCCTCAGGCTGTTCAAGGAACAGGGCAAGACGATCATCCTGATCACCCACAAGCTGCAGGAAATCATGGATATCACGGATACCGTGACCGTGATGCGTGCCGGGCGCGTGGTGGGCGCGGTGCAGACCGCCGGGACGTCGAAGGAAGCGCTGGCCAACATGATGGTCGGCCGGCCGATCGAGAACAACCTGCCGCGCGCGCCGTACCAGCCGGGTGCGCCGGTGCTGGAAGTGAAGGGCCTGCAGCTGAAGGACAGCGCCGGCGTCTCGCTGCTGGAGGACATCAATTTCACGCTGCGCGCCGGCGAGATCGTCGCGATCGCCGGCGTGTCCGGCAATGGCCAGAGCGAGCTGATGGAAATCCTGTCCGGCATGCGGCTGCCCACCGGCGGCCACGCCGACTTCGAGGGCAAGCCCCTGCCGTACAAGCGCCACGATGCCGACGGCCTGCCGCGCAAGTTCCGCGACCTGGGCATCGCACACGTGCCGGAAGACCGCCTGCGCGATGGCGTGGTGAAGAATTTCAGCGTGATGCACAACACCTTCTTCGGCTACCAGGACCACATCAAGGGCCGCTGGGGGCTGTTCGACTTCAAGCACATCGCCGAGCGCTGCGCCGGCCTGCTGAAGGAGTTCGACGTGCGTCCGCCCAACCCGGACCTGCGCATCGGTTTATTGAGCGGCGGGAACCAGCAGAAGGTCGTCATCGCCCGCGAAGTGCTGGCGAAACCGAAGCTGATGCTGGTGGGCCAGCCCACCCGCGGCGTGGATATCGGCACCATCGAGGCGATCCATACGCAGCTGCTGGCGCTGCGCGATGCCGGCGTGGCGATCCTGCTGGTCTCCGTGGAGCTGGAAGAAGTACGCGCGCTGGCCGACCGCATCCTCGTGATGTGCGGCGGCCGCATCACCGGCGAAATGCCGGTCAACGAATTCGATACCACCCGCATCGGCCTGCTGATGGGGGGGATGCACAAGTCATGAACAACGATCTGCCACGCTGGGCAACCGGCATCGTCCTGCCTCTCCTGAACCTGCTGTCCGCGCTGCTCGTCACCGCGCTGGTGATCCACCTGCTCGGCGAAGACCCCGTCGAATCGATGCAGATCCTGATCAACAGCGCCGTCGTCAATCCGGAAGGCCTGGCGTACACGCTGTTCTATGCGTCGACCTTCGTGTTCACCGGCCTGGCGGTGTCGGTGGCGATGCAGGCGGGCCTGTTCAATATCGGCGCCGAAGGCCAGATGTACCTGGGCGGCCTGGGCCTGACCATCGCCATGCTGGCCTTCGACGCCAGCCTGCCCTGGTTCCTGCTGATCCCAGCTGGCATGGTGGGCGCCGCGCTGTTCGGCGCGCTGTGGGCCTTCATTCCCGGCTACCTGCAGGCGAAACGGGGCAGCCACGTGGTGGTCACCACGATCATGTTCAACTTCATTGCCGCGTCGCTGATGAACTTCGTGATCGTCAAGTACCTGATCCCGCCGGGCGAGCAGAACACGGCCAGCCGCGTGTTCGCCCCGGCCGCCGAGCTGCCGCGCCTGTCGGACTGGCTGCCGGTGCTGGGCGATACGCCGCTGAACATCAGCTTCTTCCTGGCGATCATCGCGCTGGCCGTGTATGGCGTGATGGTGTCGCGCTCCTCGTGGGGCTACAAGCTGCGCGCCACGGGCCTGAACCAGCACGCCGCGCACTACGCCGGCGTGAAGATCTCGGCAATGATCATCGCGACGATGCTGATCTCGGGCGCGCTGGCCGGCCTGGGCGCCGTCAACTCGATCATGGGTTCCACCCACTACCTGTCGCTGAACTTCGTCGGCGGCGCGGGCTTCATCGGCATCGCCATCGCGCTGATGGGCCGCCAGCACCCGGTGGGCATCTTCCTGTCGGCCGTGCTGTTCGGCGCCCTCACGCAGGGCGGCTTCGACCTCTCGCTGGAAAAACCGAACATCCCGCCGGAGATGGTGATCCTGATCCAGGGCCTGATCATCCTGTTCTGCGGTGCGATGGAATACCTGTACGCCCCCGCGCTGATTAAACTGATCAAAGGGAAACAAGCATGAGCTTTGAAGATCTCCACCTGGGCAGCATCGTCGTGTCCACCGTGCGCAATGCGCCGGTGCTGATATTCGCGGCGATGGCCGGCCTGTTCGCCGAACGCTCCGGCGTCGTCGACATCGGACTCGAAGGCAAGATCCTCGCGTCGGCATTCGTGTCCGCCGCGGTGGCCTTCGCCACGCAGAATCCGTGGTACGGCATCCTGGCCGGCATGGGCGTTTCCGTCGCGGTGGCGCTGCTGCAAGGCTGCATCGCCATCACGCAGAAGGGCAACCAGCTGGTGGCCGGCATCGCCATCAACATCACGATGAGCGGCCTGACGTTCGTGGTGGCGCAGTACTTCTTCCAGCAGGGCGGCCGCACGCCGGACCTGGGCGAGGCGCGCCTGTCGGAGATCGTGCTGCCGGGCAGCGCCGCCGTGGCGGACGTTCCCGTGCTGGGCTGGATCTGGACGCAGCTGCTGGGCGGCCACACGGCGCTCGTCTACCTGGCGTTCGCGCTGGTGCCGCTGGTGCACTGGGTGCTGTACCACACGCGCTTCGGCCTGCGCCTGCGCGCCTGCGGCGAGAATCCGCACGCCGCCGACGCGGCCGGCGTTTCCGTCGAACGCACCCGCTACGCGGCGATGCTGATCGCCGGCATCCTGTGCTCGTTCTCCGGCGCCTACCTGGCGATCGTGCAGAGCGGCTTCTTCCTGCGCGACATGTCGGCCGGCGCCGGCTACCTGGCGCTGACCGCCATGGTGTTCGGCAACTGGCGGCCGTTCTATACCTTCCTCGGCTGCCTGATGTTCGGCTTCTTCGGCGCCGTGCAGATCCAGCTCGAAGGCGTCGACCTGCCGGTCGTGGGCCGCATCCCGGGCGCGCTGATCCAGATGGTGCCGTATGTCGTCACCGTGATCGTGCTGGCGGGGCTGATGGCCAAGTCGGTGGCACCGAAGGCCATTGGCGTGCCGTTCGTGAAGTCGCGGTAGCCACCCGCCTTCTCCCGCCCCCGAAAGCCTGCGCACTCCGCAGGCTTTTTTTCTTCCCGCACTGTTGTAAAAACCCGGGGGACTGTCCCCATTTTTGGGAAACATTTCCTGGAACCGGGGTCAGACCCCGGTTTTTGGAAACATTTATTGGATCGGGGTCAGGAAGGAGTACAGGCATGCATGCCTGTACCGTTGCGCGAGAGCGGAGCATGCTCCGCTAAACCCTCGCTCCACCCCCGGTGTTGGGAAACAGGTTCAGCGCGGCGTGCTGGAGGAGCATGATGGTCTTGCCGTCTTCGATGCGGCCGTCGGCGATCATGGCGAGGGCGGCGTCGATGTCCAGTTCCAGCACTTCGATGTCCTCCCCTTCGTCTGCCACGCCGCCGCCACTGTCGGCGCGGTGGGTGGCGTCGTATTCGGCGACGAAGAAATGCAGGCGCTCGGTGACGGAGCCGGGGCTCATGAAGGCGTCGAACACGCGCTGCACGTGCTCGACGTGGAAGCCGGTTTCCTCGGCCGCTTCGGCGCGGATGCGTTCCTCGGGTGATGCCGCGTCGAGCAGGCCGGCGGGGGCTTCGATCAGGTAGCCGTCGTGGCTGCCGCCATAGCCATAGGCGGGAAAGCGGAATTGCCGCACCAGCACCACCGTGCGGCGCGCCAGGTTGTACAGCAGGATCACGGCGCCATGCCCGCGGTCGTAGGTTTCGCGCGACATGGTCTGCCAGCTGCCGTCGCGCCGGCGATAGTCGAACGTGGTTTTCTTCAGCAAGTACCAGTCGTTGGCCAGGGTCCGGACTTCGCGGATACGTACGTGCATGATCGCTCCATTGGTAACAGGTCTTTTTTAGGCTATCATGCGATCTCGTGCAATTTCAAGGAAAATCGTGCAATGCTGACCCGCCAGCGCAAGGAGCTGCTGCTGCGCCTCCTGAAGGAAGAAGGACAAATCGTCGCCAAGACCCTGAGCGAATCGCTGGGGCTGTCGGAAGACACGATCCGCCGCGACCTGCGCGAGCTGGCCAAGGAAGGCCTGCTGCAGCGCGTGCACGGCGGCGCCCTGCCCGCCTCGCCCGCCCAGGGCAATTTCGCTGTGCGCGAGAAGTTGTCGACGGATGCCAAGCCGGCCATCGCCCGCGCGGCCGCGGCGATGATCGCGCCGGGCCAGGTTGTGTTCATCGATGGCGGCACCACCGCCGTGCAGCTGGCGCGCGCCCTGCCCCGCGACCTGCGCGCGACGGTGATCACGCACAGTCCGTCGGTGGCGGTGGAACTGGTCGGGCACGAGTACATCGACGTGATCATCATCGGCGGGCGCCTGTTCAAGCACTCGATCGTGGCGATGGGCGCCGCGGCGGTGGAAGCCGTCAGCCAGTTCCGCGCCGACCTGTTCTTCATGGGCGTGTGCAGCCTGGACCCGCAAGCCGGCATCACGACGGGGGATTTCGACGAGGCGGCGATGAAGCGCGCGCTGTCGGCGCATGCGCAGCGCACGGTGGTGCTGGCATCGCCGGAAAAGCTGGGGACCGCGGCGCCGTTCCAGATCGCGCCGCTGGCGACCGTGGACCACATCGTCGTCAACCGCGGGGTGGACGAGGCGCTGCTGGCGCCTTATCGGGAGATGGGGATCGAGGTGACGCTGGCGTGACAGGCCGAAAGCGAGCGAGAACCGGCGTCGCACACTTTTTCCGGATAGTGCGCCCGGAAAAAATGTCCGACACCTGCGGAGCCTGCGCCGGCGACTATGCCTCCGGCCAGATTTCCTTCAGCAGCGCGGCCAGGTTGTAGCCGCCCTTGATCAGCTGCTGGCGCGCCAGCGCGGAGGATGGCACCGGATAGTCGTCCGGCACGTTCAAGGCCCACACCTGGTAGCTGGTGCCGCTGCTTTTCGACGTTTGCGTGGTGGCGGCGCCCAGCGTGACGTCCATGTGCGCCAGCTTGGAGACGGCCAGCGAATCGTTGGCCCACTGGTAGGGCCAGGTGGCTGCGTCGCCGCTGTTGACGGGCACCGCCGGCTTCCGGTCGATGGCGTATTGCGCGAACTGTTCCGGCGTGCGCGTGGTGGAGCGGCGGAACGCGTAGTCGACCACGGTGGTGTCCCAGTACGAGTGGAACGGCTTGGTCTTCGCCGCGCTGGCGCCCGACTTCTCCGGAGCGCCGGGCGGAATGTGCTTGTTGCCGATCGACGCGATAAACGCATCGTCCAGCAGCAGGTTGTTGCCGCCGCGCGAATCGAAGATGTTCAGTTCGTCGATCTCGGCGTGCGTCTTCGGCACCACGAAGCGGCCATCCTTGCTGACGAAGGCGGCGCCCACGTGCAGCGGCTGGTGGATGTCGCCGGCCAGGTGGGCCACGATCAGCAGCGCCTGGCGCGGGGTGAACTTGTGCGGGTTGGTCGCCGGCGTGTCCTTGCCCTGCAAGACGAGGATCGCCGACTTCAGCGTGTGCACGATATCGTCGTCGAACGTGCCGGGCGCGTGGTCGTGGTAGGCGCCCAGCTGGAACGGCACGTCCGTGTAGTGGTACTCGGAGTGCTTCGGATTGGCGGCCACGTAGGCCTGCATTTCCGGCGTTTGCGGGCCGCACCAGGTGCCCTTCACGCAATCGGCCCAGACGGCGATCGATTCCAGCGTTTCGCCCGGCAGCAGCAGCGCGGCGATGCGCTGTTCGGCGACGCTGCCCTTGAGCAGCTTGGCGGCGATGGCGCCCACCGCGCGGTGGCCATCGTTACCCCATGCCAGGGCGCTCGACGGCGCGGTGGTGGCGAAGACGCCGGCCAGCGCCAGCATGCATGCGAGTCGTTTCATTGTTCGGAAGCTTTCTGAGGTTTCGGGTAGTTCTTGTTGATGTCGAGCGGTTCGGCGTACGGCGAGCTCCACACCTGTTCCTGCAGCGCCGCCAGCCGCCGCGCCATCTGCTCGTTGCGCATCACGATTTCCAGGTTGCGCGACAGGTCGAAATAGCCGCCGGCCCAGTTGCTGGTGCCGACCCATGCCAGCTTGCCGTCGATGACCATGGTCTTCGAATGGATCACGCGGGCAAACGGGATGAAGCCGGTGGACGCCTTCGGCAGGGTAACGACGCGGATTTCCACGTTCGGCAGCACGGCCAGGCTTTTCAGGTACGGCAGCGTGGCATGCTCCAGGTTCCAGTTCGACACCATCAGCTTCACCTTCACGCCGCGGTTGGCGGCCGCGCGCACGGCGTTGTCCACCACCGCGTAGTACGGGCGGGTGCCGTTCGGGCCATACGACAGCGGCGCATAGTCGAGCAGCTGCACGCGCACCTCTTCCTTCGCGCCGGCCAGCAGCGCCGGCAGCCCGGTCTCGGAATCGGCCACGCCGGGCGGGTTGTAGGCCGCCGGGCTGGCCAGCAGGTAGGAAGGCCGGTCCGGCACGGTGGCCGTCGCCGACTTTTGCTGCAGCGGCGCCACCGCGCGGCCCTGCGCCAGTTGCGCCTGCGCGTTCCAGTCCTGTTCGAAGATCGCGCCGACCTGCGTGACGATCGCGGCATCGTCGACCAGCAGCCCGGTCTCGTGGATGTGCGTGAACGCGCGCCAGTCGAAGTTCTGGCTGCCGACGAAGGCCCGCTTGCCGTCGGCGATCACGTACTTGGCGTGGATGATGCCGTTGCCGGTGAGCCGGCTGAAATCGAGGATGCGCATTTCCAGGTTCGGGATCGCGCGCAGCCGCTCCAGCGTGGCGGCATCGGACAGGCCGATGCCTTTCTTGTCGAGCAGGAAGCGGATCTTCACGCCACGCTTGCCGGCCGCGGCCAGCCGGTCGATCACCTTCTCGAACGGCGCCCCGGGCTTGCTAGCGGCGTAGAACTGGCCGATCGCGATGTCGCTCCTGGCATTGTCGAACAGCTCGCACCAGACGGTAACCGGATCGCGCAGGTCGGCGTTCGCCAGCGTGGTTTCCACCGGCGCGGTCTGCACCAGTTCGAAGCCGGGAATGCGGAAGTCGGCGTGGGCGCTGCAGAACGGCAGCAACAGCAAACCGGATAACATCAGTCGTTTCATCATCGGCTCCTTATTGGATGCGGCGGATGCGCGGCTGCGCGGGCGGCAGGCCGGCCGGCTTGCCCTCCTGTTCGCGGCGCACCAGGAAGGCGGTCAGCGAATCGATGTCGCGGATGCCCGTCTCGGCGCGGTTGGTACCCTTGGCGAACATCGGGAATGCGTCGTTGCCGCCTGCCAGGAAATTGTTGACGGCCACGCGATAGGTGGCGCCATCGTCCAGCGGCGCGCCGTTCAGCGTGACATCCGATACGGTCGCCTTGCCATTGGCATCCAGCCGATAGCGGTAGGTGAACCCTTCGGATACCTGCAGCAGGCCACGCACCTGCACCTTGTCCGCCACCCATTGCTGTTCGAGCAGCGTGCGCAGCTGCGCCCCGGTGAGGTCCATCACCACCAGCGTATTCCCGAACGGCAGCGTGGCCAGCGCCTGGCCTTTCGACACGACGTTGCCGGGGCCCGCTTCCAGGTGCTGGCGAATGCCGTCCCGGTTCATGAACGCCACCTGCGCACCATACGGCAGCGCGGCCATCAGCGTGGCATCGGCAACCAGGTTGCCGAGCGCCGATTCATCGGCGCCATCGCCGGAGCGAGAAACGGTGGGCACCGCGATGCGTGCGACCGGCTTGGCCAGTTCGCGGTTGCTACGCTCGCGCACGCTGGCCAGGTAGGCCGCCACCTTCGGCTCGGCCGGATAGGCGCCCTGCTCGATGACGACGTTGCGCGCATCGACGTCGACGATCTTGCCGCTCTGGCGGTCCACCATCAGCTTGATGCGCGACAGCATGTGCCCGCCCATCTGCGCCTGCGTAACGACGGTATCGCCGACCCGGCACAGGTAACCCTTGTGCGAGTGCCCGCTGATCACGAGCTTCACGGCCGGATCGAGCCGCTTCACGATCGGCACCAGGTCGCCCTCCAGGTTGTCGCAATACTGCTGGTCGAACGGCGTGACGGTGCGCCCACCCTCGTGGACCAGCAACACGAACGCGCCCACGCCCTGCGCGCGCAGTTCCGGCAGCAGGCGGTTGACGGCCTCGGCTTCGTCGAGGAAGCGCAGGCCGGCGATGCCGGAAGCGACCACCACGTCGGCGGTGCCCTTCAGCACGGCGCCGATGAAGGCGATCTTGACACCCTTCGCTTCGAGGATGCGGTAGGCCGGCAGGATGGTCTTGCCGCTGTCCGCCTCGACGACGTTGGCGGCCAGGTAGCCGAATTTCGCGCCGCCATACGCTGCGTCGAACTGGCAGGCCTTGTCCGGCCGTGGCGAATCACAGCCGCCGTGCTGCTGGCGCAGCAGTTCCTTGCGGCCGCCGTCGAATTCATGGTTGCCGGCCGAGGTGACGGCCAGGCCCAGCATGTCCAGCGCCGCGATGGTCGGTTCATCCGCCCACATGGCCGACAGCGCCGGGCTGGCCCCCACCATGTCGCCCGCGCCGACCAGCAGCAGCTCGCTGTCTTCGCGGCGCCATTGCTGCAGGGCGCCGGCGATGGTGTCGATGCCGCCCGCCATCACGGTGCGCGGCGCCTTGTCGGCCACGCCGGTGTACGTGAATTTGGTGGCTTCCAGGTTGCCATGCAGGTCGTTGATGGCGACCAGGTTGATCTCCGCGGGCGCCCGGTCGGCCGGCGGCGTGGCGCACCCGGCGAGCGCGGTCAGCGCAGCCGCCAGGGCGAGAGTATGCAGTGAGGATTTCATGGAAAGGATGAGATACGTGAGCGTGTATTGTACCGGCGGCCGGCATGCGAAAACAGCGCCGCCGGCAGGTTGATACCTTGTGTTACAGACGAAAAAAAGGCCGGCGGATGCCGGCCTTCGGGTCAGGCTAGACTGGCACGAATCTTAGAATTCGTACTTGACGGTGGCTTGCAGGGCCCACTGCGATTCGCCCTTTTCCTGGCGCACGGTCAGGTCTTCCACCTTGTCGCGCATCGCGTAGATGTACTTGCCGCCTTCGATGCCGACCACGTCCACGAAGGAACGGGCTTGCGCGCCGTTGGACTGGAATGCCACCTCGTTGATGCGGCCCCACTTCTTGTTCAGCAGGTTGCCGAAGTTCAGGATGTCCAGCGTGAACACGCCCTTGTGGCCCTGCCACAGGCCCGGGATTTCCTGCGACACGCGCACGTCGAAGTTGTTGGTCCAGTTCGAGAAGCTGTTGTTGCGCTTCACGACGTCGCCGGTCGAGTTGCGCAGGCCACGGTACTGGTCGACGATTGCCCAGAAGCGTTCCTCGTTGGCGTGGCTGGTTGGCGAGTCGCCGCGGAAGATGACTTCGCCGGAACCGAATGCGGTCGGGATGTACATCAGGTCGTTGCCAGCCAGGCCGTCGCCGTTGGCGTCGTTGTTGAACGTCCAGCTGTACGGCTTGCCCGAACGGCCTTCGTAGAACGTGCCGAAGGTGGTGCGGTAGGTGCCGAAGAAGCGCTTCTGGAAACTGAGCGAGGCACTGATGCGGTCCTTCACCAGGTAGCTGGAATTGGCTTCCACTTCCTCGTTCGGGTTGAACACGGCACGGCCCGACCAGTTCGAGTTCGACGTGGACGACGTCAGCGGCGAGACTTCCTTCGACTCCGTGTACGTGTAGGCGGCGTTCCATGCCCAGCCGGCGCTCATCGGGCGGCTCAGTTGCAGCGTGGCGACGTTGCTGCCACCCTTCTTCGTGTTGGTGGCGACCAGCACGTTGTTGAAGCTGCGGTTCGACAGGGAGCGCGCACGCGAGCCGTTGCAATCACCGGTTACGATGCTGTTGCCGCTGGCATCCCAGCACTTTTTATCGAAGCCAAGGTCCGTGTAATACAGCTCACGGCCATCGGAACCGGTCCGGGTCGCCGCACCAGTGTTCAGGTTACGGTAGAAGATTGCGTCACGCGCATTCGTCTTGAGGAATTCCGCGCCCACGGTGATGCCGTACCACGGCAGTTCGTGGTCGACGGCCAGGTTCATCTTCCATACGGCCGGCTGGCGCAGGCCGGCGGCCAGCACGTCCACCGAGGCGGCCGACGGCGTACCCGGGAAGCGCGGTTGGCTGTTGATGTCGGCACTGAACGTACCCCCCCCCGTCGCGCAGTTCTCGAAACCGCTGATTCCGCAGCCAACCGTCGACGTGGCCACGCCGGCATTCTGGAACGGGTTACCCAGCCACACGCTCATCGCGGCGCCCTGGAACAGGCCGGCGCCACCGCGGATCTGCGTGCGACGGGCGGTGTCGAAGTTGTAGTTGAAGCCCACGCGCGGCTGCCACAGCTTCTGGCCATCCAGCGTGTTGGTGTTGTTGATACCGAAACCGCCGGTGACGCGGCCGCCGACAACCGGGCCAGGCGCGGCTGCCAAGGCGGCATTCGACAACGGACGCTCAGGCACGTCGATCTTGTCCAGGCGCACGCCGGCCATCACCGTCAGGTTCGGGGTCACGGTCCAGGTGTCCTGCACGAACACGCCCGTGTTCTTCATCGTGAAGCGGGCCACGGCATCTTCCAGCGAGTAGCCGGCATTGGCGACCTGGTACGTATAGGACAGCGGACGGCCGCGGCGGAAGTTTTCCAGCACGGCTTGCTGCACATTGCTGACGGTACCGCATGCGCCGTTTTCGTTGTTCAGCGTCGAGCCGCCCAGGAACTCGTAGGCCAGGCCCGTCTGGCAGGCAAACGTGTAGTTGCCATAGACGTTCTGCAGGAACGCGTTGTAGATCTCGTTCTTCTGGTAATCGGCGCCGAATTTCACTTCATGGTCGCCCAGCTGCAGGTTGCCGCCCACGTAGACGTCATCCGTCTTCGTGCCCAGCACGTTGCGCTGGCGGCTGCTGTCGGTACCGAAGTTGATGAAGCGGTTGCCGGTACCCAGGCTGGCCGGTGCACCGGCCGGCAGCGGGCCGGAGAAGCGCAGGGCCACGGTCGGCAGCATCGCGTTCACGGTGGGCACGCTGTCATAGTCGCGGGTCGACAGTTTGATCTCGGTGGAGAACGTCGGCGACCAGTCCGAGGTCAGCTGCGCGACCTTGGTCTCGATGACCTTGTTCTGCTGGTACCACTGCGAGTTCAGCGAGATGCCGGTGGAGGTCAGGCCGGCGAAGAACGGCTCGCTCTGCTCGGTCTTGGACCAGCGGAACATGGCGCGGTGGTCGTCGCTGATGTTCCAGTCCACTTTCAGCAGCTTGTCGGTGACGGACAGCATCGTGCCGCCGGGAACCTGGGACGTGCCGATGTCGATGCCGTAGCGGCTCTGGGCGATCTGCTGCGCCTGGTCGATGGCTTCCTGGGTCACGCCCACGTTGGTCATCTGGCTGCCGGCCACGCCGTAGCTCGGCGCCGCGCGGGTCGATTCCAGCTTCTCGTAGTTGGCGAAGATGAACAGCTTGTCCTTGATCAGCGGGCCGCCGACCGTCGCACCCTTGGTCGTTTCCTTGAACTTGGCCGGATCGTAGTAGGTGCCGTCGGTGGCGTTGAAGCGCTCGCCGGCGGTCTTGTCGTTACGGAAGACGTAGTAGACGCTGCCCTTGACGGTGTTGGTGCCGGACTTGGTCACGGCGTTGATGTTGCCGCCCGTGTAGCCCTTCTGCGTGACGTCGTAGTTGGCGACGTTGACCTGCACGGACTGGATCGCCTCGATCGAGATCGGCTGCTTCGCGGTCGGGGAGCCGGAAGCTTCCAGGCCGAACGTGTCCGACACGGCCACGCCGTCGATGGTCAGCGAGTTGTAGCGGCTGTTCTGGCCGGCCACGGAAATTTCGCCGCGTTCCTTGTCGGTCTGGGACACGCGGGGGTCGGCACGCGCGTAGTCCTGCAGGTTGCGCTGGATCGATGCCTGGATCGCCAGTTCCTGCGGGCCGATATTGGTGCCGGTACCCATCGTCGTCTTCGAGAAACGATCGTTGCGCACATTGCTGCCGGTAACGGTCACGGTCTGCATCGCCTGGCCCAGCTGCGCGTCCACGCTGGCCGTTTCCGCCAGGGCGATGAACACGCCTTCACGCTTCTCGGTCACGCCGTTCTTGGTGATCGTGATGGTGTAGGGACCGCCCACGCGCAGGCCGCGGGCTACATAGCGGCCCTCGGCATCGGTGGTCACGTTGCTGACGGAACCGGACTCTACGTGAAGGATCGTGACCTGTGCGCCGGAGGCCGGATTGCCGTCCGCGCCCGAGATACGACCGCCGATGGCGGAGGTCGTGTTCTGCGCGGCGGCCGGGATGGCGGCCAGTGCGATAGACAGGCTCAGCGCGATCTGCGTAAGCCGGAGCCGTTGGTGATTCATCATTGTTTAACCCCAAAATGGACGAATTTATTGGCGGTTCGCTGCGGATCTGGTGGATCACAACGACCGCCACGCTTTACTTTGTGTTGCAAGCTGCTTAGCCGACCCGAGAGCTTAGCTGGTCACGATTTCATGGCCGTGACATTGACATGACAGTTTCATGACACCTGCGTGACCGGCTCGCAGCTAAAATGACATAGCTTCCGATCAACTATGCATGAGCGTCAAAACGGTGACAAATTCGATTTAACAAGTGGATTTATACGCACGCGAAATAAATCGGGTGGGTATCTCTCGTTAAACGTGATGTTTACTCTCGGGGATGGCTGACGCCGGGATTATAAGTGCGGCACGATTGCGTGAAATTATTTCATTTAGAAATAATAAAAACGGTGCTTGGGTACTACAAAAATGTAGCGCAAAGGCCACAGAGTTGGCAGGATTGAAAGCAAAACAATCAAGATCGCCGATGGTTCGGGGCCAATCCCGGCCATTGCAGCCGGGATCGCCAACAAAAAAAAGAAGTTGCAGGGAGTTAAAAGAAAGTCGGCGCCATCACGGCGCCGTCCAGTCAACAACCCTATTGCTTGCCAGCCGGCAGCGCGCCGGCAACTTCCGCCTCGAACCTGGCAAACCGTTCATCGAGCTGCTTCAGCAGCCGCTTGCGGTCGTTGTCGGCCAGGAAGGCATAGCGGATGCTGTCGTACGACAGTTTCTTCACCTCCGCGTAATCGGTCTTGTAGCGCGTGGCGAACAGCACGTATTCGTTCGACAGGCTGTGGCGGGTGACGCCGGCATCGTCCGTGGAGAGTACGAACGGCACGCCATAGCGGCGGTACAGCTCGACCGGATGTTCCTCGTTCTTCACGCCCAGGATGAACTCGTTGCTGGTGAGGTTGACCTCGACGGGGATGCGGCGCTCGCGCATCGTCTTCATCAGCGCCAGCGCATTGCGTTCGTGCGCGATGTCGATGCCGTGGCCGATCCGGTTGGCGCCGGCGACATTGACCGCTTCGCCGATGTGGAACGTCAGCCCTTCCGGCGGCACGATCCCCAGGCGCAATTCGCCGGCATGCAGTGCCGTCTTCACGTCCGGGTACTTCGCCTTCAGGAAGCGGAACATCTGCATGTGCAGGCTGTAGTCGCGCATGGACACGTGCAGGCTTTCCTGGCCGACGATGTTGACGCCGACGATCAGCGGACTGGCCTGCGCCAGCTTGAAGCTGGCCAGCATCTGCGAAAACACCGCCGATGGCGACAGGAAGCGCAGCACGTAGGGCTGGTAGCGCATGGTGAAGCGCTCGTCGTCGATGCCGGCGGCGCTCTTTTCCACGTTGGCGATGTAGTCGGTGATGCCACGCTGGAAGGAAGGAATGTTTTCCAGCACGGTCGCAAAATGCGTCATGTACGCTTCGAGCTGCGCCGGTGGCAGGTTCGGCGTGGTGAACAGTTTGTCGAACGCCTCGTCCGGCGTCATCGGCGCCAGCTCGAAGATGGTCTCGATGTACGCCAGGTTCTCGGCGATCGCGCGCTGCTTCAGCGTGCGCAGGCCTTCATTGGTATTGGTCGATGCCACCGGGCCGAAGTAGCCGAAGGTGTCGAAGAAGGTCTGGTCCGGCGGCGCCTGGTCGGCCGAATGGTTGTGGAAGTCCAGGGTCGACCACTTTTGCAGCAGCTTGCGGTAGGTGTCGTTGTCGGCCACCAGGTCGGCGCCGGAGACGCAGGTGCGCAGGCCGTTGGGCTTGGCGCGTTCCGCTTCCACGGCCGCCTTGTCGCTGGTGATCCTGAAACTGGTCTTGTTGACGCAGTAACCCTGCCGGTCCACCCACTCCAGGTACTGCTCGGCATAGATCGCGCCGGAGTAATGGTGGTGCAGGTCGCCGCCCTTCGGCATCATCGTCATGAACATCGTCAGTTCCGCCGTTTTCGCCGGGCTGGCGACCAGCGTGGCGAAATGGCGCTTGACGATGTCTTCGTTGCCGCCTTTTGCCTGCGCGCCAAAGGCGAAGGCCGCGGCAAGGGCGGCGGCGAGGATGCGACGGGTGTTGACTGCTGTTTGCATGGGACTCTCTCGTGAAGGTGAGAAAGTCAGCTCTCCCGCTGGTGCACCCGCTTGCCGGCCGAGTACGTGGCCGCGATCACGCGGTCGTCGCCCAGCAGGGCCAGCGCGAACAGCATCTCCTCGAGGCTTTCCGTGCGGGCCGTGCGGCGCGCCAGCAACGGCGTGGCCTGCGGATCGAGCACGATGAAATCGGCCTCGTTGCCGGCGGCCAGGCTGCCGATCGTGCCGTCCAGGTGCAGGCTGCGGGCGGCGCCCAGCGTCGACAAATAAAACATGCGCAGCGCGGGCAGGTAGCTGCCTTTCAAGCGCGCTACTTTATAGGCTTCATTCATCGTTTGCAACATCGAGAACGACGTGCCCGCGCCGACGTCCGTGGCCAGCGCCATCAGCATGCCGGCCTTGTCGGCTTCCTCGAAATCGAACAGGCCGCTGCCCAGGAACAGGTTCGATGTGGGACACACGGCGGCGGCCGATTTCGTTTCCGCCATGCGGGCACGGTCTTCGCCATCGAGCCAGATGCAGTGGCCGAACACGGCGCGCGGGCGCAGCATGCCGTAGTGGTCGTATACGTCGAGGTAGCTGCGCGCGTTCGGATACAGCTGCTGCACCCACCTGCACTCATCCTCGTTTTCCGACACGTGCGTCTGCAGGTAGGTGTCCGGGTACTTCCTTGCCAGCGCGCCGGCCAGTTCCATCTGCGCCTCGGTGGAGGTGGGCGCGAAACGGGGCGTGATCGCGTACTGCGAGCGGCCGCGATTATGCCAGCGCCCGATCAGCTCTTCCGACTCGAGGGCGCCCCGCTCGGCCGTGTCGCACAGGAAGTCCGGGCAGTGGCGGTCCATCATCACCTTGCCGGCGATCATGCGCAGGCCGCGCGCTTCGCTGGCGGTGAAGAACGCGTCCACCGATTGCGGGTGCACGGTGCAATACACCAGCGCCGTGGTGGTGCCCACACGCATCAGCTCATCCAGGAAAAACTCCGCGACGCCGGCCGCGTGGGCCGGGTCGGCGAACGCGCGCTCGGTCGGGAACGTGTACTGCTCCAGCCATGGCAGCAGGCCCGGCGCCGGCGAGGCGATCATGTCCGTCTGCGGGTAGTGGATGTGGGCGTCGATGAAGCCGGCCGTAATGATCTTGCCACGGTAATCCGTCACCGGCGTATCGGGCGGCAGCGTGTCGCGCAGCTTGTCCCAGTCGCCGGCGGCCTGGATCTTGCCATCGGCAACGATCAGCAAGCCATCCTCGTACCAGGAATGGGCGCGCTCGCTGAAGGCGGGGTCGGCATGGAAGGTCAGCAGGCCGGCGCGGTAGGCTTGCACGTTCGAGGAGGTTTGCATGTCAGTTCTCTTGCAGGGCGGGTTGGCGCGGCATCGCGGCGGCCGCGTGCGCCTGCGCTTCCCAGGTCATCAGTAATTGCGCCGCCACGGAGACGGCGATGGCGGCGGGTGCCTTGTCGGTAATGCCGGGCACGCCGATCGGGCAGACCATCGCATCGATGCGCTCCGCCGGCAAGCCGCGCGCCAGCAGCCGGCGTTCGAACAGCACCCGTTTGGTTTTCGAGCCGATCAGGCCGAACCAGCCCACGCTGTCGCGCGCCAGGATGGCGGCGGACAGGCGTTCGTCCAGCGCATGGCTGTGGGTCAGCACGAGGTAGCTGGCGCCAGGTGGGGCCGATGCTACCACGGCTTCCGGGGTATCGGTCGCTTCGACGATCACGTTGGCGGGCACCTGCGCCGGGAACATGTCGTCGCGCTCGTCCACCCACGTGACGGTGCACGGCAGCTCCGCCAGTGCCCGCACGATCGCGGCACCCACGTGGCCGGCGCCGAACAGCACCAGGTGCGCCGCCGGGGCCGCGACCGGGTCGACCAGCCAGCCCTCGGGCAGCACGATGGCGCTGGAGGTGCGCGGGAAGTGACGCGGCACATCCAGTTCGCCCGCGACCAGCGTGCCTTCCGCATCGAACACCGCGTTGCGTGGCCGGCCGGCGATCGACGCGACGCGCCAGAAGTCGCTGGTCCTGTCGCCACGCAATACAGTGAGCATCTCGGCGACGGAGTCCGTCACCGGTTCGAACAGCAGCCAGACGACGCCGCCGCAGCACTGGCCCAGGCTGGGGCCGAGGCCGAAGCGCTCATGGCGCACCTCGGTGGCACCGGCGGCCAGCATCTCGCGGGCGATCTCCACCGCGCGCAGTTCCAGGTGGCCGCCGCCGATCGTGTCGTGCAGCGTGTTTTTCGTCACGAGAAACTTCGCGCCCGGCTCGCGCGGCGCCGATCCCTCGACCCGCGCCACCGTTACCAGCACCGCCGGTGCGGTGGTTGTCGTCAGCCATTCGTTCATGATTCAATCCTCAATCAGGGTAGTCAAATGCCCTGATTCACTTACCAGCACCCCAAGTGCAGAGTCTGGGGTCAGACCCGCCGGGTCTGACCCCGGGTTTTGCTTTGGGGTGAAAACGGTGACAAGCACAGATTAATTTGCAACTTTCGCGGTCACGGCATCGATCGCGCGCAGGATTTCCTCGCTGGTGGCGGGGGCGTTCAGCGGCGGGTTCACCTGGTGGTTGCCCACGGCGGAGATGGCGTCGCGGATGGCGAAGAACACCGAGAACGGCAGCAGCAGCGGCGGTTCGCCGACCGCTTTCGAGCGGTGGATGCTGTCGGCCACGTTCGGTTGCTCGAACAGGTTCACGCGGAAGTCCTGCGGGCAGTCGGAAATGCCGGGGATCTTGTACGTGGATGGCGCATGCGTCATCAGCTTGCCGTTCGCGTTCCACCACAGCTGCTCGGTGGTCAGCCAGCCCATGCCCTGGATGAACGCGCCTTCGACCTGGCCGATATCGATGGCCGGGTTCAGCGACTTGCCGGCGTCGTACAGCGCATCGGCGCGCAGCAGGCGCCATTCGCCGGTCAGCGTGTCGACGATCACTTCGGAGACCGCCGCGCCGAACGCGTAGTACGAGAACGGATGGCCGTTCATCGACTTCGGATCCCACGACAGGTGCGGCGTGGCGTAGAAACCGTCCGACCACAGCTGCACGCGCTTCAGGTAGGCCTGGCCTACCAGCACGTGCCAGCGGATAGCCTGGCCGTTGACATGCACGTGATCGTCCTCGAAGCGCACAGAAGCGACGTCGCCGCCATGCTGTTCGACGGCGAACTTTGCAAGACGCTCCTTGATCTGCCGGGCCGCATCCTGCGCCGCCTTGCCGTTCAGGTCCGCGCCGGTCGATGCCGCGGTGGCCGACGTGTTGGCGACCTTGCTGGTATCGGTGGCGGTGATGCGCACGTGGCACATGTCCAGCCCCAGTTCGTGGGCCACCACCTGCATCACCTTGGTGTTGACGCCCTGCCCCATCTCGGTGCCGCCATGGTTGACCAGCACCGAGCCGTCGACATACACGTGCACCAGCGCGCCGGCCTGGTTCAGGTGCGTGACGTTGAACGCGATGCCGAATTTCAGCGGCGTGAAGGCCAGGCCCTTCTTCAGCACCGGGCTGGTGGCGTTGAATTTCTCGATGGCTTCGCGGCGCGCGCGGTATTCGCTGGTGGCTTCCAGCCGCGCGGTCAGTTCCGGCAGCACGTTGCCTTCGACGAGCTGGCCGTACGGGGTGACATTGCGCTCGTCGGTGCCGTAGAAATTCAGGCGGCGGATATCCAGCGCATCCTTGCCCAGTTCGCGGGCGATCTCGTCGATGATGTATTCCATCGCGATCGCGCCCTGCGGCCCGCCGAAGCCGCGGAACGCGGTGTTCGACTGCGTGTTGGTCTTGCCGGCGCCGGCACGGATGTCGGCATCGGACAGGTAGTAGCAATTGTCGAAGTGGCAGATCGCCCGGGTCGCCACGGGGCCGGACAGGTCGGCCGAGTAGCCGGCGCGCGACGTCATGTCCACCTTGGCGGCAACGATGCGCCCCGCGTCGTCGTAACCCACTTCGTACTCATAGAAGAAGCAGTGGCGCTTGCCGGTGACGATCATGTCGTCGTCGCGGTCGGCGCGCAGCTTGACCGGCACTTTCAGCTTGAACGCGGCCAGCGAGGCGCAGATCGCCCACAGCGCGGACTGCGATTCCTTGCCGCCGAAGCCGCCGCCCATGCGGCGGCACTCGACCGTCACGTTGTGCGAATTCAGGCCCAGCGCATGCGCGACCAGGTGCAGCATCTCGCTCGGGTGCTGGGTGGAGCACTGCACGAACATGCCGCGGTTTTCCTTCGGGATCGCGTACGAGATCTGGCCTTCCAGGTAGAACTGCTCCTGGCCGCCGACGAACAGTTCGCCCTTGACCTTGCGCGGGGCGCGCTCGAACGCGGCCTGCGCATCGCCCTTCAGCAGCTTCATCGGCGGCAGCACGTACGAGCCCGCGGCTTTCGCCTGCTGCGGCGTGAAAATGGCCGGCAGTTCGTCGTACGTGATCACGGCCTTGCGGGCGGCGCGGCGCGCGTTGGTGTGCGTGTCGGCGACGACGATGAAGATCGGCTGGCCCACGTATTGCACCAGGCCGGGCGACAGGATCGGATCGTCGTGGATGATCGGACCCATGTCGTTGACGCCGGGGATATCGGTGGCGGTGAACACGGCGACGACGCCCGGGGAGTTCTTGACCGGCTCCAGGTCCATGGCGGTGATGTTGGCGTGCGCCTTGGTCGACAGGCCCAGCGCGGCGTGCAGCGTGCCTTGCAGCTCGGGGATGTCGTCCGTGTAGGTGGCCTGGCCCAGCACGTGCAGCTCGGCCGATTCATGCTTGCGCGACAGGCCGACGCCAGACCATGCGGCACCTGCCAGCTCGGGGATGGCGGCCTTCAGTTCGGGGATGGCGGGATGGTTCATGGGTGTCTCCTCAGGCAGCGGCAAAGGCGTTTACGTCGGCATTCGCCAGCGGCGCATCGATACGGGTTTCCAGCCAGAAGCGGCGCAGCAGGTTTTGCGCGGTGCGCATGCGGTAGGTGCTGGAGGCGCGCATGTCGGTCAGCGGCGCGTAATCCTGCGCCAGCGCGGCGATCGCTTCGGCCAGCGCTTCCTCGCTCCACACGCGGCCGTTCAGCACGGCTTCAGCCTGCGCGGCGCGTTTTGGCGTGCCGGCCATGCCGCCGTAGCAGATGTGGGCATCGACGACCTTGCCGCCATCGAGTTCGAAGGCATAGGCGGCGCACACGGCCGAGATGTCCTGGTCGAAGCGCTTGGCCAGTTTATAGGTGCGGAACGCAACATTGGCGCGCGGCAGCGGCACGCGCACGGCGCGCACGAACTCGCCCGGCCGCATGTCCTTCTTCATGTAGTCGAGGTAGAACGCGTCCATCGGCAGCGTGCGGTCGCCGGCGGCACTGTGCAGCACCACTTCGCTGCCCAGCGCGATCATCCATGGCATCGAGTCGCCGATCGGCGAACCGTTGGCCACGTTGCCGCCCAGGGTGCCGGCATTGCGGATCGGCAGCGAGGCGAAACGCTGGCGCAGTTCGGACAGCTCGGCCGGGTAGTATTCGCACAGCTTGCCGTAGGCTTCGTCCAGCGCCACGCCGGCGCCGATTTCCAGCATTGGACGGTCGTGGGACGCAGCATCCAGCGTCACGCTCTTCAGCGCTTCGACGTGGCCCAGGTAGATGATGTCGGTCAGCGCGCGCATCTGCTTGGTGATCCACAGGCCCACGTCGGTGGAGCCGGCGAGCAGCGTGGCCGCGGGATGTTCGGCGCGCAGCTGCGCCAGTTCTTCCAGCGTGCGCGGGGCGTGGAACGTCTGGCCATTGGCGGCGTACGTGGACAGCTTGTCGCGCTTCAGCGCCTGCAGCTGTTCGGCCAGTCCGGTGGTATCAAAATCTACGGCCGGCAGTTCCGTCATGCGGCGCGCGGCATCGATGATGGGGCGGTAGCCGGTGCAGCGGCACAGGTTGCCGGACAGGCAATCGTCGATCTCTTTCCGCTCGGGCGTGCGGCCTTCCACTTTCAGGTACATGCCCCACAGCGACATGGCGAAGCCCGGGGTACAGAAGCCGCATTGCGAACCATGGCATTCGACCAGTGCCTGCTGCACCGGGTGCAGGTCGCCGTTCGGCTGCTGCAGGTCTTCGACGGTGAACAGGGCCTTGCCGTCCAGCGTTGGGGTCAGCTGGATGCAGGAATTGACGGCTTTCAGCTCGACCTTGCCATCGACAAGGGAGCCGACCACGACGGTACAGGCGCCGCAATCGCCCTCGGCACAGCCTTCCTTGGTGCCGGTGCAATGCAGGTCTTCGCGCAGGTGCTGGAGCACGGTTTGCGTGGTATCGGCGCCTTGCACTTCGTGCACGGCGCCGCGGAAGTAAAAGCGGATCGGTTCGGACATGTTGGCCTCGCGGTGGTATCAGTTTGTAAGACTAACATTCGCGACCAACCCACCTATAACATATTGCTGATGAGCCTTATCACCCAAACAGCATGAAGCAACTTTCCGGCCGTGCCGATTGCAAGTTAGGGTTTCGCGGCCTGCCGGTCGTGGAACTCGAAGCGCGCGCGGTCTTGCGGATCGTAGGCGCCGGACTGCACGTCGAGCCGCATCACGCTGGCACCCGGCTGGGTGGCCTTCGGCCAGGCCGGCAGGCCGGCGCCGTTCGGATCGCCATGCTTGATGAAGTTGGCAAAATAGCCCTGCATGGTGCGCGACACGGTGCGGTCCTCGTCCGTCCAGGCATACACCTTGTTGCCGTCCAGGTTACCCATCGCGTATTCGATCTCCGCCGAATGGGCCGCACCGGTGGCTGCCGGCTGGCCATCGACGGTGGCCGGCCGCGGGCGGCTGTAGTAATAGCGCCACGTCGGTGCCGCTTTGGCATGCAGGTCGATCCATTTCCACGTGCCGTAGACGATCCAGCGGTCGCTGGACAGGTCGCGCGCGGCATCGGCCACGTCGTAGTCATACACGCGGGCCGCGGCCGCCGCATCGTTACCGTAGAACTTTTTCAACACCGCCTGGAAGCGTTCCGGCGTCGGTTCCTGGTTGTCCAGGATCGCGCCGGCGTGCATTTCCTGCGAATTCCAGCCGGCCAGCAGCGGCACCTTCGCCTGGCGGCCCTGCGCGTAGGTGTCCAGCGGCGCGCGGTCGAACACGTGGCCATCGGTGACGATGCCGAACCACGGCACGCCCGGCTTGGCCTGTGCCTCCAGCAGGGCTTCGGCCGGCGCCGCGCGCAGCTCCTTCAGCGTGGCGAAGCCGGCCCCTTGCGCGAACGCCGCGCCCTGCTTTTCCGCTTCCGCCAGCGGCGGGGCACCGCGCCGGCCCAGCACCGAACCACTTTCGCCGATGGCGCGCGCGAACAGGCCCTTCGACATCGGCATGATCATCTGCGCGCTGACCGAATACGAGCCGGCCGATTCGCCGGCGATCGTCACCTGCGCCGGATCGCCGCCAAAGGCCGCGATATTCTTCTTCACCCACGCCAGGGCGGCCGACTGGTCCATCAGGCCATAATTGCCGGACGCGTTGTACCTGCTCTCGGCCGTCAGCTCCGGATGGGCAAGGAAGCCGAACGCGCCGAGGCGGTAATTGATCGTCAGCGCCACGATGCCCTGCTTCGCCATCGCCGCGCCCTCGTAGCGGGGCTCCGATCCATCGCCCGTGGCCAGGCCCCCGCCGTGGATGTAGACCAGCACCGGCAGCGCCTTCTTCTTGCCCGCGCCGGAGCTGGCCGGTGCCCACACGTTCAGGTACAGGCAGTCCTCGGACTGGCCGGGCGAGCGGAACACCATGTCGGAAAACAGCGGCAGCTGCATGCAGCGGTTGCCGAAATCCCCTGCCTGGCGCACGCCCTGCCACGGCCGGACCGGCTGCGGGGCCTGCCAGCGCAGCTCGCCGACCGGCGGCGCAGCGAACGGAATGCCCTTGAAGACGCGCACGCCATCCTCGATGCGCCCTTCGATGCGGCCGCCGTCGACCTTGACGGTGGTGACGGGCCCAGCGCCCTGGGCGAGCGTGCTTGCGGCGGCCAGCAGGATGCCGGCGGAGGCTGCTTTCATGTTTTGTCTCCTGTTGTGGTTGTTAACGTGATGATAGCGCTATCCCCGCCTCGTGCACCAGCAGAGCTCGTGCTAAGGGGCATTGCAAGGCATCACTCCTTACGGGCCCCCTGACACAGGCTCGATAACGCCGTGTCAACTGTCGAGCTCGTGTCAGGGGGGCATTGCAGGGGTTTCAAAGAGCACCGCTCTTTGCCTGCAATGCCGTGATGCCTTGCAAGGCATCACTCCTTACAGGCACCATGACACGGGCTCTGCAATGCGTCTAGTTGCACCAGAGACATCGATCCCGTAGAATTTGCAGCTCTGCGGCCGCGCCTGCCGCGACACTTGCCCACGCTTTGGACAACATTCCCTTATGGGTACAGCTCGCTGTACTCGCCTGCCTGATCTTCCTGTCGGCTTTTTTCGCGATGGCCGAAACCGCCCTGATGGCGGCCAACCGGTTCCGTTTGCGCCATGAAGCGAAACGCGGCAGCCGCCGTGCGCTGGCCACGCTGTGGCTGCTGGAACGGACCGAGCGCCTCCTGTCGCTGGTATTGATCGCCAACACGCTGCTGAACGCCATGGCCATCGCGCTGGTGACGGCGATCGCCATCAACCGCTTCGGCCTCGATGAACAGGTGATCATGGTCTCGACCGGCGTGGCGGTGTTCGCGCTGATCGTGCTGACCGGGATCGCGCCGAAGATCATCGGCGCCCGCTATGCCGACCAGGTCGTGCTGCCGGCCAGCCTCGTGCTGCGCCCCCTGCTGCGCGCGGCCGGGCCGCTGATCTGGTTCGTCAACCTGTTCGTGGCAACGCTGCTGCGGGCGTTTCGCGTCAAGCCGGCCGCCAATCCCCACGAGGCGGGACTTTCGGCCGACGAATTGCGCTCGCTCCTGCTGGAAGCGGGCAATTTCATGCCGCCGCAGCACCGCAGCATCCTGCTCAACCTGTTCGACCTGGACAAGATCTCGGTCGAGGACGTGATGACGCCCCGCGCGCAGATCGAGGCGCTTAACCTCGCCTTGCCCGCCAGCGAAATCCGGCGGCAGCTGACGGCATGCCGGCACACCAAGCTGCCCGTCCACGATGGCGAGATCAACGGCATCACCGGCATCCTGCACGTGCGCCGGGCCGTTTCGCTGCTGAACGAGGAAGACGAGCTCACCGCGGAACGCATCCGCGCCCTGCTGTCCGCGCCTTATTTCATTCCGCAGGATACGGCCGTGTTCGCGCAACTGCAGAATTTCCAGGACCGCCGGGAACGGCTGGCGATCATCGTCGACGAGTACGGCGAGGTGCAAGGCCTCGTGACGCTGGACGATATCATCGAGGAAATGATTGGCGAATTCACCACGCCGGCACCCTCCGCGCCGCGGCCCGAGGCGTTCGGCTGGGACAGCGCGGGCACCTGCCTGCTCGAGGGCAGTACCGCGCTGCGCGACATCAACAAGCGGCTGGGACTAAACTTTCCGCTGGACGGGCCGAAAACACTGAACGGCTTGCTGCTTGAATACCTGCAGGACATTCCCGATGCGCCGATCTGCGTGCGCATTGGCAATTGCATCATGGAGGTTGTACAAGTGCAAAACCAGCGCGTGAAAGTCGCCAAATTGACACACCTGTGAGAGCGCGGAACGCTTTACAAAAGTGATGCCTACAGGCATCATCACTTGATTATCTCCACCGTTCCCCTGCTGTTCTTGTCGGTTTCATCGGTGTCATTCCAGTGTCCTCACTCTAGTTTCCGCATTCAGTTTCTTTTATGGCAGCAGTCCAACCCACGACGGCGTCAGCGGCGCCCATGCCGGGACTGGCACGGGTCCTGGTACAGGCCGGCCGCCTGACGACCGCGCAGGCGGATGCGCTGCAAAAGCGCGCGGGCACGGACAAGCAGCCCTTCATCGACGTGCTGCTCGGCAGCGGCATCATCGGCGCGCGCGACCTGGCGGCCTTCTGCTCCGAAACGTTCGCCTACCCGATGCTGGATCTGCACGCGATCAGCGTGGCCGCGCTGCCCCACAAGATCATCGACGAAAAACTGATGCAGAGCGGCCGCGTGGTGGCGCTGGCCAAGCGGGGCAACAAGATGTCGGTGGCGATTTCCGATCCCACCAACACGCAGGCGCTGGACCAGATCAAGTTCCAGACCGAATCGGCGGTGGAACCGGTGATCGTGCCGCACGATGCGCTGTTGCGGCTGCTGCACGAGCTCGGCAAGAGCAGCGCCCAGCTGATGGACGAACTGGCCGGCGCGGAAAGCGAGATCCAGTTCGCCGAAGACCAGGAAGCGGCGGCAACGGAGGCGCCGGCCACCGATATCGAGGATGCGCCGATCGTGCGCTTCCTGAACAAGATGCTGATGGATGCCGTGAACATGGGCGCCTCCGACCTGCACTTCGAGCCGTTCGAGAAGTTCTACCGGATCCGCTTCCGCGTCGACGGCGTGCTGGTCGAACACGCGCAGCCGCCGATCGCCATCAAGGACAAGCTGGTATCGCGCATCAAGGTGCTGGCCCGCCTGGACATCTCGGAAAAGCGCGTGCCGCAGGATGGCCGCATGCGGCTGATCGTGTCGCCCACCAAGACGCTCGACCTGCGTATCTCCACGCTGCCAACGCTGTTCGGCGAGAAGACCGTGATGCGTATCCTCGACGCCACGCAGGCGCAGATGGGCATCGATGCGCTGGGCTACGAACCGGAACAGCGCGCGCTGCTGCTCGATGCGATCCAGCGTCCGTACGGCATGGTGCTGGTCACGGGCCCCACCGGTTCGGGCAAGACGGTGTCGCTGTACACCTGCCTGAACATCCTGAACAAGCCGGGCATCAATATCTCGACGGCGGAAGATCCGGCCGAGATCAACCTGCCCGGCGTGAACCAGGTGAACGTGAACGACAAGGCCGGGCTGACCTTCCCGGTGGCGCTGAAATCGTTCCTGCGCCAGGATCCGGACATCATCATGGTCGGCGAGATCCGCGACCTGGAAACGGCCGATATCGCGATCAAGGCGGCGCAGACGGGCCACATGGTGTTCTCCACGCTGCACACCAACGATGCGCCCTCCACGCTGACGCGCCTGATGAACATGGGCGTGGCGCCGTTCAACATCGCCTCGTCGGTGATCCTGATCACGGCGCAGCGGCTGGCGCGCCGGCTGTGCGGCTGCAAGCAGCCGCTGGACATCGCCGAGGACAAGCTCATCAGCGCCGGTTTCCGCGCCGAGGAAGTCGACGGCAGCTGGAAGCCGTACGGCCCGGTGGGCTGCGAACGGTGCAACGGCTCCGGCTACAAGGGGCGCGTGGGCATCTACCAGATCATGCCCATCAGCCCGGCCATCGAGGCGCTGATCCTGGCGCACGGCAACGCGATGCAGATCGCCGCCCAGGCCCAGGCCGAAGGCGTGAAATCGCTGCGCCAGTCCGGCCTGGTGAAAGTGAAGGCGGGATTGACCAGCCTGGAAGAAGTGCTGGGCTGCACCAACGAATAGGACTCAGGACAGGAATCAAGACATGGCACACGCGGGCGGTATCAAGGAATCCATCTTTGCCTGGGAAGGCAAGGACAAGACGGGCAAGACCGTGCGCGGCGAACTGCGCGCGGGCGGCGAGGCGGTCGTCAACGTGACGCTGCGCCGCCAGGGCATCATGGTCACCAAGGTCAAGAAAAAGGTGTACCGCTCCGGCAAGAAGGTCACCGACAAGGACATCACCCTGTTCACGCGCCAGCTGGCGACGATGATGAAGGCCGGCGTGCCGCTGCTGCAATCGTTCGATATCGTCGGCAAGGGGCACGCCAATCCGGCCGTGTCGAAACTGGTGATGGACCTGCGCTCGGACATCGAGACCGGCACCAGCCTGAATGGCGCGTTCCGCAAGTTCCCGCTGTATTTCGACCCGCTGTTCTGCAACCTGGTGGGCGCCGGCGAACAGGCCGGCATCCTGGAAGACCTGCTGACGCGCCTGGCGATCTACAAGGAAAAGACGCTGGCGATGAAGGCCAAGATCAAGTCGGCGCTGACCTATCCGATCGCCATCCTGGCGGTGGCATTCATCGTCACGGCCGTGATCATGATCTGGGTGGTGCCGGCCTTCAAGGAGGTGTTCACCAGCTTCGGCGCGGATTTGCCGACGCCTACCCTGGTGGTGATGTCGATCTCGGAATTCTTCGTGGCCTGGTGGTACATGATCTTCGGCGGCCTGTTCGCCGCCGTATATTTCTTCTTCCAGGCCTGGCGCCGCTCGCTGTCCATGCAGCAGGCGATGGACCGCCTGCTGCTGAGGCTGCCGGTGTTCGGCGCCGTGATCAGGAAAGCCACCATTGCAAGGTGGACGCGCACGCTGTCGACCATGTTCGCGGCCGGCGTGCCGCTGGTCGAAGCGCTCGATTCCGTCGGCGGCGCCTCCGGGAATGCCGTCTACCTGGAAGCCACGCGCAATATCCAGAAAGAGGTGTCCACCGGGGTCAGCCTGACGGTGGCGATGCAGAACGTGGAAGTGTTTCCCAACATGGTGACGCAGATGGTGGCGATCGGCGAGGAATCCGGCGCGCTGGACAGCATGCTGGGCAAGGTCGCCGACTTCTTCGAGGAAGAAGTCGACGAGGCGGTGGCGTCGCTGTCGTCGCTGATGGAACCGGCCATCATGGTGATCCTGGGCGTGCTGATCGGCGGCCTGGTGGTGGCGATGTACCTGCCGATCTTCAAGCTCGGCTCGGTGGTGTAAGCCCCGCTGGCCCGGGGCTCATCCGCCCCCGGGCCTCAACCGCAGCAGGCCTTGAATTTCTGCCCGCTCCCGCACGGGCAAGGGTCGTTCCGGCCGACCTTGGCATGCGTCACCCGCTGCACCACCGGGGCCAGCGGGGCCTGCGGGGCCGGGTGGCGGATCGCCGGGGTACCGGCCATCCAGCCCGCCTTGCCGCGCGGTGGCGCTTCATGTCCGGAACCATTTTCCCGTACCTGTGCCAGCGCCATGGTGCTGGCGACGAATACCCGCAGGCGCTCGTCGCGATCCGGGAAGGGCCGCCCTTCCGCGTCGAACATGAAGCGCGCCGCCACGAAATCCCTGCGTTCCTCGTCCGACATCACGCCGTGCGCCGCTTCGAGCCTGGCGATGAGGGGTGGCCCCGCCTGGAATGCCCGCTCGGCGATGGGCCCGTCATGGTCGCGCAGCGCCTTCTCGTAGACAGCCTGCACCAGGCGGCTCGCCTCGATCCATTGCCTGGGCTGCGGCTGCGACATGTACAGCTCGGCCAGGTCGAGGTAGGCCTCGTTGACCCGCAGCATGGCGCTCCTGAGGAGCTGTTCCGCCTCGCCGACGTCGCCCGGCAGCGCGCCGCGCCGGATCAGGTTGCCCACGATATGCCGTGCCTCGGGAAGCCCGGCATCGCTGGCCCGTTTCAGATAGGCCAGCGCCGCTGGCTCGTCGCGCGCGACGCCATCGCCGCGGTACAGGGCGATCCCCGCCTGGTATTGCCCGATCGGGTAGCCCGCTTCCGCGGCGCGCAGGGTCAGGCCGAACGCCGCTGTCGGGTCGGCCGCCATGCCCAGGCCATCGCGGTACATGGTCGACAGCAGGGTCAGGGCCAGCGGGTGGTCCTCGGCGGCGGCCCGTTCCAGGTGCTCGCGGGCGCGTGCGAAATCCACCGGCTCGCCGTGCAGGCCGTACAGGGCGGAGCGGCCGCACCAGGCCAGCGCATCGATATCGCCATGCCGGCTGGCCAGGGCGATGAGGCTCACGCCGAGCGCGGTGAACTGCTCGCCGCGCCGGCCTTCCGACAGCGCGAGGCCATATTGGTAGCAGGCCGGCGGATAGTTCGCGTCGCTGGCGTAGCGCAGCAGGTCCAGCGCCCGGCCTTCCAGCGCGCCGAACTCGAAGCGCCTGGCAAACGACGCAAGCACGGCGTTGGGGCCTGCCCCGGATTCCTCGACGCTCGTTACCCATTGCTGGCGCAGCAGCATCGCGACCTGGTACTGGTCGGCCGCGATGTTTTCCAGCAGCGCCCGGTAGCACACTTCCTTCAGCTCATCCTTCCGCCCGTCGTCGGCCACGGCGTAGCCCGGCACCTCCGCACCGCCGTGCTGCTGGCGAAAAACGGTTTCAAGCAGGGCAATCGAGCTGGCCAGCGCCTGCCTGGCCAGCGTGGCGAAGCGCCCTTCGTCCAGCAGGCTGTCCTCGGGATGCGCGGCCGCGTTGCCCCAGCGGCGCAGGTCGTGCAACAGCGCGCGGGTGTCGGGGTTGATCAGGCGGGCCTTGACCAGCGCCCGGATCTTTTCATCCAGGCCCATCGGCGATTCGCGCCCGCCGCCCTGGTACAGCATGTCGCAGCACAGGCTGGCCAGCGCGCGGGTCTGGATCAGGGCATGCCTGGGGAAGTGGTGCTGGCTGCGCTTGGCTTCGCTGTACAGCTCGCCAATGCGCGCCGAGACGCGCCGTGCAAATTCAAGATCGTCCATGTGTCGCGGTAGATGCGGCGGAAATGCCGCGCCGCCAGTGTACCGCAGTGTTCCCTTCCGGCCACGCCTGATGCCCGAAACGGGGTTCGCCGACGCCTCAATGCCGGGCCGCGGGCTGCAGCACCGGCGCACCGGCGGCGCCCGCTGCAGGCGCCAGCCTGACCCGCAGTACCGCCACCGCCGCGCACAGCATCAGCACGCCGGCGAGCCGGATCACGTTTTCCGGGTTGCCGCCCAGTAGCCCCCGGTAGTACAGCGGCAGCGTGAAGATCTGGATGATCATCGGGATCACGATGAACATGTTGAAGATGCCCATGTACACGCCGGTGCGCGCCGGCGGGATGCACCCGGCCAGCATCACGTAGGGATTGCCCATCATGCTGGCCCATGCCAGGCCGATGCCGACCATCGGGATGAACAGCAGGGCCGGTTCGCGGATCATCGGGATGGACAGCATGCAGGCGCCGGCCACCGCCACGCACGCGGCATGCATGCGCTTGGCGCCGAAGCGCCGCGTAAACGGCACCAGGGCGAAAGCGGCCAGGAAGGCGATGAAGTTGTAGAAGGCGCCGACCTGCCCGTTGAGCAGGCCCGCGTCCCGGAAGCCCTGGCTGGCCGGATCGGTGGTGCCGTACATGGTCTGCGACAGCGACAGCATGATGTACTGCCAGTAGCAGAACATGGCATACCACTGGAACAGCTTGACGAACGCCAGCTGGCGCATGGTGGGCGGCATCTCGCGCATGGCTTGCCCGATGTCGGCCAGCACCGCGCGTATCCCGGGCCGGCCGGCGGCGCGCAAGCGGGCCAGTTCCGCGGCGTCGGGTGGCAGCTCGGGCGTGGTGCGGATCGACCACAGCACGCTGGTGATGGACATGAACGCGCCGATCAGGAACGCGGCCACCACGACTTGCGGGATATGGCTGCCGTTGGTCGCATCCTTGTCCATGCCCAGCAGGACGAGCAGCGACGGCGTCAGGTAGGCCAGCGTCTGGCCGAGCCCCGTGAATGCGCTCTGCGTGAGGAAACCCAGCGAATGCTGGGGCGGCGCCAGCTTGTCGCTGACGAAGGCGCGGTAGGGTTCCATGGTGACGTTGTTGGCGGCGTCCAGGATCCACAGCAGGCTGGCCGCCATCCACAGCGTGGCGCTGAACGGCATGAACAGCAGTCCCAGGCTGCACAGGATCGCGCCGACCAGGAAATATGGCGTGCGCCGGCCCCAGCGCGTGACCGTGCGGTCGCTCATCGCGCCGACCAGCGGCTGCACCAGCAGGCCGGTGACGGGGCCGGCCAGCCACAGCAGGGGCAGCGTCGCCTCGTCGGCACCCAGGTACTTGTAGATCGGGCTCATGCTGCTCTGCTGCAGCCCGAAGCTGAACTGGATGCCGAAGAAACCCACGTTCATGTTGACGATCTGCCGGAACGACAGGTGGGGTTGGTATGCCATCGCGATTGTCTCCGTCATGGTGGCGCCATGATGCGCCTGATAGGGGTGGTCCGTGTGCCCGCGCATGTTTTCCGCGCTTTTTCGGGCACATCCGGTTGTTACACGTGCTGCCCCGCTAGCGCCGCAGCCACAGCATGCTCCATGGCGCCAGCTCCACCTTGCCGGAGTAGCCGGGCCATGTACCCGCTCCCAGGGCAGGCAGGTCGACCACCATGGTGCGCTCGGAGAAGTTGAACAGGGCCAGGAAATCGTCGCCGCGCGCCAGCGCCAGCAGCGCGTCGTCCGGTACCGGCAACAGCTTGCGCGGCACATCGGCCGCCAATGCCGGGCACTGGCGGCGCTCCTCGACCAGCGCGCGCAGCGCGTGGAATACCCGCCCCGACCAGGTATCCGGATCGTCGCGGCGCGCCAGGCTGTCGTCATCGAACACCGGGCGCTGGACCCAGCGCGTGTCGTGCGCCCGCTGCGCGTCGGTGCGATAGGCATGGTCGTTGCTCATGCCCAGTTCATCGCCCATGTACAGCATCGGCATGCCGCCGAATGCCAGGGCCACCCCGTGCACCAGGAGCAGGCGCCGCAGCGCCATTTCGCGTGCCAGCGGCCCTTCGGCCGTCTCGAAGCCCGTCAGCGCCGCCGCCATGCCGTTGGTGGCCGTGATGGTGCCGTCCGATGGCGCGGCGGCACCGTTCTGGAAGGGCACGCCGGCGGCGTAGGTGCCGCCCTCGCCATGGAAGAAGCGCGCGACGGCGGCCAGGCGTCCGGCGGCGCCGCCCGCTTCGTCGAGCAGGATCTTCCAGCCGATATCGTCGTGGCAGCGCACATAGGTCAGCCAGCTCGCGCCGGGTGGCGGATTCGGCGTGCGCGCGATCACGGCTCGCAGCAGTTCGGTATCCTGCTCGGCCAGCGCGGCCCAGCCGGCGGCCATCAGCGTGCTGTGATAGGCCAGGTGGCATTCCGGCTTGCCGGCGTCGCCCAGGTAGGCCGGCAGGTCGCGGGTCGGCACGATGGCCTCCGCCTTCAGCAGCACGGCCGGCGCGGCGATGCCGACGATGGCGCGCAGCGCCTGCAGCAGCGCGTGCACTTCCGGCTGGTTCATGCACGCGGTTCCCTCGCGTTTCCACAGGAAGGCGGTGGAGTCGAGGCGGAACACTTCGACGCCGCGGTTCGCCAGCCGCAGCAGCGCCGCGGCGATTTCCGCCAGCACCTCGGGATTGGCGTAGTTCAAATCCCACTGGAACGGGTAGAAGGTGGTCCATACCCAGCCTTCCATGGCCGGCACCTGGGTGAAGTTGCCGGGTGCCGCTTCGGGAAACACCTGGCCGAGCGTGCTTTCGTAGCGCTCCGGCATGGCGCGGTCGGGGAATACGTGGAAGAACTTGCGCAGGCGCGCGTCGCCCGCCATCGCCCCACGGGCCCAGGCGTGATCGTCGGCCACGTGGTTCAGCACGAAATCCGCGCACAGGCTGATGCCCGCATCGCGCAGCTGGCCGCACAGCGTTTCCAGGTCGGCCATGCTGCCCAGCGCGGGATCGACTTCATCGAAGCTGGCCACGGCGAAGCCGCCATCGTTCTCGCCAGCCCGCGCGCGCAGGAACGGCAGCAGGTGCAGGTAGGTGACGCCCAGCGCGCGCAGGTGGCCGATGCGCCGCCCTACCCCGGCCAGGTCGCCGCCGAAGCGCGACGCATAGGCGCTGTAGCCCAGCATGTCCTGGCGCAGGAACCAGTCCGGCTCGGCGGCGCGCCGCGCATCCAGCGCCAGCAGGTCGGCCGGGCGCGCGGCCAGCAGGCCGCCCACCGTGGCCAGCAAGGTTTCGTACCATTGGCCGAAGCCGGGGCATGCGCCATACAGGCCGGCCAGGCGCTGGTACAGCAGCGGGCCATGCTCGGCGTAGCGGCGTGCCGCGGCGGCACGCAGCGGGGCGGGAAGCGCCGCCAGCAGCGGCTCGGCGGATGGAACATCGGCAAGATCGGTCATGGAACGGGACATGTGAAAGCGGTTCAGAACGTGTACCTGGCGCTGGCCTTGATGGAACGGCCGCTGACCGAGCGGGCCGCGTGGCCGTCGCCCTCCGCCTCCGTATAGCCGGTGGCGTTGAACAGGTTGTTGGCCGACAGCGACAGCGTGACCTGGTCGGTGACGCGGTAGTTGGCGAAGGCGCTCACCGTGCGGTAAGCGGGCAGCACGAAGGTGTTCTGGTCATCCGCCCACGACCTGCCCGTGCCGACCAGGCTGGCGCCCACCATGGCCTTGCCGAAGTCGTACGTGGCAGCCAGCTGGTACACGGCCTTGGCCTGGCGGCGCGGCGTGTTGCCGACCAGCGCTTCGCTGCCCGGCGCGGTGGCGCTGATCTCGGCATCGGTCAGCGTCAGGCCGCCGTTGAGCTGGAAATCGCCGTTGCGCCACGCCGCCTCGACCTCGACGCCTTTCGCGTCGTAGCTGTTGGCCGTGCTGGTTTGCGTGGTCACTTCATAGTTGCTTTCGCGCGTCTTCGCATGGAAGGCCGTGACGAAGGCGCTCAGCGGGCCACTGCGCCACTTCACGCCGCCCTCGAGCTGGCGCACGGTATTGATGCTGACCGGCGCGCTGCCGTCGAGCGGTGCGCCGAACAGGATGCGGTCGGCATTGAAGGCGACGCCTTCGCTGGTCCGGGCGAACAGGGCCAGGCCGCCGGTGAGGCGGTAGTTGGCCCCCACCGAATACGAGTTGTGGCTCACGTCATAGTCGACGCGCTGCACGGTGGCGGGATCGTAGCGCAGCGCGCCGGTGGCGATATTGGCCGTGCCGTTCGCGCTTTGCCGGTCGTGGCGCACGCTGGCGTCGACGTTCAGCGCGCCGGCCTCGTAGCCCAGGTTGACATAGGGCGAGCGGTACTTGTACCGCATGTCCACGGCACGCGAGCAGCAGGCGCCGAATGCGGGACCGACCAGGCCGGGGGTGGCGCTGGCTGTTTGCAGCAACGCGGGCTTGTCGCCGATGGCCTGCATCAGGTATTCGTTGAAGTTCCACGTCAGGCCCAGGTCCTGGTTGGCGAGGTAGACGCCGCCGGTGGCCGTGAGGCGCGCTCCGTCGGCCAGCTGGAAGGTGCGCGCCAGCTTCGTGTCGTTCATCACCGAGCCGGCATCGTCGATGGAGGTATTGAACACGACCGCCGAGAATGCCCGGCCCGCGTAGGCCTGGCCAGTCTGCGGCCCCGTGGCGAAGATGTAGTCGCCCTCCATGCCGCTGTTCCCGGCGAAGACGCCGATGAAGCGGCCGCTGTTGTTCGACTTGCGCAGCCGCTCGGTCAGGGTCCAGCCGTTGCCGAGATCGAACCGGGCTTCCAGGCCGACGGCGGTGCTGCGCACGCGCAGGCCGTCGTTGACGTCGTGCGCCACCTGGCGGTTGTTCTTGTCGAGCGTGACGTCCGGCACCCAGTAGGGCGAGTAGAAGCTGGCGGTGCGCGGGTCGATGCCATCGATCGCGGCCACCCGCCCGTCGGCGATGCGCACCGGCACCGGCAGCGCGGTCGGCGTCTGGTCGTCGAGGTGCTTGACCGACAGGCGCAGGTAGCCGTTGTCGAATTCACGGGTGATGTTGGCGCGCAGCTGGCCACCCTTCTCGGTCGTGACGCCGGCATTGCGCACGCCTTCGCCGTTGCGGTAGAAGCCGCCGATGAAGAAGCGCGTGCGCGGCGCCAGCGTGCCGCCGTAGTCGGCATCGATCCGCTTCGAATCGTGGTCCAGCCCCGCCGTCAGGCCGATGCTGCCGCCCTGCTGCTCGCCGGTCTTGCCGATGAAGTTGATGATGCCGCCCGGCGCATTGGTGGCCAGCGTGGAGGCGGAGCCGCCGCGCACCACTTCCAGGTGCGACAGGCCGCCGTCGATGCGCATGAAGGCATCCGGCGTCGTGAAGTTGAAGTCGCCCGACTGCAGGATCGGCAAGCCGTCTTCCTGCATCTGCACGTAGCGCGAGCCGCCCGCGGAAATCGGCACGCCGCGCACTGTCATGTTGGCATTGCCTTCGCCGCCCGAGGATTCGGACCGCACGCCGGGCACCGAGCGCAGCACGTCCGCCGCGCTGGTCGGCACCGACTGCGCGATGGTGTCGGCTTCGAGCGTGCTGACCGAGACGCTCGATTTCATCTTCGACGTGCCGCCGGCCGTGCCGGTGACGACCACGCGGTTCATCTGCAAGGCGTCGTCCGCCGCCGGTGCTTCCTGGGCCAGCGCGCCGCTCATGTGCAGCAGGGCGAGCGATACCGCCGCCCCCATGCGGGTGCAAGGGAATGTCATTGTCTCCTCCGATGTTTTTGATGTGTGGCCGCGCCGCCGTGGTGGTGCGCCGGACAAATTATCACGACTTTTGCAAATCATTGCAATCGATTGCATTAGTTTATTTTTTGGGGTTGCTTTGCCACTACGCGCCAGTCTGTCCGCTGTTGTTGGACTGATCCGCTTAGAGCAACGGCGACGCCACGGATGGATGGGTCAGAATTCAGCTCGAATGCAAACGATTACAAGCAGGTGCACGGGAAACCAAGATATCCAGCAGGAAAGATTCAGGGATGGGATGCGGACGGTTCGCCCGCGCTGGCGCGCACGACCAGTTCCGTGGCGAGCTGCACCGACGGGGCGGCGCCCCCTTCGATCAACGTCATCAGCGCGGCCACCATCGCGCGGCCGGCTTCGCCGATCGGCTGCCGTACGGTGCTGAGGCGGGGGTGGAACCACGCGGCCTGGGGAATATCGTCATAGCCGACGACGGCCACGTCGTCCGGCACGCGCCGGCCATGCGCACGCAGGCTGTCGATGGCGGTCATGGCCAGCAGGTCGCTGCAGGCGAACACGGCATCGCAGTCGATGCCGCGGGCGTGCAGGGTCTCGACCGCTTCCCGCCCGCCGCGGGGCAGGAACGATGTCGATACCTGCAGGCGCGGCTCCACGGCAATGCCATGCCTGGCCAGGGCTTCGCAATGGCCGCGATAGCGCTGGGCCGGTTCGGGCAGGTCGATATCGCCAAGGAAGGCGATGCGCCGGCGGCCCTGGGCGATCAGGTGCTCGGTGGCGAGCAGGCCGCCGCCGGCATTGTCGCTGCCGATGCAGCAATACAGTTGCCGGGGCAGCTGTGCGCCCCAGACCACGATCGGCACCTTGCGGGCGGCCAGCTCGTTGAGTTCCTCATGGCGCCCCCACTGGCCGACGAGGATGACGCCGACCACGCGGCCCGAATCGAAGGTCGCCGCCGCCGCGGCACCCAGCTCGTCGACGGGAATGCGCGAGAACAGCATGTCAAAGCCCTGCTCGGTGAGCGCATCGGCCAGGCTGCCCAGCATGGCCAGCAGGAACGGGTCCGTCAGGCTCTGGTGGCTCTTGCGGTCGAACGGAATCAGCACGCTGATCGAGCGGTTCTGCTTCAGGCGCAGGTTCTGCGCGCCGATATTGATCGAGTACTTCAGCGACGCGGCCAGTTCGAGGATGCGGCCGCGGGTCTCGGCGTTGACGAGCGGGCTGTTGTTCAAGGCACGCGACACGGTGGCCGTGGAAACCCCGGCCAGCCGGGCGATATCGGCCATCTGCAGGCGCCGCTGCGCCACCTCGCTGCTGGAACTGTCTTGCCGTGCTTTCGCCATCTGGATGTTTTCCGCAATGCCCCGGGGCCGGAGGGCCGATTGTATGACACCGGGCGGCCGCGTGGAAAGCCATGCCCGCCATGCGGCCGCCGGCGATACGTCCGGCGACACGGCCGGCGGCCGGTACCGCCTCCTGCAAACCGCGGCCGGTGGTGTAAGCTCTGGTTTTGCCATCCCGCCCCGGCAGGCCGGGGATCACGGAACCCACACATGCTCGAGCAACTCTTCCTCTTTTCGCCGCCCGCCACGCTCCCCGCCGCGGTCATCGCCGCCATCTTCGGCCTGCTGGTCGGCAGCTTCCTCAATGTCGTCATCTACCGGATACCGAAGATGATGCAGCGCGAATCGGACAACTACGTGGCCAGCGAATCGGGCTTGCCGCTGCCGCATACGGACCGCTTCAACCTGATGGTGCCGCGTTCGGCCTGTCCTCATTGCGGTCACCGGATCACGGCACTGGAAAACATTCCCGTCATCAGCTGGCTGGCGCTGCGCGGCAAGTGCAGCCAGTGCAAGGCGCCGATCTCGGCGCGCTATCCCGCCATCGAGGCGCTGACGGGCGTGCTGTCGGCCGCGCTGGTCTGGCAGTTCGGCAGCGGCTGGACGGGCCTGGCCACGCTGCTGTTCGCCTACCTGCTGATCGCCATGACGTTCATCGATGCCGATACCCGGCTGTTGCCGGACGACCTGACCTACCCGCTGCTGTGGGCCGGCCTGCTGGTGAACCTGAACGGCACTTTCGTGCCGCTGGGCGATGCCGTGATCGGCGCCGCCGCCGGCTACCTGTGCCTGTGGTCCGTCTACTGGGCGTTCAAGCTGCTGACCGGGAAGGAAGGCATGGGCTACGGCGACTTCAAGCTGCTCGCCGCGCTGGGCGCCTGGCTGGGCTGGATGATGCTGCCGACGATCATCCTGCTGTCGTCCGTCGTGGGCGCGGTGGTCGGCATCGGCCTGATGGTGTTCGCCAAGCGCGGCCGCGACAATCCGATTCCGTTCGGGCCCTACCTGGCCGCCGCCGGCATGATCGCGCTGCTGTTCGGCACGCAGATCGGCGCCGCCACCAGCCGGTTCCTGGGCGTGGCATGAGCGCTGGCGCGGGGAGTGACGGGAACGATGCCGTCCGCCGGCGCTTCACCGTCGGCCTGACGGGCGGCATCGGCAGCGGCAAGAGCGTGGTGGCGCGGCTGTTCGCCGAGCGGGGCGTGGACATCGTCGATACCGATCAGATCGCACGCAGCCTGACCGGGCCGCATGGCGCCGCCATGCCGGCCGTGCTGGCCGCCTTCGGCGCCGACTTCGCCGATGCCCACGGCGCGCTGGACCGCGTGAAGATGCGCGCGCTCGCGTTCTCCCGGCCGGAGGCCCGGCGCACGCTGGAAGGCATCCTGCACCCGATGATCCGCGATGCCGTATTTGCCGAAAGCCTGCTGGGCACCGGCCCATACGTGATCTTCGACATTCCTTTGCTGGTCGAGTCGGGCACGTGGCGCGAGCGCGTGGGCCGCGTGCTGGTGGTCGATTGCCCCGAAGCGGTGCAGGTGGCACGGGTGATGGCCCGTAACGCGCTGCCGGAACAGCAGGTGCATGCGATCATGGCGGCCCAGGCGCCGCGGCAGGCGCGCCTGGCCGCCGCGCACGACGTCATCGACAACGGCGGCGAGCTGGGGGAGTTGGCGCCGCAAGTCGACCGCTTGCATGCAATTTACTTAGCGATGGCTGAAGAAGCCGTACGAAACAATTAACAACGTTTGTATTTTTGCCTCGCATGCCTCAGAATCACGGGCATATTTCAGGCCCACCCACGAGGGATTCACTTTGATCGTCTATGAATATCCTTTCAACGAGCGCATCCGCACGCTGTTGCGCCTGGAGGACCTGTACGAGAAATTCAAGTTTTTCCTGAACCAGGAACATCCGTTGCAGCATCACGTGGCGCTCTCCACCATCTTCGACATGCTCGAAGTGGCCGGCCGCGCCGACCTGAAATCGGACCTGCTGCAGGAAATCGAGCGCCAGAAGCAGACGCTGATGGGCTACCGTTCCAACCCCGCCGTGCAGGCCGAGATGCTCGACGCGATCCTCGAGGAACTCGACAGCGTGTCGACCGCGCTGGTGGCGTCGCAGGGCAAGACGGGCCAGAACGTGCGCGACAACGAATGGCTGATGAGCATTCGCGGCCGCACCATCATTCCCGGCGGCGCGTGCGAATTCGATCTGCCGTCGTACTACGCGTGGCAGCAGCACCCGTTCGAACAGCGCTACCACGACATCGCCACCTGGTTCGCGCCGCTGGCGCCGCTGTGCGACGCGCTGGCCCTGGTGCTGCGACTGCTGCGCAATTCCGGCGCGCCGAAGAAGATGATCGCCAATGCCGGCAGCTACCAGCAGATGCTGCAGGGGAAGGTGTACCAGATGCTGCGGCTGACGCTCGATGAATCGCTGGGCGCGATCCCGGAAATCTCGGCCAACAAATACATGCTGTGGGTACGTTTCACCAGCCAGGGCGGCGACTGCAAGCCGAAGCCGCTGGAAGACGACGTGCCGTTCGAACTGACCCTTTGCAATTTCTGATCTTTACCTGCCATGCCAACCGTTGTCGACTGCCCCACCTGTGGCAAGAAAGTGGAGTGGAGCGAGAAAAACAAGTACCGCCCCTTCTGTTCCGAACGCTGCAAGCAAATCGACCTGGGTGCCTGGGCCGAGGAAAAATACACCATCCCCGGCACCGCCCCCACCGATCCGCTCGAGGAAGACAAGCAATAACAAACGGGGTCTGCCCTTGATATGTATGCCGTTAAGCTAAGCGCTACCGACACATTGAAAGCGCATGCATTCACCCCAGCAGCGAAAGGCTGGGGTCAGACCCGCCGGGTCTGACCCCGGAATTTGCACTTGGGGTGAGGTTATCTCAGCGACATTGGCATCCGTCCCTAGTTTCAGCTGGCCCGGTCAATCCACTGCAGCAGCGGGATCGTGGCCGGCAACAGCGGTTCCACGCCCACTTCCCCCTGCCACGCGAACGCCTGCCCTTCCAGGCTTTGCGGCTCGCCGCGCCATTCGCGGCTGATGAAGAAGTGCAGCCGCACGTGGGCGTGTTCGTACACGTGCTCGACGCCGCACCATTCCTGCGCCGACAGCACTTCGATGCCCAGTTCTTCCATGAACTCGCGCTGCAGCGCCGCGAAGATGGTTTCGCCCGGATCGACTTTCCCGCCGGGGAATTCCCAGTAGCCCGCATAGGGCTTGCCGGCCGGGCGCTGGCCCAGCAGCACGTCGCCGTTCGGTTTCATCAGGATGCCGACCGCGACATCGATCGGCCTGGTCGCCTGTGTCATGCGGCCGTCCCAGGGTCCACAGGGGCCACGGCGTCCATTTTCCCGGCATGGTCGCGGGCGAACTGCCAGGCCACGCGGCCCGAGCGCGAGCCGCGCTGCAGTGCCCAGCGCAGGGCGTCGCCGCGCGCTTCCTCGATCTGCGCCGGGGTGCAGCCGAACGTCGACAGCCAGTGCGCCACGATGGCCAGGTAGTCGTCCTGCTTGAACGGGTAGAACGACAGCCACAGCCCGAAGCGCTCGGACAGCGAAATCTTTTCCTCGACCGTTTCGCCGGGATGCAGGTCGCCGTCCTCGTCGTGCTTGTAGCTCGTGTTGTCCGACATGCGCTCCGGCAGCAGGTGCCGCCGGTTCGACGTGGCGTAGATCAGCACGTTGTCCGACTGCGCGGTGATGGAACCGTCCAGCGCCACCTTCAGCGCCTTGTAGCCGCTCTCGCCCTCCTCGAACGACAAATCGTCGCAGAACACGATGAAGCGTTCGGGCCGGCCGGCTACCAGGTCGATGATGTCCGGCAGGTCGGCCAGATCGGCCTTGTCGACTTCGATCAGCCGCAGGCCACGGCCGGCGAAGCCGTTCAGGCAAGCCTTGATCAGCGACGATTTGCCGGTACCGCGCGCGCCCGTCAGCAGCACGTTGTTGGCGGGCCGGCCTTCGACGAACTGACGCGTGTTCTGTTCGATGGCGGCCTTCTGGTTCGCCACGTTGTGCAGGTCGTCCAGCGTGATCTTCGCCGCGTGCGCGACCGGCTGCAGCCAGCCGGCCTGGCCCGCGATGCCGCTGCGCTTGCGCCAGCGGAACGCGAACGCGGCATTCCAGTCCGGCGCCGGCAGCGCTGGCGGCAGCAGCGCCTCCACGCGCGCCAGCACGCTTTCGGCGCGGACCATGAAGGTGGCCAATGAGGTGGCCAATGAGGTGGCCAGTGAGTCTTCCAGCCCTGCCATCAGGAACGGTAATCCGCGTTGATCGACACGTAGTCGTGCGACAGGTCGCAGGTGTACACGGTGGCGGCGGCATCGCCGCGCGCCAGTTTCACGCGCACCGTGATCTCGCTCTGCTTCATCACGCGCTGGCCGTCTTCTTCCTTGTAGTCGGGATTGCGGCCGCCGTCCTTGGCCACCCACACGTCGTCCAGCCACATGTTGATTTTCGAGACATCCAGTTCCACGCCGGCATAGCCGATGGCGGCCAGGATGCGGCCCAGGTTCGGGTCGGAAGCGAAGAAGGCCGTCTTCACCAGCGGCGAGTGGCCGATCGAGTAGGCGATCTTGCGGCACTCCTCGACCGATTCGCCCTCTTCCACCGTGATCGTGATGAACTTGGTGGCACCTTCGCCGTCGCGCACGATGGCCTGGGCCAGGAACACGGACAGTTCGGTGACCGCGGCCGCCAGTTCGCGGTATTCAGGCGAATCGACCGAGTTCACTTCGAGCGTGCCGGCACCGGTGGCCATCAGGATGAACGAGTCGTTGGTGGACGTATCGCCGTCGATCGTGATGCAGTTGAACGACTGGTCGGCCGCTTCCTTGACCAGCACGTCCAGCACGGGTTGCGCCACTTTCGCATCGAACGCCAGGTAGCCCAGCATGGTGGCCATGTTCGGCTTGATCATGCCGGCACCCTTGCTGATGCCCGTCAGCGTGACGGCGTGGCCGGCGACGGTGACGGTGCGCGAGCCGGCCTTCGGCTGGGTGTCGGTGGTCATGATGCCTTCGGCGGCATTGAACCAGTTATCGGCCTTCAGGTTCCGCACGGCGGCGGGAAGCCCGGCCTTGATCTTCGCGACCGGCAGCGGTTCCAGGATCACGCCGGTGGAGAACGGCAGCACCTGCTGCGCATCGATGCCCAGTTCGGCGGCCAGCGCATCGCAGGTGGCGCGCGCATTGGCCATGCCCGCCTCGCCCGTGCCGGCATTGGCGTTACCGGTGTTGACGAGCAGTGCGCGGATCGGCTTGCCGCCGGCCTTGGCCGCCGCCAGGTTGTCCTTCGAGATCTGCACGGGCGCCGCGCAGAAACGGTTCAGCGTGAACACGCCGGACACCGTGGCCCCCTCGGCCAGCTTCATCACCAGCACATCCTTGCGGTTCGGTTTCTTGATCCCGGCCTCGGCGTAGCCGATCTCGATACCGGCGACAGGTTTCAGTTCAGCAGCGACAGGAATGGGGGAATTGACGGCCATGTGATGTTCTCGTGCGGGTTGGTGAAATCGCTATTGTAATACCTGTGGCAACAGGTGGCCGCCATCTCCGGGCGAGTGCGGAAAGTCTTATATTTTTGAGTAGAAATTGTTTCGTAAACAGCCTTCGATAGCGCAATCAGTTCACAAAAAGCGACAGTAACTTTCATGTTTTGTATCTTTCCGGAAATTAAATTTGGTGCTTTTCGGAAATATCACCTAAGGTAGAGACCGCATGCACTTTGTCATGAACAGCGTGCCGCTCCCCTACCTCCGCAGCGGCCCTCATGGCAGGCAATACCCCATACAAAACAATCGGAACGGACTCCCCAACATGAAATTGAAACTGTCAGCAGCATTCGTCCTGGGCGCGCTGTGCCTGATGCAAACCGGCGCGGCCAACGCGATCGCCATCGGCGACGGCAAACTCAACGTCAGCGGCTTCGGCACGCTGGCCGCCGCCAAGAGCAATACGGAAGACGCGCGCTACACCCGCGCCAACCAGCGCGAAGGCACGGCCGGCACCACCACCATCGGCCTCGACTCGAACCTGGGCCTGCAAGCCACGTACACGTTCTCGGACAAGCTGTCCGCCACCACGCAGATCCTGTCGCGCAAGTCGACCGGTGACAGCTTCACGACCGAACTGGCATGGGCCTTCGTCAAGTACAAGGTCAGCGATGAAGTCGCGCTGCGCGCCGGCCGCGTGGCGGTGCCCGGCTTCCTGATCTCCGATTACCAGAACGTGGGCTACGCGAACACGATGATGCGCCCGCCGGTGGAAATGTACGGCCAGATGATCATCGACAGCGTCGACGGCGTGGACGTCAACTGGCAGCGCGCCTTCGGCGACACCAACGTGACGGCGCAAGCCTTCGTCGGCATTTCGCGCGGCAAATCGTACGTGTCGTCCGACCGTTCCGAGCCGCGCTACCAGGCGCCGGCTGCCGGCTTCGCGGTCAGCGCCGAGCATGGCCCGGTCACGCTGCGTTTCGCCCACATGCAGGGCAAGCTGAAGGCCACCGACGTCAAGCCGATCAACTCGCTGACGAACACGCTGACGACGGTGGGCTTCGGCCAGCTGGCCAGCGACATCACGATCGCCGAGACCAAGCGCGTCGCCTTCACCTCGGTGGGCCTGCTGGCCGACTGGAACAATATCGTCGTGCAGTCCGAATTCGGCATGCGCCGCGCCAAGGATCCGGTCTACCTGGCCGACAGCAACGCCTGGTACCTGATGGCCGGCTACCGCTTCGGCAAGGTGCTGCCGTACTACGCGCACGCCAAGTACGACGGCAAGGGCTCGAACGTTTCCGTGCCGGCCGCGCTGGCACGCATCCCGACGCTGAACGCCGGCGTGAAGAACCTGCTGGCTCCTGGCAGCCAGTCGTCCGACCTGATCGGCGTGCGCTGGGACTTCGCCCAGTCGGCCGCGCTGAAGGTGCAGGTCGACCGCATCAAGCCGGGCGCCAAGAACGGCTTCCTGAGCGACGTGACGCCGGCCGGCGTCGGCAAGAAGGTCACCGTGATCGCTGCCGGCGTGGACTTCGTTTTCTAAGGAATGCACATGAAAAAGATCACTATCACCCTGGTCATCGCCGCCCTCGCCGCGACGGCCTCCATCCTGCCTTCCTCGGCGTTTGCCGAGACCGTGGTCATCGTCAGCGCCAAGAACCCGGCCACCCGCATGTTCTCCGAGCAGGCGGCCCAGTTCTTCCTGGGTAAATCGACGATGTTCACGCCGGTCGACCAGGCCGACGGCTCGGCGATCCGCAACGAGTTCTACAAGAAGGTGACCGACAAGGACGCCGCCCAGGTGAAAGCCATCTGGTCGAAGCTGGTCTTCACCGGCAAGGCCCAGGCGCCGAAGGAGTTCAAGTCGAACGCCGAAGTGAAGAAAGCCGTGGCGGACGATCCGAAAGCCATCGGCTACATCGACAAGTCGGCCGTGGACGATACCGTCAAGGTCATCCTGACGCTGCAGTAAGCTGCTTCATCGCGCAATGAAAAGCCCGGCCATGTGCCGGGCTTTTTGCATTGGCGCCCGCTTTCAGCGCAGCGCCGGTGGCGCGGCACCGGGCGTTGCTTCCTCGTTGTCCGCCTCCAGCGAAAGCCGCAGCTGGGTGTCGTGTTCCTCGTATGCCGCGCGCAGGCATGCGACGTCCCTGCACCGGTTGCGGACCGTGCGCAGCCACTCCCGCTGCCCCTGCCTCGCGCCAGGGTCCAGCTTGAGCAGGCGCCGGTACAGCACGGCTACCTCTTCATCCGCCTTCGACAGCGCGGGATCGGCACAAATGATGGCCTCCACGGGCGTCGCCGCTTTCTTGCAATCGAAACTGGCCGCGTGCGCCGCCACGGGCAGCGCGGTGCCGAGGCAGGTGGCGAGGGCAAGAATGATGGTGCTGGTTTTCATGGGCGGGCGGCGCGGGAGTAAAACGGCGATGGTAATGCAAGCGCCTGTCGAGATGTGAACAACCGGGATCAGGTACAGGCAAAAAAAAACCGGGGCACGCCCCGGTTTCTTCATCAAGCCAGCTTGCCGTGGCAAGCCTTGTACTTCTTGCCGCTGCCGCATGGGCAGGGGTCGTTGCGGCCGACCTTCGGCCCGACCTGCACCGTGGCCTCCTGCATGCCGCCGGGAGCCGGATGGGCGGTCGGCGCCAGCAGTTCTTCCGGCGCCGCGTTCGGATCGAAGTCGGCGTGCTGGAAACTCACGTTTTCCAGGTGCGTGGCAGCAAGGGCCGCCTCGGCCGCTTCGACTTCCTCGCGCGACTGGATCCGCACCGTCATCACCTGGCGCACCACTTCGTTCTTGATCAGGTCCAGCATCTGGGCGAACAGTTCGAACGCTTCGCGCTTGTACTCCTGCTTCGGGTTCTTCTGCGCATAGCCGCGCAGGTGGATACCCTGGCGCAGGTGGTCCAGCGCCGCCAGGTGTTCGCGCCAGTGGCTGTCCACTGCCTGCAGCATCACGCTGCGCTCGAAGCCGCCGAACGCTTCCTTGCCGACGATGGCGATCTTGGCGTTGTACTGCTCGTCCGCGGCGGCGACCACGCGCTCGACGAGGTCTTCGTCGGTCAGGTTCGATTCCTTCTCCAGCATTTCCGTCAGCGGCACGTCGATGCGCCATTCGGCAGCCAGCGCGGCCTGCAGGGCCGGCACGTCCCACTGCTCTTCGACCGATTCTTCCGGCACGTACTGGCGCACCAGGTCGGTGAACACGCCGTGGCGCAGGTTCTGGATCATTTCGGCGATCTCGGTGGCTTCCAGCAGCTCGTTACGCTGCTGGTAGATCACCTTGCGCTGGTCGTTGGAGACGTCGTCGTATTCGAGCAGCTGCTTGCGGATGTCGAAGTTGCGGGCCTCGACCTTGCGCTGCGCCGATTCGATCGAGCGCGTGACGATACCGGCTTCGATCGGCTCGCCTTCCGGCATCTTCAGGCGTTCCATGATGGCGCGCACGCGGTCGCCGGCGAAGATGCGCAGGAGCGGATCGTCCAGCGACAGGTAAAAGCGCGAGGAGCCCGGGTCGCCCTGGCGGCCGGAACGGCCGCGCAGCTGGTTGTCCACCCGGCGCGATTCGTGGCGCTCGGTGCCGATGATGTGCAGGCCGCCGGCCGCCACCACCTGCTCGTGCAGCGCCTGCCAGCCATCGCGCAGCTTTTGCGCGCGCGCTTGCTTCTCGGCGTCCGACAGGTTCGGATCGGCTTCCAGGAACTTGATCTGGTTCTCGACATTGCCGCCCAGGACGATGTCGGTACCGCGGCCGGCCATGTTGGTGGCGATCGTGATCGCCTTCGGCGAGCCGGCCTGCGCGATGATCTCCGCTTCGCGGGCGTGCTGTTTCGCGTTCAGCACGTTGTGCGGCAGCTTGGCCTTGTCGAGGATCGACGCCAGCAGCTCGGAATTCTCGATCGACGTGGTACCCACCAGCACCGGCTGGCCGCGCTCGTAGCAATCGCGGATGTCGGTCACCATGGCCTGGTATTTTTCCTGGGCCGACTTGTATACCTGGTCCTGCTTGTCCTTGCGGGCGGACGGGCGGTTCGGCGGGATCACCACGGTTTCCAGGCCGTAGATGTCCTGGAATTCGAATGCTTCCGTATCGGCGGTACCGGTCATGCCGGACAGCTTGGTGTACATGCGGAAGTAGTTCTGGAACGTGATCGAGGCCAGCGTCTGGTTCTCGTTCTGGATCTTCACGCCTTCCTTCGCCTCGACCGCCTGGTGCAGGCCGTCGGACCAGCGGCGGCCCGTCATCATGCGGCCGGTGAATTCATCGACGATCACCACTTCGCCGTTCTGCACCACGTAGTGCTGGTCCTTGTGGTACAGCGCATGCGCGCGCAGCGCGGCATACAGGTGGTGCACCAGCGTGATGTTGGCGGAGTCGTACAGCGAGGCGCCTTCCGGCAGCAGGCCCATTTTCGTCAGGATCGCCTCGGCCTTCTCGTGGCCGGCTTCGGTCAGCAGCACCTGGTGCGCTTTCTCGTCCTTCGTATAGTCGCCCGGCACTTCGACATTGCCCTTGCCGTCCGGCTTTTCCTCGCCGATCTGCAGGGTCAGCAGCTTCGGCACTTCGTTGATCTTGTGGTACAGGTCCGTGTGGTTCTCGGCCTGGCCGGAAATGATCAGCGGCGTGCGGGCCTCGTCGATCAGGATCGAGTCGACTTCGTCGACGATCGCGTAATTCAGGCCGCGCTGCACCCGGTCGCGGATGTCGAACACCATGTTGTCGCGCAGGTAGTCGAAACCGAATTCGTTGTTGGTGCCATACGTGATGTCCGACGCATAGGCCTGCTGCTTGACCGAGTGTTCCATCTGCCCCAGGTTGACACCCGTGGTCAGGCCCAGCCAGCGATACAGCTTGCCCATGGTTTCGGCGTCGCGCTGGGCCAGGTAATCGTTGACGGTCACGATGTGCACGCCCTTGCCGGACAACGCGTTCAGGTAGGCCGGCAGGGTTGCCGTCAGCGTTTTGCCTTCACCGGTGCGCATCTCGGCGATTTTCCCGTAATGCAGCACCATGCCGCCGAGCAGCTGCACGTCGAAGTGGCGCATCTTGAAGACGCGCTTGGACGCTTCGCGGCATACGGCAAAGGCTTCCACCAGCAAGTCGTCCAGCGCCTCGCCGGCTGCCACGCGTTCCTTGAAGGCGGGCGTCTTGGCCTGCAATTCGGCGTCCGACAGCTTTTCGTACTCGGGTTCGAGAGCGTTGATTGCTTTGACGGTTTTTTGGTACTGCTTGAGCAGCCGCTGGTTACGGCTGCCGAAAATCGCGGTCAGTAAGGACATGCTTGAATTCTTGAATAAACGCCGTTTAAAAAAAGCTCGCTTCGCGACCTCGCCCAAAGCCTGTGGCAAAAGACCATGATTTTAGCACGGGGGTACATGGGGATGGCTGCCGGAAAGACAATAGCCTCAGGGGAACTTGCCGTTCGCTTTACAGCTCACCCTGCAGCTTCCCGTGCAGTGCGCCCGACTCCTGTCCGGCATCGCATGCACCCGCCGCCACGCCGCCGTTGCTGCATGCACGGCGCGGCTATGCTATGTTTCGCGCATGCGATTCAACTCCTTCAATGCCTTCGACCAGACCCGCCGGAACCGGACGGCGGTCGAAGCCACCGACTTCCTGCGCCGCGACGACCGCCTCGCGGCGTTGCTGCCGGCCGTGCAGCGCATGGCGAAGTTGCAGCAGGACTGCGCGAAAGTCCTGCCGGCCGCCTTCAATTTCTGCGACATCCTGTCGTTCGAGGCCGGCCAGCTGGTGCTGTCGACACCGAACGCATCGGTTGCCGCCAAGCTTAAACAGCAATTGCCAAAACTGCAAGAAGCGCTGTCGGCCAAGGGGTGGCAGATCGACAACATCCGCCTCAAGGTGCAGATGATGAAGGCCATGGCGACGCCGCCCGTGGAGCGGCGCCAGCTCGTCATTCCCGAAGTGGGGGTGGATTCGTTCGCCCGGCTGTCCGAGACGCTGGAGCCGACCAAGCAGAACGCCACGCTGATCGCGGCGCTGAAGAACCTGGTGGCGCATCGCCGGTAGCAGCGAAGCCTTCGCGGCCGATGCCGGCCTGGTTGCTTCGCTAAGTGCCTGGCTACTTACTTAGTTATATGCCCATTCCTGCTCGAGCTGCCGCGCATACGACGGCGGCGCCTGGTCGGCCGAATCGTAGCTGACGAATTCATACGCATCCGGATTGGCCAGCAGTTCGCGCAGCAGCTTGTTGTTCAGCGCGTGGCCGGACTTGTGCGCCTCGTATGCGCAGATCAGCGGGTGGCCGATCACGTACAGGTCGCCGATCGCATCGAGGATCTTGTGGCGCACGAATTCATCGTCGTAGCGCAGGCCGTCCGGATTCAGGATGCGGTACTCATCCATCACGATCGCGTTCTCCAGCGAACCACCGCGCGCCAGGCCGATCCCGCGCAGCATTTCCACGTCCTGCATGAAGCCGAACGTGCGCGCCCGCGCCACCGCCTGGATATACGACTGGCTGCCGAAGTCGATCTGCGCGCGCTGCGCCGTGCCATCGACGGCCGGGTGGTTGAATTCGATGAAGAAGTCCAGCTTGAAGCCGTTGTGCGGCACCAGCCGCGCCCACTTCTCGCTGGCGCCCTGCCCTTCGCGCACCTCGATCGGCTTCGTGATGCGGATGAATTTCTTCGGCGCTTCCTGCTCGGCGAGGCCGGCCTGCTGCAGCAGGTAGACGAACGACGACGCCGAGCCATCCATGATGGGGATTTCCTCGGCGGTCACGTCGATATAGAGGTTGTCGATGCCCAGGCCCGCGCAGGCCGACATCAGGTGCTCGATCGTCGACACACGGGCGCCATCGCGAATCATCACGGTCGCCATGCGCGTATCGCCGATTTCCAGCGGGCCGACCGGGAATACCACGGGCGGCACCAGGTCCACGCGGGCGAAGACGATGCCCGTGTCGGGCGGGGCCGGGCGCAGGGTCAGTTCGACCTTGGTCCCGGAGTGCACGCCGACACCGGTGGTGCGGACTTGTTCTTTGATCGTACGTTGTTTCATTTCACGATTATATCGGCTTTCCGAGGCCCGCGTTCCCTATGCCAAAAGACATAAGACCAGGCATAGGACCAGGGATAAAACCGTGACAACATGCGGCTTTCAGGGGTGCTCGGCCTCGCTGTGCACCGCCTCGCGCCGCACCAGGTAGATGCCGCTGCCGATGATGATCGCCGCGCCCACCAGGGTCCAGCCATCCGGCAGCGTGCTCCACAACGCCCAGTCGATCGCCACGCCCCAGGCCAGCGCCGTGTATTCGAAGGGCGCCACGATCGATGCCTTGCCCATGCTGAATGCCTTGGTGATCGCCAGCTGGCCGAAAAAGCCGGACAAGGCCAGCGTGGCGATCACCGGCCAGTCGTCCCAGCGCAGCGCCACCCAGGACGGCAACGCCAGCGGCAGCGAGCCGGCACCGATCATCACCAGCAGCCAGAACATGATCTTCTCGTTCGAATCGGTGCGCGACAGCATCCGGCTGGCGATCGCCGATACCGCATAGCAGGCCGCCGAGCCGAGGATCGCCAGCCCGGCGACGGAAATGAAGCTGGTGCCCTCGGGCCGCAGCACCACCAGCACGCCGACCAGGCCCACGCCGATGGCCAGCCACTGCATGCCGTCCACCCGCTCCTTCAGGATGAACACCGACAGCGCCGTGATCAGCGCGGGCGCGATGAAGAACACGGAATACGTTTCCGACAGCGGCAGCGACTTCAGGCCATAGGCGAACAGTGTCAGCATGGCGATACCGAGCGCGCCGCGCAGCAGCTGCAACGGCCAGTTCACCTTGAAGATGCCGTGGAACCCGCCCCGATATGCCACGTACGCGCACACCAGCGGCATCGATGAAAACGCGCGCAGCACCGTCACCTGCATGGCCGGGTAACGGGCGGCGAGCAGCTTCATCGCCGTATCCATGATGGAGAACATCGCGACGGCCGTGACCATCGCGTAAATGCTGTGCAGGTTTTCCTTGGCGTTCTGTTTCAAGGGACGTTCCGTGGGGATTGGGGCGCTCATTGTAGCCGCCGCAGCACGCCCCGCTACGGAAGCGCGCGGCACGAGCAAGCACACTATCAACGCGGTATGATATTCGAATGACCACGTCCACTGCCAAACCGAAAACTTCCGCCCTGTTCGAAGTGCACGATTCGCCGATCCACGGCAAGGGCGTCTTCGCCCGCCGCGCGATCCCGGCCGGTACCCGGATCATCGAATATACCGGCGAGATCGTGGATTGGGACGAGACCTGCCGGCGCACCGCCGAGAAGGGCGGCCCGATCAACCATACGTTCTTCTTCACGCTCAATAACGGCCTGCTGATCGACGGCGGCGCCGGCGGCAACGAGTCGCGCTTCATCAATCACTCGTGCGATCCGAACTGCGAGGCCATGGAAGAAGACGACCGCGTATTCATCCACGCACTGTGCGACATCGAAAAAGGCGAGGAGCTGCGCTACAACTATGGCCTCATCTACGACGAGCGCCATACCCCCGCCGTGAAGAAGGCCTTCGCCTGCCACTGCGGCGCGCCGAACTGCACCGGCATCATGCTGGCGCCGAAGAAGCGCAGCCGGGGCAAGAAGGCGGCTGGCTGATTAACTGCAGGATTTACCTGCTGGGCTGGCTTCAATAGCGAGGAATCGCACGACCACCGCGTGATCGCGGCAATTGCCGCATGAGCCTATGGCCGGGATAACCCGGCCGGTCGTCCTATTGCGTTACAGGTCGAAAACTCTAGCACGCACAAATGGACCGCTTGTGCATTCCGCCACAGAACTCGTAAATCTTTTGCATCAAAATTTTTGATTGCGCGCTCGGACGATACACAATACCAAAAATCCCGTGACTAAAAGAACGACCGATCTTGGTTCTGGCACTGGAGGAACTTGAGAAAGCGACCAGTCAGTACCGGAACGCGAGGTTACCATAAAGTCACCTAAGGCAACTCCTCCTACTTCTGTATCAGAAAATCCTGCCCAATACACAGACCGACCAGCGTTCGCCTGTGCAACGGCCGAGCCATTCACATTCCCGAACCGATCCGGCCCCATACCTGCAGCGGCAGCGTTTACTGACAACGATGCATTAATAGAAAATTCTCGGCCGAATATAAAATCGACTACTAATGGTATCGTGAAAGAAAAAGGGACCTCCACACCATTATTGAAAGCGCTGTTGTAATTGATGTGCTCACTGTTGTAACCATTGGCACGATTCAGAGTAACCCTGCTGGAACTGGAACGACCGGAATAGAAATTAATCTGACCATGCGTTTGGGCAAAGCTATTCCCAGCAGCTATTGAGTCCAAGTCCCAGTGGAACCACAAATTCATTGTCGTTGAGCCACGCCTGCCCGTCATCCCATCGGCATTGAAAACGATAATATCGTTAAATGATGCCTGAGCGCGTGCGCCTCCACTAGCATATTGCCCACCAGCTGCTCCGGCATCTGCCCGAAGTACTCCGTATGATGCTGACGCCTCGGCAATGCCCGCTCCTGTTCCGCCCTCCGGTGCTTCTTTAATCACTGAAAGATTCGAACTCGTCGGGTGAGCATCAGAGTATGTCGTCTGCCCTCCCGCATATCTCCCGGCGGTCACAAACGTAGAGGTGACGGTCGTGGCTTGCGCTGATGCTGTGCAAAGAAGGACAATAAGACTCGCGAGGGAGATAGCGTGGTGCATGAGGTCCTCCAGAACAAGCGGGCGGTCGAAGCTACTACTAATGGTGTACCCAAATAAAGCCGATGTCTATTCAATATCCCGATTCACTGCTTCCTGTATCATTGTGGCGACAAGAATGACGAGGAAATTCCGTGAAAGAAATTATTGTTTAAAATCTGATTTTCGACTAAAGGTTAGACGTATCTAACTCAAGTATTATTTTCGGACTGAACACTATGCAGACATTGCCAGGCTGGGTGGGACATCAGAGCGGATTGGATATCGATATCCGCCCTCTTCGGCTCGACGGGCTAGAACTTCCAGTGACCTGGAAAGACACGAGGTACTATGATCACGATGCCACTGCGAAGCTGATCAAGCTGTTCTTCGAATGTGGTGCGATCAAAGTCATCTATTTCAACGACAAGAAGATTCCGAGGGTCGTCCCACGCAGTCACCACGACAACCACTTTCACGTAACGATACTTGCATGAGGGCCGAGGTGAAACGCTCTTTTCTTGTTCTTCTTGCGATTGCGGCTTCGGCCGCTTTTTCACAAGGCACTCAAGCGTGGGAATGGCTGCTGCGCCCTGCCGAGACCAGGTACGTCATCTATGGCGGCGAGCTGGGAGATACGATCGCGCCCACGCCCGACAACGCCCGCGTGGCATTCTACGTTCGAGGACGAGCCGCCAAGGATATGTTCGAGGCGATGGGGCCGGACAGGAAGGCCGCGTGCGGCGTGGAAAAAGGGGTGCGCATCCGGGAGCGAGACAACCTGGCTTGCCTCTACAGGCCCACCGATGGATACCAATGCGATTTCGGTTTCAACCTCAGGACTGGCAAAAGCATTGGCGCGTCGATTTGCTGACACCATTCCAGTGCTGCGGGCGCGCCGCGGAGCGCGCCCGTCATGGCGGAGCGACGATGATCGCCCGCTATCCGCAGTCGATTACAGCTGACCCAGCAGCGTCTCCGCGTTCGACACTTCGAACTTGCCGCCCTGCTCGATGTTCAGCTGCGTGACGACGCCGTCTTCGACCAGCATCGAGTAGCGCTGCGAGCGGGTGCCCATGCCGAACTTCGAGAAGTCGGCGTCCAGGCCCAGTGCCTTCGCGAACGCGGCGTTACCGTCGGCCATCATGCGTACGATGCCGGTGGCTTTCTGTTCGCGGCCCCAGGCGCCCATCACGAAGGCGTCGTTGACCGAGACGCACCAGATCTCGTCCACGCCCTTGGCCTTGAAGGCCTCGGCGTGCTGGACGAAGCCGGGAACGTGCTTGGCCGAGCAGGTCGGCGTGTAGGCGCCCGGCAGGCCGAAGATGGCGATCTTCTTGCCGGCAGCCAGTTCCTGCACGTTGAACGTGTTCGGGCCCAGCGAGCAGCCTTCGGTTTCGACTTCGATGAATTCGGACAGGGTGCCTTCCGGCAGTTTGTCGCCGATCTTGATGGTCATGGTGATCTCCTTGTAAACCGTTGCGCGCAGGGGCTCGTCAGCAGTACCCCAACATTTGCAGTTGGGGTTACAGCGGAACCCAGCCACGCAAACAAAAAAGCCGCACAGGCAAAAAGCCGCGCAGGCAAAAAAAAGCCGCCCAAGGTGCACTGCACCAGGCGGCAGCTCCGGCAAGTATGCCAGAGCGCGAGCGAAGCCGCTCGAAAGCGCCGGCCCCTCTCACGTAGGCCGGCACGGCGGCGCCCTTGCGGGCACGCCGCCGGATCACAACGTCAGTCGGCCTGCTTGCGCAGGAATGCCGGGATATCGTAGGTTTCCATGCCGTTCTTTTCCATCGCGCGCACCTGCTCGGAAGCCGATTCGCGGCGCCACACGGCCGGCTCGCGCTTGCCTTCGAAGCTGTGGCCACCGGCGGCACCGATGCCCATCGACACCGATGCTGCGGCGCCGGCCAGGCCGGCCTGCGGGTTCAGCGGGTTGTTGTGGGTGCCCGTGCGCAGCATCTGCTGCGGTACCAGCTGCACGTGCTTCTTGTTCTTGCCCAGGCCCGTTGCCACCACGGTCACGCGGATCGAATCGCCCATCGAATCGTCATAGGCGATGCCCTGTGCGATCGATGCGTCCGGCGCGGCGAAGGCGCGCACCGCGGCCATCACTTCCTTGATTTCCTTGCCCTTCAGGCTGCGGCTGGCGGTCACGTTGACCAGCACGCCGCGCGCGCCGGACAGGTCGATGCCATCCAGCAGCGGCGATGCCACGGCCTGTTCGGCGGCGATGCGAGCGCGGTCCACGCCGGCGGCGGTGGCGGTACCCATCATCGCCTTGCCCTGCTCGCCCATGATCGTCTTCACGTCGTTGAAGTCGACGTTGATGTGGCCCGGCACGTTGATGATCTCGGCGATGCCGGCCACCGCGTTGTTCAGCACGTCGTCGGCATGCTGCAGCCATTCGATCAGCGACTCGTCTTCGTAGATCTCTTCGAGTTTCTCGTTCAGGATCACGATCAGCGAGTCGACGTTCTGCGACAGCTGCTCCAGGCCTTCATCGGCGATTTCCATGCACTTCTGGCCTTCGTGCGAGAACGGCTTCGACACCACCGCCACCGTCAGCGCGCCCAGCGATTTCGCCACTTCCGCGACGATCGGCGCGGCGCCGGTGCCGGTGCCGCCGCCCATGCCCGCGGCGATGAACACCATGTGCGCACCGCGCAGCGCATCCTCGATGCGTGCGCGCGATTCCTCGGCCAGCTTGCGGCCGACGTCGGGCTTCATGCCCGCACCCAGGCCGGTCTCGCCGATCTGGATGATGTTGTCGGCCTTGGAAGCCGACAACGCCTGGGCATCGGTATTGGCGGCGATGAATTCCACGCCGCTCATGCCCTTGTTGATCATGTGCTGCACCGCGTTACCGCCCGCGCCGCCAACACCGACCACCTTGATCACCGTTCCCAGTGATGCGTTATCGACCATATCGAACTCCATGATGTGCTCCTAGTTGAGAGCGCCCTTCAAGCGCCAGCCTTCATATCGGTAGAAGCTGGGGGTGAAGACCGCGTATATATAAAAATAGTTTACCCTGTTGTTACCGTTTTGGGTGCATCGCAGGCCATCAAGCGGTGGCCTGCGTACCCGGCACCCACCCTCAGAAATTACCGAGGAACCATTCCTTCATGCGTTGCCAGACCGCCTTCACGGACCCGTCCTGGCGCGTCACGATATGCCCGCGCAAATACTGCTTCTTCGCTTCCAGCAGAAGTCCGAGCACGGTGGCGTAGCGGGGGCTGCGCACCACGTCGGCCAGCTGGCCGCGATAATCCGGCGTGCCGAGGCGTGCCGGTTTCAGGAAGATGTCCTCCGCCATTTCAACCATGCCGGGCATGATCGAGGAGCCGCCGGTCAGCACGATGCCGGACGAGAGCACGCCCTCGTATCCGGACTCGCGCACGACCTGGTGCACCATGGCGAACAATTCCTCCACGCGCGGCTCGATGACTGCAGCCAGCGCCTGGCGGGACAGATTGCGGGGGCCGCGGTCGCCCAGGCCCGGCACTTCCAGGTGTTCCCCCGGATCCGCCAGCACCTGTTTTGCCACCCCGTAGCGGATCTTGATTTCTTCCGCTTCGGAGGTGGGGGTTCGCAAGGCCATCGCTATGTCGTTGGTGATCTGGTCACCGGCGATCGGGATCACTGCCGTATGGCGGATCGCGCCGTCCGAGAACACTGCAACGTCGGTGGTGCCGCCGCCGATATCGATCAGCACTACACCTAATTCTTTTTCGTCCGGCGTGAGCACGGCATCCGCGGATGCCATCGGCTGCAGGATCAGGTCCGAGACCTCGAGTCCGCAACGCCGCACGCACTTGACGATATTCTGCACGGCGCTCACCGCGCCCGTGACGATATGTACCTTGACTTCCAGCCGGATGCCGCTCATGCCGATCGGCTCGCGCACGTCTTCCTGGCTGTCGACGATGAATTCCTGCGGCACCGTGTGCAGCAGCTGCTGATCGGTAGGAATGTTAACGGCCTTCGCCGTTTCAATGACGCGCGCCACGTCGGTGGCCGTGACTTCCTTTTCCTTGATCGCCACCATGCCGCTCGAATTGAAGCTGCGGATATGGCTGCCCGCGATACCCGCGTACACGTTGCGGATCTTGCAGTCGGCCATCAGCTCGGCCTCCTCGAGGGCGCGCTGGATGGATTCCACGGTCGCTTCGATGTTGACCACCACGCCCTTCTTCAGGCCCTTCGATTCGTGCTGCCCCAGCCCGATCACTTCATGGCGGCCATCGCCCATCACCTCGGCCACCACGGCCACCACCTTCGAGGTGCCGATGTCGAGGCCGACGATCAGGTTTTTCGCGTCTTTTGTCATTATTTGCTCGTTAAATTCGTTTCGCTCTACCGGGCCTTCCGCGGCCTGTTGTTCGTCTTTTATTCGTTTTTTTGTCGTTTTTTATTCGTTATTTCTTCACTTTTTCGGCCGGGATCTTCAGCCCCGCCGCCGACAGCGCCAGCCCGTTCTGGTAGCGCATGTCGATCGTCTCGATGTCCGGCACGCGCGCGGCCAGCTGCGGCCACACCGATACCAGCCGCGCCACGCGGTCCTTCAGCATCGTCGGCGTCTGCTCGCGGCCCAGCGCCACGCTGGCGCCGTTGTCCAGCGTCACCGTCCACGCGTAACGGCTCGACAGCGACAGGCCGGCCGGCACCAGCCTGGCCGGCGCGAACCACTTGCGCAGCTCGGCGTAGCGCGACAGCACTTCCTTCTCGCTGCCGTCCGGTCCGGAGAACTGCGGCAGTTCGTGATCCTCTTCCGCCTCGGCCAGGTTGGCCGTGAATACATCGCCCTTCACCGACAGCAGCCGGCCATCCTCGCCCCAGGTACCCAGCGCCTCGTGCTCTTCCACTTCCACGATCAGCTGGTTCGGCCATTCGCGCCGCACCGTGGCGCGCCGCACCCAGGGCACCGCCTCGAACACCTGGCGCACCTGTTCCAGGTTGGCCGTGAAGAAGTTGCCGGGGATGCGGCCCTGCGTGCCGTTCTTCAGCGTCAGCAGGTTCACGTGGCGCAGTTCGGCCCGTTCCATCGCCTCGACACGGATCGTGCGCAGGTCGAAGATCGGCCGGTGCGCGATCCACCAGATACCGGCGGCGACGCAAACGGCAAACACCAGCGCGACGATGCCGCTGGCGGTTGCGTTCAAGGCTTTCGCGTCGTGCCACATTGCTCTTTATCCCTTGATCTTCAGGCGCGCGGTGCGCAGGATTTCCACGCACAGCGCTTCGTACGACATGCCTTCGGCGCGTGCCGCCATCGGCACCAGCGAATGGCTCGTCATGCCGGGCGAGGTATTCGCTTCCAGCAGGTATGGCTGGTTGTCGCTGTCGCGCAGCAGCACATCGACGCGCGCCCAGCCCTCGCAGCCGAGCGTGCGGTAGGCTTCGACGGCGATGCGCCGCATCTCGGCCTGGATCGATTCATCGAGCTGCGGCGGGCAGAAATACTGCACGTCGTCCGTGAAATACTTGTTCTGGTAATCGTAGTTGCCTTTCGGCGCCACGATTTCCACCACCGGCAGCGCGCGCGCGCCGGCACCGGCGCCGAGCACCGCCACGGTGAATTCGCGGCCGGACACGAACGATTCGGCCAGCACCGAGTCATCCAGCGGCGCGCACTTGTCGTAGGCCGCCTGGAACTGCCCGACCGCATCGACTTTCGAGAAGCCGATCGACGAACCTTCGTGCGGCGGCTTGACGATCAGCGGCAGGCCCAGTTGCGCGGCCACGGCCGCCAGGTCGGCACCATCGTCCAGCACCGCGAAGTCGGGCGTCGGCAGGCCGGCCTTCAGCCACAGGATCTTGGTCGTGATCTTGTCCATCGCCACCGAACTGGCCATCACGCCGCTGCCCGTGTACGGAATGCCCAGCAATTCCAGCGCGCCCTGCAGCGTGCCGTCTTCGCCATAGCGGCCGTGCAGCGCGATGAACACGCGGTCGAACTTCTCGGCCGCCAGCTCGGCCAGCGAGCGCTGGCCCGGATCGAACGGATGGGCATCGATACCCTGGCTGCGCAGCGCTTCGAGCACGCCGCCGCCGGACATCAGCGACACGTCACGCTCGGCGGACCGGCCGCCGAACAGCACGCCGACCTTGCCGAACGATTGCGCTTCTTCTTTTGAAATTGCCATGTTCATGCCTGTGCTTGATTGTTCAACATTGCGTTCAATCTTTGTAGTTCACCAGTTTTCCCGGCACGCCGCTGATCGCACCGGCGCCCATCGTCAGGACCACGTCGCCGTCCCGCACCAGTCCCATGATGGTTTCCGGTACCTCGGCGATGGTTTCGACGAACACCGGCTCGGTCTTGCCACGCGCGCGGATCGCGCGCACCAGCGAGCGGCCGTCGGCGCCCACGATCGGCGCTTCGCCGGCCGGGTAGACTTCGACCAGCACCAGCAGGTCCACTACCGACAGCACGCGGGCGAAGTCCTCGAACAGGTCGCGCGTGCGGGTGTAGCGGTGCGGCTGGAACACCAGTACCAGGCGGCGGCCCGGGTACGCGGCGCGCGCGGCGGCCAGCGTGACTTCCGTTTCCACGGGGTGGTGGCCGAAATCGTCGACCAGGGTGAAGGTACCGCCGCCCGGAATCGCGACCTCGCCGTACTTCGTGAAGCGGCGGCCCACGCCGGCGAAACCGGCCAGGCCGGCCTGCGTGGCGCTGTCGTCGATGCCGATCTCGCGGGCGATGGCCACGGCCGAGCAGGCGTTCTGCACGTTGTGCAGGCCGGGCTGGTTCAGCACGATATCGAGATCCGGGAAGCCTTCCTGCAACACCGTGAAATGCATCTGCGTGCCGACCGCGCGGGCGTTCACGGCGCGCACTTCGGCATCCTCGGCGAAGCCGTACGTGGTCACCGGTTTCGTTACTTGCGGCAGGATGCTGCGCACGTGCGCATCATCGATGCACATCATCGCGCGGCCATAGAACGGCAGGCGGTGCGTGAAGTGCACGAAAGCCTGCTTGAGCTTCTCGAAATCGTGCTCGTACGTCTCCATGTGGTCGGCGTCGATGTTCGTGATCACCTCGATCATCGGCGCCAGGTTCAGGAACGACGCATCCGATTCGTCCGCCTCGGCCACCAGGTATTCGCCGGAACCCAGCTTGGCGTTGGCACCGGCCGCCGTGAGCCGGCCGCCGATCACGAACGTGGGGTCCAGGCCGCCCTGGTACAGCACCGAAGCGACCAGCGACGTGGTCGTGGTCTTGCCGTGCGTGCCGGCGATGGCGATGCCCCGTTTCAGGCGCATCAGTTCGCCCAGCATCACGGCGCGCGGCACGATCGGGATTTTCTTCGCGCGGGCCGCGACCACTTCCGGGTTATCCGCCGCCACGGCGGTGGACGTGACGACCGCGTCTGCGGCGCCGATGTACTCGGCCGCGTGACCCTGGAACACCTTGGCACCCATGTCGGCCAGGCGCTGGGTGACGGCGTTGCTGCCCAGGTCCGAGCCGCTGACGTTGTAGCCGAGCGTGACCAGCACCTCGGCGATGCCGCTCATGCCGCTGCCGCCGATGCCGACGAAGTGAATGTTCTTGACCTTGTGTTGCATGGTGTCTGTGTCGTCTTATGCCAGTTGTTCGAGTACGTTTGCGATCGCGTCGTTCGCGTCGCGCTTGCCGACCGCGTGCGCCGCTTCGGCCATGCCGCGGCAGGCGTTGCGCGTCAGCGTCTGCAGCAGGGTTGCCAGGCCCTGCGCGGTCAGTTCGGTCTGCGGCATGTGGATCGCCGCGTTCTGTTGCGCCATCCAGCGGGCGTTGTCGCGCTGGTGGCTGGTGGTCGACGCCACCAGCGGCACCAGCACGCTGGCCACGCCGGCCGCCGTCAGCTCGGACACGGTGATGGCGCCGGCGCGGCAGATCACCACGTCGGCCTGCGCATAGGCGCTGGCCATGTCGTCGATGAAGTCGACCACGGTGGCCTGCACGCCCGCCTGCGCATAGCCGGCGCGCAGCGCATCGATGTTCTTCTTGCCCGACTGGTGGGTGACCAGCGGGCGTTCGCCTTCCGGCAGCAGGGCCAGCGCGGCCGGCAGCGCATCGTTGAGCGCCCTGGCCCCGAGGCTGCCGCCGACCACCAGGATGCGCAAGGCGCCCTCGCGGCCGGCGAAGCGCTGCGCGGGCGCCGGCAGGTCGAGGATTTCCCTGCGCACCGGGTTGCCGGTGACGACCGCCTTGCCCGCCGCGCGGCCGAAGTCGGCCGGGAAGCCGAAGCACACCTTCGACGCCACCGGCGCCAGCGTCTTGTTCGACAGCAGCAGCGCCGCATCGGCGTTGACGAGCACCAGCGGCACATTGCGCAGCTTCGTCATCATCCCGCCCGGCACGGTCACGTAACCGCCCATGCCCAGCACCACGGCGGGCTTGCGGCGGCCGATGATGCCGTAGCAATCCCAGAATGCCTTCAGCATCTTCACCGCGCCCGACAGCGTATGGCCCAGCCCCTTGCCGCGCATGCCGGAAAAGTGGATGACGTCCATCGCCACGCCGGCCTTCGGCACCAGGTCGCCCTCCATGCCGTGCGACGTGCCGAGCCAGCTCACTTCCCAGCCGCGCGCGCGCATCGTCTGGGCGATCGCCAGGCCGGGGAAGATATGGCCGCCGGTGCCGGCCGCCATGATCACGAGCTTCTTCACAGGTGTGCTCATGTTCGCCCGCCCCGCATCAGCACGCGGTTCTCGTAGTCGATCCGCAGCAGGATCGCCAGGCCGAGGCAGTTCACGAGCACGCCCGTGCCGCCGTAGCTCATCAGCGGCAAGGTCAATCCCTTGGTGGGCAGCAGCCCGAGGTTCACGCCCATATTGATGAATGTCTGAATGCCGATCCAGATGCCGATGCCCTTGGCGACCAGGCCCGCGAAGGTCTGGTCGATGGCGATCGCCTGGCGGCCGATCTCGAAAGCGCGTTTAACGATCCAGTAGAACATTCCGATGACAGCGAGCACGCCGATCAGGCCCAGTTCCTCGCCGATCACGGCCAGCAGGAAGTCGGTATGCGCCTCCGGCAGGTAATGCAGCTTCTCCACGCTGCCGCCCAGGCCCACGCCGAAGATCTCGCCGCGGCCGAAAGCGATCAGCGAGTGGGTCAGCTGGTAGCCCTTGTCCAGCGCATTGGCTTCGTCCCACGGGTTCAGGTAGGCGAAGAAGCGCTCGCGCCGGAATTTCGACAGCGCGATGATCGATACGAACACCGTCACCAGCATGCCGGCGATGCCGCCGAACCAGACCGCGTTCACGCCGCCCAGGAACAGGATGCCCATCGCGATGCAGACGATCACGCCGAACGCGCCCAGGTCGGGTTCGAGCAGCAGCAGCAGGCCGACCACGCTGACCGCCAGGGCCATCGGCAGGAAACCCTTGGTCAGCTTGTGCATGTATTCCTGCTTGCGCACCGTGTAGTCGGCCGCGTACAGCACGATGAACAGCTTCATCAGCTCGGAAGGCTGCAGGTTGTAGATCTTCAGGGACAGCCAGCGCCGGCCGCCGTTGACCACCACGCCCACGCCGGGGATCAGCACCAGCAGCAACAGGAACATGGTGCCGAGGAACAGGTAGGGTGCCCAGCGCTGCCAGGTGGCGATCGGAATGCGGAACGCCACCAGCGCCACCATGCCGGAGATGGCGATGAAGGTGGCCTGGCGCGTCAGGAAGTACGAGTTCTTGTACGCCGCGTACTTCGGCGAATCGGGCAGCGCGATCGACGCGGAATACACCATGACCATGCCGAGCAGCAGCAGCAGGATGATCACCCACAGCAGCGGCTTGTCGTACTCCATCATGCGCGACTGGCGCGCGCGGATATCGATCGGCGTGACCGATCCGCCTCCGGAGAACTTGAATGGCAGCTGGAAGGCCATCAGATCTCCTGTCCCGCATCGAGCGCGATCTCGCGCACGGTGTCGATGAACACCTGGGCGCGGTGCGCGTAGTTCTTGAACATGTCCAGGCTGGCGCAGGCGGGCGACAGCAGCACGGCATCACCGCTGAGCGCCATGCGCGCGGCGGCCATGGTCGCCTCTTCCAGCGTGGCGAAATCGTGCAGCGGCACGCCGCTGCCGGCCAGCGCGGCGCGGATGCCCGGCGCATCGCGGCCGATCAGCACCACGGCGCGCACGTAGCGCGACACCGGTCCGGCCAGCGGATCGAATTCCTGGCCCTTGCCGTCGCCGCCGGCGACCAGCACGATGCGCTGGCTGTCGCCGCCGAAGCTCTTGCCCAGGCCATCGATGGCGGCCACGGTGGCGCCCACGTTGGTGCCCTTGCTGTCGTCGTAGAACTCGACGCCGTTGATCGCCGCGACCAGTTCCACGCGGTGCGGCTGGCCCTTGTAGTCGCGCAGGCCGTGCAGCAGCGGTGCGAACGGCAGGCCGATCGCGCGGCACAGCGCCAGCGCGGCCAGCGCGTTGGTCGCGTTGTGCGTGCCGCGGATCTGCAGCGCGTCGGCCGGCATCAGCTTCTTCACGCCAGTCTCGATGGCGGGCGCCGGCTCGTTCTTGCGGCGTTTCTTCGCCGGTTCGGCATCGTCGAGCGGCTCGGCCGCCGCCAGCCACCACACGCCCCGTTCGTTGACGAGGCCGAAGCTGTCCGGCGTGCCCGGCGCGTCAGTGCCGAAGGTGGCATTGCCGCCGAGCGGATTGGCCATGCGCATCGTCCAGGCATCGTCGCGATTGAGCACGCGCACGGTCTGCGCGCCGAAGATGCGCGCCTTGTCGGCCGCATAGGCTTCCATGCTGCCGTGCCAGTCCAGGTGATCCTGGGTCAGGTTCAGTACCGTGGCGGCATCGGCCTGCAGCGAATACGTGGTGTGCAGCTGGAAGCTGGACAGTTCCAGCACCCAGGCCTGCGGCAGTGCAGCCATCGGCTCTGCATCCGTCGGCCCGGCGTCCGCCGGCGCGGCATCCATCGCCTCGCGCAGCACGTCCAGTGCGGCCGGGCTGATGTTGCCGGCCACTTTCACCGACAGGCCGGCGCGCTCGCACAGCTGGCCGGTGATCGTGGTGACGGTGGTCTTGCCGTTGGTGCCGGTGATCGCGATGACCTTCGGCGCATAGGCGCGCTCGGTCTTCAGCCAGGCCAGCGCCTGGGCGAAGAGTTCGATCTCGCCCCAGACCGGGATGTTCTTTTCCTGCGCGGCCGGCAGCAGGCCGGCCAGCTCGCGGTTCGGCGCCAGCCCGGGGCTGACGGCGACGAAGTCCACGCCGTCGAGCAGCGCGGCGTTGAACGGGCCGGCGATGAACTGCGTGCCCGGCACCGCTTCGCGCAGCGCCGGCAGGCGATCCGGCACGGCGCGCGTATCGGCCACGCGCAGCAGCGCGCCGCAGCGGGCGAGCCACTGCGCCATGGCCAGGCCCGATTCGCCAAGGCCCAGCACCAGCGCGATTTTGCCGTTATAGATCATCGTGTTCTACCGTTCTTCCTGCCATTGATTACCGTTGATTACCGCAGCTTGAGCGTGGAAAGGCCCACCAGCACCAGCATCATCGTGACGATCCAGAAGCGCACCACGACCTGGGTTTCCTTCCAGCCCTTCTGCTCGAAATGGTGGTGCAGCGGCGCCATCAGGAATACCCGGCGGCCCTGTCCATAACGCTTTTTCGTGTACTTGAACCAGCCCACCTGGATGATCACGGAGACCGTTTCGGCGACGAAGATGCCGCCCATAATGAACAGCACGATTTCCTGGCGCACGATGACGGCGATGGTGCCCAGCGCGCCGCCCAGCGCCAGTGCGCCGACGTCGCCCATGAACACTTGCGCGGGGTGCGTGTTATACCAGAGGAAGGCCAGGCCGGCGCCGGCCATCGCGCCGACGAAGATGATCAACTCGCCCGCGCCGGGGATGTGCGGGATGAACAGGTATTTCGAATAGGTGGCGCTGCCGGTGAGGTAGGCGAACAGGCCCAGGGCGGAACCGACCATCACGGTCGGCATGATGGCCAGACCATCCAGGCCATCGGTGAAGTTGACGGCGTTCGACGAACCCACGATCACGCAATAGGTCAGCGCGATGAAGCCCCACACGCCCAGCGGATAGCTGATGGTCTTGAAGAACGGCACGATCAGGTCGGCCTTCGGCGGCAGGTCCATCGAGAAGCCCGACTGCACCCACTGGAAGAACAGCTTGAACACTTCGGCCGGCGTGGGCGCCGACACGGAGAATGCCAGGTACAGCGCGGCGGCCACGCCCACCAGCGATTGCCAGAAATATTTTTCGGCCGAGCGCATGCCTTCCGGGTCTTGCCTTACGACTTTCCTGTAGTCGTCCACCCAGCCCACGGCGCCGAAGCCCAGCGTGACCACGATCACCGGCCAGATCAGCCGGTTCGACCAGTCGCACCACAGCAGGGTGGAAACGCCGATCGCGATCAGGATCAGCACACCGCCCATCGTCGGCGTGCCATGTTTTTTCAGGTGCGTCTGCGGACCGTCGGTGCGCACGGCCTGGCCATACTTCATGGCGGTGAGCTTGCGGATGACGGCGGGGCCGGCGACGAGGCCGATCACCAGCGCCGTGATCGTGGCGAACACGGCGCGGAAAGTAATGAAGTTAAAGACGCGGAAGGCGCCGATATCGTCCTGCAGGTACTGTGCGAGCCAAAGCAGCATGATCAGTGGGTTTCCTTGTTAGCTTGTTGCGATCCAATCAAATGCTGCACGACCCGCTCCATCTTCATGAAACGGGAGCCCTTGATCAACACCGTGGTGTCCGGCGTCACTGCCGCGTCGACTGCCGCGAGCAATGCGTCGAACTGTTCGAAATGACGGACATTCGTCGAACCTGAACCCGCACCTGCATCCTGCATGTGCCGGGCCAGCGTTCCCGTCACGAGCACCTGTTCGATGCCCTTCTGTGCCGCGTAGGCGGCGATCTCTTCGTGGAATTCCTTCCCCTTGGTGCCCACTTCGCCCATGTCGCCCAGCACCAGCACGCGCGGCGCCGGGCTGCCCGCCAGCACGTCGATCGCAGCGCGCACCGAATCCGGGTTCGCGTTGTACGTATCGTCGATGACGACGGCGCCCTTGGCGGCCTGCTTGCGCTGCAGCCGGCCACTGACCGGCGCGAAGGTGTCCAGCCCCGCCTTGACGCGGTCGAACGAAATGCCGGCTGCCGCCGTGCAGGCGATGGCGGCCAGCGCGTTGCGCACGTTGTGCTCGCCGGCTGCCTGCAGGGCGACATAGAACTGGACCAGTTCACCATCGCTGCAGCGGATCGACACGAACATCTGGTTGCCGAAATCGGCCGGGCGGAACGTGCAGCTCACATCGGCCTCCTTGGTCAGGCCGAAGGTGATCGTGCGGCGGCTGCCGGCGAGCTCGCGCCAGATGGGCGTGAATTCGTCGTGCGACGGGAACACCGCCGTACCGTCGCCTGGCAGGGCGGCCAGCACGGAACCGTTCTCGCGCGCCACGGCTTCCACCGTGTGCATGAATTCCTGGTGCTCGCGCTGGGCATTGTTCACCAGGGCGATGGTCGGCATGGCGATGCGGGCCAGCCGGCCGATCTCGCCCGGGTGGTTCATGCCCAGTTCGATCACGGCGGAGGAATGGTGCGGCGCCAGGCGGAACAGCGTGAGCGGCACGCCGATCTCGTTGTTGAGGTTTCCGCGCGTCGCCAGCCGGTCTTCCTCGCCATGGGCGGCGGCCAGGATGGCGGCGATCATTTCCTTGACCGTCGTCTTGCCGTTGCTGCCGGTGACACCGATCACGGGCAGGTCGAACTGGCTGCGCCACCAGCGGCCGATCTGGCCAAGCGCGGCCAGCGTGTCCCGCACGAGGATGACGGGCAGCGCCTCCGGCGCGGTCCAGCCATCGGGCAGCCGTTCAACCACGACGGCGGCCGCTTTCTGCGCCACTTGCGTCAGGAAGTCGTGCGCATCGAAGTTCTCGCCGCGCAGCGCGACGAACAGGGCGCCCGGCGCCACGGTGCGGCTGTCGGTCGACACGCCATCGAAGGCCGTGCCCGTGGAGGCTTCGCCAACGAGGCGCGCGCCATCCAGCGCAGCCAGGATCTGGTCCAGCGTGGCGCGCATCAGTTCGTCCTCATCATCGTCAGTCGGGCGGTCAGTGCCAGCTGGGCATGCTCGGCATCGGAGAACGGCAGTTTCTTGCCCTTGATTTCCTGGTAGGGTTCATGGCCCTTGCCGGCCACCAGGATCACGTCGTTCCTGGCCGCGTGCTTGACGGCGGAAAGGATCGCGGCCGCGCGGTCCTCGATGGCCTGCGCGGGACGGGTGGCATCCATGCCGGCCACGATCTGCGCGATGATCGCGTGCGGATCTTCGCTGCGCGGGTTATCGCTGGTGACCAGCACATGGTCCGCCGCCTGCGCGATGCGGCCCATCTGCGGGCGCTTGCCCGGGTCGCGGTCGCCGCCGCAGCCGAACACGCACCACAGCTGGCCGCCGCGGTCCGCCGCCACGGGACGCAGCGCTTCCAGGGTTTTTTCCAGCGCGTCGGGCGTGTGCGCGTAGTCGATGACGACCATCGGCGCATCGTTGCCGCCGACCAGCTGCATGCGGCCCGGCGCCGGCGTCAATGCCTCGATCGCCTCGACGGCAGCGCGCAGCGGCAGGCCCTTCGCCAGCAGCGCGCCCAGCACGCCGAGCGCGTTGCTGACGTTGAACGCGCCCACCAGCCGGGTCTTCACTTGCGCGGCGCCATAAGGCGACTCGAGGTGGAACTCGGTGCCGGCGCTGCGGCTCCTGACCTGGCTGGCGCGCAGCACGGCAATCCCGGCCAACTGCGCAGGCAGTGCAGCCATCTCGGCTTCGCCCTTGAGCGTATAGCCGATCACCTGGGCATCCTTCACCTGCGACGCCATGCGCACGCCGGCCGGATCGTCCAGGTTGATGACGGCGGTCTTCAGGCCGGGCCAGGCGAACAGCTTCTGCTTGGCCGCTTCATAGGCTTCCATCGAGCCGTGGAAATCCAGGTGGTCGCGCGTCAGGTTGGTGAACAGCGCCACGTCGAAATGCATGCCCGCCACGCGGCCCTGTTCGAGGCCGATCGACGACACCTCGATGGCCAGCGCGCGGGCGCCGGCGGCGCGGCACTCGTCCAGCGTGCGGGCCAGCAGTACCTGGTCCGGCGTGGTGTAGCCGGTGGCCGCGAATTCGGCTTCGCCGCGGCCATTGCCCTGGCCGTGGAACAGGCCGACACCCAGCGTGCCGATGACGGCGGCGGTTTCGCCGGCGCGCGAGAGCGCATGGCCCAGCCACACGGCCGACGAGGTCTTGCCATTGGTGCCGGTGATGCCGACGGTGAACATGCCGGCGTCCGGCATGCCGTACACGGCATGCGCGATCGGACCGGCGCGCAGTTTCAGGTCCGCCACCGGCAGGCTGGCCACGCGCCATTCCGGGTTCCAGGCGAATCCGGCCGGGTCGTACAGCACGGCCGCGGCGCCCTGTTCGATGGCCCGTCCTATATAGGTACGGCCGTCGCCGGCATCGCCGGCGCTGTTGTTCGGATAGGCGAAGAATACGTCGCCCGGTGCGATGCGGCGCGAGTCGGAGGTCAGCTGGCCGTCTGGTGCGGCCTGCCTGATCCAGTCGCCGATCTGTTGGATGTCGTCGTTGTTATTCATGTTCGTCATTACATGGCCTCCCCTTCGTTGCTCGCCGGAGCCACGATTTCCGTCACGGTGGAATCGGGAGGCACGTTCATGGCGCGCAGCGCGTTTTCCGCGACCTTGGCAAACGTCGGCGCCGCCACCTGGCCGCCGAAACGGCCGCCCTGGGTCGGCTCGTCGATCATCACGGCGATCACGAAGCGCGGCGCCGACAGCGGCACGATGCCCACGAAGGAGCCGATGTACTTGCGCGGAATCGGGTAGCGGCCGTTTTCCACCTTGTAGGCGGTGCCTGTCTTGCCGCCCACGCGGTAGCCGGGGATCTGGGCCTGCTTGGCCGTGCCGTCCTTGCCGGTGACGACCATCTCGAGCATCTCGCGCATCTGGCGCGCCGTCTGCGGCTTGATGATCTGCTGGCCCTGCGGCAGGTCGTGGCTTTTCTGGAAGGTGAGCGGAATCAGGTCGCCATCGCGGGCGAACATCAGGTACGAGCGGGCCAGCTGGATCAGCGACACCGAGATGCCGTTCCCGTAGCTCATCGTGGCCTGCTCGATCGGCCGCCAGTTCTTGTAGGGACGCACGCGGCCGGCAACGGCGCCGGGGAAACCCCACTTCGGCTGCTGGCCGAAGCCGACCTTGGTGAACATTTCCCACATATCCTGCGGTGGCATCGACAGCGCGATCTTCGAGGTACCGATGTTGGACGACATCTCCATCACCTGCTGCACGCTGATCACGTGGTGCGGCTTGGTATCGCTGATGGTGCGGTCCTTGATGGTGAGGCGGCCGTTGCCGGTGTCGATGCTGGTGTACGGCGTGACCACGCCCTTGTCCAGCGCCAGCGCCACGGTGATCGCCTTCAGCGTGGAACCCGGTTCGAACGAGTCCGTCATCACGCGGTTGCGCAACTGCGCGCCGGTCAGCTTGCGGCGGTCGTTCGGGTCGTAGCTGGGATAGTTCGCCAGCGCCAGCACTTCGCCGGTGTGCACGTCCAGCACCACGGCAGCGCCGGCCTTGGCGGCGAATTTCTCGACAGCCGCCTTCAGCTGCGTGAAGGCGATGTACTGGATCTTCGAATCGACCGACAGCACCAGGTCCTTGCCGTCGTGCGGTTCGTGCTTGGCGCCGATATCCTCGACGATGTGGCCCAGGCGGTCCTTGATCACGCGGCGCGTGCCGGGCTGGCCCACCAGCGTTTTCTGGTGCGCCAGCTCCATCGATTCCTGGCCCACGTCTTCCACGTTGGTGAAGCCCACCACGTGGGTCATCACTTCACCTTGCGGGTAGAAGCGCTTGTATTCCTTGCGCGTGTCGATGCCGTCGATCTTCAGCTTGGCGATCCGGTCGGCCACGTCCTGCTCGACCTGCCGCTTCAGGTAAACAAAGTTGCGGTCCGAATCGAGCTTCTTGCGCAACTCGGCCTCGCTCATGTCGAGCAGGCTGGCCAGCGCGCGGATCTTTTCCGGCGGCGCCAGCAGCACGTCGTCCGGGATTGCCCAGATGGCCTTGACGGGCACCGACGATGCCAGCACCTGGCCATTGCGGTCCATGATCTTGCCGCGCGTGGCCGGCAGTTCGATCGTGCGCGCGTAGCGGATCTCGCCCTGCTTCTGCAGGAACTGGGTGGACAGGCCCTGCAGCCACAGCGCGCGCACCGCCAGCGCGGCGAACGCGGCGAACAGCACGAACAGCACCACGCGCGAGCGCCAGGTGGGCAGGCGCACCGCCAGCACGGGGCTCTTGGAGAACGACACGCCTTTCGAGGCGGCCACGCGGGAGCTTGCGGCGTTGGGACGGCTCATTCCTCGCCCTCCGTCAGGTATTGCGTGCGCGCGGGCGTCAACTGGGTCATGCCCAGGTCGCCGTGCGCGATTTCCTCGATGCGGGCGTGCTTGCCCAGCGTGGACTGGTCCAGCTGCAGCTGCGCCCATTCGATGTCGAGCTGGCGCGCCTTGGCCTGCGCGCGTTCCAGCTCGATGAACAGATGGCGCGCCTGGTATTGCGCGTTAACGAGCGACAGCGCGCAGCCCACCAGCAGCGCGGCCAGGACGGCGGCGAGCTTGCCGCTCATGCCGGCCTCTTTTGTTCAGGGAGACGCACAGGTAAGCGAACTGCGACCCGCATCACCGCCGAGCGGGCGCGCGGGTTCTCGTCCACTTCGCGCGCCGATGGCTTGATCTTGGCGAGCAGCTTCACTTCCGGCTGCGGCAGGTCGGCGGCGCGGATCGGCAGCCGGCGGTCCGGCTGCGGCACATTGGCGCGCTCGGCAAGGAAACGCTTGACGATGCGGTCTTCCAGCGAATGGAAGCTGATGACGGCCATGATGCCGCCCGATGCCAGCGCGTCGTAGGCCTGCTTCAATCCTGCCTGGAGGTCCTCAAGCTCTTGATTGATGTAAATCCGGATAGCCTGAAAGGTCCTTGTGGCCGGATCCTTGCCCTTCTCCCGGGTTTTGACCGCGCCTGCCACGATGCCGGCAAGCTGTCGTGTGCTTGAAATTGGTTCGACTGCCCGGCGAGCAACAATCGCCTTTGCAATCTGAAAAGCAAACCGTTCTTCCCCATAATCCCTGATCACCTTTTCAAGAGTCTGTTCCGATTCCGTGGCCAGCCATTCGGCCGCGGAGATGCCGCGTGTCGTGTCCATCCGCATGTCGAGCGGCCCGTCATTGCGGAATGAAAAGCCGCGCGCGGCGTCATCGACCTGTGGCGATGAAATACCCAGGTCGAGCAACACGCCGTCGACCTGGCCGATGCCGCGCTCGGCAAATGCGGAAGCCATCGTGGCGAAACTGTCGTGCACGATGGTAAAACGCGGATCTTCGATGGTTTGCGCGGTGGCGATCGCCTGCGGATCCTTGTCGAACGCGACCAGGCGCCCGTTCGGGCCCAGGCGTGACAGCAACAGGCGGCTGTGACCGCCGCGGCCGAAGGTGCCGTCGACGTAGATACCGTCGGCACGCGCGCCGGCAATGGCCAGCGCATCGACCGCTTCGTCTAACAGCACCGTACGATGCTGGAATTCTGGCACCGCTGTGTTCGTCATGTGGCGGGCCTTTAGAATGAGAAATCGGACAGCGTGTCCGGCATGCCGACGTCGATCGTGGCTTGTTCGTTTTCGGCGCGTTTGGCCGGATCCCAGATTTCAAAGTGCGTCAGCATGCCGGACAGGATCACCTCGCGGCCCAGGCCGACGGCGGCACGCAGCTCCGGCGCCACCAGAATGCGCCCGGTAGCATCCATTTCCACGTCGCTGGCATTGCCCAGCAAGATGCGCTGCCAGCCACGGGCCGACATCGGCCAGGCGGCGATCTGGTCGCGCTTGGCTTCCCAGACGGGGCGCGGATACATCAGCAGGCAGCCGTCCGGGTGCTTGGTCAGCGTGAGGCGACCTTCGCACTGTATTGACAGTGCGTCACGATGCTTGGCGGGAATGGACATCCTGCCTTTCGCATCGAGAGTGATCGCGGAAGCGCCCTGGAACACGGCTGTACTTTCTCTTCAGAACCTGGTTTGGATAAATCTGTTGTTGGTTTTGGGTGGCGCCGTTTCCGCCCCGCTATCCCACAAAACTGCACTTTTTCACACAGGTGCCCACTTTAAAGGTCGGCACGACAGTGGTCAAGCGATTTCCAATTGGTAAAAGTCGATTTTTACTAATGAAATTAAGGACTTAGCGCGTATCGTTCAAGCAGTCTCAACACAGAAAACGTCGACAAATCAGGTACCTAGGCTATTTAGTGCATGTGCTACCTCATCTACAGCGCAGCATGAATCGCTGCCGAGTGGCAAAGAACAAAATTTGAGAAAAATATAATGTTGCCATGAAACAACGGCTGAGTAGCGGCCCGACAACGGTTTTCTCAGCCATAAAAGCCGCCTGGCTGTCGCCGTTTCCCGACACTGTATCCGCATACAGGCAGGGTTTTCGGCGCAGTAAGTACTACCAGAAACACGGGGCCAAATTATTAATAATGCAATGACTCCAAGGGATTAATAATTGCTGAAAATTCCTTGTGGAAATAACATGTATAGACAACTTTGCATGCTTAAAGGTGTTCTCAGCGGCAGGGCGCCGCATTTTCCGCTGCTTTCATGAGGAAAGCAATGTCATCTCGCGCTCCCGGGCAATATGCGCCCCATATGGGAAGTGAGTACTTCTTCTCATGCCCATTAGACAAGTTCGTGACGCCCGGTCTGAAGAGCGTCGCGGCGTTTTCGATCGAACGATGCAAACCGTTGCGTTGACGCAATTCGTATTTCTTCTCGGGATCAGAGAATCACCTCTCTGGACTTTCCGAGAGGAAATCAATGAGACAAACCGACGCCACCTTCATCCCCAGCGTGTGGGAGCGCCTGACCGTACCTTCGACGCCTTCGCTGCTGACTCTCGAGCAGCACAAGCGGGCCATTACGCGACCAGTCCCGGTCCGCGACGGTCGATGGCAACCTGGCGTGCTGGTCCGGTTGGCGTGTGCCGGCGTACGACAAAGCTGGGCCGGGCATCCACAGCTGTTCAATAACGCAACGGAGGACATATGAAAAGTTCCCAGGGACTTGTTGCCCTGCTCAGCATTATGTCGATGATCGCATTTGCCGGATGTGCAGGCATTTCATCACCAGTCTCCCGACCCCCTGTGGACACGACCGGAAGCGATGCTGAAGCAGCCAGGCAGTTCAAGGCCCAGGTGGTGGGTGTGCAATGGCTGAGCCCGTTGCAACGTCGCGACTATTCAACCGAATGGCAATTACTGTGGACGCTCGGTCTCGCGCGGCCTAATGTCAACGATGACCAGGTCAGGGGAAACCCGAAGAAATACACGACGCTGCAAGTCATTGGCTCCATAGCCTTCGGGGACGACGGCAAGGAAACATTCAGCGCTTACCATGCCGGATATATAGATGAGCTCATCGTACCGTTCCATGACATCTACTTCTCGAGCTCCCGGTATTTTTATAATGCCCATTCATTGAAAGACCGGACCACCTGGCGCGAGCTGGCCGGGATTCATATCGAATATGCGCTTCCGGCGCAAAACCTGGATCCTGTCGAGGCCGCCAACTATACTCGCGATCGAATCATCAGTACTTTCAGTATCGGAAACAAGAACTTTCCCACCGCCTGGTCGCGAGCGACTCCGCCGGAGGTGCGCGTAACAACCGGCGGGGCCAATGCGGGTTTCACTTCCTTGTCCGCCGCACTGGACTACCTCAAGGCGCATCCCGACAAAACCGTCTGGGCCATGAATTGGGACGCGCCAAGCCGCCCCAAGGACGAGCAGTTGAACGAAAACATGGTGTTGCTCGTCCTGGCCGGGCCCACCTTCAAGACCGACCGCGACCCGCTCGCCTGGATAGCTTATCCGGCGAGTCACCACACTGAAGGCCTGGAAAGGAAGCCGGGCCCGCCAGCGCAGGTCGGCCACGTGTGGCAGGCCACGATAGCGAAGGCCATTGATAACGCGAGCAAGCGGGCTGCCGACATCGGCTACGTCATCCACGACGCCAACTACCTCACCGCCGGCTCACCGGAACGCATCGTCAATCTCGCCAACGCCGTCTCCCACGAAGTCGCGGGGTTCGATTTTGTCGGGAAGTCTTTCAACACGCCAGCCCTGCTGGGCGAGATGGGTGCCGGCACGGCGCTGACGAATGTCGCCCTGGGCATCGCCTACGCCAACCATATCGGCGCAAACGTACTGGTGGCGGGAACGTCCGACCCGGCAAGGCCGACCGCGGTGGTTGTCATCCCACCGGCGAAAGCGCGGCCAATCGATCACGATAAACCCTGGTTTCGTGCCCGCAGCGAAAACACCGCCCACCTGATGTGGTGGGGGCTGCGCCACGATCACGGACCTTATACGCAGGGATATTCCCGGTAACGAGGGAGCCCCATGAAGGAGCCATCCGCCTGCACGCTCTTTCGCGGCTGAACATCGACCAACCCCCCGGCAACGTTCAATCCACTTCCCAGCCGCGCGAGCGCTCCACCGCCCTGCCCCAGCGCGCCAGCAAGGCGGCGCGGCGGTCCTCCGGCATGGCCGGCTCGAAACGCCGCTCGCATTGCCACTGCGCGGCGATTTCCTCCATCGACGACCAGAAGTGCACCGCCAGGCCGGCCAGGTACGCCGCGCCGAGCGCGGTGGTTTCCGTCACGCGCGGGCGCAACACGGGCACGCCGAGCAGGTCGGCCTGGAATTGCATCAGCAGGTCGTTGCGGGCGGCGCCGCCATCGGCGCGCACTTCCAGCACCGGCTGGGCGGCATCGCGCTGCATGGCGGCCAGCAGTTCCGCGCTTTGATAGGCGATCGCCTCCACGGCGGCCCGGGCGATGTGGGCGGCGGTGCTGCCACGCGTGAGGCCGACGATGGTGCCGCGCGCGTACTGGTCCCAGTGCGGCGCGCCGAGGCCGACGAAGGCCGGCACGAGCATTACGCCGCCGCTGTCCGGCACGGATGCGGCCAGCGCTTCCACGTCGCCCGACTGGCGGATGATGCCCAGGCCGTCGCGCAGCCATTGCACGGTGGCGCCGCCCATGAACACGCTGCCTTCCAGCAGGTAGCAGGGGCGCATGTCGTCACTGCTGTGCAGGCGCCAGCCCACCGTGGACAGCAGCCGCTCGTGCGACACGGCCGGGCGGGCGCCGGCATGCATCAGCATGAAGCAGCCGGTGCCATAGGTATTCTTGACCATGCCGGGCACGTGGCATGCCTGGCCGAAGGTGGCGGCCTGCTGGTCGCCGGCGATGCCGGCCACGGGGATCGGGCTGCCGAACAGGTCGGCGTGCGTGGCGCCGATCTCCGCGCTGGACGACACGACTTCCGGCAGCACCGCTTCGGGGATATCGAACAGCGCCAGCAGGTCGGCGTCCCAGCGCATCAGGTGGATGTTGAACAGCATCGTGCGGGAGGCGTTGCTGACGTCCGTCACGTGGGCGCCGCACAGGTTGAACACGAGCCAGCTGTCGACGGTGCCGAAGCACAGTTCGCCGCGCTCCGCGCGGGCACGGGCATCGGGCACATGGTCGAGCAGCCAGGCCAGCTTGGTGGCGGAGAAGTAGGCGTCCAGCTCCAGGCCGGTGCGGTCGCGGATCAATGCCGCCTTGCCGGCCGCGCGCATGGCGTCGCACTGGTCGGCAGTGCGGCGGTCCTGCCATACGATGGCGGGTCCCACCGGGCGCCCGGTCTCACGCTCCCACAGCACGGTGGTTTCGCGCTGGTTGGCGATGCCGATCGCGCGCACCTGGGCGGGGCGCACGCTGGCTTCGCGCAGCACCTGGCGCGCCACGGCGAGCTGGCTGGTCCAGATGTCGTCGGCGTGGTGCTCGACCCAGCCGGGCCGGGGGAAATGCTGGGGGAATTCCTGCGCGGCGCAGCCGCCGATGCGGCCTTCGTGGTCGAACAGGATGGCGCGCGAACTGGTGGTGCCCTGGTCGAGGGCGAGGATGTAGTTCTTCATGACCGAATCAAGTGAAGCAAGCCGATAGGCCGGATTCTGTTACGGCACCGGCAAGCCGGTGCTATGACAGCCATTCCTCTAGGCGACGGATTACTCCGCCGCTCAAGCTTTCTACCCGCACGCTCCGCGAGCAACATCATCGCGTGCCTATTTGAAATTGCACCAGGTGGAGGTTACCGCGTTTCACCGTAACTTAATACGCTCGTCTCTGTGGCCCTATTCCTCGCCTTATACCCCGAAAGGCTTTCAGCGGACGGCCGTTAACCGTCACCCCGCTCTGTGGAGTCCGGACCTTCCTCCCGCCAACGCATTGCTGCGCCGGCCAGCGGCTGTCTGGCTTGCTTCGGGCGCTATTGTACCCGATCGCCCGCCGGGGCCAGAACACGTTCGCCGCAAAACGGAAATCGATGTCGCCATTTCAAAAGCCCGCGGCCGACCCGCGCTCTAGAATGCCGCATCATCCAAAGAGGCCCACATGACCCATCCATCCCGTTCCGGCGGCCAGATCCTGGTCGATGCATTGAAGATCCACGGTGTCGACACCGCGTTCGGCGTGCCCGGCGAAAGCTACCTGGACGTGCTCGACGCGCTGCACGAATCGGACATCCGCTTCGTGATCAACCGCCAGGAAGGCGGCGCGGCGTTCATGGCCGACGCCTACGGCAAGATGACGGGCAAGCCGGGCATCTGCTTCGTCACGCGCGGGCCGGGCGCCACCAACGCATCGATCGGCGTGCACACGGCCTACCAGGATTCCACGCCGATGATCCTGTTCATCGGCCAGGTGGGCGGCGACTTCATCGACCGCGAAGCGTTCCAGGAAGTGGACTATCGCCGCATGTACGGCCAGATGGCGAAATGGGTGGCGCAGATCGACCGCGCCGAGCGCATTCCCGAGTACCTCGCGCGCGCCTTCCAGGTGGCCACCAGCGGGCGCCAGGGCCCCGTGGTGCTGGCCCTGCCGGAAGACATGCTGGTCAGGCAGGCCGCCGTGGCCGACACCCGCCGCTACCAGCCGGTGCAGGCCAGCCCGTCGCAGGCGCAGGTCGATACGCTGCGCGCCATGCTGGCCGGGGCGCGGCGCCCGCTACTGCTGCTGGGCGGCAGCGGCTGGACCGGCCAGGCCTGCGCCGACATCGCCCGCTTCGCCGAAGCGAACCAGCTGCCGGTGGCGTGCGCCTTCCGCTACCAGGACCTGCTGGACAACGACCATCCCCACTATATCGGCGACGTGGGCATCGGCATCAATCCGAAGCTCGCCGCGCGCGTCAGGGATGCCGACGTGCTGATCGCGCTGGGCCCGCGCCTGGGTGAAATGACCACCAGCGGCTACAGCGTCATCGAGGCGCCGCTGCCGCGCCAGCGGCTGGTGCACATCCACGCCAGCATGGAGGAACTGGGCAGCGTCTACCAGGCCGAGTTGATGATCGCCAGCGGCATGCCGCAGGCCGCGGCGATGCTGGCGGCGATGGCGCCGGTGGAGGCGCCGGCCTGGGCGGGCAGCGTGACGCAGGCAAAGGAAGAGCTGCGCGCATGGCAGGCGCGCCCCGCCATCTTCCAGGATGGCCAGGCGCCGCTGGACCTGTGGCAGGTGGTGCAGCACATCGACGCGCTGGCACCGCACGACACGATCATCACGAACGGCGCCGGCAACTACGCCACCTGGGCACACCGTTTCCACCGCTACGGCGGCATGCGCACGCAGCTGGCGCCGACCAGCGGCGCGATGGGCTACAGCGTGCCGGCCGGTGTGGCGGCGAAGGTCATCGATCCGCAGCGGACCGTGATCACGTTTGCCGGCGACGGCGAATTCATGATGAACGGCCAGGAGCTGGCCACGGCCGTGCAGTATGGGGCGGGGGTGATCGTCATCGTCTTCAACAACCGCATGTTCGGCACGATCCGCATGCACCAGGAGCGCGAATACCCGGGCCGGGTGTCGGGGACCGACCTGGAAAATCCGGATTTCGCCGCGCTGGCGCAAGCGTATGGGGGCCAGGGCGAAATCGTCGAGCGCACCGCGCAGTTCGCGCCGGCGCTGCAGCGCGCGCTCTCCTTCACGCGCGAGAACAACCTGCCCGCCGTGATCGAGCTGCGCTACGACGGCAACCTGATCACGCCGGGCGCCACGCTGGACACCATCCGCGCCAACGCGGCGAAGGAAAAAGCAAAGTAAGCGTCATCTCAAGAAGCAATACCCCAGGGCGGTGTCACCCCAGGGAGAATCATCCCACGGAGCGTCACCCCTGCGACGGCGGCACGGCTTCCCACTTCGGTGCCGCCGGGTCACCGGCCGGCGCCTTCTTGCCGGCCGGGCAGGCGCGGCAAGCCTTCGGCTTTTGCGCGTAGTCGCGCACCTTCTGCAGCGTCATCGGTTGCGACTCGTCGGCGCAATAGCCGCCATCGAGCGTCAGCGTGTTGCCGTCGTTTGAAAACTTGCCGCTGAGCGTGCGCTCCGGCTCGTCCGGCGGCTGCACCGTGAAATACATCATCCGGCCGCGCGGGTCGATGTTGACGTCGTTCGCCACCACGGGCCACGACAGGCCGCCCGCCGTGTATTCGTAGATCACCGTGTCCACCTCGGCAAAGCGCTGCACCGTGATGCGCTGGCCGCCGAATTCGCCGCCGGGCTGCACGCACAGGTCCGAGTACACGGCCATGCCGTAGCGCGGCAAGCCCCCCTTCTCCGCTGCGGTTTTTTTCACACCCTGCGGCGCGGCCATGGCGGCGGTACAGGTCAGCAGCAGTGCAATCGCGATGCTCGAGTTTGTTTTCATTGGCAGGCCGGCAAAGTCAATCTGGCGTCATTCTAACGCACGAAAAAAAACCGGCCCGCGAGGGCCGGTTTGCATGCAGGGTGAAGCGGCTCGCTTAGAACGAGTGACGCACGCCCACGTTGAACGCGCTGTCGCCCGAACCGACTTCGGTGTTGCCGCCGACGGTGAACGCTGCGTTGTTCTTGTTGTCGATCTTGGCGTACGACACATAGCCGGTGGTGCGCTTCGAGATGTCGTGCATGTAGCCGATGGCCCACTGCTTGGCATCGCGGTTCACGGCTTCGCGGTCATCCTTGTAGATGAACGAAGCGATGACCTTGCCGGCGCCAGCCACTGGCACTTGCACGCCGACCAGGCCGTCGCGGCTGTCGCGCGATGCGGCGATCGCGGTGGTGGTCGTGTAGGCGATGCCGCCGGTCACGCCGCCCAGGGTGCCCTGGTTCGGGTAGGCGATGCTGTTCAGGCCCTTGCTGCGGTTGAACATGAAGTAGGCCTTGGCAACCTGGAAGTCATAGTTCACTGCCAGCAGGCTGTTGTGGCCGATGCCGCGCTCGACTGCTGCCGTGGTAGCGGTCGAAGCGGTGTCGTTGTTGCGGTTGTTGTAGGCAACGCGGGCGTTCAGCGGGCCGTTGGTGTACGACACGGCGGCGCTCAGCTGGCGGCCGGCCGACGATTCGGACTGTTCGCCGAAGCCGTAGAACACTTCACCGGCGAAACCGTTGAACAACGGGGTCTGGTACACGACAGCATTGCTGTTACGTACGTTGATGCCGCTGGCCGGGAACAGGTTCTTGGCCGAGCCAGCCAGGCCGGCGGCGAACGGGTCACCCACTTGCACCAGCGCGTTGTACCACGGGGTGTACTGGCGACCGACCGTCAGCGTGCCGGCGGTGGTGGAACGCAGGCCGACGAATGCCTGGCGGTTGAACAGCGTGTTGCTGGTGTTGTCCAGCTGGCCGTCGTCGGTCTTGTAGCCGGTTTCCAGGGTGAAGATCGCGGACAGGCCGCCACCCAGGTCTTCCGTGCCACGGAAGCCGATGCGCGATGCATTGGCGACGCCCGAGGAAACCTTGGTCACGTTGCCGTCTTTACCGCCGCGCTCGGCGACGATACCAGCGTCAACGATACCGTAGATCGTTACATTCGACTGTGCAAAGGCGGCGCTGCTCATTGCGCCCAGAACTGCAACGGAGATTAGAGTTTTTTTCATTACATTTCCTTCAGTTGTGTTGCATCTAAAAAAGTAAAGCAACGGCTAAATTCGGTCTTGCGGTGCCGGGAATCCAATGCTCCGGACCGCTTATGTGTGACGGCAAACCCCGATTTGCCACTGTGCCGCGAGCCTTCGGTAAAGGCGCGGCGCTCACTTATTGTCGCGGCCGATTCAATCGCGCCGTCTTGTTATCAGTGCGCTGGGCACTGGAGGCGGCACTATACTGATGGTTTGCTATTCCATCAAGAGTAAAAATACTTACCAGCCGGGCCAGGCTGGAGGCCTGATCCTGCATGCTGTGCGACGCCGCGGTGGCTTCTTCCACCAGCGCCGCGTTCTGTTGCGTGACCGCGTCCATCTGCGCGATCGCTTCATTCACCTGCACGATGCCGGCGCTTTGCTGCTGGCCCGCGACCGTGATTTCGCCCATGATGTCGGTCACGCGGCGCACGCTGACCACCACCTCTTCCATCGTGCTGCCGGCCTGGTTGACCAGCTTGGTACCGGCCTCGACCTGGTCGACCGAATCGCCGATCAATTCCTTGATTTCGCGCGCCGCCGCAGCCGAGCGCTGGGCCAGGTTGCGCACTTCCGATGCCACCACGGCGAAGCCGCGGCCCTGTTCGCCTGCACGCGCAGCTTCCACTGCCGCGTTCAACGCCAGGATATTGGTCTGGAAGGCGATGCCATCGATCACACCGGTGATGTCCGAAATCTTCTTCGCCGACTCGTTGATCGAGCCCATCCGCTCGACCACCTGCGACACCACCTGCCCGCCCTGCTCGGCAATCGCCGATGCGTTCACGGCCAGTTCATTGGCCTGGCGCGCACTGTCGGAATTGTGGCGAACGGTCGACGTCAGTTCTTCCATCGACGCCGCGGTTTCTTCCAGCGAGCTGGCTTGCGCTTCGGTACGGGACGACAGGTCCACGTTGCCGGCCACCACCTGCTGTGCCGCGCTGGCGATCGTTTCGGTGGAATGCCGGACCTGGCCGACGATGTTGGCCAGGCTGTCGCGCATCGACTTCATCGCGAACAGCAGGCTGCTGTCATCGCCCGCACGGGTACGCACGTCCACGTTCAACTCGCCTGCCGCGATCCGCCCGGCCAGTTCCACCGCGTATTGCGGTTCACCGCCCAGCGTCTTCACGAGCCAGCGGGTGATCAGCAAAGCCGCCAGTGTGCCAAGTACCACCGAGATGGCCAGCAGGGCGGCGATCCAGGCGCGCGACGCATTGTATACCTGATCACCAAATTCTGCCGCCGCGTTGCCACCTTCGCCGTAGTATTTAACCAACTTGTCAACCTGGCCGCGCAAGGCAACGATCAATTTATTGGATTCGCCACGGATCAGCTGCTTGGCCAGCGGCAGGTCACCGGCGCGCACGGCGGCGCGCAGTTTCGCGTCCTCGGCCATGTAGCGATCCCACAATGCCAGGAATTCGCTGTACAGCGCCTGCTCTTCCGGCGTCTTGATCAAGGCCACGTATTCATCCTGCATCTTCTTCAGGTCGACGAGGTCGTTGGCGATCACCTTGTCGTATTTGTCCAGGTCGGCAACCTGGTCGGAAATGATGTATTGCAGTTCACGGGTACGAACGCGGGCGATCTGCGACTTGATGTCCTGGATGACGCGCATGGCCGGCATCCAGCGCGTCGACAGCCCCCTTGCCGTGTCGTTGACCTTGGCCAGCTGGTTGATCGAAAAAATGCCGACGACCGCCGTCAGCAACAGGACCGCCGCAAAGGCAAGGCCCAGCTTGGTTGAGAGCTTGCGCCCGGTTAGCCACTTCATGTGATTCCCTCTTGTCTGTAATGGATGGCAAATTGCCGCACGGCAAAATTTTAGCGCATTGCAGCACGCGACGTGTCGTTCCCTTGTTGAAATGTCCAGAACAAATCCGAATGTGTCGTTTTTGCGTCTGCTTGAAGAAACAATGATGCGCCATGGAAATTCGGTGCGGAGTGGGCAAACTTCCCCGCCGTTGCAGGGTTTCAGCAGCAAATATTTCAGGTCTAAACAATATCCGGTTGCTGCATTGCACCAACAATGCCTTGAAGAAAAATCCTAACTACCTCAAAATGCCATCTTTGTTGCCGTGCGGCAATTACAAGTCCAGGAGTCTTCGTGTTTTCGTCCATTGAGCAATCCGGCAACATCGCTGTTGTCCAGACCAATTTTTCCTGGGGCGACGACTTGCCCCGCATAATCGCCATCGTTGAACGCCACTTCGACGATTTCAACGGCAATGGCTTTTATCCGCACCCCGACGAGGAAGCGCTGCAGCGCGAACTGCTCGCCGTGCCCACGCTGCGCGACTTCGCCGCCCACATGGCCAGCCGCAAGGCACGCGGCCTGGCCATCACCGGCCTGGGCCTGGCCGGCCTGTCCGAAGCGCACCGCAACGCCGTGCTGTATGCGATCGCGCTGACGCAGGGCTTCCCCACGTCGACCGACCAGCGCACCAGGCGCGTGGCATGGGATGTGCGCGCCCGCCCCGGCAGCCAGTCGAAGTTCGTCACCTTCTCCGAACGCACCGGCAACGCCGACATGCACACCGATTCGTCGTTCTACCCGATGCCGGAAGAGCAGTTCCTGCTGTACGTGGTCGCCTCGGCGCGCTGCAATGGCGGCGAATCGCTGCTGATCGACGTGGAAGACATCGTTGCCGAGCTGCAGAAAACCGCGGCGGGCCGCGACGCCTATGCACTGCTGTGCGATACCCAGGTACCTTTCCGCGTGCCGTCGGTCTATGCCGCAGGCGACGACCGGATCGAATTATTCTACGCACCCGTTTTTCATGCCGATGGCCGGGCGATGCGGTGGCGCTACGATTCGATTGAAAAAGGACTTGCAGCCAGGCCCGACTTGGCCACTCCCGAACTGATAGCCGCGCTGCGCCTGCTCAACGAGATCGTCGAAGAGCGTGCGCCCCGTTTCGTGCGCCAGTTGCCGGACGATACGCTGCTGTGGGCGGACAATCACCGCACGCTGCACGGCCGTGCCATGTATACGGACCCGGGCCGCCACCTGATCCGCATCCGCATTTCCAGCACGCCGAATGCGCACCGCATCGGCCCGTCCGGTATTTCGGCGGACTGAGCGGGCACGAATCCGTACCCAGGCAACGATTAGAATCGCACCATGCTCGCTTCCATCATTCCCGTCTTCCTGATCATCCTGCTGGGCGTGGCGATCCGCCGCTTCGGCTGGATGCCGGCCGAGTTCTTCCCCTCCATCGAGAAGTTCTCGTACAACGTCGCGTTTCCGGCGATGCTGTTCGCGGGCACGGCCCGGCTGTCGTTCGAGGGCGGCGAAGTCGGCGAACTGGCGCTGGCCACCCTGGTCCCCACGTTCGCCGTGGTGGTGCTGACGCTGGGCGCGCTGCTGCTGCTGCCCGCGCTGCCGGGCGCCAGCCGCTCGTCCGTCATGCAGGGCGCGATGCGTCCGAACACGTATTTTGGCCTGGCCGTGGCGGCATTGTTCTTCCCGGCCGAAACGGCATCGCGCGTCATGCTGGCGCTGGCGCTGTGCCTGCCGGTGGTGAATGCGCTGGCGGTGATCGCGCTGGCGTGGTGGAGCGGCGCCACGCCGAACCTGGGGACCGTGGCGAAGACACTGGCGCGCAACCCGATCATCCAGGCCACGCTGGCCGGCGTGCTCGTCAGCGTGCTCGGCATCGCGCTGCCGAAAGAGCTGATGAATACGCTGGACATCCTCGGCAAGGCAGCCACCGCGCTGGGCCTGCTGTGCGTGGGCGGCGGCCTGGTGTTTTCCCTGGAAGGCGCGCGCCCCGCAGCGCTTGCCGTCAGCTCCGTGCTGAAACTGCTGGTGATGCCATTGCTGGCGGCCCAGGCCTGCCTGTGGCTGGAGGTGTCGCCGCAGGTGGCGCTGGCAGCCTGTTTCTATTGCGCGCTGCCGGCCGCCCCGAACGCCTATATCATGGCAAAGCAGCTGGGGGGCGATGCCCGCCTGATGGCCTCGCTGATCACGTTGCAAACCCTGCTGGCCGTGATTACCGTGCCGTTGAGCCGGCAGTTCATGCCCTGGCTTGGCGCATGACGGTGCGGGCCACAATTTTTTTCACGTTATTTGTCCACGACATGAACCGTGAAAGCCCATAAATAAAATGCATCTATGCATCCTGCCTGTGCATGTCATGGACAAGTCACACAGGACGCGTGGCCGGCCCTTCCCGCAAGGATGGGCTGTCATTTTTCCCCGGGAAAAGGCATTAAAATGCTGCACGCCCAACGCAGGAGTAGCCCGCGCAGATGAATAACCCGATGCCTTTCTCGCCCATGCCGTGCACGATCAGCGACGTCGAGCGCGATACCGGCGTGGCCAAGGAAACGCTGCGCGTATGGGAACGGCGGTACGCGTTTCCACGGCCGGAACGCGACCCGTTCGGCGAGCGCCTGTATCCAGTCGAACAAGTGCACAAGCTGCGCCTCGTCAAGCGCCTGATCGACCTGGGCTTCCGGCCCGGCAAGGTGATCGGCTATACGGCGCAGGAGTTGCAGGCACTGGCGGAAAAAACCACCTCCGGCAACCGTCCGCGCCTTCCCGACGCCACCGAGCTGACTCCTTACCTGGACCTTTGCCGCAGCCACGACAGCGACGGGCTGCGCCGCAAGCTGTCGCAGGCGTTGCTGGTGATGGGACTGCGCAATTTCGTCATCGACCTGATGGCCCCGCTGACGGGCGCCATCGGCGACGCCTGGGCATGCGGCGACCTCGGCGTATGGCAGGAACACTTGCTCACGGAAACGCTGCAAATGGTCTTGCGCAGCGCGATCTTCTCGATGCCGCCCACCAATCCGCTGGGCGGCGCGCCGCGCCCGCGCATCCTGCTGACCACCACGCCGCAGGAAAGGCATGGCCTGGGCCTACTGATGTCCGAAGCGCTGATGGTGGCCGAGGGTGCCGGCTGTTATTCGCTGGGGCCGCAAACGCCATTGCCCGATATCGTCGAAGCGGCCCGCGCCCTGCAGGTGGACGTGGTGACGCTGTCGTTCTCGACGTCGATGAATACCCGCCACGTGCTGGACGCGCTGAAGGAATTGCGGGCCCGCCTGCCGGAACCGGTGGCCCTGTGGGCCGGTGGAGGCAATGCCGCGCTGCGCCGGCGCGCCCCGGCCTACGTGCAGGTGCTGACCTTGCCCGACGTGGCCGCGGCGCTGGCCGACTGGCGCCACGAACAGCGCAGGCACGCCGCTGCCTGAGCCCGAAGCCCCGAGCCGGCGCACGTCGTAATGCAAGGGGGAACGGCTGCGGGATCGCGCGCCAGCGCTTCCCAAGGCCGGCCGAGCCCGGGGGAAATACTGGAAATACCCTTTCAGCAAGGTTTTCCGGGGCGCTCTGGTAGAATAGCCGGCGCAAGAAACCATTCCCAGCGTGTTACCGGCCACCGCGGCCGCAGCCCCCACACACATGTTCAGCTTCTTCAAGAAAAAAACCGTCACGCCCGACGTGCCGCCGGTCGCACCTGCGGACCTGGCGCCGATCCCGGCTCCCGCTGCCCCTGCTTCGAATCCCGCGCCGGCCGCCGTTGCCGATGCGGTTCCTCTGGCTTTCGACGTTGAAACCGCGCCGCGCCCCGAATCGAAACAATCCTGGATGAACCGGCTCAAGGCCGGCCTGTCGAAAACCTCCGCCAACCTGTCGCTGCTGTTCGTCGGCGCCCGCATCGACGACGACCTGTATGACGAACTGGAGGCGGCGCTGCTGATGTCCGATGCCGGCATCGACGCCACCGAATACCTGCTCGATGCGCTCAAGCGCAAGGTCAAGGACGACAAACTGACCGATGCGGCCGCCGTCAAGGTGGCGCTGAAGGCCTTGATGGTCGACCTGCTGCGGCCCCTTGAAAAACCCTTCGTGCTGGGCCGGCACCAGCCGACCGTGATGATGATTTCCGGCGTCAACGGCGCCGGCAAGACCACCACGATCGGCAAGCTCGCCAAGCACATGCAGGCGCACGGCCAGTCCGTGCTGCTGGCCGCCGGCGACACGTTCCGCGCCGCGGCCCGCGAGCAGCTGATGATCTGGGGCCAGCGCAACAACGTGACGGTGGTGTCGCAGGAATCGGGCGACCCGGCCGCCGTGTCGTACGACGCGGTACAGTCCGGCAAGGCGAAGGGCACCAATGTCGTCATGATCGACACGGCTGGCCGCCTGCCGACGCAGCTGCACCTGATGAACGAGCTGCAGAAGATCAAGCGCGTGATCGGCAAGGGCATGGACCAGGCGCCGCACGAAACGCTGCTCGTCATCGACGGCAACACGGGCCAGAACGCGCTGACCCAGGTGAAGGCGTTCGACGATGCGCTGCAGCTTACCGGCCTGATCATCACCAAGCTGGACGGCACCGCCAAGGGCGGCGTGCTGGCCGCGATCGCGCGGGTGCGCCCGGTGCCCGTGTATTTCATCGGCATCGGCGAGAAGATCGAGGACCTGCAGCCGTTCGACGCCGAAGAATTCGTCGAAGCCCTGCTCGGTTGATGGCTGGGGAACGGAAAAACCGGCCATGATCGAATTCGTCAACGTCACCAAGCAATACACCGCCGACACCACCGCGCTGCGCGACGTCACGCTGACGGTCGCCAAGGGCGAGCTCGTCTACCTGGCGGGCCCGTCCGGGGCGGGCAAGTCCACGCTGCTGAAGCTGATCGCGGCCATGGAGCGCCCCACGTCGGGCCAGGTGACCGTGAATGGTACCGACATCGGCCGGCTGAAAAGCGCCGGCGTGCCCTTCCTGCGCCGCAACCTGGGCCTGATCTTCCAGCAGCAGCGGCTGCTGACCGACCGTTCCGTGCTGGCCAATGTGATGATGCCGATGCTGGTCACCGGCTTGCCCCGTAGCCAGGCGGAAGAACGCGCCCGCGCCGCGCTGGACAAGGTGGGCCTGCTGAGCCGCGCCACCGCCAGCCCGCTGGCCCTGTCCGGTGGCGAGCAGCAGCGCGTATCGATTGCCCGCGCCATCGTCAACCGGCCGCAGATCATCCTGGCCGACGAACCCACGGCAAACCTGGACCGCGCCAGCGCCAACAAGGTGTTCGATGCGCTGCGCGCCTTCAACAAGGCCGGCGTCACGTGCCTGATCTCGACCCACGACGAACTGGTGCTGGACAGCGCCAGCCGCGTGATCCACCTGAAGCAGGGTGAACTGCTGAAGGAGGCCGCATGAGCGTGTGGCTGCGTCAACATGGCTTCGCGCTGGGCGCCGCGGTGGGGCACCTGCGCCGCTCGCCGGGCTCGTTCTTCTTCAACATTCTCGTGGTGGCGATCGCGCTGGCGCTGCCGTTCGCCGGCGTGACGGTGCTGGACAATATCCGGCCGATGTCCGAACAGCTGGCCGTCGACCCCGAACTGTCGGTATTCCTGAAGCAGGACCTGCCGCGCGAGCATACGCAAGGCATGGCCGGTTCGCTGCGCGCGGTGGCGAAGGACGCGCGGATCGTGTTCGTGCCGCGCGAAAAGGCGCTGGAGGAACTGCAGGAGAAAAACGGCGTGGCCGGCGTGATCGACACGCTGGGCGAGAATCCGCTGCCCGACAGTTATATCGTGCGGCTCAATGCCTTCCAGAGCGCGGCGGAAAGCGCGCACGTGGACGATATCGCGGACAGCATCCGCGCCATTCCCGGCGTCGAGTCGGTGCAGGTCGATTCCGAATGGGTCAAGCGGCTGGCCGCCCTGCTGGGCGTGCTGCGCGTGGGCCTGCTGCTGCTGGCGGCCACGCTCGGTACCGTGGTCGTCGCGGTGGTGTTCAACACGATCCGGCTGCAGGTGCTGACGCAGCGCGAGGAAATCCTCGTGTCGCGGCTGATCGGCGCGACCGATACGTATATCCAGCGCCCGTTCTATTACACGGGTGCGCTGCTGGGCCTGTTCGCCGGCGCCGTCGCGCTGGGTGCGGTGGCGTTGTCGCTGCATCCGCTGAACGCGGCGATCGCCGAGTTTGCCCGGCTGTACGCATCCGAATTCCAGCTGGCCCCGCTCGAACCGCTGGCGATGGCGCTGCTGCTGGCACTGTCGGCTGGTCTGGGGCTGGTCGGCGCGGCGCTGTCCGTGCGCCGGCAACTGGCCCGGCTTGCCTGACGCAATTTTCCCGGCGGCCTGCTCTTGCAATCGGGCGGGCCGCCCTTATCTCTTTGTCCACCCCCTCCTGCCGACGTACAAACTCGTTGGCTGCACTCCTACATCCGCCCCCGGATGATCGTGCGTTCACGCACAGAGTCCGCCGCGCCGCGTCGATAATCTTGTCTTACAACCTTTGATCCAGCTCAAATTCTGCCCAGTAACATTGGCGCGCCGAGCCGCGCCCCAGCCCTACCGATTAGTATTGAGCCATAGCAAAGAGGCTATCGAGGCCATAGAATTAGTGAGATTGGCACTCCTCGGTGGAGAGTGCTAATATATGTTCAAACGCAACGTTGAACACGATAAAGTGCCGGCAAGTCTTGACAGCAAGTGCTTGCCGGTGGTTAAGACCGAATTAAGCTCAACGTTGCATGCTGTACGCAAATGTCGCGCTGCAATCCCGCAGCAGGACCATGCAAGACCTTCAAGCGAGGAATGAAAATGACTACCATGTCCGCACCTTCCGCCCTGGTTCCAGCCGGCAGTAGTGCACTGGGACTCGGGTTCAGTGGCAACCTGGGGAACCTGGATGCCTACATTTCCGCTGTAAACCGCCTGCCGATGCTGACGCACGAGGAAGAAGTCTCGCTGGGCCGCCGCCTGAAGGAAAACAATGACCTGAAGGCAGCGGAAAAGCTCGTGCTGTCGCACCTGCGCCTGGTGGTATCGATCGCCCGCGGCTACCTCGGCTATGGCTTGCCGCACGCCGACCTGATCCAGGAAGGCAATATCGGCCTGATGAAGGCCGTGAAGCGCTTCGACCCGGACCAGAACGTGCGCCTCGTGTCGTACGCCATGCACTGGATCAAGGCCGAGATGCACGAGTACATCCTGAAGAACTGGCGCCTGGTGAAAGTGGCCACGACGAAGGCACAGCGCAAGCTGTTCTTCAACCTGCGCAGCCACAAGACCGGCCTGGACGCGATGACGCCGGACCAGATCGATGCGCTGGCCAAAACGCTGGACGTCAAGCGCGAGGAAGTGATCGAGATGGAAACGCGCCTGTCCGGCCGCGATATCGCGCTGGAAGCACCGACCGACGATGAAGACGACAAGTTCTCGCCGATCGCCTACCTGTCGTCCGACCTGTCGGAGCCGACCAAGGTGCTCGAAGCGGAACAGGTGACGCGCCTGCAGTCGGAAGGCCTGGAAACGGCCCTGGGCAAACTCGATCCGCGCTCGCGCCGCATCGTCGAAGCGCGCTGGCTGGCCAACGACGACGGCTCCGGCGCCACGCTGCACACGCTGGCCGACGAATTCGGCGTCTCCGCCGAGCGCATCCGCCAGATCGAATCGGCCGCGCTGAAGAAGATGAAAGGCGCGCTGGCCGCCTACGTGTAAGGCGCCCCGCTCCCTGCAGAACCCGGCCTCGTGCCGGGTTTTTTATTGTCTGAAGATCGGTGACGAAAAACGGTGACCGAAAAACGGTGACAGGCTCCGATTCTTTTGCAATGTTTCTTGAAGGCCCGTGACAGGCTGCGGAAAATCGGAGCCTGTCACGGGTTTTTTTGCAACTTTTGTTCTCGAATCGATGTTTTCCTGGCAGCTATAGCTCAGCAGTGCGACCATTTTCATAGCAATTTGATAACCTGAACGTCCTTGCCGGATGGAGGACCTATGCAAGCCAGGCTCATCGGAATTATCGGCTGCGCGCTGACGGCTGGCGTGGTGGCCGCGTGCTCGATCGACAGCACGCAGGCGGAAGCGGTGGCCGACAAACCCCGCAAGACCAGCGCCAGCTACGCGCTGCGCCAGGGGGAAAGCGTGATGCTGGCGCCGGGCACCCACCTGAAACTCGAACGTATCAACGACAGCCGCTGCAGGCAGGGCGCGGTGTGCGTCTGGGCCGGCTACATCAGCTACACGTTCATGCTGACGAGCCCGCGTGGAACGCGCAACTTCGTGCTGGCCGAGAACATGCCGAACGCGAAACCCGCCATCACGCAGGATGGGCTGACGTTCGCGCTGGAAAAACTGGAACCGCCCGAACCGCCCGCCGTGGATGCGCCGCCACCGGATTATCGGGTAAGCTTGCGCGTAACGATCGCCCGCATAGCCCAGACAGCCCGCCCACCCACCAGGCAAGCCACCAGCTCATGACCAGACACCTCGTCGCCGCCATCGTCCTGACCGCCATCGGCACGGTCGCCATTGCAAAAACGCCGGTCGCGACCGGTACCGGCGGCGCGGTCGCCACGATCAGCGAGCAGGCGTCGCAATCGGCGCTGGCGATCCTGGACAAGGGTGGCAACGCGATCGATGCGGCCATCGCCGCGGCGGCCACGCTGGGCGTGACGGACCCGTTCAGCTGCGGCATCGGGGGCGGCGGCTTCATGGTGGTGTACCTGGCCAGGGAACAGCGCGTGGTCACGATCGACCACCGCGAAACGGCACCCGCCGCATTCAGCCCGGCCACCTTCCTCGACAACGGCAAGGAAATGGATTTCGACACCGTCGTCGCCAGCGGCCAGTCGGTCGGCGTGCCCGGCACGGTGCGCGGCTGGGATGAAGCGCTGCGCCGCTATGGCACGATGTCGTTCAAGCAGGTGCTGGCCCCGGCCATCGACGTGGCGGCCAAGGGCTTCACGGTGAACGCCAACTTTTCCCGGCTGGTCGATGAAAACGCCGACAAGTTCCGGCGTTTCCCGGCCACCGCCGCGCTGTACCTGAAGGATGGCATGGCGCCGCCGCCCGGCACCCTGCTGAAGAATCCCGGCCTGGCAAGCACCTACCGCGCACTGGCGCAAGGCGGCGTGAAGGCGTTCTACGAAGGGCCGGTGGCTCGCGCGATCGTCGACGCCGTGAACCGCCCCGCCACGGCGCCTGGCGTCAGCGTCCGCGGTGGCAAACTCACGCTGGCCGACCTGGCCAACTACGAAGCGCGCATCCGCCAGCCGGTGCGCAGCACCTACCGCGGCTATGAGCTGTATGGCATGCCGCTGCCCAGCAGCGGCGGCGTGACCGTGCTGGTGGCGCTGAACCTTCTCGAAGGCTGGGACCTGAAGGCGCTGCCGCGCGCGCAGGCCGAGCACCTGTACCTGGAAGCGAGCCGCCTGGCGTTCGCCGACCGCAATGCCTACCTGGCCGATCCCGAATATGTCGATGCCCCCGTGGCCGGCCTGCTCAGCAAGGAGTACGCGGCGCAGCGCAGGAAGCTCATCGACGCCGGCCGCGCGGCTACCGGCCCGGTCGTCGCCGGCGATCCCTATCCGTTCCAGCAGGATGCCAGCGTGCCGCAGCGCCCGGCGCCCACGGCACGGCTGCGGCAGGAAAGCGCCCACACCACCCACCTGACCGTGTCGGACAAGGCCGGCAACGTCGTCTCCTACACGTTCACCATCGAATCGTGGGGCGGCAGCGGCATCGTGGTACCCGGCCATGGCTTCCTGCTCAATAACGAAATGACCGACTTCGAATTTTCCGGCCCGGGGCCGAACGTGCCCGAAGCCGGCAAGCGACCGCGCAGCAGCATGGCGCCGACCATCGCGCTGAAGGACGGCAAGCCGGCGTTCACGATCGGCAGCCCGGGCGGCGCCACGATCATCACCACGGTCCTGCAGACCATCGTCAACCACGTCGACTTCGGCATGCGCATGGACCAGGCCATCGATGCGCCCCGCCTGTCGCAGCGCAACGGCCCCACCACGGACATCGAGCCCGGCTTCGACGAGGCCGCCCAGGCCGATGCGCTGGTGCGCCTTGGCCAGCGCTGGGCCAGCGAGCCCGAAGAGATCGGTGCGGCCAACGCGCTCGTGTTCAACCCCGACGGCACCGTGACCGCCGTCAGCGAAGGGCACCGCCACGGGGTGGGCAGCGCGCTGGTGCAAAAGAAAGGGCATTGATGTTGTCCGGTCACATCTCGGGTCACATCTCGGGTCACATTTCTTAACGCAGTTTTACCCGTTTTGCCGGGCCATGCGCTGGGCATGCGTCGACGCTGTCGCTAGTATGAGAATCATTCTCATTCACGTTGACAGGACACCATGCCGCGCTCCACCCGCTTGCCACGCCCCACGCCATTCGCCCTTGCCGCGCTCTTCTGCGGAGTTGCCCACGCCGACCCGATTCCCGAGAAAGCCGAAGACGCCGAGCAGCAGATGCAGACCGTCGTCGTGCAAGCCAGCGCGGAGGCGGACAGCTATACCGCGAAAAGCAGCACCGGTGCGGCACGCCTGGACCTGCCGCTGCGCGAAACGCCCCAATCGGTCTCCGTGATCACGCGTGCCAGGCTGGACGATTTCCAGCTCGACTCCGTCAACGACATGCTGGAAACCGCCACCGGCGTCACCGTCGAGCGCGTGGAAAACGACCGCACGTACTACACGGCGCGGGGCTTCGACATCACCAATTTCCAGTACGACGGCGTCGGTACGCCATTCGTCTTCGGCCTCGTGATGGGCGACCTGGACACGGCGATCTATGACCGCGTCGATGTCGTGCGCGGCGCCAACGGGCTGATGTCGGGCACCGGCAACCCGTCCGCCACCGTCAACTTCCTGCGCAAGCGCCCCACGGTCCCGTTCCAGGCCTCGGCCAGCGTCACGCTGGGTTCATGGGACACCAGGCGGGTCGAGACCGATATCTCCGGCGCGCTGAACGTGGAAGGCACGCTGTCGGCCCGCATCGTCGGCGCCTACGAGGATGGCGATTCCTGGCTGGACCGCTACTCGGCGAAAAAGAAGGTGTTTTATGGCGTGGTGGAAGCAAAGCTGGCGGACGACACCACGCTGACCGTCGGCCACTCCAGCCAGATCAACGATACCAGGGGCGGCATGTGGGGCGCGCTGCCGCTGATCCATTCGGACGGCACGCCGACCGACCTGCCGACCAGTTATTCGACCGCGCCGGACTGGACCCGCAACCACGTCAGCGACCAGCGCACTTTCGCCGAACTGGTCCACCGGTTCGGCAACGGCTGGCGCGCCCAGCTCACCGCCACGCGAAGCACCACCAACACGAACGGGAAGCTGTTCTACACGTATGGCGAGGTGGATGCGGCGACTGGCCTGGGCCTGGTGTCCTACCCGTCGCTGTATGCTTCGGAGCTTGCGCAAAACCTGCTCGATGCTTCCGCCACCGGCCGGTTCACGCTGGGCGGCCGCCAACACGACCTGTCGTTCGGCGCCAACTGGTCACACGCCACGCTGGAGGACATCTCGCACTACGGCCAGGGCATCGGCACCGCGCTGCCGGCACTGGACCAGTGGACCGGCAACTATCCGGAACCCGCGTTCGATGCGTCGACCGACGGCAGTTCCTATGTCGACAGGCGCAAGTCCGCCTACGTCGCGGCACGCTTCAATCTCACCGATCCCCTGAAGCTGATCACCGGCATCACGCACACGAAGGCGGACAGCAGCGGCACCGCGTACGGCGTGACGAAGTTCAAGTCGAACACGAAGACCACGCCCTACGTCGGCCTGACCTATGAGTTGACGCCGGCACTGACCGCCTACACCAGCTACACGGAGATCTTCAATCCGCAAAGCGAGACCGATGCGAACGGCGTCACGCTCGATCCCATGGAAGGCAGGACCACCGAGGCGGGCATCAAGGGCGAATGGTTCGGCGGCAAACTCAATGCCGCCGCCGCGCTCTACCGGACCAAGCAGCTGAACACCGCCGAGCAGGCCGGCGTCACCAGCGCCGGCAAATCGTATTACCGCGGCATCGATGCCGAATCGAAGGGTGTCGAATTCGACCTGTCGGGCGAGCTTGCAAAGGGCTTGCAGGCGAGCGCCGGCTTCACGGTGATGAACCTGGAAGACCCGGACGGCAACACCGTCAAGACCTACATGCCGCGCCGCCTGCTGCGCCTGTCCGCCACGTACCAGATACCATCGCTGCCGCAGCTGCGCGTGGGTGCCACTGCCAACTGGCAGGACGACATCTACCGCAACGAAGCCAGCGGCGTGATTCGCCAGCCGTCGTACGCCACGCTGGGCCTGATGGGGCGCTACGACATCGACCGGCAACTGTCGGTCGCCGTCAACGTCAACAACGTGACGGACAAGCGCTACCTCACGAGCCTGTACTGGAGCCAGAGCTATTACGCGGCTCCGCGCAACGCAAGCGTGACGCTGAACTGGAAATACTGACGGCGCCAGCCCTGCGGCGCCCGGGACAAGGCCTCAGCCATTGCGGGCGCGGCAATCGGCCGGCGCCTGCGCGCGGTCGTGCAGCCCATAGTCGCGCATCACGCCGGCGATGCGCAGGCGGTAACCGGCGAACAGTCCACCGCGCCCGGCCTGCTGCGCGGCACGGTGTTCCTCCAGGTTGCGCCACTGTGCCAGCGCCGCCTCGTCGCGGAAGAACGACAGCGACAGCAGCTTGCCGGGATCGGCCAGGCTCTGGAAGCGCTCGATGGAGATGAAGCCGTCGATCTCTTCCAGCAGCGGCCGCAGCGCCGCCGCGCGGTCCAGGTACGCCTGTTTCCCGTCGGGATGCGGAAGGACTTCGAAGATCACGGCGATCATGCTCCGCCCTCCCCGACGAAGACGGGCATGCGGGCATTTACCGAAGGCCGGTAGCGCCATGCCGCGCGGGGCAACGGCCCGGCCGCGCGCAAGGCCCGCAATGCCTGCGTGACGATGCTGCGCGCCAGTGTCTGGCCGGGACAGGCGTGGTGGCCGTCGCCAAACCCCGCTGTTCCCGCCAGCACCAGCAACAGCGCCTGGCCGGCCGGCACGCCCACGCCGGCGACATCGAGGCCGGCGGCGGTGAACCGGCGCGTGTTATGGATGGCGGGATCGTGTTCCATCACGGCCGGCACCAGCGCGGCGGGGCCGCTGGCATCGCCGCGCAAGCGGGCCACGATGCAATTGCCCAGCAAGCCGGTGGTGGCGTCATGCGTCTGCGTCATCAGGCCTGCCAGGTTGGCCAGCAGCGCATGCTCGTCCGGCCATGGCTCCCGCGTGACGCCGGCCAGCAAGGCCGTGCCGGGCGCGCGCCGGACCAGCTGGCGCAACGCATCCAGCAGCGCTTGCGCCGCTTCGTGCCCCGCCGCGATCTCGCCGGGACACGCCAGCGGCGACAGGCACGCCACGTACCGCGCGACCAGCGCCGCGACACGCGGCAGCTCCCCGTCCGCAAAGCCCAGCAGGCTGGCCACTGCCCGCACCGGCACGCCCTGGACAAAGGCGTTCAGCGTCGCGGCATCGCATACCTCCGCCGCCATCGCCGTCGCAACGCTCGCCGCGTGGTCCGCCGCCAGGGACTGCGGCAGCGCCGCCAGCGCGTGCAGCAGCACCGCCTTCGGCGTGGCATGGCGCGGGCCGTCGTTCATCCGTACCAGGGCGCCGAACAGGTCGCCCGCCGGTCCCGCCAATGCCGCCGGCACCGGTTCCTGCACGGGCCGCACGCGGCAGGCGGGATCCGCCAGCAATTGGCGCACCGTGGCGGGATGCGCGGCGACCCATAGCCGCAGGCGTTCGTCGTAGCGGGGCGCGGGGTCCGCCGCCAGCATGGCGTAGTACGGATAAGGGTCCGGGTGGGTGACGGCTGCCACCGCGTCGGCGGGTGGGTGATCGGGTTCCATGCTGTTCCTTTGCGTGATCGAATGGATGCAGTATCCTGAAAAGCCCACCTCGATACTTCGCTGGAGACCGAATCATGGATGCAGCACGCGCCAGGAACATCACGACTGCGGCAACGGCGAATGCCGACGACCGCCTGGCGCGCATCGCCGCCGCCATCGCCGAACCGGCCCGCGCACGCATGCTGTGCAGCCTGCTGGACGGCCATGCGCGCACCAGCACCGAGCTCTCCGTGGTGGCCGGGATCGGTGCGTCGACCGCCAGCGCGCACCTGGCAAGGCTGCAGGAAGATAGCCTGCTGCGCCAGCTCGCGCAGGGCCGGCACCGCTACTACAGCCTGGCCGGCGGCGAGGTGGCGGCCGCGCTGGAAGCGCTGCTCGTCGTGGCCGGCGTGCAGCGCGCCCCCTTCGTGCCGAACACGCCGGACCGGCTGCGCGAGGCACGCACCTGCTACGACCACATGGCGGGCGCGCTGGCCGTCATGCTCAACGATCATTTCCTGGCGGCGGGCTGGCTTGCCGAGGAGGATGGCGCGTATGTGCTGTCGGCGGAAGGCGAGACGCGCTTCGGCGAGCTGGGGCTGGACATGGCCGCGCTGCGCGCCCAGCGCCGCCGCTTCGCCTGCCCTTGCCTGGACTGGAGCGAACGCCGGCCGCACCTGGGCGGCGCGCTCGGTGCCGCGCTGCTGCGGCTCGCCCTGCAGAAAGGCTGGGTCGAGCAGGATCTCGACAGCCGGGCACTGGGTGTCGCCCCGCAGGGCCGGCGGCGCATGCTGGCGGCCCTGGGCATGCCCGCGCAAGCGCCCGGGGCTGCCCCTGCATAAGCGTTGATTAAATAAGCATCGATTAAGATGGCCGCCCGATGATGAGGATCCACCACCATCCAAGGGAGATTCACATGAAAGAAGCCATCCGCGCCAACAAGGGGTTCATTGCCTTCCTGCTGCTGTTCGGGATCTTCCGCACCGCCGTGGCGGACTGGAACCCGATTCCGTCGGCGTCGATGCGGCCCAACCTGCTCGAAGGCGACGTGGTATTCGTCAACCGCCTGGCCTACGACGTGAAGATCCCCCTCACCGATATCTCGCTGGCGCGCACCGGCGAACCGCGCCGCGGCGACGTCGTCACGTTCTCGTCGCCGAAGGATGGCACGCGGCTGATCAAGCGCATTGCCGCGCTGCCCGGCGACACTGTCGAGATGCGCGGCGAGCGCCTGCTGATCAACGGCCACCAGGCCAGCTACACGGTGCTGGGCAACAGCACCGAACGTATCGATGCACTGGGCGAGCTGGCGGCGCTGCACTTGCGCGAACACAGCAACGAGGCCAGCTACCGCATCCAGGTCCTGCCGCAGGTGACGGCCATGCGCGACTTCGGCCCGGTGACGGTACCGCGCGACAGCTACCTGATGCTGGGCGATAACCGCGACAACAGCGGCGACTCGCGCGTGTTCGGCACCGTGCCGCGCGCGCTGCTGATCGGCCGCGCCGAGGGCATCCTGGTCTCCGCCGACATCCAGGGCAACTGGGCGCCGCGCACGGAACGCATCGGCATGAGCCTGCGCAGCCAGTAGCCGCGATGATAAGATCGGCGCTCTCCATCCACGCGGGAGCGACATGATCGAGTTCGATGGCCTGGCCAAGCGCTATGGCGACTACGAAGCGGTGCGGCCGCTGACCCTTGCCGTGCGGCGCGGCGAAGTGTTCGGCTTCCTCGGGCCGAACGGCGCCGGCAAGACCACCACGATCCGCATGATGATGGGCATCCTCGTGCCCAGCGGGGGCCGCGTGCTGGTCGACGGCCTCGATTGCCATGCCGATGGCGCCAGCGTGAAGCGCCACGTGGGCTACCTGCCCGACAACCCGATCTTCTACGACTACCTGCGCGGGCGTGAAATCCTGCAGTTCGTCGGCGAGATGCACGGCCTGCCGCGGCGCGCCGCCGCCACCCGGGCCGCGGAGTTGCTGGCCGAATTCGGCCTCGGCGAAGTGGCCGAGGAATTCGCCGTCAATTACTCGATGGGCATGAAGAAGAAGCTGGGCCTGGCGTGCGCGCTGGTGCACGACCCGGCCGTGCTGATCCTCGACGAACCGATCAACGGCCTCGATCCCCGCGCGGCGCGTGACGTGCAGGACCTGCTGGTGGGCCGCGCCGCCGCCGGCAAGACGATCTTTCTCTCCACCCACCTGCTGGACATGGCGCAGCGCATGTGCGACCGCGTGGGCATCATCCATCGCGGCACGCTGGTGGCCACCGGCGCATTGGACGAGCTGCGCGACGACCGCGCCACGTCGCTCGAGGAAGTGTTCCTGCGCCTGACGGACGAAACGGAAGCGGCGCCGCAGTGAACGGCGAACTGCCCGTCGGTACGGCGCGCGCGGCCTGGCTGCTGGCGCGGCTGCGCCTGCAACGCCTGCTGAACCTCGCCACCGTGTCGATGCGGCGCAAGCCCGCTGCCGGCACCGCCATGGGCCGCACCGCCACCGCGGGCAAGCGCCGCGGCCGCTGGATCCTGCCGCTCGTGCTGGCGCTGCTGATGGTGCTGGCCTTTGCGCTCCAGTCGCAGACGATCCTGACGAACCTGCATTGCGAGCTGACGCCGCACAGCGCCTGCGGCAGCCAGGCCACGCCGGAAGACCTGCGGCGCGCGGTCTCGGCGCAGCTGCGCGAGGCGCCGTTCAGCGCCCCCTTGCAGCGCGCGCTGGCCATGGAACTCTGGCTGCTGTGGCTGGTGGCGCTGCTGGTGCCGCTCGGCAGCCGCGAGCTGGCGCAGCCGGACTGGGACCTGGAATGGCTGGTGACCTTGCCGGTACGCCGCAAGGGCCTGCTGTGGGCCCGGGTGCTGGAACGCACCGTCACCAATCCCACCGGCTGGCTGGTGCTGTGGCCGACGATGCTGATGATCGGCTGGCATGCCGGCCTGCGCTGGAGCGCGCCGCTGGCGGCAACGGCCGCCGCCGTGGCCCTGCTCGCGCTTGCCGCGATGGTGCGCACGCTGGTCGATACCGGTTTGCGCCTCACGCTGCCGCCATCGCAATTGCGCAACCTGCAGGCCGCCATCTCGGTGGTCTCGCTGCCGCTGATCTACCTCGTCATCGCCCTGTCGACGGGCCGCGGCGGCATCACGATGGACTGGGCCCGCGCCTGGCCCGGCTGGACGCTGTGGACGCCGCCCGGCCTCGCCGTCCAGCTGCTCGATGCGCGGTCGCTGCCGGCCGCGCTCGGCCATGCCGCATTGCTGGCGCTGCAGGCCGGCCTGCTGCTGTGGGCCGGCATCGCGCTGCTGGCGCGCCAGTTGTCCGCCGGCGTGGTGGCCGCCAGCTCGCGCGAAGCCGCACGCGCGCAGCGGCCGCCGCCGGCATCGTTGCGCGCCTTGCCGGGCACCGCGCTGCAGCGGCGCGAGCTGCGCCTGCTGGGCCGCGACCGCACCTTCCTCGTGCAAAGCCTGGTCGTGCCGCTGGTGATCATCGGCAGCCAGCTGTTCTTCACCGGGCGCATGGAGGCGATGGCGCAGCTGGGAACCGACCAGGCGCTGCTGGCTTCCATCGCGTTCGGGCTGGGCAGCTATGTGCTGCTGCTGTCCGCGTTCCAGACCATCAATACGGAAGGCCAGGCGCTGTGGATGCTGTACACCTTCCCCGGCACACTGGAACGCATGCTGCTGCAGAAGGCGCGGCTGTGGGCGGTGCTGGCACTGGTGTACCCGGCCGCCGTGTTCGCGATCGGCATCGGCTACGCGCCGGGCATCGATGCCGGGCTGGTGACAAGGATGGCGCTCGTGGCGCTCGGCATTCCCGTGTTCGCGCTGATCGCGGTGGCGCTCGGCGTGTGGGCTTCCGACCCGCTGGCGCAGGAAGCCACCGCGCGCATCCGCCCGACCTACGTGTACCTGTATTCGCTGCTGGCGGGGCTGTACGGCTTTGCGCTGTACACCACCACGCTGCCGCACCGGGTGGCCGTGGTCGTGCTGCTGGTCGCGCTGGCACTGGCGCTGTGGCAGAAGGCGCGCGACCACCTGCCCTACCTGCTCGACCCGGCCGCGGCGCCGCCGCCCCGCGTGTCCGCCGCCGACGGCATGGTCGCCGCGCTGCTGTTCCTTGCCGTGCAGGCGATCGCGCTGGCCGTCATCCACCGTACGGCCGGACCGCCCGCGCTGCCGGACCTGGCGCTTGCGCTGGCGATCGGCGGCGCCGTGGTGTGGGCGCTGGTGCGCTTCGTGTACTGGCGCATGGGCACAACCGGCGTGCCCAGGTTCCGGCACGGGCCGGTGCTGCCCGCCCTGCTGGCCGGGGCGGCGTGGGCGATCCCGGCGATCGCCGCTGCGGCGCTGTACCTGGTGGCGGCGCGGCACTTCGGTATCCCACTGCCGCGGCCGGAGGGCGCCATCGCGCTGCCGCTGCTGCTGGCCATTGCCTGCGTGGCGGCGCCGCTGTCCGAGGAATTCATCTTCCGGGGCCTGCTGTTCGGCGGGCTGCGCCGCTCGCTGCCGTTCGCGGCGGCGACCATCGTCAGCGCGGCGCTGTTCGCCGTCGTGCATCCGCCGCCGTCGATGCTGCCGGTGTTCGTGCTGGGCCTGTGCACGGCGCTGGCGTACGGGCGCAACGGCAGCCTGCTGGCGGCGGTGGCCACGCACGCGGTGTACAACGGGGCGATCATCGCGATCCAGGCTTGAAAGTGCATGTCGAATTCGTGCCTGCCGAATTCATGCCTGCCGGGTTCATGCCTGCCGGGTTCATGCCTGCCGAGTTCATGCCTGCCGAATTCATGCCTGCCGAATTCATGCCTGCCGAATTCATGCCTGCCGAGTTCATCCCTGCTGAGTTAGAATGAGAATTATTCTCATCCAATTGCGTGCAATGACGGCTGTTTCTTCCCCCAGTTCTTTCCCCTCTCCTTCGCGCCGGCGCCTGCTGTCGGCCGGCGGCGCCATGCTGGGTGCCACCCTGCTGCCCGGCGTGGCGCGCGCCGGCGATGCCTGGCAAGACGTCGTGCTGCCGCAGGCGCGCCAGCGCGACCTGGTTTCATCCATTACCGGCGGGCGTTACCGCATCTTCATCAGCGTGCCCGATACGCCGGCACCGGCGGCCGGCCACCCGGTGCTGTACGCGCTGGACGGCAACGCCTCGTTCCCGATGCTGGCACAGATGGCGCGCACCGCCGCGCGGCGCGCCAAGGCCACCGGGCAGGCGGCGCCGGTGGTGGTTGGCATCGGTTATCCGACCGGCGACGATTACCACCCGGACCGCGGGCGCGACTACACGCCGCCCACGCCCGGTGCCCCGGCTACGGAAGGCGGCGCAGGGCGCTTCCTCGATTTCATCGAACAGGAACTGAAGCCGCTGGTGCGCACGCTGGCGCCGATCGATCCGCAGCGGCAGGCCTTGTACGGGCATTCGTACGGCGGCCTGTGCACGCTGCACGCGCTGTTCACGCGGCCGGCGATGTTCCAGACTTATCTGGCCGCCAGTCCGTCGATCTGGTACCGCGAGCGCGCCGTGCTGGCGGGGCTGGAAGGCTTCGACAAGCGCGTGGCAGCGCTGGCGGTGAAGCCGTCCGTGCTGCTGTGCGCCGGCGAGCTGGAACAGCCGGCCGCCGGCGGTGCTCCCGGCTCGCGCGACGCGATCGCGGCCGAGCGGCGCATGATCGATGAGGCGCGGGCGTTGTCGGTGAAGCTTGGCGCCATGAACGGCACCGTAGCGCGAGCGGAATTCATGCTCTTCGCGCGGGAAAACCACGGCTCCGCGGCGTTCCCCGCCATGGCGCGGGGGATGGAGTTCTTCCTGGCGTAATTGCCTGTGCCGCGCGCGCTACAGCAGGCGCGCCGGACACAGGGCGCGCATCAGCCACAGCGCGGCCGCACCGAGCACGCTGGTGGCGATCGTCGTCACCACGATCAACAGGGGCAGCGCATGCTCGCCCAGTTCATCGGCCAGCACGATCGTGCTCAGCGCCACCACCAGCTGCGCCGGCACGATCACGCGCAGCCAGCGCCGCGCACCCGGAAAGCCGCGCCGCTCGAGCTTGCGCGCCGCGAGCACCACCGGCCCGCACAGCACGGCAAGGAAAACAGCGACAAACAAAATCATTTGCAGGATGCGCATTCGTTTCCTCGGCAAAGGCCGCCAGCATAGCGCAAGGCGCCGCACTGTTGTGCCTCCACCACAAAAAGTATTGCCCAAATTCGGGGGTGTAGCTGGGGTTTTGCGAAGCATGCTTCGCGCCTGCGTAACGATACAGGCCTGCAAGCCTGTATTCCTTCCTGTCCCCGAATCTTTTTCCTCAAACCGGGGTCAGACCCCAGTTTGAAGAAATGTTTCCCGAAATCGGGGTCTGACCCCGGTTTGAGGAAACATTGCGCGAAAAAAAGCGGTGGCTCGTACGGGCCACCGCGAAGGGAAGCGCGCCATGGGGCTGGCGCAGGTGAAACACGGTGCGTGGCGGCACGGCAGGGCCGTGGCCGCCGTGATCGTTGCCTACAGGTGCTGCGCGACTTGCGGCATCAATTCCTCGAACGTGCGGCCGGTGCCGTTCTCGCCGATCGCGTGCATCTTCCATTCGCCGTTGTGGCGGTACAGCTTGGCCATGATCTGGGCGCTGTGCGAGCCCTGCACGGACAGGTCGAAGCGCGCCACTTCCTTGCCGTCCCTGGCGTTCAGGAGCCGGCAGTAGGCGTTCTGCACCTGCGCGAAGCTCTGGCCCGTGAAGCTGTTCACGGTGAACACGATGCTCTTCACGTTGGCCGGCACCTGCTGCAGGCTCACGCTGATCTGCTCGTCGTCGCCATCGCCGGCCCCGGTGCGGTTGTCGCCGGAGTGCACGATGCTGCCATCGCGGCTCTTCAGCTGGCGGAACCATACCGCGTCGACCGGCTTGTTGGCCTCGTCGAACAGCAGGCAGGAAGCGTCCAGGTCGACGTCGGCGCTCTTGCTGCCGAAACCGAGGAAACCCTTGCTCTTCACGGCGTCCCATCCCAGGCCCATGGTCACCTGCGACAGCGCGCCGCCGGCTTCCTTGTCCAGGGAAATCTTCTGGCCCTTCGTCAAATTGACTGACATGACATCCTCCTCGTCACTGCACTCGAATCGATATGCTCAGCTGCCGCCCACGCTCGCGGGCGCGCTTACTGAGGCTTGGTGCTCGACAGCCACGACAGGAACGCCGCCCGGCTGCGCGAGCACACCACCACCTTGCCGGTTCCCGAGAAGCGCAGCACCATCCCTTCGCCGCTCGTCACGCTGTTGACCAGGTTGCCGAGGAAGCCGCTGCTGCGGCTGGTCGACACCGACATCTCGTAGCGCAGCGAGCTGTCCCAGCACACCACGTGCGAGTTGTCGATCACGATATCCTTGCCGGCTTCCACGTCCAGCGTGGCCACCGAGCCGAAGCCCGAGACCACCAGCTGCCCGCTGCCCGAGGTTTCCGTGATGAAGAAGCCGCCCGTCTGGCCGAACAGCGCGGTGCCCACGTTCTGGGTCCGCACGTTCAGGTTCACGCTCGACGACGCCGCCACGAAGGCGCCGTCGCTGATCATGTACTGGCGCTGGCCCACGTCCAGCACCTGCATGGCGCCCGGCAGCGTGGGCGACAGCAGGCAGTCGCCATCGCCCTTGACGGCTTCGATGTGCTGCTGGAAGAACGATTCGCCGTTGGCGAAGGTGCGCATCAGCGCCGCCCCCAGCCCGCCGTTCATCTTGCCTTTCAGCTCGAGGTTCGCCTCCATCATGACCATCGCGTTGGCTTCGCAATAGATCTTCTCGCCGTGGCGAAGGGTCACGTGCAGGAACGGATCCTCTTCGCCGGTGATCGTAAATACGGGCATGACTTACACCGCCACGCCGTAGTTCCGGGCCAGTGCCGCCAGGCCGCCCGCATAACCCTGGCCCACGGCGCGGAATTTCCAGTCGCTGCCGTTGCGATACAGTTCGCCGAACACCATCGCGGTTTCCGTCGAGCTGTCCTCGGACAGGTCGTAGCGCGCCACTTCCTGGCTGTTGGCGGTATTCACGCAGCGCACGAAGGCTTTCTGCACCTGGCCAAAGCTCTGGCGGCGCGCCTCGGCATCGTGGATCGTCACGCAGACGGCGATCTTGTCGACGTCGGCCGGCACTTTCGACAGGTCGACCTGCACGGTCTCGTCGTCGCCCGAGCCTTCGCCGGTGCGGTTGTCGCCCGAGTGCACGATCGAGCCGTCGGTGGATTTCAGGTTGTTGTAGAAGATAAAGTCGGAGTCGCTGCGTACCTTGCCATCCGCCTTCAGCAGGAAGGCCGAGCTGTCGATGTCGAATGCCGCGCCATCGGTGGCGCGCACATCCCAGCCCAGGCCGATCGTCAGTTGCGACAGGCCGGGAGCTTCCTTGCTCAGGTTGACGTTACCGCCTTTTTGCAGACTGATTGCCATGATCGATTTCTCCTTCGATTGTTTGAGACACCTTGCTTCCGGCGCGGCGCGACTGGTGTCGGATGGCGCGCCGCGTTGTTCGGGACGGGCTCGCTGCCCGTCCATTCTTGTGAGGGACCTTAACCGACGGTCCTTATGCCACCCTTATGTTCCCTGATGATGCCCTGCGGGCCGTCATGCCGGGGCCAGGGTTTCCTGCTGCTTGCGGTACCGTACCGACGACCATACCGAGGCGGCGATGAAGGCCACGCCGATCAGGCCGGTGAAGATCTCGGGCACATGGAACTTCATGCTTGCCAGCATGATCGCCGCCAGGATGCCGATCGCATAGTGTGCCCCATGTTCCAGGTAGACGTAAGCGTCCAGCGTGCCTTTTTCCACCAGGTACACCGTCATCGAACGCACGAACATCGCGCCGATCGCCAGGCCCACCATGATGATGACCACGTCCTTGGTGATGGCGAACGCGCCGATCACGCCGTCGAACGAGAACGACGCATCGAGCACTTCCAGGTACAGGAAGCCGCCGATACCGCCGCGCTTGACCATCTCGCCCACGCCGGAGTCGCCTTCTTCGCCGGCCTCGAGGTAGTTCGACAAGGCGTCGACCGCCACGTAGATCAGCAGGCCCCACAGGCCGGACAGCAGCACCGCCAGCTTCTGGCCTTCGCCGACCAGCGTCATGCAGCCCAGCAGCGTGGCCAGCGCCACCATGATCGAAATCGAGGACACCTTGCCCAGCGAACCCAGTTTCTGCTCGAAGTTACCCAGCCAGTGGGTTTCCTTTTCCGGATCCAGGATGAAGTTCAGGAACACCATCAGCAGGAAGATGCCGCCGAACGCCGCCACTTCCGCGTGGTGCTCGGTCAGGTGGCGCGAATACTCGTCCGGATTGTTCAATGCCAGCGTCCACACGTCGGTCAGTCCGATGTCCGCGGCAACGGCCACGATCACCAGCGGGAACAGCAGCCGCATGCCGAACACGGCGATGATGATGCCCACGCCGAGGAACAGCTTGCGCCAGAAGTCGTTCCACGTCTTCAGCACGGAGGCGTTGACCACCGCGTTGTCGAACGACAGCGAGACTTCCATCACGCCGAGAATCATGGCGATGCCGAGCGCCGACAGCGCCCCGGTGATACCCGCGGTCCGGTAGCCCCACCACCCGGCAATCGCCAGGCAGACGGCCGTGACCAGGAATGAGATCCTGAAGTGCTTCATATGATATTTCCCCTATATTTATGCGGTTATAGATTTACAGGGTGGAGTGTAGAGAAAACACGTCAATCAGAAAATGGTAGATATTGTGAACTTCACTTCGCAAAAGCCGAACCATTGACACGCTTGTCGCCGTCCGTCCACCCGGGCGACGGATGCGCCACGGGATTGACGGGAGCCTCCGGCTCGTCGTTGCCGGCGGTGCCGGCGGCCACGGCGTGCGTGCCGAACCGGCTGGCGCGCGCGATCACGGCGTTGGCCCAGTTGCGGTGGGTGGCCACTTCGCACATCGAATCGTCGAGCTTGAACACGGCCGGCGCGTCGCGGTCCAGGATGCGCAGCGCCATCGCCACTTCCTTCGGCTGCACGCGGAAGTGCTGTTCGATCGGCTCGATCTGCGACGGGTGGATCGCGGTCTTGCCCACCATGCCGTAGGCGATGTCCTGCTGCACTTCCTGGGCCATCAGCGCCGGGCAGTCCAGGTGCTCGAATACCGGGGACGTCAGGCGGAAGCCGTACGGCCGGAACGTCGTCACCAGGCTGGCGATCACGGGGCCCAGCGGCGACTGGTAGATCGTCATGTCGCGGGGCCGGCGCAATCCCAGCAGCGCCAGCAGGTCGTTGCCGCCGATGCGCAGCGCCAGGATGCGGGGCGCGATGTCCGGCATCGACAGCCGGACGCGCAGCGCGCGCATTTCCGCCGGGTCGAACACCTCGGCCGTTTCCAGCGTCGGCATCAGCAGGTGCCTGGTGCCGCTCAACAGGCCGATGTACTCGTCCAGGTTGTCGCGCGTGGCCTTCGGGATCACGAAGCCGGCCAGTTTTTCCACCCCGTCCATCGCCAGCACGCGCGCCAGCACGCCCGTGTTCCGCACGCGCACGAAGCGGTCGATCCGCGCTTCCGCACGCATCGCCCGCAGCGTTGCGGCCAGGTTGGCCAGCGCCGCCTCCAGCTCGCGTTCCGCCACCGCGTCCTCGGTGCAGAAGATGACCGAGCGCAGCGCCGCGATCCGTTCTCCATTGGCGATCTCGAGCAGGTGCCGGTGTGTCGTGGGTACGTACAGCGAAGCACCTATCGGTTTGTCATGCATCGCCTTCTCTCCTGATCAGTGAAACGCCCTGGTAGGGCAACGCCCGGTCGACCACGACCGGCACTTCCTTTTCCTGCGCCAGCAGCTTCAGGTGCGCCACGTCGGCGGCATCGGGATCGCGCAGGATCAGCAGCCGCGGCACGCGCCGCAGCAGTACCCGGGTGGCCTCGCCGATGCCCGGCTTGATCAGGTTGACGTCCGCCACGCCATGGCGCTCGGCCAGGTCGCGCAGGCAGGCGCGCGACGTGGCCGCCGCGCGCGCCCGATCGACCGGCACCGGGGCCAGCTCGCCGGCCTCGGCGATTTCCAGGGCCGCCGCCACGATATCGTCGGCAAAGGCCTGCGACCGGTCGTGCGCGGCGAATTCCTTGTAGTACACGCAGCCGTGGTAATCGCCCTGCCCGGTGCCGCCATTGACGACGGTGCGGCTGACCAGCCCCGAGACGGTGGCATTCAGGATGCTCGACGGGATCAGGTAGTCGGCATCCGAGCTGGCGCAGGCCGCGGCACCGGCCAGGTCGGACAGCACGAACAGCCCCGCGTCGATGCGCACGCGATGCTGCAGGTTGAAACGTTCGACGGAACGTTCCAGCTCGCGGGCGATGACGCCCTTGCCGGTCCAGCCATCGATGAACACGATCGATGCGGGCACGTGGCCCGCCAGGATCGTGCGCAGCGCCGCCTCGTCGATGCCCCGGTCGCGCACGATCGACACCGAATAGTGCACGGCGTCGCGGTGCAGCACCCGTTCCAGCAGGTGCCGCACGACCACGCCCACCGGCGTGCCGGCGCGGGCCAGCGAGACCAGCGTGATCTGGCCCGAGCGCCGTGCCGCGACCAGGTGCGCCAGGCGCAGGCAATCCGCCGCCATGCGGCCACGGTTGGCCTGGCAGGCCTCGTCGAACAGCGCCAGGTGCCGCGCCGACGGCAGCCGCTCGGCCGACAGCATCTCGCTGTAGTGCCGCTGGCCGGACTGGATCAGCGCTTCCTTTTCCTCGACCGACACGAAGGCGTGGCCGGGCAGGCGCCGCAGCAGGAACTGCACGTCGCCCTGCCGGTAGCTGCCGGAAAACGGCATGAAGGCGCCGGCATTCGATGCGCTGTTCGCCGCGCTGTTTCCGCCACTCATAGCGCCCCCAGGGCCAGCGCCGACAGCTGCGTGCCGCGCGGGATGATGGCGTAATCGCAGGCCGCCATGAAACGCGCGTCGGAGCGGCTGTCGCCCATGCCGAAGGTCATGATCGGGCCATGTTCGTCGCGCAGCCGGGCCTGCAGGTAGTCGACGGCGCGGGCCTTGTTCAGCCGCTTCGGCAATACCGCCAGGTTGTTGCCGTTGCGGTGCAGGCAGAAGTCCTGCCCCGCCGTGGCCAGCCACGGTTCCACCGCCTCGCGTTCGATCGCGTCGAGCCGCGCCAGGTCCTTGTCCGCATCCTTGACGTTCACGTAGAACGGCAGGCCGAGATCTTCCACCAGCCGGATGCGGGCCGGGAAACCCGCGCGCTGCGCGTAGTCCTCGATCACGGCCCGCACCTGGCGCAGGCCCGGCAGGGCGGTGGCCATGTCGTCACCCATGCGCGCCAGCCAGACCCGGTCGGGCGTGCCGTCCGGCGCCAGGATGATCCCGCCGAAGTCGATGATCCGGTAGTGCGCGAACGGATAATCGACCCGCGCCAGCGCATCGCGGTCGCGCGCGGTGGTGGGGATCAGCGTCATGCCTTCGCCGACCAAGTCGAGGAAGGCGCGCTGGCGGGCGTTGGTGTACGAGTTCGCCGAGCCGTCCTTGAGGAAGGCGATCGGCTGCAGCACGTCGGCCGGGTCGCACTTCGCCAGCGAGTGGAACAGCGTGTCGTCCAGGTCCACAAAAAGGAACTTCTTCAAGGCAGGGCTCCCTCGATCGTGTCCTCCGAGCGGAAATGCAGCAGCCGGCCGCCAAGCTGGCGGGCCAGGTCGCGCAGCGCATCGTCGGCCGGGGTTTCATGGCAGATCAGCACATGCGCGTACTGGCCGGGCCGCACGTTGTAGAGGTAATTCGCGATGCCCTCGCCATAGTTGTCGGCGAATGCCAGGCGGCTGCCGATCGCGCCCCATTCGAGGATCGGCGAGCGCGTGGTCGACTGCACCACGGCATCGATGCCGGCGCCGGCCAGCGCATGCGCCAGCAGGAACGGCGGATGCATGAATTCGCCGGTGCCCAGCACCAGAACGGTCTCGCCGGGAGCGATGCCTGCCGCCAGCGCGTCGACCACGGCTGCCGGGATGGCCAGGGGCCGTGCCAGGCCCGCGCGGCCGAAGGCACCGCCCACCGCGACGCCGCCGGCCGCACCGACCACCTGCGCCGGCGCGGTTTCCGGGAAGCTCGCGCCGGCAGCGAAGGTGAAACTGCCATGCAGCGCCGCGCCCTGCGTGACGGGCAGGCCGATACCGGCCGACAGCGCCTCGCCCGCCTGCGCGCCCATGAAATCGGTCAGCGTAGCCAGGTGGACGTGGGCCAGCGCCGGATTGAGCGAGCGGCAGGCCGCGGCCAGGTTGCGGAAGGTGGTGCCGGTGCTCGCTTCGTCATCGACCAGCACGAGCGAGCGCGCGCGCATGAACAGCTGGTGCAGCGCGGGATCGGCCGGCAGGTGCAGGAACTGCCGCGGCGCGTGGCTGTGCGGTTCGGCGAATTCGACGGTCGGCACGCCATCGATGCGGTAGCGCGTGGTATGCAGGAACAGCGCCTCCGCTTCCGGGTGGCGCCGCAGGTGCGACTCGAACACGCCCTGCCCCAGCCCGATCGCCGTTTCGGCCAGCGCGATGAACACCACGGGACCAGGCAGCGCGGCCGGCAGCTGGCCCGCCAGCGCATCGTGCAGCTCGCGCATCATGGCGGGGCGCGATGGCCAGTGCTTGCCCAGTACCTTGCTGACGAACAGGAAACCCCGCCTAGCATTGGCGCGCGCGCCGAAACCCAGCAGGCTGTCCAGCGGGTATGCCCCCGCGTCGGTGCGCACGGTGAGCACGCCGGTCGGCATCGCGATCTCGCGATGGCCGGGCGCGGCCCAGCCATTCATGGCACGGTCATTCATTCGATCCCCTTCATTGTGCCCCCTCCAGTTCCACGGCATGCTGCCATTCGCCGACACGCATGCCGGCCCGTACTTCGGGGATCTCCAGGTGTTCATAGCCCCGGTCGAAGCCCGCCAGCGCCAGCCAGGGCAGCGCCGGCCCCGCCATGCAGGCCATGCCGACCCCGCCCGACATGCGCGGATTGATTTCCAGCAGCCGCATGCGGCCGCTGCTCACGCGGAACTGTACGTTGAATACGGCGTTCAGGCCATACGCGGCGGCCAGTCGCGTCACGGCCTCCAGGATCACCGGCTGGGGATCGATCACCTGCCCGGCGCCCGGCTTGAGCAGCTTGCGGCGCGGCACCGCGCAGACCAGGCGGCCATTGTCGGCCAGGCAGTCGACACTGTATTCCAGGCCTTCGAGGAATTCCATCAGCAGCATGGTGCGGAATTCGCCGAGGCCTTGCAGGCCATTGCGGAAGTCGTCCAGCCCGATCTGGTACTGGTCGCCCGCCATCAGGATCTGCGCGCTGCTGCGCTCTTCATCGAGCAGGGCGAAGCCCAGCCCGTACACGGATTTCGACGGCTTGACGCACAGCTGCGGGTACTTCGCGCGCAAGCTGGCATGGCCGGCATCGAACTGCGCGGCCGTGGTGAACGGCACCGTTTCCGGCGGCGGCGCCATGGGCAGGTCCACCGTCGCGTAGAAACGTTCCTTGTCGTGCAGCAGTGCCAGCACGTCGGCGCTGGCCACCGCCATCACGCGCGTGCCGACGGCGGCGAAGCGCTCGCGCGCGGCACTGACCAGGGCCGCCTCGCGATGCGGCACGAAGATGCCGATGTCGCGGCGCTGGCAGAAGTCCAGGCACCATTCCAGGTATTCGTCGCCCTTCAGGGGCGGTTCCGGTTCGAACGCGTGGGCCGCGCCCGCCGCCACGGTCCGGCTGCCCGCCGTGTACAGCAGGTGATACCGGCCGGCGCGGTCATGCTGCCGGATCAGCGTCATCGCGTTGTAGATCGATGAAAACGTTCGGTTGTACCAGACTCGCATATGTCCTCTTTGTTGGAATGATCGGCTGCCGGGGCGCGGTGCACGAGACCACGAGAATAAACTGAAAACCGAAAAAAAAGCGGTGGCCGGTTGACCGGACCACCGCAAAGGGAAGCGCGCCATGGGGCAGGCGCAGGTGAAACACGGTACGTGCCGCGGCGTCTTCGCTGCGGCGTTTGCTGTCATCCGACTGCATGTCTTCGCGCGGCGGCACCGGGCCACCGCGGCTTGGGGCATGGCATGCGCCATGCCTGCGCGGCCCATCGGGCCGCAGGGTATTACAGGTGCTGCGCGACTTGCGGCAGCAGCTCGTCAAACGTGCGGCCGGTGCCGTTCTCGCCGATCGCGTGCATCTTCCATTCGCCGTTGTGGCGATACAGCTTGGCCATGATCTGGGCGCTGTGCGAACCCTGCACGGACAGGTCGAAGCGTGCCACTTCCTTGCCGTTGTTCGCATTCAGCAGGCGGCAATAGGCGTTCTGCACCTGCGCGAAGCTCTGGCCGGTGAAGCTGTTTACGGTGAACACGATGCTCTTCACGTTGGCCGGCACCTGCTGCAGGCTGACGCTGATCTGCTCGTCGTCGCCATCGCCGGCGCCGGTGCGGTTGTCGCCCGAGTGCACGACGCTGCCGTCGCGGCTCTTCAGCTGGCGGAACCATACCGTGTCGACCGGCTTGTTGGCCTCGTCGAACAGCAGGCAGGAAGCATCCAGGTCGACGTCGGCGCTCTTGCTGCCGAAACCGAGGAAACCCTTGCTCTTCACGGAATCCCAGCCCAGGCCCATCGTCACGTGCGACAGCGCGCCGCCGGCTTCCTTGTCCAGAGAGATCTTCTGGCCCTTACTCAAATTCACTGACATGTCTGACTCCTTGGTGTGCTGCTCGTAGTGCTGTTCGTAGTGCTGCTCGTTCTCTGCTCATTGAACCCTGCCGGCGGCCGACCGCCGGCAAGGCACGCTTAGACCGCTACGCCGTAGCTGGTGGCCAGCGAGGCGAGGCCGCCCGCGAAGCCCTGGCCCACGGCGCGGAACTTCCAGTCGCTGCCGCTGCGGTACAGTTCACCGAACACCATTGCGGTTTCCGTCGAGCTGTCCTCGGACAGGTCGTAGCGCGCCACTTCCTGGTTGTTGGCGGTGTTCACGCAGCGCACGAAGGCCTTCTGCACCTGGCCGAAGTTCTGGCGGCGGGTGTCGGCATCGTGGATCGTCACGCAGACGGCGATCTTGTCCACGTCGGCCGGCACTTTCGACAGGTCGACCTGCACGGTCTCGTCGTCGCCCGTGCCCTCGCCGGTGCGGTTGTCGCCCGAGTGCTGCACGGCGCCGTCGGTCGATTTCAGGTTGTTGTAGAAGATGAAGTCGGAGTCGCTGCGCACCTTGCCATCCGCTTTCAGGATGAATGCCGAGCTGTCGATGTCGAATGCCGCGCCATCGGTGGTGCGCACGTCCCAGCCCAGGCCGATCGTCAATTGCGACAGGCCGGGAGCTTCCTTGCTCAGGTTGACGTTGCCGCCTTTTTGCAGACTGATTGCCATGATCGAATACTCCTTCAGTTAGTAGGACACCCTTGTTGCTTATCCGGCGCGACTGGTGTCTGTAGCGCGCCGCGATTCATCGCGGGCGATGCCGCCCGCCTGGTTCTGCCGATCACTTGTTGCTTGATCAATGTCAAGCAGTGTAGAGGAAACATTTGAATATAAAAATAGAAGATAATATGAACATTACTGCGCAAAAATCGAAACCATGAAAACCAGCGGCATCAATTTTCGCCACCTGTATTTCTTCCGCGTGGTGGCCGCGGAAGGCAGTGTCACACGCGCGGCCGAGCGGCTGGGCCTGGCCATCCAGACCATCAGCGCGCAGCTCGCGGCACTCGAGCAGTCGGTCGGCAAGCAGCTGCTGACACAGCAGGGCCGGCGCCTGGTGCCCACCGAGGCCGGCCGCGTGGCGCTGACCTATGCCGAGCAGATCTTCGAACTGGGCGACCGCATGCAGGAAGCGCTCAACGAAGCCGACGCCGGGCGCACCCGCCTGACCGTCGGCATCTCGGACTCGCTGCCGAAGCTGATCGCGTACCGCCTGCTGCGGGCGGCGTTCAACATGAAGGTACCCGTGAAACTGGTGTGCGTGGAGCGCGAATTCGAATCGCTGCTGGCCGACCTGGCGCTGCACAAGCTCGACGTGGTGCTGACCGACCGCTCGGTGCGCGCCTCGGCCAGCCTGCGCGTCTATAACCACCTGCTGGGGGAAAGTGAAATGCTGGTCTTCGGCACCAAGGAGCTGGTGCACCGGCTGGGCGGCAACTTCCCGCGCAACCTGAATCAGGCGCCGATGCTGCTGCCGACGCGGAACAACGCGCTGCGCGGGCGCATCGACGAGTGGCTGCTGAAGCACGACGTGCGGCCGGAAGTGGTGGGCGAATTCGAGGACAACGCCATGCTGACCACCTTCGCCCGCGACGGCCTGGGCCTGTTCTTCGCCCCGGCCGGCCTGGAACCGGATATCCAGGCGCAGTACGGCGCGGTGCCCGCCGGCGCCGCCACCGAACTGCGCGAACAGTTCTACGCGATCTCGAGCGAGCGGCGCATCAAGCACCCGGCGGTGGAAGCGATCATGGCCGCCAATACGGGGCTGTTTACGGTTTAGAAACGAGTTTAGAAGCGGATGTAGAAGCCGGTTTAGAGGCGGGGGCAGGAGCGGATGTAGGAGCGGATGTAGAAGCGGGTGCAGGCGCGCCGCCGGTCGGCCGGTAGCGCCGCGCGATCGCGGCCAGCCCCGCTTCGGCGTAGCACATCATGTCGTCGACCAGGCCGGCCGGCTCGTTCGCCAGCGCCGGCAATACTTCGCTGCGCAGCGCGGGCGGCGCCAGCAGCAGGGCCATGCACGGCCCCATCAGCAGGAACAGGCTGCGCTGCAGCCCCGGGCTTTCCGGCGGCAAGCCCAGGATGTCGGACACCACCCCCATCATCACGCGCACCTTCGGCGCGACGGCTTTCTGTGCCAGCGCGGAAATGCCGGCCGTGGGCGACAGCAGTTCGCGCACCAGCACGCGCGTGGCCCAGTGGGCGTCGGGAGCGACGGCGCGCTGCACGATCCCGGCCAGCACGGCGCGCAGCTTGTCGCGCGGCGCGCAATCCATCGCCGCCGCCTGCTGCATGGCTTCCAAAGTTACCAGGTGCTGGTGCGCCTCGATCAGCACCGCCTCGTAGAGCTGCTCGCGGCCGCCGAAGTGATAGTTGACGGCCGCCGCGTTGGCGCCGGCGCGCGCGCAGATTTCCTTGCTGGTGGCGTCGGCATAGCCACGCTCGGCAAACACTTGCCCCGCGACAGCGAGCAATTGCTGGCGGGTGGCATTGCCGTGGGCACTGCCGGAACGGGCGGCGGGGTGACGGGTCGAACTCAACATGCGGCAATTGTACGACAGCCCGCGACGAATCTGATTGAAATTCAAATTTCAATTTGATATAAAGACGTCACACCTCTGGAGCCGATGATGACCGCGCCCTCTCCACAACAAGCCGCCGCCCCCGCCACGCCATCGAAACGAAGGAAGATCGGCATCGCCGCGCTTGCCGTTGCGCTGGCGGCGGGCGGCTGGTACTGGTGGCATGCCAGCCACCCGCCGCGCAACCCGGATGCGATCGTCTTGCATGGCAACGTGGAGTTGCGCCAGGTATCGCTGGCGTTCAATGCCAGCGAGCGCATTGCCCGCCTGGCGGTCGACGAAGGCCAGCGCGTGGTCGCGGGCCAGATGCTGGGGGAACTCGATACCCGCACGCTGGCGCTGCGGCTCGACGCGGCGCGCGCCCAGGCCGAAGCCCGGCAGCAGGTGCTGCGCCGCCTGCGGGCCGGCAGCCGCCCGGAGGAAGTGGCCCAGGCGCGCGCCAACACCGCCGCGGTACAGGCCGACGCCGACCTGGCGCAACGCCAGCTGGAGCGCCTGCGCGCCACGTGGCGCGAGTCCAATGGGCGCGCCGTCAGCCAGCAGGATCTCGACGCCGCCCAGGCCAGTGCCCGCACGGCCGCGGCCCGCCTGGAAAGCATGCGCAAGGCACAGCAGCTGGTGCAGGCCGGCGCCCGCGAGGAAGAGGTGGCGGAGGCACAGGCGCAGTTGAATGCGGCGCGGGCCGACATTGCCCTGATGGAGCGGCAAATGGCCGAAGCGCGGCTCACCGCCCCGGTGGATGCGATCGTGCGGTCACGGCTGATGGAACCGGGCGACATGGCCTCGCCCCAGCGCCCGGTGTACACGCTGGCCATCGCCGATCCGAAATGGGTGCGTGCCTGGATCGCCGAAGCGGACCTGGGCCGCATCCGCCCGGGCATGGCCGCCAGCATCGCGATCGACAGCCAGCCGGGCCAGCCGCTGCCGGGCCGCGTGGGCTACATCTCTTCCGTGGCGGAATTCACGCCGAAGACGGTGCAGACCGAAGAACTGCGCACCGCGCTGGTCTACGAAGTGCGCGTGCTGGCGGACGACCGGGCCGACCGGCTGCGCCTGGGCATGCCCGCCACCGTGCACATCGACGCGCGCCGCTGACCATGGACCCCGTGCTGGCAATCAGCGGCCTGCAAAAGCGCTTCGGCGCCACCGCCGCGCTGCGCGACATTTCCCTCGCGGTGCCGCGCGGTGCGCTGACCGCCCTGGTGGGCCCCGATGGCGCCGGCAAGACGACGCTGCTGCGCATCGTCGCGGGCTTGCTGGCGCCCGATGCGGGCACGGTGACCGTGCTGGGCATCGACGTCGCCGCCCAGCCGCAACGCGTGCAGGACAGGATCAGCTACATGCCGCAGCGTTTCGGCCTGTACGAAGACTTGTCCGTGCAGGAAAACCTCGACCTGTATGCCGACCTGCACGGTGTGCCGGCCCGGGCGCGCCGCGAACGCTTCGAGCGCCTGCTGGACATGATGGACCTGCGGCGCTTCACGGCACGCCCGGCCGGCAAGCTGTCCGGCGGCATGAAGCAGAAGCTGGGGCTGGCCTGCACGCTGGTGCGCTCGCCCGAGCTGCTGCTGCTGGACGAGCCCACCGTGGGGGTCGATCCCCTGTCGCGCCGGGAACTGTGGCGCATCGTGCAGGAACTGGTCGACAACGAAGCGCTGACCGTCATCGCCAGCACTGCCTACCTGGACGAAGCGGAGCGCTGCGCCACCGTGCACGTGTTGCATGAAGGCCGCCTGCTGGCTTCCGGCACGCCCCGGGAACTGCGCAGCCGGGCGGACGGGCGCACCTTCCTTGCCACGCCGGCCGATGGCGGCGCCCGCGCGCTCCAGGCGCGCCTGCTCGATGCGCGGGCGACCGTGGTGGACGCGGTGCCGCAGGGCGGGCAGGTGCGCATGATCCTGCGTGAGGATGCTCCTCCGGGCTCGCTCGAGCGACTGCTCGGCGGCGCCGGTGCCGTGCCGGTACCGCCCCGGCTGGAGGATGGCTTCATGCTGCTGCTGCGCGGCGGCGGCGGGGAAGCGTCGCCGGCCGCGGACACGGCCACGCTTGCCGCGCCTGTCGCGGGCACCAGCAGTCACGGCGATAGCGACAGCAACGGCGGGCATGCCCCGGTGATCGAAGTGCGCGACCTGGAGCGCCGCTTCGGCGACTTCACCGCGGTCGACAAGACCAGCTTCGACGTGCGCCGCGGCGAGATCTTCGGCTTGCTGGGACCGAACGGCGCCGGCAAGACCACCACGTTCCGGATGCTGTGCGGCCTGCTGCCGGCCAGCGGCGGCACCCTCCGCGTGGCCGGGGTGGACCTGCGCGCCGCCCGTGCGCAGGCGCGGCGCAATATCGGCTACGTGGCGCAGAAATTCGCGCTGTACGGCAACCTGACCGTGGCCGAGAACCTGGCCTTCTTCGGCGGCGCGTATGGCTTGCGGGGCGAGCGCCTCAGGCAGCGCACGGCCCGGATGCTGGACGAGTTCGGCCTGCACGGCCAGGCCGCCGCACCGGCCGGCAGCCTGCCGGGTGGCTTCCGCCAGCGGCTGGCGATGGCGGCCGCCCTGCTGCATGAACCGGCCATCCTGTTCCTCGACGAACCCACCAGCGGTGCCGATCCGCTGGCCCGGCGCGCCTTCTGGCGCCGCATCACGGCGCTGGCGCTGGCCGGCGTCACCACCATCGTCACCACGCACTTCATGGAAGAAGCGGAATACTGCGACCGCGTCGCCATCCAGGATGCCGGCAGGCTGCTGGCATTGGGCACGCCCGGCGAAGTGCGCGAACAGGCCGGCGGCGCCGCCACGATGGAACAGGCCTTCATCGCCATTGTCGAAAGGAGCCGCGCATGCACGACATGAACGGCAGCCGGGGTTTCGTCCGCCGCCTGGCGGCGCTGACCCGCAAGGAATTCCGCCAGTTGCTGCGCGACGCCAGCAACTTGGCGATCGGCATCGCCCTGCCCATCGTGCTGATCCTGATCTTCGGCTACGGCATGTCGCTGGACGTGAAGGATGCGCCGGTCGCGGTGGTGCTCGACGACGCCTCCCCCGCCGCCTACGACGCGGTGGCGGGACTGCGGCTGTCCGGCGCGTTCCGCCCCGTGTTCGTCGCATCGATGCACGACGCCGTGGCCTTGCTGGAACGGCGCGAAGCGGATGCGATCGTGCGCGTGCCGGCCGATTTCTCCGCGCGTCTGGGTGCCGGTGGCGCAGCCATCCAGCTGATCGTCCACGGCGCGGAAGCCAGCCGCGCGGCCATCATCGCCAACTACATCACGGGCGCGCTGGCGCAGTGGCCGCAGCGGCGGCTCGACCGCGAAGGCGGCCCGGCGCTGGCTGCCGAAGTATTGCCCGTCATATCGTCCAACGGTGCCGTCACCATCGAGCAGCGCATGTGGTTCAACGCGGCCAATACCAGCACCTGGTACCTGGTGCCGGGCCTGATCGTGCTGATCATGACGCTGGTCGGCGCCTTCCTGACGGCGCTGGTGATGGCGCGCGAATGGGAGCGCGGCACGCTGGAGGCGCTGTTCGTCACGCCGGTGCGGCCGGTGGAAATCCTGCTGGCCAAGATCATCCCGTACTTCACGGTCGGCATGGTCGGCCTGGCCCTGTGCCTGGCCGCGGCGCGCTGGCTGTTCGCGGTGCCGATGCAGGGCTCGCTGTGGATCATCCTGCTGGCATCGATGCTGTACCTGTTCGTGGCGGTGGGCATGGGCCTGCTGATCTCGTCGGTGGCGAAGAACCAGTTCATCGCCAGCCAGGTGGCGCTGCTGGCCAGCTTCATGCCGTCGCTGATGCTGTCCGGCTTCCTGTTCGACCTGCGCAACGTGCCCGCCGTGGTGCGCTGGATCGGCAACGCCCTGCCCGCCACCTACTTCATGGAACTGCTCAAGACGCTGTTCCTGGCCGGCGATGTGTGGCCCCTGATCGTGCGCGACTGCGCCGTGCTGGCCGGCTACGCGGTACTGCTGCTGGGTGCCGCCCGCCTGGTGACCCGCAAGCGGCTGGACTGACGCCATGCACGACACGCTTGCCGACCTGTGGTTCCGCTTGCTGAACCTGTGCCGCAAGGAGTTCCTGGCGGTGCTGAAGGACCCGAAGAGCAGGACCATCCTGGTCATGCCGGCGCTGGTACAGAGCCTCCTGTTCGGCTACGCCGCCACCTACGACCTGAACGACGTGCCCTATGCGCTGGTGGACGACAGCCGCAGCGCCGCCTCCGCGCAACTGGCCGCCAAGCTCGATGGCACGGGCGTGTTCCGGCGGGTTGCCACCGCGAATACGCCGGCGGCCGAGCGCCACCTGGTCGACACGCAGCAGGTGCTGCTGGTGCTGCATATCCCGCGCGACTTCGAGCGGCGCCTGTATGCGGGCGAACAGGTGCCGGTGCAGCTGATCCTCGACGGCCGCAATTCCAACACGGCCGGATCGGCCGCCAGCCATGTCGCCGCGGTGGTCGCCGACTTCAACCGCCAGTGGCGCGAGCGGCATGGCGGCCGCGGTGCGCCGCTCGAGGTGGCGGTGCGCGCCTGGTTCAACCCGAACCTGGAAACCCGCTGGAACCTGATGCCCGGCCTGATCGCCTCGCTCAGCATGCTGCAGACGCTGCTGCTGACGGCGCTGTCCGTGGCCCGCGAGCGCGAGCAGGGTACGTTCGACCAGCTGCTGGTGACGCCGATGACGCCGGCCGAGATCATGCTCGGCAAGGCGCTGCCGCCGGTCTGCATCGGCCTGCTGCAATCGACGCTGATCCTGCTCGTCACGCGCTTCTGGTTCCAGGTGCCCATGGCCGGCTCGGTGGTGTCGCTGTACGCCGCGCTGGCGCTGTTCACGGTTGCCTGCGTGGGCATCGGGCTGGCCATTTCGGCCGTCGCCGCGAGCATGCAGCAAGCCATGCTGTACACCTTCGTACTGGTCATGCCGCTGATGCTGCTGTCCGGCCTGACGACGCCGGTGCGCAACATGCCGCCCCTGATGCAGACGCTGACATGGGCCAATCCCCTGCGCTTCGCGATCGACATGGTGCAGCGCATCTACCTGGAAGGAGCGGGGCTGGCCGCAGTGCGGCACGACATGGTGCCCTTGCTCGTCATTGCCGCCATCACGCTGCCGTACGCCGCCTGGCTGTTCCGGCACCGCCTCGTGTGAGACCACCATGAAGACACCATCGATCCTCCTTTCAGCGGTGCTGCTGGCCGGCTGCGCCGGCGTCGGGCCGCGGTTCACGCCTCCCGCCACCGCCGTGCCGGATGACTGGCAGCACTGGCACGGCGGCAGCGCGCAGTTGCGCGAGACCGGCATCGCCGCCGGCCAGGCCTACGCCCGCTTCGACGATCCGGTCCTGCGCCAGTTGCTCAACCGGGCCGCGCAGGCCAACCACGACATTCGCGCGGCGGCACTTCGGTTCGCGCAAAGCCGCGTGCAGCGCGATGTGGTGGCGGCGGCGGGCAGGCCGCGTCTGGACGCGCAGGCTGGCGTGGCACGCCAGCGCCAGAGCGAGACCGGCGCGGCGACCAGGATGCTCGACGCACTGGCGCCGGCAGCGGAGCGCGACCGTCTCACCGGTATCCTGGCCGGCCCGTTCGGCCTGTGGCAGGCGGGCTTCGATGCCAGCTGGGAGCCCGACCTGTGGGGACGGGTGCGCCACTCGGTGGAGGCCGCGGAGGCGGATGCCGCGCAAGCCGCGGCGCTGCAGAGACAGGTGCGGCTCGCCATGGCCGTGGAAGTGGCGCGCAACTACTACGAGGTGCGCGCCGCGCGGGTCCAGTTGCAGCTGGCCCGCGCGGACCTGGCGGCCGGCGAGGAACTGCTGCAGCTGGCCCGGCTGCGCAGCGGCAACGGCCTGGCCACGGACCTCGATGTCGCGCGCCAGGAAGCGCAGCTGGCCGAACAGCGCGGCACCCTCCCCGGCCTGCTGGAACAGGAGGCGCAGGCCGAGAACCGCCTGACGCTGCTGCTCGACAGTCCCCCTGGCGCCGTGCGCGACATGGTACCGATGCCTGGCGACGATGCACCGCTCGGCCCGGCGCCCGACCTCGCGCTGGGCGTGCCCGGCGAACTGCTGGCGCGGCGTCCGGATATCGCCGCCGCCGAAGCCGCGTTGCGTGCCGCCACGGCGCGGATCGGCATCGCGCGGGCCGGGCTGTATCCGCGCATCACGCTGGGCCTGTCGTTCGGCGCCGAATCGGTGGCGGCGGGCCGATTCGGCGAATGGGGCAGCCGGCAGTGGTCGGTCGGCCCCGGCCTGTCGCTGCCATTGTTCGACGGCGGCGTGCGGCGCGCCACGGTCACGCTGCGCGAACTGGGCCAGCAGGAAGCGGCCGTCGCATGGCAGCAGGCCGTGCTGCGCGCCTGGCACGAGGCGGACGATGCGTTGTCGGCCTACGCGGCCGAACGCGCGCGGCGCGAATCGGCAGGCCAACGCGAGCAGGCCGCGCGCACCGCCCTGGAGCTGGCCTCGGTGCGCTATCGCCAGGGCCTGTCGGATGCCTTGCCGCTGCTGGATGCCCAGCGCACGCTGCTGGCGGCGCGGCGCGACCGGGTGCGCAGCGAAGCGGCGCTGGCCGTGCGGCTGCTGGCGATCTGCAAGGCGACCGGAGTGATGCCGCAAGCCTGAGCGGAGTGCAGCGGGACTGGGAGGGCTTCTGTGCGCATCGCGGCCATTGCCGGGGGCCGCTGGACTGAAAATTGCGCTGGGGTAGCGGCGGGTCGGCTAAGATGTGCGTTTTAACTACCCGCTTCGAAGCATTTCGCACCACCGCCGCGCCACGCCGCGCCGTGACGAAAGCACCTCGAAGTGTGCCCTATGCATAATCTATTGCTGGTCCTGTTCGCACTGCTCCTCGTTGCACTGAACGGTTTTTTCGTTGCCGCCGAATTCGGTATCGTGACCTTGCGCCGCACCCGCGTGCGCGCCATCGCGAAAACGCAGGGCCTGCGGGGCCGCATCCTTGAAAAAGTCCATGGCCAGCTCGATGCCTACCTGTCGGCCTGCCAGCTGGGCATCACGCTGGCCTCGCTGGGCCTGGGCTGGATCGGCGAACCCGCCTTCGCCGGCCTGCTGGAACCGCTGCTGACCGCCGTCGGCGTCACTTCTCCCGAAATCCTGCACGGCATCTCGTTCGTGTTCGCCTTCGTCACGATCTCGTTCCTGCACATCGTGGTCGGCGAACTGGCGCCGAAATCGCTGGCGATCCGCGTGCCCGAAGCGGTGGCGGTATGGTGCGCGGTGCCGCTGTACGGCTTCTACTGGATGATGTACCCGGCCATCTGGCTGCTGAACAAGAGCGCCAACATGGTGCTGCACCTGGCCGGCCTGCGCGGCACGGGCGGCCATGAATCGCATTACTCGACCGAAGAGCTGAAGCTGATCCTGCGCACCAGCAAACCGGGCGAGCAGTTCGACAAGGACGAGCGCAACATCCTCGCCAACACGCTGGATTTCTCGCAGCTGCGCGTGTCGGACCTGATGCGCCCCATCAACGAGGTGATCGCGCTGCACGCTTCGCGCACGCTGGAGGCGAACCTGGAAACCGTGGTGCGCAACCGTTTTTCGCGCTACCCGTATTTCGACGACGACGAATCGGTGCTCGGCATCGTGCACCTGAAGGACCTGTTCTTCGCGCAGCAGAGCGGCAAGCCGATCAAGTCGTTCACGCCCTTCCTGCGGCCGGTCGAGACGATTTCCGCGCGCACGCTGGCGATCGACCTGTTCCGCCGCTTCCGTGAAGGAGCGCCGCACTTCGCGCTGATCGGCGAAAAAGGCAAGCGGCCGGTGGGCTTCCTGACGCTGGACAACCTGCTGGGCGCGATGGTCGGCGAAATCCACGACGAGTTCCGCCTGAACGAAAACGACTGGCTGCGCGGCGACGACGGTTCGCTGATCGGCAAGGCCAGCCTGCCGATCTTCTCGCTGGAACGGGTGCTGGGCATCGACATCGAGAACGAGGAACTGGGCCTGGACGAGGTGGAATCCGTGGGTGGCCTGATCATGCTGAAGCTGGGCGACATCCCGAAACAGGGCCAGCGGGTCAGCTTCAATGCGTTCGACATCGTGGTGCGCAAGATGAACGGCCCGCGCATCCTGCTGGTAAAGGTGATCCCGCGCGTGCCGCGCACCGCCGAGGACGAACAGGACTGACGCCGGAGCGGCCGGCGGCGCCTTCGCCGGCCCCTCTCTCCTGCCGGCCTCCTGCTATCCTCCTGTTATCTTCTTGTTATCTTCCGTAATAACTTCCTTATAATCAGGTCTTTCACACCCGTGGAGGACCCGAATGCCGCGTTTCCGATCGACCCTGCTCGCCGCCGTGCTGCTGGCCGCCACCACGCTGGCCGGCGCCGCGCCTCAATACGTTGAAGTCGGCACCGCGCTGCCCCGCTTCCACCTGCTGAAGGAAGGCAGCCACCGCTACCTGCGCTACCTGCGTTCCGCCGAGGGCAACATGGCGGTCGACATCTGGCAGCGCGACATCCATTTCGACGGCAAGCGAATGCAGATCCGCCAGCGCTGGGATGCGGTGGGCAAGGCGCATTCCGTGAAGCGGCTCGAATCCACCTTCGAGACCGCCACGTTCCGGCCGCTGACACATGTGCGCATCACCGAGAAGGATGGCAGGAAGACCGTCGAGGGCTTCACGTTCGCGGCCGACCGGATCACCGGCATGGCGGAGCTGCAGGACAATGCGCAGAAAAACCTGGCGGTGGAATCGAAGGAGCCGGCGTTCAACTTCGAAACCGACATGGAACTGCTGCAGGCGCTGCCGCTGGCCGAAGGCTACGAGGCGCAGCTGGTGTTCTACCACGCCGGCGGCTCCGCCGCCCCCGCGCGCTACACCTTCCGGGTCGCCGGCAGCGAAGCCATCGCCGGCCCCGCCGGCCCCGTCGACTGCTGGATCGTCACCACCGACTACAACCAGCCGGGCAGCGTGTCGAAGTTCTGGTACGCCAAGGGCACGCAGCTGATGGTCCGGCAGGAAAGCACCCTGCCCGACGGCCGCACGCTGGTGAAGACCCTGCTGAACTGACCCGGTAGCGCAGACGCGATGTCACCCAAGGCGTGACCCTCAAAACCGGGGACAGGCTCCGATTATTTTCGAAACCGGTGACAGGCTCCGATTAATTTCGAAACCGTTCCGAAACATTCTCGAAATCGGAGCCTGTCACCGGTTTTTTCCGAAATTGGAGCCTGTCACCGGTTTTTCCCCGGTAGCGGAGGCATGATCTCACCCAAGGCGCAACCTGGGCCAGGCCCGACGGGTCCGCCCCAGGCATCCGCTATTGGGCTGAATTCGAAAACCGGGGACAGGCTCCGATTATTTTCGAAACCGTTTCGAAAGTTTTCGCGAAATGGGAGCACTGTCACCGGTTTTTTTTAATCGGAGCCTGTCACCGTTTTTCTTGCAACGTTTCGTTTTAAATGGTGACTGTCACCGTTTTTTTTGCAACGTTTCAGGGGGCGGCTTCGCCGTGCTCGTGGCCGGGGCGGTGCGGGGTGACGGGGTTGACGTTGGTCCAGTTGCGCAGCAGTCCCAGGGCCACGGCGAGCAGGGTCGGGCCGATGAACAGGCCGACGAAGCCGAAGGCGATCACGCCGCCCAGCACGCCCAGCAGCACGAGCAGGAAGGGCAGGCTGGAGCCGCGGCTGATCAGCACGGGCTTGACGACATTGTCGACGCCGCTGATCAGGAACACGCCCCACACGGCCATGAAGATGGCCCAGCCGGTGCTGCCCTGGTAGAACAGCCAGATCGCGGCACCGCCCCAGATCAGCGGCGGTCCCACGGGGATCAGCGAAAACAGGAACGTGGCCACGGCCAGCAGCGCGACGGCCGGCACGCCGGCGATCATGAAGCCGACGGCGGCAACGAAGGCCTGCGCCAGCGCGGTACCCAGCAAGCCGTACATCACGCCGCGCACGGTGCGGCTGACGGTATCGGCCACCTCGAGCGCGTGCTCGCCCATGATCTTGTCCATGCCGATCGACAGGGCCTTCAGCAGCGTATGGCCGTCGCGGTACAGGAAGAAGCTGACGAAGGCCGCCAGGCTCACCTGCGCCACGCCGCTGCCCAGCACGAGGCCGCCGCCCAGCAGGAAGTGCCGGGCCGGCTCCACCAGGCGCTTGGCCGTGTCGATCAGCTGCTCGCGGCTGCTGATCAGGTTCTGCAGGTAGTTGTAGACGGTCTCGCCGACGATGGGGATGCCGCGCAGCCAGTCCGGCGCCACCATGGTGCCGGAAGCCAGCGCATCGCGCAGCGCGCGGTAGACGTTGCCGGCATTGTCGGCCACGTTCCATGTCACGAGGGCCAGCGGCAGGATGATCACGAGGACCAGCGATACCGTCATCACGGTGGCGGCCAGCGTGCGGTGGCCGTTCATGCGGTTCAGGAGGCGCAGGTACAGCTGCCAGCTGGAGATCGTGATCGCGCAGGCGAACAGCACGGCCGGCAGGAAAGGCCGCAGCACCCACAGGCAGCCGACCACGAGGAACACGATCGCCGCGAGGCGGGTATAGGGTTGAAAGCGCTTTTCCATGCGGCGGCATCCTCCAGGGTTGCCCGGCAGATGGGGGCGCCCTGCAAAGGATGCAAGGTTAGCAGGAAGGCAGCATCAGGAAAGCCGCTTCAGGAGGGCAGCATAAGGAGAGCGGGACAAGGAGAGCGGCAAAAGGAGAGCGGCACAAGGAGAGCGGCATAAGGAGAGCGGCACAAGGAGAGCGGCATCAGGAGGACGGCACCGCGCCCCCCTTCGTGTACCGCGGCGGGAATCAGGACAGCAGCTGCTTCAGGTCGTGCACCACCGGCTGGGCGCCCTGCGCGTGCCGCAGGAACAGGCGCACCCTGCCCTGCTTGTCGAACACGTAGCTGCCGGCGGTGTGATCGATCGAGTACTGGGCCGGGTCCTTGCCCGGCACCTTCTTGTAGAACACCTTGAATTCCTTGGCGGTCTGCGCGATCTCGGCCGGCGTGCCGTACAGGCCCACGAAGCCCGGGTCGAACGCCGGCACGTACTGCTTGAGCAGTTCGGGCGTGTCGCGCTCCGGGTCCAGCGTCACGAACAGCACCTGCACATCCTTCGCCTGCGGGCCCAGCTCCTTCATCACCGCGGCCATTTCCGCCATCGTGGTCGGGCACACGTCCGGGCACTGCGTGAAGCCGAAGAACATCACCACCACCTTGCCCTTGTAGCTTTCCAGCGTGACCGGCTTGCCGTCGTGGTCCTTCAGCGAGAAGCCCTTGGCGTAGTCGATGCCCGTGATGTCGGTATTCACGAAGCTGGCACGCTTCTCGGAACAGGCGACCAGGGTGGCCAGGAGGAACAGCACCGCGAGCAGTTTTTTCATGTCAGGTGATCCGGATATAGTGATCGAGCAGCAGCGCGCCGAACAGCAGCGCCAGGTAGAGGATCGAGAACGCGAAGGCCTTGCGCGCCAGCAGGTCGCTGTAGTTGCGCCAGATGCGCCAGCCATACCACAGAAAGACGGCATCGAGCACGATGGCGCTGGCCAGGTAGATCAGGCCGCTCATGCCGACCGCGAACGGCAGCAGCGTCGTCGCGGCGAGCGCGATCGAGTACAGGAAGACGTGGAACTGCGCGAATGCCATGCCGTGCGTGACCGGCAGCATGGGCAGGCCCGATTTCGCGTAATCGTCGCGGCGGTACAGCGCGAGCGCCCAGAAATGCGGCGGCGTCCACAGGAAGATGATCAGCACCAGCAGCCAGGCCTGCATCGGCACCTCGTTGGCGATGGCGGCCCAGCCCAGCGCCGGCGGCATCGCGCCGGACAGGCCGCCGATGACGATGTTCTGCGGCGTCGCCGGCTTCAGGATCATCGTGTAGATGACGGCATAGCCGACGAAGGTGACGAAGGTCAGCCACATCGTCAGCGGATTCACCAGCGCATACAGGATCCACATGCCGGCGCCGCCGATGATGCTGGAGAAGACCATCGTCTGCGTCGGCGTGATTTCGCCGCGCGCCATCGGGCGGCGCGCGGTACGCGCCATGCGCGCGTCGATCTCGCGCTCGGCCAGGCAGTTGACGGCGAACGCCGCGCCGGCCAGCAGCCAGATGCCGATCGTGCCGGCCACCACCACGCGCCAGTCCGGCAAGCCGTCGGTGGCGAGGAACATGCCGATCACCGCGCAGAACACGGCCAACTGCGTGACGCGGGGCTTCGTCAGCGCCCAGTACTGGGCGATGCGGCTGGTCTGGCGGTGGGCTGCGGCTTGGGCGGTCATGGAGTGGGGGTCGAAAAACTGGCCCGATAGTTTACCATGGTCAGGAAAAGCACGAGGAGAGCGGCGCCGGCGTTATGCAGCACGGCGATCGTCAGCGGGAAGTTCAGGTAGATCGTCGCCACGCCGGTCAGGAATTGCAGCACCAGCACGATGGCGATGCCGAGCGCCGGCTTGCGCAACGCCGGCACGCGCCACGCCCGCCAGCACGTATAGCCCAGCACCAGGAAGACCACCAGCGCGAAATTGCGGTGTACCCAGTGGATCGCCGTCAGCGCGGAGAACGGCAGGTAATGGCCGGCCTTGGTCTTGCCCAGTTCGCGCCACAGGTGGAAGCCGTGCTGGAAATCCATCTCGGGAATTACCTTGCCGCCGCCACACAGCGGAAACTCCATGCACGCCAGCGTCGCGTAATTGGTGCTGACCCAGCCGCCCAGGAACAGCTGCACGAATACCACCATGCCGGACAATACGGCCAGGCGGCGGATGGTGCGCAGCGTGGGGGCCGGCACGCCGGCCGGACCGAACGGCGTCATCGCATGGTCCTGCCGGCCGCCGAACCAGGCCAGCAGCGCCAGCAGGCCCATGCCCAGCAGCAGGTGGATGGTGACGATGACCGGCTGCAGCTTCAGCGTGACGGTCCAGGCGCCGAACGCGCCCTGCAGGCAGACGAAGAAGAACAGCAAGGTGGGATAGCCCGGATGGTAGCCGGCCTTGCGCTCGCGGCGCCAGCGGTACCAGGCCACCGCCATCATCGCCATGATCAGCACGCCGATGGCCATCGCGAAATAGCGGTGGATCATCTCGACCCAGGCCTTGAACATCGTCACCGGGCCGGTCGGCATCAACGCCTCGGCGGCGCGGATTTCCTCGTGCGCCAGGAACGGGTTGGCCAGGCCGTAGCAGCCCGGCCAGTCCGGGCAGCCCAGGCCCGAGTCGGTCAGCCGGGTAAACGCGCCGAACACGATCAGGTCGAAGGTGATGAACACGCTGATCCACACCAGCTTGCGGTACTTGTTGACATCCCTTGAAATGAACACGATCGACAGCGGCAGCAGCGCGACGATCAGGGCGGTGATGGCCATCTGGGCCAGCGTGGTGTGATGCATGATGTTCCTTTGTCCGGCCGGCCGCTTATCCGATCGCCGATGCCTTCAGCAGCTTGCCGATATCCTTCTTCATCTTCGCGGGGTCCGGATTCTTCGGGAAGCGCATCATCAGGTTGCCGCGCGGGTCGATGATGTAGATGTGCTCCTGCGCGTTGCCGCCCGCCTCCACCGGCAGCCACTTGTAGACGATGTCCTTCGGTGCGCGCAGCATGCGGGTACCGTCGTTCACGCGCAGCAGCATGGTTTCCAGCGGCTCTTCGTCCGTGATCAGCCACACCCGCTCGATGCGTTCGCGTTCCCGGCCCTGCATCGTGCGCAGCTGGCGCATGGTGAACAGCTGGTCCTGGCACGCCTGCCGGCAATCGGAGCCGCCGGCCTTCAGCATGATCCACTTGCCGCTCAGCGATTCCAGCGTGACGGGATCGCCGGCCAGCGTGCGCGTGGCCATTGCCGGCATCGGCACGGTGCGCGGGTCGATCAGCGTGCCGTAGTTGTTGCGCGCCGATGGCTTGAGCACATAGTAGGTGAAATAGGAGGCCAGGAGCGGCGAGGCGCACACGGCCAGCACGGCGAACAGCTTCCAGCGCCCACGCGCCTTACTGATTGTCTTTTGTTCCACTGCGTTCGGTCCCACTGCTTTCTCCACCATTTTTTCCACTGCTGTTTCCACTGCGTTGTCCACTGATTGTTCCGCTGATGATAAAGAACAGGAAGGCCGTCAGCGCCAGCGCATACCACTGGAACGCGTAGCCACGGTGCTTGTCGACGCCGAGGTCGGGCCGTGGCCAGTCGCGCAGCAGCATGCCCTCGCTGCCGTCGGCGGAGGTCTGCTCGAGCACGAAGGGCTGCAACGGCAGGCCGCTGGCGGCCGCCACCCGCGCCACGTCGGCATTCTGCACGATCGCGCCGGCGGCCAGCGGCGGCGCCTCGCCCAGCTCCATCACGTGCCCGGCGTTCGGCTTGGCCACGCCTTCGATGGTGACGGTGCCGGTCGGCGTCCGATACGTGGCAATGCGCTGGCGGTCCACCGCGTCGCGCGGCAGCCAGCCGCGCGCCACCAGCACGTGCATGGCCGTGCCCTGGATACGGAACGGCATCAGCACGTAGAAGCCGGCGCGGCCATCGTGGGGCCGATTGTCCAGGTACACGGGCCAGTCGGCGACGAAGGTGCCGGTGGCGGAGACGCGGCGAAATTGCGCCTGCTCGGGGGCCAGCGGCGCCGCGCCGATCACCAGGGTCGCGGCGGTGCTGCCGCCCGCCAGTTCGGCGGCCACGGCCAGTTTTTCCTCGGCGCGGCCATCCTGCCAGCGGCCCAGCGCGATGCCCAGCACCACGAGCAGCAGCGTTGCGATGAACGGCACGGTCTTAAAGCGGAAAGCGATACGCATTACAATGAAGCTCCACCCTTCCGGCCCGCAGCCACCATGAAAATTTTCGTTGCCATCGCCTTCATCCTGATAATCGGCAGCCTGGGCTCCGCCTTGTTCTACGTGATGCGCGGCAAGGGCGGCAATCCCCGCACCGTACGCGCCCTCGCGCTGCGCGTGGGCTTCTCGATCGCGCTGTTCATCATCATCCTCGTGCTGAACCGGATGGGTTATATCCAGCCGACGGGAATCCGGTAGGAAGCAAGCGCACTCACAAGTATCAAAGAACAAACCCAAACAAAAAGCCGCAGTGACCACGCCACTGCGGCTTTGCTGTCAACAGCCGATTATAGCCCGCGCCTACAGCCAGTACACTACGACATAAAGTCCCAGCCATACGACGTCGACGAAGTGCCAGTACCAGGCCGCGCCTTCGAACGCGAAGTGGTTCTCCGGCGTGAAGTGCCCCTTCAGTACCCGGAACAGCACGATCATCAGCATGATCGCACCCATCGTCACGTGGAAACCGTGGAAGCCGGTCAGCATGAAGAACGTGGAACCGTAGATGCCGGACGTGAGCTTCAGGTTCAGGTCCTGGTAGGCGTGCATGTATTCATACACCTGGAAGCCCATGAAGACGGCGCCCAGCAGGATCGTGGCGGCCAGCCAGATGGCGCACTTGCTGCGCTTGCCGGCCTGGATCGCATGGTGCGAGATCGTCAGCGTGACGCCGGAGGCCAGCAGCAGCGCGGTGTTGATGGTCGGGATCGGGAACGGGCCCATCGTGTTGAACGTGTCGACCACGCCCGCCGGGCCGGCGTTGCCCCACTGCGGCGAGAAGTCGGGCCAGAGCACCTTGTGGTCCAGGTCCGCCAGCCACGGCATCGAGATCACGCGCGCATAGAACAGCGCGCCGAAGAACGCACCGAAGAACATCACTTCCGAGAAGATGAACCAGGCCATCGACCAGCGGTAGGAATGGTCGATGCGCTTGCTGTACAGGCCACCCTCGGATTCGTGGATCGCATCGCCGAACCAGCCGTACAGCACGGCCAGCATCGCGGCGATGCCGACCAGGCAGACCAGCTTGCCCCACGCGCTGTCGTTGACCCAGGCCGACGCGCCGATCATCGTCACCAGCATCGAAATCCCGGCCAGCATGGGCCAGCGGGACGGGCCGGGCACGAAGTAATACGGTGCTTGCTTCGAATTCATCTTCATCTCCTCGCGAACTTACGATCGAATATCTTGTTTAATATTTCTAATGCGATTCTTTGTTGCGGCCGTGTCTGGCTTGATGCGGTGCTTCCTGTCCCGCTCATGGGCCGCTCATGGGCCGCTCATTGCCCACTCATTGCCCGCTCGTTACCGAACCTACTGCTGCGCCACCACGACCTTGACGATGGCGACCAGGATGCCGATGAACAGCGCCACCGCGATCAATCCGGCCACGATCACGTGGATCGGGTTCAGCTTGCCCGTGTCCTGGTCGAAATCGCTCTTGCGGCGCAAACCCACGAACGACCACAGCACCGCCTTCAGCGAATACAGGAAGGACGGCTTGCGCCCGTTCACAGCCTTGCTGTCCCGCCAGCGGCAGCGGCACCGGCCGGCTGCGGCGACTGCGCCAGCCCGCCGATCTCGATGAACGTGTACGACAGCGTGATCGTCTTCACTTCCTTCGGCAGTTGCGGATCCAGGTAGAACATCACCGGCATCTGCCTGGCCTCGTGCGCCTGCAGGGTCTGCTGCTTGAAGCAGAAGCATTCCACCTTCTTGAAGTGCGGCGTGGCGCTTTGCGGCGCATAGCTCGGCACCGCTTGCGCATTCACCACGCGGCCTTGCGAATTGACCACTTCATACACCACCGTCACCATTTCGCCAGGGTGCACGGTCACGCTGCTTTGCGTGGGGCGGAAGCGCAGCGTGCCCTGCACGTTGCTGTCCAGCTCCACGGTGATGCTGCGCGACCGGTCGACCTGGGTGTTTTCCGGCGGCGCCACCGTGCCATCCTTCTGCGTCAGCACGTTAATGCCGAGCACTTCGCAGATGTGCTTGTAGACCGGGATCAGCGCGTAGCCGAAGCCGAACATCGCCACCGCGATCACGACCAGCTTGCGCAACAGCTTGCGGTTTTCGCTGTTCATCGGCTCAGCCCATCAGCCGCTTGGCGATCACGGAGATGAAGAACACCAGCGCGATCGAACCCAGGATCAGCGCCAGCCGCAGGTTGCTTTTTTTCCGGTTCGACATGGCACGTTCCCGCTTTACTTGACGGTCGGCGGCGTTTCAAAGGTATGGAACGGCGCCGGCGACGGCACGGTCCACTCCAGGCCCTCGGCGCCTTCCCATGGCTTGGCCGGCGCGGCCTTGCCGCCACGGATCGTCGGCAGCACCACGAAGAACAGGAAGAACGCCTGCATCAGGCCGAAGCCGAATGCGCCGACCGACACGATGGCGTTGAAGTCGGTGAACTGCGCCGGATAATCCGCATAGCGGCGCGGCATGCCGGCCAGGCCCAGGAAGTGCATCGGGAAGAACGTGATGTTGAACGTGATCAGCGAGCCCCAGAAGTGGATCTTGCCCATCGCTTCGCTGTACATGTGGCCCGTCCACTTCGGCGCCCAGTAGTAGAAGCCGGCGAACAGCGCGAACAGGGAACCGGCCACCAGCACGTAGTGGAAGTGCGCCACCACGTAATAGGTGTCGTGCACCTGGATGTCGATCGGCGTCACGGCCAGGATCAGGCCGGTGAAGCCGCCGATCGTGAACACGAAGATGAAGCCCACCGCGAACAGCATCGGCGTCTCGAACGTCATCGAGCCCTTCCACATCGTGGCGATCCAGTTGAACACCTTCACGCCGGTCGGCACCGCGATCAGCATCGTGGCGTACATGAAGAACAGCTGCGACGTGACCGGCATGCCGGTGGTGAACATGTGGTGCGCCCACACGATGAACGACAGGATCGCGATCGACGCGGTGGCGTACACCATCGATGCATAGCCGAACAGCGGCTTGCGGGCGAAGGCCGGGATGATCTGCGAGACGATGCCGAAGGCCGGCAGGATCATGATGTACACCTCGGGGTGGCCGAAGAACCAGAAGATGTGCTGGTACATGACCGGGTCGCCGCCGCCGGCGGCGTTGAAGAACGAGGTGCCGAAGTGGCGGTCGGTCAGCGTCATGGTGATGGCGCCGGCCAGCACGGGCATCACGGCGATCAGCAGGTAGGCGGTGATCAGCCAGGTCCAGCAGAACATCGGCATCTTCATCAGGGTCATGCCGGGTGCGCGCATGTTCAGGATGGTGACGATGATGTTGATGGAACCCATGATCGACGAGGCGCCCATGATGTGCATCGCGAAGATCGCCATGTCCATGCCCGGGCCCATCTGGGTGGACAGCGGCGCATACAGCGTCCAGCCGGCGGCGGTGGCGCCGCCCGGTGCCAGGAACGAGCCGGCCAGCAGCAGCGCGGCGGGCGGCAGCAGCCAGAAGCTGAAGTTGTTCATGCGGGCGAACGCCATGTCCGACGCGCCGATCTGCAGCGGGATCATCCAGTTCGCAAAGCCCACGAAGGCCGGCATGATGGCGCCGAACACCATCACCAGGCCGTGCATCGTGGTCAGCTGGTTGAAGAACTCGGGGTGGAAGAATTGCAGGCCCGGCTGGAACAGTTCCGCGCGGATCATCAGCGCCAGCACGCCGCCGGACAGCAGCATGATGAACGAGAACCACAGGTACAGCGTGCCGATATCCTTGTGGTTGGTGGCGAACAGCCAGCGGCGCAGGCCGGTCGGATGGTCATGCGCGTGATCGTGCCCATGATCGTGGCCATGGTCGTGGCCGTCAGTATGATGCTGGCCGTGGTCGAGAGTTGTCGTGCTCATCGTAATGCTCCTGATTACTTGCGTGCAGCCACAATTTCAGCCGGTTGAACGATGTTTTCCGCTGGCTTGTTCGACCAGTTGTTCCGCGTGTACGTGATGACGGCGGCAATGTCGGTATCCGACAGCTGCTTCCAGGCCGGCATCTCGGCCGGGTACTTGCCGGTCTTCTGGCCATTCAGCAGCACGTGGATCTGGTCGCCCTTGCCGCCGTTGACGATGGCCGAGCCATCGAGCGGTGCGAATGCGTTCGGTACGCCCTTGCCGTTCGCCTGGTGGCACACGGCGCAGTTGGCGGCGTACACCTTTTCACCCTTGGTCTTCAGTTCGTCGATGGTCCAGGTCTTGTTCGGATCGTCCGCCAGCGCGGCCATCTCCGCCTTCTTCGTGTTGACCCACGCCGTGTACTCGGCGTCCGTGACGACCCGCACGACGATCGGCATGAAGGCGTGTTCCTTGCCGCACAGCTCGGCGCAGTTGCCGCGGAACGTGCCGGTATGCTCGGACTTGAACCACGCATCGCGCACGAAGCCGGGAATCGCATCCTGCTTGACGCCGAACGCCGGGATCATCCATGCGTGGATGACGTCGGTGGCGGTGGTCACGATGCGGATCTTCTTGTTGACGGGTACCACCACCTCATTGTCGACTTCCATCAGGTAGTTTTCGCCGCGCTGTTCGGTCGCGGGCACGCCGGGTGCGCCGATCTGGGCGCGCGGGGTGGACAGGTTCGAGATGAACGAGATGCCTTCGCCTTCACCTTTCAGGTAGTCGTAGCCCCACTTCCATTGCATGCCGGTGGCCTTGATCGTGATGTCGGCGTTGGACGTGTCCTTCATGCCGACCACGGTGCGGGTCGCAGGCAGCGCCATGCCGATGACGATCAGGAACGGCACCACCGTCCAGGCGATTTCAACGGCGGTCGATTCATGGAACGTGGCGGCCTTGTGGCCGACCGATTTGCGGTGCTTGAGGATCGAATAGAACATCACGCCGAACACGGCGACGAAGATCACCAGGCAGACGATCATCATCCAGTTGTGCAGCGTATGGATTTCGGAAGCGATCTGGGTCGCGGCGGGCTGCAGGTCGAGCTGGTTCGGCAGCGGCCCGCCCGTGCCGCCCGTGGCCGTGGTGTATGTTCCGGTTGCCGTCGCTGCCGGCGCTGCCCAGGCCGACGAGCAGGCCAACGCCGCCCATGATGCGGCCAGCAACGATGTGAGTCGCTTCGCAAGTGTCATATGTTCCCCAAAACCAACCCAAGATAGTAGAAAAAATTATTATGGCGACGACCTGCCTGTAGGGGTGGATCGTCTGGCTCTCAATACCTTGTGCCTCCTTGTCGGAGTCACGACCATGCCACCGGCAGAGCCACCATCGCCGATGACGCGGGCTACTGAAGCTTGAAAATTTCGGCCTTTGCAAACGTCCGGATCTTGCTGTCCGTATGGAAAAAAGTGGCCAAAACAGTCAAGGATTATAAGCAGTAAATCTTATCGACTTCAAGGTAAATTGCGCCACGAAAAATGGTGCGTCGCGGCATGTATCGCTATCATTTTGGTGTCCGCGGCGCGAAGCGAATGATGGCTTCGCCATCCTTCGTAACGCGTGCTTCGGGCTTGAAAGCATGCCCGTAAATGACCTCGAAAGTGAGGCCGATCTTGCCGTCTGCGCGGCGCTGTTTTTGCAGTCCTGCAAGTAGCTTCTCACGGGCTGAACGGCTGAGCAAGCCTTTACGTACGGTGCTCAAGGGGTTTCCGCCCAAAGCGCGCACATCGGCCAGCAGTTTCGCCGGATCGTCGTACGTGACGGTGATTTTTTCCATGTCCATCACCGGGGTCGAAAAGCCCGCTTCGACCAGCTGGTCGCCGAAATCATGCATGTCCACGAAGGGTAGTGTATGGGGAGCAAGATCTATATCGGTAAAGGCAGAACGTACTTCCTGTAAGGAGTCCGGACCGAAGCAGGAAAACATCAGCAGGCCCTTGACGCGCAGGACGCGGCGCCATTCGGCGAACACCCGGTCCGGTTGCGGATGCCAGTGCAGCGCCAGGTTCGACCAAACCAGGTCCACGCTGGCCGCCCCCAGCGGCAAGTCGGCAAAATCGCCACAGACGAGGTCGATACCGGTCTTGGCCGGCAACAGCCTGCTGATCAGGCGGTTCAAGCCTTTCGCGCCGCCCGTGTCGACGGTGTCCAGCATCGGGAGCGATGCGTCGAGGCCGACGATCTGCGCCGCGGCATATGCTTTCTGCAACGTTGCGAGATCGGCACCGCCGCCGCAGCCGGCGTCGAGGACACGCAGCGGCGCCAGGCGCACCAGCTGCAGGCGTTCGAACATGCGGTGGGCGATTTCACGGCGCAGGAACTCGGCGTCGCGCAGGCGCCCGGGTTGGGAGAACAGGGCGCGGACCCGCTCCACGTCGATGGGAGCGGACAGTTTGGGGGGACGGGCTTGCATGGGAATGTGAGGTTGAATGCGATAATGTGCGCAGTCTACATGCTTGGAGCAAATTGCGATGGCGTTGGCGATGGCGTTGGCAAAGCCCCTGGCCATGTTGCTGCCCTGCCCGTGCGTGCTGTGCGGCCAGCACGGCCGGGAAGCGCTGTGCGCTCCCTGCCGCGCGCAATTCTTCAGCCAGGCCGAGTCTCGCTGCCCGGTCTGTGCGGACCCGCTGCCGCCCGGCTGTACCGTACTCATGTGTGGCGCCTGCGTAACGCGCCGCCCTTCTTACGATGCGACCGTGGCGGCCACCGCCTATGCCTTGCCCTGGGACAGGCTGGTCCTGGAGCTGAAGTTCGGCGGCCAGCTGGCCCACGCGCGGCTGTTCGCGCAATTGCTGGCCGAGGCGGTGCGCGCGCTGCCGGCGTTCACCGTTCCCGCACTGCTGTGCCCGGTACCACTGGGCCCGGGCCGGCTGGCCGGGCGGGGCTTCAACCAGGCATTGGAAATCGCCCGGCCGCTGGGGCGCATGCTGGGTATCGCCGTGGCGCCGCGGCTGGCCGAACGGGTGCAGGAAACGTCGGCGCAGAGCAAGCTGCATGGCGGCCGTCGGCGCGCCAACGTCGCCCACGTGTTCGCGGTGCCGGACCGGGCGCTCGTGGAAGGCCGCCACATCGGCATCGTCGACGACGTGATGAGCAGCGGCCAGACGCTGGGCGAACTGGCGGCCGTGTTCAAGCGCCATGGCGCGGCGCGGGTGACGAATATGGTGTTTGCCCGCACGCCGCCCCGTCATTCTTAATCGAGGAGAAAAAGTTGTTTCATGTAGTGCTGGTCAATCCAGAAATTCCGCCGAACACCGGCAACGTCATCCGCCTGTGCGCCAACACGGGCGCGCAGCTGCACCTGATCGAACCCCTGGGCTTTCCCCTCGACGATGCCAAGATGCGCCGCGCCGGGCTCGACTATCACGAGTACGCGCAGATGAAGGTACACAAGGACTGGGACGCCTTCCTGGCCGCCGTGTCGCCCGATCCGCTGCGCATGTTCGCGATGACCACGCACGGTTCCACGCCCTTCGGCCAGCTGGCGTTCCAGCCCGGCGACGTGTTCGTGTTCGGCTCGGAGACGCGCGGCCTGGCGCCGGAATTTCGCGAAACGTTCCCTGCCGCGCAGCGTATCCGCCTGCCGATGCGGCCTGGGAACCGCAGCCTGAACCTGTCCAACACGGTGGCCGTGGTGGTCTATGAGGCGTGGCGGCAGAACGGGTACGAAGGCGGGAACTGAGCAGGAGCCTGGAGCCTGGAGCCTGGAGCGGGCTCTTCTGGAGCAAGCTATGGCGACGTCCCACAAACTACGGATTGACATATCGGGAATTTTCGATATACTCGGCGCATGGACTTGCTCGAAATATTCAAGGCGCTCTCGAACCGCACCCGGCTCGATATCCTGAAACGGTTGAAGGATCCCGCCAACAACTTCCCGCCGCAGGACGAAGGGGACGTCGATACGGTCGGGGTCTGCGTCAGCAGTATCCAGGAGGGTGTCGGATTGTCGCAGTCGACGGTCTCCGACTATCTCGCAACCTTGCAAAGGGCCGGCCTGGTCGAGGCCCGGCGCATCGGCCAGTGGACCTACTACAAGCGAAACGAGGAAGCCATCAGTACCCTCGCCGACCTGATCGGCAAGGACCTGTGAAGTTTTTTTGCCTATTCATATCGACAATTCCCGATATTCCTTTTTAACGAAATGAGGATCCCATGAAAGCTATCGCACTCGACACGTTCGGCGGCCCGGACGCATTCGTACTCCGTGACGTACCCAAACCGGTCCCTGGAGCAGGGCAAGTTCTGGTCCGGGTCCATGCCACGTCCATCAACCCTCTGGACTATCAGGTCCGGCGCGGGGACTATGCCGGGCTGGTACAGCTCCCGGCCATTACCGGACACGATGTTTCCGGCGTGGTCGAAGCGATCGGACCAGGCGTCACCGCTTTTGCCCCAGGCGACGAGGTCTGGTATACGCCCCAGATCTTCGATGGTCCGGGCAGCTATGCCGAGTACCACGTGGCCGCCGAACACATCATCGGCAAGAAGCCCGCTGCGCTCAGTCATCTGGAAGCTGCAAGCCTGAGCCTGGTCGGAGGTACGGCATGGGAAGCGCTTGTCGTACGCGCGGCGCTTCGGGTCGGCGAAACCATCCTGGTACATGGCGGCGCAGGCGGCGTAGGCCATGTGGCGATCCAGCTCGCCAAGGCCATCGGCGCGAGGGTGATCACCACCGCGCGCGAGGCGAACTTCGCGTTCGCACGCAGCATGGGAGCCGATGTCGTCATCGACTACCGGAACGAAGACTATGTCGAGGCTGTCATGCGTGAAACGGCAGGCCGGGGCGTCGACGTCATCTTCGACACGATTGGTGGCGACACCCTGTCCCGTGCTCCCGACGCACTCGCACAGCTGGGCCGGCTCGTCACGATCGTCGATACCGCGCAGCCACATAACCTGATCCAGGCGTGGGGCAAGAATGCGAGCTATCACTTCGTGTTTACACGGCAGAACCGTGGCAAGCTCGATGAACTGGGAGCGCTGGTCGAACGCGGTCAACTCCGGCCCCATATCGGAGCAGTCTATTCGCTGGCTGATATTGCCCAGGCCCATGCCCGGCTTGAAAGCCCGGATAACGGCCTAAGGGGAAAGATCGCGATCGCCGTCGTTCCGTCAGCGGCCCCGGACGCTCCAGAAGCTTAGTCATCAGCGCCGCGGTGAGCGAGGCGAAGGACGCCTGAGGCGCTGGACTGCCGCAGACGTTTGCCCTTCACTGTCCGGAACGTCCGGCCAAAGCGAGCGGCGCCGGCTTGGTCAAAACCGGTACTGCACACCAGCGCTGACGAAGCTCAGGACATCGCCGGCGCCCGTCTCGCGCAGGAACGCGCCAGGCCGCGCATAAGCAATCACCGCGGTCGACGTCCAGCCCGGAGCCAGCGTCCAGGTGGTGCCGAGCGACGCGATGGTCGCCACATGGCGGGCGCGGCTCTCGCCGGCGGTCCGGAACAGCATGCCGTTGGGCGCATACACGCCGTCGCCGATACTGTGGCGCCAGAAAAAGTCCAGGCTCGCGTTCAGCCGGACCCGAGGTGCGACCAGCAGCGTCAGCGCCGGGTGGAGGTTGGCGAAGTTGCGTGGCCCGAGCGTGGCTTCATCGCCGAAATAATTGCCGCGCGGGTAGAACGGATTGAGGGTACCGAGGCGGTCGTCGCCGGGGTCCCTGTCGCCGCTGGCAACGGCCAGGAGCAGCGCCGCCCTCGGCTGGCCGGCCACGCCATCGAAGGTGTACCCGGTGTCCGTGGCGAGCGACCAGGCTCGGATGCCGGCTTCGCCGAAACGCCCGCCCTGCACGGCGAATTCCCAGTTCCAGTCCCACGCTGCGCGGGCGCCGAACAGGCGGGTGCCGACCGACCAGCGGCGTTCGTGCGCCAGGCCCTGGACATAGCGGGCAGCCGTGTCTTCGACATGCAGCGCGTAGATGTCCCAGGACGTGATACCGCCGGTGCGGGTCGCGTAGACGCCGCGCAGCGCCTGGGTCCGGGAACGCGCGTCATCGAGGCTGCCCGGCCGGTTCTGCCTTGGCGCCGCGGCAAAGGCATCGACACGCCACGCCCCCCTGGCCGCATACGCGCGCACGGCATCGAAGCTGCGCCGCACGTTCGGGCCCTCGCGGGCATCGATGGCGCGCCCGGATCCGAACTGCAGCTCCTGGATGCCGGCACGCACGCCGATGCTGCCTTCTCCGGTGCCGGCCGCCTGCCATTCGACGAACAGGTTGGCCGGATCGAGCCGGTTCTCGTCCACCGGGGATGGGCCCGCGGCGCGGCCCCTGGTGATCGAGCTGGCCAACTGGGCGAAGCCGCGCCAGTGCCCGCCGACGCGCAGGTCCGCAAAGACGGAGCCGCGCTGCATCAGCACCCCCCACCGGTCCTGGCGTTCCAGCCCGTAGCGCGGGTTGCCGGTGTGCTCGTAACGCCAGCGCAGGTCACCACCGATACTCAGGCGTACCCGGTCCGCGACCGGGCGGTCCTTCCAGCATGCGGCGCGGTGGTCGTTCGCGTCGCACCCCTGGCGCTGGCTGCGGAAATCGTCGTCGAATCGCATCGGCATGAATTGCGCCAGCGCGGCATCGGCCACCAGCAACAAGGGGATGCCGAGCCACGCCAGGCGCATCATCCGGTCCCCTCACCGGGCCTGGTGGTAGCCACCGAAATGCCTGATCGGCGACCAGGCGGGCAGGATGGCGGGCAGTGCCGGCGAAAGCGCCTGGTAGTCCTGCGCGCCGTACACCACCCTGCCATCCATCACGGTCAGGACCGAGGCAACGGACTGGATCTGCGACTCCGGGATCGTGAAGTAATCCCTGTCCAGCAGTACGAAGTCGGCAAGGAAACCGGGGGCGATCATGCCCAGCTCCGATTCGGCGTGCATGAACCAGGCCGGCGTGCGCGTGAACAGTCCCAGCGCTTCGGCGCGTGACAGGCGGTTTTCCTTGCCCAGCACTTCGGTTCCCGAAATCGCCTTCCCCGTCACCATCCAGCTGATGCCGACCCAGGGATTGAACGACGCGGCCCGGAAGGCATCGGTGGTCATGGCCAGGGGGATGCCGCTGTCGACGAGCTCGCGCAGGCGTGGTGTCCGCAACGCCTTGTCGCGGCCGTGGGTCTTGATGAAGGCGTCGCCGTGCAGCGCCATCTTGGTGTCCAGCGCGATGCCGCCGCCCAGCGCCTTCACCCTGGCGATGTTCGCGGGACTGATCGTCTCGGCATGTTCGAGGCTCCAGCGCAGGCCGGCGAGCGGCGTCTTTTCGTTCAGCTTGCCGAGCGCATCGAGGAATGGCGTGATGTTCTCGTCATAGGTGATGTGTTCGCGGAAAGGAATGCGCCGCTCCACCAGCTTCGCGACATCCCGCTCCACCAGCTCGCGCATTTTGGCCGGCTCGATGACGACCGCGGGGCGGTCGAAGTTCTCGTGATCGTGGACTTCCGCCGACAGCAACTCGCCGGCGCCCCGGTAGACGTGGCCGTGCGCGAGGCGCGGGTGCAGGTTATGCCCTGGACTGATCGGCGCCGTCTTCGTGATCGCCGTGATCTGCGCATCCACCATGTTGAAGTCCGCGCCTTCTCCCAGCTGGATGTCCACGAAAGGCATGCGGATGTTGAGGCGGTTGTCGCGGGCAAGGGCATCCACCGTGCGCACGGCCTTCGGATACCCGCGGAAGCCCGTGCCCGCATCGACGATGGACGTGACCCCGACGCGGTTGATACTGTGGATGGTCTGGACCAGCGAACTCACCTCCTCATCGAAGGAGAGTTGCGGGACCATGGTCTCCATGGCTACGAACTGGAAGGTGTAGCCATGCACCACGCCGGTGTACCTGCCCTGCCCGTCCTTCTCGAACTCGGTACCCGGCAACATGGGAAACTTGTCGGTGCCCACGCCGAGGGCATCCATCGCCCGCTGGTTCAGGTAGGCGCGGTTGTAGGCATACTGCACGATCAGCGGGCGATCCGGCACTGCCTTGCGCAATTCGTCCATGGTGGGGAAGCGCTTCTCGTCGAACTGGTATGGAGACCAGCCGCCGATGACTTTCACCCAGTGGCCTTCCGGTGTCCGCCTGGCTTGCTCGCCCAGCATCTGCAGGGCGCGGCGCAGCGTCGGCACGCCCTCCCACCGCAACGAGTAGTTGTAGCCGCCCTCGTTGAGCACATGGGTGTGCGCGTCGATGATGCCCGGAATGAGGCGGCGGCCGTTCGAATCGATGACCCGCGTGCCGGCCTTCTTCAGGGCCAGCACTTCGGCATCGGTTCCCACCGCATGGATGCGGCCGTTCTTGACGGCCAGGGCGGACGCCGCCGGCTGTGCGGGATTGCCGGTGAAGATCCTGGCGTTGTGCACGATCAGGTCCGCGCCGGGCGCGTCCTGCACTTCTTGTGCATGGGTGCCGGCCAGGCCATTCGCCACCATGAATGCCATCAGTAATATCGACTTCACTGTCTCTCCCCCTTTGCTGGATGTGAAGGGACACCACGCCGTACCGGTTTGGTCGGCGACGGGAGGAAACATCCGCCAGCGCCGGCATTTCCCGAGAAAGATTGTGCTTTTCCCGGGCTCGGCGCGGTAGCGCTACCTCAAGGCGTGCTGTGTCGCGGAAGCGGGAACGCGGGCTGGCATGCGGATGTGGAAGTGCGCCGCCCGGGCGCCACGGTTCGCGCCGGGAGTCAGCCGAGAGGAGCCCTGGCGATATGGGGCATGTTGTCGAAATGCTCGATCAGCAGTTCGGTCAGGATGCGTATCTTCTTTGCCGGATTCTGGCCGGGTGGCCGAACCACGTAGGCTGCCGCGGGCGGCGGTGGATAACGGGTCATGACCGCGACGAGAGCGCCGGTACGCAGATGTTCCTGAATGAGGATGTCGGGGAGCCAGCCAATGCCGAGCCCGGCGACCGCGGCCGCCACCAGGGCTGCGCCGTTGTCGGCCTTGAAGCGCCCTTGCGGGCGCACCGTGATGGTCTTGTCGCCATCCATGAAATACCAGGCTTCCGTGCCCTGCATGAGGGCCTCGTGGCCGAGCAGTTCCTCGGGTGTCGAGGGCGCCCCGTGTGCCCTGATGTATTCCGGGCTCGCGACAGTGGCTCCATGAACCGGTCCGACACACCGCGCAATGAGGTTGGAGTCCTGGAGATAGCCGACCCGTATCGCGCAATCGTAGCCTTCCGTGATGAGATTGACGACATGGTCGCTGTAGCAGGTGTGGATTTGCAGTTGCGGATGGCGCCGGGCCATCTCCGCGAGCACGGGCGCGAAGTGTGTCGGGCCGAACGTCAGCGGGGCGGCAATGCGCAGCCGGCCACGCAGTTCGCCGGCAGGGACGATGGTCTCCTTCGCCAGGTCGATCTCGGCGCAAACCCTGGCCGCGTAATCACGAAACGTGGCACCGGCTTCCGTCAGCGCCGCGCCGCGGGTGGTGCGCGACAGCAGCTGGATGCCCAGGTCCGCTTCCAGCCGGGCGAGCCGGCGGCTGACGATCGACTTCGCTACGCCGAGCCGCAATGCTGCAGGGGAGATTCCCCCGGCATCGGCGACTTCCACGAATGTCCGTAATTCTTCGATGTCCAATCCAGTGCTCCCGATAGCGCGACACGACCTTTCCCGGAATGGTACTTCCGTACCGGGCTTGAGCACAGCAAAAATTGCTTGCCATGGCCAGGCGCCGCGCTATCTGGAAGATGATTCTTGCAAAGCGGGTCCATGCAGCGGCTCCGGGATGACCGGGAAATGTATCCGGTCCAGCCCCGACATGGGGGTTCCCTGCACCTGCTCCGACAGCCGCTCGGCATCGCGCCGCCGGATATCGTTGGCCGCCTCCTCGACATCGGTCTGCGCGTAGCCCAGTGCGCGCAAGCCTTCCGCGCCCATCAGGTAGGCCGATTCCACGGTCTCCCGGACCTGGTAGTCCACGCCCGCCCGTATCAGCTCCACGGCATGCCCACGGTCGTAGCTGCGGACCAGCAGCCTGGCCTGGGGGAACTCCTGTTGCGCGAGTTCCACGATCCGCATGGCCGCCTTCGGATCGTCGATGCAGACCATGATGGCATCGGCCTCGCCGGCACCCGAGTGGCGCAGCGTGGCGAGCCTGGTGCCTTCGCCGAAGAACACCTTGAAGCCATAGCGTTCGGCATCGCGGATCCGGCCGGGATCCTTGTCGATGACCGACAGCCTGACGCCGCTGGACAGCAGGATCTGCGACGCGATCTGGCCGAACCGGCCGAAGCCGATGACGAGGATGCGTCCCTTCAGGTCCCGGGCTATGTCGACACCCTCCATCGAGGCTTTCGCCCGCGGCATGCGATCGGCCGCGAGCATCACCAAGGGCGACAGCGCCATCGAGAGGATGACCACGGTGGCGAACAAGGCGTTGGTCCTGGCATCGAAAATACCGGCCGACAATGCCGCCGCGTAGAGCACGAAGGCGAATTCGCCGCCTTGCAGGAACATCGAGGTCCGATGCAGCGCCTGGTGCCGGCTCGCGCCGAACAGCCGTCCGGTCGCATACACCGCTGCCCCCTTCGCCAGCATGAATGCGCCCAGCAGCGCCAGCAGCAAGCGCCATTCCGCTGCCACGATGGACAGGTCGAGCGACATGCCGACCGCCAGGAAGAACAGGCCCATCAGCAAACCGCGGAAAGGCTCGATATCGCTCTCGATCTGGTGCCGGTAGCTCGAACTCGACAGCATTACGCCGGCAAGGAACGCGCCCATGGCCATCGACAGCCCGGCGAACTCCATCAGCAGGGCCGCGCACAGCACCACCAGCAGCGCGCCCGCCGTCAACACCTCGCGTGTGCGCGCCTGCGCCAGCAAGGCGAAGACCAGGTCCAGCCCCCAGCGCGATACGGCCAGCAGCGACAGCAGCGCGGCGAGCGCGATGAGGAGTCCGGACCATCCCGATGTTTGCTGCGACAGTGGCGACAGCCAGGCTACCACCGCCAGCAGCGGCACGATCATCAGGTCCTCGAACAGCAGGATCGCCACGGACTTCTGCCCCTCCGTGCTCGACACCTCGCCGTGATCCTGCAGCACCATCATGATGACGGCGGTCGAGGAAAGCACGAAACCCGCCCCGGCCACGAAGGCCGCCGGCGCGGAAAAGCCGAACATCGCATACGCGGTCAGCGCCAGCGCCGCGATGGCCGCGGCCACCTGCGCAAGGCCGAGGCCGAAGATCTGGCCACGCATGGCCCACAGCTTGGGCGGGCGCAGTTCCAGGCCGATCACGAACAGGAACATCACGACGCCAAGCTCGGAAATATGCAGGATGGATTGCGCATTCGTCACCAGGCCCAGCGCCGATGGACCGATCAGCATGCCGGCGGCGAAATAGCCGAGTACCGATCCAAGGCCCAGTCTCCGGAACAATGGCACCGCGATCACCGCCGCCCCCAGCAGGACCACCACCGGTCCGATCGTTTGCACCAGGCTCGTTGCCGCCATCAGCTTGCCTTTCCCTGTTCAAGTAGCGGAAGCAGCCGCCCGGCTCGCCCCCGCATGCCGATCACCAGACTGCCCAGGCCGATGGAGGTGCTCCCACACCCGGGAGATGACGACCGACCCTTCGCCGACCGAGGAAGCGACCCGCTTGACGGATCCGGCACGCACATCGCCAACGGCAAAGACGCCGGGGCATGAGCTTGCATAGGGGGAGGCGGCGCCGGCGGCGCCACCGGTCAGCACGAAGCCGTGTTCGTCCAGCTTGACCAGCCCGGCGAGCCATCCGGTATTCGGCACCGCGCCCACCATCACGAACACGGCGCAGGTGTCCACCGTCTCCGCCGAGCCATTGCAATGGATGGTCACCGCTTCCAGCCGCTGGTCGCCATGCACGGCCGTCACCCGGGCGCCGTACTGGATCGTGATGACCGGATCGGCCTCGAGCCGGGACGACAGGTAGCTGGACATCGAGGCGGCGAGCGAGTCGCCGCGGACCACCAGCCGGACCCGCGCGGCGACGCGGCTGAGGAACATCGCCGCCTGCCCGGCGGAATTGCCGCCGCCGATGACGATCGCTTCGGTGTCGTGGCAGAAGCGCGCCTCGTTCTCGGTGGCGGAATAGTAGATCCCCGCCCCCTCGAATCCGGCGAGGCGGTCGATGGGCAGGCGGCGATACTGCACGCCCGTGGCGATCACCACGGCGCGCGCCCGGACCCGTTGGCCATTGCCGAACGTGGCGCAGAAGGTCCCATCCGCCAGTCTCGCCAGCGCGTCGACGCGAAGCGGCATGGCGAAACGCGTGCCGAACTTCATCGCCTGCACCTCGCCCCGCCAGACCAGGTCGGCGCCGGAGATACCGGTCGGGAAACCCATGTAGTTCTCGATCCTGCTCGACGTGCCGGCCTGCCCGCCGATGGCGATGTCCTCGACCACCAGGGCTTTCAGGCCCTCGGCGCCCGCGTAGACGCCCGCCGAGACGCCGGCCGGCCCGCCTCCGACGATCAGCACGTCGACCGCCTCGTCGTCGACGAGGTCCTGGTTCAGGCCGATGAGCCGGGCGACCTTTTCCGGCGTCGGATCGGCGATCACCGTGTCCCGGCCGAAGATCACGGCGGGCCGGTGCGGATCGACCGAACAGCTCACCGCGACCGCATGCGCCTCGCTGCTGCCCAGGGGGTGGGAGGCGCATGGCAACCGGTTGCGGCCCGCGAACTCGGCGATGCGCCGGATGTCCCGGTGCGATTCTTCCCCGATGAGCACGAGCGCGCTGTGGCCCGTTTCCAGCTGCTTCCGGCGCCGCGCCGCGAGGACGGTGATGACGATGTCCGACATCTCGGGGACCTGCGCCATCAGGTCGAGCATCGCGCGGCGGGGCACCTCGACGACCCTGGTGTCCCGGGCGGCCCGGAACGCCATCGACCAGCTGCCGCCCGCAAGGAAGGAGATCTCCCCCATGAACTGCGTCGGCCCGAGCGTCGCGGCGATCAGGCGCTCGCCGGTGAACACGTTCATGACCTCGATCTCGCCCTCTTCGACATAGACGAAATGCCGGGCGGGGTCGCCGGGCCGGACCAGCACCGTGCCGGCCGGATAGCACACTTCGGTGCCGGCTTGCCGGATGGCGGCGACATGCGCGTCCGCCAGCGGCACCCGCTGCATTTCCAACAGATCCCGGCCAATCTTTTCCACGTTCGACTCCTGGTCAGTGCCCTCAAGACTTCATTGGTGAATATTCCTGCCGCCCCGCCCGGCTCAGAAGCCGGAGCTCTGCAGGGTCTCGACCGGGGTGTTGAGCAGCTGCTGCTCCCACAGGAACGCGATGCCGCTGCCCGGCTCATGTTCCTTCAGCACGTCCACGAACTCGAGGATGTGCTCGGTGCGCGCATGGTCGCGCTGCCATTCGGACGCCACCGCCAGCCACGTCATCACATTGGCGCCGGCGGCCAGCATGCGCTGGATGGCCCGTTCATGGGCCTCGACGGTGACGCCGCCGCAGGCATCGGCAACGACGGTCACGTCCCAGCCTTCGCCCAGCGCGTGGATCACCGGCATCGCCACGCAGATCTCGGTGTAGAGGCCGGCGATGATCAGCTGCTTGCGGCCGGTCGCCTTCACGACATCGACGACGTTCCTGTCTTCCCAGGTGTTGAGGGTGGTGCGATCGATTACTTCCTGGTGGGGGAACACATCGGTGATCTGCGAAAAGACCAGGCCGCCCCGGTCGGCGATGACGCTGGTGATGATGGTCGGGACGCGGAAGGCCTTGGCGGTTTTCGTCAGCGCCGCCGCGTTGTTGACGACCTCGTGCGCGGTGTGGCTGTGCAGGTTCGCGAGCTGGAAAGGCTGGTGGTCGATCAGGACGAGGACCGAATCTTCCGGGCGAAGCAGGGAATCGAGACCGTTACGAAAGCTCATGATGATCCTTTGCGGTGGTTGGGAGGGCTGGTGTGCGGCGGCAGGCGCCCTGGCGTTGCCGGGAGAAATATTGTCATCCTGCTTATCGCCGCGCTAGTACCGTTACCCGCCTTGTTGTGTCGCAGATCGGGGAACGCCGGATGGCCCGCCACGCGGGATCGGGCGGCGCGGAGTCTGCTCCTGCCCAAGTTTCTCCTCCGGGTTTCTCTTGTTGTTTACGCACCGGATGACATTCCGCATAATCCCGGCATCTGTCATGACCCGAAGGTGCCCGAGGCGAGGATGAGCCAGAACCCCAATCTGCTGCGGCGCCTGCTGCGCGCGAAAGACCGGATGGATGCCGCGCCCCATGAGGAATGGCCGGTCGAGCGGCTGGCGGAGGTCGGCACGGTATCGGCGGCGCATTTCGCGCGCGAGTTCAGGAAGGCGTTCGGCCTGCCGCCGCACCGCTACCTGCTCACGCGCCGCATCGAACGGGCCACGGCCCTGCTGCGCGAGACCGACCTGCCCATCATGGAAATCGCGTTCCGGACCGGCTGGAGCAGCCTGGGCACCTTCGGGCGCATTTTCCGCGACATTACCGGCGCCAGCCCCGGGGAATGGCGAACCCGCGAGCGTTCGGCGCCCCAGGCAGGCGCGCAGGTACCGGAGTGTGCGATGCGGGGCGCGCACCGCCCGGACCTCAACATCGCAGTTTTGGAGAAGCGGCGCCTGCTGGCCGCTGGCACACTGGAACCCCTATCCAAGGAGGTGCCATGATCAAAAACGTGAATGTAGTCGGACTGTATGTGCGCGACCAGGACGAAGCGCTGGCGTTCTATGTCGACAAGCTGGGTTTCCAGGTCCATACGGACGCCGGCTCGGGCGATTACCGCTGGCTGACGGTACAGCATCCGGACCAGCCTTCGTTCCAGCTCGGCCTGTTCAAACCGGGGCCGCCGGTGCATGACGCGAGGACCGCGCAAGCCTTGAGCGAGCTCGTCGCCAAGGGCGCCATGCCGCCGCTGGTCTTGCTGGTGGACGACTGCCGCGCCGCCTATGACCGGCTGAGCGGCCGCGGTGTCGAGTTCACGCAGGAACCCGTGGATCGCTTCGGCACGGTCGATGCGGGCTTCCGCGATCCGTCCGGCAATGGCTGGAAGATGATCCAGGCGGCGCGCCAGCCGACCGCGCACAATTCCCGGTAAGCCCGCCCACGCGATTGCCACGCCACGCCAGGAGGGCACCGGCCCTACTGCCCTCCTGCCCTACTGCCCTCCTGCCCTACTGCCCTCCTGCCCTACTGCCCTCCTGCCCTACTGCCCTCCTGCCCTCCTGCCCTCCTGCCCTCCTGCCCTCCTGCCATCCAGCCCTCCAGTGTTGGCATAAATGCACGAAACGTCGTATAAGCAAACTCATCATCATGCGATGGAGGAGCTATGTTCGACATGGACTTGCCGTGGTGGGAATTCATGGCGCGCGGCGCCATCATTTACTGTTTCCTGCTGGTGATGGTGCGCATCACGGGCAAGCGCACTATCGGGCAGTTCACGCCGTTCGACCTGCTGGTGGTCATGCTGCTGTCGGAGGCGGTATCGAATTCGCTGTCGGGCGGCGACGATTCGCTGCCGGGCGGCATGATCGTCGCCACCACGCTGATTGCGCTGAACGTCTTCTTTGCCGTGGCCACGTCGCGCAGCCGGAAGATTGCCGACCTGGTCGACGGCCGCCCCGTGCTGCTGGGCCGGGACGGCAAGATCTTCGATGATGTCGTGAAAAAATGCCGGGTGGCCGAAGGCGATGTCGAGCAGGCCTTGCGCGAGGCCGACTGCCCGGTTCAGAAAATGAAGTGCGCCTTCCTCGAACCGGACGGCAAGATCACGATTCTCCAGAACGAGCAGTGAACTCGCGCACCCTGGCCAGCAGCTTCGTTGTCGAGCGGTCATGTTCGAAGTCGATCGCCACGGCCTTGCCGCCGTAGGCCAGCACCGCCTGCCCTTCCGGGATCGCCGCCATGTCGTAGTCGCCGCCCTTGGCATAGATTTCCGGACGCGCTTCCAGCACCACTTCCAGCGCCGTATCCTCGTCGAACGGCACCACCAGGTCCACCGACGCCAGCGCGGCCAGCACCGCCATGCGGTCCGCCAGCGTGTTGAGCGGACGGTCGTCGCCCTTGCCCAGCCGCTTCACCGAAGCGTCCGTATTGGCCGCCACCACCAGCGACGCGCCCAGTTCGCGCGCCTGCGCCAGGTAGGTGACATGGCCGCGGTGCAGGATGTCGAACACGCCGTTGGTGACGACCACCGGCTTGGGCAGGGCGGCAACGCGGGCGCGCAACTGGTCGCGGGGGCAGATCTTGTCTTCGAACGAGGGCATGGAGGATACCGGTCAGTAAGGAAGCCGCCATTATAAAGTCCGCCGTGCGCAGCGCCGGCGGCACGGTGGCAACGCCGCCGCGCCAGCCGTTCGCGCCAGGGCATTCCGTTACAATACTCCGTCCGGAACGCCCGCATGGATCGACCTGCCTAGACTTATGACACTCACGGAACTGAAATACATCGTTGCCGTCGCCCGCGCCAAGCACTTCGGCCACGCGGCCGAAGCCTGCTTCGTGGCCCAGCCCACGCTGTCGGTGGCGATCAAGAAGCTCGAGGACGAGCTGGGCGTCATGCTGTTCGAGCGCGGCGGCGCGGAAATCTCCGTCACGCCGCTCGGCGCGCAGATCGTCGCCCAGGCCGAGCGCGTGCTCGAGCAGACCGCCGCGATCAAGGAACTGGCCAAGCAGAACAAGGATCCGCTGGCCGGCCCGCTGCGCCTCGGCGTGATCTACACCATCGGGCCCTACCTGCTGCCGCCGCTGGTGAAGACGATGATCGAGAAGACCCCGCAGATGCCCCTGATCCTGCAGGAGAACTTCACGGTCAAGCTGCTGGAACTGCTGCGCCAGGGCGAGCTCGATGCCGCCATCATGGCCTTGCCGCTGCCCGAGCACGGCATGGCGATGCAGACGCTGTACGACGAACCGTTCGTGGTGGCGATGCCGAACAACCACCCCTGGGTGGCGCGCGAAAGCATTCCGGCCGAAGACCTGAAAAGTGAAACGATGCTGCTGCTGGGCGCCGGCCACTGCTTCCGCGACCAGGTGCTCGAAGTGTGCCCGGAAATGGCGCGCTTCGCGACACCCGGCAACGGCATGCAGCGCACCTTCGAAGGCTCGTCGCTGGAAACCATCCGCCACATGGTTGCTTCCGGCATCGGCCTGACCGTGCTGCCGCGCGCCTCGGTGGCCGACATGGAAGCGAAGGACGGCATGCTGCAGTTCCGGCCTTTCGACGACCCGCAGCCGTCGCGCCGCGTGGTGATCCTGTGGCGCAAGAGCTTTACGCGCAAGGCCGCGATCGACGCGCTGTGCGAGGCGATCGCCCAGATCCGCCTGCCCGGCGTAATTGATCTCGGCTCGAACAAGCTCGGCTCGAACAATCCCAGCTTGAACAAGGCCGAAGCCGCCGACTGAGGAACCGACCATGCACGCACCCGCGCCCTCCCCTGCGCAATCCCCCAGCAAGCTGAAACTGTATTTCCGCCTGGTCCGGCTGGACAAGCCGATCGGCACCGTGCTGCTGCTGTGGCCCACGCTGTCGGCGCTATGGCTGGCCTCCGGCGGCGTGCCGGACTGGCAGCTGCTCGTCATCTTCTGCCTCGGCACCTTGCTGATGCGCTCGGCCGGCTGCGCCGTCAACGACTACGCCGATCAGGATTTCGACCGCCACGTCAAGCGCACGGCGGACCGCCCCATCACCAGCGGCCGCGTCAGCGGGAAGGAAGCGCTGGCCATCGCGGCCGCCCTGTCGCTGGTGGCGTTCCTGCTGATCCAGCCACTCAACGGCCTGGTCAAGCAATTGTCGGTGGCGGCGCTGGTGATTGCCGGCACCTACCCTTATTTCAAGCGGTTCTTCGCCATCCCGCAGGCTTACCTGGGCATCGCCTTCGGCTTCGGGATTCCCATGGCGTTCGCCGCCGTGCAGGGCACGGTTCCGGCCTGGGCCTGGCTGCTGCTGCTCGGGAATGTGTTCTGGGCCGTGGCCTACGATACCGAGTATGCGATGGTCGACCGCGACGACGACTTGAAGATCGGCATCAAGACCTCGGCCATCACGTTCGGCCGGTTCGACGTGGCGATCGTGATGCTGTGCTACGGCGTGCACCTGGCGATCCTGCTGGCCGCCGGTGCGTATTTCGGCCTCGGCGCGTGGTACATGGCCGGCCTTGCCGTGGCCGCCGCGTGCGCCGTCTATCACTACTTCCTGATCCGTGGACGCGAGCGTGCGCCATGCTTTGCGGCATTCCGCCACAATAACTACCTGGGAGCGGCCGTATTTGCCGGGATCGCGCTCGACTTCGCGCTGCGCTGACAATGGACTGCGCTGACAAGCGTTACGCATTAGTCTTGTCACGTACCTTGAGTGGCGCTCAAGCAATCCCGGGTGTGCCGCCTGTACCAGACTGCATCATGCGGCTTTGTATCAATGCAGCTTTGCACCATGCAGCTTTGCACCATGCAGCTTTGCACCATGCAGCTTTGCACCATGCAGCTTTGCACCATGCAGCTTTGCACCAATGCAGCTTTGTACCAACCCAGCTTTCCAACAATTTAAACACGAGGCGACCATGGATCAGACGAACAACCCCACTGCCGGCAATGGCATCGGCAGCAGCACTGCGGGAACCGGCACGATCGGCAGCGACACGGGTGCGGCGCGCGAGCGCCTGATGACCGACCTGAAAAATGCCATCGGCGATGCCGAACAGTGGCTGCGTGGCGCTGCCAGCGCCGGCGCGGAAGGCGCCGAAGAAGCCAAATCGCAGTTCAGGGACACCCTGCGCAATGCGAAAACCAACCTGCTGAGCCTGGAAGACACGGCGCTGGCAAAGGGCAAGCTGGCGGCCCAGTGCGCCGATACGTACGTGCACGACAATCCGTGGCGTTCGGTGGTCATCGGTGCCGTCGTCGGCCTGCTGGCCGGCGTCATCATCGCACGCGACTGACCATCACCGGCATCCGAAGAAAAACGGCCCGCGATGCGGGCCGTTTTTTTATCAGCGGTCTTGCGCCGGTGTCTGGAAGCACTGCGCCAGCAGCCAGCCGCAGAACGAGACCAGCCTCCAGCAGGCACCGAAGCAGAGGAAATACAGGATCACCTGGCTGAAGCTCATTTCGGCCAGCCTGGGCAATCCGGCGCTCTCGGTCAGGTACAGCGTTGCGATCGTTGCGAAGATGCTGACCAGCATCACGAACCACAGTTTCTTTTCCAGCCTGTCCATTCAGTCTCCCTTGATGGTTTTTATGTTGTCGTTTTGGTTTGTGGTTTTACTTTTTGTTTTACTTTTTTGTTTTACTTTTTTGTTTTACTTTTTTGTTTTATTTTATTGCATTACTGACTGTCGTACCTGGTATTGCCCTGCTCAGCCGTCCCGGCCCATCTGTTCGCCCAGCTCCTTGCCCCTTGCCGCGGCGGCCTTCACGGCGTTGACGATGGCCGCCTTCACGCCGCTTTCTTCCATGCTGGTCAGCGCCGCGTAGGTGGTGCCGCCCTTCGATGTCACGCGTTCGCGCAGCACCGACACCGGCTCCTGCGATTGCGCGGCCAGCTGCGCCGCGCCGGTGAACGTGGCCTTCGCCAGTTCCAGCCCCTGCCCGGCCGTCAGGCCCAGTTCGACGGCGGCCTGCTGCATCGCTTCGATGAAATAAAACACATAGGCCGGGCCGCTGCCCGAAACGCCGGTCACCGCGTCGATCTGCGCTTCATCGTCGAGCCACACGGTGCCGCCGACGGCCTTCAGTACCTGGTCGGCCGCCAGGCGCTGGGCCTGCGTCACGCCCGCCGAGGCCACCAGGCCTGCAATGCCCATGCCGATCAGCGCGGGGGTATTCGGCATGCAGCGGACGATCGCGCCGTAGCCGCCGAGCCAGCGCGACAGGTCGGCGCTGCGGATGCCCGCGGCGATCGACAGCACCAGGGGTGCATGGGGAGCGCCTGCCAGCAGGGGCACGAGCGGCGCCACGGCTTCGCGCATGCTCTGCGGTTTCACGGCCAGCACGATCACCTCGGCCGCGCTGACGGCGGCGTCGATCGACGGCGCCGTCGTCACGCCGTGCCCGGCATGCAGCGCTTCCAGCGCGGCCGGGTTGGGATCGACGACGTGGATGTTCGCCCCGGGCGTGACCTTGCCGGCCAGGCCGGCGACCAGCGCGGCGGCCATGTTGCCGCCGCCGATGAATGCAATCTTCATGGATATCCCCTGCAGTTTGTTGTAATTAATTGTTGTAGTCCCGTGCGCCGAAGATCGCGCTGCCGACGCGGACGATCGTCGCGCCTTCCAGGATGGCCGCGCGCATGTCGGCCGACATGCCCATCGACAGCGTGTCGAAATCGGGCCCGAAGTTCGCGCGCAGCTGTTCGAACAGCGTGCGCATGGCAGCGAAGGGCGCGCGCTGCGCCGCCAGGTCCGCCGCGGGTTCCGGGATCGCCATCAAGCCGCGCAGCCGCAGGTTCGGCAGCCGCGCCACCGCCTCGGCCAGCGCCGCCACGTCGGCCGGCGCGGCGCCACTCTTGCTGGCCTCGCCGCTGATGTTGACCTGCACGCACACGTTCAGCGGCCCCAGCGCGGGTGGGCGCTGTTCGGACAGCCGCACCGCGATCTTCTCGCGCTCGACCGTATGCACCCAGTCGAAATGCTCGGCGATGGGACGCGTCTTGTTGCTCTGGATGGGCCCGATGAAATGCCATGCCAGGCGCGCATCGGGCGACATGTTGGGCAATACAGCGGGCAATGCGTCCGCCACGGCGCGGATCTTGTCCACGCCTTCCTGCACATAGTTTTCACCGAACGCGCGCTGGCCTGCCTCGACCGCGGCCAGCACGGCATCGGCCCCGAAGGTCTTCGATACGGCCAGCAGCCGCACGGCGGCAGGCGGGCGCCGCGCCTCGGCGCAGGCGGCCACAATGGCATTTTCGACAGCTTGCAAACGCTCTGGGATTCCGGACATAATCAGACGCGCCAGCCCATAGCTGGCATTATTTTTAAGGCACAGGGATTATAAATGGACATCTCCGATCTGCTCGCGTTCTCCGTGAAAAACAAGGCATCCGACCTGCACCTGTCGGCCGGCCTGCCGCCGATGATCCGCGTGCACGGCGATGTACGCCGCCTGAACGTGGACCCGCTGGAGCACAAGGAAGTGCACCGCATGATCTATGACATCATGAACGATGCCCAGCGCAAGGCCTACGAGGAGATGCTCGAGGTCGACTTTTCGTTCGCCATTCCCGGCCTGGCGCGCTTTCGCGTCAATGCCTACAACCAGGACCGCGGCGCGTCGGCCGTGCTGCGCACCATTCCGTCGAAGATCCTCACGCTGGAAGACCTGAACGCGCCGAAGATCTTCGGCGACTTCGCGCTGAAGCCGCGCGGCCTGGTGCTCGTGACCGGCCCCACCGGCTCGGGCAAGTCGACCACGCTGGCCGCGATGGTGAACCACCTGAACGAACACGAGTACGGCCACATCCTCACCATCGAGGACCCGATCGAGTTCGTGCACGAATCGAAGAAGTGCCTGATCAACCAGCGCGAAGTGGGACCGCACACGCTGTCGTTCAGTAACGCGCTGCGCTCGGCGCTGCGCGAAGACCCGGATGCGATCCTGGTCGGCGAACTGCGCGACCTGGAAACGATCCGCCTGGCGCTGTCCGCCGCGGAAACGGGCCACCTCGTGTTCGGCACGCTGCATACCTCGTCCGCCGCGAAGACGATCGACCGGATCGTCGACGTGTTCCCCGCCGAGGAAAAGGAAATGGTGCGGGCGATGCTGTCCGAATCGCTGCAGGCAGTGATCTCGCAGACGCTGCTCAAGACCAAGGATGGCGCCGGCCGCGTGGCCGCGCACGAGATCATGGTGGGCACGCCGGCGATCCGCAACCTGATCCGCGAAGCCAAGATCGCGCAGATGTACTCGGCGATCCAGACCGGCAGCAATGCCGGCATGCAGACGCTGGACCAGAACCTGACGGACCTGGTGCGCCGCAACGTGATCTCGGCGGCCACCGCGCGCTCGGCCGCCAAGATCCCCGAAAACTTCCCCGGATAAGAGACCGTCATGGAACGCGACCAGGCCAGTAAATTCATGTTCGACCTGCTGCGCCTGATGGTCGGCAAAAAAGGATCGGACCTCTTCATCACCGCCGGCTTCCCGCCGGCGATGAAAATCGACGGCAAGCTTACGCCCGTCTCCGCGCAGCCGCTGACGGCCGCGCATACCTCCGACCTGGCCCGTTCGATCATGAACGACAAGCAGGCCGCCACCTTCGAGCAGACCAAGGAAGCGAACTTCGCCATCAGCCCGGGCGACCTGGGGCGCTTCCGCGTCTCGGCCTTCGTGCAGATGGGCGCCGCCGGCATGGTGCTGCGGGTCATCAACAGCAAGATTCCCGACCTGGACGAGCTGGCGCTGCCGCCCGTGCTGAAGGAAGTCATCATGGCCAAGCGCGGCCTGGTGATCATGGTCGGCGCCACCGGTTCGGGCAAGTCGACGACGCTGGCGGCCATGGTCGGCTACCGCAACGAGCACAGCTACGGCCACATCATCACCATCGAAGACCCGGTGGAATTCGTGCACCCGCACCGCAACTGCATCGTCACGCAGCGCGAGGTGGGCGTCGATACGGAAGACTGGGAAATCGCCCTGAAGAACACGCTGCGCCAGGCGCCGGACGTGATCCAGATCGGCGAGATCCGCGACCGAGAAACGATGGACCACGCCATCGCGTTCGCAGAGACGGGCCACCTGTGCCTGGCTACCTTGCACGCCAACAGTTCCAACCAGGCGCTGGACCGCATCATCAACTTCTTCCCCGAGGAACGCCGCCAGCAGTTGCTGATGGACCTGTCGCTGAACCTGAAGGGCATGATCTCGCAGCGGCTGATCCCGCTGAAGGAAAGCCGCGGCCGCGCGGTGGCCATCGAGATCCTGCTCAATTCGCCGCTGATCTCCGACCTGATCTTCCAGGGCAAGGTGCACGAGATCAAGGAGCTGATGAAGAAGTCGCGCGAGCTGGGCATGCAGACCTTCGACCAGTCGCTGTTCGACCTGTACGAGGCGGACAAGATCAGCTACGAGGATGCGCTGCGCAACGCCGATTCGGTCAACGACCTGCGGCTGGCCATCAAGCTCGAAGGCAAGGGGGCGAAGAACCGCGACCTGTCGTCCGGCACCGAGCACCTGGGCCTGGTCTGAGCCGAGATGAGATGAGCCGCGCCGAGCCGCGCCGCCACGAGGAGACCATATGAACACCGTTTTTGATTTTTCCGCCGTCGGCCTGGCGGGGCAGCCCGTCAACCTGGGCCAGTACCAGGACAAGGTGCTGCTGATCGTGAACACGGCCAGCGCCTGCGGCTTCACGCCGCAGTACGCGGGCCTGGAAAAACTGTATGAACGCTTCCGCGAACGGGGCTTCGAAGTGCTGGGCTTCCCCTGCAACCAGTTCGGTGCGCAGGAAAAAGGCACGCACGAGGAAATCGGCGCCTTCTGCGAAAAGAACTACGGCGTCACGTTCCCCCTGTTCGCCAAGATCGACGTGAATGGCGCGGAGGCGCACCCGCTGTTCCAGCACCTGAAGAAAACCGCGCCCGGCGTGCTCGGCACCGAAGGCATCAAGTGGAATTTCACGAAGTTCCTGGTGCGCAGGGATGGCACCGTGGCGAAACGCTATGCGCCGGCCACCAAGCCGGACGACATCGCCGCCGATATCGAGGCACTGCTGGCCGGCTAGCCCTGCCCGGCAAGTCAGAAGCGCGGCAGGTCCGGGTGCGGCAGTACGCCGCCCGTGACGCGCATGCGCCCGAACTCGGCGCAGCGCTGCAGCGTGGGGATGGCCTTGTTCGGATTCAGCAGCGCCGGCGGATCGAACGCGCGTTTCACGCCGAAGAACGCACTCAGCTCGGCCGCGCCGAACTGCACGCACATCGAATCGATCTTCTCGATGCCTACGCCGTGTTCGCCGGTGATCGTGCCGCCGACGGCCACGCACAGGGCCAGGATATCGGCGCCGAACGCTTCGGCGCGCACCAGTTCGTCCGGCACGTTGGCATCGAACAGGATCAGCGGATGCAGGTTGCCGTCGCCGGCATGGAAGACGTTGGCGCAGCGCAGGCCATACTTCACTTCCATCTGCGCGATACCGGCGAGCACCTGCGCCAGGTGCTTGCGGGGAATCGTGCCATCCATGCAGTAGTAATCGGGCGAGATGCGGCCGGCCGCTGGGAAGGCGTTCTTGCGGCCGGACCAGAACTTCAGCCGCTCGGCCTCGCTGTCCGACACCGCGATCGCGGTCGCGCCGGCCTCCCGCAGCACCGCTGTCATGCGCGCGATCTCGTCTTCCACTTCCTCCGGCGTGCCGTCCGCTTCGCACAGCAGGATCGCCGCCGCGTCGAGATCGTAGCCGGCGTGGACGAACGGTTCGACCATCCGGGAAGAAGTCTGGTCCATCATTTCCAGCCCGGCCGGAATGATGCCGGCCGCGATCACGCGCGCCACCGCGTTGGCGCCGGTGACGATGTCGCCGAACGACGCCATGATCACGCGCTGCACGGCGGGCCTGGGCACCAGTTTCACGGTGACTTCCGTGACGATGCCCAGCATGCCTTCGGAACCGATGAACACGGCCAGCAGGTCGAGCCCCGGCGCATCGGGCGCTTCGCTGCCCAGCTCGATGATGTCGCCGCCGATGGTGGCCACGCGCACGCGCAGCACGTTGTGCAGGGTGAGGCCATATTTCAGGCAATGCACGCCGCCGGAATTTTCCGCCACGTTGCCGCCGATGGTGCAGGCGATCTGCGACGAGGGATCGGGGGCGTAGTACAGGCCGAACGGCATGGCCGCCTCGGAGATGGCGAGGTTGCGCACGCCGGGCTGCACGACGGCCGTGCGCGCCTGGGCATCGAGGCGCACGATGCGGTTCAGCTTCGCGGTGGACAGCACCACCCCGTCGGCGATCGGCATCGCCCCGCCCGACAGCCCGGTGCCCGCGCCGCGCGGCACGATCGGCACGTTCATGCGGCGGCACACTTCCAGCACGGCCACCACCTGCGCCTCGTTTTCCGGCAGCGCCACGATCATCGGCGGCTGGCGGAACGCCGACAGGCCGTCGCATTCGTACGGGCGGGTATCTTCCAGGCGAAACAGTACGCAGCCGTGTGGCAATACGGCACCCAGGGCTTGCGCAACCTCGCGCTGGCGGCTTTCACTGAACGGCGCTGCGCTGGCGGATGGCGTGGTCATGGGCCGATTGTAGGCCAAACGCCCGGCTTGTGCGCTTCAGGAAATGTTGCAGGAAAAATGGGGACAGGTGCCAATCCGTTAAGTTAAGCAGTACCCGACACATTGAAAGCGCATGCAATCACCCCAACGGCGAAGAGCTGGGGTCAGACCCGCCGGGTCTGACCCCGGAATTTGTCCTTGGGGTGGGCTTAACTTGACGGCATTGGTGACAGGCTCCATTTTTCGAGAAATGTTTCAAAATAAATGGAGCCTGTCACCGGTTTTGCCGGCTGTGGCGTATGCTCCCACCTTTCATCCTACGGAGACGAGCATGGGCAACCGGTTATCGAAGATCGCGACCCGCACGGGCGACAATGGCACCACCGGCCTGGGCGATGGCAGCCGCACGCGCAAGGACAGCGTGCGCGTGCACGCCATGGGCGATGTCGATGAATTGAATTCGAACCTGGGCGTGCTGCTGTGCGAAGCGCTGCCGGACGAGCTGCGCGACGAGCTGGTGTCGATCCAGCACGACCTGTTCGACCTGGGCGGTGAACTGTGCATTCCCGGCTACCAGCTGATCAAGGAAGAGCACGTGGAACGGCTCGATGCGCTGCTGGAGAAGTACAACGGCACCTTGCCGGCGCTGACGGAATTCATCCTGCCGGCAGGCTCGCGCGCCGCGGCGCTGGCGCACGTGTGCCGTACGGTATGCCGGCGCGCCGAGCGCAGCATCGTCACGCTGGGCAGCGAGGAAACCATCCACGACCACCCGCGCCAGTACGTCAACCGGCTGTCGGACCTGCTGTTCGTGCTGGCCCGCGTGCTGAACCGCTTTGCCGGCGGCAGCGACGTGCTGTGGCACCACGACCGGAAGCGCAGCTAAGTCGCTACCGCTGCCCGGCCGGGAACGTGCCGGGCGATCACTCCTTGCCGTTCGGGTGCAGTGCCAGGTAAGGCTCTGCGCCGGCGCCGGCACTCAGCAGCCAGCCGGTCATCAGCAGGAACACCAGCAGCATCGCGAACAGCGCGCCCACGCGGCGGCGGTCGGCCGGCCCTTCGAAGATGGGCGGCTTGCCGTAGCCGATGCCGAGGAAGTAGGCGATGAAGACCGTGGCCAGGTAGTGCACGGCGCCGAACATTTCGCCCAGCTCGCCCTTGCGCGGGTGGTCGATCACCAGGTGGGAGATCGCCACCAGCACGATGTAGATCACCGAGGCGGACAGCGGCGGCAGGTACAGGCCGAAGCGCTCGACGAAGTCGCGGATCGCCGGGCGCTTGCGGGCCAGCAGCGGCAGCACGATGTTGTGCGTGAGGCCGGCGATGGCGATGAGTTTCAGCAGGATCGTCTTGTGGATGCTGCCCTTCTCGCCGATCGCCAGGTTGTGCAGGTTGGTTTCCCCCTGGCGGTTGTTCTGGGCGAAGTATTCAGGCGTGGTGACATTCAGGATGCGCTGGAACCAGCTGATCTCTTCCAGCGCGGCCAGCGCCACGATGCCGGCCAGGCCGGCCAGCGCCAGCAGCGGCAGGTCGATGCGCCGCCCGCGCTGCCAGTGTTCGAGCGCGGCGAAGGCCAGCAGGCCGGACGTCACGGCAAAGCACAGGAACTGCATCCACTCGACGATACCGTCTTCCACCAGCAGGCGCTGCAGCTTGGCCGGGTCGCCGGACCATGCCATGGCAAGCCCCATCACGAAGACATTGACGAGGACCGCCACGGCGATCGCCGGGTGGATGTACCACTTGTTCTGAACCACGTATTACTCCCTTAGCGTTTGAAGTTGTTCGATGCCGGCCGCGCCCGCGGGCACCGGCTCGGCCGCCAGCAGCGGGGCTGGCTGCGGCGGCTGCAGCGGCGGCAATGGTGGCTGGACGGCCGGCACGCGCGCTCCCGCGGCCTGGCGCACGCCGGCGGCCACGGCCGAACCCAGCGCCCACATCCACAGCAGCGGATCGAGCAGCGCGTCCCACAGGTTCCCCGTCGGCAGCCGCAGCAGCGCGTACAGCAGCAGGCCGGCCAGCAGGGCCAGCGCCGGCTGCAGCGCATGGCCGCGCCAGATCGCATACGCGCAAGCGGCGATCGCCACGATGCCCAGCAGCGGCGCGCCCACCGCGCCAAAGCCGCCATGGTACAGGCCCAGCGCCAGCACGCCAAAGGTATCCAGGTACAACGCCGCGCCGCCCAGCGCCAGCGGCAACGCCATCGCCAGCGGCAGCACCATGCGGGGCGCGCTGCCCTGCCGCCGCCGCTCCAGAGCCACCAGGCTGAGGCCGACCAGCAGGCCGCTCGGGTACTGGAAGGCCAGGGTCAGCCACCAGGATGGCGACCAGGTGCCGGGCAGCGCGCTCAGTACCACCAGGCCGGCGGCCACCACGCGCCAGTGGCGGCGGGCCAGCTGCGGCACGCAGGCCGTCAGCAGGGCCACCAGCACCAGTGCCCACGCCACGTGTCCGTAGACGATCTGCAGGGCGAGATCGGGCAAGGTCATAACGGCTCCTTTCCAGGGGTGATGCGCAGCAGGTGATGGGCGATCGCCTGCCGCTGATGGGTGTACGTGATGTGCAGCTGGTCACCCACCTGCTGCATGGTCGGGTAGGAAAACTCGTCGCCCGGCTTGCCGCTGACGATGTCCGCCAGCGGGCGCCAGGTGCGCGCATCCGTCGACAGCGCCAGCGACAGCACGTTGCGGTCCGATCCGCCCGCCGCCACGTGGTTGTACAGCATCAGGAAATTGCCGCTGGACAGGCGCAACGCGGCCAGCGACGTGCTCTGGTTCGACAGCTGCGACGGCGCCAGGTCTTCCCAGCTGTTGCCGCCATCGCGGCTCAGCGCCTGCTGCACGCGCTGGCCTTCGCCGGCATCGCGCATCCAGGCCCGCACCTCGGTGGCCGAGACGGGCACGATGGCCGGCTGCAGCGACGAGGTGCCGCTGCCGATGCGGCCGATGCGGCGCGGTTCGCCGCCGGCGTCGAACGACATCAGCATCGGGTACTTGTTGCCGATCTCGAAATAGACGGGCAGCCACCAGCCGCCATCGGCCAAGGGCACCGCCGACGTGCGCACCAGCGTGCTCGTGTTGAACAGCGGCGACAGCGGCAGCACGCGGCGCACCGTGAAGGTCGCGCCATCGTCGCGCGAGTGCATCTGGACGATGCGCGAGGCCGCCCAGCCGCCCAGGCCGGTGGCCACCACGTACAGGTGCACCGTGCCGTCGGGCGCGGTCCAGGCCACCGGGTTGCCGATGCGGCGTACGCCGAAGCCGAGCGCCTTGCCCAGCGATTCGCGGCTGGCCACCACCCAGTTATTGCTCCAGGTGCCGTTCGACCAGCGCGACGCGTAGACCTTCACATCCGGCCCGCTCTCGCGGCTGCCGGCCCACCAGAACGACAGCAGGTCGCCGCGTGGCAGTGCCGCCAGGGCGCTGGCATGCGCGGACGGCACGCCGGCCGGCATCGGGATGATCGAGCGGCTGACTTCGTTGATGGTGATGGGGGTCGGTGCGGTGACCGTGGTGCCGGCGACGGCGGGCTGCTCGGCCCGCTGTACACCGCCGGACCAGCGCAGTGCTTCCGCGGCGGCGGCACTCGCCAGCGCAATGATGCAGGCCAGCGCGACCAGCTTGCCGGTGCGCCGGACAGGTGGGCGTCCTGCTCCCATTCCGTCTCCGAAAAAGATGGACATGAGAACTGTTGACGTGTTTCCCTGCCCAGCATGAATACCGGCTTGTGCGCTTTGATCCGCGACAAGCTTCGACTTGGATTTTCGCCATGCGTTTTGCGCGGACGAAAGCCGGTATCCTACAGGAAAAACTAACGGAGGGGGTAAGTCAGCCGCTTGCCCGCCCGGGTAATTGTCATGCAGCGGGTGTTTGTTAAAGAGACGGAAATATTTCCATTGCCACTCTCGCCATACCGCGTCAGGCCACGCCGTCGAACCCGGGAAGTGCCGGCAGGCGCGCGCCGAGGAAGTCGATCAGGGCGCGCGCCCGCGCGCTGCGGTGGCGCCCGGCCAGCAGGTGCACTTCCTGCGGTGTGCCATGCCAGCCCGGCAACACAGGCTGCAGCGTGCCGGCGTCCAGCAGGTCGCCCACCAGCCATGCCGGGCACAGCCCGATGCCGGCGCCCTGCGCGAGGCTGTCGCGGATCGCCAGCGCATGGTTCACCCGATAGCGGCTTTTCACCGTCACCGCCACGCTGCGGCTGCCATCGTGCAGCGTGACCACGTCGCCGGCCGGCAGCCAGGCAAAGCGCACCTGCTCATGTTGCGCAAGCTGGTCCGGCGTCCGCGGCGGCGCATGGCGCGCCAGGTATGCCGGCGCCGCCACCAGCAGCCGCGCCGATACCGCGACCTTGCGCGCCACCATGTCGCCCGGCAGATCGCCGCCCAGCCGCACGGCCACGTCGACACCCTCTTCCACCAGATCGACCATCCGGTCGTTCAAGATCAGTTCCAGTTCAATGGCCGGATGCAGTGCCAGGAATTCCAGCACCAGCGCGTTGAGACGGAACTGCCCCAGCGCCACCGGGGCGCTGACACGCAGCAGCCCGCGCAGGGCCGCGCCGCCGCCACGCGCCTCCGTGACAGCGGCATCGAACTCGGCCAGCAAGCCGCGGGCCCGCTCATGGAAGCGCCGCCCCTCGGCGGTCGGCGCCAGGCTGGTGGTCGACCGCTCCAGCAACCGCGCACCGACCTCGCGCTCCAGTGCCGCGATGACCTTGCTGACGGTCGGTTGCGTGGTGCCCTCCTCGCGCGCCACGGCGGACAGGCTGCCCAGCTCCACGGCGCGAACGAAAAATTGCAGCGAGCGGATCGTATCCATGGCTTCCCCCATTCCAGTCTGGAATGAATGATAGTCGATCCTGCCTCCTACCCAGCGTGGATGGAATGACCGAGCATGAGCTCTCCCTATCCATCGACCAGGAGCCATCATGTTCACCATCCGAACCTTCAGCGCAATCCTTTTTGCCGCCGCACTGGCCATGCCCGCCTACGCCGCGTCAGACTGGCAGGCCAGCTGGTACGCGGCGCCACAGCCGGCCTGGGACGCTACCTTCGCCCTGCCGACCAATGTGCCGGCCAGCGTTGCCGGCAGCACGGTGCGCGAGGTGCTGCGGCTTTCCACCGGCGGCGGCAGCGTGCGCGTGGTGCTGTCGAATCGCTATGGCACGGTGCCGCTGGCCGTTGGCGCGGTGCGCATTGCCCGCACGGCGAGTGAGCCCGGCGCCACGTCCGCCATCGACACCGCCAGCAACCGGGCACTGACTTTTGCCGGCAGCACGGAGTTCACGATCCCGCCAGGCGGCACGGCAACCAGCGATCCTCTCGCGTTCCCGGTCGTGCCACTGGAACGCCTGACCATATCGACCTGGTTCCCCGGCCCGGCACCACTGGCGACCTTCCACTGGGGCGCCCAGCAAACCGGCTACCTCGCCGCCGGCAATGCCACGGCGGCCGCAACGCTGGACACAGCGCAGCGCTTGCAAGGCCGCGCCTTTCTCGCCGCCGTCCACGTCGCCGGACAGGGCAGGACCATCGTGGCGCTGGGCGATTCGATCACCGATGGCAATGGCTCGACACCGGACCGGCACCGCCGCTGGCCGGACCTGCTGGCCGAACGGCTTGCACCGCAAGGCATCGCCGTCGCCAATGCCGGGATTTCCGGCGCGCGGCTGCTGTCGTCGAAGATGGGCGTGAAGGCGATCGAACGGTTCGACGCGGACGTGCTGGAGCAGCCCGGCGTGACGGCCGTCGTAGTGCTGCTGGGGACAAACGATATCGGCTGGCCCGGCACCCCGTTCGCGCCGCAAGACGCGCCGATGACGGCGGAGCGGCTGGTCGACGGCTACCGCGCGCTGATCGCCCGCGCCCATGCACGCGGCGTCCGGATCATCGGCGGCACGCTGCCGCCATTCCGGGATGCGCTGCCCGGCACGCCGTTCGAGGGGTACTGGACGCCGGCCAAGGACGCGCTGCGCCGCGAAGTCAACGCCTGGATCCGGACCAGTGGCGAGTTCGACGCGGTGGCCGATTTCGATGCCGTGCTGCGCGATCCGGCCGATCCGTCACGGCTACATGCGGAATACGATTCGGGCGACCACCTGCATCCGGGCGATGCGGGCTTCGCGGCGATGGCGCGGGCCGTGCCGGCCCTTCCGCGCACACAATGAAAAACGGCGCCGAGGGCGCCGTTTTTCATGCCGCCGGCATAGCCCTCAGCCGTTGTTGACCACCAGCCGCGGTTCGCCGCCGAAGAAGCGGGTCTTGATCGATCTGGCGATACCGTCGGCATCCAGGCCCACGCTGGCCAGCAGCTTGGCCGGGTCGCCGTGGTCGATGAACTGGTCGGGCAGGCCGAGGATCAGCAGCGGCTTGGCGATGCCCGCTTCGGCCAGCGCCTCGGCCACGGCGGCGCCGGCGCCACCCATCGTGCAGCCCTCTTCCACCGTGACCAGGTAGTCGTGCGACGCGGCCAGTTCCTTCACCAGCTCCACGTCCAGCGGTTTCACGAAGCGCATGTTGGCCACCGTGGCGTTGATGCCGTCGGCCGCCTTGAGCGACGGCGCCACCATCGCGCCGAACGCCATGATCGCCACGCGTTCGCCCTGGCGGCGCAGTTCGCCCTTGCCCAGGTCGATGGTGGTCAGTTCCGGTGCAATGGCCGCGCCGATGCCGGCACCGCGCGGGTAGCGCACGGCGGCCGGGCCGGGATACTGGTAGGCGGTGGTCAGCATCTGGCGGCATTCGTTCTCGTCCGATGCGGCCATCACCACCATGTTCGGGATGCAGCGCAGGTAGGCCAGGTCGTAATTGCCGGCGTGCGTGGCGCCATCGGCGCCCACCAGGCCGGCGCGGTCCAGCGCGAACGTCACGTCCAGGTTCTGCAGCGCCACGTCGTGGATCAATTGGTCGTAGGCACGCTGCAGGAAGGTCGAATAGATCGCCACCACCGGCTTCATGCCTTCGCAGGCCAGGCCGCCGGCGAAGGTGACGGAGTGCTGTTCGGCGATGCCCACGTCGAAGTAGCGCTTCGGATATTCGGCATGGAAGCGCACCATGCCCGAGCCTTCGCGCATCGCCGGCGTGATGCCGACCAGGCGCTCGTCCTGCGCCGCCATGTCGCACAGCCAGTTGCCGAACACTTCGGTGTACGTCATCTTGGCCGGCGCCGTGGCGGGCTTGATGCCTTCGGCCGGGTTGAACTTGCCGGTGCCGTGGTACAGGATCGGTTCCGCCTCGGCCAGCTTGTAGCCCTGCCCTTTTTTCGTGACCACGTGGAGGAACTGCGGGCCCTTCAGGTTGCGGATGTTCTGCAGCGTGGGGATCAGCGAATCGAGGTCGTGGCCATCGATCGGGCCGATGTAGTTGAAGCCGAACTCCTCGAACATGGTGGCCGGTACCACCATGCCCTTGGCATGTTCTTCCAGCTTCTTCGCCAGCTCCAGCATCGGCGCCGGCAGCACCGACTTGCCGACGTTCTTCGCGGCCGCGTAGAACTGGCCGGACATCAGCCGCGCCAGGTAGCGGTTCAGCGCACCCACCGGCGGCGAGATCGACATGTCGTTGTCGTTCAGGATCACCAGCAGGTTGCAGTCTTCTTCCACGCCGGCGTTGTTCAGCGCCTCGAACGCCATGCCGGCCGTCATCGAGCCGTCGCCAATCACGGCGATCGCGTGGCGCTGTTCGCCCTTGATCTTGGCGGCCAGCGCCATGCCCAGCGCGGCGGAGATCGACGTGGACGAGTGGGCGGTGCCGAACGTGTCGTATTCGCTTTCCACGCGGCGCGGGAAACCGGAGATGCCGTCGAGCTGGCGCAGCGTGTGGAACTGGTCGCGCCGGCCCGTGAGGATCTTGTGCGTGTAGGTCTGGTGGCCCACGTCCCACACGATGCGGTCGTGCGGCGTGTTGAAGACGTAATGCAATGCCACGGTCAGTTCGACGGTACCGAGATTGGACGACAGGTGGCCGCCCGTCTTCGACACGGAATCGAGCAGGAAGCTGCGCAGTTCGTTGGCCAGCGGTGCCAGCTGGTGGCGCGGCAGCTTGCGCAAGTCGGCCGGGTTGTTGATGGTTTGAAGCAGGTTCATTTATGCCTTCCGCTGCACGATCAGGTCCGCGAGTTCGCGCAGGCGCTGTGCGCCGTCGCCAAAGGCGCCGAGCGCCGCGTGGGCGTCGCGCCGCAATTGTTCGGCCAGGGCGACGGATTCGTCGAGCCCGAGGATCGAGACGTAGGTGGGTTTGTTGTCGGCGGCATCCTTGCCGGCCGTCTTGCCGAGGGTCGCCGAATCGGCGGTGGCGTCGAGCACGTCGTCGACGACCTGGAAGGCCAGGCCGATCGCGCGGCTGTACGCATGCAGTGCTTCCAGTTCGGTCGCCGACAGGTCCTTGCCGGCCAGCGCGCCCAGCACCACGGAGGCACGCAGCAGCGCGCCCGTCTTCAGCTGGTGCATGCGCTCCAGTTGTTCCAGCGTCAGTGCCAGGCCCACGCTGTCCAGGTCGATCGCCTGGCCGCCGCACATGCCGGCCGAACCCGCCGCGTCGGCCAGCAGCCGCACCATGGCCAGCAGGCGCGCCGGCGGAATGCCCTCGGCACCGGCCAGCACCGTGAACGCCCGCGATTGCAGCGCATCGCCGACCAGCAGCGCGGTCGCTTCATCGTAGGCCACGTGTACCGTGGGTTTGCCGCGGCGCAGGTCGTCGTCGTCCATGCACGGCATGTCGTCGTGCACCAGCGAATACGCATGGATCATTTCCACGGCCGCCGCCGCACGCGACAGCGCCGGCGCATCGGCACCGAACAGGGCACCGGCAGCGTAGACGAGCAGCGGGCGCACGCGCTTGCCGCCGCCCAGCAATGCATAGCGCATTGCTTCGTGCAGTTTCGCGGGTTCGGCGGTGTCGGCCGGTAAATACGCGGACATGTCCGCTTCCATGCCTTGCTGGATGCCACGCATCCAGTCCTGGAACGTGACGGCGTCGGGTGCGAACGTCATTGCCCGCCCTCGTCGCTGTCGGCGAAGGGCTTGAGCATGTCGCCTTCCAGGATTTTCACCTGTGATTCCACTTTTTCCAGCTGGGCGGCGCAGTATTTCACCAGTTCCGAACCGCGTGCGTAGGCCGCGACCGACGCCTCCAGCGGCAGTTGGCCGGATTCCATCTGCGTGACGAGCTGCGCCAGCTCGGCCATCGCCTCTTCGAAGGAGGCAGGCGCGGGGGCGGGCGCGGCATTCTCACCGCTGTTAATTTTATTGACCATGTCTTGATTTTGACTCAGTGCTGGAGTTTAGCCCGTTATTTTAGAACAAAGTGTCCCGCACGGTCCAAAATGACAACCCGGCCGGGCGTGCCATGTTGCAATTGCGGCCAGGGCGGCACCCCTGTTTGGCGAAAGGGAGCACAATGCCGGTCGCATCGGGGGTGAAACGAAGATTTATCGGCAGTATCACGCCGTTCACGCTATAATCTCCGGTTCTGTCCGAAACACCCGTTCTCATACTCTGAATTCAGGTCTTTGCGGATTCTGTCTCTTCTTGGTTTGCAGTACTTTAATTAAGGGGGGTTGGGATGTCCGATCTGGGTACCCACGCCAGGCTGGCGCGCTCGCACGCGCAACTTCCGGTCCACGTCTACTTTGACGAAGCGCTACTGCAGCGTGAAATGCAGCAATTGTTTCAGAACGGCCCACGCTACGTGGGCCATGAACTGATGGTGCCGAACATCGGCGACTTCACCACGCTCGCCTCGGAGAACGAGGGGCGCATGCTGGTCCGCAATGCCCAGGGTATCGAACTGCTGTCGAACGTCTGCCGGCACCGCCAGGCACTGATGTTCAACGGGCGCGGCAATGCCAACACGATCGTCTGTCCCCTGCACCGCTGGACCTACGACCTGAAGGGCGAACTGATCGGCGCACCGCATTTCCCCGAGACGCCGTGCCTGAACCTGCCCAAGGCGCCGCTGCAAAGCTGGAACGGCCTGTTGTTCGAGCAGAACGGCTACAACGTGATGGACAAGCTAAAGGACATGTCCGTCACGAAGGACCTGGACTTCACCGGCTACATGCTCGATCACGTGGAAGTGCACCACTGCGACTACAACTGGAAGACCTTCATCGAGGTCTACCTCGAGGATTACCACGTGGAGCCGTTCCACCCCGGCCTGGGCGGCTTTGTTTCCTGCGACGACCTGCGCTGGGAATTCGGCGCCGATTACTCGGTGCAGACGGTGGGCGTGAACCGCGGCCTGAAGAAATCCGGTTCGGACGTCTACCAGCGCTGGCATGAACAGGTGCTCAAGTTCCGCAACGGCGAAGCACCGCCGTTCGGCGCGATCTGGCTGACGCTGTATCCGAACATCATGGTCGAGTGGTATCCGCACGTGCTGGTGGTGTCGACCCTGTGGCCGGAAGGCCCGAACCGCACGAAGAACGTGGTGGAGTTCTACTACCCCGAAGAGATCGTGCTGTTCGAGCGCGAGTTCGTGGACGCGGAACGCGCCGCCTACATGGAGACGGCCGTCGAGGATGACGAGATCGCGCTGCGCATGGATGCCGGCCGCAAGATCCTGCTGGACCGGGGCACCACGGACGCGGGGCCGTACCAGAGCCCGATGGAAGACGGCATGCAGCACTTCCACGAATGGTACCGAAGTAAAATCGCCGTATAAATAAAACGATAACGAGGGGACAGATCCGGATCGCAACGGACTGTCCCCTCGATCATTTGAACAGAAGGAATGCAATGCAATCGCTGTGGATGTTGTTCGCCAGTTTTCTGTTCGCCGCCATGGGCGTGTGCGTGAAGCTGGCCTCGGATATGTTCTCCACCTCGGAGATCGTGATGTACCGCGGCATCGTGGGCGTGACCGTGCTGCTGGTGCTGATCCGCCTGCAGGGCGGCACATTGAAGACGCGTTTCGCGATGGGCCACCTGTGGCGCAGCGTGGTGGGCGTGATCTCCCTGTGGCTGTGGTTCTACTCGATCGCCAAGCTGCCGCTGGCCACGGCGATGACCCTGAACTACCTGTCGCCGATCTGGATCGCCGTGTGGCTGTTCGCGCATTGCTGGTGGCAGGCGAAGAACCAGGTGGCATGGCCGCTGCTGGTGGCGGTGGGCATGAGCTTTGTCGGCGTCGTGCTGCTGCTGCAGCCGGCGTTCCAGTCGGACCAGCTGGTGTACGCGCTGATCGCGATTTTCTCGTCGATCCTCACGGCGGTGGCCTACATGCAGGTGCGCAAGCTGGGCCTGGCCGGCGAGCCGGAAAACCGCGTGGTGTTCTATTTCGCCGTGTCGAACGTGGTGGCCGGCCTGCTCGGCACCGTGGCCGAAGCGGGTGGCGGCCCGGTCGTGTTCCACTCGCTGAACAGCGAATATGGTTTCCTGCTGCTGCTCGGCATCGGCCTGTTCGCCACCGCCGCGCAGATATCGATGACGCGCGCCTACCGCCTCGGCAACACGCTGGTGGTCGCCAACCTGCAATACACCGGCATCGTGTTTTCCAGTATCTGGGGCGTGCTCGTGTTTGCCGACTCGTTCGACTGGCACAGCTGGCTGGGCATCGGCATCATCCTCGCCTCCGGCAGCGCCGCCACGTTCTACAATACCCGGAACACCGAGCGCGGCAAGGCCGTTGCTTCGACCGACCCTATCGCCAGCGAAGTTTGAGGAGCCCCCATGCACACTACCCTGATCGACGCCGCCACCCTGGCCCTCCATGCCGCCGACCCGAAATGGGTCATCCTGGATTGCCGCCACGATTTGCTGAACCCGGCCTTCGGCCGCGAAGCGTTTGCCGCCGGCCACATCCCGGGCGCGCAATTCGCCAGCATCGACGATGACCTGTCCGGCCCGAAGACCGGCACCGGCAGCACCTTCCTCGGCCGGCATCCGCTGCCGGAGCGCGCGGCGCTGGTCCAGGCGCTGCGCCGCTTCGGCATCGACGACGACAGCCAGGTGGTGGCTTACGATGCCCAGGGCGGCATGTATGCCGCGCGGCTGTGGTGGCTGCTGCGCTGGATCGGCCATCAAGCGGTGGCCGTGCTCGATGGCGGCTTGCCGGCATGGCAGGCCGCGGGCCAGCCCGTGACGGCCGAACCGGCGCCGCAACGGAGCGCCGGCGGCATCGCCGAGCGGCCGTCGCTGACGCGCACGGTGTCGGTGGACGACGTGGTGGCCAACCTGGGCACGCAGGACTTCACCGTGGTCGATGCCCGCGCCAGCGACCGCTTCCGCGGCGAGAATGAAACCATCGATCCGGTCGGCGGCCACATCCCCGGCGCGAAGAACCGCTTCTTCAAGGACAACCTGGGGGCCGACGGCAAGTTCAAGCCGGCCGCGCAGCTGAAGGAAGACTTCGCGCCGCTGTTTGCCTCCCCTGCCGCCGCCGTGATGCAGTGCGGCTCCGGCGTGACCGCCTGCCACAACCTGCTGGCGCTGGAAGTGGCCGGCCTGCCGGGTGCCGCGCTGTACCCCGGCTCGTGGTCGGAGTGGTGCGCGGCGCCCGAGCGGCCGGTGGCGACCGGGGCGTGACGGAAAACGGGCGGTTGTTGACTTTCATCCACGACGATCCATAATCATTTCATGAAGACGCCGCCCGCCACGTTGAAGATCGGCCAATATCCCCAACTCGCGCTCATCGCCTGGAGCAGGCGGGCTGATGACATCATCACGGCCAGCGAGGCCTTCGAACTCTACGAAAGCAACTGGCGCTTCATCGAGCAGGAAAGCCTGGACGACGATGAACGGGAATTGATCGAAGTGTTGACCGCAACCTGCGGTAACGGACTGATGAATGTTTAAACGCGACCATCACAACCGGATCCTGAAACTGCTGTCATGCCTCGATACAGCCTTCCTGTCCAGGAATCACTGCTATTTCGGTGGAGGTACCGCCATCGTACTGGAGCTGGGTGAATACAGGGAGTCGGTCGATATCGACTTCCTCTGCGCATCGCAGGACGGTTATCGCGAGCTGCGAAATACGATCGATAACGTCTCACTGGGCGAGATTTTCGCCCGGCCGGTCGAGTTGGCCCGGGAAGTACGTGCCGACCGTTACGGTATCCGCACATTTCTCAGGATCGATGATGTGCCGGTGAAGTTCGAAATCGTCAGCGAAGGCCGGATCCATATCGATGGCGCGATCAATCCGGAGACTGGCGTGCCGACACTTTCGCGTGCCGATATGTATGCGGAAAAACTGCTCGCGAATGCCGATCGCTATCGTGACAAGGCGGTGGCAAGCCGGGACATCATCGACCTGGCAATGATGATCGGGAACTGGGGCCAAGTGCCCGAGGCGGCCTGGAGCAAGGTGCGCAAGGCCTATGGCAACTCGGCCGACCGCGCATTCGAGGAGGCTGTCGTCATGGTCAGCGACCGCGCTTATCTTGACCAATGCCTGGCAAAGATGCATATGGCACGGGAGCTTGCAGAGCAGATTCCGGCAGTGCTGCGCAGCGAATCATCTTCTCGATGAGGTAGTGCGTCACGTCTGCAATGCGGCTCCGGCATGACGGCCTGCCACAACCTGCTGGCGCTCGAAGTGGCCGGCCTGCCGGGTGCCGCGCTGCACCCGGGCTCGTGGGCGGAGTGGTGCGCGGCGCCCGAGCGGCCGGTGGCGACCGGGGCCTGAGTCCAACGGCGAGCCAGGCGCCTACAGGCCCTTTGCCGCGGCGGCCTTCAGCGCCTGCGCGATCCACGCCATCGCTTCCGGCACATCGTAGTTGCCGGCGTGCGGCTGGTTCCACGCCAGCCGGTAGTTCACTTCCTGCACGTTCGGGTCGGCCTGCAATGCACGCGCGAGGTTGATCGACACGGTGAATGCCGTGTCGCGGTCGCGCGTACCGTGCCGCACGTACCAGTAAGGCGCCGTGTCGGCGCCGCTGCTGCCGCCCGTGCCGATGTAGGCCATCGGATTGACCAGCTTCACCTGCGTCATGATGGGCGTCGCCGCCAGGCTGAAATGCCGGCTGCCGGTGATGCCGGTATCGTCGTAGCCGATGCCGTCGCCGTGCGCGTCGTTGTTGTCCCAGCCGTACTCGGTGAAGTTGCTGTACTTCTGGCTGTCCGTGCCGAACAGGTTCGATTCGCCGCTGGCGGCGGTGACCGACATGCCGGTCTGGTCGAACGCCGGCGCCGCCTTCAGCGTGGCTTGCGTGGCCACGAACTTCAGGTATTTCTCCATGTCGAGCGACACCACTTTCCTGGCGCCGTTGTCGACATCGAGCCAGTCGTTGATATAGGACTTCGCGGCGCCGGCGCTGGTGTAGGGCATCGCCTCGCCCAGGTCGGGGATGGTGCCGCCGGCCGCCATGTAGACCTCGGCCGAGCGGATCACTTCCTGGCGTATCTGGTCCATCATGTTGTCGGCCGTCAGGGCCGCGCCGTCGCTATTGGCCAGCTTCAGGCCCTGCTGGTAGGCGGAAAATTTCGCCGCCAGCTGCGCACTGCCCGACGGGTTCGGATTGCGCCCCACCGCGGCACGCGTGCCGAACGCGGTGTACAGCCATTCATAGTGCAGGTCGGCGTTGCCCAGGTCCGTGATCGGGCAATACGCATTGATGGCCAGGACATCGTCGCGCAGCGTGCTCTGGCCGCTGGCGTCGATGCCGGCTGCGCCCACCGAAGCCAGGTAAGGCAGGTAGTCGGCGCTGTTGCCGGATGCGCCGATGATCGACGACAGCGCGCCGCCGCCGCTGGTGCCGTTCACCACGATGCGGCTCGCGCTGCCGGGCATGCGCGCATCGTTCAGGCGAAGGTAGCGGATCGCCGCCTTGGCGTCGACCACGGGCGCAGGTGCCTTGCCGGGCCAGCTGCCGTCGGCCGCTGCCACGCCGCGGCTGCGCGTGGCCACGTCGATGAACACGTAGCCCGCCTTCAGCGCCGCGCCCACATGGCTGGTGGCGCTGTCGAAGCTGGCGCCATCGGCCACGCTGGCCCTGATATAGCTGGCAAACCAGCCGCTGTTGTTGACGGCGAAGTACAGCGCCGTATCGTTGCTGGCCGCCGCGCTTTCCGGCACGAAGATGTTCATGCTCTGGTAGCCGCATGCCGTGTTGGCGATCGTGGTGCTGCTGCCGTTGAGGGCCGTCTGCGTGGCCGCCATCGCCACCGGCTTCGCCACGTAGCACACCTCCCTGTACCAGCGCACCGGCACCTGCGCGCCATCGATGGTGACGTTGATGGTGGTGTACTTCGCGCTGTCGAAAACCAGCGCGCTGTCGGAAACGCCGACGGCCGCCGCCGCGTTACTGTCGTTGCCGGAGCCGCAGGCGGCCAGCGCCAGCAGCAGCGATGCGCCGAGCGCGCAAGCCTTCAGTGTCGTGTTTTTTTGATGCATGGAGTCTCCTGGTTGTGAATGGTGGACGAACGCGGGCACACGCCGCCGGAGTGCGGAGAGGCGGAGTGCAAGACGAGAACGGTGAATCGGGAAAGCCGCGGGCAGGTGGCGCGGCACGCGCGCACCTGCTAGGCCGGCGGCGGGATCGAAGCGATGTGGTGGGACTGCGGTGTCATGATTGTCTCCTCGCGGCGGCCGGGCGGGGGCAGGTTCAGCGCAGGCATCGCGCTGCTGCGGGGGCCCGGCAATGTCGAGGAAAGTATAGGTGGGCCACGCGGGGCCGGGAGTGCGTTTCGCTGCTTGAAGCGTGCTTTTTACTTATCGGGTGGCGCGTGCCGGGCCGCCTTCGTCGGCCCGGCGGCACTGCGTCCGCCACCCGTCAAACAACGTCCAGCCAGCTCACAACCCGAGTGCCCGCGCCAGCGCCGCCATCTCTTCTCGCCAGCGCTGCTGGCTGGCCGGTTTCTGGTGGCGCGGCTTGCGGGCCAGGTCTTCGGCCAGCAAGGCCTCGAGTTCGCACAGCCGTTCCAGCAGGCTGTCCGCATCGGTTGCCGGCGCGCGGGCGACGGCGGCCACCGGCGCTGCGGCGGTAGCGGAAGGCGCCGCGCCCAGCCGCGCGAACGCATCGGCCGCATCCTGCCACTGCTCCAGCCGCCCTTCGTGCACCACCCAGTAGCGGTTGCAGCACCGTTCGATCAGCTCGCGGTCGTGCGACACCAGCAGGCAGCCGCCCTCGAACGCCTTCAACGCCTCGGCCAGTTCCAGCTTGCCGTCGATGTCCAGGTGATTGGTCGGCTCGTCCAGCATCAGCAGGTAGTGGCTGGCCAGCGACAGGCCCAGGAACAGCAGGCGCGCACGCTCGCCGCCGGACAGCGTGTCGACCTGCTGGCCGTGCCGCGCATAGGGAAAGCCAGCCTTCACGAGCGCCTGGCGGAACACAATGTCGCTGCGGGCGCCCTCCGGCGCGAACGGATACAGCGCATCGGCCAGCGTGGCGTCGCCGGCCAGCTGGCGCAGGCCCTGGTCGTAGTAGCCGATGTCGGCGACGGGATGCAGCCGCAGGCCGGGCACGTCGGCCTGCTGCCGGTACGCCGCCCAGCACAGCCGCAGCAGCGACGACTTGCCGGCACCGTTCGCGCCGAGCAGCGCCACGCGCTCGCCGGCGCGGATCACGCCATGCGGCGCGTGGAACAGCGGCGCCATGCCGGGCGCGGGGCTGACCGGCACATCGTCCAGCGCCAGCAGCGCATCGGCGGCCAGTGCCCTGCCCCGCAACGCCAGCTTCCACGGTGCCCCCTGGGTGACGAACGACTGCTCTTCCTTCAACCGGTCGACGCGCCGCTGCATGGTCTTGGCCTTGCGTGCCAGGTCTTCGTTATCGTAGGTCCTGCCCCAGATGGCCAGGCGCTTGCTGCTGGCGGCCAGCCGGTCGATTTCCTTTTGCTCGGCGGCGTGGCGCGCGGCCGCGGCGCCGTCCTGTTCGGCCAGCGCGGCACGCGCCGCGCCGCATGGCAGGTCGAAGTGATACAGCCGGCGGTCGCGCAGGATCCAGCTTTTGTCGGTGGCGTTGTCCAGCAATCGGGCATCGTGCGATACCAGCACGAACGCGCCGCGCCAGCCGGCCAGGAAGCGTTCCAGCCACAGCAGCGACGGCAGGTCGAGGTGGTTGCTCGGCTCGTCGAGCAGCAGCACGTTGGGCTCGTGCAGCAGCGCGCGGCCCAGCAGCAGGCGCGTGTGCTGGCCGCCGGACAGCGTGTCCACCGCTTGCGCGGCAGTGGCGGCCAGGCCCAGTTCATCGAGCAGCGTATCGACCCGCCACGGGCTGCCGGGTGCGGCTTGCGCCAGCACGCCGCGCACCGTGAGCCCGGCCAGTCCATCGGGCAGGTGCTGTTCGACATGCTGGAGGCGGCAGGCGCGCGCGATGTGGATCGTGCCGGCTGCCGGTTCGGCGCTGCCGGACAACAGGCCGAGCAGCGTGCTCTTGCCGCAGCCGTTATGGCCGAGCAGGCCGATACGGTCGCCGGCGTGGAGCGTAAGGGAAAGGTCGTGGAACAGCGAACCGTGGTTCGTTTCCAGGGAGAGGGATTGGGCGGTGATCAGGGTCGTCATGGCAATTGTCTTTTGTAGGGACGTGAACAGTCCCGTTAGCAAAAGCGCCAACGACAACGGATGAGCCGGGAGCCGACTCGAAAGATGGGTGCTGGGTGTGCTCCGGCCCGGTTATCGCGGCGCGATCAAAAGGCAAGAGCCGGCAGTTGTGCCAAACATGCGCGCGCCCGGCAGGACGCACGACAGATGATGCTGCATATTTACCTCCTTTCTGGTCTGGTCGAGCAAGTTGTAAAAAGATTATAGCGAAACGGATTGAAACCGCGTCAGTCGCCGCCGCAGCCGCCGCCGCAACTGCTGCCGCAACCGCTGCCATCGCTGCCGCCGGAGTCGCTGCCGCCGGAGTCGCCGCTGCCAAAGTCGCAGGCCAGGTCGAAGTCCACGCCGCTGCCGGCAGTCCCCCCATTGCTCGCCGTCGAGCAGGCATGCACCCACCGGTCGTACTCGCCCTGTGCGATCAGGCCGGCGGCAAGGAGGAAGTCCGGCTCCGTTGCGGGATGCACACGGGTACGTTGCGATGGCCGTCCATGGGGGTCCATATGCGACAGGACCATCCGGCTGCCCCGCACCTGCCAGGCATGGCCGTGCGGCATGCCCAGCGCGCGATCGGTGGCAAACAGGCGCGGCACCCTGGGGCCAGCCAGGTCGAGGCCGTCCAGCGTACGCGCCGTGACCAGCGTCATGGCGATCGGCAGTGCCATGCCGCCGGACATGTCGACCGCTTCGACATGGGGAATGCGCTGGCCGAAGTGGCGCTCGCAGAATGCGTCCAGCGAGGCGGGCGAATAGCTCAGCCAGGCGTGCCAGACCGAGTCCGCGGCCCTGGAAGGCAAGGCGCATGGGCGGTTGCTGCGCCGGACGCACTCGAAGAGATCCAGCAGCGCGTTCGCGGCACGGAGGTAGAAAAAGGGATGGCGAGGGATGCCATTGAATTCGAAGTGCGCCGTGCGCGCCCAGTGTTCGTAGAGTTCCGGGGGAATGTCGCGCAGGGCCTTGCGGTGGCGCGACGTGAGGCGCAACCAGGTGGTCCGCGCAACGTCGAAAGTTCCCGGATGATGGTTCATCATGTGGTACCTCCCCGATTGTTGTCCTTATTGTTGCCGTTATTGTTGAAGTCACGCCCGCTGCGTGTCCTGAAGGGGCCGTGGCGCGCGTCCCGTGAGGCCTTATCGGCGTCGACCCGCGCTGGGCCGGCCTGCAATTCAGTCACCACCGCCACCTCCGCAGCCACCGCCGCAACCGCTGCCGCAGCTTCCGCCGCAACTGCTGCCGCAACTGCTGCCATCGTCGCAGCCTGCGCGGTCCCCCGCCGCGCCGCCGGTCGGGCCGTCGCCCGGGCGATAGTCGCCGCCCCATCGGTAAAGCTTGCGGAACCGTTCGTAATCGGTGCGCGAGATCAGGCCGGCGGCGAGCAGGGATGACGGATCCGTGGCGCGGAGCGGGCCAGCTGGCCGCGCCTGCCCCCGCGCGTCGATCTGCCCCCAGGTCATCTGGGCACCGTGATAGTCATAGGCGAAGCCGCCAGGCATGCGCAGCGCACGATCCGTGCGGAACAAGCGCGGCACATTGGGGCCGGCAAGGGCCAGTCCGTCCCGCCTGCGCACCTCGACAAGGGTGCGTGCAATCGCCCTCGCCATGCCACCGCTCATCCCGGCTGCTTCCACATGGGGGATGCGGGTGCGGAAATGCCGTTCGCAAAAATCGTCCAGCGAGGCCGGAGCGTAGCGCAGCCACGCGTGCCAGACCGAGTCCGCCGCTTTCGACGGCAATCCGCAAGGCCGGGAAGTGCTCGCGACACAGTCGAAGAACGTCAGCAGCGCCTCGGCCGCACGGGCGTAAAAAAAGGCATCCCGAGGGATGCCTTTGAATTCGAGGTGCGCCGTGCGCGACCAGTAATCGTAGAGTTCCGGGGGCATGTCGCCCAACATTTCCCGGTGCGGCGACATGAGGCGAAGACGTTTGGCGCGCGCGGTTTTCAGGGTTCGTGACAGGGTGTCCAGCATGTATCGACCTCCTTCGTTGTTGTTTTTGTTGAAGTCATGCTGGCACAGTCTTGTGACAGGAATGTGACAGGGAATGTGGCAGGGAATGTGGCAGGGAATGTGACATGGGATGTGACGCGCGATGCATCCTGCCGTGCCGCTTACCCGTGCCGCCCCGCTGTCAGGAACAGCACGATGCACACGCCCAGCGCGATCAGGATCACCTGGGGCACGGTTTCCTTCATCGTCGCGCGGCGCTGCATTTGCGGCATGAGGTCGCCCACGGCGATGTAGAGGAAGCCGGACGATGCGAACACCAGCACGTAGGGAATCAGGTCGCTGGCGCGGTCGAGCGTGAAGTAGCCCAGCAGGCCGCCGGCCACCGACAGCAGGCTGCACAGCAGGTTGTAGAAATAGGCCCGCGCGCGCGAAAAGCCGGCATTGAGCAGCACGATGAAGTCGCCGATCTCCTGCGGGATTTCATGCGCGATGATGGCCACGGCGGCAACGATGCCCAGGTGCGGGTCGGCCAGGAAGGCGGCGGCGATCAGGATGCCGTCCGTGAAGTTGTGCATGCCGTCGCCGACCAGGATCATCCAGCCGGCGCGGCCGGCTTCGTGCTTGTCGTGGCCATGCGCGTGGTGGTGGCCGTCGCCCTCGTGGTGGTGCGAATGGCGCAGGATCGCCAGCTTTTCCAGCATGAAGAATGTCAGCAGGCCGGCCAGCAGCGTGGCGAACAGCGTGCGCGGGTCGGCGTGCGACTCGAAGGCTTCCGGCAGCGCATGCAGCAGCGACGTGGACAGCATGATGCCGACCGACAGGCTGACCATCCGTTCGACGACCCGCGACAGCAGCGTAAACGAAAACAGTGCCGCCGCCGAGATGCTGGCAACGCCGGCAAGCGTGGTGGCCAGCAGAATGGAAATGAGTACCGGATCGATTTTGGAGCCTCTCGTGCGCTTTACAGCGCGCGTTGCTCCGGGGTCCGGGCAGCGCGCAAACCGGACATTTTACCGTCCAGCTCGCGCTTCTGCTGAAAATACAGTATCAATAAGAGGACAACGAGAGAAAAACCGGAGAAAACCCGGACGAAAAACAGCCCGGAATCAGGCCACGCCGTGCTGCTTGAACCAGTCCAGCGCGCGTTTCCAGCCATCCTTCGCATCCGCTTCCACGTAGCTGGGGCGGTAGTCGGCATGGAAGGCGTGGCCGGAATTGTCATAGATGACGAACGTGGAACCGGATTTTCCCTTGGCCAGTTCGGTTTTCATCTTTTCCACCGATTCCAGCGGAATGCCGGTGTCCTTGGCGCCGTACAGGCCCAGCACCGGCGTCTTCAGCGCGGCAGCCACGTCGACAGGATGCTTGGGCGTATTGGGAGTGGCTTCCCCTAGTAACCTCCCGTACCAGGCCACCCCGGCCTTGACGGCCGGGTTGTGCACGGCATACAGCCACGTGATGCGGCCGCCCCAGCAAAAGCCCGTGATGCCCAGCTTGTCCGCCGCGCCGCCGTTCTGGCCGGCCCACGCCACGATCGCGTCGAGGTCCTTGAACACCTGGATGTCCGGCGTCTTGCTGATGATGTTCTTCTGCAGGTCGGCGATCGAGGCTTCCTTCTGCGGATCGCCCTGGCGCGCGAACAGGTTCGGCGCCAGCGCCAGGTAGCCCTGCTTGGCGAAACGGCGCGCCACGTCGGCGATGTGTTCGTGGACGCCGAAGATTTCCGAGATCACCAGGATCACCGGCAAGCCGGTCTTGCCCGCGGGCTGGGCACGATAGACCGGCACCGGGTAGCCGTCGACGGTGACGTTCACGGTGCCGGCGGTCAGGCCGTCGCTATCGGTCTTCACCACGGTCTCGGCGCTGACGGGCAGCACGGCGGCGGCGAACCCCGTGCCGAGCGCCGCCTTCAGCAGGTCGCGGCGGCTGATGCCTTCCGCTTCGCCGATCAGGCTGGCGGCATCGTTGTGCAGGTCATTCATGGATTCTCCAGGAGGTGGTTTGTCGGAAATTGAAACACAATGGTAGTGAAAAGCCAACTATTAATGGAAACCGGTGTCTGACGCTAATGCCGTTAAGTTAAGCGATACTTGATATACGAAAGCGCATGCATTCACCCCAACAGCGAAGGGCTGGGGTCAGACCCGGCGGGTCTGACCCCGGAATTTGCACTTGGGGTGGCTTATCTGAGCGGCATTACTGCCTGGCGCCATTTTCCTAACGAAAAATAGTGTGAGATACCTGCTTGACTGCGCGCGACGTGGACAACGATGTCCGGTTCGCGGAAGCGCCTGAAAACGCACAGTGCGCGGAAGCGCCTGAAAACGCATGCGTTTTCAGTGAGCTTCCTCCCAATTCTTCCCGACGCCCACTTCGGCCACCAGCGGCACCTTCAGCTCCGCCACGCCGGCCATCAGCTTGGGCAGCGTGTCGCGCACCAGGGCCAGTTCGTCGTCCGGCACTTCGAGCACCAGTTCGTCGTGCACCTGCATGATCATGCGCGACTTCAGGTTTTCCTTCTCGATCCAGTCCTGCACGGCGATCATCGCCAGCTTGATCAGGTCCGCCGCGGTGCCCTGCATCGGCGCGTTGATCGCGGCGCGTTCGGCGGCCTGCCGGCGCGGGCCGTTCGGGGAATTGATCTCGGGCAGCCACAGGCGGCGGCCGAAGACCGTCTTCACATAGCCGTTCGCCTTGGCTTCCAGGCGCGTTTCATCCATGTAGCGCTTGACGCCGTGGAAGCGCTGGAAATAGCGGTCGATGTAGTTCTGCGCGGCAGTGCGGTCGATGCCCAGGTTGGCGGCCAGGCCGAACGCGCTCATGCCGTAGATCAGGCCGAAGTTGATCACCTTGGCGTAGCGGCGCTGTTCGCTGTTCACTTCGTCCGGCGGTACCCCGAAGATCTCGGCGGCGGTGGCGCGGTGGATGTCGACGCCTTCGGCAAAGGCGCGCAGCATCGCTTCGTCTTCCGAGATGTGCGCCATGATGCGCAGCTCGATCTGCGAATAGTCGGCCGACACCAGGTGGCTGCCTTCCGGCGCGATGAACGCTTCGCGGATGCGGCGCCCTTCGGCCGTGCGGATCGGGATGTTCTGCAGGTTCGGATCGTTCGACGCCAGGCGCCCCGTCACCGCCACGGCCTGCGCATAGTTCGTGTGCACCCGCCCCGTCTGCGGGTTGATCATCTTCGGCAGCTTGTCGGTGTACGTCGATTTCAGCTTGGCCATGCCGCGGTATTCCAGCAGCACTTTCGGCAGCGGGTAATCCTCGGCCAGCTTTTGCAGCACTTCCTCGTCGGTCGACGGCGCGCCGCTCGGCGTTTTCTTGACGACCGGCAGTTTCAGCTTGTTGAAGAAGATCTCGCCGATCTGCTTGGGCGAGCCCAGGTTGAACGGCCCTTCGGCCAGTTCATAGGCCTTCTGTTCCAGTTCGACGATGCGCGCGCCCAGCTCGTTCGACTGCGTGGCCAGCAGGCCGGCGTCGATCAGCACGCCGTTGCGCTCGATCTTTTGCAGCACCACGGCGGTGGGCAGCTCGATCTTGCTGTACACGGCCGTCAGGCCTTCGTCGCCCGCCACGTGGCCGTGCATCGCCATGTGCAGGCGCAGCGTGATGTCGGCATCTTCCGCCGCGTAGTCGGTGGCGCGCTGCAGCTCGACCTGGTCGAAGCAGATCTGGCTGGCGCCCTTGCCGCACACTTCCTCGTAGGCGATGGTCTTGTGGTTCAGGTGGCGCATGGCCAGGCTGTCCATGTCGTGCGTGCGGTGCGATTCGAACACGTACGACTGCAGCAGCGTGTCGTGCACGATGCCGCGCAGGGTCACGCCATGGTTGGCGAAGATGTGCGCGTCGTACTTCAGGTTCTGGCCCAGCTTCGGCCTGGCGGCATCTTCCAGCCAGGGCTTCAGCTTTTCCAGCACCCGTTCCCGCGACAGCTGTTCCGGCACGCCCGCATAGCGGTGCGCGACCGGGATGTAGCACGCCAGGCCCGGCTCGGTGGCCATCGAGATGCCGACCAGCTGCGCATTCATTGGTTCCAGCGACGTGGTTTCCGTATCCAGCGCCACCAGCTCGGCGGCATTGATGCGGGCGATCCATTCGTCGAGCTGCGCTTCCGTCACCACCGTATCGTAGCGGACATTGGCCGGCGGCTCGGCGAACATGTCGCCGGTCGGGCCTTCCGGCGCGGCCGGGCCGGTCTGGCCGGGCACCTGCGCTGACGGCGTCAGTGCCTTCAGCTCGCGCAGCAGCGTCTTGAAGCCATACTTGTTGAAGAAGGCCAGCAGCGACTCGTGGTCTTCCTCGCGCGCCACCAGCGATTCCGAGATCGACATCATGTGCTGCGTCAGGTCGCAATCGGTCTTCACGGTGATCAGTTCGCGGCCCTTCGGCAGCCACGGCAGCGCCGCCTTCAGGTTGGCGCCCACCGCGCCGCCGATCTGGTCGGCGTTGGCGATCACGCCATCGAGGCTGTCGTACTGGCTGAGCCATTTCACGGCCGTCTTCGGGCCGCACTTGGCCACGCCGGGCACGTTGTCGACGGTATCGCCGATCAGCGTCAGGTAATCGATGATGCGATTCGGCGGCACGCCGAATTTCGCCAGCACGCCCGCTTCGTCGAGCTTTTCGTTGCTCATCGTGTTGATCAGCGTGACATGCGGCGTGACCAGCTGCGCAAGGTCCTTGTCGCCGGTGGAAATGATCACGTCCATGCCGTTCTTTTCGGCCGTGACGGACAGGGTGCCGATCACGTCGTCCGCCTCGACCCCTTCCACCATCAGGATCGGCCAGCCCATGGCCTTCACGGCTTCATGGATGGGCTCGATCTGCAGCGACAGGTCGGACGGCATCGATGCGCGCGTGGCCTTGTATTCCGGATACAGGTCGTCGCGGAAAGTCTTGCCCTTGGCATCGAACACACAGGCGATGTAGGCGGCGGGGTAATCGGCCCGCAGGCGGCGCAGCATGTTGACCATGCCGTGCATGGCGCCGGTCGGGTGGCCATCCGGGCTGCGCAGGTCGGGCAGCGCGTGGAAGGCACGGTAGAGATAGCTGGAACCGTCGACCAGCAGCAAGGTCTTTTGCATGTTTGCAAGTGGAATAGTCTGATGCGAATCCGGCATTATCGCAGAGAACATCGGCCCGCGAATCGTGCGGCGCCGCCGCGGAAAACGGCGTTCGCAGCGGAAACGGGTGTCAGTTTGTTACAATGATCCAACCACCAATATCACGGTTATCCGCTTTTCCCCTGTTTTTTCCTTGTTTTTTCGTTGATAAAGGCACCCATCATGCGCCCGTCATTCGCCGCTGTCCCGCTAGCTACCCAGTTCGCCGCGATCGTGCTGGCCCTGGCCGCAGGCTCCGCCAGTGCCCAGAGCGGCACGCCGCCGAAGCTGGAACCGGTGCCGGATACCGATACGCCGATCACGGTCACGCCCAAATCGAACCGCGAGAACTCGACCACGGTGCGGCGCGAAGGCGGCCGCATCACGGAAGAAACCGTGCAGGCGGGCGGCAGCACCTACACGGTCAAGCCGGCCAATCCGAACAGCACCCAGCTGCCGGGCGACGCGGGCGGCCCGCAAGTGCGGGGGCCGCAATGGACCGTGATGGAATTCGATATCGCCAAGAAACAAAAACAGCGCAGTGCCGATGCCGCGGCCGCAGCCGCGGCGGACAACGCGGCAGACGTGCCGCCGCCTCCTCCGATGCCACCCGTAACGGAGTGATGCCGCGTTCCCGCCCGGGCGGAAGGTTCGCCCGGGGCAGCTCATCCATCCTCGAACCTGATAGATTCTCATGGCAGTCTTTACCTCGGTCAGCCTGGACGATGTCCAGCCCTGGATCGCGCAATTCCCCCTCGGCCGTGCAACAGCCATCAAAGGCATCGCCTCCGGCATCGAAAACAGCAATTTCTTCCTGACGACGGAACGCGGCGAGTACGTCCTCACCATCTTTGAAAACCTGAGCTTCGACCAGCTGCCGTTCTACCTGCGGCTGATGGAGCACCTGGCCGCGCGCGGCGTACTGGTGCCGGCGCCGGTACCGAACGACAAGGGCGAACTGTGCGTGCCGCTGCATGGCAAGCCGGCGGCCATCGTGTCGAAACTCCACGGCAGCTCCGAACTCGCTCCCCGGCCCGTGCACTGCGCGGAAGTGGGCGCGATGCTGGCGAAGATGCACCTGGCCGGCCGCGATTTCCCGCTGCACCAGCCCAACCTGCGCGGCCTGGCCTGGTGGCATGGCGCCGCCCCGGCCGTGCTGCCGCACATGGCCGAACCGGAAGCGGCGCTGCTGCGCGCCGAAATGCATTTCCAGCAAGCGTTCCACGCCAGCGCGCTCTACGCCCGCCTGCAACAGGGCCCGGTGCACGCCGACCTGTTCCGCAACAACGTGATGTTCGACGGCGAACGCCTGACCGGCTTCTTCGACTTCTACTTTGCCGGCTGCGACACCTGGCTGTTCGACGTGGCCGTGACCATCAACGACTGGTGCGTGGACCTGGACACCGGCGTGCTGGACGAAGCGCGCGTGCGCGCCTTCCTCGATGCCTACCACGCGGTGCGGCCGTTCACGGCCGACGAGCAGGAAGCCTGGCAAGCGATGCTGCGCGCCGGGGCGCTGCGCTTCTGGCTGTCGCGCCTGTACGACCTGCACCAGCCGCGCGAAGCGGAAATGCTGACGCCGCACGATCCCACCCACTTCGAGCGCATCCTCCGCGAGCGCATCGCCACCCCCGCACCAAGCCTGTACCAATGAACCACACACCAGCAAGATCAGGATGGGAATGGGTGAAACAGGGCTTCGGCATGCTGAAGAAGCAGCCGGCCGGCCTGTCGACGCTGTTCTTCGGCTACATGCTGCTCAGCACGCTGCTGCTGGTGGTACCGCTGGCCGGGCAAATCGCGCACTACGTGCTGATGCCCGTGTTCGCGATCGGCTTCATGACGGCGGCGCGCGAAATCGGCGCCGGCAAGCCGGTGATGCCCGGCCTGCTGGTCGCGGGGTTTCGCGGCCCGTCGCTGCGCAGGCTGTGCGTGCTCGGCGTGATCCACTTGCTGGTGTTCCTTGCCGCCGGCGCCATCGGCGTGCTGCTGTTCGCCGATACCGAGGCGCTGCGCAACGCCACGCCGGCCGAATTGCAGACCAATCCGCAACTGTTGCTCGATTCCGGCCTGGTGCCGACCATGGCGACCACGGCCCTGCTGTATATCCCGGCGCTGCTGGTGATCAGCTTTGCCGCGCCGCTGGTCCACTGGAACGGCATGGGGCCCGGCAAGGCGCTGTTCTACAGCTTCTTCGCGATCAAGCGCGCGGCCGGCGCGTTCTTCATGTTCGCCGTCAGCCTGTTCGCGATCACGATCGCCGTGCTGCTGCTGGTGCGCGCGCTGTTCGGCTTCGACACGATGGGCCTGGCGCTGATGCGAATGCTCTCCGAGGTGCTGTACGGCGTGGCGCACTGCGCGCTGTACGTGGCCTACGTGCATATTTTCCCGCCTGCGCAGGCCGCTGCCGATCCCTTCGCCAAGCCCTAGCAACCGACGCGGGACCGGGCGCCAGGCGCGCGCCCGGGCGCGATCCGGCAGGGTTCCGCAGGGTCCGGGCCCGGCTCTGGACGCGGGTCTGGAAGGTATAATGGCGGGATGCAGAATCTCCTCCACAACCTCAATCCCGAACAACTCGCCGCCGTTACCCTGCCACCGCAAAACGCCCTGATCCTGGCGGGCGCCGGCTCGGGCAAGACGCGCGTGCTGACCACGCGCATCGCCTGGCTGATCCAGACCGGGCAGGTGTCGCCGGGCGGCATCCTCGCCGTCACGTTCACCAACAAGGCGGCCAAGGAGATGCTGGCGCGCCTGTCGACAATGATGCCGATTAATACACGCGGCATGTGGGTCGGCACCTTCCACGGTCTGTGCAACCGGCTGCTGCGTACCCATTACCGCGACGCCGCCCTGCCCCAGTCGTTCCAGATCCTCGACACGCAAGACCAGCTGTCGATGATCAAGCGCCTGCTGAAGGCGAACAACGTGGACGATGAAAAGTTCCCGCCGAAATCGGTGATGTACTTCATCAACAACAACAAGGACCAGGGCTTGCGCGCCAGCCAGGTCGAGGCCTACGACGCCAACGAGCGCAAGCTGGTGGAGCTGTACGGGCTGTACGACGACCAGTGCCAGCGCGAAGGCGTGGTCGACTTCGCGGAACTGCTGCTGCGCACGTATGAACTGCTGTCGCGCAACCAGCCGCTGCGCGAGCATTACCAGCAGCGCTTCCGCCACATCCTCGTCGACGAGTTCCAGGACACCAACAACCTGCAATACGCGTGGCTGAAGCTGATCGCCGGGCACGGCACCGGGCATGGCGGCGCGCTGTTCGCCGTGGGCGACGACGACCAGAGCATTTATGCATTCCGCGGCGCCAACGTGGGCAACATGGTGGCGTTCGAATCCGAGTTCAGCGTGAAGAACCTGATCAAGCTGGAACAGAACTACCGCTCGCATGGCCACATCCTCGATGCGGCCAACGTACTGATCGCCAACAACAGCCGCCGGCTGGGCAAGAACCTGCGCACGGACGCCGGCCATGGCGAACCGGTGCGCGTGTACGAAGCCACGTCGGACTTGCAGGAAGCGCAATGGCTGGTGGACGAGGCCAGGAACCTGATCGGCGAAGGCACGCGGCGCAGCGAGATCGCCGTGCTGTACCGCTCGAACGCGCAATCGCGGGTGATCGAGCACGCGCTGTTCTCGGCCGGCATTCCGTACACCGTGTACGGCGGCCTGCGCTACTTCCAGCGCGCCGAGGTGAAGCACGCGATCGCCTACCTGCAGCTGATGGACAACCCGCACAACGATTCGGCCTTCCTGCGCGTGGTGAATTTCCCGGCGCGCGGCATCGGCGCGCGCACGCTGGAGCAGCTGCAGAACGCGGCCGAGACCTACGGCATCTCGATGTATGCGGCGGTGCCGTACATGGTCGGCAAGGCCGGTACGTCGCTGGGTGGCTTCGTCAAGCTGATCGAAGGCGTGCGCTTTGAAACGCAGCAGATGGCCCTGCCGGAACTGGTGCGCATCACGCTGGAATCGTCCGGCCTGCTGCAACACTATGCCAACGAGAAGGATGGCGCCGACCGGGTGGAAAACCTGGAACAGATGGTCAGCGCGGCCACCCAGTTCGTCGGCGAGGAAGGCTATGGCCAGGGCGCGCCGGCACACCTCGGCCCGCCGGCCGATGCGCAGGCCGGTGCCGCGATCATCAATGCCGATGGCGTGGAGATCATGGATGCCGATGCGCCGCTGGCCACCGTGATGTCGCCGCTGTCGGCCTTCCTCGCGCACGCTTCGCTGGAAGCGGGCGACAACCAGGCGCAGGCCGGCCAGGATGCGATGCAGCTGATGACCGTGCACTCGGCCAAGGGCCTGGAGTTCGACAACGTCTTCATCACGGGCCTGGAGGAAGGCCTGTTCCCCCACGAGAGCAGCTCGAAGGAAGAAGGCGGCGTGGAGGAAGAACGGCGGCTGATGTACGTGGCGATCACGCGGGCCCGCAAGCGCCTGTACATGTGCTTCTGCCAGACCCGCATGCTGCATGGCCAGACGCGCTACAACATGAAGTCGCGCTTCTTCGACGAACTGCCGGAAGAGTCGCTGAAGTGGCTGTCGCCGCGCGTGCAGACGCACTGGTTCGCGAACAAGAAGGCGCAGTGGGAAGACGTGCAGCTGAACGGCGGCAGCGACAACGCGATCGCCCAGCGCATCGCGCAAAAGTCGGCTTCCGGCTCGGCCTGGCGCATCGGCGAATCGGTGGCGCATGCCAAGTTCGGCGAAGGCGTGATCGTCAACATCGAAGGCAGCGGTGCCAACTGCCGGGCGCAGATCAACTTCGGCAGCGCCGGCATGAAGGTGCTGGACCTGTCGGTGGCGAAGCTGGAGCGGCTGGGGCGGTAGGCGCGGGCCTGTCGGTAATGCCGCTTAGATAAGCTCACCCCAAGTGCAAATTCCGGGGTCAGACCCGGCGGGTCTGACCCCAGCCCTTCGCTGTTGGGGTGAATGCATGCGCTTCTAACCTATCGAGTAACGCTTAACTTAGCGGCATTTGGGCCTGTCGGCGTTTTCCACCTTTGGGAAGCCGGTGTCCGACACCATAGTTGCAGTCCCTTGAACGGCGCTGGTGCGCGCCGGGTCAGCCTTGCCTGCCCACCTCGGTTGCCTGGCCCTTGCGCAGCGCCTCGTCGATCAGCGCGCGGGTGGTCTTGTCCGCCTCGCGGCTCAGCCGGCCCTGTTCGCGGCCCAGCTGGCCCATCCTGCGGCCATGTTCCTCCATCGGCTTCGACAGCTCGGCCATCCGGGCATGCAGCGTCTTCATCGGTTCGCGGCTGGGGTCCACCTTGGCGTGTTGGCTCGCCATCGATCCGGATAGCCGGCTCATCCTTTCTTGCAACGGTTCCATCTGTTTCTGGACCGCTTCCATCTGGCGCGACAGCGCTTCGCGGCGGGCTTCGCTGCCGGCCGTGGCCATGCGCTCGCCCAGTTCGCCCAGGCGGTTACCCAGGCGTTCCTGCGCCCGCGCCAGTGCGTTCATCTCCCGTTCGGTATTGCGCTCCAGGTCGGTGTTGAAGACCGCCGCCACCTGCGCTTCGATCTGCTCGCCGACCGCTTCCAGCCGCTTGCCGTGCAGTTCCATCTCGGCACCCTGCTTTTCCATGTCGGCGCCCAGCTTTTCGGACGGCGCCCACGCGGCGCGCACCTTGGCGACAAGCGCCGGATCTTTCACGACATACGCCTTGCCGTTCTTCTTGAACCAGATGAAATCGCCCTTGAAGCCTTCCTTCACGCATTGCAGGTCGTGGAGGTCGCGCGTGTCGAACGCGGCGACCCGCATCGGCACCTTGCCGCCCCGGACGATCGCATAGGATTCGAGGGCGCGGCCCGGGTGGACCATGTGGATGCCATCCATCTGCCCGAGCCACGGTGCCGGTGGGGCCGGCGGTGCTGGTGGCGCGGGCGGGGCGGGATGCGCGGGATGCGCGGGAGGCGCTTCCGGGGCCGGGGCCGGGACAGCCATCATGGGGGCGGCGGGCGCGGCCATCTTCGTCATCGGCGGCGCGGGCGGTGCCGGCGGCACGGACGGCACCGCCATCCTTGCCATCGGTGGAACGGGCGGCGCATCCGGGGCGTCCGGGGCATCGGGTGCATCCGGCGGTATGGGCGGCTCGGGCGGCACGGGCGCCGACCAGCCCGCGTCCGCATCGTGCAGGGCCGCGACCCTGGCTGCTTCGGCCCCGGCCCGGGCGGCGTCGGCGCCAGCGGCAACCGCCGCGTCGGCAGCCTTCGACGCTTCCTGCGCGGCGGCGGCCCCGGCTGCGGTGGCGGCGGCAGCAGCCGCAGCCGCATCCCGCGCGCCGGCACTGCTGCCGTGGATGAAGGTACCGGACTTCGCCGGCGTGGCGCCGGCCGTGGCTGGCGCCTCCGGCTGGGCATGGGCATACAGCATCACGCAGGCGGTGCACAGCCCCAGCAGGGGTGCGGCGATTTTCCAGCTGAGCGGTTGCGCGTCGGGGCGCACCAGGCGTTTGATTCGGGACATGAGGTCTCCTCCGTGCGCCGCGGGGGCGAAGTGCGAGGTTGAGAACTGGAATTTATCCAGCTCGGACAATGCCAGGGCCAGGCGGCGCGGTTCGCCAAGGGCGGCCGCCGCCAGGTCGTCGGCGATCTGTTCCCGTTCGATACGGATGCGCTTGCTCAACATCCATACGCTCGGGTGGTAGAACAGCAGGATCTCGATGGCGCTCTGCACCAGGTTGACCAGGTAATCGTGGCGCCGGATATGCGCGAGTTCGTGTGCCAGCAAGGCTTCCAGCAGGTGCGCCGGCATGCCGGTGACGAGCGACGCCGGCAGCAGCACGATGGGGCGCCAGCAGCCTGCCGTCATCGGGCCTTCCAGGTCTTCGCCCGACACGCCCAGCCGCACCGGGCGGGTGATGCCGATGCGCAGCGCGAGGCGGTCCAGGCGCTGCTGCCACTCGGGATCGGGATGGTAATGGCCGGCCAGCGTGCGCTGGCGTACCCACTGCAAGCCCAGCGACAGGCGCAGCGTCATCAGCGCGGCGCCGGCGGCCCACAGCAGCACCAGCCATGGCATCTGCCGGCGCAGCAGGTACTCGACCGATGTCAGCTGGTCGGCATCGACCAGCACCGGCACGTGCGCGGTGGGAATCGCGCCCGAGCCCACCACGCCCAGCAGCGGATCGAACGGCACCGGCGCCGAGTACCCAGCCTGCAGCGCCTCCTGCACGCGCCACGCGATCCCGCCCACCGGCAACGCGGCGCACAGCAGCAGCGCGGCGCACGCGACAGCGTAGCGGGCTTGCGGCCGGGCGTTGCGCAGCAGGTGCAGCGCCAGCACCGCGCCCCAGCCGACCAGCAGGCCCTGCCAGACGAAATGCAGCAGCGACCAACCGATCGCCGGCACCAGCGTATCGAACAGGATGTTCATGCCGCACCCCGGGCGGGCACGGTGGCGGCAATCGCGGACCGGTTGTCGTGGTTCATGGCGCGGCTCCTGGTGAAGTGGAAACCAGATTAAATTATGTAGAAAACTTTGTCTAGAACTTTTTGTCTACATCGGGGTACGGCGGGGTCATTGCACTATAGTCAAGGCGCGCAGCGATTTCCGGGAATTTGCGACGGACTGCGAAAAAGGCGGGCCGAGCCGTTTGCGGGATCAGCCCAGGTGAACGTATTGCACGTTCAGGGTAATCATCTCGCTGTAGCGCAGCACGAAGGAATCGCCATCGACCGGATAGAAGCGGCCGGTGTCCGCCCTGCCGGCGCTGGCCGCTTTGTCCTCGGCTTCATCATCGCTGGTGTCTTTATCTCTGGCCAGCGGCCGCCGCGCGACGCCTTGCAGTACCAGGCGGTCGAGCTGCCCATCGGAATCGAAGAAGAAACTGTCCAGCACGCCGGTGTACAGCATGGCGTCCCTGCCGACCTCGACAATTGCAGCAACGATGACGAAATCCGGTGCTTCTTCCTCGGGAAAATCCGCCCCCGTGAGCAGGTAATACCATGGTGCTTCGTGGAAGCGCAGCATGGGCCGCAGCGGCGACGAGGCGCGGTCGAGCCGGTAATTCGTGATCGCCGAACGCAGCAGTATCGGAAAGGCAAAGGAGGCGAACAGCAGCGTGCCGAAATACGCCGCGATCCAGCTGAAATCGGCAGCCACCGCGCTGGCCGCCGCGACCTGGCTGGCCGGAGCGGACGACAGCAACTGCATCAGCACGATGGGCTCGAAGCGCTGGCCGAACAGCCAGTACGTGAACGACAGCCACAGCAGATGGGCGACGGCTGCCGACATGACGGCACCGGCGGCGATGCGGCCGAACGGGGAAAAATCGAGGGAAGTGCGTTCCACCCGCTTGAAGCGGATGCGGAAGATAAAGCCGGGCAGGAAGATGAAAAAGATGACGAGCGCAGGCAGGGCTACGTTCATTCGAACTCAGGCGGCTTTTGCTTTGGGAACGATCCTGGGGCTGAGTCTGACGGTTTCGCCATTCGGCCGGCGAAACAGGAATTCGCTGGGCGGCGCGCCATCCGAGGCACCGCGCGTGAGGAATTCGCGCAAGTGCTTGCGGCCTTCGGGATCGGCCAGGACTTCGGACGCCAGTTGACTTTTGAGGGCTTTCATAAGCTGCACTATGCCATATTTTGCGCCGGGTGGCGTGCCTGCTGCACTGGTACAGCAACAGGCACGGGCCCCGTTAATACAGCATCAGTACATCATCAGTACATCACCACCGAGCGGATCGACTCGCCCTTCTTCATCAGGTCGAAGCCTTCGTTGATCTGGTCCAGCGACAGCTTGTGGGTGATCAGGTCGTCGATATTGAGCTTGCCATCCATGTACCAGTCGACGATCTTCGGCACGTCGGTACGGCCGCGCGCGCCGCCGAACGCGGAACCCTTCCATTCACGGCCGGTCACCAGCTGGAACGGACGGGTGCTGATTTCCTGGCCGGCCGCCGCCACGCCGATGATGATCGACTTGCCCCAGCCCTTGTGGCAGCACTCGAGCGCCTGGCGCATCAGGGTGGTGTTGCCGACGCACTCGAAGCTGTAGTCGGCGCCGCCGTCGGTCAATTGAATGATCGAGTCGACCACGTTTTCCACGTCGTTCGGGTTGATGAAGTGGGTCATGCCGAACTGGCGCGCCATCGCTTCGCGGCCCGGGTTGATGTCGACGCCGATGATCTTGTCCGCGCCGACCATTTTCGCGGCCTGGATCACGTTCAGGCCGATACCGCCCAGGCCGAACACGACCACGTTGGCGCCCGCTTCCACCTTGGCCGTGAACAGCACGGCGCCCACGCCGGTGGTGACACCGCAACCGATGTAGCAGACCTTGTCGAACGGCGCGTCTTCACGGATCTTCGCCAGCGCGATTTCCGGCACCACGATGTAGTTCGAGAAGGTGGAGGTGCCCATGTAGTGGAAGATGGGCTTGCCGTCGAGCGAGAAGCGGCTGGTGGCGTCCGGCATCAGGCCGCGGCCCTGGGTGGAGCGGATGGCCTGGCACAGGTTGGTTTTCTGCGACAGGCAGAACTTGCACTGCCGGCATTCCGGCGTGTACAGCGGGATGACGTGGTCATCCTTCTTCAGGCTTTTCACGCCGGGCCCGACGTCGACGACGACGCCAGCGCCCTCATGGCCCAGGATGGCCGGGAATATGCCTTCCGGATCGGCACCGGACAGCGTGTAGTAATCGGTATGGCAAATGCCGGTGGCCTTGATCTCGACGAGGACTTCGCCTTCCTTCGGCCCGCCCAGTTCGACTTCCTCGATCGTCAGCGGGGCGCCCGCCTTCCATGCCACTGCTGCCCTGGTTTTCATCGTTCGTTCCTGTGATGTGGAAAAAACCCCAATCATAGCAAACGAACCATTGGCGGGCGCTCAGCGTTGCACGGCGAGATCGAGGTGCAGCAGGCGGCAGACGGCTTGCCACAACTGGCGCGGCGAAGTCCATGGTTTCGGCAGGTAGGCATGGGCCTGGTGATGCAGGCTGGGTTGCCGCGCCGAGTACAGCAGCACCGGGATATGGCAGCCGCGCGCGCGCACCGCATCGACCAGCACCTGGCCGTCGCCATCCGGCAAGTCGGCGTCGACGATGACCAGGTCGAATTGCTCGTTCTCGAGCCGGGCCGCGGCGCTGTCCATCGTCGCCGCTCGGCTGACGCGGATTTCCGGCACCAGCAGCGTGGCCAGGATCAGGGCGGTGGTGTCGTCGGCATCCACGTGCAGCACGTGGGGAGCGGGGGCGAGCGGCTTGCAGGCCTCGAGGGCATCGGTCATGTTCATCGGTGTGTTCTCCGCGGATGAGGAATGCAGGAACCTGGAGCCATGCGCCGCCGGAGCGGGGTCGGTTGGTATCCGGGCTGCTGGTCGGCGGAGTTGGGCCGATGAAATCAAGAACGGCGGCGGTGGCGAGGCGGCCGTGGCAGGGATATGCACTGGCGTACCAGTGCACAAGACAGAGCTTAACGCAGGAAAGTGCGTTTTGGAAACAATTATTTCTTCAGTCGTGCATTGAAAGCCGCATGCAGGCTGTTCAACGTTTCCTCGGCGGCAAGCAACTGGTCCGCCACCTCGTTGACCTTGCGCCGGCTGGAGCGGGCATGGTCGCGCAGCACTTCGAAGGCGGTATTGCGATCGGTCTGGAACTTGCACATCAACAGCCCCACGGCGAGGCTGGTTTCACGGCCCGCCGCCAGCGCGGCATTCAGGTTCAACTCGGTGCGGCGCAGCTGGCGGATCTCGTCTGCCCGCGCCAGCCCCGCTTCGAAAGCCGGCATCAGCTGCTTTTCATCGACCGGCTTGACGAGGAAGCCGACCGCGCCGTAGGCGGCGGCCTGCTTGCCGACATCGGCATCGCCGCGGCCGGACAGGAACATGAACGGTACCGATGTTTCACGGTTCAGCTGCTTGGCCAATTCCAGGCCGGACATGCCGGGCATGTGGATATCGAGCAGCGCCATGTCCGGCTCGCGCTCGGCGACCAGGCGCAGCGCATGGTCGGCCGAATGGGCCTGCACGGTTTCATACCCGGCATTGCGCAGCACGACGCTGAGGAATTCGGCAAGGAGCTGGTCGTCGTCGACGATCAGGATCAGGCGTTTCGCGGCGGCTGGTGCAGGCATGTCAGGCAATCGGAGGAATGAACGTGGACCGATTATACGGGCGTTTATTTCATCGGCAAGGGTGATTCGCGGTTACACGATTCGTGCGATGGGCGGCTACCACACCGCCGCCTGGCGAGCCCCGATGGCCTCCGCCGGCCTGTCAGCGCCGCCCGAACAGTTGCCCGAACGCGACAGCCGCGGCCGCCACGTCCGGCGCGCCGTACACGCTGCTGATCGCCGCCACCATGTGAGCGCCGCGGGCCACCAGAGGCGCGGCGTTTTCCGGCGTCATGCCGCCGATGACCACGCAGGGCACGCGAACGGCGGCGCGCGCATCGTCGACGATCGATGGCGGCGTCGTCACCGCGTAGCGTTTCACGCGCGACGGATAGAAGCCGCCGAACGCCACGTAGCTGGCGCCGGCCCGTTCCGCATCGACCGCGAGCTGCAGGTCGCCGTAGCAGGAGGCGCCGACGATCTTTCCGGGCCCGACGCTGTCGCGCGCCTGCGCCACCGAGATGTCGGTGCCGCCCACGTGCACGCCGTCGGCATCGAGCTCCAGGGCCAGTTCCACGTGGTCGTTGACGATGAAGGGCACGCCATGGCGGCGGCACAGCGCCAGCAGCGCGGTGGCCTGCTCGCGCCGCAGTTCCGGGCCCGCCGTCTTGTGCCGGTATTGCAGCAGCGCCACGCCGGCGCCCAGCGCCGCCTCGGTGCGGGCCAGCAGCGCGGCGGTGTCGTCCCAGTCGGGCGTGACGAGATAAAGTCCCTGCATGAAAGTTCTCCTGTAATGGGTCCTGGGGACACCTAGCGCAACGGTATGCGCTGGCCGGCGGCGATCGCATACGACGCCTCCAGCGTACGGTGGGTATAGGCCTGGGCGCGGGCCAGTGCCTGCGCCACCGAGCAGCCCTGCGCCAGCAGCGCGGCCACGGCGGCGGCCAGCGTGCAGCCGCTGCCATGGAAGCCGCCGTCGAGCCGCGGCCAGTGCCAGTTCTGCTGCCTTGCCGGGCCCAGCCAGCGGTTGACGACGGTATCGCCGCCGCCATGGCCGCCCGTCACGAGCACGTGCTCGCAGCCGGCCTGCCGCAGGACCTGCGCATGCGCCAGCTCCGCCACGTCGCTCCCCGGCGGCGGAATATGCTGCTGGTGCGCCTTTGCCAGCGCGGCCGCCTCGGGGCCGTTCGGCGTGATCACGGTGGTCAGCGGCAGCAGCGGCGCCAGCGCGGCGATCGCGTTGCCCCGCCCCAGCCGGTCGCCATGGCCGCTGGCCAGTACCGGATCGAGCACCACCGGCAGTCCCGGGTGTTCTTCGCGCAAGCCGGCAATCACGCGGGCGATCGCCTGCGCATTCTCGGCGCTGCCGGGAATGCCGATCTTGACGGCGGCGATGGGAAAAGCGGCGGCCACCGCCAGCGCCTGGCGCATCACCACGTCGTGCTCGACCGGCAGCACTTCGTGGACCCGGTTGTTGTCCTGTACCGTCAGCGCCGTGATCACGGGCAGCGGATGGGCATCGAGCGCCGCCACGGCGCCGATGTCGGCCGCGATGCCGGCGCCGCCCGACGGATCGGCGCCGGCGAAGACCAGCACGCAGGGACGCTGGCTCATGGCCGCGCTTTCATGGCCGCTTTCATGGCCGCTTTCATGGCCGCTCCATCACGCCAGCCGGCCGGCCATCGGCGATGACGGCGACGCCGCGAACTTGCGCGGCATGCGGCCGGCCAGGTAAGCGTCGCGCCCCGCCTCCACCGCGAGCCGCATGGCGCGCGCCATCCGCACCGGGTCGCGCGCCGCCGCGATGGCCGTGTTCATCAGCACGCCGTCGCAACCCAGTTCCATCGCGATCGCCGCATCCGACGCGGTGCCCACGCCGGCGTCGACCAGCACCGGCACGCTGGCCTGCTCGATGATCAGCGACAGGTTCCACGGATTGAGGATGCCCATGCCGGAGCCGATCAGCGATGCCAGCGGCATCACGGCCACGCAGCCGATGTCTTCCAGCATGCGCGCCTGGATCGGATCGTCGCTGCAGTAGACCATCACGTCGAAGCCGTCCTTCACGAGCTCCCGGGCCGCCACCAGCGTCTCGGGCATGTTGGGGAACAGCGTTCTTTCGTCGCCCAGCACCTCGAGCTTGACGAGCTTGTGGCCATCGAGCAGCTCGCGCGCCAGTTGCAGCGTGTAGACGGCATCCTTGGCCGTGTAGCAGCCGGCCGTGTTGGGCAGGATGGTGAATTCCGAAGGCGGTACCACGTCCAGCAGGTTCGGCGCGTGCGGATCCTGGCCGATGTTGACGCGGCGGATCGCCACGGTGATGATTTCCGCGCCCGCCGCCAGGGTGGCGGCACGGGTCTGGTCGAGGTCGCGGTACTTGCCGCTGCCTACCAGCAGGCGCGAGCGGTATTGCCTGCCGGCGATGGTCAGCAGGTCTTCATCGTTCGTTTGCATTGTCTGTCTCCTTTGTTCATCCACCGCCGATGGCGCGGACGATATCCACACGGTCTTGCGCGCTCAGCGCCACGTCGGCCCAGCGCTGCCGCGGCACGACACTGCGGTTGACCGCCAGCGCCAGCGCCTGCCCTTCCAGTTCCAGCGCCGCCACCAGCTCCGCCAGCGTCTGCCCCGGCGGCAATGCACGGGGCGCACCGTTCAATACGATTTCCATTGTCGTGTCTTCGAAAGTTGCCTCAAACCGGGGTCAGACCCCGAATTTAAGAAATGTTTCCAGAAATCGGGGTCTGACCCCGGTTTGAGGAAATGTTTCGCTACGCCTTCTGGTACAGCTGGCTGCCCGTCTTCACGAACTCGATGGCTTTTTCCTGCATGCCGCTGGCGGCGTATTCGCGCACTTCCTGGGTGATCTTCATCGAGCAGAAGTGCGGGCCGCACATCGAGCAGAAGTGCGCCACCTTCGACGATTCCTTGGGCAGCGTTTCATCGTGGAACGAGCGGGCGCGGTCCGGGTCGAGGCCCAGGTTGAACTGGTCTTCCCAGCGGAATTCAAAGCGCGCCTTCGACAGCGCGTTGTCGCGGATCTGCGCGCCCGGGTGGCCCTTGGCCAGGTCGGCGGCATGGGCGGCGATCTTGTAGGTGATCATGCCTTCCTTGACGTCGTCCTTGTTCGGCAAGCCCAGGTGTTCCTTCGGCGTCACGTAGCACAGCATCGCGGTGCCGTACCAGCCGATCTGCGCGGCGCCGATGCCGGAGGTGATGTGGTCGTAGCCCGGGGCGATGTCGGTGGTGAGCGGGCCGAGCGTGTAGAACGGCGCCTCGCCGCATTGCTCCAGCTGCAAGTCCATGTTTTCCTTGATCAGCTGCATCGGCACGTGGCCGGGGCCTTCGATCATCACCTGCACGTCGTGCTTCCAGGCGATCTGCGTGAGTTCGCCCAGCGTCCGGAGTTCGCCCAGCTGGGCGTCGTCGTTGGCGTCGTAGATCGAGCCGGGGCGCAGGCCGTCGCCCAGGCTGAACGACACGTCGTACGCCTTCATGATCTGGCAGATGTCTTCGAAGTGCGTGTACAGGAAGTTTTCCTTGTGGTGCGCCAGGCACCATTTGGCCATGATCGAGCCGCCGCGCGAGACGATGCCGGTGAGCCGGTTCGCCGTCAGCGGCACATAGCGCAGCAGCACGCCGGCGTGGATCGTGAAGTAGTCGACGCCCTGCTCGGCCTGCTCGATCAGCGTGTCGCGGAAGATTTCCCACGTCAGGTCCTCGGCCTTGCCGTTGACCTTTTCCAGCGCCTGGTAGATCGGCACCGTACCGATCGGCACGGGGCTGTTGCGCACGATCCATTCGCGCGTTTCATGGATATGCTTGCCGGTGGACAGGTCCATCACCGTGTCGCCGCCCCAGCGGATCGCCCACGTCATCTTTTCCACTTCCTCGCCGATCGACGAGGTGACGGCGGAGTTGCCGATATTGGCATTGACCTTCACGAGGAAATTGCGGCCGATGATCATCGGCTCCAGTTCCGGGTGGTTGATGTTGGCGGGGATGATGGCGCGGCCGCGGGCGATTTCTTCGCGCACGAATTCGGCCGTGATTTCCTGCGGGATGGCGGCGCCGAACGACTCGCCGCGGTGCTGCCGGCCCAGCAGTTCCGCCATCCTCGTGCCCAGCGGCCCGGCTTCCCGCATCGCCGCGAGGTATTCGCGCCGGCGCATGTTCTCGCGGATCGCCACGTATTCCATCTCGGGCGTGACGATGCCGCGCCGCGCGTAGTGCATCTGCGTAACGCAGGCGCCGGCCTTGGCGCAGCGCGGCAGGCGGTGCAGGTTGAAGCGCAGCGCTTCCAGCGACGCGTCGGCCAGGCGGGCCTTGCCGTAGTCCGAGGTCGGGCCGGCAAGTTCTTCGGTATCGCCGCGGGCGGCGATCCAGTCCGCGCGCACCGGCGCCAGGCCGGCCCGGATGTCGATCGAGACGTCCGGATCCGTGTACGGGCCGGAAGTGTCGTACACCGTCACCGGCGGATTGACTTCATGGCCGAACGAGGCGGACGTGTCGGCCTGGCTGATTTCGCGCATCGGCACGCGGATGTCCGGCCGGCTGCCGGTCACGTAGATCTTGCGGGAATTGGGCAGCGGCGCGATGGCGGCGCTGTCGACTTCGGCCGTACTGGCCAGAAACTTCTGGTGGGCGTTCAAACAATGGCTCCTTTGGGCAGGAGCCAGCAAAGGAGATGAGGACGAGCGCACCCGGGCGGTTGGGTACAGATCCTTAAGCTTCCCTTCGCTGGCATTATCCAGATCAGGTTCGGAGGGTATTTCTCACCCGTGCACGGCTGTAACCGCGCGCAGGACCCCTAGCGTTTTGCCGCCTTCGATGAAGGCAGCGCCGCCATTATAGACACGAACCGTGCCTTTACTGCAAGCACCAGCGCCTATAATCGGTATCTCGACGAAAGGATAACGATGCACAAGTGGGTAGCCGCCGCGCTGGCGGCATCGATCACCGTGGGACTGGCGCCGGCCTTCGCGGCACCGGACGATGCCTCATCGCGCACGGCCACGCCAGCCGAACAGGAGTCGTTCTTCGACTGGTACGGCGCGCGCCACGCCGGCCGCGGCCTGCTGCGCCCGCAATTCAACGTGATCCGCGAAGAAGGAAAACGCGGCAAGCGCGGCAAGCGCCGCGTTACCGCCATCGTCGACGGCCCGGCGCAGCGCGCCGTGCTGCCGCTGTGCCGCCAGCCGCGCGGCGTGTATGAATACGATCCGCGTGCCAGCAAGGAGGCGCGCTGGAGCGAATCGGGCCCGCCGCAGACGCTGGTCTGGATCCACCACGCCCCGCAATGCGGCGCCCAGCCCGATACGCCGGTGCGGCTGTTCCAGCCACTGGCGGAGATGGATATCCTGATGCTGCTCCAGCAACATCCATCCATCCTGGGCAGCGCCCGCCTGCTCATGGCGGGCAACACGTCCTGCGCGCCATCGCGTTCGCGCGGCTACCGGCTCACTGGCCTCGACCGTGGCAAGGATGGCTTGCCCGTGCTGGTGTTCGCCAGCGACATCGCCGGCGAAGCCCGCGTCTCGGTGCGCCGCACGCGCAACGAGCTGCTGCCGTGGAGCGTGGCCTGTTCCGGCGCGCGCTAAGGGCTCGGATTCGCCACGAGTGTTGCCTATAGGATACATTTCCCTGTTCTTCCCCATCCTTCTCTGCTAAGCTTGCTTCCGACTTCCGACGGCCCCACCCCAGCCGTTACCGATGCCCACGGCATCGCCGACCCGTCTCCCAGCCAGTGCGACGCATCCGGATGCACTGCATCCATTGTCACGAGATCAACCAGAAAGCGAGCGAACATGCGGACCAACCTGCCCGTTACCGGCCATGAAGTCCTTCTCGAGGAAGGCAAGACCATCGTTTCCACGACGGACCTGCAAGGCAACATCACCTACGCGAATCCGTACTTCATCAGTATTTCCGGTTTCACCGAGGCAGAACTGATCGGCGCTCCGCAAAACATCCTGCGCCATCCGGACATGCCCGCGGAGGCGTTCGCCGATATGTGGCGTGCGATCCGCCGCGGCTACCCGTGGACCGGCATGGTCAAGAACCGCTGCAAGAGCGGCGACTTCTACTGGGTGCTGGCCAATGTCACGCCGGTGATCGAGAACGGCAAGCCGGTCGGCTACATGTCGGTGCGTACGCGGCCCAGCCGCGACATGGTCGCCGAGGCAAGCAAGGCCTATGCGGCCTTCAAGGATGGCAAGGCGCAGGGCCTGCGCATCAGCCGCGGCAAGGTGGTGGCGGACGGCCTGCTGCAGCGCCTGGGTGCCCGCCTGCGCCTGTCGCTGCCGGCCCGGCTGGCGATGGCCGGCGTGCTGCCGGCGGTGGTGCTGGCGGCCTGCGCGGCCAGCCTCTTTGGCAGCGACAGCACCGGCGGCAATGTGCTGGCCACGATTGCCGCCCTGGCGGCCGTGGCCTCGCTGTACCTGGGCTGGACGCTGCATGGCGCGATCGCCGCGCCGCTGCGCACGGCCACCCGTTTGGCGCAGCAGATGGCCGGCGGCGACCTGACCGCCAGCTTCGATGCGGCGCGCGACGACGAAGCGGGCGAACTGCTGGCCGCGCTGCGCCAGATGAGCATCAACCTGCGCAGCATCATCGGCGACGTGCGCAGCAACTTCGAGCAGATCGAACAGGCCACCAGCGAGATCGCCACCGGCAACATGGACCTGTCGGGCCGCACCGAATCGCAGGCATCGAGCCTGCAGGAAACGGCAGCCAGCATGGAACAGCTCAATTCCACCGTGCGGCAAAGCGCCACCAACGTGGCCGATGCCGACCGGCTGGCCGAGCGCGCCTCGGAAATGGCCGGCCAGGGGGGCGACGTGGTATCGCAGGTGGTCGCCACGATGGAAGGCATCAGCGCCTCCTCGCACCGGGTGCTCGACATCATCGGCATCATCGACGGCATCGCCTTCCAGACCAATATCCTGGCCCTGAACGCGGCCGTCGAAGCGGCCCGCGCGGGCGAACAGGGCCGCGGTTTCGCCGTGGTGGCGTCCGAAGTGCGCGCGCTGGCCCAGCGTTCGGCCGCCGCCGCCAAGGAAATCAAGACGCTGATCGACCAGTCGATCGACAAGGTGGATGCCGGCACGCAGCTGACCGGCAGCGCCGGCACCATCATGGCCGAGGTGATCGCCTCCGTGGCGCAGGTGAAGCAGGTGATGAACGAGATCTCCAACACGGCGACCGAACAGAGCCTCGGCATCGGCCAGGTCAACGAAGCCGTGGCGTCGATCGACGACATCACGCAGCAGAACGCCGCGCTGGTCGAACAGGCCGCGGCGGCGGCCGGTGAACTGGTCGAGCAGACGCGCTGCGTGGCGCAGGCCATCGCCGTGTTCAAGGTGCAGGCCGGCGGCGCCGCCGGCACGCGGCGCAATCTCCAGCGCCTGCCTTCCTGATCAGCCGGGCGGCAAGCCGGCGCACACCGGCTTGAGCGCGTTCGCAAGCGCCGCCACGATGCCATCCATCGCGGCGTTCAGCACCGCCACATGGTTTGCCGCGCCGCCCCGCGCCAACCTGACTCATATGGCCGCGCAGTGACGCGGCAACCCGCCCCCGAACAAAAACGCATTCCCGCAACATTGCAGTGAATCCCGGGATTGGGATCGGCGATGCCGCAGGGATTGCCAGGCCCCGGCTTCACCCCTCCCCGCATCCCTCCCCGCATCCCTCCTGGCATCCCTCATTTATAATGGTCGTTTTCGCCAAAATCACATATCCCGGATCATGGAATTAGCCAAGTCTTTCGAGCCTGCCGACATTGAACAGTTCTGGCGCAGCGAATGGGAGAAGCGCGGTTACTACGCCGCTTCGATGGATCTCTCGCAGCCCTCCTTCAGCATCCAGCTGCCACCGCCGAACGTGACGGGCACGCTGCACATGGGCCATGCGTTCAACCAGACGATCATGGATGGCCTGACCCGCTACCACCGCATGCTGGGCCATAACACGGCCTGGATCCCGGGTACCGACCACGCCGGCATCGCCACGCAGATCGTGGTGGAACGACAGCTCGACGCGCAGAAGATTTCGCGCCATGACCTGGGCCGCGAAAAGTTCGTGGAAAAAGTCTGGGAGTGGAAAGAAAAATCCGGCTCGACGATCACCGGCCAGATGCGCCGCCTGGGCACCTCGCCGGACTGGAACCGCGAATACTTCACGATGGACGAGCCGCGCTCGAAGATCGTTTCCGAAGTGTTCGTGCGCCTGTTCGAACAGGGCCTGATCTACCGCGGCAAGCGCCTGGTGAACTGGGATCCGGTGCTGGGCACCGCCGTGTCCGACCTGGAAGTGGTATCGGAAGAAGAAGACGGCTCGATGTGGTACATCAAGTATCCGCTGGCCGACGGCAGCGGTTCGCTGACGGTGGCGACCACGCGTCCCGAAACGATGCTGGGCGACGTGGCCGTGGCCGTCGACCCGACCGACGAGCGCTATGAAGCGCTGGTGGGCAAGCTGCTCAAGCTGCCGCTGACCGATCGCGAGATCCCCGTCATCGCCGACTCTTATGTCGACAAGGCATTCGGCACCGGCTGCGTGAAGATCACGCCGGCGCATGACTTCAACGACTATGCGGTGGGCCAGCGCCACAACCTGGAGATGCTCTCGATCCTGACACTGGACGCGAAGATCACCGACGATGCGCCGCAAGCCTACCGTGGCCTGGACCGCTTCGCCGCCCGCAAGCAGATCGTCGCCGACCTCGAAGCGCAGGGCTTGCTGGAACAGGTCAAACCGCACAAGCTGATGGTGCCGCGCGGCGACCGTACTGGCGTGGTCATCGAACCGATGCTGACGGACCAGTGGTTCGTGGCGATGAGCAAGCCGGCGCCGGAAGGCACCTTCAATCCTGGCAAGTCGATCACCGACGTGGCGCTGGAAAAGGTCGCCTCGGGCGAGATCAAGTTCGTGCCGGAGAACTGGACCACGACGTACAACCAGTGGCTGAACAACATCCAGGACTGGTGCATCTCGCGGCAGCTGTGGTGGGGCCACCAGATCCCGGCATGGTACGACGAAGCGGGCAATATCTTCGTCGCCCGCACCGAGGAAGAAGCATTGGCCAAGCAGCAGGCCGCCGGCGGCACGGGCGCGCTGCGCCGCGACAGCGACGTGCTCGACACGTGGTTCTCGTCCGCGCTGGTGCCGTTCTCCACGCTGGGCTGGCCCGAGGAAACGCCCGACCTGAAGGCGTTCCTGCCCTCTTCCGTGCTGGTGACGGGCTTCGACATCATCTTCTTCTGGGTTGCCCGGATGGTGATGATGACCGCCCACTTCACCGGCAAGGTGCCGTTCGAGACCGTGTACGTGCACGGCCTGGTGCGCGATTCGCAGGGCCAGAAGATGTCGAAGTCGAAGGGCAACACGCTCGACCCGATCGACCTGATCGACGGCATCGGCGTCGACGAACTGGTGGCCAAGCGCACCACGGGCCTGATGAATCCACGCGCGGCCGAGAAGATCGAAAAGGCCACGCGCAAGGAATTCCCAGAAGGGATCGCGGCCTACGGCACCGATGCGGTGCGCTTCACGATGGCCAGCTACGCCTCGCTGGGCCGCAACATCAACTTCGACCTGGGCCGCGCCGAGGGCTACCGCAACTTCTGCAACAAGCTGTGGAACGCTACTCGTTTTGTGCTGATGAACACCGAGGGCAAGGATTGCAGCGCCAGCGACGCGGACCTGTCGCCGGCGGACAAGTGGATCGTCTCGCTGCTCAACCGCACCGAGCAGGAAGTGGCCAAGGGCTTCGCCGACTACCGCTTCGACAACATCGCCACCGCGATTTATAAATTCGTGTGGGACGAGTACTGCGACTGGTACCTGGAACTGGCCAAGGTGCAGGTCCAGCAAGGCACCGAAGGCCAGCAGCGCGCCACCCGCAACACGCTGCTGCGTGTGCTGGAAGTGGTGCTGCGCCTGGCGCATCCGATCATCCCGTTCGTGACCGAACAGCTGTGGCAAACCGTCGCCCCGTTGGCTGGCAAAGGCGATACGGAAGGCAAGTCGATCATGGTGCAGCCTTACCCGATCGCCAACGAAGCGGCCATCGACGAAGCGGCCGAGGCATGGATCGCCGAACTGAAGGGCTTCACGGATTCGACCCGCAACCTGCGCGGCGAAATGAAGCTGTCGCCATCGGTGCGCGTGCCGCTGATCGTCGAAGCGACCGCCGCCGACAAGGACAAGATCGCCGCCTTCGCACCGTACGTGCAAATGCTGGGAAAGCTGTCCGAAGTGCAGATCGTCGATGCGCTGCCGGAATCGCCGGCTGCCGTGTCGGTGGTCGGCACCACCAAGCTGATGCTGAAGGTGGAGATCGACGTGAAGGCCGAGCGCGAGCGCCTGTCGAAGGAAATCGCCCGCTTGGAAGGCGAAGTGGCCAAGGCTTCCGGAAAGCTGTCCTCGGAAAGCTTCGTGGCACGTGCCCCGGCCGCCGTGGTGGCGCAGGAGAAGGAACGCGTGGCCAACTTCACCGCCACGCTCGACAAGCTGCGCGAGCAATTCGCCAAGCTGCCGGCTGCGTAAGCTTCCTGCAGTTCTCGAAGACGGTGGACCGGGTCATTCCGGCCCACCGTTTTTTTTTCGCCACATGGGGCAGTCAGCCTCTACACGCTAATGATGCATCCGGATTAAACTTGTTGACACATTATCCACATAGATGTTTTAATGGAAAGTAGCATACGGGAAGCCGCTCGCCGGGTCCCGTAGCCGATCCGGTATCGATCAACGATGCGGACCTGTTCTCCTGCTCAGTGCAAGCCGCGGCAGCGGATGTGCCAGGACAAATCCATAATAAAAATTCTTCCAAAACCACTCCAGAATCATGACGACGAAATACATTGCATTGCTTGCCCTGGCATTATCCAGTTCGCTTGCCCAAGCGGAATCGTACACTTTCGAATATAAAGCCACCATTAACTCCATCACCCGCGGCGACCCGGCATTGCCCTCTTCCGCTTTATCGTCGGTAGACCTGGGCACGGTGACGACCTCCATCGGTGATGTGGTAACGACACGCTTTACCATCGACAGCTCGTCGTTCTCCAATTACGACCCGTACGCCGACAGGTATACGGCCTGGTATTCGACAAGCAACTACAACGTGCATTTCGAACAATCCGGTTACACGGAAACCACCAACTCATATGCATTCACCGCGGTGATCGACGCCCAGAATGGCGACTACGGCGGCGACAGCTTTACCGCAGCGTACACCGCTTATCATTACTGGCCCGCGATGGCTTATACCGAGTACACCTTCGAGCTGACCGACAAGTCCGGGCAAGCGCTGACCAATACGGCGCTGGACCTGGAAGCGTTCAAGCAACTGGCCCCATCCTTTGCTATGCGCCATAGTATTCTCGGCAACGGAGGCATGGAGACCATTTACCTGACCGGCACGGTTGGTTCGTTCGCCCTTGTTTCGGAAGTTCCCGAACCTTCGACCTACGCGATGCTCGCCGCTGGCCTGTGCTTCGTGGCCTGGCGCAGGAACCGCCTGAACTGAACTGCTGAACAGCGGGGCGCGCCGCTTTCGACACCCTGACAAGTTAAGTTGCGAGAGCAGGTTGCCAGGCGCGGGCCGCGCAAGTTCACCATCTGCGAAGCCGGAACGGATGCAACCGCTCCGGTGTTTTATTCAGCCGAGCTACACTCGTCGCATCATCATTCCAAGGAGACCCCGATGCGTGCACTGCTCTGCGCCGCCCTTTTCACCATCGCCCTGCCCGCCATTTCCGGCAATACCTCCGCCGTCGGCCTCTGGAAAAGCATCGACGACGGAACCGGCAAGCCGAAAGCCGAAATCCGCATCAGCGAGTCGAACGGCGTGCTGACCGGCCGCGTCGAAAAGCTGTACCGCGCAGCTGGCGAGGACCAGAACCCGGTCTGCGACAAGTGCGAAGGCGCCGACAAGGGCCGGCCGATCATCGGGCTGTCGATCATCGACGGCATGAAGAAGGATGGCGATGGCTACGGCGGCGGGACTATCCTCGATCCGGAGAATGGCAAGGTCTACAAGAGCAGGATGAAGCTGCTGGGTGGCGGTGCGAAACTCGAGGTGCGCGGCTATATCGGCGTGCCGATGCTGGGGCGCTCGCAGACGTGGATCAGGCAAGAGTAGACGGCTGCCGCAGGCAAAAAACGGGGGGCCGAAGCCCCCCAAAATTACAACACTTCCTGCCACTTGGCTCTGGCGAAGCCGTTTCCACATCGGGGAAACGTGCTCCTGTCTGGTCATCGCTGCCAGGCCGGGGTGGGCAGCGATCGAAATCCGATAAATGCATTATGCGGATTGGTGCGCCATAAGGATTCAGCGAGATTGCCGCAAATTTGTAAGCATTCCAAGACAAACAGGCCGGACGGGCATCCAGTCCGCCTTACAGCACCTTGGTCCATACCGGATCGTCCGACCGGTGCTTCCAGATGCAGTACAGGCCCTCGCGCTCGGCCATGACCACGTCCGCCTTGCTCGTCAGTGTCCAGTGGAATTGCCGGCACGGGAATTCGCCGATCGGCAGTTCGCCAGCCAGCGTGATGGCGCCGCGGTAGCGCGCTCCCTTCCACTCGATCTTCTCTCCCGGCCGCATCGTCACCAGCATTTCCAGGAAACGCTTCGTCAGCCCGCCGCTGACGGCCAGCTTGCCCTGGGCGTTGGCGTCGTGCGAAAAGCCGCCTGCGCACTCGCTGCAGGCCACGCGGCCGGCCTGGTCGAAGGCTTTCGCCTGCTCCTGGCCCACCGTGAAGTCATAGTCCTCGAAGCCGTACACGCACGCTGGCTCCGCAGGCCACAGGGCGGCCGGGAAGTTTGCCGGACGCGGCCCCAGCGGCGCCAGCGGCTTGCGCTTGCGGGTGCTTTCGCAACCGCCCCGGCCGGCGGTTTCCGGCAAGGGCGCGGACGCACTACCCGCATGCTGCGCCGCCGGCGGAGGTGGCGCGGATGGCGACGTGGCGCCGCGGATCGCGCCGTTCACGGCATTCGTCGTGGCGTGCGCGGCGGCACTGGTGGCCGCGTTGGTGGCGGCATTGGTCACGGCGTTCTTCAGCAGTTCGCCGAATTGCGCGTGGACTGGACCGGAGACGATCAGCGCGCCACAGGCGGCTGAAAGGAGAAGCTTGTGCATGGGTTTTCTTCAGATGACGGGGTGCCATGCGGCAGGCTCGCCGCGCCACTGGAACTTGCAATACAGGCCGGGCCGCTCGGCCACGATCTCCCGTTCCTTGTTCGTCAAGGTCCAGCGGAACTGCTTGCACGGGAAACTGCCGATCGGCTGTTCGCCCACCAGGACGATGCGTCCGGCCAGGCGGTGCCCCTGCCATGCCACGTCGCCGCCTTCCTTCAGCGCCAGCAGCGCGCCGGACAGGTCGTATCGGGCGCTCCTGCCACCGAGGTGGAAGGCCGGCAGCGAGTCGTTCGCCCGGCCGCCCACGCATTCCGGGCACAGGGGTGTGCCCGCCTTGTCGAATGCCTTCACGCTGGCCCGGGCGGCTTCGAACCCGTAGTCGAGGAATTCGTAGGCGGGGCATGCCGATGCGTCGGGCCAGAGCACATCCGGCTGGTATAACGGAGGACGTTCGCCCAGCGGCGGCAGTGGTTCACCTTCTCCTTCGCTGCAGCTCCGGGGAGCGGCCGGGCGGGCCGGGGGCGCCGCAGGTGTGGCTGCGACCGATACCGCCCTCGATGCGGCCGGCGCAGCCGCCGGCCGCTCCCGGGGCGGATTCTTCACGCTGTCGACGGTGCCATCGATGGCGCCGTTGACGGCTTTCGTGGTGGCATGGGACGCCGCGCTGGTAACGGCGTTCTGGGCGGCGTTGGTGACGGCGTTTTTCAGCATGTCCATGAACTGGGCATGCGCGGTGCCAGCCGCCAGCAGCGCGCATGGCAGTACGAAAAGTCGAAGGGAATGCATGGTCGGGTCCTTGATACAACGATCGGCGACCCTGGATTATGCGAGACGGGCATTGACGCCCATAGTGGAAAATTGCCCGGAATTTGTAAGCCGGGCGCGACAATTGACGCGGCCGAAGCAGCCGCGCGCCGGGCCCCGAGGTTGCCTCGAGGTGGCCGCGATGCGAACTGCTACGGGCGCTTCACCAGGCGGATTTCAAACAGTTTCGGCCACCGCTTGCCGGTCACGAACAGGCGCCGGTTCCTGTCGTCCCAGGCGATGCCGTTCAACACGTTGTCGGCATCCGAACCGGCGCCGGCCAGTTCGTCGAGCCCGGTCAGGTCGATCCAGCCGCGCACCTGGCCGGTCAAAGGATCGATCCGGGCGATACGGTCGCTTTGCCAGATGTTGGCCAGGATTTCCGTGCCTACCCACTCGAGCTCGTTGATCTGCGCGACGGGAATACCGTCGGCCGTGACGCGGATGCGGCGCAGCACGCCCATCGTGGCCGGATCGAGCACGCGGATGAAGGCCGTGCCATCGCTCATGTAGAGCACCTTGCCGTCGCCGGTCAGGCCCCAGCCCTGGCCCTGGTAGCCGAACGATCCCACCTGCTCGAAGGTTTCGATATCGAAGATGAAGCCCCGCTCGTTGGTCCAGGTGAGGCTGAAGATGCGCTCGCCGACCGGAGCGATGCCTTCGCCGAAATAATTGGCCGGCAAGTCGCGTTTCAGCAGCACCTCGCCCGTTTCCAGTTCCACCTTGCGGATCGACGAAGCACCGTACTGGCCGGTGCTTTCGTACAGCACGTCGTCGCGGTAGAACAGGCCCTGGGTGAAAGCGGCCGGATCATGCGGATAGGTGTTCCTGACGATGTAGCCGTAGACAGGCACGGCGGCCTGCACGATCGCACTGCAGGCCAGCGCGAGCGCGGCAAGGAAAGTCCTGGTCAGCATGGTCAGCCTCCGGCTATGGGTGGATTGAAGATACGATCTGCTTCGACAATCACGAACTACTTCGAAAATGACGATCTATTTCGGCAGATGGCGGCGCAAGTGGCCGTCGAGCGCGTTCGCAAAGCGCTGGCGGTCCGCCTGCCCATAGGCGGACGGGCCGCCGGTATCGACACCGCTGCCGCGCAGTTCGTCGAGGAATGCGCGCATCGTCAACTGCTGGGCGATATTGTCCGGCGTGTAGAAATCGCCGCGCGGATTCAATGCATGGGCGCCCTTCTTCAGTATATCCGCCGCCAGCGGAATGTCAGCCGTGATCACCAGGTCGCCCGGCTCGGCCAGGCGCACGATCTCGCGGTCGGCCACGTCGAAGCCGGCCGGCACCTGCACCGAGCGCACGTATTTCGATGGCGGCACCCGCAGCAGCTGGTTGGCCACCAGCGTGACGTCGACCTGCACGCGGTCGGCCACGCGGTACAGGATTTCCTTGACGGCCCCCGGGCAGGCGTCGGCATCGACCCAGATCTTCATGCCCCGCTCGCCCTGGTTCACCACAGTTCGCCGGTGAGGCTGGTGCGCGGCGGCTTCAGGCCGAAGTGTTCAAACGCGGCAGGCGTGGCAACGCGGCCGCGCGGCGTGCGCTGCAGGTAGCCTTGCTGGATCAGGTAAGGTTCCAGCACATCCTCGATCGTGTCGGCGGCCTCGCCGATGGCGGCGGCCAGGTTGCCGATGCCGACCGGCCCGCCGTTGAACTTGAACAGCACCGCTTCGAGCAGCTTGCGGTCCATCACGTCGAAGCCGACGGTATCGACGTCGAGCATGACCAGCGCGGCATCGGCAACATCCTTGGTGATGTCGCCATTGCTTTTCACCTCGGCGTAATCGCGCACGCGGCGCAGCAGGCGGTTGGCGATGCGGGGCGTGCCGCGCGCGCGGCGGGCGATCTCCAGCGCGCCGGTGTCGTCGATGTTCGCCTTCAGCAGCGCGGCGCTGCGCGTGACGATCTTCGCCAGTTCCTCGGTGGTATAGAACTCCAGGCGGGCGACGATGCCGAAGCGGTCGCGCAGCGGATTGGTCAGCATGCCGGCGCGCGTGGTGGCGCCGACCAGCGTGAACGGCTGCAGGTCCAGCTTGACCGAACGGGCGGCCGGGCCTTCGCCGATCATGATGTCGATCTGGTAGTCCTCCAGCGCCGGATACAGGATTTCCTCGACGACCGGCGACAGGCGGTGGATCTCGTCGATGAACAGCACGTCGTTCGCTTCGAGATTGGTCAGCAGCGCGGCCAGGTCGCCCGGGCGCTCCAGCACGGGGCCGGATGTCTGGCGCAGGTTGACGCCCATCTCGCGAGCGATGATGTTGGCCAGCGTGGTCTTGCCCAGGCCCGGCGGGCCGAACAGCAGCGTGTGGTCGAGCGCCTCGCTGCGCCCGCGCGCCGCGGAAATGAAGATCTCGAGCTGATTGCGGATCTTTTGCTGGCCGACATATTCGTCGAGCAGCTTGGGGCGCAGCGCGCGTTCGATCGCTTCCTCGTTCGGCGACGAGGGGGCGGCATCGATGATGCGCTGTTCAGTAAAACTATCGGTCTGGATGGCCATCTCTTAACCTTTCGACAGCGCCTTCAGCGCCTGCTTGATGCCGTCCGACACCGAGGCGCCGGCCGGCACGGTCTTCAGCGCCAGCAGCGCTTCCTTGTCCGAGTAGCCGAGCGCGATCAGCGCATTCAGGATATCGGTTTGCGCGTCCGGCACCGCGGCAACGCCGCCGACGGCACCGAGGTCCGCGCCCAGCTTGCCCTTCAGTTCCAGCAGCAGGCGCTCGGCGGTTTTCTTGCCGATGCCGGGAATCTTGACCAGGCGGCCCGCTTCCTGGCGGGTGACGGCCTGCGACAGGTCGGCGATCGACATGCCGGACAGGATGGCCAGCGCCATGCGCGCACCGATGCCGCTGATCTTGATGAGCTGCCGGAACACGACCCGTTCTTCCGCATGGCCGAAGCCGTACAGCAGGTGGGCATCCTCGCGCACGGTGAGATGGGTGAACAGGGTCACTCGCTCGCCCGTGTGCGGCAGGTTGTAGAAGGTGCTCATCGGTACGTCGATTTCGTAGCCGACCCCGCCCACGTCGACCAGCAACTGGGGCGGATTTTTTTCAAGCAGAACACCGGAGAGACGTCCGATCATGGCGCAGCCTTGGAATTTTTAAGATGGAAGAAGTTTAGCCGACCAGGCGGCCGCGCTTCATATGCAGTTGGGTCATTCCGGTGGCGGCGATGGCCGCCAGCGTGTCGTGCGAATTGGCATGGCAGATGGCGACGCCGAGCGCGTCGGCCGCATCGGTGCCGGGCAGCCCCGGCAGTGCCAGCAGGCGCGCCACCATCAGCTGCATCTGTTCCTTGACCGCCCTGCCCGAGCCGGTGACGGCTTGCTTGATCTGGGTGGGCGAATACTCCGCCACCGACAGCGCCCCGCTCACGAGGCCGCAGATGGCCGCGCCGCGCGCCTGGCCCAGCAGCAAGGTGGATTGGGGATTCACGTTGACATACACCTGCTCGATGGCGGCGCAGTCCGGCTGGTAAGTGGCCGTGAGCTCCATGACACCGTCGAGGATGACCTTCAGGCGCGTGGGCAAATCCCCTTCGCCGCTCTTGATGGTGCCGGAGGCGATGTAGCGCAGCTTCGTACCCTGCTTGTGGATGACGCCGAAGCCGGTGGTACGCAGGCCAGGGTCGATGCCGAGAATGATCATCTGGGGATTATATGCAGGAAACAAAGCGCCCGCTAGGCGGGCGCAATAGGGTGCAGGAGTCGGCCTGCTGGCAAATTTCTTGTACCCCAAGGCAGAAGCCGGGGTCAGACCCGCCGGGTCTGACCCCAGGTTTTGCTTTGGGGTTCAACCGGGCGAACCTGCCCCTTTGTATTCGCAGCGATCAGTGGCGGAAGTGGCGCGTGCCGGTGTACAGCATGACAACGCCACGCTCGTCGGCGGCATCGATCACTTCCTGGTCGCGCATCGAGCCGCCCGGCTGGATCACGCAGGTCGCGCCGGCGTCCACCACCACGTCCAGGCCGTCGCGGAACGGGAAGAACGCGTCGGAGGCGACCACGGAACCGGCCAGCGCCAGCCCGGCGTTCTGGGCCTTGATCGAGGCGATGCGCGCGGAATCGATGCGGCTCATCTGGCCGGCGCCCACGCCCAGGGTCATGTTGTTGCCGCAGAAGACGATGGCGTTCGACTTCACGAACTTCGCCACCTTCCATGCGAACATCAGGTCGACCAGCTGCTGCGGGGTCGGCTGCTTCTTCGTCACCACGCGGGTATCGGCCAGCAGCACGTTCTTCGAATCGGCCGACTGCACCAGCAGGCCGCCGCCGACGCGCTTGAAGTCGAAGGTGTTCACGCCGGAGCCAAGGGCGATTTCCAGCAACCGCACGTTCTGCTTGGCCGACATGATCTGCTTCGCTTCATCGGTGAACGATGGCGCGATCAGCACTTCGACGAACAGCTTGGCCAGCTCGGTGGCGGCCGCGGCGTCGACCGGCACGTTGAAGGCGATGATGCCGCCGAATGCCGAGGTGGGGTCGGTCTGCAGCGCGCGGCTGTAGGCTTCCACGGCCGAGCCGCCCAGCGCCACGCCGCACGGGTTGGCGTGCTTGACGATCACGCAGGCCGCCGGCTGGTCCATGCCCGTGAAGCTCTTCACGCATTCCCAGGCCGCGTCGGCGTCGGCGATGTTGTTGAACGACAGTTCCTTGCCCTGCAGCTGGCGGTAGTTGGCCAGCGCGCCCGGCACGGCCTTCGTGTCGCGGTAGAACGCGGCGCCCTGGTGCGGGTTTTCGCCGTAGCGCATGTCCTGCACTTTTTCAAAGGCCACGTTCAGCGTTTGCGGGTAGGCGCCGCGGTTGGCGTGCGAACGGTCCGGGCCCAGGCTGGACAGGTAGTTGGTGATCGCGCCGTCGTAGGCGGCGGTGTGCGCGTAGACTTTCTTCGCCAGGTTGAAGCGGGTTTCGTAGCTGATGTAGCCGGGCGAATTGTCCGTGGTCTTCATCTCGGCCAGGATCTGGCCATAGTCGGACGGGTCGCAGATCACCACCACGTCCTTGTGGTTCTTGGCCGCCGAGCGCAGCATGGCCGGGCCGCCGATGTCGATGTTCTCGATCGCGTCGTCCAGCGTGCAGTCGTCCTTGGCCACCGTGGCCTGGAACGGGTACAGGTTGACGACCACCATGTCGATGGTGGGAATGCCATGCTCATCCAGCTTGGCCATGTGCTCCGGGAAGTCGCGGCGGGCCAGGATGCCACCGTGGACTTTCGGGTGCAGCGTCTTCACGCGGCCATCCAGCATTTCCGGGAAGCCGGTGTAGTCGGCGACTTCGGTCACGGCCAGGCCGTTTTCCTGCAACAGCTTGGCGGTACCGCCGGTGGACAGGAGGTTGACGCCCATCGCCGACAGGGCCCGCGCGAAATCCAGAACGCCGGTCTTGTCGGAAACGGAGAGGAGAGCTTGTTTGATCATGGCTGTAGTCCAGGTTGAAAATTCTTGTTATCGAGCAGTCGCCGGCACACGTGGCCGTCGCAGCCACTCCAAGAGGCCGGACAGAAGCCTTACAGCAGGCCGTGCTCCTGCAATTTCTTGCGCAGCGTATTGCGGTTGATGCCCAGCATTTGCGCGGCGTGCGACTGGTTGCCGTCGGCGCGGTGCATCACTACTTGCAGGATCGGCCGTTCGACAGTCATCACGACCATGTCGTAGATGTTCGACGGTTGCTGTTCGCCCAGGTCGTTGAAATACTCTTCGAGGCTCTTCGTGACAACTTCCTGGATACTTTCTTTGCTCATGTTCTTCTATTTAACGAAATAAGTTGCCGATCTGGCGCCAAGTCAGGCGGCCAGCATGTTTTCGGCGAGGCGGTATTGTAACCGCTCGCCATGCTTCCACTGGGATTCGAAGAAGCTGTCCACGGCGCGCAGTTGGTCGGTGGTGGACTCGAGGCGGTTCATCTCCTGGCGGAAATCCTCCCCGCCCGGGAGGTCGCGCACATACCAGCCGATATGCTTGCGCGCGGTGCGCACGCCCAGGTATTCGCCATAGAAGGCGTAGTGGGCGCGCAGGTGTTCGTCCATCAGCTTGCGCACTTCGGCCACCAGCGGCGGCGGCAGGTGCGTGCCGGTGCGCAGGTAATGGTCGATTTCACGGAAGATCCATGGGCGGCCCTGGGCGGCGCGGCCGACCATCACCGCATCGGCGCCGGTCTTTTCCAGCACGAAGCGGGCTTTCTCGGGTGTGGTGATGTCGCCATTGGCGACCACCGGAATCCTGACGGAAGCCTTGACGGCGGCGATGGTGTCGTATTCCGCGTCGCCCGTGTAGCCATCGGCGCGGGTGCGGCCATGCAGCGTCAGCATCTGGATGCCGGCCTCTTCCGCGATGCGCGCGATGTTCAGCGCATTCTTGTTGTCGCGGTTCCAGCCGGTGCGGAATTTCAGCGTGACGGGCACGTCCACCGCGCCGACCACGGCATGCAGGATCTTTTCCACCAGGTCCTCGAACTGCAGCAGCGCCGAGCCGCACCAGTTGTTGCACACCTTTTTCACGGGGCAGCCCATGTTGATGTCGATGACCTGGGCACCCTTGTCGACATTGAACTTGGCGCAGTCGGCCAGTTCCTGCGGATCGGAGCCGGCGATCTGCACCGCCTTCGGTTCCATCTCGCCGGCGTGGTCCGTGCGCCGCGAGCTTTTCTCGCTGACCCACACGCGCGGGTTCGCCGCCGCCATCTCGGAAACGGCATAGCCGGCGCCGAGCTCCTTGCAGAGTTGGCGGAACGGCCTGTCGGTGACGCCCGCCATCGGGGCGACGAACACGTTATTGCGCAGCTGATAGGGACCGATTTGCACTTGGGTATCAAAGGAGACTTGCCGGAGGAACCCGCAATTCTAACCCAAGCGCTGCTCATTTAATACGCACGAATCTGTATGAAACAGCCAAGTGTGCAGCTTTCCGGTTATGAAACAATGGGTTACGGGAAGAAATTTTTCGGACAGGCGTGCCATTGCAAGCGATCCCGCTGCATGGTTGACATAAGGCCAATGCTCCCCGATCATCACGATAGCGCTAACAATGGCGTGTTAGCTAACAAAAACGATCATGGAGATGAGCAAGGAAATGACGATGATGCCCTTCACCGCGCGCCGCCCCGCCGGCACCGCCCCCACCCGGCTGGCCTCGGCCATTGCCGCCGCCTTCGTGCTTGCCGGCGGCGCGGCCGGTACCGCCGCTGCCGCCCCGCTGGCGACGCTCGACCGCAACGGCGCCTTTGTCTCGGTCGAGGCCTACGGCCCGAATATCGTGCACGTGACGATCGCGGTGGACAAGGCCGAAGTGCTGAAGGGCCCGGGTTACGGGATCATCGCCCAGCATGCCGACAACAAGGCGTTCCAGCACCGCCCCGCCGCCGACGGCGACACGTTCACGTCGAACGGCATGACGCTGCGCATCAATCCGGCCGCCGTGCCGTCGATCCCGACGCAGAGCCAGAAGTACTTCGCGCCGTCGCTGGCCCCGGTGGGGCTGGAAGTGCGCAACGCGCAGGGGCAGCAGATCCTGAAGATGACGGGCTGGGAAATGTCGCCGCAAACCGTCAACGAGGAAAAGACCTACCAGGTCGGCGCCGAGTTCCACGCGCCCGCCGACGAGCATTACTACGGCATGGGCCAGAACCAGGAATCGCTGTCCGGCCTGGACCTGCGCGGCCGCACGCTCGACTGCAAGCACTGGTACGACGCGCCGGGTGGCGAAACCGTGTGCGTGCCGTTCATGGTGTCGTCGAAAGGCTATGGCATCGTGTGGGATAACCCGTCGGCCACGCGCTTCAGCGCCGGGGTACTGGGCAGCACGCGCTTCCAGTCCAATGTGGGCGAGCGGGTCAGCTTCTTCATCATCACCGGCAAGAATGCCGACGAACTGTATTCCGGCTATGCCCGGCTGACGGGCAAGACGCCGATCCCGCCGAAGGCCGCGTTCGGCCTGATCCAGTCGAAAGCCCGCTACGACAGCCAGGACCAGGTGCTGCGCATTGCCAAGACTTACCGTGAAAAACGCTATCCGCTCGACATCATGGTGGTCGACTGGTTCTACTGGACGCGGATGGGCCAGCTCGACATCGATCCGGCGCAGTTCCCCGACCCGGAAGGCATGAACAAGCAGCTGCACGACATGGGCATGCAGTCGATCATCTCGGTGTGGCCCAGGTTCGAGACGGCGGGCCGCTACTTCAACGAGCTGGACGCCAAGGGCTACCTGCTGAAGGACAAGGATGGCAAGACACAGGATGGCTTGCCGTTCCGTTCCGACCGCACCGGCGGCCTGATCGACTCCACCAACCCGGCGGCCCGCAAGTGGTTCTTTGAAAAGGTGCGCGACAACGTGCTGTCGCGCGGCTTCGATTACCCGTGGCTCGATGAGACCGAACCGGACCTGGTGCCGGACGGCTTCCGTTATTCGATCGGCACGGGCGACCGCTACCGCAACCTGTATCCGCTGGTGCACGTGGAAGGCTTCGCCGAAGGCATGCGCGCCTGGAAGCCGAACCGCCGCGTGCTGATCCTGTCGCGTGCCGCGTATCTCGGTTCGCAGCGCACCGGCGCGCTGTTCTGGTCGTCCGACATCAAGTCCACGTGGGAAGCGCTGGCGCGCCAGATCCCGGCTGGCCTGAACATGACCGCTTCCGGCATCGCCTACTGGGGCAACGACATCGGCGGCTGGCAAAACCTGCCGCAGACCACGGAAGCCACCAAGGCGCCGCTGCTCGATCCATCGGACGCGCGCAATGTCGTCGGCCAGAACCACGATTACCCGGAACTGCACACCCGCTGGTTCCAGTACGGCACGTTCACGCCCACCCTGCGCCTGCACGGCTCGCGCAAGGAAGCCGAGCTGTGGTCGTTCGGCAAGCAGGCCGAAGCGGTGATGGCCAAGTTCAACGCGCTGCGCTACCAGCTGATCCCGTACATCTACAGCCAGGCGAAGATGACGCACGATACCGGCGCGCCGTTCATGCGCCCGCTGTGGATGGACTTCGGCAGCGACCCGAACGTGGCCAATATCGGCACGCAGTACATGTTCGGCCCGGCGTTCCTGGTGGCGCCGGTGACGGAACAGGGCCAGACGGAGAAGAACGTCTACCTGCCGGCCGGTACCGACTGGTACAACTGGTGGACCAATGAAAAGCTGGCCGGCGGGCAGTGGGTGAAGGTGGCCGCGCCGATCGACCAGATCCCCGTCTTCGTCAAGGCCGGCTCCATCGTGCCACTGGGCGCCGCCGTGCAATCGACCGCCGGCAAGCAGGCGATCGAGCAGATCCGCGTCTACCCGGGCGCCGGCGATGCCGAGTTCACGCTGTACGACGATGACGGGCTGACGTACGACTATGAGAAGGGCAAGGGCGTGGTCAGCGGCAAGCTGCGGTGGAAGCAGTCGGACGGCACCCTGAGCGCCAGCGGCGGCCCTTCCGGCTTCGCCGCTGCGGCACCGAAGATGGTGAAGGTGATCGGGCGCTGACAGCAAAAACGGTGACAGTCAACATTTATTTGGAAACACTTTCAAATTAATCGGTGTCTAACGCCGTTGAGTTAAGTCCACCCCAAAAGCAAGTTCCGGGGTCAGACCCGCCGGGTCTGACCCCAGCCCTTCGCTGTTGGGGTGAATGCATGCGCTCTCAAAAACGGTGACAGTCACCATTTTTCCGGAAATATTTCCGATTAATTGGAGCCTGTCACCGTTTTTTGGGGAATTGACGTTGCCTTGAAAATAGGGTCCGTCCCCATTTTTGAAGCAATGTTTCAGACGATATCGTCCAGCGCCTGGGCCAGGTGGTCGACGTTGCCCCAGTGCGTGAGCGCCAGCTTGCCGTCGCTGAAGGTGAAGCGGTTGATGCTGGCGTTGCGGACCTGGAAGTCGCGCGGGCTTTCCAGCGTCATTTCGCGGGCCGCGCGATAGGCGCATTCCAGCACGCCGCCATGGGCGACGATGGCGATCTTCTGGCCGGGATACTGCCCGGCCCAGCGGCCGATGGCGGCGATGCACCGCGCGTAGAAATGCCGGAAGCTTTCGGCATGGCGCTCGCCGTGCGGCATGACCGAGTCCACGTGGCGCCCCTGCCATGCGGCGAAGTGATCGGGATAGCGTTCCTCGATTTCTGTATACAGCAGGCCTTCGAATACGCCATAGCCGCGCTCGCGCAGTTCACGGTCCGTATGGAACGGCACGTGATGGTACTCAGCAACGGCCTCGGCCGTGTGCATGGCGCGCTGCAGGTCGGAAGCGACGATCGCCGCCAGCGGTTCGGCGGCCAATGCCCGCGCCAGCGCGGCGGCCTGGCGCCGGCCGGCGTCGTTCAGGCCGATGTCCAGGTGGCCCTGCAGCCGGCGCACGGCATTCCAGGCCGTTTCGCCGTGGCGGATCAGCAGCAGTTCCGTCGTCATGCGCCTTGCGCGCCTTTCAGGGTATAGGTGCCGATGATTTGTGCCTCGTCGAGGATGTGGCCGTGCAGCGCCGCGAGCGCCTGCTGGGCCGTGAAATCGCCCTCGACGGGCAATTGCGCGACGTCGATCGCATACAGGCGGAAGATGTAGTGGTGTACCCGCTCGTCGTTCCAGGGCGGGCACGGGCCGTCATAGCCGAAGTAGCGGCCATTCATGTCGGGGTCGCCGGCGAACCAGCCGGTGTAGTCGTTCAGGCCATGGCGCAGCTGCGTGCCGCCATCACCGCCGTTGGCGATCAGGGGCCCGGACTTGCCGCGCGCCGTCACGCCTGCCGAGTGCGAGCCGGCGGGCAGGCTGGACAGCGACGGTGGAATATCCACCAGTGCCCAGTGATAGAAGTCGCCGCGCGGCAGTTCCACCGGCAGCGTGCGGCCTTCCTGGTTGACGTCGGTGCCGACGGTGGGTGCATCGCCGTCGATGCACAGCAGCACCAGCGATGCGGTGCCGGGCGGGATGTCGTCCCACGCCAGGTGCGGGTTGCGGTTGCCCGCCAGGCGCACGCGCGTTGCCGGGTCGGGTTCCGCGAATGCGAACTCGGCGGGGATCGCGGCGCCATTCTTGAATGAATCGCTCCACAGCTTCATAAGTCGTCCTTTGGGTTCATTGTTATTTACTTGGACCTGTCTGGAGCCAGAAGGTTACCGGACCATCGTTGGTCAGCGTGACTTTCATGTCGGCACCGAACTGCCCGGTCGCGACGATGCCATGGCGGGCGCGGGCCTGCCGCACGAAATGATCGAACAGGCGCTGGCCGTCCGCCGGCGCGGCGGCCGGCGAGAATGACGGGCGGGTACCCGAGCGGGTATCGGCGGCCAGCGTGAACTGCGGCACCAGCAGCAGACCGCCGGCCACGTCGGTCACGCTGCGGTTCATCTTGCCCGCGTCATCGGAAAAGACCCGGTACGACAGCAGCTTGCCCAGCAGCGCTTCCGCTTCCTTCTCGGTATCGCCCTTCTCGGCGCAGACCAGCACCATCAGCCCGGCATCGATGGCACCGACGACGGCGCCCTCGACGACGACCTGCGCCGCCGTCACCCGCTGCAATAAGCCGATCATGATGCAGCGATCATGCCGACAGGACGATGCGGGCGAACTTGCGCTTGCCGACCTGCAGCACGAACGTGCCGGCTTCGACCTTCAGGGCCTTGTCGCTGATGACGGTGCCGTCGATGCGCACGCCGCCCTGGTCGATCATGCGCATCGCTTCCGACGTCGATGCGCACAGCCCGGTTTGCTTGAGCAATTGCGCCACGCCCAGCGGCGCACCGCTGACGGCGATCTCGGCGATGTCGTCCGGGATGCCGCCCTTCGAGCGGTTGACGAAGTCGGCCAGCGCATCCTCGGCCGCCTGGCGCGAATGGAAGCGCTCGACGATTTCCTGGGCGATGGCCACCTTGGCATCGCGCGGGTTGGCACCGCCTTCGATGGCTTTCTTCAGTGCCGCCACGTCGTCGAGCGAGCGCCACGACAGCAGCTCGTAGTAGCGCCACATCATCGTGTCCGAGATGCTCATCACTTTCGCGAACATGGTATTGGCCGGCTCGGTGATGCCGATGTAGTTGTTCTTCGACTTCGACATCTTGTCGACGCCGTCCAGGCCTTCCAGCAGCGGCATCGTCAGGATGCACTGCGGTTCCTGGCCCCAGTCCTTCTGCAGCTCGCGGCCGACCAGCAGGTTGAACTTCTGGTCGGTGCCGCCCAGCTCCAGGTCGCTCTTCAGCGCCACCGAATCGTAGCCCTGCATCAGCGGGTACAGGAACTCATGGACCGAGATCGGAGTCCCATTCTTGAAGCGCTTGGCGAAATCGTCGCGTTCCATCATGCGCGCCACGGTGTAGCGCGAAGCCAGCTGGATCATGCCGCGCGCGCCCAGCTGGTCGCACCATTCGGAGTTGTAGCGGATCTCGGTCCTGGCGGGATCGAGCACCAGCGAGGCCTGCTTGAAGTAGGTCTGGGCGTTCAGTTCGATCTGTTCGCGGGTCAGCGGCGGGCGCGTGGCATTGCGGCCGGAAGGGTCGCCGATCATGGAGGTGAAATCGCCGATCAGGAAAATCACCTGGTGGCCCAGGTTCTGCAGCTGGCGCATCTTGTTCAGCACCACGGTATGGCCCAGGTGCAGGTCGGGCGCCGTCGGATCCAGGCCCAGCTTGATGCGCAGCGGTACGCCGGTGGCTTCGGAACGAGCAAGTTTCTGAGCGAATTCACTTTCGATCAGCAGTTCGTCCACACCCCTCTTGGCGATGGCCAGGGCTTCTTGTACGGTATCGCTCAGGGGTAACGCGGGAGTTGTTGAAGAGGCAGCAGCAGCGCCTGGCGCCGGGGAGTTTGTATCCATGTATCCGAAAATTTTCTCAAAATGTTGGCGTAGCGCAGGAGTTTGTTATAATGCCCGATCCCGTCAATCTTGCCCAACGAAAACTAAATAAATCAACAAGTTAGAACAAAAAAGCAAAAATTCAACAGTTCAAGCGGCAAATTTTAACTGATTGCATGAACCCTATACATAAGTTCACAAGCTCGCGCTTGTATCATCTGCTAGGTTCGACCCGCAAGGCCCGCATCGTCAGCGCGTCCGCAGTGGCCCTCGCCTTGTGCGCCTTCGGCGCCGCAGGTGTGGCGCCGCTTGCACCGGATGCCGGCGACCTGCCGGTGACCACGGTCACGCAAGATCTCGCCTCTCCGAACCTCTCTTCCCAGCTCACCGCACTCGAAGCCCAGGACGGCACGGAAAAATACGTGCGCGAAGAGCGCATCCGTGCCGGCGACACGCTGGCCACCCTGTTGCAGCGCCTGGGCGTCGATGACAGTGCCGCGGAAACCTTCATCAAGAAGGACAAGACCGCCAAGGCCATCATGCAGCTGCGCAGCGGCAAGCGCGTGCTGGCGCAGACGGACGACAACGGCCAGCTGCTGTGGCTGCGCGCCAGCGTCGTCGACAGCCAGGATACGCCGGTCAAGAATATCGCCGTGACCCGCAAGGGCGAAGGCTTCGTCGCGGCGGAATCGCCCGTGAAGCTGGAGCGCCGCGTGGAAATGCATGCGCGTGAAATCAAGACGACGCTGTTCGCGGCCACCGATTCCGATGCGGACGGTGCGCGCCTGCCGGATTCCGTCACGCGCCAGATCCTGGAAATGTTCTCGAACAATATCGACTTCCGCTCCGACGTGAAGCGTGGCGACCGCTTCAACGTGGTCTACGAAACGTTCTGGCAGGATGGCGAATTCGTCAAGGCCGGCCGTATCCTGGCCGGCGAGTTCACCACCCGTGGCGTGACGCACCAGTCCGTGTGGTATGAAGATCCGGTGAGCAAGCAGGGCGGCGGCTACTACAGCCTGGATGGCAAGGCGCTGAAGAAAGGCTTCCTGAAGTCGCCGCTGGAGTTTTCCCGTATCTCGTCCGGCTTCTCGATGCGCGTGCATCCGATTTCCGGCAACTGGAAAGCCCACAAGGGCATCGACTTCGCGGCCCCGACCGGCACGCCGATCCGCGCCGCCGGCGATGGTGTCGTCGATTTCGCGGGTACCCAGAATGGCTACGGCAACGTGGTCGTGCTGAAGCACTGGAGCAACTACACCACCGCGTATGCGCACATGAGCCGCTTTGCTTCGGGCTTGAAGAAGGGCCAGAAAGTACGCCAGGGCGAACTGATCGGCTACGTGGGTTCGACCGGCTGGTCGACCGGCGCGCACCTGCACTACGAGTTCCGCGTGGCTGGCCAGTCGAAGGATCCGACCAAGCTGGGCTCCATCACGCAGGCACCGCTGACCGCCGCCGAGATGGCGCGCTTCAAGACGGTGTCGAACGAAATCGCCCACCGCTTCGCGCTGCTGCGTCCGCAGGGTGCCAGCCCGACCGATACGCTGGCGCAGAAGTAAGCGCAACGTACCCCAGCAGACACATCCCGCAGTAGAAAGACGGCGCCCCGAGGGGCGCCGTTTTTCATCCTCCCTCACTGTGCAACCAGTTTACGCCCGCGCTCCGGGCCCGACCGTTAGCTGGCTAACACTGAAGCACATCAGGCACAATGCCGCAACGTCCACTTGATTTCGCGGGTACTTGATGAGCTTGTTTATTGGAATGATGTCGGGCACCAGCCTCGACGGCGTCGACGGCGTGCTGGTCGACTTCTGGGCCGGCAGCGCCCGTACGATGGCCACCCATCACGTGCCCTACCCGCCCGAGCTGCTCGATGAGCTGCGCGCCCTGCAAGCCGCCAGCGACAACGAGCTGGAGCGTGAAGCACTTGCCGGCAACGGCATCGCCCGCGTCTACGCCGCATGCGCGGCGGCGCTGCTGGAACAGTCCGGCATGCAGGCGGCCGACGTGCGCGCGATCGGCGCCCACGGCCAGACCATCCGCCACCGCCCTGAACTGGGTTTCACGCGCCAGACCATCAACGGCGCCTTGCTTGCCGAGCTGACCGGCATCGATGCGATCGTGGATTTCCGTTCGCGCGACGTGGCCGCCGGCGGGCAGGGAGCACCGCTGGTGCCGGCCGCGCACCATGCACTGTTCGGCGCGCAGGGCAAGACCCGCGTGCTGGCCAACATCGGCGGCATCGGCAACATCAGCGTGCTGCAGGCGGGCGGCCACGTCATCGGCTTCGATACCGGCCCCGGCAACGTGCTGATCGACGAGTGGACGCGCCTCCACCTGGGCAAGCCCTACGATGCGGACGGTGCCTGGGCCGCCTCCGGCCAGGAATTGCCGCACCTGCTGGCCGTGCTCCTGTCCGATCCCTATTTCGCCCTCGCACCGCCGAAAAGTACCGGCCGCGACCTGTTCCACCTGGACTGGCTGCGCGCGCGCCTGGCCGGCTTCTCCAGCGCCGCCCCGGCCGATGTCGCCGCCACGCTGACGCGGCTGACGGCCGCATCGCTGGCACAGGCCATCCACGCGCACGCGCCGGAGACGGATGCGCTGTACGTGTGCGGCGGTGGCGCTTTCAACGGCACGCTGCTGCGCATGCTGGCGGAAGAACTGGGCCAGCGCGTGAAAGTGGAGACGACGGCGGCGCTGGGCGCCGATCCGTCCCACGTGGAAGCACTATGCTGGGCCTGGCTGGCCTGGCGCTTCGATGACCGCAAGGCCGGCAACCTGCCTTCGGTGACCGGCGCGCGGGGCGAGCGCGTCCTTGGCGCGCTGTATCCGCGCTGACCCTACTTCGCCTGCGCGAGGTGATGGGCCACGAGGGCATTCGCATGCCCATGGCCGAGGCCATGTTCGCTTTTCAGCCAGTTCACCAGTTCCATGTGTTTCAGGCCACTGCCGTGCTCGCCCAACAGGGCGAACCAGTGGCCGACGGGATGGCCGTACTTCTGCTCGATCGAGGGAAAATAGGACGCGGGTCCCTTGGGCTGGCCGGACATGTGCTCTCCTTGTCAAATGGGTTCACCGGTACGACGTTCGGCCCGCGCTATGATCGACAACGGGTCCATTGTAAAAATCAATCGCTCCGGTGAACACAATTAATTTTGAAATCTGAACGAGAATCGTTATCATCTGTCTCAACCGTTATCCATTGCAGAGGCAGCCATGATCATCGCAGCGAAAAAACTCAGCCAGGTCACCACCCACATGGCCATCGCGTTCACGCTGATGTATGTGATGACGGGTTCGGCGGCCTTCGGCGGCCTCGCGGCGATCCTCGAGCCGGTCATCAACGTGGCGTTCCTGCCGATGCACGAAGGCTTCTGGCGCCGCCTGAGGGCACGCTCCCGCTACCACGCGACGGCCATGCTGGCAGCTGAAAAACTGAGCCAGACGCTATTCCACATGGCGGTCGCCTTCGGCGTGATGTTCTGGGCCACCGGCTCGGCGGCTTTCGGCGGCGTTGCGGCCGTGCTGGAGCCGATCCTGAACGTGATCGCGCTGCCCTACCACGACCGCCTGTGGGACCGCCTCGAACAGCGCCTGGCGGCGAATGCCCGCCTTGCGGCGGCTGTCTGATCCCCGGCAAGGCCGCGGGCCCGGACCCTGAACGAAAAAAAGGCGGCCAGCTCGCGCTGACCGCCTTTTTTGTTCAGGCTGAAAAAGCTTACACCGAGAACGAAGAACCGCAGCCGCAGGTCGACTGGGCGTTCGGGTTCTTGATCACGAACTGGGCACCTTCCAGGTCATCCTTGTAGTCGATCTCGGCGCCGATGAGGTACTGGTAGCTCATCGAGTCGATCAGCAGCTGCACGCCGTTCTTGACCATGGTGGTGTCGTCTTCGTTGACGATTTCATCGAACGTGAAACCGTACTGGAAACCGGAACAGCCGCCGCCCTGCACGAACACGCGCAGTTTCAGGTCGGGATTGCCTTCTTCCTCGATCAGCTGGGCCACTTTGTCGGCCGCGCTGTCGGAAAAGACGATCGGTGCCGGGATCACGTCTTGTGCTTCGGCTACTGCATTCATTGGAAACTCCCACTAGAAATCATTGCGGTCATTATAGACCTTTGCGCGCGCCCCTGCTGCGGCACGCCCCATTTCCCTGAGGATATGAGGCATGAATACACCAGTTCAATGGCAGAACGTCAAGGCAGCAGTGCGATCGTGTTCAGGCCCAGGCTTTCTTCCAGGCCGAACATCAGGTTCATGCACTGCACGGCCTGGCCGGAAGCGCCTTTCACCAGGTTGTCCTGCACCACCAGCACGATGACGGTGTTGCCATTGTCCGGACGGTGCACCGCCAGGCGCAGCATGTTCGAGCCCTTGGTGGTGCGGGTTTCCGGGTGCGAGCCGAACGGCATCACGTCGATGAACTGTTCGCCGGCGTAGGCATCCTCGAACAGCTTCTGCAGCTCGTCGTTGGAGATATCCTTCGTCAGCTTGCCGTACAGCGTGGAATGCATGCCGCGGATCATCGGCACCAGGTGCGGCGTGAACACCAGCGCCACCTTGTCGCTGGTCAGGCGCTGCAGCTGGGCGGTGGTTTCAGGCGTATGGCGGTGGCCGGCTACGCCGTAAGCCTTGAAATTGTCGCTCGATTCGGAGAACAGGATGCCGATCTCGGCCTTGCGGCCGGCACCCGATACGCCCGACTTGCAGTCGGCGATCAGGTTGCCCGCGTCGATCACCCCGGCCTTGAGCAGCGGCGCGAAGCCGATCTGCATCGTGTTCGGATAGCAGCCCGGGTTGGCGATCAGGTTCGCTCCCTTGATCTCTTCACGGTTCAGCTCGACGAGGCCATACACGGCCTGTTCCAGCAGTTCCGGCGCGGTGTGGTCGATCTTGTACGTCTTCTCGAACACGGCGCGGTCCTTGATGCGGAAATCGGCCGCCAGGTCGATCACCTTGACGCCCTTGGCCAGCAATTCCGGTGCCTGCGCCATCGCCACGCCGTGCGGGGTGGCGAAGAACACGACGTCGCATTGCGTCAGGTCCACCTTGTCCGGCGCGGAAAACGCCAGGTTCACGCGGCCGCGCAGCGACGGATACATGTCGGCCACGGGCAGGCCATCTTCCTTGCGCGACGTGATTGCCGTCAGCTGCACTTCGGGATGGACTGCCAACAATCGCAGCAGTTCCACGCCGGTGTAGCCGGTGCCGCCGACGATGCCAACTTTGATCATGTTCTTGTTCCTTGCAAAAGATGAATGAGTGAGAGCGAATTTTATCAGCCTGTGGTGACAGGCGTCTTACCCGTGCCGGAAAAGCAAAAAAGCCGCTGGAAACCAGCGGCTTTCTCGATTGCCGGCCCGGCGAACCGGGCGGCGGCAGGACAGGAAACGCGAATCGGAAACCGATTAACGCTTCGAGAACTGCTTTGCGCGACGTGCTTTACGCAGGCCGACTTTCTTACGCTCGACTTCACGGGCGTCACGGGTAACGAAGCCGGCACGTGCCAGATCGCCCTTCAGGCCTGCGTCGTAGTCGATCAGCGCGCGGGTAATGCCGTGGCGCACTGCACCTGCCTGGCCGGACTCGCCGCCGCCATGCACGTTGACCTTGATGTCGAAACGCTCGACGTTGCCGGTCAGTTCCAGCGGCTGACGGATCACCATCAGGCCGGTTTCGCGGGAGAAGTACTCGGAAGCAGGCTTGCCGTTCACGATGATCTGGCCGGTGCCGACCTTGATGAACACGCGAGCCACTGCACTCTTGCGACGGCCGGTGCCGTAGTTGTAGTTACCGATCATGTCAGTTCCTTAGAATTCGAGTGCTTTGGGTTGCTGGGCAGCGTGCGGGTGCGAACCTTCGGCGTACACTTTCAGCTTCTTGATCATTGCATAGCCCAGCGGGCCCTTCGGCAGCATGCCCTTGACGGCCTTTTCCAGGGCGCGGCCCGGGAAACGCTGTTGCATTTTCAGGAAGTTCGTTTCGTAGATACCGCCCGGGTAGCCGGAGTGACGGTAGTACGTCTTCTCGGTGGCCTTGGTGCCGGTCACGCGCAGCTTGCCTGCGTTGATGACGACGATGAAATCACCGGTGTCGACGTGAGGGGTAAATTCTGGCTTGTGCTTGCCGCGCAGTCGGCGTGCCACTTCGCTGGCAACACGGCCGAGGACTTTGTCCGTCGCGTCAATCACGAACCAGTCGCGCTGGACTTCATGGCCCTTAGCGGAAAAAGTTTTCATGTTTGACTTCCTAATGAAGATAAAAATAAACGCTCAAATCGGTGGTTCCGCACAGCGACGCGGTATCAGGTTCGATACAGCAGCCGACAGCGGACGCATCCTTCTTATGACTTTTCCTGAGCGAACGGAAAGCCGGCGATTATAGCGCGCCTCGCGCAGCCGGGTCAAGCGCTGCGAAGTCTTCCCCGGGCCGGCCGGCCGACTGTTGCTAATCGTGCAAAACCCGCGCTAGTATTGCCCACCGATATTGTCGAGAGGGCCCCGCAGTGCGATCCACCCTTGTTCCAACCCTGCTGTTCGCCGCACAGCTGGCCCTGGCCGCGCCGACACCCGCGCCGGCACCGCAGGCCGGCCGCACGTGCCACCTGCCCGGTGCCGAGGAAGCGCTGCGCTGCGTGACGGTGCGGGTCCCACTCGACTATGGCAAACCCGGCAAGACCATCGCGATCCACGCCACGGTGGCCCCGGCCTTCCGCGAAGCGGCGCGCGGCGACCCGCTGTTCGTGCTGGCCGGCGGCCCCGGCCAGGCCGGCAGCGATATCCTGCCGGTGGTGCAAATGGCGATGCGCCGCGTGCGCGCCACGCGCGACATCGTGCTGATCGACCAGCGCGGCACCGGCCTGTCGGGCAAGCTCGATTGCAAGCCACCGGCCGAGATCGACAGCATGACGGAAGAACAGCTCGATGCGGACGCCCGGCGCTGCATCGAATCGCTGGGCGCCCCCTACGGCAGCTACACCACGGATGCGGCGGCGCGCGACATCGAACGGGTGCGGCTGGCGCTGGGCTACGGGCAGGTCAACCTGTGGGGCGGTTCGTACGGTACCCGCCTGGCGCAGCACTACGCCCGCCTGTTCCCGGCGAACGTGCGCACCCTGGTGCTCGATGGCGTGGCCGCGCCGGACCAGGTGATTCCGGCTGGCGGGCGCGATGCCCAGGCCGCCCTGGAAACCACCTTCCGCCAGTGCGAACGGGACGCGGCATGCGCCCGCGCGTTTCCCGCGCTGCGCGCCGAATTCGCCGCGCTGGCGGCCCGCCTGGGCCAGGCCTCGGTCAGGATAGCAATGGCCGACCCGCGCACGGCCGCGCCGCGCACCGTGACGATGAGCCTGCGCCGCTTCACCGCCACCGTGCACCGCGCGCTGTATTCGCAGGCCGACGCGCACACGCTGCCGTTCCTGATCCACAGCGCGTTCCGGGACCGCTGGGAACCGTTCGTCGCCCAGAGCAACCGCGACAGCGACTTCGTCACCGATGGAGCGATGGCCGGCCCGCTGTACCTGGCCGTGGTGTGCGCCGAGGACTTCCCGCGGCTGACGCCGCAACTGGTGGCCGAGGATGCGCGCGGCTCGTTCCTCGGCACGCCGCAGGTCACGCAGCTGGCCGCGCTGTGCCCGGTCCTCAACGTCCAGCCCGTCGTCCATGGCGCGCCGGCCCGGATCGACGCACCGGCGCTGCTGCTGTCCGGCGCGCAGGATCCGGTGACGCCGCCACGCCGCGCGGAAGCGGCGGCCAGGCTGATGAAGGCGGCCCAGCACCTGGTGGTGAAAAACGGTGGCCACATCGTTTCGCCGCTCGGCTGCGTGCCGCGGCTGATGCGCGAATTCCTGGATGCGCCGCACCAGCGCGTGGCCGCGCAGTGCCTGGACGAGATCCCCGCCCCCACGTTCCAGCTGAACAGCGCCGGCCCGCAACCCTGAACGGATCAATCACGGATCAATGGCAGACAAGCGATGATAGAAGTCCACGACGTCAGCAAGCATTTCGGCAAGGTGCAAGCCCTGGCCGGTGCCACCTTCACCGCGCGCGATGGCCAGGTGACCGCCCTGCTGGGCCCCAATGGGGCCGGCAAGACCACCCTGCTGCGCCTGCTCGTCGGCCTGCTCGGGCGCGACGGCGGCACGATCCGCATCGACGGCATCGATCCCGGCACTGATCCGCTGGCGGCCCGGCGAAGCATCGGTTTCCTGACCGACCAGTTCGGGCTGTACGACAAGCTGTCGACGCGCGAGTACCTGCGCTACTTCGGCGAACTGAACGGCATGGACCGCCGCGCCATCGACAGCCGCATCGACGAGGTGACGGCGCTGCTGTCGCTGGAAGATATCCTTGAGCGCCGCGCAAAGGGCTTTTCGCAGGGCCAGCGCATCAAGGTTGCCCTGGCGCGCACGCTGCTGCACCGCCCGCGCAACCTGCTGCTCGACGAGCCGAGCCGCGGCCTGGACGTGATGAGCACCCGTGCGCTGCGGCGCGCGCTGGCGGCGCTGCGGGCCGACGGCTGCTGCGTGATCATGGCCACCCACGTGATGCAGGAAGTGACCAATTCCTGCGACGACGTGATCGTGATCGCGCGCGGCGCCACGGTGGCGCAGGGCTCGCCGCAGTCGCTGTGCGAACGCACCGGCATCGCCAGCCTGGAAGACGCCTTCGTCAAGCTGGTCGGCACCGACGAGGGGATTTCCGCATGAAGCCGCGTACCAGGCCCCTGTTCATCGTGGTATTCCTGAAGGAGCTGCGCGAAACGCTGCGCGACCGGCGCGCGCTGTCGCTGCTGCTGGTGTTCGTGCTGATGTATCCGCTGATGGTGGGCGGCATCCTGAACCAGCAGATCAACCGCGCCACGGCGTCGGACAAGGAAGGCATCGAGCTGACCGTGATCGGCGCGGGGCAGGCCCCCACGCTGATGGCGCAGCTCAAGCAACGCAACGTCAACATCACCGAAGCGGATCCGCTGTCCGAAGAACAGATCACCAGCCTGCTGCGCGGGCAAAAGGCTGCCGCGGTACTGCGGCTGTCGCCTGCCTACGCCAGCGATTACCACGACATGCGCCCGGCACGGCTGGAACTGTGGCACGACTCGGCCACCGACAATGGCCGCAGGGTGCGCGATATCGAGGATGTGCTGCGCGCCTACGGCAACACGATCGCCGGCGCGCGGCTGCTGGCGCACGGGGTATCGCCGGCCACGCTGGTTCCGATCCAGGTGCAGCGCTACGACACGGGCACCAGCGCCTCGCGCTCGGCTTCCGTGATCGGCACGATGCTCGGCATGTTCTTCATCCCCGCCTTCTTCTTCGCCCTCAGCCCCGCCGTCGACAGTACCGCCGGCGAACGCGAGCGGCGCTCCATGGAAGTGCTGCTGGCGCAGCCGGCCCGCACGATCGACCTGGTGGCAGGGAAGTGGTTCGCCGCTTCCGCCGTGGCGCTGGTCGGCCTGGTGGTGGAACTGTGCATGGCGCACGGCGTGCTGAAATGGCTGCCGCTGGAGGAGATCGGCATGTCGTGGCGCCTGACCTGGGGCGACCTCGTGCTGGTGTGCCTGGTCTCGGTGTCGCTGCCGCTGTTCGCCGCCGCGCTGGAGATCGCGCTGGCGATCAATGCGAAAACGTTCAAGGAAGCGCAAACCACGGCCAGCTTCGCCATGATCATCCCCATGGTGCCGGTGATCGTGGTGCCGATGCTGGACCTGGCCACGCAACTGTGGATGTACCTGGTACCGCTGCTGGCGCACCAGACGCTGCTGCGCGAACTGGCCAAGGGCCAGGCGGTGGGCCCGCTGCCGTTCCTGCTGACGTTCGGCAGCAGCCTGCTGGCGGCGCTGGCGTGCGTTGCCTTCACCAACTGGCGGATGAAGAGCGAGCGCTACATGATGGGCGTGTAGGGTTGGCAAAAGCGGGCAGCGAAAGCCGCCGGCGAAGGCGTCTCCGGCAGCCGCGGCCGGGCTGATTTACAATCGCACGTCAATATTGTCAGAGTTATCCGGAGATCGAAATGGAAGTCAAAGTCAGCTGGAACGGCCCGTCGGGCATGAGTTTTCGCGCCCAGACGGGGTCGGGCCACATGGTCGTGATGGATGGCGCGCCGGAAGGCGGCGGCCACAACCTGGCGCCGAGGCCGATGGAAATGGTCTTGCTGGGCACCGGCGGCTGCACTGCCTACGACGTGGTGCTGATCCTGAAACGGGGCCGCGCCGACGTGCGGGGCTGCAATGTCACGCTGCAGGCCGAGCGTGCCGATACCGATCCGAAGGTCTTCACGAAGATCAACTTCCACTTCGTCGTCACCGGCAAGGACCTGAAGCCGGAAGCGGTGGAACGCGCCGTCAACCTGTCTCACGACAAGTACTGCTCGGCCAGCATCATGCTGGCCAAGACGGCCGAGATCACGCATACGTTCGAGATCGTCGAAGCCTGAGCGTCCCTTGAACTGGCGCGCCGGCGCCTGAGCGGCGCTACAGCTGGCGTGCTCCGAACCTGAGCAGCCTTACAGCTGCCGCGCCTTGAAGGTATCGCACTGCGCCACGTCGCCGGATTCCAGCCCGGTGCGGAACCAGCGCGTGCGCTGCGCCGAGGTGCCGTGCGTGAAGGAATCGGGCACCACGTAGCCCTGGGCCTGGCGCTGCAGGGCATCGTCGCCGATGGCGGTGGCGGCCGACAGCGCCGCTTCCACGTCGCCCTGCTCGAGGATCTGCCGCGAGCGGTTCGCATGGAAGGCCCACACGCCGGCAAAGCAGTCGGCCTGCAGTTCCAGCCGCACGGACAGCGCGTTGCCTTCCGTCTCGCTGGCGCTCTGCTGTGCCTGGTGCACCTGGTCCGACACGCCCAGCAGGTGCTGCACGTGGTGTCCCACCTCATGCGCGATCACGTACGCCTGCGCGAATTCGCCAGAGACGTGGAAGCGCTCCTTCATCAGGCGGTAGAAGGCGAGATCGATGTACACCTTGCGGTCGGCCGGGCAGTAGAACGGCCCGGTGGACGACTGGCCGGTGCCGCAGGCGGTGGAGGTGCGGCCGGTGAACAGCACCAGCGTGGGCGGCTGGTACTGCGCGCCCTGGGCGCTGAACAGCGCGCCCCAGGTATCCTCGGTATCGGCCAGCACCGTCTTCATGAAGCGGGTTTCGGTGTCGTTGGCGGTCGCCTTCGGCCCGGTGGCCTGCTGCTGCTGCGGCGGCGCGCCGCCTTCCATGCCGCCCAGCAGGGTGAGCGGATTGATGCCGAAGACAAAGGACAGGATCAGCGCGATGACCACGCCGCCGATCGACAGCGAGCCGCCGCCAAAGCTGAATCCTCCGCCACCGCCACCGCCGCCGCCATCGCCGCGGCGGTCTTCCACGTTATCGCTTTCCCGGTTGCCTTCCCACTTCATGATGTTTCTCCGTGATCATTTTGACCACACTATACGATGGCGGGCGCGGCGAACGGCGCATGTTAGCGGGCGGCAAGTCCGTGCCACGCCCCAAGGCCGGGTCAAACGTGAAGAATCGGACGTAAAGAATCAGACGTAGTACGCGGTACCGGTCATCAGCTTCGACATCGCCGTCATCGCCACGCGCACCGGCAGCGGCGTCTGCGCCGCGCCGGCATCCTGGGCCGCCTTGCCGTGCGCGATCTCGTCGATGCGCATCTGGTCCACGATGGCGCGGGATTTCCTGTCATTTTCCGGCAGGCTTTCCAGGTGGCGCTCGAGGTGCTTCTCGACCTGCCGCTCGGTCTCGACCACGAAGCCCAGGCTGTGCGGATCGCCCATCTTGGCCGCCACGGTGCCGAGCGCGTACGCACCGGCATAGAACAGCGGGGCCAGCACGCTGACATGCGAATTGAGTTCCTTCAGCCGCTGCGCCGTCCAGGCCAGGTGGTCTTCCTCTTCGCGGCTGGCGTGCTCGAAGTGTTCGCGCAGCGTGTCGCTCTTGGCGAAGCGGGCCTGCGAGTTGTAGAGCGCCTGCGCCATCACCTCGCCCACGTGGTCGACGCGGATCAGGCCGGCGCTGTGGCGGCTTTCATCCTCGCTCAGTTCGGTATCGTCCACGTGTGCCGCCGGCGTCGGACGGGAGGCGGACGACACGCCGGACAAGACGCGCAGCGCCTTGTCGGCGCTGCAGATGAAGCGGTCGAGGGGAGTATGGAAATGGAATTTGGAGCTCATGGCATGCGATCCATCTTGTTCGGACAACCACGATTATAAGGGCCGCCCCGCCGCGCATGCCGCACGGCGGGCGGACAAATCGTCCCAGCCGCGCCGGGGAGACGATGCCCGCTCGAAGGCGTTATGCGCCTTCTCGCATGATGCGCTGGCGCTCGATCCAGTCGGCCACCGGGCCTCGCACGTCGAGCCCGGAAAAATCCTTGGCCACGCCCAGGTTCAGGCCCAGCAGAAACGGGATCGATTCCACCGGCACGTGCGGCAGGTATTCGCCGAACGCGCGCGTAAAGCGCTTCGAATCGAGCACGGCGACCACGCCCTCCCCGCTCATCCATTGCAGGATGCTGGTGATGCTGTGGCCGGGGCCGATCGAACGGTAGATGAAGCGGTTGAAGGCCTTGTCCAGCTTCTTGAAATCCAGCGTTTCCTTCGTCATCAAGGTCGCCAGGTAGCACAGGCCAAGCGCCAGGCGAAAGAAATCAGTGGCTTCTCCGGCGGAGAGGCCGCAGCGCGTGACCGTCAGGATCTGCTCCTGCAGGGCGCTATCGAGTTTGCTGTTCTCGTGGCTCATGGCGCAACTATATCGCAAGCCCTTCCTGTGCTGGAACGTTTTTCCGCCTTGTCACCAACGGTAACGCTTGCTACCCTTGGCCACCTTTCAGCTCGACAGTAGACGAACACAGGCGGGGCACATGCGGGTCGGATGCGGGTCAGGCACGGCCCTCCCGGTGCGGTGCCGATGCGGCGTGCACCGTGCCCGGCCCGCCAGCCCCGTGTTTGTGCACTCTGGCGCCCGGATTGCGCGGGCTGTCGCAAGGCGGCAACCCTTATGTCGACGATTCAATACAATGCCGTTAAAGGAACGGATGGCAGCGACGGCTCCATGCTGCGCCGCATCAACCCAGGAGTAAGCATGGAACTACGCATCCGCAACCTGTCGAAGACCTACGCCAATGGCGTGGTTGCGCTGGATAACATCACGCTGGACATCCCCGCCGGCATGTTTGGCCTGCTGGGCCCGAACGGCGCCGGCAAGTCGACGCTGATGCGCATCCTCGCCACGCTGCAGGAATGCGATACCGGCTCCGTGTTCTTCGGCGACCTCGACGTGCTCGATGAAAAGGATGCAGTGCGCCGTGTGCTCGGCTACCTGCCGCAGGATTTCGGCCTGTATCCGAAAGTGACCGCCTACGAGCTGCTGGACCACTTCGCCGTGCTGAAGGGCCTGTCGCATCGTGCGCGCCGGCGCGAAGTGGTCGACGGCCTGCTGCAGCAGACCAACCTGTTCGATGTGCGCAACCAGAAACTGGGCACCTTTTCCGGCGGCATGCGGCAGCGCTTCGGCATTGCCCAGGCCCTGCTGGGCGACCCCAGGCTGATCATCGTCGACGAGCCGACCGCCGGTCTCGATCCGCAAGAACGGGTGCGCTTCCACAACCTGCTGTCCGATATCGGCGACGAGCGCACCGTGATCCTGTCGACGCACATCGTCAGCGACGTGGCCGACCTGTGCTCGAACATGGCGATCATCAACAAGGGCCAGCTGCTGCTTACCGGCGCCACGCAGCAGCTGGTCGACGATATCAGCTGCAAGATCTGGGCGCGCTTCATCGACAAGCGCGAGCTGGCCTACTTCCAGCAGCGCCACACGATCATCTCCACCCGGCTGCTGTCCGGCCGCACGCTGATCCACGCCTACAGCGACGACGACCCGGGCGATGGCTTCGAGGAAGCCATCGGCGACCTGGAAGACGTGTACTTCGCCACGATCGCCGGCCGCCACGCGGCCGACGCGTGCGACTGAAAGGGCGCCATGCTGCACATCGCGCTTTTCGAAGCGAAGCAGCGCCTCCGGCTGCTGTCGACATGGGTGTACTTCCTGATGTTCCTGGCGCTGGCGATGCTGTGGATGGCCGGCGCCGGCGGCGTGTTCAAGGACTTCACCGTGACGTTCGGCGGCAAGGTGCTGGTCAACGGCCCGCGCTCGATCATGCTGACCACCAGCGCCCTGGGCTGCCTGGGCGTGATCGTGGTGGCCGCCGTGATGGGCCGCTCGGTGCAGCAGGATTTCGAATACGACATGCACCACTTCTTCTTCTCGGCGCCGATCAGGAAGTACCAGTACATGTTCGGCCGCTTCGCCGGCGCCTGGCTGGTGCTGGTGGTGATCTTTTCCAGCATCCTGCTGGGCATCCTGCTGGGAACCTGGCTGCCGGGCATGGATCCGGAGCGGCTCGGTCCCTTCGTGCCCGAGGCCTACCTGCTGCCCTACGTACTGATCCTGCTGCCGAACCTGTTCATCTTCGGCGCCATCTTCTATGTGCTGGCCGCGCTGACGCGGCGCATGCTGCCGGTGTACATCAGCAGCGTGGTGATGCTGATCGGCTATATCGTGGCGCCCGGCCTGGCCCGTGACCTCGACTACAAGATGCTGGCCGCGCTGATCGATCCGTTCGGCACCGCAGCCCTGCTGCGCCTTACCGAATACTGGCCGGTCGCCGAACGCAGCACGCGGCTGGTGCTGCCGGAAGGCGTGTACCTGCTGAACCGCGCGATCTGGTCGTCGTTCGCGCTGGTGGCGCTGCTGCTCGGTTACTGGCGCTTCCATTTCGTCAGCACCGTCGACAGCCACGCCGCCGCGCGCGGCGAAGGCGACGTGCCGCTGCGGATCACCACCACCGCGGCCCGCACCACCGAGACACCCGACTTCAAGTCGCGCAGCCTGGCGCTGCTGCTGGCCCAGTTCAGCTGGATGAACCTGCGCGAAACGGTGAAGAACGTGTACTTCGCCGTGCTGGTGCTGGCCGGCGTGCTGCTGATGTTCGCCAGCGCCCTGAAAATGGGGCCGATGTGGGGCACCGCGACCTATCCCGTCACGTACATGGTGCTCGAATCGATGTCGAAATCGTTCGCGCTCATCATGCTGGTGGTGACCACGTTCTATGCGGGCGAGATGGTATGGCGGGAACGCGAACACCGCATGGCGCTGATGCTCGACGCGCTGCCGGTGCCGGGCTGGCTGCCGATGGTGTCGAAGCTGCTTGCGCTGGTGGCGCTGCAGGCGCTGCTGCTGTTGCTGGTGATGGCATGCGGCATGGCGGTGCAGGTGTTCCGCGGCTACTCCCACCTGGAACCGGTGCAGTACCTGCACACGCTCTACGCGGTGCAGCTGCCCCTGTATGCGCTGCTGGCCGTGCTGGCCGTGGCGATGCAGGTGCTGATCGGCCACAAGTACGTGGCGTACTTCGTGATGGTGATGTACTACGTGGCCACGATCGCGATGACCACGGCGGGCTTCGACCACCCGATGGTGCTGTATGCGTGGACGCCGCCGATGCGCTACTCGGACATGAACGGTTTCGGCCATTACCTGGCGCGCGAGCACTGGTATGCGCTGTACTGGAGCGGCGCGGCACTGATGCTGGCGGTGGCCACGCGCGTGTTCTGGCCACGCGGCGCGAACGACGAATGGCGCACCCGCCTGCAACTGGCGCGCCGCGCGCTGACCATGCCGGTGCTGGCCGGCTTCGGTATCGGCCTGGCCGTGATGACGGCGGCGGGTGCGATCGTGTACTACAACCTGAACGTGGCCAACGGATTCCAGTCGCAGTTCCGGCGCGATGCCGACCGGGCCGACTACGAGCGCAAATACAAGGCCAACGCCGGCATGGCGCAGCCGCGCATCACCGACGTCAAGCTGCGCGTGGAAATCATGCCGGCCGAACGGCGGCTGCTGGTCAAGGGCCGCTACCTGCTGGCCAACCGCGGCAGCACGCCACTGGCCACGATCTATGTGAGCACCGACCCGCAGGCCGACCTGCGTCCGCTGGCGTTCGGCACCGCCAGCCGGGTCACGCTGGCCGACCGGGAACTGGGCTTCCACCGCTATACGCTGGCGCAACCGCTGGCGCCGGGCGCCACGCTGGCGCTGGACTTCGAGATGTCGTATGCGCCGCATGGCTTCTTCGGCCTCGGCAAGGATACGCCCGTGGTGGCCAACGGCACCTTCTTCAACAACACGATCCTGCCGCATATCGGCTACCAGCGCGACCGAGAGCTGGCCGATCCGCGCGACCGCAAGCGGCACGGGCTGCCGGCCCAGGACCGCGCGCTGCCGCGCGATGATCCCAAGGGCCTGGCCAGCAACATGCTGGGCAGCGACGCCGACTGGGTCACCTTCGATGCCGTGGTCGGCACGGATGCCGACCAGACGGCGATCGCGCCGGGCACGCTGGAAAAGGAATGGATGAAGGATGGCCGGCGCTGGTTCCACTACCGGATGGACAAGCCGATCCTGAATTTCTATGCGTTCCAGTCGGCCCGCTACGTGGTCAAGCACGACTGGTGGCAGGACGTGGGCATCGAGATCTACTACCACCCCGGGCACGAAGCCAACCTGGACCGGATGACCAAGGGCGCGAAGGATGCGCTCGACTATTACACGCGCAGCTTCGGCCCCTACCAGCACAAGATCCTGCGCATCGTCGAATTCCCCCGCTACCAGTCGCACGCGCAGCCGTATCCGAACTCGATCCCGTTCTCGGAAGGCATGGGCTTCATTGCCGAGGTGGACGAGGACGATCCGAAGGACATCGACTATCCGTACTACGTGACGGCGCACGAACTGGCCCACCAGTGGTGGGGCCAGCAGCTCGTGGCTGGCAATACGCGCGGCGGCACGGTGCTGTCCGAAACGCTGGCCGAATACTCCGCGCTGATGGTCATGAAGCGCACGTTCGGCCCCGGCGGCATGCGCCGCTTCCTGCGCCACGACCTGGACATGTACCTGTATGGCCGGGCGATGGAGAACAAGCGGGAATTGCCGCTGGCGGACAACGAGGACCAGGACTATATCCACTACCGCAAGGGCAGCCTGGCGATGTACCAGTTGCAGGACGTGATCGGCGAGGAGCGCGTGAACACGGTGCTGCGCGGCCTGCTCGGGCAGTATGCCTACCGGGGCGATCCCTACCCCAGCGTGACGGCGCTGGTGGACGGCCTGCGCGCCGTGGTACCGCCCGCGCAGGCCTACCTGATCGACGACCTGTTCAATGCCATCGTCCTGTACGACAACCGCGCGCTGGCGGCCACCGCGCAGCGCCGCAAGGATGGCCGCTATGACGTGCGCCTGACGGTCCATGCGGCGAAGCTGCGCACGGACGGCCTGGGCGCCGAGAAGGATGCGCTGCTGGCCGACATGATCGATATCGGCATCGACGACAAGGATGGCAAGCCGCTGCTGCGCGAACGCCGGCTGGTCGACCGCCGCGAAAGCACGGTCACGCTGGTGGTCTCGGGCCGGCCGGCCCGCGCCGGCATCGACCCCGACAACAAGCTGATCGACCGGAAGCCGGACGACAACATGATTGCCGTGGACATGGCACCGCCCTGACCTGCCGCTGCCTTTGCCACCAATAGTTAGTCCGCGAACAGACCCGCGCCGCGAATGGGCTTATGCTGTCGGCTGACTTTCACACAGGAGCCGGCAATGGGATTCGATCTCGGTAATCTGTTACAGCAATACCTCGGCGGGGCAATCGACCCCGCCCGCGCGGAGCAGGATTTTCCTCAGGCGGCACAGCAGGCGCCACGCGGCGCGGTGGCGCAAGGCGTCACCGAAGCACTCCGCTCCGACCAGACCCCGCCATTCGCACAGATGGTCAGCCAGCTGTTCGGCCGCAGCGACCCGCAGCAGCGGGCCGGCATGCTGAACCAGCTGCTGGGCAACGTCAACCCGGCCATGCTGACGGCGCTGGCCGGCAGCATCGGCAACCTGTTCGGCCAGAACGGCCAGCCGCAGGTGACGCCCGAGCAGGCGGAAAAGATCACGCCGCAGCAGGTGGAGGAAATCGCCACCACGGCCGAGCAGCACAACCCGGGCATCGTCGACCGCATCGGCGACTTCTATGCCGAGCACCCGCAGCTCGTGCAGGCCCTGGGCGGCGCCGCGCTGGCGATCGTGCTGGGCAAGATCGCGCAAGCCAGCCGTAACTGATTTACGCCACTGATTCACGCCACTGAGCGACGCAACTGAGCGACGCAACTGATCGGGCCAACCGATCTGCGCAACCGATCCATCTTGCATCTGATCCACTTTCAAGGAGACATCACATGGGTATCCTCAGCAATATCTTCCACAAGATCTTCCCGTCGTCGCACCCGGCCGTAGCACAGCAAAAACCGGCTCAGGCGCCGGCTCCCGCAGCGGCCCCGGCCGCCAAGCCACAGGCAGCGCCTGCTGCGCCGGCCACCGCGACCGCGGCGCAATCGCCAGCCGCGCCGGCACAGCCGGCTGCACTGTCGGAAGTGGACGTGGAAGCGATCCTGAACGGCAAGGCGCAGCAGGCCGGCCAGCCACTGAACTGGCGTACCTCGATCGTCGACCTGCTGAAACTGCTGGACCTGGACAGCAGCCTGCAATCGCGCAAGGAACTTGCCCAGGAGCTGAACTACACGGGCGACACAGGCGATTCGGCGAAGATGAACGTGTGGCTGCACCGCCAGGTGATGAACAAGCTGGCCGCCAACGGCGGCAAGGTCCCCGCGGACCTGAAGGACTAACGTCCCGCAGTGCGGGGCGTTAGAACTGATTCGCAGTGCGGGGCGTTAGAACTGATTCGCAGTGCGGGGCGTTAGAACTGATTCGCAGTGCGGGGCGTTGGAACTGACTCGCACGCGAAGCAATAAGAAAACGGGGCCACATGTGGCCCCGTTTTTTGTTCCGGCTGATCCGCTTATTCGGTCGTCACGGCTTTCTTCGCCGCCGCCTTTTTCGCCGGGGCCTTCTTGGCCGTGGTGGCCTTCGTGGCCGTGGCTTTCGTGGCGGCCGTCTTCGTTGCCGCGGCCTTCTTCGCCGCCGGCTTCTTCACCACTGCCGCCTCGTCTGCCTGCCCCTCCGCGCCTTCCGGTGCGGCGGCGGCTGCCTTGCCCTTCGCGGCCGGCTTTTCCTTGCGCGGCTCGAACTCGAAGCTGATCTTGCCATCCTTGCCGCGCACAAGGAACGCCTTGAACGGCCGGCGCGTGCGCTGCGAGATGAAGCCGGGCAGCAGGTCGGTCTTGCCTTCGTTCAGCAACTTGGCCATCTGCTCCGGCAGGATCTCCTGCTGGAGGATGATGCGGCCGCTGCGGAAGTCGCAGGTCTTCGGCTTTGCCACGCTGTGCTCGCACACATAGGCCAGGCCCATCTCATAGACACCGGCATTGCACTTCGGGCACGGGCCCAGCGGCGTCTGCCCGGAGAAGTCGACGCCTTCGCCATCCTCGCCTTCCTCGTCGTTCTGGCCGAAGTCGAACTCGAGCTTGAAGTTGTTGATGTCCTCGTCGCGCGCAATGCGCAGGATCGCGGCGAACGGCCGGCCCATCTTCGAGCGGAAGCCCTGCAGCGGACCGATGGTGCGGTTCTTCAGCAGCTCTTCCACTTCGGCGATCTCGAACTGCCGGCTGCCCGGCGTTTTCGTCATCGAGAATTCGCACTTGGTGCAGGCGAAGCGGCGGTAGTTTTCCTTGACCACGCCGCTGCAGTTCGGGCACGGCGTTTCCAGCGTCGCGTATTCGCCGGGGATCGTGTCGTTGTTGTATTCCTTGGCGCGCTTGACGATGATCTGCGTCATCTGCGCGATCTCGCGCATGAACTCCTCGCGCGAGATCCGGCCCTTTTCCATCTGCGACAGCTTGTGCTCCCACTCGCCGGTGAGCTCGGGAGCGGTCAGTTCGCTGACACCGAGGCCGCGCAGCAGCGTCATCAGCTGCGATGCCTTCGCGGTGGACATCAGTTCGCGGCCCTCGCGGATCAGGTATTTCTCCGTCAGCAGGCCCTCGATGATCGCCGCCCGCGTGGCCGGCGTACCGAGGCCCTTGCCGGCCATCGCATCGCGCAGTTCATCCGAATCGACCAGCTTGCCGGCGCCTTCCATCGCGGACAGCAGCGTGGCTTCCGTGTAGCGCGCGGGCGGCTTCGTCACGAGGCCGTTCGCATTCACCTTGTCGGTGTGAACCTTCTCGCCCTTCGCCACCGGCACCAGGTTGCCGCCGCCTTCCTTGTCGTCGGTGGTGTCCTTGCCATACACGGCCAGCCAGCCGGGGTTGGTCATCACCTTGCCCTCGGTCTTGAACTGGTGGCCGGAGACTTCGGTGAAGCGGGTGGTCACCTGGAATTCGGCGGCCGGGAAGAACACGGCCATGAAGCGGCGCGTGACGAGGTCGTACAGCTTCTGTTCCGGCTCCGACAGGCCCTTCGGCGCGATGCCGGTGGGGATGATCGCGAAGTGGTCCGAGATCTTGGTGTTGTCGAAGATGCGCTTGTTCGGCTTGACCCAGCCCTTGTCCAGGATCTGCTTGGCGAACTGGTGGTAGTTCGGGTTCTGCTTCACCACTTCCAGCGTGGACTTCACGGTGGGCAGGTAGTCTTCCGGCAGGTGGCGCGAATCGGTACGCGGATACGTCAGCACCTTGTGCTTCTCGTACAGCGCCTGTGCCAGGCCCAGCGTGTTCTTGGCCGAGAAGCCGAAGCGGCCATTGGCCTCGCGCTGCAGGCTGGTCAGGTCGAACAGCGCGGGGGCCATCGACGTGGTCGGCTTCGATTCCTCGCTGACGATGCCGGGCTTGCCCTTGCACGCCAGCGCGATCGAATCGGCCGCGGCCTTGCTCCACAGGCGCTCGGCGCGTTTCTCGGGATCGTTCTCGTCCTTCTTGAAGCCCGTGTCGAGCCAGCGGCCTTCGTAGACGCCGGCGGCGCACACGAACTCGGCGCGCACTTCCCAATAGTCGCGCGGCACGAACTTCTTGATCTTCTCGTCTCGCTCGACGACGATCGACAGCGTGGGCGTCTGCACGCGGCCCACGGTGGTCAGGTAGAAGCCGCCCTCTTTCGAATTGAATGCCGTCATCGCGCGGGTGCCGTTGATGCCGATCAGCCAGTCGGCCTCGGAACGGCAGCGTGCCGCGTCCGCCAGCGGCAGCATCTCTTCGTCGCTGCGCAACTGCGCAAAGCCGTCGCGGATGGCGCTCGGCGTCATCGACTGCAGCCACAGGCGCTTGACCGGCTGCTTGGCCTTGGCGTTCTGCGCGATCAGGCGGAAGATCAGTTCTCCTTCGCGGCCCGCGTCGCATGCGTTGATCAGGGCGGTAACGTCCTTCCGCTTGATCAGCTTGTTCAACACCTTGAGGCGGCTTTCCGTCTTGGCGATCGGATTGAGCGCGAAGTACGGCGGAATCATCGGCAGGTGCGCGAAGCTCCACTTGCCACGCTTGACGTCGTACTCTTCCGGCACCGCGATTTCCAGCAGGTGGCCGACGGCGGACGACAGCACGTATTCTTCGGATTCGAAATACTCATCGTGCTTGGTGAAGCCGCCAAGCGACTTCGCGATATCGTTCGCGACAGAAGGCTTCTCGGCGATGATGAGGGTTTTGCTCATGATTGTTGTTCTCGGTTTGCTTTTGCTCGGTTGCTGCGGGGGCCAGCGTCGCGCGCGGCGCGTCGGCCGGCCTCCGGGGTATGGCAGGCGCATGATACATGGGCATCACGCTTCGTGCCGACTTTTTCGCCCCGGGCATTTTTGTCAAGGGGCCAATCATAATCGCGCAAGCGGCAAAACCGCAAGCACGCGCACGAATGCAATCCGGCCGCAAAGGCGGCCGGCAAGCATACTTCCCAGATACTTCTTATCAGTGACGAGCCTGCACATACAGGATGCACAACGCTGGATGGACAACGCGGGATGACAAGGCAGGCTGCATGACGCAAGACGTGTCACGCATGAGGCATCACGCATGATGCATCACGCATGAGACATCATGAACATGTCAGGCTGCAGGAGACGTGAACATGAAACATGAACCATGAGCCGGGATACGAGACACGGGACACGAAACAGGATGCACGGGCTTGTGCCATCTCGCGCTTGTCGCGGCGGGCGGCAGGGCTCAGTGCAGCAGATTCAGTGCAGCAGGCGCGGCGCCTGTTCCTCGTCCGAACCGAACAGGTCGTCGAACATCAGCGCGTCCGGTTCCTTGCCCTGGCTCCACAGCAGCATCAGGACGATGATCTTCAGCTTGCCCAGGTTCACGGGCGACTCTTCGAGCGCGAGCGCGCGCTCGATGACGATTTCGCGTTGCAGCGGTGACAGCACGCGCGCGCTTTCCAGGAACGCGATGAAGCCGATGGCTTGCGTGCCAAGGACGTCCTGTTCTTCTTCCACATAGAACCGCGTGCCGGTCGATGCGGCGGTCGCGGCCTGTTCGACGCCGGCCATTTCACCGGCCATCGCGGTCAGGTCGTTAAGCCAGACCAGCGCCTCGGAAATCTCCACGTCGTCGAAACCGACAGCGGACAACTTCTTCGCCAACGCAGCCGGTTCGGGGCATGCGTCGGGGCGATAATAGGTCTCGTAGAGATAAACAAGGATGTCGAACATGGCGCTACTCTATCAGCATAAATCGACGCGGCACAAGACCCGCACCCTTGCTTTTCACCTTTTGAGTCGCTGAAAAACACCACCAGGCAGCCGTTCCACAACACCTGCTAACTCTAGTGCAAGCAAACTTGCCTGAGTGTCAGCCGGATCCAGTTTCAGCCTTGCCGCCAGTTCATCGGCGGGTACTGGATCGTACGTCAATGCCGTTAACAACACATCGGCCGCCCGCGTCAATTCATCCAGCAGCGTTTCGGTGCCGCGCACGGCCTCCATGCCAAATGCTTCCAGGATATCGTTCGCCGTCTCGACCAGCCGCGCACCATCGCGTATCAGCCGGTGGCAGCCTTTCGCCAGGCTCGCATGGATCGAACCCGGAATCGCGAACACATCGCGCCCCTGCTCGTTGGCAAGGCGCGCGGTGATCAGCGACCCCGATTGCTCCGCCGCCTCGACCACCAGCACGCCGCGCGACAGCCCGCTGATGATGCGGTTGCGGATCGGGAAGTTCTGCTTGCGCGCCGGCGTGCCCAGGGCAAACTCGCTGAGCACGCAACCGGCCTGACGAATGCGCGCATCCAGTGCCGCATTGGATGGCGGATAGACCACGTCGATGCCGGTGCCGACCACCGCCACGGTCGAGCCCATGCCCGCCAGGCCGCCCTGGTGGGCGGCCGCGTCGATGCCCAGCGCGAGACCGGACACGATCGTGAAGCCGGCCTCCGACAATGCGCGCGCGAAATTGCCGGCATTGGCCATGCCCTGCTGCGTGGCACGGCGGCTGCCGACGATGCCGATCGCCCTGCCTGCCCGGTTGCCCTGCAGCAGCGCAAGATCGCCTTGCGCATGCAGCAGCACCGGCGGATCGGCAATCTCCTTTAGTTGCGGGGGATAGGCTGCATCGTTCAGCGTCAGCAGCCGGTTGCCGGGCTGGCTGGCCCAGTGCAAGGTGGCTTCGGCCACCGCGCGGGCGCGCGGTGCGAAGGGCGCGGCAATCGCAGCCGTGGGCAATGCGACACCCACGCCGGCGAGACGCTGTGCGCGAGCCGCTGCGATCACCGCGGGCGCGGTGCCGTGCGCGCGCACCAGCTGCGCGGCGGCGTGGCGCGGCAGGCCCGGCATCATCGCCAGGCGCAGCCACGACAACAGGCAATCGGTGCATGCAACGCCGCAGTTCGCACCGCAGGCAGCACTGCAACCGGCAGTGCCTTCGGCAGTGCTATCGGCAGTGCTATCGGCAGTGCTATCAACGGTGCCATCGGCGCCGCAACCGGCGCCAGGCGAGAAGAGGGATTCCGTGGCTTGCACGGCGGGGTCACTCCGGAGTTCTGGCGACGTCGCCCACCACCACCGGTTCGGTCGCCTGCATGATCAGGCCATAGGAAATGCGCTTGAACACGCGGAAGATGAACAAGCTGCCGACTTGTTCGTCCGGCAGCTTGACCTGCGGATTACCGAGATTGTGCCAGCCCTTGCTGGCCGACTTGTCGGTCACCGTCTGCCCGACATGGTACAGCTGGAGGGTGGCGCCGACGTCGAGCCCATCAAGCTTTCCGCGATTGATCGAGACCACGTGGTTCTGGCCCGCATGCACCACGCCATCGTAGATGGCCAGCACGCGCGCCTCCACCGGCACCGCCGGCGGGTGCGGCACATAGTTCTGCACCGGCACCGGCTCGGTGCGCATCAGCTGGTCGCCCACGCCCATCTCTTCCTTCGCGCCGGTGACGATGAAGGTGTGCACGTCCGTGCCGGGCGCGGCCTCCTTCTGCAATGCCAGCGTGCCCAGGTAATGCGCTTCCTGGCCCACCACGGCCTTGGTGACCGGGTCGCGCAGCGGCTTGCCGGGCCGGAACGCCTGGAACGACGTGGCGCCCTTCAGCTTGCCCCGCACATAGGCCTTGTCGTCCTTGCCGAGGAAGACCCGGTTGCCGTCGGTGGCCACGATGCGCGGCGCATCCTTCAGCTCGTCCGCCTCGACGATCAGCGGCTGCGCCAGGAATGGCTCGATCACACCGGGTGCGATGGCGGGAATGGCATCCTTGCCCAGGCCCTCGATGCGCGCCTGGGGCGACAACCTGGCCGAGCCCGGCTCGCCACTGGCCGTGTTGCCGCCGACCTTGTTGCCCAGCCGCAGGCGCCCGGCGGCGCGGTCGAACCAGATGACCTGGCCGGGATAGATCCAGTGGGGATCGGCTATCTCGGCGCGGTTCAGGCCCCATACCTGCGGCCAGCACCATGGTTTCTGCAGGAAGGTACCGGCGATGTCCCACAGGGTGTCGCCCCGGGCCACGGTATGCTGGTCCGGCGCGTTCGGCCGGAATTCGCAACGGCTTTCCTGTGCCGTGGCGGACACGGCGGTGGTTCCGCAAAACGCCATGGCAACCAACAGGCGTGCGCCGACTGTGCTAAAATTTTTCATTGAATATGTCCGTTGATTCGGCACCAAAAAACGCCCGGTCATTGCTTTTTCGACGCTTCGCCTGTCATTTCTCACAATCATTCTTTCAATGATATTCGTTCAATTTACTTGACGAACCCATCATGGAAAGAAGCGAAGCGCTCGCAGAAGTTGCCGAACAGAATCATTCTGCCCAACTTACCCTGAACTGACAAGCCGAACAGCGCTGCAATGCGTAATGGGCCACGGTTCAGGCGTTGCTTTGTTGCGGGGCCGAATCATGACCGAATCGATGAGGGCATTGTTAACGCTACCGATAACGGTATCCATAACGGCACCGATAACACTGCGGCGCCGGCTTTTTTGTTTTGATTGAACGCCTGCGCTTTGAGTATCCCGCTTCCGGCATCCCGCTTTTAGCCCGCTTTAGCCTTTTACCAGATCACCCATGTCGAAACTGAACATCCTCCGCTATCCCGACCCGCGCCTGACCAAGGTTGCCAAGCCCGTCACCGTGTTCGACGAGCGCCTCGCGCGCCTCGTTGCCGACATGGCCGAGACCATGTACGACGCACCCGGCATTGGCCTGGCCGCCACGCAGGTCGACGTGCACGAGCGCGTGATCGTCATCGACATCAGCGAAACCAAGGACCAGCTGACCGTCTTCATCAACCCGGAAGTGCTGTGGGCCAGCGACGACAAGCAGGTCTACGACGAAGGCTGCCTGTCGGTACCCGGCATCTACGACGATGTCGAGCGCCCCGCCAAGGTCAAGGTGCGTGCCCAGAACGAAAAGGGCGAGTTCTTCGAGGTCGACGCGGATGGCTTGCTGGCCGTGTGCATCCAGCACGAAATGGATCACCTGATGGGCAAGGTCTTCGTCGAATACCTTTCGCCGCTGAAGCGCAACCGCATCAAGACCAAGCTGCAGAAGGAAGAACGCGGCATGGAACGCGAGCGCCAGCTGCGCAGCGCCGCCCGCCGTTGACCGGGCGCCCAATGAAGGTCGTTTTCGCCGGCACTCCCGAGTTCGCAGCCGTGGCGCTGCGGGCCATCCATGCCGCGGGCATCGAGATCCCGCTGGTGCTGACGCAGCCGGACCGCCCGGCCGGGCGCGGCCTCCAGCTGCAGCCCTCGGCCGTCAAGCAGTATGCGGTGGCCCACGGCATTCCCGTGGCGCAGCCGCTGTCGCTGCGGATGGATGCCAAGGACCCGCAGCGCGCACAGGAGGCCCGGGAAGCGCATGAACTGCTGCTGGCCACGGACTATGACGCGATGGTGGTGGCCGCGTATGGCCTGATCCTGCCGCGCAGCACGCTCGACATCAAGCCTTGCATCAATATCCACGGTTCGCTGCTGCCCCGCTGGCGTGGCGCCGCGCCCATCCATCGCGCGATCGAAGCGGGCGACCATGAAACGGGTGTCACCATCATGCAGATGGAAGAAGGCCTCGATACCGGCCCCATGCTGCTGATCGAACGCACGCCGATCGGCCCGCAGGACACCACGGCCACGCTGCACGACCGCCTGGCGGCCATGGGCGCCGAGATGGTGGTCAAGGTACTGCGCAAGATGGAACACGACGTGATCGAAGCCGTGCCCCAGCCGGAAGCGGGTGTCACCTATGCCGCCAAGATCGCCAAGGAAGAAGCGGCACTGGACTTCACCCTGCCAGCACGCGAAGTCGGCCGCAAGATCCGCGCCTTCAATCCGTTTCCCGGCGCCCATGGCGTGGTGAATGGCACCGTCATCAAGCTGTGGGGCGCCGAACTGCTGGATGCGGACAGCACGGCCCCGGCCGGCCAGGTGCTGGCAGCGGATGCCCAGCACGGCATCGTGGTGGCCTGCGGCAGCGGCGCACTGCGCCTGACGCAGCTGCAGAAGCCGGGTGGCAAGCGCCTGCCGGCGGCGGAGTTCATCAAGGGCTTCGCGCTGGAAGGCCTGCGTTTCGAATGACGCATGCCGGGGCGGGGACTCCCCCGCCCCCTGGACGATATTCTGAACTGGCATCCCGTGCGCCATTTCCAGCCTGGTTTAATTCCTTTCTTTAATATTTATTTCCAGTTTGAATCCTTTCAGACAAGGCTGATTGCTGGAGTTTCATTTGTTGCCATATGCCGACATTGATTTCGTTATCTTGGTTTTAACACTGCGTTGTATCGGTACAAACCCTGCGATTATTTGTTTCACCGCAATGCGGCGCCAGTTACCATGCATGCTCTTCATCACCTTCGTCGAGCAGAATCATGTTTAAACCCCTTGTTTTCGCCACCTTGCTGGCCGCCAGCTGCGCCGTTCACGCAGTACCGGTATGGACGTTCTCGTACACGGGTTTTCTGGATGAGAATACCGGTATTTTTTCCAGTACTTACAAGCTGAAGGGCTCTTTTTCGGGCCACGATGGAAACCACGATGGTTTTCTCGATAAAGATGAAATCAGCACCTTTATTCTGAATGGCGTCGATTACATTGGCTGCGCCGGTACCAGCAATGAGTTTTATCGCTGCGGCACCGACAGCTTCAGCTTCCAGATCGGCAGCAAGAAGCTCGACTTTTCCGTCGGGGAAAACGGTGGAGATCCGGAGGGATATTTTGGTGGCGGGCATTATTTTGTCGCTGGTGACGGCGAATACGATTACCGTTACACGCCCGATTCCTATCTGATGAGCGCGTACCGGTGGACAGATCAGACCAGGTTCAATATCGGCAAGAGCAAAGGCGCGGGTAATAACCCCATGATGGCATCAGCCGTGCTTGCCGTGCCGGAACCAGGCACCTGGGCCATGCTAGCTACCGGCTTGCTGCTGGTGGCTGGCGCGGCACGGCGCCGCGCCGGGACGGCGCAACCTGTCCGCAACTGACTTCACTCCCCGTCTCCGGCGCCCGGCCCCACTGCGGACGCCGGCCCGCCCAGGCGCCGCGGTGGGTGCCGGGGCCGGCCGCAAACATGACTGTTACACCCTCTCCCTGCGCAACGGCATGCTGTTGCCGGCGATGACAGCACCGGCACCGCTTGCGTTGTTTCGGCACAAACATGACGATATTTTGTTTCGCAGCAAAGCCGGGCCAGTTACTATGTTTACTCCTCTTCACCTTTGTTGAGAAGTATCATGTTCAAGACGATTGCCCTTGCCACTTTGATGGCCGCCAGCTGCAGCGCTCACGCAGTAACGACGTGGAACTTCTCGTACACGGGTTTTCTGCATGAAAGCACTTCCTTTTTCGACGACGCGCGCGTGCTGCAAGGATCGTTCTCCGGCGACGATGCAAATGGTGACGGCTATGTGGGGAAAGACGAAATCACGTCCTTTTCCCTGAACGGCACGGAGTTTCTCGGCTGTGCAGGCGACAGTAATGAGTTCTACAAGTGCGGTACCGACACGTTCGAATACCAGATCGGTGGCGCGCTCGCGTTCTCCGCCGGCCAGCGTGGCGAAGATCCCTATGGCGGCATGTATAACGGCCACTATTACACGACTGGCGACCGTGAATTCGAATACCTGTTCACACCATTCGAAAGCTATCGCAACGATTACCTGTGGACGGAACAGACCCAGTTCGCCATCGACAAGGTCGCCGTGGGCGGCTCGCCCGTGATCGCCGTGCCGGAACCGGGCACCTGGGCCATGCTGGCCACCGGCCTGCTGCTGGTGACCGGCGTGGCACGGCGCCGCCGCCAGGCGGAACAGCCGATCCGAGGCTGACTTCCCCGCTTGCCTTCCGGCGCCCAGGCGCCACCGCGGCGCCGGTTCTTACCGGCGCCGGTCCACGGCAGCCAACGCGGCTGCCACGTCGTTCCTCCCCTGCGCAATGCCATGCCGATACCGGTGCCGGCAGTCACCGGCTGCCCGGCATGCGCCGCCGCGTGCCGGCATCGTTGCAGATCCGCGGCCGCGTGCCGGCCGGGCCCTGGCGGGGCGGGAATGGCGCTTTGCCGTATAATCAGTACCCCCTTTCCGTTCCCGACCGATACCAATGAACCAGCCCGCGAACCGCCCCGCCTCCCAGACCGAAGCGCAGCTGCGCGACATCCTGTCGCGCCGTATCATGTTCCTCGACGGTGCGATGGGCACGATCATCCAGCAATACAAGCTCGATGAAGCGGCGTATCGCGGCGAACGCTTCGCGGACTTCGCGGCACCGGCCGGCAGTGGCGCGCGCGAGCTGTTCGTGAAGGGGAACAACGAATTGCTGAACCTGACGCAGCCGCACGTGATCCAGGAGATCCACGAGCGCTACCTGGCGGCCGGGGCCGACCTGATCGAAACCAATACCTTCGGCGCCACCGGCATCGCGCAGGACGATTACCACATGGCGCATCTGGTCTACGAGATGAACCTGCAGGCCGCGAAGCTGGCCCGCGCGGCGGTGGACAAGTACAGCACGCCGGACAAGCCGCGCTTCGTGGCCGGCGCGCTGGGCCCGACGCCGAAGACGGCATCGATCTCGCCGGACGTCAACGACCCGGCGGCCCGCAACATCACGTTCGACCAGCTGGTGACGTCGTATTACGAGCAGCTCGACGCACTGGTCGAGGGCGGCATCGACGTGGTGCTGGTGGAGACCATCTTCGATACGCTGAACTGCAAGGCCGCGCTGTTCGCGATCGACCAGTATTTCGACGACCACCCGGAGCAGGAGCGCTTGCCGCTGATGATCTCGGGCACCGTCACCGACGCGTCCGGCCGCATCCTGTCCGGCCAGACCGTGCCGGCCTTCTGGAATTCGGTGCGCCACGCGAAACCGCTGACCATCGGCCTGAACTGCGCGCTGGGCGCGGCGCTGATGCGCCCCTATGCCGAAGAACTGTCGCAGATCGCCGATACCTTCGTGTGCATCTACCCGAACGCCGGCCTGCCCAACCCGATGAGCGACACCGGCTTCGACGAGCTGCCGGCCGATACCTCGGCCCTGCTGCGCGAATTCGCCGAGGCGGGCTTCATCAACATGGCCGGCGGCTGCTGCGGCACCACGCCGGACCATATCGCCGCCATCGTCGCCCTGCTGAAGGACATGACGCCGCGCGCGCTGCCGCGCATCCCCGTGGCGCAGCGCCTGTCCGGCCTGGAGCCGTTCACGATCGACGACGACTCGCTGTTCGTCAACGTGGGCGAACGCACCAACGTCACCGGCTCGAAGGCGTTCGCGCGGATGATCCTGAACGAGCAGTACGACGAAGCCCTGTCCGTGGCGCGCCAGCAGGTGGAAAACGGCGCCCAGGTCATCGACATCAACATGGACGAGGCCATGCTCGATTCGCAGGCCGCCATGACGCGCTTCCTGAACCTGATCGCTTCCGAGCCGGACATCTCGCGCGTGCCGATCATGATCGACTCGTCGAAATGGTCGGTCATCGAGGCCGGCCTGAAGTGCGTGCAGGGCAAGTCCATCGTCAACTCGATCTCGATGAAGGAAGGCGAGGCGGAGTTCATCCGCCAGGCGCGCCTGTGCCGCCGCTACGGCGCCGCGGTGATCGTGATGGCCTTCGATGAAACGGGCCAGGCCGATACCTTCGAGCGCAAGATCGAGATCTGCGAGCGGGCCTACAAGGTGCTGACCGAAAAAGTGGGCTTCCCGGCCGAGGACATCATCTTCGATCCGAACATCTTCGCGGTCGCCACCGGTATCGAGGAACACAACAACTACGCGGTGGACTTCATCAACGCCACGCGCTGGATCAAGGACAACCTGCCGCACGCGAAGATCTCGGGCGGGGTGTCGAACGTTTCGTTCTCGTTCCGCGGCAACGACCCGGCGCGCGAAGCGATCCACACCGTATTCCTGTACCACGCCATCAAGGCCGGCATGACGATGGGCATCGTCAACGCGGGCATGGTGGGCGTGTACGACGACCTGCCGGCCGAACTGCGCGAACGCGTGGAAGACGTGGTGCTGAACCGCCGCCCCGATGCGACCGAGCGGATGATCGAATTCGCCGGCACGCTGAAGGCCGGCGGCAAGCAGCAGGAAGCCAACCTGGAGTGGCGCGAGGGGCCGGTGGAGAAGCGCCTGGCGCACGCGCTGGTGCACGGCATCACGCAATGGATCACCGAGGATACCGAGGAAATGCGCCTGCAGGTCCTCAACGGCGGCGGCCGCCCGATCAACGTGATCGAGGGCCCGCTGATGGATGGCATGAACATCGTCGGCGACCTGTTCGGCCAGGGCAAGATGTTCCTGCCGCAGGTGGTGAAGTCGGCGCGCGTGATGAAGCAGGCCGTGGCCCACCTGATCCCCTACATCGAGGAAGAAAAGCTGGCCGAGGAAAAGCGCACCGGCATCGTCGCGAAACCGAAGGGCAAGATCGTCATCGCCACCGTCAAGGGCGACGTGCACGACATCGGCAAGAACATCGTCTCGGTGGTCCTGCAATGCAATAACTTCGAAGTGGTGAACATGGGCGTGATGGTGCCCGCTTCCGAGATCCTGGCGCGTGCCAAGGTGGAGAATGCCGACATCATCGGCCTGTCCGGCCTGATCACGCCGTCGCTCGAAGAGATGGCGCACGTGGCCAAGGAAATGCAGCGCGACGAGCACTTCCGCATGCTGAAGATTCCGCTGCTGATCGGCGGCGCCACCACCAGCCGCGCCCACACGGCGGTGAAGATCGCCCACAACTACGACGGCCCGGTGGTGTACGTGCCGGATGCCTCGCGTTCCGTATCGGTGGCGCAGTCGCTGCTGACGCCGGACGCGCGCGATCGCTATGTGGAAGAACTGGAAACCGACTATGCGCGCATCCGCGAGCAGCATGCCAACAAGAAGGCGCTGCCGACAGTGACGCTGGCCGCCGCGCGCGCCAACAAGGCAAAGCTCCAGTTCGCGCCAGTGAAGCCGAAGTTCGTCGGCCGCCGCCTGTTCCGCAACGTCGACCTGGCATTGCTGGCGCAGTACATCGACTGGGGTCCGTTCTTCCAGACCTGGGACCTGGCCGGCCCGTTCCCCGCGATCCTCACCGACGAAGTGGTCGGCGAGGCGGCCACCAAGGTCTTCGAGGAAGGCCAGGCGCTGCTCAAGCGCATCATCGAGGGCCGCTGGCTGACCGCCAACGGCACGGTCGCGCTGCTGCCCGCCAACAGCGTGAACGACGACGATATCGAGGTCTACACCGACGATACGCGCAGCGAAGTGGCGTTCACCTATTACGGCCTGCGCCAGCAGGGCGTGAAGCCGGTAATCGACGGCGTGCAGCGCCCGAACCAGTGCCTGGCCGACTTCATCGCGCCGAAGGTATCCGGCGTGAAGGACTACCTCGGCATGTTCGCCGTCACGGCCGGCCTGGGCATCGAGAAGTACGAAAAGCGCTTCGAGGATGCGCACGACGATTACTCGTCGATCATGCTGAAGGCGCTGGCCGACCGCCTGGCCGAAGCGTTCGCCGAATACCTGCACGAGCGCGTGCGCAAGGACCTGTGGGGCTATGCCGCGGACGAGCGGCTGACCAACGAGCAGATGATCCGCGAAGAGTATGCCGGCATCCGCCCTGCCCCCGGTTATCCGGCGTGCCCGGAGCACACGGTGAAGGCCGACCTGTTCCGCGTGACCGGCGCCGAGGAGATCGGCATGGAATTGACGGAATCGTTCGCCATGTTCCCCGGCGCCGCCGTGGCGGGCTTCTATTTCGCCCATCCGCAATCGAAGTACTTCACGGTCGGGAAGATCAACGAAGACCAGCTGGCCGACATGGCGCAGCGCCGCGGCGTGCCGAAGGCGCAGCTGGAAAGCTGGCTGGCGCCGAACCTGTAAGCCGGGACCACCTGCCTTGGTGAAAAGCGGGGACAGGCACTAATACCGCTCAGATAAGCCTACCCCAAGTGCAAATTCCGGGGTCAGACCCGGCGGGTCTGACCCCAGCCCTTCGCTGTTGGGGTGAATGCATGCGGTTTCAATGTGTCGGGTAACGCTTAACTTAACCGCATGAGGTGCCTGTCCCCTTATCTCGTCAGGCCTCTCGTGCCTGTACGCTGAAGCGCCATGCCGCCAGCGCACCGAACAGCGCGGCGAATGCCAGCTGCACGCCCGCGCAGTGCAGCGCGGCGTCGATGCCCAGGCCGCGCCACGTCACGGCATCGAGGCCGTCGATCGCCCAGCGAGCCGGCACGACCAGCGAGGCCTGCTGCAGCCATTCAGGGAAAATGAACGACGGCACCCACGCGCCGCCCAGCATCACGATCATCAGCGTGGCGAACGTGGCGATGCCGCGCGTCGCTTCCGGCGTGCGGCCCAGTGCGGCGACGAGGAGGCCGAACGTGGCTGTCATCAGCGCAAAGCCCAGCGTGACGAGCACGAAGCCGGCCGGGTTGGTGATCGTGACGCCGAACAGCACGACGGCGCACAGGAAGATCGCCACCAGCAGGGCCGCCGCGATGATCGTGCCGGACAACAGCCGCGAAAGCAGGATCTGCCATTGCGTGACGGGCGCGGCCAGCAGGCGGCTCCAGATGCCGCTGCGCCGCGCCGTCAGCAGGCCGATGCCCCAGTCCACCCCCATGAACAGGATGAACTGCACGCCCATGCCGGCGAACGAGTGGGCGTAGGCATCGTAGGCCGGACCGGCGCTGACAGCCTCGTCGCGCATGAAGAACGGCATCCCGGCACCGGCCGGGAGCGCCGCCCCCAGGCCGGAAGCCCGGGCAATCATCCCGGCATTCGCATGCTGCATGGCGTGATGCGTCACCAGCCCTTTCACCATCGCCAGCACGGCCCCTTGCGAAGGATCGAACAGCAGCGGCAGCGTGGGCGCCGCGGCCGTGCCGGTCAGCGCGCCGACCGCCGCGCCGCCGAATCCCGGCGGGATCACCACGGCCACGGTGGCCTTGCCGGCGACTACGCGGTCGCGCGCGGCGGCAAGGGGCAATACCTGCACGCGCAGGTTCGGATCGGCCTGCAGGCTGGCGACGAGGTTCGCGGCAAGGCCCGAGTCATCCTGCCGCACGACGGCGACATCGATCCTGCCGGTCTTGCCGTTGCCGGTGCCGCCGAACAGCGAGCCGAAGAACGCCGCCACGATGACGGGCACCAGCAGGTGGATCGCCAGCGCGCGGCGGTCGTTGAGGTAGAGGAGCAGGTCCTTGCGGACCAGGGCGAGAATGGCGGTCATCATCGCTCCTTCAGTCGCGCAGCGAGCGGCCGGTGAGATCGAGGAAGACCTCTTCGAGGCGTGCGCGGGCGGTGGCGAAATGCACCGGCACCTGCCCCCGGTCGCGCAGCCAGTCGAGCACGGCGATGGCCTGCGTGCTGTCCTGCAGGCGCACATCCCATGCCGGGCCTTCGCCAAGCAAGCCTGCCACGCCGGGCAACCGGGCCAGCTCGCCGGCCAGCTCGCCGGACAGCGCCTCCGCCAGGTCGACATGCAGCGCGGCGCGTGCCGGCAGGCGCGCGTACAGCGCCGCCGGACTCTCGTCGGCCAGCACCCTGCCATGGTCGATGATGACGATATGGTCGGCCAGCCGCTCCACCTCTTCCATGTAGTGGCTGGTATAGACGAGCGCCGTGCCGGCGCGCTGCAGTGCCGCCAGCGTGTCGAAGATGGCATTGCGGCTTTGCGGGTCGACGCCGACCGTCGGTTCGTCGAGGATCAGCAACGCCGGCTCGTGCAGCAGCGCGGCGGCGATGTTCAGGCGCCGCTTCATGCCGCCGGAGAAGGTGGCGGGCCTGTCGCGCGCCCGGTCGGCCAGGCCCACGAGTTCCAGCACGGCCGCGCAACGCGCCGCCAGCGCGGCGTTCTTCAAGCCGTACAGCGCACCGAACAGTTTCAGGTTCTCGACCGCCGGCAGGTCGTCATACAGCGCCAGGTCCTGCGGCACCAGGCCGATGCGGCGCCGCGTATCGTGGTGGCGCGTGCCGGCGGGCTGGCCATCGAGCAGCACTTCGCCGGCATCGGCATCGAGGATGCCGGCGATGATGCCGACGGTCGTCGATTTGCCGGCGCCGTTCGGTCCCAGCAGGCCCACCGTCTGGCCGCGCCGCACGTGGAACGACACGCCATCCACCGCGCGCCGCTTGCCATAGGACTTGGCCAGGTCACGCACCTCCAGCAATACTTCCCGCATCGTTCTCCTCAATTGAAAACGGCACCGCGCCGCGATGCCGTCCGCTGGCCGTGCCGTCCCGGTCAGATCGCGTAGCGCACCACGTTGTCGCTCCACTCGTAGGCGGACATTTCCAGCTCCACCAGTTCCTCGGTGGACATCTCGAGGTCGCGCAGGGCCGGCATGATGGCATGTTCCATGTCCTCGATGCGTTCGATACATTCGGCCAGCTTGAGCAGCTCGCCGAAGAAGCCGGTGCGGTACACGAGCGCTTCGGCCACTTCGTCGCTGACCGCGATCTGTGTCAGCAGTTCGGCCATCGGGATCGAGAACAGCGTATCCATCAGCGACATGATACCCACCGTGAAAGCGATGTCCGCGACATGGCGGTGCGCCGGCCGCAGCTTGTGGGCCAGCAGTTCCAGCAGCCGGCCGCGGGTGGTGGCCAGCATCAGCAGCGGTGTCTGGCTGCCGCCGCGCTTGCCCGGCTCGGCGTACAGCATGATCTGCAGCCAGCGCTGCAACTGGCGGCGGCCCAGGATCGTCACGGCCTGGCTCAGCGAATCGATGCGCTGGCGCGCGCCCACTGCCGGCGTGTTCACCAGGCGCAGCAGGTTCATCGCCAGCGATGCGTCGCGCTTGATCGCCCGTTCGATCTCGATATTGTCGGCATCCGACACCACCAGCGTCATCAGCTCCATCACGGCCAGTTGCGAGGGCGACAGCTTCTTGCCGCTCATGATGGCGGGCCGGGCGAAGTAATAGCCCTGGAAATAATCCACGCCCAGGTCCAGGCAGGTGGCGTATTCCTCGCGGGTTTCCACCTTTTCCGCGACCAGCTGCTTGCCGTCGCCCTTCAGGCGGGCCGCCAGCGCGGCCAGCGCATCGGCGCCCGTGCCGCTTTGCCAGCCGCGCATGCTCAGCTTGACGAACTGCGTCATCGGCAGCATGGCCTGCAATTGCGGGCTGTCGCCGCGCACGTCGTCGAGCGCGAACTGGAAGCCATGGCTGGCCAGGTCGGTCATGCGCGCCAGCACGGCGGGCGTGGGCTGCAGCGTTTCGACGATTTCCAGCACGATTTTTTCACGGGGCAGGAAGCCGAAGATATCGCTGTTCAGCGCCTGTTCGTCGACGTTGACGAAGCCGAGCCCATCGCCGATGACCTTTTCCACGCCCAGCTGCGATGCATGGGCGATCACGGCGGCGGTGGCGGACAGTTCGCTGGTATCGATCTGCGCCGGCCCGACCGGGCCGTTACGGAACAGCAGTTCATAGCCGAACAGCGCGCCGTTGCGGTCGAGGATGGGCTGGCGGCCGAGGTAGAACTCGCGCACGCGCAGTGAGGACAGGGCAGATGAGCTTGTGCCGGACAGGTCGATCATGGGAAAACGTTCTCTCTATTTTTTATTATTCTGACATTCCCGGCGCCGCTGGGGGCGGAAATATGTTTTTCTGAGGTAATCCGTCCACAAAACACTGCATTTCCCCAGGGGCGCATGCCGTCCAGCGCTCGTTCGTCGTCAGCGGCTGCGTGACGATGATGGCGACGCGGTCGTGCGGCGTGGTCACCTGCGAAAAGTCCACCCGCACGTCGTCGTCGGACAGGATGGCCGTGTCGAACGGGTGCTGGCGCACCAGCCAGAACAGGTTGGTCGAGCAATGGGAAAACAGCGCCGAGCCATCGGACAGCATCATGTTGAACGTGCCGTGGACGGCGATGCGCGGTACCAGCTCGCCCAGCGCCGCGCCGAGTTCGGCAAGTGCCGGGCGGGTGTCGCCGAAGCGGCTGCGCAATTCCTGCAGCAGCCAGCAGAAGGCCCGCTCGCTGTCGGTGGTGCCGACCGGGCGGTAGGGGCCGTCCAGCACGGGATTGAACGCCTTCAGGTCGCCGTTATGGGCGAACACCCAGTAGCGGCCCCACAGCTCGCGCATGAACGGATGGCAATTCTCCAGCGCCACCTCGCCTTGCGTGGCCTTGCGGATGTGGGCAATGACGTTGCGGGACTTGATCGGGTAAGTCTTGATCAGCGTGGCCACCGGCGAATCGACGGCTCTCTGGTGATCGACGAAGTGGCGCACGCCGGCGCCCTCGAAGAAGGCGATGCCCCAGCCATCGTGGTGGACATCGGTACGGCCACCGCGCAGCGCGAAGCCGGTAAAGCTGAACACAATGTCGGTCGGCACATTGCAGTTCATTCCCAGGAGTTGGCACATGGTATGACGTGGTAAGGTATTGCCGACCGTCACCTTACCACAGGTGCGCCACTGGAGATCCGGGCGCCGGATGTGTGTTGCGAATGGGTGCCGATGTTCAATGCAGCAGAAGTTAATGCAGTAAGACAGGCTGACTCATCAGCGAGTCATAGTTGCCGAGGAATTCGTCGATTTCCTCCATCGTGGGTTCGTTGGCGATCAACTGGTTCACGTCGCGCCGGAAGTTTTGCGCCAGTACGCCGGCAATGAAGATTTCGCGCTTGCCGCCCTTGTCGACGATTTCATAGCCACCGAAGCGCAAGGATTCGAGATCGCGATCCGGTCCGAACTCGACGACGCTGTACTGCTCGCTGTTGTAGATGAGGTTCATATCGCTTCCTTCTCTCAAGGACGAAACCGGCGGGTTCCGTATTGTTGGGCTTTCCATTTCACTTTCGAGGTGGGGCTGTGGCAGCCCATTTCAAGAGGCGAGCCGGCGAAGTCAGGAAGCAACGGCAGGTGCCGCGACATCGTCGCAGAGGGACAGCAGCGTATCGTAGGGCGGCGCCGACAACATCGCGCGCAACTGTCCGACATGGGTGGCATCAGCCAGGCTGATATAAAGCTGCGCCGGCGGGCGCCGCAAGAGACGATTCAATGTAACACGCAATACCACGTTACCGGCGCAGCATAGGCAGCCGGGGGCAATGCGGTGCACTTGCACGCCGGGCGCATCGGCAAGCGGGGAAAGCGGATCCGCCAGGCCTTCGATGATGATGGCCACCGGCGCTTCGGAACGGGCGTCGGGCGAAGATGGAGCGCCTGGCGAGGACGGCGCGCCTGTTCTGGTTACGGGCAGGCGCGCCGCGATCGCGCTTTCACGATCGAGGGCGCGCCTGCCGGTCACCAGCGTGGCGATGACGGGAGACGGCAAATCAGACTTGCTGGTTTTTCTTGGCGAGCTTGCCCGGCTCGACACCCAGCTGCTTCAGCTTGCGGTACAGGTGGGTGCGTTCCAGGCCGGTCTTCTCGGCCACGCGCGTCATGCTGCCGCCTTCGCGGCCCAGGTGGTGCTCGAAGTACATGCGCTCGAACGCATCGCGCGCCTCGCGCAGCGGCAAGTCGAACGACAGGCTGAACATGTGGCCTTCGCCACCGCTGCCGCGCGCCACGGCAATGCCGTGCGCGCCTTGTGGCGGCAGGGGCGGCACGCCGAAGCTGGGTGGCGCCGCTTCCTCGACGGGCGGCAAGGCGGCCGGGCGCTGCGCCATCACGGGCGCGCGCACCACTTCCTGGCCGCGCGCCAGGCCGGCCTGCACCGCCTTCAGCAGCTTTTGCATTGCAATCGGCTTTTCCAGGAAATTCAGGGCGCCGATGCGGGTGGCCTCGACCGCGGTATCGATCGTCGCGTGGCCGGACATCATGATGACGGGCATCGTCAGCAGGCCGTCGCGCTGCCATTCCTTCAGCAGCGTGACGCCGTCCGTATCCGGCATCCAGATGTCGAGCAGGACCAGGTCCGGGGCCCCGGCCGCGCGGGCCTGGCGGGCTTGCTGGGCGTTCTCCGCCAGCGTTACCGCATGCCCTTCGTCACCGAGGATTTCCGAGAGCAGCTCCCGGATACCCATTTCATCATCAACTACGAGAATGTTTGCCATCTATCCCTGCCCTTCTGTTCTTTTGCACCGGTTGCCCGGCATTGTGCTGGTCGTGACAACGATTTTATGTGTCCTTCAATATTATGCCAACTGCACCGGTGCCAACTTTAACAGCAAAATCAGTACCGAAGCGCCACAACCGTCCGGATGGTTCTGGATGTCGATCCGCCCGCCATGCTCGTCGATGATTTTCTTGACCATGGCCAGCCCCAGTCCGGTGCCGCGCGCTTTCGACGTCACGTACGGCTCGAATGCCCGCGCCAGGATTTTCGGCGCGAAGCCGGGTCCATTGTCCGAGATCGACAGGCGCACCGCGATGCGGGTGCCACCGTCGGCGCTCTGGTAATGGATCGCCTCGGTAACCACGTCCACGCGCGGCGCGCGGCTGCCGTCGGCCACCTCGGGCAGGTCGGCCAGCGCGTCCTGGGCGTTCTGCAGCAGGTTATGGATCACCTGCCGCAACTGCGTCTCGTCGCCCATCACCATCGGCAGGTACGGCGCCAGGTGCGGCCGGATGATGTCGTTGCCGTCGCCGGCCACGTACAGGTGCAGGATTTCCTCGACCAGGTCGTTCAGGTCGAGCGGCTCGAGCTGGGCCGGCGGCGTGCGCGCATAGTCGCGGAAGTCGTCGACCATGCGCTTCATCGCCGCCACCTGGTTGACGATCGTGCCGGCGCTCTTGTTGAGCAATTCCACGTCGGCCGGGCCCAGCTTGCTTTCCAGCTTCATCTGCAGCCGTTCGGCCGACAGCTGGATCGGCGTCAGCGGATTCTTGATCTCGTGCGCCAGCCGGCGCGCCACCTCGCCCCAGGCGATCGAGCGCTGCGCCGAGATCACGTCGGTGATGTCGTCGAACACCACGATGTAGCCGCCGCCGCCTTCCAGCGGCAGGCGCGAGCCCCGTGTCAGCAGGATCAGGTCGCTGTCGTCCGGATTGCTGGCCAGGCGCGGGATCTCGATCTGGCGCTGCCAGTGCAGCCGCTGCACATTGCGCCCGGCGGCCGACTGCGCGCTCTGGGCGGAGAACGCGGCGATCACGGCGCCGGCGAATTCATGCATGCCATCCACGTCGGCCAGCGGCTTGCCGATCAGCGTCACGCCGGCCTTCTGCAGGATCCGCTCGACCGAGTCGTTGCAGGTCACCAGCCGGAATTCCGAATCCAGCACCATCACCCCGGCCGACATGTTGGCCAGCACCGATTCCAGGTGGGCCTTGGCGTTCTGCAGCGCGATGCGGTTGCGTTCCACGGCGCTGCGCGCCTCGGAGAGCTGGCGCGTCATCGTGTTGAAGCTCTGGGTCAGCGTGCCCAGTTCGTCGGAACTGGCCACGATCGGGCGCGGCGAGAGGTCGCCCTCCGCCACCGCGCGGGTACCTTCGGCCAGCAGCAGCAGCGGCTGCGCCAGGTCGTTGGCGATGAGGAAGGCGGCGGCGATCGCGCCGAACACGGCCAGCAGCAGCGTCAGCGTCAGCGTGTAGATGTACATGTTGCGCAAGCCGCGGCGGGCCACGTAGCGCTCCTTGTATTCGCTGTACGCGGTGCGCAGCATTTCGCCGTCGCTGGCCAGCTGCGGCGCGACGGCCTGGATGATCTGCAGGTAGCGCGGCGCGAGGCGCCCGCCGGAAGGCTGCACCGGGTCGGGCACCGGCATCAGCACGCGCAGGCGCAGCACGTTGTTGGGATCGGCCGGCGTGGCGACCGCGCGTTCGTCGCGCGCTTCGCTGCCGCCTTCGGGCACCGCGTACGGCGGCTCCTCCTGCGCCTTGGCCATCATGGCGGCGGTGGGCAGGTCGCCGGCCAGGTTGATGCGGCGTTCGCCGACGGCGGAGACGATCAGGCCGCCCTCGGCATCGACGATGATCGCGCTCTGCGTGCGCGGATGTTCCTTGACGAAGCGTGCCAGCGCCGAGGGCGCCGCGTAGAACGGCAGCGAAGCCAGCTCCTGGGCCGCCTTGTCCGCCTCGCCCTTCAGTTCCACCAGCGATGCGTCCAGCGCCGAGCGGCCAAGGTCGAGGCCCGCCTCCAGCGCTTCCTCGACGCGCACGTTGAACCACGAATCGATCGAATGCGACACGAACTGCACGGACACCAGGAAGATCACGAGCCCCGGCAGCACGCCGATGGCGGCGAACAGCATCACCAGCCGCGTCATCAGCCGCGAGCCGAACTTGCCGCTCTTGTAGCGTGAGTAGAGCCTGAACAGGGAGACGCCGACCAGCAGCAGCAGCGCGACGGCCACCGCCGCATTCAGGCCGAGCAGCCAGGAATAATGGCGTTCGAAGAAACCGGAACTGTCGGAAGCGGATGCCAGCAGGAACAGCAGGATGCTGCACACGGCGCCTGCCACGACAAACAGATACCGCAAGGCCTTGGTCACTTACTCCGCCCTGTACTGGAAGGTTCGTTTTTGCGAAGCCAGGTTCCAGTCGCGGTTGTTGAAGGCGTTGACCTGGATCGGCTTGGGCAGGTAGTCGCGGTCCATGCCCATGCTGAGGGTGACGTTGTAGATTTCGCCCACCTTCAGCGCGCCGCGCGGCGCCACTACCCAGCGCGTGGGCCGGCGGATGAAGAACAGCGCATCTTCCAGCGAATCGAAATTCTGCCGCACGCTGCCCTCGATGCGCACGTGGTACTGGCGTGTCAGCACGTCGTACCACAGCTTGTGGGTGCGCCTGGCGGTGACGGCCTTCTCGTCGAACCAGTACCAGCGCGGCCGCGTGAACGTGATCTGCGTGGCGAAGTTCAGCGCCACCCCGTATTGCAGCGCGTCTTCGAGGCCGTGGTTCAGGTCGAACGAATACGCGGCGGACAGGCGGTAGCCCTCTTCCGCCGCTTCGATATAGGCCCGGGTGATTTCGACGCTTCCTTCGGCGGCACGGGCGGCCTGCGGCAGGGCGCAGGCCAGCATCAGCAGCATTTGCCAGCAGAGGAATCGAACGAATCGGGGGATCACTTGCGCTTGTATGTGGTTAGGGCCGAAAACAGGAGCCAGGAACTTGACGCAGCGGTGATGCAGCAAATGCACCCCGCTGGCTGGCCGGAATTGCTACGCATTCCCTGAAGTCATGCTGGTGCGGATTCATTTGTGCGGATTCATCTGTGCGGATTCATGTCTCCGCAACGTCATGCATCCTTCACATCCGTCGCATCCTTCTGGAACAACGCGTAAAACAGTCCATCGTGATCCTGTTCGGCCCCGCCCGCGGGCAGTAGCTGACCGGGCGCATCGAGTCGCGTGGCGCGATTGCGCACCGCGAAAGCGGCCGCCTGCGCCTCGGATTCCTGCGGCCACAACGAACATGTCACGAACAGCAATTTACCATTGGGCCGCAGCATCTGCCAAAGATTGTCGAGAATTTGCGCGGAAAGTGTTGCAAGTTGGAGCGTATCGCCCTTGCGGCGCAGCCAGCGGATATCGGGGTGGCGGCGCACGATGCCGGACGCCGTGCACGGCACGTCGGCCAGGATGCGGTCGAACGGTTCGCCGTCCCACCAGTCGCGGCCCTGCGCCCCGGCCGCCAGCAGCGTGGCCGACAGCTCGAGGCGGTCGAGGTTTTCCCGCACGCGGGCCAGGCGCTGCGGGTCGACGTCCAGCGCGGTGACATCGGCGTCGGCCAGTTCGAGGATGTGCCCCGTCTTGCCGCCCGGGGCGGCGCAGGCGTCCAGCACGCGCATGCCGTCCTGGACATCAAGCAGGTTCGCGGCAAGCTGGGCTGCCGCATCCTGCACCGACACGAGGCCGCTGTCGAAGCCCGGCACCAGGTGCACGCCCACCGGCTTGTCCAGCCGCACCGCGGAAGGGCCGATGCGGCGCGCGCCGATGCCGGACTGCGCGAGTAACTCCAGGTAAGCCTCGACGGTGCCCTTGCGGGTATTCACGCGCAGCGTCAGCGGCGGCGCCACGTTGCCCGCCGCGAGCACCTGCTCCCAGTCCTGCGGATAGGCGGTGATGGCCGCGTCGATCCACCATTGCGGGTAGTTCCAGCGCGCCAGCGGCTGTTGCAGCACGTCGGCCAGCAGCGTGTCGCGTTCGCGCAGGAAGCGGCGCAGCAGCGCGTTGACCATGCCTTTCGCGCGCACCGTATCCGGGTGCGCGCCGGCCGCGGTGACGGCCTGGTCGACGACGGTGAAGGCTTCGTACGGCGCCGGGCCATCCTCGCCCGCGCCCATCAGCGGCAGCGCGGCGGCCAGCAGCGCGCCCACCAGCGGATCGGGGGCCTTCGGCGCCATCGCGGCCACCAGCGCTTCGCTGCGGCCCAGCTGGCGCATGGCGCGGTAAGCCACGTCCTGGATCGCGCCGCGCGCCTGGGGCGTGATGGCGGGATTGGCGAACGCGCCGGCCAGCGCCTGCGGCAGCGCCATGCCGGCGCGCACCTGGACCACGGCGGTGGCCGCGCCCAGCAGGGCGAAAGCCAGCGAATCGGACTTCAGCTCGGCCTGGAAATCGGTCTGCAGCCGCGGCTTCAGGTCGCGATGATGGCTGGCGCGCGGGCCCGGCGGCGCCTCGGCGCGGGCGCGGGCCGGTGCATGGCCGCGTTGCTCATCCCTGCCCTGCTCGTCCGCACGGGCTGCCGCCTGGCGCGCCCCGCCCTTGGGCCGGGTGGCTTCCCACGGGCTGGCCGCGGGCCGCTGCGGAGCCGCAGGCGCGGCCGGCGCGGTGGGCGCGGCAGGCGCGGCAGCAGGGCCGGTTCGCTTCACGGCATCCGGCTTGCCGGCCTGGCGGGCGGCCGGATTCCCGGCGGCAGGCTTCCCGGCGGGTTTGCCGGCCGGCCGGGCCGCCCCGGTGGTGTTGGCGGCAGCCGGCTTGCGGGCAGCGGGCTTTTTCGTGGCCGGGGCTGGCTTGCTCTTCAGCGACAGCGTCGGGCGCTTGTTCATCGTGTTCTTTCGTGGTGCTCTGTCAAGGGCAGGATTGTAGCAGTGCGGCACGGGCCGGCGCGCCACTTGCCCGCCTCTTGCCCGCCTCCTGCCCGCCTCTTGCCCAGCTCTTGCCCAGCTCTTGCCCCGCTCTTGCCCCGCTCTTGCTCAATTATCAAACGGGAACGCAAACCGGTATAATGTCCGATCTCCGAGACGCGTTTTGCGCGTTTTTTACACCGTTTTACTTCCGTCCAGATCCGACCGAATCCGCCCATGCTCGCCCAACAAAAACAACAGATCGCCGCCCTGTTCCAGGCCGCCCTCGCCCCGCTCCTGGAAGGCACTTCCGTGACCGCCAACGTGGTGCTCGAGCGCCCGCGCGACCCGGCGCATGGCGACGTTGCCTGCAATATCGCCATGCAGCTGGCGAAGCAGCTGAAAATGAACCCGCGCGAACTGGCCACGAAGATCGTCGGCGCGCTGCTGGAAAACCCCGAAGGCAAGGGGCTGGTCGCCTCGGCCGACATCGCCGGCCCCGGCTTCATCAACCTGCGCGTGGCGGACGCCGCCAAGCAGGCCGTCGTCGGGACCGTGCTCGCGCAGGGCCCGGCATATGGCCGCGGCGAAGCCGGCACCGGCAAGCAGGTGATCATCGAGTTCGTGTCGGCCAACCCGACCGGCCCGCTGCACGTGGGCCATGGCCGACAGGCGGCGCTGGGCGACGCGCTGTCGTCGCTGTTCGAGGCGCAGGGCTTCGGCGTGACCCGCGAGTTCTACTACAACGATGCCGGCGTGCAGATCCACACGCTGGCCACCTCGGTGCAGGCGCGCGCCCGCGGCTTCAAGCCGGGCGACGCCGAGTGGCCCGAATCGGCCTATAACGGCGACTACATCGCCGACATCGCCGCCGACTTCCTGCTGAAGAAAACCGTGTCGGCCAGCGATGGCGCGCCCGTCACCGGCTCCGGCGACGTGGAAGACCTGGAATCGATCCGCGCGTTCGCCGTCACGTACCTGCGCAACGAGCAGGACATCGACCTGCAGGCGTTCGGCGTCAAGTTCGACAACTATTACCTGGAATCGTCGCTGTACAAGGACGGCAAGGTGGAAGCGGCCGTGGGCGCGCTGGTGGCCAACGGCCACACGTACGAGGATGGCGGCGCGCTGTGGCTGCGCACCACCGACTACGGCGACGACAAGGACCGCGTGATGCGCAAGACCGACGGCACCTTCACGTATTTCGTGCCGGACGTGGCCTACCACATCGTCAAGTTCCAGCGCGGCTTCACGCAGGCGATCAACGTGCAGGGTTCCGACCACCACGGCACGATTGCCCGGGTGCGCGCCGGCCTGCAGGCGGTGGGCATGGGCATCCCGCAAGGCTACCCCGACTACGTGCTGCACAAGATGGTCACCGTGATGAAGGATGGCGCCGAGGTGAAGATCTCCAAGCGCGCCGGCTCCTACGTGACCGTGCGCGACCTGATCGAATGGTCCGGCGGTGGCGACATCGCGCGCGGCCGCGACGCCGTGCGCTTCTTCCTCATCTCGCGCAAGGCCGACACGGAATTCGTCTTCGATGTCGACGTGGCGCTGAAGACTTCCGATGAAAACCCGGTCTACTACGTGCAGTACGCGCACGCGCGCATCTGCTCCGCGCTGGCCAACTGGGGCGGCGACGAAGCGCAGCTGGCCGGCGTCGACCTGTCGCTGCTGACCGCGCCGCACGAAGCCAGCCTGCTGGCCAAGCTGGCGGAATATCCGGAAATGCTGCAGCGCGCCCAGGCCGAGCTGGGCCCGCACCAGGTCGCGTTTTACCTGCGCGAGCTGGCCGGCGAGCTGCACAGCTATTACTTCGCCCACAAATGGCTGCTCGACGACGACGAGGCATTGAAGCTGGCCCGCCTGGCACTGGCGGTCGCCACCCGCCAGGTTCTGCGCAACGGCCTGGCCCTGATCGGCGTTTCCGCGCCGGAGAAAATGTAACCGGACCTGAAAGGACCTTCCGTACAATGAGTTTCCGCTCTTCCCCCCGGCTGCGCCTGCGCCAGCAGGGCAGCACGCTGGTCGGCATCATCATCGGCCTGGTCATCGGCCTGGTCATCGCGGTGATCGTGGCGCTGATGATCACCAAGGGGCAGTCCCCGTTCACCGAGCGCACGGCGCGCGCCAGCAAGCCGGCCGAATCGTCCGGCCAGATCGCCGATCCGAACAAGCCGATGTACGGCAACCGCGAAGCGGCGCGCAGCGCCAACCGCGACTTCGAGCGCGAGCAGAAGCCGCCGGCGCAGGAAGCGCAGCAGCCGGCACCCGCGGCCGATCCGCTGCAGGCCGTGGTGGACCGGATCCAGAACGGCGCGGAACCGAAGGCCGCCAACCCGGCCGCACCGGTGCCGCCGAACACGGCCGCGCCGCCGACCCAGTCGGCCGCCCCGGCCCCCTCCCCGGCGGGCGAGGACAAGTGGGTGTACTACCTGCAGGCCGGCGCCTACCGCGAAACGGCCGATGCCGAGGCGGTGCGCGCCAAGCTGGCCCTGCTGGGCTTCGAGGCGTCCGTCACGGACCGCACCACCGATTCCGGCGTGCTGCACCGTGTGCGCGTGGGCCCGTTCTCGCAGGTCGAGGCGATGAACAAGGTGCGCAGCAAGCTGTCCGAGAACGGCGTCGATGTCGCCGTGGTCCGCAACCAGAGATAAGGAATTCCCATGCGCTTGATGAAGCAGATTCGCTCCGCCATCGTGCTGGCCGCGGTCGGCGTCACGTTTGCCGCCGGCGTGGCCGCATCGCCCGCCGCGCCGAAGGAAGGCGCCGAGTACACGGCCTTGCCGACGCCGCAGCCGACCGACACCGGCAAGAAGGTGGAAGTGATCGAGTTCTTCGCCTACTGGTGCCCGCACTGCCAGACCTTCGATCCGATCCTGTCGGCCTGGGTGAAGAAACAGGGCGACAACATCGTCTTCAAGCGCGTGCACGTGCCCTACAACGACCGGCTGGCGCCGCAGCAGAAGCTGTACTACGCGCTCGAATCGCTCGGCCTGGCCGACGCGCTGCAGTCGAAGGTACTGGCCGCGCTGCGTGGCGGCAGCCACAGCTTCACCCGCGACGAGGAAGTATTCGACTGGGTCGCGCAGAACGGTGTCGACAAGCAGAAATTCATCGACACCTACCGCTCGTTCGGGGTGGCCGGCAAGGTGCGCCGCTCGTCCGCGCTGATGGAAAGCTACAAGGTCGAGTACTGGCCGCTGCTGGTCGTCGACGGCCGCTGGCAGGCTTCGCCGAGCCTGACGGGCAAGGCCAACGACAACCTCGCCACCGAGGCCGCGCAGCAGCAGGCCACCACGCAGGTGCTCGACTTCCTGGTCGCGAAGGCAAAGGCCGAGAAGAAGTAATGGCCGACGCATTGGCCACGGCGCTGGTCGCCGCGGGGCCGCGCGTGTTCATCACGGGCGCGTCCAGCGGCATCGGCGCCGCCCTGGCCGCCCGCTATGCGCGCGATGGCGCCACCCTCGGCCTGTTCGCCCGCCGCGAAAGCGCGCTGCGCGAACTGGCCGCTTCCCTTTCCCCCGCTGTCCCAACCTCCGCTCCCGGTCTTTCCCGGCATCGCGTCTATCCCGGCGATGTCTGCGACCATGCGGCGCTCGCCGCCGCGGCGCGCGACTTCATCGCCCATGCCGGCGGCATCGACATCGTGATCGCCAACGCCGGCATCTCGCACGGCACGCTGACCGAAGTACCGGAAGACTTGCCGGTGTTCGAAGCCATCATCGCCACCAACGTCACCGCCACGGTGGCCACCTTCGGTCCGTTCATCGAGGCGATGCGCGAACAGGGCCATGGCACGCTGGTCGGCATGGCCAGCGTGGCCGGGGTGCGCGGCTTGCCGGGCGGCGGCGGCTACAGCGCGTCGAAGGCGGCGGTGGTCACCTATTGCGAAGCGCTGCGGCTGGAGATGCGCCGCCACGGCATCCGCGTGGTGACGATCGCGCCCGGCTACATCGACACGCCGATGACGCGGCAGAACAAGTACCACATGCCGTTCCTGATGGCGCCGGAACGCTTCGCCGACCGGGCGGTGCGGGCCATCGGCCACGGCGTGCGCTACCGCGTGATCCCGTGGCAGATGGGCGTCGTGGCGAAGCTGCTGCGCTGGCTGCCGGACCCGCTGTATGATCTGGCCTTTGCCCGCGCGCCCCGCAAGGCGCGCAAGAGCGCACCATGACAGCCGCCATCCCCCTGCTGGACGCAGCGAAGATCCTCGCACGCTGCGCCGCCAGCGCATCCCATGTCGCCATCGAGGCGGTATCCGAAACCGGTTCCACCAATGCCGACCTGCTGGCCCGGCTGCCCGCGGGCGCGCTATCCCGCCCCGTGCTGCGGATCGCCGACGTGCAGAACGCCGGCCGCGGCCGCGCCGGCCGGCCCTGGCTGTCGGCGCCTGGCGCATCGCTGACGTTTTCGCTGGCATGGCCGTTCAAGGGGCCGCTGCAGCGGCTGGCCGGACTGCCGCTGGCGGTCGGCGTGGCGCTGGCGGAAACGGTGGCCTCGCTCGACGTGCCGGTGCAGCTGAAATGGCCGAACGACCTGATGAAGGATGGCGCCAAGCTGGCCGGCATCCTGGTGGAAACCGGCACCGCGCCCGATGGCGTGCCTTGGGCAGTGATCGGCTGCGGCATCAACCTGGCCATGCCGGACGACATGGAAGCGGCGATCGGCCGCGCCGTGTCGTCGGCGCCGTGGCTGGCGCGGATGGACCGCAACGAACTGGTGGCCCTGCTGCTGTCGCGCCTCGCCGCCGTGCTGGCCGAATTCGACGATACCGGCTTCGCGCCGTTCCGCGACCGGTGGAACGCGCTGCAGGCCTGGCGCGGCCAGCCGGTCAATATCCTCGACCAGGGCAATGTGGTGCACCAGGGACTGGCCGCTGGCGTCGACGATGCCGGCCGGCTGCTGCTCGACACGTCGGCCGGCCGCGTGGCCGTGCTGTCCGGCGACGTTTCGCTGAGGCTTGCATGAGCGCCGGCGCCGCGACCTGGCTGGTGGTCGATGCCGGCAATACCCGCGTCAAGTGGGCGCTGGCCGATGCCGGCGCGCCGGCCGGACAATGGCGCCTGCACGGCGCGATGGCGCACGGGATGCTCGACACGCTGGCCGGCGAATGGCAGGCGGCGGGAATTGGGCCGGTGCGCGTGCTGGTGGCCAACGTGGCCGGCGGCGGCGTGCGTGCCGCGATCGAAGGCGCCCTGCGCATCTGCGCGCCGCAGGCTGCCGTCGAATGGTTTGCCTCCGTGCCGTGGCGCGCCGGCATCCTGAACGGATATGCCAATCCCGCGCAACTGGGCTGCGACCGCTTTGCCGCCGCGATCGGCGCGCGGGCGCTGGCGCCGCGGCAGGACCTGGTCATTGCCAACTGCGGCACGGCGACCACCATCGATGCGGTCACGGCGGACGGTACCTTCATCGGCGGCATGATCCTGCCGGGACTGCGGCTGATGTCGGGCGCGCTGGCACGCAACACGGCGCAATTGCCGCAGATCGATGCCGGTACCGCATTGCCGCCCACGTTCGCCGGCAACACGCATGACGCCATCCTGTCGGGCTGCCTGGCGGCGCAGGCTGGCGCAATCGAGCGCGCGATTGCCGCGCACGGCGGCGCGCCCTGTATCATCTCCGGCGGAGCCGCTCCGCTGATCGCCCCGGTACTCAACGCGCCGGCGCGCCACGTGGACAATATCGTGATGCTCGGCCTGCACGCGGCACTGCTGGCCGGCGAAATGGATGAAACATGCTGAGTTCGCCATGCTGAAGTTCTGCTTTTTCGCGCTGCTGGCCGTGAACGTGGCGCTGTTCGCCGTGGGCCAGGGCTATGTGGGCAATGTCGCCGATGGCGAACGGGAACCCGGGCGGCTCGCCCGGCAGCTGAACACGAAGGCGCTGAAAGTGATCCCTCCCGCGCAGGCCAATGCCGCGGCGGCGGCCGCCGCGCCGCCCGAACCGCCCGGCCCGCCGCCGAAGGATGAAGCGGTGGCCGTGGCCTGCATCGAGATCGGCAATTTCATGCTTGCCGAGGCGCGCCGCTTCGAGGCCGAACTGGCGCCGCTGCAGCTGGGCGACCGCCAGTCGCGCCGCAACGTGCCGGGCCAGGAAGTGTCCAGCTACGTGGTGAACATCCCGCCGTTCGCCAATCGCGAAGCGGCCAACCGCAAGGCCGCCGACCTGCGCGCGAAAGGCGTCGACAACTTCTACATCATCCCCGACAACCAGCCGATGCGGCTGGCGATCTCGCTGGGCGTGTTCAAGCAGGAAGCCGCCGCGCAGACGCAGCTTGCCGCCCTGGTCAAGCAGGGCGTCACGGGCGTGCGCATCACCCCGCGCTACGCGCCATCGAAGCAGCTCGTGTTCCAGTTCCGCGACATCGGCACCACCACCCGCGCCCGGCTCGAAAAGATCGCCACCGGATTCAAAGGCCAGCAACTCCGCAAGTGCCAGTAAAAATGTTTCCCAAAACCGGGGTCTGACCCCGATTTTGGGAAATTGTTGCCTGACCCAAATCTTCCAGTGCCTGCACGATCGATCGATTTCGCGTTGCTTGCTATAGCGGTTGAAACACGCGGCAGGCGAGGCAAACCATACGGCAATGTTTCCAGGAATCGGAGTCTGACCCCGGTTTTAGGAAACTAAAGCCACAAGATTTCCTGAAAACGGGGACTGTCCCCGATTTTTGGAAATTTTGTTAATTGATCTCGCGCTGCACGATCAGGGGCTTGAGCCGCAGGGCGGTGGGCAGGCGGGCGGCGGCGGCGGCGGCTTCTTCGCGGGAGCCGAACGGGCCGCCGTACAGCCGGTATAGCGGGCCGACCTGCACCACGGAGAATTCGCTGCCGCGGGTGGCGCTGGCGACGCGTTCACGCATCATGGCGGCGCTGGTTTCCTTGGCGTAGGCGCCCAGCTGCAGATAAAAGCCGTTGGAGGATGGCGCCGCCGTATCGGCCGCCGTGCCGCGCGACAGGATGAAGTCTTCCAGCTCGTCCGGGCCGGCGCTGGCCAGCAGCGGCGCGCCCGGCCGCAGCGCGCTGACGGGCACGCCTTCCACCGCGGCGATGACGACGCCGGCCTTGCGAGCCGCGACCATCTTGTCGATCTCGTCCGGCATCAGGCGCGTCACTTCGAGTTCGCTGCTGCCATTGAGCAGCAGGCCCAGTTTCAGCGCCGCCGTGTACGACACGTCGATCACGCGCGACGACTTGAACGGCCCGCGGTCGTTGATGCGCACCACGACGGATTTGCCGTTGGACAGGTTGGTCACCCGCGCATACGAAGGAATCGGCAGGGTCGGATGCGCCGCCGACATCTTGTACATGTCGTACAGCTCGCCGGACGACGTGCGCTGCCCGTGGAACTTCTTGCCGTACCAGGTGCCCAGGCCGCGCGCCGTATAGGGCTTGTCATGCGGGATCGGTTCGTACGTGGTGCCGAAAACCGTGTAGGGACGGTTGGCGCGCGGCAGCGGTGGATCGTTGCGCACCTCGGCATCAGGCGTCTGCAACAGGTTCGGCGGCGGGTCGTCGCCGGGGCCGTCGTCCTTGTAGTAGGCGCCGCGCCCCGAGCCGGCCGGCGGCAGGTCGGGCACGCCGGGTTCGCGGTGCTTCGGCTTGACCTTCGGCGCGCCAGGCAGCTTGCCGACGACTTCCGGCCCGCCGCAGCCGGCCAGCGCCAGCATGGCCGCCAGCAGCGCGCAGGCCCCAGCGCGCGAGGAAACCGGCGCGAAGCCAAACGAAAAACCGGACGAAGAACTGGACGAAAAGCCGGGCCAGGAAAGAGAATACCGGCGCGCCATCAGGTCTGCACCAGCTTGCGGTGGCGCTGCACGCTCATCAGGATGCCCGACACGATGCCCAGTGTCAGCAGCGCGGTACCGCCATAACTCATGAACGGCAGCGGCACGCCCACCACGGGCAGGATGCCGCTCACCATGCCCATGTTCACGAATGCGTAAGTAAAGAAGATCATCGTCATCGCTCCTGCCAGCAGGCGAGTAAAGAAATCGGGGGCATTGGCGGCGATCATCATGCCGCGGCCGATCAGCAACAGGTACAGCAACATCAGGAACAGGTTACCCGCCAGGCCGAATTCCTCGGAATAGACGGAGAAGATGAAGTCCGTGGTGCGTTCCGGGATGAATTCCAGGTGTGTCTGGGTGCCCTTGGTCCAGCCCTTGCCGGTGATGCCCCCCGAGCCGATCGCGATGGTGGACTGGATGATGTGGAAGCCCTTGCCCAGCGGGTCGGCGGTGGGATCGATCAGCGTCATCACGCGCTGGCGCTGGTAGTCGTGCATCATCGACCATGCCACCGGCATGAAGCATGCGCCGGCCACCACGAGCGCCAGCATGGCGCGCCACGGCAGCCCGGCGAGATAGATCACGGCGAAGCCGGCGGCCACCACCAGCAGCGAGGTGCCCAGGTCGGGCTGGCGCATCACCAGCCCCACCGGCACCAGCAGCAGCAGCGCGCCGACCAGGTAGGAATGCCAGCGCAGGTGGCCCTGCTGGTGCTGGAAGTACCAGGCCAGCATCAGCGGCACGGCGATCTTGGCCAGTTCGGAAGGCTGGATATCGATGATGCCGATATGCAGCCAGCGCCGCGCGCCCAGCTTGATGGTGCCGACCAGCGCCACCGCCACCAGCAGCAATACCGTCACCGTATAGGCGGGAACGGCGATCCGCATCAGGTTCTGCGGCGAGATGTTCGATGTGATCCACATGACCAGCACGCACATGGCGATATTGCGCAGCTGGTCCTCGATCTTGCCTTCGATACCCAGGCTGGCCGAGTACAGCGTGACCAGGCTGGTGCCCAGCAGCAGTGCCAGCAGCAGCAGCAGCGGTGGGTCGAATACCGCCACATAGGGTTTCAGGCGCCGCCACAGCGAGCGTCGTTCGTTGATGCGCATGTTATTCCCTGTTCCTTGGCGGGATGGCGGCAGGCTGTTGCGCCCGCCCTTCCGCGGGGCGCGGCGGCGCTGTCCCTTGCGCGGGCGCCTGCGCCGCTGGCCGCCCCGCCGGTGCGGGTGGCGCACCGGATGCCGGCGCCGTAGTGGTCGGCGGACGCACCGGCATCAGTCCCGGTCCGGGCGGCGGATTCTGTGCCGCCCCCGCAGGAGCCCGCGGCGCCGGCTTCACCGCGCCCTGCCCCGCTGCCGCCGGCGCCCCCGGCTGTGCGCCCTGCCCGGCCTGCGCCTGCTGCGCCGCCAGCTGTTCGCGCGCCAGCGCCGCTTCTTCCTCGGCAAGCGGGCCTTCGATGGGCTCGAACACTTCGGCGTCTTCCTTCGGCACCTTGTCGGTGTTCTTCTCGGTCGGCCGCTTGCCCAGCATGTAGTAGTCGAGCACCTTGCGGGCGATCGGCGCGGCCACGGCGCCGCCGAAGCCGGCATTCTCGACCACCATGGCGATCACGATGCGCGGCTTGTCGGCCGGAGCGAAGGCGGTGAACAGCGCATTGTCGCGCAGCCGCTCGGCCAGCGTCTTGGCGTTGTACTTCTCGTTCTTGCGGATGCCCACGACCTGCGCGGTACCCGTCTTGCCACCCACCGTGTATTGCACCCCGGCGAAGGCGCGCGTCGCCGTGCCGCCCTGCTCGCTCACCACGCCGACCATGGCGTCCTTGATCAGGTCGATGTTCTGCTGCTTCAGCGGAATGCGGTAGCTTTCCTTCGGCACGGTCAGCGTGCGGGCGCGCGTGCCGCCATCCTCGATGATCTTCACCAGGTGCGGCTTCATCACGATGCCGTTGTTGGCCAGGTTCGCCACCGCGTGGGCGATCTGCAGCGGCGTATAAGAGTTGTAGCCGGAACCGTTCGACACCGAGATCGTGTCGCCGCCCACCCACTTGCCGGCCCGCGGGTTCTTCTTGTAGCGCGACTGCTTCCATTCCTTCGATGGCAGCACGCCGGTCTTCTCGTTGTCCAGGTCGATGCCGGTCTTCTGGCCGAAGCCGAACGGCTTCATGAAGTCGTGGATCATGTCGATCCCCATGTCGCGGCCCAGGTGGTAGTAGTACGTGTTGCACGACACCACGATCGACTTGCGCAAGTCCACCGTGCCGTGGCCATTCACCACGTCGTCGCGGAACTTGTGGGTGCCGAGGTACATGAAGCCCGGGTCGAAGATGGCCTGCGACGGCGTGCGCTTGCCCGTCTCCAGCGCGGCCAGCGCCATGAACGGCTTGAACGTCGAGCCGGGCGCATAGGTGCCGGACAGCGGCCGGTTCACCATCGGCCGGTCCAGCGACGTATTCAGTTCGTTCCAGCTCTGCGAATCGATACCATCCACGAACAGGTTCGGGTCGTAGCCCGGCCGGGACACATAAGCCAGCACGTCGCCGGTCGACGGCTCGATCGCCACCAGCGCGCCGCGCCATTCGCCGAACGCTTCCTCGGCGATCTTCTGCAGTTCGATATCGATCGACAGGATCAGGTTGCTGCCGGAGGTGGGCGGCGTGCGCGACAGCGTGCGGATCGCGCGCCCGCCCGCCGACACTTCGACTTCCTCGTAGCCGGTAATGCCGTGCAAGTGCTTTTCATAGCTCTTTTCCAGGCCTTCCTTGCCGATGTAGTCGGTGCCGTTGTAGTTCGCGGCATCCTCGCGCTCCTCGATCGCCTTGGCTTCCTTCTGGTTGATGCGGCCGATGTAGCCGATCACGTGCGACGCCGTCTCGCCCAGCGGATAGTTGCGGAACAGGCGCGCCTGCACTTCCACGCCGGGGTAGCGGAACCGGTTCGCGGTAAAGCGCGCCACCTCCTCGTCGGACAGCCGGGTGCGCAGCGGAACGCTGGCGAAGTTCTTCGACTCGTCCATCAGCTTCTTGAAGCGGCGGCGGTCCTTCGGCGTCACCTCGACAATCAGGGCCAGCGCATCGATCATTTCCTCCAGCGGCACGCGCAGCTTGGACGGCGTGATCTCGAGCGTGTAGGCCGAGTAGTTGCGCGCCAGGACCACGCCGTTGCGGTCCAGGATCAGGCCCCGGTTCGGCTGGATCGGCACCACGGCGATCCGGTTGTCCTCGGCCTGCGCCATGTAGTCGCTGTGGCGGATCACCTGCAGCCAGACCAGGCGCGCGAGCAGCAGCGCGAAGCAGATGAAGACGAGGGTGCCGAGCAGCGTCAGCCGCACCCGGAACAGGTGCAGTTCGCGCTCGTTGTTCTTCAGCTCGGTCATGGGTGTCGGTGTGGCGTGATTGCTTCCGGGCGCATCAGATCGGGCGGGTATGGTCCTTGTCGACCGCGCGGCGCTGCGGCGCCAGCAGCAGCATCGTGATCAGGGGCCACAGCAGCGCCGACACGAAGCTTTCGACAAAGTAGAACCAGCCGGGGAACTTGCCGGAGACCAGGAAGCGCACCAGCAACTGCACCGCCTGCGCCAGCAGCAGCAGCGGCAGCACATGCATGGCCTGGGTACTGATGCGGAACCACAGCACGCGGCGGTGCATCATGATCGCGCAATACGACAGCAGCGTGTAGGCCAGCGCATTCTCGCCCAGCAGCGTGGCGTCGTGCACGTCCATCAGCAGGCCCAGGCAGAATGCGGTGCCGATGCCGACCCGGCGCGGCTGGTGCACGCCCCAGAATACCAGCACCAGCGCCACGAAGTCCGGCGCGGCGATGAACTGGCCCCAGGGCATCAGGTTGAGCAGGAACGCGGCCAGCAGGCTGATCGCGATGAAGATGGGGCTGACGGGCAGCAGGATGTACTGCGGACGGTTCATCGGTTCTCCCTCGGTGCCGCGGCTGCAGGTGCGGGCGCCGGCGCATTGGTGCGCGGCGCGACGGGCGACGCCGCCGGCGCGGTGGCCTGGACACCGGCCGGCGCGGTGGCCAGCGGTTGCGGCGGCGCTCCCGGGCGCAGGCCCGGCGCCGCCGGGCCTGCCGGTACATTGGCCTGCGCCGCCACGGGAGCACCCGCGGCAGGCGCGGCGCCCTCGGCGGCAGGCGCGGCAGCCGATGGCGCGGTGGCCGAATCGGCCGCTTTCTTTTTCTTGACCGGCTTGCTGGTATCTTCTTCCGGCGGACGCGGCGGCATCTCCGGCAGCGACATCAGGATCAGCAGCTGCGTATTGCGTTCGATGCCGGCCAGCGGCTGGCACACCACGCGGCCAAACATGCCGTTCGCGCTGTTTTCCACCTGCGTGACGCGGGCTACCGCCAGGCCGGCCGGATACACACCGTCGATGCCGGACGTGATCAGGATATCGCCCACCACCACGTCGGCGTTCGGCGCCATGAAGCGCAGGTCCAGGTTGCCGGATTGGCCGCGGCCATAGGCAACGCTGCGCAGGCCGTTCCGCAGCACCTGCACGGGAATCGCCTGTTCCTTGTCGGTCAGCAGCGTGACCTCGGATGTGAAGGGAAACACCCGCGTGACCTGCCCCACCACGCCCTGGTTGTCGATCACGGGCAGGCCGGCCCGCACGCCCTGCTGCATGCCGCGGTTCAGGATCACCTTGCGGGTGAACACGTCGCGCGCGTCGTAGAGGATTTCCGCCAGCATCGTCTTGCCCGGCACTTTTTCACGGGCTTCGAGCAGCCTGCGCAACTGGGCGTTCTCGGCCTGCGTGAGCTGCGCCTGCTGCAGCGTGTGCGCCATGGCGATCTGCTGCGTGCGCAGTTCGCGCACCTGTTTTTCCAGGCCGGACAAGGTGGAGAAATAGGTGCCCACGCCCGCCAGGGCATCGCGCGGCAGCATCGCCGCCACCTGCAGCGGATACAGCACGGTACCGACCACCTGGCGCACCACGGTCAGCGCGCCCACGCGCGAATCGAACAACAGCAATGCGATCGAGATGCACGCGCAGATCACCATCTTGGCGCGCGCGGACGCCCCTTGCTTGAAGAGTGGCGGCGGACTGTATTCCATAGATCCTGAATGGACATGGGCGGCCGCGCACATGGCACGAACCGCCCGGTATTGCTAACGCCTGGCCGCACCCATCCGCAATCCATTGCAGACGAAGACCGCGGCCGCGATCGTGCCGGGGATCACTCGTACGAGAAGATCGATCCCAGCTGGTCCATGCGTTCCAGCGCCATGCCCGAACCGCGCACCACGCAAGTCAGCGGGTCTTCGGCCACCAGCACCGGCAGGCCGGTTTCTTCCATCAGCAGCCGATCCAGGTCGCGCAGCAGCGCGCCGCCGCCGGTCAGCATCATGCCCTTTTCGGCGATGTCCGCGCCCAGTTCCGGCGGCGTCTGTTCCAGCGCGTTCTTCACGGCCGACACGATATTGTTCAGCGGGTCGGTCAGCGCTTCCAGGATCTCGTTCGACGAGATCGTGAACGAACGCGGGATGCCTTCGGACAGGTTGCGGCCCTTGACTTCCATTTCCTTGACTTCGGATCCCGGGAACGCGGAGCCGATCGCCTTCTTGATCGCTTCGGCCGTCTGTTCGCCGATCAGCATGCCGTAATTGCGACGGATGTAGTTGACGATCGCTTCGTCGAACTTGTCGCCGCCGACGCGCACGGAACCCTTGTAGACCATGCCGCCCAGCGAGATGATGCCCACTTCGGTGGTGCCGCCGCCGATATCGACCACCATCGAACCCGTTGCATCGGATACCGGCAGGCCGGCGCCGATCGCGGCCGCCATCGGCTCCTCGATCAGGTAGACCTGCGAAGCGCCGGCGCCGAGCGCCGATTCGCGGATCGCGCGGCGTTCCACCTGGGTCGAGCCGCACGGCACGCAGATGATGATGCGCGGCGACGGGCGGAAGAACTTCGAGTCGTGCACCATGCGGATGAACTGCTTGAGCATCTGCTCGGTCACGGTGAAGTCGGCGATCACGCCATCCTTCATCGGACGGATCGCTTCGATGTTGCCGGGTACCTTGCCCAGCATCTGCTTGGCTTCCTTGCCGACCGCCTGGATGGTCTTCTTGCCATTCGGGCCGCCTTCCTGGCGGATCGCCACCACCGAGGGCTCATCGAGCACGATGCCCGAACCGCGCACGTAAATAAGAGTATTTGCCGTGCCGAGGTCAATGGCCAGATCGGACGAGATGTACCTGCGTAAAAAACCAAACATGAGTATCCTGTAGCGCTCTTGCCCGCGCGTGGGCAGTTAGAAGATTGTCCTGTGATGCGTCGGCCTGGGAAGCGGGGCTCTGCCAGACTGGCGGCCACCGGGATGCCGGCAACGCATCAACCCGGCATTCTACCTTATAATTCACGGGCTATTTGCCCTGAATCCACTCAAATGTGCGGACCCCGAAGCCTGCGTTTATGCAGGTTTGCCGGGGTTTTAGGGTGAAAATGGCCGATGTTACAAAAGTCTTATCGAAACCCTCAGTTTTATGACTAGCGCTTTGCGCGCCCCGAAAATGGCCCTGACACCCACCGACGTAAACCGCATCGCCAAGCTGGCGCAACTGGAACTGGACGAACAGCATTCCGCGGCGATGCTGGACAAGCTGAACGGCATCTTCGCGCTGGCCGAGCAGATGCGCGCCGTGGATACCGAAGGCGTACCGCCGCTGGCGCACCCGCTGGCCGCGCACATGCAGGTGGCGCTGCGCCTGCGCGACGACGTGCCCACCGAGCCGAACCGCCGCGACGATTACCAGAAAGTGGCACCGAAGACCGAGGACGGCCTGTACCTGGTGCCGAAGGTGATCGACTAATCCATCCTCCCGCCGCCCGGCGGCGGGACAGCAGAACAACACCATGATCCATACCAAGACCCTCAAAGAACTGTCCACGCTGCTGCAGTCGAAGGAGATTTCCGCCACCGAGCTGGCGACGCACTACCTCGACCGTATCGAAGCGAGCGACCTGAACGCCTTCCTGCACGTGGATCGCGCGCTGACGCTGGCCCAGGCTGCCGATGCCGATGCCCGCCTTGCCGCCGGCAACGCGCACCCGCTGGCCGGCGTGCCGATCGCCCACAAGGATATTTTCGTGACGCGCGGCTGGCGCTCCACGGCCGGCTCGAAGATGCTGGCCGATTACGTGAGCCCGTTCGACGCCACCGTGGTCGAAAAACTGCATGGCGTGGGCATGGTCCACCTGGGCAAGCTCAATTGCGACGAATTCGCGATGGGGTCGTCGAACGAGAACTCGGCCTTCGGCGCCGTGAAGAACCCGTGGGACACGAATGCCGTGCCGGGCGGTTCGTCCGGCGGTTCGGCGGCGGCCGTGGCGGCACGCCTGGCGCCGGCCGTGACCGGCACCGACACGGGCGGCTCGATCCGCCAGCCGGCCGCGTTCTGCGGCATCACCGGCATCAAGCCGACCTATGGCCGCGTGTCGCGCTTCGGCATGATCGCGTTCGCTTCGTCGCTCGACCAGGGCGGCCCGATGGCGCAGACCGCCGAGGATTGCGCCCTGCTGCTGTCGGCGATGGCCGGCTACGACGAGCGCGATTCGACCAGCCTGGCGCCGGAACAGGGTGGCGTGCATGAGGATTTCACGCGCAACCTGAACGAACCGCTGGCCGGCCTGCGCATCGGCGTGCCGAAGGAATACTTCGGCGAAGGCCTGGCTGCCGACGTGGAAGCGGCTGTGCGCGCGGCGCTCGAGCAATTCGTGAAACTGGGCGCCACGCTGGTCGACATCTCGCTGCCGAACACGGCGCTGTCGATCCCGGCCTATTACATGATCGCGCCGGCCGAGGCGTCGTCGAACCTGTCGCGCTTCGACGGCGTGCGCTACGGCTTCCGCGCCGAGGGCTACAAGGACCTGCAGGACATGTACCGCAAGACGCGCGCCCAGGGCTTCGGCCCCGAGGTGCAGCGCCGCATCATGGTGGGCACGTATGTGCTGTGCCATGGCTACTACGATGCGTACTACGTGAAGGCCCAGAAGATCCGCCGCCTGATCGCCGACGATTTCGCCAAAGTGCTCTCCGGCCCCGATGCCGTGTGCGACGTGATCATGGGCCCCGTGGCCCCGACCGTGGCCTGGGACCTGGGTTCGAAGGCGGACGATCCGGTGGCGAACTACCTGGCCGACATCTTCACGCTGTCGACCAGCCTGGCCGGCTTGCCCGGCATGTCGATTCCCTGCGGTTTCGGCCAGGGCGACAAGAATGCGAACCGCCCGGTGGGCCTGCAGATCATCGGCAATTACTTCGCCGAGGCGAAGCTGCTGAACATCGCCCACCAGTTCCAGCAGGCGACCGACTGGCACGCACGCGCTCCGGCCGCTGCCTGATCGCATCCAAGAGATCACAAGGAAGAACAATATGGAATGGGAAGTCGTCATCGGTCTCGAGAACCACGTGCAGCTCACGACCGATTCGAAAATCTTCAGTGGCTCGCCGACCGCGTTCGGCGCCGAGCCGAACACGCAGGCCAGCCCCGTCGACCTGGCGCTGCCGGGCGTGCTGCCGGTGATGAACAAGCAGGCGGTCGACCGCGCGATCCGCTTCGGCCTGGCCGTGGGCGCGAAGATCGCGCCGCAATCGATCTTCGCCCGCAAGAATTATTTCTACCCCGACTTGCCGAAGGGTTACCAGATCAGCCAGATGGATGACCCGGTCGTGCAGGGCGGCTCGCTGACGTTCGGCTTCGAGAAGGATGGCAAGTTCGTCACAAAGACCGTGAACCTGACGCGCGCGCACCTGGAAGAAGACGCCGGCAAATCGCTGCACGAGGATTACCACGGCATGTCCGGCATCGACCTGAACCGGGCCGGCACGCCGCTGCTGGAAATCGTCTCCGAACCGGAAATCCGCTCGGCGCAGGAAGCGGTGGCCTACGCCAAGGCGCTGCATGGCCTGGTGATGTGGCTGGGCGTTTGCGACGGCAACATGCAGGAAGGCTCGTTCCGCTGCGACGTCAACGTGTCCGTGCGCCCGAAGGGCCAGACCGAATTCGGCACCCGCTGCGAGATCAAGAACCTGAACTCGTTCCGCTTCATCGAGGAAGCGGTGAACGTGGAAGTGCGCCGCCAGATCGAGCTGATCGAGGATGGCGGCAAGGTGGTGCAGGCCACGCGCCTGTATGACCCGGACCGCAAGGAAACCCGCGAAATGCGCAGCAAGGAAGATGCGCAGGATTACCGCTATTTCCCCGACCCGGACCTGCCACCGCTGGCGATTTCCGAAGACTGGATCGAGCGCGTGAAAGCCGCGATGCCGGAACTGCCGGCCGTGATGCGCGAGCGCTTCGTCGGCCAGTACAAGCTGCCGGAATACGATTCGCTGGTGCTGACCTCGTCGAAGGCGATGGCCACCTACTTCGAAGCCGTGGTGGCCGCCGCCGGCCAGGAAAACGCCAAGGCAGCGGCGAACTGGCTGATGGGCGACGTGTCCTCGACGCTGAACCGCAACGATGTCGACATCGCCGACGCGCCCGTGAAACCGGCGCAGCTGGCGCTCATGCTCAAGCGCATCGCCGACGGCACCATCTCGAACAAGGCGGCCAAGGAAGTCTTCCAGGCGCTGTGGGAAGCCAATTCGGATGACGCCGCGCTGGTCGATGCCATCATCAAGGAAAAAGACCTGGGCCAGGTGTCCGACGCGGGCGCCCTGGTCGCCATCGTCGACGAAGTCATCGCCAACAACGCCAAGTCGGTCGAGCAGTACCGCGCCGGCAAGGAAGCGGCGATCAACGCGCTGATCGGCCAGGCCATGAAGGCATCGAAAGGCAAGGCCAACCCGGCACAGCTGACGGAACTGCTCAAGCAGAAGCTGGCGGGCTGACCAGAAAACCGGTGACAGGCTCCGACTTCTAAACCCAATGGCAGATTCCGGGGTCAGACCCGGCGGGTCTGACCCCAGCCCTTCGCTGTTGGGGTGAATGCATGCGCTTTCAATGTGCCGGATGGCGCTTAACTTAACGGCCTTAGTGACAGGCTCCATTTTCCGGAAAACATTTCGACATAAATGGTGCCTGTCACCGTTTTTAAAAAAAGGCGCCGCGGCGCCTTTTTTTGTTATCTTGTCGACATGAAAAAACTGATCGCTCCATTGCTGGCCACCCTGGCCATCCCCGTGCTTGCGGCCACGCCCGCCGGCACGGAATTCAGCCACCACGACTGGGAACTGGCGTGCGACAACACGCGCACGTGCCGCGCGGCCGGGTACCAGCCCGACGGTGTCGAGCCGGCCGTTTCCGTGCTGCTCGAGCGCGTGGCGGGTCCCGGGCGCGCCCTCGCGGCCACGCTGCAGCTGGGCAGCTATGGCGACGAGGCGCCGGAGCCGAAGTCGGCAACGGTGACGATGAAGATCGACGGCAAGGCGGTGGGGCCGGTGAAGATCGAGGCCCAGCACGGCACGCTGACGCCCGCGCAGGCGCAGGCGCTGGTCTCGGCCGTTTCGGGCACCGGCCGGGTGGAATGGACCGACGGCACGCACACCTGGGCGCTGTCCGGCAAGGGCGCTTCCGCCGTGCTGCTGAAGATGGATGAAGTCCAGGGCCGCCTCGGCACCATGGGGGCGCTGCTGCGCAAGGGCAGCCGGCCCGAGGATACCGTGCCGGGACCACTGCCGGCGCCCGAGGTTTCTCCCGCATCGGCCGGTTCGACCGAAGTAAACCTGCCGCCGGCGGCCCGCACCGCCCTGCTCCGCGAACTGCGCAAGGCGCTCGATGCCGGTACCAGTGGCTGCGAGGCCTTCGAGCCGGACCAGTTGACCGTGATGAAACTGACCCCGGAAAAACTGCTGGTGCAGATGCCCTGCTGGACAGGCGCCTACAACACCGGCAGCGCCTATCTCGTGGCCAACAAGGCCGCGCCATTCAACCTGGAACTGGTCACCGCCGACGCCACCGACTACGCGGCCGGCATCATCACGTCGGCGCAGAAGGGCCGCGGCATGGGCGACTGCTGGGCTACCAGGGAATGGGTCTGGGACGGCCGCCGCTTCGTGCTGACCGAATCGACCACTTCCGGCATGTGCCGCCTGGTGGCACCCGGCGGCGCATGGAGGCTGCCGACCTATGTGGCGAAGGTCACGCGCGGCCCGCGCTGACGCCGGCCATCACGGCGCCACGCGGCCTTCGATCGAATCGTCCAGCGTCTTGCCGATCGCGGCGCCCACCATGATCTTCAGGCCCTGCACCAGGTTGCCGTGCTTGTTGTCCCAGTAGTAGCCATCCGTGGGCACCACGCGGATCAGCGTGATGCGGGGGTCGCCCAGCCCTTCCGTGAACCAGGTGGCCAGTTCCGGGCTCCACAGTTCACGGATGCGGGCGGGATCGCGCGAGATCGTGGCGATGCCGTCCAGGTACAGAAAACCGGCATGCTTCGATGCCTGGAAGTACACGCGCACCTTCGGGTCGGCGGCGACCTCCGCGTTCTTGTGGCTGTCGGCCGCGCTCATGAACCACAGGCTGCCCGCCTCGTCGACATCGAGCACCGACATCGGCCGCGCATCGGTGCCGCTGCTGACGAAGAAGCAGCTCTCCGCATCGTCGACGATGTGCCTGATCCGCTTGACCGCATCGTGTCCGGTCAGGTCCTTGTGGTTGTGTTCCGGCTGGTTGCGATTGATCGAGTCCATGGCATCCTCCTGTCGTGTGGGAGCCTTCGATGCTAATGGCATTTCGACCATCGGTATGTGGTCTTTTTAACCGTCCCGTTGCACGAGGGCGCGTTCGATCCATCCGGCGATGCCGGCAAAGATGTCGTCGCGGTTCAGTTCGTTGAAATTCTCGTGGCGGTTGCCCGCCTCGACGCGGCAGGCCAGCAGGTGGGGCGGCACGGCGCTCAGCAGGCGCAGCGCAGCCTGGGTGTCCGCCAGTTCATCCTGGCCGGCCAGCACCACGTACAGCGGATGGCGCCAGCCCGCCAGCGACAGGCCATGCTGCGCCTGTTGCAGCGCGTGCCCGAAGCGCATCGTGATTTCGGTGGCGCGGAGGCCATCGGCTTCGTCGCGGCGATGGCGCGCGGTGATGGCGGCATCATGCGTGAGCACATCGGTCAGGGATGCCAGCGGTACCTTCATCGTCGGCAGGAGCCGTGCCAGCACGGTGGACAGCTTTTGCAGGACGGCGGGCACGGCCACCGCGTTCACGTAATACGGCGACGACAGGATGTAGCCGGCGACATCGCCGCCACCCGCCAGTCCGAACTTCGTCGCGACCAGGGCCCCCATCGAGTGGGCGATGACGAACACGGGGACGCCGGGCCAGCGCGCGCGTATCCAGTCGAGGAACAGGCCGGTCTCCTCGACGAGGATGTCGAAATCGGGGATGTCGGCACGCCTGCCGGCGCCATGGCCGCACAGGTCGAAAGCCGCGGTGGCGATGCCGCGTGCGCGGAAATAGCGCGCCGGCGTGACCCAGTCGCCCGCATGGGCCATGCCGCCGTGCAGAGCCAGCAGCACGCAGCGTGGCGGTTCCGGCGGCTCCCAGACATGCACGGTGCGCGGCACGCCGGCCCGGCCGCCGAAGGAATCGAGCCGGTCTTCTGCGAAGCGCATCAGCCCGTCACCATCAGCCCGTCACCATCAGCCAGTGACCATCAGCCAGTGATACTGAGCGTGATGCCCATGTTGACGAACAGGGTCAGGTCGGCGATCGAGAAATCGAGCGCGTCGTCCGGCCCCACGTCGATCATGGCGATCCGCAGTTCGGCGGCCAGCGGCGGCACGTCGAAGGTGATGCCCCGCGCCTCGCATTCATGCAGCCAGGCGCGCAGGTGGCGGACCAGCGCAGCCGGGTTGGCGTCCTCGCCCAGGCTCACATAGAAGCCGTCATCGATGCGCACGCGGCCATCGGGCCGCACGTCGCCCTTCTTCCAGCTGACTTCCGGCTCGCTGGGCAAGCCGTCGCGCGCGTCGGCAACCGCGGCCTCGTCGCCATACACTTTCAGGGATGCTTTGTTCATTGCGGCTCCTCCGTTGTTACCCATATTTAAGCACAACCAACGGCGGCCGCAACAATTAAGTTGATGCCCAGCAACCCACTCAGGCGATCCCGTAGCGGTCGCGGTAGGCCGCTACCGCATCCTTGTGCTGTGCCAGCGCCGGATCGGCGGACAGGTAACCCAGCAGGTCGGCCAGGTTGCCGATCGAGATCACGGGAATGTTGTAGTTCTTGCTCACTTCCTGCACCGCGGACAGGTCCGATACCACGCCATCCTTGCCGCCCCGCTCCATCCGGTCCAGCGCGATCAGCACGGCGCACGGCTCGGCGCCGGCGTTGCGGATCATCTCCACCGATTCGCGCACCGAGGTGCCGGCCGAGATCACGTCGTCGATGATGACCACCTTGCCGGACAGCTTCGCGCCGACCAGCGTGCCGCCTTCGCCATGGTCCTTGGCTTCCTTGCGGTTATAGGCGAACGACGTGTTGCGGCCCTTGTTGGCCAGCGCCACCGCGGTGGCCGACGCCAGCGTGATGCCCTTGTAAGCGGGGCCGAACAGCATGTCGAATTCGACGCCGGAGTCGAGCAGGGTCTGCGCGTAGAAGTCGGCCACTTTCGCCAGCGTGGCGCCGTCGTGGAACAGGCCCGCATTGAAGAAATACGGCGACTGGCGCCCCGCCTTGGTGGTGAATTCGCCAAATTTCAGCACTCCCGCCGAGACGGAAAACGCGATAAACTGTTGCCTTAAAATATTACTCATATGCTGGTCCTGTTCAAAAAGTGCCCGTATTTTAATCCATGCCAAAGATCATCTCCGCCAACCTGAATGGCATCCGCTCCGCCGCCAAGAAGGGCTTTTTCGACTGGATGGGCACCCAGTCCGCCGATTTCATCTGCGTGCAGGAACTGAAGTGCCAGGCCAGCGACATGACGGCCGAGTTCAGCAATCCGCACGGCTACCACGGCCATTTCCACTACGCCGAGAAAAAGGGTTATTCGGGCACGGGCGTCTACAGCAAGATCGAGCCGGATGCCGTGAAGATCGGTTTCGGCAGCCCTGAATTCGATGCCGAAGGCCGCTACGTGCGCTGCGACTTCGGCGACCTGACCGTGATTTCCGTGTACTGCCCTTCCGGCTCCTCGTCGCCCGAGCGGCAGGAAGCCAAGTTCCGCTTCATGGATCTGTTCCTGCCGCACCTGATGGCATTGCGCGCCGAAGGCCGCGAAGTCGTCATCTGCGGCGACTGGAACATCGCCCACAAGGAAATCGACCTGAAGAACTGGAAGGGCAACCTGAAGAATTCCGGTTTCCTGCCCGAGGAGCGGGCGTGGCTGACGCGCGTGTTCGACGAGTGCGGCTACGTGGACGTGCACCGCGGCCTCGATCCGCGCCCGGAACAGTACACATGGTGGAGCAACCGCGGCCAGGCGTATGCGAAGAACGTGGGCTGGCGCATCGACTACCATGTCGCCACCCCGGCCATCGCGCAATGCGCGCAAGCCGTCTCCGTCTACAAGGACGTGAAGTTCTCCGATCATGCGCCGCTGATCATCGATTACCTGCGCTGACATCATCCGATGCGTGGACAACGGCCGGTCCTCAAGGGCATCCTCGGCCGTTGCTTTTTCAACAGTTTCAACCGTTGTTTTTCAGTCGCTCGGCATTTCCATAAAGAAAAGTAAGGTGCATCTTTGCTATGATGACGCCCGTAAAAACTTTTTCCTGGAACACTGCATGCTTGCCACCGACCGCCCTTTCCTCAGCGCCGCCACACCTGCCGACGATAGCGGAGCGGTCGCCACCGGCGCCCATATCGAGCTGACATTCTCGACAGCGGTAAAGGCCGGCAGCGGCAAGATCTACGTGACGAACGGGGCGACCCAGACCTACCTGGGCCGCGATGGCCTGCTGCACACGCGCATCGTCGGCGCCACCGATACGCGCGCCATCGATATCGGCGACACCAGCCAGGTGACGATTGCCGGCAACAAGGTGACCATCGATCCCGCCGCCGACCTGCTCGGCAACATGGCCTACAGCGTGGTGATGGAAGCCGGCGTGCTGGTGGACCAGGCCGGCAACGCCTATGCCGGCCTGGTGGACGGCAACCGGCTCGATTTCACGACCGCGCAGCCGGGCGACATCACGCCGCCATCCGTATTGTCGCTGGCGCTGTCCGACGACCACCTGGAAACGGGCGAGCACGCCCTGCTGACGCTGACGCTGAGCGAAGCCGTCAGCGGCATCACGCTGGCGGACTTCGCGGTCGAGGGCGGCCTCCTCGAAGATCTGGCGACGCTGGACGGCATCACGTGGACCGCGCGGCTGGTGCCGGATGCTGGCAGCGAAGGCAGCGGCTCGGTGGCATTCGCGCCATCCGCCGCGGTGGACCAGGCCGGCAATCAAGGCATTGGTGCGCCGGCCACGGCATCCTTCACCTACGCCACGCCGGCCAGCCTGTCGCTCCGGCTGTGGAACGACAGCGGCATCGACGACACCGACTTCATCACCAATGCCGGCAGCGACCAGGGCCTGGAGATCCACTGCGCGCTGCCGCTCGGCGAGGGCGACCGGGTGCAGGTATCGGTCGACGGCGCCGAATTCATCGACGCGCAACAGGGCGAAGGCTACGGCTACTGGTTCGCCAGCGGACTGCAGCTGGCGGCCGCCGAAGGCACGCTTACGGTACGCGTGGTGGACGCGGCCGGCACGGTGCGGACCAGCGTGGCGCAGCAATACGTCGTGGACACCGCCGCCCCCGAAGCCTCGGCACGGGCCGCGACAACCGCGCTGGCGCCGGACAGCGATTCCGGCACCGCAGGCGACGGCATCACCAGTGCCGGGCAGCCGTGGGTGGTGGTGACGCTGGCCGGCAAGGCGGGCTACCGCCCCGGCGACGTGATCGAAGTGCAGGAAGACGGCTATGAAGGGCCGCCCGCCGGGCGCACCGTGCTGCAAGCCGGCTACTTCGATGCCGGCGGCAACCTGGTGTCGCAGTCGGTGCGGGTGCAGCTCACCGGCGGCATGCTGCATGGCGCCGAGGGCATCCACACCTTCTTCGTGCGCATCGCCGATGTCGCCGGCAATACCGTGCCCGGCGACTACAGCGCGCAGATGCTGCAGCTGGCGATCGACACCACGGCGCCCACCCTGGCCGATACGGCGCCGGATGAAGGCGATGTCGTGGAGGGCACGCTGCCCACCATCACGCTGACGTTCGACGAAGAGATGGTGCTGGACGCCGCGACCATGCTGGTGCTGGCCAGCGATTCCGGCGACGTGCAGGAGTTCAGTGGCAAAGCGGGCGACCTGCTCTGGAACGGCGACACCCGGGAATTGACGCTGACGCTGAAGCACGCGCTCGACGCTGGCACGCACTACCGGCTGGCGACGCAGGGCCCCCTGCAGGATGCGGCGGGCAACGCGGGCTGGGTGGCCGACTCGGTGCTGCTGCGCTTCGACACGGCGCAAGGGGGCGATGGCGAGGTGATCGTCGTTCCCGTCACGCCGGAGCTGTCCCTGCACGTGGACAGCGCCAGCGCTTCCGATCCCGGCGGCGAGGCGCAGGATGGCGTGACGAACGACGTGCGCGTCGACGTCGCCGGCCTGCAGCCCGGCGGGTCGTGGGAATACAGCGTGAATGGCGGCGAAAGCTGGCAGGCCGGCTTCGCCGATTACTTCAAGCTCGACCCCGTGTCCGCGACCTATGGCGAAGGCCAGGTGCGCGTGCGCCAGTACGAAGCCGGTCCGGAAAGCCAGGTCAGCGAAACGGGCATGCTGGGGCCGATCGCGATCGACCTGACGGCACCGGGCGTGACGATCGACTACGCGTCGTTCGACTTCATCGCCGGCAGCAGCACGATCACGGGACAGGTGATGGGCGAGTTCGACGAGGGCGACCTGGTCGAGTTCACGGTGGACCGCGGCGTGACCTGGCAGCGCGCCGCGCTGGACGGCTATCTCTACCTGCACGACGTCGAGCTGGGCTATGGCGGCACGATCGGCCTGCGCGTTGCCGATGAAGCGGGCAACCTGGGCGGCCCGTTCTTCAATGCCAGCACGGTCTACGTGGCCGACGGCTATGGCGGCGCGTTCGACATCGGCGAGGGCGAGGCGCTGTTCGCGCAGGCTGGCGACGACCGCATCAGCGCCGGCAGCACCGGCTTCGCCTTCCTCGACGGCGGCGAGGGCCACGATACGCTGGACGTTTCCCAGGTGGCGCGCACCGGCGACGCGGCCTTCGCCATGCTCGACCTGGCCGATATCGCCGGCCACCTGGCCAATATCGAGGCGATCGACCTGGGCGACGGTGGCAGCACCGCGTTCGAACTGGCGTTCAACACCGAATCGGCACTCGCCATGACCGGTGGCGGCCCGCTGCGCATCGCCGGCGGCGCGGACGACAAGGTCACCCTCGATGACAGCCAGTGGCTATGGGAAAACGGCGACGGGGAGTTCACGACCTGGTACAACGGCAGCGTGGCGATCACGGTCGATAACGATATCGACCTGGTCGGCAACTTCGTGCTGGTCTGACGGCGGCCTACAGGCTGCGGCGGCTCTCGAAGTAGCGCCATTCCCCGGTCAGCGGATCGGGGAAGCCGATCGCCCGCGCCAGCAGTTTCAGCGGTGCGGACACATCCTCGCCCTTGCATGGCAACGCCACCGGGTAGAACGCATCGTTGACGATCGGGATGCCCAGCGCGGCCAGGTGCACGCGCAACTGGTGCTGCCGCCCCGTGTGCGGCCACAGGCGATACAGCACGTGTTCGCCGCGCTGCCCGGCGATATCGATCATGGTTTCCGAATTCGGCTCGCCCGGCGCTTCCTTCATCGTGAAGAACTTATCGCCCTGCACCATGCGGCTGCGGTAGCTGAACGGGAAGGTGCGTCCCGGCAGCGGGCCGGCCAGCGCCTCGTACTCCTTTTGCACCACACGCTGCTGGAACAGCGACTGGTACGCGCCGCGGCTGTCGAGGTTGCGGGAAAAGACGACGATGCCGGCGGTTTCGCGGTCGAGCCGGTGGATCGGCACCAGTTCCTCGATGCCGAGCCTGGCGCGCAGGCGCACCAGCAAGGTCTCCTTCAGGAAGCGGCCGGTGGGAATCGTGGGCAGGAAATGCGGCTTGTCGGCGACTACGATGTGCTCGTCCTGGTACAGCACCTCTTCCTCGAACGGAATCGGCGCCTCGTACTCCAGCTCGCGGTAGTAGAAGATGCGCAGGTTGCGGCGATACGGCGACGACGGCTGCAGCGCCCTGCCCTGCGCGTCGACCACGTCGCCGCGCGCCATCCGCTCGCGCCACTGCGCCTCGGTCACGGCGGGATAGTTCGCCACCATGAAGGTGATCAGGTCGGGCCAGTCGCCCTCGGGCAGCCACAGGTAGCTGGGCGTGACGCCGTCGCGCATGGGCAACGGCGCCTTGCCGTGGAACTTGACGGTGGATGACATGCGGGAAAAGCGGGTGTTACGTTTTCGGCAGCGGCGTGGTGCGGTAGGCTGGCAGCTTGGCCACCGTGGTGCCGCGCGTGCGCGCATACACCGGCAGCACCAGCGGCATGCTCTTGTTCATCTCGGCGATGCGGGTTTCACCGCTCGGGTGAGTGGACAGGAACTCGATCGGCGCGCGCGCGTTGACGGCGCCCATTTTCTGCCACAACGCGACGCCGGCGCGCGGATCGAAGCCGGCGCGTGCCGCCAGGTCGATGCCGACCAGGTCGGCCTCGGTTTCCTCGCCGCGCGAGAATTTCAGCACGGCCGCCTGGGCCGCCATGCGGCCACCGAAGTCCGTCAGGTTCGGGTCGATGCCGAACAGTGCCGAGGCGGCGATGCCGCCCAGCTTGCCGGCGATCGCGGCCACCTGCGATTCGCCCTGCCGCTTGCGCGCATGTTCGCGCAGTGCGTGGGCGATTTCGTGGCCCATCACCATGGCCACTTCATCGTCCGTCATGTTCAGCTTGGTCAAGATGCCGGTGAAGAAGGCGATGCGCCCGCCAGGCATGCAGAAGGCGTTGACCTGGTCCGAATTGAGCAGGTTGACTTCCCAGTTCCAGTCCGCCGCCTCGGGATTCCAGCGGCCCACGTGCGGGATGATGCGTTTCGCGATGGCGCGCAGCCGCTGCACTTGCGGATGATTGTCGTCGACCAGCGCGTCCTTCTGGTCGGCTTCCTTCAGCAGCGCGTCGTACTGCAGCTTCGATTGCTCGTTGACGGTTTGCTCGTCGGAAAACACGCGCAGGCGCGACAGGCGCGTGACGGGAATGCCGTCCGACGCCTGGGCGGCAGGCGCGCTCTGCGCCGGCGCGGATTGGTGGGCTGCCGCCAGCTGCATGCTGGTGGCAAGGGTGATGAGGGCCAGGCTATGTTTGAGTGATTTCATGATTTAGTTCCATACGTCCATGACATTATGTACATTCCACGGTCGTTGGCCACACGATACCATATGCCGGCCCGGGGCCCGATTCACCCGGCCTTGTCAACGGCTGCCGGCACCGTTGCGCTTGCGCAGCCGGAACACCGCCAGTTCGCCGCGCAGGTTCGGCAGCACGTCGACGATCCGCCCTTCGGCCAGCGCCACATATTCCATCACCTCGACGCCCACCTCGGCGGCCAGCGCACGGAAATCCTCGATCGTGGCGCAGCGCACGTTGGGCGTGTCGTACCACTGGTACGGCAGCGTCTTCGACACCGGCATGCGGCCCTTCAGCAGCGCCACGCGGTGCGGCCAGTAGGCGAAGTTCGGGAACGACACGATGGCTTCGTTGCCGACGCGGACGATGTCGCGCAGCAGCGCCTCGACGTGCTGCATCATCTGCAGCGCGGACAGGCACAGCACCGTGTCGAAGGAATTGTCGCCGAACAGCGCCAGGCCGCCCTTCTCGAAATCCTGCTGGATCACGCGCACGCCGCGCTGGGTGCTTTCCAGCACCTTGTCGTCCGCCAGTTCCAGGCCGTAGCCGGTGCAGCGCTTGTCGGTCTGCAGGTACTCCATCATGAAGCCGTCGCCGCAGCCCACGTCCAGCACGTGCGCGCCGGGCTGTATCCAGTGGGCGATGAAGGCCAGGTCGGGGCGTGCCCGTTTCAGGTCGTCGAACGTCATGCGGCACCTCCTTTCGATCCGGCGGCAATCTGGCCGTGGATTTGCCCGAAATAGGCCCTCACCATGCCCATGTAGCGCGGGTCCTCCAGCAGGAAGGCGTCGTGGCCGTGCGGCGCATCGATTTCCGCATAGGTCACTTCACGGCGGTTGGCCAGCAGCGCCTGCACGATCTCGCGCGAGCGCTCCGGCGAGAAGCGCCAGTCGGTGGTGAACGAGGCGAGGAAGAATTTCGCCTTGGTCTTCGCCAGGGTGCGCGTCAGGTCGCCGTCATGCACGCGCGCCGGATCGAAGTAGTCCAGCGCCTTGGTGATCAGCAGGTAGGTGTTGGCGTCGAAGTAGGTGGCGAACTTGTCGCCCTGGTAGCGCAGGTACGATTCGATCTCGAAGTCGATGCCGAAGCCGAACTTGTAGCCGGCGGTTTCTGCGCCCCCCTTCTCGGCCATCGACCGCAGCTTGCGGCCGAACTTCTCGGCCATGTCGTCGTCCGACAGGTAGGTGATGTGGCCGACCATGCGCGCCACCTTCAGGCCGTTCTTCGGCACCACGCCGTGTTCGTAGAAGTCGCCGCCATGGTAGTCCGGGTCGGACAGGATCGCCTGCCGCGCCACGTCGTTGAAGGCGATGTTCTGCGCCGACAGCTTCGGCGTGGAAGCGATGACCACGCAATGGCGCAGCCGGTCCGGATACATGATGCTCCAGGCCAGCGCCTGCATGCCGCCCAGCGAGCCGCCCATCACGGCGGCGAACTGCGCGATGCCCAGGCGGTCGGCCAGGCGGGCCTGGGCGGCCACCCAGTCTTCCACCGTCACCACCGGGAAAGCGGCGCCATAAGGCTTGCCGGTGGCCGGATTGGCGTGCATCGGGCCGGTGGAGCCGAAGCACGACCCCAGGTTGTTGACGCCGATGACGAAGAACCTGTTGGTGTCGACCGGCTTGCCGGGACCGACCATGTTGTCCCACCAGCCCACGTTCTTCGGATCGTCGGCATACCAGCCGGCCACGTGGTGCGATGCGTTCAGCGCATGGCAGATCAGCACCGCGTTCGATCTGTCGGCATTGAGCGTGCCGTAGGTTTCATACATCAGCGTGTAGTCGCGCAGCGACGCGCCGCTTTGCAGGGGCAAGGGATCCGCGAACGCCATGGTTTGCGGAGAAACGATTCCTATCGAGGACATGTTTTCGAGTTATTGTGTACTGCGTGGCCCCGCGGGCCTGTGATGGTGGCGGGGCCCGAATGGGGGCACCCGCTGGAATTTCTACATCGTCTGCAGCGACAGGACGGCATCCGCGATGACGTCCGGGTCCATGGAGCGAAGTATCTTGCGCGTTTGCGGCAGGATGCGGGCCATGTCGGCATTGAGGATTTCCTGCTTGACCGACAGCAGCTGCGCCGGGTGCATCGAGAAATCGCGCAAGCCCATGCCGAGCAGCAGGCGCGTCAGCTTCACGTCGCCCGCCATCTCGCCGCACACCGCAACGTCGATACCGGCCTTGTGGCCGGCGGCTATGGTCATCGAAATCAGTTGCAGTACGGCGGGATGGAGGGGATTGTAAAGGTGCGCCACCTCATAATCAACCCGGTCGATGGCCAGCGTGTACTGAATCAGGTCGTTGGTGCCGATCGACAGGAACTTCATCTTCCGCACGAACATCGGCAGCGCCAGCGCCGCGGCGGGGATCTCGATCATCGCGCCCACGTCCACGTTCGGGTCGTACTTGATGTTCGCCTCGCGCAGTTCGGCCTTGGCCTGCTCGATCATCGCCAGCGACTGGTCGATCTCGTGCGCATGGGCCAGCATCGGAATCAGGATGCGCAGCTTGCCGAACGCGGAAGCGCGCAGGATGGCGCGCAGCTGCGTGAGGAAGATCTGCGGCTCGGACAGGCAATAGCGGATCGCCCGCAAGCCCAGCGCCGGGTTCAGCGCCGTGTGTTCGGTGGTGTCGAGCGGCTTGTCGGCGCCGATGTCGAGCGTGCGGATGGTGACCGGCCGGCCCTTCATCGCCACCACGGCGCGGCGGTACTGCTCGAACTGTTCATCCTCGGACGGCATGTCGCTGGCGCGCCCCATGAACAGGAACTCGGAACGGAACAGGCCCACGCCGTTGGCGCCCGCTTCCAGGGCCGGGCCGCAATCGTCCGGCAGCTCGATATTGGCCAGCAGCGTGATCGGCGTGCCGTCCTTCGTGACGGCAGGCGTCTTCTTCAGCTTCGAGAGCTTCTTGCGGGCCCGCTGCGCGGCCAGCTGGCGATCGCGGTACTGCTGCAGCACCAGCGCGCTGGGGCTGACGATGACCACGCCGGCATCGCCGTCGATGATCACCCAGTCATCCTGCTCGATCAGGTTGGACGCCTGCGACACGCCGACGGCGGCCGGGATATCGAGGCTGCGCGCCACGATCGCCGTGTGCGAATTCTGCCCGCCCACGTCGGTGACGAAGCCGATGAAGGAGCGGTCGCGGAACTTCAGCATGTCCGCCGGCGAGATGTCGTGCGCCACTACCACCATCTGCGCCTGGAATTCGTCGTCGTCCGGCTCCACCGGCATGGGCAGCGGCTCGCTGCCCAGCAACACCTTCAGCACCCGCTCGGCCACCTGCTGGATGTCGACCTTGCGTTCGCGGAGATAGGGATCCTCGATCTCGTCGAACTGCGCCGACAGTTCCTCGATCTGCGTGACGAGCGCCCATTCGGCGTTGTAGTGGCGGCTGCGGATGATGTCCAGCGGCGCTTCGGAGATCATCGGATCGGAGAGGATCAGCGCATGGACGTCGATGAACGCGCCCAGTTCGGTCGGCGCATCCTTCGGCAGTTCGTTCCACAGCGTTTGCAGTTCGCGGTGCACGGTGGCCAGCGCTGTTTGCAGGCGCACCACTTCCGCTTCCACGTGTTCTTCGGCGATCAGGTAATGCTTGACGTCCAGCGCGGCCGGCGCAAGGATCTGCGCCCGGCCGATGGCAATGCCGCGCGAGACCGGAATGCCGTGCAGTGTGAACGATGCCATCGGTGCTCCCCGGTCAAACGGCATTTACTCGCCTTCGCCGAACTTGTCGTTGACCAGCCCGGCGAGCGCGGTGATGCACTCCTGTTCGTCGGCGCCATCGGCTTCCAGCGTGACCTTGGCCCCCTTGCCGGCGGCCAGCATCATGACGCCCATGATCGATTTCGCATTGATGCGCCGGCCATTGCGGGACAGCCAGACATCGCTCTTGAATTTCGCCGCCAGCTGGGTGAACTTGGCTGAAGCGCGCGCGTGCAGTCCGAGCTTGTTGATGATTTCGAGTTCTTGCTGAATCATGTTTCTTTTTTATCTAATTGACCCGAATCGTTTAATTGACCCGAATGCGGTTGTCCACCCGTACCGCCCCGCTTTGCGCACCGGCCAGCGCCATTTCCACCACCACGTCCAGCGTATCCATGCGATACGTGATCGCCCGCAGCAGCATGGGCAGGCTGATGCCGGCGATGACTTCGACGTGGCCCGCGTCAGCAAGCTTGTTGCAGCAATTGGCGGGCGTACCTCCCTTTACATCGGTGATCACCAGCACGCCGGAACCATCGTCCAGCCGCCTGATGGCCGCCGCGGCCAGTGCCTGCACGTCGCTCAGGTCCTGGTCCGCCACCACGTCGATCGCTTCGAGGTGCTCGACCTTGTTGCGGAATACGTGGGCTACCGCCGCCAGGAATGCTTCCCCCAGCGGCGCGTGCGTCATAAGCAAAATACCAACCATATCGGTCCTTGTCAGGCCGCCTGTTCGAGCGCGTCGATGAACATGGCGGCTACCTGGAAGCCCGTCTGCTGCGTGATCTCCTGGAAGCAGGTCGGGCTCGTGACGTTTACCTCGGTCAGGTAATCGCCGATCACGTCCAATCCTACCAGCAATAAGCCGCGCTCGGCCAATACCGGACCGATCGCCTCGGCAATTTCCCGGTCGCGATCGGTGAGTGGCTGGGCCACGCCGACGCCGCCGGCCGCCAGGTTGCCGCGCACTTCGCTACCCTGCGGGATGCGGGCCAGGGAGAACGGCACCGGCTTGCCGCCGATGACGAGGATGCGCTTGTCGCCCTTGACGATCTCGGGAATGTAGCGCTGCGCCATGATGGTCTGCCGGCCGTTCTGCGACAGTGTTTCGATGATGGCGCCCAGGTTCATGGCATCGGCTTTCACCCGGAAAATGCCGGTGCCGCCCATGCCGTCCAGCGGCTTGAAGATCACATCGCCATGCTCGGCGTGGAAGGCGCGCAGGCGCGTTTCATCCGACGTGACGATGGTCGGCGACGTGAACTGCGAGAACTGCGCGATCGACAGCTTTTCATTGTGGTCGCGGATCGCCTGCGGACTGTTGAACACCTTCACGCCCTGCTGTTCGGCCAGTTGCAGCAGGTAGGTGCCGTAGACGTATTCCATGTCGAACGGCGGATCCTTGCGCTCCAGGATGATGTCGAACTCGGACAGCGCCACGTCTTCCGAGGGCGCGGCGTCATACCAGTCTTCCTGCCCGCCGCCCGTCATCGTGATGCGCGAGACCCAGGCGCGGACAATGCCATTCTCCAGCGCCATGTGGCGCTGCTGGAACGCATACACTTCATGGCCGCGCTTCGCGGCCTCGGCCATCATGGCGTAGGTGGAGTCCTTGTAGATCTTGAAGTTCGCCAACGGGTCGGCAAGAAAAGCGATTTTCATGGGCACATCCATTCGAGGTAATGGCCGATTTTAGCCGAGTTTGCAAAGCGACATCGGCTCAGCCCGGCCGAGGGGAACCCGGCCTGCCGGCAGGCTGAACCAGTTGCCTCAATACACTTCCGGATTCGGATCGGTGCGTTCCATTTCCAGCGATGCTGCCAGCAATGCCAGGCGGGCCACCACGCCGTACACATAGAAACGGTTGGGCGCGGCGGTGCCCGGCTTGGCTTTCAGGTCGGGCACCGCATGCTGCTGCGCGAAGGCCAGCGGCACGAACTGCGAGCCGGGCGCGTTCAGGTTCTGGTCCACGCCCCGTTCCGCGTGCACGCGGTAGAAGCCGCCGACCACGTAGCGGTCGATCATGTAGACGACCGGCTCGGCCACCGCATCCTTGATGCTTTCAAAGGTGGGCACGCCTTCCTGGATGTTCAGCTCGCTGACGACCTTGCCATCCTTAACCACCGACATCTTCTCGCGCTGCGCCGGCGACAGGTCCTTCAGTTCGGCCGCGTCGCGGATGCTGATGATGCCCTTGCCATAGGTGCCCGCGTCGGGCTTGATGATGACGAACGGCTTTTCCTTGATGCCATATTCCTTGTACTTCTTGCGGATCTTGGCCAGGACGGCGTCGACGTTACCCGCCAGGCAATCCTGCCCTTCGCCGGTCTGCAGGTCGACCTCGCCGCAGCGGGCATGGAACGGGTTCACCATCCACGGGTCCACGCCGATCAGCTTGCCGAACTTCTTGGCCACTTCATCGTAGGCGGTGAAATGATTGTGCTTGCGGCGCAGGGCCCAGCCCGCATGCAGCGGCGGCAGCAGGCTTTGCTCATGGATATTCTGCAGGATGTCCGGCAGGCCCGCCGACAGGTCGTTGTTCAGCAGGATCGTGCACGGATCGAAGTCCTTCAGCCCCACGCGGCGGCCGTTCGCCGAACGCTCGAGCGGTTCGACCACCAGCATGTTGCCATCCGGCAGAGCCAGCGGCGTCGGTTGCGTGATGGACGGATCCAGGGTGCCCAGCCGCACGTGCAGGCCTGTCTGGCGGAAGATCTGCGCCAGGCGCGCGATGTTTTCCAGGTAGGTCGGATGGCGGTCGTAGCTTTCCGGGATCACCAGCAGGTTGCGCGCATCCGGGCAATACTTGTCGATCGCGGCCATCGCGGCCTGCACCGACAGCGGCAGCATTTCACTGGCCAGGTAATGGAAGCCGCCGGGAAACAGGTTGGTGTCCACCGGGGCCAGCTTGTAGCCGGCATTGCGCAGATCGACCGAGCAATAGAATGGCGGCGTATGTTCCTGCCATTCCAGCCGGAACCAGCGCTCGATGGCGGGGGTGGCGGCCAGGATTTTTTCTTCGAGATCGAGCAGCGGTCCGGTCAGGGCCGTGACGAGGTGGGGAACCATGCTTACTTCCTTGTAGTGATGGGCGAACTGCGTGCCCGCCTTGCAATGCTGAAGGCGGACTCACCAAATCAGGGCAAAGATGCCATTTTAAAGGTGTGGAAAGCAAAAAAGCGCCCCGCAGGGCGCTTTTGGCGGCAAAACCGTACCTTTTAGATGTGGTAGGCCGATTCGCCGTGGCTGTTGATATCCAGGCCTTCGCGTTCCTGTTCTTCCGGCACGCGCAGGCCGATCACCACGTCCACCAGCTTGTAGGCGATGAAGGCAACGATGCCCGACCACAGGATCGTGACGCCCACGCCGATCAGCTGGGTGACCACCTGGCCGCCGATCGAGTAGTCCGCCGAAGCCTTGTTGGCCACATAGTCCCAGATGCCTTGGCCACCCAGCGACGGTGCCGCGAACACGCCGGTCAGCACGGCGCCCAGGATACCGCCCACGCCGTGCACGCCGAACACGTCCAGCGAGTCGTCGGCGCCCAGCATGCGCTTCAGGCCATTCACGCCCCACAGGCAGACCACGCCCGCCAGCAGGCCGATGACCAGGCCACCCATCGGGCCGACGAAGCCGGCGGCCGGGGTGATCGCCACGAGGCCGGCAACGGCGCCGGACACGGCACCCAGCATCGAGGGCTTGCCCTTGAAGATCCATTCGGCGAACAGCCAGGACACGGTGGCGGCGGCAGTGGCCAGCAGCGTGTTCACGAAGGCCAGCGCTGCGATGTCGCCCGCTTCCAGCGCGGAACCGGCGTTGAAGCCGAACCAGCCCACCCACAGCAGCGAAGCGCCGATCATCGTCATCACCAGCGAGTGCGGGGCCATCGATTCACGGCCGTAGCCGACGCGCTTGCCCATCATGTAGGCACCCACCAGGCCGGCAACCGCGGCATTGATGTGCACCACGGTACCGCCGGCGAAGTCCAGCGCGCCGTGGCTCCACAGGTAACCACCCTTGGCGGTGACGGTGGCCAGCGACGCGGCATCGGTGATCGCGTCCGGGCCGGCCCAGAACCAGACCATGTGCGCCATCGGCAGGTAGGCGAAGGTGAACCAGATCACGATGAAGGCCAGTACGGCGGCGAATTTCGCGCGCTCGGCGAAGGCACCGACGATCAGGCCGCAGGTGATGGCGGCAAACGTGCCCTGGAAGGCGACGAAGATAAATTCGGGAATGACGACGCCCTTGCTGAACGTTGCCGCATAGGCGAACGTGCCGGCGACGGGGTCATAGATGCCGTTCAGCAGCGCACGGCCGAATCCGCCGAAGAACGCATTGCCTTCGGTGAACGCAATCGAGTAGCCATACAGGCACCACAGCACGATGATCAGCGAGAAGATCGTGAAGATCTGCATCAGGATGGACAGCATGTTCTTCGAGCGCACCAGGCCGCCGTAGAACAGCGCCAGGCCGGGAATCGACATCATGATGACCAGCAGCGTGGAGACAAACATCCAGCTGGTGTCGCCCTTGTGTGGCGTGGGCGCGGCGGCCGGTGCTGCTTCGGCTGCGGCGGGTGCCGCGGCCGCTGGTGCCGCCGCGGGTGCTGTGTCAACGGCGGCAGGCGCCGTGGCGGTGGCGGTGGCGGCAGGCGCGTCGGCCGGCGCCGCTTCCTGAGACCAGGCCGGCGCCGCGCTGAACGCCATCAGCATGGCTGCCCCGGCCAGCCATTTCGTTATCGTTTTTTTCATCGATTTCCCCTTTGACGCATCGTTAAGTTAAAGCGCATCGTTGCCGGTTTCGCCGGTCCGGATACGGATGACCTGTTCCAGGTTGTACACGAAAATCTTGCCATCGCCGATCTTGCCGGTACGGGCGGCCGTTTCGATGGCTTCGATGGCCTGCTCGACGATTGCGTCGTCGACCGCCGCTTCGATCTTGGTCTTGGGCAGGAAGTCGACCACGTATTCGGCGCCGCGGTACAGCTCCGTGTGGCCTTTCTGGCGACCAAAGCCTTTTACTTCGGTCACGGTTATCCCTTGCACGTTGATCGCGGACAGGGCTTCACGCACCTCGTCCAGCTTGAACGGCTTGATGATGGCGGTAATCATTTTCATGGCAGGCCTCGTTTTGTGTTTCAGAAAGTTTTGGACAGGGTCAGCACGGCGCCTGATTTGCCCAGGTTCTTGCCGTTCGGTGCGACGTACGCTTCGGTATTGGTATCGACATAGGCCAGCGATACCGTGGCAACGCCGAAGTCCTTGGTGACGCCCACTTTCCAGTCGGTGTAATCGGCCGAGCCGTTATTCTTGACTTTCTGGTGGCCCACGTGGAGGTTCAGGATGAAGCCGCCACCCAGCTCCTGGTTGACGGAAGCATCCAGGTACTGGCTGTTCTTGCTGTCGGCGAAGCCGAACAGGTTGGTCAGCGAGTGGGAATATTTCAGGGTGGCGGGGCCGAAGCCGACCTGCCCGTACAATTCAAACGTGTTCGCGCTGGTCGACAGGGAGTTCGAGGGGTAGATATAGCCCAGGCCGCCCACGTCGTACGTAAAGCCGGAACCGATGTCGCCACGCTTGCCGGCATACACGTCCCATTCGACGCTGCCGTCGCCGCCGCCGTCCTTGACCCACTTGATGGTGGACAGCCAGGTGCCGGCATAGAAGCCTGTCGGGTTGTTGACCCAGTCGGCGCCGCCTTGCAGTGCCGGTTTCAGGCGGGTTTGCGAAATACCGCGGTAACGGTAATCGCTGGTAACGGCCGCGTTAAAGCTGATCTCATTGTCCGGTTTCGCCTCGGGTGTCGCGGCGGCTTCCTGTGCCTGGGCCTGGCCTGCCGCGATGCACGCGAACAGTACGGCGATGGACAGGGCGGAGCGCTTGCTCGGGTATGACATGGCGATTTCCTTTTGAGTGAACTTTTATTGCGGTTTAAAATTCGTCTGACTCGTTGTCCCTTTAGCTAAAGCAGAATGCGTGCCAGCAAATAGTTGCTGAGCTGATAGCCGAGCCGCGCTGCGCGACGCCTGTTTCGCACCAAATAATCTTCGTACTGGCACCATTGTGGTGCATTTGTGCGAAAAACCTCACCTGGAGCCCATCGTGGACATGAACGCCTTCTTTACCGACCTGCAATCCAAGATCAACAACGTCATCGAAAATTCGCCCGCCAAGGATATCGAGCGCAACGTCAAGGCGATGATGACCCAGGGCTTTTCCAAGCTGGACCTGGTAACGCGGGAGGAATTCGACATCCAGGCCCAGGTGCTGGCCAAGACCCGCAACCGCCTGGAGTTGCTGGAAACCCGCCTGGCCGAACTGGAGGCGAAGATCGCCGCCGAGAAGGCGCCGCTGTAACGACTTTTCGCGGATTTTTCTCCTTTATCGCGGCGCAAGGCCGCGCCCGCCGCAAGCGCCTAGGATGCAGGATCGTCTTCTTCATCCACAGCTTGTAGCGGGGAATCATGAGCCTGGCCGTCCTGAAAAGCCGTGCGCTGAACGGCATCGAAGCGCCGGAAGTCAGCGTCGAAGTCCATCTCGCCAACGGCTTGCCGGCTTTCCACGTCGTCGGGCTGGCGGAAACGGAAGTCAAGGAAGCACGCGACCGCGTGCGCGCCGCCATCGTCAACGCGGGCTTCGAGATGCCCAACCACCGCATCACCGTCAGCCTGGCGCCGGCCGACCTGCCCAAGGAATCCGGCCGCTTCGACCTGCCGATCGCGATCGGCATCCTGGCCGCCTCCGGCCAGATCCCCTCCCCTCCCCTGGCGCGTTATGAATTCGCCGGTGAACTGTCGCTGACCGGCGAGTTGCGGCCGATCCGCGGCGCGCTGGCCATGACGTTCGCGATGCAGCGGGCACGCGCGCACAGCGCCTTCATCCTGCCGCTGGCGAACGCGGACGAAGCGGCGCTGGTCGATGGCGCGGCAATCTTCCCGGCGGCCACGCTGCTGGAAGTGTGCAACCACTTCTGCGCGGCCGACGATACCGTCCGGCTGGCGCGGCACCGCCCGGCACTGCAACCGGCGCGCGCCGAGCACCCCGATTTCGCCGAAGTCAAAGGGCAGTGGCATGCCAAGCGGGCGCTGGAAGTAGCTGCCGCGGGCGGGCACAGCATCATCATGGTGGGCCCGCCCGGCGCGGGCAAGACCATGCTGGCCTCGCGTTTCGCCGGCCTGCTGCCGTCGATGACAAACGATGAAGCGCTGGAAGCGGCCGCGGTGCAGTCGCTGACGGGCTCGTTCACCGCGGCGGCCTGGAAGATGCGCCCGTTTCGCGCACCGCATCACACATCGTCGGGCGTGGCGCTGGTGGGCGGCGGCAGCGTGCCGCGCCCCGGCGAGATCTCGCTGGCACATTGCGGCGTATTGTTCCTCGACGAATTGCCGGAATTCGACCGCCGCGTGCTCGAAGTGCTGCGCGAGCCCCTCGAGTCCGGGCGCGTGACGATCTCGCGCGCCGCCCGCCAGGCCGAGTTCCCGGCGCGGTTCCAGCTGGTGGCGGCCATGAACCCTTGCCCGTGCGGCTACCACGGGCAGCTTTCCGGCCAGTGCAAGTGCTCGCAAGACACGATTAACCGCTATCAGGACCGGATCTCCGGTCCGCTGCTGGACCGCATCGACATGCAGATCGAGGTGGGCCCGGTGTCGACGGAAATGCTGCACGCCCCCGAGGATGGGGAGTCTTCGCAAGTCATCTCGGCCCGCGTGGAAGCGGCGTTCCAGCGGCAGCTGGCGCGGCAAGACAAAAGCAACCGCTACCTTACCTCGCGCGAGATCGACAGGCACTGCAAGCCCGAGCGGGCCGGCCAGGACATGCTCCACAAGGCCATGCTGCAATTTCACTGGTCGGCCCGGGCCTATCACCGTGTACTGCGGGTAGCGCGGACGATTGCCGACCTGGCCGGTTCGGATACCGTGCAGTTCAAGCATGTGGCCGAAGCCATTCAGTTCCGCAGGGTGCTGCGCTCGTCGTGACGCCCCGCTGGACCAGCATGCCGATGGCGCGGGGGTTCGGAGGCTGCTACCATCGGTGCATGAGACTTTCCTTTTCGATTCCGGTGGCGGTGGCGCTCGCCACGGTCGTCAGTGCCTGCAGCCCGAAGTTCGACTGGCGCGATTACCGCGCGGCGGACGCGCCGTATTCCGTGCTTTTCCCGGCCAAACCGGCGACGCACACCCGCACGGTCTCGCTCGATGGCCGTGAAGCGTCGATGACGATGACAGCGGCCGAAGTCGACGGCACCATGTTCGCCGTCGGCAGTGCCACGCTCGCGGACGCAACCCAGGCCGAACAGGCGGTCCGCTCGATGCGCACGGCCATGGTGCGCAATATCGGTGGCAATGTCTCCAAGGAAGCCGTGCGGGACAGCGGTATCGACATCGAGGCCCATGGCGCGAGCAATGGCAGGCCGATGGAGCTGCATGGCAGGTTCGTGGCCCGCGACAAACGCGCCTACCAGGTAATCGTCATCGGCCCCGAGAAGGCGGTCGATGCGGAAAACATCGACATGTTCCTCCGCTCATTCAAGCTGAACTGAAGCGCCGGCATGCGCGCCGGGGTTTGCCGGCAAGCCGTGATATCGTTGAAGCATTAAAACAATATGTCAGGAAGCGCCATGTTAATCACATTCAAATCCCAGACATCGCCCGATGTCACGATGTACCAGGAACATGCCCATCGCATCCTGGATGTCTTGAGCAAGAGTCACACGCGCGGCGTGATCACGGCTGCCGAGGCGGCCCACGCCATTAAGCTGCTCGAGCAGGAAGTCGCGCTGAGCAAGCTGCACCCGGAAGTGGATGCCGAGCATGCCAACCACTCGCATTCCCATCACCTGCCCGACGAGGACGAGTCGGCGGAAATGGCCGAGAAAAACCATATCGGCTTCGCGCAACGCGCCTACCCGCTGCTGGAGATGCTGCGTGCGGCGCGGGATGGCGGCGACAACGTCGTCTGGGGAATCTGAGCCGCGAATTCCATAATTACTGTCATCGAAAAGCCCCTGCCAGGTAACTGGACAGGGGCTTTTTTGCGCTTGGGCTCCCCTGCCTGTCGCTGCCAAGACGCTCGAAAACCCGCCAGCTTGCGTCGACGCGTTCTCCACGTAACGGCCCGATCATGCCTAATGTCAGACGGCTCGTCGGGGATGTGACACCCATGCTCCCATACGCCCTTACGGCACGCAAAACCAGTGACAGGCTCCGATTGTTTTCGAAAGTCTCTTCGCAGTTGAAGCCCGTCACCGTTTCCTTGCAACTTTCGCGACGAAATCGGAGCCTGTCGAAATCGGAGCCTGTCACTGGTTTCGAAATCGGAGCCTGTCCCCGGTTTCGTTAGAGGTTTCGCGGCGAAATCGGAGCCTGTCCCCAGTTTTTTCGGTAACAATTTGAATGGCCAAAAGCAAAAAACCCCGCCAGCACACGCTAGCGGGGTTTTTCTATGTAACAGCCTGACGATAACCTACTTTCACACTGGTTGCAGCACTATCATCGGCGCAAAGTCGTTTCACGGTCCTGTTCGGGATGGGAAGGTGTGGGACCGACTTGCTATGGTCATCAGGCATGACTTGTACGCAGCGCCGTTCCCTATGGGGCAACGTCACTGCTCAATCCGGAAGAAGTAAAGCGAGGGTAACTCTCATCAAAGAGTAAATGCGAGGAATCATCATTGATTCATAACCGTCAAGGTTATAGGGACAAGCCGTACGGGCAATTAGTATCAGTTAGCTTAATGCATTACTGCACTTCCACACCTGACCTATCAACGTCCTGGTCTCGAACGACCCTTCAAGGAGCTCAAGGCTCCGGGAAATCTCATCTCAAGGCAAGTTTCCCGCTTAGATGCTTTCAGCGGTTATCTCTTCCGAACTTAGCTACCCGGCAATGCCACTGGCGTGACAACCGGTACACCAGAGGTTCGTCCACTCCGGTCCTCTCGTACTAGGAGCAGCCCCCTTCAAATTTCCAACGCCCACGGCAGATAGGGACCAAACTGTCTCACGACGTTTTAAACCCAGCTCACGTACCACTTTAAATGGCGAACAGCCATACCCTTGGGACCGGCTACAGCCCCAGGATGTGATGAGCCGACATCGAGGTGCCAAACTCCCCCGTCGATATGAACTCTTGGGAGGAATCAGCCTGTTATCCCCAGAGTACCTTTTATCCGTTGAGCGATGGCCCTTCCATACAGAACCACCGGATCACTATGTCCTACTTTCGTACCTGCTCGACTTGTCGGTCTCGCAGTTAAGCACGCTTATGCCATTGCACTATTAGCACGATGTCCGACCGTACCTAGCGTACCTTCGAACTCCTCCGTTACACTTTAGGAGGAGACCGCCCCAGTCAAACTGCCTACCATGCACTGTCCCCGATCCGGATAACGGACCAAGGTTAGAACCTCAAACAAACCAGGGTGGTATTTCAAGGTTGGCTCCACGAGAACTGGCGTCCCCGCTTCAAAGCCTCCCACCTATCCTACACAGATTGGTTCAAAGTCCAATGCAAAGCTACAGTAAAGGTTCATGGGGTCTTTCCGTCTAGCCGCGGGTAGATTGCATCATCACAAACACTTCAACTTCGCTGAGTCTCGGGAGGAGACAGTGTGGCCATCGTTACGCCATTCGTGCAGGTCGGAACTTACCCGACAAGGAATTTCGCTACCTTAGGACCGTTATAGTTACGGCCGCCGTTTACTGGGACTTCAATCAAGAGCTTGCACCCCATCATTTAATCTTCCAGCACCGGGCAGGCGTCACACCCTATACGTCCACTTTCGTGTTTGCAGAGTGCTGTGTTTTTATTAAACAGTCGCAGCCACCATTTTATTGCAACCCTGTCACCCTTCCACAGTAAAGTGGTCAAGCTACTGGGGCGTACCTTTTCCCGAAGTTACGGTACCAATTTGCCGAGTTCCTTCTCCCGAGTTCTCTCAAGCGCCTTAGAATACTCATCTCGCCCACCTGTGTCGGTTTGCGGTACGGTCTCGTATGACTGAAGCTTAGAGGCTTTTCTTGGAACCACTTCCGATTGCTTCGCACCACATGGGCGCTCGTCCCAGTCCCTTGAATTATGTGCCCGGATTTGCCTAAGCACCTTCTATGAACCAGAAACTGACTATTCCAACAGTCAGACAACCTTCCGCGATCCGTCCCCCCATCGCATCATACGACGGTGCAGGAATATTAACCTGCTTCCCATCAGCTACGCATCTCTGCCTCGCCTTAGGGGCCGACTCACCCTGCTCCGATGAACGTTGAACAGGAAACCTTGGGCTTACGGCGTGCGGGCTTTTCACCCGCATTATCGCTACTCATGTCAGCATTCGCACTTCTGATACCTCCAGCATCCTTTACAAGACACCTTCGCAGGCTTACAGAACGCTCTCCTACCATATCCTTGCGGATATCCGCAGCTTCGGTGACTGGCTTAGCCCCGTTACATCTTCCGCGCAGGACGACTCGATCAGTGAGCTATTACGCTTTCTTTAAATGATGGCTGCTTCTAAGCCAACATCCTGACTGTTTTAGCCTTCCCACTTCGTTTTCCACTTAGCCAATCTTTGGGACCTTAGCTGGCGGTCTGGGTTGTTTCCCTCTTGACACCGGACGTTAGCACCCGATGTCTGTCTCCCAAGCTCGCACTCATCGGTATTCGGAGTTTGCAATGGTTTGGTAAGTCGCGATGACCCCCTAGCCATAACAGTGCTCTACCCCCGATGGTGATACTTGAGGCACTACCTAAATAGTTTTCGGAGAGAACCAGCTATTTCCAAGTTTGTTTAGCCTTTCACCCCTATCCACAGCTCATCCCCTAATTTTTCAACATTAGTGGGTTCGGTCCTCCAGTGCGTGTTACCGCACCTTCAACCTGGCCATGGATAGATCACTTGGTTTCGGGTCTACACCCAGCAACTAGCGCCCTGTTCGGACTCGATTTCTCTGCGGCTCCCCTATTCGGTTAACCTCGCTACTGAATGTAAGTCGCTGACCCATTATACAAAAGGTACGCCGTCACGGAACAAGTCCGCTCCGACTGTTTGTATGCACACGGTTTCAGGATCTATTTCACTCCCCTCCCGGGGTTCTTTTCGCCTTTCCCTCACGGTACTGGTTCACTATCGGTCGATTACGAGTATTTAGCCTTGGAGGATGGTCCCCCCATATTCAGACAGGATTTCTCGTGTCCCGCCCTACTTGTCGCATACTTAGTACCACCGGTCTGATTTCGCGTACGGGGCTATCACCCACTATGGCGCCTATTTCCAGAGGCTTCCACTACCAGTCCGACTATCATATGCAGGCTCTTCCCATTTCGCTCGCCACTACTTTGGGAATCTCGGTTGATTTCTTTTCCTGCAGCTACTTAGATGTTTCAGTTCGCCGCGTTCGCTTCACACACCTATGTATTCAGTGAGTGATGACCTATAAGGCCGGGTTTCCCCATTCGGAAATCTTCGGATCAATGCTCGTTTGTCAGCTCCCCGAAGCTTATCGCAGACTTCTACGTCCTTCATCGCCTGTAATCGCCAAGGCATCCACCATGTGCACTTATTCACTTGTCCCTATAACCTTGACGGCTATAGCTTCAAGCATTTACTACTGTGTTTGATGAGTTTTTGTATGCGTTCCTTTCGGAACACTACCCTAAGTGTATTCATTGCTGAATACGCTTAATAAAACTTTACTTCTTCCAGATTGTTAAAGAACGAAACAGCAGTGATCTCTAAAAGATCAAATCTAAATCTCGGGACTTAGATTTGACATCTCAAAAACTTGGTGGAGGATGACGGGATCGAACCGACGACCCCCTGCTTGCAAAGCAGGTGCTCTCCCAGCTGAGCTAATCCCCCAGGGAATTACGTGTGCTTGATACTTGGTGGGTCTGGTTGGGCTCGAACCAACGACCCCCGCGTTATCAACACGGTGCTCTAACCAGCTGAGCTACAGACCCGCATTCATACTAGCGGTGCTACTGTTTCTTCTTCATTCGACAGTCGATAAGTGTGAGCGTTTGATGCACGATCTTGACGATCAGTGCCGACTCTAGAAAGGAGGTGATCCAGCCGCACCTTCCGATACGGCTACCTTGTTACGACTTCACCCCAGTCACGAATCCTACCGTGGTAAGCGCCCTCCTTGCGGTTAAGCTACCTACTTCTGGTAAAACCCGCTCCCATGGTGTGACGGGCGGTGTGTACAAGACCCGGGAACGTATTCACCGCGACATGCTGATCCGCGATTACTAGCGATTCCAACTTCATGCAGTCGAGTTGCAGACTACAATCCGGACTACGATACACTTTCTGGGATTAGCTCCCCCTCGCGGGTTGGCGGCCCTCTGTATGTACCATTGTATGACGTGTGAAGCCCTACCCATAAGGGCCATGAGGACTTGACGTCATCCCCACCTTCCTCCGGTTTGTCACCGGCAGTCTCATTAGAGTGCCCTTTCGTAGCAACTAATGACAAGGGTTGCGCTCGTTGCGGGACTTAACCCAACATCTCACGACACGAGCTGACGACAGCCATGCAGCACCTGTGTTCAGGTTCCCTTTCGGGCACTCCCGGATCTCTCCAGGATTCCTGACATGTCAAGGGTAGGTAAGGTTTTTCGCGTTGCATCGAATTAATCCACATCATCCACCGCTTGTGCGGGTCCCCGTCAATTCCTTTGAGTTTTAATCTTGCGACCGTACTCCCCAGGCGGTCTACTTCACGCGTTAGCTGCGTTACTAAGTCAATTAAGACCCAACAACTAGTAGACATCGTTTAGGGCGTGGACTACCAGGGTATCTAATCCTGTTTGCTCCCCACGCTTTCGTGCATGAGCGTCAGTCTTGACCCAGGGGGCTGCCTTCGCCATCGGTGTTCCTCCACATCTCTACGCATTTCACTGCTACACGTGGAATTCTACCCCCCTCTGCCAAACTCTAGCCTTGCAGTCTCCATCGCCATTCCCAGGTTAAGCCCGGGGATTTCACGACAGACTTACAAAACCGCCTGCGCACGCTTTACGCCCAGTAATTCCGATTAACGCTTGCACCCTACGTATTACCGCGGCTGCTGGCACGTAGTTAGCCGGTGCTTATTCTTCAGGTACCGTCATGAGGCACGGATATTAGCCGTACCCTTTTCTTCCCTGACAAAAGAGCTTTACAACCCGAAGGCCTTCTTCACTCACGCGGCATTGCTGGATCAGGGTTGCCCCCATTGTCCAAAATTCCCCACTGCTGCCTCCCGTAGGAGTCTGGACCGTGTCTCAGTTCCAGTGTGGCTGGTCGTCCTCTCAGACCAGCTACTGATCGTCGCCTTGGTGAGCCTTTACCTCACCAACTAGCTAATCAGATATCGGCCGCTCCAGGAGCACAAGGCCTTGCGGTCCCCTGCTTTCATCCTTGGATCGTATGCGGTATTAGCGTAACTTTCGCTACGTTATCCCCCACTCTTGGGCACGTTCCGATATATTACTCACCCGTTCGCCACTCGCCACCAGGCCGAAGCCCGTGCTGCCGTTCGACTTGCATGTGTAAAGCATGCCGCCAGCGTTCAATCTGAGCCAGGATCAAACTCTTCAGTTTAATCTCTGTTTTATGTCGTTTCCGACATGGTCACTCACTCAAATAACTGACGAATCATCCGAAGATGATCACGTTTTATTACTTGTGTAAGCGTTTGATGCTATATATTTTGAGCTTCAGGACCGAAGTCCTGGGCACATCACACCAAACGCCCACACTTATCGACTGTTGATTGTTAAAGAATTCTGCCCTTGAAGGCCTTGCCGCGTTGTCGACAAATCGTTGTGTTTGTCAGCAGCAGAGAGATGAGATTATGCGATGTTTCGTGCAGCTCGTCAACCCCTCAGTTTCTCCGCCTGTTTCTGCAATGTTGACTCAGCGGAAACAAACTTGGCTGTCGCAGCGTTTCGTTTTCACTAGTTCGTTGCGACAGGGACAGAATTATAGCCAGCCTCGTTCCGCTTGGCAAGCCTCGGAAATTGCTTGAATAAATAATCACAAGCATTGCGCCACCGATCCATGCCGATCAGCGGAGCCGATTTGAATAGCTCAGTTATCACGCGAACATGGATGGACCACATCCAGCTTCGGGTTATACACAGCCGTGTTCACGTTCAGCATGCCCAGCACTGTATGGAACACGTTATCGTGGGAAAACGGCTGGGCGGTACGCGCGGCCAGGCATGCATGATCGATCCGGAACCGTTCGCGGAAGCCATCGGACATCCATAGCATCATCGGCACCTGGCGTTGCTCGGCCGGCGAGATGATATAAGGCGCCCCATGCAGGTACATATTGTGTTCGCCCAGCGATTCGCCGTGGTCCGAGAAATACAGCATGGAGGTATCGACATCGTCTTCGGCCGAGGCGGCGCGCAACAGGTCGATCGTCTTGCTCAGCACCAGATCGGTATAAAGGATCGTGTTGTCGTACGCCGCCACGATGGACTCGCGCGAACACTCTTCCAGTTCATTGGTCCGGCAGACCGGCCCGAACTTGCCGAACGCCGCGGGATACCGCTTCCAGTACTCCGGCCCATGGCTGCCCTTCTGGTGCAGCACGATCACCAGGTCCCTGGTGGAATCGTGGATCGCTTGCCGCAACCCGGCCAGCAGCTGTTCGTCATGGCACTCTTCGGCGCCGCAGGGCGGCATGCCCGGCTGCGGGCGCGACACATCCTCATAGCGGACACGGTCGCACACGCCCTTGCAGCCGGAATTATTGTCGCGCCAGAGCACATCGAAGCCAGCATGGCTCAGCACGTCCAGCAAACCCTCCCGGCTGGCTGCCTTGTCGGCGGTGTAGTCATGGCGGCCCAGGTTGGAAAATACGCACGGTATGGACACCGCCGTCGCTGTGCCGCATGAACTCACGTTACGGAAATTGATCAGGCCCGGCTGCGCCAACAGCAAGGGATTGGTCTGGCGGCCATAACCATTCAGCGAGAAATTGGCGGCCCGCGCGGTTTCCCCAGCCACGATGACCGTGACCGTGCGCCGCCCCCGCGCTGCGGCCCACTTGACGCCCCGCCCCGCATCTTTGCCCAGCGGGGCGATCACGGCCGGCATAGCCCATTTGCGTTTCAGGTAGCCGTGCGTAGCCTGGAACATATTGGTGGGCGTCAGCAGGAAACGCAGTTCGCGGTGCTCGCGTACTGCGGGTGCCAGGGTCTTGAAGAGCAGCATCAGCAGCGCGGTCACCGCCACCACCGACAATACGACCGTACCCAGCTTCAGAAACAGGCCGCGCCGCATGGGTGGAAAGCGCAGCGGCAGCCGCCACACGAGCAGCGACGGCACGATGCCCAGCAGCGTGACGGTTTGCAGCATCTGCCAGCTCAGCAACTCGTGCGCTTCCCGGGTATCCGTCTCGACCACGTTCTGCACCATCGACGCATCGATCGCCACGCCGTAGCGGTTCATGAAATACGAGGCAAACGACGCACCCAGGAACAGCGCCGTCAGCACGGGCTTGATGACGAAGCGGAAGTTGACGAGTGTGAGTACCGCGTTGAACAGCAGCACCAGGGCGGCAAACGCCCCCACGTACACCGGCAGGTTGCCAAGCCGTATGCCGCCAGTCGCCGAAAAGAACGTCCTCCAGAAACTGGCGTTATAGGCCAGCACCAGGAACGTGGAAGCGCCCAGCGTCAACATGGAGGCGCCGATGCGCGGCAGGGTTGAAATCTTCACCGTTGAAACTCCGGAATCGAAGCGTCAACGATACCGCCATGCAAGTAAACGTCGCGTCAAACACCTGTTAAAGATGAGTTAACGTGGCCCCGTCGACGGTTCGACCCGGCAGCGCGGGAAAGCGGATCTCGATACTGCTGCCCGCGGCACTCTCCCTGAGCACCAGCGTGGCGCCGAGGTGGGCGCAGACCCGCTGCACCAGCCCCAGTCCAAGCCCGGTGCCGGACGAGCCCCGCGCATCCGCCGGAATCGGTTCGCCTCGCAAGCGCGACCGCGCGGCTGGCGGCAAGCCGGGTCCGGTATCTTCGACGATCACGCTGCGCCCTTCCAGCCGCACTTCCACATGGCCGTGCTCCGTGTACTGGCAAGCGTTGCGCACCAGGTTGCCGATCGCAGCCTGCACCAGTTCGCGCACGCCATGCACGTCGAAGTCGGCGCCGCCGCCATACCGCAGCTGGAGCGGCCGGCTGGCAACCAGTCCCTGGCAGCGCGCCACTTCTTCCAGCGCCAGCGCCTGCGCCGACATCCGCGTCCACTCGAGCCGCTCCGGCGAACGCGCCAGCCGCAGGAGCATCGACGTGATATCGCTGGCATCGCGCGCAGCGCGGTAGATGCGCTCGGCCGGCGCGTGCAGCACCGGATCGTGCTCCGTTCGCGCCAGCAGCACCTCGGCCGCCCCCGCGATCACGGTCAGCGGCGTACGCAGTTCATGGCTGACGTCACCGGTGAAAAAGCGTTCGCGATCGAGAAACTCCTGCAGCTCGGCCGTATGGCTGGCGATCATCCGCGACAGCAGGCCCAGCTCGTCGCCGCGTTCCTGCAGCGGCAACTCCGCCACCCCCGCGTCCACCGCACCCGCCAGCTCGACGATCGGATTGACGATGCGGTTGCCCAGGAAGCGCCCCAGCAGCACGGCAAAACCCATGAATCCCAGGAACGCCACCGCGAACATCGAATAGACCACCAGCTCGATCTTTTCATAGGCGCTGTCATGGTCGACCACGGCGAACTCGCCCTCGGCATTCCGGCCTTTCAGCACGTGCAGGTCGACACCGTCGACGGTGACTTCGTGCACGCCTTCCGCCAGCGGGCGCAGCGAGCGTGGAATATTGTCGCCCAGGTGGTAGCTGAGGCCAGCCGGCATCTCCACCGGCAATCCGCCAGCATGGCGCGGGCCGGCCCACGCGGCCACTTCCTCCAGGCGCTCGTCGACCAGGCGCACTTCGATACCTTCGACGGCCAGCGCGGCGATCACGGCAAAGAATACCGACGATACCGTGGCAAACGTCAGGTAGGCCGCGGTGATCCGCTTGCGCAGCGAATCCTCCTTGCGGAGCGAGTCCCCCTTGTGCAGTGTGTCCCCCTTGTGCAGTGCGTCCCCTTTATGCAGCGAGTCCACCTTGTGCAGTGAATTCCCCTTGCGCAGCGGTTCCGTTTCACGCATCGGATTCGACCAGCTTGTAGCCGATCTTCGAGATCGTGTGGAGCATCGGATGCGGGAACGGCTTGTCGAGCGCCTGCCGCAGGGCGTGGATGTGCACGCGCAGCGCGTCGGTATCCGGCGGATTGTCGCCCCACACCTCGTGCAGCACCTGCTCGCGCGACACCACCTTCGGCGCCTCGCGCATCAGCAGCCGCAGGATCGTATACCCGGTTTTCGTCAGCGCCAGCGGGCGGCCGGCACGCTTGGCCTCGAACGTTTCGGTATTGAAGGTCAGGTCGCCGAACGCCAGCACGGCGTTGGCCGCATGGCCGCCTTTGGCCCGCCGCACCAGGGCCTTCAGGCGCACTTCCAGCTCGACCAGGGAAAACGGCTTGACGAGGTAATCGTCGGCGCCGCTGTCGAAACCGGCCACCTTGTCTTCCAGCGTGTCGCGCGCGGTCAGCATCAGCACCGGCATGTCCTTGCGCAGCTCGCCGCGCAGCTTCTGGCACAGGTCCAGGCCATTCAGGCCGGGCAGCATCACGTCCAGCACCACGGCGTCATATTCGTGCTCGGTCGCCAGCGCCAGCCCGCCATAGCCGTTCGAGGCCGAATCCAGCACATAGCCTTTCGGCTCCAGAAAGCCATACAGGTTGGCGACGATGTCGGGGTTGTCTTCGATGATGAGGATGCGCATCGCCCCATTATAATTCGCGCTTTCCCCATCGATCGCCTGCCATGACCCTGCCCGCCTCCGCGTCCCCGAGCGTGCCAATCAGCGCGCCCGCGCGCGTCCCCTTCAGTGTGCCCGGCGTCGCCTCCACGGCCGATGCGGCGCTGGCCGACCGCCTCGCGCATGCCATCGACTACAAGACCAAGCCGCCAGGCAGCCTGGGCATGCTGGAAACCCTTGCGCACCAGGTGGGCATGATCCAGCGCACCACGTCGCCGGCGATCGACGCGCCGGCCATCCTCGTCTTCGCCGGCGACCATGGCGTGGTGGCCGAAGGCATCTCCGCCTTCCCGCAGGATGTGACCTGGCAGATGGTCGAGAACTTCCTGGCCGGCGGCGCCGCCATCAATGTGTTCGCCGCGCAGAACGGTTGCGCGCTGCAGGTCATCGACGCCGGCGTGGCGCACGACTTCGGCACCCGCGCCGGCCTCACGGATCGCAAGATCGCCGGCGGCACGCGCAACTTCGCGGTGGAACCGGCCATGACGGCCGAACAATGTGCCCAGGCGCTCGCGCATGGCGCCGCGCTGGTCGACGCACTGCCGGGCAACGTGATCGGCTTCGGCGAAATGGGCATCGGGAACACCACCGCCGCCGCCGCGCTGATGCACAAGCTGACGGGCATTCCGGCCGCTGCCTGCGTGGGCGCCGGCACGGGCCTCGGCCCGGAAGGCGTGCAGCACAAGGGCCGCGTGATCGAAGCCGCGGCCGCGCGCCACGCCACGGCCACTGCGCCGCTGGACGTGCTGGCCACCTTCGGCGGTTTCGAGATCGCCATGATGGCCGGCGCCATGCTGCGCGCGGCCGAGCGCCGCATGGTGCTGCTGATCGACGGGTTCATCGTCACCAGCGCCCTGCTCGTGGCGGCGCGGCTGCAGCCGGCGATCCTCGACTATTGCGTGTTCTCCCATTGCTCGAACGAAAACGGCCACCGCCAGCTCCTCGAAACGCTGGGCGGCAAGCCGCTGCTGCAGCTGGACCTGCGCCTGGGCGAAGGCACTGGCAGCGCACTGGCGCTGCCGCTGCTCCATGCCGCCGTCAACTTCCTGAACCGCATGGCCACGTTCGCATCGGCCCAGGTCAGCGGGAAGCACTGACCATGCTGCAGCTGCGGCTCTTCTTCATCGCGCTGCAATTCTTCACACGGCTGCCGATCCCGGCGTGGGTCGGCTTCGAGCCGCACTGGCTGCACCATGCGTCACGCTACTTCCCGCTCGTCGGACTGGTGGTCGGCGCCATCGCCGCGGCCATCTACTGGGCCGCCACGCTGGTATTGCCGCCCGCCGTCGCCGTGCTGCTGTCCACCGCGGCCAGCATCTATCTCACGGGAGCATTCCACGAAGACGGCTTTGCCGACACCTGCGACGGCCTGGGCGGAGGCATGACGCGCGAGCGTGCGCTGGAGATCATGAAGGATTCACGGATCGGTGCCTATGGCGCGATCGGCATCCTCCTGATGCTGGCGGTAAAATGCGCCGCGTTGTCCCACCTGCCCCCGCTGGCCACGGTGGCCGCCCTGTGCATCGCCCATCCGCTGTCCCGCCTGATGGCGGCAAGCCTGATCTGGCGGATGGCCTACGCGCGTGCCGAAGGCAAGGCCAAGCCGATGGCCCAGCAGATGACGGGCCCCGAATTCGCCATCGCCGCGGCCTGCTGCGTTCCCGCCGTGCTGGCGGCAACGGCGCTGGGCTGGCTGGACTGGCGCGCCATTGCCATCGGCACCGGCGCGATGGTGCTCGTCACGCTGTGGTTCGCCTGCAAGCTGCGGCAACGCCTCGGCGGCTACACCGGCGATGGCCTGGGCGCCGTCCAGCAGCTGGCGGAAATCGCCTTCTATGTGTGCGTGCTGGCGCGGTGGGGCTGACACAGATGGAGCTCACGCGGATGAAATTAATTCTCGTGCGCCACCCTCGTCCGGCCGCGGCGGAAGGCATCTGCTATGGCCGCAGCGACCTGCCGGTGGATCCCGATGAGCTGGCGCGCGTGCATGCGGCGCTGCGCGACCTGGGGCTGCCGGGAGACGTCCCGGTGTTTTCCAGCCCGCTGCGCCGTTGCGCCGCCCTCGCCAGCCTGCTGTCGCCCGCCGTGCTGTACGACGCCGACCTGGCTGAAATGGATTTCGGCGACTGGGAAGGCCGCAACTGGAACGATATCCCCCGCGCGCAGGTCGATGCCTGGGCGGCCGACCTGCTGCATGACCGCCCCGGCGGCGGCGAATCCGTGCTCGACGTGGCGCGCCGCGTGGCCGCCGCACTGGCCAGGATCCGCCGGCATGGCAGCGCGCGCGCCATCGTGGTCTGCCATGCCGGCACCATGCGCCTGGCCGCCACGCTGGCCGATGGCGCGCCGCTGGAGCAGGCGGCGCTTGCCGCGGCGTCCCGGCCGCACCGCATCGGCTACGGCGAAGTTGTCCGGCTGGTGCTTTCGTGATGCCTGCAAGCGCTTGATCCCTGCTTCGTGTGTGCCTGGTAGGCGCTTGATACGTGCTTGGTAGTTACGCCATACCTTATAATTGCGCGGTTTTGGTGCCCGCGCCCGAGTCCTCGAGCGCAGTTAAACGGGAAATACGCAGCCAGGTCTCCTGATCGGCCAACGTATGCTGCCCCCGCAACGGTAAGCAGGCAGCCGCGCGCGAGCAATCGCAGCGCGGCAGCGGTCCGCGACAGCCACTGTGCAATTGCATGGGAAGGCCGGACCGTGATGCCTGCCAGCCCGGATACCGGCCAAACCAGGTGGAGCCGCCCCGTTGCGGAGCGGCTCTGTTCAATCCGGCCTGCGGGGACGTTGGCCGGTTGCTCCACTTTACAAAGATTTGCCATGACCTCTCCTGTTGCATCCCAGGCGGCGCTCGCGTCGCTGGCGCTCGCCATTGCCGCGCCGGCCGTACACGCCCAGGCCACTGCCATCGATTCCATCATCGTCACCGCCACCCGCACGCCGCAACTGGCCAGCGAAGTGATCAGCGACACCGTCACGATCAATGCCGAACAGATCGCCAACTCCGGGGCCGGCTCCATTACCGAACTGCTGCAGCGCCAGCGCGGCATCGAAGTCACCCGTAACGGCGGCCCCGGTGCGGCGTCGAACGTGTTCATCCGCGGTGCCAACGGCAACCAGAGCGTGGTGCTGGTAGACGGCATCCGCATCGCCTCGGCATCGACCGGCTCGGCCAGCTGGAACGGCATTCCCCTGTCGGCCATCGAGCGCATCGAGATCGTCTACGGCCCGCTGTCCACGCTGTACGGAGCCGACGCCATCGGCGGCGTAATCCAGCTGTTCACGAAAAAAGGCGAAGGCGCTCCGGCGATCTCGGCATCGGTCGGTGGCGGCAGCGACAGGACCTTCGCGGCCGATGCGGCCATTTCCGGCGGCACGGACCAGCTGAGCTACGCGTTCTCCATCTCGAAGGAACGGTCCGACGGCTTCTCGGCCACGCGCCTGCCCAGCGCCAACTTCGACCCGGACGACGACGGCTACGATCGCAAGGGCGCGGCCGGCCAGGTGGCCTACAAGCTGGCGCCCGGCCATGAGCTGGGCGCGATGTTCCTGTATACCGATACCGAATCCGACTACGACAGCGCCACCTTCGATGCCTACAGCACGCAAACGGTCAGCAACGTGGGGGTCTACTCGCGCAACCAGTTCCTGCCCTTCTGGACCATGCTGGTGCAGGCTTCGCAATCGCGCGACAAGTCCGGCTCGTTCTACGACGTCGGCCCGTTCGGTTCCAGCCAGATCGATACCACGACCAGCACCTTCACCTTCCAGAACGATTTCCGCATCGGCAGCGACAACCTGCAGGTGCTGTATGAACACCGCAAGGAAGAAGTCGACGGCTCCACCGCGGCGCTGAACCGCACGCGCCACAACAATGCGTTCGCGGCCAACTACAGCCTGAAGCGCGGTGCGCACCTGGCCAACGTGGGCGTGCGCCACGACGACAACTCGGAATACGGCTCGAAGACCACCGGCTCGGTCGGCTACGGCTACCGCATCACCAGCGCGCTGCGCGCCGAGGCCAGCTTCGCCACCAGCTTCCGCGCGCCGTCCTATAACGAGCTGTATTACCCGGGCTATGGCAACAAGGAAAATCGCCCCGAGGAAGGCCGCAATACGGAAGCGGGCCTGCGCTACGACGACGGCACCCAGAAACTGGCCGCGGTGTACTACCGCAACAAGCTGGACAACCTGCTGCTGAACACTTCGCCGTGCCCGTATCCCGGCTACCAGTACGGCTGCGCCTACAACATCAACAAGGCGCTGCTGGAAGGCCTGTCGCTGTCGGCCGAGCGCCAGATGGGCAAGCTGCTGCTGATCGCCAATGCCGATATCCAGGATCCGAAGGACGAAACCACCGGCAAGCGCCTGCAGCGCCGCGCCAAGCGTCACGCGAATTTCGTGGCCGAGTACGACATGGGCGCTGCGCGCGGCGGCGTGGAGTTGCAGCTGTCATCGGATCGTTTCGACGACGCCGGCAACCGCAACCGCCTGCCCGGCTATGGCGTGGTGAACCTGTACGCAACGTACCGCTTCAACCAGGACTGGTCGGCGCTGGTCCGCTGGAACAACGTGGGCGACAGGAACTACGAGCTTGCGCGCTACTACCAGACCGGCGGCTCGAACGTGTTCGCCGCACTCCGCTACGGCTTCAAGTAATCGAAGCCCGCGTAGTGAAGCCCGAGCAGTAAAGCCCGAGCAGTAAAGCACGGGTAGTAAAGCTCGGGTAGTAAAGTCACAGTAATGCTAAGCTGCCGGGCGCGCCAATGCGCCCGGCGCCTTCCTCCAGGCAGAACATGCATCCACTCTCCGCCCACCTGCGTTACCGCACCGGTATCGTCACCGCCGGATTGCTGCTGGCGTCGATCGCCAGCCTGCTGTTCGCGGGCGTCACGGGCTCCGTCGCCATCCCGCTCGCCGACCTGCCCGGCGCGCTGCAAGAACTCATTCACGGCCGCGCCGATACGCTGGCCGCCACCCTGCTCGACCTGCGCGCCAGCCGTGCACTGACTGCCTTCGTTACCGGCGCCACGCTGGCCCTGGCCGGGGTCATGATGCAGACCCTGCTGCGCAATCCCCTCGCCGACCCCTACGTGCTGGGCATCTCGGCCGGCTCCGCGGTCGGCGCCCTGCTGGCGCTGATGCTGATGTGCGCCGCATGGATGGTCGACCTGGCCGCCTTCATCGGCGCGGTGGCCATCTCCATGCTGCTGTACCTGCTGGCGCGGCGCGACATGCGCGGCGGCAGCGCCGCCGAGGGCGGCACCGCCCTGCTGCTGTTGACCGGCACGATCCTCTCGGCCGGTTGCGCGGCGCTGATCATGCTGATGCTGTCGATCGCCCCCGAAAGCCGGCTGCGCAGCATGGTGTTCTGGATGATCGGCGACCTGTCCGGCGCGCCGGTGCGCTGGCTGCCGTGGCTCGTGCTGGTCGCCGGCCTGGCCTTCGCGCTGCGTACCGCCCGCTCGATGAATGTGCTGGCCCTGCATGCCGAAGCGGCCAGCACGCTCGGCATCCGCGTCGGCCCGCTGCGCAAGGGCCTGTTCTTCTGTTCCGGACTGCTGACGGCCAGCGCGGTCACCACCGCCGGCAGCATCGGTTTCGTGGGCCTGATCGTGCCCCATGCCTGCCGCTTCGCCTTCGGGCCGGACCACCGCGTGCTGATCCCGGCCGCCACGCTGGCCGGTGGCGCCTACCTGGTGCTGGCCGATACGCTGGCGCGCACCGTGATCGCGCCGCAGCAGTTGCCGGTGGGCGTGGTGACCGCGCTGATCGGCACGCCCGTGTTCCTGTATCAACTGCACCGGTTGCGCAAATGACGAACGCCGCCACAACGATGATCTCCACCGAGAATCTGCGCCTGGCGATCGGCGCCCGCCTGCTGGCCGACAAGCTGGACTGGCAAGTCGGCCCCGGCGAATGCTGGAGCGTGATCGGCCGCAATGGCGCCGGCAAGAGTACGCTGTTGCGCACACTGGCCGGGCTGCGCGAGCCGGATGGCGGCCGCGTCCTGCTGCATGGCCGCGCGCTCGCCGACTGGCCGCTGGAAGCGCTGGCGCGCGAGCGTGCCTTCCTGGCCCAGTCGCGCAGCGACGCCTTTGCCTACTCCGTGCTGGAAACGGTGCTGTCGGCCCGCCACCCCTATCACGGCAAGCGGTATTGGGAGGACAGCGACGACCACGCGATCGCCCTGCGCATGCTGGCCGCGATGGAAGTGGCGGACCTCGCTTCGCGCGACGTGCGCACGCTCTCCGGCGGCGAGCGCCAGCGCGTGGCGATCGCCGCGCTGCTGGCCCAGGATACCCCGCTGCTGCTGCTCGACGAGCCTGCCAACGCGCTCGACCTGGCGCACCAGGTGAGCGTGATGGGCCTGCTGGCGAAACTGTGCCGCGAACAGGGCAAGACCATCGTGATGATCGGCCACGACCTGAACCTGGCATACGGCATCTCGACGCACGCGCTCCTGCTGATGGGCGATGGCCGCTGGCTGGCCGGCCCGCGCGGCGACGTGATGCAGGCCGACATCCTTTCCGACTACCTGCACCATCCGATCGAGACGGTGCGCCACGGCGCCCGCACGATCTTCATTCCCAGAGAGGCTACCGCATGACCACTCCCGACGATACCGCGGCATTGAACGAGCGTCACCGCGCGCGGATGGAACGCAAGAAAGCGATCATCGATGCGAAGATCGCCGCCGCCGACAAGCAAATCGGCATCATCATCGTCAATACCGGCAATGGCAAGGGCAAGAGTTCGAGCGGCTTCGGCATGGCCATCCGCGCGCTCGGCCACGGCATGAAGGTCGGCATCGTGCAATTCATCAAGGGCGCGATGGCCACGGGCGAAGAACAGTTCCTGCGCCGCTTCCCCGAGGAAGTGAGCTTCCATGCGATGGGCGAAGGCTACACGTGGGAAACCCAGAACCGCGAACGCGACATCGCCAAGGCCGCCGAGGCATGGGAGCAGGCGAAGCGCTTCCTCGCCGACCCGGCGATCGGCATGGTGGTGCTCGACGAATTGAATATCGCGCTGAAGTACCGCTACCTGGATGTGGAAAACGTGATCGCCGACATGCTGGAGCGCCCGTCGATGCAGCACGTGGTCATCACCGGCCGCGGCGCGCCGCCCGAGCTGATCGAGATCGCCGACACCGTCACGGAAATGAACGTAGTCAAGCACGCGTTCAAGGCCGGCATCGCGGCCCAGGCCGGAACGGAGTGGTGATGGGCGCCCGCGCGGTACTGATCGCCGCCGTGGCATCCGGCCAGGGCAAGACGACGGTGACCGCGGCCCTGGCCCGCAAGCTGGTGCGGGCCGGCCGCCGCGTGCGCGTCTTCAAGTGCGGCCCGGATTTCATCGACCCGATGGTGCTGGGCCGCGCCAGCGGCGGGCCGGTCGAATCGCTGGACCTGTGGATGGTCGGCCGTGAACGCTGCCATCGGCTGCTGGCGCAGGCGGCAATGGAAGTGGACGATATCCTGATCGAAGGCGTAATGGGCCTGTATGACGGCACGCCGTCGGCGGCCGACCTGGCGCGCGAGTTCGGCGTGCCCGTGCTGGCCGTGATCGATGCGGGTGCGATGGCGCAGACCGCCGGCGCGCTGGTGCACGGCTTGCGCGACTACGGGCCCGTGGCGATGGCCGGCGTGATCGCCAACCGCGTCGGCAGCGCGGGCCACGCCGCGATGGTGAAAACCTCCCTGCGCGACATTCCGCTGTTTGCCACCCTGCCCAAGCAGGGCCGCTCGCTGCCGGAGCGGCACCTGGGCCTGGTGCTGCCGGACGAAGTGGATGAAGTGGACGCGATCCTCGACGAACTGGCCGACCAGCTGGTGTTCGACGAAGCCGCATGGAACGCACTGCCCCCCGTGCACTTCGACGCGCCCGCGCCCGAGGGGCCGGTACCGGCCACGCTGGCCGGCAAGACCGTGGCCATCGCGCGCGATGCGGCGTTCGTGTTCGTGTACGCGGCCAATCTGGAAGTGATACGCCGGCTCGGCGCCGACATCGTGTATTTCTCGCCGCTGGCCGACGAACCGGTACCGCAAGCGGCCGATGCCGTGTACCTGCCGGGCGGCTATCCGGAGCTGCATGCGCCGCGCCTGGCCGAAGCAGGCATCTGGCGCGCCTCGATCCGCGCTGCCCATGCGGACGGCAAGCCGATCCTGGCGGAATGCGGCGGCATGATGGTGCTGGCGGATACGCTGGACGACGGCGCTGGTGCGTGGCCAATGGCCGGCCTGCTGCCGGGCCACGTGGTCGTGCAGAAACGGCTGGCCGGCCTCGGCCCGCAAGCCATGCCGACACCGCAAGGCACGCTGCGCGGCCATACATTCCACTACTCGCGGCTGGAGTCGGCGGCGCCCGTGATGGAATACACGAGCAAGAACCCGTCCGGCGCGCGGGGCGAAGCGGTCTACCGTATCGGTTCGCTGACGGCGTCGTATTTCCACGGCTACTTCCCGTCGAATCCGGAAGCGGCGGCGGCCCTGCTGTCGAGGGCCGTGCCGTGAGCCGCACACTGGTACTGGGTGGCGCACGCTCCGGCAAGAGCGCGCATGCCGAACGGCTTGCCGCGCAGTCGGGCAAGGACATCGTCTACGTTGCCACGGCCAGCGCCGGCGATGCCGAGATGGCGCGGCGGATCGCGGCACACCGCGCGGACCGGCCGGCGCACTGGGCCACGGTCGAGGAGCCGCTCGCACTGGCGGCGACACTGGAACAGTGGCGTGCGCCGCACCGGCTGGTGCTGGTCGACTGCCTGACGCTGTGGCTCACCAACCTGCTGTTCGCCGACGCTACCGACTATCCCGAGGTCGGCGCGATCGCCTTGCCGCGGCGCTTCCACGACGAACGCGCCGCCCTGCTGGCGCAGCTGGACAGCGGCGCTGGCGATGTGGTCTTCGTGTCGAACGAAGTGGGCATGGGTATCGTGCCGTTCGGTGCCGTCACGCGCGCCTTCGCCGACGAAGCGGGCCGGCTGAACCAGGCGATCGCGGCGGCTTCCGACAACGTCGTCTTCGTCGCCGCCGGCCTGCCGCTGGTGCTGAAGGGTGCCGCATGCTGAGCGGGCTGTCGTGGCCGGCGGTTGCCTTGCTGCTGGCGGCCGGCGTGGCGCTCGACCTGCTGCTGGGCGAGGCGCGGCGCTTTCATCCACTGGTCGGTTTCGGCAATGTCGCCAGCGCGCTCGAACGCCGCCTGAACAACGGTGGCGGACGTTTGCTGCGTGGCGCGGCTGGCTGGATACTGGCCGTGCTGCCGCTGACGGCACTGGCCATGTGGCTGTGTGGCGTAGCGGGAGTGCTGGCCCACGCGGCCTTGCTGTACTTCTGCATCGGCTTGCGCAGCCTGCGCGACCATAACCTGCCGATCGCCAATGCCCTCTGCCGCGGCGACTTGCCGGCGGCACGCGAACTGACGGGCCGCATCGTCAGCCGCGACACCGTCGACGCGAACGAAGCGGACCTGGCCAAGGCCAGCGCCGAGTCGCTGCTGGAGAACGGCAACGATGCCGTGTTCGGCACCCTGTTCTGGTTTGCCGTTGCCGGTGGTCCCGGCGCGCTGCTGTTCCGCCTGGCGAACACGCTCGATGCGATGTGGGGTTACCGGAATGCGCGCTTCCTGTATTTCGGCCGTGTCGCGGCGCGGATCGACGACGCGCTGAACTACATCCCGGCACGGCTGACCGCCCTCTCGTATGTGCTGCTTGCGCCGGGTGCTGCGGGCAGGCGCATGGCATGGCGTTGCTGGCGCGAGCAGGCGCCGGCGTGGAGCAGCCCGAACGCGGGGCCGGTGATGTCCAGCGGTGCCGGGGCCCTCGGCCTGGCATTGGGTGGCGCGGCGCGCTATGACGGCGAAATCGAGCAGCGCCCGCCGCTGGGCCGGGGCATGCCGGCGACCGCCGCCGACATCGAGCGTGCGTGGCGCCTCGTCTGGCGCACCACGCTGCTGTGGCTCGCAGTCTCGTGGCTTGGTGCAGCGACCGTGATGGCACTGGGGGTGCGGCATGCCTGAACACGGTGGCAACCTGCGCGACGCAAGCCGGCTGTACGGCCACGCCGACTGGCTGGACCTGTCGGCCGGCCTGAACCCGCACTGGTATCCGGTGCCGGACTTGCCGGGCAATGCGTGGCATCGCCTGCCCGAGCGGGACGAGGCGCTGGTGGCGGCCGCCTGCCGCTACTACGGCGCGCCACGCATGCTGGCGGTGGCCGGCACCCAGGCGGCCATCCAGGCGTTGCCGCGGCTGCGTGCACCCTCACGCATCGCCGTCTCGGCGCCGTCGTATGCGGAGCACGCGCATCACTGGTCGCGCCATGGCCATACCGCCCGGCTGGTCCCCTACCCCGAACTCGGCGACGCGGTCGAGCACAGCGACGTGGTCGTCGTCTGCAATCCCAACAATCCCACCGGCGCGACAGTGCCGAGGGACGACCTGCTGCGCTGGGCGGACACGCTCGCGGCACGCGGCGGCTGGCTCGTCGTGGACGAAGCCTTCGCCGATACGGACAATACGCACAGCGTGGCCGACCAGGCGGAGCGCCCCGGGCTGATCGTGCTGCGCTCGCTCGGCAAGTTCTTCGGCCTGGCCGGCGTGCGGCTCGGCTTCGTCGCCGCGCATGCCGGCCTGCTGGCCGCGCTCGACGAGGAACTGGGACCATGGCAAGTCAGTGGTCCCGCGCAGTTTATCGGCAAGGCCGCGCTGCTGGATGACGCCTGGCACCGGCACACGCGCAAGGCGCTGGATGAAGCGGGCCGCCGCCTCGACGCGCTGCTGGCGGCGCACGGCATTGCTTCATCCGGTTCGAGCCTGTTCCGCTGGTGGCCGGAAGCCATGCCGGAAGCATTTCATGAACACATGGCGCGGCGCGGCATCTGGGTGCGGCTGTTCCGTGACGGACCACGCGGAATCCGCCTCGGCCTGCCGCCCGACGAAGCGGCTTGGACGCGCCTTGCCGACGCGCTGAAACAATGGAAGGAAATTCAATGAAGCACCTGGTACTGCTGCCCGCCCTGCTGGCGGTCCTGTCCGCGCACGCCGCGGTCTCCGTGCGGGACGACGACGGCAAGATGGTCACGCTGGCGAAGCCCGCCGAGCGCGTGATCTCGATGGCGCCCCATGTCACCGAATTGCTGTTCGCGGCCGGTGCCGGCAGCAAGATCGTTGGGGCGGTCGACTACAGCGACTACCCGGAAGCGGCCAAGGCGATACCCCGCGTCGGCAGCAACCGCGAGGTGGACCTGGAGCGGGTGCTGGCCCTGAAGCCGGACCTGATCGTGGTCTGGCGCCATGGCAGCTCGGAGCGCCAGGTTGAACTGCTGCGCAAGCTCGGCATCCCGCTGTTCCACAGCGAACCGGCAAGGCTGGACAGGATTCCCGACAACGTCGTTGCGATGGGCAAGCTGGCCGGCACCGAACAGGCGGCGCAAGCGGCGGCCGCGGACTTGCGCAAGCGCCTGGCCACCGTGCGCACGAAGTATGCGGGCCGCCCGCCGGTACGGGTGTTCTACCAGGTATGGGACAAGCCGCTGTACACGCTCAATGGCGCGCACATCGTCAGCGATGCGCTGCGCCTGTGCGGCGGCGAAAACATCTTTGCCTCGCAAAAGGTGACGGCTCCCGTGGTCAGCATCGAAGCGGTGCTGAAGGAAGATCCAGAGGCCGTGTTCAGCACGGCCGAGAAGGAACAGGGCGGCGCGGCCATGTGGCGGCAATATCCGAACCTGCTCGCCACGAAGAATGACAACCTGTTCACCATCGACGGCCACCTGGTGAATCGCGCCGGACCACGCATGGTCCAGGGTGCCGAGATGCTGTGCGAAAAGCTCGATATCGCGCGCCAGCACCGGAAGCGCTGACATGCGATTTCCCTACAAGACGCTGATGGTGCAAGGCACCACGTCCGACGCCGGCAAGAGCACGGTGGTGGCGGCACTGTGCCGGCTGCTCAGGCGCCATGGCGTGTCGGTGGCGCCGTTCAAGCCGCAGAACATGGCGCTGAACAGCGCGGTCACCAGCGATGGCGGTGAGATCGGCCGCGCGCAGGCACTGCAGGCGCAGGCGGCGGGCATCGCTCCGCACACCGACATGAACCCCGTGCTGCTGAAGCCATCGTCCGACATCGGCGCCCAGGTGATCATCCATGGCAAGGTGCGCGCCGAGATGAATGCGCGCGACTACCACCAGTACAAGACAGTGGCCATGGCCGCGGTGCTGGATTCACATGCGCGGCTGGCTGCGCAATACGACGCCGTCATCGTCGAGGGTGCCGGCAGTCCGGCGGAAATCAACCTGCGCGACCGGGACATCGCCAACATGGGTTTCGCGGAAGCTGTCGATTGCCCGGTGGTGATCGTGGCCGACATCGACCGCGGCGGCGTGTTCGCGCACCTCGTGGGCACGCTCTCGTGCCTGTCGGAGAGCGAACGGGCACGCGTGATCGGCTTCGTCATCAACCGCTTCCGTGGCGACATCAAATTGCTGGAGCCGGGCCTCGACTGGCTCGAAGCGCAGACCGGCAAGCCGGTGCTGGCCGTGCTGCCTTACCTGCATGGCCTGTTCCTCGATGCGGAAGACGCGGTGCAGCCGGTGCAGGAACACAAGGGGGCGTTCCGTGTGGTGGTGCCCAGCCTGCCCCGCATGAGCAATCACACGGATTTCGACGCGCTGCGCGCCCATCCGGACGTAGACCTGCAATTCATCCGCGAGGGCCATGCGATCCCGCCGGCGGACCTGATCGTCCTCCCTGGCAGCAAGAACACGCGCGGCGACCTCGCCTGGCTGCGCGCGCAGGGGTGGCCGGAACGGATCGCCCGCCACCTTCGCTACGGCGGCAAGGTCATCGGCATTTGTGGCGGCTTCCAGATGCTGGGACGGTCGGTACTGGATCCGCACGGCGTGGAAGGCGCGCCTGGCGACTCGGCCGGCCTCGGCCTGCTCGACATGACGACCGCGATGTCGCAGGAGAAGCGTTTGCAGCAGGTGGACGGCCATTGCCTGTTCGCCGACGCCCCCGTCACCGGCTATGAAATCCACATGGGCGTCTCGAGCGGCGGCGCGCTTGCCCACCCGGCATTCGAGATCGATGGCCGTCCCGAGGGCGCCGTGTCGCCCGACGGGCAAGTGCTGGGCACTTACCTGCACGGGGTGTTCGATGCGCCGGGTGCCTGCGCCGCACTGCTGCACTGGGCGGGACTGCGCGGCGACCGGGGCGTCGACCTGGGCGCGCTGCGCGAAGCAAGCCTGGAACGGCTGGCCGACGCCACTGCTCCCTTGCTGGAGGCGCTGCTACCCCTGAAGTAGGGCCACGGCGGCAACGCGCTTCGCGCTTTGCGGCTTTATGCAACAATCGCTGGACGACTCCTACTCAGCCAACCCTGCAGCCAACCCTGCAGCATTCCTGCAGCCGTTCAATGTCCAGCACAGAAACCATCACCAAGCGTTACCTGCCATGGGTCGTCGCCTCGGCCCTCTTCATGGAGCAACTCGACTCCACGATCGTCAATACCGCGATTCCCAGCATGGCGGCCAGCCTGATGGTGACGCCGCTGAGCCTCAAGGCCGTCGTCACCAGTTATATCCTCAGCCTCGCCGTGGCGATTCCCGTCAGCGGCTGGATGGCGGACCGCTACGGTACGCGGCGCGTGTTCATGACGGCGATCGCCATCTTCACGATCGCGTCGGTACTGTGCGGCCTTTCCGTGAATTCGCCGATGCTGGTGGCGGCGCGGCTGCTGCAAGGTTTCGGCGCGGCGATGATGATGCCGGTGGGCCGGCTGACCATCGTGCGCACCTTCCCCAAGGCGGAGTTGCTGACAGCGATGAACTTCGTGATCATCCCCGCGCTGATCGGACCCTTGCTGGGGCCAACAGTCGGCGGCCTGATCGTGCACTGGATGTCGTGGCGCGAAATCTTCTTCATCAACGTGCCGGTCGGCGTGGCGGCGATCTGGCTGGCCCACAAATACATGCCCGACTACCGCAGCGAAGAACAGCGCCCGCTCGACGTGATGGGGCTGATCCTGTTCGGCACCGGTGTCGCGCTGCTGTCATGGCTGCTGGAGATCTTCGGCGAGCACCGGCTCGACATTACGTCATGGGGCGTACTGTTCGTGATCTCGGTCTGCCTGCTGGCGGCATATGCATGGCACGCCATGCGCGAGGAATTTCCACTGCTGCGCCTCCAGCTGTTCAAGATCCGCACGTTCCGCGTATCGGTGCTGGGCGGGTTCTTCACCCGGCTCGGTGTCGGCGGCCTGCCCTTCCTGCTGCCGCTGCTGTACCAGCTGGGCCTCGGCTTGCCGGCATGGCAATCGGGCCTGCTGATGATGCCGTCGGCCGCGGCGGCCATGTTCATGAAGTTCTTTTCCGCACGGCTGCTCGCCAGGTTCGGCTATCGGCAGGTGCTGATCGTGAATACGGCGCTGATCGGCGTGACGATCGCGATGTTCTCCTTCGTGCAGCTGGGCACGCCGATCTGGATGATCGTCACGCTGTCGCTCTGCCAGGGCTTCTTCAATTCGCTGCAGTTTTCCAGCATGAATACGATCGCATATGCGGATGTCGACCAGAAGGATTCCGGCATGGCCAGCACGATGGCCAGCTCGATGCAGCAATTGTCGATGAGCTTCGGCCTGGCCTGCGGCTCGCTGATCACGGGGTGGTACCTGGGCGACATGCCGCAGACCGACCGGGTTGTTCTGACGAGCGCGCTGCACCACGCCTTCCTGACGCTGGCCGGGCTGACGATCCTCTCCGCCGGCATGTTCTGGACGCTGCGCAAGAACGATGGCGAGAGCATCAGCCGCGGTACCAAGGCCGCCGAGCCGGTCACCGTGGTTGCGGCGACGGAGCAATCGGCATCGCAGTGAGCTTGTCGCCCCCAACGGGCGTGATGTGAATTATGATGACGGAACGATAATCAAATGGGGATTCCATGTACCGTCTTCACTGCTTCGGCCAGTCCGGAAACGCCTTCAAGGTTGCCTTCATGCTGCGGGCCCTGGACGTGCCCTTCGATACCGTCTACGTGGACTTTTTCAAGGGCATCAGCACCGACCCGGCCTGGCGCGATGAACACAATGAGATGGGCGAAGTGCCTATCCTGGAAGACGGCCCCCTGCGGCTGACGCAATCCGGCGCGATCCTCACGCACCTGGCGAAAAAACACGGCCGTTTTGGCGGTGCCACGGAAAGCGAGCAGTTCGAAGTGCTGCGCTGGCTGCTGTTCGATAACCACAAATTCACCAGTTATTTCGCCACCTACCGGTTCATGAAGGCATTCGGCAAGGTTGAACCCGATCCTGTCGTGATGAAATTCCTGCTCGGCCGGATAGAAGGCGCATTCAATATCGTCGACAAGCACTTGTCCAGCCGCGAATTCATCGTGGGCGACAGCCCGACCATCGCGGACTTTTCCCTGAGCGGCTATCAGTTCTTCCCGCAAGACGAGAGCGGCATCGACATTGCCGGCCGCTGGCCCCACATCGGCGCCTGGGTCGAAAGGCTGAAAGCGATTCCTGGCTGGGCTTCCCCTTACGACGCCATGCCGGGCGAGCAGATGGCACCACGGTGGTAGCCGCCAATACGGCGCAGTAATGAAAAAAGCCTCGAAATGCACTGAGCGCGCTCAAGATCGCGCTCAGTGCATTTCGGGCTTTTCTCGGTATAACGAGTCTGACGATAACCTACTTTCACACTGGTTGCGGCAGCGACGTCGGGCAGTGCCCGGCGGAGCAATCGGCGCATTCGACAGCTTGAAACGAAGCTCAACTGCACGACAATCCATGAGTAGAAATGAAAAAAGCCTCGAAAAGCCTGAGCGCGCTCAAGATCGCGCTCAGTGCATTTCGGGCTTTTCTCGGTATAACTAGTCTGACGATAACCTACTTTCACACTGGTTGCAGCAGCGACGTCGGGCAGTGCCCGGCGGAGCAATCGGCGCATTCGACAGCTTGAAACGAAGCTCAACTGCACGACAATCCATGAGTAGAAATGAAAAAAGCCCACCAGATCACTGGTGGGCTTTTCTCGGTATAACTAGTCTGACGATAACCTACTGTCACACTGGTTGCAGCACTATCATCGGCGCAAAGTCGTTTCACGGTCCTGTTCGTGGAGCAAGGTCGGGCAGTGCCCGGCCGAGCAAAAAAACCCGGGACAGCGATCCAGGTCCGTAACGTACTACGGAAATGGCACATCCAAAGTAAAAAAACCCCGCCAGATCACTGGCAGGGTTTCTTTGTATAACTAGTCTGACGATAACCTACTTTCACACTGGTTGCAGCACTATCATCGGCGCAAAGTCGTTTCACGGTCCTGTTCGGGATGGGAAGGGGTGGTACCGACATGCTATGGTCATCAGACTTGACCGGTTCGGCTCGCGCATTAGGCGCGGTGCCAGAATTCTTTATTACCTGACTTACCTCTACACTAAATGAAAAAGACCGCTACACTCGCAGCGGTCTTCCTCGGTATAACAGCCTGACGATAACCTACTTTCACACTGGTTGCAGCACTATCATCGGCGCAAAGTCGTTTCACGGTCCTGTTCGGGATGGGAAGGGGTGGGACCGACTTGCTATGGTCATCAGGCATGACTTGTACACAGTGCCGTCCCCTATGGGGCGACGTCACTGCTCAATCTGGAAGAAGTAAAGCGAGGGTAACTCTCATCAAAGAGTAAATGCGAGGAATCATCATTGATTCATAACCGTCAAGGTTATAGGGACAAGCCGTACGGGCAATTAGTATCAGTTAGCTTAATGCATTACTGCACTTCCACACCTGACCTATCAACGTCCTGGTCTCGAACGACCCTTCAAGGAGCTCAAGGCTCCGGGAAATCTCATCTCAAGGCAAGTTTCCCGCTTAGATGCTTTCAGCGGTTATCTCTTCCGAACTTAGCTACCCGGCAATGCCACTGGCGTGACAACCGGTACACCAGAGGTTCGTCCACTCCGGTCCTCTCGTACTAGGAGCAGCCCCCTTCAAATTTCCAACGCCCACGGCAGATAGGGACCAAACTGTCTCACGACGTTTTAAACCCAGCTCACGTACCACTTTAAATGGCGAACAGCCATACCCTTGGGACCGGCTACAGCCCCAGGATGTGATGAGCCGACATCGAGGTGCCAAACTCCCCCGTCGATATGAACTCTTGGGAGGAATCAGCCTGTTATCCCCAGAGTACCTTTTATCCGTTGAGCGATGGCCCTTCCATACAGAACCACCGGATCACTATGTCCTACTTTCGTACCTGCTCGACTTGTCGGTCTCGCAGTTAAGCACGCTTATGCCATTGCACTATTAGCACGATGTCCGACCGTACCTAGCGTACCTTCGAACTCCTCCGTTACACTTTAGGAGGAGACCGCCCCAGTCAAACTGCCTACCATGCACTGTCCCCGATCCGGATAACGGACCAAGGTTAGAACCTCAAACAAACCAGGGTGGTATTTCAAGGTTGGCTCCACGAGAACTGGCGTCCCCGCTTCAAAGCCTCCCACCTATCCTACACAGATTGGTTCAAAGTCCAATGCAAAGCTACAGTAAAGGTTCATGGGGTCTTTCCGTCTAGCCGCGGGTAGATTGCATCATCACAAACACTTCAACTTCGCTGAGTCTCGGGAGGAGACAGTGTGGCCATCGTTACGCCATTCGTGCAGGTCGGAACTTACCCGACAAGGAATTTCGCTACCTTAGGACCGTTATAGTTACGGCCGCCGTTTACTGGGACTTCAATCAAGAGCTTGCACCCCATCATTTAATCTTCCAGCACCGGGCAGGCGTCACACCCTATACGTCCACTTTCGTGTTTGCAGAGTGCTGTGTTTTTATTAAACAGTCGCAGCCACCATTTTATTGCAACCCTGTCACCCTTCTGCAGTAAAGCAGTCAAGCTACTGGGGCGTACCTTTTCCCGAAGTTACGGTACCAATTTGCCGAGTTCCTTCTCCCGAGTTCTCTCAAGCGCCTTAGAATACTCATCTCGCCCACCTGTGTCGGTTTGCGGTACGGTCTCGTATGACTGAAGCTTAGAGGCTTTTCTTGGAACCACTTCCGATTGCTTCGCACCACATGGGCGCTCGTCCCAGTCCCTTGAATTATGTGCCCGGATTTGCCTAAGCACCTTCTATGAACCAGAAACTGACTATTCCAACAGTCAGACAACCTTCCGCGATCCGTCCCCCCATCGCATCATACGACGGTGCAGGAATATTAACCTGCTTCCCATCAGCTACGCATCTCTGCCTCGCCTTAGGGGCCGACTCACCCTGCTCCGATGAACGTTGAACAGGAAACCTTGGGCTTACGGCGTGCGGGCTTTTCACCCGCATTATCGCTACTCATGTCAGCATTCGCACTTCTGATACCTCCAGCATCCTTTACAAGACACCTTCGCAGGCTTACAGAACGCTCTCCTACCATATCCTTGCGGATATCCGCAGCTTCGGTGACTGGCTTAGCCCCGTTACATCTTCCGCGCAGGACGACTCGATCAGTGAGCTATTACGCTTTCTTTAAATGATGGCTGCTTCTAAGCCAACATCCTGACTGTTTTAGCCTTCCCACTTCGTTTTCCACTTAGCCAATCTTTGGGACCTTAGCTGGCGGTCTGGGTTGTTTCCCTCTTGACACCGGACGTTAGCACCCGATGTCTGTCTCCCAAGCTCGCACTCATCGGTATTCGGAGTTTGCAATGGTTTGGTAAGTCGCGATGACCCCCTAGCCATAACAGTGCTCTACCCCCGATGGTGATACTTGAGGCACTACCTAAATAGTTTTCGGAGAGAACCAGCTATTTCCAAGTTTGTTTAGCCTTTCACCCCTATCCACAGCTCATCCCCTAATTTTTCAACATTAGTGGGTTCGGTCCTCCAGTGCGTGTTACCGCACCTTCAACCTGGCCATGGATAGATCACTTGGTTTCGGGTCTACACCCAGCAACTAGCGCCCTGTTCGGACTCGATTTCTCTACGGCTCCCCTATTCGGTTAACCTCGCTACTGAATGTAAGTCGCTGACCCATTATACAAAAGGTACGCCGTCACGGAACAAGTCCGCTCCGACTGTTTGTATGCACACGGTTTCAGGATCTATTTCACTCCCCTCCCGGGGTTCTTTTCGCCTTTCCCTCACGGTACTGGTTCACTATCGGTCGATTACGAGTATTTAGCCTTGGAGGATGGTCCCCCCATATTCAGACAGGATTTCTCGTGTCCCGCCCTACTTGTCGCATACTTAGTACCACCGGTCTGATTTCGCGTACGGGGCTATCACCCACTATGGCGCCTATTTCCAGAGGCTTCCACTACCAGTCCGACTATCATATGCAGGCTCTTCCCATTTCGCTCGCCACTACTTTGGGAATCTCGGTTGATTTCTTTTCCTGCAGCTACTTAGATGTTTCAGTTCGCCGCGTTCGCTTCACACACCTATGTATTCAGTGAGTGATGACCTATAAGGCCGGGTTTCCCCATTCGGAAATCTTCGGATCAATGCTCGTTTGTCAGCTCCCCGAAGCTTATCGCAGACTTCTACGTCCTTCATCGCCTGTAATCGCCAAGGCATCCACCATGTGCACTTATTCACTTGTCCCTATAACCTTGACGGCTATAGCGCAAGCATTTACTACTGTGTTTGATGAGTTTTTGTATGCGTTCCTTTCGGAACACTACCCTAAGTGTATTCATTGCTGAATACGCTTAATAAAACTTTACTTCTTCCAGATTGTTAAAGAACGAAACAGCAGTGATCTCTAAAAGATCAAATCTAAATCTCGGGACTTAGATTTGACATCTCAAAAACTTGGTGGAGGATGACGGGATCGAACCGACGACCCCCTGCTTGCAAAGCAGGTGCTCTCCCAGCTGAGCTAATCCCCCAGGGAATTACGTGCGCTTGATACATGGTGGGTCTGGTTGGGCTCGAACCAACGACCCCCGCGTTATCAACACGGTGCTCTAACCAGCTGAGCTACAGACCCGCATTGTTACCTAGCGGTGCTACTGTTTCTTCTTCATTCGACAGTCGATAAGTGTGAGCGTTTGATGCACGATCTTGCGATCAGTGCCGACTCTAGAAAGGAGGTGATCCAGCCGCACCTTCCGATACGGCTACCTTGTTACGACTTCACCCCAGTCACGAATCCTACCGTGGTAAGCGCCCTCCTTGCGGTTAAGCTACCTACTTCTGGTAAAACCCGCTCCCATGGTGTGACGGGCGGTGTGTACAAGACCCGGGAACGTATTCACCGCGACATGCTGATCCGCGATTACTAGCGATTCCAACTTCATGCAGTCGAGTTGCAGACTACAATCCGGACTACGATACACTTTCTGGGATTAGCTCCCCCTCGCGGGTTGGCGGCCCTCTGTATGTACCATTGTATGACGTGTGAAGCCCTACCCATAAGGGCCATGAGGACTTGACGTCATCCCCACCTTCCTCCGGTTTGTCACCGGCAGTCTCATTAGAGTGCTCTTTCGTAGCAACTAATGACAAGGGTTGCGCTCGTTGCGGGACTTAACCCAACATCTCACGACACGAGCTGACGACAGCCATGCAGCACCTGTGTTCAGGTTCCCTTTCGGGCACTCCCGGATCTCTCCAGGATTCCTGACATGTCAAGGGTAGGTAAGGTTTTTCGCGTTGCATCGAATTAATCCACATCATCCACCGCTTGTGCGGGTCCCCGTCAATTCCTTTGAGTTTTAATCTTGCGACCGTACTCCCCAGGCGGTCTACTTCACGCGTTAGCTGCGTTACTAAGTCAATTAAGACCCAACAACTAGTAGACATCGTTTAGGGCGTGGACTACCAGGGTATCTAATCCTGTTTGCTCCCCACGCTTTCGTGCATGAGCGTCAGTCTTGACCCAGGGGGCTGCCTTCGCCATCGGTGTTCCTCCACATCTCTACGCATTTCACTGCTACACGTGGAATTCTACCCCCCTCTGCCAAACTCTAGCCTTGCAGTCTCCATCGCCATTCCCAGGTTAAGCCCGGGGATTTCACGACAGACTTACAAAACCGCCTGCGCACGCTTTACGCCCAGTAATTCCGATTAACGCTTGCACCCTACGTATTACCGCGGCTGCTGGCACGTAGTTAGCCGGTGCTTATTCTTCAGGTACCGTCATGAGGCACGGATATTAGCCGTACCCTTTTCTTCCCTGACAAAAGAGCTTTACAACCCGAAGGCCTTCTTCACTCACGCGGCATTGCTGGATCAGGGTTGCCCCCATTGTCCAAAATTCCCCACTGCTGCCTCCCGTAGGAGTCTGGACCGTGTCTCAGTTCCAGTGTGGCTGGTCGTCCTCTCAGACCAGCTACTGATCGTCGCCTTGGTGAGCCTTTACCTCACCAACTAGCTAATCAGATATCGGCCGCTCCAGGAGCACAAGGCCTTGCGGTCCCCTGCTTTCATCCATAGATCGTATGCGGTATTAGCGTAACTTTCGCTACGTTATCCCCCACTCTTGGGCACGTTCCGATATATTACTCACCCGTTCGCCACTCGCCGCCAGGCCGAAGCCCGCGCTGCCGTTCGACTTGCATGTGTAAAGCATGCCGCCAGCGTTCAATCTGAGCCAGGATCAAACTCTTCAGTTTAATCTCTGTTGTCCGACATTTCTGTCGGGGTCACTTACTCAAGAATACTGACGAATCATCCGAAGATGATCACGTTTTATTACTTGTGTAAGCGTTTGATGCTATATATTTTGAGCTTCAGGACCGAAGTCCTGGGCACATCACATCAAACGCCCACACTTATCGACTGTTGATTGTTAAAGAATTCTGCCCAAGTATTTCAACTTCGGGCTTGCTGCGGATCTCGTTGAACTTTCGTTCGACCCGGCGACAAATCGTTGTGTTTGTCAGCAGCAGAGAGGCAAGATTATCGGGTGTTTCGTGCGATTCGTCAAGCTTCTTTTTCTTTCGCTTCGCTTTCACTTGCGTTACAGCGTTGCGGCAGGGACAGAACTATAGCAAGCGCCGCCTGGCTCTGCAAGGCCTATTTGTCTGACACCGTCGATCGTTGCACGTTCCCATCCGCGAGGATCTGCTCCTGCGTGAACGGCAGCGGCACCAGCCGCTTTGAACCATACAAGGGCAACTGGTCCGCGTAGTACGGCGACGCGGGATCGGTCGACTGTCCGTAAGCCAGCATTCCCCGCGCGACAGGGCCGTTGTCATCGAAGCCGACCAGTTGAACGTAGCTGGTACCCCATGCCACGCCGCGATACCCCTCTTCGGTCAACGAAGATTTTGTATGCAGGGCATTGAGGACACCGTCCACGTCGCCGATGCCGCCGTGGATCGGATACCGCACTCCGTTGCGGACGTCTGCCTGGTATTCCCCGAGCGGCGCGTCGAGCGGTATGCCCATTTCGCCCAGCCGCGCCGCGGTTGCGCGCAACATGGCAAGCAGCGGCGGGAGTGCTGTCGGTGCAATGCCCCTGGGCGTGTTCACTGGATCTGCCGGGTCGAATGGCACGGCCCATGAAGCAGACAGGAACGCAGGCGACTCCGACGCCTGCAGCCAGAATTCGCGGAACAGGATCGCGCCCCTGCTTTCAGCGTCGACTTTCCGATCCCAGGCAGCCAGCGCCGCGCAAGCGCCGGCAAGCATTTGATCCGCCGTGCCGCCGCATGCGGCAAGCAGGTCGGGCAAGACGAGCTCGGCGGCATGGACGCGGTTGGAAAAGAGCAGCGCCTGCAGGTCGTCCATGCTCAACCGGCCGCTTTCCTCCAGCCGCTGGTCCAGCTCGACGAATGCCAGCCGGGTACGCAGGTGCTGCGGTACGCCGACCGGCCCGTACAGCGGCGAGTAGCCGCTGCCTGGCCCGGTCAGCAACTGGCGGCTGTTGGTGAGCCAGTAGCTGTCGTTCGAATTCGATACATAATCGCGGCGCATCAGCACGGGCGCACTGGCGCTGCCGAAAATTCCCGGCGGCGCACCCGAATCCTGCCCCCAGTGGCAACGGCTGCGGGAACCGTCGAACATCAGCAATGGAGCGAACAGCAGGCAATCGGGCGCGAACTTTTCCGGCACGACGTGGGGGACGACACTATAGTCCGCGTACAGCGTGTCGCCGTGCCGGTCGGCGGCAACGGTGTTCACCCAAGGCAGCCCCATGCGGCCTAGTGCGGCCCGCAAGGCGGCGGTGTTCTGCGCCTTGCCCATCGCGATCCATTGATCGACAAGGCGAGTGTTATGGCGGTTGGGGTCCCCGAGCACGACTATCGCATTGCCGCCCAGGGGCAGTCCCCCTGCCGCCATCTCCATGCCCAATGGCGTTTCGCGGAATATCTTGCGTTTCGTGCGCAGCGTGCCGTCCGCCTGCAGGGACTGCACCTCCACGACCCGTTCCGAAATTGTCTGTGGAATACCATCCACCAGGTAGGTCATGCCGGTGGGATCGCTGCTGTCCAGCTGGAGGCGGAACGTGGTGAAATGCGCGGCTTTCGTTACCGTATGGGTCCATGCGACATCCTTATTGAAGCCGATGACGACGATCGGAATGCCACCCAGGCTCACGCCCATCACGTCATAGACGCCGGGCACGGTGAGGTGTACCTGGTAAAAACGGTCCGTGTTGAACCATGGATAGTGCGGATTGGCCAGCAACATTCCTCGCCCATCCACGCTGGTTTCCGCGCCGAGTGCAATGGCGTTACTGCCAAGGCCATGGGCCGTCCATGTCGGCGCGCGCACATCGCCGCCCATGGTACCCGGCGATTCGTCACGGGCCGCGGCAAGGATTTCGGTGGCGAACAACTGCCCGCTGGCGTGCAGCGCCTTTTCCGCGATCATCAGGTAGACATCGTCCACCGTGATCGGCTTGACCCACGCCGCGCCGCGGCAGGCGGCGGGCAGCTTGCCCGCGTGTTCGCGCACGTAGCTGTTATAGCCTGCGACATAACCGGACAGGAGCGCCCTGGTCTCGGCGCCCCCTCCCTCGTAGCTTGCGCGCAGGCGCGACGGATCGAGGTAGGCCTTGAAGAAGAAGTCGCTGTCTTCGTTGCGCAGGTTGAAGTTGTGCAGGTTGAGGTAGTCGACGACCACGCTGTATTCGCCGTGGACCGAATCGGTGGGCATTGCGTCTCCCCCGAAATAGCGGGATCGTTCGCCGCGCACGGTCAGGAGGCTGTCGGCCAGCATGCAAATATTGTCTTGCGCATAGGCGTAAGCCAGCCCGAAGCCGATCCCCGCGAAGTCGGCCGCCCTGATATGCACGACCCCGTACGAGGTACGCGTCAGTTCCGCGGACGGGCCGGCAGGCGGTACCTGCGCGCTGTCGTTGCCGCCACCGTTGCAAGCCGTGATGACAAACAGCATGACAAACAGCATGACAAACAGCAGCCAGGACAAACCGAGCTGCCGTATCGTCGGCTGCGGTATGGTCGGCTGCGGTATGGTCGGCTGCTGTATTGTCGGCTGCTGCCTTGTCGATATCCGCATGATAGCCCCCTTGAGATCCAGTCCATCATGGGGGTATAGCCGACAGCGATTTTGATAGCCATCAAATGCGCGCAGGTGACTTCCCGCTTGACTGTCACCTGCACTCGGGCTTGTGCCGGGGTATCAGCGCTCCGTCAGCACTTGCGAGCGGATGCGTTCGGCCTTGATCTGCCCTTCCGTGAACGGCAGGGTCGGCAAACGCTTCTGGGTGAACAGCGGCAGCTGGTCCGCATAGTGCGCCGACTGGGGATTGACCGACTGGCCGTAGGCGAGCAATCCTTTCGCCACCGGACCACCGTTGTCGAAGCCCACCAGGTGGATATAGCTGGTGCCCCATGCCACGTCCTGGTATCCCTTCGGCGTCAGCGCGCCGCGCATTTGCAGCGTGCTGTACGTTCCATCTTCGTCACCCTGGCCACCGTGCAGCGCATGGCGCCGGTTGTTGCGCGTTTCAGTCTGGAAGTCGCCCAGTCGCCCATACAGCGGCACGCCAGCTGCCTGCAGCTTCGCGCTGGCGGTGCGCAGCGCTGCCAGGAGCGCCGGTTCCGCAGCCGGGGCAACGGTGCGCGGGGTATTGACCGGATCGGCCGGGTCGAACGGAATCGACCACAGGTTCGGCGTGGTGCGGGCGATGTTCCAGAATTCGCGGAACAGTACCGCGCCACGGCTGTCGACGTTGGCCTTCCGGTCCCACCCGGTCAGTGCGGCGCAGGGGGCCAGCAAGCGCAGGTCGAGTGCTTTCGCGCAGGCTCTCAACAGCGCAGGCACCACCAGCTCGGCCGCATAGACACGGTTCGTGAACATCAGGTTCTCCACATCATCCATGCGCACGAACTGCTCTTCTTCGAGCATGCTCTCGATCTGCTTGAAGGCGATCCGGGTACGCAACGACACCGGCGCGCCGGCCTGGCCATACAGTGGCGAATAGCCGAACGGCGCCGGCCCGGTCAACGGCTCGCGGGCATGGGAAAGCCAGTACGAATCGTTCGAGTTCCCGACGTAATCCTGCCGCACGGTGGCCGGCGCGTTGGCCTCGCCGAATACACCTTCGGGCGCGCCCGCATCCTGCCCCCAGCCGCACTCGCTGCGCGTGCCGTCGAATGCCAGCAGATCGGGCACCAGCAGGCAGGCGGAGAGGAATTTATCGGTCGTCATGTGCGGCACGACGCTGCCGTCGCTGTACAGCGTATTGCCGCGGCGGTCGGCCGCGACGGTATTCACCCACGGCAGACCTTTGACCGCATGGATCGCGCCCTGCAACTGATGGACGTCGTCGGCCTGGCCCATCTTGAGCCACTGTTCCGGGAGGCGGGTGTTGAGGCGGTTGGCATCGCCCAGCACGAAAGCGCTGTCGGCGGTCCAGCCGATACCCGCCTGCGGCAGGACGATCACCGCGCCCTGGTGGCTGAAGTAGAAGGTACGCTGTTTGGCCACGACGGACCCATCCGGCTGCAGCACGTCGACGCTCACCGTCCGCTCCGTCATCTTGCGAGGCGCGCCGTCATAGTAATAAGTCGTCCCGGTCGGGTCTGACGGATCGAGGGCCAGGCGGAAAGTCGTGAAATGCTTCGCAGCCGTAACAGTATGCGACCAGGCAACGTTGCGGTTGAAACCGATGGCCACGATCGGCAGCCCGCCCAGGCTCACGCCCATCGCATCGTAACGGCCCGGAACGGTCAGGTGTATCTGGTAGAAGCGGTCCGTGCTGGACCATGGATAGTGCGGATTGCCAAGCAGGATACCCTTGCCGTTTGCGCTCGCTTCACTGCCGATGGCTAGGGCATTGCTGCCGACACCGGCCGGGATACCGGTCGGCATCGACGTCACGGCTTTCGGCATCGTCTTTGCCAGGGTTACCGGCTCTTCCGGATCACGCGAGGCGCCCACGATCGCCGCGGCAAACGCTTCGCCACTCGCATGCAGTGCCTTCTCGGCAATCATCAGATAAACATCGTCGACCGTGATCGGTTTTACCCAGGCGGCATCCTTGCAGGCCTTTGGCAGGCTGCTCCGCTTATCCTTGAGATAACGATTATATCCGTCGGCAAAACCGGCCAGCAATTCACGCACGTCCGCTGAACCGGCCGCATAACCGGCGCGCAACTGGTCAAGGTCGAGATACCCCTTGAAGAAGAAATCGCTTTGCTCATTCGGCAGCTTGAAGAATAGATCCAGCCCCGCACCATATTCGCCATTCCGCGGCTCGGTGGCATGTGCGGTACCGCCAAAGTAACGGGAACGCTCGCCGCGCACGGTCAGCACCGTATCCGCCAGCATGCAGACATTATCCTCCGCATAGGCATAGGCGGCGCCATATCCCAGGCTGCGGTAGTCGGTTGCCTTGACATGGACGACGCCGCGCGTTGTCCGCGTGACTTCAGCGCGTATTGCGGCCGAGGCATAGTCGGAAACGACCAGGGCAGTCAGCAGCGAAAGAGTGGTGAGCTTCATGGAACCTCCGGAATTCGTTATTAGAAATTTGTATTGGGAGGATATCAGCGTGTTAGCCAGGCCACATGAGGCGGCTTGCAAATAAATATTTTTCGCGCAACATCAGACCGACACGTTTTTATATGATCTAATTGTCGATCCGCCTGCGATTTTGAATATCCGATGACTCGTTTCACATAAGAAACTGAGACTAGTTTCTAATAAGGAATTATTCAATAATGTGGGAAATATTAGTTGCGCGTGCGTTCTCGAATATGCGGCAATATGGACAAAACGTCTCTGTCGCGTGGCCGGAAAAGGTCTTTTTCCCACGCTTTTGATCGGACGTCATCCAATGCCACCTGTCGTTCGTTGAGCTTGCAGTCGTGGCAACGCCTTGCGAGCTGCCGATTCCAGGTACAACATGCGCTGGGTCCGATCGTCCGGACGGAAAAAGCCCGGCGGCACGCGCTGATGGGCTATTGCACTGATTGAGGCGGCGAGGTCGGGCCGAGCCCCGCGAAGCGCAGATACGGGACCTGGCGCAAAGTCTGCGGCGCGTTACAAAATATGAAGCACAAAGCAAAAAACCCCGCCAGCACACGCTAGCGGGGTTTTTCTATATCACAGCCTGGCGAGCGACGTCGGGCGGAGCCCGGCGGAGCAAAAAAACCCGAGACGCCGAGCCAAGTCTGCGGCGCATTACAAAACACGAAGCACAAATGAAAAAAGCCCACCAGAGCGACGTCGGGCAGTGCCCGGCGGAGCAAAAAGACCCGCGCCCCGATCCAAGTCTGCAATGTATTACAAAGCATGCATTCCAAAGCAAAAAACCCCGCCAGCACACGCTAGCGGGGTTTTTCTATGTAACAGCCTGACGATAACCTACTTTCACACTGGTTGCAGCACTATCATCGGCGCAAAGTCGTTTCACGGTCCTGTTCGGGATGGGAAGGGGTGGGACCGACTTGCTATGGTCATCAGGCATGACTTGTACGCAGTGCCGTCCCCTATGGGGCGACGTCACTGCTCAATCCGGAAGAAGTAAAGCGAGGGTAACTCTCATCAAAGAGTAAATGCGAGGAATCATCATTGATTCATAACCGTCAAGGTTATAGGGACAAGCCGTACGGGCAATTAGTATCAGTTAGCTTAATGCATTACTGCACTTCCACACCTGACCTATCAACGTCCTGGTCTCGAACGACCCTTCAAGGAGCTCAAGGCTCCGGGAAATCTCATCTCAAGGCAAGTTTCCCGCTTAGATGCTTTCAGCGGTTATCTCTTCCGAACTTAGCTACCCGGCAATGCCACTGGCGTGACAACCGGTACACCAGAGGTTCGTCCACTCCGGTCCTCTCGTACTAGGAGCAGCCCCCTTCAAATTTCCAACGCCCACGGCAGATAGGGACCAAACTGTCTCACGACGTTTTAAACCCAGCTCACGTACCACTTTAAATGGCGAACAGCCATACCCTTGGGACCGGCTACAGCCCCAGGATGTGATGAGCCGACATCGAGGTGCCAAACTCCCCCGTCGATATGAACTCTTGGGAGGAATCAGCCTGTTATCCCCAGAGTACCTTTTATCCGTTGAGCGATGGCCCTTCCATACAGAACCACCGGATCACTATGTCCTACTTTCGTACCTGCTCGACTTGTCGGTCTCGCAGTTAAGCACGCTTATGCCATTGCACTATTAGCACGATGTCCGACCGTACCTAGCGTACCTTCGAACTCCTCCGTTACACTTTAGGAGGAGACCGCCCCAGTCAAACTGCCTACCATGCACTGTCCCCGATCCGGATAACGGACCAAGGTTAGAACCTCAAACAAACCAGGGTGGTATTTCAAGGTTGGCTCCACGAGAACTGGCGTCCCCGCTTCAAAGCCTCCCACCTATCCTACACAGATTGGTTCAAAGTCCAATGCAAAGCTACAGTAAAGGTTCATGGGGTCTTTCCGTCTAGCCGCGGGTAGATTGCATCATCACAAACACTTCAACTTCGCTGAGTCTCGGGAGGAGACAGTGTGGCCATCGTTACGCCATTCGTGCAGGTCGGAACTTACCCGACAAGGAATTTCGCTACCTTAGGACCGTTATAGTTACGGCCGCCGTTTACTGGGACTTCAATCAAGAGCTTGCACCCCATCATTTAATCTTCCAGCACCGGGCAGGCGTCACACCCTATACGTCCACTTTCGTGTTTGCAGAGTGCTGTGTTTTTATTAAACAGTCGCAGCCACCATTTTATTGCAACCCTGTCACCCTTCCACAGTAAAGTGGTCAAGCTACTGGGGCGTACCTTTTCCCGAAGTTACGGTACCAATTTGCCGAGTTCCTTCTCCCGAGTTCTCTCAAGCGCCTTAGAATACTCATCTCGCCCACCTGTGTCGGTTTGCGGTACGGTCTCGTATGACTGAAGCTTAGAGGCTTTTCTTGGAACCACTTCCGATTGCTTCGCGCCACATGGGCGCTCGTCCCAGTCCCTTGAATTACGTGCCCGGATTTGCCTAAGCACCTTCTATGAACCAGAAACTGACTATTCCAACAGTCAGACAACCTTCCGCGATCCGTCCCCCCATCGCATCATACGACGGTGCAGGAATATTAACCTGCTTCCCATCAGCTACGCATCTCTGCCTCGCCTTAGGGGCCGACTCACCCTGCTCCGATGAACGTTGAACAGGAAACCTTGGGCTTACGGCGTGCGGGCTTTTCACCCGCATTATCGCTACTCATGTCAGCATTCGCACTTCTGATACCTCCAGCATCCTTTACAAGACACCTTCGCAGGCTTACAGAACGCTCTCCTACCATATAGATCAAGTAATAAATTACGAGAAATATATCCGCAGCTTCGGTGACTGGCTTAGCCCCGTTACATCTTCCGCGCAGGACGACTCGATCAGTGAGCTATTACGCTTTCTTTAAATGATGGCTGCTTCTAAGCCAACATCCTGACTGTTTTAGCCTTCCCACTTCGTTTTCCACTTAGCCAATCTTTGGGACCTTAGCTGGCGGTCTGGGTTGTTTCCCTCTTGACACCGGACGTTAGCACCCGATGTCTGTCTCCCAAGCTCGCACTCATCGGTATTCGGAGTTTGCAATGGTTTGGTAAGTCGCGATGACCCCCTAGCCATAACAGTGCTCTACCCCCGATGGTGATACTTGAGGCACTACCTAAATAGTTTTCGGAGAGAACCAGCTATTTCCAAGTTTGTTTAGCCTTTCACCCCTATCCACAGCTCATCCCCTAATTTTTCAACATTAGTGGGTTCGGTCCTCCAGTGCGTGTTACCGCACCTTCAACCTGGCCATGGATAGATCACTTGGTTTCGGGTCTACACCCAGCAACTAGCGCCCTGTTCGGACTCGATTTCTCTGCGGCTCCCCTATTCGGTTAACCTCGCTACTGAATGTAAGTCGCTGACCCATTATACAAAAGGTACGCCGTCACGGAACAAGTCCGCTCCGACTGTTTGTATGCACACGGTTTCAGGATCTATTTCACTCCCCTCCCGGGGTTCTTTTCGCCTTTCCCTCACGGTACTGGTTCACTATCGGTCGATTACGAGTATTTAGCCTTGGAGGATGGTCCCCCCATATTCAGACAGGATTTCTCGTGTCCCGCCCTACTTGTCGCATACTTAGTACCACCGGTCTGATTTCGCGTACGGGGCTATCACCCACTATGGCGCCTATTTCCAGAGGCTTCCACTACCAGTCCGACTATCATATGCAGGCTCTTCCCATTTCGCTCGCCACTACTTTGGGAATCTCGGTTGATTTCTTTTCCTGCAGCTACTTAGATGTTTCAGTTCGCCGCGTTCGCTTCACACACCTATGTATTCAGTGAGTGATGACCTATAAGGCCGGGTTTCCCCATTCGGAAATCTTCGGATCAATGCTCGTTTGTCAGCTCCCCGAAGCTTATCGCAGACTTCTACGTCCTTCATCGCCTGTAATCGCCAAGGCATCCACCATGTGCACTTATTCACTTGTCCCTATAACCTTGACGGCTATAGCACAAGCATTTACTACTGTGTTTGATGAGTTTTTGTATGCGTTCCTTTCGGAACACTACCCTAAGTGTATTCATTGCTGAATACGCTTAATAAAACTTTACTTCTTCCAGATTGTTAAAGAGCGAAACAGCAGTGATCTCTAAAAGATCAAATTTAAACCGCAGGGCTTAGATTTGATTTCTTAACAGAAGCGATGGTGGAGGATGACGGGATCGAACCGACGACCCCCTGCTTGCAAAGCAGGTGCTCTCCCAGCTGAGCTAATCCCCCGTGTTCGTGGTGGGTCTGGTTGGGCTCGAACCAACGACCCCCGCGTTATCAACACGGTGCTCTAACCAGCTGAGCTACAGACCCGCGCGCTTCTACTGTTTCTCTAACAACAGCCGATAAGTGTGAGCGTTTGATGCACGACCTTGCGATCAGTGCCGACTCTAGAAAGGAGGTGATCCAGCCGCACCTTCCGATACGGCTACCTTGTTACGACTTCACCCCAGTCACGAATCCTACCGTGGTAAGCGCCCTCCTTGCGGTTAAGCTACCTACTTCTGGTAAAACCCGCTCCCATGGTGTGACGGGCGGTGTGTACAAGACCCGGGAACGTATTCACCGCGACATGCTGATCCGCGATTACTAGCGATTCCAACTTCATGCAGTCGAGTTGCAGACTACAATCCGGACTACGATACACTTTCTGGGATTAGCTCCCCCTCGCGGGTTGGCGGCCCTCTGTATGTACCATTGTATGACGTGTGAAGCCCTACCCATAAGGGCCATGAGGACTTGACGTCATCCCCACCTTCCTCCGGTTTGTCACCGGCAGTCTCATTAGAGTGCTCTTTCGTAGCAACTAATGACAAGGGTTGCGCTCGTTGCGGGACTTAACCCAACATCTCACGACACGAGCTGACGACAGCCATGCAGCACCTGTGTTCAGGTTCCCTTTCGGGCACTCCCGGATCTCTCCAGGATTCCTGACATGTCAAGGGTAGGTAAGGTTTTTCGCGTTGCATCGAATTAATCCACATCATCCACCGCTTGTGCGGGTCCCCGTCAATTCCTTTGAGTTTTAATCTTGCGACCGTACTCCCCAGGCGGTCTACTTCACGCGTTAGCTGCGTTACTAAGTCAATTAAGACCCAACAACTAGTAGACATCGTTTAGGGCGTGGACTACCAGGGTATCTAATCCTGTTTGCTCCCCACGCTTTCGTGCATGAGCGTCAGTCTTGACCCAGGGGGCTGCCTTCGCCATCGGTGTTCCTCCACATCTCTACGCATTTCACTGCTACACGTGGAATTCTACCCCCCTCTGCCAAACTCTAGCCTTGCAGTCTCCATCGCCATTCCCAGGTTAAGCCCGGGGATTTCACGACAGACTTACAAAACCGCCTGCGCACGCTTTACGCCCAGTAATTCCGATTAACGCTTGCACCCTACGTATTACCGCGGCTGCTGGCACGTAGTTAGCCGGTGCTTATTCTTCAGGTACCGTCATGAGGCACGGATATTAGCCGTACCCTTTTCTTCCCTGACAAAAGAGCTTTACAACCCGAAGGCCTTCTTCACTCACGCGGCATTGCTGGATCAGGGTTGCCCCCATTGTCCAAAATTCCCCACTGCTGCCTCCCGTAGGAGTCTGGACCGTGTCTCAGTTCCAGTGTGGCTGGTCGTCCTCTCAGACCAGCTACTGATCGTCGCCTTGGTGAGCCTTTACCTCACCAACTAGCTAATCAGATATCGGCCGCTCCAGGAGCACAAGGCCTTGCGGTCCCCTGCTTTCATCCTTGGATCGTATGCGGTATTAGCGTAACTTTCGCTACGTTATCCCCCACTCTTGGGCACGTTCCGATATATTACTCACCCGTTCGCCACTCGCCGCCAGGCCGAAGCCCGCGCTGCCGTTCGACTTGCATGTGTAAAGCATGCCGCCAGCGTTCAATCTGAGCCAGGATCAAACTCTTCAGTTTAATCTCTGTTTTATGTCGTTTCCGACATGGTCACTCACTCAAATAACTGACGAATCATCCGAAGATGATCACGTTTTATTACTTGTGTAAGCGTTTGATGCTATATATTTTGAGCTTCAGGACCGAAGTCCTGGGCACATCACATCAAACGCCCACACTTATCGACTGTTGATTGTTAAAGAATTCTGCCCAAGTATTTCAACTTCGGGCTTGCTGCGGATCCGGTGAACTTTCGTTCCATCCAGCGACAAATCGTTGTGTTTGTCAGCAGCAGAGAAGCGAGATTATCGGGTGTTTCGTGCGATTCGTCAAGCTTCTCATCCACTCACGTCAACTTGCTTGTTTCACTTTCGTGACAGCTGCGTTGCTGCGAGGGACAGAACTATATCAAAGCCCGTCGAAGTTTGGCAAGCGCTTTTCGAGGAAGGCATGCATGCCTTCGCGCTGGGCCGGCGTACCGAACGCGGCATGGAACATCCGGCGTTCGTAGCGCACCCCTTCCGTCAGCGGTACTTCATAGGCGACGTTGACGGCTTCCTTGATCTGCATGGCGACCGACAGCGGCATCGCGGCGATCGTCGTGGCCGCGGCCAGCGCTTCCTCGATCAGCTTGTCCGCCTGGACAACGCGCGATACCAGCCCGGTGCGCTCCGCTTCCGCCGCATCGATGGTGCGCGCCGTCAGGAGCATGTCCATCGCCTTTGCCTTGCCGATCGCCCGCGGCAGGCGCTGGGTGGCGCCGGCACCGGGCGTGACGCCGATCTTGATTTCCGGCTGGCCGAACTTCGCGGTATCCGCCGCGATCACGAAATCGCACATCATCGCCAGTTCGCAGCCGCCGCCCAGGGCATAGCCGGCCACCGCGCCGATGACCGGCGTGCGCACCTTGAGGATGTGCTCCCAGTTGCGGGTAATGTAGTTGTCGCGGTAGGTATCCTGATAGGTGTAGTCGATCATCGCCGGAATGTCCGCGCCTGCCGCGAAGGCCTTCTCGCTGCCGGTCAGCACGATGCAGCCGATCTGCGGATCCTTGTCGAAGCCGGCGAACGCCTCGCCAAGCTCATTCATCATGCGGTCGTTCAGCGCGTTCAGCGCCTTGGGCCGATTCAGGCGGATCAGGGCCACCTTGCCATGGACTTCGACGATCAGGTCTTCATATTGCATGCTTGTCTCCGGAACGGTTGGATCGGCCGATTGTAGCGTCATCGGCCTGTCGCTGTTAATCGTTGTATGATCCGCCGACCGATGCCGCTCCCCTTCTTTTCTTCCATCGCCGAACGCTGGCGCAGCGATGCGCTCCTGTCCAGTACCGACTTCCGCCGCTACTGGGCCAGCATGGTACTGACGAGCTTTGGCTCGCAGGTCGGCACCCTTGCACTGCCGCTGTGCGCCGTTTTGCTGCTCCATGCGACGCCGGCGCAGATGGGCGTGCTGACCGCTTGCCAGGCGATACCGTTCGCGATCTTCGCATTGCCTGCCGGCGTGCTGCTGGACCGCAGCCGCAAATTGCCGATCCTGCTGGGCAGCAAGGCGGCACAGGGAATCTCGCTGGCGTCGATTCCCCTGGCCTGGTGGTTCGACCTGCTGGGCATGCCGTGGCTGTATGCGGTGGCGGCGGTCCAGGGTGCCTGCAATGTGATCGGCGGCGGCGCGGAGCAGATCTTCCTCACGCTGCTCGTCGGCCGCGACCGGATGGTCGAAGCGCAGTCCCGCTTCGCCAGCACGGACAGCATTTCCCGCCTGCTGGCACCCGGCCTCGCCGGCATCCTGATCCAATGGCTGACGGCACCGGTGGCGATCATCGCCAACGCGGCCACGTTCTTCATCTCGGTATGGAATATCGGGCGCGTGAAGATGCGCGAAGCGGTGCCGCCGCCCAGCGAGCGCCACCCGCTTCACGACGTGCGCGCCGGCTTCTCGTTCATCTGGCACCAGCCGCTGCTGCGCGCGCTGGCCTGGGTGGCCGGCGCCTGGCACGTCCTGTTCTATGGGTATTCGGCGCTGCTCGTGCTGTTCGCCACGCGCGAACTGGGCATGAGCGCCGGCATGCTGGGTACGGCGCAGATGTTCGGCGGAATCGGCGTATTCGCCAGTTCGCTGCTGCTGCGGCCCCTGAACCGCCGCTTCGGCGCCGGCATCACGATCGTGATCGGCACGGCATCCATGGCGCTCGGCTTCGTGCTGATGCCGCTGATTCCCCGCGACCTGTTCGGCAGCGCGAACTACAGCGCGGCGGCCTATGCGCTGCTCATGCTGTTCTTCGACCTGGGGGCCATGCTGTTCTTCATCCCCTACCAGGCATTGCGCCAGAAAGTCACGCCGGACGAGATGCTGGGGCGAATGATCTCCACGATGCGCTTCCTGACGGTGGCGGTAGCGCCACTGGGCGCGCTGGTGGCCGGCTATGCGGGCGACCACCTCGGCGTGCGCCCGGCACTCTACTGTATCGCCGTGGGTGGCGTGCTGCTCGCGGTGGGTGCGGCGACCTCGAATCCGATCCGAAGCGTGCGCCCCTGATGCCGCCGCGCCCCTAAACTGGGGCATTGCCAACTTTGCAAGGGGACCGTCATGTTCAAGACCATCCTGTTACCGACCGATGGATCGGAACTGGCCGTGAAAGCCACCGAAGCCGCGATCCGCTTCGCCCAGGTGCATGGCGCGCGCATCGTCTCGGTTTGCGTCGCCCAGCCATTCCCGTTCGTGCCGGCAACTGACAATGCGGTCGTGCCGGACGCCGACGTGTTTGAAACCCAGATCGCCGCGACCGCCAAGGCCCATATCAACAAGATCGAGATCGCATGCGCCACCGCCGGCGTGCCGTTCGAGGGCATCGTGGTCAGCTCCCACACGCCCTACAAGGAAATCGTGGCCGCCGCCGAGAAGTACAACTGCGACATCATCCTGATGGCCTCGCACGGCCGCTCGGGCTTGAGCAAGCTGTTCCTCGGCAGCGAAACGCAAAAGGTGCTGGCGCACACCACGCTGCCGGTACTGGTCCTGCGTTAACCGTCTCAGCGGGTCGGACGCGGCAGCAGCACCCACACCTGGCCGCGCTGCTTCATCCGCCCCGCATTCTCGGCCGCCTCGGTGCCGAAACCAAAGAAGAAGTCGACCCGGATCGCGCCGCGGATGGCGCCGCCGGTATCCTGCGCCATCACCAGCCGCTGCAGCGGAATCTCGCTCGCGGCGTGCGTGGTGGACAGGTACAGCGGCACACCGGAAGGAATCTGCGTGGTATCCACCGCCACCGAACGCTGCGGCGTGAGCGGCACGCCCAGCGATCCCTTCGGCCCCACGTTCGGGTCCGGCAGCTTCTCTTCCTTGAAGAACACGTAGCTGGGATTCACATTCAACAGTTCCTGCCTGCGCGTCGGATGGCCGGCGATCCACGCCTTGATGCCTTGCGCGGACGCCTGCTCGGACGTCAGTTCGCCCTGCTCGATCAGCCACTTGCCGATGGATTTATAGGGGTGGCCGTTCTGGTCCGCATAGGCTACGCGCACCGTTTCGCCGCTGTCGAGCTGCACCCGCCCGGAGCCTTGCACCTCGAGGAAGAACGCTTCCACGGGGTCGTCCACCCACAGCAGTTCCTTGCCGCTGAAATCGGCGCGGGCGATTTCCTCGCGACTGGCATAGGGCACCACTTTCCTGCCCTGCAGCCGGCCGCGCAGCCGCTTGCCCTTCAGTTCCGGGTAGACGCCGGCAAGATCGATCGTCAGCATATCGTCCGGCACTTTATAGAGAGGCGTCTGGTACGGACCACCCTGCTTGCGCGCGCCGCGCAGCAAGGGCTCGTAGTAGCCGGTGACCAGGCCACTGTCCGATCCATCCGGCGCGATCACGCGGTGCGGCACCAGGAAGGTTTCAAAGAACAGCCGCACGGCGCGTTCATCGCCGGCGTTGACCGTTCGCGCGATCGAGCACGCTTCCTTCCAGTCCGCGCGCTTGCCGATCACGGAGCACGACGACTGGAAGGCGGGCCAGGCCGCGCGCAGGTCGTCGCGCGACCAGCCCGGCAGGTCGGCGAACGTGCCGGGCACGAAGGCGGTCTTGGCAGGCTGTGCTGGCGGCTGGGCCGGCTCCGGCTGAGGTACCGGCTGAGGTACCGGCTGCGGTACCGGCTGAGGTGCCGGCTGGGGCACCGGAGCCGGCTGCTGCGGAGGCTGCACTGCGCAACCGGCGAGCACGACTGCCGATACGGCGATGCAGCTCAGCGCCTGGATGTTACGGGGTAGACTACGGGGTACGAAAAACATGGAGGCGATATGTGGATTCTGATGGTCGAGGCATTGGTCGCGCTGTTCCTGCTGGTATTCATCGTCTGGTGGACGATGCCCGGCAAGAAAAAGACGCCGCCGGCCAGGCGGCCGGACCAGCCTGAATGATGCGATTGTAGATCAGTGCAGCCGGTTGAATGCACCCGATTCAATGCAGCCGGTTCAATGTAACGTGTGCGGAAGCGACAGCACGAACTCCGGAATCTTCACTTCGAACTGGTGGCCATCCTCGGCCACGCAGAAATACTCGCCGACCATCGAGCCCTGCGGCGTCTGCAGCGCCGTGCCGCTCGTGTATTCGAACTGTTCGCCCGGCTGCAGCAGCGGCTGGTGACCCACCACGCCAAGGCCGCGCACCTCCTGCTTGTGGTTATTGGCGTCGGTGATGATCCAGTGGCGCGAGATCAGCTGCGCCGCGACCGTCCCGGTGTTCTTGATCGTGATCGAGTAGGTAAACACGAAGTTGGTGCGTTCGGGGTCGGACTGCTCGGGCAGGAACTGCGTCCTGACCGACACGGCGAATTCATATTGGGCCATCGGGGATTCCTTTGTTGCTCGGCAAACATGCCGAAAATTCAAATGTAGCGTTTCACTAATATAGTTTCACATTGCACCGCAAATCCCGCACACATGCAAGGTGCACTCCGCAGAATACGGGGCGGCAGCGTAAAATAGCGGCTGATTTTTTGCCTATTCCTTTTTGCCAGCCCCTGTCATGACAACTTTCCGCATCGCCCCCAGCATCCTGTCCGCCGACTTCGCCCGCCTGGGCGAGGAAGTGAAGAACGTCGTCGCCGCCGGCGCCGACATCATCCACTTCGACGTGATGGACAATCACTATGTGCCGAACCTCACGATCGGCCCGCTGGTCTGCCAGGCGATCCGCCCGCATGTACAGGTACCGATCGACGTGCACCTGATGGTCAAGCCGGTCGACCGCATCATCCCGGACTTCGCCAAGGCCGGCGCGAACATCATCACCTTCCACCCGGAAGCTTCCGAGCACATCGACCGTTCGCTGCAGCTGATCCGCGACCACGGCTGCAAGGCCGGCCTGGTGTTCAACCCGGCCACGCCGCTGTCCTACCTGGAACACGTGATGGACAAAGTCGACATGATCCTGATCATGTCCGTGAACCCGGGCTTCGGCGGCCAGTCCTTCATTCCGCAGGCACTGAAGAAGATCGAAGAGGCGCGCCGCCTGATCGACGAATCGGGCCGCGACATCCTGCTCGAAGTCGATGGCGGCATCAAGATCGACAATATCGCCGCCGCGGCGAAAGCCGGCGCGGACACGTTCGTGGCCGGCTCGGCGATCTTCGGCCAGCCGGACTACAAGGCGGTGATCGACGCGATGCGCACCCAGCTGGCGACGGTATGAGCATGACGGCGGCGACCCATCCCCTGGCCGGCGTGCGCGCCGCCATCATCGACCTGGACGGCACGATGCTCGACACCGTGCCGGACTTCCACGTGGCCATCAACCGCATGCGCGAGGAGCTGGGCCTGGAAGCGATCACGGCCGAGCAGATCAAGAACATGGTCGGCAAGGGGTCGGAAAACCTGATCCGCAGCGTGCTGTCGCTCGATCATGACGACGCCGCCGTCGAACAGCACTTCGCCGCGGCGATGGATGCGTACCAGCGGCACTACCTGGCCATCAACGGCCACCACAGCACGCTGTACCCGGACGTGGCCGCCGGCCTGACGGAGCTGAAGGATGCCGGCATCCGCCTCGCCTGCGTGACCAACAAGCCGCTGTCGTTCGCCCTGCCGCTGCTGAAGCTGAAGGAACTCGACGGTTACTTCGAGGTGATCTACGGCGGCGACTCGTTCGAGAAGAAAAAGCCCGATCCGCTGCCGCTGGTGAAAGCCTGCGAATACTTCGGTCTGCCACCGCACCAGGTGGTGGCGATCGGCGACTCCTCGAACGATGCGCAGGCGGCCCGCGCGGCCGGTTGCCCGGTGCTGACGGTGCCGTATGGCTACAACCACGGGGAGTCTATACACGAGACGGATTCCGATGGTATAGTTGAAACGCTGCTGCATGCTGCACAGTTAATCGACGCGCACAACCAGCCGAATCAACATCAGCTGAATCAAACTCAGCCGAATTAAAATCAGCCGAATACATCAGCCGACCCAATCGGCTGCAACTTAAAACCGAACGCTCGTCAAACGATGTTTCTCAACAAAAGACACAACGTTACTCACCAGGGATCGATCGAGGCCTGGCTGTGGCGACGCTGGCAATCCTGGGCAAACTAAGCCACGTTGATTGCTGCCGTCGGAGACTTCGCGCGACTACCCACCTTTTCGCTCTCTCCCGGCAGGTTTTTTGAACCTCACCGCCACCACCACACCCAAAATGGGTTCGCGTGGCGGGTTGGAGAGAACCATGACCGAACTCGAATTCAAATCGCTGGCCACGCAAGGCTACAACCGTATCCCCCTGATCGCGGAAGCATTCGCCGACCTTGAAACGCCGCTGTCGCTGTACTTGAAGCTGGCGCAGAGCCAGAACAACGGCAAAAACACCTTCCTGCTGGAGTCCGTGGTCGGTGGCGAGCGCTTCGGCCGCTACTCCTTCATCGGCCTGCCGGCGAAGACGCTGCTGCGCACCACCGGCAGCCGTACCGAGATCGTCAAGGGCGGCGAAGTCGTCGAAACCTTCGATGGCAATCCCCTCGAATTCATCGAGCAGTACCAGGCCCGCTTCAAGGTCGCGCTGCGCCCCGGCATGCCCCGCTTCGTCGGCGGCCTGGCCGGCTACTTCGGCTACGACACGGTGCGCTTCATCGAGAAGAAGCTGGCCAACAGCGCGCAGAAGGACGACCTGGGCCTGCCCGACATCCAGCTGATGGTGACCGAGGAACTGGCCGTCATCGACAACCTCTCCGGCAAGCTGTACCTGATCGTGTATGCCGATACCACGCAACCGGAATCGTTCTCGAAGGCGCGCGTGCGGCTGAAGGAACTGAAGGCGCTGCTGCGCCGCGGTGTCGATGCGCCTGTCACGTCGTCGTCGGTGCGCACCGAGGCGATCCGCGACTTCGACAAGGAATCGTACCTGGCCGCCGTGGCCAAGGCGAAGGAATACGTGATGGCCGGCGACCTGATGCAGGTGCAGATCGGCCAGCGCATCCGCAAGCCCTACGTGGATTCGCCGCTCACGCTGTACCGCGCGCTGCGTTCGCTGAACCCGTCGCCGTACATGTACTTCTATAACTTCGGCGACATGCAGATCGTCGGCGCGTCGCCGGAAATCCTGGTGCGCAACGAGACGCTCCCGGATGGAGAGAAAAAAGTCACGCTGCGCCCGATCGCCGGTACCCGCCCGCGCGGCGCCACGCCGGAAAAGGATGCGCAGCTGGCCGAGGAACTGCTGGCCGATCCGAAGGAAATCGCCGAGCACGTGATGCTGATCGACCTGGCCCGCAACGACCTGGGCCGCATCTCCGAGATCGGCAGCGTGAAGGTCACGGACAAGATGGTGATCGAAAAGTATTCGCATGTGCAGCACATCGTCTCGAACGTGGAAGGCAGGCTGAAGTCCGGCATGTCGAACCTGGACGTGCTGCGCGCCACCTTCCCGGCCGGCACGCTGACCGGCGCGCCGAAGGTGCGCGCGATGGAAGTGATCGACGAACTGGAAATCTCCAAGCGCGGCATCTACGGCGGCGCCTGCGGCTACCTGTCGTTCGGCGGCGAAATGGACGTGGCGATCGCGATCCGCACCGGCGTGATCAAGGATGGCATGCTGTACGTGCAGGCCGCCGCGGGCATCGTCGCCGACTCGGTGCCCGAGATGGAATGGCTGGAAACAGAGAACAAGGCGCGCGCCGTGCTGCGCGCCGCCGAACAAGTGCAAGATGGCCTGGATGGGGAGTTCTGACATGCTGCTGATGATCGACAATTACGACTCCTTCACCTACAACATCGTGCAGTACTTCGGCGAACTCGGTGAAGACGTGCGCGTCCACCGCAACGACGAGATCACGATCGAAGAGATCGAGGCCATGAACCCGGACCGCATCTGCATCTCGCCGGGCCCGAAGGATCCGGCGCAGGCCGGCATCTCGGTCGAGGTACTGAAGCACTTCGCCGGCAAGAAGCCGATCCTCGGCGTGTGCCTCGGCCACCAGGCCATCGGCGAAGCGTTCGGCGGCAAGATCATCCGCGCCAAGGAAGTCATGCACGGCAAGACTTCGCCGATCGCCCACACGGCGGTCGGCGTGTTCAAGGACCTGCCGAGCCCCTTCACGGTGATCCGCTATCACTCGCTGGCGATCGAACGCGCCTCGCTGCCGGCCTGCCTGGAAGTGACGGCATGGACGGACGATGGCGAAATCATGGGCGTGCGCCACAAGGAATTCGACATCGAAGGCGTGCAGTTCCACCCTGAATCGATCCTCTCCGAACATGGCCACGCCATGCTGAAGAACTTCCTCGATCGCACCTCGTCGAGCGCAAAGGAATGACCATGCCGATCACCCACCAGGAAGCCCTGATCCGCTGCATCGAACACCGCGAGATCTTCCACGACGAAATGCTGCACCTGTTCCGCCAGATCATGAGCGGCGAAATGTCGCCCGTGATGGTGGCCGCGCTGACCATGGGCCTGCGCGTGAAGAAGGAAACCATCGGCGAGATCACCGCCGCGGCGCAGGTGATGCGCGAGTTTTCCACCAAGGTGCCGATGGCGGACACCACCAACCTGCTCGACATCGTGGGCACCGGCGGCGATGGCGCGCACACGTTCAACATCAGCAGCGCCGCCATGTTCGTGGCCGCCGCGGCCGGCGCGCGCATCGCCAAGCATGGCGGGCGCAGTGTGTCCTCCTCGTCCGGCAGCGCGGACCTGATCGAATCGCTGGGCGCCAACATCAACCTGAAGCCGGAACAGATCGCGCAATCGATCGCGCAGACCGGCATCGGCTTCATGTTCGCGCCGAACCACCACGCGGCGATGAAGCACGTCGCCCCGGTGCGCCGCGAGCTGGGCGTGCGCTCGATCTTCAACATCCTGGGCCCGCTCACCAATCCGGCCGGCGCGCCGAACATCCTGATGGGCGTGTTCCACCCCGACCTCGTCGGCATCCAGGTGCGCGTGCTGCAGCGCCTCGGCGCGGAACACGCGATCGTGGTGTACGGCCGCGACAACATGGACGAAGTTTCGCTGGGCGCCGGCACGCTGGTCGGCGAACTGGTCGACGGCGAAATCCGCGAATATGAAATCCATCCGGAAGATTTCGGCCTGCAGATGGTTGCCAGCCGCAACCTGAAGGTGGCCAACGCCGCCGAATCGAAGGCCAAGGTACTGGGCGTGCTGTCCGGGGAAACCGGCGCCGCCACCGATATCGTCGCGCTCAATGCCGGCACCGCGCTGTATGCGGCCGGGATTGCACCGTCGATCGAGGTGGGCCTGATCAAGGCGCGCCAGGCGATCGACTCGGGCGCCGCGCTGGCCAAGCTGCACCAGTTCGTCGAAGTCACCCAGGCGCTCGGCGCCGATCACTGAGGCGCACCATGTTCGGCATCCACGACTTGACGTTATTCATCGTTTCCGGGCTGCTGCTGAACATCATGCCCGGCCCCGATTCCCTGCTGATCATGGCGCGCAGTGCCACGCAGGGATGGCGCGCCGGCGTCGCCGCATCGCTCGGCATCGGCGCCGGCACGATGGTGCACGTGCTGGCCGCGGCGCTCGGCCTGTCGGCATTGCTGGCCACTTCCGCCACGGCGTTCACGGTGGTGAAATGGATCGGCGCGGCCTACATCGTATGGTGCGGCATCCAGATGCTGCGGGCCAAACTAACCCCAACGGCAGAAGCCGGGGTCAGACCCGACGGGTCTGACCCCAGGGTTACGTCGTTGGGTGGGAAGCACGCAAGCAACTGGCGTATTTTCGCCCAGGGCTTCCTCACCAACGTGCTGAATCCGAAGGTGGCGCTGTTCTTCCTGGCCTTCGTGCCCCAGTTCATCGATGCCGATGCACCGAACAAGCCGCTGGCCTTCATCATCCTGGGCTGCATCTTCAATTTCAACGGCATGCTGTGGTGTAACGGCCTGGCGCTGTTTACCGCCTTCGCGAGTTCGAAACTGAAGGTCAAGCCGCGCGTGGCGCTGTGGCTGAACCGTGTTACCGGCGGCCTGTTCCTTGCATTGGGCGCCCGCATCGCCCTCGCCGACCGTCACTAAGAATACAAACATGTCCGATATCCTGAACAAGATCCTGGCCGTCAAGGCCGACGAAGTGGCCGCGGCCAAGAAGTACCGCAGCCTCGCCAGCCTGCGCGAGGAAGTGGAAGCCGACCGCGAGTCGCGCGCCGCGATCCGCGGTTTCGAAGCGAGCCTGCGCAGGAAGATCGCCGCCGGCCAGGCTGGCGTGATCGCCGAAGTGAAGAAGGCATCGCCATCGAAAGGCGTGCTGCGCGCCGATTTCCAGCCCGCGGCGATTGCGCAGAGCTATGCGGCGGGTGGCGCCGCCTGCCTGTCGGTGCTGACGGACGAGCAGTTCTTCCAGGGCTCCGTCGACTACCTGAAGCAGGCCCGCGCCGCCTGCGCGCTGCCGGTGATCCGCAAGGATTTCCTGGTCGACCTCTACCAGGTCTATGAAGCGCGCGCGATGGGCGCCGACTGCATCCTGCTGATCGTGGCCGGCCTGGATCACGGCCTGATGGCGGAGATGGAAGCGTGCGCCCACGAACTGGGCATGGACGTGCTGGTGGAATCGCACGACGGCGACGAACTGGCCGCCGCGCTGAAGCTGAAGACCAACCTCATCGGCATCAACAACCGCAACCTGCGCACCTTCGAAGTGTCGCTCGATAACACCATCGACCTGCTCGACCGGATTCCAGCCGAGCGGATGGTGGTCACCGAATCCGGCATCCTGAACGGGGCCGACGTACGGCGCATGCGCGAGGCCAACGTGCATGCATTCCTCGTGGGCGAAGCATTCATGCGCGCCGAAGATCCGGGCACGGAGCTGAGCCGGCTGTTCGGCTGATTTCCAGGGATTTCCAGGAACCGGGGTCTGACCCTGTTGCGGTCAAGTTTAGGCTTACCCAGCACATCGAAAGCGCATGCATTCACCCCAACAGCGAAGGGCTGGGGTCAGACCCGCCGGGTCTGACCCCGGTATTTGCACTTGGGGTGGCTTATCTGAACGGCAGCACGGTCTGAACCTGGTGTTGAGTCACCGGCATCCCTTACGCGGCCGCTTGCCACGTCTCGATCCGGTTCCGCCCATTTTCCTTGGCGCGATACAACGCCTCGTCGGCCCGGCTCAGCAGCGCATCCAGCGGCTCCTCCGGATCGGTCTGCACCGCGACGCCGATGCTGGCGGTGCAGGAAGGCAGCTCGCCGGCGTGAGCTTCGCGCAGCAGCCGCTGCACGCGCTGGGCCACGCCGATCGCACGCTTGCCATCCGTATCGGGCAGCAGCACGATGAATTCCTCGCCGCCGAAGCGGGCCAGCACGTCGGATTCGCGCAATGCCGAGCCGACCATCTGCGCCACACTGACGAGCACCCGGTCGCCTTCGGCGTGACCGAAGCGGTCGTTGATCATCTTGAAATGGTCCAGGTCCACCGATAGCAGGGCCAGGGTGCGGGCGTGCTGCCGCATGCGCGCCATGCGGGCGACCTCGCGCGCATACGCGTCGCCGAAACCGCGCCGGTTCAGTACTCCCGTCAGCGGATCGCTCGCCGAGCGGCGCTCGAGGATGAGGCGCAGCCGCTCGTATGCCACCATCAGGAAGCCGACCGCCAGCAATGCCGGCTGCAATGCCGTCACGGCAAGGTAGAAGCCCTGGAAGAGGCCGGGCCGGGTGACATCCACCAGCGCCGCGCCGTGCGTCAGCGCCACCACGCCGCGCACCGTGACCAGCACGGTGTTCACCGCGATCAGCGAACCGAAGAACAGCGTCGCAAGCTTGCGCCGGCCGTGGCGCAGCACGAGCACGAGCTGCGCGCCGCTGATCAGCGTGATCGGCACGCTCATCCAGGCCACCCGCGCGGCGTAGTCCGGCTCGACCACCAGGTAGTACAGCATGCCCACCAGCGCAAAGCCGCAGGCGCCGCCCAGCATCGGCCACCGCGGCGCGAGGCCGTAGAAGCGCCGCAAACCGATCACGCACAGGCCGTTACCGAACACGAACAGCACGTTCGCCACCGGCAGCACGAGCACATCGGGCAGCGTGCCGCGCAACGCAAAGCAGAAGGCGGAGAATACCTGCACCGCCAGCGCGGCGCCCCAGTAGGTAAGGCCGCGCACCTCGGCGGGAAAACCGCGGCGGGCGCCGAACAGCACCGCGCTCATCACGGCGCACATCAGCGCCGCCATCAGCACGACGCTGAAGGGATCCAGCAACTTCACGTCAGCGCGGCGATGTCGGGCGCGCTACCGCGCTCTTGCGCGCCGTATCGATCGCCAGCCCGATGCCAGGCACGCGCTCGCCCTGGAGCTGCACCGCGAACGTCATCAGTTCATCGCGGCGGAAGGCGTGCACCTGCACCGTGTCGCCGACCCGGTAACGGGACAGCAGCGACTCCAGGTTGGACGGATTGCCCGTGACGCGCAGGCCGTCGATGGCCACCAGCAGGTCGCCCGCCGACAGGCCGGCACGGTGCGCGGCACCGCCTTCGTGGACGGCGGACAGTTTCGCATCGGCGCCCTCGCGGCCGATGTTCGCATCCAGACTGGGCTTGGCCAGCTTGCGCTCGTCCGTGTACTTCACGCCGAACGGCGCCAGCAGCTTCGCCAGCGGCACGTCCTCGGTGCCGCGGATATATTTCTCGAAATAGCTCTTCAGCCGCATGCCGCTGATCTCGTCGAAGAGCGCTTCCACCTCGGCCGGCGTCACGCCACGGCGGCCATCGGGGTAGAAGTCGCGGCCGTAGCGCTGCCACAGCGCCAGCATGATGTCGTCCAGCGAACGCTTGCCGCCCGACTTCTGGCGGATCGTCAGGTCCAGGCCCAGCCCCACCAGCGAACCCTTGGCGTAATAGCTGACGATGGCATTGGGCGCGTTCTCGTCTTGCCGGTAGTACTTGCTCCAGGCGTCGAAGCTCGATTCAGCCACGCTCTGCTTCGTACGGCCGGCGCTGCGCAGCACGCTGCCGACGGTCTTGCCCAGCATCTTGAAGTACGTGGCCTCGCTGATCAAGCCGGAACGCACCAGGAACAGGTCGTCGTAGTAGCTGGTGAACCCTTCGAACAGCCACAGGAGCGGCGTGTAGTTTTCCACCTGCAGGTCGTAGGGCGCGAACACGGCCGGCTTGATGCGCTTCACGTTCCAGGTGTGGAAGTATTCGTGGCTGCACAGGCCGAGGAACTTGATGTAGCCCTCGCTCCTCTCGCGGCCCTGGGCAGCCGTGGTCGGCAAATCGGCGCGCGCGCAGATCAGCGCCGTCGAGGCGCGATGTTCCAGGCCGCCGTAGCCGTCGCCCACGGCCAGCGTCATGAACACGTAGCGGTCCATCGGCGCTTTCCTGGTCCTGGGCTCGAAGAAGGCGATCTGGGTTTCGCAGATCGCCTTCAGGTCGGCGCACAGCCGCGCCATGTCCAGGTTCGGCACGCGGCCCGTGATGACCACGTCGTGCGGCACGCCGTGCGCCGTGAACGTGGCCAGCGCGAAGTCGCCCATCTCGACGGGGCTGTCGATCAGCTCATCGTAATCGGCCGCCACGTAGGTGCCGAAGCCGTAGCGCCTGGCCTTCAGCTCCGGCAGCGCGGTGGCCACGCGCCAGGTACGGGCGGCGTCTTCCGCCGGGCGCACGATGTCGACCACGTGGGGAACATGCTCCTGCCCGGCCACGCGCAGGAACACACTGGTGCCGTTGAAGAAGCCGTGGGTCTGGTCCAGGTGCGCGGCACGCACGGAAAGGTCCCATGCATACACGTCGTATTGCACGGTCAGCGCTCCCTCGACAGGCGGCGCCTGCCACGAGTGCTTGTCCAGTTTCGCCAGCGCGACCGGCTGGCCATCGGCCTCGGCGCGGATCTGCACGATGTTGCGGGCGAACTCGCGGATCATGTAGCTGCCCGGAATCCAGGCCGGCAATGCCAGCAGCTGGCCCTCCGGAGAGGGCTCCTGCACGGTCAGCGTCACCTGGAACAGGTGGGCAGCGAGATCCTTGGGAACGATGGCATAGGCCACGGCGGGCGCCGCGGCACGTGGCGCCTTGGCTTTCCTGACCGGCGTTTTTTCTTTGATCGACGTTTTGTTTTTCATTGCATGAGGTCGGGCGGAGTATCGATGTCGAGCAGGATGCCCGGGTCATCCACCGCCACTTCGTTGACGATATTATCCCTTACGATCCCGCGCGCCCCCCGGTCTCCGGACAGCGCAAGCAGTTGCGGCAAGTGCCGGCGGCTGAAGGCCACCGGGTTGCCGCGCTCCGTGCCTGACGCGTTCCGGTACACCGGCACCGCGATATCGGCACCCTGTGCCACCGCGCCTGCGAGCGCGGCGATGGTGCCCGGCTGCACGCGGGGCATGTCGCCCAGCGCCACCACCCAGCCGGATGCATCCAGCGCGTGCCGAAGCCCGTGGACGAGCGACGCGGCCATGCCGCTGTCCGCCTCGGCGCAAGCGGTCACTTCACAGCCGAGTGCCGCCAGTTGCGCGGCCGTGGCTTCGTCGCCCTCGCGCACCACGGCCACCACGCGCGGCAGCACGGCCAGCAGGTGCCGCGCACTGTGCACCACGACCGGCACGCCGCCGATCGGTTGCAGCAGCTTGTTGCGCTGCCCCAGCGGGTCGAAGCGCCGGCCACGGCCGGCGGCAAGCAGGATGCCGGCAAGCGGCAACCGCGCGGCGGCGTCGGCCACGCGCTTACGCCACTTGCGGCGCGGCCGCCGACGCCAGGTCGAAAGGCAGCTTGCGCAGCCGCTTGCCCGTGACGCGGAACACGGCATTCGCGAACGCCGGCGCCAGCGGCGGCAAGCCCGGCTCGCCCATGCCGCTCGGCGGTTCGGTCGACGGCACGATGTGCACTTCGACCTGGGGCATGTCCGTCATGCGCGCCACCGTGTAGTCGCTGAGCTGGCCCTGTTCCACGATACCATCCTTGAGCGTGATGGCGGCGCCCGGCAAGGTGGTGCCCACGGCCATCAGCACGGCGCCCTGCACCTGCGCCTCGATGGTGAGCGGATTGACCGGCTGGTTGCAGTGCACCGCCGCCGTCACCTTGTGCAGCTTCGGCGTGCCGTTTTCCACCGAGGCCGTAACCACGTAGGCCACCACGGTGCCGAACGATTCGTGCACCGCCACGCCGTAAGCCTGCCCTTCCGGCAGCTTCACCGTGCCGTAGCCGGATTTGCCGACGGCGAGATCGAGCGCCAGGTGATGGCGCTTGTGCTCCTCCGGGATCAGCTTCCTGCGGTACGCCACCGGATCCATGCCGGCCGCCACGGCCGCCTCGTCGATCAGCGTTTCCATCACGAACGCGGTGTGGGTCGCGCCCACCGAGCGCCACCACAGCACGGGCACGTTGGCCTGCGCGTTGTGGACGGACAGCTGCATCGGCACCTTGTAGGGCTCGCCCATGCCTTCGACCATCGTGGCATCCACGCCGTTCTTCACCATGAAGGGCTCGAACGCCGTGCCGCTGATGATTGACTGGCCGACGATCACATGATCCCACCCCACGATATTGCCGCCGGCATCGAGCCCCAGCTCGGCGCGATGCACGTGCGACGGGCGATAGTAGCCGCCCTTGATGTCATCCTCGCGGCTCCAGATCACTTTCACGGGACCGCCCCTGCCGGCTTTCGCGTAAGCCTTCGCGACATTCACGGCTTCCACGATATAGTCGGAACCCGGCGTGGCGCGCCGGCCGAAACCGCCGCCGGCCATCATCGTGTGCAGGGTCACCTGCTCCGTTTTCAGCCCGGCCGTCTTCGCGGCCGCGGCCTGGTCCATCATCTGGAACTGGCTGCCGGCCCAGATCGTGCAGCTGTCGCGCTTCAGGTCGACCACGCAGTTCAGCGGTTCCATCGGCGCGTGCGCCAGGTACGGGAATTCATAGACGGCCGAGATCTTCTTCGGCGCGGCAGCCAGCTTCGACACATCGCCCTGCCGCGCGATCGTTCCCGGCTTTGCGGCCAATGCGCGGAAAGCCGTGAACTGCTCCTCGGTACTGACCTTTTCCACGCCGGCCGTATCCCATTCGATCTCGAGCGCGTCGCGGCCCAGCTTCGCCTGCCAGTAACCTTCCGCGATGACGGCCACGCCGCTGCCGCCACGGTCCACGTCGACCGGCAGCACGGCGATCACACCCTTGATCTTCTTCGCCGCCGCGGCATCGAATTTTTTTACCTTGGCGCCGAACACCGGCGGGCGAGCCACCACCGCCACTTTGGTGCCGGCCGGCTTGAAGTCCATGCCGAACTGCTGGCTGCCGTTCGATTTCGCCCGCGCATCCAGCCGCGGCATCGGCTTGCCGATGAAGCGGAATTTCTCGACGTTCTTCAGCACCACGTGTTCCGGCACCGGCTGTTTCATCGCCGCCTCGGCCATCTGGCCATAGGTCGCCTTCTTGCCGCCCGGCCCGGTGAGCTGGCCCTTCACCGCCTTCACCTGGTTGACCGGCACCTTCCACTGTTCGGCCGCCGCCGCCACCAGCATCGCGCGCGCCTTCGCGCCGATCTCGCGGTACTGCACCCACGAGTGCGCCACGGAACCGGAACCGCCGGTGATCTGGATGCCCATCACCGGATCCTTGTAGGCTTCGCCGGCAGGCGCCAGCACGCCGCGGATCTGCGACCAGTCGGCATCGAGTTCCTCGGCGATCAGCATCGGCAGCGCGGTCTGCACGCCCTGGCCGAATTCCAGGCGGTTCACCTGCACGGTGATCGTGTTGTCCGGCGCGATGCGCAGGAACGCGTTGGGCTGCTGCGACGGCTTCGGCTCCGCCGCACGGGCCATCCGCCCGCCGCCCGTGAACGTGAAGCCGAGCACCAGGCCGGCGCCGGCCGCCTTCATGAAGCCGCGGCGCGAGGTCGGGGAAGTACCCTCGGCTTTGTCGGCAACCAGCGCCGCCAGGTCTTGCCCATCGCCATTCCCAATAAGCCATTGTTTACGCATGTGATCTCCTTAGGCGAGGGTTTTCGCCGCATCCTTGATGGCGAGGCGGATGCGCTGGTAAGTACCGCAGCGGCAGATATTGCCGGCCATGGCGCCATCGATGTCGGCGTCGGTCGGCGTCTTGTTCGTCTTCAGCAGCGCCGCGGCGCTCATCACCTGCCCGCTTTGACAGTAGCCGCATTGCGGCACGTCGTGCTTCACCCAGGCGTCCTGCACGGCCTTGCCCACCTTGTCGTGTTCCATGGCTTCGATCGTGGTGACCTTCTGGCCCACGGCGGCGGAAATCGGCGTCACGCACGAGCGGATCGGCTGGCCGCCCAGGTGCACGGTGCAGGCGCCGCACAGCGCCGCGCCACAGCCGAATTTCGTGCCGGTCATGTTCAGGTTGTCGCGCAGCGCCCACAGGATCGGCGTCGACGGATCGGCGTCGACCTGCGTGTCGCGCCCGTTGATGTTCAGGGTGACCATGGAGTACTCCTAGTTTTGCGGCTTTTTATAATGAAAGCGGCGCGCTTCGAGGGCGCGCCGGTTCGGTGAAAATCGTGCAAGGCAACCGTGTTACTTGAGCGAGGCGAACTTCGCTTCCAGCGCCGCGGCGTCGATGGCGCCCGGCACGCGGCTGCCATCGGTGAAGAAGATCGCCGGCGTGCCTTCGAGACCCAGCTTGTTCCCCAGCGCCAGCACCTTGTCGTTCGGCGCGGTGCAGCCGGCCGGCGCTTCGGGTGCCTGCTTGTTGTTCAGCATCCAGTCGTCCCAGGCGCGGTTGCGGTCCGCCGCGCACCAGATGTTGCGCGACTTCGCCGTGGAATCGGCCGACAGGATGTTGTACATGAACGTGTAGACGGTGATGTTGTCGACCCTGGACAGCGTCTCGCGGCGGAATTTCTTGCAGTAGCCGCAGTTCGGGTCTTCGAAGAGCGCGATCACGCGCTTGCCGTTGCCTTTCACCGTCTTCAGCGCCAGCTCCAGCGGCAGGTCGGAGAATTTGATGCGGTTGACTTCGTCGATGCGCGCCTGGGTCACGTCTTCCCTGGTCTTCAGGTTGAAGATATGGCCGGCGAACAGGTAGGTGCCGGTCTTGTCGGTATAGCGGATCTCGTTGCCGATGCGGATTTCATACAGGCCGGAATACGGCGTGGCCTGGATGGAATCGATCTTGATGTTGGGGCCAAGCTTCGGCTCGACGTTCTTGCGGATGGTGGCTTCGACGCCGTTGTCGGCGCCCGCGCACGACATCAGCAGCGCCGATGCCAGCACGAGGCCGGTTTTCATGAACTTCATAAACTCTCCGGGTGGAACAGGGAGACGGCGTGGGATCGCCGCGCCGTCCGGGTAAGATCAGTGCCGGCCCAGCGCGTGCGACATGAGCGAACGCTTGACGAAAGGCAATTTGTCCAGCAAGTTTAGCCCGAAATTGCGCACCGCGCGCACGGGTTCGAGGTTGGCGCCGAACAGACGCTGCAAGCCATCGGTGGCGGCCTGCATCAGCAGCACGTCTTCCTTGCGCGCGCGGGCATAGCGGGCGAGCACGCGCTCGTCGCCGATCGAGCGGTGTTCTTCGCGCTCGGTAACGGCGTCCACCAAATCGCGCACGTCGCCGAAACCCAGGTTCATGCCATGGCCGGCCAGCGGATGCACCACGTGGGCAGCGTCGCCGATCAATGCCACGCGTTGCGAAACGAGCGAATGCGGCCGCACCAGCGACAGGGGGAAGGCGCGCACCGATTCCGGCAGCACGGGTGTCAGCTTGCCCAGCTTGTCGGCGGCGAATTCGGCCAGCCGGTCGGCCAGCGCCTGCGCACCTTCGGCGCACAGCTGGTCGGCCAGGTTGTCCGGCGCGGACCAGACCAGCGACACGCGGTTGCCCGGCAGCGGCAGCAGGGCCACGATGCCGCGGTCGCACGTGAACCACTGGAACGCGGCACCGTGGTGCGGAAGCTCCGTCTCGAAATTGGCGACCACCCCTTGCTGGCCATACGGCTTGTAATCGAGGCCGATGTCGCACTGGCCGCGCACCCACGACTGGGCGCCATCCGCGCCCACCACCAGCGACGACCTGACGGCGCTGCCATCGGCCAGCTGCACGGTGGCGTGGTCCTCGTCGCACTTGAGCGCCACCGCCCGGCCGGTCACGACATGCACGTCGCGGGCAAAGCGCAGCGCGGCGTCGAGCGCCTCGTTCAGGTTGCGGTCTTCGACGATCCAGGCCAGCGTGTCCGCATGGGCGCCATACGCATCGAAATTCAGGTGGCCGGGCTGTTCGCCGTCGCCCTTGATGATCATGCCGTCCACCGGGGCGATGCGCAGCTGGTCCATCGCGCCCCAGACTTTCAGGTTCGACAGCAGCTCGTGCGCCGTGTGGTTCAGCGCATACACCCGCACGTCCCAGCTGGGCTCGAGCCCATCCGGCTTCGCCGCGGCGGGTGGGCCGAGCAGGGTGACGCTCTGCCCGGCCTGGGCGAAGGCCAGCGCGGCCGCCTTGGCGATCGCGCCGTTGCCGACGATGCAGACCGCCGTCTGCACATGGTGCTTGGAAGAGGATGGCGTGTTCATTGTGCCATTATAACTTTCGCCCGCCGACAGGGCGCGCGGGCTGGCGCTTCAATTCCACACTGGCGCGGTCCCTTGCGGATTGGCGATCCGCGCATTCGCTTCCAGCGCACCGGTTCCCATCTGTTTGGGACGCGACTTAGAAAAGACTATTGCAACTCTGCATTGAGCTGCTATAATGCGGCCTCTTGGCCTGGTAGCTCAGTTGGTAGAGCAGAGGATTGAAAATCCTTGTGTCGGTGGTTCGATTCCGCCCCGGGCCACCAAGAATTCAGCAGCAAAGCAAAACGCCACCTTCGGGTGGCGTTTTTGTTTCCAGGACGCTCATTCATCATTGAGTCGAGGCGCCGTGCTTTCCACACCACGTGAGCCATCCGCAGGCCCCGCTTGCGAGGACCGCGATCTCATGGACGGACTGGTTTCTCGGGACGCGCGATCGACCATTTCGGCGTGCCCTCTTCATATTGGTTGTTGGTCAGCCGGCGCCGGTCACTGCCGTCCGCGCGCATCACGTAAATCTCGCCGTAAGGCTGTGGATTGTAGGGATGCAGCACGGCTTCATCACGAAAACCATGAGTGCCGCTGGCGAAGGCGATCCATTCGCCATCCGGAGACCAGCTATTGTGGGCATCGTTGCCGGGAATGTCGGTGAGACGCCTGAGCCCGGTCCCATCCGGACGCACGGTATAGATTTCGTAATCGCCGTCGCGGTTGCTGGTGAAACTGATGAGATCACCCTTTGGCGACCACGAGGGAAAGTTGTCCTTGATGACCGTACCGGGAATGTGGCGCTGCACGCGGCTGGCCACGTCGATGATCAGCAAGCCATCCTTCCCTTCGCCATTGCCGGCGCCGCGAAAAACGATCTGGCTGCCATCCGGTGACCAGCTGGGCAGGCCGTAATTGCCGGAACCATCGGTCAGGATGGTCAAGCCGCTGCCATCGATATTGATGAGCGCAATATCGGCGAGGGCCCTTCCTTGCGTACCCTGGAAAAAATTGCCGAGACCGAAGGCGATCTGCTTGCCAGATGGCGATACCTCGGGAGCCAGCGCGCTGCGCTTTTCATCGTGGAACAGGGTACGCTGGCCGCTGCCGTCCGCTGCGATGCTGATGATGTCGTTGTGCAGGATGCCCGCGGTCTTATCGTTCAGCACAATCCGCTCACCCGAGGGTAACCACGAAGGAAACACACCGGTGCGTACCAGCTTGAAGGCCGGGTCCAGGCTTTTCCATCGCTGGAATGGCGGCCAGTGGGGGTCTGCCTCGCGGTGGAATACCAGTCGCCCGCCATCGGCTGACCAGCTCGGGCTGCTGACCTCGCCCCGCAGCACGGTGCCACCACCCATCAGTGACAGGCCGCCATCCGGGCCGCCGCTGACGAACGCCAGTTTTTTGCCTTTCAACCAGTGCGGCGAGGTTTTCTCGCCGGGACCGTCGGTCAATACAGTACGCGTGCCGCTGGCAATGTCGATCGAGACAAGCTGGGTGACGCCACGCAGGCGCTTGGGATGCACGATCTTGTTGACGTTGGCGATATCGCCTGCATAGAAGACCACCGACTTGCCATCGCGCGACCAGCTCGGGCTGCCTTCGAATTCACCGGTCTTGCCAATGCGGCGCAGGCCGCTTCCATCCGGCCGGACCAGATAGATGGCGGTTGAATGCAGGATACTGAAACTGAGCCGCGGATCGGTGGAGTCGCGGTCGGAAGAAAAAGCCAGCCACTGCCCATCGGGCGACCAGGACGGCCGAAAGTCGCCGCCGGGGTGCCGGGTAACATTGGTGAGCGCGCGCGTCTTCAGATTCAATATCCAGATATCGGGCTGGCCTTCACGGTCCGAAACAAAGGCCAGCCGGCGCCCGTCCGGCGACAGGACGGACTGGTCGTCAAAGGCGGGGCCGCCAACCAGCAGTTGCCGGTCGCGGCCATCGATGCGCATGCGGTAGATGTCGGCCGAACCTTCGCGCTCGGAAGTGAAGGTCAGCCACTTGCCATCGCGCGAGAGGGCGGCGTTGTAGTTATTCCAGGACTCCGACAGCAGAGGGCGGGCGCCGGCGCCATCGCCGCGAGCGATGAACAGCTCGGTCCGGGTCGGGCCGAAGCTGGCAAAGCCGACCGTGTAGGCGCCCGCAGGTGGATTCTCGGCAGCCGGCACCGCCGCGATGAGTGCCAGTGGCAGGTACGCGATGAACAACCGTTTCATACGGGTCCTCCCATCAACATCGACATGCGACGCATCAAACTGTAGCACGTATGGCAATGAAAGCTTCGGCACCCGGGAGGTTCGAACGACAGAAAAACCACTGTGGATGGACGGCCAACCGGCGGCTGCCGGGCGCACCGCGTTCGCCAGCTCGCCCACTGGCACCAGCAAACTTCAGTCTTTCCTTTCCCTCATTTCCACATCGACCACCGTGCCACCGGTGTCCCCGGAAGGACGTTGGCCAGACATGAATTTGGGGAGAAACGCCAACACCCGGCCGGAGATGGCCCGCCATATCCAGGGATATGCCAGCAGAAAAGCCGTGGTAAAACCTGTAAACAGCGCGGGCACGTATTCGCCCCGCCACACAAGGGTCGACAGGCAGAGCGCAAGCAAGCCGACCATGACTGGCCGGCGCGCAGGTTTCGGCAACAGGCCGGCCATGCGCAATTTCCCGTTGCGAATCGCGGGAAACCTGGCAAAAAGGACGCCCAGGAGCAGGCCAGTCATGACCCTGCCAATGCCGAGATAATCCGCCAGGACGCCGATGATAAGGAATCCGGTATAGGTCATCGTGCCGGCCAGCGCTGCCAGCACGAGCAATGCGGCGGCGAGCGATAGCCTTGGCATGCGGATCACCGCTCTGATCAACAGACGTAGGATTTTGTGTACTCCTGCAAATGGGTGTGAAGGCGATCGCAAATCTTACAGCACCCGCCCGTATCGGGTCGTTCGGTGGAGACCGGATGCGGCAGAATGGTTGTCCTGGCGCGGCGATACATGGCGCCCTTTCAACGCGCTATGCCGCGCTATAACGCGCTGCGACGCGCGGTCGACAACGGAGCATTCAGCATGATGAACAGCCTGCCCCACCCATTCCACGCCCTGGTCATCGGCGCCTCGGGCACGATCGGGGCGGCCTTTGTCGACCTGCTGAGAGATACACCGGGCTGCGCGGCGGTGCATGGCCTGTATCGCCACTCCACGCCGCCGATCGACTTCGCCGACGAAAACAGTGTCGCCGAGGCGGCCCGCATCCTTGGTGACGGCCGGCGTTATCACTTGATCGTCAATGCGGCGGGGCTGTTGCATGGCGACGACTTCATGCCGGAAAAGCGCCTGGCCGATCTCAACTACGCGCAAATGCAGGCGACTTTCCAGGCCAATACCTTCGGCCCCGCACTGGTGCTGCGCCATTTCGTTCCCCTGCTTGCCGGCGAGCGCGCGATCATGGCCATGCTGTCGGCGAAGGTGGGCAGCATCGGCGACAACCGGCTGGGTGGCTGGTACAGCTATCGCGCTTCCAAGGCCGCCCTCAACATGCTCGTCAGGACCGCCGCCATCGAAGTGGCGCGCAACCAGAAAAACAGCGTGCTGGTGGCGCTGCACCCTGGCACTGTCAGCTCGCGCCTGTCGCAACCGTTCCGGGGCGAGACCATCGGGCGGCAAGCCCAGGATGCCGTGGCGGACATGCTGCGCGTGCTCGACGCGCTGACACCTGCCGACAGCGGCTCGTTCCGGTCCTATAATGGCGCGGAACTGCCCTGGTAGGAATGTAAGCCATGCCAGCGCGGCCCTGGCCCTCATTCAGTGCCCCCCTCGATAGCTCATTCAGCAACTCATCCAGCAATTTAGCCGGCGAATTCGACAATGACAGACAACGACTCGATCAAGGCAGAAGTCCTCCGTGCATTCGAAGGGCTGGTCGATGCCTCCAAAGCGCTCGATCCGGGCCGCTATCTCGACTATATCGATCAAGAGAAATTCACCGGCCTCGGTGCCGATGGCAAAGTCTGGCACGCCTTCGAGGACCTGGAAAAGCTCATCTCGGCCGGCTTTCAGATGGTCCAGAAAATCGTCTCCCTCGAGTTTTCCAACGTCAAAGTGACCGTCATCGATGCCTCGACAGCCATTCTCGTGAATGAATACAGGCAGACCATTCTCTTGAAAAACGCCGGGACGGTCCAACAAGCCGGCGGCGGCACACAAGTCTGGTCCCGTTCCGGAAATGGATGGAAGCTGGTCAGCATTTCCGCCAGCGATGCCGGCCCCAGGGCCGAGGCGGTGTTCTGAACCGGCGGCCCATGCCGGTGGCTTGACGCGTTATCGGCACACGGCACGCACGAAAACTGCCGCCGCCAATCCCTTCATTCGCCGCCCTGCGCCTGCGCCATTTCCAGCGCGGGCAAGGTGACGGTCAGGAAGGACGACACCTGGCCGATCAGGTCGGCGGCCTGCTGGCGCACCTGCCCCATCTGCAGGATCGACAGTTCGGCCTGGCGCATGGCCTGCTGGATCAGCGTGCGCCGCTGCGTGAGCGCGTCCAGCAGCGCCGCATCCGCCGCGCCACCGGCCAGTTCACTCGCCACGGCAAGTGCCGCCCCGTGCAGTGTCAGGTTCCGTGCCGACTCTTCCAGGTCGCGCATGGCCACTTCGCTGTCCGCCATCAGTTGCAGGAGCTGCGCCCGGGCTGCCGTGAGCGCGGGCTTGAACCGGGCAGGCGATGCCGGGCGGCGGAACAGCTTGCCGAACATGCCCGGCGTGGCCCGGGTGCTCTCGAGCGCTTCGTCCAGCAGCGCGGGCACGCCCATCCGGGAAAACGCCAGGACCAGCTCGGTAATAGGCTGGAGCAGCGCGGCCTGCCCCATCAGCGGCCCTTCCGCCCACTCGGTCACCAGTGACAGCCTGACCGGCAGGAGGCGGCGGAACAGCGCGGCCAGGCGCTGTTCCGAGTGCTCGAACAATGCCGGGAAGCTGACCCGGGCGGTTGCCAGGGCATCGCGCACCGCGGGATGATCCTCGCTCTCGAACAGCGCCCTGGCCACGGCGTTAGGGATCACGCCAGTGGGTGCAACTGTCGCGGGAAGTTCGTCGAACGACAGCGCCTTGGGCGCCCCGCCCCTTGCCGCCGGCGCAGCGGGTTGCGCGGGTTCCTGCGCGTCGCCGAAGTCGAATGCCCGCGGCACGGCGGGACCGCCGGCCGGCTGGGCGGGAGGCTCCGGCTCCTCGCCGAAATCGAATGCCCTGGGCTTCTGGTGTGTCATCGGTCACTCGGCATCGGGAACCATCGGCTTCGCCCGCCACAAGGCGTTGCGGCGGGAAGGCGCGACCGTCTTCAGACGGTGCCGCCGAGCTTGCGGATGAAGGTTGCCAGGTTCAGCTTGAAACCGGCGCCGACGGCCTGGAAACGCCATTCGCCATCCTTGCGGTACAGCGAACCGAACTGCAAGGCGGTCTTGTCCGAATAGTCTTCGTCCAGGTCGTATTGCGCGATGATTTCGCCGGTATCGTCGTTGTACACCTTCACGTAGGCGTCGTTCACGCGGCCAAAGGTCTGCTTGCGCGCCTCGGCATCGTGGATCGTGACCACGATCGGCATCTCCACAACGCCCGGTTCCACCCTGGCCAGGTCGACGGTGATGACCTCGTCGTCGCCATCCTTGTCGCCCGTGCGGTTGTCGCCGGAGTGCACCACGGCGCCATCCGGGGACTTCGTGTGATTGTAGTAAACGAAGTGGGCATTGCTGAGCATGACCGGGTGGTCGTCCGCGTTCTTCCCGCACAGGAATACTGACGAATCGAGATCGAATGCCTGGCCTTCGGCTGCGTTGACCTTCCAGCCGAGACCGATACGAACACGCTTCAAGCCCGGCGCGGCTTTTTCGAGATTGATGCGATGGCCAGTTTCGAGCATCGTCGACATGGGCTTTCCTTATATGGTGAAAAGAATATTTTCGCTGGAATGCGCAGCCGGATCAATGGCCGCTGCCGGTCATTGCACGCCCGCCTGCGCGCCTGGCGAAAAGCGCGTGATCAGTTCGCGCTCGAGCTCCTGCAGTTTCGGCAGCTCGTCCTTGCGGCGCTGCTGGCCTTCGTTCGATATCTGTTCGAGCTTGTCGAACGCGGACACCAGCTGCGCCTGCACATGCTGGGCGGTTTCCAGGCTGACCAGGGAACGCTGTTTCGCGCGGGCCACCGTTTCGGTATTTTCCAGCAGCATGTCGGCCTGGGCGCGGAATGCCGCGTCGGTGGCATCGTAGGCGGCGTTGGCGACCGCCGCGCTCTGCTTGGCTTCCAGCTGCAACAGGTAGAGCGAGAAGACGTTGCGCCACGCTGGAATGGACACGTTGACGATATCCGTGAACGTGTCCGTCAGCGCGCGGGCATTGTCCTGCGACAGGCGGATCTGCGGCACCATCTGCGTGGCCATCAGCATGGCGCGGCGCAGGTCGTCGATGCGCTTTTCCAGGCGTTCGAGACGGCGCCTGAGCTCGGTGGCCTGCTGCGCCTCGAAAGCGTTGGCCGCCGTGCCCTGCTGCGCGACCGCCTGCCGCAGCTGGACCGCCCAGCCCTCGCCCTTCTTCACGTCGGCATCCAGGCCCTGGTAATAGCTTTCCAGGCCCTTGTACATCTCGTCGAAATCCTGGATGCGCCCCCTGTGCACATTGGCATGGCGCGTCATCTCCGCCACCAGCGTATCCATGCGCGACTCGACCACCTGGTATTGCGACAGCATTTTTTCCTTGACCGAGCCGAACATGTTCGTGACGCGCGACAGCAGGCCGCCCGAGCGCAGCCTGGCCGGATCCAGGCCCTTGGACGTGGCGATCAGTTCGTTCAACTGTGTGCCGAACACATCGGCATCCGACGCCCGCACGGTGCCGAGCAGCTTGGCCGACACCTTCGCCACTCCGGCGCCGGTGGAGCCACCCAGGCTCTCGATGGCCTTGTCATCGATACCGGAGAGATCGACACGGATCACCGGCGCGGCGCTCGCCTCGGGGCGCGCCGCGGGCAGATTGTCCGACGGGCGGGAAGGGTCGAGCAGCGGTGGGAACGCGGGAGCGGAGGCGGAGGCGGGGGCCACGGGCAGCGCGGATGCCGCGTTCGCTTCCTCGTCGGAAAACAGCGGTTTCATAAATTTCCTTCAGGTTGGAGTGACAACATTCACAGCTTACACCGGACCATCCGGCTGGGCGAGCATCGCCATGCGGCCACGGCGGGTTTCCAGGTGGTATCGCGGCCAGGGCTGGTCTCGACGGCAGTCGGGTAAGCGCCCTGTTCCAATCGACCTGGCCCGGATCTTGAATGTGACGCTGCGGTTCCTGCAGCTGAAAATCCATTTCACAATGTGGATTCCAGCCAGACGGGAAACGGCCGGGTCATTTCATTTACTGATTTTTCATGCCGCATCATGAAAAACTTACGATAACCCATTGTTTTTGATCGAAATAAATTCACTCATGTGTCTTATATAAGAGTAGACGCGACCCGGCCAGAAGGTCTATTCTGTGTACATGGAGACGCGCTTGATTCACCGCCTTCCAAAGCAGGCGGTGAACCGGCGCAACGCACAACGACACGACTTTCGATCCGCTTACTCTTACTACTTCTACCGGGAGATTCACATGTCACAGTACCAAGACGATATCCAAGCCATCGCCACCCTCAAGGACAAGGAAGGCAGCGCATGGAATGCCATCAACCCCGAGTCCGCCGCACGGATGCGCGCCCAGAACCGGTTCAAGACCGGCCTCGATATCGCCCGGTACACGGCCGCGATCATGCGCGCCGACATGGCGAACTACGACGCCGATTCCTCGAAGTACACCCAGTCGCTGGGCTGCTGGCACGGCTTCATCGGCCAGCAAAAAATGATCTCGATCAAGAAGCACTTCCAGAGCACCGAGCGCCGCTACTTGTACCTCTCCGGCTGGATGATCGCCGCCCTGCGCTCCGAGTTCGGTCCGCTGCCTGACCAGTCGATGCATGAAAAGACCGCCGTCGCCGGCCTGATCCGCGAGCTGTACACCTTCCTGCGCCAGGCCGATGCGCGCGAACTGGGCGGCCTGTTCCGCCAGCTGGACGCCGCCCCCGAAGGCCCTGCCCGGCAAGCGATCCAGGACCAGATCGACAACCACGTGACGCACGTGGTGCCCATCATCGCCGACATCGACGCCGGTTTCGGCAACGCCGAAGCAACCTACCTGATGGCCAAGCAGATGATCGAGGCGGGCGCCTGCTGCATCCAGATCGAGAACCAGGTTTCCGATGAAAAGCAGTGCGGCCACCAGGATGGCAAGGTCACGGTTCCGCATGAAGACTTCCTCGCCAAGATCCGCGCGGTGCGCTACGCCTTCCTGGAACTGGGCGTGGATGACGGCCTGATCGTTGCGCGTACCGACTCGCTGGGTGCCGGCCTGACCAAGCAGATCGCCTTCACCCGCGAGCCGGGCGACCTGGGCGACCAGTACAATTCCTTCCTGGATGCGGACGAAGTGACGGTCGATTCGATCGCCAACGGCGATGTCGTGATCAAGCGCGATGGCAAGCTGGTGCGGCCGAAGCGCTTGCCGAGCAACCTGTTCCAGTTCCGTCCGGGCACCGGCGAAGCGCGTTGCGTACTCGATTGCATCACCTCGCTGCAAAACGGCGCCGACCTGCTGTGGATCGAGACCGAAAAACCGCATATCGCCCAGATCGGCGGCATGGTGAAGGAAATCCGCAAGGTGATTCCCAACGCCAAGCTGGTGTACAACAACAGCCCGTCCTTCAACTGGACCCTGAACTTCCGCCAGCAAGCCTATGACGCCATGAAGGAAGCAGGCAAGGATGTGTCCGCTTACGAGCGTTCGCAACTGATGAGCGTGGAATACGACGGCACCGAACTGGCGCTCGCCGCGGACGAAAAGATCCGCACGTTCCAGGCCGACGCTGCCCGCGAAGCCGGTATCTTCCACCACCTGATCACGCTGCCGACCTACCATACGGCCGCACTGTCGACCGACAACCTGGCGAAGGAATACTTCGGCGAGCAAGGCATGCTGGGTTACGTGGCCGGCGTCCAGCGCAAGGAAATCCGCCAGGGCATCGCCTGCGTCAAGCACCAGAACATGTCGGGTTCGGACATCGGCGACGACCACAAGGAATACTTCAGCGGCGAAGCTGCGCTGAAGGCATCCGGCAAGCACAACACGATGAACCAGTTCTGATTGAGCCGAACGGCTTGCAGGCCACAAGCTTGCAGGCCAGCCAGCGGTCCTGGGAAAACGCCACTCGAACAGCGGTTCGGGTGGCGTTTTTTATTGCCGTGTCTTCGCAGCGGGAGCTGATTACCGCGTCCGCCGCGGTCCCGCTTTTTTCACCTCCCCGCACCGGCGCCACCTTGGCATCCGGCACGCCAAGCAATCAATTTCATGATTCGACGCCTGCCGCCCACTTAAATTTTGCAATCGACGCTTTTGCCGAAGCATCTTTATTTGTTATGATCGAATTGCTATGCACGACTTTGGTGCGCAATGCACCGTAATGATGCATATCCGCTCTCCGCCGTCTCTCCCGCAGCGACGCCTTTCGTTCTTTGGGATTCACATGAAATACGCATCCGTACACCAGTTCCTGCAGCACGTCGCCGACCGCAATCCTGGCCAGCCTGAATTCCTGCAGGCCGTTACCGAAGTGATGGAAAGCCTGTGGCCCTTCATCGAAGCACACCCGAAATATGCCGAGCAGGGTTTGCTGGACCGCCTGGTCGAACCCGAGCGGGTCGTGATGTTCCGCGTCTCCTGGGTCGACGACCATGGCCAGGTGCAGGTCAATCGCGGCTACCGCATCCAGCACAGCATGGCCATCGGCCCGTACAAAGGTGGCCTGCGCTTCCACCCGTCGGTCACCCTGTCCGTGCTGAAGTTCCTGGCCTTCGAGCAGACCTTCAAGAATGCGCTGACGACGCTGCCGATGGGCGGCGGCAAGGGCGGCTCCGACTTCGACCCGAAAGGCAAGAGCCCCGGTGAGGTGATGCGCTTCTGCCAGGCCTTCGTGAGCGAACTGTTCCGCCACGTGGGCTCGGACACCGACGTTCCCGCCGGCGACATCGGCGTGGGCGGCCGCGAAGTCGGCTACATGGCCGGCATGATGAAAAAGCTCAGCAACCGCGCCGACTGCGTGTTCACCGGCAAGGGCCTGAGCTTCGGCGGCTCGCTGATCCGCCCGGAGGCGACCGGCTACGGCACGGTCTACTTCGCGGACGAGATGCTGAAAACGCGCGGCCGTTCCTTCGAAGGCTTGCGGGTCAGCGTCTCCGGCTCGGGCAACGTGGCGCAATACGCGGTGGAAAAGGCGATGGAGCTGGGCGCCAGGGTCATCACCGTATCGGATTCGAGCGGCACCGTGATCGACGAGGAAGGCTTCACGCCTGAAAAGCTGGCGATCCTGATGGAAGTGAAGAACCATCACTATGGCCGCGTCAGCGACTACGCGGAACGCACCGGCAGCCGCTTCGAAGCGGGCGTACGGCCATGGCACATCCCGGTGGACGTCGCCCTCCCCTGCGCGACGCAGAACGAACTGGATGCGGACGATGCCGCCACGCTGATCCGGAACTGCGTGCTGTGCGTGGCGGAAGGCGCCAACATGCCTTCCACCATCGAGGCGGCGAAAGCCTTCGAGGCCGCCGGCGTACTGTATGCGCCGGGCAAGGCCAGCAATGCCGGCGGCGTCGCCACGTCCGGACTGGAAATGAGCCAGAACGCCGAGCGCATCAGCTGGCCGCGCGAGGAAGTGGATGGCCGCCTGCTGCAGATCATGCAGGGCATCCACGCGGCCTGCCTGAAGTACGGCGCCCGGCCGGACGGCAGCGTCAGCTACGTGGATGGCGCGAACATCGCGGGCTTCGTCAAGGTAGCCGATGCGATGCTGGCGCAAGGCGTGATCTGAGCGACGCGGTAATCAGGGGTTGAACATCACCTGCTACTAACCCCTTACATACACACGCTACCCTCGGGTAGCGTTTTTTTTGTTAATCTCGATATCGCCGCAAGCGCATGCATCTTGCGCAATCAAGCTATTGCAATTAAAAATACAGATGCCTAAATTAGGTACCGCCGACAAACCAACCGCAACGTACTTGCTACTAATTTGCAAGTAAAAAATCGTCTTGGCAGCCCATCTTGAAAGTTACGATAGACAAATATTACTGCAAACATGCGTACGGATCGATAGCGACGCGCATGTACCAAACGTGTAAAACGAAAATTGCCGCAATATCGAACCTAAAGCTCTAGCAAGTCTATCAGATAATAGCAGCGACCAAATTAAGCTCGCCTTATATCAGTAGCAGCACCGGATAAGCTCATGAAAGAATTGATTCGTATAGTTTGAACATGCATTTCGCAACCTTGCCACCAAAGAAAAATGCCGAAAATTATAAGCTCGAGAATACCAGCTCCCAAATCCTGGGACGAGTTTGAGGACATTACGTTATCAGCCTCCAAGCTTCGCTGGGGACATTCCGCTTTTTTCCGACATGGACGCCCCGGTCAACAGCAGCATGGCGTGGATATCTTTGGTGAGGATGAAATGCACAGGACAATCGGAATCCAGTGCAAGAATACTATGGCTACTCTGTCAGAGAAAACATTATTGACAGAGATAGAAAACGCAGAAACTTTTTATCCTCCACTCACGGCTCTGTACATTGCCACTTCCACTGACCGAGACAGCAAACTACAGGAGCGCGCACGGATCATCTCATTCGAACGAATATCCCAGAAGAAATTCCCCGTACATATACTTTTCTGGAATGATGTCACAGGAGATTTAGCCAAAAACGAAGTCGAATTCATGAAGTACTTTGGAGACTTCTTCGTTCACACAGAGAAAAATGTAGCCGGCGATGACAATGATCGGCGTACATTTTCAGTTGATGAGATGGACATTAAAAGACACTCAGCCTTTTCAGGAAAAAGCATTTCGCGACAGAAACTTCTAAATTGGGGATTCATAATTTCTGTTATAGGCTTGCTAGGAATGCTCCTGATATTCGCTAGAATTTTTGGCCCTAATTCTGGAAATTGGGCGCCACTTGCCATGCTTTTCTGCGGACTTGGGCTAACCATAGTTATGTTAGCCCAAGCTCTAGCAAGGAGGAAATTCGAGTATTTCCTCAAAGGAAATTACTATCTAGAAGCAAGCGCATCTGATCGAATTTATCTCAACAGACTCACTGCTACCTGTCCATGGTGCGCATCTCATATGGGCTTAAGCCATTTAGGACCAAAGAACGGAGTGAAGGAAGATATTTTCGTTTGCGAAAAGAATCCTCGTCAGCATAAAATTCTCCTCGACTTTACATTGCTTCCAGAAATGACGGACTGAACAAGGAACGGTGATACAGGAGGAATCGATAATGATGCTCCACGTATAAAGTTTCCCTACGTTTGCTTTCCGCCGCCGGTCAGCGACGTCCCGTGGCCGGACGAAGTACCCGTGCCGGTCCGCGTATCGGCGGCGCTGGCCGCCTCGCCCAGGCCGGTGCCGCCGGCCGCCGCCGAATCGGTCGCGGGGCGCATCCGGTCCGTGGACACCGTGCCGCCCGGCGTTCCGGGCATGCCGGTCGCATCGACACCGTCATCGCGCAAGCCCTTGCCGCCGGGGCCGGTGTTACCCGACTGCCTGGCCGCCGCGGAAGCATCGGTGCCGCCGGCGGCGCCCACCACTTCCGCGCCCGTCGGTGCCGGTGCCGGCTGGGCCGGCACCGGCCGGGCGCCCTGCTCGGCCAGCGTATCCTGGTTGGTGGCGCGCTGTGCATTGCCGGCACCCTGGCCGCCCTGGTTCTGCAGATCCTTCTGTTCGTTTGCCATGATGTCCTCCTGTCCGTTTGAAACCGGCCCATTGTGCGCAAGTCGCGCGCCGGCGCGCGCACGGTAGGCTGGCGTGCCACCAGCCCGGCTGTTTCCCAAGGGATTTGCGCCCCGCCGCGTTGGTGCGCCGGGGTTCCGGCGCCGGGGCTATACTGGGCTCGCCATGACCGGCATGCGGATGGCAGCCGGCGTTCCTGGCCCGCGCGGCGGGCATGCGGACTTCATGGCACTGCGCTTGTTTCCGGCGGTGCCTCATCGCCGAAACATACTATTCACGATCACATACCGAGACAGGAATAGCATGAAACCAACCTGGATTATCACGGCCAATGCGGGCCGGGCAAGGATCTTCGAGGAGTCCGCGCTGACCGAACCCCTGCAGGAAATCGAAGACATGGTCAGTCCCGGCGCAAAGCAGAGCATCTCCGACGTCGTCACCGACCAGGCCGGCCCCACGGCCGCCGCGAAGAGCAGCCACAACATCGGCAGCGGCAACCAGGCCCCCGGCATCGCGCACAATGCCAATTCCGGCGCGCCGAACAAGCAATACCAGCCAGCCGTCACGCCTAACGAGGCCGAGGCGGTAAGGTTCGCCAAGGATATTTCCTCCTACCTGAGCAAGGCACACCAGGAAGGCCGTTTCGCCCACCTGGTCATTTCCGCCTCGCCACAGTTCCTGGGCACGCTGCGCACGGTCATCGATCCGCAGTTGAAAGACCTGATCAAGACCGAGTTCAACAAGGACTACACGCACTTCAACGGCCCGCAACTGCGCGAGCAACTGCAGGCGCTGAAGGACAAGCAGGAATAACGCAGGCGTCGTTCCCTGCGCACCGGGCGCCATCCGATCCGGGTGCCACGGTGCGCTCGCGCATCTGGCCCGGCCGTGCCGAACCGCCTGGCGCCGCAGTGGCCGCCGCCCTTCCGGCAGCAAAGCTGCCCACCAGCCCCGCCACGGCACGCTACCCAACCGCTCCTCCCGCATTGCCCGGCCATGTCATCCAGCTATCGAAAGTCATGACAAAGAGTAGCTGGCGACAGCGCTATATACTCATGTATATTGCGCTTTCACGACAACCCTGGAGCGACGATGCGAAACAAATTTCTTGCCGCCGTGCTTGCGGCGGCCATTCCGATGGTAGCCGGCGCCGCCGACGTCACCGTGTCCGCGGCGGCCAGCCTGACCAATGCGTTCAAGGAGCTGGCGCAATCGTTCGAAGTGGCCCACCCGGGCAACCGGGTGCTGCTGAACTTCGCCGCTTCCGACCCGCTCGTGCAACAGATCGCCAAAGGCGCGCCGGTGGACGTGTTCGCCTCCGCCGACCAGGAAGCGATGGACAAGGCGGAAAACCTGAAACTGCTCGCGCCCGGCACACGGCGCGATTTCGCCAGCAATACGGTGGTGCTCGTCGTGCCGCTGGACAGCAGGATCACGTCACTGGCCGACCTGGCCGGTGCACGGCGCCTGACCACCGGCAATCCGGCCAGCGTGCCGATCGGCCGCTATTCGCGGGAAGCGCTGAGCAAAGCGAACCTGTGGCAGGGCCTGGAACCGAAATTCGTCTTCGCCACCTCGGTTCGCCAGAGCCTCGACTACGTGGCGCGCGGCGAAGTCGATGCGGGCTTCGTCTACGCCACCGACGTGCTGGCGCAGAAGGACAAGGTCAAAGCCGTCGCCACGATTCCAACCGCCACGCCGGTGCGCTATCCGATCGCCGTCGTCGCCAATGCGCCGCAGCCGGCACTGGCGCGCCAGTTCGCCGGCTACGTTGCCTCCGGAACGGGCCAGGCGATCCTGGCGAAGCACGGCTTCGGCAAGCCGTGACGCCCGGCTATTTCCCTTGCGGCAGCCGGTACGATCCCTCCCGGTACATCAGCGACGGCAGCATCACGTGGGCCATCGCGCGCCGCACCTGGGCCGCCGTCGGCGTGCCGGCCGCATCGTTGTCGAACGCACCGGTCGCGGTATCGTAGCGGCCCAGCAGCGGGCTGCCGGACGGCCGCAGGATCGTGGCGGTGCCGTCTTCCAGGTAGGCGAAGTAGTTATCGAACTGCAGCAGCGCGCGGCCCGGGGAGGTGCTGTCGCGCACCAGGTCGCGGCCGATCATCGGGTGTTCGCTGGCCACGCCCATCAGCGACAGCAGCGTCGGCGCCAGGTCGATCTGGCTGGCCATCGTGGCGATGCGCTTCGGCGCGATATCCGCACCGAGGATCAGGCCGGGGATGTGGAATTTCTTCACCGGCACGAGGGCGTTGCCGTACACGCGGTTGTCGTGGTCGGCCACGATCAGGAACACCGTGTCCTTCCAGTAGTCTTCCCGTTTCGCCGCCGCGATGAATTTGCCGAGTGCGAAGTCGGCGTACTTGACGGCGTTGTTCACCGTCTGCTTGTCCGCGTCGTGCAGCGCGATTTTCCCGTCCGGGAATTCGAACGGTTCATGGTTCGATGACGTGAAGATCAGGCTGAAGAACGGCTTGCCTTCCCGGTGCAGCGCCTTCAGCCGCTCCAGCGACTTGTCGAACAGGTCTTCGTCCGAGGCGCCCCAGCTACCCGTGAACACCGGCTTCATCTGCTTGCGGTCGACGATCTTCTGGAAGCCGTTGCCGGTGAAGAAGCTGCGCATATTGTCGAAGTGGGCCTCGCCGCCGTACACGAATTCCGTGTGGTAGCCCTGCTGCCCCAGCCCGGCCGCCAGCGTATAGAAATTGGTCTGCGACAGCGACAGCTTGACCACGCTGCGCGCCGGCGTGGGCGCATAGCCCGCCACCACCGCCTCGATGCCGCGTACCGACCGGGTGCCGGTCGCATACAGCTGCTCGAACCACCAGCCCTCGTGCTTCAGCTTTTCCAGTTCCGGCGTCAGCGGCAAACCGCCCAGCGATTGCACGAACGTCGCGCCCAGGCTTTCCTCCAGCACGATCACCAGGTTGAGCGGCCGCTCGCGCCGGATCGCCGGCTCCTGCACATGCAGCGTGGGCATCGCCGGATCCGTGAAGCGGAGATCGCGCAGCCATGGCGCAGCCTTCACCTCGGCCACCACGCGCGCCCGGTCCATCTCGCCATAGATCGCCGACGAGGTCTTTTCTTCCAGCATCGAGGCCACGCCTTCGAGCATCGACCAGGGTGAATTGATGATCAGCGAATTGACCATGGCATCGCTGGTCAGCGCGAACAGGGCCGCGTTGGCCGGGCGGTGGGCAGTCGTCGAGCGGATCTGCATGACGACCGCCAGGCAGATCAGCGGCCAGGTGAGCAGCAGTTTTCGCGCCGGCCACATCGTCACGCGTGTCGCTCCGGCGCGCAGCAGGCGGTGGATGGCCACGCCCAGCAGCACTGTGCCGGCCAGCCCGAGCAGCACGGCGGCACGAAAGCCGTGCCACAGCGTGGCGCACACTTCGACCGGGTCCGACAGGTACTCGACGAACAGGCGGTTCGGCCGCACGTCGTACTGCATCACGAACTGCGGCGTGGAAAACTCCATGAACACGACGAACACCAGCGCGGCCGTGGCCCACGCCAGCGTGAATCCACGCCACAGCGTGGCCAGCCGGCGATAGGCCAGCAATGGTGCCAGCAGCAGCGGCACGGCCAGCAGGTAGCCGAGCAGGATCAGGTCGGCACGCACGCCCTGCACCAGCATCTGCACCGGAATACCTTCGGCCGCCACGCGCTGCCACTGCCACGCCATCAGTCCCATGCGCGACAGCGACAGCACGGCCAGGCCGATCAGCAGCATGCGCAGCAGGATGGCATAGGGGCCGGCCCAGGACACACGCTCCAGCGGCCGGGTAGCCAGCTCATGCAGGATTGGATTCTTTCTAAACATCGTTTTTTCCTGCAAGAATTTTTCGCGGCGATCGGCCATTCTACGCTCATGGCTGAGCTCCTTTCAATCGAAAAGTTCCTCCATTTTCATAATGGCTGAGCGGGCAAAGTTCTTGCATATCAGATAGTTATGAGTACCGCCCCGCGCGCCATCCCGGCACGCAGCCCTTCTGTTGCCCCAAGTTGGGGCGTCGAAGCCGCAACGATGACGACCGCCGCACCAAAACAAAGCATTCCCGCCGACGGCGAGCCGCCCCAGCGCATCATCAAGATCCGCCGCGACTACAACACGTGGGTGGCCAACGAAACGATCGAGGATTACGCGCTGCGCTACACGCCCCGCTCGTTCCGCAAATGGTCGGTATTCCGCGTGTCGAACACCGCCTTCGGCGCCATCTCGTTCCTCGTGCTGGAAGCGATCGGCGGCACCATCGCCGTCAACTACGGCTTCGTCAACGCGTTCTGGGCGATCCTCACGGTCGGCCTGATCATCTTCCTGACCGGGCTGCCGATCAGCTATTACGCGGCGCGCCATGGCGTGGACATGGACCTGCTGACGCGCGGCGCCGGCTTCGGCTACATCGGCTCGACCATCTCATCGTTCGTGTACGCGTCGTTCACGTTCATCCTGTTCGCGCTGGAAGCGGCGATCATGGCCTATGCGCTGGAGCTGTATTTCCACCTGCCGCTCTATCTCGGCTACCTGGTCAGCGCGCTGGTGGTGATCCCGCTGGTCACGCACGGCGTCACGCTGATCAGCCGCATCCAGATGATCAGCCAGCCCGTGTGGCTGATCCTGCTGGCGCTGCCGTTCATCGCGATCCTGCACAAGCAGCCGGAACTCGTCGGCGAACTGGCGCATTTCACGGGCCAGTCGCCGGCCAACGGCGGTTTCAACATGCTGCTGTTCGGCGCCGCCACCGCGGTGGGCGTGGCGCTGATCACGCAGATCGGCGAGCAGGTGGACTTCCTGCGCTTCATGCCGGAGCAAACCAAGGAAAACCGCCTGCGCTGGCACCTGGGCGTGCTCGTCGCCGGGCCGGGCTGGATCGTGCTCGGCATCCTCAAGATGCTGGGCGGCGCGCTGCTCGCGCTGCTGGCGATCAAGGGCGGCGCCTCACTGGCCGAGGCGGTGAACCCGAACCAGATGTACCTCGCCGGCTTTTCCCAGGTGTTCGCCAATCCCACCCTGGCCGTGCTGGCGACCGCGCTGTTCGTCGTCATCTCGCAGGTGAAGATCAACATGACCAACGCCTACGCCGGCTCGCTGGCCTGGTCGAATTTCTTCGCGCGCCTGACGCACAGCCACCCGGGCCGCGTGGTGTGGGCCGTGTTCAACGCGCTGATCGCCGTGCTGCTGATGGAGCTGGACGTGTTCCAGGCGCTGGACCAGGTGCTGGGCCTGTACTCGAACATCGCCATCGCGTGGATCACGGCGGTCGTGGCCGATCTCGTCATCAACAAGCCGCTGGGTCTCAGCCCGCCCGGCATCGAATTCCGCCGCGCCTACCTGTACGACATCAACCCGGTCGGCGTGGGCGCGATGCTGCTGGCTTCCGCGCTGTCCATCGTGGCGTTCACCGGCCTGTTCGGCGCGCAGCTGCAAGCCTTTTCAGCCTTCATCGCGCTGGGCACCGCCCTGGTCGCGTCCCCGCTGATCGCCTGGGCCACGGGCGGCCGCTACTACCTTTCGCGGCCGGCCCACGAATGGCATCACGACAAGCACGGCGCGGCGCACACCAAAGTCTGCTGCATCTGCGAGAAGGAATACGAAACCGAGGACATGGCCCATTGCCCCGCCTACCAGGGGCCGATCTGCTCGCTGTGCTGCTGCCTGGACGCCCGCTGCGACGATGCGTGCAAGCCGCACGCGCGTTTCTCGCACCAGTGGGAAGGGGCGATGAAGAAACTGCTGCCGGCATCGATGTGGCCGTACATGACGAGCGGGCTCGGTCACTACCTGGTGCTGATGATGGCCACGGTGCTGTTCACCGGCACCCTGCTCGGCCTGTTGTACGTGCACGAGCAGAAGGCGCTGGGCGAGGCGGCCGCCGCGCTGCTGCCGGCGCTGCGGCTGGCCTACCTGAAGATCTTCGCGGCCCTGCTGCTGGCCAGCGGCATCGTGGCATGGTGGCTGGTGCTCACGAGTGCCAGCCGGCGCGTTGCGCAGGAAGAATCGAATCGCCAGACCAGCCTGCTGCAGCGCGAGATCGAACTGCACGGCCGCACCGACGCCGCCCTGCAGCTGGCGAAAAAGCAGGCCGACGCGGCCAACCAGGCCAAGAGCCGCTACATCGCCGGCATCAGCCACGAGATCCGCACACCGCTGAACAGCATCCTCGGCTACGCGCAACTGCTGGACAACGATCCGGCCATTCCCGCCCACCGGCAGGGAGCGATCCGCGTGATCCGCGGCAGCGGCGAACACCTGCTGTCGCTGATCGAAGGCACGCTGGATATCGCCCGCATCGAAGGCGGCAAGTTCAGCTTCGACATCCGCGAGGTCGATTTCCACGACTTCATCGGCCAGCTGGTGCGCATGTTCGAGCAGCAGGCCGCCGCGCGGGGGCTGGCCTTCCGCTACGAGCCGGCGGGCGAATTACCTCAGGTGGTGCGGGCGGACCGCAAGCGGCTGGGCCAGATCCTCATGAATATCCTCGGCAACGCCGTCAAGTTCACGCAGCATGGGAGCGTCACCTTGCGCGTGCGCCATGCGCGCGACCTCGTTACGTTCGACATCGAGGACACGGGCGCGGGCATCCTGCCGGATGAAGCGGAGCGCATCTTCGAACCATTCTCGCGCGGCAGCGCCGCCAACGGCCCCGGCGCCGCGCCCGGCACGGGCCTGGGCCTGCCGATCAGCAAGATGCTGACGCAGATGATGGGCGGCGAGCTCACACTCGACAGCACGCCCGGTGTCGGCAGCACGTTCCGCATCCTGCTGCGCCTGCCCCGCGTGCATGGCGCCACGCCGGCCGCCGTGCGCGGCCCGGTGCGCACCGGCTATGCCGGCCCGCGCAGGAAAATCCTCGTCGTCGACAACGAACAGGTCGACCGCGAACTGCTGGTCAACATCCTCGCGCCGCTCGGTTTCGACACGGCGCAGGCGCAGTCCGGCCAGGAATGCCTGGCCCTGTATCCGCACTGCCGGCCGGACCTGATCCTGATGGACCTGGCGATGCCGGGCATCGACGGCTGGGAAGCGAGCCGCATCATCCGGCACGAACACCGTTCGCCGGTGCCGATCCTGATCGTGTCCGCCAATGCCTACGACAAGGCGCTGGACAACCCGGCCGGCATTCCCGCCGAGGACTTCATCGTCAAGCCGGTCAACGTGGCCGAACTGCTGGACCGCATCGGCCGGCGGCTGGATCTCGAATGGCTGGCGCAGCCGCCGGCGCCGGCACCCGCCGCCACGCCGGGGCCGATGCGCTTCCCGCCCGCGGCACAACTCGATGCGCTGCGCGCGCAGGTCGCCGCCGGCTATGTGCGCGGCATCCGCGCGCAGCTGGACGCGATCGCCGCGCACGGCTCCGATCACGATGCCTTCGTCGCGGCGATGCGCGGCCATGCCGCCCGCTTCGACCTGGAGGCGATGTCACGATTCCTGGAACAGGGAGAACACCATGTCAAGCAAACCACCTGACCGCCACGCCAGTCACGTCGTCCTGATCGTCGACGACGTGCCGGAAAACCTGGCCGTGCTGCACGATGCGCTGGACGAAGCCGGCTTCACGGTCCTCGTCGCCAACAACGGCCCGGCCGCGCTGGAGCGTGCCCGCCAACTGGTGCCGGACATCATCCTGCTCGATGCGATGATGCCCGGCATGGACGGCTTCGAAGTGTGCCGCCACCTGCGCGCCAGCATGGTCACGCGGGCCATCCCGATCGTGTTCATGACGGGGCTCACGGAGCCGGAACACGTGGTGGCCGCCTTCGATGCCGGCGGCACCGATTACGTGACCAAGCCGGTGCGGCAAAGCGAAGTGCTGGCGCGGATCGGCGCCCACCTGCAAACGGCGCGGCTGATGAACCAGGCGCGCAGCGCGCTCGACGCGTTCGGCAACGCGATGCTGGCGGTCACGCCGCACAACGGCCGCATCGTCTGGCAAACGCCGCTGGCGCGGCAGTGGATGGGCCAGTACTTCGACGCGGCGGACGCCACGCCGCAGGCGCTGACCGCCTGGCTGGCCGGCGACAAGGCGGCGCCATTGACGATCATCCGCGGTGCCAGCCGGCTCGTGTTCACGGTGGCGGACCAGGGCAGCGAACAGTGGATGATCGTGCTGCGCGAGGAATCCGATACCGCGCGGGTGCAGGCCCTGATGGCGCTGCTGAAGCTCACGCAGCGCGAATCCGAAGTGCTGCACTGGGTGATGATGGGCAAGACCAACAAGGATATCGGCGACATCCTCGGCACCAGCCCGCGCACCGTCAACAAGCACCTGGAGCACGTGTTCCACAAGCTGGGCGTGGAAACGCGCACCGCCGCCGCCGCGCTCGCGCTGAACCGGATGCGGGCCGGTGCGCCGGCGGTCGAGACGGTTTGACATTTTGCCGTGTGTGCGGATCTTCGCTGGCGGGCCGTCGGCACGTGCACCAACCCCAAGTGCAACCCTGGGGTCAGACCCGGCGGGTCTGACCCCGGCTGTTGCCGCAGGGTTCACTGCATGCGCGGCCGATTCGGCAGGGAATCTACACCGCCAGATGCCGCCGCACATGCTCCTCGCCCATCTCCGCCGCATCCCCGCTGGCCACCACCTCCCCGCGCGACATCACCACGAACTTGTCCGCCAGCTCGTGCGCAAAATCGAAATACTGCTCGCACAGCAGGATGCCCATGTCGCCCCGCTCGCGCAACAGGCGGATCACCCTCCCGATATCCTTGATGATCGACGGCTGGATACCCTCGGTCGGCTCGTCGAGGATGATCAGCCCCGGCTTCTGCAGCATGGCCCGGGCGATCGCCAGCTGCTGCTGCTGCCCGCCGGACAGGTCGCCGCCACGCCGGTGCTTCATTTCCTTCAGCACGGGGAACAGCTCATACACCTCGCCGCTGATCGTGGCCGCCTCGCGGGACGACAGCGTGGCCATCCCCATCACCAGATTTTCCTCCACGGTGAGCCGGGCGAAGATCTCGCGGCCCTGCGGCACGTAGGCGATGCCGGCCCTGGCGCGCTGGTGGGGTTTCAGCTTCGTGATGTCGCGGCCGTTCCAGCTCACCTTGCCGCGCGCCACCGGCAGCACGCCCATCAGGCATTTCAGCAGCGTGGTCTTGCCCACGCCGTTGCGGCCCAGCAGCGCCATGCACTGGCCTTTTTCCACCGTCAGCGACACGCCGCGCAGCGTGTGCGACGAGCCGTAGTACTGGTTGACATGTTCGACTTGCAGCATATGCTCCCTACCTTCCCAAATACACGTCGATCACCCGTTCGTCCGCCTGCACCTGGTCCATGCGGCCCTCGGCCAGCACCGAGCCTTCATGCAGCACCGTCACCTTGCCCTGCTGGGCGATCTCGGTGACGAAGCCCATGTCGTGTTCGACCACCATGATCGAATGCTTGCCGCGCAATTCGTTCAGCAGTTCGGCGGTGCGCGCCGTTTCGGCATCGCTCATGCCGGCCACCGGTTCGTCGAGCAGGATCAGCTGCGGTTCCTGCATCAGCAGCATGCCGATCTCCAGCCACTGCTTCTGGCCATGCGACAGCAGCCCGGCCAGCCGGTCTTCCTGGCCGTTCAGCCGGATCAGCCGCAGGATCGACGCGATCTTGTCTTCCTGCTCGGAAGTCAGGCGCGCGAACAGCGTGGGGCGCACGCGCTTGTCCATCTTCATCGCCAGTTCCAGGTTGTCGAACACCGTGTGCTGCTCGAACACCGTGGGGCGCTGGAACTTGCGGCCGATGCCGGCGTGGGCGATCTCGTATTCCGTCATCGTAGCCAGGTCGTAGGTCTGGCCGAAGAAGGCGGTGCCGGACGTCGGCCGCGTCTTGCCGGTAATGACGTCCATCATCGTCGTTTTGCCGGCGCCGTTCGGGCCGATGATGCAGCGCAGCTCGCCCACCGAGATATCGAGATTGAGCTTGTTGATGGCGCGAAAACCGTCGAACGACACGGTGATGTCGCTCAGGTACAGGATCGCGCCGTGCGTGGTGTCGAGCCCATCGCGTTTCAGCGCACTGATTTCCAATGTCATGCCGCCTCCCTGGATTTTTCTTCCACCGGCTTGTCGGCCGGGGTCTTGCGCCGCAGCGACTTCACGTCCTCGAACAGGCCCAGGATTCCCTTGCGCATGAACAGCGTGACGAGGATGAACAGCAGGCCCAGGGCGAACAGCCACAGGTCGGGGAATGTCGCGGTAAACCAGCTCTTCAGGCCATTGACGGTGAAGGCGCCGATGATCGGGCCGACCAGCGTGCCGCGCCCGCCGATCGCGACCCACACCACCATCTCGATGGAGTTCGCGGCCGACATTTCCGAAGGATTGATGATGCCCACCTGCGGCACGTACAGCGCGCCGGCGATCCCGCACAGCACCGCTGACAAGGTCCACACGAACAGCTTGAACCACAGCGGATCGTAGCCGATGAACATCAGCCGCGATTCCGAATCGCGCACGCCCTGCAGCACCCGGCCGAGGCGCGACGTGACGATCCAGCGGCACAGCAGCAGCGCACCTACCAGGAAGGCCAGCGTGACGATGTACAGCACGGCACGGGTGCCCGGCGCCGTGATGTCGAAGCCGAGGATGCGCTTGAAGTCGGTGAAGCCGTTGTTGCCGCCGAAGCCGGTATCGTTGCGGAAGAACAGCAGCATCGCCGCATACGTCAGGGCCTGCGTGATGATGGAGAAGTACACGCCCTTGATCCGCGAGCGGAACGCGAAGTAGCCGAACACGAAGGCCAGAACGCCCGGCACCAGCACCACCAGCAGCATGCAGTACCAGAAGTTGTCCGTCATCGCCCAGTACCACGGGTATTCCTTCCAGTCGAGGAAGACCATGAAGTCCGGCAGGTGGCTCTGGTAGACGCCGTCGCGGCCGATGGCGCGCATCAGGTACATGCCATGCGCATAGCCGCCCAGCGCGAAGAACAGGCCGTGGCCCAGCGACAGGATGCCGGTATAGCCCCACACCAGGTCCAGCGCCAGCGCGGCCAGCGCGAAGCACATGAACTTGGCCACCAGGCCCATCACGTAGCTGGAGACATGCAGCGCATGGCCGGCCGGGAACACGAGGTTCAGCAACGGCAGCGCGGCGGCCACCACGGTGACCACGGCCAGCGCGGTCCAGGCCCGTTTAGAAAACAGCGATTTTCGCGAAGTGACGCGGGCGTTCATTCGACGCTCCTTCCTTTCAGCGCGAACATGCCTTGCGGCCGGCGCTGGATGAAGATGATGATGAAGACGAGGATCGCGATCTTGCCCAGCACGGCGCCAGCCACGGGTTCCAGGAACTTGTTGACTTCGCCCAGGCCCAGCGCGCCGATCACGGTGCCGGCCAGCTGGCCGACCCCGCCCAGCACCACCACCATGAACGAGTCGACGATGTAGGCCTGGCCCAGGTCGGGCCCCACGTTGCCGATCTGGGACAGCGCCACGCCGCCCAGGCCGGCGATGCCGGAGCCGAGGCCGAAGGTCATCATGTCGATGCGGCTGGTGGGCACGCCCACGCAGTCGGCCATCCGGCGGTTCTGCATCACGGCGCGCACGAACAGGCCGAGGCGGGTCTTGTTGAGGATCAGCCAGACGGCAGCCACCACCAGGGCGGCGAAGATGATGATCGCGATGCGGCTGTACGGCAGCACCAGCGAACCCATGACCGTCACGCCGCCCGCCATCCATGAAGGATTGGCCACTTCCACGTTCTGCGCGCCGAACACGGTGCGGACCGACTGCATCAGGATCAGGCTGATGCCCCAGGTGGCCAGCAGCGTTTCCAGCGGGCGGCCGTACAGCCAGCGGATCACCGTGCGCTCGAGCAGCACGCCGACCGCGAAGGCAACGAAGAAGGCGCACGGCAGCGCGGCGACCAGGTACCAGTCGAGCGCATTCGGGAAGTACTGGCGGAACAGCGCCTGCACCAGGTACGTGGTGTAGGCGCCGATCATCAGCAGCTCGCCGTGGGCCATGTTGATGATGCCCATCAGGCCGAAGGTGATCGCCAGGCCGAGCGCCGCCAGCAGCAGCACGCTCCCCAGCGACAGCCCGTAGAACAGGTTGCCCACGAATTCGGCGCGCGACTCGCGGCTGTCGATGGCGTTGAGGGTGTTGGCGGCGGCCAGGCGCAGGTCGCCGTCCGGCTCCGCATGGCTGCCATCGGCGTTCTTGTCCAGCATGGCCTGCAACTGCGGGCGCAGCGAGGCGGTGCCGGTATCGGCCAGCGCGATCACCGCGGCCTTGCGCACGGCCACGTCGGGCGATTGCAGGTCGGCCACCGCCATGGCCGTGCGCAGCGTGGCCTCGATGCCGGCATCGGTTTCGGCGGCCAGCGCCTTGGCCACCAGCGGCAACTGTTCCGGCGTGACGCCGCGCGCGAGCAGCGCCTGCGCGGCGGTGCGGCGCAGGCCGGCATCTGGCGACAGCAGCGCCATGCCGGACAGCGCGCCATCCACCGCGCCGCGCAGGCGGTTGTTGACGACCACGCCATCGACACCGTCCGGCAGCGGGCCGGTGGCGCCGGTGGCCGGGTTCCAGCCTCGGTCGTCCGTCACCACCAGCACGCCGCCATCGGGCGTGGTGTACAGGGTGTCGTCCTTCAGCGCCTGCAGCACCTTGCGGGCATCGTCATTGGCCAGCGCCGCGATGCGGGCGACGGCTTCGATGCGGGCATCGGGGTCGTCGCCCGCCAGGGGTTTCAGGAGGTTGGGGTCGATGGCTGCCTGGGCGGAGAGGCTTGCAAAGGCCAGCACCAGCAGCGCAGCGAGGGTCTTGAGAAGGTTTGCCATGTCGGAGTCTCGGTAGTCGCGGGCAGTACTGACAGACAGTACCCCCGCGGCAAAACCTGGGGTCAGACCGGCGGGGCTTTGCCGGTGTTTCAAGGAGCACTGCTCCTTGCCGGCAAAGCGGTGATGGCTTGCAAGCCATCACTCCCTCTGTCTGACCCCTGCTTCTGCCGTGGGGGTTGGTCAGGAGCCACCACGGCACTGCCTTTTCTTACAGCTTCTGCTTGCCCTCATTCCCCTGGATGAACGGGCTCCACGGCTGCGCCCGCACCGGCTCCTTGGTCTTCCACACCACCGAGAACTGCCCGTCGCTCTTGATCTCGCCGATCATCACCGGCTTGTGCAGGTGGTGGTTGGTCATGTCCATCGTCAGCGTGTAGCCGGAAGGCGCCTTGAAGGTCTGGCCGGCCATCGCCGCGATCACCTTGTCGGTGTCGGTGGACTTGGCCTTTTCCACCGCCTGGGCCCACATGTGGATGCCCACGTAGGTCGCTTCCATCGGATCGTTCGTCACCGCGGTGGCGGCATTCGGCAGCTTCTTCGCCGCGGCATAGGCCTTCCACTTCTTCACGAAGGCGGCGTTGGTCGGGTTCTTCACCGATTCGAAGTAGTTCCAGGCGGCCAGGTGGCCCAGCAGCGGCTTGGTGTCCACGCCGCGCAGCTCTTCCTCGCCGACCGAGAATGCCACCACCGGCACGTCGGTCGCCTTCAGGCCGGCGTTGCCCAGTTCCTTGTAGAACGGCACGTTGGAATCGCCGTTGATGGTGGAAATCACGGCCGTCTTGCCGCCGGCGGAGAACTTCTTGATGTTGGCGACGATGGTCTGGTAATCGGCGTGGCCGAACGGCGTATAGACTTCCTGGATCTCGCTATCCTTCACGCCCTTCGATTTCAGGAACGCGCGCAGGATCTTGTTGGTGGTGCGCGGGTACACGTAGTCCGTGCCCAGCAGCACGAAGCGCTTGGCGCCGCCGCCATCCTTGCTCATCAGGTACTCGACGGCGGGAATCGCCTGCTGGTTGGGCGCCGCACCCGTGTAGAACACGTTCTTCTCCAGCTCCTCGCCTTCGTACTGCACCGGGTAAAACAGCAGGCTGTTGGTTTCCTTGAACACCGGCAGCACGGACTTGCGCGAGACCGAGGTCCAGCAGCCGAACACCGCGGCCACCTTGTCCTTGGACACCAGCTGGCGCGCCTTCTCGGCGAACAGCGGCCAGTTCGACGCCGGGTCGACGACGACGGCTTCGAGCTTCTTGCCCATCACGCCGCCCCTGGCATTGATCTCTTCGATGGTCATCAGGGCCACGTCCTTCAGCGACGTTTCCGAGATCGCCATCGTGCCGGACAGCGAGTGCAGGATGCCGACCTTGATGGTATCGGCGGCGTAGGCGGGCAGGCCGGCGGCGCACAGGGCGGCGGCAGCGGCGATGGAAGTGACGAAATGACGGCGGGTTTGCATGGTGGTCCTCTTCATCAATGAGTTGATATCAATACTGGAGCTGGAGCGCGACAACGAAGCGCGATTGGTCGGAGGCACGGGTCATCTTGGTGCGCGAATACACGGCGCCCAGCTGGGCGTTGTAGCCGTCGATGATCCAGTTCACGCCCAGGTCTTCCTGGCGCGTGTCGATGCCCGTGTCGGCTTCGAATTTCTGGTAGCGCAGGTAGGGCTGCAGGCTGCCGAGAGCGATCGGGAAGATGTAGCCGCCGCCTGCCGACCAGGCCTTGCCCTGCTCGGCGAGGATGACGTTGCCGGTGTCGTAGTCGTAGTAGGCCGCCTCGATGGACACGGCGCCGGCGGTGCCGAGGCGCTTCTCCATCAGGAAGTCGACGTTCCAGGATTCGTAGTCGCCGATGCCGCCCGTGGTCAGCACGCCATCCTTCTGCTGGCGGCCGGCCATGCCGATGGCCAGGATGTCCTTGCTGCCCAGGTAGCTGCCGGTGCCGTAGTAGCCCGGTTCGGCGTCCCAGAAATCGTATTGCAGGCGGCCCGCGAACATCGGCTTGTCGGATGCGCTGATGCCGGCGGCTTTCGCCTGGTCATCGGTCAGCGAACCGATGCCGAAGGTATGTCCTTCGAAGGCGCCGAACGAGTAGCCCAGCTTGCCGCCAGCCAGGTTGCCCCAGACGACGACGCCGTCGTCCCGGCCCCGGAAGATGCCGCCGTTGTAGCCGTAGCGCGATGCCACGCCGGCCCAGTAGCCACCGCCCAGCGAGTAGTACGGCCCCGCCATGTTGGCGCGGTCGCTCGGCGACAGCAGCCGGCCGGCCCACACGTTCAGTTCCGGCGAGATCGCGAACTGCGCGGCCGCGTCGAGCACGCGGATGCGGTCGCCGTCCCACTCGGTGTTGAACATGCCCTTGATGTTCTTGTTCAGCGAGGCGCCCAGGAAGATGCGCGCGCTGTCCAGGTTGAAGTCGTTGCTGTGCGAACCGTCCGGCGCGGCGTTCTCGATGCTGGAATAGCTGCCGCGCATGCCGAAGCCCACGCTGACCGACTTGTCCTCGCCGAACGGGATCGTGGCCCCCGCCAGGGCACTGGTTGGCGCCAGTGTGGCCAGCGTCGCCGTGGCCAGCAGCACTCCCGTGCAGATCGCGCGGTTCCCTCTCATTGGCATCCCTTTCGTTGTGTGATGTTGTAGACACATCATCACCAACCGGGACACGGAAGGACATACGTAAGGTGACGTAGTGGCGCGCAGCCGACACGCGCCGGAGAATCAGGAGAGGAGCAGCAGGAGCGGAGAATCAGGAACGGGGCGGCATGACCGGCATCGGCAGGCCTTCGGCCACCACCAGGCGCTCCATCGCCGTCTCGAGCACGCTGCGCGCGAGGGCGGCGGCATGGCCCAGTTCCCGGTGCAGTTGCGCATCGGCCGCGTTGCGCGAAGCGCATTGCGCGCTGTAGCGTTCGAAGCTGCCCACCATCAGCAGCAGGTCCGACAGGTGGCGCGGGCATTCGCACGCGACGCGGTTGCCCGCCGCGGTGATCATGGCCAGCGCGGCTTCGTCGAAGCGGATCGCCGGGGTGGCGTCCGCTACGCTGTCCGCCGGCAGCAGCTGCCGCCCCGCCAGCGCCGCGCGGCACAGCTGCGCCAGCTCGCCCATCTCGGACGGCATCCGCACCACCATGCAATCCTGCGCGCGCAGTGCCCGGATCGTGGCGCTGGCGCAGAAGCGGTACAGCACCACGGCTGTCGCGGCACCGGCCGCCTCGCGCGCCGCCGCCACCAGCGGCACCATCGTTTCGTCAGGCTCCGGCAATTCCACCAGCAGCACATCCACCGACGCGCCCCGCAGCGCGGCCAGGTCGCCATCCAGCCGCGCGATCACGCGCTGCACTTCCAGGCCATTGCCGGTGACGGCCACGCGCCGCGCCAGCGTCTCGCCCACCAGCGCCACGCGCACCAGGGCCAGCTGTGCCGAAGGTGCGTTGCCGCGCACGCCCGCCAGTTCCTCGAGCCGCTCCAGGGGCAACGCCGCCAGCGTGCCGATCGGCTGGCCATTGTCCACCAGTTGCTTGAGCAGGCTGAGCCGGCGCACCTGGGCGGCCGTGTACAGGCGCTGGCCCCGCTCGGAACGCAGCGTGTCCGACACGCCGTAGCGCCGTTCCCAGACGCGCAAGGTTTCCACGCTCAAGCCCGCGAGCCGGGCGGCCACGCCGCTGCGGTAGACCGGTTGCTGAGATGTATTTTCCATAACTGACCCGAAGTTGAACCATTAATGTACCCATAATACCGCGACAAGCCCTGTACATTCAACCGTGTGACCCGTAAATTACCGCCATGAGCTGCCATAAAACGGTTCAACCATTGTTCAATTTGATGAGGAGAATGAAATGAAGAAATTCCTGTTCGCGGCAGCATTCGGCATGGCCTTCGGCGCGGCGCAAGCGGCCGACATCGTCGATACCGCCAAATCGGCCGGCACCTTCAATACCCTGGTGACGGCGGTTCAGGCCGCCGGCCTGGTCGATACGCTGAAGGGCCCGGGCCCATTCACCGTGTTCGCGCCGACCGATGAAGCCTTCGCCAAGATTCCGAAAGCCAAGCTGGATGCGCTGCTGAAGGACAAGGCCGCGCTGGCCAAGGTCCTGACCTATCACGTCGTACCGGGCAAGGTGATGGCCGCCGACGTGAAGCCGGGTGCCGTGAAGACGGTCGAAGGCGCGAACCTGACCGTGACCGCCAAGGCCGGCAAGGTGATGGTCGACAAGGCCAATGTCGTGAAGACCGATATCGCGGCCGATAACGGCGTGATCCACGTGATCGACACGGTGGTGATGCCGAAGTAAGACCGGAGCAGGCGCCGGCCTGTCCGGCGATCGATCCCCCCGGCGGCATGCGCCCATGGCGTGCCGCTGGCTTGTGCCCGCCGAGCGCGGGCGTTTTTTCGCGCGCCGGCTTGCTTCGTACAAGTCATACATATTGCGGTCACAATTAGTTTCTATGCTCACGGGTTGATGTTTTTTCAATATCCACCCCGGAGTGAAACTTGATCAAGAAAAAAATCCCACTGGCGGTCGGCTGCGCGCTCGGCGTGCTGTCTGCGCTCGCCGCGCCGGCCTTTGCCCAGGTCGCAGGCCAGGAAGCCGGGCAGGCGAACCAGCCTGCCGAAGCCACCGATTCCCAGGTGGTGGTGGTCACCGGTTCGGCCCGCCCGCAGCGGCGTTTCGACGTGTCCTATGCGGTGAACGCGCTGTCGCAAAGCGAGGTGCAGAAGCTGGCGCCCCTGAACATGGCGGACCTGCTGGGCAAGCTGCCGGGCATCCAGGTGGAAGCCACCGGCGGCGAGGTGCAGAACGTGACGCGCGTGCGCGGCATTCCCACCGATGACGGCTACGCGCTGTTCCAGCAGGATGGCCTGCCGCTGATGACGGAGATTAACGGCTTCTTCTTCCGTGGCGACAGCATGAACCGCTACGACCTGATGACGAAGACCATCGAAGTGGTGCGTGGCGGCCCGGCGCCGATCTACGCCAGCCAGGCCGCCGCCATCGTCAACAGCACCACGGTCACGGGCACGGAAACCACGCGGGGCAAGGCCCAGGTCACGGTGGGCACCACCGGCCTGAAGCGCCTCGACGCCTACCAGGCCGGCAAGATCGACGACCGCACCTTCTATGCGATCGGCGGCTTCCTCCGCGAGGACGACGGGCACCGCGACAACGGCTTCCCGAACGACCGGGGCGGGCAGCTGCGCGCCAACATCAAGCGGGTGACGGATACCGGAACGTGGAAGCTGAGCGCCAACTTCCTCAACGACCATAACGTGTTCTACCTGCCGATCCCGGTGGCCGATCCGCGCAATCCCGGCGTGTCCCTCGATCCCTACATCGACTATTTCGAGGGCACGATGAATTCGCCATCGCTGCGCAGCGTGCGCCAGCAATACCTCGATGGCACGGGTGCGCTGCAAACCAGCCAGCGCGACCTGGCCAATGGCCGCCATCTCCGCTTCGGCAACATCGGCCTGCAATACGACGGCGAACTGGGTCCGTGGCAGGTCGCCGCCAAGGTGGGCTTCACGAAGGGCAAGCTCGATTTCGACGCTTTCTATTCGACCTCGAACCCGGCCGACGCGGGCACCTTCGCCAGCGGCTTCCTGGCCGCCGCCAGGACCGCGTTCGGCGCGGTCGATCGCCTGGGCTACGCGTTCACGGGCACCGGCCAGGCCTACGATCCGGCCTCCGCGTCTGGCCTCGTCATGCAGGGACAGTACCGCGCGCTGGCATCGGATTTCCACTCAAACCAGGTCGACCTGAATTTCACGCGCACCTTCCAAACCGGGTTGGGCAACCACGACCTGAAGGTGGGCTTCTACGGCAGCACCTACGGCGCCACCAGCCAGTCGGTCTACAACGACATGCTGATCGAAGTGCGGGGCCAGCCGCGCACCCTCGACCTGGTGGCCTACTCGGCCTCCGGCGCGAAGCTGGGTTCCGTCACGGACAACGGCGTGCTGCGCTACACGACCACGCTGAACGGCGGAGAGGTCGATGCCAGGATGGCGGCGCTGTACCTGAACGACACCTGGGAACTCTCCGACCGGCTGCGCCTCGACGCGGGCATCCGCACGGAACGCTACAAGTACGACGGCTACGCCCTGCTGAGCAAGGCGGTCGACCTGGGCGACGCGGCCACGCTGGCCGACAACGCCACGCGCGCCTTCACCGGCGAGCGCCAGGCGCACATCTACAAGCCGCACACCACCAACTGGACGGTGGGTGCGAACTACGATTTTTCCACGCGCTTCGGCGGCTACCTGCGTGCGTCCCACCTCGAAGTACCGCCGACGATGCAGGTGGCGGCATCGGTCGATCCGCTGGTGCTCACGACCAAGGCCAACCAGTACGAAGCCGGGTTCAAGACCACCTTCGGCCGTTCCTACCTGTACATCACCGGTTTCTACACGCAGTTCGACCCGCTGAACGCGTCGTTCGTCGCCTTCAACCCGGTCACCGGGCGCAACGACCAGACCGTGCCGTTCTTCGGCAAGGCCGTCATCCGCGGCGCCGAAGCCGATGGCGCCTGGTACGTGACGGAGCGTTTCGTCGTCAACGCATCGCTCACCATCCAGGAACCGGAGTACCGCGACTTCGTGAGCGCCACGGGCGCCGATCCGTCGCGGGTGGTCGGCAACCGGATCGTTCGCGAACCGAAGGTGTTCGGCAACGTGCGCCCGGCCTACAGCTTCAGGGTGGGCGACAGCGCGGTCGACGTGAACGGCAGCTTTGCCTACACGGGCAAGCGCTATGTCGACCTGTTCAATGCCACCGCGCTGCCGTCGTACCACACGGTCGGCGCCGGCATCACCGTCACGCGCGGCGACTGGCAATTCCAGCTCACCGGCGACAACCTCACGAACGAGAAAGGTCTCACGGAGGGCAATCCGCGGACCGACACGCTGGCCGGCCAGGGCAGCAACGTGGCGATCTATGGCCGCCCGGTCTTCGGGCGCAGTGCGCGATTTATGGTGAGCAAGGCATGGTGAGCAAAGCATGGTGAAGAACATGAAGAACCTGAAGCGTTTCATCCTCGCGGCGGCGCTGGCCGCCACCCTCCCCCTCCATGCCGCCCCGGTCAAGGACCAGTACTGGGCGCTGATGGCCCGCCAGCTGTTCCCGGCCGTGGCCAGCATCCAGGCCGGGCCGCCAGCCGCCCTGGCCACGGTGCTGGACACCCGCAGGAAACGCATCGACGCATGCCAGGGCGCTTCGAAGTGCCTGTTCCTGGCATCCACCTGGACCGACGAGGAAATGGATGCGGTGGCGCGCGCCGTGCCGTCGCTGCCGAAGACATCGCCGGACGGGCCACCCATCGCCGACGATGGCGTCAAGGCGCAAGTGGTGCGCGAGCTGCGCGGCCTGAACGCGATCCTGCAGATCTATGGCTTCGGTACCGAATCGCGTTACCCGAAGATCGACGGATCGGTGGAAAAGACGGGCAGCGACGAGTTCAAGGCGCTGGTGGCGGACGCCATCTGGCTGGCCACGGCCGGCAAGGACGATCCGGCACTGGGCCTCGATTCCAGCATCGCGCTGGCGGTCGCCCTCATCGACGTCAACGAGCGGCGCGACGCCGTGGCCTGGGAGCCGCTCGACAAGGCGCACAACGCGGCGGCGTTCGCGCGGGCGCGCGGCCTGGACTGGAAGCGCTACCGCTACACGGCGATCATCATTCCGGGCGTGGGGCCGGAGAATCCGGCGATTTCGCTGAGCGCGCGCGGCAAGCTGCACCTGCGGCTGGCCGCCAGCCGGTTCGCCGAGGGCGAAGCGGCGTTCATCATCACCAGCGGCGCGGCCGTGCATCCGAAGGACTCGCGCTTCAACGAGGCGGTCGAGATGCGCAAGGTGCTGGTCGAGCGCTATGGCATCCCGGCGGACCGCATCATCATCGAGCCGTACGCCCGCCACACCACCACCAACCTGCGCAACGCCACGCGGCGCCTGGTGGCCATGGGCGCGCCGCTCGACCGGCCAACGCTGATCGTTGCCAACGCCAGCCAGAGCGCCTACATCGAAAGCCCCGAGTTCGCGGCGCGCAACCCGGCGGAGCTGGGCTACCAGCCAGGCACCGTGGGGCGCCGGCTGTCACCGTACGAGCTGGAATTCGTGCCTTCCCTGCGCTCGCTGCGGGTCGATCCCTGGGATCCGCTCGATCCCTGAAGTTCGATCCTCCGAACTACGCTGCGCTCCGGTCACTCTCCGGCGATGCCACCCGGAAGCAGTTACGCCCCGCCCGCTTGGCGTCGTACATCGCCTGGTCGGCGGCGCGGATCAGCGTGCGCGCGGTGTGCCCGGCCTCGAACGCGGCCACGCCGATGCTGGTGGTCACCCGCAGCGTGACGGTGCCGAGCTGGAATGGCGGTTCCATCGCGTCGATGATCTTCTGCGCGATCACGGCGGCGGCGCCGGGACCTTGCAGGCCCTCGGCCACCAGCACGAATTCGTCGCCGCCCAGGCGCGCCACGAAGTCGGCCTCGCGCACCACCGCCCGCACGCGGCTGGCGAACATGCGGATCACGTCGTCGCCGACATCGTGGCCATGCGTGTCGTTGATGGTCTTGAAGCGGTCGATGTCGAAGTACATCAGCGCCAGCGCGCCGTGCCGCTGGGCACGCGCGACGGCCTGTTCCAGCTGGCCATTGAAATAGCCGCGGTTGGGCAGGCCCGTCATCGAATCGTGGTGGGCGCGGCGGAACAGTTCCTGTTCCATGTACTTGCGCGCCGTGATGTCCTCGCTCACGGCCAGCACGCCGGTCACGTTGCCGGCGCCATCCTTCAGCGGGATCTTGCTGGTCTCGATCCAGCGCTCCGCGCCGTCGATGCCGCGGTCCAGCGCCTGCATGCGCAAGCGCGCTACGCCGGACTGCATCACTTCCAGGTCGACCTGCCGGTAATGCGCGGCCCGGTCCTTCCAGTGCAGGTCGGCATCGCTCCGGCCGATCAGGTCCGCGTCGGTGGCCAGCCCCGCATCGGCCAGCAGCGCACGGTTGCCGCCCTCGTACACGCTGTCGGTGTTTTTCCAGAACACGGCTTGCGGGATATTGTCGAGGATGAGCTGCAGCATCTGGCGCGACGCGTACAGCGTCCGCTCCGCTTCCTTGCGCTCGGTGATGTTCTCCGCGAACCCCAGCACGTGCGTGACCTCGTCGCCGGTGCTCATCGGGATCAGCACGATCGACATGTCCACCTTCCGGCCGGCCGCCACGACGATGCGGGTCGTGTAGGCCACCGCCTGCCCGGCCAGCGCTTCGTCCAGGTGCCGTTCCACCAGGCCGCGCTCGTCGATGCCCACATGGTCCGCGGCGCGCGTGCCGACCAGCGCATGCCGCTCGACACCCAGGTCCTTGAGCATCTGGTGGTTGGCGTGCAGGAAGCGCCGCTGCCTGTCGATCGCATACACGGCAAACGGGTGATGTTCGAAGAAACCGGCGAAGCGCTCGCTGAAGTCGTGCATGGCGCGCCGGCGTGCGCGGTAGCGCGGCCAGGCCGCCATGGCCCAGGCGGCGACCAGCGACAGCAGCACGCCGGCCATGGCGAACAGCGCCGCCGCGTGGGCCGGCGCGGTATCGCCGGCGCCGGGCCTGGCATGGAACTGGATCAGCCACGCACGGTTGGCGAACCGCACGGCGCCGGCGTACGCGGGCGCCGTGCCGGGCCGCTCCAGCGCATGGGGCTTGCGGGCGGCACCATGCACCAGGTTTTTCGGCGCCACCGAACCGTCGTAGATTTCCAGGTCGAACTGGCGCGCCATGCGGCCATTGTCCAGGCCATCGAACATCACGTCCGTGTACAGGGTGGAAAAGATGAAGCCTTTCACGCTCGCCGGTCCGGTGCCCGAACCCGGCGGGACGACCGGTGCGAAGATCTGGATGATCGATCGTCCCTGCGACTCCAGGATGGTCGGCATGCTCGGGGTCGCCACCGGTTCGCCGCTCCGCGCCGCTTCCCGCATCGCCGCCCAGCGCTGGGGAAACGCCGCGAAGTCCACTCCTTGCAGCGCCTTCGTGCGTGCCGGATCGAACGCGTGCTCGCCATACACCACCGGGTAATACTCGTGCGCGGGCAGGGGATGGACAAGATGGAACCCGGCGACCTCGCGGCGCGTGGCACGCTCGAACCGGGCTACGTCCCCGGCCGGCACGCGGGCCACGTAGCCGAACACGCGGATACCGTCGAACCGCTGGAATACCCGGCTGGCGTTGACGAACGCGGAGAACTCTTCGGCCCGGATCGCATCGGAAGCGCTGAACAGCGCAGCCAGGTCACGGTTGGCGCCTTCGTACAGCGCGAGGCGGTGGCGCAGCAGGAACAGGTAATCCTCGGCGGCGTCCTGTCTCTCGGCGGCCTGCTGCGCCTGCAAGTGCTCGAAACGCGCCATGCCGGCATAGGCGGAGACAAGCACACCGGCAACGAACACCCCCACCGGGAGCGCACGCGCACCCAGTGACAGTCTGATACGTTGATAGAGCGAACCCATGTTGTCCTCGCGGCCGAAAAGCCTGAGCCGACATGGTAGCAGCGTGTTTGTTTCTAACCGTCAATAACTGTTTTGGAGTTAACGCTTTTCAGCAGAAACGCAACACGGTGTTTTCGTTTCGACACGATTGCACCGCCGGCCGCGGACAACCGGAACATCACCACTCGAAATCGTCGGGGATCTTGTAGTCGGCGTACGGATCGTCCTCGGCCGCGACGGCGGCGGACGGCTTGTTGACACGCACCACCAGCGATGCATCGCGCTCGGCGATCTTGTCCGCCACGACGCGCGGCACCAGCTCGAACGTCTCGCCCTGGCCGACGATTACCAGCCGCCCGGCCACCAGGTGGTCGCGCACGGCGGCCGACACGTGGATCCGCTCGACCTTGGTGCCGTAGGTGAAGTTGTAGGCGATGTCGCCATTGCCCTTGGCTTGCCGGTTCTGCTTGATCAGCTGGGTGATCTGGGCGGCGATGGCCTTTTGTTGCGCCGCCGCGTCGCGCTGCGCGTTCAGTTCCCGCGCCCGCTCGGCATTGCGGCGCTGCGCCTCGAGGGCCGCTTCCCTGGTTTCATTGACCGTCACCGTGCCGCTGCGCAGCGCTTCCTTCTTCTGCTTGCTCTTGTCCTGGTGGACCTTGGCCGCCTTCTTCTTGTCGACCAGGCCGGCCTTCATCAATTGTTCCTGCAGCGAGACCATCTTGTGCTCCGTCGTTCGTTGAACCTCGCAGCATAGCAAAAGTGGCGCCCGTGATGCCAGGAAGACGTACCATTGCAAGCTACTCAACTGCACTTCACCCGCCATGCACGACCTGCTGCTCACGCCCATCGTCTTCCTCGTTACCGCCGTGCTGCTCGTGCCGCTGGCCCAGCGCCTCGGTCTCGGTTCCGTGCTCGGCTACCTGATCGGCGGCGCCATCATCGGGCCGTGGGGACTGGGCCTGATCGGCGAAGTGGACCTGATCGCCCACGTGGCGGAAATCGGCGTGGTGCTGATGCTGTTCCTGATCGGCCTGGAACTGCAGCCGGCCAAGCTGGTGGCCATGCGCCGGCTGGTGCTGGGCGGCGGCGCGCTGCAGATGGCCGCCTGCGGCATCGCGCTGGGCGGCGTGGCGTGGCTGCTCGGCATGCCGTGGATTGGCGCGCTGGTGGCCGGCATCGCGCTGGCGCTGTCCTCGACGGCGATCGCGGTGCAGAACATGAACGAGCGCCACCTGGACAACACGCCGGCCGGCCAGGCGGCGTTCGCGATCCTGCTGTTCCAGGACATGGCGGCGATCCCGCTGCTGGTGGCGGTGCCGCTGCTGGGCGGCAGCGGCGCGGCCGACTTCAACCCGCTGTTCGCCGTCGGCGCCGTGGCCTGCGTACTGCTGGTCGGCCGCTATGCGATGCGCCCGGCGCTGCGCCTGATCGCCCGCACCGGCCTGCGCGAGATCTTCACGGCCTTCGCGCTGCTGCTGGTACTCGGCATCGCCCACCTGATGGAACTGGCCGACCTGTCGATGGGCCTGGGTGCCTTCCTGGCCGGCGTGCTGCTGGCCGGTTCCGAATACCGCAAGGCGCTGGAAACCGACCTGGAACCCTTCAAGGGCCTGCTGCTGGGCCTGTTCTTCACGTCGGTCGGCATGTCCGTCAACTTCGGGCTGCTGGCCGCCGCGCCGCTGTGGATCGCCGCGCTGACCGCCGGCTATGTGCTGCTGAAGATGGTGCTGCTCGGCGTGGCCGCGCGCGCCCTGCCGGTGCCGGCGGTGCAGCGCTGGCCGTTCGCCGGCCTGCTGGCCCAGGGCAGCGAATTCGCCTTCGTGGTGCTGGCCGTGGCGCAGGATGCCAACGTGCTGACGGCCCAATGGCGCGAAACGCTGGTGCTGGTGGTGGCGGTATCGATGGCGCTGACGCCGCTGGCGATGGCCGGCGCCGAGCGGCTGAGCCGGTACCTGCATGCCGTGCCGCCGAAACCGGCGGACACCATCGAGCCCGATGGCGCGCGCGTCATCATCGCCGGCTTTGGCCGCGTGGGCCAGATCGCCGGCCGCATGCTGGCCGCTTCCGGCATCCGCATGACGGTGCTGGACAACGACCCCGACCTGATCGACATGCTGCGCCGCTACGGGCTGCGGGTGTTCTACGGCGATGCCACGCGGCTCGACCTGCTGCGTGCCGCCGAGGCGGACAAGGCGGTGTTGCTGATCAACGCGATCGACGACATGGACACCAGCCTGCGCCTGGCCGACCTGGTGCGCGAGCATTTCCCGCACCTGAAGATGATCGGCCGGGCGCGCAACGTGACGCACCTGTTCGAGCTGCGCGAACGGGGCGTCGACCTGGTCGAGCGCGAAACCTTCGAGGCGGCGCTGCGCATCGGCGAGCACGCGATGCGCCAGCTGGGCATCGACGAAGCCAGCGCGCAGCTGGCCCGCACCTCGTTCCGCGAACATAACCTGGCCACGCTGGAAGCGATGTTCCCGCACTTCCGCGACGAGTCGCAGATGATCTCGATCCAGGAAGAAGCCCGGCAGGAACTGGCCCAGTCGTTCGAGCACGACCGGATCGGCCTGCAGAATGCCAGGAAGCGCGAAGACGCCGAAATGCCCTGAAGGCTTTACCGCGGGCGCGGTTCGGACGATACTTGTCGTTTCATTGTTTTGCACAAGGAGATCCCGAGTGAAAAAAACCCTGCTGGCCACGCTGCTGCTGGCCGCGTTCGCGGCGCATGCGGCCACCCCGACATTCGACCCGCAACGCCTTTCCCAGCACGTGAAAGTGCTGTCTTCGGACGCCTTCGAGGGCCGCGAACCGCATACCGCGGGCGAGACGAAGACGGTCGACTACCTGGTCGAACAGTTCAAGGCGGCCGGCGCGCAGCCTGGCGGCGACATCGCCGACGGCAAGCGCGGCTGGACGCAGGAAGTGCCGCTGGGCCGCTTCCAGATCCAGGGCCCGGTGGCGCTGACCGTGCAGGCCGGCAAGGACAAGCTGGCGTGGACGCAGGGCGAACAGATGGCCGTGCGCGCGTCGATGAACGGCAAGCCGCTGGTGGATTTCAAGAACGCGCCGCTGGTATTCGCCGGCTACGGCGTCACCGCGCCGGAGCGCAAGTGGGACGACTTCAAGGGCCAGGACCTGAAAGGCAAGCTGGCGATCGTGCTGATCAACGATCCCGATTTCGAGACGGGGGCCGGCGAGTTCGGCGGCAAGGCCATGACCTACTACGGCCGCTGGACCTACAAGTACGAGGAAATGGCGCGCCGCGGCGCGCTGGGCACGATCATCGTGCATGAAACGGCGCCGGCGTCGTACGGCTGGGCCACCGTGAAGAATTCGAACACGAATGTGATGTACGACATCGTGCGCAAGGACCCGGCGAAATCGCATGCGCCGATGGAAGCGTGGATCCAGCGCGACGCCGCCGCCGACCTGTTCAAGCGCGCCGGCCTCGATTTCGAGGCGGCCAAGAAGCAGGCGCAAAGCCGCGACTTCAAGCCGCTGCCGCTGGCCGGCGTGACGCTGTCGGCCCGCTACGCGGTCGATGCCCAGGTGATCAAGTCGCGCAACGTGGTGGCCCTGATCCCGGGCAGCGAGCGCGCCGACGAAACCATCATCTACAGCGGCCACTGGGACCACCTCGGCGTGGGCGCCCCGGATGCGAAAGGCGACAAGATCTACAACGGCGCCGTCGACAACGGCACCGGCATGGCCGCGCTGATCGAACTGGCGCGCGCCTACGCGCAGGGCCCGGCACCGAAGCGCAGCGTGGTGTTCCTGGCCGTGACGGCGGAAGAAAAAGGCTTGCTGGGTTCCGAGTACTATGCGGCCAATCCGCTCTATCCGCTGGAAAAGACGGTGGGCGTGATCAATGTCGATGCGCTCAGCCCGCACGGCCCGTCGCGCAATTTCACCATTTCCGGCAGCGCGAAACTGGACTTGCTGGACCGTCTGGTAGCCAAGGCGCGCCAGCGCAACCAGGTGTATGCACCGGATCCGAAGCCGGAAGCGGGGTACTTCTTCCGCTCCGACCACTTCCCGTTCGCCAAGCGCGGCGTGCCTGCCCTGTCGTTCGGCTCGGGCGAAGACTGGGTGGCCGGAGGCACCGCGGCCGGCAAGGCCGAGGAAGAGAGCTACACGAAGGACCGCTACCACCAGCCGGCCGACGAGTGGAATCCGAAGTGGCCGTTCACCGGCATGGCCAGCGACCTGGAACTGTTGTACGGCCTGGGCCGCGACCTGGCCGAATCGCGCGACTGGCCGAACTGGGGCAAGGACTCCGAGTTCCGCGTGCTGCGCGAAGCCAGCGCGGGCAAGCGCTAAGGCAGGATTCAGGACAGTAAGCAGGACAGTAAGCAGGACAGTAAGCGCGGCCGGGTGCCCACGGGCGCCGGCCGCGGCTGAGCATTACCCTGCGCCGCACGGTGTGCCGTGGCGCAGCCCCCCTCCCACCATCACCACGCCACCGCTTACTGCGCCGCCACGCCCAGCGCGGCGAAGTGCAGCACCCATTCGCGCCGCCCGTCGGCACCGATCAGCGCGGCCGCTTCGTCGTCGTAGAACGCGCCCACCGGGCATGCTCCCAGCCCGCGGGCGGTGGCGCCCAGCAGCCAGCGTTCGCCCACCAGGCCCGCTTCCAGGAAAGCATGGCGGTAGCCGCGCGCGCCTTCCGCCAGCATGGTCGAGCGGTCGGCGGTAAGGACCAGCACCACGGCGGCATCGCCGATCACGTCCTGCGCCAGGGCGGCCGACCGCGCGGCGGCGGCGAAATCGCCGTTGCGCACGCGGTCGAGCGCGTGGCCGGGCCCGTACCGGTAGACACCCGGCGTCAATCCCTGCACGCGGTTGACGACGAGGTGGATGCGCACCGCGGCGGACAGTTGCGCCGGCTGGCGCATGTCGGCCAGCAGCGCCGCCAGCGCCGGCAGCGGCACGGCGGCGCCGCTGAACCGGCGCTGGCTGCGCCGCTCGGTGATCGCCCGCATCACCGGCATCGCCGATGGCTGGGGTGGCGGCAGCGCGATGCCGCCGGCACCGCGATCCGCCGGCAGCCGCAGCGAGGTGGCCTGCTGTATCCGGCTGGTGGCGCCCAGGCTGGCCGGGCTTTCCACCGCGGGCGTGAAGACGGGCGGTGCGGCCCGGCCATCGCGGCGCAATTCCATGACCGCCAGGGGCGCTTCCAACTGGTTGTCGATCGCCAGCGCGCCGGCCAGCAGGCGCTCGTCGAAACGCTGCGCCAGCGCCGCATGCAGCCCCGCCGCATGCGCCGCGACGCGCAGGTTCTCCAGCAGGTGGCCGCCATCCGCCACGGCATAGCGCCAGGCCCGTTCGCGATACTTGTAGCCGGTGCGGTGGAAGACCGACGTGAGCACGACCGCGGCATCGGCATCGGCGGCGGAGGGCACGCCGTCGCTCCCGGGCAGTGGGCCCAGCGATGCGAGCCGCCCGCCTTCCGCGTCGTAATGGTAGATGCCGGGCGCCAGCCCTTCGATTCGGCGGGCCAGCAGGTACAGCTCGCTGGGGAACAGGCCGCCGGAAGATGGTGCCGCGCGCAGCGCCTGGCCGCCGCGCCGCTGCGTGATACCGGCCGCAAGGTGCAGCAAGGTGCCCACCTCCGCCAGCTTGAGGGGGCCGCTGCGCGATACCGGTGCCCGCAGTGCGGCCGACAGGCCAGCGCCGGCGCCCGTGGCGCGGCCCGGCGCGATGGCGGGCGCATCCGGATAGCGCTTGAATGGCGGCGGCGCGTCGCCCCAGTCGATGCCGGGCGCGCTGGCGAACACGCCGGTGCGCGACAGCGACGAATGGGCATGGAAGCGCACCACGGCGGCCACGCCGTCTTCCAGCGCGGCCGGTGCCTCCACCGGGGCCGGCGCACGCGGCGTGCCTGCCAGGTAGCCGGCGCCGAAGACCACCAGGGCCAGCCCGGCCATGGCGGTCCGTGCCGGCAACGGGCGCCGGGGATGGGCGATACGCGGCGCGGCCCGTCCACCGTTGCGCAGCGCGCGCCACACAACCGGCAGGTTGAACCACAGGTGCAGCGCCACCAGCGCCAGCGTGCCGTAGCCAAACAGGTAGTGCCAGTCGAATACCGGCAATTGCTGGTTCGCCACCCAGAAGATGCCCAGCCCGGCCGTGGCCAGCAGGTACAGCATCAGCAGCACGCTGAGCTGCACGTTCAGCGCGTGGCGCGACGGTCCCCTGCCGCGCGCCAGCGCCACGCCCAGCCAGGCACCGTACAGCGCCAGCGGCAACAATACCCAGGCCAGCCTTGGCATCGCATCCCCGGTTGAAAGACGGTTGTTAATTCTACACAAAGCGCTGTTCAAAGCCCGGTCGCCGTCCTACCCTGAAAGTCCAGGATCCGAACGCACCGCATGTTCGACACCGGAGGGATGATGAAAGCGACAGTGATGTGGAAAGCTGCCTTGATTCTGGCGGCCTCGGCCGCCGTGGCCGCCGGCACGGCGGTGCTGGCATCCTCGCAGGCCGAACCGCGCAGCGGGTTCGATCCCGCGCTGGCTGGCGCAGCCACCTGCGCGCAGCCCCAGCCTGGCCGTCCGCCGCTGCTGGAAAAGTTCGTGCTGGCACAGGCGGAAACGGCGCCGTTCCGGCCTTCGGCAAAGGGCAACGCGGCGGCCCCGGCTGGCCTGCCGCCGCTGTACGACAACCTGGGCACGCTGCACATGCCGGTCACCACGCGGCAGCCGAAGGCGCAAGCCTATTTCGACCAGGGCCTGCGGCTGACCTTCGCCTTCAACCATGCCGAGGCGGCCCGCGCATTCCGCGCGGCACGCACGGTCGATCCTGCGTGCGCCATGTGCTGGTGGGGCGAGGCGCTGGTGCTGGGCCCCAACATCAACGCGCCGATGTTCCCGCAGGCGGTGGAACCCGCGTTCGCCGCCGCGCAGGCGGCCGTGAAGCTGGCGCCGCAAGCCAGGCCCGTCGAGCAGGCGCTGATCCGCGCCGTGGCGCGGCGCTACGCGGCGTCGCCGGGTGGCGACCGGGCGGCGCTGGACAAGGCCTACGCGGCGGCGATGACCGAAGCCGCGCGCGCCTTCCCGAATGACGACACGGTGCAGGTGCTGTTCGCCGAGGCGCTGATGGACCTGGCGCCATGGGACTACTGGGAAGCGGCCGGCACGCGCGGCAAGGGCCGCACCGCCGAGATGGTCGATGCGCTCGAGCGCGTACTGGAACGCAATCCGCGGCACCCGGGCGCGGCCCACTACTACATCCATGCGGTGGAGGCATCGAGCCACCCGGAAAAGGCGCTGCCCTCGGCCCGCCTGCTGGCGGCCCAGGCGCCCGGTGCCGGCCACCTGGTGCACATGCCGTCCCACATCTACTATCGCGTCGGCCTGTACCGGGAAGCGCTGCAGGCGAACGTGGACGCGATCGCCGCCGATGATGCCTATTTCGGCAGTGCCGCCAGCGATGCCGTCTACAAGGGCGCCTACTATCCGCACAACATCCACTTCGTGCTGGTGTCGGCGCTGATGGGCGGCGATGGCCGCACGGCGCTCGATGCCGCCGCCAGGCTGGACCGCGCGCTGCCGGCCGGACTGGTGAAGGAATTCGCCATGATGCAGCCGGTGAAGGCGGCGCCCTACTTTGCGCATGTGCAGTTCTCCAGCGCGGAAACACTGCTGGCCCTGCCCGATCCCGGCGACGAGCTGGTGCTGGTGAAGGCGATGTGGCATTACGCGCGCGCCGTCGGCCATGCCCGCCAGGGAGCGCACGCCGCGGCAAACCGGGAAATCGCCGCGCTGTCGGCGCTGGAACGCACGGGCGATTTCGCGCCGGTCGAGGCGGCGAACGTGCCGGCCCGCGCCATCGTGCGCACGGCGCGGGCCGTGGCGGCCGGCCGCCTCGCCGATGCGCAGGGCAAGCTGCCGGCGGCGATGGCGGCTTACCAGGAAGCGGTGGACGTGCAGGACACGCTGCCCTACACCGAGCCGCCGTACTGGTACTACCCGGTACGCCAGTCGCTCGGCGCGGCCCAGCTGCGCGCGGGGCGCCTCGATGCCGCCGAACAGACCTTCCGCGCCTCGCTGGCCCGTACGCCGAGCAATGGCTGGGCGCTGCGCGGCCTGGTCGAAGTGTACCGGCAGCGCGGCGACGCGGCGGCCCTGGCCGCGGCCCAGCAACGCTTCGATACCACCTGGCTGGGCCGGGATGGCCCACCGGCGCTGTCGCTGCTGTAACCGTGCCCATGCCACTGTTGCCGTGTCCCAAAGGCCGTGGCGTTGACATTCAATAGTGCCCGCCTTAGCCTGCGCTTTCACCGATCGCGCAGGAGGCAGGATGGCAGTAAACCGGAACGGCATCGTCACGTGGGTATCGCTGGCAGCGGTCGCGGCCTCGCTGGCCGGCTGTTCCGGGCCTCTGGTGCAAAGCGCGATCACGTCCAACATCGTGCAGGAAGGTGCGCACAACGCCTACCTGGTATTGAACATCGCCCGGGCGCACGAGCGCATGCCGATGCATTTCACGCAGGTGAACACGGTGCGCGCCACGCCCGGCGGCGGCGGCCTCGGCACGCCGATCGTCGGGCTCGACATTCCATTCGGCGGCGCGGCACCGCCCTACTTCGCGTTGCGCCCCACGCTGGAGTCGGCGTCGGCGGTCGATACCGTCAGCCTCGTCTCGCAGGAATTCATGAACGGCCTGACCACGCCCGTCGACGCCAGGCTGATGGCGTATTTCGCCAGCCAGGGCTGGCCGCTGCCGCTGCTGCTGTACATGTTCGTGGGCTCGGTGGAAACCTATGACAGCCAGGGCAACCTGCTGCACAACCTCGTCAACAGCCCGCGCAACGAAACCTTTCCCGCCTTTGGCGCACTGGTCGACGTGATCGCCGGCTGCCGGCTGGTGCTGTCCGAATCCGCCGCCTACGAATTCCTCGGCGAAAAATTCCCGGCCGAAAAGCTGGCGGACATCGGCGTCGTCACCGCCGCGAAGACCGCCGGGCTGGTACCGGTGGAAGTGGATGCCGAGGGCAGGCAGCTGGCCGAAACGGGCCCGCGGCAAGCCAGGGCGCCCCGCTATTACCGTCTCGCGCAAGTGAGCAGGGAAGCGGGCGTCAAGCTCGATTCCTATGGGTCGGGCAAGTCCGGCATTGCCGGCGCCGCCGATTGCGCCATCGACGACAAGGCCGTGCCCGCCGTGGCCGACGCAGGCGCCGCGGCGGATACCCAGGCTGCCGGCACATCGGCTCCATCCGCCGGAACCGAGCCTCCGGTGGCCGACACGCTGAAACGGATCGGCAAGGCGCTGTCCACGCTGTCGATCTCGGTGGGCGGCCCGGGCGACAAGCGGCGCCCGGGCGGCAAGCCCCCCACGAAAGCGGCGCCACCCCGCGCCGCCGCGGAACCGGACATCGCCGAAGCCCGGCTGGTGCTGCGCTCCACGCAATCGATGATGTATTACCTCGGTGAGCTGAGCCGCTACCAGAACGCCGCCGACGCCACCCGCATCGATCCCGTCACGATCCGCATCGGCCGCCAGCGCCAGGCCTACCTGTTCCGGATGCAATGCTGCCAGCCGGCGCCGGGCGCCGCGGTCGCCGTGAACTATCGCGACAAGCACTTCAGCGTGCCGCCTTACGCCGAGTCGGCCGGCACCTCGCACGAGGACCGCAGCGTGCAGACACTGGCGCTGCTGTCGCTGGTGTACACCTTGCAGAACCGGTCCGCCGCGCCGCCGGCCATCAGTAATGTCCGCGTGCTGAACCGCTAGTGCCAAGGCGGCATCAACTGTTTGCATCCTTGCCACTTTTGTGAGCACGTTGCAACAACCTGCAACTTTGTTTCACCGCTGCCGCTTTTAATGGATGACTTACCCTGCCCGCGCGCGTTATCCTATTTCCTATAGGCAACCTCATCCTGGCAGCATCGTGGCATTCAACGACATCGCGCACTGGCGCATCCAGATCTTTACCCTGCTGCTTTCCGTCGTCGCCGTGCTGGGCGTGGTGATGGCACTGCCGAGCATCGCGGTCACGGCCTACCACGGGCGCTGGGGCATCGCGCTCGTCGATACCCTCGCGCTGGCCTGGCTGCTGGGGCTCTGGCGCGCCCGCAACCTGCCGTACCACGTGCGCGTCTATAACTTCCTGGCGATGCTGTACCTCCTCGGTGTGGCGCTGATGCTGACCGTGGGGCCGATCAGCCAGGTCTACCTGCTGGCGCCGCCGGTGCTGGCGGCGGTGCTGCTCGGTACCTGGCCCGCGCTGGCGGCGCTCGCGCTGTCCGGCGCGACGGTCGGCACGCTGGCGCTGACGGGCCATGCGCGCCTGTACGTGTCGGACCTCCCGCACCAGGCGCTGGCATCGACGCTGGTCGTCCTGCTCAACTACTTCTGCATCGGCCTGCTGCTGACGCTCACCTGCAGCGTGTTGCTGCAACGCCTGGCGCGGTCGCTGGGCGACCTGCGCACGTTCACCGGCACGCTGGAGGATGGACGCAGCCGGCTGCAGGCAGTGAACGCGGAGCTGCGGCTGACATCGGCCGCCGTGGCCAACCTGAATGAAATGGTGATCATTGCCCGGGCCGTGCCGCAACCCGGCGCGGAGCAGCCGATCGTGTTCGTCAACGACGCGCTGCTGCGCAGGACCGGCTATACCCGCGACGACATGCTCGGCCGCAGCATGCGCATGCTGCACGGTCCGGAGACCGACCGCGCGGAAGTTGCACGCGTGGTGCAGGCAATGACACGCGCCGAGCCGGTCGCGGCGGAAATCCTCAACTACACGGCCAGCGGCGAACCGTACTGGGTCGAGATGGAAATGGTGCCGTTCGCCGACGAGGATGGCGTCAACACGCACTGGGTGCTGGTCGGCCGCGATGTCACCGAGCGGCGCAAGGCCGCCGACGCGATCCACCGGCTGGCGTTCTACGATGTACTGACCGGCCTGCCGAACCGGCGCCTGCTGATGGACCGCCTGCAGGAGCAGCTCGATGCCGGCTGCGCCGCGCCCCACGCGGCCGTGATGTTCATCGACCTCGATCATTTCAAGAATATCAACGACGCGCGCGGCCATGCCACCGGCGACCTGCTGCTCCATGCCGCCGCGCAGCGACTGTCGCAACTGGCCGGCCCCGCCGACACCGTGGCCCGCCTCGGTGGCGATGAATTCGTGATGCTGCTGGCCGGCCTCGACACGTGCGATGGCGGCGCCGCGGCCGGCGCGCTGGCGATGGCCGCGCGCATCCGCGCCGTGCTCGGCCAGCCGTTCGACATCGGCGGCCAGGCTTACCAGTCGACCGCCAGCATCGGCGTCACCCTGCTGCCGCGCGCCGGCCAGAGCGTGGACGACCTGCTGCGCGAAGCCGATATCGCGATGTACCGCGCCAAGGCCGGCGGCCGCGACGGCGTGGCGCTGTTCGAGGACACCATGCGCGCCGAAGTGGAACGCCGGCTGACGATCGAGCGCGACCTTGGCCAGGCGCTGGCCAACAGCGAATTGCAGATGCACGTGCAATTGCAGGTCGACCGCGACGAGCGGCCGGTCGGCGCCGAACTGCTGATGCGGTGGCGCCGTGCCGACGGCACGTCGGTGCCGCCGGATGTGTTCATTCCCGCCGCCGAGGCCAGCGGCCTGATCGTCAAGCTGGGCTACTGGGCGCTGCGCGAAGCCTGCCACGCCTGGCTGCGGCTGTCCGCCGCCGGGCATGCGCTGCCACTGTCGGTCAACGTGAGCCCATCGCAATTCCGCGAGCCCGATTTCGTGGCGCAGGTGCGCGCCATCCTGCACGAGACGGGTGCGCCGGCTTCGCAGCTGATCTTCGAAGTCACCGAAGGGCTGCTGATCGAGAACCTGGACGACACCATCGCCCGCATGCACGAACTGGCGCGCATGGGCATCCGCTTCTCGATCGACGACTTCGGCACCGGCTACTCGAACCTGGGATACCTGCGGCGCATGCCGCTGTATGAACTGAAGATCGACCGCAGCTTCATCAACGATACCCCGGGCGATGCGAATGGCACCGCGATCGTGCAGTCGATCCTGGCAATGGCGGCGCACCTGGGCTTGCGCGTGGTGGCCGAAGGCGTGGAAACGCACGACCAGGCGGCATTCCTGGCCGCGCACGGCGCGCCCGGCATGCAGGGCTACCTGTTCGCGCGGCCGATGCCGCTGCCGGACATGCTGGCCCTGCTGGAACGCGAGCCGCGCGCCGCCGCTGCGCCGGCCGGTTCTTCCACCGTCGTTTCGCCCGCCTCCTCGTCCGCGGGATCGCCCGCCTGACATCTGCCGCCGCCGCGTGAGCGCGCCGCGCTGTGGCATCATGGCCGCTTTTTATCGGCACACGCCCCCCGCGGCACCCCACGATGCGCACTCCACTGATACTGCAGGCACAGGAAACGGAATGCTGCATCGCCGTGCTGGCGATCATGCTGGCGCACTTCGGCCGCCATGCCACGCTGGCCGAACTGCGCGAGCTCACCGGCATTTCGCGCCATTGCCTGCATGCCGGCGACATCGCCCGCGCCGCCCGCCACTACGGCCTGTCCGCCCGCGTGCTGCGCAAGGAGCCCGAGACGCTGGCGGCCCTCGGCCTGCCGCTGATCGTCCACCTCGACTTCATCCACTTCGCCGTCGTCGAGGAAATCACCGAACGGCGCGTGCGCATCAACGATCCGGCGCGCGGCCAGACATGGCTGGCGCGCGAGGAATTCGACGAACGCTTCACGGGCATCGCCATCGCGCTGGCGCCGGGACCGGACTTCCAGCCCGCTGGCGCGGCGCGCGCGCTGTGGCCACGCCTGCGCACCCTGCTGGCCGACGCCGGCAAGGGCACGCTGCCCGGTATCGCGGCCGCGGTGCTCGCGCTGTCCGCCGCACCGGTCCTGCTCGCGGCCGCGATACCGGCTGCTCGTGATCCCGCCGTCCTGGTAGTCCTGGCTGGCGCGGCACTGGCAGGGCGCGCCGCCGCCCGCTGGCTGCTGGAGCAACTGCTGGACCGCGGCGAACGACACCTCGGCACGGCGCTGCGCCAGCGCCTGTGCGATCACCTGACCCGCCAGCCGCAGGCATTCTTCGACTACCGGGTACCCGCCGCGCTGCACCGGCTGGCCGCGCTGCCGGCCACGATGGCGGCTACACTGCGCCGCGACATCGCCCTGCCGCTGGCCGAAGCCGCCGATGCCGCGCTGCTGCTGGCGGCCCTGGCCGTGCTGGCGCCGCTGCCGGCACTGGGTGCCGCCGGCATCCTCGCGCTGGCCGCCGGCGCCATGACCTGGCAAGTACACGCCGCCCGCTGGACACTGCAACCCTGGCTGGCCGGAGGATCTGCAACGCCGCCCGGCGCGAAAGACGACCTGGAACAAGCCGCCACGCTGGACCAGGCTGCCGAGAGGTTGCAGGCCAGTGCCGGCGCGCATGCCGATGCGGCCCGCCAGGCGCAGCAGGCGGCGCCCGCGCTGCGGCGCCTGTACCTGCCCGCACAAGCCGCGGCGCTGCTGATCGCGCTGCTGCCGGTGCTGGCCGGCATGGATGCCGTGCAGGCGGTGGCATTCCTGCTGCTGGCGCTGGCGCCGGCGCGGCTCCTGCCCGCGCTGGCGCGGCTGCCGGCAGTGCTGTACCAGCTGCGCGGCCAGCTGCAATTGCTGGACGATGTGCGGCACGAGCCCGGCCACCCAAGCGGACAACCAGCGGCCCCGCGCCCTGCGCCGGATGGGCCGCTGTCCGCGCACGATCTCGTCTTCGGCTACGCGCGCACCCGCGAGCCGGTGCTGCACGGCGTGTCGCTCACCGTGGCGCCGGGCGAACTGCTCGGCATCGCCGGAGCTGCCGGCGGCGGCAAGTCGACGCTGGCGAAACTGCTGTGCGGCCTTGCAACGCCATGGTCGGGAACCGTCACGCTGGGTGGGCACGACGTGGCGCAACTGGCGCCGGGCACCATCGCGTGGCTCGACAAGCAGCCGTTCTTCCACACCGGCAGCGTGCGCGACAACCTGCGCCTGTGGCAGCCTGCCGCCCCTCTTTCTGACGACGCGCTGTGGCAGGCGCTGCGCGATGCCTGCGTGGACGACGTGATCGCCGCGCGCGGCGGCCTCGATGCCCGCATGGGGGCCGATGGCGCCGGCTTCAGCGGCGGCCAGCGCCAGCGGCTGGCGATCGCCCGGGCACTGGCCGCCGCGCCGCGCTGCGTGATCCTCGACGAAGTAACGGACGGCCTGGATCCGGTCCTGGAACGGGCGCTGCTGGCGAACCTGCGCCGGCGCGGCTGCACGGTGATCGTCGTCAGCCACCGCATCGGCACGCTGCGAGCCTGCGACCGCGTGCTCCACCTCGAGCATGGGCGGATCGGTGGCCAGCCACCTGCCGCGTGCGGCGCCGCCGGCATCCCCGACCTGGCCGCCGAACTGCCGGAAGTACCGCCGCCGGTCCCTGACGCCGCCATGTTGCATGCCTGCCTGCGGGCACTGTGCCGCCACGCCGGGCCGCCGTCGCGCGATGGATCGATGGCGCCGCTGGCCGGCCCCGCCGCTGCCCGCAGCCGCGGCCAGGTCGTGGATGCCGCGGCACGGGCGCACGGTTTGGCACTGCGGCCGGTACGAATGACCGTGGCCTGCTGGTGGCGCATGGACCCGGGGCCGTTGCTGGTGTTCCGGCGCGGCGATGGTGCGCCGGCCGTGCTGCTGCCTCATGCCGGCCAGCCGGGGCGCTTCACCGTCATCGACGCAAACGGGCGCAGGCCGCTGGCCAGCCAGCCGGCAGCCACGTTCGATGTGGCGGCCTGGGCGCCGATGCCGCATTCACCCTCCGTGCCCGCATGGCTGCGCAGCGCGGCAGCTCCCGGCATTTACGGCGTGCTGCTGGCCTGCGTGCTGGCGGCGGCGCCGTTCTCGTTGCCGGCGGCCCTGTCGCTGCTGGCCGCGGCGCTGCTGTGGTCCTGGCAGGCGGACACCCGAATCGGCCGCATCACCGAACACGCCGCTGCCGCCGTTGCCGCCCGCCTGCACGCCCGGCTTTACGCGCTTGCCCCGGCCGCGCTGCAGCGCCATGGCTCCACTTTGCTCCACGAAGGCGCGCAAGCAGGCGCCCGCCTGGTGCTGATGCTGCAGGACCGCGCCGGCGGCATCGCCCTGCCGCTGCGCGCGGCCACGCTGGCTGCCTGCGTGGCGGGGCTGTGCATGCTGGCGCCGAGCCTGTGGTGGCTGTGGCTGGGCGCCCCGCTGGCGGCATGGCTGCCGCTGGCATGGCAAGCCACCGCTGCGCAAGCCCGGTGCCGCCTGCGGCACGCCCATGTCGAACGGCGGCGCCACCGCTTCCTGTTCACGGTGCTGGCCCACGCCACCACGCTGCGGGCCGCCGGCCGCGTCCAAGCCGCGCTGGCGCACTGGCTCGCGCTGCCATGGCGCGCGCCCGCGTCCCTGCGCCGCGCGGACCAGGCGGCCGTGGCCTGGCGCGACGCCTGGCCGCTGGCCGCGCTGGCGCTGTTGCCGGCGCTGTTATCAGCGTACTTGCCCGCGATGTCACCCGGCGTAGTACCGGCACTGGCGCTGGTCCTGCTGTTCGAACGTGCGCTGCACGAAGCGGGCCGGCTGGGCGCCTTTGCCGGCCGCTGGCTGGACACGCTGCCGGAACGCCGCGCGATGGCCCTGCTGAGCTGCGCCCCGGTGGCGCCGCCGGCAGCGGGTGAACCGTTCAGCGCCGCGCCGGCACTCGCCATCCGCGACGCCCGCTACACCTACCCCGGCAGCGGGCGGCCCGCCCTCGACGGGGTCACGCTCGACCTGCCGGCCGGCCGCATCACGGCACTGGCCGGCCCGTCCGGCAGCGGCAAGTCCACGCTGCTGCGCGCCCTGCCCGGCTTCCTGCCGCTGGCCGGAGGCGTCATCGAATGCGATGGCGGGCCGGCCGATGGCGCCGCGCTGGCACGGCTACGGAGCACGCTCGGCATCGTCGCGCAGGATGAAACACTGGAGATCGCCGGCCCCCTGCGCTGGCAACTGGCCGGCAACGGCGACTGGCCGCTGGCGGAGGTGCAAGCGGCACTGCGCGCGGCCGAACTGGCGGACGACGTGGCCCGCATGCCGATGGGCTTGCAGACCATCGTCGATGCCGCCAACCTGTCGACCGGCCAGGTCCAGCGGCTGCTGATCGCGCGCTGCCTGCTGCGCCGGCCCCGGGTGCTGGTGCTGGACGAAGCGACCAGCGCCCTGCCGGACGCGCTGCAGCAGCGCGTGCTCGCCAACGTGCGGGCACTGGGCATCACCTGCCTTCTCGTGTCGCACCGTGCCAGCGCTCTTGCCTGCGCCGACCAGGTGGCGGTGATGGCAGCCGGCCGCATCGTGTGCAGCGGCGCGCCGGATGACCCGGCGGTGCGTGCGGCCCTGCTCGCACATGCGGGGCAGGAGCAGCGGGACGATGTGGAAGCTTCTCCTCAACCGCTGGATGTCCCGGCGCCGTCGCAACCGCAGGGTACCGTGCGGCGCGGCCTATTCCGGGCCGTGGCACTGGAACGCTACCAGGGCACCGGCCCCGTCACCGCGCCGCTGCTGCTGGCGCATCCGTTGCGCAGGGGCGTGATGGCGGGTGCCACGATCGTGCTGCTGGCCGCTGCGGCGCTGGTTTGAGTGGCTGCCTACATTTCGGGTTGTCGTGTTGCGGGTTGGGTAACTGGTAAGCGACACCTGCATGGTAGCGATGTGTGCGCGGGAAGGCGCCGGGTGGCCCCGAGGAGCAAGCAGAGCTGGCTAGTCCGACAGTGACCAGGGCCACCGGGCGGCTTTGCTGTCGACTCTGAAACTTCCCTGAGCTGCACGTGGACGGCAGGCATTGAAGCGCCCGCAAGCGGAATGTGGATCGGGTCCTACATCTGCAGCCGCTCCAGGACTATTCGTGCGCGGCTGGTCCCAGGCTACTCTTGAACCAAATTTCATGACAACGGAGGACAGCATGTCGATGCAAAGCGAAAGCAAGGACAGCAAGGCACGTAATCACGAGAGCACGCGTGATGGGACGACGGGCAGTGCCGGCGGCGTTGGCACCGGAAGCACCGGCGATATCGGCGCCACTGGGGGATCGGCCGCAAGCCAGGGCAGCCAGCAGTCCGGCCAGCAATCCAGCCAACAGAACACGATGCCTCCCAGCGAGACAGATGACGACCAGTACGACCAGGGCACCGTGCAGAAATCGCCCTGAGCGGACATGGCAAATGGCTTCCCCTGCAGCCCCGGGCTAAACAGCCGGGCCTCCACGCTCACGCGTACACAGGCCGACCGCTTTGCCGTGTACCCAGGCTTCTTCATAAGCCAGGCCAAGGCGCCTGGCGACGTGCAGCGATGATGCGTTGAAAGCGATGAGCGCCCGAACTGTTGGTTCGCCCCGGATCTCGAACGCATGGTGCATGGCTGCCGCCGCCACTTCGTTCGGGAACCCCTGATTCGTAAGGCACAAGGTATCCAACCGAGCTCCATCACCGTCGATACCTCGCGAACATGGCAGTGTGCCAGCGCATTGTTGCGATGGTCTGCTTCTGCCCGAGCTGGGCAGGAAACGTCGACTTAAGAGGTTGCCGTTCAGGAATTTTCGTCGACTGTATGGACAGTCAGCTGGCGCCCTGAAGCAGACATGCCCATCCGGCTACGTAAAGTCTGGCTGGTCAGTCCCGCTGACATGCTCGGCCAGCGCTCCGAGCGTTACCTCTCCCATTCGTTCGAGCATGAACTCCTCTGTTCGCTGGAATACGGCGCCCAGCCTGGCAACAACGGCTTGCTCAACCGGACAAGTCTTGTGGTCGACCGCTACGTTGATCGCTAAGGCAGCAGGCGAGCCGAGCGCCTTGTAGACGTCACGCACTGTGACGCCGTGGATTGCACGAGCAAGCGACCAGCCGCCGCCAACACCGCCATCGGAGGTCACGAGTCCGGCATGCTTCAACGGCGCCATGGTGCGACGAACGACGACCGGGTTGGTCCCAAGCATGAGAGCGATCGTCTCGGACGTAGTCTTACCGCCACGTTTGTCCATATGGATCAGCACATGAAGCATGCGCGACAGCCTGCCGTCGTGTCTCATTCCTACCTCGCATAGTTCTACTCGAATTTGTAACACGACATGTTACGCCACTTGACCGGCCGGAATGCGCAACATATGATGTTACGCATTCGAACCCAGGAGAATGTCATGCAGCGCAAGTCGGTGGATGTGAATGGCGTCACGTTGTCGTATCTCGAGGCTGGTCAAGGCCCGGCAATACTGCTGTGCCATGGATTTCCAGAAACCTCGCAATCATGGCACAAGCAAATCCCCGTGCTTGCTGCGGCCGGTTATCGCGCCATTGCTCCAGACCTGCGCGGTTATGGGGAGTCTTCTTGTCCAGAAGCGGTCGATGCGTACACTGTGTTTCACGTCGTGGGGGACTTGATCGGCCTGATGGATGCGCTCTCGATCGAACGCACTGTCATCGTGGGCAACGACTGGGGGGCATCGATTGCATGGCAAATGGCACTCATGCGCCCAGACCGCGTACGTGGTGTTGCCGCGTTCGGCGTCCCTTTGATGGCCCGTGCGCCCATGCCTCCGACAAAGCTTTTCCCGCGCACGAAAGAGGCACTGTTCTACACCCTGTACTTCCAGGAACCAGAGTTAGCCGAGCGTGAACTCGAACGCGATGTGTCGACCACGCTACGCAGGATCTATCATGCGGCATCTGGCGAGGCAGGGCCGCGCCAGCCGGGAGACGGTACACCCACTCCTTTCGGGATGGTCGTGCCCGAACATGGGATGCTGCGAGACCTCCCCGAGCCAGTCGGGTTACCCGCATGGCTGTCTAGTGCCGACTTTAACTCATGCGCCGCTGCCTTCGCGCGTACGGGATTCCGCGGTGGACTTAACTACTATCGCAACCTGGATCGCAACTGGGAGTTGCAAGCCAGTCTTGAGGGCATGCACGTCGAAGTGCCGGCGCTGTTCGCCATCGGCTCACGCGATGTCGGACTGTCGATCCCCGGAATGGAACACATCATCGCTGGCATGTCCAAGCTTGCTCCACGCCTGAGCCGCTGCGTTACCATCGACGGTGGGGGACATTGGATACAGCAGGAGCGCGCCGATTCCGTCAATTCATTGATCCTGTCTTTTATGCCGACGTTGGATGACAGTACACGCATCTGATCGGGTCCGCACTTCCCTCGAAGTGTTGAACACCAAATCCTTTCATAACTTCTGACATCGGAATGTTGTTCTTGCCGAAAGCGGCGTATTTCATCGTCGGCTTTCGATCCAGGCTGTGGAGGAAGACAGGGATGTCGCGGAAGAAAAGAGTTCGGGGAGATGCCGCGCCATGTCTTCCAGCATTCACGGACGGTCAGGCGGCGCGCAAGCCTGCGATCAAGGATAGCAGCTGGCGGTGCAGCGCCGGGTCGCCGCAGGCGATGACCGAGCCGCCATTCTGTGGGTCGCCACCTTCCCAGGTTGTGATCACACCACCCGCACCTTCGACCACCGGAATCAGGGCTTGCACGTCATGGATGTCGAGGTGCGCTTCGAGCACCAGGTCAACCAGCCCGTGCGCCAGCAAGCCGTAGGCATAGCAGTCGCCGCCGAAGCGTACGATCTGGGCGCTTTTGGCGATTGCATCGAATACTGCGTGGTCGGCCACTTTTGCACCAGCTGCAGGCACGGTCAACATCACGCGTGCATCTCCCAGGTCGGTGCAGCGGCGTGTGCGGATTGGTCTGTCGTTACACCATGCACTAGATGGCGTGCCGACGAAGCGTTCGCGGGTGAAAGGCTGGTCGATCACGCCGAGCACCGGGCGGTGGCCATCGTTCAGCGCGATCAGCGTGCCCCAGATCGGCAGCCCGGTCACGAAGGCACGCGTGCCATCAATCGGGTCGAGCACCCATCGCATTGGGCTGCTACCAGTAACGATTCCCTCTTCTTCGCCGACAATGCCATGGTCGGGATAGCGCGCGGCGATCAGGTCGCGCATCGCACGTTCGGCGGCGCGATCGGCCACGGTGACAGGGTCGAACACGGCACGACCTGCAGATTTGTCCTCGACGATGATCTCCGCACGGAAGTGTGGCAGGATCGCGGCGCCGGCGGCATCCGCAAGTTCTTCCGCGAAGGCAAGCAACGCGCCCATTTGCGCTCCATCAAGCAAGACGTTCATGGCCGCGCCCCTTCCATTTGCCGTGCCGCTTCGTCAGAGTCTTTCTGCCGTCGGCGACAATCGGACTGCCCTCGGCCTACACAAGGCGTAGATCGTACGTCCTTCATCGTTATCATCTGATCCTTTTGCGGTTTTGCTCTGAAACTCAATGTTACCGAGGTCTGCTTCTGGCGATAGCGGCCGGTCAGTGTACCGCCCATTTCTCCCGCAACAAGAAGCTTTTGCCAGCCACTCAATCGAGCAGCGCCAGCAGGAAAGCTTCCATCCGCGCCGCGATGGCCCGGACAGTGGACGCGGCGATGCGTGATGGCTGGTGCGCGAACTGGCACACCAGCATGCCGCCCACCAGGCTGGCCTGCGCATCGAGCACCGGCAAGGTGCCGTTGCGTGCGCAGGCCTTTACCCACGTCTGCACGCCGGGATGTTCCACGCCGAGCACGGGGAACAGGCCACCGCGCCGGAAGCCTTCGTCGACGGCGCCCCGGTAGCTGAACGCCAGTTCAGGCTCGCGCAGCGCCAGCATGCGCCGGGCTGCGGCGTAGCCGGCGCCGCCATCGGGTACTGCCGCGTGCGTGCGGCGCACCGCGTCCACCTGCGCCGCAGGCGGACCACCAGCAGCGTCGATGCGCACCGGGTAATAGCTGACCATCCAGCCGACGGCACTGGCCGCCGGCAGCGCCAGGCGGCTGTCGCGGCCATGGTGTTCCAGCCGCACCAGCGCGTGATCGCGGCCCGCCGTGCCGCCCTGCTCCGCCACCCACGCGTGCGCGAACGCGGCCAGCAAGGCATCGCGCCGCGCCGCGCTATCGGGGTAGCGCGCCAGGAACAGCCGGTTCGCCTCGGGGTCCAGGCGGAGCTGCATGGCCGGTTCGAGGTACGCTGCCTGGTCCGGCTGGCGAGGCGCGGAGGGGCCGCAGGCCGCGCGCCAGTAATCCAGCTCCGCCGCCGAAGGAGCGCCGCCGGGCGCGGCCTGCGCCAGCAGCCACTGCGCATAGCCATCGCGTCCGGCCGGCAGCGGCTCGCCCGCCAGAATCCGCGTGTAGGTTTGCTGCAAGCCGGTGACGAGGATGGCGATCGACGCCGCGTCCACCACCAGGTGATGCAGTGCCAGCACCAGCATGCCGTTGTGCAGCGGCCCGCGGTCCAGCCACACGGCATGGGCCAGCGCGCCATGCGCGATGCCGATGGCGGCCCTGATACGCGCCAGCAGCGCCTGGCGCCAGGCGGCAGCGTCCTCCCCTGCCTGTTCGGCGCCCAGGCGTTCCAGGGTGAATGGCCCGCCATCCGTCACCGCTTCCCATCCCGCCGGCCCACGCACGAAGCGCAGGCGAAGCGCCGGATGCCGGTGTGCCAGCCAGGCCAGCGCCCCCTCCAGCGCGGCGCGGTCGACGGCGGCGGGTACGCGCAGGTGGACGATTTCCATGAAGGCATCGGGATCGCGCACGCCCGCATCGAGGAAGGCCAGCTGCTGCGGGCTCGGTGGCAGGCGCGCCGGCAAGTCGCCAGCGGCACCCGGCCCCGCGGGCGCCAGCAGTGCCTGCAACTGCCCCAGCGACAGATCCGGCGCCAGGCACCCGGCCGGCACGGTGGCGCCCAGCTCGTGTTCGAGCGCCAGCAGCAGTTCCACCGATGCCAGCGAATCGATGCCCAGCTCGCCCAGCGTCCAGCCGGCATCGACCTGGCCGGCCGGCACGCCGGCCAGGCGCGCGGCGATGGCCAGCAGCGGCGCTTCATGCATAATCTCCTGCAGGCCTTCCGCAGCCGCTACCGCCGGGCGGGCGATCACGGCCAGCGTACCTGCCAGCCAGGCATCGCGTGCGGCCGATCGGCTGATCTTGCCGCTGGTCGTGCGTGGCAGCGCGCCCGGCCGCAGCAGCACCACGTGCGCGGCGCGCAAGGCCAGCATGTCGGCCAGCGCCGCCTGCACGGCGCGCTCCACCTGCACCGGGTCGGTGTGCCGGCTGTCGCGGCGCAGCTCGCAGGCCAGCACCAGTTGTTCGCCATCCGCGCCATCGGTGTCATCGATGCCGAAGGCGGCAATCCCCGCGGGGTCCAGCGCCGGGTGGCTGCGCGCGGCCGCGTCTTCCGCGTCGGCCGGATACACGTTGCGGCCGCGCAGGATGATCAGGTCCTTCAGCCGGCCCGTCACCACCAGTTCGCCGTCGTGAAGGTAGCCGAGATCGCCGCTGCGCAGCCAGTGGCGCGGATCGCCTTCCAGCCGCTGGCCGAACTGCGCGGCATCGACCGCATCCTTGCGCCAGCAGCCGGCCGACACGCCCGCGCCGGCGATCCAGATCTCGCCAGGCGTGCCATCCGCCAGTGGCCGGCCCGCGCCATCGACGATCGCCAGCGCCACACCATCGGCCGGCGGGCCGCACAAGGTGCGCTCGACACCGTCGACCAGGTGGGTGCGCAAGCCGAACCAGCCGCTGGCCAGCAGCGTCGCCTCGGCCAGGCCATAGCACGGCAACAGCGCTTCCGGGTCGAAGCCGGTGGGCGCCAGCAGCGCCGCGAAGCGCCGCAGCGTTTCCGGGCGCACCGTTTCGGCGCCGCAGAACGCCACGCGCCAGCCCGACAGGTCGAGGCCTTCGACATCGGCGGCGGCCAGCTTGCGCACGCACAGTTCGAACGCGAAGTTCGGCCCGCCCGAGATGACACCGCCATGCACTCCACCATGCGCACCCTCGTTTGCACCACCCTGCGCCGCGATCGCGCGGAGCCAGCGCAGCGGCTGCGCCACGAACGACGCGGGCGCCATCTGCACCAGCGGATTGCCGAAAGCGAGTACCGGCAGCAGGCCGCCGACCAGGCCCATGTCGTGGTACGGCGGCAGCCAGCTGACGATGACCTGGTCCGGCGTGCTGCGAAAGCGTTGCATGATCGCCGCCAGGTTCGCTGCCAGGTTGGCATGCGACAGGCGCACGCCGCGCGGCGTGCCGGTGGACCCCGAGGTGTACTGGATCAGCGCCAGCGCGTCCTCCACGCCGGCCGCCTGTTCCCAGCCGGCGTCCGGGCCGGCGCCGAGGACCGGCCCATCGGCATCGGTGGCCAGCCAGCCGACGCCCGGCAAGGCGCCGGCACCCGCTTGCCAGGCCCGCGCCAGCCCTGCGCTGTCGATGAGGACCGCCTGCGGATCGGCATCGGCGGCCAGCCGCGCGAAGCGGTCCGCCGCCCGCGATCCGGGCCGGTAGCCGGGCGGATAAGTCGGCACCGGCGTCACGCCGGCGATCCAGCAGCCGCACAGGGCCGCCAGGAACGCCGGGCCGGGCCGGTGCAGCAGCAGCGCGCGCCGGGCGAACGGCAGGTCGGTCCGCAGGCGCGCGGCGATCCGCTCGGCATCCTGCAGCAGCGCGCCGAATGTCAGCGTCCGGGTAGCACCGTCGTCCAGGAACGTCAGCGCCACCCGGCCGGGATGCCGGGCCGCGTGCAGGCGCAACTGGTCGACGAGCACCATCGCTAGCGCTCCGCCAGCAGGCGCACCAGCCGCGCGAAGCGTTCGCCGGCGATGCCCACGTTGTCGAGCAGGCCGTCATCGAGTTCATCTTCCAGCATGCCGGCCGGCATCGGCTCGTCCTTGCCATACCCCAGCCGCGCGGTGGTATTGCGCATGCGCTCGGCGAGGAACACCGCCACCGCGCGGAAGAAGCGCATGCCGAACCCGGGATCGGCGGCGAAGCGCGCTTCCAGGGCGGAGCGCGGCAGGTCGAGCAGGCGCACGTCGTCCAGCGCCTGCACCGTGGCGGAGGTGGGCGAACTGTCGACGAACGACATCTCGCCCAGTATTTCCCCGCTGCCCAGCGTGGCGACGGTGCCGATGCCGGACACCGCCACTTCCATGTGCCCGTCCAGCAGCACGTACAGGCGGTCGAGCTGCTGGCTTTGCGCGATCAGCACGGCGCCGGCCGGCACGGTGCGCACGCGGCCCAGCGCGGCCAGCAATTCCATGTCGGCGTCGTTCAGCAATCCAAAGATGTACAGGGCCTTGCGCATCGCGTTCCTAAGTTAAAGTAGTTGGCGCCTGGCCAGCGCGGCGAACGGGCCGGGCTGGTCGAGCAGTTCCTGGTAGCTGCCGCGCTGCACGATGCGGCCCTCGTCGACGACGAAGATCTGGTCGGCGCCGATCACGGTGGACAGACGGTGCGCCACCACCACGCGGGTCAGCGCCAGCTGCGCCAGGCTGTCCATCAGCACGGCCTGGGTCTGGTTGTCCAGCGCGCTGGTGGCTTCATCGAGCAGCAGCAGGGCCGGCCGGCGCGCCAGCGCACGCGCCATCAGCAGGCGCTGGCGCTGGCCGCCGGACAGCGTGCCGCCGCCATCGTGCAGCACCGTGTGCAAGCCCATCGGCATCGCCTCGATTTCCGCCGCCAGCCCGACCTGGCGCGCCGCCGCCATCGCTTCGTCGTGGCTGATGTGGCGATCGCTGGCGATATTGTCGAACACCGTGCCGGCCGCCACGCGGCCATTCTGCAGCACCACGCCGACGTGGCGCCGCAATGCCGCCGCGTCGAGCCCGGCCAGCGGCTGGCCGTCGAACGCGATGGTGCCGGAAGTGGGCGCATCGAAGCCCATCATCAGCCGCAGCAGCGTCGACTTGCCGCTGCCGGATGGACCGACGATCGCCACGAACTGGCCGGGCGCGATCGACAGCGAGACCCGGTCCAGCACCGGCGCGCCATGGTCCTCGTAACGGAACGACACGTCGCGCAACTCGATGGCGCCGCGCAGTGCCGCGGGGGCGCGGCCGCCGCCTTCCGGCACCGTGTCCAGCAACGGGCGCAGCCGGCGGTACAGCGGCACCACCCCCAGCGCCTGGGTGGCGGCCAGCGTCGTGCCCGTTATCGCGCCGAAAAACTGGCCGAACGCGGCGCTGAACGCCAGCAGCACGCCGGCATCCTGCCCGGCCGGCAAGCAGGCCATCGCGGCGAAGATGACCAGCGCGGCCAGCGCCGGCACGCATGCCTGCACGATTTCCTGCACCATCGCGGCGGAACGCGCCGCGCCATGGCGGCGTGCCTGCGCTTCGTAGTGCCGGGTCCACGCGGCCAGGGCGCGCGGCTCGGCGGCCGCGGCGCGCAGCTTGCCGATGCCGGCCACGAATTGCAGGACCAGTCCCTCGACGATGCCGCGCTGGCGCACCTGTTCGCCCTCGTGGCGCAGCTGGCGCCGCGCGCAGGCGGCCGTCAGCCCCAGCACGGCCGCCACCAGCACGATGCCGGCCAGGGCCAGGGGCACGCTCCAGTACAGCATCGCGGCCAGGCTGGCCAGCGAGAACACGGCGCCCAGCAGTGCGCCGCTGGCGGTGACGGTCAGCCTGGCGCGCATCTCCTGCACGCCCAGCGCGCGGTCGGCCAGGTCGCCCGTGGTGTGGCGGCGGAAGAATGCCACCGGCAGCCGCAACAGCCGGTCGAACAGCGCCGCCTGCAGCGCCAGGTCGACGCGCGCCTCGCAGCGCAGCACCAGCAGCGCCTTGCACATCTCGAAACCGGCGGCACCGAAGGCCGCCGCCGCCAGCAGGCCGGCAAGCTGCCAGTGCTCGGCCCAGGCGCCACGCGGCAGCACCGATTCCACCAGCAGCGCGATGACCGCCGGCACCAGCAGCGCCAGCACCGCGGCCGCCACGCCCACGGCAAGCAGGCGCGCCACGTCGGATGCGGTGCCACGCCCGGCGAAGCGCAGCAGGCCGCGCCAGTCGAGCGCGTCCGGCGGCAGCGGACGGTATGGCATCAGCGCCTCGGCGGCCAGCATGGTGTGCTCGTCGACCGCCTGGTCCGCGCCGCCGGCATCGGCCAGCCGGTAGCCACGCCGCGACGGCAGCAGCACGCAGGGGCGCCGCGCCGCATCGAAGCCGATCAGCGGGCCATTGTCGGCGCGCCACCACTGCCCGCGCAGCAGCACCGTGCGGTGGCGGATGCCGGCGCGCGCCAGCAGTTCGGCCACGCCCTCGCCGCAGTCCGCTGCGTTGTCCGCGTCGTCGTGCGCGGCGTTGCCAGATCGATTCTCCGCTTCATCCCCCGCCACCGCACCGGCATCGATGCCCAGTTCGGCGGCAATGCGCCGCACCGCCCAGGCGGCCGGCGATTCGCCGGCAAGCGCAGCGTTGCCGGTACGTGGGGGCACGCAGCGGGTGGCGGCCTGCCGGGGCGAGACGCTGGCCGGCGCGTCGTCCACGCCAGGCACCGGCGACATGTCAGGGGATGGCGCCGAGGGCCGCAGCACCAGCCGCGCGAACCCGGCCAGCGCGGCGCGATAGCGGGCACGTGCGCGTTCCCAGCCGTGCCGCACGATCTCGGCGCGGCGGGCCGCATCGTCTTCCAGCTGGCGCGCAAAGCGCTGGACGGCCCGCCCGTGCAGCGCCGGCAATCCGTCCACGGTAGCGGTGCCCTGTTCGCCCAGCGTGGCGTACCAGCCGGCCAGCAGCGGCGGCGTCACGTCCGGCCATGCCAGCTCCACCGCCGCCGTGTCGAGCGTGCCGACCGCGAGCAGGCGCCACGCGCCCGGTGCCGGCAAGCCGCACAGCAGCGCGCCGGCCGGCACGCGGAACAGGAAGCGGCGCCGGCCACCCGGCGGCACGGCAAACACGTTGACGGCGCCGGAACGCACCAGCAGCGGCGCCGCGCGGCCGGTGATGTCGAGCGGATGGCGCGCGTCCAGGATCACCGTGCCGATTGCCGCGCTGCCCGTGGCTTCATTGTCCATGGCGTTATCGCTCATTGCATCGTCCCTACCAGCGCCGCGTACTCTCCGCCCAGCGCCATCAGCTGCGCATGGGTGCCCCGCTCGACCGCTTCGCCGTGGCGCAGCACGACGATCTCGTCGCAGTCGCGCAGCGTGGACAGGCGGTGCGCGATGATCACGCAGGCGGCGCCGCGGCGGCGCAGCGCGTCGTCGATCGCCTGTTCGGTCACGCTGTCCAGTGCCGCGGTGGCTTCGTCCAGCACCAGCAGCGCCGGGTCGCGGGCCAGCGCGCGGGCGATCTCGATGCGCTGGCGTTCGCCGCCGCTCCAGTTGGCGCCGCCCTCGGCCACCCGGCTGCCGAGTCCACCGGGGCGGCGTGCCACCTCGTGCGCGATCGCGGCATCGGCCAGCGCCCGGTGCAGCGCGGCGGCGGGTACCGCGTCGTCCCACAGCGTCAGGTTGTCGCGCAGCGTGCCTTCGAACAGGAAGACTTCCTGGTCGACGTAGGCCACCGCGGCGGCGGCCACGCGCGCCGGCAGGCCGGCCAGCGGGCGGCCGTCGAGCAGCACCTCGCCGGCCGATGGCGGCAGCAGGCCGCAGCACAGCCGGCCCACCGTGCTCTTGCCGCTGCCGGATGCCCCCACCAGCGCCACGCGCATGCCCGGCTCCACCGTCAGCGACAGCCCGCGCACCACGTCCGGATCGAGCGGGCCGTAGTGGAAGCTCACGTCGCGCAACTCCAGGCGGCCATGCAGTGCCGCGGCCTGCGCGGCATCTTCCACATCCGCCCGTTCTTCCGCATCGGCGTCACCGGCCGCGCCCGCGCGGGGCGGTACCGGGTAGCGGAACACGTCCGCCAGGCGCGCCAGCAAGCCCCTGGCGGCCTGCACGTCGCCGGCCAGCGCCACCAGCTGCGTCACCGGCCGGGCGAAAACAGCCAGCAGCAGCTGGAAGGCGACGAGGTCGCCGATCGTCAGCGCGCCCGCCATCACGCGCATGCCGCCCAGCGCCAGCACGGCCACGGCCGCCAGGCCGCCCAGCAGGCCCGGCACGACGGACAGCAGCACGGTGCGCCGGCCGACGCCCTGCTGCCCCAGCAGAGTGGTGGCCTGGTAGCCGGCCCACCGGGCGAACGCGGCATCCTCGCCGCCGCCCGCCTTCAGCGTTTCGATGCCGCCGATCGCGCCCACGGTGGCGGCGGACAGCTTGCCTTGCTCGCCGATCAGCCGGTTCGACAGGTCTTGCCGCCGGCGCGCCAGCACGCGCAGGCAAGCCAGGTTCAGCGCCGTCAGCGCGATCGCCGCCGCGCCCAGCGGCACGTCCAGCGCCAGCATCGCGGCGCCGTAGCACAGCACCGCGACCAGGTTGAAGGCATTGGTCGCCAGCTCGCCGGAAAGCAGCCGTGCGATGCGCTCGGCGGCACCGAGGCGGTTGGCCACTTCGCCGGCATGGCGCTGGCTGAAGAATGCCAGCGGCAGGCGCAGCACGTGGGCCAGGAACCGGCTGGACATCGCCAGCGCCACCTTCATTTCCAGCCGCAGCAGATAGCGCTGCTGCAGCCAGGTGAGCGCGGCGCGGGCCAGCACGGTACCGGCCATCGCCAGCAGCAGCGGCGCCACCCAGCCCTGCTGCTGGCGCAGCAGCACCTGGTCGACAAAGGCTTTGGCGCACAGCGGCAGCAGCACGCCGGGTACGGCCAGCAGGGCCGAGGCCAGCGCCACGAAGGCCACGGCGCCGCGCGAATGGCGCAGCCAGCCGCCCAGTTCGCGCAGCAGGGAAGGCGCGTTCCCGGCCGGCGCGAAATCCGGCCCCTTTTCAAAGACCAGCACGACGCCCGTGAAGCTCTCGGCCAGTTCTTCCATGGTGACGCAGCGCGCGCCCATGGCCGGATCGTTCAGCCAGGCGACGCCGTCGCGCACCCCTTCGAATACGAGGAAGTGATTGAAATTCCAGTGGAGGATCGAGGGCACCGGCAACGCGGCCAGCGCGTCGGCTTCCTTGCTGAAGCCTTTTGCAAGCAGGCCGTGGCGGCGCGCGCACTTCAGCAGGTTGCTGGCCTTGCTGCCGTTGCGCGACACGCCGCAGTCCTGGCGCAGCGCCTCCAGCGGCACCCAGCGGCCGTGATGGGCCAGCACCATCGCCAGCGCGGCGGCGCCGCACTCGACCGCCTCCACCTGCAGGACCGTGGGGGTGCGCACGCGGCCCGGGTGCTGTTCGTTCATGCCGCCCTCATTTCCACGCCGGGACCAGCAGCGCGATCGGGCGCTGGCGCGACAGCACGATGTCGGCCTCGACGGACGTGCCGGCGGGGTACCCGGATGGCGGCAGCGTCACGTGGACAACCCGGGAATCGGCGACAGCAAGTGCGCCGCCGGATGCGGTGGCGACGCGTGCGACCTTGCCGCGGGAGGCGATGACGGCGCCGCGTGCCAGGGGGGCAGGCCGCAACAGTACGTCCATGCCGGGGCGGACGGCGCCGGCCGCCGCAGCCGGCACCCGCAGCACCGCATGGCCGTCAGCGGCCAGGCTGCCGCACGCGGCCAGCGTGATGGGCAATGATCCGGCCAGGCCCCATGCCAGCAAGGCCAGCGCCAGCAAGGCACCGATGGACAGCGCGATCCAGCCCGGCGCGTCGGCGACGGGCACCAGGTGATCGAGTTGCTCGGGGGAAGCCAGGCGATCGAGCGCCGCCTGGCGGAAGATGCGTTTTTCGGCCATGACCGGCGCCACGCCGGACAGCGCGGATCAACCGCGGGGAGACCGCGACTGGTTGCCGGCGCCCTTGACGCTGCTGGGCTGGATCACGCCGCCGGACACCATTTCCATTTCGAAGTCCGACAGTTCGTCATCGCTGGCGGACAGGACCTGCCGTGCTTCCTCGGCGGTGAAATCGAAGCCGCTGCGGCTGCCCAGTTGCGCCAGGCCGGCATAGTCGATGACGCCGCTGCTGAAATAAGGCGCCACCTCCGCTTGCAGGGTACTCATGCGGTTGATGTGCTGACGAAAATTTTGAGCGGCAATGATGGACACGATTCTACCCCAGATCAAATGTTATCTAACTGTAACTTTTATGAACAACCTGCAACTATTTTAGTGCCAATGGCACCTCGATATCAATCGATTCTTGCAGCGAGGCTGAAGTTGCCATTGTACCGGTGCTGGCCCGCCACGCCGTGCCTGCCCGAAATAATTGACCATATGATATTTATGTCTCATCGGCGTCATCCGAATCTTACAAATCGACGGGTTGAACGCCACTGTTCCGGCGCCCCCCGGAGCCCGGATACTTGCACCAATACCTCGCAGGATCGCACCTGCGAAGGGCACCGCGCCAGCCGGTGCACAGCCGCGGTGCGGCAAGACAGCCGGCATACCTGAGGACATTCCAAATGACGACCCCAGCCACAGAGGACGGCTGCCTGCTGATCATCGGCGGCGACGAGCAGCGCAATTGCCGCGAGCGGATCCTGGCGCGCTTCGTCGAACTGAGCGGCGGCAAGGAGCGGCGCTTCGTACTGCTGACCAGCGCCAGCGAAGAGCCGGAAAAGATGGCCCGCCCCTACCAGGAGGCGCTGGCGCGGCTCGGCGCAAGCCATTGCGACACGGTACATACGGCCAGCCGCGCCGAGGCGAACGATCCCGCCATGGCGCAGCGTATCGCCCACGCCGACGGCATCCTGATCACCGGCGGCGACCAGAAGCGCCTGATGGCCACCATCGGCGGCACGGCACTCGACCAGGCCCTGCACGAAGCGCTCAAGCGCCGCTGCGCATGCCTGGCCGGAACCAGCGCCGGTGCATCGGCGATGGCCGGCCACATGCTTGCTTCCGGCTCCGCCGACTACGCGCCGGAGAAAGGCGCCGCCACCCTCGGCGCCGGGCTCGGCTTCGTGCAGCACATCGTGATCGACCAGCACTTCTCGCAGCGCCACCGCATCAACCGGCTGCTCAGCCTGATCGCGCAAAACCCTTACCTGTACGGCCTGGGCATCGACGAAGACACGGCGCTGGTGGTCGAACGGGGCGTGGGCATCGAAGTGATCGGCGACGGCGGCGTTACCTTCGTCGATGGCCGCAACATGATCACCAACGCCGCCGACATCGGCGACGGCGAACCGGCCGAACTGATCGGCGTGCAGCTGCACGTGCTGCCGGCCGGCTCCGGCTACCTGCTGCCCGGCGCGGCACCCTCGGCGCGGCTGCATCGCATCACGCGCGAAGCGCCGGCGCCCATCCACGAATTCATCTGCAATCTCACCAAGAGGAACCCGTTAACATGAACATCATCGAGCAAAGGCTGCTGCGCGGCCGGAACCTGTATTCGCACCATCCGTGCCTGTTGACGGTGGTCGATACCGGCGACCTGAAGGATGCCCGCACCGATGTGCTGCCGGGTTTCGTTACCCGGCTGCTGGAGCTGCTGCCGTCCCTGTACGACCATCGCTGCTCGGTCGGCAAGTACGCCGGCTTCGTGCAGACGCTGCAATCGGGGACCAACCTGGCCCACGTGGTGGAACACGTGACGCTGGCCCTGCAGTGCCTGGCCGGCACCACCGTCAACACGGGCCGCACGCACGACGCCGGCAATGGCCGGTACCGCGTGGTGTGCGCCTATGAACTGGAAGCGGTGGTGACCGAAGCGTTCGACGCCGCCATGGCGCTGGTGAAGGCGCTGGCACGCGGCGAAGGGTTCGCGCTGGCCGAGACGGTGGCGGCGCTGCGCGAAACGGCGGAAGAGCACGCGATCGGCACCAGCACCGGCGCCATCGTCGGCGCGGCGAAGGCGCGCGGCATCCCGGTGCTGCGCCTGACGGACACCGCCAACCTGTTCCTGCTGGGCTGGGGTGCGCGCCAGAAACGGCTGCAGGCCACCATCACGGCCGACACGGGCCATATCGCGGTCGGCATCGCCAGCGACAAGCAGCTGACCAAGACGCTGCTGCAGGATGCCGGCGTGCCGGTGCCGGAGGGCGTGACGGTGCGCACGCTGGAGCAGGCGCAGCGCGCCGCGCGCCGGCTGGGCTGCACCGTCACCGTGAAGCCGCTCGACGGCAACCATGGCCGCGGCGTGACCACCCGCTGCAACACGCCGGACGAACTGGCCGTGGCGTTCGAGCGCGCACGCGCGCATGGCCGCACCATCATCGTCGAACGCTACGTGACGGGTCATGACTACCGCGTGCTGGTGGCCGATGGCCGCGTGGCCGCCGCCGCGCTGCGCCGCCCACCCGCGGTGACCGGTGACGGCAAGTCGACCGTGCGCCAGCTGGTGGAGCGGGAAAACCTGAACCCCGCGCGCGGCGAAGGCCACACCAATATCCTGACGAAGATCCCGCTCGACGGGCATGCCGAAACGGTGCTGGCCGAACAGGGCTTCACATTCGACAGCGTGCCGCCCGCCGGCACGCCGGTGCAGCTGCGCGGCAACGCCAACCTGTCCACCGGCGGCACCGCCGAGGACGTGACCGACCTGCTGCCGCCGGAAACGCGCGCCCTGTGCGTGCGCGCCGCGCAAAAGATCGGCCTCGACGTGGCGGGGCTGGACATCGTCTGCGGCGACATCGCCCGGCCGCTGGAAGAACAGGGCGGCGCCATCATCGAAGTCAACGCGGCGCCAGGCATCCGCATGCACCAGTATCCGAGCGCCGGCACGCCGCGCAATGCCGGCGAGGCGATCGTCGACGGCATGTTCGGCAAGGGCGACGGCCGCATCCCCGTGATCGCGGTGACCGGCACCAATGGCAAGACCACCACCACCCTGATGCTGGAGCACAGCATCCGCCAGTCCGGCCTGCGCACCGGCTGCACCACGACCGAGGGCGTGTTCATCGACGGGCACTGCGTCCGCAAGGGCGACTGTGCCGGCTACTGGTCGGCGCGCAGCGTGCTGACCGACCCGAACGTGGACTTCGCCGTGCTGGAAACGGCCCGCGGCGGGATCCTCAAACGCGGCCTGGCGTTCGACCGCTGCGATGTCGCCGTGGTCGTGAACGTGTCGCAGGACCACCTGGGCCTGGACGGCGTGAACACGATGGAAGACCTGGCGCGCGTGAAGGCCGTGGTGGCGAAGGCCGCTTCGCGCGCCGTGGTGCTGAACGCCCAGGATGCGTATTGCGTGGCGATGGCCGCCGACCTGGACGAGCAGGTGGAACGCCTGTACTTCAGCTGCGACGCGGACAATCCCGTGCTGCTGCGGCACCTGGAGAGCGGCGGCCGCGCCGCGTACCTGCAGGATGGCGCGCTGATCCTGGCGGACGGCACGCGCCGCCACCGTATCCTGTGGGCGGAGGAGATGCCGTCCGCGCTGGACGGCTGCGCGCGCCACAACATCGCCAACGCGCTGGCGGCCGGCGCGGCCATGCTGGCGGCGGGCCTGCAGATCGCGCAGATCGCCGATGGCCTGGCATCGTTCGTGTCCGACAATGTGCGCAATCCCCTGCGCACCAATGTGTATGACGTGCGTGGCGTGAAGGTGCTGGTCGACTACGCGCACAACCCGGCGGCCTACGCGGCGCTCGGGCAGACCGCCCGCGGCATGAGCTCGCAGGAAACGCGGCAGCACCGCACCGTGGCCGTGATCACCGCGCCGGGCGACCGCCGCGACGAGGATCTCGAGCAGATCGGCGAGACTTGCGGTGAGGTCTTCGATGAGGTGATCGTCTACGAAGCGCCGGTCGAGCACCGCGGGCGCCGGCCGGGCGAACGGGCCGCGCTGATGGCCGCCGGCGCGATCCGCGCCTCCACCCGCGTGCACCTGGAACTCGCTTCCGGCGCCGCCCTGCGCCTCGCCCTCACCCGCTGCCAGCCGGGCGACGTGATGCTGTTCGCCACCGGCACCTCGGTGGCCGAGCTGGTGGAGGCGCTGCGGGACTTCGATCCTGCCAGCGCCGAGAGCATCGCCCTCGCCGCCGCGGGTGGGTGATGACTGGCGAAGCTTGATGATGAATTAGCCGTGAAACACCGGTGTCAAGCATTAATGCCGTTAAAGCAAGCGTTTCCCGATACATTGAAAGCGCATGCGTTCACCCCAACAGCGAAGGGCAGGGGTCAGACCCGCCGGGGTGACGCAGGGGTTTCGCGAAGCATGCTTCGCGCCTGCGGAACGATGCTGGCATGCATGCCAGCATTCCTTCCTGACCCCAGAATTTGCACCTGGGGTTTGCTTGATTAAGTGGCGTGTGTGCCAGACACCGGTTTTCGGCTGCCGGCTGCTTGCGATCGATCCATCGACCCGCAACCGCAGGAAGATAATCCTCTACTTCAAATCGCTGGCCAGCATCGGCGACGACAGCAGCCGCTTGAACGCGGCCCACCGCTGCGCCCGCGCCTGTTGCGGATCGGTGGCGGTGACCTGCTTCTCGACCCAGGCCTTCACCAGGTCCCTGCCCAGGTTGTAGTTGATCACGTAGCCGCGCAGCGCGTCGTAGAACTGCACGCGCTGGCCGGCCTTTTCCGGCGGGTACAGCGCCACGTTGACCAGCCATTCGATGGCCTGTTCGCGCGTGAAGTGCCCCGCCAGGTAGTGCATGGCATTGTCGTTGTCGGCGTAGGACAGCTTCGCCAGCAGCTTTTGCAGTGCCGCGTACTGGCCGGCCAGGGCCGGGTCCAGGCCGGCGAGCGGGTACAGCACGTCGCGCTCGAAGGCCAGGCGTTCTTCATCGGGGAACGCCATCTCGATGCCGTAGTTCGCGCTGCCCTCGGCGATCAGCGACATCGGCGAATACAGCGGATAGACGCTGAATTCGACCCAGTTGCGCTCCTTCACCAGGTGCTGCTCCAGCAGCGCGTTATAGGCGTGGTGGCCGGGATAGCCTTCATGGCAGCCCAGGTCCACGGCGCGCTCGATATAGATCGGGAACTCGGTGTTGATCTGGATCAGGCTGTGCGCGTCGCCCTTGTACCAGTTGTAGCCGGACCATGGCTTGCCGGTCACGAACTCCATCACGAAGCTTTCGTTCTTCGGCAGCGCCAGGTGCGGCGCGGTGCGTTCGCGGCAGGCGGCGATGGCCGCGTCGAACACGGGTTTCAGCTTGTCCTTCGGGATCGCGAAACGGGCGCGGAAGGCTTGCACGCGCTGCGGCAGCGGCCCTTCGCCCGGCACCAGCGCATCGATCTGCCTGAGCAGCGCTTCGTAGTAGGCGCGGTCGTGGTGCGGCGTGACGGCGTCGTACAGCAATGCCGTTTCCTCGTCGAAGCCGAACTTCTTCCCTTCCAGCATCTCGACGCGGGTCCCCAGCGCCTTCAGCTGCTTGCGCAGGAAGGCCAGGCGCAGCGCCTCGTCCGGATTGGCGGCCTTCTTGCCCGCCAGGTCGCCGGCCGCCGCCTGCGCATCCTTGCGGATCGCGGCCAGGCTGCGTTTTTCCTTTTCGGCCTGCGCCTGCAGCGCCGGCGGGCCGTAATACGCGTCGACATAGCTGGCATCGTGCTGGCCCACCGCCAGTACCAGCTTGCGATAGCGCTCGGCCACCTCCTGCACCGAGGCGGCCAGCGCGCCGCCGGCGATCATCATGGCAAGTCCACCCGCCACCAGTTTCTTCATGCGCCCGCTCCAGTCCCTGAAACAGGCGAGTGTAGAGGAGGTGGCTGCCCGCTGTAAACTTCCGCGGCCCGCAGGTTCAGCTGGGTAGGGAAGGCGATGTCGATGCCGCGCTCCGCCAGGCCGCGGATCACGCCGAGCAGCACGGCCTGGTTGGTATCCATGAACACGAAATAATCGGCCGTCTTGATCCAGTAGACGACCTCGTATTCGATGGCCCATTCGCCCAGGTTGCGCAGGTGGGCCCGCTCGAACGAGGCGGTTTCCTCCTGCCCTTCGATGATTTCCTTCACCATCTGCGGCACGGCGGCCAGCTTGTCCGGCGAGGTGCCGTAGCGCACCCGGATGATGAATGCGGCGCGGCGCGAGAACATGCGGGTCTGGTTGGCGATGCGCGACTTCAGCATGTCGCCGTTGGAGAAAATCACCTGGTCGCCGCCCAGGCCGCGCAGCCGCGTCGTCTTCAGGCCGATGTATTCGACGGTGCCGAGGTATTCGCCGACGATGACGAAGTCACCGACGACGAAGGGCTTGTCCAGCACGATCGACAGCGAGGCCAGCAGGTCGCCCAGGATGTTCTGCACGGCCAGCGCCACGGCGATCCCGCCGATCCCCAGGCTGGCCACCAGCGTGGTGATGTTGAAGCCCAGGTTATCCAGGATCATCAGCATGAACACCACCCAGACGATCATGCGCAGGATGAAGTCGATGATCGCCGTGGAGGCCACGCCGGCCGTGCTGTCGGTGCCGCCAAGTGCGGCCTGGCGGTAGCGGCGCCGCCAGACGCGCACGCCGGTGTCGGCCCAGATCGCGGCCTGGAGCAGCATTGCCGTGACGGCGATGCGCCACAGCGACACCTCATGCTTCTTGGAGAATTCCAGCATCAGCGAGCCCAGATACAGCGCCAGGATCACGATGAACAGGCTGTAGGTGTTGCGCATCATGCGCAGCAGCCAGTCGTCGACCCGTGTTTCGGTGCGCTCGGCCACGGCGCCGAGGCGGTGTATCAGGAAGGTCCGCGCCAGGATCATCAACACCGCCGCCGCGAACGCCACGGCGAGCGCGGTTGCCCATTCCTGGATCGGATTGCCCAACAAAACGTAACGCATCTACCCTCCTTTTCGCTCGCGAGAGTGTACCGAAGCACTGCCGGCCGGCGCGCACACAAGGCCTTGCTGGCGGGCCTTCATTGGCCTCCCTACTCGTTCAATGACGCCCGGCAATACGGCGACAGCGTTTTGATTTTTTCGCCATACTTTGTCGCTCGTTCGACTAGCTCACCGACTATATGAAAAAAGATGACGCAATCCAAACCCGGGCGATCGAGCTTTGGGGCGGACTGGAAGGTACGGTCAACCGCGTGCGCGATCAATATTTCAGCCAGATGGATCAGAACGGGCACGGCCAGCGGATCAGCGACCTGGACCGCTTCGCGGCACTGGGCATCACCGCCATCCGCTATCCGGTTTTGTGGGAACTTACCGCCCCCGACGGGGTCGAGCGGGCCGACTGGACATGGGCCGACGAGCGCCTGCCGGCCCTCCGCGACCTGGGCGTCAACCCCATCGTGGGCCTCGTGCACCATGGCAGCGGGCCCCGCCACACCAGCCTCGTCGATCCCGAGTTCGGCCCCAAGCTGGCTGAATTCGCCGGCGCCGTGGCGCGCCGCTTCCCCTGGGTCGAGTACTACACCCCCGTCAACGAACCCTGCACCACGGCGCGCTTTGCCGGCCTGTACGGCGTGTGGTATCCGCACGGCCGGGACGACCTCACCTTCCTGCAGGCGCTGATCAACCAGTGCAAGGGCGTGGTGCTGTCGATGCGGGCGATCCGCGAGGTCAACCCGAACGCCAAGCTGGTGCAGACGGACGACCTGGGCAAGACCTACAGCACGCCCGAGATGGCCGAATGGGCCGACTTCTATAACGAACGGCGCTGGCTGGCCTGGGACCTGCTGTGCGGCATGGTGGACGAAGACCACGAGCTGTGGAAATACTTCCTGAAGAGCGGCATCCCCGCCGAGGACGTGCTGTGGTTCCGCGACAACCCGTGCCCGCCGGACGTGATGGGCCTGAACTACTACATCACCAGCGAGCGCTGGCTCGATCACCGCGGCGAGCGCTACCCGGCGCAGTACGTGGGGCCGCACGGTTTCGCCGACATCGAAACGGCCCGCGCGCTGGCCACGCCCACGCCGGGTATCGGCCCGCTGCTGGAAGAAACCTGGGAGCGCTATGGCCTGCCGATGGCGGTGACCGAAGCGCACATCGACGCCAACCGCGAAGACCAGCTGCGCTGGCTGCACGAGGTCTGGAATGCCGCGCACGACGTACGCCGCAAGGGCGCCGACCTGCGCGCCGTCACCGTGTGGTCGCTGCTCGGTTCCTACGACTGGAATTGCCTGGTCACGGAATGCCGCGGCTATTACGAGAATGGCGCCTACGACCTGCGCTCGCCCGAGCCGCGCCCCACGGCGCTGGCGCGGCTGATGCGTGAACTGTCGAGCGGGCGCACGCCCTCCTCGCCGGTGCTGCAGGGCCTGGGCTGGTGGCGCCGGCCGGGCCGGTTCCTGTGCCCGCCGGTGGCCACCAGTGCCACCGTGGCGGCCCTGCCCGCGGAACGCAACCTGGCCAACCGCCCCGTGCAGCCGATCCTGATCAGCGGCGCCACCGGCACGCTGGGCAGCGCGTTCGCGCGCATCTGCGAAGAGCGCAACCTGGCCTTCAAGGTGCTCACGCGGCAAGAGATGGATATCGCCGATCCGGCCTCGGTCGACGCGGCGATCCGGCAGCACCGGCCCTGGGCGATCATCAACGCCGGCGGCTACGTGCGGGTGCACGACGCCGAGAAGGAATCGGACCGCTGCCTGCGCGAGAACGCCCACGGGCCGGTGGTGCTGGCCAATGCCTGCGCACGCCACGAGATCCGGCTGCTGAGCTTCTCCAGCGACCTGGTGTTCGACGGCTCGAAAGGCAGCGCCTACGTGGAAAGCGATCCGGTCGCGCCGCTGAACGTGTATGGCCAGAGCAAGGCCGAAGCGGAGCGCCGCGTGCTGGCGGTCAACCCCGATGTGCTGATGGTGCGCACCAGTGCCTTCTTCGGCCCGTGGGACCAGCACAACTTCGTCACGCTGGCCCTGCAAGCCTTGCAGGAAGGCCGTGCCTTCACGGCGGCCAGCGACCTGGTGGTGTCGCCGACCTACGTGCCGGACCTGGTGCAGACGTGCCTGGACCTGCTGATCGACAACGAGTCCGGCATCTGGCACCTGTCGAATGGCGAAGCGGTATCGTGGGCCGACCTGGCACGGCGTGTCTGCTCGCTGGCAGGCCTGGACGAAGCGCTGGTCGACGCGCAACCGGCCACCGCGCTGGAAGGCCAGGCGCCGCAGCCGCGCTATTCGGCGCTGGGCAGTGAACGGGGCAACCTGATGCCCACGCTGGACGACGCGCTGCAACGCTACCTGAAGGCGGTGGAAGAAGTGCGCCGCCAGGGCGATACGCACGTGGGCGCCGCCCAGGCCGCGCATTACGGCAGCAGCTGATGCAGCCGATGGCGTCAGGTTCGCGGCATTCGATGCGGTCAGCGACAGTGGCGCTTGGTGTCGGACACCGGTTTCTTTGGTGTCGGACACCGGTTTTTGCAGGATGTTGCTGACTCGCTGAGCATAAAACCGGTGTCACACAGGCAAGAGCGCCCCCTGCAGGGGGCGCTTTTTATTGGCGGCTCGTTCGCGTCAACCAGGCGCGCGCAAGTGCCGCGCCAGGTCGGCCAGCCGGTAAGGCTTGCCGACAAAGTCGAACTCGTGCAGGTCCGCCGGATCGCCCTGCATGGCCTGCTGCGGATAGCCGGAGGCGATGATGATCTTGACGCGCGGCCAGCGCTCGCGCACCGTGCGCGCCAGCTCCAGCCCGGTCATCCCGTTCGGCATCATCAGGTCGGTGAACAGCACGTCCACGCCCATGTCCACGCCGTGCTGCTCCAGCAGGCGCAGCGCGGTCACGCCATCCGGCGCGGTCTGCACCTGGTAGCCCATCGTTTCAAACAGGTCACAGGCAACCGCCATCACCAGCTGGTCGTCCTCGACGATCAGCACGCGCTCGGCATGCCCCTGCTTTTCCGCCTCCTCCCCGCCCGCATTCTCGTGGGCCGGCAGGAACAGGCTGATCGTGGTGCCCTTGCCCAGTTCGGTGCGGATCTGGACTTCGCCGCCGGACTGGGTAATGAATCCGTACACCTGCGACAGCCCCAGGCCGGTGCCCTTGCCGACCGGCTTGGTGGTGAAGAAGGGTTCGAAGGCGCGCTGCACCACTTCCGGCGTCATGCCGGTGCCGCTGTCGCGCACCGTCACCCGCACGTATTCGCCGGCCGGCAGCGTGCCTACCTCGTTCTCGCGCAGGCGCACGTTGCGGGTTTCCAGCGCCAGCGTGCCACCGCCCGGCATCGCATCGCGCGCGTTGACGACGAGGTTCAGCAGCGTGGCCTCGAAGCGGGCTTCGTCGACTTCGATGCAGGCCAGCCGCGGTGCCAGGTCGAACACGAACGATACCTGCGGACCGCTGGCGCGGCGCAGCACCTGCTCGAAGCTGCCGATCAGCGCATTGGCCTGGTGCAGCGCGGTGGAAAGCGGCTGCTGGCGCGCGAACGACAGCAATTGCTGCGTCAGCAGCGCGCCGCGGTCGATGGCCCGGCGCATGCTGTCCAGCACCCGCAGCGTGATCGCGCCGGGGTTCTGGGCATGCAGGATGTCGACCCCGGACGACAGCACGGCCAGCAGGTTGTTGAAATCATGCGCGACGCCGCCGGTGAGCTGGCCGATCGCTTCCATCTTCTGCGCCTGGAACAGCGCATTGCGGGTCTGCTCCAGCGATTCGGCCGTGGCACGCTGCTCGGTCACGTCGCGCGTGATCTTGGCGAAACCGATCAGCGTGCCATGCTCGTCATGGATCGCGTCCAGCACGGCATGGGCGAAGAAGCGGGTGCCGTCGCGGCGCACGCGCCAGCCCTCGCTTTCGAAGCGGCCTTCGCGCGCCGCCGTTTCCAGGGCCCGCTGCGGCACGCCGGCGGCTCGGTCCTCGTCGGTGAAGAAGCGGCTGAAATGGCTGCCCAGCACCTCTTCCTGGGTATAGCCCTTGATGCGTTCCGCGCCCACGTTCCAGTTGGTGATCTCGCCCTGCGGCGACAGCATGTAGATCGCGTAGTCCGTCACGCCCTGCACGAGCAGGCGGAAGTGCTGCTCGCTCTGGCGCAGCGCTTCCTGCGCGGCGCGGCGGTCGGTGATGTCGCGCGTGATCTTGGCGAAGCCGACCAGCACGCCGTCGGCATTGCGGATCGGGTCGATGACGACGCTGGCCCAGAAGCGCGTGCCATCGTTGCGCACGCGCCAGCCTTCGCCTTCGAAGCGGCCTTCATGGCGCGCCGCGTTCAGCGCCCGTTCGGGCAGGCCGACGGCACGGTCTTCTTCCGTATAGAAACGGGAGAAGTGCTGCCCCATGATTTCATGCGCCTTGTAGCCTTTGAAACGCTCGGCGCCGGCGTTCCAGCTGCTGACATACCCTTCCGAATCCAGCATGTAGATCGCGTAATCGCTGATGCTGGCCACCAGCAGTTCGTAGCGCTGCTGGAAATCGGGCAGGGCCGGCTTGGTGGGCGAAGGTGCGGGCGCAGGCACGGGCAGCGACGAACTGCTGGCGGAGTTTTCGCTCATCGTGTCTTTCGCTGACGTTATTGTCCCGGGATTGTAACGCCAACCGTGCGAGCGCACGGAACGCCTGCGCGTAGCATCGGGCTGTTCAGGACAGGCCGCAAGGACAGGGACTTCCATGTTGCGATTGACCAACATCAGCCGGCGCATCGTGCTGCTGCTGTCGTTCTCGGGCGCCGGCGGCGCGGCCGCGTTCCAGCCTGCTTACCCGCCCCCCTCCCCGCCCGCAGCGCCGTCCGCGGGCCAGCCGGTACCCAGCGTTGCCGTGAAGGCGACCCGCGATCCGGTCGACAAGTCCTACCGCCGCATGCTCCGCGGCATGGACCGCTTCGCGCGCGAGGCGCCGGCACTGGCCCCGGGCGCCACGCTGCGCTTTCGCCTGCTGCCACGGCTGCCCGAGACGCGCATGGAAGGCATCGAGCTGAAGGTGGTCGGCGATACGCTGGGCATTCCGGTGCCGGTGAGCGCGGACAACGGCTTTACCCTGGAACGCGATGAGCGGGCCTGGCGCGAGGATGCGGCGCTGGTGGCGAACCGCCGCACGGCCAGCATGACCTGGCGTGCGGACGTGCGCAGCCCGGGCGTGCCGGAAGGCATGCGGCGGCTGGGCGACCTGCGCCTGGAATGCCGGGTCGGCATGGAAGCGGGCCTGGTGTCGAACAACGCCCACCTGTTCGCGTGGCTGGGCGACCTGCTGGCGAACCCGGAAAAGGTATGCGACGACCCCGACGGCCGCTACCTGTTCTTCACGGAGCGCCCCGTGTTCGCGGTGACGCTGCATGCGCATGGCCGCGCCACGCCGGCACCGCTGCGCTTCCTGTACACCGGCGGGCACGTACGGGCGCCGGACCTGCCGTACTGCGATTGCCAGGTACTGCTCGACCGCAGCTACCATGCGCCGATCTGGGACCGCGCCTGGCCGGACGACACACTGCTGTCGTTCGAATACATGGACGATCCGCCACCGCCCGGCGCCCTCGACGTGGCCGGCGTGGCCCCGGGCCAGCCGCGAGAGCAGGTACGCGCGCTGCTGGGTCCAGGCACGGCGATCGCCTTCCGCGACGGCCGCGAAGCGTGGCTGTACCCGCGCACGGACGACCGCCGTGCCGCCGGCAAGCCGGAATACCTCGTGCTGTTCGACGCCGGCGGCCGCGTGTTGAAGAGCCGCATGCGCCCGCCGCCCTGAGCCGCCATCAGCTTCCCTTATGATTATTTTAAGAAGCGCTGACGGAAGTTTTAAGAATCCGCCGTGGCGCCGCTGGCTATCATGCCCCCGTCAATCACCAGCGAGGATTCCATGAACGACCTGCACGCCAGCCGCTACAACATCTACAACGACATCCATAAAACCCTGCGCCTCTTCATGAGCGACACCCTGCACCGCGCGGCCCGCATGGATGCCGGCGACGACGCCGACGTGGCGGCCGGCCTGGCCCAGGTGCGCGAACTGCTGGCCGTGCTGGAGGGTCATTTGCGCCATGAAGGCGAATTCGTGCACGCGGCGATGGAAGCACGCTGCCCCGGATCGAGTGCCTGCACCGAGAACGAACACGTGGAACACCGCGCCGCGATCGACGGCCTGCTCACGCTGTGCGCCAGCGTGGAAGTCACCGAAGGCCACGTGCGCGCGGCCCGGATCGGCCACCTGCAGCGCGCGCTGTCGGTGTTCGTCGGCGAGAATTTCATCCACATGAACGAGGAAGAAACGGACAACAACGCGGTGCTGTGGCAGCACTACACGGATGAGGAACTGGTGGGCATCGAGCACGCCATCGTGGCGACCATCCCGCCCGCGGAAAACGCGCTGCTGATGCAATGGATGCTGCCTGCGCTGAACCCCGCCGAGCGCGCGAACCTGCTGCGCGGCATGCGCGCCCACGCACCGGCAGCGGTGTTCGACGGCGTCTTCGGCATGGCGCAGCAAATACTCGACGAGCGCGATGGAAAGAAACTGGCGCTCGCCCTGGCCGCCTGAAAAGCTCGTGCAAAGCTAGTGCGAGATAACTAATCCCGCTTAGATAAGCGCACCCAAGTGCAAATTCCGGGGTCAGACCCGCCGGGTCTGACCCCAGCCCTTCGCTGTTGGGGTGAATGCATGTGCTTCCAATGTGTCAGGTAATGCTTCACTTAGCGATACCAGTGGCTGACACCAGGAGCTCAGCCCACCGCCACCAGCGCCAGCGGCCGTTGCACGGCCAGCCGGAACGTCCCCCGCCCCGTCTTCTCGATCCTGACCGGGCAATTCCGCTCGGCCAGCCGCCGCGCCAGCAGTACCAGGCGCGCTTCCAGGTTGTCGTTGACGTCCGGCAGCCGGATGCGCGGGTCGAGCCGCAACTCGCGGTTGGTGAAGGCGCTGCGGCCCCGCTGCACGTAATCCTGCACCAGGCTCCACAGCACGCGGCCGGCAACGCCCTTGATCAGGTAGTCGTCGCCGAAGAAAACCGAATCGGTGGCGCTGAAATGGCGGATGACGAGGGGCTCGCCCGCCGTCACCGGCAATTGCGCCGGCGCCGCGACGGCGGCCGGTTCGGGCGCGGCGCCCTGCAGCACCGTCATCGCCAGCCCGAACTGGGCGGCCAGCGCCACCAGCGCATCTTCGTCGTCGTAGGTAAAGCGCAGGTCCTGGTCGCTTTCCACGTACAGCACGCCCAGCGTCCGTTCGCCGGCGCTGATCGGCACGGCCAGCTGGCTGCGCGAGCCGGGCAGGCCAGGCAGCGGGATCTGCTCGGCCAGTTCGCCCGCGCGGGCGCTGTCTTCCAGCTGCGCGCGGATTGCCCGGCCGTAGCCGTATTCGGTGGTCATGTGGCCGATGCGGATCGGTGTGCGCATGCGCGCCGCGACACCGATGACACCTTCGCCCATCGCGATCTCCGAACCAATGCCGGAATCGGTGTAGCCGTGGCTGGCCACCGTGTACAGCGAGGCGCCGGGCGCGTCGAGCATCAGCAGCATCGCGTGGTCGATGCCGAATTTCTCGTCCAGGCAGCGCAGGGTCTCGTCGAACAGGCGATCCAGGTCGCGGCAGCCCTGCAACCGTTCGCTGCACACGCGCAGAGCGGCCAGCAGGTTGCGCTCGCCCGCTGGCGCCGGCAGCCGCTCGCCGGGCAGCAGCGCCACGTCCGTAACGCGGAACACATCCGACCCCAATAGCTGGAACACGCCGCACATGCCGACGTGCGAGGCGATACCAGCCAGCTTGGCACGCATGCTTTCGAACAGCGCTCCGCTGGTTTCGGTGCGCTGGAACTGCATCGTCAACTGGTATTGCGCCGCCGTCTGCGGGCTGACGACGATCATCTTCACCTGGGGATTGGCCAGGATGTTGGCACGGGTCTTGTTGAAGAACTGGTACGACAGGGCCACGTGTTCGCGGTCGACATATTGCACCTGCGTGAGGTAGGACACGTTCGGCATGCCGTCGCGGTCGGACGTGGCCAGCACGGCCGGGATCACGCCTTCGAAGCATTCGCGGATCGTATCGAGCCGGACCCGGGGGCTCATGGGGTTGCTCATGGGCTCACGTAGTGGCCCGCTCATCGGTCCGCTCATTGGTCCGCTCATGCCCCCGCCTCCAGCGGCTTGCCCGCGTTCGGACCGGGCGTCTGCGTGAACGCGGCGGTGGGCCGGAACGTCAGGCCCACCAGCTCGCCCGGCGGGCAGGCCAGGAAGGCGCGCACCATCGGTTCGGTAAACCCCATCGGCAACAGCTCGGCCAGGAAAGCTTCGCGGTAGGCATCCACCAGGGCCAGGTCGCCCGGCGTTAGCGCCGTGACCCGCCCTTCCCGGCTCTTCAGCTGCATCGTGCGGTGCGTGGAAGGCTGGGTGAACACGACGGCGATCGCGCCATTGGCGAAGACATCGCGCTGCACCGCCTGCGAGCGCGATTCCGGCACGAATACGGTGACCGACGCGCCGCCTTCGGCCACCTTGCAGCCGATCGCGCGCACCAGCTGCGGCATGCCATCACGGCCGCACGCCCCGACGCTGATCGAGATGCCGCCCTGCATGAAGGCAATCTGGCCGGGGTCGAGCGGAGCGGTGGAAACGGTTGGCTGCATGGTTTTTGGGTTAACAGGGTCCTAGGGCATGCGCGGCTGGCGCAGGTCGTCCACCACGGGCACGATCGCCAGCGCCACCAGCATCATCGCCAGCGGCACCGTGGCGGCATAGCCGAGCCGCGTGAAGCCCACCGCCCCGGCGATCCCGCCGACGAAGAAGCACAGCGCCAGCATGGCGAGCAGCCGCAGGCGCACCCGGTTGGCCGCCACGGGGGCTGCCGCGCCATCGCGGTTCGGATACAGCGCCTTGCCCAGTTCGATACCGATATCGGTCATCACCCCGGTGATGTGCGTGGTGCGGATTTCCGCGTTCGACAGCTTGGTGACCACGGCATTCTGCAAGCCCATCATGAAGCAAAGCAGCGTGACGGTGGCGGGCACGATCAGCACCTCGATGGAGGCCAGCCACGTGCCCAGCACGCCGAACGACAGCAGCAGCACCGCTTCGAGCAGCAACGGCAGTGCATACACGCTGTGCAGCGCGCGCCGGCGGGCATAGTTCACGATCAGCGCGCAGCAGGCGGCACCAGCCACGAACGCCACCAGTGCGCCCAGTCCGGCGGCGGCGAGGCCGAAGGCACCGCCGGCGACATCGTCCGCCATGGCCGACACGATGCCCGTCATGTGCGACGTGTACTGGTGCACGGCGATGTAGCCGCCGGCATTGGCGGCGCCGGCCACGAACGCGAGCACCATGCCGAGCTGCCGGTTGCCGCCGGCTTCGCGCTGGCGGCCCGTCAGGCGGCGGGCATAATTGATGGGCATCCGGGCTCCCGGGGCAAAAAGCCAAATTACACCCGTGCCCGGCAGCCGGTCAATAGTCGAGATGCGTGGTTGAAAAGCGTGGCGAGAAGCGTGGTAAGAAGCGTGGCCGAATCGCGCCGCGAACAATGCCCGCACGGGGGACTAGGCAAAGCCGCAACAGGGCTGCTATAATTGCGCGCCTTGGCCTGGTAGCTCAGTTGGTAGAGCAGAGGATTGAAAATCCTTGTGTCGGTGGTTCGATTCCGCCCCGGGCCACCAAGAATGCATGAAACGCCACCTTCGGGTGGCGTTTTTGTTTTGCCCTCCTCTTTTCCACCTGACTGTCCCACCTGACCGACGACGGTGGGGAATCGAATTCTCGGACAATCCGGCGGCCCCGGATGGGGAACTGGTCCTCGCGGTGAACATGCACGGTTTCGGCCAGACGCAAGGATTCAGGCGGAAAATAAATATGGCCACTCCCGTAGTGGGCGTTTTGTTTTCGGAGATGACCGCAGGTGTGCATCGCCGGCGTGGTGCGTCCCGGCAGCCCGACCGCCTCTACGGGCCGGACTGGGCGCCGCGCTCCGTCAGCCACTCCGTGAACATCGTTGCATGGGCGGAGGCCTGATGGCGGCCGATCGCAAACGAATAGGAGCCGGTGTCGACGGCTGCCGAGTGCCGCAACAGCGTATTCATCCCCAGCATGTCCGAGACGAATGCCTCGGGCACCACGAGCGCGCCCAGGCCCTGGAGGGCCGCCTGTATCGCCAGCACCGTATTGTCGAATTCAAGCGTCGGCCGCAGCGCCGCGGCGTCCAGGCCATGCGCCTTGCTCCAGCCAGGCCAGAGGTCGGGCCTCGATCGCGCGCCGATGCGTGGCACGTCCTTCAGCCAGGCCATGTCCGCCGCCTTGCGCAGCGTCGCGCTGGACACCAGGCCCGGACCCGATACGAGCACGGAGTGCTCCCGCATGAATGACCGGGCCGGAAGACCACGCAATTCCGCGCTGTCGCGCCGCAGGAACACGTCGGCAGGCGACGATGGAGCGATGTCGCCGTCGGCTGTGCGGAGGCGCACCTGAAGGTGCGGATAGCGCTCCCTGAAAGCGGGCAAGCGTGGGATCAGCCAGTGCATCGCCAGGGTCACGCTGGTATCGACCAGGATGGTGGCCTGGCGAGGCGCGCGGCCGCCGGTAGTCAACACCTCGCTGATCGCCGCCATGTTGCCGCCCACGCGTTCGTGCAGCTGGTGCCCTGCCGGGGTCAGCGTAGCGCAACTGCCCGCACCGCGCTCGAACAGCACTAGCTTGAGGTGCGCTTCCAGCGCCTGGATCTGCCGGCTGACCGCACCGGGCGTAAGGTGCAACGCGTGCGCGCCCTGGCGGAAGCCACCCTCCCGCACCACCACGCAGAAGACATGCAAGGCGTTGAGCGGAAGCGATGCGGCCATGGGTCTCCTTGCGGGTGTTGAGAAAAACTCAACGGATAATACCAAAGTCTCGTTTGATCGCCGCCACGGCGATCGTCATCATGCCCGCTCATGCAGCCCGGCTATTCCGGGCCGCCGCGTTGCACGCGGCCGGGATGGGCCAGACAAAAGGAATGAACGATGGGCGGGACGTACGGGATGTTTGTTGCCATGGTCGTGGTCACGGTCGCCAGTCCCGGCCCCGGCGTGCTGATGACACTGGACAATGCGATCGCGCGCGGCTGGCGCGCTGCGATGCATGGCGTGCTGGGACTCGCGCTCGGCGCGGCCGTCATGGCGGGAGTGTCCTCGGCCGGTATCGGCTTGCTGTCCCGGCTCGCGCCACCATTGTTCGTGCTGCTCACCTACGCGGGCGCCGCCTATCTGTTCTACCTGTCGTTCAAGACCTGGCGGCGCACCCCGCAAGCCAGCATTGCTTCTTGCGGCAGCAATGGCCTGCACGTGGCAAGGGAAGACGATATCGGGGCGGCACGCAAGCGCTTGGTGGCAGGCGCGCTGCTACAAGTCTGCAATCCCAAATCGCTGTTCTTTTTCCTGTCCGTGCTGCCGCAAGCCGCAGCCAATGCGGCTGGGCAGCCGGTGTGGCACGCGCTGGCCATCGCGACATACTGCGCGGTGCTCATTCTTGTCCACGGACTGTATGCGGGCCTGGCCGCCAGGGCCAGGACGTGGTTGAGCCAGCCCGGCACCGCCCGCGTACTGTCGCGCCTCAGCGCGGTCATGTTCCTCGCGTTCGGCGTGGCAATGCTGATGAGGTCGGCGCCTTGATATGCAGGGATACCGCCACATCGACTCGTCGCTGGCCGACATGCGCTGGCAACCTCGCTCCCGCCACGCGCTCTTCATGTGCAAGCCGCAAGCACATGCATCGGCCATAGCCGATCCCACCCGTGCATGACAATCCTGCTGGAGCTCGACTACACTCTGCCATCGATGGAAATCCATCACCCGAACCTTCCTGCCGCCATGAACGTCGAAGAGCTGAAAACATTTTGCCGGGAATTCGATGGCGTGACCGAAACGCTTTACGGCGAACCCGGCAACGTCCTCACCTATTACGTGGGCGGCAAGAAGTTCGCCTACTTCAAGACGAGCGAGCCCGAGAAATGGCGGTTCAGCATGCGTGTCTCGCCCGACCGTTTTGTCGAGCTGACCGGCGTGCCCGGGGTGAAGCCGGCGCGCTACATGGGGCGTTTTCACTGGATCACCATCGTCAAGGTCGAGCAGTTCCCCGCCGGCTATCTGGCCGAGCTGGTCGAATGGTCATATGGCAAGGCACGGCACAAGCGCTGACTCCTTTCCGGGCCATCGCATTGCGATGCGCTCATGCCCTGCCCGCGCTGCCCGGCGTGGGTGAAAAATGACGAGATGGTCCGGCAGCTTGCACTGTTGCGAACAGTGTTTCGCCTGCTTTGTTGAAATCGGGGCTATGCTGGCATAGTGCGCGCCACGGCGCCACCGGCCGCGCGAAATAGCCGCCGCGTCAATGGCGCTACCGCTCGCCACAGTCGCTGCAATCGGCGCTGCCTGGGCATCTCCCAGGTCGGGCGCGATTTTTTTCATCAAAGAAAATGGCAACGCAATGAATACATCATTGCATCTTTATACCGAAGGCACCCCGTGACGCCGGATAGCGATATCGCACACTGGCGCAGCGAGATCATCTCCCGCATGATCGCCATCGTGCTCGTGCTGGGCATCATCACGGCCGTGCCCAGCATCGTGCTTGCCGTGCGCAATGACATGTGGCCGATGATCGCCGTCGATATCGTCGCGCTGGCCTGGCTGGGCGCGCTCTGGCGCATGCGGCGGCTGTCCTACCGGGCGCGCGTGGTGAACTTTATCGCGATCGTGTTCTTTGCCTCGATCGGCCTGATGATCAATGTGGGATACGTGGCGCAGGTCTTCCTGATGGCGCCATCGGTGTTCGCTGTCGTGCTGCTGGGCATGCGCCCGGCGCTGGTGGCCGTGGCCGGCAGCGGCCTCGTGATCCTCGTGCTGGGCCTGACCGGACTGGCACGGCCGGAGCTTGCCGGTTTTCCACCGGACGGCTTCGTGGCGACGATCCTGGCCACGCTGAACTTCCTGTTCATCGGCACCATGATCACCGTGTGCTGCGGAACGCTGCTGCAAAAGGTGACGAAGTCGCTGGCCGACCTGCAACAGTTCGCGGCATCGCTCGAGGAAGGCAAGAATGCCCTGCACGCGGCAAACGCGGAATTGCGCCTCACCGCCGCCGCCGTGGCCCAGCTCAACGACAGGGTCATCATCGCCCGCGCGAGTACCGACCCGGCCCGGCCGCAGCCCATCATCTTCGCCAACGATGCATTCCTGCGCGGCACCGGGTTTACGCGCGAAGAAGTACTCGGCCGCAGCATGACGATGTTTTCCGGGCCGGAAACCGATCCCGTGGAGGCAGCGCGCATCGCCAGCCACATGGCGCGCGGCGAGGGCCTGTCGAGCGAACTGCAGATCCATGCGAAGTCCGGCGCGGCCCATTGGGTCGAGCTGGACATCTCGCCATTCCGCGACGAAACCGGCGCGCACACGCACTGGGTGATCGTCGGCCGCGACATCAGCGAGCGCAAGAAAGCCGCCAACGCGATCCACCAGCTGGCCTATTACGATGTGCTGACCGGCTTGCCGAACCGGCGGCGCCTCATGGAACAGCTCAACATCCGGCTGGCGCAGGCCGGCAGCGCCCACGGCGCACTGCTGTTCATCGACCTCGATCATTTCAAGTACGTGAACGACGCGCGCGGCCACGCCACCGGCGACGACCTCCTCCGCAATACCGCCCAGGTCATCTCCAGCCTGGTGCGCGGCGACGACATGGCGGCGCGCCTGGGCGGCGACGAATTCGTGGTGCTGCTGACCGGCATCGCCGGCGACGACGCCGCCGTGGCCGCGGCGGCGACGGCCCGCGCGCAGGCGATCGGCATGGCGCTCGCCCGCGAGGTCGCCATCGACAGCCAGCACTACAGCACGTCGGCCAGCATCGGCATCGCGCTGCTGCGCCCCGGCCAGAGCGCCGACGACCTGCTGCGCGAAGCCGATACGGCGATGTACCGCGCCAAGGCCAACGGCCGCAATGGCGTGGCCCTGTTCGAGTCGACCATGCGCGCCGAGATGGAAGAGCGGCTGACGCTCGAGCGCGACCTGGCGAATGGCTTCCGGCGCGGCGAGCTGTCGATGCACCTGCAGCTGCAGTTCGATGCCGACGCCCGCCCGGCCGGCGCCGAAATGCTGATGCGCTGGCGCCGCGCCGACGGCCGCATGGTGCCGCCGGATGTCTTCATCCCGCTCGCGGAAACCACCGGCCTCATCGTCCAGCTCGGCGAATGGGCGCTGCGCCAGGCTTGCCTGGCATGGCAGCAGCTGGCGGCGCTGGGCCATGCGATGCCGCTGTCGGTCAATGTCAGCCCCACGCAATTCCGGCAGGCCGATTTCGTCGCCACGGTGCAGCGCCAGCTGGCGGAAACGGGTATGCCGCCGGACCAGCTGATCCTGGAAGTCACGGAGGGCATCGTCGTCGGCGACCGCGACGGAACGATCGCGCGCATGCAGGAACTCGCCGGCATGGGCGTACGCTTCTCGATCGACGATTTCGGCACCGGCTATTCGAACCTGGCCTACCTGAAGCGCATGCCGCTGTACGAACTGAAGATCGACAAGAGCTTCATCCACGAAACGCCGGGCGATGCGGACGGCACGGCCATCGTGCGCTCGATCCTGGCGATGGCCGCGCAGCTGCGCCTGCGCGTGGTGGCCGAAGGCGTGGAATCGCAGGAGCAGGCACGCTACCTCACCGCCAACGGCGCACCGCACATGCAGGGCTTCCTGTTCGCCCGGCCGAAGCCGCTGGCCGACGTGCTGGCCGAGCTGGCGAGGCTTGGCGAAGCGGTGCCGGACGAGGCGGGGCGGTAAGCGGGCGCCGCCCCCGCCACGGCAACCTCCTCAGGCCGCGCGCAGGATACTGAACTGCGCGAACGCTGCCGCTGGCAGTGCTTTTTCAAGCTGCCACTGGATGTTCATCGGGCGAGTTCCGTGGGCGTTTTTCAACGTTACCGGACCGCATGCGAGGTATGCGCTTTCCTTGTCACTGCGGACAAACAGCTGGAACTGCCAGCCGTTGCGCTGCGCACCAACGCTCTGCAGGTATCGCTGCCCGCTCGCACTCTCCGGGCTGCAGCTGTTCTGGGTCTGCCAATGGAACAGCTCGTGGCTGAGGGCATAGTCATGGTAGGAAATGGCATCGTGATAGCCGCTACGCTTGTCGAGCGTGACAAACAGCAGTTCGGTCTTGCGCTCGTGAAGGCGCAGCACGCCTTCACCGAAACGCGGCCGCTTCTCCGCGGTGAAATAGCCAACTGCCGTGAGTATCTCGCTGATCCGATAATGCGCGTGCAGGCACAGCGGCACGGTTTCCATTCCAGGAACCCGCGTTCCGTGCGGCAGTGCGTTCGCCTCCAGCACCTGGGCGAGTTCACCAAGTTCGCTTAAACAGTGGGGGTTCTGCTGGAGACGGGCCAGGAAATCACGTCCACTGCCAACACGATCGGCAGTGCCGTCGACCTGGTAGGCAAGCATCTGCATTCGCAACGCACTGCGGGGATTCTCCAGCAGTTTTTCCGGGCATGGCTGCGCGAGCGCCTGCATCATCGCGATGTGCTCTGGGTCATCGATATGCAACAGCGCACTGAAGCGGCGGCCAAAGTACTCTTCTTCCGGTCCTTCCGGCCCAGAACACAGTGCCGCCGCTCGCTGCAGCGCCGTCCAGCCGCTCCGACCGGTGCTGCGGTAAATCTCACCCACGCTTAACGTTTGCTCGTGCAAGAAACGGGGCAGACTGATCTGATTGGAGCCATGCAGGTTGGCATAGGTCTGTAACTCGCTGACAAGGCGACGCCAGTTGTGGTTGATGAGGACACGCAGACTGGCCAGCACCTGGTCGCGCGTGCGCTTCTGCAGTTGCAGGTGGCACCCTGCCGGCAGCCTGCTGAAACCATGCTCCACTCCGTCCAGGAGCTGGCGCCGGCTCATTCCAGTCAGCTGGCCGAGCAAATGATCGAATCTGAATTCCTTCCGGTGTTGCCCGACGAAGTCGAGGACAAGGCAGCTCTCTTTGCCCTTGAAGAGCCGCAGTCCCCGGCCAATCTGCTGCAGGAAAAGCACCGGGCTTTGCGTTGGACGCAGCATCAGCAAGGTGTCGACCATCGGCAAGTCGACACCTTCGTTGTAAAGATCGACCGTCACCAGAATGCATACATCGCCATTTTCCAGCTTGCGCGGCGCCGTCTCGCGCTCTTCGCGGCTCGATTGTCCGGTCACGCACATCGCTGGCAAGCCACCACGGTTGAACTTCTCCGTCATGAACATGGCATGATCCACGCTCACGCAGAACGCAATAGCCCGGCTTTTCCCTGGATCGGCGCACAGCCGGCGCCACTCGTTCATGATCAGCCGGGCGCGAAAGTCATTGCCGGTCAAAAGTTTGTCCAGCGCCTTCTTCTCATCGGCGCGGCTCCACGGCACGTTACGCAGGTCGGTATCGTCATCGCAGGCGAAATACTCGAATGGCGCCAGCAGTTGCAAGTCCAGCGCGTGCCACAAGCGCATTTCCACCGCAGGGCTGCCATCCGGACGGCAGTCGAAATAATGAAGGATGGGCTTGCCATCGCTGCGTTCAGGGGTCGCCGTCAGGCCCAGCAAGATCACTGGCTTGATGCGCGTCGCTACCGCGTCGAAGCTGGCCGCCGCGATGCGGTGGCATTCGTCGAACACAACCGTGTGCCAGTGGTCCGCACCATACCGGCCGATCAGATCCTGCGAGTGCAGGCTGTCAATCGTTACGAAAAGGTGGTCCGGGCTGTCCAGGCTGATGCCGCCCGCCAGTTGCTGCCCAAAGCTGGGGTCCCTGAGCACTTCGCGATAGGTACGGATCGCCTGCTGCAATATCTCGACGCGGTGCGCGATGAACAGCAGGCGTGGCCGGCCGCCCGCTTGCGTGCACGTACGCTGATAATCGAATGCCGCGACCACGGTTTTCCCGGTGCCGGTGGCTGCCACCACCAGATTGCGCTGGCGGCCATGCTCTCGCTCTGCCTGCAATTGCTCCAGCATCTCGCGCTGGTAATTCTTCGGCTGCAAATCGAAAAAGCTCAAGACGTGCGGCGCAGTGAAATCCTTGTCGTAGCCACGCTCGCGCGCGATCGCCTGGTCGAGCGCGGCACGATGACCTTCGTTGTCGGGATGGTAGGCAACGAATTCGCTATCGTGCCAAAGCGTTTCGAAATGGGCGCGAGCCTGCGCATACATCTCGGCTTGGCCACGCTCGGTAAATTTGGCGGTCCACTCCAACCCTCCGGCCATGGCGGCCTGGGTAAGGTTGGCGCTACCGACGTACACGGTGCCAAAGCCGCTGTCGCGCTCGAAAATCCATGCCTTGGCATGCAAGCGGGTGCGTCGCCCATCCAGCGATACGCGCACTTCGCAACCGGGCAGGCGCGCCAGTTCATCCAGCGCCTGCGCTTCCGTCGCGCCGATGTAGGTCGTTGTCAGTACTCGCAGGCGCGTCATGGACTGCCCGTTACCGCCGACAGCGGTAATGCTCTGCAAAATGTCGCGGATCTTGCGGATCCCCGAAACCGTAATGAAACTCATCAGGATATCGACACGATCACTGCTGCTCAGCTCGTGCCGCAATTCATTCAGCAGCGATGGCGACGTTTTGGATGCCGCGAATAGCCACGGTGCCGCAACACCCGTATCCGGCAACGCAGGCGCTGGTCTCTGCCGATGAACCGATGTCAGGCGCCGCGCGGGACTGCTCAACAATCGCACAGTGTCGGCATGGTCGCCGTCCGGGTAGCGCTGGTTCAGTTGCTGGCGCAGGCTGACCAGTACCGCGTTGATGAGTTCCAGCTGCGCGTCGACTCGTGATCGCCGAACGTCGACCTCCTCGTCATCGCCATGCTCAGCTGGCAAGTCCAGCAGAATTTTTCCGAGCTGCTCGGACAAAGCATCGACCAGCTTTTGCGGTGCTGCCTGTTCGCCGAGATCACCCAGCGTCAAATGGTCGGCACGATGCTGCGCGATTTGTTTCGATAGCTCATCGGTGAGCAATTGGTCGTAGAGACCGTCGGGCAGCAAGTTGGCCATCGCGCAGACTTCAGCAGGAAAGACAAAAGTATATCCTGCGCAAGAATTTCCTTATGGAATTCCAATGCCTCATTCAGCAAGCCTCCAGCTCACTCCCATCACCGCGCAAACAGCGAGAAATCCGGCAGCGTTACCGCCCCGTTACCGCCGATCTGCATGATGCTCGCGTTGCCGCCATCGAACACCGGCCAGGCGAGCAAGCCCTTGCCGTCCGGCTTCCCGGTGCGCGCGAAACCCACCCACGTGTCGGCCAGCCGCGCGGCAAGTTGCCGGTCCGCCGCGGTCCACGCCCGCGCATCCAGGTGCAGGTTGTCGAACACGTACTGGATTTCCGCGCCGTGCCCTGCCCCGCAGCCGTAGCCGCACGGCGTGGCCGGTTCGGCGGGCCGGTGGGCGAAGTAGTAGGCATACGAAGGCGCGCTGCCGTGCTTCGCGTGCAACGCTGCCCAGTGCACCATGCGCCAGCCCCACCAGTCATTGGTGAGCTGGTCGATCGATGCCCTCGCCTGCGCATCCGTGGTGCCGGGATAGGCGGCCAGCAGTGCCGCGGAAGGCGCGTGGCCCAGCAGGCTGGCCACCAGGCCGCGATGGCTGGCCGCGGTGAATTTGTCCGTGCCGAGGATTTCCGGCGCCAGGTCCTTGCCTTCCTCGGCGTTCCAGCCCACCAGCAGGGGAACGTCGTTCTGGCGGCGGTGGCGGTAGGTACTGGTCAGGTCTTCGCGCAGCAGGTATCCGTCGACGAAGGTGCGCGGCAGCCAGGCGGGCTTTTGCAGGGCCTCGGCGCTCATGGCGCGCAAGCCGGCCAGGCGTTCGGCGCCAGCGGCCTTGGCGAAAGCAAGACCCTTGGCTTCGGCAGCGGCCTTGCTGGCGAAGCGGTGGTGTTCGCCGGCATCCATCGGCAAGCCGTCGTTGCCGCTCTGCGCGATGGCGCGCTGGAACAGCCCTTTCGCCAGCGGCGAGGCGACGAGGATCGCCACCGACTCGCCACCCGCCGATTCACCCATGATCGTCACGCGGTCCGGATCGCCGCCGAAGGCCGCGATGTTGTCCTTCACCCAGCGCAAGGCGGCGACCTGGTCGAGGATGCCCTGGTTGCCGGACGCCTGGTCCGGCGACTCCGCCGTCAGTTCAGGGTGGGAAAAGAAACCGAAGACGCCGAGCCGGTAGTTGACCGTGACGACGACCGCGCCGCGCCTGGCCAGGTTGCTGCCGTCGTACAGCGGCTGCGCGGCGGTACCGCCGTAGAAGCCGCCGCCATGCAGCCAGACGAGCACCGGCAGCTTCTCCGCCCGGTCGGGCGCGAAGACGTTCAGGTAAAGGCAGTCTTCACTCTTGGGATGCGTGATCCACTCGGCGGTCTGGGAGCAGGCCGCCGAAAAGCTGCGTGCCTGCCTGACGCCCTGCCATGGCACGACCGGCTGCGGCGCGCGCCAGCGCAGGTTGCCGACGGGGGGCGCGGCGAAGGGAACACCCAGCCAGGATTTGATGGCGCCGGCTTGCGAGCCGGCGATCGCGCCGCCGGTGACTTGCACCGTTCCCGCCGGCTGGGCGGCATGCCCGGCGGTGCACCAGAAAATGGCCAGGCATCCCATGGCCGGCCGGATCGCACGAAATCCCATCGATTCATTCCTCCAGGTGTGCCGCGCACACGGGCGCGCGGCGGTGAGGAATGCTAACCCGGCTTATCTCTTGACAATAGTACAAAATCGGCGAGTTGCGATGTCGATTTTGCCGGATGTGCCAACGGCGGCTTAACGCTCGCCGGCATCGACCGCCTGCAGCGCCAGCATCGCCATCGCATACGCGCCTTCGTACGACCTGGCAGCAGCGATGAAGCGGCCGTTGTGGCAGAACGTGGCATCCGGCACGCCGGTGACCGCGGCCAGTTCCGCGTCGCGCAGCCCCGCCCATGGTGCCGGCAGGTCGGCGCGCGCCGCGAAGCTCTCCGGACTGACCGGGATGGTGTGCAGCATATAGCGGTTTTCGGCAATGCTGTGGCTGAGCACGAACAGGACCTTCGGCATTTCCTTGCGGACCACCTGGGTCCATGGCAGCGCGCTGTTGCGCAGGAAGAGCAGCCGGCCATCGGCCAGCACTTCGGCATCGCGCACCTGCTCCACCGCCAGCAAGGCGCCGACGCGGTACTTGACGGCGTTGACCAGGATATCCGTCAACAGGGCCATGGCACGCCGGAACTGCTCGAGCCGGTAGACATCGGCCGCGCCGTCGTAGCCCAGCCTTTGCTCGTCGAGCCAGTTGGGATTGAACCCGGAAATCACCGCCGACAGGCCATAGCCGCCCGGTGCGTTCTTCGCGGCGCCGACATCGGAAAGGTCGAGGTATTGCACGATGTCGGCATCGATGGCGTAGGCGATCTCGCGCGCCGTATCGTTCGGCAGCTGCTGGCCGGTGTGCATGGCAGCCAGCGCGCTCACGCAGCGGGCGCCGTATTCGCGCCACACCAGGCCCGCGCTGGCATACGGCACGCCGGTCTGCCGGGCGCCATCGAAACCTTTCTGGTGGTGGTCGAAGCGGCCGGCGGCCGGGTTCCAGATGCCGCCGACGTCGACCGCGAAATCGGCCGCCTCGATGACGGCCGGGTCGCGCGTGCGGACCAGTTCAGCGTCCGGGAACAGGACGAACAGGACGGCGGCGGCCCACGCGTCGTCCGCGTGGAATTTGCCGTTGTGGGTGACGATCACCATGAAAACTCTCCGGTAGCGTGACCGCGCGATTGCGGCCTTCATGGTGATGATACCGGGTCGGCTCCCTTGCCCGTGCCGGGCAAGGGCAGGCGTGCCGTGCCTTATTTCCCGGCAATCTTCAGCTGATCCACGTCCAGCTTGGATTCGCCGATCATTTCCTTGTCGAACTCGCCGACCAGTTCCACCTCGGTCGTGTGATCGACCTTCATGCCGGCCGGGAACAGCTTGTCGTCGATCTCCACGGTGATCTTGCCGCTGGCATCGGCGAACTCATATTCCTCGTCGCCCTTGTGGCTCAGCAGCTTGCCCTTCAGGCGCACCTGCTGGTCGTCCTTGCCGTTGGCCAGCAAGTCCTTCGCGCTCATCAGCGGCACGCTCGACGGGCCGGAATAGCCACCCGGCGCGGCCTTGGCGGCAGCCACCGGAGCCGCCGCGGTGGGAGCGGCGGACGGGCCGGTGTAGCCGCCAGTCTGGGCGATGGCGACGGCCGAAACGGCCAGCACGGCGGTGATGCAGGAAAGTTGGATGAAGCGTTTCATGGTAAATCCTCCGATGTAGGTTGCCTGGTATCCGCCGCTTGCGGCGGGCATGGACGCATTACACCGGCCGGACATGAATGGAATCTTAAGGTGCCATGCGGTGGCCAGGTTCCATGACGCTCACTGTCGCGCCCAGCCCGCGCCCATCCAGCCCGGGGCCGAATGACAGCGTGCCGCCATGCAGCTCGGCGATCCGCCGCACGATCGACAACCCCAGCCCGCTGCCGGCCTGCCCCTGCCCCAGCACGCGGAAGAAGCGTTCCGCCAGCCGCGCCATCGATGCGGGGTCCACGCCGGGCCCGTTGTCGCGCACGGCGATCCATGCCTGCTCCGGGGTGCCGGCCGCTTCGATGTCGATCCGGCTGCCGTCCGGGCAATAGCGCAGCGCATTGTCGACCAGATTGCGTACCGCGATTTCCAGCATCTGCGGGTTGGCGTCCACTGCATCGACGCCGCAGCGCACCGTGAGCGCGATGCCGCGCTGCGCCGCTTGCCCGGCATGCGTGGCGCGCACCCGCTCCAGCAGGGGCGCCAGCGCCACCGGTTCGCGCACCAGCTGTTCGCGCGACAGCGGATCCATGCGCGCCAGCGCCAGCAGGCTGTCCACCAGCGCGGTGACGCGGCCGATATCGTCGCGCAGCTTGCGGAACGGGCCGGCGAGGTCGGGATGCTGGCGCTGCAGCAGCTGCACGTGCATGTGCAGGCCGGCCAGCGGCGTGCGCAGTTCGTGCGCGGCATCAGCCGTGAAGCGGCGCTCGGCCTGCAGCGCCGCGTCCAGCCGCGCCAGCACGCCGTTCAGCGCCTGCACGATCGGCAGCAATTCCTTCGGCTGGCCTTCGAGCGGCACCTGTGCCAGGTCGTCCGGCGTCTTGGCGGCGATGGCCGATGCGGTGCGGCGCAGCGGCTGCAAGACGCGGCCCGTGAGCAGCCAGCAGGCCAGCGCCAGCAGCGCCAGGAAGCCCAGTACCGGCAGCAGCAGGTGGTCGGCCAGTTCTTCCAGGATGTCGAAGCGCTTGGAATGCTTCTGGCCGACCTGCACTTCGACATTGCGGGCCGCGTCGCGCACCACGAACACGCGCCAGCGACGCTCCGCCACCTCGACATCGGCAAAGCCGTCGTCGTCATCGAAGTCCGCCACGAAAGGCTGTGCCGGGGCACCGCCCGTGCGCTGGATCACCCGGCCCGCCACGACGACCTGATATTGCATGTCCACCTTGCGGGCCTGCGCGCCGCCAGGGCGGGCCTGCGCCAGCAGGCCCCGCTCGTCCCAGTCGGTGGTGGCGGCCATCAGCATGTAGCCCGATTCCTCCAGCGCATCGTCGAACACGTCGTTGGTTTCCTGCCAGGCGATCACGGTCACGATGCCCAGGCTGGCCAGCCACAGCACCGTGCTGGCGGCCACGATGGCGGCCAGCAGGCGGCGCCGCAGCGACCATGGCCGCCGCGCCACCGGCGCTTCTCCCGCGCTCCTAGCCGCCATCGTTCTTCATCCGGTACCCCAGGCCGCGCACGGTGACGATGCTGTCGCTGCCCAGCTTCTTGCGCAGGTTATGGATGTACACCTCGATGGCATTGCTTTCCACTTCATCGCCCCAGCCATACAGCGTTTCCTCGATCTGTGCGCGGGTGACGATGCTGTTCCGGCGCAGCAGCAGCGCATACAGCACGTGGTACTCGCGCGCCGTGAGGGCCACCGGCTGGCCGGCCCGCGTGGCCTGGCGCGTGTCGAGATTGATGGCGATGTCGCCGTGTACCAGTTCGTTGCTGACCTGGCCGGCACCGCGGCGCACGGCGGCGCGGATGCGGGCCGACATTTCTTCCAGCTCGAACGGCTTGACGAGGTAATCGTCGGCGCCCAGGTCCAGCCCTTCCACCCGGTCGGCCAGCGCATTGAAGGCGGTGATCAGGATGACCGGCACGTGATTGCCTTCCGCGCGCAGCTGCGCCAGCAGTGCGTCGCCGGACAGGCCCGGCAAGCCACGGTCGAGCAGCACGCAGTCGTAGCGGTGCGTCATCAGCGCCGTTTGCGCGGAATCGCCGCGCTGCACCCAGTCGACCGCGTGCTGGTCCAGCCGCAGCCAGGCCTGGATGGTGTCGCCAAGGGAAGTGTCGTCTTCGACCAGGAGGATGCGCATGTGGAAACCGGATCGCAAAAGAAGAGACTGCAAAAATACGGCAGGAGATACGAATGGCCGCGTCGGCAGTATGCCGGACCCGGCAACTGTGCAGCGCCGAGGTGAAGCGAATCTTAAAGAATAAATTCGGCAGAAATTGCCTGCAGCCATATTGAGCCATATCAAATTATCTAAAGTTTAAGTTGTATGACGTCGTACAAATACATGGTATTGTGGTGTCTATCTTGCATGGATGCACCACCTCAAGGCTGATGAAATTACGTTACCCGTTGTTTAATAAGTATCTTATGTCTTATACATGACCTCACGCAACAGGCGGCTCTCGCTCTGGTTGTATGACGTCATATGACATTTTATGGAGGAAGACATGAATGTGCCCGTGAATCCTTTCAAGCAAGCGCTGCGCGATCGCCGGATGCAACTGGGCCTGTGGTCCGGCCTGTCGAGCCACGTGACGGTGGAAGTGCTGGCCAATGCCGGCTTCGACTGGCTGCTAATCGATACCGAACACTCGCCGAACGAGCTGCCGATGGTGCATTCGCAATTGCAGGCGGTGGCCCGCGGCGCCACCCACCCGATCGTGCGGCCGACGTGGAACGACACGGTGGTCATCAAGCGGCTGCTCGATATCGGCGCGCAGACCCTGCTGATTCCTTTCGTGGAAAACGCCGACGAGGCACGCAACGCGGTGGCGGCCACCCGCTATCCGCCGCTGGGCGTGCGCGGCTACGCCGCCGCGGCCCGCGCCTCGGACTTCGGCCGCATCAAGGATTACCCGCATGCCTGTGAAGAACAGCTGTGCGTTATCCTGCAGGTGGAAACACCCGCTGCCCTGGCCAACATCGAAGCGATTGCCGCAGTTGACGGCGTGGACGGCATCTTCATCGGCCCCGGCGACCTGGCGGCCAGCATGAGCCATATCGGCCAGATCGGCCATCCGGACGTGGTGGCGGCGATCGACGACGCGCTGGCGCGCATCCGCGCCACCGGAACGCCGGCCGGCATCCTGGCGTCGGACGAAAAACTGGCGCGCCGCTGGATCGAGCAAGGGGTGGACTTCATCGCCGTCGGCAGCGATACGGGCTTGCTGGCGCGCGGCGCCGAGCAGCTGGCCGCCAGGTTCAAGAACGTCGCCTGACCAATCCATCTTCACCAAACATTTCACTACGAGGAAAAAACATGAGCAAAATCGGATTCATTGGCCTGGGCATCATGGGCACGCCGATGGCGGGCCACCTGCTGCGCGGCGGCCATGAACTGTTCGTGCACGACGTGAAGCCGATCCCGGCCGAACTGCTGGACCAGGGCGCGCAGGTGCGCGGCTCGGGGCACGACGTGGCCCGCGATGCCGAGATCGTGATCGTGATGGTGCCCGATACGCCGCATGTGGCTTCGGTACTGTTCGACGAGGGCGGCGTGGCCGAAGGGCTTTCGGCCGGCAAGGTGGTGGTCGACATGAGCTCGATCTCGCCGATCGAGACGAAGCAGTTCGCGGCCCGCATCAATGCCCTCGATTGCGACTACCTCGATGCGCCCGTGTCGGGCGGCGAAGTGGGGGCCCGCGCCGCCAGCCTGACGATCATGGTGGGCGGCTCGCCCGAAGCGTTTTCCAGGGTCAGGCCCCTGTTCGAACTGATGGGACGGAACATCACCCTGGTCGGCGGCAATGGCGATGGGCAGACCACCAAGGTGGCCAACCAGATCGTGGTGGCGCTCAATATCGAAGCGGTCGGCGAAGCGCTGCTGTTCGCCGCCCGCATGGGTGCCGACGCCGGCAAGGTGCGCGAGGCGCTGATGGGCGGCTTCGCCGCCTCCCGCGTGCTGGAAGTGCACGGCGAGCGCATGGTCAAGCGCACCTTCGATCCGGGCTTCCGCATCGAGCTGCACCAGAAGGACCTGAACCTGGCGCTGGCCAGCGCGCGCCAGCTGGGCCTTTCGCTGCCCAATACCGCCACCACGCAACAGCTGTTCAGCGCCTGCGCCGCCCACGGCGGCAAGGCCTGGGACCATTCGGCCCTGGTGCGCGCGCTGGAAACGCTGGCCAATTTCCAGATCGGCGACACGGTAGCAAAATGACCCGGACGCCACTGACGCAACCGCGCGCCCTGCTGCGTGCGATGTTCGATGCGGCGGTGGCGGCGGCGCAGCCGGCGCTGTGCCTGCCGCCGCACCTGCCGCCGCCGCCGTTGGGCCGCACGCTGGTGATCGGCGCCGGCAAGGCATCGGCCGAGATGGCGCGCGTGCTGGAGCGGCACTGGCAGGGCGACCTCGCCGGCCTGGTCGTCACGCGCTATGGCTACGCGGTGCCGTGCGAGCGCATCGAGATCGTGGAGGCGGCCCATCCGGTGCCGAACGAAGCCGGCCTGTCCGCAGCACGGCGCATGCTCGATTTCGTCGCTGGCCTGACGCCCGACGACCTGGTGATCTGCCTGATCTCCGGTGGCGGCTCGGCCTTGCTGCCGCTGCCGGCGCCCGGCCTCACGCTGGCCGACAAGCAGCGCCTGAACAGCGCCTTGCTGGCCAGCGGCGCCACGATCAGCGAGATGAACTGCGTGCGGCGCCACCTGTCCGCCATCAAGGGTGGCCGGCTGGCGGCGGCATGCCATCCCGCACGCGTGCTCACCCTGCTGATCTCCGACGTGCCGGGCGACGATCCGGTGGACATCGCCAGCGGCCCCACCTGCGCCGACGCCACCACCTGCGAGGATGCGCTGGCCGTGCTGCGCCGTTACGGCATCGAAGTTCCCGCCCACGTGCGCGCCGTGCTGGAAAGCGGCCGCGGCGAATCGGTGAAGCCGGGCGACCCGCGGCTGGCAGGCCACGACATCCGATACATCGCCACGCCGCAGATGGCATTGGAGGCCGCGGCGGCGGTGGCGGCCGAAGCGGGCGTGACTGCGCACATCCTGGGTGACGGCATCGAGGGCGAAGCGCGCGAAGTGGGCACCGTGCTGGCCGGGATCGCACGCCAGGTGGCCGCGCGCGGGCAGCCGTTCGCCGCGCCGTGCATCCTGCTGTCTGGCGGCGAAACCACGGTAACGGTGCGCGGCAAGGGCCGCGGCGGGCGCAACGTGGAATTCCTGCTATCGCTGGCGGTGGCGCTGAACGGCCTCGAACGGGTGCACGCGATGGCGTGCGATACCGATGGCGTGGATGGGCAGGAGGAGATCGCCGGCGCCTATGCCGGCCCGGCCACGCTGGAATGCGCCCGGCAGCTGGGCATCCGCCCACGCGACAGCCTGGCCGACAACGACGGCCACGGCTTCTTCCAGGCGCTGGACGATTCGGTGGTATGCGGCCCCACGCTCACCAACGTCAATGACTTCCGGGCGATCCTGATCGAGGGCTGACAGCGGCGGGCGCGATGCGGATCTGGTTGCGCCCGCCCTGCTTCGCTTCGTACAGCATGGCGTCGGCACGCAGGAACAGCTCGTTGCCCGTCTTGTATTCCGGGTAGGCGGCCACGCCGCCGCTGAACGAGAAGGTGCGCACCGTGCCGGGCGTGACCTCGAAGGGAATCGCGCCGAACGCCTGCCGCATTGCATCGAGCCGGCGCGCGCCATCTTCGAGCGAACAATCCCAGAACACGACGACGAATTCCTCGCCGCCGAAGCGGCTTAGCAGGTCCTGCTCGCCGACGTGCGACGACAGCGTGAGCGACAGCCGCTTGATGACGATGTCGCCGAAATAATGGCCCCAGGTGTCGTTGATGGTCTTGAACTTGTCGATGTCGACCACGCCCAGCGCCAGCGACCGCCCTTCGCGGCCGGCATTGCAGATCAGCTCCTGGGTTTTCTTTTGCAGGCCCACCTTGTTCAGCAGGCCGGTGGCGCGGTCCTTGCCGATCAGGTCCTTGCTGACGCGGATCTTGTTGGCGCGGTTCACCAGTTGCGCCGTCAGCAGCTCGCGGCTGATCAGCGGAATGATGCCGTCGAAGCCGCTGGCCAGCGCGGCGCGCGTCAAATCCACGTCGACACGGCGCTGCAGCATCATGATTTCGCGTACCGGATCGGCCTCGATATTCTTCTTCAACACGCGCACGATCGCCTCGGTGCGCTCGTATTCCGCGTCCGCGATCATCACCATGTCCGGCTGGAGTTCCTTGACGCGCAAGTGCAGCGTGTGGGCGTCGTCATGGCGCAGCAGTTCGACGCGCTGTTCCAGCAGCGCCGCCTCATCCACCTGCGTGGCATCGCCGAGGAAGATCAGGCGCACCAGGTCGCCGCGCTTCTTTTGTACGAACAGGTTGAACAGCTTGTCGACCAGCACGTCGTTGGCGATCGGTTTTTCCGCATAGGCCAGGCAGTCGCTGTCCACCAGGCGCTGCTGCAGCAGGAAGCGGCCACCCTGGCGCGCCGATTGCAGGTAGACGTAGCTGTGGCCGCCCGGCAGCCGCTCCAGCAGCTCGCCCAGCAGCAGTGTCTTGCGGGCCGACTGCATGTCGGCCTGCATGTTGTGCAGCGCATCGAGATCGATCACGAACAGGCTGTTGTCGCCGCTGGCTTCGACGGCCTGGGCGAAATCGCTCACTTCGCTGAAGAAAGCGATGTCGAAATCGTACTTGTGCGCATGCAGCAGCAGCTCATCCTTGTTGTCCTTGATGAAAAAGCTCTGCGAGAGCAACAGTGCATGGTTTTTGTAAAGCGGTGCTTCGCTGGTCATGTTCCGTGGCGTGCGTCGTGATGGATAAGCATCACCTTACACAAGAACCGCACATCCGGTCGCAAAATCAGCGGCAGCGCAGCCACTTTTTCAGGCTTTTTTCAGGGCGCTACCCTTGTGTGCCGCCTCGGCCCCGGTTTTATCGCTGACCACCAGATACTCCGGGTTTTCTTTCGATGCTGCGACATGGTGGCCTTTGATGTCGGTGGGGGATGTCAGTTTCTTCTTCACCGTTCCATGCACCGTGCCTTGCGACGATTGCCACTGCACCTTGTCGCCCGCCTTGAAGTCGTCCGCCATCGTCATTCCTCCGGTTTGAACAGGACAGCTATTTGACCATGGATTGTCACGCCTTTCTCGTACGTTACGTGCTGTGCGGCGCCACCTGCCGCGGGGGGCGGGCTAGAATCCGGAACTTCGTCATTCTGGATGTTCCGGTCATGCCACCACACCTGGGCCTCGTCTGCATTACCGCGTCGACCGCCGTACGCTACCGCACCATCACGCGCAAGCGGCTGCTGGAGCATTCGCTCGACGGCCAGCGCAAACTGCTCGACGAACTGTACCGCAGCAATATCCAGGTCCTGGACAATGCGCTGCGCTACTGCGAGGCGGAGGGCATCCGGCTGTACCGCATGCCCTCGTCCCTCTTTCCGTTTTCGGACGAGGATATCGGCCGCGAAGTGCTGGCGCCGTTCGCCGCAACGCTGGCGCGCACGGGAGCGCGCGCGCTGGAACGCGGCATCCGGCTGGTGATGCACCCGGACCAGTTCGTGGTGCTGAGTTCGGATTCGGCCGGCGTGGTGGAGAACAGCGTGAAGATCCTGCAGATGCATGCGGACATCATGGATCTGCTGGCGCAGCCGCGCACGCCGTGGGCGTTGCTGGAGATCCATGGCGGCAAGGCCGACCGGGACGACGCGCTGGTGGCGAACATCGCCCGCCTGCCGGACGCGATCCGCTGCCGCCTCGGCCTGGAAAACGATGAGTATGCCTACAGCGCCAGCGAGATCCACGCCATCTGCCTGCGCACCGGCGTGCCGATGGTATTCGATGCCCACCACCACATCGTGCATGAGAAGCTGGACAGCTATGAAGACCCCAGCGTGGGCGAAATGCTGGACAAGGCGCGCGCTACCTGGGTGGTGCCTGAACACCAGCTAGTGCACATCTCGAATGGCCGCACGTCGTTCAACGACCGGCAACACTCGGACCTGATCAGCACGATGCCCTCTTCCTATGCGCGCGCGCCCTGGATCGAGATCGAGGCGAAGTCGAAGGAAGACGCGATCAACGGCCTGGCGGGATGGCGGGCCGCCGCCGGCTGAGGGTGGCTGAATGCCGGCTGAATGCCGGCTGTTACTTCGGGGTTTTAACGGCAGGTTTCGGGGTGCCGCCGGTTGCCGGCCTGGCTGCGGGCCTGGAAGCAGATTTGGAAGCAGGTTTGGCCGCCACGTTGGCCGCAGGCTTGGCAGCCGTGCTGGCCGAAGTCCTTACCGCGGGCTTCGCCGCGGATTTTGCCGTGGATTTGACGCCCGCGGCCTCGAACAGCGTCTTGGCATCCTTGTGCGCCTGGTCGATATTGCGCAGCTTGGCGCTTTTATCGTGCGGCACGAAGAACTCCTTGTCTTGCGCCGCCATCACGATCTTCACGGCATCGTTCTCGGGGATATCGTATTTCTCGAAGATGAGCGTCGTCACTTCGTCCAGGTATTCTTCGTAGGTCATGGGGGGCTCCGGTGAAGGCCGCATTGTAGCGCGGCCGAAACCGGGGACAGGCACCGATTGATTTGAATGCTCTTAAAACGGATGTTCGTCACTAATGCCGCCCAGTTAAGCGTTACCGACACGTTGAAAGCGCACGCATTCACCCCAACAGCGAAGGGCCGGGGTCAGACCCGCCGGGTCTGACCCCAGAATTTGCACCTGGGTGGGCTTGTCAATGCGGCTTCAATGCCTGTCACCGTTTTTCGCCTGCTCAGAAGTAAATCACTTCCCCTTCCCGCCGGGCCTGCGCCTTCGAATAGCTGACCCGGTGCGCCACCTTGCCGCCCGGCGTCAGCAGCGTGATCTCGCCACCCTTGTTCGACAGCTGGATCGAGCCTTTCGGCAGGCTGACCGTGACGGCGCCGCGTGCCGGGATCGTGCCGAATTCATCCGGCACGGCCAGGCGGTTGCGGTTGGCGTCGCGCAGCACGAAGCCGGCCAGCGAGACGGCTTGCGAGCCGCCATTGGCCAGCATGACACGTTCGCCGCCCGGGTCGTCGCCCTGCGGATTGACGAGCGCGGCGAGGATGCGCAACTTGCCGGGTTCCACCGGGTCGGGAACCGGAACGTCGGGTGGCGTGACGTCCGACGCCGGGCCCAGGTAGATGGGATAGAAGGTGCGGATGTGCTGGTTGTTCTCGCTGCGGAACACCTTCAACTCATAGCGCGCGCCGTTGATCACCGCCTCCTTGGGCGCACGGGCGCCGAGGTGGGCCCGCACCGTACCCAGCGCCATCAGCCCCTCGACGCTGCAACCGACGAAGAAGCCGCCGGTCGGCTTGGTCAGCGGGCGCAGCACCTTGGCATCGTAATCCGGCGCCATCCATTTATACGAGATGGTGACGGATTCAGCGAACTGCTCCTGGCCATCCTTGTACTGGCCGCGCAGGTAGACGATGCGGTCGTCGTCCAGGCCCGGGAATGCGGCGCGGTTGCCTTCGCGCTGCACCATCCCATCGTCCAGGTAGTACTTGTACCAGAAGTGGTAACCCTGCACTTTCGGCCCCTCCTGCTCGCCCACGAACACGTGCTCGAAGCCGGACAGCGCCGGATCGCCACCGCCACGGAAGGTGCGGAACCACATCTCCAGCAAGGTCGCATACCAGCGCGCGCTGCTGACCGACGTGCCCGTGGCCTCCTCCACATATTGGCGGGCCACCAGCATCGGCGCGCTGTCGACGACGGCGTCCAGCAGATCGTGGATCTCTTCCCTTTCCTCGGGCGTTTCCGCCTCGGCATGCTGCTCGTCCAGCGCATAGTTGTCGAACAGTGCCTGGGCCAGGTCGTACGTGGTGCGCTTGTGCTGCGGCAGCGCGAGGTCGAACAGGATGTTCGGGTCGCGCAGCGTTTCGGTCTTCGTCAGCACACGGATGAATCCGTGCTCTTCCTGCCCTGCTGCATCAGACGTGGCCAGCAGTGGCTTGATGCCGCTGCCGGACTGGTCCGCATCCCAGATTGCCTGGTAGATGTTCATGGCCTTCCCCTTTCAGATGAGCCCTTCCGCTGCCTGGTGCGGCATTTATTGGTATTACCGCCCGTGGTGGAAGGGATCGGACAGGCGGATGGAAGTGCTGGCGAATGCCGGCCACGCTGGTGGATGGGCTGCCGGTGCTCGCCATGCTTGCGAATGGTGACACCGGAAAATGACAGGCGTATGTGAAACGAATGCGGAAGTGAGTGCGGTGAGAAAAATATAGCGCCGCATGGGGAGCCGCGTCAAACCCGGAATATGCGGCCCCATCAGTAAAAACGCCGGCTTGCGCCGGCGTTCGAGGGGGCTAACGGGACGTGACGCTCAGCCGAGCGGCACCGTCATCGCCTTGCGGATCGCCACGCAGCGCGCATCTTCCTGCTGCGTTTCCAGCAGCGCGCGGCGGGTACCGGCCGTCAGTTCTTTCTGCTGCGCGGCCGTGTCCGCCAGCCGCTGCACGCTTTGCGGCGTGCAGGTGGCCGGGATCATGGACTCGGCAAAGCTGCGCATGTAGACCGGGCCGGCGTTCTTGTCCAGCTCCGGCAGCCGCGCCAGCCGCTGCGCGGCGCTTTGCTCGTTGAGCGAAGCCTGCGCGGACGGATACAGGTTTTCCATCGCCGTGCGGATGCGCGAGAACGGCAGCTTGGTCTGCAAGTCCGCGATCTTCGCCAGCCAGTCGGCCTTCACCGCCGGGTCGGGCCGCACCACCTGCGCCGCCAGCGCGGCGGCCTGGCCGGCGTCGGACTTGTCGCGCGCCGCTTCGGCGGCCAGCAGCTTGTCCGCAGCCGGATAATCCTGCTCGGCGAGCTGCTTGACGATCGCCCACCGCACATCCTGGTTGATGGTCACGCCTTTCGGCACGCCACGGTTTTGCAGCAGCCCGGCGAGGCGGTCCAGTGCCGGCTTGCTGCCGGCGAAGTCCACGTACGTGGCCAGCCACCGGCGGCGGAAGTTCTCGTCCTTCGCCGTGGCGATGCCCTGCCATGCCATCTTCTCCAGCGCCTGCACGGTGCTGGTGGTATACGCGGCATCCGGCGCCATCTTCTGCAGGTAGCCCAGGCCCGTGCGAACGTTCGTCAGCACATTGCCGAGCAGCGCATAATCCGTTTCGCGCGGCGCGTTGTTCAGGGCCGTCTGCATGAATTCGTTGAGCGCCAGTTCGCCATCGCGCACGCCATCCCACATGCTTTGCCACAGCATGGCGCGCAGCAGCGGCTCGGCCACCTTGCTGACGTGCGAACGCGCGGTGCCGAACGAGCGCGCATCGAGCTTCACCTTGGCATAGCCCCAGTCTTCATAATTCGGGTAGACCAGGTCCGGGCAGGCGGCGCCCTGCAATTCCGGTACGGCGGTGCTGGCGCCCTTGTACGTGACGGCGACCTTGCGGTCCAGCGTCATCGCCTTGCCCTGGTTGCGGAACAGCGCCACCTGCACACGCTGCTCGCGCAGCACCGGGTGCTCGCCCGGCGCCGTCTGCGCCAGGCTGAAGGCATCGATCTTGCCACCCTTGCAGGTGTAGTTCGCCGTGACGGTGTTCACGCCCGGCTGGTATAGCCAGTCCTGCGTCCACTGCGACAGGTCGCGGCCAGCCGCTTCGCCCAGGCTGCCGATGAAATCGTCGAGCTTCGCGTTCTGGAACTGGTACTTGACGAGGTAGTTGTGCACGCCGCGGCGGAAGGTTTCCTCGCCCAGCAGGTGGCGCAGCTGCTTCAGCGTGGAGGCGCCCTTCGAATACGTGATCGCGTCGATATTGTCGAAGGCGTTCGCGCTGGTGGCCACCGGCACCTCGATCGGGTGCGTGCCCAGCGACTGGTCCTGGCGGTAAGCCGCGGTCTTGCCTTGCGCGTAGAAATACTGCCATGCGTTCTTGAATTCGGTGGACTCCGCGGTGCCCAGCGTGCCCATGAACGACGCAAAGCTCTCGTTGAGCCACAGGCCATTCCACCATTTCATGGTCACCAGGTCGCCGAACCACTGGTGCGCCATCTCGTGCATGATCACCGAAGCCAGCGAATGGCGCTGGTCCGTCGTCATCTTGTCCTTGTGGAGGAAGCGGTTCTCGGCGAACGTGACCGCGCCGGCGTTTTCCATCGCGCCGTACAGGAAGTCCGGCACCAGCAGCTGGTCGTATTTCTCGAACTGGTAGGGGATGCCGAAGTAATCGTCGAAGAACGCCAGGCCCTGCTTCGTGAACGTGAACCAGTCCTTCGGATCCACCTGCGCGGCCACGGACTGGCGCGCGAACAGGCGCATCGGATACTTGGCGCTGTTGTCCTCCCAGATCTTGTACGGGCCGGCATGCAGCGAGAAGTTATACGGCGACAGCTTCTTCGACACGGGGAAGGTCCAGCGCTTGCCGCCCTGCGCATCCTCGACCTTCGCTTCGCGCATGGTGGACACCACCACCCAGTCCGCCGGCGCGGTGACGTTGACCTGGTAGGTGGCCTTCAGGTCGGGCTGGTCGAACAGCGCGAACATCTGCTGCGCCGCCGCGGGTTCGAAATGCGAGTAGGTATAGACGCGGCCATCGACCGGATCGACCATGCGGTGCAGGCCCTCGCCGTTGGTGCTGTGCAGGCGCTCGAAGCTGACGACGACGGTATTGCGGCCCTTTTTCAGGTCGGCTGCGGCCAAGGTAATGAACCATTTGTTGTATTGCGGCGCGACGGACTTGCCATTGACGGTCAGCGACTTGACGGTGGCCTTGTTCAAGTCGATCGTCAGCGGCGACGAGGCATCGTTGAGATCGAAATTCAGCGTGGTCGTGTTGGCGAAGGTTTCCTGGCCCGTGAGCGTGAAGTCGAGCTGGTAAGCCACGTTCGACACGCGCGCGGAACGGGCTTCGGCATCGGCTTGCGACAGCCACTCCTTGTCGGCGCGGGGTGCGCTGGCGGCCAGCACGGCCGGTGCGGCCATCAACAGCGAGGAACCAAGAGTCAGGGCGACGGCTTTCCTTAAAAGCGGTTTCATCGTTATCCTTGTGAGATGAGGTGCCCCCAGTCGACCACCGATCGGGCGGCGCGAAATGATAACATTCCCGATCGTTATCAATCCCCGGAATCGCCCATGCAAGTGACCTTTGAAACGCCGGACCAGCCAGACGTGCACGCGCTGATCGCCGAACTCGATGCCTATCTGTATTCGCTGTACCCGCCGGAGAATGTGTACGCACTGGACATCGCTTCGTTGCTGGCGCCGAACGTGGAATTCGCCGTGGCGCGCGATGCCGGCGGATCGGCGATCGGCTGCGCCGCGGTCGTGGTAACGCCGGAATATGGCGAGATCAAGCGCATGTATGTCCGGCCCACGGCGCGCGGCCAGGGGCTGGCGCGGAAGCTGATTTCCGCACTGGAGGAAAAGGCCCGGGCACAGGGCTGCTCGGTATTCATGCTGGAGACAGGGCCGACGATGCAGGAGGCTTTGGCGCTGTATGAACGCATGGGGTACAAGCATCGCGGAGCATTCGGGGATTATCCGGAAGATCCTTTGTCCGTCTTCATGCAGAAGGTCGTGGCGTGAGCGTTTCGGATTCCGATGCGGGGCCTGGTTCCGGTTCTCCCTCCGGGTCCAAGGACACGCTGACCAAGGACACGCTGACCAAGGACACACTCACCAAGGACACGCTGACCGAGCTGCGCGACCTGACCCGCGCGTTTGCGGCGGAGCGGGACTGGCAGCAGTTTCATACACCGAAGAACCTGGCCATGGCGCTGTCCGTCGAAGTCGCCGAACTGGCCGAGCATTTTCAGTGGCTGCACACGGGGGCGGCTGAAGAACTCGATGAGCGCAAGCGCGAGGGCATCCGGCATGAGATGGCCGATGTGCTGCTTTATCTGGTGCAGTTGGCCGATGCTACTGGAGTGGACTTGCGCGCGGCGGCGCTGGAGAAGTTGCGGCTGAATGGGGAGAAGTATCCAGCCGCTGTCGTGAGGGGCGATGCGCGGAAGTATGATGAGTATTGATCTGATCGTATTGAATGCTCAATACCTCAGTAGCTCGGGTTATCCAGATCCTCCACGGGAAAGGCAGCTTCGAAGCCGTTCCATTCTGGTAGTTTTGCAGGCGGCAAAGGAAGTATTTTATCAAGATCGGGGAATCGCAAGTCTGGATTAACCTTCAACGCCTCGAAAATAAGCCAATACCGTCGAGAACGTTCAACATCGATCGTGATTCCTAGTTGCTCGAATTTTTCCTTGTGTTCTCTTGTGGATCTAAACCTCCCCCCTCCTCGAATATGAAACTCATGCCCGACGCACAGCTTTCACACCCGAGCCGAACGCCTTGCTGATAGATCTTGATGCCATCGGCGTAGGCTCCACGTGCCATCGATATGATACCTAAACTAGCCGCTGCGGGAGCATGACCCTGTTCGAAAGCGCAGCGAAGCATCATTTCCTCATCTAGCGGTCTCTTTGCTCGACCATAAGCGTCGGCCAGAGCCATTTGCGCCTCTGGACTTCCCAGCTCGGCAGCCCGACGATAGTATGCCCAAGCAATGACATCGCTTTGCTTTGCACCTCCGTATCCGTATTCGTACGCCACTCCTAGATCGTAGAAACCCCAGGGCTGGCCCGCTGCCACTGCCGTCCTGGTTATGGCAACAGCCTTATCGGCATCAGGCGACAATACATTATTTTCCGGAAGAGGACCAAGACCTTCCCGATAAAAGCTTGCTAATAATGCTCGAGCACCCCAGTCGCCTGCTTCCGCCGCAGCCTTGACATCAGAAAGTATTCGCGTTGCTTCAGATTTAGAAAGCTTCCATTCGATTTTGCTTCGCCACAGTTTGCGGGCCTCGATATATGCCCCATAAACCTCTGGAGCGCGCGAACGCGGCATATGATTTCTCCATTGACCACACCGCGGCGGCGGATCAAGAATCTCGAAAATTCGAATTCCATCAGGCAATTTATCCATATTTGATGTTTTTCCTAGAAGAGTATAGAACACTGCGGTAAATGCAGCGACTAAAATGATCAACCGTAGGCATATTGTTTTGTTTTTATTCATGTCAGATAAGCGGTTGGCCAGGTTTTCTATCGACATGAAAATTCACAATTTGGCAGAGAAGCGATTGACCAGCTCCCTTTAATCGCAAGTTTTCCTTCATTATCTCTGACCATTTCGCATGAATTTTAACCATCGAACCTTTTTCTGAAGGCCCCTCTTCAATAGCACATTGCCTGAACAAATCACAGCGCAATTTATATGCAACATCCTGCGCGTCGCTCAAAATATTTAATTCGCTGTCGATTGCCATGCTTCGCATATTCAAGTTACCAGACCCTAGCGTGAAAGCAACATCATCCACGATCGCCACTTTTGCGTGAATGTAGATTTCCTCGTAATCCTCATCGCGTAGCGGCCATCCTTCCTGCTTCACCGCGCATGTCCACAAGGATCCCATCACAACATTAATCCCCTGCTTCTTCAGCTGCTCAGGAGTAAGTGGCATAGCTGATTTACCGCGTTTTGCGTTCTGCACGGCATCTGCATGCTCTACTACCATCGAATCACTTTGACCGAGTCTCTCCGCTACTCCGTAGGTATGCAAATCCATCCCGTCGCGCTCGGGTGTTGAAGTCAGGATAAATACATAAATCTCAGCGTTATAGTCCGACCTGCGCATCTGTGCCACACAATCTCGCAAATGCTCTGCCCAAGGCTCATATTGAACATATTGATTTTGAATAAAAATATAGTGTCTGGCCTGACGAGTGAGGTTTGCGTAGCATTCCTTGACACTCTTCTCTCCGCGCTCGGGTTGCGTCCGCAAAAGCTGTGCGCTGTGCTTTCCATTCTTGACTACAAAGCTTTTCGACGGTATTGATTTTCTTCTATTCACCATAGCCTCGTCGTAATCGGGAGGAAATAGGGTACGGTAAGCAGCTTTTGGACTGGCCAGAAGCCAGTCGATCGATAACATGTGGGTATCTTTATCCCACGCTCTTGGCTGGCTGGAAGCTAACCATGCTTCGCAGAAATTATGATTCAAGTTTGCAAGTATGGGTCCGCGTACGCGACAAGAAACATCCTGATAAGGTTTTGCAATAAAGCTGATTCGGTCCAGATGGACTGCCAGTGACATCCGGCGCTCTTCAGCACTTGTGATCGGATAACGGTATCCAGGCGAGTAGATGCCAGAGCCCTGAAAGTCAGCCGGCTCGGGGCTCTCATAGCGCCTTGCTGCTGCCGCCGGCTCTTCACGGTAAAACCTTTCACGAAGCGGGCTTTGAAAAGGATGGTCGATCGTGTCCCAAAAATCCGTTAGACAGTTGTGGCCCATGACATAACCCTTGGCAACCTCGGGTTTTTCAAAGTCGATCAACATCATCTTTTGATGATGTGTGGCATAAATCGCTGCGACTCCTCCGATAACATTTTTTGGAACTGGCGGCTCTCCTTGCAGGGAAGATGGCAAGTACAGGGCAGACAAATTCCTGAGCCTAAAATCGATGTTCGGCACGGCACCATTAATAATTTCATCGAACCAGTTTGCGTTGTAATTCTGGTGTTCCGTGCTGTAGTATCCCGACACGGCACAGCCTACGGTCGGATAGCGCTGCCCGTAGAGACCCGGGATATTCTTCATCATACGCTGCGATATAACGTTATCGTGCCACACAAGTATTCTGACTTTGACATCTCCTTTCCCTCGGGACGCCACCCTTTTCAAAAGATCGCCAAAACGTTCCCCCTTATGCGCGGAACCCTCCCTCACCAGTATCATTCCTGGATCGAAACCCCAAGTAATAATATCGACGGAACTCTGTGCGGATTCGATATCGGCGGCAATGCTGGCGAACATAAGATCCCCCGCGATATCGGTTCGAGAAAACACGAGTGCATCGGCCGGTAAACAGGCTCAGGGGTCCGCACCCACCAAGGCTGGGAAAGGCACTGCTGGGGCGGTTGCCCTTTGCGGTACACGAGAGTTTGTTTGTAGAGCTTGGCGTTATCGTTCATGCCCATCTCAGCCTCCTAGGTCCAGTTGCGCATTGCCGGGTTTGACAGCAAACGGTCTTCTTCCATTGATGCGGGTTCCTCGAGAAGCGATGGGCCGGCGCACTGGTAGCCGTGGTGCCCGATGCCCGCACTCAGCTCATGGTCTTCGGGCTCCTCAGTGCAGTCGATTTCATAAGTGTCCCCACTTGGCAGCTCCACCATGTATCTGGCATCTGCATTGATCTCGTGCTTGAAGACGATGTTACCGTCGTCATCAGCCTTGCCTTGTTCGACCACACAGCCATCCTTGTACAGCTTATATGGGACCCCGGCTTGCGGTCGCCCACCGGCGGCGGCATGGCTCCCCAGGTTGAAGATTCCCTTCCCTTTCAAGTCCGCCTGCAGTGGCATCACATTTGCGATATCGAGGTTTTTCGCCCCCACGAACTCGTGCTTCGATGCATGCGATCTGATAATCCCTTTGGTCCCCTTCTCGATGCCGCCACCATTGAGCTTCATATAACTCCCCGCACCATTCAGCACGATTTCTTCTTTCGCCGTGATCGTGATCCGCTCAGCGTCCAGAGTGATGTTCAACTTGGCCAGGAGACGGATGCTGTTCGTAAGCGCCTGAATATCGATATCGCCTGACGCAGCAATTAACCGCATTCCGACCTTATGCACGAACAAGCGCAGGCCTTGACGAACGCTGGCAAATAGTCCGTCTTGCGTTGCGACCGAAAGGTTTCCGCCGCTCGTAACCGCCACATGTTCGCCACTTGCGATATGGATCGAACGGGTAGCCGTGGCAGCGATCCCTGCAGCACTGGACAAGACCACGTGCGGTGCTGTCAGTTCAGGAAGTTCGCCACTGCCACCTTTTATGCTGCCGTTCTGGTTTTCCAAAGCTTTGGCCGTCCTGGCTTGCGCTCCGGTGTTTTTCTCGTCATGCTGCTGCGCGAGCTCCGCCAGCGCATCGTGCTGCCAGTGCGCCTGGGCCAAACGCATTTCGGTAGCCGCCATGGCTTTCACGGAACCCGTGGCCCCGGTCCGTGCTTCGGTCGTCATCAACAGACCTTGTGCGGCACGTACGACACCATGGCCATCCGTGCGCAGTTCAAAACCATCACCGCGCTTCTCCTTGTGTCCCGCAATGCTTTCAAGCCGGTGAATCTGTCCCAGGGACAGCTGGCTATGCAGGTGATCGCTGCGTAGTTGTGCCTGGATCTGGTCCTTTGTATCGTCGAGTACCAGTTGGTTGCCCCGGAAGCCGGCGATTTCCTTGGAGCGAATGCCTGTCAGTGCGCGCTGACCAGGCAATTCCCAGGGGGCCTTATGGCGCTCGTTATAGACGACGCCAGTAATGATGGGCCGGTCCGGGTTCTCGCCCAGGAATTGCACGACCACTTCCTGCCCGATACGCGGCAAGCCGATCTGGCCGAACTGTGCGCCAGCCGTCGGCATCGCCACGCGGACCCACGCCGAGCTGTTGTCATCATTCTTGCTCTCGCGGTCCCAGTGAAACTGCACTTTCACTCGGCCGTAAATATCCGTGTAGATTTCTTCCCCGGGTGGCCCGGCTACGATGGCGGTCTGCACACTAGGAGCCGGGCAAGGATGGCTGTTGAAATTGCGGCCCGGCCGCCATCGGATTGTCCTGCGCAGGCAGGTGAATTCATTCCGGTAGTACGACGGCTCGTGCTTGGCGGAGTGGATGTTGTTGCCGGCCCAGTGCCGAACGGCGGTGATCAGGTAATCACGCTTGGCGATCGGATCGCGAAGCGCCACGTTTCGCACCGGCCAGTTCATCTTGCTGCTGTGATGATCGGCCAATGCGAAGCTTCGGCCGGGCATCGCTGCGCGATCGTTGCCGATTGCCATGAAATACTGCGTGGTCTTATCTGCCTCTTCCATCCGCCGCCGCGCCAGGGCCTCGCCCGCGTGCCCATCGGGATACCCGTATTCGCCCAGGTTTTCATACACCTCGTATGGCGGTACGTCTTCACCCTGATGGTTTTCCGATCCCCGGCCAGCAACGAATGGCGCCGGCCTCTTGTAGTCGAAGCTGGCAAGCGCCGTCGCACCCGATCCCATGCGGCGCACGGCCTGCCATTGGCTGATGCCATCGCTCTCGGCCGATCCGCCGAGAGCGAAGTACTGCATCATGCCCGGTTCGACTTCCCGTGTGCCACAGGCATCGATCGCATCAGCCAGCGTGCTGTCATCCGACAGCCATAGCGTGTGACCGTCCAGGCGGTGTTCATACCAGTAATAGAAGCCAGCGGCTTCCCAGCGCCGATGCAAATGATTGTGGTCGGTTTCGTTGTATTGAGCCTGGTACGAGATCGCCGGCGTCGTAGCGTTCATGGAAACTCGCCAGTCGCGCTGGAGGTAGTGCGCGAAAGTCTTCTCCGTCATTTCAAGGGCGGTGCAGCCTTTGAACGCCGTGCAGTTCTTGCGAAGCTTCGTGAACGCCAGCCATGGTTCCAGCACCGCGCGATAGTAAACGAACCCGCCGTCGGTCTTCAGGTAGCGGAACTGGGTGATGAAGCCATTGAAGTGACGTTCGGTACCGTTGTCGCGCACCAGCGAGACTGTCATCATCTTGCCGATCATGTCTTTCAACGGGATCGCGGCATCGTCGGACAGGAGTTCGACATCGAAGCGGAAGCCGCGCGACAGTTGTTCACGCGCCGATAGCGTGTTGACGACGAGCGCGGCATCCGGCCCGTCGTTATGAGGAAAATGCGAGCGCAGCAGGCGTCCCGTCTGTTCCAGCACCTTCATCACAGCAGTGCGTGCAAGTTCATTACCATTCAACGGCATGAAATGACTCCTCTCGGTTCAAGTTGCAGCAGATAGCGGATTTCAACAAGCGACTCAGCCTCGCCAACCAGGAACATGTCTTCTCCCAACCGGCGCATCTCGCCCGGCGTGTCCGAAAGAACCCAAGGCTGGATGCAATCCGGTCCTGGCAGCAGGCATATCTCGAATTCGAGCCGCGACTGGGGGGTAGCAAGGACCAGCAGGTCATGCAGCAGCCTGGCGCCCGCGCCATCCGGCAGCAGGCGATAGAAATCTGGCCGGGTGAGCGGGCCGATGACGATGCGCAGGCGCCGGTCCACGCGCCACACTTCCGGGCCGAGCGTGATGGCCCCGAGAATGCAGTGTTCGCTCCCCAGGATGAATTGCTGTTCGGGCGGGATGACGTCCCAGAACCCGGCATACGATTCAACGACAACGGGCAGCTCCAGTTCGCAAACAAGGATGTGTTCGAGCGCCGCTGCAGAAACCGGGCGCGAGCGCAGCAATCCTGCGTACCACGGCGTGATCTCGCTCTTCACGTCGAACTTCCCGCCGAGCATTCGCAACATGCGCCGCGATGCGTCGCGGCCCTCGGCGATGGGGGCGAGCTCCAGCCGGGGCTTGGCCCATGCCTGCCATAGTTGCCCAACCATGCGGGTCGAATAGATGTCGAAGAAGGCACGTGGCGCCGGATTGCCTTCCGCTGCCGCATGGGCACAGCGGTCCGTGTCATGGAAGGGCAAGGTGCCGGCGGTTCCCAGCAAGCCGAAACAGGCCGGCGTCAACGCGATCCGCATCTCTTCATCCGCTTCTTCGGCACGCAACGCTTCCACTTCGGCAGCCGGGAATGCCAGCGAGAGGCTGTTCTCGAAGCGCAGCACGCGGGTGAGCGCGTCATCGTGCGGTACGCGGTGCGAGGCGAGCCAGCGCAGCAGCAGCGTGACCGCTGGCATGAACTCGAACCGCCACGGTTCGTTGAAAATGCGGCCGATCAGGCCGGGCTTGCGTATCCGCTGCGCCGTTTGCATCGCAGGATCTCCTTTTTGTCGCGCTGCGACAGCAGCACCAGTTCGACATAGCTGTTGACCTGCACGTACAGCGCCAGGAAGTGGTCCATGACCTGGGCGAACAGGTGAATGCCGCTGCCGGTGAAAGCCTCTTCCTCCACCGTGATGTGGACTTCGATGCCATACACCAGCGACGAGCCGCAGGCATGCGGCATCCAGGCGGTTGCTTGCTTGTGATCGAGGCCAACGATCCCGGCGATCAGACGCTCGGCCACCACGGACCGGGGCAGGTTGTGCAACTGGAGCAACTCGGTCAGCGCCGGCAGGCCATCGGGTATCAGGGCGTGGTGGTTCAATGACAGGCATCCGATCAGGTCCCAGTGCGCTTCGCCCGAAGCAAAGCGATACACCGGAGTCGGGGCGGTCACGAAAGAGACGTGTCCTCCATCCGGCGTCTCGGACATCGACAGGTCCCCACCAGGAAGCCCATATCCCAACTGAACGGGCAGATCACGGTTGGTGCACGTGATATCGACGCTGACCGTGTTGCGCTCTTCGAAGTCCGCATCCGCATCGATCAGCGCCAGGCGTTTTTCAAAGCCGGGACTGATCTCGGCCAGGATGTCGTCGTGGCGCAGTGCCCAGTGATGCCCTTTCGCGACAGCGCCATTGCGGCGGGCATGCAGGCGCGTGAATTCGACGACGCCTTCCGTCCCCTTGGTCTGCTTGCAGACACGGTCGACGGTATAGACCTCGTATCGATCCGGCTGCGTGGCATCCGGTACCAGTGGATAGTCGGCCTTGGTACCGGTAACCGAGATCGGCCTCGCATGGTGCGCGAACAGGTTTACAACCGGAACGCAATTCAGCCGGAGGTTCGATGGCAAGAGCGTGCGCAGTATGCGGGCGGCCGCACCATCGGGCCGGATGCGCGACAGCGCGAGATGGAGCGTGACGGTATGCGCGCCCGCCGGCAGCAAGGAGCGCAGGGCGGCAAGATCGATATCGACAAAGCGGAATTTGTCGGAGAAGCAAAAGTATTCCGCCAGCACGCGCCATGCCGGATGCGAACGCTTGCCGAACGGGATCAGCGCCTCGCCTTCGCTGAAGCCAGCCGGGCTTACCGGCACACTCGCCAATGGTAGCCACCGGCCATCGGCCGCTTCGACGAAAGCGCTGCCCGTATGAATGAACAGTGCGTCGCGCAGGGCTGCATGCAGCGAAGGATCGCCATCGATGAATACGCTGAGCTTATCCAGCAGCAGATCCCTCAATGGAATTCGCCCGGAGATCGATGCGATGGTGATCGACAACGCCGCGGTTGCATGTGTCGCCAGCCTGGTCCCTGCGGGTGCCCTGATCAATGGATCGAACGATGCGGCCACGATCGCAATCGGCGCCAGCGACAGGTCCGCTGTCGTGCGGAAGCGGCATTGCACACCTGCCACCACCTGCTTTGCTTTCAGTTCCGTGCCACGCGGGATCACCCGAGGCACGTTCGCTGCGTCCACATCGAACGCGGCGACCGCGCAAGACGGAAACGGCCGCAACGCATGCGGATATAGCGCTTCGAGCAGTCCCTCCGTGAATTGCGTGTAGCCGTCTTCGAGTCGCTTGTCGATGCGCGCCGCGAGCAATGCCGTGCCTTGCAACACGCGTTCAGCTTGCGGATCGTCCGCCGGAATACGAATGCCGCCGGCGACGCGTGGGAAACGGGCTGAAAACTCGGCGCCATAGCGTCTCAGGAACATCAGGTTGCGTTCGAAATGGATCAGCAAGTCTTTCATGGAGCCCGTCCTGGAACGATGGAACCCCATTATTCGGTGACCTGTCACCAGTCAAGTTGCGCGCCATCAATGAAATTCCACATGGAAACATCATGCTATGGCTCACTTCACGCGAAAGGAGAATCATGAGCATTCCTTCGAAATTACTATGGGCGAGAGGCCTTCCAATCGGCCCCCAGCAAATGCAACAGCAGGACCGCTATCACGAAGTGCGCCTGCAGCAGACGGCCATGACGATCAACCCAAGCCTGTGGGGTGTTCGGCGGGCAGTCTGGGAAACCGACGAGCTGGCCAACAATATGCTGCATACGGAAGCGCTGTCGCTGCTGTTTCCCGATGGCGAGATCTACGACGCTCCCGTGTCGGATACGCCGCCGCAGGCAGTAGATCTGTCAAACCTGCCGGCTGAACAGTCCACGTTCACATACTTCGCGGCGCTGCCGATGTTGAACATGCACGGTGGCAATATGGCCCACGAAGCACGCTATGCACGCGAGGACGCCACCACTGCCGACCTTTATTCGGGAGGCCTGGCACTCGACGTGGCCTACCTGAAGAAACGAGTCTGCCTGCTGCCGGAATCCATGGCACGCACGGGCTATGTATCCTTCCCCATCGTCCGCATCAAGCGCTCCCCCACCGGCGGCTTCGAACTCGATCCCACCTTCATGCCCCCGTCGGTCACGCTGGCCACGGCGGCCGGCCTGCCCGGCATGCTCGATGCGCTGCTGGCCAAGCTGAACGCCAAGATCGCGGCGCTGTACGAACGCCACCGCCTGAACGGGCGCCAGGCCTTCGAAGTCCACGGCGGCGATGCCGCGTCGTTCTGGATGCTCAACGTGATCTGCACGGCGGCGGCCCCACTTACGCATGTGGCGCGCTATCGCCAGCACCATCCGGAATACGTGTTCGACAGGCTGACCGCGCTGGCCGGCGGCTTGATGACGTTCTCGCCGAAATATGCGCTGTCCGACCTGCCGTCGTACCAGCACGACGATCCCGGCCCCGGCTTCTACCGGCTCGACGCGATGATCCGCGACCTGATCGACACCGTGATCTCGTCCCGCTACTTCACAGTGCCGCTGACGCCGGATCCCGTCCGGATCACGCACCACCACGGTGTGCTCGATCCGGCGCGCGTGGAACGGCGCACCGAGCTTTGCCTGGCGGTGAGTGCGGACATGCCGGCGCTGGAACTGGTGGCAGCCGTGCCGGTGCGCTTCAAGATCGGCGCGCCGGACGACGTGGAGCACATGATCGGCGCGGCCTTGCCGGGCGTCGAACTGGTGCACATGGCGCAGGTGCCCGGCGAAGTACCGGTGCGGCCGAATACGTACTACTTCTCGCTCACGGCAAAAGGCAGCCTGTATGAAAACATGCTGAAGGCGCAGGCGATGGCGATCTATGCGCCCAGCGGCATGAAGGGCTTGCGGATGGAGTTGTTCGGCATCGCGCCGTAGGGTTTACGGCAATCCTAGTGCGTCGCGGATGGCGCGTTCGACAAGCGGCCAGCAAGGCGAGCTGGCCGCCACTTCGTCGTAATGGCTGGCGCCCGGCAGCACGATGACGTCGGCGGGGTCGCCGGCGGCGCGAGCGCGGTGCGCATAAGCTTCGGCGACCGAGGGCGGCGAAATACTATCGAGCTCGCCGTGGATCAGTACCGTGCGGATCCCGGCCGGCAGCATCTCCGCCGGGGAAGTGTCGGCAAACACGTCGGGCCGCTCGCGGCTCGGCACTCCGGCCAGTTGCGCCGTCTCGCGCTCGCAGCTGGAGCGGATCAGCGATGCCTGCAGGCGCAGGTCGGCCAGGCCACCCAGGCTGACCACCGCGGGAATGGGCACCGGATCCGCCACCCAGGCCGGACTCCATCGAGGCAGCTTGTGGCGCGACGCGGCCCATTGCGCCAGGTGCCCGCCCGCGGAGTGGCCGACGATGACGATGCGTTCCAGGTCGAGTGCCGGCTGGGCGCGCAGCAGGTCGACGGCGCGGGCCATGTCCTGGTACATCCCGGGATAGCCGCCGCCCTCCTCGTCATGCCGGCGGTATTCGACGTTCCACACTGCGATGCCTTGCGCGGCCAGTACACCGGCCATGGCGCGCATCTGCGTGATGCCGCCGTATTGCACGGTCCAGCAGCCGCCGTGCACCAGTACCGCCACGGGAAACGGCCCGTCACCGGCAGGCAGGAACAGCTCGACGAATTGCGACGGCGCGGGGCCGTACACGATGCGCGTGTCCGGCGCGGGGCCGGCCAGCGCAAGATAGTCCTGCAAGGTCATCGGAGAAGTCATGGCGGCCAATGAAAAACGGGGCAGTGCGCAGTATAGCGCCCTGCCCCGCCGCGTCAGTTTCCTGCTGCCGCCTTACGCTCCCTCATGCCCCCTTAGAACTTGAACTTAGAACTTGAAGCTGGCGCGCGCGTAGTAATAGCCGCCATTGATGCCGAACGGCGAGAACGACGGGTACTTCGTCACGCCCGCGTTGTCCAGGTTCGCGCGGTACACGGCCATCAGCTCCGCATTTACCTCGTCCGGATACTGGTTGAACAGGTTGTTGGCACCGGCCGACAGCGTCCAGTTCGGGTTCAGCTTGTAGCTCACTTCAAGATCCGTGATCGCCGTGGTGCCGATCTCGTTCTTGTAGTACGTGCCGCCGTTCGGCGAATCCCACGTATGGGACTTGCCGTAGATCGCCTCGCGCAGGTTGACGGTCCAGGCACCGGCGCGCCACAGCGCACCGATGTTGACGCGGGTTTTCGGCGACGCGGTTTCCAGGTTCGAGATCGCCGTGCGGTCCAGCAGCGTCTGCGGCTGCAGCTGTGCCGGTGCCTGGTTGATCTTGGTGACGCGCACCTGGTTCCAGTTGGCCGCCAGCGACCAGTCCACGCGGCCGTACTGGCCATAGTTGCTGTTCAGCGTGGCCACCAGTTCCAGGCCGCGCGAACGGGTGTTGACGGCGTTGGTGAAGATGTTGATGCCCGTTTCGCTGACCGTCGGATCGAGGATGTTGCCGTTGGCGAGGATCGCTGCCACCACCGCCGGCGAGTTCACCGCGCCGCCCGAGCCGTACACGGAACCGGAACCCACGATGCGGTCGCGGATCTTGATCTGGTAGGCATCCAGCGTGACCGACACGTTGTTGGCGGGGTTCAGCACGATGCCGGCCGACAGGTTGGTCGAGGCTTCCGGCTTCAGGCCGTCGATGCCGACCAGCTTCGCGCCCGCCGAATTCGGCGCCAGCTGCACGAATGCGCTGGTGGGGCCCACGTTGGTGGCGGAGTAGTACGACTCGGCCAGCGTGGGTGCGCGGAAGCCGTTCGAGTACGTGCCGCGCAGCGCGAAGGTCGGCGTGAAATCGTAGCGGCTGGTCAGCTTGCCTACCTTGGCATTGCCGAAGTCGGAGAAGTGTTCGTAACGCGCCGCCAGGTCGACCGTCAGGCCGGCGATCGGGAACATGATGAAGTTCGCGTAGACCGCCTTGTTGTTGCGGTCATGCTTGCCGGCGTCCGTCAGCGAGAAGCCGGGGTACGATTGCGAGCCTTCCTTGTAGCGCGAGAACTCGTCGCCGGCCTGGATTTCATATTCGTCGACGCGGTGCTCGAGGCCCAGCGCGAACGTCGACGGTTTCGCCCAGCCCATGTCCATTTCGGTCGACATGTCGAAGTTGTTGGTCCACTGGCTGGCGATGAACGTCCCGGCATGGAATACGGTCGGCGTGAAACCGGTATCGCGGTACAGCGACACGTTGGCCGAATCGACCACGCCGATTTCCGCCTTGTCGCGGCCATACGTGGTCGACAGCTCCCAGTTCCATGCGCCGCCGAACTTGCCGCGCGCGCCGGCCGTGAACGCGTAGTCGATCTCCTTCATCGTCTCCTTCGGGCTGAAGCCGAGCGGATAGACTTCCGGCAGGCGGTTCGGCATGCGGTAGTTCTCGTAGGCGCGCGCTTCCTTCTTGCCCCACGTGGCGAAAGCGTACAGCGAGGTGTCGTCGTCGATGTCGTAGCCGGCGTTCAGCGCCAGCGTATTCAGGTGATACTGCGCATCGCCGGCGATCTTGTTCAGGTGCGGATAGCCGGGTGCCTGCAGCAGCGGCATGCTGGCGATGTTCTGCGGGGCCGTCACGCGCGGGTCGATGTTGCCGCGGTCGCTGTAGCCGTGGTAGCGCGATTCGCCCGTGAGGCTGAGGAAGCCCTTGTCCGTCAGCCGGAAGCCGATGTTGGCGGTGCCGTCGCCCGTGTGGCCGCCGCCGTCGACGTAGGCGCCGCCGTTCACGTTGCCGGACAGGCCCTGGTTGTTCGACTTCAGGATGATGTTGACCACGCCGGCGATGGCGTCGGTGCCATATTGCGCGGCGGCGCCATCCTGCAGCACCTCGATGTGGTCGATCGCGGCCACGGGAATGTAGTTCAGGTCAGCCGCCGCGCCACCCTGGTACGGGCCGCCCAGCACGGCCAGGTTGGCGGTGCCGTGGCGGCGCTTGCCGTTCACCAGCACCAGCGTGTTGTTCGGCGACAGGCCGCGCAGCCGCGCCGACAGCGTGAGGTTCGCCGTGTCGCCGCCGAAGGCCTGGGCGGTGAACGACGGGATGTTCTGTGCGATGGCCTGGATCAGGTCCGGCTGGCCGGTGCGCTGCAGCGAGGCCGCGTCCAGCACCTGGATCGGCGAGGCGCTGTTTTCCGCTTTCAATCCGCTGGCCCGGGTGCCGGTAACGATCACGGCGCCCATCGAAACCGGTGCGCCGGCGGCACCGGCCACGTTTTCCGCTTGCGGTTCGGGCTCCGGTGCGCCGCCCGGTTCGGCGGCGAGCGACAATCCGGTATGCAGCAGCATGGCGGCGGCGCCCGTGGTGATGATGGCCTTGTGCATGGTGATTCCTTTTCTTTTATTGGAGATGGAAAAACGGGTGCAGCGAAAAACGGGCGTAAAGGGTCCTCCTGCCGGCGCGGATGCCGGCAGTTTCCCCGGACCTTGACGGCCCTTGAAGCGTCAGCTGACGTAGTCAGTCCATGAACTCAGCCCATGAAGTCAGCTCATGAACTCAGCCCATGAAATCAGCTCATGAACTCATTTCATGAAGTCAGCTCATGAAGCCAATTATTTTTTGGCGGCGACGACCTCGATCTCGACCAGCCAGCCGGCGGAGTTCAGCCCGGCCACCGTCATGACCGCGCGGGCCGGCAGGTTCGGCTGCGGGCCGCCGAAGAATTGCGTGTAGCCTTCCATGAAGCCCTTGACGTCGCCACGGCCGCCCTTCGACGGGTCGCCCACCAGGAATACCTGCATCTTCACCACGTCGCCCATCGTCAGGTTCATGCCCTTCAGGATTTCCTCGATCTTCTTCAGCACGCCCACGGTCTGCGTCTTCGTGTCGCCATAGGCGGCGATCGTGTCGGGGTTGGCGGCCTTGTCGATCATCGGCGGTACCTGGCCGCTGATGAAGTGGATCGTGGCGTTCGGTGGAATCGTGACCGCCTGCGCGATCGGGAAATCCGAACCGGGAATCTTGTGGCGGACGATGTCCTGCGCCGTGGCCGAAGCGGTAACGACGGCGGCGGCCATCAGCAGGGTGGCGGCGATATGCTGTTTCATGAAGCCTCTCTTTCAGTGTTTGTTGGACATCTGTCCGGCCGAGACCACCCCGGCCGAAATTTCGGTGCGCAGCGCGGCGACGTCCCCTTCGGGAATGCCTGGCGCCTGGTTGCCCCAGCTGGAGCGTGCATAGGTCAGCACGGCCGCGATGTCGCCATCGGTCAGGTTCTGCGAAAAATCGGGCATGCCGCCGCGGCCCTTGAGCAGCACGGTCGCGGGGTCCTTCGCCGGCCCCTGAACGAACGCGTTGCCGGCCAGCGCGGGGAAGGCGCCGGGAATGCCCTGGCCGGTGGGCATGTGGCAGGCCGCGCAATTCTTCTGGTAGACCGCCTTGCCGTCGGCGGCGCTCGCGTGCAGCGGCGTGGCGGCAGTGAAGCCGACGAGCGCCATCAGTGCGGTGACGTTATGCTTCATGCCATCGCCCTTTCATGGATGCGCGCCATCTGCTGCCACGCCGATTCGATCGCGCCGGCCTGCCAGCCCGTCAGGTACGACAGGTGTTCACCCGCCAGCAGCACGCGGCCTTCGCCTTCCAGCAGCGCCGGATAAGCGTTCTTGCGGCTTTCGTCGTTCCACTCGGCCCAGCCGCCCAGGTTGTACTGCACGCGGTGCCAGGCCACCGAGAATGCGTTGTCGAACGCATCGCGGTAGGCCGGGAAGATCTTTTCGCCGGCGGCCAGCGCGAACTCGGCCCGCTCGGCGGGGGTCAGGCCGCTGACTTCGATCGCCGCGGTCTGGTAGTTGTAGTAGCCCAGCACCACGCCCTTCTTCTTCTGCCAGCTGGTCGACGGCAGCGAGATCGTGTTGATGCCCTTCATGTCGGTCAGCACGTGGCCGCCGTAGATATGGTCATCCTCTTCCCAGAAGCGGCGCTTCATCTGCAGGCCGATCTTTCCGACCGGCGCGTAGGCCACCGACTTGATGGCGGTCTTGAAGCCGTCCGAGAAATCGGTATCGACCATGCGCAGCGTGGAGAGCGGCATCGTGCACAGGCAGAAGTCGGCCGTGACGGCGCTTTCCTTGCCCGATTTGGTATCCTTGAAGGCCACCGTCACGCTGTTCTCGCCGTGGCTGATCTTGCGCACTTCGGCGTTGTAGCGGATATGGCGGCCCACGCGCTTCTCGAACGCCTTGGCGATCGCGTCCATGCCGCCCACCGGCTGGAACATCGTGTTCTGCATCGGGTAGTCCTGCACCGCGCTGTAGATCTTGCCCACGCCGGAAGCCAGCAGGTCATGGAAGGCCAGCGGGTCGGAGAAGGCGCCCGGCCCGGGGCTTACCCCGGCGCCTGGATTGACGGCGAAGCCGCGGCCGCTGCGGCCCTTGTAACTGAGGTCGCCCGCCGCGAGGTGGCCTTCGTGCTTCAGGTAGTCGAGCAGTGCACGCTGGTCGTCGCCGGAGAGCGCCTTGTCGAGCTGGTGGTCCTGCACCGACTTGGCCAGCAGTTCGGCCACGTGGCCGCGCATGTCCGCCTTGATCTGCGCGGGGCGCAGGCGCTGCTTCGACAGCGGGCCGCCGTTTTCCAGGTAGACGAAGGAGTGATCGTTATCGTTGACCATCACTTCCAGCGGCACCTCGAACAGGCGCGTGTAGTGCAGCGTGGACTGGTGGTGCAGCGGGATACGCCAGGGGCCGTGGTTGATGTATTCGCCTTTCTCGAAAGCGCAGCGCTGCGTTTCGCCACCCAGTTCGGTCAGCTCGAAACCGTTGCGCGCGGTCTGGCAGCGGCCTCCGGCGAAACCGCGCGCTTCCAGTACCTGCACGCGGTAGCCCAGCTTGGCCATCTCGTAGGCGGCCGTCATGCCGGCCAGCCCGGCGCCCAGGATCACCACCGACTTGCCCTTGCCGCTGCCGGTCAGCGCCGGTGGGCCGGACATCGTCGATGCGATGCCCATGCCCCAGGCGTTCATCGCATTGAGCAGCAGCCCGGTACCGCCCACCGCGGCGGCACGGTACAGGAAATCGCGCCGTGTTACCGCCTTCATCAACCCTTGTTTCATCGCTGCCCCTTCTTGTGTAGGTGAACATGCTTGCACATGGGTATCTAAGCAATCGGTATGCCACTGCCTGTTCGGTAAGCACTCTTTTTGACGAGGCGAATGAAGTGGTTTCGCGCGTGGAGGCCGGCGCGCGCACGCATCGGCGACCGCCATCGGTGGCAGCAAGCAATCGCAGCCCTGCCAGCGTCCAGACATTGTTTGGCGCAGGGTGCGGCATCAAAGTCGCTGCGGCATTGCGCAGTGCACCAGTGCGGCGCACGAAAAAAAAGCGCGCCGGGCGGCGCGCTGAAAATACAACGAGGGTGAAGGAAATCAGCCGACGAAACCGGCGACGATGCGCTCGAAGCTGGGATGCTGCCCGGCGGCCGGCGCGCGCCGGAGCGGGGTTTCCGGGCGGGTGAACGGTTGGGCCGCCGCGATGCCGCGCTGCACCGGCTGGCAGGGATGGAAGCGCATCGGCGCGGCCGGGTCGGGCAGGTAGACGCCGTCGCCCGGAGATTCGCCATGTTCGTCATGCGCCACGCGCACGACCCAGCGGCCGCGCTGGCGCGCCCGCTCGAACCAGCGTTCTTCCACCGCCTTGGCGCAGGTGTACAGCTGGCCACCCAGGCTGATGCCCTCCTCCGTCACCAGCGCATCGTGCAGCGGCAGCAGCGCGCAGTGCACCAGGTCTTCCGCATACTGCTTCAGCGCGGCGCCCCGTTCGCGCACGCCCCAGTCCCACAGCTGCAGCGGTGCCGGGCCCACGCCATTGCCGCTGCCGTTACCTATTCCTTGCAGGTTGTGTTCCAGGATGGCGTCGATCACGAGGCGGCGGAATTGCTGGAGGTCGAGTGCGCCGTCCAGCGGGCCCAGTTCGGAAGACAGCGCGGGCGCCATGGCCGGCGCGTCCGCACGCAACAGCGCGAAGCGGCGCTCCAGCGCGGCCCGCGCCGGCACCTCGGCCGGAATCCCGGTTACGCAGCGCACGCCGAAATTGTCCTGCAGCGCGCGGCCGCCGTCGCCGCCGGCCAGCGCACCGGGCACCAGCAGCCGCTCCGGCAGGTGGCGGCATGGCCAGTCCTGCGTGGCGATCACGCGGCCATGGCGCAATGCCTGGCGCGGCTTGTCGGCTGCGCAGTTGGCCAGCGCCATCAGCGCATGGCGCCATGCCGGCGCTTCCAGGCTGACGTGGAACCCCGTGACCATGCCGGAGAACATGTCGCTGACCAGATAGATGACGGGCCGGCCAGCCAGCCGGCGGCGTTCGCCACCACCCAGCAGCTGCACGTCGGCCCGCACGGCGGCAACCTGGAAGGCGGCACCGGGCCGCCCTTCGGCTTCCACCTGCGCATGCGGTGCCAGCGGCAGCGGGCGCGGCGCGGGCCGCAGGATACGGCCCTGGTCGAGCCAGTAGCTGAACTGCCCGAAGCTGGGCACCTCGTCGCTGCCGGCACCCCGCACCACCTGCAGCGTCTCGGGCATCACGCGGCGTTCGCAGAAGAACTCGCGCAGCATGGCCTCGTAGGCACCGCGCCGCGAAAAGCGCAGGCCCGTGTACGTGGCCGCGGCCACGCGGAAGACCCGGCGCATCGGCTCGTCGACATTGATGCCCTGCGGCGCGCCTTCGCGGCGCGGGCGCCCGCGCTTGATGCCGGCGGTGGAGGAGCGTGTCTTGCCGCGCGCGCCGCTGTTCGAGTAATCCGGCAGCAGCGCATTCGGCGTCTGCCCGCGCTGCCAGTAGCGGCGCAGGTAGCGGTAGATCGTGGGGTGCGACACGCCATGGCGCGCTGTGTACTCGGCGATCATCTGGCCGCGCCGGCGCGATTCGTAGATGCCCGGTTCGTCGGCGGTCAGTGCCGCGACGATGGTCCAGGCCCGCTCGCGCAGTGCGATGTGACTGGGCTTGGTGGTTTCCTGGTCGGCCACCACCAGCCATGGGTCGTCTGCCAGGCGCCGGGCGCGGCCGGCGGCCAGGTCGGCTTCCAGGTCGGCCAGCCGTGCCGGCTCCACGTCGCAGCCTTTGCCGTCCATGTCGAACAGCCAGGCCAGCGTGCGCGCCGGGTCGATCCACAAGACGCGGACCGTGCGCCGCCGCGGCGTGCCGTATTGGAGTAAATCGTTTCGCAGTAAGGTATGCAACAACATCCGTCCTCCCCGCTGAAGAGAAGTAAATACAGATGTATATGCAATTACCGGGCCAGCCCTTCCTGAGGGTGGCCCACAGGCATTTCAGGGCTGAAATGCCTGCCGGCGGCCGCGGCGGGCCTTATTGTGGTGCAACCAGGGCACCGCGGCCGTGCACAGGGCACGCCGCGGCACCGAAGCGGTGGCTCAGCGCTTCGCTTTTGGCTTGGCGGCCGGCTTTTTCGGCGGGGTGTGCTTGCCGGACAGCGGCGGCATCGCATCGGCCTTGCTGATCTTCAGCTGCTGGCCGCCGACCCAGACCTTGCCCAGGTGCTTGAAGATCTCGTCCGGCATCCCGTCCGGCATTTCCAGCACGGTGTGGTCTTCGAAGATCTCGATGCGGCCGATGTAGCGCGCTTCCAGCCCGCTTTCATTGGCGATCGCGCCGACGATGTTCGACGGCGTGGCTTCATGTTTCGTGCCGACCTCGATCCGGTAGGCGCGCATGGCCAGGCCGTCCTGCGCCCGCTCGCGTTTCTTTTTCTTCGGGGCTTCGTCCTCGCTGACGGCATCGGCCACCACCGCATCCAGGCCTTTCGGTGCGGCAGCCCGTTCCTCGCGCGGGGCCTTCGGTGCCGCCGGCCGCTCCTCGCGCTCCGCTTTCGCTTTGGGCGCGGGTTTCGCTGCCGGGGCGGCAGCCTGGGCCGGTGCCGCGGCAGGCTCGCCATCGCGGCGGATGCGCATCGGCCGGCCCGCCACGCGCACCTGGGTCAGGGTATCCAGCACGTCCGGTGCCAGGTCGGCGGGCATGTCGAGCACCGTGTAATCCTCGAAGATCTCGATGCGGCCGATGAACTTGGAGTCGACGCCGCCTTCGTTGGCGATCGCGCCCACGATGTTGCCCGGCTTGACGCCATCCTCGTAGCCCACTTCGATGCGGTACGTGGCCATGCCCGGCTCCGGCTCGCGGGCGATGCGCTCCTTCTTCGGATACGCCGGGCGCTCGCCACGTTCGGGCCGCTCGAAGCGGTCGCCGCGGTCGCCGCGTGGGCTGCGCTCCTCGCGCTGCGGAGCGGCCGGACGGCCATCCTCGTGCCAGCCCTTCTCGGCCTTCTTGTCGAGCAGCAGCGGCGCATTCCCGCGCGCCATCATCGCCAGCGCGGCGGCGATTTCACTGGCCGGCACGTCGTGCTCGCGCTCGTATTCCTCGACCAGCGACTGGAACTGCTCCAGGCCGCCGGCGGCCAGCGTTTCCGTGATCTGGTCCTTGAAGCGCGCGATGCGCACGTCGTTTACGGCCTGCAGCGTGGGCAGCTCCATCTGCTTGATCGGCTGGCGCGTGGCGCGTTCGATGGTCTTCAGCAGGTTGCGCTCGCGCGGCGTGATGAACAGGATCGCCTCGCCGCTGCGGCCGGCGCGGCCGGTACGGCCGATCCGGTGGGTGTAGCTTTCGGCGTCGTACGGCACGTCGTAGTTGACGACGTGGCTGATACGCTCCACGTCCAGCCCGCGCGCGGCCACGTCGGTGGCCACCAGGATGTCGATCTTGCCTTCCTTGAGCTGGCCGATGGTGCGCTCGCGCGCGGCCTGCTGCATGTCGCCATTGATGGCGGCGGCCGAGAAGCCGCGGGCGCACAGGCGCTCGGCCAGTTCTTCGGTGCCCAGCTTGGTACGGTTGAAGATGATCATGCCGTCGAACGGCTCCGCTTCCAGGATGCGGGTCAGCGCGTCGAGCTTGTGCATGCCGGACACCAGCCAGTAGCGCTGGGTGATGTTCTCGGAGGTGGTGGTCTTCGCGGCCACCGTGATTTCGGCCGGGTCGCGCAGGTAGGTGTTGGCGATGCGGCGGATCGGCGAAGGCATCGTGGCCGAGAACAGCGCGGTCTGGCGCGACCCCGGCGTTTCCTTCAGGATGCGCTCGACGTCGTCGATGAAGCCCATGCGCAGCATCTCGTCGGCCTCGTCGAGCACCAGCGTTTTCAGCTTCGACAGGTCCAGCGAGCCTTTATCCAGGTGATCGATCACGCGCCCCGGCGTGCCGACGACGACGTGCACGCCGCGGCGCAGCGCGGACAGCTGCGGACCGTAGCTTTGCCCGCCGTAGATCGGCAGCACGTGGAAATTCGGGATGTTGGCGGCATAGCGCTGGAATGCTTCGGCCACCTGGATCGCCAGTTCGCGGGTCGGTGCCAGCACCAGGGCCTGCGGCGTGTTCTGGCGGATGTCGAGCCGCGACAGGATCGGCAGCGCGAACGCGGCGGTCTTGCCGGTGCCGGTTTGCGCCGTGCCGAGCACGTCGCGGTTGGCCATCAGGTGGGGAATCGTCTGCGCCTGGATCGGCGAAGGCGCCTCATAGCCTACGTCGCTCAAGACTTTGAGCAGCGGAGCGGACAGGTTCAGATCGGAAAACAGAAGGGGTGTGGCAGTCATTGCGGCACTCGCGATAAGTTATTGTTCGAATCGCCCAATGCGACAGGAAAGGGCGTAGTTTACCCTGTCCGCGCAGTGGGCGTCTCACGACAGGCGGCGGGCCGGCGTCAGCTCAGCCGTTTTTCCGCTATATTGGCCGGTTGCCGGCCCCTGCCGAGGTACGGGGCAAGGCTCCGAGCAATCTTTATTTTGCAGACCTTTCGCAGACCTTTCGCAGGAAATCACCCATGCCCAAACTGTCGACTTCGATCCTCCTGGCGCTGGCACTTGGCGCCGGCATCGCATCCGGTACCGCCAGCGCCGCGGGCGCCGCCTACGGCCCCGAACTGCAGGGCTTCCGCTATCCTTACCCGGTGCAGCACTTCCGCTTCAATTCCCAGGGCCAGACGATGCAGATGGCCTACATGGACGTGAAGCCGTCCGGCAAGGCGAACGGCCGCACGGCGGTGCTCATGCATGGCAAGAACTTCTGCGGCGCCACCTGGGAAAGCACCATCGCCGCGCTGTCGCAGGCCGGCTACCGCGTCGTGGTGCCGGACCAGGTGGGCTTCTGCGCCTCCACCAAGCCGCCCCACTACCAGTACAGTTTCCAGCAGCTGGCCGCCAACACGATGGAGCTGCTGAAGAAGGCCAATGTCGACAAGGTGGTGCTGGTGGGCCACTCGACCGGCGGCATGCTGGCCACCCGCTTCGCGCTGATGTACCCGCAAAACGTGTCGCACCTGGTCATGGTGAATCCGATCGGCCTGGAGGACTGGAAGCAGCTCGGCGTGCCGTACCGCACGGTGGACCAGTGGTTCGAGCGCGAACTGAAGCTGACCGCCGAGGGTGTGCGCACCTACGAGAAGAACACCTATTACATGGGCCGCTGGAAGCCCGAATATGAAAAGTGGGTGGACATGCTGGCCGGGCTGAATGCCGGCTCCGGCCAGCGCCTGGTGGCGTGGAACTCGGCGCTGATCTACGACATGATCTACACCCAGCCGGTGGTGCACGAGTTCCCGCAACTGAAGGTGCCCGTCATCCTGATGAACGGCGACGGCGACACCACCGCGATCGGCAGCGACATCGCGCCGCCGGAAGTGAAGGCGAAGATCGGCAACTATAAAGTGCTGGGCAAGGAAACCGTCAAGCGCATCCCGAATGCGAAGCTGATCGAATTCCCGGGCATGGGGCATGCGCCGCAGATCGAGGATCCGGCCGGGTTCCACAAGGCGCTGCTGGGGGCGCTGGGGCAGTAAACGAGAAGTTGCCCGAAAAGCAGGGGCGCCCCCGATGTCGCTAAGTTAATCTTAGCCTACACATCGAAAGCGCATGCATTCACCCCAACAGCGAAGGGCTGGGGTCAGACCCGCCGGGGTGTAGCAGGGGTTTCGCGAAGCATGCTTCGCGCCTGCGGAACGATGCCGGCATGCATGCCGGCATTCCTTCCTGACCCCGGAATTTGCACTTGGGGTAGGCTGCCAACAGCTGCCGGTTGCAGCAACCGGCCATGCACGCGCTCCTTGACCATCACGTACCCACCCCCAGCGGCGCGCCATTGCCGGCCACCACCTGCGCCTCGTTCTCTTCCAGCACGGTGGCGATGGCGGTGGCCGGTACCGGCCTGCTGAAGTAGTAGCCCTGCATCTGCGAGCAGCCGTGCTCGCGCAGGAACGACAGCTGGTCCAGCGTTTCCACCCCTTCCGAAATCACCTGCAGGTTCAGGTTCGCCGCCAGCGCGATGATGGTGGTGACGATCGCCGCGTCGTCCGGGTCGATCGTCAGGTCGCGCACGAAGGCCTGGTCGATCTTCAGCACGTCCACCGCGAAACGCTTCAGGTGGGCCAGGCTGGAATAGCCGGTGCCGAAATCGTCGATGGCCAGCTTCACGCCCAGCGCCTTCAAATCGCTCATCACCTCGATCGCGTGTTCCACGTCGTTCATCACGGCGCTTTCCGTCAGTTCCAGTTCCAGCGAGGCGGGATCGAGACCTGTTTCATCGAGCACGCGCGCCACGCTCTGCACGAAATCCTGCTCCGCCATCTGCCGCGCCGACACGTTGACGGCCACCCGCAGGTAGTCGCGCCCTTCGCGCTGCCATTCGACCAGCTGCCGGCAGGCGCTTTCCAGCACCCATGCGCCCAGTGGCAGGATCATGCCGGTTTCCTCGGCCAGCGGGATGAAGCGGGCCGGCGCCACCATGCCCATTTCCGGGTGCTGCCAGCGCACCAGCGCTTCCATGGCCACGATGCGACCGCTGGCGATATCCACCTGCGGCTGGTAATACAGCACGAATTCGCGGCGATCGAGGGCGCGGCGCATCGCCGTTTCCATCTGCACCCGTTCGCCCAGCCGTTCGCGCATCGCGCTGGTATAGAACTGGTAATTGTTGCCGCCCATTTCCTTGGCGCGGAACATGGCGATGTCGGCGCGTTCCATCAGCACGGCGGCGTCGGTGCCATCGTCCGGGCACACGGCCACGCCGGCGCTGCCGGATATGAACTGCTCCTTGTCGTCCAGTACCAGCGGCGCGGCCAGCGCGGCCAGCAGCCGCTGCACCTGTTCGGGGCGGGGCTGGCGCGCGCCCGGGTCGGGCAGCAGCGTCAGCGCGAATTCGTCGCCGCCCAGCCGCGCCAGCGCGCCGCCCGGCGGCAACGCTTCCTGCAACCGGTCCGCCACGATCTGCAGCAGGCGGTCGCCGCCCCGGTGGCCCACGCGGCTGTTGGTGAACTTGAAGCGGTCCAGGTCCAGCGACACGACCCACAGGCCATGGCCATCCTGCATCGACCGGCTGATCGCTTCGTGCAGGCGTTCGTGCAGCAGCTGCCGGTTCGGCAAGCCGGTCAGCGCATCGTGCGTGGACTGGTGGTGCAGCTCCGTTTCATAGGCCTTCATCGCCGTGATGTCGTAGTGGACCGACACGAAATGGGTCACCACGCCGCGCTCGTCCCGCACCGGCGACACATAGGTCTCGACCCAGAACAGCGTGCCATCCTTGCGGTAATTGCGCAGTACCGCGTGGCCGTCGCGCTGTTCGCGGACGGCGGCGCGGATCGTCTGCGCGCCGGCCTGGCCCACGTCGTCGCGGTACAGCAGGCGCGGGCTCTTGCCCAGCACTTCGTCGCGGGTGTAGCCGGTCTGATGCTCGAACGCGGGGTTCACGTAAACGATCGGATTGCCGGGCCCCGCTTCCACGATCATGATCGTGTTGGTCGACGATTCGATGGCCCGGTCGCGCAGCAGCAGCGAGCGGTTGGCTTCGGCCAGCTGGGCGGTGCGCTCTTCCACCTGGTCCCGGATCGTGCGGTTGCGCGTGGCCAGCGTGCGCACCCAGGCCGCGCCCAGCAGCGTCATCACCAGGCCCAGCACCAGCGCCGACAGCGAAGCGAGATGGTCGGACAGCCCCACCGCGTCATCCATCTCGGCCACCACGTGCCAGGGCCGGCCGGCCACGTCGATCGAGACCTTCAGCGGCGCGGGCGGGCGCGGATACAGCCATGACAGGGGCGGCGGCACGGCGCGCTGGTCGAGTTCCGGCGGCGGCGTGTAGTAGACCAGGTTCCTGGGAATGTCGGGCACGTCGGCATACACGTGCAGTCCGACGCGCTGCAGCCGCTTGCCGCGCGCCTGCGGCGTGTGCGGCAAGCCGGAAGGCTGCAGCACGTGCTCCACCATGGCGCCGGGATCGATGGCGACCGAGGTTTCCCCCACCAGCGCGGCACGCCGCTCGGCCACGCTGCCCAGCGGTGCGCCGAAGCGGTACACGGGCATCGACACCACCATGCCGGACAGCGTTTCCGGCAACTGCGCCAGCGGCGTCAGGCTGCTGCCCGCCGGCTGGCCGGTGTCGTAGGCGCGCTGGCGGTTGGCCTCGTCCCCGGAAAACATCGTGTCCAGGCCCAGCGTGGCCGCATTGGCGGCGAACGGCTCCACGTATTCGATGACCCGGTAGCGGGGCCGCCGCGCGGCCGGCATCAGCATATTGCCGTGCAATTCCGTGATCCGGGCGCCGGGCAGCACCTGGCGCAACGCCGCTTCCATGGCGGGACGGTCGGCATCGTCGACGAAACGCAGGTAGCTGATCCCCACCACGAACGGATAGCGCACCGTCAGCGGTTCGACAAAGCGGCGGAATTCCTCGCGGGAAACGGATGGCTGGCTGACATACAGCTGGTTGACGCTGCGCAGGCTGTCGATAACGTTGTTGATGCCTTCAGACAAGGCGAACACCCTCACGTGCGCGCGTTGCGTGAACGTGAGCACGATGCGGTCCTGCTCCAGGCGGCAAATGCCGGCAAACAGCAGGGCCGTCAGGCCGAGTCCACACAGCAACGCCAGCAGTGCTGGCGCATGTTGCCGTGCATTCTTGGCCCGCGCAAGAACAGTCCTGTCACGAATTCGGGCCACCTCGCAAATCAGGTTGGACGGGTCGTCAGGGTAGCATGGTTGCAAGCCAAGTCCCCGCCCTGCTGTAGCGCGCCAGGCAAAATGTTGCCGGCTTATACTTATCAGCTGTATGTAACTAGCCGAATATAACTGGCCGAATGACTAACCTATGATACGCAGCCGGCCGCGGCTGGCCGTTCGCAGCAGTTGAACCTTACCCAGGAGAAGATATTGGACAGCGATACGAGATGGATCGACATACAGGGTGACGACGGCACGTTCCAGGCTTACCAGGCGTTGCCGCGCGGCGGCAAGGGTCCGGGCATCGTGCTGATCCAGGAAATCTTCGGCGTCAATGCGCATATCCGCAGCGTGGCCGAGCAGTACGCGGCGGATGGCTACGTCGTGCTGGCCCCGGACCTGTTCTGGCGCCAGGGCCCCCACATCGAACTCACGTACGACGAAACGGACTGGAAGAAAGCCGTGGCATTGAAAGGCGCGACGGACACGCAACAGGCAGTGGCCGATGTGGCCGCTACGATCCGCGCGCTGCGGGGCATCGTCGGCGGCGAGAAAATCGCATCGATCGGCTATTGCTTCGGTGGCTTGCTGTCCTACCTGACCGCGGCCGCCGGCAATGTCGATGCGGCGGTGGCCTACTACGGCGGCGGCATCCAGAATCAGCTGGACAAGGCCGGCAGCGTGACGGTGCCGCTCCTGATGCACTTCGGCGGCAAGGACAGCCATATTCCCGCCGATGCCGTGAAAAGCATCGCCGAACGGTTCGGCGACCGCGACAACGTGGAAATCCATGTCTACCCGGAAGCGGAACACGGTTTCAACTGCTCGCACCGGGGCAGCTACCACCAGCGCTCGTCCGTCGAGGCACGCGGCAACACGCTGCTGTTCCTTTCCGAGAACCTGTAAGCCCGCGCACGGGCGCGCTACAATGGATTTTTAATCCCCGGCGCCCCGCGCGGGCGCCGCTCCAGCCATGGCCAGACTCAAGCTCGCATTCCCCGAAGACCAGTTCGTTTTTTCAACACAGATGTCGGTACGCGTCACCGATATCAACCACGGCAACCACCTGTCCAACGACTCGATGATCTCGATGATTTCCGAGGCGCGCGCCCGGTTCCTCTACGAGTACGGGGTGCGTGAGACGGAAAGCGACGGCAGCGGGATCATCGTGACCGACCTGGCCACCACCTACCGCGCCGAAGCCCATGCGCGCGACCAGCTGCTGTTCGAAGTGGGCGTGATGGACTTCAACAAGTACGGCGGCGACATCATCTTCCGCATCACCCGCCCGGCCGATGGCACGCTGGTGGCGATGGCCAAGTACGGCTTTGTGTTCTTCAACTACCGGTTGAAGGAAGTGGTGCCGATGCCGGATGATTTCCGCGCGAAATTCCCGCGGGTGAACTGGGTCGATTGAGGGTGTGACCGGCTGGCCGGGCGGCTGCATCGGCTGCCCGGCGGGAGCTGCGTGCGGGAGAGGAGGTATCAGCCTCTTCCGCTTCAGCTCACCAGTTCCTTTTCTTCACGCCGCGTTCAGGCGCTTACTTCCGGCTCACCTGGCTGCCCAGGATCGTCTTCTGGAACCAGTCGTCCACCATCTGCTTTTCATAGCGCAGCGGATCACCCGACGTGTACCGGTTGATACGCTGCTGGTACATCATGTTCTTCAATGTGTCCTCGCCGCTGCGCAGGACCTGGCCATCCTGCTCCAGCGTATAGCTGAGCTTCATGGTGGGCCAGTCGGCGCCGCCGCGCATGATGCGGATATCGTTGGTCGCCCAGCGGCGCGGCTCTTCGCGGCCCGCCAGGTCGATGTCGGTCACGGTCACTTTCAGGTTTTGCCCGGCCGGCAAGTCCTTGGCCAGGTCATTGAAATGCCGCGTCACTTCCTTCAGCACCCGGTCGCGGTCGTGCAGCGAGTGGGGCATGTCGATGAATTCATCCGGCTTGACGTAGTCGACGGTGACGCCGGCGCTTGCGGCACCTGTCGCCGCCAGCAGCGCCGCGGCCAGCCAGGAGCGTGGTTGCAGTCGCATGATGTTTCCTTTCCTCGGTTTTGTCCTGTGATCAGCCTTTGAATATACGCCGAACACGTGAAAGGATCATTTCCGCTGTCACGATGATGTAACAGATCGCAACTACCATGCTCCCATCTTGCCGGACGGTGGCCGTCCGGAAATGTCTCTAGACAGAGGCCCGCGGGCGGCAAGCCCGCAAAACGGAGTCCTGATGCGTCGTGCTCACGGCGCTATCCTTCGCCGCACCCCGCTCACGCCGGGTGCGGTTTTTTTTTGTTGCCAGGATTTTTGTTGCCCAGATTCGGGGTCTGACCCCGGTTTCCGGAAATGTTTCACAGATTCGGGGTCTGACCCCGGTTTCCGGAAATGTTGCAAAGCCGGTGACAGAAAAACGGTGACAGTCACCAATTTTCCGGAAACATTGCAAAAGAAATGGTGACTGTCACCGTTTTTCCGGAAATGTTGCAAAAGAAATGGTGACTGTCACCGTTTTTCCGGAAACATTGCAAAAGAATTGGAGCCTGTCACCGGTTTTTTCGGCGGCTTTTTGTGCGTGTGCTAACGGCCGCTGCGTGGCGGCCGGGCCAGACTGTGTTCTTCAATCCAAGGTGGAGCGCAGCATGCCCGAAGGCCCTTCCCTCGTCATCCTCAAAGAACTGGCGCGGCCGTTCGAAGGCCGCACGATCGCGGCGGCGCATGGCAACAGCAAGGCCGTGCCGTTCGATGAATTGCCTGGCCAGCCGATCCTGTCGCTGCGCACCTGGGGCAAGCACTTCCTGATCGAATTGCCGCTATATACAATCCGCATCCATTTCCTGATGTTCGGCAGTTACCGGATCGACGAGCGCAAGGAGAACAGCCCGGAACGCCTGGGCCTGGCCTTCGAGGAAGGCGGCGAGCTGAACTTCTACACTTGCGCGGTCAAGCTGCTCGAGGGCGACCTCGACGCGGCGTACGAATGGCAGGCCGATGTGATGGCGGATGCCTGGAAACCCGCGGCCGCGCTGAAGAAACTGCGGGCGAAGCCCGACACGCTGGTGTGCGATGCGCTGCTCGACCAGGAGATCTTTTCCGGCGTCGGCAACATCATCAAGAATGAAGTGCTGTTCCGCCTGAAGATTCATCCGGCCTCGACGGTCGGCGCGCTGCCTGCCGCGAAGCTGCGGGAACTCGTGAAGCACGCCCGGCAATACAGCTTCGAATTCCTCGAATGGAAGAAGGCGTTCGTGCTGAAACAGCACTGGCTCGCTCACACCAAGCGGATTTGCCCGCGCTGCAATATTGCATTGCACAAGGCCCACCTGGGCAAGACCAAACGGCGCACCTTCTGGTGCGAACGGTGCCAGAAACGCTACGGTCCGGTGTTGTAAAGCCGTAGCGCAAAAATTCTTTCCTGTTGTTAATAATGGAACTGGCGCATACAATCGGCATGACCGCGCCCGGAAAATGCCCGGTTTCCTGTTCCCAATCATGAAGCGCTCCATGTCCTTTCTGTCTTCAACATCGCCCAAGCTGCCACCCTGGAAAATCCTGCTGGTCGACGACGAGCCCGATATCCATGACATCACCAAGCTGACACTGGCCCGTTTCCGGCTCGATGGCCGCGGCCTGAGCTTCCTGCATGCCTACAGCGGCCAGGAAGCCAAGGAAATCCTGTCCCGCGAAACGGACATCGCCCTGGTCTTCCTGGACGTGGTGATGGAACGCGAAGACAGCGGCCTGGAAGTGGCGCGCTGGATGCGGCACGACCTGGACAACCAGTTCACCCGCATCGTGCTGCGCACCGGCCAGCCGGGCCAGGCGCCGGAAGAACGCGTGATCGTCGACTACGACATCAACGACTACAAGGAAAAGACCGAGCTGGACCGCACCAAGCTGTTCACGACCACGTTCGCCGCGCTGCGCGCCTACCGCGACATCATGAAAGTCGAGGAAGCACGCCAGCAGCAGGTGCACTACCGGGAAGGGCTCGAGCGGGTGATCGCGGCTTCCACGCACATCTTCCAGCAGCGCAACCTGAAGGACTTCGCCAGTGGCCTGCTGCAGCAGGTGGTCGCGCTCCTGCGGCTGGAGCACAGCATGCTGCTGCGCCTGCGCGGCGCCACCGCGATCGCCGGCGAAGGCGATTTCGAAGTGCTGGCGCAGATCGGCGAGGAAACGCTGCTGACGCCGGAACTGATCGCCCAGCTGCAGGCAGCCGAACGCAACCGTATTTCCAGGCTGGAAGGCGACACCTATGTCGGCTACTTCCCGAACCACAGCGGCAAGGCTTCGCTGCTGGTGTTGAAAGGCGTGGATGAAATTTCCGAGATCGATACCAAGCTGCTGGAAATCTTCTGCAGCGACGTGGCGATCGCCTTCGACAATATCCTGCTGAACCAGGAAATCACCGATACCCAGGCCGAGCTGATCATGCGCCTGGGCGACGTGGTCGAGTCGCGCTCGAACGAAGCCGGCAACCACGTACGCCGCATGGCCGAGGTGTGCCACCTGCTGGCCACGGCGGCCGGCCTGCCGCACGAGGAAACGGCGGTGCTGAAGCATGCCGCGCCGATGCACGATATCGGCAAGATCGCCACGCCCGACGCGGTGCTGCTGAAACCCGGCAAGCTCACCCCGGAAGAGTGGGAAATCATGAAGCAGCACCCGGCCGTGGGCGCCTCGATCCTCGACGGCTCGCAGCGCCCGATCCTGAAGGCGGCCGCCGTCATCGCCCACCAGCACCACGAGAAATACGACGGTACCGGCTACCCGCAGGGCCTGAAGGGCGAAGACATCCACCTGTATGCCCGCATCGTGGCCGTGGCCGACGTGTTCGACGCGCTGATGCACAAGCGCGTGTACAAGGATGCCTGGCCGGTCGACCGCGTGATCGACTACCTGCGCGAAGTCGCCGGCAAGCACCTGGACCCGCGCTTCGTCGAGCTGTTGATCCAGAACGTGGACGAAGCGCTGGCGATCACGAAGCGGCTGCCGGACTGACGACGGCTGGGTCTCCTGAATCGGCGGCCTTCCTGAAACCGATGTCTCGTATGATGTCCCTGTCGATTCTTTGGCAAAATTACCGCTGAAGGAAACGGCCAGGCAGAGTGACGTCGATGGTGTCTGAGGCCCCGAGCCTGTGTGTCAGATTGGCGCCTCTGCCTGTTTTTCATTGTTAAGTCCGGACGGTATCTTAGGCTTCGAGCCTGCATACGAGGGTGGTCGACAAATGAATGAGGTAGGTACGCCAGTTGTAGGAATTGATGTCAGCAAAAGCAAGCTTGATATTGCATTGCTGGTGAATGGAAAGCTCAAAAGCAAGGTATTCCCGAACAGCCGGGATGGTTATGCAGAGCTAGGAAAATGGCTGAAGAATCAGGGTGTTACGCTGGATTTGGTCCATGTTTGCATGGAGTCGACGGGAGTGTACAGCGAGCCAGCCGCACTAGCGCTAGTAGACTTGGGGCTGAAGGTCAGCGTGGTCAACCCGGCCAGCGTCAAGGGATTTGGCCAGAGTTTGATCATCCGGAACAAAAACGACAAAGCCGATGCTGCTGTTATTGCGCGTTATTGTGCAGCGATACAGCCAGCGCTGTGGCAGGCCCCGTCGCCTGAGCAGCGGCAGTTGAGAGCGTGGAACGAACACCTGGCGTCGTTGAAGGACATTCGACAGCAACAGGCCAATCGTATTGAAGCGCTCGAGTTCGCTAACCAAGGCGAGGTCGCAGCTCATGCGAAGACGCATTTGAAATGGCTAGACAAGGAAATCAAGCAGCTCGAGAACGACATCGATGATCACATCGATCGCCACCCCGATCTGCAACGCGACGCCGAGTTGATCGAATCCATTCCAGGCCTTGGCCGCGGTACCGCGGCCAAGGTACTCGGTCGTGTGGGTGACCTACGACGCTTTGGAAGCGCCAAAGAATTGGCTGCCTACATCGGTGTAACGCCACGCCAAAGGCAATCTGGCAGCTCGATCAGAGGCAGAACTACGATCAGTCGAATGGGGTGCCGAGACCTGCGAGCGGCTCTCTACATGCCAGCAATGACCGCGATTAGGAAGAATCCACTGCTAAGTGAGTTTGCCAACCGGCTGGAATCTTCTGGCATGGCAAAGATGGCGGTGATCGCTGCCGTCATGCGCAAACTCGTGCACCAAATGTACGGCGTTGTCCGCTCGGGCAAGCCATTTGATCCGAACCATCTGAACAAACAGCTTGAGCTCCAACACGGTATCTGACACCTGCCATTGACACCATTTCCGGTGAATCGCCGGAAATGGTGTCAGACACCTGACCTTCGACTCCTGCCTCTTCGATACTGCCCCTTCAGCGCTTGCGCTGATCCCTGGGAAAACGCAGCTTGTAATGCAAGCCCATGCCCGGCGCACTGCTGACCTTGATGGTGCCGCCCAGCGGGCCGGTGACCAGGTTGTACAGGATGTGCGCGCCCAGCCCGGAACCACCGCTGCCCCGCTTGGTGGTGAAGAACGGGTCGAACAGCTGGCCCAGCAGGCCCTGGTCCATGCCCATGCCATCGTCGCTGTAGTCGAGCAGCACGTGCTCGCCATCGAGGCGGCCGCTGATGCGGATGGTGCCGGCCTGGTCGTCCTCGAAACCGTGCACCAGCGAATTCTCGATCATGTTGGTGACGATCTGCGATACCGCGCCCGGGAAGCTGTCCAGGTGGATATCCGGCGGGCAGTCCACCTGCACCTTGACGGGATTGCCCTTCAGCTTCGGCTGCAGCGACAGCAGCACCTCGGCCAGGTATTTCGCCAGGTTGAAGTGGCGAATGTTTTCCGACGACTGGTCCACCGCCACCTGCTTGAAGCTGCGCACCAGCGCGGCGGCGCGCTGGGTGTTGGTCGTCATGATGCGCAGCGACTGGTCGACGGTATCGAAGAACATGGCCAGGCCTTCTTCGTCCAGCCGGCCCTCGGCCAGGTCTTCCCGCGTCAGTTTCAGTTCCTGCACCAGGTGCGAGGTGGCGGTCACGCAGATGCCCAGCGGCGTGTTGATCTCGTGCGCCACGCCGGCGACCAGGCGCCCCAGCGATGCCAGCTTTTCCTGCCGCACCAGTTCCGACTGCGCATCCTGCAGCTGCGTCAGCGCGTTGTTGAGCGCTTCGTTCTGCCGCTCCAGCGCGGCTCTCGCGGAATCGAGCCGCACCGTACGCTCCTGCACGGCGCGCTCCAGCCGGTCCATGCTTTGCAAGCCTTGCAGCGCGGACGAAACCTGGCTGGCGATCAGGGCGAACAGCGCCTGGTCTTCCTCGCTGTAGGTATGCGCCTTGTCGTAGCTCTGGATGACGATGGCGCCCAGCGGCTGCTGGTTCTGGTCCATCAGCGGGCAGCCGATCCAGTGCTCGGCGATCGTGCCCACGCCGAAGGCGGCGATCTTCTTGCGGGAGAGATGCTCGTCCGCCGTCATCACGAGGCAGCGGCGGTTCAGGATCACCCACGCGGTGGGCGACTCGTCCGGCGACGCCAGATGCGTCACTTCATCCGGATCGGGCGGCGTATCGGCTTCATCGACGTAATAGACGAAGCGTACCGCGTTCGGTGCGCCGTCGCGGTCGTTCAGGGCCACGTAGAAATTGGCCGCATACATGATGCGGCCCAGCGCACCGTGCACGGCGCGCAGGAACCCGACGATGTCGGTGCAGCGCGTGGACAGCTGGCCGATTTCCAGCAGCACGGCCTGGACGGCTTCGAGACGGCGGAGGCGATCTTCCATCGAATTTCCCGTAGTAAATAAATGCAGTCAGGAAATATAACAGGCGCCCACGCCGAGGGCCAGCGCCACTACAAAAATGCAACAGATTGGCGTTACGGCTTCCGGTAGCCGCCTTCGATCCACTCGGTGGCGCTGGTGGCGGACAGGCGGAAGTCCGGCCGCGTGCGCACCGACGCCAGTTCGTCGCCATATTCGTCGACGGCGGTCAGCGTGGCATAGGGCTCGTCCTCGTCCGGCGTGATGACCATCTTGACGGTGATTGCCGCGCCTTCGTCCGTTACCACGCGCACCGATTTGTGCAGCCGCGCATGCAGCTGCTGTTCGTGGCGGCGGATGACTTCGTTGGCCGTCTTGACCAGCGTGTGGAAAGCCGAGATATCCAGGGGCTTGGGATTTTTCTTGTCGCGGCCCATCGTCCATGGCCCGACCAGCGCCGGCTCCGGTTCGCCATCCTTGATCATCGCCACGGCCCAGCCGTCGTCGTCCTCGTTCTTGATGACGCGGGCGGTCCAGCCCTGGCCCTGCCAGACGCGGTCTTCCTGGATCAGCGCATCCTCGGGCTCTTCGTGGTCGTCATGCTGCCCCTGCTGTTCCGCTTGTTCGGCTTGTTCCATCAACGTTTCCTCGATCAGATCTTCCATGGGTCCTCTCGGCAAATTACTGTATGAATACCCAGTACTATAGCAGCTTCAGAGGGAAAAATGGGAGTCTCCCCGACGCCTCGTATGGGGGATGCCACCCTGTGCGGTGCAACCGGACAATGGCGAGCATGAGAACGCCTTCCCTGCCCCCGCTTTTGTCCGCGCTTTTGTCCTCGCTTTTGCCACCGCTTTTGTCCCCGCTTTGGTCCCCTTTCTCGCCACCGTCTTTGCCATCGCGCTTGCCCCGACTCTTGCCCCGACGCTTGCCCCGACTCTTGCTCCGACTCTTGCTCCAATTTTTGCCACGCTTCCTCCTCCCTGCCGCTTGCGCCGCGGCGGCGCCGTTCGCCCATGCCCAGCAGGTGCAGGTCTACGGCCGCCTCAACGTTTCGCTGGAAGCGGCCCGGGCGCCGGGCGTGCACGCCGAACGCATGGTCAACAACCGCTCGGTGCTGGGCTTCAGGGGCAGCGAAGACCTGGGCGGCGGCCTGAAGGCATTGTTCCAGATCGAGGGCACGCTGGCGCCCGATAGCGGTGCCGGGGAAATCGCCCGCCGCGATACGCGCGTCGGGCTGGAAGGCGCGTTCGGCACGGTGTTCGCCGGCCACTGGAGCACGGCCTACAACGGCGCCACGTCCAGCCTGGACCCGTTCTATCCGACCACGGCCGGCTACATGAGCATCCTCGCCAACGGGGCGGCGGCGTCCACCGACAACGTCGCCGACGTGGCCTCGTTCGACCGGCGCCAGGCCAACAGCGTGCACTGGTGGTCGCCCCGCTGGCGCGGCTGGACGCTGCGGGCCACGCACGGCCTGCCGGAAGAGCGGCCGGCCGGCGGCGCGAAACCTTCGCTGCTGTCGCTGGCGCTGATCCACGACGCGGGGCCGCTGTACCTGGCGCTGGCCCACGAACGCCACCATGAGTACCATGGGCCCGGCACCGCCGACACGGGCAGCAAGGCCGCCATCGGCTACCTGTCCGGCACCACGCGGCTGGCCGTCGTCGCCGAGCGCCTCGCCTACCAGCTGCCCGCCGGGCGGCTCGCCCGCAACGCGCTGTACGTATCGCTGAGCCACCAGGCCGGGCGGCATGGCTTGCGTGCCAGCATCGGCAAGGCGGGCGATGGCCATGGCGGCGGCACAGTCGGTTTCGTGCGCGGCGGGGCCGATACCGGCGCCGTGCATGCGACCGCCGGCTACGAGTACCTGTTCTCGCCCCGCACCACGGTGTACGCGTACCACACGCGGCTGCATAACGACGGCAACGCGGCGTATGACTTCCCGATCAACGGCGTGAAGGGATTCACCGATTCGCTGGCCGGCGCGCACATCTCCGCCACCTCGTTCGGACTGCGCCACAGTTTCTAGAAAGAACGGCGGCACAGCAGAAAACCGGTGACAGGCTCCGATTATGAGAATAATCGGAGCCTGTCACCGGTTTTTCTCACTGGTTTCGCATCGCTTTCGAAAACAATCGGAGCCTGTCACCGGTTTCACATCGCTTTCGAAATAATCGGAGCCTGTCACCGGTTCTGGTGTCAGTAACCGGCCCCCGCTTCTTTCCCGTTCACCCCGCAAATCCAACCGTTCGTCGCTTTCACCCCGCATCTCCAGGGATGGCCGCGTAAAGTCCACTCATCGCCACTGCCACTCCCTGGAGCACATCATGAAAAAACTTCTCGCCGTCACCATCGTCGTGCTGCTGTTCATCGCGGCGTGCAATGCCTTCGATTCCCCGTGGGGCCATGACTTCCACGTCAATGTCGATGGCGAGGAATTCGACGGGCCGTTCGGCTGGGTGCTGGGCGTGCTGCTGGCCGGTGGCGGCTTGCTGATCGGCGCCATCGTGGTGGTCTGCGTGGCGATCCTGGTGGGCCTGCTGTTTGCCGGGCTGGGCGTACTCGTGGTGTTCGGGCTGGCCGCGCTGGGCGTGGCGATCGCCGCCGCGCTGTCGCCGCTGCTGCTGCCGCTGGCGATCGTCATCGGGCTGGTGTGGTATTTCAGCCGCCGCGACAAGCGCCGCGCGGCGGCCATGAAGGAAGCGGCCGTCTGAAACTGATGCCGCTTAGATAAGTCCACCCCAAATGCAAAGCCCGGGGTCAGACCCGGCGGGGTGAAGCAGGGGTTTCGCGAAGCATGCTTCGCGCCTGCGGAACGATGCTGGCATGCATGCCAGCATTCCTTCCTGACCCCAGCCCTTCGCTGTTGGGGTGAATGCATGTGCTTCCACGTATCGGGTAACGCTCAACTTAGCGGCGTTACCGTCTGAGACCGGCTTGTGTAAGAAAGCCAAAAACGCAGCAAGTAAAAACAGAAAGGGCCGCAAGCGCGGCCCTTTTCATTTTATGCAGCCTTCCCGGCCACGTAGTTCTGGTAGCCCCGCGCCCGCAGCGCGCAGGCCGGGCACTCGCCGCAACCGTAGCCCCAGTCGTGCAGGGCGCCCCGCTCGCCCTTGTAGCAGGTGTGCGTATCGGCGCGGATCAGGTCGACCAGCGGCTGGCCGCCGAGGTTTTCGGCCAGTTCCCAGGTTTGCGCCTTGTCCAGCCACATCAGCGGTGTTTCCACCTTGCTGCGCGTATCCATGCCCAGGTTCAGCGCCACCTGCAGCGCCTTCATCGTGTCGTCGCGGCAGTCCGGGTAGCCGGAGAAATCGGTTTCGCACATGCCGCCCACCAGCACGTTCATGCCGCGCCGGTAGGCCAGCGTGGCCGCCACCATCATGAACATCAGGTTGCGGCCGGGGACGAAGGTATTCGGCAGGCCGTTGGCCTGCATGGTGATCTCGATCTCCTCCGTCATCGCCGTGTGCGACAGCTGGGAAATCAGCCCCAGATCGATCATGTGGTCCTCGCCCAGCCTGGCGTCCCAGTCGGGCCGCAGCACGCGCAGCTTCGCCAGCAATTGCGGACGCATCGCCAGCTCGATCGCGTGGCGCTGGCCATAGTCGAAGCCGATCGTCTCGACCCGTTCGTAGCGGTCCAGCGCCCAGGCCAGGCAGGTGGTGGAATCCTGTCCGCCGGAGAACAGCACCAGGGCGGCATCGCGTGTCATCATCGCATCCTCGTCAAAACAACTCGAAACAAACTTTTAAAAAAACTCGAACAACAAACCCGAAACCTGAATCTTATTAGTACGCCATCTTTTTTACCAATCCGGTAACATCGCGCCGATAACAATCACATCGTCCACCGGGGATCACGAATTTTGGCACAACTCGTCACAAATGTAATGCGGCTGGCCTGCGTGGTGGTGCTGGCGGCGCCGCTGGCGCTCCATGCGGCGGAGGGGCTGCAGTACAACGTCCGGATCAACGCCCCAGGCGACCTCGACGATCTGCTTGAAGAAAACCTCGATCTCCTGAAGTACCGCGGCAATCCCCGTACCGACATCGAACAGCTGCGCCGCATGGTGCGCACGGCGCCGGCGCAGGCCAACACGCTGCTCGCCACCGAAGGCTACTACTCGCCCACCGTCAACGTGCGGCTGGACGAGAGCGGCACGTCGCCGCAGGTGACCGTCGACGTGACGCCCGGCGATCCGGTGCTGGTGGGCGCCGTTGAAATCGTGCTGAACGGCTTTGCCTCCAATCCGGAATCGCCGTTCGACAAGGAAGCGCTGAAAGCCAGCTGGCCTTTGGCGGAGGGCCAGGTATTCCGCCAGGCGGACTGGGAAGGCGCCAAACGCGCGATCCTGCGCGCCGTGGTGCAGACCCGCTACCCGCGCGCGCAGATGACGGAAAGCGTGGCCACCGTCGACCCCGACACCAAGCGCGCATTGCTGCGCGTGGCGCTGGACAGCGGCCCCGAGATGCGCTTCGGCGCCATCCGGATCGAAGGCCTGAAGCGCTATCCGGAAGAGATCATCCTGAACCTCAACAAGATCAAGCCGGGCGACTTGTACAGCGAAGCGGAATTGCAGGCGTTCCAGTCGAAGCTGCAGGACACCGGCTACTTCTCGTACGTGGAAGTGACGGCGGACCTGAACACCCTGATCGGCGAACGGCAGGAAGCGCAGGCCGAACAGAGCGCCGGCGCGCCGCAGCCGGCCACGCTGCCGCCGGTGCCGCTGCTGGTGCACGTGGTGGAAAACAAGCGCAAGAACGCCAGCGTGGGTATCGGCTTTTCCACCAACACAGGCGGCCGCGCCTCGGTTGCCTACGACGACCTGGCCGTGTGGGGCCTGCGCCTGAAAAGCGCGCTGACGGTGGAACAGAAGAAGCAGTCGGCACGCGGCGACTTCTACTTCCCCACCACGGCCGATGGCTACAACGACAGCTTCGGCGCCGCGCTGGAGCGCAACGACATCGAAGGCGAAGTCACGCGCACCGCCTCGGTCTACGCCAAGCGGGCCTGGGGCACGCCGCTGCTGGAACGCAGCATCTCGGCCGAGTACCTGAACGAGAGCCGCACGATCGCCGGGGCGACATCGGAAACGTCATCGACCCATGCGATGAGCCTGCCGATCACCTATGCCGTCACGTGGCGCAAGCTGGATAACCTGGTCTTCCCCACCCGGGGCTATGTGCTGAACGCCACGGCCGGCGGCGCGCTGCTGCCGATCCTCACCGACGAGAAATTCATCCGCGTCACGGCGCGCGGCATCACCTACCGGCCCATCGATCCGAAAAACCTGCTGATCTTCCGCGGCGAGATCGGCGCGCTGCGCTCGGGCAGCAAGGAAGGCGTGCCGGCCACCTACCTGTTCCGCGCCGGCGGCGACAATTCGGTGCGCGGCTATGCCTACCAAGAGCTGGGCGTGCAGGAAGGCGATGCCACCGTGGGCGGCCGCTACCTGGCCACCGCCAGCGCCGAATACCAGTACTGGTTCCGCCCCACCTGGGGCGCCGCGGTGTTCTACGATGCCGGCAACGCCGCCGATTCGCTGTCGGAGATCCATCCGAAATCGGGCTACGGCGTCGGTGCCCGCTACAAGAGCCCGGTGGGTCCGATCAATGTCGACGTGGCCTTCGGCCACGCGACGCGCAAGGCGCGCCTGCACTTCTCACTGGGATTCACGTTCTGATGGCCGACGATACCAACACCCCCGACACCCCGGCCGGCCAGGATGGCGACAACGCGCCCCTGCCGCGCAAGGAGCGCCGCTGGCTGCGCCGCACGCTGATCGGCACCGGCATCACGGTCGTCGTCCTGGGCGGCGCGATCTGGCTGCTGGGCCGGGAAACCACGCTGCAGCAGATCGCCGAGCGCGTGGCGCGGGCCAGCGGCGGCGCGATCACGATCACCGGCGTTACCGGTTCGCTGTACAACCACATGCACATCGGCCGCGTGGTCTACAAGGGCAAGACCAGCACGATCACGGCCGACAATATCGACATCGACTGGTCGCCGCTGCAGTTCTTCTCGTCCGGCATCGAGATCAGCGAGCTGCGCGTGCAGTCGGTGCTGATGCAGACCACCGCCGAGGACGACGAGCCGCTGACCGTTCCCGCCACGCTCGCGCCGCCGTTCCGCATCTCGGTCGGCGACGCGCGGCTGCTGAAGCTGACCATGGTGGGCCTGACCGGCACCCGCAACGAAGTCACCGATATCCGCGCCAGGCTGTATGGCGACAAGACGCAATGGCAGCTCACCAGCGCCAGCGCCATCACGCCGATCGGCCGCGTGGCCGCGGATGGCACGATCGGCGCGCAAAAACCGTTCAAGCTGCAGGCCAAGGCCGCGCTGACCGAGGTGCACATCGCTCCGGGGCAGCCTTCCGCGCAGCTGGCGGTGGCCGCCACCGGCAACCTGTCGCTGATGACGCTGGGGATCAAGGGCACCTCGCCGAATGCCAACGGCGACGGCACGGTCACGCTGGTGCCCTTCGAGAAGATCCCTCTGCGCGCGGCGGATATCCGCGCCTACGGCGTCGATCCCTCGCGCTTCCAGTCGGCGTGGCCAAAGGCCAGCCTGGACCTGCGCGTGAAGGCCGACATCGGCACGCGGCAGCAGGTGAGCGGCGTGCTGGAACTGGTCAACACGGCCGCGCCCGGCCCGATCGACCAGCAACTGCTGCCGCTGAAGGCGGTCACGGCGCGCCTGGGCGGCAACCTCACGGTGGCCACGCTGGACAAGCTGCTGATCGACCTGGGCAACGCCGGCCGCTTCACCGGCACCGGCCGCGTCGAGCGCACCGGGCCGGACGGCGGCATCGAAACGGCCGATATCCGGCTGCACACGGACCGCATCGACCTGCGCCACATCCACGGCGCCGCCAACGCCACGGCGATCGCCGGCGACATCTCGGCGAAAAGTACCGGAAGCGGCACCGGCACCGTGCAGACCTTCGACGTGGCGCTGGCCGAAAAGAACATGCGCCTGGATGCCCATGCGAACCTGAAGGACACGCTGGTGACGATCGAGCGCGCCCGGCTGCAGGCCGGCCGCGGTAGCATCGGCGTGACGGGCCAGGCCAGCCTGGCCGGCGACCGCGCCTTCAAGGCGGCGGCCACGGTGGACCACTTCGACCCCGCCGCGCTGGGCAACTTCCCGAAGGCGGACCTGAACGCCGTCGCCAACGTGGCCGGCAAGCTGGTGCCGGAACCGAACGCCGCTGTCGGCTTCACGATCCGGCCATCGACCTTCGCCGGCCAGAAGCTGTCCGGCAGCGGCAAGCTGAATGCCGATGCGCGGCACCTGACGAACATTGCTGCCAGCGTGGCGATGGGCAGCAACACCATCGAGGCGCGCGGCGACTTCGGCCTGCCGGCGGAGAAACTGAACTGGAAGGTCGACGCGAAAGACCTGGCGGCACTGCGCGGCGACCTGGCCGGCTCGGTCGCCGGCAGCGGCGTTGCCACCGGCGGCTATGCCGCGCCGCGCACCAGCTTCGATGTCGAGGCGCGCGGCATCGGCCTCACCGGCGCGAAAGTGCGCGCGCTGGACAGCGTGATCCGCGCCTCCGGCCAGTTCGCGCTGGCCGGCAAGGACAAGTCGCCGGAAGTCACCCTGTCCGGCAGCGCGCGGCGCGTGAACCCGGCCGCCTTCGCCGCATCCGCGCCGGCGGGCAACCTGAACGCCACGTTCTCCGGCAATGCGCGCCTGGCGGCCGACTGGCGCGCCAACATGAACCTGGACGTCGCGCCATCGACGCTGGTCGACGCGCCGCTGACCGGCCACGCGAAACTGACGGCCGATCACCGCCACGTGGACAATGCCGACGTGGACCTGCGCCTGGGCCCGAACAGCCTGCAGGCCAAGGGGGCGTTCGGCGCCCCGGCGGACCGGCTGAACTGGAAACTCGATGCGCCCCAGCTTTCCAGCCTGGGCGCCGGTTTCGGCGGCGTGCTGCGCGGTACCGGCACGCTGGGCGGCACCATGCAGAAACCCACGCTGTCGTTCGGCATCGAAGGCAACTCGCTGCGGCTGATGACGCAGCACCAGGTGCGCGCCATCAAGGCCACCGGCACGCTCGGCAATGTCGATGCGCTGGTGGCGGACGTGAACGTGACCGGCTACAGCTCGCCGGCGATCTCGATCGACCGCGCCCGCCTGCAATCGAGCGGCACCGGCGCGGCGCACTCCATCGCCCTGTCCGCCGCGAATCCGGACTTCGACGCGGCGCTGCGCATCAAGGGCGGCTGGGCCAACGACACGTGGACCGGCACCATCGACACGCTGCAGAACCGTGGCCGCTTCGCGCTGACCCTGCAAGCGCCTGCCCCGCTGACCATCGCGGCGCCGAAAGGCAGCGGCGTGGCGGGCCTGGCGAAACCGGAGCGCATCGCGTTATCCAGTGCCGTGATCGGCCTGCCGGAAGGCAGCCTGCGCGTGGAAAACCTGGAAAAGAATGGGCCACGCTGGCGCAGCCGCGGCACGGCGGCCGGCGTGCCGGCCACGTACCTCGCGCAACTGTCCGATGCCTGGCGCGGCCGCGTCGTCAGCGACCTGACGCTGGGCGCCAACTGGGGCCTCGACATGACGCTGCCTGCTGGTGGCGCCGGCGCTACTCCTTCGGCTCCTGCCCTCAATGGCGCGGTGCGCGTATTCCGCGAAAAAGGCGACATCACCGTGACCGGCGGTGCCGCGCCGCTGCCGCTCGGGCTGTCGCAATTGCAGGCCGGCGTCAACGTCTCGGGCAATACGCTGAAGGTGCAGGCCGGCATGGTCGGCACCCGCGCCGGCCGTATCGCGCTGGACGCCACGGCCCAGCTGCGCGACGGCCGCATCCCCGGCGACAGCCCGCTGGCCGTGACGGCCAGCGTGGACGTGCCGTCGATCGCCTGGATGTCGCCGCTGACCGGCGTGGAAGGCCTGGAGCTGGAAGGCGCGCTGAAGGCCGCGATCGCCGGCAGCGGCACCGTGGCCAATCCGGCCTTGAACGGGGAAGTATCGGGCAACGGCCTCGTGATCAACCTGGCCGACCAGGGCGTCCGCCTGCGCAATGGCCAGTTGCAGGCGCGCGTGGAAGGCGACCGGCTGACCTTGCAGAAGCTGCACCTGGAAGGCCGCACCGGCCGTGCCGATGCGGAAGGCTGGGCGCGCCTGGCCGGCAATGAAATGACGATGAACCTGAAGCTGACGGCCGACAAGCTCGAAGCACTGTCCCGCCCGGACCGCACGCTGGTGCTGTCCGGCTCCAGCGAGGTGATACGCGACGCGAAGCGCTTCCAGCTGAACGGCAAGTTCCGCGCCGACCGGGCCGACATCGAACTGCCCGACGAGAATTCGCCGACCATCAGCGACGACGTGGTGATCCTCGGCCGCACCAAGCCCACGATCAAGGAAACCGCGCAGGCGATGCCGCTGAACGTGGACCTGGAAGCGGACCTGGGCAAGGATTTCCGCCTGAAGGGCAAGGGCCTCGATGCCTACCTGGAAGGCGGCGTGCACGTGCGGGTCGCCGACCGGCGCGCGCCGCGCATCAATGGCAGCATCCGGGTTGCCAGCGGCACTTATGCGGCCTATGGCCAGAAGCTGGCGATCGAGCGCGGCGTGATCAACTTCACGGGCGCCTACGACAACCCCGGCCTGAACATCCTCGCCGTGCGCAAGCGCCCGGAAGGCTCCGAACTGTCCGACACCAACGTGGAAGCCGGTGTCGAAGTGCGCGGCACGGCGCTGGCACCCACCGCGCGGCTGGTCTCCACGCCTTCCGTGCCGGACAGCGAGAAGCTGTCCTGGCTGGTACTGGGGCATGGCATGGACGACATGCAGGGCAACGAGATGGGCCTGCTCGGCACCGCCGCCGGCGCGCTGTTCGGCGGCAAGGGCGGCGGCAGCTTCGCCAACAAGATCGGGCTGGACGAACTGGGCGTCTCGCAGGGCAGCGGCAATGCCACGGGGCTGGAAAACACCGTGGTCACGGTCGGCAAGAAACTGTCCTCGCGCGCCTACCTGGGCTTCGAGCAGGGCGCCGGCAGCGCCACCTCGCTGGTCAAGCTGCGTTACAAGCTGAACCAGCGGATCACCCTGCAGTTCCAGACCGGCACGAACAACGCGCTGGATGTGCTGTACACGTGGGCGTTCGATTGAAGCGGGGGGTGGTGGAGCCACCGAATCTGGCACTAATGTCGCTTAACTTAGCTAAGCCCACCCCAGGTGCAAGTTCCGGGGTCAGACCCGACGGGTCTGACCCCTGCCCTTCGCTGTTGGGGTGAATGCATGCGCTTGCAATGTGTCTTGCAATGTGTCCTGTAACGCTTGACCAAGCGGCATCAGGTCTGACACCGTCAGCGCAACCTACTCCGGATTCCGGTCCGGCACCGGATCGTCCTGCTCCACCGGCGCATCCGGGTGATGCGGGTGGTTCGGTTGCGGATCGGGCATCGGTTCGTCGACCGGTACCGGCAGGTCCGGTGCCCGGTGCGCGTGGATCGGCAGGGCCGAACGTTCCATGAATGGGTCCATGATTCCTCCTGTCGTCTGGACAATCACCGTACCACGCCCCCCGGAATCGCGCCGCAGCGTTACAATTTTGCTTTTCCCGACGATCTCTCTCCATGCAACTGACCACACTGGCCCTGCTGATCCTGATCCCGCTGCTGATCTGGCGGGTCTACCTGCGCCTGCGGCCATTCTTCGCCCGGCAGGAATCGCTGATGTGGAAGCACTGGACCGGAGCCGTGCTGTTCCCGCTGCTGCTGCTGGCGGCGGCGGTCTCGCTGCTGGCGGACGTGCTGGCCCTGTCGTCGCTGGGCGCGGGCGCGCTGGGCGGTGCCTGGCTGGGCTTTTTCACGCTGAAGAAAACCCGCTTCGAGACGATCGGCCGGCGCTACTACTTCAAGCCCTACGAGCGCTTCGGCATCCTCGTCTGCATGCTGTTCGCCGCGCGCGTGCTGCAGATCGGCGTCGAACTGTACATGAACCGCCAGTCCGAATTCCCGCAAATGATCACCCGCGAAATGGTGCTGCACCACCCATTGTCCTGCGTCGCGTTCGGCCTGCTGGCCGGCTACCTCGCCACTTTTTCGATCGGCATGCTGCGCTGGCGCCGCGCACAGCCGCCACTGCCGGAGCTCGAATGAATCCCCTGCTGTCCGATACCCTGCTGCCGAACGAGCCCCGCATCGCCGACCCGCTCCAGCACACCCTGACCGAACGTTTCCTGCTGCCGGCGCTGCCGGGCCTGCGGGCCCTGCTGGAAGAACTGCGCGCCCGGGTCGACCCGGTGCTGTCCGCGCGCGTGCCCGCCAGGCTGGGCCAGCCCTACCCGCGCAGCCAGGGACTGCACATCACCCAGGCGGTGCACGAGGCGATACGCCGGGTCGACGCCGGCACCCTGCCGCCCCGCGCCGCCGACGGTTTCGCGGCGCTGGCCGCCTTCCACGCCCATGGCGGCAGCCTGCGCCATGTGTGGGGCGCGCTGCGCGGCACGCACTTCCACCATGCATTCCTGTTCGGCACCTTGCTGGTCGACGTGGCGGCCGACGCGATCGCCGGCGGCGGTGGCAAGGTCGGCATCGTGCCGTTCCGCCAGGCGCGCTTCACGCCGGTGCGCGACCACCGCCATTACGCGCTGCTGGCCAGGAGCGCCTTGCACGCCACGGTGTACCCGAACCACGTGCTGCCGACAGCAGCGCCGTATGCGCCGCTGATCGTGCTGGTGCCGGGCGGCTCGGTGCGGATCGAATCCGATGCCGCCTACATGCATGAACTGGCGCTGGCGAGCGGCTTCACGTCGAGCGCGGAAGCGCTGAAAGGCCCGGCCATGCCGCCCGACCTGTTCCGCCTGATCGCCGACACGCTGGGCAAGGCGGACATCGCCACGGCCGCCGACACGGTGCAGGGCCAGCGCGACGGCCTGGCCCTGTGCGCACGCTATCGCGACGGGCACCGCCGCGCGGGCGACCTGGGCCACGTGCGCGCGCTCGAATTGCTGGGCAAGGCGAACAGCCTGCTGGCCACGCTGCAGGTCGCCGTCTCGCAGCAGCGCGCCGCCTGACGATCGCCGCGCAAGCGGTCGGCCGCTTCCCGCCGCGCCGTTACAGCAGGTTTGCCAGGGCGTCCTCCAGCCCCGGATAACGGAATGCGAAACCCTCGCGCTGCAGCCTGGCCGGCACCACGCACTGCCCTTCCAGCAGCAGGTCGGCCTGTTCGCCCAGCAGCAGGCGCACCGGCCACGCCGGCGTCGGCAGGAATGCCGGGCGATGCAGCAGCCGCGCCGCGGTGGCGATGAACTCGCGCTGCGTCACGCACTGTGGCGCGGTGAAATTCCAGGCACCGTCCACGTCGCCCTCTTCGCTGCGCTGCGCCAGCCATGCCAGCCCGCGCAGCAAGTCCTCGACGTGAATCCATGACAATGCCTGCCTGCCTCCCCCCATCGGGCCGCCGGCCCCCAGTTTCACCGGCATCAGCATGGCCGGCAACGCACCGCCATGGCCCAGCACCAGCCCGAACCGCGTGGCCGCCACCTGCACGCCGGACTGCGCCGCGCGCCGTGCCGCCGCTTCCCATTCCTGGCACAGCTGCGACATGAACACCGGCTGCGGCGGGCTCTCTTCCGCCAGCGGCACCAGCACACCGTGCGGCTGCACGCCGTAGTAGCCGATGGCGGAGGCGGACAGCATCAGCCGCGGCTTGTGGTGCGCCCCGGCGATCCAGTCCACCACGCGATGCGTCAGCGCCACGCGGCTGGCGCGCAATGCCGCCTGCCGCTTCCTGGTCCAGCGCGGACCGAGGATGCGCGCGCCGGCCAGGTTGACCACGATGTCGATCCGTTCGGCGGGCGCCAGTTCGGCGGCCGTCATCACGCAGCGCACACCGGCGCCCAGCTCGCGTGCCGCGCGCGCCGTGTCGCGGCTCATGGCGATCACGTGCTGCCCGTCGGCCAGCAGCGCCGCCACCAGCTGGCGGCCCACGAAGCCGGTCGCGCCGGTAACGAGCACGGTCTGGCCGGGCTTGCCGAAGCGCAGCGGCTCAGCGTCCATCGCGGGGCTCCTTCAGCCAGGGACCGCCGGGGCGGAACGGGCAGTCGCCGTCGAAGTAGATCGTCAGTCGCGGTGCGTTCATCGTTCATCCTTTCCCAGCATTTTCGCCACCTTGCCGCCCATCGTGATGAAGCGCTTCAGCGTGGCCGGCGGCAGGTGCCGGTAATCGTCGTAGCTGCCGGCCAGCAGTTCGAGGAAATCAAGTACCTGCGCCATCCGTTCGCGCGTGGCCGGCTGCATGCCCCGGTCGTCTTCCGCCTCGATCGCGCACTGGCGCAGCACGGACAGCGTGGGATCGATCTCGCGCCGCTTCCTTTCCTCGACGATGACGCGGAAGATTTCCCACACGTCCTGCAGCGCCACGAAATGGTCGCGCCGGTCGCCCATCACGTGCGCCACCTTGACCAGCCCCCAGCTCTGCAGCTCCTTCAGGCTGTTGCTGACATTCGAGCGCGCCACGGCCAGTGTGTCGGCGATCTCCTCCGCGTGCAACGGCTCGCTGGCGAGGAACAGCAGCGCGTGGATCTGTGCCACCGTGCGGTTGACGCCCCAACGAGTGCCCATCTCTCTCCAATGGAGGATGTATTTCTGTTCGGTGGGGCTCAGGTCCATGATGTTCTCTAATTTCTGTTAATACAGAAATTACAGGATATTCCGGAGACCGTGTCAAACTTTTGGCGCTGTTCGCGCTAGTTGGGGGAACTTCCCGCCGGAAGCATTGTCTTACCTCTTGTTGAGATACTTCATGTATATCAGGAGGCGACATGGGCGCAGCGGATGTTCAGGTATTGATCGAAGCGTTGATCCAGCGACAGCTTTCAGAAGACCAGGTCGCGTTGCTGCAGCGCTTCGTGGCCAGCGTCGAGCAACCAGGGCAGTGCCTTCGCCTGATCGAGGAAGCCGCTGGAAAACCGCCGTGTCCCCATTGCGGCTGCGAGAAGTCTCACCGTTGCGGACAGGCCAGTGGCTTGCAGCGCTATCGCTGTGTAACATGCCGGCGCAGCTTCAATGCCCTGACCGGCACACCGCTTGCCCGTCTGCGCCTGCGCGACAAGTGGCTGCAATACCTGCAATGCCTGATCGAGTCGACTCCCGTGCGGTCTGCAGCCATGCGCGTCGCGGTGGCCAAGTCGACCAGCTTTCGATGGCGTCACCGGTTTAACGCCGCGTTGCTCCGGGCGCCCCGTCCGCAGTTGTCTGGCATCGTTGAGGCCGACGAGACCTACCTTCTGGAATCACAAAAAGGCTCGCGCCACCTGGACCGTCCGCCCCGCAAACGCGGCGGCAAAGCCAGCCGGCGCGGCATCAGCAGCGAGCTGGACTGCATCCTCGTGGCTCGTGACCGCAACCGTCAAACCTGTGATTTCGTGACGGGCCGCGGCCCGGTCAGCGCCGGCCAGTTGATGAAGCACCTGAAGCCGGTGCTGCTGCCCGATGTGCTGCTCGTGACCGATGCCGCCAAGGCGTACCAGGCATTTGCGAAGCAGGCCGGTATCACGCACGAAGCGATCAACGTGCGTGCCGGCATCCGTGCACGCGGCGCACTCCATATCCAGGGTGTCAATGGATGGCATGGCCGCTTCAAGTCCTGGCTACGGCGATTCAATGGTGTTGCCAGCCGCTACCTGGAAAATTACACCGGCTGGCGAGGTGTGCTCGATGCCGACGTGCTGACGGCGCCGCGCCAATGGTTGCACATTGCCGTAGCGTCAGACTAGCTGATCAGCTCTTTTGTCGCGCTCGGCATGCAAGAAAGTTCCGTGCTCAACGGCAATGCCATCCAACGCGAACAGCGCCAAACTTTTTCGATCAGTGCTCCCATCTAAGAATTTCTAGAGTGCATCTTCTAACACTATTAACCGGTCGGCACCGCCGGTCGCCATGTCTCTTCAAATACGAAAAAACATGTGATCGTGCTTAGTCTCCATACCAACCCCGCCTCGAACGCCGCGCTGAACGGCTTGCGCAAATCCGCTCAAAGCCTGGCCACCGCCCAGGACCGTCTGGGAACGGGCAAGCGCATCAATTCGGCCCGCGACGATGCGGCAGGCCTGCAAGTTGCCACCCGCCTGAAAACGCAATCGAGCGGCATGGCGGCCGCGATGCGCAACCTGCAGAACAGTACTTCCATGCTGCAGACCGGCGACGCGCTGCTGGGCGAGATCGGCAATCTCCTCACCCGCATGAGCGACCTGGCGATCCAGGCGGCGGACGGCTCGTTTACGCAGGCCGACCGGGAAGCCATGCACGCCGAATACGTGGGCCTGAGCGAGCAGGTGCTGGATGTGATGAACGAATCGCGCTATGCCGGCACCTACCTGTTCCGCTACGTGGTGGCCCCGCCGGGCCCGGACGGACCGGGCACGTTCGGGGTGGGCCCGGTGACGTTCCAGATCGGCAGCAGCACGGAAGAAAGCGTCACGGTCGACTTCCGCAACCCGCTGGGCCGCATCAACACGGCGCTGTACTACGCGATCGACAACGGCAACCTGCACGACCATCCGCAGGACGGGCCCGATACCGAACTGCTCTCCGCCGAAGCGGCCAACCTGATGGTGGGCAAACTGGTGGAAGCCCAGCAATCCGTGCTGGACCTGCGGTCCACCCTGGGCGCGCTCGGCAACCGCTTCGAGGCCGCCTACGACAACCTCGCCCAGACGAAACTCAATACCGATGCGGCGGCCGGCCAGATCGCCGATGCCGACTTCGCCACCGAAGTCGCGGCGATGACCACCAGCCAGATGCTGACGCAATCGGGTACGGCGATGCTGAAGCAGACCAGCAGCATGAGCCGGCTGGTGATGTCCCTGATCGAATAAGCGGCCGAATAAGCGGCCGAATAAGTGGCCGAATAAGCGGCGCTGGACAGGCGCTGGCGCGGCGGTCGGGCGAGGCCTCGATGTGTCACTATTGACCCGCTATTGTCCAGGACGCACGCACGATTGAATTAGTTGCCTGACATTTATTGTCTTTCCGCTATGATGGCCCATCGGGACATGACGGAAGGAAGCGGGCATGACAAGCCAGAAAAGACGGTTCGCCGCGCCGGAACAAGAGGCCGGCCACGAGCATTCCGCCGCGGAACTCGACGCGATGCGCCATGCGCTCGACGAACGCCTGGGCCAGTTGCTGGCGAAGGAGGGCGATCGCAACGACCGCCTGGCCGCCGCCATGCGCGCCGCGGTGCTGGGTTCCGGCAAGCGCATGCGGCCATTGCTGCTGATGCTGGTGGCGGCGGACCTGAACTGCGCATCGCCGGCCGTGATCGACGTGGCCTGCGCCGTCGAGATCGTGCATGCCGCCTCGCTGATCCTCGATGACATGCCCTGCATGGATAACGCTACCTTGCGCCGCGGCGTGCCGACCATCCACCGGCAGTTCGGCGAGGATGTCGCCATCCTGGCGTCGGTCGCCCTGCTGAGCCGCGCGTTCGGCATCCTGGCCTCGGCCCCGGGCATCCCGTCCGTCACCCGTGCCCGGCTGGTGGCCACGCTGGCAGACACCGTGGGCGCGCAAGGCCTGGTGCGCGGCCAGTACGAAGACCTGCACGGCGGCGCCGGCCGCTCCGCCGAAGCGATCGCCACCACCAACGAACGCAAGACCGGCCTGCTGCTGGGCGCCGCCGTCGACATGGCCGCCGTGCTGGCCGAAGTCGACGAGTGCGTGGCCCGCTCGCTGCGCGCCTTTGCGCTGGCCGCCGGCCATGCCTTCCAGATCCGCGACGATTTCCAGGACCTGCCCGGCACCGACAGCGCCATCACGGGCAAGGACACCGGCCTCGATCTGGGCAAGGCCACGCTGCTCAACACCTTCGGCGCCGACGAGGCGCAGCGCCGCCTGGCCGCCCACCTGAGCGACGTGGAGCGCCATCTCGGCGAAGCGCTGGCCGGTGCGCAGCGCACGCGCCGCTTCGTGCAGCGCATGTTTGCCGCCAACGCGCCGCAATCCTGGCGCCTGGGCGACGATCACGCGCTGCCGCACCGCTACGCCTCTTCCACGATGAACGGCGCGGTGCAGGCCGGGTTCGACAGCCGCGCCGGCTGACCCGCACACGGAGCACACGATGGCACATTTCGGCGTGGTGGCACCGGCCTTCTACAGCCACTTCAACGCGCTGGCCGCGCTGGCGCTGGAGCTGGTCGCGCGCGGCCACCGCGTCACGTACTTCCAGCAGGCCGACGCCGGCGCCCACCTGGGCGACAGCCGGCTCGGCTTCCGTGCGCTGGGGGCCGGCAGCCATCCGCCGGGAACGCTGGCCGCCGTGATGCGCCGCGCCGCCAACCCGGGCAGCCCGCTGGGCTTGCGCCGCGTGATCGACGACATGGCCCGCAGCACGGACATGCTGTGCCGCGAACTGCCGGCCGCGCTCGAGGCGGAGCGCGTCGACGCGCTGCTGTGCGACCAGATGGAAGCGGCCGGCGGCCTGGTGGCCGAAGCGCTCGGCATGCCGTTCGTGTCCGTGGCCTGCGCCCTGCCCGTCAACCGCGAGCCGGGCATCCCGCTGCCGGTGATGCCGTTCGCGTATGGCACCGATGAACGGTCGCTGCGCATGTACGAAGGCAGCACCCGCGTCTACGACTGGATGATGACGCCGCACCGGCGCACCATCGAGCGCCATGCGCGCGGCTTCGGCCTGCCGGCGCGCGACGGCCTGCATGAATGCCTGTCGCCGCTGGCGCAGGTCAGCCAGACGGTCGAGGGCTACGACTTCCCGCGCCGCGCCTTGCCGGCCCATTTCCACCACGTGGGGCCGTTCCGGTCCGCGGCCCGCAAGGAAGTCGTGCAGCAACCGCTGCCGCCGATCGCCCCGGGCAAGCCGTTCGTCTTCGCCTCGCTCGGCACGATGCAGGGCCACCGCCTCCGGCTGTTCCTACGCATCGCCAAGGCATGCCGCGCCGCGAACGTGCAACTGCTGGCGGCGCACTGCGGCGGCCTGGACGAACGCCAGGCGCGTGAACTGGAACGGGCGGGCGCCACCTGGGTCTGTGCTTTCGCCCCGCAACGCGAAGCGCTGGCGCGGGCCGATGCCGTGATCTCGCATGCCGGCGTCAACACCGTGCTCGATGCGATCGAGGCGCGCACGCCGATCCTGGCGCTGCCGGTCGCGTTCGACCACCCGGGTTCGGCGGCGCGGGTGCGCCATGCCGGCATCGGCCTGCTGGCCTCGCCCCGCTTCGCCAGCGCCGCGCACCTGTCCCGGCAATTGCGCCAGCTGCTGGAGGACGACTCGTTCGCTCCCCGGCTGGACGCCCTGGCCGCGAACGTGGCACGCGCGGGCGGTACGCGGCGCGCCGTGGACATCATCGAAACCTCGCTTGGCTTCGGCGGCCTGCAGGCACCGGATCCGCTGCTGGCGCGTTCGGCATGAATCCCTACGACATCATCCTGGCCGGCGGCGGCCTGGCCAACGGCCTGCTGGCCTGGCGCCTGCGCACCCACCGCCCCGAGTTGCGCATCCTGCTGCTCGAGCAGGGAGAAGCGCTGGGCGGCAACCACACGTGGTCGTTCCACGATGGCGATCTGGATGCGGCCCAGCGGGCATGGATCGCGCCGTTGATCAGCGCGAGCTGGCCCGGCTACGACGTGCGCTTCCCCGGCTATTCCCGCGCGCTGGACAGCGGTTATGCCAGCATCGCCTCGGCCGATTTCGCCCGCGTGATCGAGCCCGCGCTGGGCCCTGCCCTGCGGCTCGGTACGCGGATCGAGGAAGTAACGCCGACATCCGTGCGCCTGGCCGGTGGCGAAACGCTGCGGGCAAGCGCCGTGATCGACGGCCGCGGCATGCGCACCAGCGCGCGGCTGGCGCTCGGCTACCAGACCTTCCTCGGGCAGGAAGTGCGGCTGCATGCGCCGCATGGCCTGGCGCATCCCGTGATCATGGATGCCGCCGTGGCCCAGCAGGGCGGCTACCGCTTCGTCTACCTGCTGCCGTTCGGGCCGGACCGGCTGCTGATCGAGGATACCCATTACGTGGACACCGCCGCCTGGGAACCCGAGCGGCTGCGCGCCAACATCGCGGCCTACGCGGCGGCGCACGGCTGGCGCATCGCTGAAGTGCTGCGCGAAGAACATGGCTCGCTGCCGATCGTGCTGGCGGGCGACGTGGACGGCTACTGGAACGATCTGGCCGGCCAGCCCTGCACGGGCTTGCGCGCGGGGCTGTTCCACCCCACCACCGGCTATTCGCTGCCACACGCGGTGCGGCTGGCCGAACGCATCGCGCAGTTGCCGGACTTCGATGCGCCGGCGCTGTTCGCCACGATACGGCACGAGGCGCAGGCGGCATGGCGCGGCCAGCGCTTCTTCCGGCTGCTGAACCGCATGCTGTTCCTGGCCGGCGAACCCGATCGGCGCTGGCGCGTGATGCAGCGTTTCTACACGCTGCCGCCTGGCCTCATCGCCCGGTTCTACGCCGGCCGGCCCACGCTGGCCGACATGGCCCGCGTGTTGACGGGCAAGCCGCCGGTCCCCGTCGGCGCGGCGGTCGATGCCGCCCTGCGCGTCCATCCGAGCCAGATCCATTCCCGCATCAACCGAACCATCAGGACACCCGCATGAACCGATCAAAAACCGCCGTGGTCGTGGGCGCCGGCTTTGGCGGCCTGGCGCTGGCCATCCGCCTGCAGGCCAGCGGCATCCAGACCACGCTGCTGGAAAAGCGCGACAAGCCAGGCGGCCGCGCCTACGTGTACGAAGACCAGGGCTTCGTCTTCGACGCCGGGCCCACCGTGATCACCGATCCTTCCGCCATCGAGGAACTGTTCGCCGCCGCCGGCAGGAAGATGGCCGACTACGTGGAGATGCTGCCGGTGGCGCCGTTCTACCGGCTGTGCTGGGAAGACGGCAGCCAGTTCGACTATGCCAACGACCAGGAAGCGCTGGACCGGCAGATCCACGCCCGCAACCCGGCCGACGTGCAGGGTTATCGACGCTTCCTGGCTTATTCGAAAGCCACCTTCGAAGAGGGTTACATCAAGCTGGGTGCCGTGCCGTTCCTGTCGTTCCGTTCGATGATCCAGGCCGGCCCGCAGCTGGCCAAGCTACAGGCCTGGCGCAGCGTGTACAGCCTGGTGTCGCGCTTCATCCAGGACGAGCACCTGCGCCAGGCCTTCTCGTTCCACTCGCTGCTGGTGGGCGGCAATCCGTTCGCCACGTCGTCGATCTACACGCTGATCCACGCGCTGGAGCGGCAATGGGGCGTGTGGTTCCCGCGCGGCGGCACCGGTGCGCTCGTGAACGGGCTGGTGAAGCTGTTCGAGGATATCGGCGGGCGCATCGAGCTGAATGCGCCGGTGGCGCAGATCGAAACCTCCGGCGCGCGCGCCAGCGGCGTGCGGCTCGAGGATGGCCGCTTCTTCCCCGCCGATGCGGTGGCGTCCAACGCGGACGTGGTCCATACCTACGCCTCGCTGCTCGGCCAGCACCCGCGCGGCCCGGCGCACGCCGATGCGCTGAAGAAGAAGCGCTTCTCCAATTCGCTGTTCGTGCTGTACTTCGGGCTGAACAAGCATCACGCCCAACTGCAGCACCATACCGTGTGCTTCGGCCCGCGCTACAAGGAACTGATCCAGGAGATCTTCGGCGGTTCGGAACTGGCCGACGATTTCTCCCTGTACCTGCACGCGCCGTGCGTCACCGATCCTTCGCTGGCGCCGCCCGGCTGCGGCAGCCACTACGTGCTGGCGCCGGTGCCCCACCTGGGCAACGCGCCGATCGACTGGACGGTGGAAGGGCCACGCTACCGCGACCGCATCTTCGATTACCTCGAGCGGCACTACATGCCGGGCCTGCGCAGCCAGCTGGTCACCAGCCGCATCTTCACGCCGCTCGACTTCCGCGACGAGCTCAATGCCCACGTGGGCTCGGCCTTCTCGCTGGAACCCATCCTCACGCAAAGCGCCTGGTTCCGGCCGCACAACCGCGATGCCGAACTGGCCAACCTGTACCTGGTCGGCGCGGGCACCCACCCGGGCGCCGGCGTGCCGGGCGTGATCGGCTCGGCCAAGGCCACCGCGGGGCTGATGCTGGAAGGAGTGGCGGCATGAGCGCGCGCGACGATGGCGCATTGCTGGACCATGCGACCAACACCATCAACGTGGGTTCGAAGAGCTTTGCCGCCGCGGCGCGGCTGTTCGACCCGGCCACGCGCCGCAGCGTACTGATGCTGTATGCATGGTGCCGGCACTGCGACGACGTGGTCGACGGCCAGGAACTCGGCTTCGGCAGCGCCGCCCCGTCGCCGGAGGAGGCGGCGCGGCAGCTGGCCATGCTGGAAGAACTGACCCAGCGCGCCTGCCAGCGCGAGACGATGCACGACCCGGCGTTCGCCGCGTTCCAGGAAGTGGCGCTGCGCCACGCGATCGAACCGCGCTTCGCCTTCGACCACCTGGCCGGCTTCGCGATGGACGTGCACGGCGAGCGCTACGAATCGCTCGACGATACGCTGCGCTATTGCTACCACGTGGCCGGCGTGGTGGGCCTGATGATGGCGTCGATCATGGGCGTGAAGAGCGAAGCGGTGCTGGACCGCGCCTGCGACCTGGGCCTGGCATTCCAGCTGACCAACATCGCCCGCGATATCGTCGACGATGCGGCGGTCGGCCGTGTCTACGTGCCGGCGCAATGGCTGCGCGAGGCGGGCATTCCCATCGAGGAAATCGCGCTGCCGCGGCATCGCGCCGCGCTGGCGAAGGTGGCGGCCCGGTTGGTCGACCATGCGGAACCGTATTACGACTCGGCAGCCGCCGGCCTCGCGGCACTGCCGCTGCGCTCGGCCTGGGCGATCGCCACGGCGCGCTATGTGTACCGGCAGATCGGCATCGAGGTGAAACGGCGCGGCGCGCGCGCCTGGGATGAACGGGTGGGCACGTCGAAGGCGACCAAGCTGTGGCTGCTGGTGAAGGGCGGCGCGCTGGCGCTCGGCTCCCGCTTCAGCCCCGTTCTCCGGCGGCCGGCGGCTCGTCCGGCAGCGTTGTGGCAGCGGCCGCGCGCCTTTGCGGCCGGCCTTGATGCAGCGCGTGCAACTGCCGCTTGAGCCGATCCACTGGCGGCGCGTACAGGAAACCGAACGACACGGTGCCTTCCTTGCCCTGCACGGCGTGGTGCATGCGGTGGGCCTGGTACAGACGCTTCAGGTAGCCGCGGCGCGGCACGTATTTGAACGGCCATCGCTGGTGCACCAGGCCGTCGTGGGCGACGAAGTACAGCAAGCCGTAGACCGTCATGCCCGCGCCGATCCATTCCAGCGGATGGTGGCCGCGCGTGCCGGCATAGATCAGGGCGATGGCGATGCCGGCGAAGAATACGGCATACAGGTCGTTCTTCTCGAACCAGCCCGTGCGCGGTTCATGGTGGGACTTGTGCCACCCCCAGCCGAAGCCGTGCATGACGTACTTGTGCGCAAGGATGGAGAACAGTTCCATCCCGATGACGGTGACGACGACGATGAGCGCATTGAACAGCATGGGGATGTGGATTCTCGGGATTCGGAGTTGTCGAGACTACCACAACGGCCCTTGCGGCAGCGCCGCGAACGGGCCCTTCGAACGGGTCTTCTGAATCACGCATTGACTATCACGCATTGACTATCACGCATTGACTATCACGCATTGACTATCACGCATTGATGACCAAGCATTGACGAAAGGATTTCACATGACGTTGCTGAACGGGCGCGCCCGGCGCGCCTTCCTCCCGCTGGCTGCACTGGGCTGCGCCGCGCTGCTGCATGCCGCGCCGGCCGCCGCGGCCACTGTCGACATCAAGGTGGAAAACGTGGCCGGCAAGGGCAAGGTCAGCGTCGCGGTATGCGACCGCGAGCGCTACTTGAAGCAGTGCGCGTACACCGCCTCGGTGCCCGCCGCAGCCGGCACGACGAAGGTGACCGTGCCCGACGTCCCGCCAGGAACCTTCGCCGTGCTGGCCTACGAGGACGCCAACGACAATGGTGAACTCGACCGCGTGCTGGGCATCCCGAACGAAAGCTGGGGCATGTCGCGCGACCCCGCCGTCATGTTCGGGCCGCCGAAGTTCGAGGATGCGGCGATCGAGGTGAAGGATGATCCGACGGTGGTGGACATCAAGCTGCGCTGAGTGTGTCCGGCGGCATCGCCGCCCGCACCTGCGACTGCAGCCAGTCGCGCAGCGCGGCGATGCGTGGATCCTGTCCGGCGCCGGCCGGATGAACCAGGTGGTACGCGAAATCGTCCGTGACCGGCACCGCCACGCCGAACAGGCGCACCAGCCTGCCCTCGTCCAGTTCCCTGGCGACCATCGGCAGCTCGACCAGGCCGATGGCGCCGCCATCCATGGCGGCCTGCACGACATGGCTCGACTCTTCGAAGCTCATGCAGCCGGCGTCGTCGAAACCGGCGATGCCTGCCGCGGCCATCCAGTCGCGCCAGCGCGGCCATGCCCGTCCGCCGGTCTCGCATGCCACGTGGCAGAGCGTGAAACCTTGCAGGTCGCGCGGCTCGCGCAGCGCGCCGCCGGCAGCCAGCGATGGGTGGCACACGGCGACGAGTTCGGTGCCGAACAGCCGTACCGATTCGGTGCCGCGATAGCGGCCGGCGCCGAAGCGGATGGCAACGTCGGCTTCATCGGCGTCGAGGTCGCGCAGCTCGTCCGTGACGTCGAACGACAGCCGCACGCCGGGATGCCCGGCCTGGAATGCGGGCAGTCGCGGCAGCAGCCAGTTGGTGGCGAAACGCGGCCCCAGCGTCAGGCGCAGCGGCCCCGCGCCGCCTTGCAGCCGGCGTGCCTCGCCAGCCGCGCGGTGCAGCGATTCGAGCGCGGCGCTGGTAGCCTGGTAGAGCCGTTCGCCCGCCGGCGTCAGCCGCATCGACCGGCTGGTGCGCGCGAACAGCACGATGTCCAGCTGGTCTTCCATTTCCCTGATCTGGTGGCTGACCGCGGCGGCGCTCAGCCCCACCTCGTCGGCCGCGCGGGTGAAGTTGAGGTGGCGGGCCGCCGCCTCGAACGTGCGCAGGGCGCGGGTGCCGGGCAATACTCGTTTCATGATCTTCAAGCAGGATTTGATGATCCGTCAAAAACTACGCGTTTCACAGCCGGCCGTCAATTCGCGATAGTGGCGCTTTCACCGACGACGAGGAATGACGATGACAGGGACTTACCACACCGTGCAGCGCGACGGCGAACCGGCGGACCGGGACACGCTGGCGCCGCTCGCCTTTGCCGGCTATGCGCACTTCACCGCGATGCAGGTGCGCGGCGGCCGGGTGCGGGGCCTCGACCTGCACCTGGACAGGCTGCGCAACGCTTCCCACGAACTGTTCGGGCAGGCCTTGCCCGATGAACGGATCCGCGCATTGCTGCGCGCCGCGCTGCGCGAAGCAGCGGACGACGTGTCGCTGGTCGCCACCGTGTACGGCGCCGCGGGCGAATTCACCGCGGCCGCGCAGGCACCGCATGTGCTGGTGCGAACCGCCGCGCCGTCGGCCGGCCCGGCAGGCCCGCTGTCCCTGGCCGTGTTCGGACATGAACGCATGCTCCCGCATATCAAGCACGTCGGCGAAGTCGCCAAGACCTGGTACCTGCGCGAGGCCGCGACGCAGGGTCATGACGATGCCGCATTCACGGACCGGCATGGCCATCTCAGCGAAGCGAGTATCTGGAACCTGGCATTCTGGGATGGCGACTCGGTGGTCTGGCCCGAAGCGCCGATGCTGTCCGGTATCACGATGCAGGTCGTGCGGCGGCGCCTGGCCGACCTGGGCATTCCACAGCGCTCGCAGGCCATCACGCCCGAGCAGGCCGCAACCACGCGCGGTGCCGCGGTGATGAACTCCTGGACGCCGGGCGTGGCGGTGCACCGCATCGGAACGGCCCGGTTACCCGATGCCGCGCCGCTGGTGACGGTGCTGCATCGGGCCTACGCACTCGAGCCGCTCGTGGCGCCGTGAGCGCGGACGAGGCGCCGCGGAGTCCCGACGCGGTCTGGCATCTGGCAGGCGCTGGCAAGGAAGCCTAAGCCGTTCGCCGGCTGTCGTTATGACAATAATTCTGCAATAGATCGCAGTTTTTATTGGTTGGGATGGAGATTGCAAGCTTGTACCGTATGCCATTATTCAACTGGCATGGGGCAGGACAAGTGAAGCAAAAGAAGAAGAACGAGCGGTATCCCAAGAAGAAACGCAACGCGGCGATCGTCGGCCTCGGCACCGCCTTGTGCCTGGCCAGCGGTGCCGCGGCCGCGCAGCAAGCCGCGAATGCCGCCGCCGCGGCCGAAGTGCTGGTGGGGGCGACGGTCGTCGTGAATGGCCAGGCATTGCGCGATTCCGACAAGGCCAGGGCCCGGCTGGACCAGATTGCCGGCACCGCCAGCGTCGTGAAACAGGCCGACGTGGAACGCGGCCGGTCGGCCAATGCGGAAGACGTGCTGGCCTACCAGCCCGGGGTCTTCGCCGCCGCGACGAGCGGTAACGGCGCCAACAAGATCTCCATTCGCGGCTCCGGGCTGAACGCGTTCTACCAGGGCTATTCGCTGGGCATCAAGTACCTGTACGACGGCTTGCCGATCACGGGGCCCGGCGGCACGCAGGAAGACCTGCTGACCCTGAACGGGCTCGATTACACGGAAGTGCTGAACGGTGCCAACGCGTTCTCGTATGCCGCGTTGTCGCTCGGCGGCGCCATCAACTTCGTCACGCACACCGGCCGCTCGGCACCCGGCACGTCGGTCAGCGCCGAAGCCGGCAGCCATGGCTACCGCAAGTTCGGGCTGGGTACCGGCGGCGTATCGGCCGATAACAAGACCGACTATTACCTGGCGTACTTCTACAACGAGCGCGACGGATTCCAGCGGGATACCCCGAACAGCGGCAACGAATACGTCCTCAATCTCGGCCACGAATTCAGCAACCGTGTCGAGACGCGCCTGACCGTCCGCCATCGCAACGAGGAGCTGCGCAACGGCAGCACGATCACGCTGGCCCAGCTGGAGGCCGATCCGCGCCAGAACAATTCGACCACCAGCGCACGCAAGAAAACCGGCACCACGCTCATCACGAGCAAGACCACCTTCACGCTGGACGCCCGCTCGAAGCTGGAGCTGGGCCTGGCCTACAACGACTACCCGCTGGACAACGGCTGGCGGTATTCGACGACACCGCAGGACTGGCGTTCGACGGACGGCAGCGTGTCGCTGCGCTACCTGCGCACCGGCGATACCCTGTTCGGCAAGCGCAGCGACACCACGGTCGCCTTCAGCGATACCCGCTTGCTGCACGGGGATGTGAAGGCGTACGACCAGGACCTCGCTAGCGCCGTTCGCACGACCGAGCGCCAGTACACCGTGTACACGGGCTCGCGCGACACCGTGCTGTCGGTGGCCAACGAGCTGCAGCTGAGCGACGAGCTTGCGCTGTCGACCGGCCTGTCGCTGATCGAGGTGGACCGCGATGCGCATATCGACCGCACGATCCTGACGACGACCGAGAGCTTCCCCCGCGCTGTCCGCTACAACGAGCACGCCGTTGCGCCACGCGTCGGCTTACGGTACCAGGCAACACCAGACTTGGTCGTGTTCGGGAACGTCTCGCGGTCGATCGATCCGCCCGTCACGTGGCAAATGGGCAGTACCGGCGTGCCGTATATCCGGCCGCTGAAACCGCAGAAGGCCACCACGGCCGAGATCGGGCTGCGTGCCGGCGGCGACAGCCACGAAGGCACGCTGTCCCTCTATCGTTCCTGGATCAGCGGCGAACTGCTGTCCACGGTGGTGCGGCAGGCCAGCCAGGGTGTCGATGCGCTGATCGCCAATGCGAACGCCGGCAAGACCATCCACCAGGGGATCGAAGCGGCGCTGACGTCCAGGCTGTGGACGAGCGCGGAAGGCAGCCGCCTGAGCTACCGCCAGGCCTATACGTTCAGCGATTTTTATTATCGGGATGACCCGCGTTACGGCGGGAACGAGTTGCCGAGCCTGCCGCGCCACGTCTACCAGGGCGAGCTGCTGTTCCAGCAGGCCGGCGGCTTCTATGCCGGCCTGAATACCCGCGCGCTGTCCGGCTACTACGTCGACTATGCCAACAGCCTGAAGGCGCCATCGGCGGTGATCTGGGCCGCCAAGTTCGGCTACGAGGACCCGGCCAAAAAATGGAAGGCCTACCTGGACTTCCGCAACCTGGGCGACAAGCACTATGCCTCCGCCGCCAACACGGTCGATAACGCCAGGGGCCGCGATTCCGCCAACTTCTATCCGGGCGACGGCTTCTCGGTGTACAGCGGCGTGGTGTTCCGGTTCTAGCCGACCGCAGGCTGTAGCGCCCCGACCGGCATGCATTCACCCCAACGGCGGAGGGGCTGGGGTCAGACCCGGCGGGTCTGACCCCGGAATTTGCACTTTGGGTGGACTTATCCATGCAACATCGGGGACAGACCCCGATTTTTGGAAATATTTCCTGAAACCGGGGTCTGACCCCGGTTTTGGGAAACATTGGCGTCAGGCAGCGGCTTTGTCTTCGGCTTTCTTGCGTTGCAGCACGAAGATCGGCTGGGCCCACTGCGTGTCCTTCTTTTTCTTGCTCGTGATGAGCGTGAGTTCGGAAGGGTCGTAGACGTCCGTGTTGTGCGTCAGCGGGGTCGTCATCAGGTACTGGGCGTCGGTGTTCTTCAGGAACTCGCCGACCAGCTGGATGTTGCGGATGTCCAGGTGGGCGAACGGTTCGTCGATGAACACGAAGCCGCCGGAGCCTTCGTCGGACTTCAGCAGGCCGATCAGCAGCACCAGCGATTTCATCACCTGCTGGCCGCCGGAGGCTTCGCCGTCGTTCATGCCGATCACGCCCTTGCCGTCGAACTTGAAGCGCACGTGCAGGCCGGCCTGCGCCAGCAGCAGGTCGTCGTTCTCCAGTTTCACCGGATCGGCGCTGACTTCGATCTTGGCCAGCTCGCCCAGCTCCTTGATGTTCTTCGTGTACTGCTTGATCGTGTAGCGCAGCCGCTCGATGTAGGCGCCGCGCGCGTTGCCGGTGGCTTCGATCGCGCGGTTGTTCTGGTAGCGGCGCTCCTCGGTCTCGCTCTTGCGCGACGACAGCTGCTCGTTGAGCCGCGCGTACTGGTCGATGACGGTGGCGTCGAGTTCCCAGTCGTCGCGTGCCAGGCTGGCCTGCAGGCTGGCGATGCGCAGGTCGACCTGGTGCGCGTTGACGTGCTGCGCCACCACGGCCTGGCGGCGCGCCGGGCGGCGCCACGCGGCCGGCAGGTGCTTCCATTGCCGGCGCAGCGCCAGCAAGGCGCGCGCGTGGTCGGAGCGCTGGTCCAGCTGGCGCTTGTAGTTCAGGCGCATGCCCGCTTCCGCCTCGGAGAGCGCCATGCGCGCGCCGTTCCACGCGCCGTCGGCACGGGTGCGGGCGACCGTCGCGTTCTTCATCAGGCCTTGCAGCTCGCCCAGGCGCGATCCCACTTCCAGGCGTTCGGAACGCAGCGGCACGGCGGCGCGTACCGCCTCGTCGAATTCATCGGCGCGAGCGGAGAGTTCCTTCACCGCGTCGACACCGGCCACGCGGGCCTTCAGCGCGCTGGTCTCGGAAGCCAGCTTGCTGATCTGCAGCGTGAACTTGTCTTCTTCCGCTTCCAGCGACGGCAGGTTGCGCGCAATGGCTTCCTGGCGTTGCGTGCGGCCGGCGGAACCGAAGCGGTAGCGCGACACTTCCACGAACAGCGAGCGGCCGCCGCGGCGTTCCTTGTGGTAGGCGTCCGGCGTGATCCATTCCTCGATGTTGCCGAGCTTCGCGCCCTGCTCCACCGAATCCACGCGGGTGATGCGCGACAGCTGCTCGATCAGCCATTCCGGCGCGCGCGCCGTGAAGCGGACGACGGACAGCAGGCTGTCGTTCTTCGGCTCGTGCGCCTTCACGCATTCGGGCACGATGAAGTGGCGATAGCGCTCCTTCTCCGCCAGGCGGTAGGCGGCGGCCGCATCGGACGCATTCTCCAGCAGCACCACCGAGGCATAACCGCCCAGCACGCCCTCGACGGCGCCCTGCCACTTCGGGTCGGTGACTTCGACGATATCGGACAGCATCGCATGCGGGATGTTCGCATCGCGCAGCACGCGGCGCATCTGCCGCACGTTGTCCGGCTCCGGCATCGCCGTCTTGCCCTGCAACGCGGAGATGGTGGCCTTGTCGGCCGCGATGCGCGACGACACCGCATCGCGCGATGCGCGCAGGCGCGCCAGCTCCGCTTCCTTTTCTTCCAGCTGCTTGGCCACGTCGGCAATGTCGGCGCCCGCTTCGGCGGCGAGCTTTTGCAGGCGCGACTTCTGTTCGATCAGGCTGTCCAGCGGTTTCAGCTTCGCGTTCAGCGACGACAGGCGCGTCTGCAGCACGGTCGACTCTTGCTCGAGTACCGTTTCCTGCTGCTGCGCTTCCTGCAGCAGCAAGGCCTGGCGTTCCACTTCGCGGCGCTTGTCGGCGATCACCTGGTCCACCTGCGCCAGCGGCTTTTTCGCCTCGCGCAGCTGGCGGCCGATGTTGTTGGCCTTCTCGCGCGCCTCGTGGTACTCCAGCGTGGGCAGCACTTCTTCCTGCAGGTTGCGGCGTTCCTTGTGCAGCGTTTCCCATTGATGGTAGTTGGCCACGCGCAGGCGCAGGCCTTCCAGGTTCGCGCGCGACCCCTCCAGCTCCGCCTCGAAGCGCTTCAGCTCTTCCTCGGTATCGCGCTGGTGGCGCTTCGCCTCGTCGTAGGCGTCGAGCACTTCCTTGTCGCCGAACACCTGGAACACCAGGTCCAGCAACTGGCGCGGCGCGTACTCGCACAGCTTGTCGGTCTCGCCCTGCTCCAGCGCCAGCACCTTCGCCATCGCCGGCGACAGGCCCGCATTCGCCAGTCGCTTCCGGTAGTTTTCCACGCCGAGCCAGTCGTTCGCCTCGGTCACTTCCTCGATCTCGACATTCCCCGGCCGCATCAGGTACTGGCGCTTCCAGTCGCCGCCGTTCTTCTGGATCTGGCAGAACAGCGTGACTTCATCCTCGGAGAAGAAGCCGCTGGAGCGGAACGGCCGGTTCGACAGCTGCCGGCCCTGGGCCCGGTTGTCGACCACGGCGCGCAGCCAGGCGCTTTGCTGGCCGGAGTGGCGGGCATAGTGCTTGTACGTGCGGCCCATCGAGCAATCGAGGCCGAACAGCGTGCGCAGCGCATCGAGCAGCGTGGTCTTGCCGGAGCCGTTCTGGCCGGCGATCGTGATGATCTTGGCGTCCAGCGGAATGTTCTTGATGCGTTGCCAGTAATCCCAGTGGACCAGCTCCAGCGATTTGATGTGAAACATGCGTCAGCTCCGGTTCTCGGTATCGTTGGCGCCGTCGTTGGCGCCCTCGTTGGCGTCTTGGTCGGCGTCAGTGTTGGCGGAAGCGGCGGCGTCGCGGATCGCGGCGGCCACTTCGTCTTCGGCGGCGGGATCGGCCGCGCTGTCATCCACGCTGGCGGTGTCGTTGGCGGCGGCAAGCACGGCGCGCGGGATATGCACGACCTGCGCCGGCGCGCGCTTGAACACTTCGGCCAGCGCGCCGTTGATGATGCGTTCCTTCAGCAGGTCGGTATCCATCAGCAGGTCGAGCAGCGGGCCTTCGACGAGGATGTCGCCGCGCCGCTCGATGAAGCCCAGCTTCGACAGGATGCCCAGGTTCATGTCCATGCGTGTCTTCTTGCCCAGCTTGTCGCCGAAGTCGGCCAGCAGCGCCTTGTACGGGATGCCGATCGACGTGTCTTCGGCGCGCGGTACCGGCTTGTCATTGCCGAACATGTCGTTCTGGTCGTCATCGGCGTGCTGGTGGGTTTCCTGCCGCTCGCGCTTGGGCAGGATGATCAGCGCCCACAGCACCACCAGCAGCGCCACGCCGTCGCGGGCCAGGCCGAAATTGTTGTTCTGCCATGTGTCGCGCGCGCCGAAGATCTTCGGTTCGATCGCGCGGTGCAGCGCCAGCGTGACGTGGTCCGCGTAGACATTGTCCAGCAGCTTCAGGCCGGTGGCGAGCAGGCGCGCATCGACTTCCTGGCGGAACTGTTCGTCCGACAGCGCGCGTTTCACGAGGCGGTCGTCGCGGCGCAGCGTCTGGTGCGTCAGCAGGCGGGCGATCAGAATCTGGGAATCGTCATTCATTTTGTAACTCGCATAAGTCAGCTCGCGGCCTTGTCGCCATCGTTCACATCGAGGGAGAGGCGGGCCAGGGTCATGGCGGCCACCTCCATGTCATCCAGCTGCACCATCATGTCGGTGGGCGCGAACTGCAGCGGCAGGCGCGCCAGTGCGGCGGTGGCGCCCTGCAGGCTTGCCTCGCCCTCGTCGCCCAGCAGCGGCAGCATCGACGCGCGGTAGGACGCCACCGCGAAGCTGGCCGGCAGCAGCGCTTCGTGCACGTTGATGTCCTTCGGCGATTCGTCGGCGATGCTGGGGAAATTGTTCAGCGTGGCGAAGTCGGACAGGCGCGCCAGCCAGTCATCGAGCTCGCGCTGCATGTCCTGGTCTTCGTTTACCGTCAGCGGCGCATCCTCGCCGGACGGCAGGCCGGAGGCGACGACGGCCACGCGCTCGGCCATCAGCTCGGTCTCGGCCACGTCGATCATCTCGGCCGGCGTGATGAACAGCGGCTTCACCGGCTGTTCGATGGCGTCTTCCGCCAGCGAAGCCAGATCCTGGTGCGCCAGCAGCCAGCGCTTGATGTCGGTCGTCGACAGGCCCGACTGGCCCAGGTGCACGCGCTGCCGCTCGATCTGGTTCAGCGCGCGCGAGAACATGCCCTGCATGTTCAGCAGCGAACTCTGGGCCCGGCCGATCGCCTGCGCGGCGCGGTGCGTGGCCGCATCGGCGTTTTCGTCGCTGGTGATGGCGCGCAGGATCTCGGAACCCTTTTCCACCCAGTCGCACGCGGTGTGCCATTTGGCCTGCGACTCGCGCAGGCGGAATTCGGAGCCGGAAGCGATGGCGTCGCGGAATTCGTCGGTCAGGTCGGTCAGGCGGCCCAGCAGGTGCTGCAGCTGTTCTGACGTGACGCCGCCCACCGCCTGCGCGCCGGCCACCTGCGACAGCAGGAAGCCCATTTCCGCTTCGTCGTGGTCCTGGCCCAGGGTCAGCAGCGCGTCGATCGAGGAGAGCACGTTGCGCGCCATCGGCGTCACGCGGTACACGCCCTGCTGCGCATCCCAGGCCAGCAGGCCGTTGGTGCGCAGGCGCATCAGCACCGTTTCCAGGCTTTCCGGCAGCAGGTAGGCCAGGCGCGTGTTGATGTCGGCGCGCGAAAACGCCGACGAGGTGGCGTCGTTGGCCAGCTCGCGCAGCACCAGCAGGCGCACCAGCACGCTCTCGAAACCGCCGTGGAACAGCGCCGTGAACACCTGCAGCAGCGGCTGCGCGCGCTTCAGGTGGAAGACTTGCTCGATCTCGTCGACGGACACGTGCGGCTGGAAATGCGCCTGCAGTGCCTGTTCGTGCTCAATGGAATTGTGTTCGGCAGCCGTGGCTGTGCTGGCTGCCGCATGTGCGGTATTACTCATCGCGCTCCGGGGTTCTGGGCGCCCTGCTGCTTAAACCTTCAACGGCTTGCGAACTCAGGCGGGGACGTGAGTATACCAGTTCCAGCTAGCAAAACCGTTACCGGCGGCAAGGCAATCGTTGCCCGGAAAATGGGGACGGACCCTATTTTTGAGGAAATCGTGCCGCTGGTGTCGGACACCACCAGGTGTCGGACACCGGTTTTTGCCGGCAAATTGGCGATTTTTCAGCACAAACCGATGTCCGACACCGAAAAGAAGGTGTCCGGCACCAGGATTTCGGCACTGTGGCCATTTTTCTGCTTTTATTGCCCGGAAAATGGGGTCCGTCCCCATTTTTCCGGCAACTTTTACTTTTTCACCACCCTGTCAAGTAGTTGCTCGAAGGAATCACCGTCTTCTTCCATGAACACCAGGCGCACCGGATACCATTCCAGCGACGGCGCCAGCCACAGGTCCACCTGCTGGCCCTTGCCCTTCGGCGGCGCCTTGCTGAAGTGGACGGCTTTCACGTCGCCGACGCCGGTCTTGACCGTTTCGGTGCCCACCACCTTGAAACTCCAGGTATCGGCGTTGCGCCGGCCGACCACGTAGAACTTCCATTCCGAGCCGGGCACGAATTTCTGCGGCGTGGCGCGGGCGATGGCGGCCAGCTGCCAGGGCGCGCTGCTGCGATCCTGTTCGCCGCCGTGGATCGGCACCGTGTTGTCGCTGTCGGCCAGGTCGATGGTTTTCGCATCGCGCCGGAAGGTCGTGGTGCCGGCACCCTTGCGGATGCGCTTCTCGTAGTAGGTGTCCGGCGCCAGGCCCCAGGCGTCGACCGTGCCTTCGCTGCGGTATTCGAGCACCTTGCCGAACATGCCGGAGCGGGCTTCCGTCACCAGCGTGTACTTGCCGCCGCCCTGCTGCCAGCCGATCGTGCCGTTGCCGGACAGCGGGATGCCGTGGCTGCTGGCCTTGACCGTGTAGCTCAGCTCCGCCGATGGCGGCAGGTCGAACTTGTACTTCACCGCCGGACGCTCGTCCTGGGCGGCCGCCGGGAGCGACGCTGCGATCAGCCAGGCCGCCAGCACGGCACGGTACGGGATATGTTTCATGTTATTCCTTGGTCAGCTTGCAGGGCGCAGGATCTTCGTGACGGTCTGCGTTGTCACGGCGCCGCTGCGTTCCGTATTGCGGATCTGCACGGGATACCAGTCCAGGCCAGGGGCCAGCCAGATATCGAGCCGCGCGTTGTAGCTGCCGGGCCGCGGCGGGCGCGCCAGGCGCCACGTCACGAGCCGGCCCATTTTCGTTTCCAGCTCCTCCTCGCCGACCAGCACGAAGCGGTACACGGTGGCTTCGCGGTCTTCGCCCACCTGGATATCGATATCGCTGCCGAACTGGTTGACGTCGCCGCGGCCGATCGCGGCAAGCTGGAATGGCACGGTGGCCTTGTCCTGCGCGCCGGCCGCCATCGGCACCGCGGCCGTGCTGGCCGAGAACGTGATGCGCTTGCCCTCGTGGTCGAAGTGCGTGGCCGTCATCGCGCGGCTGCGGCGCTTTTCCGTCATCTTCACGGGGGCGATGCCGCCGTCGTCGATCGTGCCCTCGCTGGCCAGTTCCAGCAGGCCGACCCGCGCCACCAGCACGCTGATGCCGACATCCAGGCCGACCTTGTACGTGCTGCCGTCGGTCTGCCAGCGCATGTCCGCGCTGCCGCTCCATTTCGTGCCATCCGCGTCGGTCCGGTTCACTTCCAGCTCGAAGGTCGCGCTGGGCGGCGGATTGACGCGGAACCGCCGGCCTGGCATCGGTTCGGCCGCCGCGGCCGGCGTGCTGTCGGCCGCCGATTGTACGTCGGCAGGCCGCGGCGCAGCGCCGCCTTGCACCGGCGGTGCCACGAGATCGACTGGAACGGGAGCCGCCACCACGGCCGGCACCGGCCCGGCCACCGGCTCCGGCACCGGCTCGGGAACCGGGTCGGCCGGCGCGGCGATCCGCGACGCGGACGGCACCGGCGGACGCGGACTGGCTGGCGCAGGGGCCGGCACGGGCGCCTGCCGCGGCGGGCTCGCCACCCGCGCCGGCAGCGCCGGCCGCAATTGCGCGCTGACCTTCATCGGCACCTGTTCCCGTGGCGTATCGGCCGTGCCGATGCGTGCCGCCAGCCAGCCGATCGTCACGTAGTGCAGCGCCACCGTGGCCGCGCACAGCACCAGCGCGCGGCGCCGGCGGGAAAGAAAGGAAACGATCGTCATGCCCCCTAGTGTAAACGCTTCCGTTTTTTGCCGGCGATGGTGTCAAATCTGCTACGCTAGGCGCCGAAGGTACCCACCAAAGCTTTGGAGACATGCCATGAGCACACCGCAAATGTCCAACATCCCCGGCGCGGCCGTGATGACGGACACCCTGGATTTCGTGAAATCGCTGTGGGGCAGCATGGGCGTTCCCGGCCTAGCATCGCCCACGCTGTCGCTGGATGAGCTGGACAAGAAGATCAACGACCTGAAGGCCGTGGAAGCCTGGCTGAACCTGAATGGCACGATGCTGCGCAGCAGTATCCAGGCGCTGGAAGTCCAGCGCGGCACGATTGCAACCCTGAAGTCGATGGGCCAGAGCCTGGCCGACTCGATGCAGCAAAAGCCGGGGCGCCCGGAAAAAACGCTGTTCGACGCGAATCCCTACGCGGCCGCGTTCTTCAACCAGTTCGAGCCCGCCAAGGTCACGCCGAGACCGGCCCCGCCACCGGCGCCGCGGCCGGAAGCGAAACCCGAGGCCAGGGCGCAGCCGAAGCCGGCGGCCAGTACGGAAGGCAAGCCCGCCGAGGATGCGCCACCGAAGCCCGACCTCGCCGCGGCGGCGGCCGCACAGATGGCCAACCCCGCCATCTGGTGGAACATGCTGCAGGAACAGTTCAAGCAGGCTGTCTCCACCGCGATGACGCCGGAGGCGAAGCCGGCACCGGCAGCCGCCAGCGATGGCGCCCCTGCCGCCGGTGCGGGCGAGGCAGCGGAAGCCGGGCCGGGACAGGAAGCAAAACCCGACAGCGCCGGCACGGCCCGCAAGGCACCGGCGCGCAAGACGGTGCCGAAGAAGGAATAGCGCCCGCGCCGCGGCAGCTTATTCTCCGGCCGCGGCCGGCGTCTCGGCCGCGCTGTCCGCACTATTCGCACTATTCGCACTATCGACGGCATCCCGGCGCCGCGGCACCAGTTCCTGCAGCTGTTCGACCAGCTGCGCGAATCGCTGCTGCCCGGGCGCCAGCGCATCCACGTGCATCAGCACGCCGTTCGCCTCGATCATCAGTTCTTCGCTGTAGCCCTGCTGCTGCATCAGGTTGATCAGCATCTGCGCCGAGTTGAACAGGATGCGCATATTGTCCGGCAGGCGTTCGCGCGATGCCCGCATCCACGCCACCGCATCGCCGAGCCGGCCGGTCTTCCACAGCAGCGCGCCCTGGTTCATCATCTCCGACGCTTCCTTGCGCGCCGCGGCGATCAGGTCCACGCCCTCCTCGCTCATGCGCGCCTTGTCGAAGATCTTCTGCACCTCGTCGAGCAGCACGGCGTTGTCGTGGTTGTTGCGCACCACGTGGCACAGCAGCTCCACCGGCGCATCCTTGACGCCGACCGCGAACAGCAGCGTGGCCATCTCGATGCAGGTGGCGGTGTGCGGGCGCTTCGGTTCCGCTTCCAGCATCGCCTCGAGCTGGTCGCCGGACTTGCGCGCCCTGCGGTAGTCGCCGCTCTCGTGGTACACCAGGCCCTCGGTGACCTTGCTGCGCAGCTGGACCACCTCGCCAGGGAAATCGCGCTGCGCGATGGCCAGCAGCCGCAGCGCCTCCTTGGTGTCGTTCTTCATGCCGCACACGCGCGCCATGCCCAGGTAGGCGTCGACCGTGCGCCGGATCGAGTATTCGCCGATGGCCAGGCACTTGCGGAACGCATGCTCGGCCAGCTGCACGTTGCCGATGCGCAGCGCGGCGTTGCCCAGGCTGCGCTGGCGCGGCACCGAGTTCGGCGACAGCTTGGCGGCCTTTTCCAGCACGCCGCAGGCATCCTCGTGGCGGCCCAGCAGCTCCAGCGACGCGGCCAGCTGGTCGTAGGCATCGATATAGAAACGGTTTTCGGCGATCACGCCCTGGAACATCTGGCGTGCCGCCTCGTGGTCGCCATTGGCCAGGCGGATCTTGCCCAGGCCGGTGCGCGCCCAGTTGTACTCGCGCTCCTCGAGCAGCCGCTCATACACCACGCGCGCCTTTTCCGGCTCGCCCGCCTTCAGCAGCAGGGCCGCCTTCATGCGCATCAGGTCGATCTCGTGCACCTTGTGGCGCTCGATCTGCTCGTCGCACAGCCGGGCCGCGCGCAGGTAATCCTTGTCGATGTACGCGGCATCGATCTGCTGGAAGACCTGCTTCTTGTGCCATACGCGGTTCAGGCGCGTCAGCAGCACGCCCTCGGTGATCGGCTTGATGATGTAGGCGTCCGGCTGGTGCTCGGCCGCGCCCATCACCGATTCCACGCTTTTCTCGGCCGATACCATCAGCCACACGCTGCTGGGCACCATCAGGTTGCGCACGCGCGCTTCTTCCAGTACCTGCTGGCCATTCTTGCCTTCGCCCAGGTTGAAGTCGCACAGCACCACGTCGTAATGGGTGCGACCGAGCAGCGTCATCGCCTCGCCGCCGGAGGAAGCCTGGTCGATGTGCCGGGCGCCGATATTGCGCAGCGATTCGCGCAGCAGTTGCCGGATGCCGACGAAATCGTCGACGATCAGGTAGCGTTTTTCGCTCCACTCGACGCCGGAGATTTCAGGCACCGGCGCGCCGCTTGCCGTGATGTAGGTACTGGTCATGGCAGGCGGATCAGGGCAGGGTCAGGACAAAGCAGCCGCCGCCCAGCGGGCCGCCGTTCTCCAGGCGGATGCTGCCACCGCGCTGGCGCCGCTTGTGCATCTTCGCCACTTCGCTGGCGAAGAACAGCCCCAGGCCGCTGCTGTTGGTGAGGAAGTTGACGCCCTGCCCCACCACGGCGCCCGCTTCCAGCATCGATGGCGGGAAGCCCATGCCGTTATCCTCGACGCGGAATTCCAGCATGCCGTCGTGTTCGGCGATCGACAGGCGGATGCGGTCGCGCGTGTAGCGCACGGCATTGTTGATCGCGTGGCACAGCACGCCGATCACGAGGTCTTCATCCAGGGTCCACAGCAGCTCGTGGCTGAAGTCGAGGTCGAGCCGGATCTCCTTGGCGTCCAGCAGCACGCGCGACTGGCTGGCCACCTGGTGCACCAGCTCGCCCAGCGGCACAGTGACGGGCTCGAACGGATAGGTGGGCTTGCCCACTTCCTTGTACAGCGCCAGCAGCTGCATCAGGTTGTCGGACAGCCGGCGGGTCTGGTACAGCATGTGCGCCAGCTGCGGGTACGAGGCGTCCTGGTTCGCCTGCGGCGTCTTGCCGAGCAGGTTTTCCAGCGTTCCGCCCAGCACGCTGAGCGAATTCTTCATGTCGTGTACCGTGGAAGCCAGAAACACGAACAGCTCGGGCGAGCCGCCACGATCTTCCATCATTACCCCGCAAAAGTTTCAGTAGGGCAATTATAGCCGTGAACCCGCATGAAATCAGGGTTTACCCGGGTTTCCCAAGGTTTTACGACAACGCTATGGCGCGATTGCGACAGTTTTCCGGCGTGCCTTGAGCAAGAAACGGCCCGGATCGAGGGCGGCGGCCAGCGTGGCCTCGAGCGGCGATGCCAGTCCGTCAAGCTGGCAAGCCAGCAACTCGGCCGCCAGAGGTGCCCAGATCAGCCCGCGCGAGGCATAGCCCAGCAAGCCGTGCAGGCCCGGGTGGCGCACCACGTCGCGCAGGCGCTCCGGCTGGTTTGCCGCGCCATGGTCCGGCAAGGCGCCCACCAGCGGCAACCGGTCCGGCGCCATGCAGCGCAAGCCCACCCGGCCGGCCAGCGGCGCGTCGTCCGGCACGCGCGCGGCACCGAGGATCTCGCGCGCCCGCGCCAGGTTTTCCGCCTGGCTCGATGGCCACAGCGTGCGGTCGGCCTCGCGGTCCGACGTGCGGTCATACGTGGCGCCGACGCTGGCGATGCCGCCGGAGGCGGGCGTCATGTAAGCCTCGCGGCACACCACCAGCGGCAGCGCCGCGAAGGTGCCGGCGGCCAGGTGGGTGACCTGCCCGCGCATCGTGTACAGCGGCAGCGGTGCCGTCTGCGGCAGCTGCATCGCGCCGGCGCCGCATGCGACGATCACGTGGGCACCTTCGGCCAGCACGATGCCCTCGGCACTGCGCACCAGCCACCGCTCGCCCGCCCGCTCCAGCGCCAGCGCTTCGGCATGGAACACGCGCCGCAGGCGCTCGCCGCACGCGGCCAGCATGGCCCGGCAAACCGACGCCGGGTTGGCCCAGCCGCCCTGCGGGAACAGCCAGGCGCCATGCGGCGTGGCGGAACCGAGCAGCGCGGAGGCCTGCGCTGCATCCAGCCAGCGCACATACTCCTCGGGATAGCGCCATGCGCCGGCCACTTCTTCCTGCAATGCCGCGTGTTCCGCATCGCGAGCCAGCTGCAGCACGCCGCACTGCTGGCCGAGGATCGGCGCGCTGCCATCGGGCGCCATGCCGCCCAGCGCGTGCCAGCGGCGCAGCGCGTACAGGTAGGCAGCGCGCGTCAGGCGCGTCGGGATATTGTCGTCGCGCGACAGCAGCGGCATGAAGATGCCGGCCCGGTTGCCGGACGCTTCCTGCGCCGGCTCCTCGTGCCGCTCGACCAGCGTGACCTGCCAGCCGCGCGCGCACAGGCGTTCGCAGGCGGCGGCACCGGCCACGCCGGCACCGATGACCACGGCGCTGCGCACCGGCGGCGCGGGCCGCGGCGGCTGCGGCTTGCGGCTCGTGTAGCGCGCTTGCAGGGGTTCGGTTTCGGCATCCCACGAAAAGCCGGCGGCGCGCAGGGCACGGCGCCAGGCTTCGTCGCCCAGGGGGGCCTGCAGCCGCGCGCCCGGTACCGCGAGCCGCGCCAGCGCCCGCAACGGTGCCTGCGTCGAGGGCACGATGAATTCGCCGACCCGCGCATCCAGTTCGGGCAGCATCGCTTCAGCCTCGCCCAGCACGATGTCGACGAGGGTACGGCCGCCATCGAGTTCCAGCCGGTGCAGGCCCGGTACCGCCACCAGGAAATCCGCCCGCCAGTGCGCGGCGAGCTCCGTGTCCGCCACTTCCGGCAACGACGGCATCACCGCGATGTAGTGCAGCCTGTCGTGCAGCCCGTCTCCGGCCGCGCGGGCCGCAGCGAGGCGCTCCGTGTCGAACGCCAGGTCGAGGATGACGCGGTCAGCCAAGGCGCGCGCACTCCGCATGCCGGAAGCAGGCGGCATCGTGGTCGTTGACGATGCCGATACCCTGCAGGTAGGCGTACACGATGGTGGAACCGACGAACTTGAAGCCGCGCTTGCCCAGGTCCTTCGAGATGCGGTCGGACAGATCCGTCTTCGCCATGCGGTCGGCCGGAGTGCCGATGTGGTTGCGGATCGGCTTGTTGTCCACCCAGCCCCACAGGTAGCCATCCAGTGTCTGCCCCTGCTCGCGCAGGCGCAGGTACGCCTGCGCATTGCTGATGGCCGCGGCCACCTTCAGGCGGTTGCGCACGATGCCGGGGTTGGCCAGCAGTTCGGCCACCTTGTCCGGCCCGTAGGCGGCGATCCGCACCGGATCCCAATCGTCGAACGCGGCGCGGTAGGTGTCGCGCTTGTTCAGGATGGTTTCCCACGACAGTCCCGCCTGGGCCCCCTCCAGGTTCAGCATCTCGAACAGCCGCCGCTCGTCGTGGCAAGGCACGCCCCATTCGTCGTCGTGATAGGCGATGTAGCGGGGATTGGCGGGATTGGCCCAGGTGCAGCGGACGGCGGTCGACATGGCGGCTGGCGGCAAGTTGAGGAAGCGCCAGTATAGTGGAGCTTACTGCCCCGCCATCTGCCGCAGCTTGCGGCGCAGTTCGCGCTCGCGCCGCTGTTCCTCGTCCCAGTCGTGGACGATGCCCCGCCACAGCGACCACGCCATCAGCATGATGACGACCGTGAACGGCAGCGCGAACACGATGGTGGCCGTCTGCACCGCCTTCAGGCCGCCGGCCAGCAGCAGGCTGAGGGCGATGCCCGCGACCAGCACGCCCCAGGTCACCTTGACGCGCGCCGGCGGATGCGGATTGCCGCTGGTGCTCATCATGCTCAGTACCAGCACCGCCGAGTCGCCGGACGTGACGAAGAACACCAGCACCAGCACGGTGGCCACGACCGACATCGCCGCGCCCCCCGGCAGCGCCTGGAACATCTGGAACAGCGCGGTCGACACGTCCGCCTTGACCGCTTCGGAGAGCGGCACGTGCTGCCATACTTCCATGTACAGCGCGGTACCGCCGAAGATGGAGAACCACAGGAAGGCCGCCAGCGACGGCGCCGCCACGGTACCGATGATGAATTCCCGGATCGTGCGCCCGCGCGACACGCGGGCGATGAACAGGCCCACGAACGGCGACCACGAGACCCACCAGGCCCAGTAGAAGATGGTCCAGCCGCCCACCCAGTTGGTGTCGCGGAACGGCGTCATGCGCAGGCTCATGCGCACGAATTCGGACAGGTAGGTGCCTACCGTGTTGGTCAGCGTATCGATGATGATGACGGTCGGCCCGAGGACGAAGACCGCCAGCGCCAGCAGCGCCGCCAGGATCATGTTGGCGTTCGACAGGATGCGCACGCCCTTGTCGACGCCGCTCACGGCCGAGGTGACGAACAGCGCGGTGGCGACGACGATGATGATCACCTGCGCAGTCTCCGTGTTGGGCACGCCGAATACGGACGCCAGCCCGCTGTTGATCTGCAGCGCGCCCATGCCCAGCGAAGCGGCCACGCCGAACGCGGTGGCGATCACGGCCAGCGCGTTGAACAGGCCGCCGAGCCGTTTCGGCCAGCGCCACGGCAGCGCATCCGTCACGGTGCTGATCAGCGAGCGGCCGTCGCGGCGGTACAGGAAGAAGGCGATCGCCAGCGCGACGATGCTGTACACCGCCCACGGGTGCACGCCCCAGTGGAACAGCGCATGGCGCATGGCGGCATTGGCCGCTTCCGGCGTGCCGGGCCGGATGCCGGGCGGTGGCGCCACGTTGAAGTGCGAAATGGGTTCAGCCACGCCCCAGAACACCAGGCCGATGCCCATGCCGGCCGCGAACAGCATCGAGAACCAGCTTTTGGTTGAAAATTCCGGCGTTTCATCTTCTCCGCCCAGCTTCAGGTCGCCGTAGCGGCTGAATGCCAGGAACAGGGCGAACAGCACGAGGCCCAGCACGAGCCACAGGTACAGCCAGCCGAAGTTGCGGGTGATGGCGGCCAGCAGCATGTCGAATTGCGCAGCCATGGTGTCGGGCGCGAGCACGCCCCAGATGACGATCAGCAGGATGAACCCCGCCGTGAAAAACAGTTGCATGAGACCTCCTTGGATGGCGCCTTGCGGCGGCCAGCCGGCGATTATAGGGCCCGGCCCGGCAGCATGTCGGCCGATTGGCCAGCCGGCGCGCTACACTCACGGCATCACAACCGGATGGAGAAACCCATGCAATTCGAAGCACGACTGGAATGGCAGCGCAACGGCCAGCCGTTCCTGGACCAGAAATACAGCCGCGGCCACGAATGGCGCTTCGACGGCGGCCTGCGCGTGCCCGCGTCGTCCTCGCCGCTGTCGGTGCCGCTGCCGATGTCGGTGGCCGACAACGTCGATCCGGAAGAAGCGCTGGTCGCCGCGACAGCCAGCTGCCACATGCTGTTCTTCCTGTCGATCGCGGCAAAGCGCGGCCATGTCGTGGAAAGCTATGTCGACAATCCCGTCGGTTTGCTGGAGAAGGATGGCGCCGGCCGGATGTCGATGACGAACATCACCATGCGCCCCGAGATCGTGTTCGCCGGCGGTGACTGGCCAAGCGAGGACGAGATCGCGGCGATGCACCATGAAGCGCACGACAAGTGCTACATCGCGAACTCGCTGAAGACCGAGATCACGATCGAACCGCCGATCGAGCCGGAGGGCTGATCCGCGGCGCCCCGGCGTCAGGCAGCCGGGTCTGGAAAGATAAAAAAAGCCCGGCGCATGCGCCGGGCTTCCATGGTTTGCGATCGAGTCTCGCGATCAAGGCCCGCGATCAAACCGGCGAGGTCATTTCGCCGGCGCGGTCGCCGGATTGGTGGTCGGATTCGCCGGGTTGGCCGGATTGTCCGTGTTGCCGCTGGATTGCTGCTGAGTGCCGACCTTGTCCTTGCTCTTCGGCATGGCCGAGCCGCCCGTGCTGCCGCTGCCGGAAGCGCCCATCGCGGTGCCGGTCTTCATGTCCTTCATGGACGAGGCCAATTGCTGCACATGGCCCATGTGCTGGTCGATGGTGGGCTGCAGCTTCGCCGCCAGGCCTTTCACGTCGGCATCCTTGGCGTTCGACTGGGTCTTGACGACCAGCGCATGCGCTTCCTTGTGGCTCTTCACGCCGGCCATGTCGAGGTAAGCCTTGTCGAACTTCTCGCCGGACATGGCCTGCAGCTTCTTCGCCATGGCCTTGTGCTTGGCATCCGGCTCGCTCGGCAGCGTCACGTTCTTGGCCTGGGCCACGGCCTTCACTTCATCGAGCCCCTTGGTGTGGTCATCCACCATCTGCTGGGCAAAGGCCTTCACTTCGGCATTCTGCGACTTCTGCAGCGCGATCTTGGCGGTTTCCACCTCGGCCATGTTGGCGATCGCCATGTCCTTGAGTGCCTTTTCGTCGGCTTTCGCCAGCGACTGGGCATAAGCCGAACCCATGCCCATCAGCACGGCCAGCAGCGGCACGCCCAGGTAACTCTTCCACATCCTTGCCTTGTTCATTGCATTCTCCTGTAGTGGTCTGAAATTTTCGGGTGGTAAGACACGATATGAGACAGAAACTCGGACACAAACTCCGACAACAAACTGGACAAACACGGAGCGAAGCCACTTCCAGGCTCCTTATGCGGTTTATCGAATGAGATATGCATATTACGGCGGAACGTGCGGTGGAGACGCACATTACGCTGGACCGGGAGGCGGTGAGGCCGGGAAGCGGCGCAGGGAGTGACGCGTGGAAATGAGGCGGGGAATCAGGCGGGAACTGAGGCGGAAACTAAGGCGGAAACTAAGGCGGAAAACGGCGCGGGAAAGTGCACGAAAACCAGGCGAGGCCGGCAAAAAAGCACCGGCCGCGCGAAGCGGCCGGTGCTGCCTTCATTGGCCCGTCGCCGGGCAGCTAATTGGCGCCGGGCGTGACGGTGCCGTTACCGCCCGCATGCTTGATGAACGGCACGCGCTGGCTGACTTCGCGCAGCCGTGCCCGCATGACCTCCGGCGCCGCCGGACCGGGTGCGAACACGTACTCCTCGTCGCTGATCGTCGCACCGCTGCGTTTGTCGACCAGGATCTGCTCGGCCGGCTGGCCGGTTTCCCGGTGTACAACGAGCAGGCTGGCCCCTTCCGGCGCCAGGTGTTCATTGCCCCATGCCACGAATGCCAGCAGGACAGGCTTGAACGCGCGACCCTTTTCGGTCAGCAGGTACTCGTAGCGCGGCGGCCGGGCACTGTACTGCCGCTTTTCCATCAGGCCGCCCGCTACCAGCCCGGCCAGCCGCCGGGTCAGCATGTTGGGCGCGATCTTCAGGCTTTTCTCAAACTCGTCGAACCGTGTGAGCCCGTAAAACGCGTCGCGCAGGATGAGAATGCTCCACCATTCGCCTACCTTGCCGAGGCTGCGCGCTATCGGACAGGGCATCTGGCCAAAATCGGTATGTTTCATTATTCCTCCCACTTGTGCACATTAAAAAACGAACGAGCGCAACAGAGGCTCTGTTTTACCCTGAAAATGGTCCGAACAAACTATCGAATAATCACCGACGGGATAAAAGAACGTGTTTTTTCACTCTGGGCTCAGCATTATGGCCATTCGTGCACAGTGAATAGGCAACTGGCCGTTTGCTATGCGATAAAAAATGATCCGGCAACGCGAACGGTGATATTTTCTATTTAATTACGGTGCATAATATATGCAGCCCGGAAGCCATCGCCAACCTTATGTCGCAGTAATCCCCATGTTATGTACCTGACGACCGACGCCACCGTTCGCAATATCCTGATCGTGGATGATTCCGCTTTCGAACAGCGCTTGCTGGCCGACCTGCTCAGCGAGTTTCCCTACCGCGTGTGCGTTGCCTTCAACGGCGAGGAAGGTTACCGCCTGGCACAGACCCGGCATCCGGACCTGATCCTGCTCGACGTGCGCATGCCTGACATGGATGGCTACACCTGCTGCCGCCTGCTGAAAGCCAACCCGGCCACGCAGGACATCCCTGTCATCTTCGTCAGCGGCACCGAATCGGCGGAAGAACGCATCCATGGCCTGTCGATCGGCGGCGTGGACTTCGTCAGCAAGCCCTTCCTGCCGGCCGAGCTGGCCGCACGCATCCATGTGCACCTGAACCTGATGCCGCGGCAGGAACCGGCGCCCGCGCGCTGCGCCGATGCGCCCGACATCCCATTTCTTCAGGCTGACCGGGGCGCTGGCCCGCAACGGGATCACTGAAGCGCGCCAGTGCATGCCACTGGCAAGATCATAGACAACTGAGTCTATGACTGCTGGAATTTTATCGCCAACTCCTCATATTCCACGGCAAAAATAAGTATACAAGTCGGTCTATGTTGGCTATCGTGTGAAAAACATCACGAGGAACCGCCATGACGGCACCCGCCGACCATCCGAAGCCGACACCGGCCGAGCTGGAATTGCTCCAGGCGCTGTGGCCGCTGGGCGCCGCGACCGCGCGCCAGGTTCACGACGCGCTGCGCGACAGCCGGCCCGAGCTGGGCTATGGCGCCGTGCTGCGCCTGATGCAGGTGATGCACGGCAAGGGCCTGCTGATCCGCGACGACAGCCAGCGCTCCCATGTGTACGCACCCGCGCAGCCGCGCGACGCCTTGCAGACGAATTTGCTGAAAGACCTGTTGCAGCGCGCTTTTGCCGGTTCCGCCAAGGCACTGGTGCTGGCCGCGCTGAAAACCGGCATCTCGCGCAAGGACCGCGAGGAGATCGAACGCATGCTCCGGGAGGAAAAAGAATGACGGCGATGTTCTTGCGGCCTGGCGGCGTCGTCGATGCGCTGGGCTGGACCCTCGTGCATTTCCTGTGGCAGGGTGCGCTTGCCGGTGCCGTCACCGCGCTGGTACTGGCCGCGTTGCGCGATGCCCGGCCGCAGCTGCGCTATGCGATGGCCTGCACCGGCCTGCTGGCCTGCGTGCTGTGGCCGGCCGCCACGCTGGCACTGCGGCTGCACGAGGCCACGGCGGCCGCGGGCGGCGGTGCCGTCGTCCAGCTGGATGGCTCCTTGCAGGCCGGCGGGCTTGCCGGGCTGGTGCAGGCGCACATGGGCTGGATCGTCGCGGCCTGGGCGGCATGCTGCATGGCGCTGCTGGCCCGTACGGCACTCGGCATGGCATGGATCGCGCGTGCCGTGCGCACCGGCGCACACGATCCGTCGTGGCAGGCGCGGCTGGACCGGCTGGCCGGCGCGATGGGCGTGGCGCGCCGGGTGCGGCTGCGCGTCGTGCAGGGCCTGGCCAGCCCGGTCGCGGCGGGCTGCTGGCGCCCCGTCGTGCTGGTGCCGGCCAGCCTGCTGTCGGGCATGCCGCCGGACCTGCTGCACGCGCTGCTGGCGCATGAAATGGCCCATATCCGCCGCCACGACTACCTGGTGAATGTATTGCAGAACCTGGCCGAAACCCTGCTGTTCTACCACCCCGCCGTGTGGCGGCTGTCGCGCCGCATCCGGTTCGAACGCGAACTGGTCGCGGACGATCTCGCCGCTGGCCACGCCGGTGGTCCGCGCCGCCTGGCGCATGCCCTGTCCGAACTGGAAAAGCGCCAGTTCGCCCACCACGAACCGGCCCTCGCGGCCGATGGAGGAGACTTGATGAAGCGTGTTACCCGACTGCTGCGCCCCGCCACCGGGCGCGATCCTTCGACCACCGTCGCCACCGCGCTGGCCGCCGTGCTGCCGGCACTGGCGCTGGCCGGCGCCTTTTTCGCCGGCGCGGCGCAGGCGGACGTGGTGACGGCCGATCCGGACAAGCGAGCCGTCGTCGACTTCAAGACCTGCGCCAAGCCGGTGTGGCCGAAAGCGTCGCTGGCGGCCCACCACACGGGTACCGTGACGCTGGCCTTCCTGATCGACACGGATGGCACCGTGGGGGATGCGGAGGTGAAGCAGTCGAGCGGCCACCCGGCACTGGATGAAGCCGCGCGCGAAGGAATCCGCAAATGCCGGTTCGTTCCCGGCGTGAAGGACGGCAAGCCGGTCGCGTCATGGATGCGCATGCAATACACGTGGCTGCTCAAGTGAGGCGTCGCCTCCTGCCCATCCTGGTGGCGGCCGCCGGTTGTGCAGCCATGGTCGCCAGTGCCGCCAGTGCCGCCGACCTGCCCGCCCACCCCTTTGTTTCCACCACCGGCAAGGCGCAGATATGGGTGGCGCCCGACATCGCCGCCCTGTATTTCGACACCGGCGCGCAGGATGGCAGCGCCGAACAGGCTGCAGCCTCGCTCGATGAACTGTCCACCGCCATCGCCGCGCTGCTGGCCGAACATGGCGTGGCCGGGAACGATATCGACGGGTCGGAACTGGCGAAGAAAACCGTGGCCCTGTCGAAACCGGCGGCGGACGGCGGCACCAGCGCCTATCTGCTGACGCGCCACTACCGGGTGCAGGTGCGCGACCTGGGCCGCCTGCCCGGCCTGGTGGCGGCGCTGCTGGCACGCGACCACGTGGACAGCCTGAGCGCCTCGTTCGAACGCACCGACAAGGACAGCATCGACCGCGAGCTGATGGGCCAGGCGGCGGCCGATGCGCGCGCCAACGGCACCCTGCTGGCGGAAGCGTTCGGGCGCAAGCTGGGCCCGGCCGTGGCGATCGCGCGCGCGCCGCTGGACAAGATGGGCCAGGCCTTGCTGGAACCGCCGGGCGCAGGCAGGCCCACGCTGCCGGCGGCACAGGGCATCAAGGCGTATTCGGTGCCGCCGGCGATCCCGTTCGCGCAGTCGGTGACGGCGGTGTTCAAGCTCGGCGGCCCTTCCGCCGATACCGCGGCCGCCCGCAAATCGTCGCGCTGACCAGGCGGGCCGGCGCTCAGTCCCGCGCCATCACCGCCAGCAGGCCGGCCACGTCCACGCCGCTGTCCTGCCGCAAGGTGCACCGCTCCAGTGCCAGTACGGCAAAACCATGGCGGGCGACGAGGCGCTGCAGATAGGCGGTGGCATGCGCATAGCGGCCGGACGGGCGCAGCGCGTAGCCGGCTTCTGCCTTGCGCTCTTCCTTGTGCTCTTCCTTGCTGCTGTCCAGCACCTCGACCGAGAAGGCGAACCGGCCGCCGGCGCGCAATGCCTGCCGGGCGGCGCCGAACAGCGCATCCAGGTCGCCGATGTACACCAGCACGTCCGCCGCCGCCAGCACGTCCCACTGCCGGTCGCTGTCCCGCAGGTAGGGTTCGATGCCGGCGCATGCCAGTTCATCGTAGACGCCCAGCTCCCCGGCCCGGGCCAGCATCGCGCGCGACAGGTCGACGCCGCCCAGGTGGCGCGCCAGGGGCCGCAGGTGCGGGCCGCACAGGCCGGTGCCGCAACCCAGGTCCAGCACATCGAAGCCGTTGCCGTTGCCTGCGCTGTCGGGCAGGTGCCGCTGCAACAGGCTCGCAAGCAGGGACGGCGTGCGGTAGCGCAGTTCTTCGACCAGGTGCCGGTCGAAACGCGGGGCATAGCCGTCGAACAGCGCGGCCACGTAGTCCGGCGGCGACGCTGGCGGCGCCGCGCCGGCACCCAGCGCGGCCAGCAGGTAGTCGACGGTGGCGGCGTCGGCACCCATCTTCCTGGCTTGCCGGTAAGCGATGATGGCGGCTTCGTTCCGGCCCAGCGCGCGCAGCGTGTTCGCCAGCCCGAGCTGTGCCCTAACGTAGCCGGGGCGGGCCGCCAGCGCATGGTGCCAGCTGTCCAGCGCCGCCTCGGGCTGGCCGGCATACAGCAGCAGGCCGCCACGCCCGCACCAGGCTTCCGCATAGCCGGGGCGCAGTTGCAGCGCGCGGTCGAAGCCTTGCAGCGCCCCTTCGGTATCGCCGGTGGCCAGCAGCGAGACGGCGGCGCCGTTGACCGCTTCCGGGTAGGCCGGCCGGGCGGCCAGCGCCGCGGCGAAGCCGTCCAGCGCCGCATCGTGCCGGCCCAGTTCCTGCAATGCCAGCGCGCGGTTGCACAGCGCTTCCGGATAGCGCGGCGACAGTGCCAGCGCGGCCGCGTAGCCGTCCAGCGCTTCGTCCACGCGGCCGAGGCGGCGCAGCGCGTTGGCGCGGTTGCACAGCGCCAGCGGGTAGTCCGGCTGCAGCGCCAGCGCCCGCTCATAGCTGGCCAGCGCGTCGCCGTCGCACCCGGCATCCTGCTGTGCCGCGCCGAGGTTGCAATGGGCGATCGCGCGCGTGCCATCGAGCGCGATGGCGCGGCCGATCAGCTCCAGCGCCCGCTGCGCATCGCCGCGCTGGCGTGCCAGCACCCCGGTGAGGTGCAGCGCATCGAAGTTGGCCGGATCGTGTTGCAGGACATGCGCATACAGCGCCTCGGCGTCGGCGAATGCGCCACGCTGGTGATGCGCGACGGCTTGCCGCAGGAGGGAATCGGTCGTCATGGCGGTATTCATGGCTGTATTAAAGCGGTCAACCTGACGCAGGTCAAACTCTTGTCACATTCAAACGGCAGAATACGCCTGCTTCTGTGGAGAGGGGCACACCTGGCGGAGCAACCCGCCACTACCGGCGCCGGCGGTCGGGAAATATACCGGCACCACATTCTTCTAGCCGCTCTTACAGCGGCCAGATGCAACGCGACAGCAGCGAGCAGACGATCGCGTTGCCATTCCAACCCGAACTCTGGCAGCATGGCGGCTCCCTAGCCGAGGAGCCGCCATGAATGCCGACCTGACCCTGCTGCTGGATGAACTCGAACGATTCGGTGCCGCCAACGATGGCGGCATCGCCCGCGGCGATCCGGCCAGCGCGCAGCGGATGCTGAACATCACGCGCGATACCGGCGAATTCCTGGCCGTGCTGGTACGCGCCACGCGGGCCCGCGACATCCTGGAAATCGGCACGTCGAACGGCTACTCGACGCTGTGGCTGGCCGATGCGGCGGCCGCCGATGGCGGCAAGGTAACGACGGTCGAGCTGCAGGACACCAAGTACGCGATGGCGCAGGAAAACTTCGCGCGCGCCGGGCTGGCCGACCGGATCGATGCGCTGAACGCCGATGCGGGCGAAGTGCTGCGGGTGGCCGGCGATGCGGCCTATGACCTGGTATTCCTGGATTCGGACCGCACGCAATATGCCGGCTGGTGGCCCGAGATCCGCCGCGTGCTGCGCCCGCGCGGCCTGCTGGTGGTCGACAACGCGGTCTCGCATGCCGACGAGATGGCTTCCTTCGTCGACGCCGTGAAGGCCGACGGCTTCACGTGCAGCCTGGTCCCGGTCGGCAAGGGCGAATTCCTCGCTACGCGCGGGTGACACAAGCCACGGGAAGAAGCCAGAGGAATTGCCGAGCTCGTGTCAGGGGGTCAGGCACCCTGACACGAGCTCGGCAATTGAAAGAGTGATCCCTTGCAAGGGATCACCGCATTGCAGGCGCGGTGCGGTGCACCACGAATTCCCTGCAATGCCGTGATACGGGCTCAGTCGATGTACGTCAGCCCCGCGGCGGCCAGCGGCTCGCGCATCCGGTACATATCGAGCCCCAGCACGCCGCTGGCCAGCTTGGCGCGCTTCTCGCCTTCCAGGTCTTCGCGCCTTTGCGCCACGTCCGCCACGCGCGCGGCATCGGCGGCCGGCACGACGACCACGCCGTCTTCATCGGCCACGATCACGTCGCCCGGATTGACCAGCGCGCCGGCGCACAGCACGGGGATGTTGACGGAGCCCAGCGTGGACTTGATGCAGCCCTTGGCGCTGATGCACTTGCTCCACACGGGGAAGCCCATCTCGCGCAGGAATTTCACGTCGCGCACGCCAGCGTCGATCACCAGCCCCTTCGCGCCGCGCGCCTGGAAACTGGTGGCCAGCAGGTCGCCGAAGTAGCCGTCCGTGCAATCGGCCGTGATGGCGGCCACCACGATGTCGCCCGGCTGGATCTGTTCCGCGACGACGTGCATCATCCAGTTGTCGCCCGGGTGCAGCAGCACGGTGACGGCGGTACCGGTGGCTTCGGCGCCCTGCCAGATGGGGCGCATATAGGGTTTCAGCAGGCCGACGCGGCCCATCGCCTCGTGCACCGTGGCGCTGCCGAATGTCGCCAGTTGGGCGACGGCGGCCGGGTCGGCCCGTTCGATAGTGCGCTTGACGATGCCGAGCTGGTTGATCAGGGGAGCGGTCATGTCATTGTCCTTTCGCGTTTAGTTGCGCATCCAGGCGCGGGAATACGCGGCGCGCATTGCCTTCGAAGATCGCGAAGCGCTCCTCGTCGGTGAGATTGGCGGCCTGGATGTAGCGTTTCGTGTCGTCGTAGTAGTTGCCGGTTTCCGGGTCGATGCCGCGCACGGCGCCGATCATCTCGGAAGCGAACAGCACGTTCTTCGCCGGGATCACCTTCGTCAGCAGGTCGATGCCCGGCTGGTGATAGACGCAGGTGTCGAAGAAGATATTGTTCAGCAGGTGTTCGGCCAGCGGGGGCTTCTTCATTTCCTGCGCCAGGCCGCGGAAACGGCCCCAGTGGTACGGCACCGCGCCGCCGCCATGCGGGATCAGGAACCGCAAGGTCGGGAAATCCTTGAACAGGTCGCTCGTCAGGCATTGCATGAAGGCGGTAGTATCGGCGTTCAGGTAATGCGCGCCCGTGGTGTGGAAGCACGCATTGCAGCTGGTGGAGACGTGGATCATCGCCGGGATGTCGTACTCCACCATCTTTTCATAGATGGGGTACCAGTGGCGGTCGGACAGCGGCGGCGCAGTCCAGTGCCCGCCGGACGGATCGGGGTTCAGGTTCAGGCCGACGGCACCGTACTCCTTCACGCATTTCTCCAGCTCGGGAATGCAGCTGGCCGGATCCACGCCGGGCGACTGCGGCAGCATTGCCGCCGTCGCGAAATGGTCCGGGAACAGTTGCGCCACGCGCGCACACAGTTCGTTGCAGATCGCCGCCCAGGTGGCGCTGGTGTTGAAGTCGCCGATATGGTGCGCCATGAAGCTGGCGCGCGGCGAGAAGATCGTCAAGTCCGAGCCCCGTTCCTTCATCAGGCGCAGCTGGTTGGCTTCGATCGTGTCGCGCAGCTCGTCGTCGGAGATCTTCAGGTCGGACACGCGCGGGCCCAGCTCCGGCGTGTTCAGGTTGGCGACCTGCCGGTTGCGCCATTCCTCCAGCGCCCTGGGCGCCGTGGTGTAGTGGCCATGGCAGTCGATGATCAGTGGCTTTTTCATCTAATTCGTATCCTTAACAAGGTATCAAGACTTCGCCGCGCATGATGGGGCGGGCGGTGCGCAGCAGTGCCGCGCGGGTGACCTGCTGGCCGTCGACATCCAGTTCGACGGAAAACTCGCCGGTCGGATGTTCGACCGATACCGCCTTCGTGCGGCCGGCCGGCACGCTCGCGATGCCCTGCGTGATCGCGCCGTCCAGCACGCAGGCCGTGGCAACGGTGACCGCTGCCAGCACGCCGATGGAGTCGTGGCAGACGTGCGGAATGAAGCAGCGCGTGGCGATCGTGCCACCCGCCGCGGGGGGAGCCACGAGGCACATCTTCGGGTAGTTCTTCGCCTTCACGTCGCCCAGGCCCATCAGCGGGCCGCAAGCCAGGCGCAGCGCCTCGAGCTTGTCCTTCAGCGCCGCGTGGCCGTTCAGGTACGCCGCGCTTTCGTCGCCGGCGATGCCGAAATCGGCGGCGCGCACCAGCACCATCGGCATGCCGTTGTCGATCAGCGTTGCCGCGACGGTGCCGAGGCCGGGCACGGCAACGTGGTCGAGCGCGCGGCCGCTCGGCAGCAGCGCCGGGCATACCGAACCGGCCGTGTCGAGGAACTCGATGCTGACGGGCGCTGCGCCGCCGGGCACGCCGTCGATGCGCGTGGTGCCCGTGTACTGCAGGCGTCCTGCCGGCGTGGGCACCGTAACGTCGCATTGCATGCCGGTGTTCAGGGTGAGGATGCGCGCCGTCGTCGTGCCATCGCCGATGGGCAGCAGGCCCCGTTCCAGCGCGAACGGCAGCACGGCGGCCAGCATGTTGCCGCAATTGGGCGTCACGTCCACCGTGTCGCTGTCCGGCTGCAGCTGGGCGAACAGGAAGTCGAGGTCAACGCCCGGCGTGGTACTGCGGCGCACGATGCCGACCTTGCTGGTCAGCGGATGCGCGCCGCCCAGGCCGTCGATCTGGCGCGGATCGGGCGAGCCCAGGGCGGCCAGCAGCACCTTGTCGCGCTGTGCCGGATCGGCCGGCAGGTCGGCCTCGACGAAGAACGGGCCGCGCGAGGTGCCGCCCCGCATCAGCATGCAGGGCACGGCGCGCAGGTCGGAGGGAGCATATTCCATGGCACGGTTGACGTGAGTTGACATGCCGGCCAGTATCCGTGGCGGCGCCTGCCGCGTGGTTGCGTTGTGCCCGGCGTTTTGTTCTAATTCCCTTATCGCCCCTCTTCCGGTCCGCATCGATGTCTTTGGTCAGCCTGCGTCACCTGCATGCCTTTTCCGTGGTTGCCGCCACCGGCGGCATTCGCCGCTCTTCCGATGCGCTGTTCCGTGCCTCGTCGGCGGTAGCACGCTCCGTGACAGCGCTGGAGGCCAGCCTCGGCGTGCTGCTGTTCGAGCGCAAGGGTCGGGGCATGCTGCTGACGGCGGCCGGCCAGCTGGCGAAACTGCGCGCCGACCGCATCGAGGCCGAATTGCGCGACGTGCGCGACGACGCCGTGCGCCTGCGCGAAAAATGGCTGGAAAAGGCCGTGGACCGGAGCCCCGCCAGCAATGATCGAGGAAAATTCAGCGGCAATGTCGGCGGCATCGAGGCGCTGCTGAATGAACGCCGGCTGCAGGCCGCCGTGCTGCTGGCCGAAGTGCACCACATGCCCACGGTGGCGCACACGGTGGGCACCTCGCAATCGGCCGTCAGCCAGGCCATCGCGCGGCTGGAAGACATGCTGGGCCAGCCGCTGTTCCTGCGCACCGCGCACGGCATGGTGCCCACCGACGCGGGCCGGCGCTGGGTGGAACGGTTCGAACGCGTGCTGGCCGAGCTGCGGCACATCCCGGAAGACATCGCCGCGCTGGCCGGCGTGGTGGAAGGCGTGGTCACCGTGGGCGCCTTGCCGCTGGCGCGTTCGCAACTGCTGCCGGGCGCGATCGCGGCCGTGCTGCAAAAGCATCCGCGGCTGCGCATCCGCTCGCTGGAAAGCCCGTACGAGGAATTGACGGCCGGGCTGCTGTCCGGCCGCGTCGACTTCATCGTCGGTGCGCTGCGCCAGGGTGCCGGCGACGCGTTCGAGGACCGCGTGCTGATCGAAGACCGCGTGGCCCTGATCGCCCGGCGCGGCCATCCGCTGGCCGCGCCGAACGGTGCACGCCACGTTACCGATGCCGAGCTGGCCGGCTACCCGTGGGTACTGTCGCGCGCTGGCACGCCGCTGCGCGAATCGCTGGAAGCGTTTTTCCGCGGCCGCGGCGTGTCCCCGCCGGTGCCGGCGGTGGAAACGGGCGACCTGGCGCTGCTGCGCGGCCTGCTGGTGGAAAGCGACATGCTGACAGTCCTGTCGGCCCACCAGCTGCACCATGAAATCGCCACCGACCAGCTGGCGGTGCTGCCCTACGACATGGCCGGACTCGAACGCCGCATCGGCCTGATCACCCGGCGCGGCGCCCACCTGTCGCCCGGCGCCAACGCACTGCTGGCCGAGATCGACGCCTGCGCCGCCCGCTGGCGCTGACGCTTCCCCCGCGCTTTACATTCCTTTACCTCCGCCCAAAGCCGATAAGCAGATTGCAACGCTGCGGCAGGTAATGGCAATACTCCCCGGAACGCCAAAACGTACACTTGCCTTGCGGTGATGCCTGATATTCAAGGATGGCATTACCGGGCAGGTCCGCGCCGCCACACGCGCTGCCCGACCAAAACAGGTGTTTACCAATTGGAGACTTAATGAATACCGTACAATCGCTCGACGTCCGGGCCACCATCAACGGCCGCCCCATGAGCGGCTACCAGTGGCTGCTGCTGGTGCTGTGCTTCCTCATCGTGGCGACCGATGGCATGGACGTGGCCATCATGGGCTTCCTGGCGCCCGCCATCACCAAGGAATGGGGTATTTCCAAAGCGGCGTTCGGCGTGGTGATGAGCGCCGCGCCCATCGGCCTGGCCATCGGCGCGCTGCTGGTCGGCCCGCTGTCCGACCGCTACGGCCGCAAGAAACTGCTGATGTCGGCGATTTTCTGCTTCGGCCTGTTCAGTCTGCTGTGCGGCTTCGCGACCGATGTGATCAGCTTATCGGTACTGCGCTTCCTCACCGGCCTGGGCCTGGGCGCGGCGATGCCGACGACGACCACGCTGCTGTCCGAATACCTGCCCGAGAAATCGCGCAGTACGCTGCTGGCGGTGATGTTCACCGGCTTCAACCTGGGTTCCGCGCTGGTGGGCTTCGGCGCCGCCGCGATCCTGCCCGACCATGGCTGGCGCACGGTGCTGATGGTGGGCGGCGCGATTCCGCTGGCCTGCCTGCCGTTCTACCTGTGGCTGGTGCCGGAATCGACGCAGTTCCTCGTGACGAGGAAGTTCCCCGCCGAACGCATCGCCCGCACGCTGCGCCGTGTCTGCGGCGGCGATATCCCGCAAGCCGAAACCTACACGAACAGCGAGCAGGCCGTGAAGGAAGCGGCACCGGCCAAGGCGCTGCTGTCCGGCCAGTTCCGGAAAACCACGCTGTCGCTGTGGGCCACCTACTTCATGGGCCTGCTGGTGATCTACCTGCTGAGCGGCTGGCTGCCGACCCTGATCAAGGATGCCGGCCTGCCGATCGAGCGCGCCGCCAACATCACCGCGCTGTTCCAGCTGGGCGGCACCGTGGGCGCGCTGTTCGTCGGCTACTTCATGGACCGCTGGGTGCCCAACAAGGTGATCGCCACCGCCTACATCGGCGGCGCCGCTTTCATCCTGATGCTGGCATCGTCCAGCGTGGAATCGTCGCTGTTCGCGGTACTGGTGCTGCTGGCCGGCTTCTGCATGAGCGGCGCCCAGACCGGCATGAACGCCTTCGCGCCGTCCTGCTATCCGACCGCGGTGCGCGCCACCGGCGTCAGCTGGATGCTGGGCATCGGCCGCTTCGGCAGCATCTCCGGCTCCTTCCTGGGCGGCATGCTGCTGACGATGGGCTGGGGCTTCTCGGCCGTCATTGCGATCCTGGCGATTCCGGCCACGCTGGCCGCCATCGCGATCATCGCCGCCACGCTGGGCAAGCAACGCCAGGTACTTGCCTGACCTTATTTGCTGACCTTATTTGCTGACCTCATTTGCCGGACCTTGCTTGCCGGACCTTGCTTGCATCACCTGAATGACCTGCCCCTCGTGGCCTGAACCACTGCAACGGAATAGACATCATGGCTAACATCATCGGCGCGATCGCGTCTTCCCACACTCCCACGATCGGCTTCGCGCTGGACGCGAACAAGCAGCACGACGCCGTCTGGGCCCCAATCTTCAAGGCCTACGAGCCGGTGCAGCAATGGCTGGCGGAAAAGAAGCCCGACGTGCTGCTGATGATCTTCAACGATCACGTGACGTCGTTCTTCTTCGACCATTACTCGGCGTTCGCACTGGGCATCGGCGACGAATACAAGCCCGCCGACGAAGGCGGCGGCGCGCGCGACCTGCCCGCTATCGCCGGGCACACCGGCCTGGCGCAGCACATCGGCCAGTCGCTGATGGCCGATGAATTCGACATGTCGTTCTTCCAGGACAAGCCGCTCGACCATGGCTGCTTCTCGCCGCTGTCGATCATGTGGCCGCACGACGGCGCCGGCCCGAACCCATGGCCGGGCAGCATCGTGCCGCTGCAGGTGGGCGTGCTGCAATTCCCCGTGCCGTCCGGCCGCCGGTGCTACAAGCTGGGACAGGCGCTGCGCCGCGCCATCGAGAGCTTCCCGGAAGACCTGGACGTGGCGATCGTGGCGACCGGCGGCCTGTCGCACCAGGTGCACGGCGAACGCGCGGGCTTCAACAACACCGAGTGGGACAGCCGCTTCCTCGACATGTTCGAAGCCGACCCGGAAGCGCTGCTGGACCTGACGCACGCCGACTTCGCCCGCCTGGGCGGCTGGGAAAGCGCCGAAGTGGTGATGTGGATGATCATGCGCGGCGCGATGGCCGGCAAGATCGACTGCCTGCACCGCGAGTACTACCTGCCGTCGATGACCGGCATCGCCGTGTCGATCTACCAGAATGCCGTCGAGGTGGACCCGGCGCTGCACCAGCGCGCCGTCGAACGGCACCGCGAGCACATCGCGCACCAGACGAAAGGTGCCGAAGAGCTGGAGGGTACCTATCCGTTCACGCTGGAGACCAGTGCGCGCGCCTACCGCATCAACAAGTACCTGCACCAGCTGATCGAGCCGGAGTTCCGCGCGCGCTTCAAGGAAGCGCCGGAAGCCACGTACGACGAGGCTGGCCTGACGGACGTCGAACGGCAACTGGTCTCGCAGCGCGACTGGCAGGGCATGATCCGCTACGGCGTGATCTTCTTCCTGCTGGAAAAGCTGGGCGCGGCGGTGGGCGTGTCGAACCTGCACATCTACGCGGCGATGCGCGGCGAAACGCTGGAAGCGTTCCAGAAGACGCGCAACACCAAGGCCCTGTACTCGGTGGGCGGCGCGGCCAAGGACGCCGACTGGAACAAGCCGAAGACCTGATTGTCCTGAAGCGGGCCGGCGAGCCCGCTCCCCTGATCCGATGCCACCCTCCTCCGGCCGGGGCGCGGTATCGCTCATCCCTGCACGAACAACCATCCGATTCACTCGAGGAGACAGCATGAAGAAAACCCTGATCGCCAGCGCCATCGCCGCTTGCGCGATGGCCGGCGCGTTGCCGGCGCAGGCACAGAGTTCAATATCAGTTTATGGACTGATCGACGGCGCCGTGGAGCACTACACCAACGCCGACGCGGCCGGCAACGGCGTCACGCGCAGCCCGAGCCTGGGCGGCGGCATGTTCCCGTCCCGTATCGGCTTCAAGGGTTCCGAAGACCTGGGCGGCGGCCTGAAAGCCATCTTCACGCTGGAAAACGGCTTCGCGCCCGATGCCGGCACCATCAACCAGGGCGGCCGGCTGTTCGGCCGGCAGGCCTGGGTCGGCCTGGCCGGCAGCTGGGGCCAGGTGACGATCGGCCGCAACTACAACATGCTGTATGTGTCGTCGTTCGACGTCGACGTGTTCGGCCCGTCGCAATACGGCCTGGGTGCGCTCGATCCGGCGGTGCCGAATGGCCGCAGCGACAATTCGGTCGCCTACAAGGGCACGTTCAACGGCGTCACGCTGGGTGCCACGTACAGCCTGGGACGCGACACGTCGGCTGCGGGCGGCGCCTCCGGCACGAACTGCGCCGGCGAATCGGCCGCCGATGCGCAAGCCTGCCGCGAATGGTCGGCGCTGCTGCGTTATGACCGTCCCACCTGGGCGGTGGTGGCCGCCTATGACCGGATCCACGGCAGCCCCACGGCGGCCAATGGCCTGAACACGAGCGACAAGACGGACAGCCGCCTGCACGTCGCCGGCTTCGTCAAGGGCAGCGACTGGAAGGTGGGCGGCGGCGTGCTGCTGCGCGAGAACGAAGGCTCGGCGACGCAGCCGAAGAGCCGGCTGTATTACCTGGGCGCGGCGTACAACGCCACGCCGCTGCTGACGATCGACGGCCAGGTGGGCAAGCTGGATTACCGCGCCACCGGCAACGATACGAAGCAGGCGCTGCTCCGTGCCACATACCTGCTGTCGACCCGCACCGCCGTCTACATTGCCGGCGGCCGGCTGGACAACGACGGCACGGCCGCCGTCGCGCTTTCCGCCGGGGGCTCGGTCGGCGCGGGCATGGGGCAGACCGGCATCATCACCGGCATCAAGCACGCGTTCTGAGCCCCGCCCGTTGGCCGCACTGGTGTCGGACTCCCGCAGGATGTCGGACACCGGTCTTTCCGCGCCCGCTACAAAAAACGGTGACAGGCTCTAATGCCGTGAAGTTAAGCGTCATCCGGCATTGACAGCGCATGCATTCACCCCCAACAGCGAAGGGCTGGGGTCAGACCCGCCGGGACTGACCCCGGTATTTGCACTTGGGGTGAATTAACTATGGAAATTGGTGACTGTCACCGTTTTTGCGGGTGCCGGCCAACGGTCTTTCCGCGCCCGCCAGCGCCGCCGCCGCGTTGTCCATGCGCGACTCAGCCATCTCCCAAAAGTTAAAGTAATTTCTGAAGTATGCGCTTCAAGTCCCGGACTTGATATGATGGCTGCAAGCGTAACAACGGAGGCAGCCATGGACGATTCAGTCTACGACGAGGCCCGGGCCGACTGGCGCACGGCGCAATGCGTCGATACGGGCGTGAAGGTATCGATGGCCGATGGCGTCACGCCCGCGCTCGAATTCATGCTCAAGTGCGGCGTGCCGCGCGGGGTGGCGATGCGCGTGCTCGCCGGGCCGCGCTTCGGGCGTCCTGCGCGCTCCAGGCTCCCGGCCGCCGGCCCGGCGCCGGAGCTTTACAAATCCTCGTGATGGTCGGAAGCGCCCCGCTTCCAGTATGCCGAGATCCGGCTGGCGGTACGGGGGAAGCCTTTTTCGCCATGCACCACGTCGCGCACCTGCGCGGCGATCGACGCTTCGCCGCCAAACCACACGAACGCATCGTCGGCCGGTAGCGGGATCGCGCGAATCGCCTCCACCAGCGCGGCGCCGTCGGCCACTTGCCACACGTCGAGCTGCGCAGCGGTGGCGAGGGCCACGTCATCGCCGCCGGCGACGACGACGATCGCGCGCACGCCCGCAGGCAGTTCTTCCATGCGGCGCCGGATCGCCGGCAGCGCGGCCGAGTCGCCGGCCAGCAGGTGCCATGCGTAGTCGGCGGGGATGATCATCGAGCCGCGCGGGCCGCCGATCGTGACGCGCTGGCCGACGGCGGCCTGGCGCGCCCAGGCCGACGCCTTGCCCTCACCGTGCAGCGCGAACTCGATCGTCAGCTCGCACGCGGCGCGATCATACCGGCGCGGCGTGTAGTCGCGGCGTACCGTCTCGCCGGACGGATCGTCGAAGATGAATTTCACGTGGTCGTCGAACGATGCGGAAACGAAGTCCGCCAGGTCGCCGCCGCGGAACGTGACCGCCACGAAGTGCGCGCCGAGGGGCGCCACGCCGACCACCTCCACATCGCGCCGTTTCAATTCGTGCCGCACGCGCCGCACCCGGCTCGAAGTTTCCATGCCTGCTTCCATCCGCCGCTCCAATTAGTTGATAAGGTCCCCTATTCTGCGCGCGATTGGTGGACTTGGTCAACTAACTTCGCGGCGCTGTTCATCCTTGCACATTCGGTCCAATCTTGCCATAATTGAGAATAGTTCTCATTTGTATTCGCACCCATTAGTAATCACACCTATTAACGCATCGCCGCCGGACATTCGCCCTCCCGGCGCCGCGTGCCACCTCACAAGCCAGCCATGCAAGCACAACCAACGATGGGGCCGCCAGCCGCCAAACCCAGAAAACCCGGCCCCGGCTGGCGCTACCGCACCGGCGTCGCGGTGCGCGCGCTCGCGGCGATCCTCGGCGGCTATGCACTGTCCGCCGCATGGGCGGCGGCGCTGGCACTGACCCTGCCGACCGTGCGTGTGGAAGCCGCGCTGACGGCGACCATGACCGCGCTGGCGATCTACCCCTGCGCGGCGATGTGGTGCTTCGGCGCGCGCACGGCGCAGCGCGCCGTCACCGGCCTGGCGATCGCCGGCGTGGTGCCCGCCGCCATCCTGTTGCTGAAGGGGGCCGCATGAAAGAAGGCATCCGCCAGTCGATGGCATGGCTGCATACCTGGTCCGGCCTGCTGGTGGGCTGGATACTGTTCATGGTGTTCGCGGCCGGCACCGCCAGCTACTTCCGCGACGAGATCACGCTGTGGATGAAGCCCGAACTGCACGGCGTGGCGCATGCGGTGGTCCCGCAGGCGGTGGCGGTGGCGAACGCCGTCGAGACGCTGCAGGACAAGGCGCCGAAGTCGCAGCGCTGGTTCATCACGCTGCCGACCGAGCGCGAGCCTGGCCTGCGCGTAAGCTACAACGCCAAGCCGCCGCCGGGCGAAGGCGGTGGCCGCCAGCGCAACCTGAAGAACCTGACGCTCGATCCGGCCACGGGCGCCGAACTGTCGGCCCCGCGCGAGACGCGCGGCGGCGATTTCCTGTATCGCCTGCACTTCGACCTGCATTACATGTCGCCCCTCTGGGGCCGCTGGATCGTCGGCTTCTGCGCCATGTTCATGCTGGTGGCGATCCTGTCGGGCATCGTCACGCACAAGCGCATCTTCAAGGACTTCTTCACGTTCCGGCCGAAGAAGGGCCAGCGTTCGTGGCTGGACTTCCACAATGTCTCGGCCGTGCTGGCCCTGCCCTACCACCTGATGATCACGTACACCGGCCTGCTGACGCTGATGTTCATGTACTTCCCGCAGGGCATACAGGCGGTGTACCAGGACAAGCAGGAGACCTTCTTCTCGGAACTGTTCGGCAATCCACCCTCGGATGCCAAGGCGGCCCGCGTGCCCGCGCCGCTGGCCCCGCTGGCGCCGATGGTCGAACAGGCCACGCGCACGTGGAACGGCGCGCCGGTGGGCCGGGTGACGGTGGCCTTCCCGAACGACGCCAACGCCACCGTCTCGATCACGCAGCAGACCGGCCACGCCATCAGCTACGACGTGCCCACCATCGTGTTCGACGGCGTGACCGGCCGCGTGGCATCGGCCGCGCCGGAACACAGCGGGGCGGCCAAGGATACCCGCGGCGTGATGTACGGCCTGCACGTGGCGCGCTTTGGCGATCCGTTCACGCGCTGGCTGTTCTTCACCTGCGGCCTGGCCGGCTGCCTGATGGTGGCCACCGGCCTGCTGCTGTGGGCCGTGAAGGAACGGCCGAAGCACCTGAAGGCCCATGCCGGGAAGGTCGGCTTCAGCCTGCGCCTTGTGGATGGCCTGAACATCGCCGCCGTGGCCGGCCTGCCGCTGGCGATGGCCGTGTACTTCTGGGCCAACCGGCTGATCGAGACGGGCATCGCGCAGCGGCCGGAGGCGGAAATCCGCTGGTTCTTCACGGCGTGGGGCATCGCCGCCATCGCCGCGCTGGTCAAGCCGGGGCGCCCGATGTGGCGGATCCAGCTGGCGCTTGGCGGCCTGGCCTTCGCCCTGCTGCCGCTGCTGAACGGTGTCACGGGCGGCGCCCACCTCGGTACCAGCATCGCCCGGGGCATCTGGGCGGTGGCCGGCTTCGACCTGGTGACCCTGCTGCTGGGCGCCTTCCTGCTGTACAGCAGTCATTACCTGGGCAAGGCGAGGGCACCGAAGGCCGCCCGCGCTGCGCCGACACCAGGCAGCGGAACGGATGCCAAGCCTGAACTTGCCGGGAGCAACGCATGAGCGCCGCCATCTTCTTCACCATCGCCGCGCTGGGCGCGGCCGCCGCCGGGTTCGGCGGCCTGGGCCTGGCCATGGACCGGCACTGGGAAGCCATCCACGGCCGCGGCAGCGTGCCCGCGCCATCGCTGCGCCGCCTGCTGCAGCTGGGAGGCAGCGCCGCGCTGGCGATCTCGCTATGGTGCTGCCTGGCCGTGCACGAGGCAGACAATGCCGGCCAGGCCGTCGTGCTGTGGTGCGGCGTGCTGTCGGTGGCCGCGTGGAGTTCGGTGGCGGTGATGACCTATGCCGCGCAGCATGCGCGCCACTCGGCGGCCGGTGCCGCGCTCGTGGCCTGCGCCACCGCCGTGCTGGCGCTGGTGCTGCGCTGAAGCTTAGCCTTCACCGCCCAGCGCGTTTTGCGCACCCTGCGCATCGAGCGTGGCGCGCACCTTTTCCAGCAGCGCCAGCAACTGCCGGCGCTCGCTCTCGTCGAGGCCCGCCGCCGCCACCCGCGCCAGCTGCTCGCCGCTCTTCTGCACACTGCGCGCGATCGCCTTGCCCTGCTCGGTGACGTGCAGCCGCGTGCTGCGGCGGTCCGCATCGTCCGCGGTGGCTTCCAGCAAGCCCTGCTCTCGCAAGGCGCGCACCAGCCGTGCCAGCTGCGCCTTGTCGCGCCCGGAATGGGCCACCAGGTCGCTCTGCGTAGCGCCGGGATACCGGGCGAAGTAACCGAGCACCTTGCCTTCCAGGTGCGTCAGGCCGCTCGGGCCATCGCGCAGCGCGCGGTACTGGTGCGCGCGGTACTGGTGCATGATCGAATGGATCGCTTCGAAGACGGCGCTGGCGCTATCGGGGGACTTGTCGCTGGAGGGGGGCATGATCGTGAGGAGTAGTGGGGCCCCGCGAGTATACCCCGCCGCGCCGCCTGTAGAATGCCGTAGCCCGCGGGACACCGTCCGGCGGCAGCGCCTTTGCCGGCTCCCCTACCCGGGGCGCCGCCGGAGCCACGACAACCTGATGATCATTTTATGCAGACCAGCATTCCACTCGTTACCAACGATGCCATCGTGCTCGGCATACTCGCCACCATCCTCGGCCTCGTCTTCTGGACCTCGTCACGGCCCGACGGCATCTGGAAAAAAATCTACACCTACGTGCCGTCGCTGCTGCTGTGCTACCTGGTCCCGGCCATCCTCAATACGCTCGGCATCATCGACGGCAGCCATTCGAAGCTGTATCCGATGGCGCGCGATTACCTGCTGCCCGGCGCCCTGGTGCTGCTGTGCATCGCCACCGATTTCGGCGCCATCGTGCGGCTGGGCCCCAAGGCGCTGATCATGTTCCTGACCGGCACCGCCGGCATCATGCTGGGCGCCATCGTGTCGTTCGAAGCGATGCGCTTCATCCATCCGGAAACCGTGGCCGGGGAAACCTGGCGCGGCCTGACCACGATCACCGGAGCCTGGATCGGCGGCGGCGCCAACCAGGCGGCGATGAAGGAAGTGTTCGAGGTCGACGCCAACGTGTTCGGCCAGTTCGTCGCGGTCGACGTCGTGATCGCCAATCTCTGGATGGCCGTGCTGCTGTTCCTGGCCGGCCGTGCCGACGCGTTCGACCGCTGGACCGGTGCCGATGTCTCCGCGATCAACGCGGTCAAGGCGCGGATCGAACGTTACCAGGCCGCGCATGCCCGCATCCCCACGCTGGCCGACGTGATGATCGTGCTGGCCGTGGCGCTGGGCGTCTCCGGCCTGTCGCACGCGCTGACCGGCCCTACGCTGCAATGGATCGGCAGCCTGCCGGCGGAGTGGAACCTGAAGGACTACAGCCTCACGTCGGCCTTCTTCTGGATGGTGGTCTTCGCCACCACGTTCGGGCTGCTGCTCAGTTTTACCAAAGCGCGCAATCTCGAAGGCGCCGGTGCCTCGACCATCGGTTCGGCCATGGTGTACTTCCTGGTGGCGACGATCGGCATGCAGATGGACCTGTCCGCCCTGGTCGAGCGGCCATGGCTGTTCCTGCTTGGGGCGATCTGGATCTCCGTGCATGGCGGCCTGATGCTGCTGGTGGCGAAGCTGATCCGCGCTCCGCTGTTCTTCATGGCGGTGGGATCGCAGGCCAACGTCGGCGGCGCCGCGTCCGCGCCGGTGGTGGCCAGCGTCTTCCATCCATCGCTGGCGCCGGTCGGCGTGCTGCTGGCGGTGCTGGGCTACGCGCTCGGCACCTACTGCGCCTACATCACGGGGCTGGTGCTGCGCGCGCTGGCGACTTGACGCCCGCAGCCCCTATGCGGCGCATTCGGCCGCGATCCAGGCACGCAGGCTGTCCAGGGCCGGCCCCGATGCGCGGCCATGCGGACGCACCAGGTAGTAGCCGCGCGGCGTCGCCATTTCCGGTACGGGCAGCCTGACGAGCTGCCCGCCGCGCAGCAGGTCGTCCACCAGCGGGCGCCAGCCCAGCGCCACGCCGCGGCCGGCCACCGCGGCCTGGATCACCAGCGGGTAATTTCCCAATGTCAGGCTCTGGCGCTGGTTCTCCGCGCTGGCGCCCTGCGCTCGCGCCCAGTCGTGCCATGTCATCCACCGCACCGGCCCGCTGCTCTCCAGGTGCAGCAGCGGCATCTCCATCACGTCGCCGGCGCTGGCTGGGGCATGGCGCGCCAGCAGGCCGGCACTGCACACGGGCACGACCACTTCCGGCAGGATCGGCTGGGCATCGCAGCCCGGCCACTGCCCGGCACCGAATGAAATGGCCAGGTCGACAGGTTCGCCGCGGATGTCGAAACCGTTCTGCGACGTGACGATGCGCACGTCCAGCGCCGGCTTCGCTTCCTGGAACGCCGCCAGCCGGGGCATCAGCCAGAAATTGGCGAACGCAAAATCGGTCGCCACCGTCAGCACCTCGCGCCGCCGCCGCGTGCGCAGCCGCTCCACCGCTCCCTGTACCGCGGCCAGGTGATCGTGCACGGCATCGTACAGCGCGGCGCCTTCCGCGGTGAGCACCACGCCGCGATGCGCGCGCTTGAACAAGGCGGTGCCCAGGTATTTTTCCAATGCCGCGATGCGCTGGCTGACGGCCGGCTGCGTGGTGCCGAATTCCTCGGCGACCTGCGTGAAATTCAGGTGGCGCACCGCGCAGGCGAACAGCAGCAGGCTTTGCATCGGCACATCGTTTCCCATTCTTTTTCCTTATGCATGGATCAGGTTTCGTGATTTTAAGTGCCTGAATCCATGGAAGAAAACGAAAAATTACGCATAAGCATGGATTATGAATAATTCATAAGATTATGCGAATTAATACGTTTTCCATTACCGGTGGCCGGTGCAGAATCCGGCCATGAATGCACCACGCCAACCCACGCATCGACCGACGCATCGGCCAACGCATCGGCCAACGCATCGGCCAAATATCCTGATCGTGATGGCCGACCAGCTGACGCCCCGCGCGCTGGCGGCATACGGCAACCGCGTCACCCGCACGCCGCACCTCGACCGCCTGGCCGCACAGGGTGTCGTGTTCGATTCCGCCTATTGCAACTCGCCGCTGTGCGCCCCGGCGCGCTACTCGCTGATGACCGGCCTGCCGCCATCGGTCCATGGCGGCTACGACAATGCCGCCGCGCTGTCGCCCGAAGCGCTCACGTTCGGGCACTACCTGCGCCATGCCGGCTACCGCACGATCCTGGCCGGCAAGATGCACTTCATCGGGGCCGACCAGCTGCACGGCTTCGAGGAGCGCCTGACCACCGATATCTACCCGGCCGACTTCACGTGGACACCGGACTGGGAACAGCCGCATGTGCGCCCGGACTGGTACCACAACATGGCGTCCGTTGCCGATGCCGGGCCATGCGTGCGCACCAACCAGCTCGACTTCGACGACGAGGTGGTGCACGCCACCCGCCAGAAGCTGTTCGACCTGGCGCGCGATCCGGACGGGCGGCCGTTCTGCCTGACCGTGTCGCTGACGCATCCGCACGACCCGTATGCCATCTCGCGCGACTACTGGGACCTGTACCGCGACGACGACATCGATCCGCCGCGCGTGCCCGGCACGCCGGACCACGAGGACGCGCACTCGCGCCGCCTGCGCGACGTGATCGACATCGCCCGCGCGCCCGTCGATGCCGGCCAGGCGCGCACCGCGCGGCGCGCGTACTACGGCGCGATTTCCTATGTCGACGAGCAGGTCGGGAAGCTGCTGCGCACGCTGGAGGAAACCGGCCAGGCGCAGGACACGGTCATCGTCTTCACGTCGGACCATGGCGACATGCTGGGCGAGCGCAACCTCTGGTACAAGATGACGTTCTTCGAACCGTCGGCGCGCGTGCCGCTGATCGTGCACGCGCCGGACCGCTTCGCGCCGCGCCGCGTGGCCGAATCGGTGTCCCACGTGGACCTGCTGCCGACGCTGCTCGACCTGGCAAGCGCCGGCGCGCCGCTGGAACCGGGCGGACGCAGCCTGCTGCCGCACCTGGAAGGCGCCGGCGGCCATGATGAAGTGGCCGCCGAGTACACCGCCGAAGGCGCGCTCGCGCCGATCGTGATGCTGCGCCGCGGCCCCTACAAATACGTGCATTCGCCCGCCGACCCGGAGCAGCTGTACCACCTGGCCGACGATCCCGACGAGCTGCGCAACCTGGCTGCCGAGCCGGGCCGCCATGCCGGCGCACTGGCCAGCCTGCGCGCCGACGCGGCACGCCGCTGGGACCTGGCGTCGCTGCACCGCCGCGTGCTGGCCAGCCAGCGCCGCCGCCGGCTGATCGGCACGGCCAATGCACTGGGCGCCCGCCATGCCTGGGACTACGAACCGCCGCGCGATGCCAGCCGCCAGTACATCCGCAGCCACCTCGACCTCGATTCGCTGGAGGCGCGCGCGCGTTTCCCTTCCCTCACCGGTGAAAGAAAACCACGATGAAACGCTATCCCGCCCTTGCCCTTTTTCCTGCACTGGCGCTAGCCTTTGCAGCCACCTCCCATGCCGCCGACGCGCCCGCGTGCCGCGTCGTGAAGATGGCCGATCCCGGGTGGACCGACATCGCCGCCACGAATGCACTGAGCGGCATCGTGCTCGAAGCGCTCGGCTATGAACAGAAGGTGCTGCCGCTGTCCGTGCCGATCACCTACGCCGGGCTGCAGAAGAACCACGTCGACGTCTTCCTCGGCAACTGGATGCCGGCACAGCGCACGCTGGTCGAGCCGCTGCTGAAAAGCGGCACGGTGGAACAGCTGCGCGCCAACCTGCCGCAGGCGCGCTTCACGCTGGCCGTGCCGGACACGGTGGCCCGCGCCGGCGTGCGCAGCGTCGCCGACCTGGCGAAGCACGCGGACAAGTTCAACAACAGAATCTACGGCATCGAGTCGGGTGCGCCCGCAAACTCGGTCATCCGGAAAATGCTGGCATCGAACAGCCATGGGCTAAAGGGCTGGACGCTCGTCGAATCGAGCGAGCAGGGCATGCTGAGCCAGGTGGCGCGGGCCACCCGCAACAACGACTGGATCGTGTTCCTGGCCTGGGAGCCGCACCAGATGAACAACACGTTCAAGCTGGCCTACCTGGAAGGCGCGGCCGACGACTTCGGCCCGGCCAGCGTGCACACGGTGACGCGCAAGGGTTACCGCGCCGCCTGCCCCAACGCGGCCAGGCTGTTCGCGCAGATTGAATTCACGGCCCCGCTGGAGCACGCGATCATCGCCGACGTGACGGCGAAGAAGGCCACCGCGCGTGCCGCCGCGCTGCGCCAGCTGAAGGCGCAACCGGCGCTGCTGGAGCGCTGGCTGGCCGGCGTGACCACGCTGGCGGGCACCGATGCGAAGGCCGCCGTGCTGGCCCGCCTCGCCAGGCCGTGACACCTCATTCATCACAACCACAAGAGTCCAAGATGTCCGCCCCGTCCAAATCGCCGTTTCCCTTGAAACCCCTGGCCCTGCTGGTGCTGCATGCGCTCTCCGGCGCCGCTCTTGCCGCGCCGCTTCCCGCCGAACCGGAGCCCGTCCCCGACCCCGCGATCCGCCCCGAAGCGCCGATCGAGACTGTGTTTGTCCAGGGCCAGGTGCGCCAGGTGCAGAACGTCACCCGCAAGGACCTGCAGCAGGCCACGCCCGGCACCAGCCCCCTGAAGACGCTGGAAAAGCTGCCCGGCGTATCGTTCCAGTCGGCCGACCCGTTCGGCGCCTACGAATGGTCGACGCACATCTCCATCCGGGGCTTCGGCCAGAACCAGCTGGGCTTTACCCTGGACGGCATACCGCTGGGCGACATGAGCTACCGGAACCACAATGGCTTGCACGTCAGCCGGGCGATCTCGTCGGAAAACATCGGCAGCGTGACGGTATCGCAGGGCGCCGGCGCGCTGGGCACCGCATCGACCAGCAACCTGGGCGGCGCCGTGGCGTTCACCACGCGCGGCCCGCAGGATACCGCCGGCGTGCAGCTGGCCCAGACGATCGGCACCGAGAACACCTCGCGCACGTTCGTCCGCTACGATACTGGCCTGCTGCCGACCGGCACCAGGGCCTATGCATCCGGCACGCGCCAGCGCGCCGACAAATGGAAGGGTGACGGCGGCCAGGACCAGGACCAGTTCAATGCGGCCGTCGAACAGGAGCTGGGCAAGCATGTGCTGGGCGCGTTCTTCAACTACTCCGAGCGCACCGAGGCCGACTACCAGGACCTGTCGTTCGATGCTGTGCGCCGCCTCGGATACGGCTGGGACAACTATGCGCCCGACTGGCAGCGAGCCGTGGATGCGGCGAACGGCGACTACACGGGCGGCGTGAACAATCTCGACGACGCCTACTACCTGGGCCGCGGCATCCGCCACGACTGGCTGGCGGGCGCGAAACTGGAACTGAACCCGGTGGATGGCGTGCGCTGGGATACCACCGTGTATGGCCACCGCAACCGCGGCGAGAGCCACTGGTACACGCCCTACACGCCCTCCTCCGCCACCGTGCCGATCTCGGTCCGCGCACAGGAATACGGTATCGAGCGCGCGGGCGTGGTCACCAGCCTCGCGTGGGAGATCGGCAACCACACGGTCACCGCCGGTGCCTGGGGCGAGCGCAGCACGCACTCGTGGTCGCGCGCGTTCCACGCGGTGGCCGGGCCCGAGGATACCTCGCACTTCCTCGACAATCCATTCTCCACCGTGATCGCGCAGCGCTTCACGACGAAGACGCGCCAGTTCCACGTGCAGGACAGCATCGCCCTGCTGCAGCACCGCCTGAAGCTGAATGCCGGGTTCAAGAGCACCAAGGTCACGATCGATGGTGACAATGATATCGGCGGCCGTGCCGCCGGCACGCTGGAAGCATCGAAGAAATTCCTGCCGCAGGCCGGCCTGACGTTCGCCGTGACGCCGCAAACGGAACTGTTTACATCGTGGTCGAAGAACCTGAAGGCACATATCGCCGGCGCCGACGGCCCGTTCTCGCAGACGCAGGCGGCGTTCGACCTGTCGAAGCCGGCCCTGAAGCCGGAAACCTCGACCACGGTCGACCTGGGCGTGCGCGCAAGGAACGGCAACGTGCAGGGCTCGGTGGCGCTGTACGCCGCGGATTTCAGGAACCGGCAACTGACCGTGGCCACCTGCACCGGCATCGTCGGCTGCCCGACCACGCTGGCCAATGTGGGCAAGGTGGAAACCCGCGGCCTGGAAGCGGCGCTGGACTGGAAGCTGGCGCGAGGGGGGCGCTGGTTCAACTCCTTCACCTACAACCGCTCCGAGTACAAGGATGCGCCGGTGTACTACGAAGGGGCGGCCGCGATCGACGTCAACGGCAAGCGCGTGGTCGATGCGCCGCGCGTGCTGTTCAACACCGAGCTGTCGTTCGAGCACGCCGGCTGGTTCGCCCGCGTCGATACGAAATATACGGGAAAGCGGTACTACACCTACCTGAACGACAGCCCGGTGCCGTCGTACTGGATCGCCAACGCGGTGGCCGGCTACAGGCTGGGCGCGGCCGGTCCGTTCAGGGAGGCGACGCTCCAGCTGAACGTGGCCAACCTGTTCGACAAGAAGTACTTCGCCACGATCGGCACCAACGGCTTCGCCAGCGCCGATCCCGCCGGCACGTTCGCGACGATGCTGGCGGGCGCACCGCGCGCGGCATTCCTGTCGCTGAGCGGCAAACTGTAACCTTTCCGGGAGAAGCGTCATGACGGCCACGGTCACCCTGCATCACGTGACGAAGATCTATCCGCCCGCGCCGGACGCGCCGGCCGGCGGCCGCGCCGCGGCGCTGGACGATGTGTCGCTCGAGGTCCGCGAAGGCGAGATCTGCGTGCTGATGGGCCTTTCCGGCTGCGGCAAGTCGACGCTGCTGCGGCTGATGAACGGGCTGGTGCCGCCGACGTCGGGCCAGGTCATCGTCGGCGGGCACGATCTCGGCACCCTGTCGGAACGCAAGCTGCAGTACCTGCGGCGCGGCACGATGGCGATGGTGTTCCAGTCGTTCGCGCTGTTCCCGCACCGGAGCGTGATCGACAATGCCGCCTTCGGCCTGGAGATCGCCGGCGTGCCGAAGGCCGAGCGCCATCGCCTTGCCGCCGCCGTGCTGGAGCAGGTGGGGCTGGCCGGCAATGCGAAGCAGTTCCCGCACCAGCTGTCCGGCGGCATGCGCCAGCGCGTGGGCCTGGCGCGCGCGCTGGCCGTCGATCCCGCGCTGCTGCTGATGGACGAAGCCTTTTCGGCGCTGGACCCACTGACCCGCCGCGACATGCAGGACCTGCTGCTCGACCTGCAGCGCGACAAGCGCCGCACGATCGTCTTCGTGTCGCACGACGTCGACGAGGCACTGCACCTGGCCGACAGGATCGCCCTGCTCCACGACGGCAGGCTGCTGCAGCATGGCACGCCCGAAGAACTGGTCGACAGCCCGGCGCACGAGCATGTGCGCAAGTTCTTCCGCGGCGCGAGTCCGGCCTGGCTTGCCCCTGCGCCTGCTATCGGGGCGGCGCACTCCGCGCCCCTGGCGGGAGCCCTGCATGGATAAGCTGGGATTGGGCAGCCACATCAACGACGGCGTGCGGTGGCTGGTCGACCACCACGGCGCCTGGTTCGACGTCATCGGCCAGGGCATCGAATTCTTCGCCGGCACAGTCGAAGCAGCGTTGCAGGCCCTGCCCTGGTGGCTGCTGGCCGCGCTCGCGGCGGTGGTGGCATGGCGGCGCGTGTCGTCGGGATTCGCCGTACTGGCGGTGCTGGCGCTCGGCCTGATCGAGGCGCTGGGCTACTGGCCGCAGACCATGGCGACGCTGGGCCTGACGCTGGCCGCCACCGCCATCAGCCTGCTGCTGGGAGTACCGCTGGGTATCCTCGCCGCACGCCATCGCGGCGTGCACGCGGCGCTGCGGCCGGTGCTCGACTTCATGCAAACGATGCCGGCCTTCGTCTACCTGATCCCCGCCGTGATGCTGTTCGGCCTGGGCCGGGTGCCCGGCGTGCTGGCCACCGTGGTATTCGCGATGCCGCCCGCCGTGCGGCTGACCACCATGGGTATCCTGGCGGTGGACCGGGAACAGCTCGAAGCCGGCCAGGCCTTCGGCGCCAGCCCCTGGCAGCTGCTGTTCAAGGTGCAGCTGCCGCTGGCGCTGCCGGCCGTGATGGGCGGCATCAACCAGACCATCATGATGGCGCTGTCGATGGTGATCGTCACGTCGATGGTCGGCGCCGGCGGGCTCGGTGGCGAAGTCCTCAGCAGCATCCAGCAGCTGGACGTGGGCCTCGGCTTCGAGAGCGGGCTGTGCGTGGTGCTGCTGGCGATCGTGGTGGACCGGATCACGCAGAGCTTCGGGCGGCGCATGTAAGTGACCTGGCAGCAATCACCGCATGCCCCCGTCGGACCAACGCTGCCGGGCTCGTCCGTTCAGATATTTGCAACGTTCAGTTTTTCTGAACTATGAAATTAATTGAACAGAACAGCATAGGTGTTCATAATCATATCTTGTTCGGGTTTACTGAACGGAGTAAAAAAATGAACCCAAAAGAATGGGAACGAACACTTGCCGTATGGCTACCAAAAGTCCTGGCCGCTTTGCGCAACTCTGCAGGTATCGACGGCCATGTCATGCCCAACTCGATGCTGTCAGAAGGAATGGTGGAACTGGCGATCAACGAAACGCTCCTCACCTACAGGTGCGAATTCAAGATGCGGATCTCCCACTTTGCAGTGCTCGCAGACATGAGGGCGCGTACCAATTCGGGCAACTCGGTTCTACTCATTACACCGGCGCTAAGCCAGGAAATGGCGCTGCGCTGCCGCGCCGCAGGTATCCAGTTTCTCGATGCCGCTGGTAACGCATACCTGACAGACGGGCAATGCATGTTTATATTCATTGCCGGCTTAAAGACAGCTGCCGACGATGCGCCACTGGAAGCGGGTTCCCTTGCCACGCCGGCTGCCTTGCGGATGATTTTCGCTTTTCTCGCCAAACCCGCACTGATCAACGCGTCGTACCGCGAGATTTCGTGGGCGGCAAAAGTATCAACAGGCTCGATTGGCCAAGTGTTCAACTCGCTCGCCGCGCGGAATTTTCTTGCCACGACAAAGACTGGACGCCGCTTGAAGAACGAGAGGTTGCTGATCAGTGAATGGAGCGCAGGATACGCCAATCGGCTGAGGCCCAAACTGGAACGCCTGCGTTTCGCAGCAGACAACGTCGACCGCTTGTACCAATGGCTTCCGACGCAAGGCGTAGCTGCCTGGGGCGGCGAAATGGCTGCAGCAGTGCTAACAAAGCACCTGAAGCCTCAGCAATTTACTATCTATCTGGACATGGATGTTCCTGGAGCGCTGAATGAAATTGTCGGCGAGTTCCGGCTACGCAAGGATAACCAGGGTGCGATTGAAGTAGTACAGCCATTTTGGAAGATCGCCGAGTTGGAGGTGCAACAGGGCATCGCTCCCATTCCCCTGGTTTACGCGGACCTGCTCATCAGCGGCGATCCACGCAATATCGAAGTCGCGTCCCATCTTTTGGACATAATGAACGATGCTTAGTATTCCGTCGGAGCGTCCGCTGTTGCCAGAGACGCTGGAAATCCTCCGTGCAGTTCAGCAGATCACTCGATCCCATGACATCGATCATTTCGTCATCGGTGCCACTGCGCGAGATATTCTGATGCAGCACGTCTTCGGCATTGCCACTGGCCGTGCAACCCGCGACGTTGATTTCGCGATCGCTATCCGGGATTGGCAACAGTTCGGCATGATCCGGACAAAATTGATCGCGACCGGGCAGTTTCATGAAGCATCGCCCATCGCGCACAGGCTCTATTTCGAACCTGGCAAACACGGCGAAGCATATCCACTGGACCTCGTGCCTTTTGGCGCAGTGGAACATAAGCCGCATGAAATTGCATGGCCGCCCGACATGCACGTCGTGATGAACGTCGCAGGCTATGGTGAGGCGCTTCAAACCGCGCTGACAGTCGACGTCGGCGGATTCGACATACGCGTCGTCTCGCTTCCCGGGCTTGCCGCGCTCAAGTTGCTTGCATGGGCCGACAGGCACGATGAGCACACAAAGGACGCACTGGACTTGCGGTTCTTGATGGGGAATTATCATCGGGCCGGGAACTTTGACAGACTGTACGACGAAGCAATGGATGTCATGGAAAAGACTGGCTATGACATCAGCCTGGCGGGGGCCGCTTTACTCGGCCTGGATACCCGCCGCATGCTGGCACCGGCGACATTGACAGCCATGCTTGCCATTCTCCACGCACCAAAGCTACGCGACAGGCTTCTCACGCACATGAGCGCGGCCATGCTCGATCATGATCAGTTGGCAGACGAGTTGCTTCAGCAATTCACTGACGGACTGATGACAGAAAAGTAGCGTCGCACCGACGGGTGGCGATGTGTGCGAAAGCCGAGCCGTGACTTAATTTCTTGTCGGGCGATGGTCCGACAAAAAGGACTCAGGAATGAACGCCAGCCAGTTCGGCCAGCAGCGCGAACGGGTAGATGCCCCGCGCGTGCCCGTCGCTGAAGCCGAGGTTCAGCGCGTTGCTGCCCGCCGGTTCGATGACGGTCAGCCGCACCTCCGCCGATGCTTGGACGGTACCGCCGGCACGCCGCAGCGCGCGGCATCCGGAGCAGGGGCACGCGGCACGCAGTTCGGCGTGAGTGAAGGCGTGCTCGCTGCCGCCAGCCCAGCGCACGGCAAGGATGCCGGCGCGCGAGCGGTTTTCGATGGCTTCGATGGTGCCGACGCTCATGCCGCGGCCTCCGTCTGCTGCAGCGCCAGCCGGGCCGACTTGCGCACTTCGGGGTCCGGGTCGTTGGCCGCCTCGCGCAGTGCCGGCAGGGCCAGCGGCGAGGCGATCTCGCCCAGCGCCAGCGCGGCTTCCTTGCGCAGGTTGCTGATGGTGTGGGCCAGCGCGGCGATCAGCGCGGGCAGCGCATCGGCGCTGCGCAGCCGGCCCAGGCTGCGGGCGGCGCGCAGGCGTACCTGCCAGTATGGATCGTCCAGCGCGGCGATCAGGGCCGCGGCGGCGCCCTGCAGGCGCAGCTTGCCCAGCGTGGCGGCCGCTTCCTCGCGCACCTGCCACGCGGTGTCGCCCAGGGCGGCCAGCAGCGCCGGGAGCACGGCATCGTCGGTGGCGGCGCCCAGCGCGCCCACGGCGGCGCGGCGCACGTCGGCATGCGGATCGCCGGTCGCCAGTGCCGTCAGCGCCGGCAAGGCGTCGAGGTGCTTCAGCCAGCCCAGCACGGACACGGCTTCGCGCCGCACCAGCGGATCGGTATCGTCCAGCGCGGCCAGTGCGGGCGCCGCCGTTTCCGGCGCGCGCAGTTCGCGCACGGCACGCAGCGCCGCGGCGCGCACGAAACTGTCACCGCTGGCGAGGTAAGGCAACACCGCGATGGCCGACGAGGCCACCTTCAGTTGCGCCAGGCTTTGCGCGGCGGCGGCGCGCACGTCTTCGTCGTCATCGGCCAGCAGGCGCGCCACGCCGGCCACGCTGTCCGGCGTCTCGAACGCTTCCAGCGCCCGCGCGGCCTCGGCGCGCACGTCGGCCGAGGCGTCGCCCAATGCCGCGACCAGCAGCGGCAGGGGCTCGTCGCCATCGAAGTCCGCCAGCGCGAGTACCGCGATGCGGCGCACCGTGGCATCCGGCTCGCGCAGCCGTGCGGCGATGTCCGCCAGTTCCGGGTCGTCGTAATCGGTCATTGTCTTTTTATCCTTGTGCATGTTGAGGTGCCGATCCGGCCGGGCCCAGGGGGCTCAGGCGGTCGAGCGGCACGATGTTCGCGTGCGGGTGCAGCAGCGCCAGGCAATGGCGCTTGTATTGGGTGAATTCCGGCGACGTCACCAGGTCCGCGCTGCGCGGCCGGGGGAAGTCGAGCCGGATCTCGTCGATGATGCGGCCCGGGCGGGGGCTCATCACGAGGATGCGGTCGGCCAGGAACAGCGCTTCGTCGATATCGTGCGTGATGAAGACGATGGTCGTCTTCACGCGGCTCCACACGTCCAGCAGCAGTTCCTGCATCTTCAGGCGGGTCTGCGCGTCGAGGGCGCCGAACGGTTCGTCCATCAGCATCACGCGCGGGCCGTTGATCAATACCCGGGCGATCTCCACGCGCTGCTGCATGCCACCGGAGAGCTGCACCGGGTAGCGGTCCTCGAAACCCTCCAGGCCGACCAGTTTCAACATGTCCCGCGCCCGCTGATGGCGTTCGGCGCGGCCGACGCCCTTCATCTTCAGGCCGAAGGCCACGTTGTCCAGTACCTTCTTCCACGGGAACAGCGTGTGGTGCTGGAATACCAGGCCGCGGTCCGGGTGCGGCCCGGACACCGTGTCGCCATCGACGCGGATGGTGCCCCCGCTCGGCTGCCAGTGCCCGGCCAGCCCGCCCAGCAGGGTGGACTTGCCGCAGCCCGACGGCCCCAGCACGCAGACGAATTCGCCGGGGCGGATGTGCAGCGACACATCCTGCACCGCATCGAATGCCTGCTTGCCCTGCCCCAGGCGGATGGTGAGATGGTCGATGTCGATGCCGCCCAGCGCACCGTCTTCCAATGCGCGTTCTTCAAGTGCTGAAATACGGTTCATGATTTCGTCCTCGTCATCAGGTACCAGGGCAGGAACAGGTTGCCGATCTTTTTCACCAGCACGCTGCTGCCCATGCCGATGGCGCCGATGAACAGCATGCCCACCACGATCTCGGGATAGTTCTGGATCGTGTACGACGCCCACGTGTAGTAGCCGATGCCGAACTGGCCGGAGATCATTTCCGCCGTCACCAGGCAGAACCACGCGGTGCCCATGCCGATCGCCAGCCCGGTCACGATACTGGGCGCGGCCGCCGGCAGGATCACTTCGGCGAAGATGCTCCACCGCCCGGCCCCCAGGCTGCGGGCCGAGGCGACCAGGCGCTGGTCGACGCCTTCCACGCCGTGGACGGTGTTCAGCAGGATCGGGAACAGTGCGCCGATGAAGGTGATGAACACCATCGATGCCTCCGACGACGGGAACATCAGGATCGCCAGCGGGATCCACGCCACCGCGGGAATCGGCCGCAGCACTTCCAGTGGCGGCATCAGCACGTCCTCGACCCAGCGCGAGCGGCCGACGACGAGGCCGAGCAGGATGCCGGTCACCGCGGCGCCGGCAAAACCGGCAAACACCCGGTACACGCTGGCCGATACGTGCTGCGACAGCTTCGGCGATTCGACCAGGTCCTTCGCCGCCGCCACCACGTCGACGGGCGACGGCACGTTCTGGAACGTGACCAGGCCGAAGTCGGCGTGGCGCGACGCGGCCCATTGCCAGGCTGCCACGCAGGCGGCGATCGACAACAGCCCGACGATCGCGCGCAGGATTTTGGATGCGGTCGTGTTCACGATGGCGTCCGCTCAGATAGTCGCGTTGACCGTATCGGCCTTGAGCCTGTCGTAATCCACGACCTGCCCGCCGTTCTTCTTCGCCCACGCGTCCGCATCGGCCTTCAGCAGGAAGGCTCCCACCTCCTTGCCCTTGACGACGAACCACGCATCGGCCGCCAGCAGCTTCAGGCCCGTATCCTGGTCATGCGCATACACGGTGCGCACCTTCTTGCCGCCCTGTTCCAGCTTGCGCAGCTCGGCGAACGCGGTGCCGGCGCTTGCATAGTGGCGCACCAGCGGCTCGCCCTGCACCCAGATCTGCGTGAGCTGGCGGAAGTCCGCAATCGGCTTGCCCGTCACCGCATCCTTGGCGGACAGCGGCAGCTTGGCGTAGTTCTTCAGCGCCTTGTCGTAGTCGAGCTTCGCCTGCTTGAAGGCGGTGCGCAGGTAGGAATCGTCGATGAAGCTGTTCACGTCGATGTCGCTTTCGGTGCGCTTCAGCAGGCGCAGCGTCTCGATCGACGTCGCCACCGCCTGCCGGTATTCCGGCTTCCACGTGAAATCGCGTGTCTGCAATCCGACCGGCCCATGGAACAGGTAGTTGATCTCGGCCTCGATGCCGGTCACCTTGGCGATCAGCTCACTGTATTTTTCCGGTTCGGCGGCGATCAGCCGGTCCGCTTCCAGCGCGGCGCGCAGGTAGGCCACCACGATCTCCGGGTATTTCTTCGCATAGGCCGAATCCACCAGGCTGCCGTGGAGCGTGGGCGACTTGGCTTGCGAACCGTCGAAGATCTTGCGGGCGTAGCCGCGGTGCGGGAACAGTTCGGCGAACGGCACGAAGTCGGCATGCGCTTCGATCTTGTTGCTCTGCAGGGCCGAGCCGGCGATTTCCGGCGCCTGCGTGGTGATGTTCACGTCCTTTTCCGGATCCCAGCCCTGTGCCTTCACGGCGCGCAGCAGCATCCCGTGGGCCGTCGATGCGAACGGCACCGAGATCGTCTTGCCCTTCAGCTCGGCCAGCGATTGCACGGCCGAGCCTTTCGGCACGACGATGCCGTTGCCCGAGCCCAGCGTGCTGCCCGACAGCACGGTGATGAAGATGCTTTTCTTGCCGGCCTTCTGGTGCGCGGCGCCATTGAAGGAGCCGGGGAAGTCGGCCATCGAGCCGAGGTCCAGCTTGCCGGCCACCATCTCGTTCGTCAGCGGTGCGCCGGAGGTGAAGTTCTTCCATACGATGTCGTATTTCGCATCCTTGTACTTGCCATCCTTCGGCAGGTACTTCTGCAGCAGGTTCAGTTCGCGGATCAGCAGGCCGCCCGTGGCGCAGTTGATCGTGGTGTCCTGCGTGCCGATGGCAATGCGGATCGTTTCGGCACTGGCGCCGCTGAAAGCGAGCGACAGGGACAGGGCAAGGGGAAGACCGATCAGGTGTCTGGACAGGTTCATTTTATTGTTCTCCAAGGATCATCGCAGCAGATAGGGAATGTCGACGTGCACGGCGCCGGTGGGGCAATCCTTCTCGCACGGCATGCAGTACCAGCATTCGTCGAATTTCATGTACGCCGTGCCTTTCGACAGGTCGATGGCGAGCACGTCGAGCGGGCACACGTCCACGCAGACGGTGCAGCCCTTGTGGGCGATGCACTTGTCGGCGTCCACGGTGACGGGCACGCTGGTGATGTTGATCGTGGTGGGCATTGCGTCTCCTTCAGGCGGCCAGCGGTTGGGCGACCCGCAAGCGTTGATAAGCGGTTTTTTCCTGGTCTTCCAGCGGCACGATGTACGGTTCGATGGCGCGCTTGAAGCACACCATCTCGCCGTCCTGCTTCTGCAGCTGCACGTGCACGAACCAGTCCTGGTCGTTGCGCTGCGGGTAGTCCACGCGGTTGTGGTACAGGCCCCAGCGGCTTTCGGTGCGGTACAGCGAGGCGCGCGCCGCCATTTCCGCGCAATCGCGGATCGCATGCACCTCCATGGCGCGCATCAGTTCATGGGGATTGCGCGCCTGGATGCGGTCGAGGTCTTGCCGGATCATGTCGAAGCGCTGCAAGCCGATCTCCATCTTCTTCGTGACCTTCGGCGGCTGAAGGTAGTCGTTGACCATGCGCCGCAGCTTGTACTCCACCTGGTTCGGCGGCAGGCCATCCTCGCGGTGCAGCGGCGCCCAGACACGCTGGCGTTCCGCCTCCACCTGCGCGGCATCGACGGCCGGCAACTCGTGCGCGGCGCAGTACGCGGCGGCACTCTCGCCGGCCAGCTTGCCGTACACGAAGGCACCCAGCATGTAGTTGTGCGGCACGCAGGCCAGGTCGCCGGCGGCATGCAGGCCCGCGACCGTGGTGCGGGCGTGTTCGTCGACCCACACGCCGGAGGCCGAGTGGCCGCTGCACAGGCCGATCTCGGAAATGTGCATCTCCACCATCTGCTGGCGGTAATCGGTGCCGCGGCCTTCATGGAAGCGGCCGCGGCTCGGGCGTTCGTTGGTGTGCAGGATCGTCTCGATGGTCTGGATGGTTTCCTCGGCCAGGTGGTTCAGCTTGAGGAACACCGGCCCGTTGCCGCCCTGCAGTTCGTTATAGAACTCCTGCATCATCTGGCCGCTCCAGTAATCGCACTCGATGAAGCGCTCTTCCTTCGCGTTGGTGGTATGGCCGCCGAACGGACCGGTGACGTAGGCGCACGACGGGCCGTTGTAATCCTTGATCAGAGGATTGATCTGGAAGCACTCGATGCCCGACAGTTCGGCGCCGGCGTGGTACGCCATGCTGTAGCCGTCGCCCGCATTTGTCGGGTTTTCATAGGTGCCGAACAGGTAACCCGATGCCGGCAACCCCAGCCTGCCCGCCGCGCCCGTGGCCAGCACGACGGACTTCGCGCGGATCACGTGGAAGTCCGCCGTGCGGCAGTCGAACGCCATGGCGCCGGCGATGCTGCCGTCTTCCGCCAGCAGCAGGCGCGTGGCCACCAGCCGGTTGGTGATTTCCACGCGGGTGCGCTTCAGGCGGCGGTACAGCACCTTCTTGATGTCGTGCCCTTCCGGCATCGGCAGCACGTAGGTGCCCATGTGGTGCACCTTGCGCATCGCATAGTCGCCCGTTTCATCCTTCTCGAAACGCACGCCCCAGCGGTCCAGTTCCTCGATCATGGCGTAGCTGTTCCGCGCGTAGGCCATCACGGTTTTCTGGTTGACGATGCCGTCGTTGGCGACCGTGATCTCTTTCACGTACTGCTCGGGCGTGGCGAAGCCCGGCACGACGGCGTTGTTCAGGCCATCCATGCCCATCGAGATGGCACCGCTGCGCTTGACGTTGGCCTTTTCCAGCAGCAGCACACGTAATGCGGGATTGGCTTCCTTGGCCTTCACGGCCGCCATCGGTCCGGCGGTACCGCCGCCGATGACGAGCACGTCGACGGTTTGTTCGATTGTCTCCATATTCAATTCCCAGGGTTGGTTGTCGTGGTGCGGCGCGGCAGGCGCAGCGTGTACTGGAACGCGTCGCCGCGCACGTACAGGTATTCGAAATCGAGAGGCTCGCCGTCGATCGTCCATGTCAGGCGCTCGATACGCAGCAGCGCGGTGCCAGGCGCCAGGTCCAGCGCCTTCGCCAGCGCGGTGTCGGCCGAGACGGCGCCGATCTGGATGTCGGCATGGGACAGCGACAGGCCGTAGTCCGTTTCCAGGATCAGGAAGATGTCGCGTTCGGCCAGGTTCTCGCCGCGCAGCCGGTCGCCGATGCGGGTCGGCAGGTAGGTGATTTCATACGACACCGGCGCATCGTCGACATGGCGCACGCGCCGGATTTCCGTGACCCGGGCGCTGGCGGGCAGGTGCAGCTGGCTGGCCACGTGGGCTTCGGCCGGCACCGTCAGGTGGCTGAGCACGCGGTTGATGACGGTATGGCCGCGGCGCGACATGGCTTCGCCGAAGCCTTCCAGCCGCGCCAGGTCCTGGGTCGGCTTGGGCTGGGCCACGAACGTCCCCTTGCCGGGCACCTTGACGATCAGGCCTTCGTGCTGCAGGTCGGCCAGCGCCTGGCGCACCGTGATGCGGCTGACGGAGAAGATCGCGCTGATCTCGCTTTCGGCGGGCAGGCGCGCTTCCGGTTCGTAGGTGCCGTCGACGATCCGCTCGCGCAGGCGTTCGCGCACTTGCGAGTACAGCGGTGCCGCGGAGGATTCGAGTGCCCGGAAAAGAGTCATGTGCGGTGTCCTTGCTTGGCCTGTCATGACAGGTGATGACGATGCAAGGATGGTAACGACGGCTCCCGGGCGGGGGAACGAATCGTTTCGGTTTTGCTAATGCGGCAAGCGCCTCAGTCGATTGGCGTATATCGATATATGAACGCGCGCCACCGGATCTGCTCAAATTTGCAGCAATCAAACAAGCGAGATACAATGTATCTCAATTTATCTCGAGGAGTTCAATATGGCTGCTACCACCATGATTCATGTCCGTGTGGACGAGAACATCAAGAAGCAAGCGGCGGAAACGCTGTCCGCCATGGGGCTGACCATTTCGGACGCCGTACGTGTGTTCCTCACCCGTGTGGTTGCGGATGAAGAGTTGCCGTTTGCAATCAAAGCGCCGAATGCGGCCAGCCGGGCGGCCATGGCTGAAGCGAGCGAGCTCGCCGGAAACCGCCGCGCCCGCTTCGCTACGGCGGAGGAACTGATCAATGACCTCGAAAAAGCCGGCGGCAAGTAAACGGACGCCCCTTCCTCGTGCCAGCGATTACACGAAGCAGTTCCTGAAGGACTGGCAGCGCCTGTCCCATTCGGGCCGGTACGACATGAACCGCCTGAAGGAAGCAATGGCGCTGCTCATTGCCAACGACGGCCCACTACCGCCCGAATGGCTCGATCATGCACTGTCAGGTGATTGGCTTGGCCATCGGGAGTGCCACGTCGGTGGCGACTTCCTGCTCATTTACCTTCTCGACGACAGCGGCAAGCACGGGCAGGTCATCTTCGTGCGCAGTGGCACGCATTCCGATCTATTTTCCTGACGGACGGCTCCGAACGCTCCCGCCTCCGCTGCGCGCAGGATCCCGTGCCAGGTCGGGCACCCCAGGTGGCTCGGCGCCTTGCACGGCGCCGCGTGCCAATCCATCCCGCATCGCCCGAAGCCAGCGGATCGGTGGTCCAGGACATTCACCCGCGACAGCAGGTAGCATTGATTTGTTTACATGAAAGGACAAAACATGGCCGAGAATCCGCTTACTCAACAGGAACTATGGAACACCACCGGTGGCAACGCCTGGGTCGACCTGCGCGAACTGCTCGACGAGATGTTCCGCGGGATCGAGACCCTGCTGGTGGAAGGTGTCGACATCGGCCAGCGGGTGCTGGACGTAGGCTGCGGCACCGGCGGCACCACGCTCGCGCTGGCGCGCCGCACGGGCCACGCCACCGGCATCGACATCTCGGCGCCGATGATCGCCGTCGCGCGGGCCGAGGCCACTGCCGGGGGCGTGCCTGCCGACTTCGTGTGTGCGGATGCGCAGCAGTACGGGTTCGTACCGGCCAGCTTCGACGCGCTCGTGTCGCGCTTCGGCGTGATGTTCTTCGAGGATGCCGACGCCGCGTTCGCGAACCTGCGCCAGGCGGTGCGCAGCGGCGGCACGCTGCGGTTCTTCGCGTGGCGCACTGCCGAGGAGAATCCGTTCATGACTGCCGCCGAGCACGCGGTGGGCGCGCAACTGCCGGCGCAGCCGCCCCGCAAGCCGGACGATCCTGGCCAGTTCGCGTTTGCCGATGCGGAACGCGTGCACGGCATTCTCGCCGGTGCCGGCTGGCAGGACATCCGCATCGCGCCGCGCGACGTGCCATGCGCGTTCCCGCAGCGCGACCTGGCCCGCTACGCGACGATGATGGGCCCCGTGGGACGCGCGCTGCCGCGGCTCGATGCCGCGGCCCGGGCGGCGATCGTGCCGCAGGCCGTGGCAGCCTTCGCACCGTTCGTCGACGGCGATACCGTGCGCTACACGGCGGCGTGCTGGGACGTGAGCGCCACGGCGCCGTGATCCGTCAGGAAGCCACCGGCTCGCTGCGCGCGGCCGCTTCCAGTTCACGCACGCGGGCCTTCAGGGCCCGCTCCTCGCTCCAGCGCGCGGTATCGTCGCGCACCACGGCGATGACCGACGCCACCTGGCCGGCCGGGTCGTACAGCATGGCGACAGTGAACGCAATCGACAGCGGCTTGCCTTCCTTGTGCAGCGCGGGCACGCGCAGCAGGTCGTTGCCATAGCGCGTTTCACCGGTGGCCGCCGTCTTGTGATAGCCATCCCAGTGGCGCTGCCGCTGCCGTTCGGGAATGATCAGGTCGAGCGAGTGGCCGAGCGCGTCGCTGGCCGTGAAGCCGAAGATGCGCGTGGCGGCATCGTTCCAGAACGTGATCGCGCCGGCCGCATCGCAGACGATGACGCCGTCGCCGATGCCGCGTACCAGCTGTTCGAAGTCGATCTCGGTGGTCATGTGAGCTCCTGAATGAAAAATGCGCGCCTGCTCGTAACAGGCGCGCGAACGGGAAGAACCTGGAAAATCCGACCCGGGGTCAGACGACGCGCTGTTCGTGGAGCGCCGCGATCTGATTCTGGCTGTAGCCGAGCGACTCGAGGATCTCGTCGGTATGTTCACCCAGCAGTGGCGAGCCCTTGATCTCCACCTTCAGGTCCGAGAACTTGATCGGGCTGCCCACGGTCAGGTACTTGCCGCGCTCCTTGTGGTCCACCTCGGCGATGGTGCCGCTGGCGCGCAGCGACGGATCGTTGGCCAGCTCCTTCATCGACAGCACCGGCGAGCACGGAATGTCGAACTTGCGCAGCACGTCCACCGCCTCGAACTTGGTCTTGTCCTTCAGCCATTCCTCGATGGTACCGAAGATGTCGAAGATCTTGTCCTGGCGCGCCTGCGCCGTCATGTAGGCGGGATCGTCGATCCACTCTTCCTTGCCGATCGCGCGGCAGATCGGCGCCCAGGCGTGTCCCTGGATCGTGAAGTAGATATACGCGTTGGGATCGGTTTCCCAGCCCTTGCACTTCAGCACCCAGCCCGGCTGGCCGCCGCCGCCGGCGTTGCCGCCACGCGGCACCACGTCGGAGAAGGTACCGTGCGGGTACTGCGGATACTCTTCCAGGTAGCCCACGCGGTCCAGGCGCTGCTGGTCGCGCAGCTTCACGCGGCACAGGTTCAGCACGCTGTCCTGCATCGATACCGCCACCTTCTGGCCGCGGCCCGTGACATCGCGCGAACGCAGCGCCGTCAGGATGCCGATGGCCAGGTGCATGCCGGTATTGCTGTCGCCCAGCGCGGCGGCGCTGACGGTCGGCGGGCCGTCGTCGAAACCGGTGGTGGACGCCGCGCCGCCGGCGCACTGCGCCACGTTCTCGTACACCTTCAGGTCCTCGTAATGGTGGCCGTCGCTGAAGCCTTTCACCGACGCCACGATCATGCCGGGGTTCAGCTCGCGGATATGCTCCCATGTGAAACCCATCCGGTCCAGCGCGCCGGGACCGAAGTTCTCCACCAGCACGTCGGATTCCTTGATCAGCTTCGTCAGGATCTCCTTGCCCTCGGCGGTCTTGGTGTCGAGCGTCAGCGAGCGCTTGTTACTGTTCAACATGGTGAAGTACAGCGCATCGACGCCGGGAATGTCGCGCAGCTGCGAACGGGTAACGTCGCCCGCGCCCGGCCGCTCCACCTTGATCACGTCGGCGCCGAACCAGGCCAGCATCTGGGTGCAGGCGGGGCCGGCCTGGACGTGGGTGAAGTCGATGATCTTGATGCCTTCCAGTGGCTTGCTCATGGTGCAGTCTCCTTGTTGAGGTCTTTGTTCAGTCGTAGCGGGGCCCCGCGCCGGCATTGGTGATGCCGGCGTCGTGGAAAATCACAGGTGTGGATTTACTTTTTCGCGGCGCTTTGCGGATTCAGGTTCGTCAGGCGCCCGCTTTCGGTGCCGGCCGTTTCATCGATGACGGCGTTGATCAGCGCAGGCTTGCCGGCGGCGATCGCCTCCGAAAGTGCCCGCGCCAGTTCTTCCGGCGTGGTGGCGTGGTAGCCGATGCCGCCGAACGCCTCGATCATCTTGTCGTAGCGGGCATTCTTGACGAATACGGTGGGCGCCACGTCCTTGCCGCCGGTCGGGTTCACGTCCGTACCGCGGTACACGCCGTTGTTGTTGAACACGATGGTGGTGACGGGCAGCTCGTAGCGGCAGATCGTCTCCAGCTCCATGCCGGAGAAGCCGAAGGCGCTGTCGCCTTCCACCGCCACCACCGGCTTGCCGCTGGTGACCGCCGCGCCGATCGCGAAGCCCATGCCGATGCCCATGATGCCCCAGGTGCCCGAATCGAAACGCTTGCGCGGCTGGTACTGGTCGATGATGCTGCGCGCGAAGTCGAGCGTGTTGGCGCCTTCGTTGACCAGGTTGATGTCCGGGTACTCCTTCAGCACGTCGCGGATCGAACGCAGCGCGCTGTGGAAATTCATCGGTACCGGGTTCCTGTCCAGCAGCGCGGCCATCTTCGCCGTGTTCTGTTCCTTGCGCTGGGCGATCGCGCCGAGCCATTCTTCATCCGGCTTGTCGATGCCGGCGCCATCGAGCCCCGCCAGCAGCGCGCCCACGCAGGAACCGATGTCGCCGACCAGCGGCGCGGCGATCGCCACGTTGCTGTCCATTTCCGTCGGCGCGATATCGATCTGCACGAACTGCTTCGGCTTGCCCCAGGTCTTGCCCTTGCCGTGCGCCAGCAGCCAGTTCAGGCGCGCGCCGACCAGCACCACCACATCGGCCTCGGCCAGCACGAACGAGCGCGCCGCGGACGCCGACTGCGCATGCGTGTCGGGCAGCAGGCCCTTGGCCATCGACATCGGCAGGTAGGGAATGCCGGTGCGTTCGACGAAGGCGCGAATGTCGGCATCGGCCTGCGCATAGGCGGCCCCCTTGCCGAGCAGGATCAGCGGCTTCTTCGCGCCCTTCAGCAGTGCCAGCGCGCGCTCCACCGACTCGGGCGCCGGCAGCTGCCGTGGCGCGGCATCGATCACCTTGACCAGCGAGCGCTGGGCGTGGCCGGCCTCGATCGTCTGCGCCAGCAGTTGCGCCGGCAGGTCGAGGTACACGCCGCCGGGGCGGCCGGAGACGGCGGCGCGGATGGCCCGCGCGATGCCGATGCCGATGTCTTCGGCCTTGAGCACGCGGAACGCTGCCTTGCAGTGCGGGCGCGCCACGTTCAGCTGGTCCATCTCCTCGTAGTCGCCCTGCTGCAGGTCGACGATTTCCCGTTCGCTGGAACCGGAGATCAGGATCATCGGGAAGCAGTTGGTGGTGGCGTTGGCCAACGCGGTCAGCCCGTTCAGGAAGCCCGGTGCCGACACGGTCAGGCAGATGCCCGGCTTCTTCGTCATGTAGCCGGCGATGGCGGCCGCGTTGCCCGCGTTCTGCTCGTGCCGGAAGCCGATGAAGCGCATGCCTTCGGCCTGCGCCAGGCGGGCGAGATCGGTGATCGGTATCCCGACCAGGCCGAAGATCGTATCGATGTCGTTGTGTTTCAGCGCATCGATCACCAGGTGGAAGCCGTCGGTGACTTCTACCGATACATTGTGGGTCATGGTTGTCTCCATTTATTGTCGGGGTGCCCGTCGGTTCAGGCGACCTGGCCAGCCGATTCGCCCTGGAACCATCATAGCCAGCGGCTCTGATTTGAATCATTGACCGCGGTCAAGATTCACCGCATGATGACAATCTCGTGTATGTTGGCCGGTTGCACATGACGCTCATCGCAAATCACCCCGAACGCAACATCATTCGCGCACAGCTGAAACAGAACATCGTTCTCAAGGAAATGCGCGACAGCGAAATGGCCGCCCTGGAGCCATACCTGACGGTGACCAATCACCAGAAGGGCGACCTGCTCCTGAACCAGGGCGTGTACGACATGCAGCAGTACTTCATCCTGGACGGCATCCTCAAGCGGCTGGTCACTAACCACGAGGCGAAGGAAATGATCCTGCGCTTCTCCTCCGAGCGCGACATCGAAACCAGCTATGCCGCGTGGTGCCTGAAGACGCCGACGCCGTACAGCATCGTGTGCATGACGAAGGCGCGGGTGGCCAGCATGCCGCTGTCGCAGTGGGTGGATTTCCTGCAGAGCCACAGCACGGTGAAGCAGGCGTTCGAGTACGAGGTGATGAACCTGATGAGCGGCATCATGGCCCACACGATCACGCTGCACCTGCTCGATGCGCCCGGCCGCGTGCACCGCTTCATGCGCAAGTTTCCGGACATGTTCGAGCGGCTGCCGAAGAAGGAGCTGGCGTACTACCTGAACCTGTCGCCCGAGACGCTGAGCCGGCTGAAGCACCAGGGCAAGATCTAGGCATGCAGCGCGGAAACCATGCCTGGGCTCACTGTCCGGTTACCCCAGGCAGCGAACGAAAACAACAGTTTCCTACCGACACTCACTAAATAAATTTGCCTGATTTTTGAGCGCGTTTTCATAGACAGTCATTCACACATTGAATGACCGTTATGGCTGCCGTCAATTGGACCGGGGGTGTACCGCCTTTATAATCAAAGGCATACACGCTTTCAACCATTCAAGGAGCAGCAAAATGAACGGCCTCACTGATACCGCAAAGCAACAGAACAACGACTTCTCCCTCGCAGGCCTGATCGCCCAGTTCTTCCAGCTGGAATGGCGCGACAAGCTGAGCGACCAGCAGCAGGACCGCGAAGAAGCGGCCTACACCTGGGGCCTGTAAGGCTCGAGGGGTCACGAAAACCGGGACGATGCGCTGTCCCGGTTTTTTTTCGTCCGGGCCTGGCGCCGTCAGGCCGCCACCGCCTTGTGCAGCCGCACGCCGCCGCGCGCCTCGGCCATCGACTGCTCCAGCAGCTTCACCAGAGCGTACGCGGAATCGATGTGCGGCGTCGCCGTGCCCGTCATGCGCGCCAGTTCGATCACCGAGCCCACCAGCGCGTCGATCTCCGGTCCCCGCCCTGCTTCGACATCCTGCAGCATCGACGTCTTGTGCTTGCCGATCTTTTCCGCGCCTTCGATACGGCGGTCCAGCGTGACGCGGAAGGCGATGCCCAGCTTGGCCGCCACCGCTTCGGCCTCGCGCATCATGCTAGCGGCCAGGCCGCGCGCCAGCGGGTGCTGGCAAATGTCCACCAGCGTGGAATGCGCCAGCGCGCTGATCGGATTGAAGCTGAGGTTGCCCCACAGCTTCAGCCAGATCTCGGCGCGGATATTCTCCAGCACCGGTGCCTTCAGGCCCGCATGCTCGAAGCAGGCGCCAACCCTGCCGGCCCGCTCGCTCGTGCTGCCATCGAGTTCGCCCAGCGGAAACCGGCTGCCCTCGATGTGGCGGATCACGCCGGGCGACACCAGCTCCGCCGCCGGATAGACCACGCAGCCGAGGATGCGCGCCGGCGGGATGGCCTGCGCCAGCTGCCCGGCGGGATCGACGCTGAGCACCGGCCGCCCGTCGAATTCGCCGCCGTGGCGATGGAAGTACCAGAACGGGATGCCGTTCTGCATGGTCACCACCACGGTCTCCGGGCCGAACAGCGCACCGATGCGGCCAGCGACGTCGGCCACCTGGTGCGCCTTCAGCGCCACGATGACCACGTCCTGCGGGCCCGCGGCCTCGTAGTCGTCGGTGGCGCGCACCTGCGCGGCGATCCGCACCTGCCCGTCGGCCTCGATCAGCCTGATGCCCCGGTTGCGCAGGGCTTCCAGGTTCGCGCCGCGCACGATGAACGTCACATCCTCGCCCGCCAGCGCCAGCCGCGCCCCCACCAGTCCACCGATTGCTCCCGCTCCGATCACTGCGATCTTCATCATCTGCTCCCTGGGTTTACTCGAAACGGTTGGTGAGCCTGCCGATGCCGTCGATCTCCACCACGACGGTGCTGCCCGGACGCATCGAGCCCACGCCGACCGACGTGCCGCACAGCAGCAGGTCGCCCGGTTCCAAAGTCATGTCCTGCGACACGCGGCTGACCAGCTCGGCCGCGGAGAACACCATGTCGTTGACGGGATAGTCCTGCCGCACCTCGCCGTTCAGGATGGTGCGCACCACCAGCATCGCCGGATCGAGCCCGGTGGCGACGACGGGGCCGAACGGGCAGAAGGTGTCGAAGCCCTTGGCGCGCACCCATTGCGGGAATGTGGGATCGCGCCCGATGATCTCGCTCACGGTCACGTCGTTGGCGCAGGTGTAGCCGAAGATATGGTCGGGCGCGTTCTCCACGGACACGCCGCTGCAGCTGCGGCCGATCACGATCGCCAGCTCGCCTTCGAAGGCTACCTTGCCGTCGCCGCGCGGCTTGCGGATCGTGCCGCCCGGCGCCAGGTACGAGGTGGGCGGCTTCATCAGGTACAACGGTTCTTCCGGCGGCGGCAGCCCCAGCTTCTTGCCCAGCGCATGGAAATTGTTCCACATCGCCAGCACCTTGCCCGGCACGACGGGCGTGCACAGCTGCACCTCGGCCAGGTGGATGGCGATGTCCGTGCGCTGCGGCGCATCGAACATGTCGCCCTTGAAAACGCGGATCTTGTCGCCCTCGAGCGTGCCGAAGCGCAAGGTGTCGAGATGCGTGAAACGTATCCAGTGCTGGATCATGGGGAGCCTCGTCAGGAACAGTAGGGCGTGGGCAGTCCGCATGCACGCGCGGTGCATGCGGACTTGCCGGGGGGATGCCGCGGCATTGCCGCGGGGTTGCCGGTCAGTTCGGCAGCGGCGATGCGGTCGTGGTGCCGGCGCTGCCGGTCATCAGCTTCTCGTCATCCTGCACGCTGACGGTGCCGGACGACTCTTCGATGAAGCGCTTGCGCATCGGCCGCAGCACCCACCAGGCCATGATGGCAGCCACCGCATTCATGCCGCAGCCGACGAAGAAGACGGCTTCCCAGCTGCCCGTCATGGCCGTGATGATGCTGGAGATCGGCACGAAGATCGATGCCGTGCCCTTCGCCGTGTACATCAACCCGGCATTGCCGGCGGCGTTGCGGGTACCGAACGTGTCGGCCGTGGTGGCGGGGAACAGGCTGTAGATCTCGCCCCAGGCAAAGAACACCAGGCCGGTCAGGATGACGAACATGATCGGATCGCGGCCGAAGTAGTACAGCAGGATGATGCCCACCGATTCCAGCGCGAAGGCGATGAACATCGTCTTCTCCCGGCCGATCTGGTCCGATACCCAGCCGAAGAATGGCCGCGTCAACCCGTTCAGCACCCGGTCGATCGCCAGGGCGAAGGTCAGTGCCGGCAGGACCATGCCCATGATGTTGAACTTCACGCCATCGATCTCGAAGTCGGTTGCGATCGGCCCCATTTGCGCGGTGGCCATCAGGCCGCCGGCGGCGACCAGCACGAACATCGTGTACATCACCCAGAACACCGGGGTACGCACCATCTGCGAAGGCTTGAAGTCGGCCGTTGTCTGCAGCACGTTCGGGTTGATCTTCTTCTTGATGGCCTTGCTCGCCGTGTGGGGCGGACGCACCATCATCAGCGCCAGCAGGATCACGATCGCGCCCTGGCCGATGCCGAAGTACAGGAACGTGTCCTGGTAGCCGCGCTCCGCGATCATGTTCGAGATCGGGATGATGGTGGCGGCCGAGCCGGCGCCGAAGCCGGCGGCGGTCAGGCCCGCAGCCAGGCCGCGGCGGTCCGGGAACCATTTCAGTGACTGGCCCACGCAGGTGCCGTAGACGGCGCCGGCACCGATGCCGCTGATCGCCGCGGCGATGTACAGCACGGCCAGGGTGTCGGCATACGAGTTCATCACCCAGCCGATGGCGCACAGCAGGCCACCGAACAGCACCACGGGGCGGGGGCCCCACTTGTCCACGGCCCAGCCCTCGACCGGCACCAGCCAGGTTTCGGTCAGGATGAAGATCGTGAAGGCCACCTGGATCGATGCCTTGGTCCAGCCGTGCGCCTCGGCGAGCGGATTGACGAACAGGGTCCAGCCATACTGCAGGTTGGCGATCATGGCCATGCAGACGATACCCATGATCAGTTGCATCCAGCGGAACGATGCTGGCCTTTCGATTGCTTTCGGTGCGTCGGTTTTCATGCAATGTCTCCCATCTATTATTCAGCGCTGTTCGGATACCGCTGTTCGTGGCGTCGCTCCTGGCGGGGAGCTGGAACTTCGCAGGCGGTGGCGGGCGATGTTGCGGTGCAGTGGGTTGCTCATGGTCTTGTCTCCTGTTGGGTCCTGCCGAAAGACTCTGGAACCTTTTGTTGACCGCGGCCTCCGGCTGGTGCCGCGTGGCCTCGATCCCTTATTTGAAGTTCAACAGATGGGACGATTGTGGAAGAACGGTTTTCGCATATCCTTGACCGCGGTTAAGAATCAAAAAATCGTTTCGAGTAGTGGTAATCGCGCACGCTTCGGCAACCAGGATTCAGATGCCGATCTGCGGCTGGCGCAGCTCGCGCCAGTCCATCGCCACGGCCAGGTCGCCGCCGGCCGCCAGGCATTGCGCCTCGCAGCGCTCCTTGGTGGCCAGGATCGCCGCCACCAGGAAGTCGGCGTCGTAGACAGTGAGCAGGTGGGGCTGGTGGCTGACCAGGTAGTCGCGTACGCAGGCGTGTTCGGCGCCGCAGTCGGGCAATTCGCAGCCGGTATCCCAGAACCAGGGCAAGCCCAGTTCGTGGAAGGCCGCGTTCCAGGCATTTCGCTGCGCCGTGGCGGCGCTGCCGGTGATCGTCATGGTCTCCTCCGTCGATTGTTGTGCGGGTGGTGCTGACCTGACCGATACTAGGCCCGTCGAATGATTACCAAAAGTTAAAGTTTTTAGGGATAATCATCAGCGATCCTTAATACATCCCCAATCGCCGTGAATGGGGTGGCCACGACACCGGGAGCGCCATGCGGAATGCCACACTGCGCCAGCTGAAGACCTTCGAGACGGTGGCGCGCCACCTGAGCTTTTCCCGCGCCGCCGAGGAACTGCACCTGACGCAGCCGGCCGTGTCGACGCAGATCCGCACGCTGGAAGGCCACGTGGGCGCCACGCTGTTCGAGCAGCTGGGCAAGAAGACCTTTCTCACCCAGGCGGGCGCCGAACTGCTGCCGTTCAGCCGCGCCATCATCCAGCAGTTCGAGGACGCCGAGGCGGCGATGGCCCAGCACCGCGGCATTTCCGGTGGCCGCCTGGACGTGGCCGTGATCAGCGCCGGCGACTACTTCTTCCCCCAGCTGATGGTGGCGTTCGCGCGGCGCCATCCGGGCGTGCAGCTGAACCTGACCGTGCACAACCGCGAAGAGCTGCTCGGGCAGCTGGCGGCCAACCGCACCGATCTCGCCGTGATGGTGCGCCCGCCATCGCACGACACGCAGAACGATGCATTCGCGCCACACCCCTATGTGATCGTCGCCGCGCCGCAGCATCCGCTGGCGGAAGTTGGCCGCGAACCGATCGCCTTGCGCGAACTGGTGCGGCACCCGTTCGTGGTGCGCGAACGGGGCTCCGATACCTGGCATTCGATGGAGGATGCATTCGGGCCGCGGCTGGCCGAGCTGCAGGTGGCGATGGAGATCAAGAGCACGGAGACGATCAAGCAGGCCGTCATCGCCGGCATCGGCCTGGGCTTCCTGTCGGCGCACACGATCGGCCGCGAAGTGGCGGCGGGCAGCCTGGTGGTACTGCCGGTCGAGCGCTTTCCGCTGATGCTGAACTGGTACGTGGTGCACCGCCGCGAGAAACGGCTGCCGCCGGTGGCCAGCGCGTTCCGGCAATTCCTGCTCGACGATGGCGCCGAGTGGATCGGGCGGCTGATACCGACGGCGGGCTGACGGCTGCCGGTGCGCCGGCCTTGGTGTCTAGGATACCAAGCCCGTTAAGTTAAGCGTCATCCGGCACATTGAAAGCGCATGCGTTCACCCCAACAGCGAAGGGCTGGGGTCAGACCCAGCGGGTCTGACCCCGGAATTTGCCCTTGGGGTGGGCTTACCTTGACGGCATTCACGAAAACACCGGTGTCCGACACCCCGACAACGGGTGTCCAGCACCAGGCGGGCAGGCGCGCAGGCGCGCAGGCGCGCAGGCACTACCTTCCCATTAACGCCCGCACATGGGCGGCGCAGCCGCCGGCCAGCCCGGTGCCGCTGTAGCCGCCTTCCAGCACGGAGACGATGCGCCCGCCGCACACGTCCGCCGCGATGGCCATCACTTCGCGGGTGATCCAGCCGAAGTCCTCGTCGTCCAGCTCCATCTGGGCGAGCGGATCGAGCCGGTGCGCATCGAATCCGGCGGAAACCAGGATCAGCTCGGGCGCGAACGCGCGCAGCGCCGGCAGCAGCCGCATCGCCACGCTGTTGCGGAACGCCTGCGAGCCGCAGCCCGGCGGCAGCGGCACGTTGACGATATTGTTGCTGCCGCCGTGCTCGCTGGCCGCGCCGGTGCCGGGATACAGCGGCGACTGGTGGCTGGAGCCGAAGAACAGGCGCGGCTCGGCGTGGAAGGCGGCCTGCGTGCCGTTGCCGTGATGGACATCGAAATCGATCACGGCCACCCGCGCCAGGCCGTGCGCATGCAATGCATGCCGGGCCGCGATGGCCACCTGGTTGAAGATGCAGAAGCCCATCGCCCGATCCGGTTCCGCATGGTGGCCGCACGGGCGGGTGGCGCAGAACACGTTGTCCGCCTCCCCCGCCAGCACGGCATCGACGCCGGCACAGGCGGCGCCCACGCAGCACATCACGGCATCCCACGAGCCGCGCGACATCACCGTGTCGCCGCCGTCGAGAACCGCCTTGCCCTGGAGGGGCGCCATCGCGGCCACGGTATCGACATAGTCCGCGTCATGCACCAGCAGCAGCTGTTCGCGGCTGCCGCGCGGCGCCTCGCGCCATGCCAGTCCGGCGAATTCCGGCTCCCACAGCGCCCGCATCACCACGTGCAGCCGTTCCGGCGACTCGGGGTGGCCCGGCCCCGGCAGGTGCTCCAGGCAATCGGGATGGAACATCACCAGCGTGCGCATCGCGTCCCCCCGCGTTCAGATCACGCGTTCGGCGCGCAGCGCGGCGATCTGCTCGTCGCTGTAGCCGAGCTGCGACAGTACTTCGCCCGTGTGCTCGCCGAGCAGCGGCGAGCGCCGCACCGTGGTCGGGCTGTCGGACAGCTTGATCGGATTGCCGACGGTGAGATAGGGTCCGCGTTCCGGATGGTCGACCTCGACGATGGTGCCGGTGGCGCGCAATGACGGTTCTTCGGCCAGTTCCTTCATCGACAGGATCGGCCCGCACGGGATGTCGTCGCGGTTCAGGATCTCCATCACCTCGAACTTGGTCAGTGTCTTGGTCCATTCCTCGACGGTGGCGAAGATCTGCATCAGGTGCGGCAGCCGGGCGCGCGGCGTGGCATAGGCCGGATCGTCGATCCATCCCTCGCGGCCGATCACGCGGCAGATCGCCGGCCACACGGCCGCCTGGGCGATGAAATAGATGTAGGCGTTCGGATCGGTTTCCCAGCCCTTGCACTTGAGGATCCAGCCGGGCTGGCCGCCGCCGGAGGCATTGCCGGCGCGCGGCACCGATTCGCCGAAGCGGCCGTTGGCATACTGGGGATACTCTTCCATCACGCCGGTGCGTTCCAGGCGCTGCTGGTCGCGCAGCTTCACGCGGCACAGGTTCAGCACCGCATCCTGCATGGCGATCTGCACGCGCTGGCCGCGCCCCGTGGCGGTGCGCTGGAACAGCGCCGTGACGATGCCCAGCGCGAGGTGCAGGCCGCTGCCGCTGTCGCCGATCTGGGCCCCGGTGACGACGGGCGGCCCGTCGTCGAAGCCCGTGGTGGCGGCCGAGCCGCCGGCGCATTGCGCCACGTTCTCGTACACCTTGCACTGCTCGTAGGGCCCCGGCCCGAAGCCCTTCACGGAGGCCACGATCATGCGCGGATTGAGTTCGCTGATGCGCTCCCAGGAAAAGCCCATGCGGTCCATCGCGCCGGGCGCGAAGTTCTCCACCAGCACGTCGCAATCGCGGATCAGCGTTTCCAGCACCGCCTTGCCGGCCGGCCGCTTGGTATCGAGCGTCATCGAGCGCTTGTTATGGTTCAGCATCGTGAAATACAGGCTGTCGACGTCGGGAATGTCGCGCAGCTGGGCGCGGGTGGCATCGCCCTCGCCGGCCCGCTCGATCTTGATGACGTCGGCACCGAACCAGGCCAGCAGCTGGGTGCAGGTGGGTCCGGACTGGACATGGGTGAAGTCGAGAATGCGTATGCCTTCCAGTGCCTTGCTCATGCCGGTCTCCTCGGGGTGCCTGGGATGGTGTTATTTTTTTTGTATTCTGCGCTGCCTGATGAGCCTGGACAAGCTTTTGTCCGGCATCAGACGCAACCCATCTTAGCGGGCTGGCGCCCGAACGATCCTTGACCGCGGTTAAGTTTGGCAAATTATCAAAACAGCGTGGACAGGTCGTCCTCGGTGCCGGCCAGCGTGCCGTCGTAGCCCGGCAGGTCGGCCAGCGCGGCGCGGAAGCGCTCGTGTGCCATGGCCGCTGCCACGCCGGCCAGCAACGGCTGGGCCAGGGCCGCCCGGTCGCAGGCGAGGAAGTAGCGCTCGCGGCACACGGGGATGAAGCCCAGGCCGAAGCGCCGCGCCGCCGTTTCCACGCCAAAGCTGATGTCCGCCATGCCGCTCGCCACGTAGGCCGCCACCGCCGCGTGCGTGAATTCGGCGCTGTCGTGCCCCGGGATGGCGCCCGGGTCGATGCCGCGGTCGGCCAGCAGCAGTTCCAGCAGCACGCGGGTGCCCGAGCCGTGCTGGCGGTTGACGAAGCGCAGGTCGGGCCGGGCCAGGTCGGCCAGGCCGGTAACGCCCTTCGGATTGCCGGGCGCGACGAACAGGCCCAGCTCGCGGAAGGCCAGGTGCAGGAAGGCGTGGCGCCCGTTGTTCAGCCACGGCCGGTAATTTGCCGCCGCCGCGCCCTCGAACTTCCCGAGCGGCAGGTGGAACCCGGCCAGGTCGCATTCGCCGCGCGCCAGCGCCGCCACCGCCTCGGTGCTGCTGCGGTAGCTGATGTCCACCGCGCCGCCCCCTTCGCGCAACTGCGCCACGAGCGCTGCCACGGCGAAGCCGTGCGATGCGGTCAGACGTACGCCGCGCGTGTCGGCGGCCAGCACCCGGGCGAGCTCCTGCTGCAGCTCCGACGCCAGGCTGTCGAGCAGCGGCGTGAGGCGCGCGCCGATGCGGCGGTCGGCCCAGATCAGCTTTTCCGCCAGCGGCGTCAGCACCGTGCCCTGCCCGCGCACCTTGTGCACGAGGGCCGCGCCGAAGCGTTCGCTGAACTGCTGCAGCAGCCCCCAGGCGTGGCGGTAGGACATGCCGCCCTGGGTGGCGGCCTTGCTGATGCTGCCCGTCTCGCTGACGGCGCCCAGCAGCGCCAGCAGCGCAGGCAGCGCGGTGGCACTGCCGTGGGCATCGCGCAGGAACCAGTCGGGCCGGATTTCCACGGTGAGCATATGCAAAATCCTTCCTATTGATAGTGTTTTCGGAGGGTGCTAGCCTGAATTTACACGATAAATAGACCAATAAACACGGGCCGCATATGCAAACCAGAGCATAAGCGGCCACACCAGGAGACGCCATGCCCGCAGTTGCCAACCCCGCCGTCGATACCCCTTCCGTCCAGGCCACCCAGGCCGCCGTCGATGACATCCTCGCCGAGCTGTTCGCCCGCCTCGGCGACCGGCAAGACCAGCTGCTGCCAATGCTGCACGGGCTGCAGGACAGTGCCGGCTACATCCCGCCGGACCGCGTGCCAGCCATCGCCGCGCACTTCAACCTGTCGCGCGCCGAAGTGCACGGCGTGATCACGTTCTATCACTACTTCCGCACCGAGCCGCCGCCCCGCTGCGTGGTGCAGGTCTGCCGCGCCGAAGCCTGCCAGAGCATGGGCAGCGACAGCTTGCTGGAGCATGCCGAGCGCACGCTGGGCTGCGGCCTGCATGGCCGCAGCGCCGACGGCGCCTTCGGGCTGGAACCGGTGTACTGCCTGGGCCAGTGTGCCAGCGCGCCGGCGCTGACGATCAACGAAGCCGTGTTCGCCCGGGTAAGCCCGGCACGCTTCGATGCGCTAATGGCAGCCGCCATGCCGCGGGAGGCCGTATGACCACGCGCATCTACGTGCCCTGCGATTCGGCCGCGCTGGCGGTGGGCGCGGACGAAGTGGCGGCCCTGATCGCGGCCGAAGCGGCGCGGCGCGGGCTCGACATCGCCGTGGTGCGCAATGGCACCCGCGGCCTGCTGTGGCTTGAAACGCTGGTCGAGGTGGAGACGCCGCAAGGCCGCACCGGCTTCGGCCCTGTCGATGCGGCGGACGTCCCCGGCCTGTTCGATGCCGGCTGGGCATCCGGCCACCCGCTCGCGCTCGGGCTGGTCGAGGAGATTCCTTACCTGGCGCGCCAGCAGCGGCTGACCTTCGCCCGCATCGGCATCACCGAGCCGCGCTCGCTGGCCGACTACCTTGCGCACGACGGTTACCGCGGCCTGCGCAATGCCCTGGCACTGGCGCCGGCGGAGATCGTGGCCACCGTGACCGCCTCCGGCCTGCGCGGCCGCGGCGGCGCCGCCTTCCCCACCGGGATCAAGTGGAACACGGTGCTGAAGGCGCCGGGCACGGAAAAATACATCGTCTGCAATGCCGACGAAGGCGATTCCGGCACCTTCGCCGACCGCATCATCATGGAAAGCGATCCGTTCGTGCTGGTCGAAGGCATGACCATCGCCGGCATCGCCGTCGGCGCCACGCGCGGCTACATCTACGTGCGCAGCGAGTACCCGCATGCGATCGCCCGGCTGGAGGGCGCCATCGCCGTCGCGCGCCACCACGGCTACCTCGGTGCGGACGTGCTGGGCTCCGGCCGCGCGTTCGAGCTGGAAGTGCGCAAGGGCGCCGGCGCCTACATCTGCGGCGAGGAAACCGCGCTGCTGGAAAGCGTGGAGGGCAAGCGCGGCATCGTGCGCGCCAAGCCGCCGCTGCCGGCACTGGCCGGCCTGTTCGGCAAACCCACCGTCATCAACAACGTGCTGTCGCTGGCCACCGTGCCCGTCATCCTCGACAAGGGCGCCGCGTACTACCAGGACTACGGCATGGGCCGCTCGCGCGGCACGCTGCCGGTGCAACTGGCCGGCAACATCAAACAGGGCGGCCTCATCGAGCTGGCCTTCGGCGTGACGCTGCGCGAGATCCTGTACGGCTATGGCGGCGGCAGTGCTTCGGGACGCCCCATCAAGGCGGTGCAGGTGGGCGGCCCGCTCGGCGCCTACCTGCCGGAATCGCAATGGGATACGCCGCTCGACTACGAAGCGTTCGCCGCGCTGTGGGCGGTGCTGGGGCACGGCGGCATCGTGGTGCACGACGACCGCGCCGACATGGCGAAGCTGGCGCGCTACGCGATGGAATTCTGCGCCATCGAATCGTGCGGCAAGTGCACGCCCTGCCGCATCGGTTCCACGCGCGGCGTGGAGGTGATCGACAAGATCCGCACCGGCGCCCAGCCTGTCCAGCAAATTCATCTGTTGCGCGACCTGTGCGACACGATGCTGAACGGCTCGCTGTGCGCGATGGGCGGCATGACGCCCTATCCGGTGCTGTCGGCACTGAACCACTTCCCGCAAGACTTCGGCCAGCCGGATACGTCCCGGCACGCCGCCTGAGGAGAACACGATGATCGAAACCATCCTGGCCCGCGACCTGGGCACGCCGCCGCCCGCCGTGTTCACCGACTACGTCACGCTGCAGATCGATGGCGAGCGCGTGACCGTCCCGGCGGGCACCTCGGTGATGCGCGCCGCCGCACTGGGCAACATCAACATTCCCAAGCTGTGCGCCACCGACAGCCTGGAACCGTTCGGCTCGTGCCGGCTGTGCCTCGTCGAGATCGACGGCCGCCGCGGCTATCCGGCTTCCTGCACCACGCCGGCCGAGGAAGGCATGGTGGTGCGCACGCAGTCGGCCAAATTGCAGCAGCTGCGCAAGGGCGTGATGGAGCTGTACATCTCCGACCACCCGCTCGACTGCCTGACCTGCCCCGCCAACGGCGCCTGCGAGCTGCAGGACATGGCCGGCGTGACCGGCCTGCGCGAGGTGCGCTACGGCTACGATGGCGACAACCACCTCAAGCTGAAGAAGGACGAATCGAACCCCTACTTCACGTTCGACTCGTCGAAGTGCATCGTCTGCAACCGCTGCGTGCGGGCGTGCGAGGAAACCCAGGGCACGTTCGCGCTGACGATCTCCGGCCGCGGCTTCGACTCGCGCGTTTCGGCCGGACAGAACGAACCGTTCATGGAATCGGAATGCGTGTCGTGCGGTGCCTGCGTGGAAGCCTGCCCGACGGCGACGCTGACGGAGAAATCGGTGATCTGGCTGGGCCAGGCGGAGCACAGCATCACCACCACTTGCGCCTATTGCGGCGTGGGTTGCTCGCTGAACGCCGAGATGAAGGGCAACGAGGTGGTGCGCATGGTGCCGGCCAAGGACGGCAAGGCCAACGAAGGCCACGCCTGCGTGAAGGGCCGCTTCGCGTGGGGCTATGCCACGCACAAGGACCGTATCACCAAGCCGATGATCCGCGCGAAGATCACCGATCCGTGGCGCGAAGTGTCGTGGGACGAAGCACTGGATTACGCGGCATCGGAATTCCGCCGCATCCAGGCGAAGCACGGCCGCGATGCGATCGGCGGCATCGTGTCGTCGCGCTGCACCAACGAGGAAGGCTACCTGGTGCAGAAGCTGGTGCGCGCGGCCTTCGGCAACAACAACGTGGATACATGCGCAAGGGTGTGCCATTCGCCGACCGGCTACGGCCTGAAGCAGACGCTGGGCGAATCGGCCGGCACGCAGAGCTTCAAGTCGATCGAGCACACCGACGTGGTGCTGGTGATCGGCGCCAACCCGACCGACGGCCACCCGGTGTTCGGCTCGCGGATGAAGAAGCGGCTGCGCCAGGGCGCGCGCCTGATCGTCGCCGATCCGCGCCGCATCGACCTGATCAAGTCGCCGCATGTGCGCGCCGATTACCACCTGCAGCTGCGGCCCGGCACCAACGTGGCGCTGCTGTCGTCGCTGGCGCACGTCATCGTCGCCGAAGGTCTTCTTGCCGAGGAGTTCATTACCGAACGCTGCGAGGACCGCGCCTTCCTGCAGTGGCGCGACTTCGTGGCGCAGCCGGCCAATTCGCCGGAGGAGATGGAAAGCGTGACCGGCGTGCCGGCGGCGCAGGTGCGCGCGGCGGCAAGGCTGTATGCCACCGGCGGCAACGCGGCGATCTACTATGGCCTGGGCGTGACGGAACATGCGCAGGGGTCGACGGCCGTGATGGCGATCGCCAACCTGGCCATGGCGACCGGCAACGTGGGGCGCGAAGGCGTGGGCGTGAATCCGCTGCGCGGCCAGAACAATGTGCAGGGCTCGTGCGACATCGGTTCGTTCCCGCACGAGCTGCCCGGCTACCGGCACGTTTCCGACAGCACCGTGCGCGGCCTGTTCGAGCAGGCCTGGGGCGTGCCGCTGCAGGACGAACCCGGCCTGCGGATTCCGAACATGTTCGAGGCGGCGCTCGATGGCAGCTTCCTGGGCCTGTATTGCCAGGGCGAGGATATCGTGCAGTCCGATCCGAACACGCAGCACGTGACCGCGGCGCTGTCGGCGATGGAGTGCATCGTGGTGCAGGACATCTTCCTGAACGAGACGGCCAAGTACGCGCATGTGCTGCTGCCCGGCTCGTCATTCCTGGAAAAGGATGGCACGTTCACCAATGCCGAGCGGCGCATCTCCCGCGTGCGCAAGGTGATGCCGCCGCGCGCCGGCCTGGCCGACTGGGAAGCGACAATGGCGCTGTCGAACCGGCTGGGCTATCCGATGAACTACCGCCATCCATCGGAAATCATGGACGAGATCGCGCAGCTCACGCCCACCTTCACGGGCGTCAGCTACCGCCGGCTCGATGAGCTGGGCAGCATCCAGTGGCCCTGCAACGATGCGGCCCCGGAAGGCACGCCGACCATGCACGTCGATACCTTCGTGCGCGGCAAGGGCCGTTTCATCATCACACAGTATGTGGCGACCAGCGAGAAGGTCACGCGCCGCTATCCGCTGATCCTGACCACCGGCCGCATCCTGTCGCAGTACAACGTGGGCGCCCAGACGCGGCGCACGGAAAACGTGCGCTGGCATGACGAGGACCGGCTCGAGATCCACCCGCACGATGCGCAGGAACGCGGCATCAAGAACGACGACTGGGTGGGCATCCAGAGCCGCGCCGGGGAGACCGTGCTGCGCGCCCTGGTCACCGAGCGCATGCAGCCGGGCGTGGTCTACACCACCTTCCACTTCCCGGAATCGGGCGCCAACGTGATCACCACGGAGAACTCCGACTGGGCCACCAACTGCCCGGAATACAAGGTCACCGCCGTGCAGGTGATGCCGGTACAGCAGCCGTCCGAATGGCAGCGCGAGTACCAGCGCTTCAATACCGAGCAACTGGAGCTGGCCGATTCCGGCCTGGGGGCTGACGGGGCAGGCAAGCCGCTCGCGGAGGTGCGCGGATGAACATCGACAACCTGGTCACGATGGCCAACCAGATCGGCAGCTTCTATGCCTCTTTCCCCGACCTGGAGGAGGCGCGGACGGGCATCGCCCAGCACATCCAGCGCTACTGGGCGCCGCGCATGCGCAACCGGCTCTACCTGCACATGGATACCGCGCGGGGCGAAGGCCTCGATGCCATCGTGCTGGATGCCATGGCGGCACACCGCGCCGGGCAGGAGGCGCCGGCCGTGAACACGTCGGTGCCGGAAGATGCCGATACCGGCGGCGACGCGGGATGAACGCGGAGATGGCGCGCGAGGCGGCCGCGATGCGCTGGGAACTGTCCATCGTGTGCGCGACCGACCAGCCAGGCAGCTTCGGGACTCCCGCCGGGAATGACGCGGCCCGCGCGGCAGGCATCGTGCGCGAACTCGCGGCGGACGGCTACGAGCACGCCGGCGAAGTCTCGCTGTGGCACGCGCTGCATCCGGGCGAGGACGCGATGTTCGTCGGCGCCTATTCCGGCGGCGTGCTGGTCTGCCATGCGGACCTGGCGGGGGCGCTCATCCATGGCAACGCCTGGTCGCGCGTGAACGGCAGCCTGCGCGGCGGTTTCCGGGAGACGCTGCTCGGGCTCTATCCCCGTGGCGAAGTGATGGCCATGGCGCTGCACTGCGTGGCGCAACTGTGGGGCTTCAGCACTTACCGGGAAAGCCGGCGCGTCCGCACCGTTGCCGGCTCGGGCGAGGACGGCCTGTTTGCCGACCACGGCGTGCCGCTGGCCGAGGAAATACCGGTGCTGGCGCATGTCACGCCCGCCTTGCTGGAACGGCCGGCGGCCGGGGAAGCACTGGTGCTGGCGGCTTCCGCCCGGATGTTCGGCGACAGCATCGACCAGCTGGGCGGCACCGGCCCCACGCTGAGTCATTACCGCCGGCGCCCGGCAGCCTGACGGGGAACGCCGCCCTGCTGGCCGGCCGCTTCCAGCAGCCAGTCCCTGAGCGCCACGGCGGCGGGACGCAGCGGCGCCTGCCGATGGTGCACGACGTAATAGCTCTTCGGCAGCGGCAGAGCATGTGCGAACGGCTCGCACAGCAGGCCGTCGCGCATTTCCACCTCGGTCAGGGCCGCGCTGCTCAGTACCGCTCCCTGGCCGTGCCGCGCCGCCTCGATGGCGAGGATGCCCTGGTCGAAGTGCTGGCTGGGGATCGCGTCGATCTCGCGTGCGCTCAGCGGCGAGAAGCGCAGCAGCCATTCCATCCAGTGCGGGTGGAACGTGGTGTGCAGCAGCGTTGCGCGCGCCAGGTCCGCGGGATTTTTCAGGCGCAGCTTTCGTGCATAGGCCGGCGTGCAGTACAGGTGAACTTCGTCGTGCCACAGCAGGTCCGCGTGCAGGGCCGGATCGTTGCCGTCGAAATGGCGGATCGCCAGGTCGATCCGGTCGCGCCCCAGGTCGACCAGCGCGGTGGTGGCGGAAAGATGCAGCGAGATGCCGGGATGCCGCGCCAGGAATGCCGCCATGCGCGGCGCGAACCACTTGGCCCCCAGGGTCGGCGGCATCGACAGCCACACCTCGTTGCTCTGCTGCAGGCGCAACTGGTCGCTGACATGCTGGATGCGCGCCAGCGCCGGTGCGACGGCACTCCAGTAGTTGATGGCCTCGGCGGTCGGCTGCACCTGCCGCGTCGACCGGACGAACAGCGGCACGCCGAGCCATTGCTCCAGCTTCTGGATCTGCTGCCCCACGGCGCCGGGCGTCACGTGCAGCTCCTCCGCTGCCAGCGCGAAGCTGTTGTGCTTCATCGCCGCATCGAATGCCAGCAGGGCTTTCACCGGAACCGTCATGGTAGAGATTTTCTATAGTAAGGCGGAAATCTTATCATTTGTCCCGGCCTTGCCCGCTGTCGATAATGGGTGCTCCCTTCGACTCTGGAAATCCCATGCTTACCTCGCTCCGGACAACTTCCCCGCCTGCCGCCCGCGGCGCCACTGGCCATTGGACATTCGTGCTGGTGGCGGCCGCGATCCTGATGGTGACGATGGGTACGCGCGGCTCGATGGGGCTGTTTCTTTCGCCGCTGAACACGCATACGGGACTGGGCATCGCCACGATCAGCTTCGCGATGGCGATCGCCCAGCTGGTATGGGGCGTGGTCCAGCCGGTGTTCGGCGCCGCCGCCGACCGCTGGGGTCCGGGCCGCGTCATCGTGCTGGGCGCCGTGATGCTGGCCGCCGGCTCCGCGCTGACCACGCAGGTGACGAGCGAGTGGGGCCTGATCTTCGCGATCGGCATCCTCAGCGCCGCCGGCGCGGGCGCCGGCAGCTTCTCGATCCTGATCGGCGCCACGGCCAAGCACATTCCGGCCGAGCGCCGTTCGTTCGCCGGCGGCGTGATCAACGCGGGCGGCAGCATGGGCCAGTTCGTGTTCGCGCCGCTGAACCAGGCCGTGATGTCGGCGTTCGGCTGGATGCACGCGATGTGGATGATGGCGGCGATCGCCCTGACCACCGCGCCGATGGCATGGTGGCTGCGCGGCCAGCCCCGGCCACCGGCCAGCGCCGCGGCGGAATCGGCCGGCATCACGCTGCGCCAGCAACTGAAGATCGCGCTGCGCGACCGGAGCTATTGGTGCCTGCATGCCGGCTTTTTCACCTGCGGCTTCCATATCGCCTTTCTCGTCACGCACATGCCGGGTGAAGTCAGCCTGTGCGGGCTGGACGCGAACGTGGCATCGGCATCGCTGGCCATCATCGGCCTGGCCAACGTGGCCGGCAGCCTGGCCGCTGGTGCGCTGGGCAACCGGGTGCGGATGAAGACGATCCTGTCGTGGATGTACGCGTCGCGCGCCATCGCCGTTCTGCTGTACCTCGCCGCGCCGAAAGTGCCGCTGACGTTCTACGTGTTCGCCGCGGTGCTGGGCGCGACGTGGCTGGCCACCGTGCCGCCGACCGCCGGGCTGACCGCGAAACTGTTCGGCACCCGCTACCTCGCCACGCTGTTCGGGCTTACGCTGTTCAGCCACCAGGTGGGCGGCTTCTTCGGCGCCTGGCTGGGCGGCGTGGCGGTGACGGTGACGGGCGACTACAGCTGGATGTGGTGGGCCGATGCCGCACTGGCCCTGGCGGCGGCGCTGGTGAACCTGCCGATCAGGGAAGAGCGGCCGGCACCCCGGGTGGCGACGGCCTGAGGGGCTCCGCGGATACCGGAAAAAATATTTTCGATACGCTGCATCCAATCGGTCCTCCCGCGAGTAGTACATGCACAACATTGCCATCCCGGCAGCTGTTGAGCTTACAACTACCGAGGACCGATCATGAACCGACCACAGTTTTCCACCCTTGCCCTGGCCATTTCGCTCGCGTTCGGCATCGCCGCCTGCGGTGGCGGCGGCAACCACAACGACACCGGAACGCCGATGCCCACCCCCACGCCGGGCGTGCCGGTGGTGCCGGGCGACGTGTTTGCCTTGACCGCCAGCAACAAGCTGATTTCCTTCAACCGCGACATGCCGGGCACGGTACGCACCACCGCCATGATCTCCGGGCTGCAGGCCGGCGAAAACCTGCTCGGCATCGACTTCCGCCCGGCGGACGGCAAGCTGTATGGCGTGGGTTCGACGGGCCGCCTGTACACCATCGATACCGCGAGCGGGGCCGCCACGCTGAAAGCCACATTGATGGCCGATGCGGCCGACACCACCGCACCGTTCACGGCACTGGACGGCACCGACTTCGGCGTGGACTTCAATCCGGTCGCCGACCGGCTGCGCGTGGTCGGCAACATGGGGCAAAGCCTGCGCATCAATGTCGACACGGGCGCCACTACCACCGACGGCAACATCAACGGCGGCGCCGCCACGACGCAGGTCACCGCATCGGCGTACACGAATTCGTTCGCCGGCACCGGCACCACCACGCTGTACGCGCTCGATACCGTGACCGACATGCTGTACATCCAGAACCCGCCGAACAACGGCACGCTGGCCACGCCCGTCGCGCTGGGCATCGACGCCTCGGCGGCCAACGGCTTCGACATCGATGCGCGCACCAACATGGGCTACATGGTGGCGACCGTGGCCGGCGCGCGCAACCTGTACAGCATCAACCTGGCGGCAACCTCGACCCCTGCCACGCTGGTGGCCGCGGTGGGCGGCTCGGAAGACATCCGCGGCATCGCGCTGAAACCGGCCCAGGCACCCGTCATCCATGGGCTGACGGACGACAACCGCCTGGTCGCCTTCAAGGTGGCCACGCCGAACACGATCGACACCACGGTCGCCGTATCGGGCCTGAATGGCGGCGAAACGCTGCTGGGCATCGATATCCGGCCAAAGGACGGCATGCTGTACGGGATCACGTCGGCCGCGCGCATCGTGACGATCGATCCGGCGACCGGCGTCGCCACCGTGAAAGCCACGCTGATGGCCGACACCGCCGATACCACCGCGCCCTACGCCGCGATCGCCGGCACCGCGTTCGCGGTGGACTTCAACCCGGTGGCGGACCGCCTGCGCGTGATCGGCAACATGGGCCAGAGCCTGCGCATCAATGTCGATACGGGCGCGACGACCACCGACGGCGCCATCAATCGCGCGAGCGGCGCGGCCATGGTCACGGCCGCCGCCTATAACAACAGCATCGCCGGCGCGACGGCAACCATCCTGTTCGACCTGGACACGGCTACCGACGTGCTGGCGATGCAGACACCGCCGAACGACGGCACGCTGGTGGACGTGGGCCGGCTGGGCGTGGATGCCGCCGGCGACGTGGGCATGGATATCGCCGGTGGTGCGAACGGCCTGGCACTGGCGGCGCTGCGCAGCTCGGCCACGGGGCCCAGCACCCTGTACCGGATCGACCTGATGTCCGGCGTAGCGACGCCCGTCAACGGTGCAGCGACACCGGCGGCATCCGTGATCGGCACTGGCGTGCCGGGCTTGCGCGACATCGCCATCGCGATCAAGTAAGGAGGCAGGGCCGCGCCTACATGACCTTCACGGCGCGGCCGATGTAGAGGATCGGTCCCGTCGGGCGGCCGATCGGCGAGCCCTGCTCCGGTTCCAGCGTGATCTCGAACAGCTGGTTCGGCTGCAGCGGCGGCAGTTTATCCAGCCGCACGTCGACCGCCCGGCCCGGCGTGACGAGGCCCAGCGACACCGGGCCACTCCAGCCATCGGCCTTGGTCCACAATTGCAGCGCGCGCTGCGCCGGCACGGCGGTCTTCACCAGCGGTTCGAGGCGGATCGAATTCGGCCCGGTAGCGCGGATCACCCAGCCCGGCGCCGCGTTCTGCGGCGTGGCCAGCACCACCATGTAGTTCGGCGCTTCCGGCGCCTGCATGCGCACGCCCACCACCACCGCCATGATCGCCGCGGCCGCGAAGCCGCCGGCGGCCAGGCCGCGCCACAGATCGAGCTTGTTCCACCAGCCGGTTCCGGGCGCCTTGCCGCGCACAGGCGCGGTTGCCGGTGCCGCCGGTGCCGCCGCCGTCGACGCTTCGATACTGCGCTCGATGCGCGCCCACAGCGCGGCCGATGGCTCGACCGGCTCGGCCAGTTCCGTCAGCGGCAGCAGCCTTTGCTCCCAGTACTGCACGGCGCTGCGCAGCGCGGCATCGTCCGGCAAGGCCTGCTCGACTTCGCGGCGCCGTTCGGCGGACAAGGTGCCGAGCACGTATTCGCCGGCGACTTCGTGGGGATCGCGGATCGGTCTCATACCATGCACTCCCGCAGCGCGGTGAGGCCGCGCTTGATCCATGCCTTGACGGTACCCAGCGGCGACTTCAGGCGTTCGGCGATTTCACTGTGCGAGCAGCCGTCCACGTACGCATACAAGATGCTGTTGCGCTTGGCCGCGTCGAGCTGTGTCAGGCAGTGTTCCAGGCGGCCGAGGTCTTGCCGCAATTCGAAGGCATCGGCGATGTGCGCCGTGGCGTCGCTGTCGATGGTGTCCAGCGCTTCCTCGTCGTCGACCAGCACTTCGCGCGCCCCGCTGCGGATCGCATCCAGTGCCTGGTACCGCACGATGCTGTAGATCCAGCCGCGGCCCGCGCCACGCGCCGCATCGAAGGTTCCGGCTTTCGTCCAGATGCTGACGAAGGCGTCGTGCAGCACATCCTCCGCTGCCTGGCGCTCGCGCACGATGCGCAGCGCCACGCCCAGCAGGCGCGGTGCCTCCTGGTCGTACAGCTTGCGCAGCGACTGGCGGTCGCCGCGCGCGCAGCCGCGCAAGGCGGCTTCGTAGTCGAACTGGTCGGGGGCGATGGGCACGGGGTTTCGTCGTCGGGTAGTGGGCGGAAACCAAGCCCGGTGTGGGCGATTATATAGATGGATGAGGCAGATGGGCGCGCGCGTCTTGCAATCGGCCAATGCGGCGTCCGCGCAGCACGTGAAGGATGAATCGGTGAGCCAGGCAGCCATGCCGCCCTGGCCGGCTCGCATCATTCCCGGCTGGCCCGGGCGACCAGCAGATCGGCAATTGCGAGCAACTCGCGGTCCGTGGGGTCGCCCAGGAACGCTTTCACCAGCACGTGATTGCGGGGCTGCCTGCAAATCTTTTCCGGCGAATCGTCCACGATCGTGATGCGCTCCACGTCGTAGCCCTGGCTTCGTACCTTGCGCAAGTCCTTGATGTACACATAGCCCTGCGTGCGGAGGTCGACGCGCTGGATGCAGCGTTCGGCGTTCCACGCGAATTTCAGTGGGAAGGTACCGAACACTTCGCTGGCGATCCGCTCCACGTACAGCGGCGAGCCGGACGACCAGACCGCCAGGTCGTAGAGCGGTTCGACCCGCTGCAGCAGCGTGGAGAGAAAAGGCCGCTTGTGGACGCGATAGCCCGCGAACAGGAAGTCCGCGGGCCATTCCAGGTTCGCCGTGGTGGCGTGTACCAGGGTCTCATCCAGGTCGAATATGAGGAGCGGGCGGGCCATCGGCCCAGTGTAGCATCAGCTGAACTTCGTGAAGTCCGGCTTCCGCTTCTCGAAGAAGGCGGTAAACGCTTCCTTCGCCTCGGCGCCTTGCAGCATCTCGAAGAACAGCTTGCTCTCCTCGGCGATGATGGCTTCCAGCTGCGCCTTGCGCGAAGAAGTCATCAGCCGCTTGGTGGTGCGGATCGACGCGGCGGGCAGCGCGACCAGTTTCGCGGCCTGTGCGCGGGCATGGTCCAGCACCTCGGCGGCGGGCAGCACCTTCGAGACGATGCCCATGTCGTAGGCTTCCTGCGCGGTGAACGGCTCGCCCAGCATCAGCTTCTCGGCGGCGCGCGCGTGGCCGCCGGCCAGCGGCATCAGCAGCGAGGAACCGAATTCCGGGCACAGCCCCAGCTGCGTGAACGGCACCGAGAATTTCGTGCCGTCGGCCGCGTAGACCAGGTCGCAGTGCATCAGCAGGGTGGTGCCGATGCCGATGGCCAGGCCGCTGACGGCGGCGACCACCGGCTTGGCCGATCCGGACAGCGCGCGCATGAACTGGAACACGGGGCGGTCGCCGAAAGCGCCGGTGTAGGTAGCCGCCGTCTTCATGAAATCTTCCAGGTCGTTCCCGGCCGTGAAGGCTTCCGGCTTGCCGGCCAGGAGGATGGCGCGCACGTCGGTGTCGTCCTGGGCGGCGTTGATCGCATCGGCCAGCGACTGGTACATCGCCGAGGTGATCGCGTTCTTGCGTTCGATGCGGTTGAATTCCAGCGTGAGGATGCCGTTGGCCTTGCTGACTTCGATCGTCATGTCTCTTCCTTCTTCCAGATGAATAAAGGGCGCCGGGAATCATATCCACGGCGCCCTTTTGTTGCTAGCGGGCCACCGGCTTCATACCAAACCCCACTGCGAAACCTGGGGTCAGACCCGATGGGTCTGACCCCGGCTGTTGTCGTTGGGGTAAGGATGCACCGGCGGCGCCTTGTTTGTTTTTACACGCGTTCGATGATGCCCGCGGCGCCCATGCCGGCACCCACGCACATCGTGACCATGCCGTACTTCAGGTTGTTGCGACGGAGGGCGTGCACGACGGTCGCGGCGCGGATAGCGCCGGTCGCGCCGAGCGGATGGCCCAGCGCGATCGCGCCGCCCATCGGGTTCACCTTGCTCGTATCAAGATTCAGGTCGCGGATCACGGCCAGCGCTTGCGCCGCGAACGCTTCATTCAGTTCGATCCAGTCCAGCTGGTCCTGCGTGATGCCGGCGGCGGCCAGCGCTGCCGGAATCGCCACCTTCGGGCCGATGCCCATGATTTCCGGCGGCACGCCGCGCACGGCGAACGACGAGAACTTGGCCAGCGGCGTCAGGTTGTGTTCGCGCAGGATCTTCTCGGAGACCACGATCAGCGCGCCGGCGCCGTCGGACATCTGCGACGACGTGGCCGCCGTCACGGAACCCTTGGCGGCGAACACCGGCTTCAGCTTGGCCATGCCTTCGGCCGACGCATCGGCGCGCGGGCCTTCGTCGTTCTCGACCAGGCGCTTCGATACCTTGATCTCGCCGGTCTTCAGGTCCGGCGTGCGGGTGATGGCTTCCACCGCGGTGATCTCGTCCTTGAACAGGCCGGCCTGCTGGGCGGCGATGGCGCGGCGGTGCGATTCCAGGCCGAACGCATCCTGGTCTTCGCGGGAGATCTTCCACTGCTTGGCCACGTTCTCGGCGGTCAGGCCCATGCCGTAGGCCAGGCCCACGTTCTCGTCCCTGAACGTCTCCATATTAATGGAGGGATGGTGGCCCATCATCGGCACCATCGACATCGATTCGACGCCGCCGGCGATCATCACGTCGGCTTCGCCGACGCGGATGCGGTCGGCCGCCATCGCCAGCGCGGTGATGCCCGATGCGCAGTAGCGGTTGACGGTCACGCCGCCCACGGTGTTCGGCAGGCCGGCCAGCACCACGGCGTTACGCGCCACGTTGAAGCCCTGCTCCGCTTCCGGGAACGAGCAGCCGATGATCGCGTCGACGATCAGTGCCGGGTCCAGGTTCGGCACGGCGGCCATGGCGCCGCGGATCGCGTGCACCAGCAGGTCGTCCGGGCGGGTCTTGTTGAACACGCCGCGCGGGGCCTTGCCGATCGGGGTGCGGGTCGCGGCGACGATGTATGCGTCTTGCAGTTGTTTGCTCATGTTTTTTCCTTGATGTCGGCCGCGATTAGTTACGCACCGGTTTGCCGGTCTGCAGCATGCCCATGATCCGTTCCTGCGATTTCGGGTTGTTCAGCAGTTCCAGGAAGGCCTTGCGTTCCATGTCCAGCAGCCACTGCTCGGACACCACGCTGCCCTGGTCGATGTCGCCGCCGGAAACGATCTCGGCGATCATGTCGCCCAGCTTGTAGTCGTGCGCGGAGATGAAGCCGCCGTCGCGCATGTTGACCAGCTGGCCGCGGATCGTGGCCCAGCCGTAGCGGCCGGTGACCGTGACCGGGCGCTGCAGCGGTGCGCGGTAGCCGGAATCGAACATCGAGCGCGCGGTGACCTTCGCCACGTGCAGCAGTTCATACGGGTTGAAGACGATGATGTCGTCTTCCTTCAGGTAACCCATCGCCTTGGCTTCCAGCGCGGATTTCGACACGTTCGCGGTGGCCGCGTTCATGAAGCCCGTCTTCAGGAATTGCAGGATGTCGTTGCCCTTGGCTTCCTTGGCGGCGCGTGCCGCCGCTTCCTTCAGGCCGCCGCCGGCCGGGATCAGGCCCACGCCCACTTCCACCAGGCCGATGTACGACTCGATCGACGCCACGCGGCGCGACGCATGCAGCGCCATCTCGCAGCCGCCGCCCAGCGCCAGGCCAGCCACCGCGGCCACCACCGGCACGTTCGAGTACTTCATCGCCATGAAGGTGTTCTGCAGGTCCTTGATCAGCGGATCGAGCGCCTTCGGGCCACCGGCCATGAAGGCCGGCAGGGCCGATTGCAGGTCGGCGCCGGCGGAGAACGCGCCGCCTTCGGCCGCGTCGGTACCCCAGATCACCAGGCCCTTGAAGTTCTTCTCGGCTTCGGCGAGGCCGCGCTTCAGGCCATCGATGACGCCCTGGCCGATCACGTGCATCTTGGTTTTCAGCGAGATCACCAGCACGTCGTCGCCGGAATGCCACAGGCGCACGTCGTTGTCTTCGAAGACGGTGGTGCCGGCTTTCGACGGGTCGGTGTCGCCGCTGCCCAGTACCGGGGCGCGGAATGCCTGGCGTTCATAGACGGCCAGGTTCGAGCGCGGCACGTAGCTGTTCGACTTGGCGGAGTACGAGCCTTCCGGCGTATGCACGCCCTTGTCGGCCACTTTCTCGTCAAAGACCCAAGCCGGCAGCGGTGCGTCCGTCAGCGCCTTGCCTTCTTCGATATCCTGCTTCACCCACTCGGCGATCTGCTTCCAGCCGGCGGCCTGCCACGTTTCGAACGGGCCGACTTTCCAGCCGAAGCCCCAGCGCATGGCGAAGTCCACGTCGCGTGCGTTGTCGGCGATCGTGTCCAGGTGGTAGGCGATGTAGTGGAACGCGTCGCGGAAGATCGCCCACAGGAACTGGCCTTGCGGGTTGGTCGATTCGCGCAGCGCCTTGAATTTCTTGACCGGGTCCTTTTCCTTCAGGATGCGGGCGATGATGTCGGCGGCCTTGCCGCCACCGGCCACGTATTCGCCGGTGGCGAAGTCGAGGCGCTGGATATCCTTGCCGACCTTCTTGTAGAAGCCGCCGCCGGCCTTCTGGCCCAGCGCGCCCTTCTCGATCAGCTTCGCCAGGATGTCGGGCGTCTTGTAGACGCTGGCGAACGGATCGTCCTTCAGGTTGTCCTGCATGGTCTTGATCACGTGGCCCATCGTGTCCAGGCCGACCACGTCCGCCGTGCGGAAGGTGCCGGACTTGGCGCGACCCAGCTTGGCGCCGGTCAGGTCGTCGACGACGTCCACCGACAGGCCGAACTTCTCGGCCTGGTGGATGGTGGCCAGCATGCCGAAGATGCCGACACGGTTGGCGATGAAGTTCGGCGTGTCTTTCGCACGCACCACGCCCTTGCCCAGCACGGAGGTCAGGAAGGTTTCCAGCTGGTCCAGGATTTCCGGACGGGTCGCTTCGGTGGGGATCAGTTCCACAAGGTGCATGTAGCGCGGCGGGTTGAAGAAGTGCACGCCGCAGAAGCGCGCCTTCAGTTCCGCGTCGAAGCCTTCAGCCAGCTGGTGGATCGGCAGGCCGGACGTGTTCGACGCGAAGATCGCGTTGGCGCCGATGTGCGGGGCCACTTTCTTGTACAGGTCGTGCTTCCAGTCCAGGCGCTCGGCGATCGCTTCGATGATCAGGTCGCAGTCGGCCAGCTGGTCCAGGTTGTCCTCATAGTTGGCGACCTGGATCAGCGCGGCGTCTTCCTTGTCGCCCAGCGGTGCCGGCGACAGTTTTTTCAGGTTTTCGATGGCTTTCAGGACGATGCCGTTCTTCGGCGTGCCTTCCTTGCCTGGCAGGTCGAACAGCACGACCTGCACCTTGGCGTTCACGCAGTGGGCGGCGATCTGCGCGCCCATCACGCCGGCGCCGAGCACGGCGACTTTTTTGACAGTGAAATTGGTCATTGTTGTTGTCCTTGGTCTGTTAGAACAGGTCGGCGTCCAGCGCCATCAGGTTCGATGCGCCCGAGCGTGCCTGGCGGATCAGCATCGCGGTTTCCGGGTACAGGCGGCCGAAGTAGAAGCGCGCGGTGGCCAGCTTGGCCTTGTAGAACTTGTCGTCCGAATCCTGCTTCTCCAGCGCGATCTTGGCCATCTGCGCGAAGAAGTACGAGAACACCAGGTGGCCGGCAACGCGCAGGTAAGGCACGGCGGCGGCGCCCACTTCATCCTGGTTCTGGAAGGCCTTCATGCCGATTTCCATCGTCAGCTTGGTGACTTTCTCGCCCAGGTCGCCCAGCGGCGTGACGAATTCGGACATCGCTTCATCGGTGCCGTTCTCTTCCACGAAGGCGCGGATCTTCTCGCCGAACTTGCGCAGCTTCGAACCGTTGTCCATCAGGATCTTGCGGCCCAGCAGGTCCAGCGACTGCACGGTGTTGGTGCCTTCGTAGATCATGTTGATGCGGGCGTCGCGCACGTACTGCTCCATGCCCCATTCGGCGATGTAGCCGTGGCCGCCGAACACCTGCATCGCTTCCGAGGTGGCGATCCAGCCGTTGTCGGTGATGAAGGCTTTCACGATCGGCGTCAGCAGGGCCACTTCGTCGCCGGCTTCCTTGCGCACTTCTTCGTCCGGGTGGTTCAGTTCACGGTCGATCTGCAGGGCCACGTAGCTGGTCAGCGCGCGGGCGCCTTCGGCGAAGGCTTTCGCCGTCAGCAGCATGCGGCGCACGTCCGGGTGCACGATGATCGGGTCGGCTGGCTTGTCCGGTGCCTTGGCGCCGGACAGGGAGCGCATTTGCAGGCGGTCCTTGGCGTATACCAGCGCATTCTGGTAAGCCACTTCGGTCAGGCCCAGCGACTGCATGCCCACGCCCAGGCGGGCGGCGTTCATGAACACGAACATCGCGTTCAGGCCCTTGTTCGGCTGGCCGATGATCCAGCCCTTGGCGCCGTCCAGGTTCATCTGGCAGGTGGAGTTGCCGTGGATGCCCATCTTTTCTTCGATGGCGCCGCAGAAGATCGGGTTGCGCTCGCCGATGCCGCCGTTACCGTCCGGCAGGAATTTCGGGACCAGGAACAGCGAGATGCCCTTCGAGCCTTCCGGTGCGTCCGGCACGCGGGCCAGCACCAGGTGCAGGATGTTTTCCGACATGTCATGCTCGCCGGCCGAGATGAAGATCTTGTTGCCGGTGATGGTCCAGGAACCGTCGTCGTTCGGCAGCGCCTTGGTGCGCAGCAGGCCCAGGTCGGTGCCGCAATGCGGTTCGGTCAGGCACATGGTGCCGGTCCATTCGCCCGACACCAGCTTCGGCAGGTAGGTCTTCTTCTGCTCGTCCGTACCGTGTTCCTTCAGGCACTCGTAGGCGCCATGCGACAGGCCCGGGTACATCGTCCATGCCTGGTTCGACGAGTTCAGCATCTCGTAGAACGAGTTGTTCAGCACCACCGGCAAGCCCTGGCCGCCGTATTCGGGATCGCACGCCAGCGCCGCCCAGCCACCTTCCACGTACTGCTTGTACGCTTCCTTGTAGCCTTTCGGCGTGGTGACGGTCTTCGCTTCGACATCGTGGTGGCAGCCTTCGCGGTCGCCGGAGTGGTTCAGCGGGAACAGCACTTCGGACGTGAACTTCGCGCCTTCTTCCAGCACGGCGTTGATGATGTCGGCATCGGTCTCGGCGTGGGCCGGCAGTTCCTTGAGCTGCTCTTCCACCTTCAGGAACTCATGCAGAACGAATTGCATATCCCGGATTGGCGCGACGTATTGACCCATGTTTATCTCCTGCGACTGTAGGCTAAGTGTGATTGATGCCGCACCTTGTGGATGCGGCAGGTGTTATGACTGTAAATTCAAGACTGATAGTTTTCGACCAGGCGGTTGAAGCCGACCGTGGCGCGTTCGACGGCGCCGGGGATGCGCAGGAAGCGGGCATCGTGGTGTACGGCCAGGATCAGGCCATACATCTCGTACACCAGCTGCTGCGCATCGGTATCCGCCTTCAGGTGACCGCATTCGATCGCCTGCTGCGTGGCGCGCAACAGCGCGCCCTGCCAGGCACCGACCATCGTCACCAGCGCTTCGCGGATCGGGCCCGGGCGGTCGTCGTACTCGACGGCGCCGCTGATATAAATACAGCCGGACGCGATCTCGACGGACACGCGCTTGACCCAGTGCGCGAACATCATGCGCAGGCGCGGCAAGCCGCGCGCTTCCTTGATGCTGGGGTAAAACACTTCTTGTTCGAAACGGCGGTGGTAAAGCTTCAACACTTCCAGCTGTAAATCTTCACGCGAGCCAAAGTGGGCGAATACGCCCGATTTACTCATGTTCATCCGGTCCGCCAGCAAGCCGATGGTCAGGCCTTCCAGTCCGTCACGGCTGGCCAGGTCCAACGCCACGTCGAGGATGGCGGCGCGGGTCATTTCGCCCTTGCGCATGAATTTTGTCGAAGTATTGATGGCTAAGTTACTCACTTTGGCGTCCGGCTTCAGGAGAGAAAGGAACTTCGATTTTCCCCCGGCAGGTTTGCTTCGTGTGAAAAAAATTACGAACGCTCGTACTATTATCCAGGGCTGGATAAATGTCAAACGGGATCGTTAGAGGTGGCGTTCTATTTTGCACCCGGCCTTGCGCGCGGGGGTTGACAGCGGAAAAACCAGACGCGCCAGATGTTGGCTGCCCGCACATCCGCGGCAGTGGATGTCGGCTGCTGGCGCACCCGCGGCTGTGTTAGCAGGGGTGACTGGCTCCATTTTTTTGGGTGCTGTTTCCAAAAAAATGGTGCCTGTCACCGGTTTTCACCACGGAAGCGACCGAAGTACAAAAAATGGTGCCTGGAAGGAGTGACGGCATGCATGCCATCATCGCTTGACAGGCGCGGAGCATGCTCCGCGAAACCCCTGTCGAGCCACCGGTTTTCACCACGGAAGCGACCGAAGTCACTCCCCATGGTCGATCTGGTCCCGGGCGCGCCGGTCGCGCTTGGTCGGCCGGCCCTTCAGGTCGGCCGCCGGTTCGTGGAACAGCTTGCGCCGCTCCGCTTCCTTGGCGCGCCGGGCCAGCGATTCCTCGCTTTCCTCATACAGGGTGCGGGCGATCGGCGCGCCCTGCCGCTGGTCCGACAGGCCGACCACCAGCACATCCCATTCGTCGGAACCGTTGTTGATGTACAGCTTTTCGCCCAGCTTGACGAGCCGCGCCGGCTTCACGCGGTCGCCGTTGATTTTTACTTTACCGTTGTCGATCGCGTCGATGGCCAGGTTGCGGGTCTTGAAGAAGCGCGCCGCCCACAGCCATTTGTCGATCCTTACGTTATCCATCAAGCGTATTTTCCCACTGCAAAAATGCGCATCAGCGTGCGGTACACCACGTAGGCGATCTCGTAGCCGATGCGGCGGAAGCGGCCGACGTGCTGGAATTCGTGCGCGTGGATTTCCACGCCTTCGGCCAGGGCCACCTCGATGTGCCTGCGCAAATCCTTGGCGAAGGCGGCATCCTTGATCACGACATTCGCTTCCTGGTTCAAGAAAAGGCTCAGTCCATCCACATTGGAAGAGCCGACGGTGGCCCATTCATCGTCGATCACGGCCACCTTGGCATGGAGCTGGGTCTTGCGATACTCCACTACCCGCACGCCGGAGGCCAGCAGTTTCGGATAGAACGAATGCGCCACCGCATCCTGCAGCCAGTGCTCGCCCACGCCGATCAGCAGGATCACTTCGACGCCGCGCTGCGCCGTTTGCGACAGCGCGCGCCGGAACTTGCGGCCGGGCGCGAAATATGGGTTCGCCAGCAGCACGCTCTTGCGCGCCGCGCCCATGGCCTTCAGGTAGGCGCGCTGGATGGTGTTGCGGTTGCGCAGGTTGTCGCGCACCACGAAGCCGGCATGCACGGTGGTGCTGGCTTCCGCGGCGGCCTTGTTGGCGCGGCGCGTTTCCTGGTACAAGCCGATCCGCTCGGTGAGCGGCATGCGGCCCAGGCGCCGCCATTGCGCCACGGCTTCCTTGTGGATATTCGCCACCAGCGGCCCCTTGACCGCCACGGCGAAATCCCAGCGCGGCGCGGTCAGGCTGATGGCATGGTTGTAGTCGCAAAACATGTCGTCGTTGACATTGATGCCGCCCACGAAGGCGATGCAGCGGTCGACGACGCAGATCTTGCGATGGGTGCGCGAAATGCCGCGCTTGAACCACGGATTGAAGATACGGTGCCCGACGCCCGCCTCGAGCAATTGCGCATGCATCCGCTTGACCCGCCCGGCACCGGTGCCGAACCAGTCGGTAATCATGCGCACCGTCACGCCCCTCTTCGCCGCGCGCATCAGCGCGGCCTGCACGGCTTGCCCTGTTTCATCGTCCGCGAAAATGTAAGTCTCGAAGTAAACGTCATACTGCGCGGCATCGATCGCTTCCATCAAGGCAGGGAAGAATTCGGTACCGCAGTGCAGGAGTTTGACTTCGTTGTCGGCGATGAAATCGACAGGGCGCATAACGCTATAACAGTTTCAGGGTAGCGACGAGCGGTGCATGGTCCGACAGCTTGGCCCAGATCGGACCATGCAGGACCTGCGCCGATTCTACCTCGAAGCCGCGGACGTAGATGCGATCCAGGCGAAAGAAGGGCAAGGCGGATGGGAAGGTGCGGGCCGGACGGACCGCCGCCTGCCGCCGCGCCAGGGTACGGACCAGGTCGCCCAGGCTGGAGCCGGCACCGATCTCGTCGAAGACCTCGACCACTCCCAGCGCCTTGCGCAGTTTGGCGCTCAGCGTGTTGCGCCAGTCATTGAAATCGCCGGCGATGATCACCGGTTCGTTATTGGGTGCGGAAAGGTTCACCGCGTCGATCAGCGCCTCCACCTGCCGCACGCGGCTGCGTTCGAACAGGCCCAGGTGGATCACGTAGCAATGCACCACGCCCTTGGGCGTTTCCACGATGGAGTGCAGGATGCCGCGCGCTTCATAGGCATGGTCGGAAACGTCGGTATTGGTCCACTTGGCGATCGGGTACTTCGACAGCAGCGCGTTGCCGTGGTGGCCATGGTCGTATTGCGCGTTCAGGCCATACACGGACTGGTGCGATTCGCCCGCGAAGAATTCATGCTGGCTGCGCTCGGGCCAGTGCTTGGGCCCATGGCGCTCTTCGCCGAAGCGGGCGGCGATCCGGTCGTGCTGCCCCTGCACTTCCTGCAGGAAGATCAGGTCGGCATCGAAGGCGGCGATGGCCTGCTTGAGTGCGAGCACCCGCGGCTTGCTGCGGTAGGACACGCCCTTGTGGATATTGTAGGTGGCGACTTTGATCTTCATGAAAGCCATTCTAGCGCCAACCGTGCTCTTTCATCCCGGGCAATCGTGCGGCGGCGAATTCATGCATGAATCCGCGGCTGGCACCCGCAGGCCTGCCTCGCGGCCCGGCGCCGCGCCAATTTCTCTACTTTACTCCGGCCCGTGGTTTTCCTGCATGGCAACTGCGCCAATTGTGTGCCATTCACACTTTTGTTGCTGCCGAGGTGAGAGGAATGGCCTATAGTCTATTCAACAGAGGAACTTCGAGTTTCCAATACTAACTGACGCGAACGGGAGGCTTTATGGCGATCAGAACTTTCTGCACGACGCTTTGCACTGCGCTGGCCACGCTGGCGGCGGCATCCACCCCGGCGTTTGCCATGCTGCCGGATACGCAACCAGCCGCTGCCGGTATCACGGCTGCCGGCGCGCCCGGCCACGGCAATGGCGCGCCCCAGCAGGCCGCCAGCCGCCTGGTATTTGAAACCGATGCGCCGATCGGCATGGCCGGCACGGACCAGGGCGCGCCAGCCCCCGGTTCGGTATCGCTGTTCAACCAGACCGGCGCCTACTTCGGCGAATTCCTTGCCGGCGATCTGGCCTACCGTCCGCAGGCCCAGGGGCAAAGCGAGCCCGAACCCGGCAGCCTGCCCCTGCTGGGCGCGGCCGGTGTCGCGCTGCTGATCGCCCAGCTGCGGCGCTCGCGCCGGCCAGCCGTGCGCTGAGATCCGCCGTCAGCGCCCCAGAATGCGCGGCAGTTGCAGGATGGCTTCCGCGTTCGACGCGCTGAAGCACTTGTCCGCCGCCGCGAGATGGGGCAGCCACACGTGCGCGGTGTGCTCGCGTGGCGACAGCATGATGGGGATATCGCGCGGCACTTCCACGCTGAACACGTGTTCCGTGTTGTGCGTGACACCGGTCGCGTAGCGGTGGCGCCAGATCGGGTAGATCTCGTACACGTTCGATAAATGCCAGTCGCGCAGCGCGATGCGCTGGCCATCGACCACGATGCCGGTTTCCTCGAACAGCTCGCGCGTGGCGGTGCCCGCCAGCGGTTCGTCGACCGCATCCAGCGAGCCGGTGACGGACTGCCAGAAACCGGGGTGGCCGGCGCGCTCGATCAGCAGCACCTGCAGGTCGGCCGTGTGGATGACGACCAGGACGGAGATGGGGATTTTCGGGGGTTTGGTCATACGCTAAAGGGCTGCGTCGCTTGCTTGCCCCAACGGCAAATGCCGGGGTCAGACCCGCCGGGTCTGACCCCAGGGTCCGCTTCCGGGGTCATTGCGATTGAATCGACAGGCATAAAAAAGGGCGCCGAGGCGCCCTTTCACTTTTTAGCCAGCCACTTTCGGCTCGGCGGCGCGCAGGCGGATGTGCAGCTCTTTCAGCTGCTTCTCGTCCACTTCCGATGGCGCGTGCGTCAGCAGATCCTGGGCGCGCTGCGTTTTCGGGAAGGCGATCACGTCGCGGATCGAGTCCGACTTCGTCATCAGCGTGACGATGCGGTCCAGGCCGAACGCCAGGCCACCGTGCGGCGGCGCGCCGTACTGCAGCGCGTCGAGCAGGAAGCCGAACTTCAGGCGCGCTTCCTCGGCACCGATCTTCAGCGCGCGGAACACTTTCGACTGCACGTCTTCCTTGTGGATACGGATCGAGCCGCCGCCCAGTTCCCAGCCGTTCAGCACCATGTCGTAGGCCTTGGCGATGCAGGCGCCCGGATTGGTTTCCAGCATGTCTTCGTGGCCATCCTTCGGCGCGGTAAACGGGTGGTGCGTGGCGGTCCAGCGGTCGTCTTCCTCGTCGTATTCGAACATCGGGAAGTCGATCACCCACAGCGGTGCCCACACGTCGTCGAACAGGCCGTTCTTCTTGCCGAATTCGCTGTGGCCGATCTTCACGCGCAGCGCGCCGATCGCGTCGTTGACGACCTTCGCCTTGTCGGCGCCGAAGAAGATCAGGTCGCCGTCTTCGGCACCCGTCAGTTCCAGGATCTTGGCCAGCGCTTCGTCGTTGATGTTCTTCACGATCGGCGACTGCAGGCCATCACGGCCCTTGGCCTTCTCGTTGACCTTGATGTACGCCAGGCCCTTGGCGCCGTAGATGGCGACGAACTGGGTGTACGCGTCGATTTCCGAACGCGGCATCTCGGCGCCCTTCGGCACGCGCATGCCCACCACGCGGCCGTTCGGCAGGTTGGCGGCGGCGGAGAAGACCTTGAAGTCCACCGACTTCATCACTTCGGTCAGTTCGGTGAACTGCAGCTTGACGCGCATATCCGGCTTGTCGGAACCGTACAGGCCCATGGCTTCCGAGAAGTCCATCACCGGGAACGGGTTCGGCAGGTCGATCGACAGCGTGTTCTTGAAGACCTTGCGGATCATGTCTTCGAACAGGTCGCGGATTTCCTGCTCGTTCAGGAACGAGGTTTCGCAGTCGATCTGCGTGAATTCAGGCTGGCGGTCGGCACGCAGGTCTTCGTCGCGGAAGCACTTGGTGATCTGGTAGTAGCGGTCGAAGTTGGCCACCATCAGCAGCTGCTTGAACAGCTGCGGCGATTGCGGCAGCGCGAAGAACTGGCCGGCGTTCACGCGGGACGGCACCAGGTAGTCGCGTGCGCCTTCCGGGGTGGACTTGGTCAGCGTCGGCGTTTCGATGTCGATGAAGCCCAGCTCGTCCAGGTACTTGCGCACTTCCATCGTCACCTTGTAGCGCAGGCGCAGGTTGTTCTGCATTTGCGGGCGGCGCAGGTCCAGCACGCGGTGCGTCAGGCGGGTGGTTTCGGACAGGTTGTCGTCGTCCAGCTGGAACGGCACGGCCACGGACGGGTTCAGCACTTCCAGCTGCGAGCAGACCACTTCGATCTTGCCGGACTTCAGGTTGTTGTTGACGGTACCGGCCAGGCGGTCCTTGACGATGCCGGTGACGCGCAGGCAGTACTCGTTACGCACGGACTCGGCCGTCTTGAAGACGTCGGCCTGCTCCGGATTGCAGACGATCTGCACCAGGCCTTCGCGGTCGCGCAGGTCGATGAAGATCACGCCGCCGTGGTCGCGGCGACGATGCACCCAGCCGCACAGGCTGACGGTTTGGCCCAGCAGGGCTTCGGTGGTGAGCCCGCAGTAGTGAGTACGCATTGACATGGTTATTTCTCGTTCAGGTTAATTTGAGCTGTAGTCGAGCTGGACAGCAATTGGGTCATTCGGGCGCATCATTCGGACGCTTCATTCGGGAGAGACCACGCCCATCGATACGATGTACTTCAGGGCGGCGTCGACGGTCATGTCGAGCTCCACCACGTTTTCGCGCGCCATCATCAGGAAGAAACCGGAAGTCGGGTTCGGCGTCGTTGGCACATACACGGAGACATAGTCTCCCACCAGGTGGTTTTTGACGTCGCCACCGGGAGCGCCCGTCAGGAACCCGATCGTGTACGAGTCCGCGTGCGGGTACGGAATCAGCACGGCCTTGCGGAAGGCATTGCCGGACGATGAAAACAGCGTGTCCGACACCTGCTTCACGCTGCCGTACAGCGAGCTGACGACCGGAATCCGGTGCAGCAGCTTTTCCCACAGCCGCAGGATGTAGTTGCCGATCAGGTTGTTGGCCAGCAGGCCGACGACGAACACGATGAGGATGGTCAGGATCGCGCCGAATCCGGGAATGTCGAAGCCCACCAGCGTGCGCGGCTGCCAGCGTTCCGGGACGAACAGCAGCGACTGGTCCAGCGTGCCGATGATGATGTTCAACACCCAGGCCGTGATGGCCAGCGGCACCAGGACCAGCAACCCCGTCAGGAAGCACTTGCGAATCGTGTTCATCAGCACCTTATTTCTTGTCGCCGGTGCCGGTTGCCGCCGGCACGGTCGGCGCCGCGGGCGCAGGCGACGAGGCAGCCGATGATTCCGTTTTCGAACCATCGCCACTAGAACTGTCGGCTTTCGCCGCACCGCCGGCCACGCCGGTGGCTGGCTTATTGCCGCCACGGAAATCGGTCACGTACCAGCCGGTGCCCTTCAATTGAAAGCCGGCCGCGGTCAACTGCTTCTTGAAGGTGGACTTGCCGCAGGAAGGGCATTCCGTGAGCTGCGGATCGGAGATCTTTTGCAGCACATCCTTGGCAAAGCCACATTCCTCGCAGCGGTAGGCATAGATAGGCATCTGTTACTCCGCAAAAAACATCAAAAACCCTGAATTATAAGTGTTTTTGCGGACACAGCCTCACTTGCCGGGGCGGAAAACTAGTGACAGGCTCCGATTTTGCAGAAATGTTTCAAAAAGAGCGGCCTGGAATGGTCGAGGCCGTGTCAGGGGGGCATTGCAGGGGTCTCGGGCAGCACCGCTGCTCGCCTGCAATGCGGTGATCCCTTGCAAGGGATCACTCCTTCCAGGCACCCTAACACGTGGAATGGTCGAGGCCGTGTCAGGGGGTCAGGCACGCTGACACGGGCTCAGCCAGTGCGCGTTAGCGGCGCCGCCACTCCATCCACCGCTCCTGGCCATCGAAGACGGGCAGCGAATCGGGAACGGGTTCGTCCTCGACTAGGGTGAAATGCGGCGCCAGCAGCGTGTCCAGCTCGGCGCGGGCGATGCCGAACGGCGGGCCCTTGGGCGTGTCGCCAAAGAAGAAGTAGCCGGCCAGCAAGCCGTCGTGCGGCAGCAGTTCGGCCCATCGCTGCACCACGCGCGGCTGGTGCTCCGGCGGCAGGGCGCACAGGAAGGCGCGCTCGTAGATCACGTCCAGTGCCTGAGGCGGCTGCCAGGCGAAGAAATCGGCCTGCACGATCCGCTCGGGCCAGCGCTTGACCACCTGTTTCGCCCGCGCCACCGCGATGGGCGAGAAATCGATGGCCAGCGCTTCCCAGCCGGCCTCGCACATCAGGTCGAGCTCGTAGGCGGAGCCGGCGCCGGGGATCAGGGCGACGGGTGGCACGACCGCCGCATCGGCCGCGGCATCGCGCGAAGCGACCAGGCGGCGCAGTTGCTCGGGAATGCCGCCCAGGTCCCAGGGCATGAATTGCTGGGCGAAGCGTTCATCCCAGAAACCGGGATCGAGGGGGTCGCGCGTATCGAATTCAGGCATTCACATCACTCCATGCCAGCGCAGCCAGGCCTGGAAGCCGACGGCCCCAGCCACGAATGCACCGACGAAATAAACGAAAAAGCTCAGTAAACGGTTGGTGCGTCGCTGTTCCTCCGCGAGTTGCCGCAGCAACTCGTTGGTACTGTTGTCGCGCTCGCCCAGCGCCGTCAGCGCCTGGTGCGTCAGGCGCGGCAACTGCGGCAGGATATGCGAATACCGGGGCGCTTCCGCCTTCAGCTTGTCCACCAGCCCGCGCCAGCCCACCTGCTCCGATACCCAGCGCTCCAGGTGCGGGCGCGCGGTCTTCCACAAATCCAGGTCCGGGTCCAGCACGCGGCCCATGCCTTCGATATTGAGCAGCGTCTTTTGCAGCAGCACCAGCTGCGGCTGCACCTCGACATTGAAACGGCGCGATGTCTGGAACAAGCGTAGCAAAATCTGGCCGAACGAGATGTCCTTCAGCGGCCGGTCGAAGATCGGTTCGCAACACGCCCGCACGGCCGCCTCCAGCTCGTCGACCCGGGTATCCTTGGGCGCCCAGCCCGATTCGATGTGGGCCTCGGCCACCCGCTTGTAGTCGCGGCGGAAGAACGCCAGGAAGTTCTGCGACAGGTAATCCTTGTCGTAGTCGTTCAGCGTGCCGACGATGCCGAAGTCCAGCGCGATGTAGCGGCCGAACGTGGCCGGGTCGATCGACACGAGGATATTCCCCGGGTGCATGTCGGCATGGAAGAAGCCATCGCGGAACACTTGCGTGAAGAAAATCTCCACGCCATCGCTGCTGAGCTTTTTCATGTCGACGCCGGCTTCCACCAGCCGGTCGATCTGCGACACGGGGATGCCGGTCATGCGCTCCATCGTGATCACGTCGCTGGAGCAGTAATCCCAGTACATCTCGGGCACCATCAGCAGGTTCGACTCGGCGAAGTTGCGCCGCAGCTGGGCCGCGTTGGCGGCCTCGCGCATCAGGTCCAGCTCGTCGTGCAGGTACTTGTCGAACTCGGCGACCACTTCCTTCATCTTCAGGCGGTGGGCATCCTTCCACAGCCGGTTGATCATGTCGGCGGCCAGGTTCATCAGGGCCACGTCCTCGTCGATCAATTTCTTCATGCCGGGGCGCAGCACCTTGACGGCCACCGGCGTGCCGTCCGGCAGCGCGCCGAAGTGCACCTGCGCGATCGACGCCGAAGCCACCGGCACGCGCTCGAAACGGGCGAACAGCTGGTCCGGGTGGGCGCCCAGCGAACGTTCGATCTGCGCCACCGCCAGGTCGGAATCGAAGGGCGGCACGCGGTCCTGCAACTTGGACAGTTCGGCGATCAGGTCGGGAGGCAGCAGGTCGCTGCGGGTGGACAGCACCTGCCCCAGCTTGACGAAGATGGGGCCCAGCTCTTCCAGCGCCATGCGCAGGCGGATGGCCCGCGCCGTCGAGATATCGCGCCAGAAAAAGGCCGTGTCGAAGAAGCGGTTGATGCCGGGTTTGTCGAAGCCGGAAATCGCGATTTCGTCGAGGCCATACTTGACGATCACGCGCAGGATTTTGAACAGGCGAAGGAATTTCAGGATCATCGAGGGTGGACGCTTTGCTTGGTTTTATTGTTGATCTTCTGTTCCAGCTTCTCCAGCCGCTTGGCGAAACGCTCGACATCGTCGCGCAGTCGCGTGACGTCGCCGGCAAAGGCCTGGGCTGTCACGGGCCGCACGAGCACCGGATTTTCCTCGAGAAAGTACTCGGCGACGTTTTCCGTTGCCTTGCGGTGCCCGTTCTTCAGCGATGCCAGCGCCGATTTCGCGCCTGCCACCATGCGCACCGCCGCCACCGGCCCCACCAGCTTCTCCAGGTCGTGCTCGGCCTCCCAGCGCAGCGCCTGCGACAGCCGCGAGATCGCGTTGGCGAATTCGGCATCGCCTTCGATCTGCACATAGGAAAACGCCCGCTCGCGGTTTTGCGCGATCAGCGGCAGGTCGGACAGTTTCATGCGGATCGTGACAGCGGCCGCCTGCCCGGCAGTCGCGGCCTCGACCATACCGTCCGCGGCCACGCGCAGGCGCAGCTCGACGGGCGACGCATCGATGCGGGCAACCCTGCCCGCGTATTGCTTCAGCTCGGCGCGAGCCCAGGGCTCCTGCGCCAGCAGGTGGTTGATGGTGGCGGCGGCCGGCATCGACAGGGTCGGCAAGGCACTGGGGAATGGGAACATGTGGTCAGCGACGCAAATTAGGGAGCGCAAAAAAACAAAACCGCCCAGGAATTCCGGGGCGGTTTCGATCTTACCAGTTTGCTGGAGATTAACCCTGCACGATGGTCATCAAGCGCTGATGGCGATATGCGCGATACAGGATGCCCGATACAGGACGCCCGATGCGGAACCTCAGGCGACCTGCTGGATACCGCCCAGCAGCCAGCCGGCATCGCCGTTGACCGGCTTGACCAGGTTCCACACTTCGTTCAGCGGTTCCGGCAGTGCATCCGGGGCCGGCTTGACGCGGCCGGAGAACTGCACCGAGGCAACATACTCGGTTCCCGTGTTTTCAATGCCCAGCAGTTCGGCTTCGATTTCCACCACGTCCGTGTAGTCGGCCTTGCCGTTGCGTTCCTGGATCTGCATGCGCAGTTCGGCAAACACTTCCGGCGTCGTGAATTCACGGATATCGTTCACGTCGCTCTTGTCCCAGGCGGCCTGCAGGCGGATGAAATTGCTCTTGGCATGGCGCAGGAACGCGGCCTGGTCGAAGTCGGCCGGCACGCCCCATTGCTGGTGCGGCGCCTGTGCCGGCGCTGCCTTGTTCAGGTCGAAACCGGACGGCTGCAGGCGCGAACCGATTTCCGGCGTGGCCGAGCCACCCTGCGGCGTTGCGTTGCCGAAGCCGCCATTGCCGCCGCCGAAACCGCCGGCGTAGGCGCTGGCCGGCTGAGGACGGTTACCCTGCGACTTGCCCTTGATCAGGCGCCAGATGAAGAAGATGGCCGCGGCGATCAGCGCGAACGTGAGGATCGTGCCGATGGCGCTGGCCAGCGCGCCGCCGATGCCCAGGTGCGACAGCAGCGCGCCCAGGCCCAGGCCCAGCAGTGCGCCGCCGAGGATGCCCTTCCACATGCTCGGCTTCTTGGCCGGCATGGCCGGCGCCGGCGTGGGCTGGTTGGCGGGACGCGCCGCGTTCTGCTGCTGCGGCGTGGCCGGCTGCGCCTGGCGTGGCGCCATGTTCTTCACGCTCTGCGACTGGCGGCCGAACGATTTGCCACCGCCCATCGGGCGCGCGGCAAGCTCCGCCGTCATGGAGATGGCGGCCAGCGCGAGGGTGGCGCCAACCAGGAGTCTTTTCAGTTTCATGGCTTTGTCCTAGAGTTGATTACAGTTTGATGCCGGTATGTAAAGCGGCCACACCTGCCGTCAGGTTGTAATACTGGACCCGCTCCAGTCCTGCCGCCTGCATCATCGTCTTCAGCGTTTCCTGGTCGGGGTGCATGCGGATCGATTCAGCAAGGTAACGGTAACTTTCCGAATCGTTGGCGATGCGCTTGCCCAGCCATGGCAACACCGAGAACGAATACAGGTCATACGGTTTTTGCAGCGGTTCCGCGACTTTCGAGAATTCCAGCACCAGCAGCTTGCCGCCGGGCTTGAGCACGCGGCGCATTTCCGCCAGCGCCTGGTCCTTGTGCGTCATGTTGCGCAAGCCGAAGGCCACGCTGACACGGTCGAAATAATTGTCGGGGAACGGCAGCTTTTCCGCATCACACAACAAGGTGGGGGTCACGAGACCCTTGTTCAAGAGCCGGTCGCGGCCCACGCGCAGCATCGATTCGTTGATATCGGTGAGCCAGACTTCGCCAGTCGGCCCCGCCTGCTTCGCGAATGCCTTGGCCAGGTCGCCCGTGCCGCCGGCAATGTCCAGCACCTTCATGCCCGGGCGCACGCCCGCGTTGGCAATGGTGAACGTCTTCCAGATGCGGTGCAGGCCGCCGGACATCAGATCGTTCATCACGTCGTACTTGGCGGCGACGGAATGGAAGACCTTGGCGACTTCCTTTACTTTCTCATCCTCGTTGACGGTCTTGTAGCCGAAATGGGTGGTGTTGGTCATTAGCGTAGGTGCGGTGAGTGCAGTGGACAGTACAGTGGGACAGTACAGTGGTACAGGTTGATCTCCCGGCATTATACAAGCGTCATCCAGGAGGCAGCGCCCGGGGGCCGCCCGGCGCTCCGTCGTAGTGGGAAAGTGCGGATCCGCAGGCATCGGCCAGGCCAATACACGGTGCTTCATCGCCATACACCTTGACGAATATGCAATTTCCACCAGTTTTTCAAAAATCTGTCAACCAGCTTCGGCAAGGCTGCGTTAAGTGAGCAAGCCGGTCTTTCCGACACGGCATCTGTCTACTGATACGGAGGAAGACAATGGAGCTTCAACATCAACTCCCCAAGGATATTTACTTTCCGGAGATCGATGAGGCGACCCGCCAGATGATCGACGCAACCGATGCGCAGGCGCGCCGCGCCCAGGGTGGCAAGCCGCCCGCGCCGATGGCGTTCAATGCCGAGGCGATCCGTACCTTGCCGCCGGCCGCCCGTGCCGCGTTCCGTTATATCTGGGAACGCGAACAGCGCCGCTACGAGGAATACGTGCAGCGCCGCCGCGCCGGCGCGGTCAACTGATCCGGTTTCACACGGCGCGCCGCAACGCGGCGCAGCAGGACCTCTTTTCCTGATTGCCGGGCGCATTGCCCGGGCCTGTGTCGCCGTGTGCGCTGGCCAGCGCACATGGCTTGTATTGAATGCATCGATCTCCCGATGCATGGATTGCCCGATACGTGGGTTGCCAGATGCGTGGATTGCCAGATGCGTGGATTGCCCGGCGCGTGAATCGTCCGGGCAGTGCTTTGTCGATATCGAGCTGTGCCAACACCCCGCTGTACCGGCCCCCTGCCGTGCCGTTACTTCCCCTCCCGCAGCCCCAGGTGGCTGCGCAAGGTCGTGCCTTCGTAACGAGTGCGGAACAATCCGCGCCGTTGCAATTCCGGCACGACCAGGCGCAGTACATCATCCAGCCCGCCCGGCAAGGTCGGTGGCATCAGGTTGAAGCCATCCGCCGCGCCGCTTTCGAACCACGCCTGCATCTGGTCCGCCACCTGCTCCGGCGTGCCGATCACGGTGAAATGGCCGCGGCCACCGGCAATGCGCTCATACAGTTGCCGGATCGATAAATTCTCACCCTGCGCGATCGCGGTCAGCAATTGCTGGCGGCTGCGCTGGCCATCCTGCGTGACCGGCAAGTCCGGCAGCGGGCCGTCGAGCGGATAGCCCGACAGGTCGAAGTTGCCGATCATGCGCCCCAGCAGTGCCAGGCCCGCGCCGGGCTCGATCAGGCCCTGCAGCAGGCCGAACTTGTCCTGCGCCTCCTGCTCCGATGTGCCAACGACGGCAAAGATCCCTGGCATGATGCGCAGGCTGTCCGGCGCACGGCCGTGCCGCTCGACCCGCCCCTTCATGTCGCGGTAGAACGCCTGCGCATCGGCCAGCGTTGCCTGTGCCGTGAACACCACGTCGGCCGTGGCGGCGGCCAGCTCGCGGCCCGTCTCCGAACTGCCGGCCTGCACCACCACCGGCTTGCCCTGCGGGCTGGGGGGCACGTTGAGCGGTCCGGACACGGCAAAGTGCTCGCCGCGATAATCCAGGCGGCGGACCTTCGCCGAGTCGAGCAGCCGGCCGCCCGCCTTGTCGTTGACGAACGCCCCCTCTTCCCAGCCTTGCCACAGGCCGTCGACCACGTCATGGAATTCGCGGGCCCGGGCATAGCGCGCGGCATGGTCGACATGGCGTTCGCGGCCGAAGTTCGCGGCTTCCGCGGCATTGTCGGAGGTGACCAGGTTCCAGCCCGCGCGGCCGTTCGAGATACTGTCGAGCGAGGCGAACTGGCGCGCCACCGTGTACGGCTCGTTGTAGGTGGTGGTGGCCGTGGCGACCAGGCCGATGCGGCTGGTGACGGCGGCCAGCGCCGACAGCAGCGTGACCGGCTCGACCGACGGCGCACCCGTCAACGCCACGCTGTCGGCCAGGAAGACAGCGTCCAGGCAAGCCCGTTCGGCGCGCTGCACGGCGTCGCGATAGACCTCGAACGGCGGCGACACGAGATCGGTATCGGGATGCCGCCACGCCGCCACGTGGTGGCCGTGGCGCATCAGGAAAGCCGTCAGGCTCAGTTGCTTGCGCGCGGCCATCAGAACTCCTTGCGCGCGGTGATGCCGACATAGCGGCGGTCGTCGCGCGGGACCACGCGGTGCACGGTGCCGGTACCGGTGACGAGGTTGGTCGCATACGACTTGTCGGCCAGGTTCTTGCCGACCAGGGCAACGCGCCAGCCGGCCGCCGGCTGGGCCAGTTCGATCGCCGCGTTGACGATGCCGTAGCCCGGCTGGATCGCATCCGGCGACTGGAACAGGTCGAACTGCGTGCGGCTCTGGTAGCTGTAGTCGAGGTTCAGGTTGACCTCGTGGCCGCTGGCCAGCGGCAGCCGGTACGCGCCGCGCACGAAGCCCTTGAAGCGCGGCGCGAACGGCAGCGTCTTGCCATTCAGGTTGCACGACGCGGCGGCGTTTGCCGGGCAGTTGAACGCCTCCACCTGCGCATCGGTCCAGGCGAAGGCGCCGGTGAAGGTCAGCTGCGGCGTGGGGCGCGCCGTCACGTCCAGTTCCACGCCGCGCGTGGATACGTCGCCCGCGTTGACGAGGCGCGTGACGACCGCGCCGGCCACCGTGTCATAGAAATTGGCCTGGTAGTTGGCGTAGTCGGTGTGGAACAGCGCCAGGTTGGCCGTGAGCCGGCGGTTGAACGCGGCGGCCTTGACGCCCAGTTCAAGGGAGCTCGATGTCTCCGGTGCCAGCGCCAGCGTATCGCGCGGCAGCATGTTGAAGAACACGTTGTAGGCCGGGCCCTTGTAGCCGCGCGACCAGGTGCCGTATGCCGTCACGGCCGGCGAGAAATCGTGCTGCAGGCCGAGGCGCCCCGACCAGCCGCTGGAGGCCGTGTCGCCCGCGCTTTGCGTGCCCGGCTGCACGCCCGGGAATGCGCTTTCCTGTGTCGATGTGCGCACGTGGTCGTATGCGAGTTCATCGCGCGTCCAGCGCGCGCCGGCGATCGCGCGCCATGCCGGGCTGAAGTGGAAAGTGGCTTCGCCGAAGGCCGAGTAGCTGTCGCTCTCGATGCCGTAGTCGGCACGGCCGTTATTGGTGGCCGCCGTGGCGGCGTTGCTGGTGGCGTTGGTGGTGACGATCCGCTGGTAGGTTTCGCGGTCCTTGCCATGCAGGTAGAACAGGCCGGCCACGTAGTCGAACGCGCCCAGGGAAGCCAGCTCGATGCGCGGCGACGCGATGCGCAGCTCCTGCGATGCCTGCGTGAACGCCAGCGTGCCGATGTCGCGCGTGGCCGGATAAGTGCTCGTGATGCGCGCCACCTCGGCACTGTTGCCGATCGCCGACGTGGTGGTGTGCTGCGTGTTGTCCCAGGCGCGCCATGCCGTGATCGAGGTCAGCGTGTAGCCGTTGCGGCGCCAGTTCACCTGCGCGGACAGGCCCTTGTTGGTGTCGTCGATCGCGTTGGGCAGGTCGAAGCTGACCTGGCGGTTTTCGGCACTGGCGACGACCGGCAGCAGCGCCTGGGCAAACGGCGCACTGGCCTGCTTGTACGCCACCACCGTGGGTGAGCTTTCCGATCTCAGGTAATCGGCGATCAGCGAGATATCGGTGTCCGCATTGGGCGTGATGTCCAGCCGGCCGCGCACGCCGCGGCGTTCATGGCCGTTCACCCGGCCGCCGCCGGCATGCACGTTCTTCACATTGCCGTCGTAATCCGCATACGCCGTGTTGATCGATGCGCGCAGCACGCCCGGCTGCAATGCGCCGCTGATGCCCGCCCGCACGCGCTTCTCATGGCCGGTATATGCCGAGGCATCGACGTAGCCGGCCAGCTGTTCGGACGGCGTGCGGCTGACGATGTTCAGCACGCCGGACGAAGCGTTCTTGCCGAACAGCGTGCCTTGCGGGCCGCGCAGCACTTCGATGCGGTCGATGTCCAGCAGGTCGATCGTGGCCTGGCCCGGGCGGGCGTACACGACACCGTCGACCACGGTGGAAACCGTGGGTTCGACGCCCGGCGAGGTCGATATGGTACCGATGCCACGGACGAACAGGGTCGAGTCCTTGTTGCCGCCCTGCTGGCGGAACGCGGCGCTGGGGATTTCCTGCACCACCGTGTCGATGCTGGTGCGGTTGGCCAGCTCCAGCTGCTCGCCGCTGACCACCGATACTGCGAGCGGTACCGATTGCAGCGATGCCGTGCGGCGCGTTGCGGTGACGGTGACCGAGGCCACCACGGCCTCGCCTTGCGCGGCCGGCTCGGGTGCCGGCGCCGGCTCCGGAGCCGTTTCCGCGGCAGCGGCAAGCCGCGCGCCGAGCAGCAATCCGGCGGCCACGCCGAGGTGTATGTTCCGATGCCTGTTCGTTTGATGCTGACTGCGTTGCTGCCGTTTCATGAGATCCCCAATATGCGAAAAACCGTTCTGCACCTGCGGAAAACCAGCTTGGTGCCCGATGCGAAGACTGCTAGACTTTTTTGTATGGTACCGATACCGTCGCAGTGTCGGCGAAGGCAAAAATGAAGTCAAAGAATCAAATGGAGCATCGATATGTCGTTTGAGAATATGCCTGGGCAAGCCAGGAAACGCCGTGGTTCCGGGCGCGCCACGATTCATGACGTCGCGAAGCTGGCCGGCGTCGGCTCGATCACGGTATCGCGCTACCTGAAGAAGAACGGCTATGTCTCGGAGGAGCTGGGGGCGCGGATCGATGCCGCGGTCGCGCAGTTGAACTATGTGCCGAACCTGGCCGCTGGCGGCCTGTCATCGGCCCACAACAAGGTGGTGGGCATGGTGGTGCCGAACATCTCGGGACCGATCTTCGCCAGCACCATCCAGGGCTTCAACGACACGCTGACCCGTCACGGCTACCAGCTGCTGCTGGCATCGAGCTACTTCTCGGCCGAGCAGGAAGAAAACGCGGTGCGCGCCTTCCTCGGCTGGTCGCCGGCGGCGCTGGCCGTGGTGGGCCGCTTCCACTCGCGCGGCACCGAGGCGCTGCTGGCGGCGGCCGGCATTCCGGTCGTCGAGACATGGGATTACGCGCCGCGCCGCAAGCCGATCCAGGTGGGCTATTCGAATCGCGAGGTGGGCGTGCAGGCGGCGCGCCATCTGCTGGCCAAAGGCTACCGCCGCATCGCCTTCGTGCAGAACAGCGTGGCGGGCGACCTGTCGGCACTGGACCGCCGCGATGGCTATGCGGCCACGCTGGAGGAGCACGGCCTGGAGCCGTGGACCTATGCGCCGACGGAGGAAGCGCCGTTCGACGCGGGGCGCCAGGCGCTGGAAGCACTGACACGCAGCCGCCGAGGGGGACGCAAGGCGGCGGACGCGATCATCTTCGCCAACGACAACCTGGCGGCCGGTGCCCTGCTGGCATCCCAGCGTGCTGGCCTGCAGGTGCCGCAGCGCTGCGCTTTGATGGGCTTCGGCGACTACGCGTTCTCGCCGCTGCTGCTGCCCAGCCTGACGACGATCCGGCCGCCCGGCCGCGAGATCGGCGAGATCGCCGCCCAGCGCATCCTGCAGGCATTGGGCGAACTGCCGGCGGAGCCGAAGCCTGCCCGCCTGAACCTGCTCGAATGTGCATTGATCGAACGTGAAAGCACTTGAACTGAAACAAGGAGAAACGATGAAGAAGTTGTTGACCGCGCTGCTGGCCCTGCTGCTGCTTGCCGCGTTGCCGGCACGGGCCGAGACGATCCGGATCGGCTTCCAGAAAGGCGGCGGCCTGCTGGCGATGCTGAAGCGCCAGGGCGCCGTCGAGAAGGCATTCGCGCCGGGCGGCACCACGGTGAAGTGGATCGAATTCCCGGCCGGGCCGCAGATGCTCGAGGCGCTGAACGCGGGCAGCATCGATTTCGGCACCACGGGTGCGCCGCCGCCAATCTTCGCGCAGGCCGCCGGCATCGATGTCGTCTACGTGGGTGCCGAGCCGCCGCCGGTGACCAGCGAGGCGATCATCGTCAAGCCCGGATCGCCGATCCGCACGGTGGCGCAGCTGAAAGGCAAGCGCATCGCCTTCGCCAAGGGCTCCGGCTCGCACCTGCTGCTGGTGGCAGCGCTGGACAAGGCCGGGCTGACGATCCGCGACGTGAAACCGATTTTCCTCGGCCCTTCCGAAGCGCGTGCCGCGTTCGATGGCGGCAGCGTCGATGCCTGGGTGGTGTGGGATCCGTATCTCGCGGCGGCACAGAAAGCCTATGGCGCGCGCGTGGTGGCTGACTACACGGGCCTGTTGCAGGCCAATGGCTTCTATCTGGCCTCGCGCGCGTTCGTGAAACGCGCGCCCCAGGCGGTGGCCACGCTGCTGGAGCAGATCGCCCTGGCCGGCAAGTGGGCTACAACGCACCAGCAGGAAATGGTGGCGCTGGTGGCGCCCCAGGTGGGCGTGGCGCCGGATGTCATCGCCACGTGGCTGGGGCGGCAGAAAGCGGGCGTGGCGCCGGTGGATGCTTCGATCGTGGCCAACCAGCAGAAGGTGGCCGACCTGTTCTACCGCGAAAAGCTGATTCCGCGGCCGGTGACGATCGCCACGCAGGCGTGGACCTGGCAGCGCCGGTAAGGGGCGCAGGCGCCTTGGAGGCGGCGCAGGAATCATGAAGGCAGCGCGGCCGGCGCTGCAGGTTCAGAACTCTTCCCACTCGTCCGCGGCGGGGGCCTTGGCGGCCGGCTTCTGCGCACGCTGCTGCGGCGCCTTCGCGGCGGCGGGTGCGCGTGGCAAGGCGACCGCCGGCTTGACGGGTGCCGGTTTCCGTGCCGCGGCATGGGCAGGTGCCGGCGCGGATGCAGGAACGTGGGCCTGCGCGGCATCGCCCGACAGCTTGAAGGCGCTGACGGCGCCCAGCAGGTTTTCCGTCTCGTGCTGCATGGCCTGGGTGGCGGCGGCCGCTTCCTCTACCAGCGCCGCATTGCGCTGCGTGACTTCATCCATCTGCGTGATCGACTGGTTCACTTGCGCGATGCCGTTGCTCTGCTCGCGGCTGGCTTCGGCGATATCGACGACGATGCCGGTCACGCGCTGGACGCTGGTCACCATCTCGTTCATGGCCTGCGCCGCCTGGTTCGCCAGCATGCTGCCGGAGCCCACCTTGTCGACGGAATCGTCGATCAGCGCCTTGATCTCCCTGGCCGCCGTGGCGCTGCGCTGGGCCAGCGTGCGCACTTCGGAAGCCACCACCGCGAAGCCGCGGCCCTGCTCGCCGGCGCGGGCCGCTTCCACGGCGGCGTTCAGCGCCAGGATATTGGTCTGGAAGGCGATACTGTCGATCACGCCGATGATGTCGACCACCTTGCGCGACGATGCGTCGATGGCCGCCATCGTTTCCGCCATCTGGCCCATGACGGTGCCGCCCGCGGCGGCCTTCGAGGAAGTCGCCTCGACCAGCTCGCGGGCCTGCATCGTGTTGTCGGCGGTGCTTTTCACGGTGCTCGTCAGCTCTTCCATCGTGGCGGCGGTTTCTTCCAGCGCGCTGGCCTGGCTTTCGGTACGCGACGACAGGTCCTGGTTGCCCATGGCAACCTCGCTGGCGGCCGTGCCGATCGCCTGCGCGCCGCTGCGCACGTTCGACACCATCTCGATCAGGCTTTGCTGCATTTTCGCGATACCGCGCATGAGGCGGTCGATCTCGTTGTTGCCCTGGGCATCGACGCGGGCGGTCAGGTCGCCATGCGCCACGCCATCGAGCAGCTCGACGGCACGCTCGAGCGGTGCGATGACGAGGTTGCGCAGGAAGATGTGCATGGCGACCACCAGCGCCAGCGCGCCGGCCAGGCCGAGCGCCACCAGCCACAGCACCAGGCGGTACTCGCCATCGCGTTCCTTCATCAGCGCTTCGCCGCGTTCGGTGTTCTCTTTCTGGAATTTTTCCAGCAGCTTGGAAATCTCGGCGCCGCGCGGCGTCAGGTCACGGCTGTTGATGGTGGCGAAGCCGGCGACGTCGTTGCCTTTCAGCGCGGCGATGCCTGCATCGAGCGTATCGAGCATGCGTGCCGATGCCGCGACAAGGTCGTTGCGCAACTGCACATCGGTCCCTTCGGATGGCGGTGCGGCGACGAAATCGGCCAGGGCCTTGCGGGTACGGACCAGGTAATTCGTGGCATTGCCGAGGGCGCTGCCATTGCCCTCCACCTGGCCGCCGTCGCGCGCTTCCGAGTACGCACGGTTCAGGCTCGAGCGTACCCGCGTGGCGTCCTTGTAGATGTCATTGATCGCCTGCGTTTCCAGGGCGATATCCTGCACCAGCGACAATGCGCTGTTGGAACGGTTGATCATGAACACGCCAAGCGCCGCGCCGATCGCGATCATCACGGTAAACAGGCACAGCGCAGCCATCAGGCTGAAGCGGACGGTAAGTTTGGGCATGAAGTCTTCCTGGGAATGCGGAACGGTCAGAGAACACTATTCTCATGCCACACCTTGGTGCGCACAATATCGCACCGCTGCAATCCATCAAAAAGTAGCCCCACAGCAACAAAATATTGTCAGAACGATCTGCTTCTACAGCATTCCCATGCAACGTTGACATGCTCGGGACAACTGCCGAGCTGGTTGCAAAACAACACCGGGGGCAGTCTCTAATGCCGTCAGGACACGCGTCATCCAGCGCATTGAAAGCGCATGCATTCACCCCAACAGCGAAGGGCTGGGGTCAGACCCGCCGGGTCTGACCCCGGAATTTGCCCTTGGGTGGACTTAACCTAACGGCATTAGGGACAGTCCCCAAGTTTTTTACAACAGCTTGCCGGCGAGAATGCCGCCGGCGGGGATGGGTCAGTGCCGGTGGCCGCAGCCGTGGTGGGAAGGGGCAGCCGTGCCGTGGAGGACGGCGCCAGGTTCGCGGCCGGTATCGCCGAAGAAGCCGGCGGCGTGCAGGCGGCCGATGTAGTCGTGCCAGCGCGCGTCGAGGTTGGCGCCCAGGTCATACAGGTATTGCCAGGTGTACAGGCCGGACGCATGGCCATCCGTGAAGATCGGCTTCAGCGCATACTGGCCGACCGGTTCCAGATCGGTGATGCCGACATCGCGCTTGCCGACCTGCAGCGTTTCCTGGCCGGGGCCGTGGCCCTGCACTTCCGCCGATGGCGAATACACCCGCAGCAGCTCGAAGGGGATGTTGAACGACGCACCGTCGTCGAAGGCGATTTCAAGGGTGCGCGACTTGTTGTGCAGGGTAATAGCGGTGGGGTTGGCCATGGTGGATCAGCTCAGTTCAGTTCAGTTGTTCGATGCAGCATGCAGGATGCGTCAAACCTCGGCGTCGGCATCATGCGCCATGCGCTCGCGGATGGTGGCGTGCAGCTCGGGCAGCAGCGCGGTGCGCACGGCCAGCGCGGCAGCGGCGGGATCGCGCTGGCGCGCGCCCCACGTGGGGTTCGGGAAGTGCGCATCGTCCGCATAGCGGGGGATCACGTGCCAGTGCACGTGCGGGGTCATGTTGCCGAAGCTGGCCACGTTGACCTTGTGCGGCGCGAGCACGTCGCGCAGCGCCGCTTCCACGGCCCACACGGCGCGCATCACGCGATCGCGCTCGGCGGAAGACAGGTCGGTCATCTCCTTCACGTGCGCATTCCACACCACGCGCGTGAAGCCGGGGTAGCCCGGCTCGTCGACGGCGACGACGGTCAGCGCGTCATCCTGCCAGATGACGGCGCCGGCCGGCGGCGCCGCCAGCAGGTTGCACAGGTCGCAGGCTGCCGCTTCCATGCCTTACACCAGCACGCGTTCGATACCGCCGTCGTTGGCGCGGTTCACGTAGTCGGGCATCCAGTTCTCGCCCAGCAGGTGACGGGCGATTTCCACGACGATGTAGTCGGCGGTGGTGCCCGAATCCTCGTTGAAGCGCGACAGGCCCTGGAAGCAGGCCGGGCAGCTCGTGAGGATCTTCACGTCGCCGTCGAAGCCATCGGCGCGCAGCTTGTCCGCGCCCTTGACCATCTCCTCTTCCTTGCGGAAGCGCACCTGGGTGGAGATGTCCGGCCGCGCCACGGCCAGCGTGCCCGATTCGCCGCAGCAGCGGTCGTTCTTCTCGATCTTCACCGAATCGTGCGTTTGCACGAGGGCATTCACGGTCTTCATCGGGTCCTGCAGCTTCATCGGCGTATGGCAGGGGTCGTGGTACATGTAGCGGGTACCGGTCACGCCTTCCAGCTTGACGCCCTTCTCCAGCAGGTATTCATGGATGTCCATGATGCGGCAGCCGGGGAAGATCTTCTCGAACTCGTACGTGGCCAGCTGGTCGTAGCAGGTGCCGCACGAGACCAGCACGGTCTTGATGTCCAGGTAGTTCAGCGTATTGGCCATGCGGTGGAAGAGGACGCGGTTATCCGTCATCATCTTCTCGGCCTTGTCGTAGTCGCCCGCGCCGCGCTGCGGATAGCCGCAGCACAGGTAGCCCGGCGGCAGCACCGTCTGCACGCCCACTTCCCACAGCATGGCCTGGGTGGCCAGGCCCACCTGCGAGAACAGCCGCTCCGAACCGCAACCCGGGAAGTAGAACACCGCTTCCGTGTTGGCGTTGGTCTTCTTCGGATCGCGGATGATCGGGATCATCTTGTTGTCTTCGATATCCAGCAGCGCGCGCGCGGTCTTCTTCGGCAGGTTGCCCGGCATCTTCTTGTTGACGAAGTGGATGATCTGCTCGCGGATCGGCGGCTTGCCCGTGGTCGGCGGCGGTGCCTTGGTCTGCTGGCGCGCCACCTTCTTGAACACCTCGTTGCCGAGGCGCTGGGCCTTGGCGCCGACGCCGACGATCGCCTGGCGTGCCGCGTTGACGGTGCCCGCGTCGGTCGCGTTCAGGAAGAACATCGTCGCCGCCTTGGTCGGATTGAACGAGCGCTTGTCCATCTTGCGCAGCAGGTTGCGCATGTTCATCGACACGTCGCCGAAGTCGATGTTCACCGGGCATGGCGTTTCGCACTTGTGGCACACGGTGCAATGGTCGGCCACGTCCTCGAACTCTTCCCAGTGGCGGATCGAGATGCCGCGGCGGGTCTGTTCTTCGTACAGGAACGCCTCGATCAGCGACGACGTCGCCAGGATCTTGTCGCGCGGCGAATACAGCAGGTTCGCACGGGGAATGTGCGTGTTGCAGACCGGCTTGCACTTGCCGCAACGCAGGCAGTCCTTGATGCTGTTGGCGATCTCGCCGATATCGCTTTGCTGCATGATCAGCGATTCGTGGCCCATCAGGCCGAACGACGGCGTGTACGCGTTGCGCAAGTCCGCATCCATGCCGGGCAGGTTCAGCAGCTTGCCCTTGTTGAAGCGGCCTTCCGGGTCGACGCGCAGCTTGTAGTCGCGGAATTCGCCGATTTCATCCTCGGTGAGGAATTCCAGCTTGGTGATGCCGATGCCGTGCTCGCCCGAGATCACGCCGTTCAGCGAACGCGCCAGGGTCATGATGCGGGCCACGGCCTTGTGCGCGTCCTGCAGCATCTCGTAATGGTCCGAGTTCACCGGCAGGTTGGTGTGAACGTTGCCGTCGCCGGCGTGCATGTGCAGCGCCACGAACACGCGGCCACGCAGGATCCTCTTGTGGATCGCCTGCGCCTCGTCGAGGATCGGCTTGTAGGCGGCGCCGTTGAAGATCTGGCGCAGCACGGCGCGGATTTCCTGCTTCCAGCTGATGCGCACGGTGCGGTCCTGCACCACGTCGAACAGCGTGGCGGCCGGCTGGCGCTGCAGGCGCTCCTCGAACGCGCCGCTCAGTTCCTGCAGGCCGAGCTGGTACAGCTCGAGCCGCGCCGATTCCAGCGGCTTGTCCAGGTTGGCCAGGATGAAGGTCCAGCGTTCCTGCACCTGGTCGAGCAGCGCCAGGGCCTGCTGCGGGCGGTCGCCCAGCATCTCGGCATCGCCCACGCCATCCTCGGACGCGTCGTCGCTCTTGCCGATCGCCAGGTTGCCCGCTTCGAAGTATTCGCGCAGCGCGGTGGCGAGCTGCAGCTTGTTCTTGATCGACAGCTCGACGTTGATGCGCTCGATGCCGTCCGTGTATTCGCCCATCCGGTTCAGCGGGATGACGACGTCCTCGTTGATCTTGAACGCGTTGGTGTGCTTGGCGATCGCCGCCGTGCGGGCGCGGTCGAGCCAGAACTTCTTGCGCGCTTCCGGGCTGACGGCGACGAAGCCTTCGCCCACGCGGGTATTGGCCAGGCGCACGACTTCCGAGGCGGCCAGCGCCACGGCGTCTTCATTGTCGCCAACGATGTCGCCGAACAGGGCCATCTTCGGCAGCACGCCGCGCTTCGACTTGGTGGCATAGCCGACGGCGCGCAGGTAGCGCTCGTCGAGGTGCTCCAGGCCGGCCAGGCGCAGCGTGGCGAACTGCTCGCCCTTGGCCGGCAGGCCATCCAGGTAATCCTTGATCTCGACGATCGAAGGAATCGCATCGCGCGCCTGGCCGAAGAATTCCAGGCAGACGGTACGCGTGAACTTCGGCATCTTGTGCAGGATCCAGCGCCCCGACGTGATCAGGCCATCGCAGCCTTCCTTCTGGATGCCCGGCAGGCCGGCCAGGAACTTGTCCGTCACGTCCTTGCCCAGGCCTTCCTTGCGGAACTTGCGGCCGGCGATTTCCAGGATCTCGGTCTTGAACGGCGCGCCTTTCGCTTCGCCCTTCGCGTTCGGGTGCGTCCACTCCAGCTTGAAGCGGGCCAGCGGCGTGTCGTGGATCTTGGACAGGTTATGGTCCAGGCGAGTGACGTCGAGCCAGTCGCCGTTCGGGTCGACCATGCGCCACGAGGCCAGGTTGTCCAGCGCGGTGCCCCACAGCACGGCCTTCTTGCCGCCCGCGTTCATCGCGATATTGCCGCCGATGCAGGAAGCGTGCGCCGAGGTGGGATCGACAGCGAACACGAAGCCGGCCTTTTCGGCCGCGACCGACACCTGGTTCGTGATCACGCCCGCCTCGGTGTAGATGGTAGCGTAATCGCGATCGAGGCCAGGAAGCACCTTCATTTCCACCGGGTCGATGCGCAGCAGCTTTTCCGTGTTGATCACGGCCGACATCGGCGTCAGCGGGATCGCGCCGCCGGTATAGCCGGTGCCGCCGCCGCGCGGGATGATCGTCAGGCCCAGTTCGATACAGCCCTTGACGAGGCCGGCCATTTCCTCTTCCGCATCCGGCGTGAGCACGACGAACGGGTATTCGACGCGCCAGTCGGTGGCGTCGGTCACGTGCGAGACGCGCTTCATGCCGTCGAAGCAGATGTTGTGCTTGGCGGTGTAGCGGCCCAGCACCTTGACCGCGCGCTTGCGCAGGTCGTACATGACGCGGAATTCGTCGCCGAAATCGGCCACGGCCTTGCTGGCGGCGGCCAGCAGTTTTTCCACGCTGGAGGCGCGCTTCGCGGCGGCTTCGCCCGATTCCCCGGCATCGATGGCCATGCGCCGCTTGTCCACCTCGGACAGGCGGTGGTGCAGCGCGTCGATCAGGGCCTGGCGACGCTTCGGGTTGTCCAGCAGGTCGTCCTGCAGGTACGGATTGCGGCGAACCACCCAGATATCGCCCAGTACCTCGTACAGCATGCGCGCGGAGCGGCCGGTCTGGCGGGCACTGCGCAGCTCGTCCAGCAGCTGCCACGATTCCTCGCCCAGCAGGCGGATGACGATCTCGCGGTCGGAGAACGATGTGTAGTTGTAGGGGATTTCACGGACGCGGGTCGGCGCGTGGCCGTCCGGCGATTCTGCGAGCAATACCTGGAGTTGTGCTGGTGCGTTCATGTGTGCGGGGGATACAGAAGACGCTGGAGATGGTCACTAAGGGGTCCATTTTAGCTTATTGCGGCGCACCACGCCCCAACACCCCTATTTTTTGCCGGGTTACGTGAACGTCAAGTGACAGAATAATATTTGGCCAGCTGGCTTGATCGTCAAAATCCATGCAGCTTTGGCATGCGAAAATGCCAAAAACGTGCGCCGAATCCGGTCGAGCAAAATAAAGTGCAGCGTTTTCAGCCGCCCAGCATGTGGACCAGCGAACGCCAGAAACCATCGGGAATGTACAACAGCGCCGCCGTCATCGTCAGGTAGCGGGCGAACTTGCCGATCGCCATGTAGCCGACGGCGGGCCAGAACGGCAACTTCAGCCATCCGCCCAGCGTGCACAGCGGATCGCCGATGGCGGGCACCCACGACAGCAGCATCGTCTTGGCGCCGTAGTGCGACAGCCAGGCGAACCAGCGGCTCTCGCGCTCTTTCGCGAACGCCGCCTTGGCGTAATACCCCATCCAGTAATCGACGATGCCGCCCAGCGTGTTGCCGCAGGTGGCCACGAGGATCGCGGGCCAGAACAGTTCGGGATTGGCCTTGCAGACAGCGAAGACGGCCGGTTCGGAGCCGAGGGGGACGAGGGTCGCGGAAACAAAGGAGATGATGAAGACCGACGTCAACCCCACTTCCGGCGCGGCCAGGAAGGCCAGCAGCCAGGCAATGGCGTTTTCAATCATGCATTTTCAGTCATGCGGGTGGCGCATGCGGGTTGGCTCATGCGGGTTGGCTCATGCGGGTTGGCTCATGCGGGTTGGCTCATGCGGGTTGGCTCATGCTGTTGGCTCATGCTGGTGGTTCATGTTGACTCTTGCAAATTCGCTCATGCGGTTTCGGACATGCCGGCCATCTCGACCAGGCACGGTGAAGATTTGGCGGGTAGCGCAAGCTTCCCATTATAATGATCCGACACCTGTCAACCCCGCACGAATGAGCAGGCGCGCACCATCCCCGCGCACCCCTGCCCTCCTTCGCGCACTGCTCGCGCATTTCCCAGGCTACCGCCAACCGGGTCTTGAGCGATTCGCATCCGCCATCCGCCTGGATTCAACTGTTTGCCGACCATGACTACCGACTACCTGAAGAAGATCCTCACCGCGCGCGTCTACGACGTCGCCCACGAAACGCCGCTGGAACTGGCGCCGAACCTGTCCCAGCGCTGCCAGAACCGCATTTACTTCAAGCGCGAGGATATCCAGGACGTATTCAGCTTCAAGATTCGCGGCGCCTACAACAAGATGGCGCACCTGTCGGAAACCCAGCTCAAGCGCGGCGTGATCTGCGCTTCCGCCGGCAACCATGCGCAAGGCGTGGCCCTGTCGGCCGCCCGCATGGGCTGCCGCGCCGTGATCGTGATGCCCACCACCACGCCGCTGCTGAAGGTCGACTCGGTCAAGGCGCGCGGCGGCGACAACGTGGAAGTGGTGCTGCACGGCGAGTCCTATACCGATGCCTACCAGTACGCGCTCACGCTGGAGAAGGAACAGAAGCTGACGTTCGTGCACCCGTTCGACGATCCGGACGTGATCGCCGGCCAGGGCACCATCGGCATGGAAATCCTGCGCCAGCACTCCGGCCCGATCCATGCGGTCTTCATCGCGATCGGCGGCGGCGGCCTGATCTCCGGCGTGGCCGCGTACATCAAGCAGATCCGCCCCGACATCAAGATCATCGGCGTGGAAACGATGGATGCCGATGCGATGGCGCGCAGCCTCAAGGCCGGTGAACGCGTGACCCTGCCGGACGTGGGCCTGTTCGCGGACGGCACCGCGGTGCGCCTGGTCGGCGAGGAAACCTTCCGGCTCGCGCAGCTGTACGTGGACGATGTGATCATCGTCGACACGGATGCGATCTGCGCCGCGATCAAGGATGTGTTCACGGATACCCGTTCGATCCTGGAACCGTCCGGCGCGCTGGCCGTGGCCGGTGCCAAGGCGTATATCGAGCGCGCCGAGCTGACCAAGAATCCGATTCGCAATGAAACGCTGATCACCGTCACTTCGGGCGCCAACATGAACTTCGACCGGCTGCGCTTCGTGGCCGAGCGCGCCGAGCTGGGCGAGTTCCGCGAAGCCGTGTTCGCGGTGACGATGGCCGAACAGCGCGGCAGCTTCAAGCGCTTCTGCGAACTGATCGGCCCGCGCAACGTCACGGAATTCAACTACCGGATCAGCGACCAGGACCAGGCCCATGTGTTCGTCGGCATCCAGATCGCCGACCGCGGCGAATCGAGCGCGCTGGCACGGCGCTTCGAGGAGCACGATTTCCGCACGCTGGACCTGACGCACGACGAACTGGCCAAGTCCCACCTGCGCCACCTGGTCGGCGGCAAGAGCGCGCTGGCGCGGGATGAGTTGCTGTACCGCTTTGAATTCCCCGAGCGCCCGGGCGCGCTGATGCGCTTCCTGGACAGCATGGCGCCGAACTGGAACATTTCGCTGTGCCACTACCGCTCGCAGGGCGGCGACGTGGGCCGCATCCTGATCGGCCTGCAGGTGCCGTCGGAAGAAATGGATGAATTCGCAAAGTTCCTCGCCACCCTCGGCTACCGGTACTGGGACGAAACGCAGAACCCGGTCTACAAGCTGTTCCTGTAAACAGGGACGAACAGCGGTGGCGGCCTGGTGTCGGACACCAACGGCTCAAGCGCTGCCTCGAGGGCCAATTCTCCTCACCTGAGCGGCATCGGGGTCCATGCCTGATCGTGGGTGGCTTGAAAAACGGTGACAGGCACCAATTTCCGGGAAATGTTTCCAGAAGATGGAGCCTGCCACCGAACCTGACCGGGCCTGTTGCCGGTACCCGTTTTACGCTACCATGGCAGGCTGTCCCGTTCCAGAAGGCCCGCCATGTCGAACTCCCCCGAACATTCTCCCCTCGGCAAGAACTCCGCTTACCGCACCGATTACGCGCCGGAGCTGCTGTTTCCGATCCCGCGCATCGGCAAGCGTGACGAGCTCGGCCTGACAGGCACGCTGCCGTTCTTCGGTGTCGACATCTGGAACGCCTATGAACTGTCGTGGCTGAACATGCGCGGCAAGCCGCAGGTGGCGGTGGCGCGGATCACGGTGCCGGCCGATTCGCCGAACATCATCGAATCGAAATCGTTCAAGCTGTACCTGAATTCGTTCAACCAGACCCGGCTGGGTGGCCCGGAGGCGCTGCGCGACCTGCTGCAGCAGGACCTGTCCGCCGCCACCGGCGCGAACGTGCATGTGGTGCTGACGATGCAGGAGGATTTCGGCAAGCTGCAGATGGGCGAGCTGGAGGGCCTGCTGCTGGACCGCCTGGATATCGAGGTGGACAATTACTCGCCGCAGCCATCGATCCTGAAGGCCAACTTCGAGGAATTGCCGGTCGAGGAAGTGCTGGTCTCGCATCTGCTGAAATCGAATTGCCTGGTGACCGGACAGCCCGACTGGGGCAGCGTGCAGATCAGCTATTCCGGCCCGCAGATCGACCAGGAAAGCCTGTTGAAATACCTGATCGGCTTTCGCGAGCACAACGAATTCCATGAACAGTGCGTGGAGCGGATCTTCGTCGACATCCTGCGCGAGTGCCAGCCTGCGCATCTGACCGTGTATGCGCGGTACACGCGCCGTGGCGGCCTCGACATCAATCCCTGGCGCAGCAACTTCACCAAGGGCGGGCGGCCATCGAATTTACGCAATGCAAGACAATAATTGAGACAGCGCAAAGCATCCATATTGAGAGTATGCTCAGCTTCAGGATGCTCGCGGCACGTTCACCGGAAACGCGCAATAATCGGTGAATGCGGATTCATGCGAGTGAAATGTCGGCGCTCGACATTGTTTTGACGTGGAAATAGCGCCACGCGCATTGCTTGCTATTCCAGATACTTTTCAATGCGTGCATGGCAAGCTGGCCGGTAACGAGGCGCCGTTGCCGGACCGAGCAATTTCGGGTTACACGGCGGACAAACAGGCCTATAATTCTGCTCGCCAGCCACCTTTGTGCGCCGCACCAATTACGTCGCGTTATGAACAACCTGAGTAAAATCCTTTCGCCCGAGAACGTTCAGCTAGACCTGGAAGTTTCCAGCAAGAAGCGCGCTTTCGAGCAAGCAGGCTTGATTTTCGAGAACAACTGCGGGATTGCCCGCTCGACCGTTTCGGACAACCTGTTTGCCCGCGAACGGCTGGGTTCTACCGGCCTCGGCCATGGCGTGGCCGTGCCGCACGGCAGGGTCAAGGGCGCGAAGAGCCTGAAGTCGCCGTTGGCGGCCTTTGTACGGCTGGCCGAACCGATTCCATTCGAATCGCCGGATGGCAAGCCAGTGAACCTGCTGTTCTTCCTGCTGATTCCCGATCATGTGACCCAGCAGCACCTGGAAATCCTGTCCGAGATCGCTGAGATGTTTTCGGACGACGGGTTCCGTCAAGCGCTCTCCACCGACCCCGATCCCCAGTCCGTGCATCGCCGCATCGTGAACTGGCAGCCCAGCTTGCAGGCCGCCGGCTGAACGGGCCGCGGCCTCTTCCACAATAAAAAAAGCCCATGCTGCAAAATCCCCTGACGATTCAACGCCTGTACGACGACAATCGGGAAACTTTGCAACTGGGCTGGTTCGCCGGCTTTCCCGGCGGCGAACGAACGATCTCCGGCGACGCCGCCTCGGCCGCCGACCAGGTAGGCCACCTGAACACGATCCACCCGGGCCGCATCCAGGTGTTCGGCCACCAGGAAATCAACTATTACCACCGGCTCAAGGCGCTCACGCGCGCCCATGTCATTGGCGAGCTGATCGCCGGCGGGCCGCCCGCGCTGATCGTGGCGCAAGGGCTGGAAACGCCGCCGGACATCCTGGCGATCTGCGACGAAAAGAACATCCCGCTGTTTTCCACGCCGCTGCCGGCCGCCCAGGTGATCGACTTCCTGCGCGTGTACCTGTCGAAGAAGCTGGCGCAACGCATCATCATGCACGGCGTGTTCATGGACGTGCTCGGCGTAGGGGTGCTGATCACCGGCGATTCCGGACTGGGCAAGAGCGAGCTGGGCCTGGAACTGATTTCCCGCAGCCATGGCCTGGTGGCGGACGATGCCGTCGAATTCTCCCGCATCGCACCGAACATGATCGAGGGCCGCTGCCCGCCCCTGCTGCAGAACCTGCTCGAAGTACGCGGGCTGGGCTTGCTGGACATCAAGGCGATCTTCGGCGAGACGGCGGTGCGCCGCAAGATGCGCCTGAAGCTGATCGTCCACCTGGTGCGCCGCTCGGCCCTCGAGGAAGAAGTCGAGCGCCTGCCCTTCCAGTTCCCCACCGAGGACGTGCTGGGCCTGCCGATTCGCAAGGTCGTGATCCCGGTTGCCGCCGGCCGCAACATCGCGGTGCTGCTGGAAGCCGCCGTACGGAACACCATCCTGCAATTGCGCGGCATCGATACGCTGCAGGAGTTCATGGAGCGGCAGCGTCAAGCAATGAGTGGCGACTGAAGTCCCCTTCATTGCAACGTTGCCAGGGAGTGCACGCTTGCAAGCGTGCACCGTTCCGCAGGCACAGAGCAGTGCTCTGCGAAACCCCTGCTCCACCAGCGTCAAGCAATGAGTGGCGACTGAAGTCGCTCACTCATTGCAGTGCTGCCGAGGAGTGCTGCCTTGCAAGGCAGCACCGTTTCGCAGCACCGAGCAGGCTCGGTGAATTTCTGTTCCACCAACGGCAGGCAATGAGCGGGGACTGAAGTCCCCTTCATTGCAACGTTGCCAAGGAGTGCACGCTTGCAAGCGTGCACCGTTCCGCAGCACCGAGCATGCTCGGTGAAGCTGTGGCCATGCATGGCCACATCGTTCCGCAGGCACAGAGCAGTGCTCTGCGAAACCCCTGCTCCACTCCTGCTCCGCTGTCGCTGGCGCCACGCTGGGCCGTGAGCCGGTAAGATCGGGCCTCGCAGTCCTGGTACTCCTCCATGCCGACCTTCCAGTGGTTCCTCCTGATCGGCTGCCTGATGCTGGCGCGCGGATTGTGGGGAACGCCGATCGCTCATCTCCCTTTCACGTCCGCGATGATCTACCTCGCCGTTGGCCTGGTGGTGGGGCCGCTCGGCCTGGGCATCCTGTCCTTCGATCCGCTCGTGGAAGCGCCGCTGCTCGAAGTCCTGACGGAAGTGGCCGTGCTGATCTCGCTGTTCTCGGCAGGCATCAAGATGCCCGTCCCCGTGACGATCCCGCGCTGGCTGCCGTCGATTCGCCTGGCCTGGCTGGCGATGGCGATATCGGTCTTGCTGATGACCCTGTTCGCGTATTACGTGCTGGACTTGCCGCTCGGCGCCGGCATCCTGCTCGGTGCGATACTGGCGCCCACCGATCCGGTGCTGGCGAGCGACGTGCAGCTGCGCCATGCCGGCGACAAGGATCCGGTGCGCTTTTCGCTCAGCTCCGAGGCCGGCATGAACGATGGCAGCGCCTTCCCGTTCGTGATGCTGGGGCTGGGCCTGCTCGGCTTGCATGACCTGGGGCCGCATGGCCTGCACTGGCTCGGCATGGAGCTGCTGTGGGGCACCATCGGCGGCATCGCGATCGGCTGTGCCTGCGGGTCCGGCCTCGCGCGGCTGAGCCATGCGTTGCGCCGCTACCGGCCGCAGCACGAAGTGCTGGATGACCTGATGGGCCTGGGCCTGATCGCCGTGTCGTATGGCTTGACCGTCTCGGTGCAGGCGTGGGGTTTCCTCGCCGTGTTCGCGGCCGGCGTGGCCTTGCGCCAGACCGAGCTGACGCTGGCGGCGCGCTGCGGCAAGGCGATCATCACCGAGAATGGCGTCGAGCCCGTGCAGGACACCATTTCCGCCAATTCGCTGCTGTTCAAGGAGCACCTGGAGCGGCTGTCGGAACTGACCCTGGTCCTGCTGCTGGGCGGTGCCGCCGTGTACTGGCTCGACGACTGGCGCGGCTGGGCCACCGCGCTGTTCCTGTTCGCGGTGGCGCGCCCCGCCAGCGTGCTTCTCACACTCGGCCGTGGCAGCACGCGGACACGCGTCATCATCGCCTGGTTCGGCGTGCGCGGCATCGGCTCGCTGTATTACCTGATGTATGCGATCACCCATGGCTTGCCGGAGCCGCTGGCGCGCAGCCTGATCAGCATTACGGTCGCTGTCATCATGCTGTCGATCGTTGTCCACGGTACCAGCGTGACGCCGCTGCTCGATCGTTTCTGGCGGCGCTGAGACCGTCCGTACCCCTGCCGTTTTGAGGTATCATGCGCCCATGCGCATCGTCCTCATTACCGGCATTTCCGGCTCGGGCAAATCGGTGGCCCTGAACGTCCTCGAAGACACCGGCTATTACTGTGTAGATAACCTGCCGCCAGCCCTGCTGGCAAACCTCGTTGCCACGCTGGCCGAGGATGGCACCGCGGCGCTGGCCGTGGCCGTCGACGCCCGCAGCGCGGCCTCGCTCTCCAGCCTGCCGGGCGACGTGCGCAAGCTGCGCGAACTGGGGCACGACGTGAAGATCATGTTCCTCACGGCGAGCACCCATTCGCTGGTGGCCCGCTTCTCGGAAACCCGCCGCAGCCACCCGCTGTCGCACGAACTCCATCCGGGCAAGAATCCGGCCGCGCGCCGCACGCTGATCGAATGCATCGGCGAGGAGCGCGAGCGCCTGTCCGCGATCGAGCAACTGGGCCACGTGATCGACACGTCGGAAATTTCCGCCAACAAGCTGCGCGCCTGGATCAAGGAGCTGGTCGAAAGCGAGAATGCACCGCTGACACTGTTCTTCGAATCGTTCGCCTTCAAGGTGGGCGTGCCGCAGGACGCGGACTTCGTATTCGACGTGCGCGCGATTCCCAACCCGTACTACGACCTGTCGCTGCGCCCGCTGAACGGCCGCGATGCGCCCGTGATCGCCTTCCTCGATGCACAGCCGAGCGCCGAGGAAATGTTCGGCGACATCCGCGGGTTCATCGAAAAATGGCTGCCCGCCTTCAAGACGGACAACCGCAGCTACCTGACCGTGGCCATCGGCTGCACCGGCGGCCAGCACCGTTCCGTCTACATGGCCGAGCGGCTCGCACGGCATTTCAATGCGAGCGAGCGGGTGGTGTTGCGGCATCGCGAACAGCATTAGGCGATGCAAGGAGTGTGCGCTTGCAAGCGCACACCGCTACACAGGCGCGGAGTACACTCCGCGAATTCCCTGTTTCGCCATCGCGAGCAACACTAAGTCAGGCGATGCACAGGAGTGTGCGCTTGCAAGCGCACACCGCTACACAGGCGCGGAGTACACTCCGCGAATTCCCTGTTTCGCCATCGGGAACAGCACTAGGCGATGCAAAGGAGTGTGCGCTTGCAAGCGCACACCGCTACACAGGCGCGGAGTACACTCCGCGAATTCCCTGTTTCGCCACCGCGAGCAACACTAAGTCAGGCGATGCACAGGAGTGTGCGCTTGCAAGCGCACACCGCTACACAGGCGCGGAATACATTCCGCGAATTCCCTGTTTCGCCACCGCGAGCAACACTAAGTCAGGCGGTGCAAAGGAGTGTGCGCTTGCAAGCGCACACCGCTACACAGGCGCGGAATACATTCCGCGAATTCCCTGTTTCGCCATCGGGAACAGCACTAGGCGATGCAAAGGAGTGTGCGCTTGCAGGCGCACACCAAAAAATCACCGCATATACGGCGCCACGTTCCCCGCGATCCGCTTGAATTCCGCCTCCGATAGCGGCAGTTGCCGGAACGCGGCCCAGCTTTCGCGCGGCCGCAGGTTCTTGCCGGCGGCCGCATCCGAGCCGAACAGGATCCGCTCGGTGCCGATCTGCCGGATGCGCTTCGCCAGCTGTTCCCGCTGGGGCGGGGTGATCTCCGGATTGGCCATCGTGGCAGCGTCGAACCACAGGCGTTTCGTGCGGGAATCGCGCGCTGCCATGGCGTCGGCCAGCACGCCCAGCGCTTCATCGGACGGCGGATCGCCGTAGCCGGGGCCGGTACCGGCCAGGTGCGCGACCTGCACCGTCACGTCCGGCGCGGCAGGCAACAGCTGCTCGAGGAAAATGCGCGCCTGCGCGGCGCCGTACGGACGGCGCCTGGAAATGGACGCCCGCATGTGCACGGCGATCGCCATTTTTTTCGCATTCGCCGCGGCGAATACCTGCCGCAGCCGCGCCACGTGTTCGGGCAACTCCAGCTGCACGTCCGAATTCCCGAAATGCAGCTTCAAGCCATGCTTCAGGTCGGGCAGCGCGGCGCAGCGCTCCAGTTCTTCCAGCGCATAGTCCTTCAGCGGGTTGATGCTGCAGAAAGCCAGCAGCCGGCCAGGATACAGCGCGGCCTGGGCGCCATTGAAGTCGTTCTCGGCGCGCACCTTCGCAAGCTCGTCCTCGATCTTGCGCGCCGGGCTTCCCCATACATAGGCGACGGACAGCAGCACGGCACGCCGGATGCCGGCGGTATCGAGCAGCGCGACCAGATCCTTCGCCGTGATCACCGAAGGCCCGCCGGCGCCGGTATCGAGCAGCCGGGCCATCGCCGGGCTGAACAGGTGCTGGTGGTGGTCCACCAGCGGAGCGTCCACCGGCGGCGCCGCGGCCTGCGGTGCGGCAACCGGTGCATCATGGGCCCATGCGGGCAGCGCAAGCGCTGCGGCGGCGGCGGCAGGCAAAGCAAGGAAATCACGGCGTTTCATGGCAGGCTCACAGGTGGCGCAACGGATGGGCCCATGCGGGCCATGCGGGCTCGAAGAAGCGGGCCACGGTGTCATCGCTTACCTCCTCGAGCGATGGCGGATTCCAGCGGGGCGCATGGTCCTTGTCGATCGCCAGCGCACGCACGCCTTCGATCACTTCGCCATGTTCGAACGCACGGCGCACCAGGTTGCGCTCCATGCGCAGGCAATCGGCGATGCCCATCGTGGCGCCACGCCGCAGCATCTCGGCTGTCACGCACTGCATCAGCGGGGAACGCCGCGCGATCGCGGCCAGTGCGTTCTGCGCGAACGGATGATCGTCGCGGCGCAGCGAAGCAACGATGCCGGCCACCGAGCGGTGCGCGAAATGGTCGTCGATCAGCGCACGGTGCGCCTGCAGCTCCGACGGCCCCGCCTCGCCGCGCAGCGGCCGGGCGAACATGGCGACCGCTTCGCGCAGCCCGGCACCCGCCGTGGAGCCGACCAGGTCGGCCAGCAACGGCAGCTCGGCGGCGGGAACATAATGGTCGGCCAGCCCGCAGTACAGCGCATCGGCGGCGCCGATCGCCAGCGCCGTCAGCGCGAGATAAAGGCCCAGCTTGCCGGGCGCGCGCGACAGGAAATAACTGCCGCCCACGTCCGGGAACAGCCCGATGTTCACCTCGGGCATTGCCAGCCGTGTGCGGTCGGTTACCACGCGCACGCCGCATTGCGGGCCGCCCTGGGCGATGCCCATGCCGCCGCCCATCACCACGCCATCCATCATGGCCACGTACGGCTTCGGGAAGCAGTGCACCAGGTAGTTCAGCGCGTATTCCTCGGTGAAGAAATCCTCGACCTGGGCGCTGCCGCCCTGCGGAGTGGCACCGCCGGCGGCATGGAAGAAGCGGATGTCGCCGCCGGCGCACAGCGCCTTGTCGGTGCTGCTGCGGATGACTACGGCCGCGATGTCATCGTCGTCGCGCCAGGCCAGCAACGCGCCGGTGATCGCCCGGATCATGTCGAGTGACAGCGAGTTCAATGTCCTGGGCCGGTCGAGCGTGATGAAGCCGGTGCCGTTACGCACCTTGGTATGGACGTGGTCGGTCATGGTGTCTCGCATCGTTGTCGTTATTGGCCTCATTCTAGCCATGGATGCGGCGTGTGTGACGTAAACCTTGGACCCGGACGTAACAAAGGGCGCATCGCGCGCCCTTCTGTTGTAGCGGTTGCAGCGGTGGCAGAACCGGAGCAGTTCTGCCACCGCGACCTGCGCCCGTCGTTATGCGGGCGATGCGGGGATCTCGGCCTCGCTCAGGTGCTTGATGGTTTCGTGGTTGTGGTTCTGCACTTTATCCTTGTGCTTCATGACCTGGCGGTCCAGCTTGTCGATCAGAGTATCGATGGCCGCATACAGATCCTGGGCGACACTTTCAACGAATACGGTCTTGCCCGACATGCGCAGATTGATTTCGGCTTTCTGTCTTTTCTCTTTCTCGGTGAGATTATCTACACTCAGGATCACACTTACATCGATCAGCTGATCGAAATGGCGTCTAACGCGTTCCAGCTTGTTCTGCACATACTCGCGAATGGCAGGGGTAACGTCGATATGGTGTCCACTGATGGTCAGATTCATACACACACTCCTAAAGAAGATATAACAGGTTCGTGCGTTATCCGCCAAAACAGGCAAGGCGGCGCAGAGGAACCCAAGCACTACCAGGATTTGCCGCAAGGGCTTGCAAAGGGGTTTGCAAATGCGCTTGCAACGAGCTGCTATAGCGATTTGCGGAGGCTGACCGGGGGAATTTTCAATGCTTCGCGATATTTGGCAACAGTGCGTCGCGCAATCACCATGCCTTGTTCACCCAGCATGTCCGCAATCTTACTGTCGGATAAAGGGTTCTTCGGGTCTTCGGCTCCTGTGAATTGCACGATCAGCGCCCGTATCGCAGTCGAGGATGCTTCCCCGCCAGCTTCGGTTGCAACGTGGCTGCCAAAAAAGTACTTCAACTCAAACATGCCATGCGGCGTCAGCATATATTTTTGAGTTGTTACCCGAGAGATAGTACTCTCGTGTAGGCCCAGTGTATCAGCTATTTCACGCAACACAAGGGGCCTCATTGCCACCGCGCCATGCGAGAAAAAGTTCTTCTGCCGTTCGACGATGGCCTGCGCCACGCGGAGGATCGTGTCGAAGCGCTGGCGCATATTCTTGATCAGCCACTTTGCTTCTTGCAGCTGTGCATTCATCTGCGTTTCGCCCTTGCCCTGCTTGAGCAGGCTGGCGTACAGCGCATTGACACGCAGGCGGGGCATCACGTCGTTGTTCAACGTGACGATCCAGCCGTTGCGCCCCCGCTTTACCACCACATCCGGTACCACGTAGTCTGACACGTCGGCCGCGAAGGCGGCGCCCGGATGCGGATTGCATTGGCGGATCACGGCCTGTGCTTCGCGCAGGTCTTCGTCGTCGCAGTCGAGCGCCTTCTTGAGCTTGTTGAAGTCGCGCTGGGCAAACCACTGCAAGTGTTTTTCAACGATGCACAGCGCCATGCGCCGCGTGACCAGCGGCACGCCGGGCATGCGCCGGATCTGCAGCGCCAGGCACTCGGACGCGTTGCGCGCGCCGATGCCCGGCGGATCGAAGCTCTGCAGCAGGTTGAGCGCGGTGCGCAATTCGCCGATCTCGATTTCCAGCTCTTCCGGCATGCGCTCGTGGATCTCTTCCAGGCTTTCCTCGAGGTAGCCGTTATCGTCGAGCGCATCGATGATCAGTTCCACCAGGCCCCGGTCGCGCGCCTCCAGCACGGTCACGCGCATCTGCTCCATCAGGTGCTCGCGCAGGCTGCGGTGGCTGGCTTCCAGCTGGGGACGGGAATCGTCGTCGTCCGGGCCCTTGCTGCTGCCGGCACTGCTCCAGTCGGTATCGCCGGCGCCGGTATCGAGGCCTTCGCCTTCGCCGCCATCGAACGGCTCGGGTTCCGGCGCGGCGGGCGTATCCTGCGGCGGCCCGCCTTCCGGTGGCGCCTCGCCGGTCCCCTGCGTCGTGTTGATCGCGCCATCGGCCAGCAGGCGCACCGAGCGGTCGAGCGGATCGTCGAGCCGCTCCAGCAGCGGGTTATCGGTCAGCAGCTGTTCCAGTTCCTGGTGCAGCTCCAGCGTGGACAATTGCAGCAGCCGGATCGACTGCTGCAATTGCGGCGTCAGCGCGAGGTGCTGGGAAGTACGCAGTTGCAAAGACTGTTTCATGGCTGATTAGGAGCTGGTTGAGGTCTGGTCAAGGCCGCTCACATGCGGAAATGTTCACCCAGATAGACACGACGTACGGACTCGTCGGCGATGATGTCGTCGGGCCGGCCGGAAGCCAGCACACTGCCCTGGTTGATGATATACGCCCGGTCGCAGATGCCCAGCGTTTCCCGCACGTTATGATCCGTGATCAACACGCCGATGCTGCGCTCCTTCAGGAAGCGCACGATGCGCTGGATCTCGATGACGGCGATCGGGTCGACGCCGGCAAACGGCTCGTCCAGCAGCACGAAGCGGGGATTGGTCGCCAGCGCGCGGGCGATCTCCACCCGGCGCCGTTCACCGCCGGACAGCGACAGCGCCGTGTTCTCGCGCAGCTTCTCGATCTGCAGGTCGGCCAGCAGCGCGTTCAGCCGCTCGTCGATCTCCGCCCTGGTGAGCGCCTTGCCGTTTACCTTCTGGATCTCCAGCACGGCACGGATGTTTTCTTCCACGGTCAGCTTGCGGAACACCGACGCTTCCTGCGGCAGGTACGACAGGCCGAGGGTGGCACGCTTGTGGATCGGCAGGGTGGAAATGTCGGTGCCATCGAGGTCGATGGTGCCGGCATCGGACGCCACCAGGCCCACGATCATGTAGAACGACGTGGTCTTGCCGGCACCGTTCGGCCCCAGCAGGCCGACCACTTCGCCGCATGCCACCTGCAACGACACGTCATGCACCACCTGGCGCTTGCCATAGCTCTTTTGCAGGCCGCGCACGATCAGCGTGCTGCTGCAATTTTCCTGCGCCTGCGCCATTTAATTCCCCGCTGCCGGCGCGGCCGGCGATTGGGTGGCGGAAGGCGCCGGGCTTGGCGGCGCGGTACGCTTGGGCTGGATCACCATCGTGCCGCGGCCGGCACCCGGCTTGTCGGCCCCGGTGCTGGTATTGCGCACGCTGAAGAACTCGCGGCGGCTGTCGTACGAAATGAATTCGCCTTCCACCTCGTCGCTCGGCTTGTTGCCTTCCAGGCGGCGGATCTTGGCCTTCGAATACATCTTCACCAGCTCGGCCTTTTCATCGTATTCGATGCGGTCGGCCTCGCCTTCCATCCACTGGTCGCCCTCGCCGTCGCGCTTCTGGCGGAACGCGACCTTCTTGCCGCCGCCGGTCAGCGTGGCCAGCTGGTAGCCCTCCGGCGAATAGGTGACCACGGCCTTGTCGGCCTTCATCCGCAGCGTGCCGCGCGTCAGCGTCACGTCGCCGGTGAAGGTGTACACCTGCTTGACGTCGTCCGCGTCGAGGCGGCCGTAATTGATCTCGGTAGGCTTGTACGAATCGGCCTTCTCGGCGGCGGCATAGCCCGCCGCGCCCAGCAGCACGAGGGCCGCCATCATGAGTTTCTTCATCTTCGATTCCTGTACGCTGTTCGTCTCGATGTTCATCTCGATGTTCATTTCGATGTTCATCTGGTTATTGTCGCGCCCGCGGCGGATACACGATGGTGCCGCGGCCCAGTTGCACCTGGCGCGTGGCATTGTTGGCCTGCATGCCGATGCCGGTGGCGGTGGCGCCGCCGCTTTCCATGCGCACCGGCAGGTCGGTTTCCATGCGGTCTTCCTCCGGGTAGATGACCAGCTTCTCGGTAACCATGTGCATGTCGCGCGTGGTGGGCGACGCGGCACGGTGGATGTCCACGTCCTTCGTCAGCGTGACGCGTGTGTTGTCCTGGTCGACCCGGGCATGCCGGGCACGGATATCCATCGGCGGCTTGTCGCCCGACAGGCTGCGCACCACGGGATTGTCGATCTCCGACGAGTCGTCGGACGGACGGTGCGTCAGCCTGTCGCCCGAAATGATGTAGCTGGGCTGGCCGGTTTCCGTCATGCGCACGTAGGAAAAGCGCTCGACGATGTTGTCCGGCTCGTCGACCTTGATGCCGGCGGCCATGTCCTCGCCGGCCCGGTTCATCAGCTCGAGCAGCCAGAACGAGCCCAGCGCGCCGAGCAGCGCGAGTATCATGCCGATCGACAGCCGGTAGCGGTGTGCGGTTCGCTGGTTGCGCATGGCTTCTCCGTTATCTTCCTGTCATTTCATGTCCATTCATCAGACCCGTCTTCAAGGCCTGCTTCTCTGCCCCACCGCCGTTGGATCAAGCGTACCTGACTCATCGAAAGCGCATGCATTCACCCCAACAGCGAAGGGCTGGGGTCAGACCCGCCGGGTCTGACCCCGGAATTTGCACCTGGGGTGGGCTTACCCGAACAACATTGCGCTTCCCGGGCCCGTATCCCCTGCCTCACTTCTCACCCGAGAAACTGGGCCATCACGCGGTCGTAGCTGCCCTGGGCGCGCATCACGAATTCGCAGATTTCGCGCACCGCGCCGTGGCCGCCGCGGTGTTCGGTCACGTGATGGACCCGCGACAGCACTTCCGGCCGCGCATTCGGCACCGCCACCGCGAAACCGGCGCGCGAGAGGATCGGGATGTCGACCACGTCGTCGCCGATGAACGCCACCTGCTCCTCGGTAAGGTTCAGCTGCTCCAGCAGCGCCTTGAACGGCGTGAGCTTGTCGTGCCCGCCCTGGTGCACGAATTCGATCGCCAGGTCCCTGGCGCGGGCCACCACCTGCGGCGAACGCCGCGCACTGATGATCCCCGTCAGCACGCCCGATTCCTGCAGCAGCTTGATGCCCAGGCCATCCTGCACGTTGAAGGTCTTGAACGCTTCGCCCTCGGCACCGTAGTGCAGGCCGCCATCGGTCAGCACGCCGTCGACGTCGAAAATGAACAGCTTGACCTTCGCTGCCCGTTCGAGGTTGGCCACGTTGACAGGAATACTCATCAGATCACCTTTGCGCGGGTCAGGTCATGGATGTGCAGCGCGCCGACCAGCTTGCCATCGTCGTCGACCACCAGCATCTGGTTGATGCGGTACTCTTCCATGATGGCCACCGCGTCGACGGCCAGTTTTTCCGGCCCGATGGTACGCGGATCGGCATGCATCACGTCGCCGATGACGACCTTGCCGAAATCCTGCACCTTGTCGATCATGCGGCGCAGGTCGCCGTCGGTGAACACGCCCACCGGCCGGTATTGTGCATCGACCACGGCCGTCATGCCCATGCCCTTCTGCGTGATCTGCATCAGCGCATCCGGCAAACGGGTATCGGCCGCCACGGCGGGAATCGCATCGCCCTGGCGCATGACATCGCGCACGTGGGTCAGCAGGCGGCGGCCCAGCGCGCCGCCCGGATGCGAGCGGGCAAAGTCCTCTTCCTTGAAGCCGCGCAGGTCCAGCAGCGCCACGGCGATCGCATCGCCCAGCGCCAGCGTGACGGTGGTCGACGCCGTCGGTGCCAGGTTCATCGGGCAGGCTTCCTTCGCCACGGAAACGTCCAGGTGCACGTCCGCCAGTTTCGCCAGGCTCGACTCCGGCTTGCCCGTCATCGAGATCACCGTGCCGCCCATGCGCTTGACCACCGGCAGGATGGCCATCAGCTCGCTGCTTTCACCGGAATACGAGATGGCGATGAACGCGTCGTCCGGCGTCACCATGCCCAGGTCGCCATGCGCCGCCTCGGCCGGATGCACGAACAGCGCCGGGGTGCCGGTGGAGGCCAGCGTGGCGGCGATCTTGCGCCCGATGTGGCCGGACTTGCCGATGCCGGACACAACCACGCGTCCCTTGCAGTTCAGCAGCAGCGAGACGGCTTTCCCAACGCTCTCATCCGTTGCCAGGCGGGCATGCAGCGCGGTCAGCGCATCCGCCTCGATTTGCAGGGCTTCGCGCGCCAGCTCCAGCGCGCGGCGTGCGGTCGTTGCATCAAAAGCTTTCAGCATTGTTTTTTCATGGGTTACACTCATGGCCGAAAGTATAGCCGAATTGGGAAAGCAAAAAACTTGCCAGATGTTACAAACTCCCCCCGACCGTAGCATTTCGCGCTTCCCCCACCGGCCATTCCCGGAGCACGTCCGTGTTCTCCCCCCTTGAACTGACACTCCTGCTGCTGGGCAGCGCGGTGCTGGGCGTGGTCGCCTTCCGCATGCTGCACCTGCCGCCCATGCTCGGCTACCTGGCCGTGGGCATCCTGATCGGCCCGAACGCGCTGGGGCTGGCCGAGGAAAGCCATGCCACCCACGCGCTGGCCGAATTCGGCGTGGTCTTCCTGATGTTCTCGATCGGCCTCGAATTCTCGCTGCCGAAGCTCAAATCGATGCGCAGCGACGTCTTCGGACTCGGCATGGCGCAGGTGGGGCTCACCATCATTGCGACCATCGCCTTTGGCTGGGTGATCGCGCGTGCGCTGCCGCCGTCGATCCACATCTCCTGGCAGGCCGCTTTCGCGCTGGGCGGCGCGCTGGCCATGTCCTCCACCGCCATCGTCGTCAAGATGCTCACCGAGCGGCTGGAACTGGAATCGGAACACGGCCGCAAGATCATCGGCATCCTGCTGTTCCAGGATATCGCCGTGGTGCCGCTGCTGATCATGATCCCGGCGCTGGCCAAGGACCCCGACAACCTGTTGGTCACGCTGGGATGGGCGGCCCTGAAGGCCGTGCTGGTACTGGTGCTGCTGCTGTTCTTCGGCCAGAAGCTGATGCGGGGCTGGTTCACGGTGGTGGTCAAGCGCCGCTCGCAGGAGCTGTTCATGCTGAACCTGCTGCTGGTGACGCTGGGCGCGGCCTGGATCACCGAGCGCGCCGGCCTGTCGATGGCGCTGGGCGCCTTCGTGGCCGGCATGCTGATTTCCGAGACCGAATACAAGCACCAGGTGGAAGAAGACATCAAGCCATTCCGCGACGTGCTGCTCGGCCTGTTCTTCATCACCATCGGCATGCTGCTGAACGTGCGCGTGGTGCTGGACAACTGGTGGCTCGTGCTGGCGCTGCTGGTCTTCCCCGTGCTGCTGAAGTTCGCCCTGATCGCCGGCCTGGCGAAACTGTTCGGCTCTTCGGACGGCGTGTCGATGCGCACCGGCCTGGCCCTGGCGCAGGCCGGCGAGTTCGGCTTCGTACTGCTGAACGTGGCCGGCGGCATGGAGCTGGTCGATCCCTTCGTGATCCAGGTGGTGCTGGCGTCGATGGTGCTGTCGATGCTGGCTGCGCCGTTCCTGATCGAGCAATCGGACAAGCTGGTGCTGAAATTCTCCAGCAACGAATGGATGATGCAATCGCTGAACCTCACCCAGATCGCGGCGCGCACGATGGCCACGCAACAGCACGTGATCGTGGCCGGCTTCGGCCGCAGCGGCCAGAGCCTGGCCACGCTGCTGCAGGAAGAAGGCATCGCCTATCACGCGCTCGACCTCGATCCCACCCGCGTGCAGGAAGCCCGTTCAGCGGGTGCCAGCGTGTCCTATGGCGATGCGGCGCGGCGCGAAAGCCTGGTGGCGGCCGGCATCTACCGCGCCAGCGCGCTGGTGATCACCTATGCCAGCACGCCATCGGCGCTGAAGGTGCTGCACCTGGTGCACGAGATGGCGCCCACGCTGCCGGTGATCGTGCGCAGCCACGACGACTCCGACCTCGATCGCCTGAAGGCGGCCGGCGCCGCCGAGGTGGTGCCGGAACTGATGGAGGGCAGCCTGATGCTGGCCTCGCACGCGCTGGTCATGCTCGGCGTGCCGCTGCGCAAGGTGGTGCACCGCGTGCAGGCCGCGCGCGAGGAACGCTACGCCTCGCTGCGCGGCTACTTCCACGGCATCAGCGACGTCGGCGACGATGCGGAAACGGCGCGCCTGCATACGGTGACGCTGACGGAGGCGTCGAACTGCGTCGGCCGCACGGTGGGCGAACTCGATGTCGAAGGCGCCGAAGTGATGGCGATCCGGCGCGGCCGCGAGCGGCTCGACGCCGGCGCGGACATGGTGCTGGAAGCGGGCGACGTGGTGGTCCTGCGCGGCAATGCGCAGGCGGTGGCGCGCGCCGAACATATCCTGCTCGGATAGGGGCGCGGCAGGCATGGAGATGCTGCGCCTGTCGCTGCTGTTCGCCGTCACGGCGCTGGCCGAGATCGCCGGCTGCTACCTGCCCTGGCTGGTGCTGAAGAATGGCCGTTCGGCGTGGCTGCTGATACCGGCCGCCGCTTCCCTGGCCCTGTTTGCGTGGCTGCTTACCTTGCACCCCACGGCCGCCGGGCGCACCTATGCGGCATATGGCGGCATGTACATCGCGGTGGCCCTGCTGTGGCTGCGCTTCGTCGACGGCATCGCGCTGACCCGCTGGGATGGCCTGGGTGCCGCCCTCGCGCTGGGCGGCATGGCCGTCATTGCCCTGCAGCCGCGCGGCTAGCCTCGCGGCCAGCCTTCGCTGCGCCGGAACGCCCGAGCACCGTGGCGGCGGCCAGCCTGTCTTCCGGCAGGCCGATGCCCTTGTCATACAGGTCCGCCAGCGCGCGCCGCGCTTCGGCGTTGCCGCTGGCCGCCGCCCTGGCGTACAGTGCGAAGGCCTTGGCCTGGTCCTGCCCGACGCCGGTGCCCTGCCGGTAGCAGCGCGCCAGGACCACGTGGGCCAGAGGATCGTTGCGCCCCGCGGCACGCTCGAGCATCGCGATCGAGTCGGCATCCACGCTGCCGCGCCGCATGCGCAGCGCCGCAAGTTGCGCCTGCGCCTGCGGATGCTCCTGCTGCGCCGCCTTGACCAGCCATTCCTCCCCTGCGCCCTCGTCCAGCGTGACGCCATTCCCGCTGAGCAGCAGCACGCCCAGGATCGCCTGCGCATTGGCGCGGCCCTGCTCCGCGGCCTGTTCGAGCCAGCGGACCGCATCCTCCTTGTCCTGCGCCATGCTGGTCCCCTGGAACAGCAGCCCCGCCAGCAATTCCATCGCCTCGGCGTTGCCACCGTCGGCCGCCTTGCGCAGCCACCAGGTCCCCTTTTCGGGATCGCGGGAGCCGTCCGTGGCGGTGAGGTAACGCTGCGCCACCCGGAGTGCAGCCGCGGCATCGCCGCCCTCCGCCGCCTCGCGGTCGGCCTCGAAGCGCTGCGCCACGACCGCGGGGTCGGCCGGCGTCCTTTGCAGCGTCCACACGTACTGCATCTTCATCCAGGCCGCCTGCGGCTTGCCATCCCGCGTCGACGGCGTGAAGCGGCATTTGACGATGCCGTCGCGCGCGGCCATGTCCAGCATGGGAAAGCCGCTGGACTGGACGATCTTCGAATCGGTCACGGCGCCGCTTTCATCGATCCGGTAGGCCAGCGTGACCTTGCCCTGCTGCTCCTTGCGCAAGGCCTCCTTCGGCCACTCCGGTTTCGCACAGGTGCGGAAATCCACGACGGCCGGCGTGGTGGCGGCAAGCGCGGACGTGGCGCACAGCGCCGCAGTGACGAGCAATAGGGACGAGGACAGGGACGTGCGGGCGAGGCGGGTCGGGTGCATGGATTCTCCGTGCATGGCTCGGTGCTGCGGTTGGCGACGAACGCCATATTAGCGCCGGCGAGGCCTGCCCAGAAGACCCTTTTTTACTTGCAAAACAATAGTTTGTATCGCTAAAGCGGAGGCCGGGGCGCTACCGGAGGCACCTCATTGCCCGCTGTACCGGATCACGCGATTGCGCCCGCCCGCCTTGGCCTGGTACAGCGCCTCGTCGGCATGGGCGATCAGTTCCCGCGCCACGACATCGGCGGCGACACCCGTGGCGCCCGTCTCGTCGGTACTCTCCAGGCAAGCCACGCCGATCGAGCCGGTGACGGACACCTTCACGCCGCCATCCAGGTCGATCATCGCCGCCGAGATGCCGGCGCGGATGCGCTCGGCCACGAAGGCGGCGCTGTCCAGGTCCGCATCGATCAGCAGCACGACGAATTCCTCGCCGCCGAAGCGGGCCAGCGCGTCCGACAGGCGCAGTTCGCGCTTGATGCGGCCGGCCACCTCGCGCAGCACCTCGTCGCCGCCCTGGTGGCCCAGCGTATCGTTGATGCGCTTGAAATGGTCGATGTCGATGTACATGAACGACAGGTCGTAGCGCTGGCGCCGCGCCCGCGCGATTTCCTCCAGCAGGCGCCGGTCCAGGTAGCGGCGGTTGTACACGCCCGTCAGTGAATCGGTCAGCCCGATGTACTTCAGCATCTCGTTGCTGATCACGTTTTCCAGGCAGATCGCGATGATCGATGCCATGTGCTCGACGAAGTCGGTGCCCAGGCTGGGCGTGAAGCGGGTGGGATCGCGGCTGCCCAGGTTCAGGGTGCCGATCACGCGACGGTTGCGCAGCAGCGGCACGATGGCCACGCTCTGCAATGGCGGCGCGGCGTGCGGGAAGCGCCGCGCATCGCGCCGTGCATCGTAGGCGCCGAGCAGCGGCTTCGGCTCGCCGCCGAGATCGAGCTGGCCGATGCCGGCGGCGAACAGCAGGTCCGGGAACGCGGCGAAGTCGACGCCCAGCCGCTCCATCACGGTACGGATATCGTCGCCCTCGTCGACCAGCGACAGCGTCACGCTGTCCAGTTCCGAAATCACGGGGAGCGTGCTGAAGATGCTGCCGATCAGCTCGGGGAAGCTGGTGGCGCCGACGATTTCCAGGTCGAACGCCTGGTGCCGCATCATGATGTCGTGGTTGCGCTCGGCCTGCTCCAGCATCCAGGCCATGCGGGCGCGCAGCGCGCGGTTTTCCGCGGCCAGGTCTTCGTTGGAATCGCTCATCGGCGGCGGCTCAGAAGGCCAGTTCCACGTCCACTTCCTGGCCCACGCGCACGGATTCGCCGTCGCCCTCGAGCAGGATGTTGTTCATGCCGAAGCAGATGCCGCCATCGACTTCCGGCTTGGCGCGGTAGCCTTGCAGGATGTCCAGCGGATCGGGGCCGAACTCGCCGGTGGCCTGGTCGATCGACGGGATCGGGCAGCGCGGGCAAGGCTTGACGGGTTTCAGCACCGCGCCGCCGGCACGGAACGTGTCGACATAGTCTTCCTCGTAGGGACCGATGCCGTCGATGACGAGGTTCGGGCGGAAGCGGTTCATCGGCAACGGCGCGCGGCCCGCGCCTTCCAGCCGGCCATTCAGGTCGCGCAGCGATTCTGCGCCGATGACGAGCACCGGGTAGCCGTCGGAGAACAGCGTGGGCGCTTCCACGCCGCCCGTCCATTTCGGGTTGGCCACGCGCAGCGCGTCCGGATGGAAGCGCACCAGCCGGCATGGCACGCCCAGGTAGTTGCTGAACCAGGCGGCCGTCAGCGCGTCGCAGTCATAGGCTTGCAGCGTGTCGTCCCATACCTGCACGGACAGCGTGGGGGCGTTATCGGGGTCGGGCAGGCCGAGCGGGATTTCCAGGCGCAGCATGCCGGGCGCGCGCAGTTCCAGCGTATCGAGCTTGAGGCGCGGCGCGATCAGCGCCATCTTCGGATGCTCGCGCTGGGTCAGGCACATGCCGGCGGCATCCACGACCATCCATTCGCGGTCGTAGATCTGCTCGGACATCAGGCCCGCGCGCGTCAGCGTTGCCGTGCGCAGCGCGATGCCGCCGCAGGACTTGATCGGATACAGGGTGATTTCAGACAGGATCGCCATCGACAGCCGCCATGAGTTCTTCTGACGCGCAGTATGGCAGCAAAGCGACCGGCAGTAAATTGCCATAGACAAGGCAATGAAGCATCGGCTGGACGCCGAGACGGAACACCGGCGGGCGCCGATGCTCCGTCACTCCCGATCAGCCTTCGGAACCTTCCTCGGGCTTGCTCTTCGGCTTGCGCGGCAGCCTGCTGCGCGAAGGCGTGCGCGGCTTTTTGGCGGGCGGCGGTGCCTCGTCAGGCGCCGGTTCGGCCGGCTCCAGCGGCGCGGCGCCTTCTTCCGCTACCGGTTCCGGTGCGGGGATCGGCTCCGGCTCGGCCTGCGGCGCAGGTGCGGGCTCGGCGCCGGCCTTGGCCTTGCCGCCCCTGGTGGTCTTCTTCGCGGCCGCCTGCTTGCGCGCACTGGTGCGGGTACGCTTGGCCGGCGCGGCCTCGGCCGGCTCCTCGGCCGGTGCTTCGGCCTCGGCCTGCACTTCCGGCACGGCCGCGGTTTCGGCCCCGGTTTCCGCCTCGGTTTCCGCCTCAGTTTCAGCATGAAGCGCGGCAAGCGCGCGGGCCGCCTGTTCGGCGGTCGTCACTTGCGCGGCGGCGCGGGCGCGGCGCGTTTCCCGGACCTCGCGGGCCATTTCTTCCAGCGCCTGCTCGGCCGACGCCAGTTCGCTCGCGTAATCGGCGGCGGCCGTTTCAAGCGCTACCGCCACTTCTTCCGTATCCAGGTCGGCACCGTCGTCGATTTCCTCGCCAAGGTCTTCGGCCAGCTCATTGACCGCCTCATCGGCGTCCAGATTGTCGTCCTGATTGTCCTCGCTGGCGTACTCGCGCGAGTCCTCACCGGCAGCATCATCCGCCAGCTCGCCGCGCGCTTCCGACTGGGCGTCGCCCTGCGCACCCCACGGGCCGGCATGTGCCGGGGCTTCCGCGACTTCCGGCGCACCGCCGCGGCGATTGCGGCCGCCACGGTTGCCGCGGCCACGCCGGCCTTCGCGCTTGTCCTGGGACTCGGCCGCTTCCGGCGTTGCCACCACCGCTTCGCTCGCCGTTTCGGCATCGCCAGCGTCGGCCGCCTGCACCGGCGTCGGCGCCAGGCTGCTGCGATAGACATACGCGCCGGATTTCTCGTCGCGGCCGAATTCGAGCAGGCCGCGCGCCTTCATTTCTTCCAGCAGGTTGCCGAAGGTGCGGAAGCCGTAGTAAGCCTCGTTGAAATCGGGCTTGCGGCGCTTGATCGCTTCCTTCAGCACCGAGGCCCAAATCTTGCCGCTGTCGCCACGCTCGGCGATCAGGGCATCGAAGGTTTCGTAGGCGATGTCCAGGGCCTCGACACGGCGGCGCTCCGATTCTTCGCGCTTCTTCTTTTCTTCTTCCGGCGAGCGCTTCGGCTGCTGCTGGTCGCGCACGTCGCGGCGCTGGCGGCGGCTCTCGCGAACCAGGTCGTCGTAGAAGATGAATTCGTCGCAGTTGGCCACCAGCAGGTCGGAGGTGGAATCCTTGACCCCCACGCCGATGACCTTCTTGTTGTTCTCGCGCAGCTTGGAGACCAGCGGCGAAAAGTCGGAATCGCCGGAAATGATGACGAAGGTGTTGACGTGGGCCTTCGTGTAGCACAGGTCCAGCGCGTCGACGACCATGCGGATATCGGCCGAGTTCTTGCCGGAGATGCGCACGTGGGGGATCTCGATCAGCTCGAAGTTCGCTTCGTGCATCGGGCCCTTGAAGCCCTTGTAGCGATCCCAGTCGCAGTAAGCCTTCTTGACCACGATGCTACCCTTGAGCAGCAGGCGTTCCAGCACGGGCTTGATATCGAATTTCTCGTAGTTCGCGTCGCGCACGCCGAGTGCGACGTTCTCGAAGTCGCAGAACAGCGCCATGCTGACATTATCGTTGGATGAAGCCATGACTCTCTTGGGTAGCAGTGAAGCCGCCGATTATACAGGCAGCATCGCGCCCGGCCGCGCCGCTTACAAGACGGCGCGGCCAAGGCGGGTCCCTGCCGCGCCGTGTTACGGAAATGGCAAGCGAAATGGCAGGCGCCGCGCCGCTGAGGTATCCTCCCGGTTTCGCCCGACAGGAGGAGTCGATGAGGTCCCTGGCCACCACTTTCGCCGCCGCGGCAGCCACCGTCGTGCTGTTCGCAGCACCCGCGCACGCGCAGCTGCCGGATGCCGCGGAGTTCACGCGGCAGGTCAATGCCTTCGTCGACGGCTGGCACGACGATGCGGCCCACGCACGGCCGGCCTACTTCGACAAGATCGCCCCGAACGGTGTGTACATCGGCACCGACAAGAGCGAAGTCTGGACGCGCGACCAGTTCAAGGCCTGGGCCCGGCCGCACTTCGAGGCCAGGAAGGCGTGGGCGTTCACGGCGCAAAAGCGTAATGTGTATTTCTCGTCCGACCGCCGCTATGTGTGGTTCGACGAGCAGCTGGACACGCAGATGGGCACGTGCCAGGCCAGTGGCGTGCTGCGCAATACCGGCGGCGGCTTCCTGGTCGAGCACTACCAGCTGTCGCTGGCGGTGCCGAACGCGCTGGTCGGCGGCTTCAGCAAGGCGATCGCCGAGTTCGAAGGAAAAGGCGGCGGCAAAGGCGGCGTGGCAGGCAAGGACACGAACAACAACACGACCAAGGACAAGGAGCAGGCAAAGTAAGTGGCGCGCATCCTCTTCATTCACCAGAATTTCCCCGGCCAGTTCCGCCACCTGGCGCCCGCGCTGGCCGCAGAAGGCCACGAAGTGCTGGCGCTGGGCATGGCCGGGCAGGCCGACCGCCTGCCCGGCGTGCGTTATTTCGTGCACCAGGCGCGCGTGCCGGCGGAAGCGCGGCAGCAGGCCCCGCAGCTGAAGGACCTGTACAGCAAGGTGCTGCGCGGCGAATCGGCCGCCGCGGCGCTGCACAGCCTCAAGAAGGAAGGCTTCACGCCGGATATCGTGTTCGCACACCCGGGGTGGGGCGAAGCCCTGTATGTGAAGGACGTCTTCCCGCGCGCCCGCCTGCTGATCTATACCGAATACTATTACGGGGCCGAAGGCGGCGATTCGCATTTCGACCCGGAATTTTCGGCTCCGCCCGACCTGGCCAGCCTGCAGCGGCTGCGGCTGCGCAACACCCACCTGCTGCACGCCATGTCGGTGGCCGATGCCGGCCTGTCGCCGACGGTGTTCCAGGCCGACCGCCATCCCGCCTGGTTCCGCGACCGCATCAGCGTGATCCATGACGGCATCGATACCGACCGCTTCCGCCCCGATGCGCGGGCCACCGTATCGCTGAGCGGCGCCGGCGTGACGCTACGGCCGGGCGACGAGGTGGTGACGTTCGTCTCGCGCCAGCTGGAACCCTACCGCGGCTACCATATCTTCATGCGCGCGCTGCCCTTGCTGCAGCGGCTGCGGCCCAATGCACGGGTGATCATCGTCGGCGGCGACGGCGTCAGCTACGGTGCCGCCGCGCCGCAGGGCAAGACATGGAAAGGCATCTTCCGCGACGAGGTGATGCCGCGCCTGGACATGAGCCGCGTGCACTTCGTCGGCCGCGTGCCGCACGCGCTGCTGACGCAGCTGATGCAGGTATCGGCCGTGTACACCTACCTCACCTACCCGTTCGTGCTGTCCTGGTCGCTGATGGAAGCGATGAGCACCGGCTGCCTGATCGTCGGCTCGCGCACCGCGCCGCTGGAAGAAGTGATCGAGCACGGCCGCAATGGCCTGTTGACGGATTTCTTCGACCACGAGGCGCTGGCGGCGACCATCGCCGGCGCGCTGGAACAGCGCGGCAGCCTGGTCCACCTGCGCACCGCGGCACGCCAAGCCATCGTCGATGGCTACGACCTGCACCGGCATTGCCTGCCGGCGCAGAAACGCTTCGTGCTGGGTTGAGCCGGCGTCAGGCACCAAGCGTCGACCTTCGAGCTTTGAACTTCACCCGTCAGGCGAACAGGAAGTCCCCCGCGCTGGCCGTGCTCACGCCGGTCAGCGTGGCGAGCTGCTCCAGCTCTACCGCGCTGACCAGCGCATCGGCGCCACTGCTGGTGAACAGGTACACGGCGGTGGTGCTGCCGCTGTGCAGCGTGAACAGGGCCGTGTCGCCGGCGGCGTACGCCCCGCCCGCGCTGCCGATGGCCTTGGCCGCACCGGCCGCCGTCAGGCTCGTGGCGTTGTGGGTGAAGATCACCAGCTCGGCCTCGGCCGAAAAGCCGCCGGGTCCGGCCACCCTGGCGGCACCGTCGACCACCGTATCGCCATTGCCGACCACGCAGTCGATCGACAGCCGGTCGCCGCCGCTGGCGAAGTCGGCGATCGCATCGTGGCCGATGCCGATCACGAACGTATCCCTGCCGGCGCCACCGGTGAGCTTGTCGTTGCCGGCGCCGCCGATGATGACGTTGTCCAGCTCATTGCCGACGCCGGTGGAAGCGCCCGTTCCGGTGAAGCGCAATTGCTCGACATTGGCCGACAGCACATGCTTCGAGGCCGTGGTCTCGACGATGTCGTAGCCGCCGTTCGTCCCCTCCACGACCTGGTCCCTGGCCGTGTCCACGATGTAGAAATCGTCGCCGGTGCCGCCGTCGAGCGTGTCGCTGCCCTTGCCACCCACCAGGATATCGTTGCCGTCGCCGCCCGCCAGCACGTTCGCGGCGCCGTTGCCGGTGAGCCGGTTGTTCGCGGCGTTGCCGGCGATGTTGACGGCCGAGGCCGAGGTGATCGTGGCGTCTTCGACGTGCGCGCCCAGGGTCCAGGTGACCTTGGCCTTGATCGCGACATTGACGATGTCGTGCCCCTCGCCGGCCAGTTCGACGACCGTGTCGCCGGCATGGTCGACGTGGTAGGTATCGTTGCCCTTCAGGCCCCTGGCCTGGTCCGCGCCGGCCAGGCCATCCATCGTATCGTTGCCATTGGTGCCGACCAGCGTATCGTTGGCGCTCGAGGCCACGTTGAAGAAGATCTCGGCCATCGTCTTCACGCCATCGCTGAACCGCACCTGTTCGAAGTTTTTCAGCGTGATCGTCTGCGTGCCGTTTTCCAGCACCACATCGGCCGCGTTGGGGCGCTCGCTCGTGTAGTCGGCGAAGGCACCGCTCACCACGAACGTATCGGTACCGGCACCGCCATCGGCCCTGTTGTCGGCCGCCCCACCGGTGATCACGTTGTCGAGGGCATTGCCGGTGGCCGTGAACGACGAGGTACCCGCGCAAGCCGCGTTCTCGACATTCACCGCCAGCGTGATCTTCGCCAGCGTCGTGACCACGGTGTCCGTGCCATCGCCCGCCTGCTCCGTGACCATGTCGCCGGCCGCGTCCACGTAATAGATGTCGTCGCCGCTGCCGCCGGCCAGCACATCGCTGCCCTTGCCGCCATCGAGCGTGTCATTGCCGGCGCCGCCCGCCAGTACATTGGCGCCGGCGTTGCCGGTCAGTGCATTGGCCAGCGCGTTGCCGTCGATGGACACGGCGAGCTTGCCCTCGACGGCGACGCCGTGCTCGACGAAACCGGCCAGTTGCCAGGCCTTGCCCGCATAGGCGACCAGTGCCGTGTCGATGCCGCCACCGGCCAGTTCGACCACCGCGGTGCCGGCGTTGCGCACCAGGTAGGTATCGTTGCCCGCGCCACCGGCCAGCGTGTCGATGCCATCGAAGCCATCGATCCAGTCGCTGCCCGCGGTGCCGGCAATGCTGTCGCTGCCGTCCGGCGGCAGTCCGGCCAGCAGCTCGGCCAGCGAATGGACCTTGCCGGCCATGCCGAAATACTCCACGTTCTGCACCAGGAGCGTCTGGCTGCCGCCACCGCCGCCGTCGTTTCGCCAGGTGAATACCAGGCCGTCGCTGCCGGCCCGGCGGATCGTATAGCTTTCCCGCGCCGCCATCGCATGCACGGTGTCGATACCCGTGCCGCCGTCGAACACGTCGTTGCCGGAGCCCGCGACGATGGCGTCGTTGCCCGCGCCGCCCATCATCGTGTCGTCGCCGGCGCCGGCCGCCAGGTGGTCGTCGCCCCCCCCGCCTTCCAGCCGGTCGTCGCCACTGCCGCTGGCGAGGGAGTTGTCCAGCGCGTTGCCGATGCCGGTGAACGATCCGCCACCTTCATACCGCAGTGCCTCCACGTTGGCCGGCAATTTGTAGCGGCCCGATGTGGCATGTACCCTGTCGATGCCGCCGCCGGCGATCTCCTCGATCGCGTCGCCGGCGGCATCCGCGTGGTACTCGTCGTCGCCCAGCCCGCCCCGCATCGTGTCGTCGCCTTCCAGGCCATCCAGCGTGTCATTGCCGTTGGTGCCAGCCAGTACGTCGTCGCGCACGGTGCCGGTGATCCGCGCCAGCCCGCCCGTGCCACTTGCGATGTCGTTCAATATTGCCATGTCCGCACTCCTTCCATTGATGCCGCGTTTGGGGAATGGAGAGCGTACAGAGAGGCTTGCCGCGGATGATGGCCTGGAACAAGCTGTCGAACCGAACCATTTTGTGTGGTGGGCTGGGTGACGTCGGCAAGTGCGATGCAGTCGATGGCGGCGATCTGGTGTCGGACACCGGGTTCATGGTGTCGGACACCGGTTTTTTGTGTGAACAATTCCGGCATGCTGGCGAAAACCGGTGTCCGACACATGAATGTGAACTGAACAATTTGAAAGCGCATGCGTTCACCCCAGCAGCGAAAGGCTGGGGTCAGGAGGGAGTGCTGGCCTGCATGCCAGCACCGTTCCGCAGGCGCGAAGCATGCTTCGCGAAACCCCTGCTTCACCCCGGCGGGGCGTAGTCGGGGTTTCAAGGAGCATCGCTCCTTGCCGACGTAGCGATACTGGCCTGCGAGCCAGTATTCCTCCCTGACCCCGAAATTTGCATCTGGGGTAGGCTTTATCTGACCAGCGTCGAACGCGGTCTTTCCTCAGCGGGGCTAAGTGCCCGCCCCCTTCGCCATCGGCCGCCGCACGGCGCGCACCTTGCCGCTCGCCCCGCCGCCGCAGTAGAACAGGTCGCCGCCATCGGATTCGAGGCCGCTCACGCCGGTACCGGGCGGCATGTCGAGCCGTTCCAGCACGGCCCCGCTGTGCGGGTCGATACGGCGGATGTCGCTGGCCTCGCCTTCCCAGGTGCCATGCCATAGTTCGCCGTCGACCCAGGTCACGCCGGTGACGAAGCGGCTGCTCTCGATGGTGCGGCGGATCGCACCGCTGTCGGGATCGACCTGGTGGATCTTGCGGTCACGGTACTGGCCCACCCACAGGCTGCCGTCGGCCCAGGCCATTCCCGAATCGCTGCCGCTGCCGGGCGCCGGGATCGACGCCACGACCGCGCCGCTGGCGGGATCGATCTTGTCGATCCGCGTGCCGGCGATCTGGTACAGGTATGTGCCGTCGAAGGCCGTGCCGGCGTCGCCCGTGCGGTCGAGCGAGCGTGTCACCGCGCCACTTTCGGGATCGAAGGCCAGCAGGCTGGCGCCGGTGGCGGCCCACACCTGCGTGCCATCGTGCGTCACGCCATGGATCGTGGTCGCGCCGGCGAACGGGCCGTACTCGCGGACGATGTCGGCGGCCTGGCTGCCGGCCTCCACGTGCTGTTTGTTGGGGATGTCGTTCATGGATGACTCCTTGAGGAAAGAGCGCCGCGCCGGGCGCCGTGAAACCACTCTAGCGAATCGGCAGCCCGGCGGGGAGTAACAAGATCGTCGTGAATGCCGTCAGCGGCGGTGCCAGCCAGCGGCGTGACCGGCCACCGCCCACCGCGCGCACCTGCCCGCCGGCTTCGAGCCCGGCCAGCGCGCGCTGGACGCTGCGCTGGCTGGCATCCAGCGCCAGCGCCAGCGCGGAGGTGGACCAGGGCACGCCATCGGCCAGCAGTGCCACCAGCGCCGCGCCGTCGCCATCGATGGGCGGCTCCAGCAGGACCACGCCGCGCGCGCCGCGGGGCCGCAACGCGAAGCCCTGCGCGGTGGCGTCGATGTCCGCCAGCGGCGAAGCCAGCGCGCGCAGCCGGCCGATCTCGACCCGCAGGCGTGCCCGGTGGGTCTCGTCGGCATGCCGCATGCGGAAGGCGCGCGCGATCAACGCCTCCCGGCTGGCATCGCCGGGCCAGGCTTCGGCAAGCGCCCGCGCGAGTGCGAACAATATCGGCCGGCGCGCCAGCGGCAGCCACGTGCCGCCGGCGCCGAGGCCACGGCGGCAGGCATCGATCACCAGCGTATCCGACGCTAGCAAGTCCGCCACTTCGCCGAGCCGCAGCACTTGCGCACCGCCGTTGGCGACGCGGCGGGCGGCGGGACGGTCGAGCGCCCGGCACGCTTCCTCCACCTCGGCCAGCAAGACCGGTATGCCGGCATCGGAGGCCGCCGCGTGTGCTCCCCGCAGGGCGTCGCGCGCCGCGGCGATACGCAGCGCACGCAGCGCCAGTTCGGCCGCGCTCAACGCGGCGATGGCCGCCAGCACCGGCGGCAAGCCGCGCGTATCGAGTCGCGCCAGCGCTCCTTCCGCCTCGGCCAGGCGCCCCAGCAGCAGCAGGCGGCGCGCTTCCACCAGCCGTGCCTGCGCTGCGTTGGCATGGTCGCCATGCGCCTCCAGGGTGGCGGCGGCCAGCGCCAGCGGCCGTGGCGACCCGCCGATGTCGCGCATGGCCAGCGCCACTTCGGCTTCCGCCACCAGGCAGCGGGCACGCGCCACCGCTTCGTGGGCGCCGAACCCGCGCGCGGCGCTGCGCAGCAGTTCGCGCGCGCGCGGGTGCTCGCCCATCTGGGCCATGGCAATGCCGCGGAGCGCGAGTGCCGGCGGGTCGCCACGCAGTGCGATCCGGTTCAATGCCGCCAGCGGGTCGCCGGCGGCCAGCGCGCGCGCCGCGGCGGAGATCAGGGAATCCATGGCGACAGGCTACACCAGCCGCCGGCAGCCCCGGGAAAAACAAAGGGCGGCCCGGTTGCCCGGGCCGCCCATCGATCACGCGGCCAGGCCGCGCGGCTTACAGGGTGGGCAGGCTGATATCGTCCGCCGCGAAGGTCTGCACGCCCGTCAGCGAGGCGATCTGCACCAGCTCATTCCCGCTGACGATGGCATCGTCGTTCTTGCTGGTGAACAGGAACAGGGCGGTGCCGGCCGCATCGTGCACCGCGAACAGCGCGGTGTCGCCGGTGCCGTAGGCGCTGGTCGCGCTGCCGATCGCCTTGGCGACATTGGCCAAAGTCAGGCTGCCCAACGTCTTCGTGAAGAACACCAGCTCCGTGCTGGAGCCGAAACCGCCCGGCGCATCCATGGTCTCGGAGTTGAACTTGCCTTCACCGATCCCGCGGTTGATTGCCAGCGTATCGACGCCGCTCGTGAAATCGGTGACGGTGTCGTTGCCGGCACCGATGACGAACGTGTCGGCACCCTGCCCGCCGGTCAGCTTGTCGTTGAACGCACCGCCTTCCATCACGTTATCCAGCGCATTGCCGATGCCGGTGAACAGGCTGGTGCCAACATAGAACAGGTCCTCGACATTGGCCGCCAGCGTGTACTTCGAGGCCGTGGCCTGCACGATATCGCGGCCGCCGCTTGCAGTTTCCGTCAGCACGTCGCCGGTGGCGTCGACACTGTAGATGTCGTCGCCGTCGCCGCCAGCCAGCGTGTCGTTACCCTTGCCACCGATGAGGGTGTCGTTGCCGCCGCCGCCAGCCAGGATGTTGGCCGTGGCGTTGCCGGTCAGCGTGTTGTTCGCCGCATTGCCCGTCACATTGATCGCCGTCGTGGACGTGATCGTCGCGTTCTCGACGTGGTCGGCAAGCATGTACGTCATCTTCGCCGCGATGGCGATGTTGACGGTATCAACGCCTTCGTCGGCCAGTTCGATGACGGTGTCGCCGGCGTTGTCGACCGTGTACACGTCGTTGCCCTTGCCGCCCACGAGCCGGTCGGCGCCGGCCAGGCCGTCCAGCGCATCGTTGCCATCCGTGCCGGCCAGCGTGTCGTTGGCCGGCGACGCCACGTTCTGGTTCAGCTCGGCCAGGGTCTTCACCCCGTCGGTGAAGCGCGCCTGCTCGATGTTCTTCAGCGTGATCTTCTGGTTGCCCTTGACCAGCACCAGCTCGGTGCCGTTCGGGCGCTGGCGCGCATAGTCGGCAAAGGCGCCTGCCGCCACGAAGGTGTCGGTGCCCTCCCCGCCATCGAGCGTGCCGCTGCTGCCGCCGATCGCCATTTCGTTGTCCAGCGCGTTGCCGGTACCGGAAAACAGCGCGGTGCCGTTGTACACCAGGTTCTCGAAATGGGTAGCCAGCGTGAATTTCGCCAGCGAGGTGACGATCGTGTCGCGGCCTTCGCCTGCCTGTTCGATGACCTTGTCGCCCGCCACGTCCACGTGATACGTGTCGTCGCCGACGCCGCCCAGCAGGCTGTCGGCGCCCCGGCCGCCGTCCAGCGTGTCGTTGCCGGCGTTGCCGGTCAGCGTGTTGGCGGCGGCGTTACCGGTCAGGAGGTTGGCGAGGGCGTTACCGGCGAGGCCAAGCGTGTTGCCGGACACGACCTTCGCATCCTCGACATTCGCCCCCAGCAGGTAGGTGCCGCCCAGCAGGGACACATGCACCGTGTCGCGGCCCTCGTTCGCAAGCTCGACGATGGTGTCGCCGCCGCTGTCCACGACGTACAGGTCGTCGCCCTTGCCGCCGGTGAGCAGGTCCGCGCCGCCCTTGCCGTCGAGCGTGTCGTTGCCATCGGTGCCGACCAGCGTGTCGTTACCCGCCGACACGATGTTCAGGAACAGCTCGGCCATGGTCTTCACGCCATCGGCGAACTGCACCTTCTCGAAGTTCCTCAGCGTGATCTTCTGGCTGCCCTTGGTCAGCACCACGTCGCCGGCATTCGGCCGCGAACGGACATAGCTGGCGTAGTTACCGGTGACCACATAGGTATCCGTGCCGCCGGCACCATTGACCGTATCGTTGCCCTTGCCGCCCGTGATCACGTTGTCGAGCGCGTTGCCGTTGGCGGAAAAGGCGGCGGCGCCGCTGTACGTCAGGTTCTCGACATCGGCCGCCAGCGTGTACGTCCCCAGCGTGGTGATGACGGTGTCGGTGCCTTCGTTCACCAGTTCGGTGATCTTGTCGCCCGCCGCATCCACGTGATACGTGTCGTTGCCGGCGCCGCCGGTGAGCACGTCATTGCCCATGCCGCCCACCAGGGTGTCGTCGCCCGCTCCGCCAACCAGCGTGTTGACCGCGTCGTTACCGGTCAGGAGGTTGGCCAGGGCGTTACCGGTGAGGTTGACGAGCCCGGTGGAGGTGATTTTCGCGTCTTCCACGTTGGCGCCCAGCGCATAGGTGCCCTTCTCCATCGCCACCTGGACGGTATCGCGGCCCTCGGCGGCAGCCTCGATGACCTTGTCGCCGGCCTGGTCGACCACGTAGGTATCGTTGCCCTGGCCGCCGCTCATCTCGTCGATGCCCGCCATGCCGTCGATGGTGTCGTTGCTGCTGGTGCCGGTCAGCGTGTCGTTGCCGATCGACGCCACGTTGACGAACAGCTCGGCCATCGTCTTCACGCCGTCGGTGAACTTCACTTGCTCCATGCCCTTCAGCGTGATCCGCTGCGTACCCTTGATCAGGGTCAGGTCGATCGAGTTCGGACGCTGGCGCACGTAGTCGGCCGCCGCGCCAATTGCCACGTAGGTGTCGCTGCCGGCCGCGCCGAAGATCGTTTCGCTGTTGGTTCCGCCCGAGATCATGTTGTCGAGCTCATTGCCTGCGGCGGTAAACACCGCGGTACCGGTGTAGACGAGGTTTTCCACGTTCGCCGCCAGCGTGTATTTCGCCAGCGACGTGCTGACCGTGTCGATGCCCTGGCCAGCCGCCTCGATCACCACGTCGCGCGCTTCGTCGACGAAGAAGATGTCATCGCCCGCGCCGCCCGTCATCTGGTCGGCGCCCGCCCCGCCGTCCAGGGTGTCGTTGCCTTCCGCGCCGGACAGCGTGTTGGCCGCGCCATTGCCGGTCAGGCGGTTGGCGCCGGCATTGCCCGCCAGTCCGGCGGCCGCGCTGCCGGCCAGCGTGCCATGTTCCACCTCGGCGGCCAGGCCGTACACGCCGGAAGCGATATGCACGATGGCCGTGTCGATGCCTTCGGCCGCCACTTCCACGATCGTGTCGCCCAGGTGATCGACCTTGTACGTGTCGTCGCCCTTGCCGCCGGCCATCTGGTCCTGGCCCTGCAGGCCGTCGAGCGTGTCGTTCGCGTCGCTGCCGGTGATCGTGTCATTGCCCTCGCCGGGCTGGCCCGCCAGCAGGTCCGCCACCAGCACTTCTTCGTCCGTCCCGGTGAAGTACACCGTCTCGATATTGCGCATCGTGACGGTCTCGCTGGTGCCGATCCGCGTGACCAGCGCGCCATACCCCGGCTGCCGGGTGAACGTGTAATCGGCGAGCTCGCCCTCCAGTTGCAGCGTATCGGCGCCGGCGCCGCCGTCGGCCGTGTTCGCGCCATCGCCGCCGACCAGCACGTCGTCGCCCGCGCCGCCGCGCAGCGAATCGTTGCCGGCGCCGCCCACCAGGACCGAATCGCCGGCGCCCGCCACCAGCAGGTCGTTGCCGATGCCGCCTTCGAGCGTGTCCATGCCGCCATTGCCGCCGTTCAGCGTATCGTCGCCGGCACCGCCGACCAGGGAGTTGTTCGTGGTGTTGCCGGTCAGAGCCACGGCGCCGGTACCGGTGTAGCGGCCCACTTCCACCCAGGCGGGCAGGAAATAGCTGGCCACCGACACCAGCGCGGTATCGCTGGCACCCGTGGATTCACCTTCGGTGATCTTGTCCAGGTTGTCGCTGATGATATACGTGTCGTCGCCGTTGCCGCCCTGCAGGGTATCGGCGCCGGCACCGCCATCGAGCGTATCGTCGCCGCTGCCGCCGTCGAGCAGGTTGCTGCCGGCACTGCCCGTCAACACGTTGTCCAGCGCGTTGCCGGCCAGGTTGACCTTCACGGTCGATGAAGCGGTGATCGCGCCATCGTTCACATTCTCTTGCAGGGTGTAGTTGCCGGCTGCGCTGAACGCCACCTTCACCATGCTGTATTCATTGGTATCCAGCTCGATCACATCCCTGGCCGAATCGACGATGAATTCGTTGCGCCCGCTGCCGCCGACCAGCGTGTCCGCGCCAGCCCCGCCATCGAGCGTGTTGTCGCCCGACGCCGAACCTGTGATCAGATTGGCAATGGAGTTGCCGATCCCATGGAAATCGCCGCTGCCGGTGTACGTCAATTCCTCCACGTTCGCCGCCAGGCTGGCCTGGGCCAGCGCCGTGCGCACCGTGTCCCTGCCGCCATTGCCGGCTTCCACGACCACGTCGCCGGCCGCGTCCACCACATACACGTCATCGCCCCGCAGGCCGGTCATCGTATCGTTGCCGGCCAGGCCGTCCAGCGTGTCGTTGCCGGTCGTCCCGATGAGCTTGTCGTCCTCCGCGCTGCCTTCCAGCACATCCGTGCCAGGGCCGATCATGGCCATCAGGAGGCCATTGCCTCCTCCGCCACTCAGGGAATCATTGCCGTCGGTGCCGTTCCGGGTTTCGTTTTGTGGGGTGCCAATGAATGAGGTCATGTGTGGGGGCGATCGGTTGGAATGGTTGCGGCGAGTCAACGCCGGACGCAAATCGTTAAAATTACAAATGGTAACATGTGTTAACCAGTTGAAAACTATCCAATTGTTACGCTCAAAAAACCAACCGGCTGCCGACCCATCCACGTAACCAACTGTCGCATTCCAGGATACGTAGTTTCCGCAAAACATAAATAATTACTATTCGGAACGATACAATCGCGTTTTGAATACAGCAGTCAAGAGGAAACGGGATGAAAGCTTTCGCCAACATGAAAATCGGAGCACGCCTCGGCGTGGTGTTTACGCTGGTGCTCGGGCTCACCGTCGTGATCGCGGTGGCCGCCATCTGGCGCCTGAACACGATCGGCAACGAGACCAGCGCCATGATGGCGGCGCCGCTGGTCAAGGAACGCCTGATGAGCGAATGGCATACCCAGACCTTCGCCGCGGTGCGCCGCACGGCCGCCATCGTCAAGAGCAACGACCCGAGCCTGGCGGAGTTTTTCAAGGCCGACGGCGCCAAGACATCCGGCCGCTCGACCGCATTGATCAAGGAAATCGAACCGCTGCTGGAAAGCGAGGAAGAGCGCGCGCTGTTCAAGCGCATCGGCGAATTGCGCAAGGCCTATACCCAGGCCAAGGACAAGGCGATCAAGGCGCGCACCGATGGCAATCCGGAGGAATCGGCGCGCATCCTCAACGAAGAATACATGCCGGCGGCCGACATCTATGAAAGCACGCTGGGCAAGCTGGTCAAGATGCAGCAGGGCCGCATCGACGCCACCGCCAGGGACATCGAAGCCGATATCGCCGACAGCGCGCGCATGCTCGGCATCCTGGCCGCGGCGGCCGTGACGCTCGGCGCGCTGTGCTCGTGGGTGCTCACCCGCGGCATCGTGCGCCCGATCCAGGAAGCGGTCGAACTGGCCGAAACGGTGGCCAGCGGCGACCTGACCCGCAGCATCGATGCCACAACGAACGATGAAACCGGCGCCCTGCTGCGCGCGCTGCGCCACATGAACGACAGCCTGGTGAAGATCGTCACCGAAGTGCGCGGCGGGACCGAAACCATCGCCGGCGCCTCGGGCGAAATCGCCGCCGGCAACCTGGACCTGTCGAGCCGCACCGAACAGCAGGCCGCCTCGCTGCAGGAAACCGCCGCCTCGATGGAGCAGATCACCGGTACCGTGCGCCAGAATGCCGACAACGCCAGCCAGGCCAACCAGCTGGCGATCACGGCATCGAACGTGGCCACCGAAGGCGGCGCGGTGGTAGGCCAGGTCATCACCACGATGGGCTCGATCAACGAATCGTCGCGCAAGATCGTCGACATCATCGGCGTCATCGACGGCATCGCCTTCCAGACCAATATCCTGGCGCTGAACGCCGCCGTGGAAGCGGCCCGCGCCGGCGAACAGGGCCGCGGCTTCGCGGTCGTGGCATCGGAAGTGCGCACGCTGGCCCAGCGCTCGGCCGCGGCGGCCAAGGAAATCAAGGGCCTGATCGGCGATTCGGTGCAGAAGGTGGACGCCGGCGCGAAGCTGGTCGACCAGGCCGGCGCCACGATGGAACAGGTGGTCGAATCGATCCGCCGCGTCGCCGACATCATGGGCGAGATCACCCACGCCACCAAGGAACAGGCCGTCGGCATCGGGCAGGTGAACCAGTCGATCGGCCTGATGGACGAAGCGACCCAGCAGAATGCGGCCCTGGTCGAGCAATCGGCCGCCGCGGCAGGTTCGATGCAGGACCAGGCCGCCAAGCTGGCGCAGGTGGTGGGGCTGTTCAAGCTCGACACGCGGGCGGCGGCGATCGCCACCGCTGCTCCAGCGCTGGCGTCCGCTCGTCATGTCGCGGCGCGGCCGGCACCGGCAACCCGTGCGGTAAAGGCGCCGGCCACGTCGGCCGTGAAGCCGGCCGTGAAGCCGGCGGTACCGGCGACCGGCAAGGCGGATGAGTGGGAAGAGTTCTGAGGAAGCGTTCCGACCGCCCTGCGCCGGCGCGGTGCCCGTTCAGGTGAACGGGAAATCCGGCGAAGTCGTTGCGGCCGCGCCGGCGGTGCCGGCGAACAAAGGACTCAAGGCACCAGGAAGCCGATATCGTCCGGCGTGAACGCCTGCACGCCGGTCAGCGTAGCAATCTGCACCAGTTCGTTAGCACTGACGACGGCATTGTCGTCCTTGCTGGTAAACAGGTACAGCGCGGTCGACTTCGCGTCATGCAGCGCGAACAGCGCCGTGTCGCCTTTCCCGTAGGATTGCGCCGCGCTGCCGATCGCCTTGGACGCGCTGGCCACCGCCAGGCTCGCCACTGCCGTCGATAAAACCACCAGTTCCGTGGCGGATGAGAAGCCACCCGGCCCGGCCAGCGTGACCGCATCGACCGTGCCGGTGCCGATCGAGCGGTTGATCGCCAGCGTGTCGACACCGCTGGTGAAATCGGTGATCGTGTCGTTGCCGGCGCCGATCACGAACGTGTCGTTGCCCGCGCCACCCGTGAACCTGTCATTGCCCGCGCCGCCGCCGATGACGTTATCCAGCGCATTGCCGATGCCGGTGAAGGCCGCCTTGCCCGTAAAGCGCAGTTCTTCGACGTTGTCCGCCAGCGTCACCTTCGTGACGGTCGCCTCGACGATATCGTAACCGCCGTCCGCAGCTTCCACGACCACGTCGCCAGCCGCGTCGACGCTGTAGACATCGTCTCCCGCGCCGCCGGTCAGCGTGTCGTTGCCCCTGCCACCGATGAGGGTGTCGTCGCCCTCGCCACCGACCAGCGCATTGGCCGCAGCGTTCCCGGTCAGTGTGTTGTCCGCGGCATTGCCGGTGACATTGATCGCCACGGTGGAGGTGATCGCAGCATGCTCGAAGTACTCGGCCAGCACGTACGTCATCTTCGCCGCGATGGCGATGTTGACGGTATCGATGCCTTCGTCCGCGAGCTCGATGACCACATCGCCGGCGTTGTCGACCGTGTAGAGGTCATTGCCCTTGCCGCCCGCCAGCTGGTCGGCGCCGGCCAGGCCGTTCATCTGGTCGTCGCCATCGGTGCCGGACAGCGTGTCGTCGGCCACCGAGGCCACGTTCAGGTACAGCTGGTCCAGTGTCTTCACCCCATCGGCAAACTGCACCTGCTCGACGTTCTTCAGCGTGATCTTCTGGGCGCCCCTGACCAGCACCAGGTCGGTAGCGTTCGGGCGCTGGCGCGCGTAATCGGCGAAAGCGCCCGCCGCCACGAAGGTATCGATGCCGGCGCCGCCGTCGATCGTGTTGCCGCCGCTGCCGCCAGCGATCCTGTTGTCCAGCGCATTGCCGGTACCCGCGAAGGCCGCGGTGCCGGTGTAAATCACGTTGTCGACGTTGGCACCCAGCGTGTATTGCGTGAGCACGGTGACAATCGTATCGGTGCCTTCGTTCGCCAGCTCGGTGACCTTGTCGCCGGCGATGTCCACGTAATACGTGTCGTCGCCAACGCCCCCGGCGAGCACATCGCTGCCCTTGCCGCCATCGAGCGTATCGTTGCCGGCGCCGCCGGCCAGCGTATTGGCAGCGGCATTCCCGGTCAGGATGTTGGCCAGGTCGTTGCCAGTGATGCCAACTGCGCCGGTGGAAGTGACCGTGGCATCTTCCACGTTCGCCGCCATCACATGGATGCCGTTCGCCAGCGCAAGGCGGACGATGTCGTGGCCCTCGGCGGCGTTTTCGCTGATCACGTCGGCGGCATTGTCGACCACATAGACATCGTTCCCCTTGCCGCCGCTCATCCGGTCGGCGCCAGCAAGGCCGTCGAGGCTATCGTTGCCGTCCGTGCCGACCAGCGTGTCGCTGGCCACCGACGCCACGTTCAGGAAGATCTCGGCCATGGTCTTCGTGCCATCCGTGAACTTCACCTGTTCGACATTCTTCAGCGTGATCTTCTGGCTGCCGTTGACCAGCACGACATCGGTCGCGTTCGGACGCTGGCGCGTGTAATCGGCAAAGGCGCCTGCAGCCACATACGTATCGATGCCGCCGGCGCCGTCGACCGAGTCGTTGCCTTTGCCGGCGGCGATCACGTTGTCGAGCGCATTGCCGGTGCCGGCAAACGCAGCGGAGCCGGCGTAGGCCAGGTTCTCGACATTGGCCGCCAACGTGTATTTCGCCAGCGTGGTGCTGACGGTGTCGCTGCCTTCGGCGGCCAGTTCGGTGACCTTGTCGCCGGCGGAATCGACGTAGTACAGATCGTCGCCGCTGCCGCCGGCCAGCTGGTCGCTGCCCTTGCCGCCGTCCAGCGTGTCGTTGCCGGCATCGCCGCGCAGGGCGTTGGCAGCGCCATTCCCCGTCAGCACGTTGGCCAGGCCATTGCCGGTGATGCCGACCGCGCCGGTGGACGTGACCGTGGCATCCTCGACATTCGCGGCTAGCGCATATGTCCCCTTCGCCAGCGCAAGTTGGACGATGTCGTGGCCTTCCGCCGCGTTTTCAACGATCACGTCGCCGGCATTGTCGACGATGTAGCGATCGCTGCCCTTGCCGCCGCTCATCCGGTCGGCACCGGCCAGGCCATCGAGGATGTCATCGCCGTCCGTGCCGGTCAGGGTGTCGTTCGCGACCGAAGGCACGTGCAGGATGAGCTCGGCCAGCATCTTCACGCCGTCGGCAAACTGCACCTGTTCGATGTTCTTCAGCGTGATCTTCTGGGTCCCCCTGGTCAGCACCAGTTCGGTGGCGCTCGACCGCTGGCGTGTGTAATCGGCAAAGGCGCCGTCGGCCACGTACGTGTCCTTGCCGCCGGCGCCATCGATCGTGCCGTTGCCTTTGCCGGCCGCGATCACGTTGTCGAGAGCATTGCCGGTACCGATGAATGTCGCCGTGCCGGCATAGGCCAGGTCTTCGACATTGGCGCCAAGTGCGAAGCTGGCAAGCGTGGTCACGATCCGGTCGCTGCCGGCCCTGGCATTTTCCACGACCGTGTCGCCGGCGTTATCGATGAAATAGACATCGTCGCCGTCGCCGCCTTCGAGCTGGTCGGCACCCGTGGCGCCATCCAGCGTGTCATTGCCGGCCAGCCCGAGCAGTGTTTCATTGCCGCCTGCCCCCTTCAGGTGATTCGACGATTCATTGCCGTACACCTTCATGGCATGGTTTCCTACGACCGTGACATGTTCCACGTTGCGAGCAAGGTAATACCAGCTGTCGAAGCCGAGCTCCAGCCGGATCGCATCCGTGCCGCCATGGTCTTCCTCGACGATCTGCGCGATCCGGTCACCCACGATGTACAGGTCATCGCCGGCGCCACCGCCCAGGTAACCCTTGCCAGCACCGCCATCAAGCGTATCGTCGCCGTCGCCGCCACGCAGGACGTTGTAGCCGTCACCACCGGACAATGTGTCGTTTCCGGCGCCACCGTCGAGCACGTCGTCGCCATCGTGGCCGGCCAGGGAATCGTTGCCCGAGCCGCCATCCAGCCGATCCGCGCCAGCGAAGCCTTCCAGCGTGTCATTGCCGGCACCGCCGTCGATGCGGTCGCCACCAGCCGAGCCCTTGCCGCTGAAGTTGCCGGTTCCGGTATAGCGCAAGCTGGTGAAAGATTGCGCCAGCCGGAAGCTATCCAGCGATGTGATCACGCCATTGTAGGCACCCTGGGTATCGGTGATGACATCGTCGCGGCTGTCGATCACATAGGTATCGTCGCCGGCGCCACCGGCCAGCGTGTCGCCTCCCGCACCGCCATCGAGCGTGTCGTTGCCACCGCCACCTTCGAGAATGTCGGCGCCGGCCGCGCCGGTAATACTGTTGGCACCGGTATTGCCAGTCAAGTGGGCTGCCCCCGTGGCACCGCTGGCCAGGTGATCGAGTCCCTCGGCCAGCACGAATGCGCCGGCGAAGCGGATTTCCACCGTATCCTGGCCGTAGTCGTTGTAGGTATCGATCACGGCACCGCGTTCGGCGAGGACATAACGGTCGTCGCCCTCGCCGCCACGCAGGAAATCCCCCGAGGCGCCGACGAGCGTATCGTTTCCGGCGCCACCATCCAGGGTGTCCTTCCCGGCCCCGCCATCGAGGTAGTCGTTGCCCAATTCGCCCTCGATCCGGTCATCGCCGCCCTCTCCCAGCAGCGAATCGCTGCCGCCCCTGCCGTAGAGATACTCGGCCGTGCCGGCTCCCACGATGGTATCGGCGAACAAACCGCCACCCAGAAACTCGTTCTTGCCGTCGCCGGTGATCAGCTGCCCGGGCATGGCCGTCCCATCGATCGCCAGGCCGCCGAAATTCGCGTTGACCAAGCCCGCCAGCGCCACATCCGCCAGGGTCAGCAAGGTTGTATGCGCTTGATAATGCCGCCACTGCAACGCGACATCTGTGCCCTGCTGCAGCAGCCGCAGCGTGCCCGATTCGAATGGATTGTCGCCCGTGTAGCTGGCCCCGCCAATGTAACTGCCAAGCATTTTCTCAAGCACATCCGCGAGGTCGATCACATCGCCGTCGCGCCCCGCCTCGAAGCCGTCGATCCGGATACTGCCTTCGAAGCGCTCCTTGCCGATGATCTTGAAGGTATCGCGCCCCGTACCGCCATCCATCGTGACCGCGGCACCGTCCCGGATGTGGATGGTGAGCAGGTCGTCGCCATCGTCGCCCAGCACGGTAACCCGGCCCGTCTCGAAATTGATCAGGTCATCGCCCGCGCCGCCAGCCAGATATTGCGCGCCATCGGTATCGGCCGTGTCGTACAGGCGGTCATTCCCGTCGCCACCCAGCAAGGTGTCGGCACCACCCTGGCCGTACAGGACATCGTCGCCACCGCCGCCCTCCAGCGAATCGTTGCCGCCTTTTCCGTCGAGCACGTCGTTGCCACCCATGCCTGACAGCGTATCGTTGAAGGTCGTTCCCGCCAGGTTGTCGCCAGCCTCCGTTCCCTCCAGTATGCTGCCCGCCACCGGCGAACCGTCGGGCGAGATCCCGCCAACGAAATTGGCCGCCGTCATACCGGCCATCGCGACATTTTTCAGCACCAGCATGGTCTGCCAGTCGGTGTCGCCGCCCCATGGCCTGCCGATTTGAAGCAAGGTATCGGCACCGGATTGCTCCAGCCTCAGGAAGCTGGCGGCTGGCGAGAATGGATTTTCGCCAGAACCATGCGAAAGGTCCTGCGAAGCCAGCAGCCTGTCGAGATCGATGCGGTCGCCACCTGCCCCGGCCTTGAAATCGTCGATCGAGACAGGCTCGGCACGGTCGCCCTCCCAGTTGAGGATGAACGTATCGCGTCCTTCGCCACCTCGCACCGTGGCTTCGTCCTGCCATGAACCGGGCCCACGGCCTGGAAGGTTCATGACGTCGTCGCCCGTGCCGCCGTCGGCGATGGCGGCAAGGCTGCCGATGTGGAGGACATCGTTGCCCGCGCCGCCCAGCATCGTCGAGCTGCCATACGCGGCCGATTGCAGCGTGTCGTTGCCGTCGCCGCCATCCATCAGCGTGTCGCTACTGCCGGCAGCCAGCATGTCATTGCCGGCCTCGCCGTACAGCCGCGCCTCGCCCATGCCACCGTACAGGGTGTCGTCGCCGCTGCCGCCGTACAAGTCGCTCTTGAAATGCGCGTTGTACAGGTAGTCGTTGCCATCGGTACCGTTGCGCACGATGTGGACGGGGCTGCCATCCGGGGAAATGCCGCTCAGGTTTTCCGCCGTGATCGATGCCAGGTCGACATCCTTCAGCAGGAACACCGTCGTCATGGCCGATTGCGTACCGCGCCCATCGACATCGAACTGCACCGCCACGTCGCCGTCCTGCTGCACCAGCCGGGCCAGGCCGACGCTACCGAACGGGTTGGCATCCTGGAGCACGTGCGACAGGCTGCTCCCGATGTCGATCACGTCACCGTTCACGCCAGCTTCGAATCCGGTGATCTCGATCGACCCGCCCGGGTAATGGTAGCCCCGGATCTCGCACGCGTAGGTGTCGCGCTCCTGTTCTCCGTAGAGCCGCGTGACCACGCCGGCCACGGGCCGGATGATGAAGGTGTCGTTACCGGCACCGCCCCGCACGATATCGGCGGCTCCCCATACCTGGAGCCGGTCGTCGCCGCTGCCGCCATCGAGCGTGTCGCGGCCCCCCTTGGAAACGAGCGTGTCGTTGCCATCGCCGCCATCCAGGCTGTCGGCGAAGTATTCACGCGCGTCATACGCCTCGCGGTCGGCCCATATCAGGTCGTCGCCGCTGCCGCCCAGCAGGGTATCGCCGCCGAATCCACCGGCAATCGTGTCCTTGCCGTCTCCGCCATCGAGCACGTCCTGCCCGCCGTCGCCCCGGATAGCGTCATTGCCATCGAGGCCGGCGATCGTATCCGCGAATTCGCCGCCGTAAAGCGTATCGCCGCCATCCGTCCCCTGCAGGGCAAGGCCGGATACCGGGGCACCGTCCGGTGAAATGCCGCCAACGATGTTGGCTGACACCAGCGTGCCCGCGGTCACGTTCCGCAAGACCAGCACATCCTGGTAGTCCTGGTAGAGCCGCCACTGCAGCACCGTGTCGGCACCGCGCTGCACCAGCTTCACTGCGCCGCCTTCAGCAAACGGGTTGGTTCCATCCTCGCTCGTGGAGCGTTGCCGAAGCACGTCGAACAGATCGATCAGGTCGCCGCCGGCACCCGTCCGGAAGTGATCGATGGTTCGTGGAAAAGACGAGACAAAATAGGTTGTCCCGCTGGCGGAAGAAGAGTTTGATTGCGTCATACAGTCCATGCATACCGGATGAACAGGGCAGACGTATTCGCCTCGCCCTGCCGGGTCATCCGTGGTTGATGGTGCTTCTCAAGGCACCAGGAAGCCGATATCGTCCGGCGTGAACGCCTGCACGCCGGTCAGCGTGGCAATCTGCACCAGTTCGTTCGCGCTGACGACAGCGTTGTCGTCCCTGCTGGTGAACAGGTACAGCGCGGTCGACTTGGCGTCATGCAGCGCGAACAACGCCGTGTCGCCTTTCCCGTAGGCTTGCGCCGCGCTGCCGATCGCCTTGACCACGTTGGCCACCGTCAGGCTCGCCACTGCCGTCGATAAAACCACCAGTTCCGTGGCGGATGAGAAGCCACCCGGCCCGGCCAGCGTGACCGCATCGACCGTGCCGGTGCCGATCGAGCGGTTGATCGCCAGCGTGTCGACACCGCTGGTGAAATCGGTGATCGTGTCGTTGCCCGCGCCGATGACGAACGTGTCGTTGCCCGCGCCACCCGTGAACCTGTCATTGCCCGCGCCGCCGCCGATGACGTTATCCAGCGCATTGCCGATGCCGGTGAAGGCCGCCTTGCCCGTAAAGCGCAGTTCTTCGACGTTGTCCGCCAGCGTCACCTTCGTGACGGTCGCCTCGACGATATCGTAACCGCCGTCCGCAGCTTCCACGACCACGTCGCCAGCCGCGTCGACGCTGTAGACATCGTCTCCCGCGCCGCCGGTCAGCGTGTCGTTGCCCCTGCCACCGATGAGGGTGTCGTCGCCCTCGCCACCGACCAGCGCATTGGCCGCAGCGTTCCCGGTCAGTGTGTTGTCCGCGGCATTGCCGGTGACATTGATCGCCACGGTGGAGGTGATCGCAGCATGCTCGAAGTACTCGGCCAGCACGTACGTCATCTTCGCCGCGATGGCGATGTTGACGGTATCGATGCCTTCGTCCGCGAGCTCGATGACCACATCGCCGGCGTTGTCGACCGTGTAGAGGTCATTGCCCTTGCCGCCCGCCAGCTGGTCGGCGCCGGCCAGGCCGTTCATCTGGTCGTCGCCATCGGTGCCGGACAGCGTGTCGCTGGCCACCGAGGCGACGTTTACATACAGCTCGGCCAGCGTCTTCACGCCATCGGCAAAGCGGACCTGCTCGACATTCTTCAGCGTGATCTTCTGGGTACCCTTGACCAGCACCAGCTCGGTGGCGTTCGGGCGCTGGCGCGCGTAGTCCGCGAACGCGCCCGCCGCCACGAAGGTGTCGGTGCCGGCGCCGCCGTCGATCGCACTGGCGCCAGTGGTATTGCCGATGGCGAGTTCGTTGTCCAGCGCATTGCCGGTACCCGTAAAGGCCGCGGTGCCGGTGTAGACCACGTTTTCCAGGTTGGCCGCCAGGACGTACCTGGCCAGCGAGGTAACGATGGTATCGGTGCCTTCGCTGGCCAGCTCGGTGACCTTGTCGCCGGCGATGTCGACGTAATACGTGTCGTCGCCAACGCCGCCGGCGAGCACATCGCTGCCCTTGCCGCCATCGAGCGTATCGTTGCCGGCGCCGCCGGCCAGCGCATTGGCCGCGGCGTTACCGGTCAGGAAGTTGGCCAGGCCATTGCCGGTGAGGCCGACCGCGCCGGTGGACGTGACCGTGGCGTCTTCGACGTTCACCGCCAGCGCATACGTTCCCTGCGCCAGCGCCACCTTGACCAGGTCCTGTCCCTCCGCCGCGTTTTCGACGATCACGTCGGCCAGGTTGTCGACCACATAGGTATCGTTCCCCTTGCCGCCGCCCAGCCGGTCGGCACCGGCCAGGCCGTCGAGGACATCGTTGCCGTCCGTGCCGGTCAAGGTGTCGTTGCCCAGCGATGCCACGTTCAGGGCCAGCTCGGCCAGCGTCTTCACGCCGTCGGTGAATTTCACCTGCTCGATGTTCTTCAGCGTGATCTTCTGGCTGCCCTTGACCAGCACCATTTCGGCCGCGTTCGGGCGCTGGCGGGTGTAGTCGGCGAAGGCGCCCGCGGCCACGTACGTGTCGATGCCGCCGGCGCCGTCGATCGAGTCGTTGCCCAGTCCGCCCGACATGGCGTTCGCCAGCACATTGCCGGTACCGGCAAAGGCAGCGGTGCCCGCGTAGACCAGGTTCTCGACATTGGCCTCGAGCGCGTATTTCGCCAGCGTGGTATTGACGGTGTCGATGCCTTCGCCGGCCAGCTCGGTGACCTTGTCGCCGGCGGCATCGACGTAGTACAGATCGTCGCCGCTGCCACCGGCCAGCTTGTCCGATCCGGCCCCGCCATCGAGGGTGTCGTTGCCGCCCAGACCCGACAGCTGGTCGTTGCCGCCGGCGCCATCGAGGCGATCGGCTGCCGCCGTGCCGTTCAGGGTGTCGGCGCCCGGGCCGGCATAGGCAGTGCGGATATCCGCCAGCACCAGGTACTTGTCCTTGAACAGGAAGCGTTCGGTGTTGCGGGCCAGGATCGCGGTACCCGTGGCGACATGCACCACCAGCACGTCGCTTTCCGTGGGCCGCGTGATGCGCACATCGGCCAGGTTCCACGCGTATTGCGCGCCATCGTTGCCGGCGCCGCCATCGAACTGCAGGCTGCCGGCGTCGTCGAACGCCGCCATCGTATCGTTGCCGGCGCCGCCCAGCAGCGTGTCCTTGCCGGGTGAGGCGTAGAACAGGTCGTCGCCTGCGCCGCCATCGAGCCTGTCGTTGCCGGTCCCGCCCCACAGGCGGTTATCGAGCGCATTGCCGGTGCCGGTGAACGCGCCACTGCCCTCGTATGCCAGGCCTTCGAAATTGGCGCCAAGCGTGTAGGTGGCCAGTCCGGAAATCACCACGGTATCCCTGCCGCCATCGGCCGATTCAATGACGACGTCGCCGATCGCATCGACGACAAGGACATCGTTACCGGCGCCGCCGTCCATCGTGTCGTTGCCGGCGCCGCCTTCCAGGACATCGCGTCCGTCGCCGCCGGTCAGCCGGTTGGCCGCACCGTTGCCGGCCAGCAGGTTATTCAGCGCGTTTCCTTCGAGATCGACCCGCACCAGTCCGGGGGCGGTGACGACGGCGTTCTCCACCTGGTCCGGCAGCAGGTACCGGCCGCCATCGGCAAATGCGACCTCGACAGTATCGTCGCCGTCGCCCTGCCGTTCCGACACGACGTCGCCATGGTTCTCGACTACGTAGGTGTCGTCGCCGGCACCGCCCGCCATCGTGTCAGCGCCGGCCAGGCCATCGAGCCTGTCGGCATCGGGGGTGCCGGTCACGACATCGTTCCCGGGTCCTGTCAGCCCCGCGGTCAGTTCAGCCAGGGCCCAGGTGCCATCGGCGAACCTGAAATGCTCGACTTCCGTGGCGACGATGTCCTCTTGCGTGGCGGCGCTGACCAGGCGCAGCCCTGCCAGCGTCGACTGCAGGGTGTAGCTTTCCCGCGCCCCGGGCAACACCAGCGTATCGTCGCCATAGCCGCCGGAAACGGTATCGCTGCCGGTACCTGCTTCGAGCGTGTCGTTGCCGTCTTCGCCAGCCATGCTGTCGTTGCCGGCGCCGCCCTGCAGCAGGTCCTCCAGGTGGCTGCCGACGAGCGTATCGTTGCCGCCGGCGCCCGCAAGCGTGCCGGCTTCGTGGTAGGCGTGCAGCCGATTGTCCGCGGCATTGCCGGTCAGCGTGCCACCTGCCAGGAGCGTGCCATTCTCCAGGTGCTCCTGCAGCGTGAGGCTGTCCCAGCTCTGCACAGTGTCGTTGCCGCCGCCAGCCAGTTCGATGACAACGTCCTTTCCGTCGATGGTGTACCAGTCGCCGCCAGCGCCTCCTGTCAGCGTGTCGGTGCCGAGGCCCGCGATCAGCGCATCGTGGCCATCGGAACCGGTGAGCGAATCGCGGCCGGGGCCACCGAACAGAGAACCGCTCCCGGTCAGCGTCAGGCTGAGATAGTTATCCTGCGTGATCTGCGCCACTTGCACGTTCTGCAAGACCAGGATGGTCCGGTAGTCGTCCCAACTGCTCCCGAGAGTCGTTTGCAGCACGGCGTCCGCGCCGGCCTGGACCCAGCGGAATCCGTCCCTGAACGGGTCCGCCCACGTGTAGCCTCCCCGCGCGAGCCTTGAGAAATCAAGCCAGTCACCCCCTGCCCCGACCTGGAAGTCGGTGATCGTGATAGGTGTGGGGGCGCCGCCGCCCAGGTCGAACACATCGCGGCCCGCACCGCCGGTCAGCACCACCGCGCCTTCTCTTCCCCACGCCGACCATTCCACGCGCAGGACGTCATCACCGGCTTCGCCGTCGAGCACCGCGTACTCGTTCGCGACCAGGCTGTCGTTGCCATCGCCGCCCTTCAGCGTGTCGATACCCTGGGCCGCACGCATCGTGTCATCGCCGGCGCCGCCGAACAGCAGGTCGTTGCCCTGTTCGCCGTCCAGGCTATCGGCGCCACCCTCGCCGTGCAGCGTATCGGCGCCGTACCCGCCCAGCAGCCGGTCGCCGCCGGCCGTTTCGGATCCGCCGAACAGCACGTCGTTGCCGCCGTTGCCCGAGAGGACGTCGTCGCCGCCGCTGCCGGTGATCGTGTCGTCCAGCAAAGAGCCGGTCAGGACGCCGAAACCACTCAGCTGCAAGCCTGGAACACCCCCGCCGTCGGGGCCATAGCCGGCAAAATTGGCTGCCGTCAGCGACGCGGCAACCGTATTGGCCAGCGTGACCACGGTGCCGAACGTGCCCCAGCTGGGCATGAACTGCACCAGTACGTCATCGCCTTGCTGGACCAGGCGGAAGATGCCGTTCTCTGGCGCAAACGGATTGCCACCCTGGTAGCCGCCGTGATACCGCACCAGGCTGCGCAGGTCGAGCACGTCGTCGGCGCCGAAGTCGCTGATCCTGACGGTGCCGGCGATGCGTGTCGACTGGACGAGGTAGGTGTCGGCACCCTCGTTCCCTGCCAGCGTGATCGCCGTATCCGCCGTGCCGATCGACAGCTGGAAGGTATCGTCACCCGCACCGCCATCGGCCGCGATCGTGCTGCCGCTGGCGGCCTTGTCGGTATCGATGGCGAACGTGTCATTTCCCGCGCCGCCATGCAGCGCATGGCGCGCCTTGCCCGTCAATGTGCTGAATAACCGGTCCGCGCCGTCGCCGCCATCGAGGTCGTCGCTACCCGTCTCGGCCCTGAGCGTATCGTTGCCGCTGCCCCCCGATACGGTATCGCTGCCGAGGCCACCCTCGAGCGAATCGTCGCCGGCACCGCCATGGAGCCGGTCGGCGCCTCCCTCGCCGTACAGCACGTCGTTTCCGCCATTGCCCGCCAGGGTGTCGCCGAGCTTGCCGCCGCGGAAGCTGTCGGCGGCCTCGGTACCATTCAACGACAAGCCCGCAATGGGATTTCCGGTAGGGTCGAGCGTACCGATGAAGTTATCCATCGTCAGCGAAGCGGCCGCCACGCCCTGCAAGTGCGCCAGCGTGAACCATTCAGCAGGCTCTTTCCAGGAAAGGGCCTGCAGCAGCGTATCCGCACCGCTCTGCACGAGGCGCAGAATCGGCTGATCCGAGCCGAACGGATTCCCGCCACCGAAACGCGCCCATTGCTCCAGCGTTTCCAGGGACGGCGTCAAGTCGATCCGGTCCCCTCCGGGACCCGCCATGAAGTCCGCGATGACGATCGGTCCATCGAGCCCCCACGCACTGTTGAACCGGTAGAGATCGCGGCCGCTGCCGCCTGTCAGCACCACGTTGCGGGTGCCGTCCAGTGTGTCCAGCTCGAACACGTCATCGCCCGCCCCGCCGTCCGCCTCGATGCTGCCCCCTCTGACGGAGTGGCCATAAGGGTCATAGGGATTACTGAGCCGGAAGGTATCGTTGCCCTCGCCGCCGCGCAGCGTGTCGCTGCCGCCCTGCAGTTCAGCGGAAAGCCGGTCGTCGCCGCTGCCGCCGTCGATGCTGTCCGAACCGGCTTCGCCGTGGATCTCGTCGGCGCCGGCACCGCCCAGCAGCGTGTCGTCGCCATGCCTGCCGTACAGGGTGTCGTCGCCGTCGCCGCCCAGCTGGCGGTCGTTGCCGCCGCCCCCATCCAGCGTGTCATCGCCGTCGCCGCCGTCGAGCGTATCGTGGTCCCCTCCGCCGCCCAGCGCATCATCCCCGCCAAGGCCGGACAGGCTGTCGCCGAACAGGCCGCCCAGGAGCGTGTTGCCGTACTCGGTGCCGGTGTGCGTTTCGCCCGGCATGACCGCGCCGTCCGGCCGGAAGCCGCCTGTGAAATTGTCGGCGGTCAGCGCAGTGGCACGCACATTCTTCAGCGTGATCATCACCTTGTAGGCACCATCCTCCTGGCGCACACTGATGGTGGTGTCGCTGCCGGCCTGCGCCAGGCGCAGCACGCCGCCCGGGGCGAACGGATTGCCGCCCTGGCCCGCGCCGTAGGAATCGTTGATGACGGCCCCTTCGAGATCGATGCGGTCGCCAGCCGCGCCAGCGGCGAAGTCCGTGATCGTGACCGCGCCCTCCTCGAACCACTCGAAGTGGAACGTGTCGCGGCCGGTGCCGCCACTGATGTTGACGGTGTCCAGGCGCTTCACGCTACTGATGCGGAACAGGTCATCCCCTTCATCGCCGCGTGCCGTGAAGAAGCGTGGCGATGACGAGTAGTTGCCCGTGCGCGACAGCCAGAGGGTATCGTTGCCGGCGCCGCCGGCGAGCGTCGTATTGCCGCTCGTGTCGCCGACCACCGTGTCGTTGCCGGCGCCGCCATCGAGGCTGTCGTTGCCACCCCAGCCGTCCAGGTCGTCATTGCCATCGCCACCCCGGATCGTGTCATTCCCGTAGGTGCCAAGCAGTCTTTCGTCCGCGGCGGTACCGGTGATCAGGGCCAGCAGGCCAAAGCCGTCGTCCGCCAGCGGCGCCGCCTCGACCGCCCCGTCGATGCGCTCCAGGCGCCAATTGCCTCCCGCATCAGCCGGGCCACTGAGATCGGTGGACGCGGCCACGTCCGCCCCCGTCAATTCCGCCAGTGCCGCGACGAAGGCCGCGCCGGCATCGCCCTGTCCCACTTCGCAGCCATACAGCAGCAGGTCGCCCTGCGGCGCCAGCGCGCGGCCCACCGCCGCCAGCGCCCCGGTGGCGGTGGCAAGGCTGGCCAGCGTGACTTCCGTACTGCCCAGTTGCAGCATGCCGGGTGCCCCGTGCGACACGATATGGATCGCGCCCACATCCCGCTCTTCCCCGATCGCCGCGGCAATCTGTTCCAGGCCGTCGAGCGCCGGATCGAGGATGACCAGGCGCATTCCGGGTGGCAGCGCGGCGGGAACGTGGACTGCCGCAACGCGGCTGTCGAGAATCAGGATGGACATGGTCTGGGGAAGCGTGAGAAATGACACCAGGCGCAATGCCTGGACGAAAAGTTACGAATCGTAACATGTGTTGAGCTATTGAAAACTCTTCAAATGTCTCTGATTCAATAAATTTTTCTTCTCAAAATCTCAGGCGTTTCGCCCGTCGTCGGGCTGGCGCGGGTGGTGGGGGTGTTCAAGCGCGACGCGCTGGCGGCGGCGATTGCCATTGCCGCTGCGGCGGGGCATCGGGCCGCAAGGTTGATGCGCGGCCGGCACCAGTACGTGTGGTGGAGGCACCGGTCGCGGCGGCCGCCAAGCCGGTGGTGAAGCCAGCGATGCCGGCGACCGGAAAGGCGGATGAGTTGGAAGCGTTCTGACCGGCGTGCCTGCGGCATCACCTCGCGGGGCAGTGTTTCCTGCCCATCCCCCGTGTCATGGGCCGGTCAGTTGCGCTGGCGAAGGGCGTTTTCGATCTTCTGGTCGGTCTTGTACTGGCTGAGCGCATACACGGCCCAGATGGTTGCCGGGAGCCAGCCGATCAGGGTGATTTGCAGGATCAGGCAGATCACGCCGGCGATCGGACGCCCGATGGTGAAGAACGTCAGCCACGGCAGGATGAGGGCAATCAGGAGACGCATCAGTTTTCCTTTTCAGTATGGTTCCGGTTCGGCGCGGCGCCGGAGGTCATTTTCCGCTGGAGCCCGCGCATGCGGCGTTCGCATCGATGCACGTGCGGCGCATGGTTGGAGCCTGCCCGTGCATCGATGGTTGCATCACTCATGCTACCGCAGCCGGCATCCCGCAAAACTCAACAATTATCACCGCGTCACTTCGGCAGCGCCGCGAGCATCTCTGCCAGGGCCTTCTGCGAATGGTCGTTCAGCTTGCGCGCCATCTTCAGGTGAAGGGTGGCCAGCCGGTCGGCCGCCTGGGCTTCGAGGAGCACCGGCTGCACCATCCGGTCGGCGGCCTGGTGGAACTGCTGCGACGTGGTATCGAGCTGCGCCGCCAGTTCCCCGCGCGCCGCTTCCAGCTGCTGCCGGAAAGCCTTCTCGAACATCTCGCGCTGGTGGCCGACTTCCTCCAGCTTGCGTTCCGCGGAATTCATCATCCACTTGAACGCGCCCGCGACGAGCAGCGCGCCGCCGACGATGGGCGCCACTGGCGCGATCACCGGCATCACCGCGGCCGCCCCCAGGAAGTAGGCTGCCGCGCCGGTTCCGATGGCGGCCGCGCCGCCCACTTTCAGCGTCATGTTGGTGGCATCCTCGGCCCCGTTCCGGAGCCGCGTTCCCAGGCGCAGCGCCGGGGCCGCGCCGGCCAGTTCGGTGTGGTGCAGCCGTTTCAGGATCGTGCTGCGCGATAGAGCCATCTCTTCCTGGAACAGGCGCAGATCCTCATGGATCAGCTGGAGCGAGCGTTCCCGCCGGGAGATGATCCGGTTCACCCGCCGTTCCAGCTCTTTGCCGAAGGTGGATTTGGCGATGCTCTCCCACGTTGCCGCGCGTTTCCACTGGTCCGTATTGAGGCGGTCGACGACTTCCCGCTCGAACGCGTTGCCCGCGTCGTGGATGGCTTCTTCCAGGTCTTCGTCGAAGGTCTCGCGTTCGAAAGCGATGCGCGCATCGGCAATGGCGAGGCGCTGCCCGACCTGCTTCTGCAGTCCGTGGGCCGACTCGAGGAAGGCCACCGCGGTCTCGCTGCTGGTTTCATAGTCCGCGATGCGCGAGTTGAACGCCGCTATTTCCTGGCTCACGCGCGCGCACGCCGAAGTCATCCGGGCGGTCAGCTCCGCCTTGTCCAGTGCTCCCTGCTCGAACTCGAGGACGGCGTTCGCCAGCGATACGTCGCCGGTGGCGCGAACGCACAGGTCCGCCAGGTCAGCATACTTGCGCCCCTTGAGCATGCGCACCGAGCCAAGGCTCACCTTGCTCCACAGGCTTTTTTCATCCGTCGGGAATACCTCCAGTTCCGCCGGGCGGATCTGGTACCGCAGCGCTTCGGCGAAATCGCGCGCCATGTCCCTGCTGCGCGTTCCCTGGATCGACAGCAGAGAACGGGCCGCCTCGAACGCTTCTTCCGCGGTGGCCTGATCGATACCCGCCGAAGCCGCGTGCAGATTTTCAAACGCCGTTTTCCAGTCCAGCGGACGTTCGACGCATTCCAGCAATACCACCCTGGCCAGCGCCGAATCGTTCATCAGCGCCGCCACGTCTTTCAGGGCATTGAAGTCGGCCACGTTGAGGATGCCGTCCGAGCTGGCGATGGCGGCCACCGCCCTGAGGTACGCCGTGGGGAAAGTGGCATCGTTGGCGACGTAATGGCCCAGTTCCCGATGCTGCGCGGCGTTCTGCTGGCCGAACTCGTTGAACGTGGCGGATGGTGGCTTGATGGTCATGGGATTCCTGTAATGCGTCACGGGCTCGCGGTGCGCGAAGTGAGCTGCATTCTACTGCAGTGCTGTTCTGGCAACATCCGAGGTGCGTGAAGCGCGCGTGCAGTGGAGGCGACTGATTGGGTTACTGGCCGCCGGGCCGGCAGTGCAGACGGCGTCCACGGCGGATGAGCAGACCGGTCGCGAGTCTTGCCGCCCGCCTCTCCCAAAAGAGTTGCGGTTTGGCTTTGCCGTCGAGTGCTCCGCGCGCATGATATTCGAACGACCATTCCGCGTCGTCGCGCCGTCCTTCACCGCCTGGAGAACACCATGTACACCAACTGCAATGCAAAGTCTTCCGCCGGCCTGCGCACTGTCGCAGCGGTTGCCATGGCGCTATGCGTGCATGTCGCGCATGCCGCTCCGCCGATCGACAAGCCGGTCGAGGGATTCACCGACAAGTATGCGCAGGTCAACGGCGTGCGGCTCCACTACAAGATCGGCGGCAAGGGCACGCCGGTGGTGCTGCTGCATGGGTATGCGCAAACGGGCCATATGTGGGCACCGGCCATGCGCGAACTGGTCAAGACCCACACCGTGATCGTGCCGGACCTGCGCGGTGCCGGCGGCTCGGAAAAGCCGGCGGGCGGCTATGACAAGAAGACGATGGCGGCCGATATCCATGCGCTGGTGAAATCGGTCAGCAGCGAACCGGCCGCCGTGGTCGGCCATGACATCGGCATGATGGTCGCCTATGGCTATGCGGCCCAGTTCCCTGCCGATACCAGCCGCCTGGTCGTGATGGATGCCTTTGTTCCCGGCGTGGGCGACTGGCGCAATGCCTTCCCCGCCCAGGCTGTCTGGCATTTCCACTTCTATGGCGAGACGCCGCTGGCATTGGTGAAAGGCCGGGAGCGCATCTACTTCGAACATTTCTGGAACGATTTTTCCGCCGACAAGGCGAAGTCGATCAAGGAATCGGACCGCAAGCTGTACACCGCCGCTTATGCGCAGCCGGGTGGCATGCGTGCCGGCTTCGCCTACTTCAGCGGTTTCGAGCAGGATGCCGCAGATTTCGGGCCCATGAGCAAAACGAAGCTCACGATGCCCGTGTTGACCATCGCTGGAGAGAAATCGGCGGGGGATTTCCTGGGAAATCAGGCGCGCATGTATGCGGAAGATGTGCAGAGCGTGATTATCAAGGGCTCGGGGCACTGGTTGATTGATGAGGCGCCGGAGCAGGTGGTGCCGGCGCTGGTTGGGTTTATTAAGTAAATTCTGGCTGCCGGGCGGTTAGCTGCGCGGCGCTTACCAAGGCTGACGTGGAATAAATAAATCCTGGTCACATCGAATACCGATGCTGCTCTATCTTCATTCGAATCGCTGGATTCCGACTTTATAGTTGGTGGATGCATTCTAAGGACTCGCTACTTTGCACGGCCTTTTATAGTGAGCCATCCTTATAAACCAAAATAACCGGACCACCGATATTTTTGCTGCTCGACCCTGAATATCGACAAGTGAAAACAATTTGTGCGTTGTCTGTGCAGCAATGCGACCGGCGCGCAATCAGAAAAACATTTTAGTGCAACTCATCAAACCGTTCCATACGAATACTTAAACCAATCAGCCCACGGATTGTTAAACAAGCCGGGACACATAAGCTGCTCGATCAAAGCAAAAGTAAAGAGCAGCTTATTCGAAAATCTTACCTGATTACTATCTATTTGAATGTCTTCTTTGCATGCTCCGGCAAGATATAAACACCCAACAATAGATGATCCACCACATCAAAGGCAAGGCCAAGCTCTTGAAGTGAATGTGGTTTAACCTCATGAGCCGCATCATTTCCGAGAGTTCGAAGTTTATGTAAAATATCCGCACCGTCCTGAGTTAATACACCAAGCCCGACAAGCGAATTAATCTTATTATATAAATCGCTGCCAATTGCTTTTTTGTCTTTGCAGACAGTTTCGATGAGTGCTCGGATTCCGATCCCACACAGGACAGGTTGAGTATCATTTAAAGCTTGGAGTGATTCTTCGTAAATACGCTGAATTTTGTCCTGAAGAAGTCCAACATCAGCTAACGGCTGTCTTCCCTCACGAGGATTCGGATACACATCCACAATTGGTTGATACTCCCACTCATTCTCTCCAATTTGCACATTATCATGCTCCGTGCCAGCTTCCTTCCGAAAAGAAAATGTTTCGCAGCCAAGACATCTTGCTATTTGATGTTTAGTCATCCAATCTGTGGAGAATCCTCCATCGTAGTAAGTACCACTTAAAGTTGCTTCAGTGATTATTTCATGCTTTGTTTCACGATGGCAGTCACGGCAAAAACATGTAAGCTTTTTTCCCGGCTGCGCATTCACCTTTAGCTTCTCTACCAATTACAACTCCCTGGAAATAACGCTTGGAGCGCGTTACGTAATTGCCCGTCCGTGCTGCCAAATACGAAAGTATTTTTAATTATGCAATCACTTCAATTTTCTGCCACTTATGCGTTCAGCACACACACGCTTGACGAGTGTACGATCATGTTACCAAAGAAGCAAATGCTATTTCCTTTTTACCTTCTTTGAATAGGCGCCGATCAGATCGGCCTTACTCCATGGGCCTCCTGAGACTTCATTTCCCAATGGCTCATCAGGCTGCACGTTACCGGGCATTCCGTCGTGCTGCGTACGTCCGAGCGTCCAGCCGGACTTGATGAAAATTTCCCATAGGTGCAGACTTGCTCCAAATGTCCGACGCGCCGTTGGTCGGAGCTTAGAAGGATCGACAAGACGGCGCGGTTTGTGGGCATAACGCGGCTTCGGTGCGGCAATGGCACGTTTGGCCGGGATATGACATGACGATCACAAGAGCCGACCTTCATGTAGATATTCGCTTAGGTCACTTCGTGATCGTGCTACGCCAGCGCTTCAATGGCACGTAACGCGACTCTCACCGCGGCGGATCGGAAATGACTTTGGCTAGTGAGCCCACAGGCACGGCGCAATGAGTGCCGTGCTCGGAGCCACGTGCAGCGACACGTCAGGTATCGGTCCCTGCTCAAACTTCCAAACATTCACCCCGCGAGGACCGCTCCGGGTGTGAAGTAAAAAAACCCCGATTCCATCAAAGAACCGGGGCTTTTCTCAACACATTGGAATCCACTCGGATCCCAACCACATCCTTACACGTTAAACAAGAAATTCAAAACATCCCCATCCTTCACCACATACTCCTTGCCCTCGGCGCGCATCTTGCCCGCTTCCTTGGCGCCCGCCTCGCCCTTGAAGGCGATGAAGTCGTCGAACGCGATGGTCTGCGCGCGGATGAAGCCGCGCTCGAAGTCGGTGTGGATCACGCCGGCGGCTTGCGGGGCGGTGTCGCCCACGTGGATCGTCCAGGCGCGCACTTCCTTCACGCCAGCGGTGAAGTAGGTCTGCAGGCCCAGCAGCTTGAAGCCGGCGCGGATCAGGCGGTCCAGGCCTGGCTCGTCCATGCCCATGTCGGCCAGGAACTCGGTCTTGTCGGCGTCTTCCAGGTCGGCGATTTCCGCTTCGATGGCGGCGCAGATCGCCACGATCGGTGCGTTCTGCTCGGCCGCGTAGGCGGTCAACTGGTCCAGCAGCGGGTTGTCCTTGAAACCGGTGTCGGACACGTTGGCCACATACATCGCCGGCTTGGCCGTGATCAGGCACAGCGGCTTGATGATGTCCATTTCGTCAGCCGACAGGCCCAGCGCGCGAACAGGTTTTGCATCGTTCAGCGCCGGCAGCACTTTTTCCAGCAGCGCCACCAGCTTCGCGGCATCCTTGTCGCCGGAACGGGCTTTCTTGTTTTCGCGGTGGATGGCTTTTTCCACGGTGCCCATGTCCGCCAGCGCCAGCTCGGTCTGGATCACGGCGATATCGTCCAGCGGGCTGACCTTGCCGGCCACGTGGATCACGTTTTCATCTTCGAAGCAGCGCACCACGTTGACGATGGCATCCGTTTCGCGGATGTGGGCCAGGAACTGGTTGCCCAGGCCCTCGCCCTGCGACGCACCGGCCACCAGGCCGGCGATGTCGACGAATTCCACGATCGCGTTGACGATGCGCTCGGGCTTGACGATGTCGGCCAGCTGCTTCAGGCGGGGATCCGGTACCTCGACCACGCCCACGTTCGGCTCGATCGTGCAGAACGGGTAGTTTTCAGCGGGGATGCCGGCCTTGGTCAGCGCGTTGAAGAGGGTGGACTTGCCGACGTTGGGCAGGCCGACGATGCCGCATTTGAGACTCATGGAATTCCTTGTGAAATATGTAATGCCGTCGCCGACAGTGCCCTGCGCGGTGCGGAAAATAGTCGCATTATAGCGCCGCCCGCCGGGCGCGGCGCCCTGTCAGGGGGCTGTTGCGGCGTCGAACACCGCCTGGTCGCGGCCGCCGCGCTTGGCCTCGTACAGTGCCGCATCGGCGCGCCGGATGATTTCCGCCACCGCCTCGCCCGGCCGGGCCGCCGCCAGCCCGATCGATACCGTCACGGTCAGCGTGCCGCCATCGACCGGCACACGCATGGCGCGCATCCGGGCCAGCATGCGGCCGGCCACCGCCAGCGCGGCCGGCGCGTCGGTGCGGGGCAAGGCCACAATGAATTCCTCGCCGCCGTAGCGGGCCGCCACGTCGCCGTCGCGGGTTTCTTCCAGCAGCATCGCGCCCAGCCGGCGCAGCACCTCGTCGCCGGCCGGGTGGCCATGCTCGTCGTTGACGCGCTTGAAATGGTCGGCATCGACCAGCATCAGGGCCAGCGGCTCGCCGTGGCGCTGCGCGGTATCCAGCAGGCGCTCCAGGCTGTCCATGAAATAGCGGCGGTTGAACAGGCCCGTCAGGCTGTCGGTGGACGATTGCACGCGCAATTCCTCGGACAGCGCCGTCAGCGTTTCGTGCTGCCGGGCCAGCGCGGCGTGCGCTTCCTCCAGCGCCGCGCGGGAGCGCTCACGTTCGGCCTGGCGCAGGCGGAACTGCCACAGGTACAGCAGCGACAGCGCGGCCAGCGCGATCGCGGCGGCCGCCAGCAGCGCGGCCCCCAGCGCCGTGCCCTTCACCTCGTCCAGCGGCAGCAGCAGGTTGACGTGCCAGTCCGTTTCCGGCACCGGCCGGCGCACCATCAGGTAGCTGCCGTGCCCGCCGATGTCGACGATGGTCGCGCCGCTGTCCAGCGTGCGTCCGGTATGCACGTCCAGCGGAGCGCGCAGCACGCCGTCGTACTGGCGCGTGCGGGCCACGCTGGCGCCGGCACGCGCCGACAGCGCCGCCAGCGGCCGGTATTGCCAGTCCTCGCGCGAACTGAGGAAGGCCACGCCGCCGGCATCCGTCACCAGCACTTCGCCGCCATAGTCGTGCACTTCCGGCATCGTCAGGTCGGCCTTGACCACGGCCACGCCCAGCAAGGCACCGTCCGCCGCCTTCACCTGCTGGGACAGGAAAAAACCCGGCCGGTGCGACGTGGTCCCCATCGCATAGAAATGCGCGCCCCCTTCCGCCACCGCGCGGCTGTAGTACGGCCGGTACGCATAGTTGACGCCCACGAAGCTGATCGGGTCCCGCCAGTTCGACGCGGCGATCGCCGTGCCGCCCGAATCGAGCACGTACAGCTCCGTGGCGCCGGTGCTGGCACGCATCCGCGCGAGATGAAGGTTGGCATCGTGCACCAGGCCGGGCTTGTGCGGCTGCGCCAGCGCATTGCGCAGCGTGCGGTCATTGGCCAGCAGGTGCGGCAGGTAGGTATAGCGCCGCGGCGGCGCGAACAGCTGGATCGCGAAACGCTCCAGGCGCGGAATGGCGGCGCGCTCCAGCCGCGCGACCTGCCGTTCCCAGGTCAGCGAATAAGCCCCCAGGGCGGCCAGCGTAGCGGCCAGCAGAACGAACGCTGGCACCAGGACCAGCGGCGCCTTTCCCATCCAGGCGGGAAGCCGGCTGTGCACCGGCACGGCGGAAAGGGCGGGAAGGCTCATCGATGCTGCTTTGCGGAGAAACTGGTTACTGCCGAGTATACGCCACCATCATCTCCATTGATACCGGCAAGCAACTTTTAGGCAGAGAAGTTGGCGCCAGGTTATCGTTCAGTTGCGGCATAGCCTCACCGCAGCCCTCCTCCCGACCTGTCCTCCCTCACCTACCCTCCCTGATCTACCCTCCCAGACCTACCCGCCCTGACCTACCCTCCCAGTACCAGCGCCGCCAGTGCGGCTTTCCTGCCCGCAGGCGGCAGGCCGGCCGCCTGGCGGGGCCGGTGGCTGCCAGTACCCAGCCGCACCTGGGGTGCCGGGTAGACCGTCCCGCTGGCGCCCAGCTGCCACGTGGTCGGCACCTGCCGGTCGGCGCACACGCGGGTCCAGGCACACACCAGGTCCGGCGCCAGCTCCACCTGGCCGAAGGCGAACGGGCGGGCGGCCAGCGCGAGCGGCACCGTCAGGGGCACGATGCTGTCGTCATCGATCAGCGCGGCAAACGCGTCCAGCGGCAGCGCCAGGCCGCTGCCCTCGGCCTTCAGCACCGCTTCCTTCAGCGTCCAGAAGCGCAGGAACAGGCGGTCGTAGCCGCCGCGCGGGCAGGCCAGCAGCTGGATCTGTTCGGCGCGGTGGAACAGCCGCTGCGCCACCAGCGGGTCGGCGCGGCCGGGCTGCACCAGTTCGATGTCCACCCCGGCCGCGGCGCCAGCCCCGATCAGCAGCACGGTAGCGCCGCGGCAGTGCGACAGGTTGAACGCCAGGTCGGGCCGGCCGCGCAAGGCGGGCTTGCCATGGCGGCTGGTGTCGAACGCTAGGCGTTCCGGTTCGGTGTCCGCCAGCTCGGCCAGCACGCGGCGCAGCAGGAAGCGGCTGGCCAGGAAGTCGGCGCGGTCGCCATCGAACACGAAGCGCCGCGCGCGCTCCCGCTCTGCCGGGGTGAGCCAGCCTTGCGCCTGCGGCAGCGCGGCCGCCACGTCGGCGGTGCGCACCCAGACGAGCAGCGGCTCATCGTCAGGCAAACGCAAGTTCTTCATGGATCGCCTCACCCAGCGTTTTCAGCACGGCATCCCGGTCGTCATGGATGAAGAAATGGGCGCCGTCGAAGTGATGCATCGTGAACCCTTCATCGGTCTGTTTCGCCCAGCCGGCCATCTGGCTGGCCGGCACGGCATCGTCGGCCCGGCCGGCCAGCGCCGTGATCGGCACCGGCAGCGGACGGGCCGCGTGGTAGCGATAGGTTTCATGCATGCGGAAGTCGGCGCGCAACATCGGCAGCAGCGCGTCCATCGTTTCGCGGTGGCGCAGCACCGCTTCCGGCGTGCCGCCATAGTCGCGCAGCGCATCGATGAATTCGTCGTCCGGCAGCGCGTGCAGGTCGCGTTTCGGGTTCGGCATGTCCGGTGCGCGGAAGGCGGACACGAACAGCCGGCGCGGCAGCGGCACGGCGCGGGCGACCAGCGCACGCGTCAGCTCGAAGGCGATCAGTGCCCCCATGCTGTGGCCGAACAGGAAATAAGGCCGGTCGGCCAGCGCGGTCACGGCCGGCACCAGGCCATCGACCATCGCCGCCATCGTCTGCACGGGCGCCTCCAGCATGCGCCGCTCGCGGCCGGGCAGCAGTGCCGCCTGCAGTTCGACGTCTTCCAGCCCGCCCAGCCAGGGGCGGTACAGCGTGGAACCGCCGCCCGAACTGGGCAGGCAGAGCAGGCGCGCGCCGGCGTGCGGGGCGGGACGGGAAAAATGGGTGAACCAGGGATTCATGGTGTTCTCCTCAGGCTGCGCGGCGCAGCGGTGCAAAGACGCCGAACCGTTCGGTCGGCATGAAGGTGGGCGTATCCAGGCGCAGCACGGCGGTGTTGACGATGAAATCGTGCTCGAAGCGGGTCACGCCGCGCAGGTTCGTGGTGGCGGGCAGCAGCCGGGCGATCAGCGGCTTGCGCCACTTCTGCGCGATGGTGGACATGGCCCGCACCAGCGTGGCCAGCCGCGCCGGATCGCTGTCGGCGGAAACGGGAATCATGTCCAGCCCGCAGCCGCACACGGTGGACAGCAGCAGCAGGTCCTTCACGCCCACGTCGCCGGCAGCCGTGGCCTCGGCGAGCCGCGTGTCTTCCAGCACCGACAGCATGGTGCCGTTGAAGCCCACCATCGGCAGGTTCGGCAGCGCATGCTGCAGCATGTCGTTCACCGCATACAGCGCGAACATGAAGTCGAGCTGGCCGAAGCGGCTGCCGTTCAGGCTTTCGACGACGGCCACCGCGCTCGTCTCGTCGCCGGGGAACGGCGCCAGCGACAGGTCGTAGCCGAGGAAGCGCACGCCCTGCTCGCGCGCCAGCCGTACCAGCACGGGCAGCGTCCGCGCCACGCGGCTGGTGAGTTCCTCGCGGCAGGCATCGAGCCGGTCGGCGAAGTTGTCATGCCGGCCGCACGCCTGCAGGAACGGGCCGGCCAGTTCCAGCGCCACCGAGAAGCCCGGCGCGCCATCGTGCCAGGCGGCCGGGAAGTATGGCGTGGCCGGCTTGATCCAGGCCAGCGCGGCGAAGCGGAAGTTGTCTTGCTGCCGCGCCGGCGTGCTGCCCAGCCGCGCCATCGTTTCGGCGGCGGCCGCCACGGCCTCGTTGTGCAGCCCCTGCTCGCCGGCCACGCGCATGTTGGTGAACACGTGGCGCGTTTCCCCCACGATCGCATCGATCAGGTCCACGCGCCGCGCCACGCTGTCCCGGGTATCGCAGGCGGGCCCTGGCAGGCAGCACCAGATGTTCTCGCCCAGCGCCTGTTCCAGCTGCACCGCGGTGCGCCCGGCGGCCACCGGGTCCGCATCGGGCAGCCATTGCTCGACCGGCGGCGCCACGTAGCGGAAACAGCGTGCCGCCAGGCCCGCCTCGTCGAGCAGCCGCCAGGCATGGGTGAAGAAACTCCGCACGGTGGCGGCGGTCTCCTCGGGGCGGCGCCGTCCAGCGGGCAGCCGAAAGTGATGGTACGCAGGGTAGGCATGGCTACTGCTCCTTCGCGGTGCGCAGGCTGCGCGGCCGCATGTCGGTCCACAATTGCTCGATGCGTTCGAGGCAGGTCTCGCGGTCTGCCGCGTCGCCGACGGTGGTCCAGCCAGCGGGTACCGGGCGGTAGGCGGGCCAGACCGAGTACTGGTCTTCTTCGTTGCGAACTACATTGTAGGCAGCTGAATTCATGATTCTCTCCGTGATGTGTAATCGTTTGTAGGGTTTGTTAACCGAAGATGCCGCGCTTTTTCGGCTTCGCGGACATGCCTTCGGCAGCGAAGATCGCGCCGACATAGCGCTGCCATGCCTCGCTGTCGATGCGCGGTTCGCGCAGCCCATGGCCGGCCAGCCTGCGCACGGTTTTTGCCTGCTTCACTTTCAGGCGTTTTTCTTCCGGCGCCGCCGCGTCGGTGTCCCACCAGAACAGGTAAGGGGCGAACGGCAGCGGTTCGACCGCGCTGCGTTCCTTGACCGCGTCCACCCAGTCGCGGATGGGCATGCGCTTCAGCCCCGCATCGGCGCAATCGACGAAATCGGGCAGCAGCCGGCTCCAGTCGCGCCTGTCGTCGCCGACCAGGTGGTGCACGCCGGTGCTGGTGTAATCGGCGGCCAGCGCCGTGATGGCGCGCGCCACGTGGTCGACCGGCACGAACTGCTCGACGAAGGGCCGGTCGGGCCACGCGCCCACCTGCAGGCAGGTGCGCACGAACAGCGCCACGAAATCGTCCATCCGTCCTGCCCCGCTTCGGCTGTCCACCACCACGCGGCCCAGCCGCATGATCTGGGCAGGAATGCCGGCCCGGGCGGCGCGGCGCACCATCAGTTCCGATACCCACTTGCTGGCGTTGTAGCCTTCGCGCGCGCTCTGGCCGATCTCCTCGACCCGCACGTCCTCGTCGAAAGTGCCGCCACTCTCACCCTGCAGCACCCCTGCGGTCGAGACCAGCACGAAGCCCTTGCGCTTGGCCGTGGCGGCCAGCTCCAGCAGGCGCCTGGTCGGCTCCACGTTATCCCGGCGCAGCGCCTGGTAAGGCAGCACATGGTTCAGGCGCGAGGCGTTGTGCACCACCAGGTCCACGTCGCGCGCCAGCGTGGCGTAGTGCTCGTCGTCCAGGCCCAGCCGCGGGTCGGCCAGGTCGCCCGTCAGCACGCGGATACGGGCGGCATAGCCCTCCTTCCACAGGCCGTACTGGTCGAGGTTGTCGCGCAGGCGGCGCAGGCCGGTGGCCGGATGCGCCGCGCGCACGTGGCAATGCAGCGTCACGCGCGGCCAGCGCTCCAGCATGTCGGCCGCCACGTAGGCGCCCACGAAACCGGTGGCGCCCGTCAGCAGCACGTGCTCCAGGCTCGATGCCAGCGGCGGCAGCGGTTCCGGCAGCACGAGCGCGGATTCGGCCTCGCCATCGAGCCGGCTTTCCGCCGCATCCATGGCGCGCGCCGTGTCGGCATGCTCGATGCGGAACGCCATCGCCCGCACGGTCGGCTCGCTGAAGAATTCCGGCAGCGTGACCGTATGGCCGAGCGAGGCGCGCACCCGCGCCAGCAACTGGGTCGCCGTCAGCGAATTACCGCCCAGTGCGAAGAAATCGGCCGTCACGCTTACCCGCTCCAGGCCCAGCATCTCGCCCCAGACGGTGGCGATCGACTCTTCGAGCGCCGTCTCCGGCGCCACGTAGTCACCGGCGCCGAGCGCATCGGCATCGGGCAGCGGCAGCGCACGGCGGTCGACCTTGCCGTTCGCGGTGACCGGGAAGCGGTCCAGCAGCACGTAGGCGCCCGGGATCATGAAGGCGGGCAGCCGCTGCGCCAGGTAATCGCGCAACAGGGCGGGCGTGGGCGAAGCGACGCCGGTGCCCTCGGTGCAGGTCACATAGGCCACCAGCCGCTTGTCGGCGCTGTCGCCCAGCGCCAGCACGAGCGCGCCGTTGACACCCGGGCAAGCCGCCAGTTGCGCCTCGATCTCGGCCGGCTCGATCCGGTAACCGCGGATCTTCACCTGGTCGTCCATCCGGCCCAGGAATTCCAGGGTGCCGCCGGCGTTCCAGCGCACCTTGTCGCCGGTGCGGTACAGCCGCGAACCCGCGGCCGCACTGTCGGCCCCGAACGGATCGGCCACGAAGCGCTCGGCGCTCTGCTGCGGCGCGTTCAGGTAGCCGCGCGCCACGCCGGCGCCGCCGATGTACAGCTCGCCCGGCACGCCCACCGGTACCGGCTCCAGCGCTTCGTCCAGCACATAGGTGTCGGTATGGTCGATCGGCCGGCCGATCGGCACCGTGCCGGCCAGCGCATCGGCCATGCTCACCTTCCCGGCGGTGGCGAAGGTGGTGCATTCGGTGGGGCCGTACACGTGGATCAGTTCTCCCTTGCTCCCCGCGCGCATGGCTTCGATTGCCCGCGCGGCGTGCGGCGACGACATCGCCTCGCCGCCCGTCAGCAGCTGGCGCACGCCGGCCAGTGATTCCGGATGCTGGTCCACCAGCTGGTTGAACAGCGCGGCCGTCACGAACACCGTGTCGATCCGCTCGCCGGCGACCAGCCCGGCCAGCTGGTCCAGGCCCACCACGCCGGCGGGCGCCTGCACCAGCCGCGCGCCGTTCAGCAGGCTGCCCCAGATCTCGAACGTGGAGGCATCGAAGCCCACCGGCGCGTATTGCAGGTACGTGCCGTCCGCGGAAAAGTCGGCATAGCCGGCTTCGCGCACCAGCCGCACGATGCTGCGGTGCTCGATCATCACGCCCTTCGGCTTGCCGGTGGTGCCGGACGTGTACATCACGTAGGCCAGCGCGCGCGGATCGTTCGGCACGTCCGGGTTCGTATCGCGCAGCGCCGCGACTTGCGGAGCGTCGACATCCAGCACGACACCGTCGAATGCCGGCAGCAGCGCGGCGCCGTGGACATCCGTCAGCACGGCCCCGGCCCCCGCGTTCGCCAGCATGTAGGCGGTGCGTTCGCGCGGGTATTCCGTATCGAGCGGCAGGTAGGCGCAGCCGGCCTTCAGCACGGCCAGCAGCGCGACGATCAGTTGCGGCCCGCGCGGCAGCGCCACGCCGACGATGCCGCCCGGCGCCACGCCCTCGCCGAGCAGGTGATGGGCCAGCCGGTTGGCGCGGCGGTTCAGTTCATCGTAGCCCAGCCGCAGCTCGCCCTGCACCAGGGCGACTTTCGCCGGTGCCAGCAGCGCCTGTTGGGCAAACAGCTCATGCACCGTGGCAATCGGCAATGCGGGCTTGGCGCCACGCGCCAGCGCCAGCATCCGTGCGCGCCCGGCGCCATCGACCAGCGCCAGGTCGCGCAGCGGCGCGGCGGGCGCCTGCGCCACCTGCCGCGCCAGCAGCGCGAACGAATCGGCCAGCCGCGCCACCGTGTCGGGCAGGAACAGGTCGCGTGCAAATTCCCAGTGCGCGCGCAGGCCGCCATCGGCGCTTTCATGCAGCACCAGTTGCAGGTCGAAGCGGGCAATCCATTCGGTGCTGTCGATCAGCGACGTGTCCTCGTAGGCGCGCTGCAGTGCGAAGCCGACCTGGAAGAACGGCAGCGTATTCGCGCTGCGCGGCGGATTCAGCTCGTCCACCAGCAACTCGAACGGCAGCTCGGCATGGTCGTAGGCGGCGCGCGCGGTCCGGCGCACGTCGTCGAGCAGGCCGGCAAAGGTCTGCCCGCCCTCCATGCGGGCGCGCAGCACCAGCGTGTTGACGAAGAAGCCGATCACGCCTTCGGTTTCTTCCAGGTTGCGGTTGGCGATCGGGCTGCCCACATTGAAGTCCGGCTGGCCGCTCCAGCGGTACAGCAGCAGTTCATACAGCGCCAGCCACGTCATGAACGCCGTGCTACCGCTTCCGGCGGCCGCACTGGCCGCACCATGCAGTGCCGCGCAGACGTCCGCGGGGATGTGCGAGACGTGCAGGCCGCCGGCCGACGACCGCGCGGCGGGCCGCGGGAAATCATACGGCAGCGTGATCTGCGGCTGGCTGCCGTCGAGTTCCGTGCGCCAGTAATCGACCAGCCGGCCGCGCTTGTCGCCGGCCAGGTCGGCACGCTGCCACAGCGCGTAGTCCGCATACTGGATCGGCAGCGGCGCCGCCTGCGGCGCACCGCCGGCCGAGAACGCGGCGTACGCGGCCGACAGCTCGCGCATCATCACGTCCATCGACCAGCCATCGGTGGCGATATGGTGCAGCGACACGAGCAGGATGGCCCGGTCGTCGCCCTGCACCAGCCGGTAGCGGGCCACGGGGCCGGCACGCAGGTCGAACGGCTGCGCCGCCTCGGCGGTGGCGATGGCGGACAACCGCTCGGCCGCGTCGGCCGCGCCGCGCAGGTCGTCATATTCAAGAGCCACCGACGTCGGTGGCGTCACTTCCTGCCACGGCATGCCGTCCGCCTCGGGATAGCGGGTGCGCAGCGATTCATGGCGGGCATGCAGCCAGTCCAGCGCCCGTTGCAGCGCCGCGCGGTCGACGGTGCCCGCCAGCGGCAGCGCGTTCGGCACGTGGTAGGCCATGCTGGCCGGGTCGTACTGGTGCAGGAACCACAGCCGCGATTGGGAGAACGACAGCGGCAGGCGTTCCGGCCGCTGGCCGGTGGCGATCGCCGGCTGCCGCGCCGCGGCCTGGTTGCCGTTGGCGCCATCCGCGCCATCCGCGCCGGCCTCGCGCAACGCGGCGGCCTGCCCGGCGATGGTCGGCTGCTCGAACAGCACGGACAGGGGAATGCGCACGCCGAACGTCTTCTGCAGCCGCGCATACGCCTGCGTGATCGACAGCGAATGGCCGCCCAGGTCGAAGAAATCGTCGGTGACACCGAATTCGTCCGTGCCCAGCACGGCGGCCCAGATGCCGGCCAGCTTCGCTTCGATGTCGTCGCGTGGGGCGATTCTCTCCACGTCCGAGTTGCCCAGGCCGATGCCCAGCTCCGGGGACGGCAGCGCGCCGCGATCGAGCTTGCCGTTCGCGTTCAGCGGCAGCGCGGCCAGCGGCACGTAGCGCGCGGGCACCATGTAGTCGGGCAGGCGGGCCGCCAGCCATGCGCGGCACTCGTCCTGCAGCGCGGGCGTCCATGCGGCGCCACCTTCCGGCACCACGTAGGCGACCAGGCGCTGGCCATCCGGCGTCACGGCGGCCACGGCGTCCAGCACGGCCGGATGGCCGCGCAGTTCATGGCCGATCGCATCGAGCTCGATGCGGTAGCCGCGCAGCTTCACCTGGAAGTCGACGCGGCCTTGCACGACCAGCGTGCCGTCGGCGCGGAAGTAACCCAGGTCGCCCGTCAGGTACAGCCGCGCGCCCCGCATCCCCGGATCAGGCAGGAATTTCTGTGCGCTCATCTGCGCGTTGTTCAGATAGCCGGCGCCCACCGAACCGCCGGCGATCGCCACCTCGCCCGTCACGCCCGCCGGCAGGCGGTTGCCGAAACGGTCCAGCACATGCACGGCCAGGCCAGGCAGAACGCTGCCGACTGTGACGGGCGCGGCGAGGTCCACGAACTCGTCGCGCGTAAACCGGTGGGTGGTGCACAGGTCCGTGCATTCGGTCGGGCCGTAGGTGTTGACCAGCTCGGTCGTGCAACCCGGCGACAGCAGCCAGGGCGCCAGCCGGCGCTTGTCCACCGGCTCGCCGCCGACGAACAGGAGGCGCAGCGATGCCAGCGCATCATGGCTGCAGGAATCAGCTTCCACCATCGCATAGGCCATGCTCGGCGTGCAGTTGATCCAGCCGATGCCATGCGCCGCCACCTGTTCGCGTGCATGCACCGGGTCGAAGTGGCGCGTGGGCGCCAGGTGCAGGATGCCGCCCGTCGCCAGCGCGCCCCACACGCATTTCTGCGCGAGGTCGAACGTGATCTTGTTGACGAGCAGGCAGCGCTCGCCCGGGGCAAATGCGAACTCCCTGTTCCACCAGCCGAGGAAGCGCGTGAAACTGTCGTGGAACACGCCGGCCGCCTTCGGCTTGCCGGTGGAGCCGGACGTGTGGATCACGTACAGGATGCGCGCCGGATCGGTTTCCGGCCAATCCTTCAACGGCACATCCTTCTCATCCTCGCCGGCCAGCAGGACCGTCACCCCGGCGATGTCGAACAGTGCCGCATGGGCGCCGTCCGTCACCACGTGGCGAATGCGCAGGTCGGTCATCATTTGCGCCAGCCGTGGCGCCGGCAGGCGCGCATCGAGCGGTGCGTAGGCGCAGCCGAGGCGCGTGATCGCCACCAGCGCGGCGATCATCGGCACGCCCGGCTCGAACGCGAAGGCCACCGTGTCGCCCGCGCGGACGCCGGCGGCCAGCAGCCGCGCACCGAGGCGCCGTGCCCGCAGGTCGAGTTCCGCGTAGGTCGCATGGCCATCGCCCGACACGATGGCCGGCGCGTCGGGCCGTTCGGCCACCTGGCGGGCAAGCAGCTCGCCCAGGTCGGACGCCGCGTGCACGGCGGGCCGGTGGTTCCACGCGTCCTGCAGTGCCAGGTCGGTGCCCGGGGCAATCGACAGCGTGCCGACCGGCAGGTCCACGTCGCCCACCATCCGCGACAGCAGCTCGCGGTAATGGGACAGCAGGCCGGCGATCGCACCGGCGTCGAACTGGCGCGCGTCGTACAGCGCCTTGATGCGCATGCGGCCCACCGGGTCGATGACCAGGGCCAGCGGGAAGTTCGTGTGCTGCCACACGCTGACATCCGGCAGGCTGAAGCCGTCCGTGGTCGGGAACGATTCGATGGCCAGCATCGAGTCGAACAGCGCCCGGCCGCGCGGCACTTCGCTCCAGCCGGCGATATCGGTCAGCGACGCATGTTCATGTTCGCGTTGCGCCACCAGCGCGGCGCCCAGCCGGGCGGCGAAGCCGCGCACCGTTTCGGCCGGATCGATGCGCACGCGCACCGGTACCGTGTTGATGAACAGCCCCACCATCGCATCCGCGCCGGCCAGCTCGGGTGGCCGGCCCGCGACGGTGGCGCCGAACGCCACGTCATCCTCGCCGCTGTAGAGGGCCAGCAAATGCGCCCAGGCGGCTTGCAGCAGCGTGCCGGGGGTGACGCGCAAGGTCCGGGCCGTGTCGCGCAGGCGGCTGCCCAGGGCCTCTCCCAGTTCCGCCGTTGCCGTGGCGCCGGCATCAGCCCCGCTGTCCGGTGCCGGACGCTTGACCAGGCCGAGCGGCGTGGGCGCATGGAACCCCGCCATCCGCCCGCGCCAGTAGGATTCCGCGGCGGCCTTGTCGCGGCCGCGCAGCCAGCCCAGGTAATTGCCCCAGCCCGGCGCCGGGCGCGGCTGCCAGGCCTGGCCATCGGCCAGCGCGGCGTACGCGGACAGCAGCGAGCCCAGCACCACGAAGGCCGACCAGCCATCGAGCAGCACGTGGTGGTAGGTCCAGAACACCACGCTGCGGTCCTCGCGATGCAGCAGCGCCTGGCGCAGCAGCGGTGGCCGGCGCAGGTCGAATCCGCGCGCCGCCTCTTCGCGGCGCAGCGCATCCAGGCGCGCGGCGAATGCACTGTCGTCATCGCCCGTGGCATCGATCTCGATCACGTCCACCGTCGCCGACTTCGTCACCACCAGCAGCGGGTGTTCGAGGCCTTCCCAGGCGATGGCGGCGCGCAGCACCGGGCTGGCGCCCAGCACGAGGTTCCACGCCTCCCGCCAGCGCGCGCCGTCGATCCGCCCGCCCGCCGGGCAGGCGAACTGCTCGACGTAGACACCGCTGCCCGGCGCCTCCAGGGTATGGAACAGCATGCCCTGCTGGAGTGGCGTGAGCCGGTGTACTTCCTGTATATCCTGCTTGTTCATGGGTCGCTCTCGGGTCTCGTCTGTCGTTCAATCCACTGCTCGGTTTCGTCAATTCCGTGGTCAGTCGGCCAGCGCGTGCAGCACGGCATTCAGGTCGTCGGCGGCCACCAGCTCCGGCTCGGGCGCGGGGGCCTGCGGTGCTGGCGCTTCCCCGATCGCCTCGGCCACGGCCGCCAGCTCGGCCACCGTCTGGTGTTCGAACAGCTGGTTCGGCTTCAGCAGCACGCCATGCTTGCGGGCATGCGACACCACCTGGATGCCGATCACGGAATCGATGCCCAGGTCGAAGAAGTTGTCGTGGATGCCCACCGGCGTGATGCCCAGCGCGCCTTCGATGATCCCCACCAGCACTTCCTCGGTGGGATTGGTGGGCGGCGCGGCGATCACGTCCTCGCGCACCACTTTTTTCTTCTCCACGGGGGCGGCGGCCGGTGCGATGCGCTCGTCGCGCAGCTTGCGCAGCAGCGCGTCCACCGGGTGCGGATTGACGATCCAGTGGCCGCCATTCCTCAGCGACAGGGCGCGGGCGAACAGCGCGCGGCCTTCCTGCGGCGAGATCGAGCCGTCGTCCACGGCCGGCGCGGCGGCAGCGGGTTGTGCCTTCAATGCCCCGGCCGGAACCCGGCGCAGCTGGAAGTCGGTCACCTCGGCCAGCACCGTGCCATCCGGCGCGTACAGCGCGATGTCGAAGCGGATCACGTCGCGGTCGTCGGAGATGCCGCCGAACTTCACGTGGCTGTACAGGTGCGTGCCCAGCCGGCCGTGGACAGCCAGGGCGCCGTAGGTGAACGGCAGGTATTCGTCCTGCAGCCCCAGGTCCAGCCGCGCCAGCAGGTGGCCGGTGATCGGGCCGGTGGCCATGTCCAGCAAGGCCGGGTGCAGGCCCAGCGCGGCGTCGTCCGCCATGCCGTCCGGCAGTGCCAGCTCGCCCAGCAGTTGCCGCCCGCCCAGGCGGATACGGCGCACCACCTGCCAATGGCGTCCCAGTTCCAGGAAGCCATCCTCGCCTACCATCGCCGCGGCGCCGCCGGGGAATTCCAGCACGTCGGCGCGGCATTCCTCGGCGATCGCCGCCAGGTCGGCCTCCGGCGCGCCGGCCCGGACGCCAGCCGACACGGTGGCCGACAAGACGGGGCTGTCCCCCTCCTTCACCTCGACCGCATAACCCTCGCCCACGCGCTGCAGCAGCACGTCGACCGTGACCAGCCGGTCGGCCGGCACGAACAGCGGGCGGTAGAAGAACACGTCGCCCAGGGTGCATGCATGACCCTCTCCTCCCTCGCCACCGCCGGCCGCTTCCTCCCACGCGGCGCGCACCATCTCGATCAGCGCCGTGCCCGGCATCACGGGGGTGCCGTGGATGCGGTGGTCCTGCAGCGCCCAATGGTCCTGCGCACGCAGGTGTGCGGTGAACCGCAACGTGGCGCCTTCCTCGGCGCGGCTGAACAGGTATGGGTGGGCCAGCGTGCGGCCGGCCGGCAGCGCCGGCGCGGAAGGCGTATGGCCCATGGCGACCGCCATGCCGACTTCGCGCCAGCCGCCATAGGCCAGCGACAGCGTGCGCCGGCCGCGCGCACTGCGGCTCCGGGCAAACGCATCGAGGAAGGCGTTGGCGGCCGCGTAATCGGCCTGGCCGATGCCGCCGATCGTGCCGAACAGCGACGACACGACGACGAAGAAATCGAGCGGCTGGCCGGCCAATGCTTCTTCCACCGCCAGCGCGCCCAGCACCTTCGGCGCCAGCACGGCGTCGGCCTGGGCGCGGGTCTTCAACGCCATCATGCCGGCACCGGCAATGCCGGCCGCGTGGACGACGCCGCGCACGGGTGGCATGGCACCGTGCACGCGCCCGACCATGGCACGCACCGCGGCCGGATCGGTGATGTCGCACCGCTCGGTGGCGACCTGCGCGCCGCGCGCCGCCATGCGCTGCAGGCGGCGGATACGTTCGTGGCCCGCGGCATCGCCGGGATGCGCCGCCAGCCACGCGTTCCATTCGGCCTGCGGCGGCAGCGTGTTGCGGCCCACCAGCACCAGGTGGCGCGCACCGCGCTCCACCAGCACGTCGGCAAACTCCAGGCCCAGGCCCCCCAGGCCGCCAGTGACGAGGTACGTGCCCTCGGCCGCCAGCGTGGCCGGCACTGCCGGTTCCGGCACCGCCATCGTCTCGACATGGGCCAGCCAGCGCGCGCCGTGCCGCTCCGCCACGAACTGGTCCGCCGGGCCGGCCGGCGCATGCGGCGCCGCCTGCAGGCGGGCCAGCTCGTCGAGCATCAGCCGGCCAACGTCCTCTACCCTGTCCTCTACCCTGTCTTGTATCCCGTCCTGCACGTCCAGCACGCGGCTGGCGATGGCCCGGTGTTCGTAGCCGATCGCCAGGTGCGCGCCCAGCATCGTGGCCTTCACGGCATCGACCGCTTCTCCCGGCTGCACGTCGAACACTTCGCTGGCCACGCTCAGCAGCGGCAGCCGTTCACCGGCATCGTTGCCGAATGCCTGCGTCAGCGCCAGCAGCGTGTGGAAGCCCAGTTCCAGCGTGGCGCCGCTGTTGGCGACCGTGTCGCCGCCGCTGGCCGGCAGCAGCCAGGCATGGACGATCGCATCGGGCTTGCCGGCATGCCGCGCCAGCGCTTCCCAGTCGGCCGGCTGGTCTGGGCGCACCCAGTACGCCCCGTCGTCCAGCACGCCGAACGCGGGGCCCGGCTCGGCCCAGGCCACGGTGGCGCCGACGCCGCGCAAGGCCGCCGCCAGCGCATTGCCCTGGGCATCGTCATGGGCCAGTAGCAGTACCTTGCGGCCCGCAAGCGCGGGCACGGCATCCAGCCACGGCTGCCGGCGCCACGACGCGGCATGGAACCATTCGCCCATGTCGGCGCTGCGGCGCAGGCCCGCATCGAGGCTGCCGCTCGGCGCCAGCGGCGGCTCCATCCAGTGGCGTTCGCGCGCGAACGGATAGGTGGGCAGCGGAATGCGGCGGCCCAGGTTGAACGCATCCACGCCGGCATAGTCGAGCGCATGGCCCGCCGCCCACAGGTTGCCCAGGGCGGCCAGCAGGAAGCGGTCGGCGGGCAGCGCATCCTGCGGATGGCGCATCAGGGGCACAGCCACGGCGGCGGGCTTGCCCGCGACGGTTCCGGCGATGTGGCGCACGAAGGTACTGAGCACGCCCGCCGGCCCGGCTTCGACGAGGAAGCCGCAGCCATCGGCCAGCAGCGTTTCCACGCCGGCCTGGAACAGCACGGGCGACAGCAGGTGACGCACCCAGTAATCGGGATCGGTGGCCTCGGCCGCCGTCAGCCATGTGCCGGTGACGTTCGACACCACCGGAATCGTTGGCGCCCGCGGTGCGGCCGCGGCGACGGCGGCGCGGAACTGCCCGGCCAGTGGCCGCATCATCGCGGAATGGAAGGCATGCGAGGTCTGCAGCCTGCGGCAGCCGGTGCCGGCCGCCTCCAGCTCGGCCGCCAGCGCATCGATGGCCGCCAGCGGACCGGAAACGACGCTGGCACGCGGGCTGTTGACGGCGGCCAGCTCGATGCCTTCACGCAGGCAGCCACGCGCCTCCGCCTCGCCGCCCCCGATCGACAGCATGGCGCCGGCCGGCATCGCGTGCATCAGTCGGCCGCGCAGTGCCACCAGGCGCAACGCGTCGTCCAGCGTGAACACGCCGGCCACGGTGGCGGCCACGTATTCGCCCAGGCTGTGGCCCAGCAGCGCGGCCGGCGCGATCTTCCAGGCCTGCAGCTGCATCGCCAGCGCGTATTCGACGGTGAACAGCGCCGGTTGCGCATGGCGTGTTTCACGCAGCAGCGCGCTGTCCGCCTCCGTGGGGGCCCCGGCCAGCAGCAGCCGGGCCAGGTCGGTGTCGAGGTGGCGCGCCAGCGTGGCGCAGCAGGCATCGAACGTATCGCGGAAGACCGTGAACTGCGCATGCAGCTCGCGCGCCATGCCGGCGTACTGCGAACCCTGGCCCGTGAACAGCAAGGCCAGTTTCTTCGTGGCCGGCAGTGCGGGTGTCTTGCCCGGCTCTTTTGCCAGTTTGTCCAGGTTGCCGATCAGTTCGGCGGCGGTGCGCGCCACCACGGTGCCGCGCTGGTCGAATGCGCGGCGCCCCTCCTGCAGCGTGAACGCCACGTCGTCCAGGTCCGTTTCCGGGTGGCGCTCGAGGAAGCGGGCCAGCTGGCCGGCGGCGCGGCCCAGCGCGCCGGGCGTCTTCGCCGACAGCGGGAAGATGCGCAGCTTCTCGCCCGACACGGTGGGCTTGGTGACCGGCGGCTCCTCCAGGATCAGGTGGGCATTGGTGCCGCCGATGCCGAACGAGCTGACGGCGGCGATCCGCTTGCTGCCGGGCGCCGTGCGCCATTCGTTCAGGCGGTCGTTGACGAAGAACGGCGTCGCCGGGAAATCGATGCGCGGGTTCGGCGTATCGTAATGCAGGCTGGGAGGCAGCATGCCGGAACGCGCGGCCAGCGCGGCCTTGATCACGCCGGCCACGCCTGCAGCGGGCGCCAGGTGGCCCACGTTGGTTTTCACGGAACCGATCGCGCAATAGCCGCTGCGGTCCGTGTGGGCGCGGAAGGCGCGCGTCAGGGCGGTGATCTCGATCGGGTCGCCCAGCGACGTGCCGGTGCCGTGCGCCTCGATGTAGCCGATGTCGTCCGGGTTGGTGCGGGCGGCCTTCAGCGCCCGCGTCACTGCCTCCACCTGGCCATCGATGCCCGGTGCCGTGTAGCCGGCCTTGTGCGAGCCATCGTTGGTGACGGCCGAGCCGCGGATCACCGCGTAGATGTTGTCGTCGTCCGCCTCGGCATCTTCCAGGCGCTTCAGCACGATGACGCCCACTCCGCCCTCGGAAAACACGGTGCCCTTGGCGCCCGCGTCGAAGGCGCGGATGCAGCCATCGTCCGAATTCAGGCTGCCTTCCGTGTAGTGGTAGCCGTGGCCGGCCGGCACGGTGGCCATCGACCCGCCGGCCAGCGACAGGTCGCATTCGCCGGCGCGCAGCGCCTGGCACGCCATGTGGATCGCCACCAGCGACGTGGAGCACGCCGTCTGCACCGTGACGGAAGGGCCGGTGAGATTGAGCTTGTAGGCGACGCGGTTGCTGAGGTAGTCCGGTTCGTTGCCGATGCCGGCGATCAGGTCGCGGTCCGATGCGCACATGATCTCGCGGTTGGAATACACATTATTCAGGAAGTAGCGCGACAGCCCGGTGCCGGCATACACGGCAGCCGTGCCGCGGTAGCCGTCCGGCGCGTAGCCGGCATCTTCCATCGCCGCCCACGACGCTTCCAGGAACAGCCGCTGCTGCGGATCGATCAGCTCCGCCTCGCTGGGCGAATAGCCGAAGAAGCCGGCATCGAACTTGTCCACGTCCGGCAGGTGGTAGCCGGCGCCGACCCAGCCGCCGCCGGCCACCTGCCGCTCGACGTAGGGCACGGTCAGGTAGTCGTGGGCATCGATGCCCGCGCGGATTTCCTCCGGCGTGAACTGGCGCAGCGCGCTGCGGCTTTCGCACAGCATGTTCCAGAAGCTTTCCACGTCGGGCGCGCCCGGGAAGCGGCCGCTGATGCCGATGATCGCGATCTTGCCGGACGAAACTTGGTTCTCTTTCATGGTGTTCCCCTGAATGGTGTCATTGAGCCCGGCGGCGGCGGCCGCGCGGTGCGTTGTTGTCATTGGTCGTGCAGGTCCCGGTGGCCGGCATGGCGGCGCCCTCCACGTGCCGCACCAGGTCGGCGATGGTCGGGTGGCCGAAGAACATGTCGAGCAGGCTCACCTCGCGCGGCAGGCGGGGCTGGAGCCGCGTGTGAATGCGGATCATGTCCACGGAGGTGCCGCCCAGGTCGAAGAAGTTGTCGTCCGGGCCCACCTGCGCGACGCCGAGCACGTCCGCCCACAGCGCGCAGATGTCGGCGGCCAGCGGGCTGGTGGCGCCGGCGCGCGTGCTGCCCTGCGCCTGCCTGGCCACCGGCTCCGGCAGCGCCTTGCGGTCCACCTTGCCGTTGGCGGACAGCGGCAGCGAGTCGAGCCGCACGAACTGGCGCGGCACCATGTACTCGGGCAGGCGGCGGGCCAGGTGGGCGCGCAGGCCATCCTCGAACGCGGCCTTCGACAGCGGCGCATCCGCATCCGCCGCCTGCTGCCCCGGCAGACCGCCGGCCAGCATGTGCAGGTACATCGCATCGGCACCCAGCGCGAATGGATCGCCGGCCCGTTCGGCATCGAAGCCGCCCAGCTGCACCAGGCCCAGGCCGGCCGCGGCCGCGGCATCTTCCAGCAGGTGGCTGATGGCGCCGGCCTCCAGCAGGCACAGCGTGGGTGCCGCCGCGCCGTACTGCGGCTCGATCGCCTGCCGCGAACCGACCAGGAACAGCTGGAACGCGGCGGCGGCCACGATCGGCTGGTTGCGGCGCGGGTACAGCTCCAGGTCCAGCTCCGCGCCGGCCGGCAGCCGTTGCAGCACGTTGCGCACCGGGTGGTAGTAGTACATGCCGGATTCGATCCCCGCCACGCGGCGGATGTGCAGGTACAGCTGCACCGGATACAGGCCACCGGCCGACGCGTAGCGGTAGCGCGGCATGCCATCCTCGCCGCCCTGGCGCAGCGGTTCGAGCAGGCGGGCCAGGGCTTCCGGCGGAACCGTGTCGGCGGCGAACACCCGCGTCGAACGGCGTGCGATACGCCGCGGCGCCGTGTCGTTGAGCGCCGTGCCGGCGCCGTCCAGCAGGCGCAGGCCCGGCTGCGACAGCACGCCCTGCAGCTTGGCGGTACTGCCCGCGTCGTCGCGCAGGTAATAGCCGACCAGCTGGCCGGCCTTGCCGGCGCCCACGCTGGCGACCGCCGTCTGCACGCCCGGCCAGGCATTCATCGCGCTTTCGATCTCGCCCAGCTCCACGCGGTAGCCGTTGACCTTCACCTGGAAGTCGAGGCGCCCGAGGATTTCCAGCGTGCCGTCGGGCAGCCAGCGCCCCAGGTCGCCGGTGCGATACAGCCGCTCGCCGCTGCGCGGGCAGGTCACGAAGGCCTGCGCGGTGCGTTCGCCATCGTTCCAGTAGCCGACCGCCACGCCGATGCCGCCGATGCACAGTTCGCCGGGCACGCCGACCGGGCAATCGTCCAGGTTCGTGTCGCGCACATGGAAGCGCTGGTTCGCCATCGGCTTGCCGTACGGGATGCTGCGCCAGGCGGGATCGACTTCGCCGACGGGGTGCAGGACCGACCAGATCGAGGCCTCGGTCGCGCCGCCCAGGCTGTAGATGGCCGCGTTCGGGCACCAGGTGCGCAGCTGCGCCGGCAATGCCAGCGAGATCCAGTCGCCGCTCATCATCGCCACGCGCAGCCGCGTATCCGGCCGTTCGGCCACGTCGCGCAGGTAGCCGACGTACAGGTCGAGCAGGGCCGGCACCGTGTTCCACAGCGTGACGCCATGGCGCGCCATGATCTCCGCCCAGTGCGCCGGTTCGCGCGCCTGGCCGGGCGCCGGCAGCACCAGCGCGCCGCCGGCGCCCAGCACGCCGAAGATGTCCCACACCGACAGGTCGAAGTTGAGCGCGGACAGGCCCAGCACGCGGTCGTTCGCGCCGACGCCCATCCGCTGGTTGACGTCGGCGCAGGTGTTCAGCGCGCCGCGGTGGTCGATCGCCACGCCCTTCGGCGTGCCCGTCGAGCCGGACGTGTAGATCACGTACGCCAGGTCGCCGGGCGCGCGCAGGGCCGGCAGCGGCCGCGGCGTGCCCGGCACCAGCCCATCGAGCTCGATGACCAGGCAACCGGCGATGGAGCGGTGCCGCAGCGTGGCCGCATCGGTGACGACGGCGGCCGCGCCGGACAGGCGCAGCACTTCATCGATGCGTTCCTGCGGCAGGCCCGGTTCGATCGGCAGGTAGGCGGTGCCCGCTTCCAGGATGCCCAGCACGGCCACCACCTGGGCGGCCGACTTCGGCAGCATCACGGCCACCAGCGCACCGGTCGGCACCTGGCGGGCGCACAGCGCATGGGCCAGCGCGTTGGCTTCGCGGTACAGCGCGCCGAAGGTCAGCGTGCGGCCGCCGTCGGCCACCGCCAGGCTGTCCGGCCGCGCATGGCATTGCGCCAGCAGTGGTTCGTGCAGCAGTCCGGCCGGCACGGGCGCCGTGGTGGCGTTGCTGCGGGCCACCAGGGCCTGCTGGGCGGCCGGCACCAGGTCGAGCCGCGGGTGCTGCCACGCGGCGCCGTCGCGGGCCAGCCGCTGCAGCAGGCCGCTGAAGGCATCGAACATGGCGTCGACGAAGCCGTGCTGGAACAGTTCATCCACGCTGTCCCAGTCGATGGCCAGGTCGCCGCCGTACTCGCCGGCCTGGCAGTCGAGCCACACCTGCGGCGTCTGCGTGACGGCATAGGCGGTATGGCCCAGCCAGTCCAGCGGCGCCACGTCCGTGTCGCCCTGGCCGTTGCCGTTGCCGTTCACATTCCCGTTCAGGGCACCGGTGAAGACCACCGGCATCATCACCGACCCGGCGCCGCGCCGGCGCTCGGTGAGTTCGCGCAGCACGCGCACGCCGCTGACGGCGCGGTGGTCGAGGTCCTGCCACAGCTGCCGCTGCACGCCCAGCGCGATGTCGGCAAAGGCGCGCGGGGTCGACAGGTCGAACGCCAGCAGCGTGACGGTGGTGAAGTCGCCGACCAGCCGGTCGACGTCCGGGTGGAACGGCAGCCGGTTGAACAGGGTCAGGTTCAGGGTGAACCGCGGCGACTGCGACCAGCGCCGCACCACGCAGGCATAGATCGACAGCAGCAGCGCGGCCGGCGTGATGCGCAGCGCGCCGGCACGCTTCTTCAGCGCTTCCCAGTCGGCGCGCGGCAGGCGCAGGCTGCGGTGCGTGAACTTCGGCGCGGCGATCGATTCCGGGCTGCGCGCCAGCGGGAATTCCGGCGGCGGCGGCAGGTCGTCCAGCCGGTTGCGCCAGTAGTGCAGCGATTCCTGGAACGCCGGCGTGCCCTCCATCTGCCGCAGCCCCGCTTCGTAGTCGGCGAACGAGAACGCCAGCGGTGCCAGTTCGCCTTCCGGGTGGTCGTGGTAGTACTGCCAGTCGGCGCTGATCAGGTCGAAACTGTGCGCATCCAGGATCAGCACGTCGAGCGACAGGTGCAGGCGCAGCAGGCCGTCCGGCAGCCGGCTGGCGCGGATCTCGAACAGCGGCCACACGTCGGCCGGCAGCACCTGGTGCGACAGTTCCTCGCGCAGCGCGGCCAGGCGTTCGCCCCGCTCCGCCGCCGGCAGCGCCGACAGGTCTTCCACCCTGAAGCGGTAGTACGGCACGTCGGCCAGGATGCGCTGGTTGCCGTCCGACTGCATCACGGCGCGCAGCATGTCATGCCGGGCGATGACGCGGTTGAACGCACGTTCCAGTCCCTGCAAGTCGGCACCGCGTGCCTCGACTTCCAGGTAGCCGTGCGCGGACACGTTGCCCATCGCGAAGCCGCCCTGCCGGCCGACCCAGTAGGCCTGCTGGATTTCCGTCAGCGGGAAAGGCTTGCGGCGGCGCTCCGGATCGGGGTCCAGCCGCGGCACGCCCTGCCCGCGGGCCACCACTTCGCGCCGTTCGCGCATGCGTGCCAGCAGCGCTTCGGTCTGGGCGCGGGACAGGCCGGCGATCTTGTCGATGATATCCATGTGCTTCTCCTTACAGCGCGGAATGGGCGGACACTTCGGCCACCAGTTCATGCAGGTCGCCCACGCCCTCGGCCAGCGCGGCCAGCAGCGTTTGCGACAGTTCGGCCACGGTCGGCCGCGTCATCAGGTCGGACAGGCGCAGCGCCGCCTGCCAGTGAGTGTTCACGTCGAACAGCAGCCGCGTGGCCAGCAGCGAGTGGCCACCGAGCGCGAAGAAATCGCCGTCGATGCCGATCGCTTCCGGCGCCAGGCCGAGGTGGCGCGCAAAGCGCTGCACCAGGTCTTCCTCGATGGCGTTGCGGGGTGCCCGCAGATGCCCGGCGGCGCCGCTGTCCGGCACCTCGGTAGCCAGGCTGGCCAGCGCGCGGCGGTCGGTCTTGCCGTTCGGCGTCAGCGGCAGCGCGGCCAGCCGGTGGAAGGACGACGGCACCATCCAGCGCGGCAGGCGCTCGGCCAGCGCGGCGCGGATGGTGTCGCCCAGGTCGTCCACGCCGGCAGGGGCACTGTAGAAAGCCGCCAGCCGCGCCGGTTCGCCGTGCGCCACGGCGGCGCCGGCCTCGACGCCCGGCACGGCGCGCAGCGCCGCGTCGATGGCGCCCAGTTCCACGCGGTGGCCGCGGATCTTCAACTGGTCGTCGCGCCGGCCCAGGTATTCCACGGTGCCGTCGGGCAGCAGCCGGCCCAGGTCACCCGTGCGGTACATGCGGCTGCCGGGGATGCCGGACAGCGGATCGGGCAGGAAGCGCCCGGCGGTCATGCCGGGGCGGCCCAGGTAGCCGCGCGCCAGGCCATTGCCGGCCAGGCAGATCTCGCCCTGCGCGCCGGCCGGCACCGGCTGCGGCGCGCCGTCGGCATGGGGATCGAGCAGGTACAGCCGGGTGCCCGGCAGCGGACGGCCGATCGTCACGGCGCCGCCCTCGCCCGGCGCCAGGCGCAGCCACGTGGAATACGTGGTGTCCTCGGTCGGGCCGTACAGGTTGCAGACGGTGAGGTGCGGCCACAGCGCGCGCACCTGGTCGACCAGCACCTGCGGCAGCGCTTCACCGGCCAGGTTCAATACCCGCACCGCCGCTGGCAGGCACTGTTGCCGGGCCAGCTCGGCGGCGGCGCTGGGCACGGTGTTTACCAGGGTCACGTCGGAAAACTGCGCAGCGAAGTCGCCGTCCTGCGTCAGCGCGAGCACGTTGTCGACCAGGATCACCTTGCCGCCATGCGCCAGCGGCAGGAACAGCTCGAACACGGACAGGTCGAAGCACACAGAGGTCGACGCCAGCATGCCGGCCCGTTCGCCGGCCGTGAACTCGGCGGCGGCCCAGTCCAGGAAAGTGCACACGGTGCGGTGCTCGATCGCCACGCCCTTCGGTTCGCCGGTGGAGCCGGACGTGAAGATCACGTAGGCCAGCTGGTGCGGCGAGACCTCGACCGGCGGTACCTGCGGCGATTGCGCAGCCAGCACAGCATCGTCCAGGATCAGGCGCGGGCACGTGCCCAGCGCCACCTCGCCCATGCCGGCGGCGGTGATCACCAGCGCGGCGCCGGACAGGCGCAGCACGGTCTCGATGTACGCGGCCGGGTAGGCCGGATCGACCGGCACATAGGCGCAGCCCGCTTTCAGCACGGCCAGCAATGCCGCGGGCAGGTCCATGGTGCGCGGCAGGCAGACGGCGATGCGGTCTTCCGGCCGTACGCCGCGCGCCAGCAGCGCGTTGGCCAGCCGGTTGGCGCGGGCATCGAGTGCGCCGAACGTCATCGTCGCGGCGCCGTGGCGCAGCGCCACCGCGTCCGGGTCGCGCGCGGCCTGCGCCTCGACCAGCCGGTGCAGGCAGCTTTCGTTGATGGCCACCGGCGCCTGCCGCGTGACGGCTTCGCGCTCTTCCGGCAGCAGCGCATCGAACGCGGCCAGCGGCTGTTGCGGCGCGGCGGTAATCCGTTGCAGCAGGTGCGCATAGCGGCGCAGCATCCGCAGCGCGGTGGCTTCATCGAACAGCGCCGCCGAATAGGTCAGCACCAGTTCGATGCCATCGGTGCCCAGCAGCGCATCCAGCGTCAGTTCGTACTTCGTGTGGGTAGCGGGCGGCACCAGGGTCCGCGTCGCCACGCCGGCACCCTGCCAGGCATCGTGCGCTTCGCAATTGAACAGCACCTGCACGAGGGCGGGCCGGGCCGGATCGCGTTCCAGGCCGGCGGTGCGCACCATGTCGGCGAACGGGAAAGCCCGATGCGACAGCGCGTCGGCCACTTCGGCGCGCACGGCACGCAGGAAGCCGGTAAACGGCTGGTCGGCCACCACCTCGGCCATCAGGGGCACGACGTTGACGCCGAAGCCGACATACGACTCGGCCGCCGCGGCCGGATGCACGGACACGGGCACGCCGATGACGAAACGGGCGGCGCCGCCCAGCCGGGCCAGCAGCAGGCGCCAGGCCGCGTTGAGGGTCATGAACGGCGTGGCCTGGGCGGCCGCGCCCAGCTGGCGCACGGCGTCCAGCATCGCCGCCGGCAGTTGCAGCGTGACGCGGCCCGCCTCGAAGCGCTGCACGGCCGGCAGCGGGCGGTCGGTGGGCAGCTCGGGCGCCGGCGGCACCTGCGCCAGCCGGTCGCGCCAGTACGCGGCGGCGGCCGGATCGATGTCGTCGAGCTTGCGGCATGCCGCCGCCACCGGCAGCACCGGCTTCAGCTGCGCCGTGGTGCCCGAAGCGTCGCCGTTCCGCAGCGCGCCGTACAGCGCCCACAGTTCGCCGGCCAGGCGGCCGAACGACATGCCGTCGATGACCAGGTGGTGCGCCAGCAGGTACAGCCACGCTTCGCCGGACGGCAGCCGCAGCAGCCAGGCGCCGGCCAGCGGGCCGCGGCGCGGATCGAGCGGCGTGCGCTGGCGCACCGCGATCCAGTCGCGGGCACGCTCCTTCGCACCGTTGCCCAGCATGGAAAAATCCACCTGTTGAAGCGCAACGTGCTGAAGCGCCACGGTCGCGTCGGCGGGCACCACGAATTGCGTGTCCCCTTCGGCCACCCGGGCGCGCAGCAGCGGGTGCCGTGCCGCCGCGGCGGCCCATGCCTGCTCCAGCAGGCCGGCATCGAGCTCGCCGGTGATGGCGAACAGCGCGCCTTCGTTGTAGGCCGGCGCGATGCGTTCGCCCAGCTCCAGGTGGACGAGGATCTGGCGCTGCGCTTCCGACATCGGCAGCAGCATGTCGCGGTTCGGCTGTGCGCTCAGCACCGCCTGCCCGGCAGCAAGGGCCAGTGTTTCCGGCTGCCTGAACCCGGCGGCAGCCAGGCGATCGTGCCAGCGTTCCGGCGGCATCAGCGCGTGGGTGGGACGCACGTCGGTATCCGCGCGCTGCCACCAGCCTTCGGTGATGCCGAACACGAGATCCAGCCACGCGTGCGGGTGGGTGCATTCCTGCAGAAGCAGCGTGCCGCCATCGGCCAGCAGCGAGGACAGGTTGGCCAGCGTGGCGCCCAGGTCCGGCGTGGCATGCACCACGTTGGCGGCAATGACCACGTCGAACGTGCCGCCGATGTCCTGCGCCGCCGCGGCGCGGGTGATGTCGAAGCGCCGGTACGTGACGCGGCCATCGGCCAGCTCATGTTCGGCACGGGCCAGGAATGCCGGCGAGATGTCGGTGTACCAGTATTCGCTGCCGCTGCCCAGGCGGGGCAGCAGCTGGCGCGCGACGGTGCCGGTGCCGGCGCCTGCTTCCAGGATGCGCAGCGGACGGCCCGCGCCACGCTGGCATTCCAGCACCGCCTGGACCAGCCGTTCGTTGGCGGCGGCCGCGCCGGGTGCTTCCGCATACAGGCGCGTCAGCCATTCGAAACCTTCGCCGCGGAACAGCACGTCGACCGCTTCGCGCCGGCCCGCCAGCACCTCCGGCAACGCTTCCGCACTGCGGACGGCCAGCGCGGCGATGGCCCGCGGCAGGCGCTCATCGAGCACGGCGCGGCGCTGCGGCAGCGTGGCGGCCAGCCGGCGCAGCGCATCGCCGCGGGCCGTGCCCAGGTGTTCCAGCATGCGGTTCAGCAGCCTGCCGTGGGACGGCGCCACGGCGGCCGCCACATCCTCGCGCCAGCCCAGCCTGACGAGGGCGTCGGCGAACGCGGCCAGCGCGAAATCGTCCAGCGCCAGCGCGGCTTCGTGCGGCGCGGCGGGCGTTTTTTCCTGCGCTTTGACCTGTGCTTTGTCCTGCGCCTGGTCCGGCGTTTTGTCTGCTGTCTTGTCCGGCACTATGCCGCCACCGTCCGGCGCCGGGAAGAAGCCGCCGGCACGCATCGCGTTGGCGCTGTCGATGGCGGCGGCGACGATGCGTTCCAGGTCGGCATCGGCGTGCGCGGTGGTCAGGAAGCAGGTATGCCCTTCCCAGATGTACACGCCGCGCAGGGTCATGTGATAGAAGAACAGGTTCGCTTCGACGGGCTGGAACTCGACGCTGAAATTGTTGAAGAACACGAAGCGCAGCAGCGAGCCGGCGTGGTCGACGCGGATCGGGAATTGCGCGGCGGCGTAGTGCGCGTTCAGCCGCGCCGCCAGCCGTTCCGTGCGGCCGTTCAGCGTGCGGTACAGGTCTTCGCCTTCAGCCTCGATGCGCTCCAGCACGGCGATGCACGCCGCCATCGTCAGCGGATGGCCCGAGAACGTGCCGGCAAAGAAGGTGTGCGGCTGGCGCGGCGCGGAATCGTCGCCATAGCGCCAGGCGCCGCCGTCGATCGCATCCATGAAGCGCGCGCGGCCGGCGATGATCCCGATCGGCATGCCGCCGCCGGCCACCTTGCCGTACGAGGCGATGTCGGCCTGCACGCCATACCAGGCCTGGGCGCCGCCGGCGTGCAGCCGGAAGCCGGTGATGATTTCATCGAACATCAGCGCGCAGCCGGTGTCGTCGGCGATGCCGCGCAGCGCCTGCAGGAATGCCTTCGGCTGCAGGCCGGGGCGGCGGCTCTGCACCGGCTCGGCGATGATGGCCGCCGCTTCCGGCGCCAGTTCGCGGATCTTTTGCAGCGAGGCCTCGGTGCCCCACTCCAGCATGACCACTTCCCGCGCGCTCGATGCCGGCACGCCGGGTGCGCCGGGCTGGCCTTCCGGGCCGTTGCGGCCGGCGCTGGCCAGCGTGGCATCGGCATGGCCGTGGTAGGAGCCGGTGAACCGGATGATGCGGGTGCGGCCCGTGACGGCGCGTGCCAGCCGGATCGCCGTCATCACGGCTTCGGTGCCGGAGTTGGCGAACGCCACGCGCTCGGCGCCGGTCAGCCGCGCGACCAGGGCGGCGGCCCGGCCGGACAACGGCGATTTCGGCCCCACCTGGATGCCGTCGGCCAGTTGCCGGCGCAAGGCGTCGACCACCATCGGCGGGTTGTGGCCGAACAGGCAGGCGCCGAAAGCCATGGTCAGGTCGACATAGTCGTTGCCGTCGACATCGGTGATGTGGCTGCCGGCGCCCCGGTCGACCACCAGCGGATAGATCATCTCCTTGGTGGCGCGCTTGAAGCCCAGCGAGCTGCGGTAATCGGCGAACACGGCGCGGTGCTGCTCGGCATACGCACGCGAGCCGGCGGTCTTCGCGGTGTAGGCGCGGGCCAGTTCGTCGATGTGGGCCTGCTTGCGGCTGTCGAGGGCCGGCGCGGCCGGCGGCTGCGGCGAGGGGATGGGCTGTACGGCGGCCTGCGGAGCCATGGCTGGCTGAATATTGATTGGCTGAACATCGGCCAGCTGTACGGCGGATGGCGTGACGGCGGCCATACTGCCGCCTTGCGATACCTGCAGCGCCATCGCATCGCGCAGCGTGGCGAGCTGCTGCTCGAACAACCGGGCCAGGTCGCCGATGCCGCCGGCCGCCGGCATTGCGGCGGCAAGGGGTGCAATCGCAGGCATCGCCGCGGCGAGTGGAGCAGCCGCCGGATTCGCCTCCACAACTGAAGTGGCCGGCGCTACGGATGGCGCGGCCGTCACCGGCGCATGGGACGCCAGGTGCGTGGCCAGCCGCTCGATCGTATCGAGCCCTTCGAACAGCGCGGGCAATTCCACCCGCACGCCGAAGTGCGCTTCGATGCGGCCGCCGAATTCGGTCAGCACCAGCGAATCGGCGCCGCTTTCCAGGAAGCTGCGGCGGCTGTCCAGCGCGGCGGGCGGGCAGCGCAGCAGTTCGGCCAGCGCGGTGCGCAGCCAGCCGGCGGTGTCGAAAGCTGGAATGGTCGCGGCAACCGCCGCGGGAGTATGGGGAGCATTCATTGCGGGGGCCTCGGAACGGGAAATCCAGTGGGGAGCGAGATCGAACGGATAGGCGGGCAGCGCGATGGCGGGATCGGCGTCGGTGCCGAGCAGTGCCGCCCAGTCGGGCCGGGCGCCGATGCAGTACAGGCGGCCCAGCGCGGCAAGCAGGCCGCGCGCCGCTTCGCCGGGCACGCACGACACCACTTCGGTGCCGGGCAAGGCGCCGCGCCGCAGCAGCCCGGCCAGCACCGCTTGCGGGGCGATTTCCAGCAGCACGTCGGCACCGTCTTCCTGGGCGGCGGCCATGCAGTCGGCGAACCGCACGGTGCGGCGCAGGTGCCCGGTCCAGTAGGCGCCATCGACCTGCGCCAGCCGGGCACCGTGCAGGTTGCCGTACAGCGGGATCACGGGCGTGCGGTAGCCGATGCCGGCGGCCACGTGGCCGAATTCCTCCAGCACCGGGTCCATCAGCGCCGAGTGGAACGCCGTTTCGACCTGCAGCGCCTGCACCGTGAAGCCGGCCGCCTGCGCGGCGGCACGGGCGGTGTCGAGCGCCGCGGCCGGGCCGGTCAGCGTGACCACGCCGGGCGCGTTGACGGCCGCCACTTCGACGCCGCCGGGCAGCCGCCCCAGCCAGCTGTCGAGCAGGTCGGCACGCCCGGTGACAGCCTGCATCGCGCCGCCGGTGCAGCGCGCCATCAGCCGGGCGCGCGTGGCGACCAGCAGCGCGGCGTCGTCCAGGTCGAGCGCGCCGGCGATGCACGCGGCCACGTACTCGCCCAGGCTGTGGCCGAACGCGGCGGCCGGCTGGATGCCGCCGGCCATCAGCGTCCACGCCAGCGCGTATTCGCAGGCGAACAGCGCGGGCTGGGCGAACGCGGTCCGCGCCAGCACCGCGTCATCCAGCGGCGCGGCGCCATACAGGTGGTCCGCCACCGGCAAGCCGTGCCGGGCGAACGCGGCGGCGGCGGCATCGAATGCTTCGCGATAGGCCGGCACATGGCGGTACAGGTCCGCGCCCATCGCGGCGTGCTGCGCGCCCTGCCCGCCGAACACGAAAGCGATGCGCGGCGCCGCGCGGCCGGTCACGTCGCCGCGCAACGGGGTTCCGCCGTCCAGTTGCGCAGCGATGTCCGCCGCATCGGTACCGATGGCCACGGCGCGGTGCGACAGTGCCGAGCGGCCCGCCGCGGCGGCGCGGGCGATACGCTGAAGCGCCGCCGGTTCGTCGCGCACTTGCCGCGCATAGGCCCGGCACAGCGCGTCCAGCGCCGTTGCCGATTCCGCGCCGACCGGCAGCACGGTGGCGGCCAGTGAATCAGGCAGGCAATCGGATGGCTGCGCGGCCAAAGATGCCACGCTGTCATGGCGCTCCAGGATCACGTGGGCATTGCTGCCGCCGAAGCCCATCGACGTGACGCCCACGTGGCGCAGCGGCGCGGCCAGCGGCTTGCCGTCGGCCAGGTGCAGCCGGCCTTCGGCGCGATCGAGCCGGGGATTGGCTTGCGCCAGCCCGGCAACGGGCGGCACCTGCTGGTACCGCAGGCACAGCACGGCCTTGGCGAAGCCGGCCAGGCCCGCGGCCGCTTCCAGGTGGCCGATATTGGCCTTGACAGTGCCGACCAGGCACGGCATGCCGCCATCGCCACGGCCGGCGCCGACCACGGCGTTCAGCGCGTTCCACTCGATCGGATCGCCCAGCGCCGTGCCGGTGCCGTGCGCTTCCACGTACTGCAGGGCGGCGCCGGCGATGCCCGCGGCATCGAGCGCGGCGCGCACCAGTTGCTGCTGGGCGTTGCCGTTCGGCGCCGTCAGCCCGAAGCTGCGGCCATCCTGGTTGATGGCGCTGCCGGCGATGCGGGCGAGGATGGGATTGCCGTAAGCCTCGGCCATTTCACGGCGGCGCAGCACGACGGTGACCACGCCTTCGCCGCGCACGTAGCCGTCGGCCGCCGCGTCGAAGCTGTGGCAGGCGCCGCTGGGCGACAGCATGCCGGCGCGGCGCAGCGTGGCCGACAGCCGCTCGTCGAGCAGCAGGTTGACGCCGGCCACGATGGCGGTATCGCAGTCGCCGTCGAGCAGGCTGCGCCATGCCGTATGCAGCGCGACCAGCGACGACGAACACGCCGTGTCGATGGCCAGGCTGGGGCCGCGCAGGTCGAGGAAGTACGACAGCCGGTTGGCGACGATGCTGTTGGCGCCGCCCGTGGCGGCGTGGGCGCCATCCGTCTCGTCCAGCACGCGCTGGCCGTATTCCTGGCCGCTGACGCCGACGAACACGCCGGTGCGGCTGCCGGCCAGCTGTTCGCGCGGGATGCGTGCCGCCTCCAGCGCATGCCAGGCGCTCATCAGCAGCAGGCGCTGGCGCGGGTCCATGCGCGCCGCTTCGTGCGCGGCCAGGTGGAAGAACGGCGCATCGAAGCCGTCAATGTCGTCCAGCCAGCCGGCCTGGCCGGCGGCACCGAGCGCACCGCGCGCCGCCGGCGGCAGGCCGACCGCCGGGCGCCCTTCCCGCAGCAGTTCCCAGAACGACGCCAGGTCCGGCGCGCCGGGGAAGCGGCCGTGCATGCCGACGACGACCACGCCGTCCTGTGCCGGGGCCGCCGCCTGCGCCGGTATCGCCGGCGCGGCCAGCGTGGCCAGGTGCCGCGCGCAGGCGGCCGGTGTCGGGTGATCGAACAGCAGCGTGGTGGGCAAGACCAGCTGGAACTGCCGTTCCAGTTCGCCGGAGAGCCGCACGGCGTCGTTCGAATCGAGGCCCCAGTCGGCAAACGCGCGCTCGGGGCGGATTGCCTCGAGCGGCAGCCCGGCCAGCGCTGCCACACGCTCGCGCAGCCACGCCTCGATGCGGGCCGCGTTGGCCGGGGCCGGTCCCGCCGTGGACTCGGCGGTTTCGGGCGCGGCCAGCAGCGCCGGGCTGCGCCAGGCCGCCTTTTCTTCCAGCGTGCCGTCCAGGAACATCGCGCTGGTGGCGCGCCGCTGTACCTTGCCGCTGGTGGTCTTCGGGATCGTGCCCTGGCGGATCAGCGCGATACCGGCCACCTTCAGCTCGTGGCTGTCGGCGATGCGGCGGCGGATGGCCGTCAGCACTTCCTCGGTATCCCGCCCGGCGTTGAAACGGCGGTCGGTTTCCGCCACCACGCACAACTGCTCCGTGCCGTCGACAGGCACCGCGAACGCCGCCGCGCCGGCCGGGCGCAGCAGCGGGTGCGCGCTGTCGACGGTATGTTCGATATCCTGGGGATAGTGGTTCCGGCCGCGGATGATGATCACGTCCTTCATGCGGCCGGCGATGACGACCTGCCCGTCGTGCAGGAAGCCCAGGTCGCCGGTGCGCATCCAGCGCCGCGGGCTGACCTGCGCATCGTCCTCCACCAGCACGGCGCCGAAGGTGTCTTCGGTGCGTTCCGGATTTTCCCAGTAGCCTGCGCCGACGGCGGCGTTGCGCACCCAGATTTCACCCACGCGGTCCGCGGCGCAATGCCGGCGGGTGGCCGGATCGACGATCGCCAGTTCCGTGTCGCCGATCGGATAGCCGCTGCAGGCCAGCCACGTGGTGCCCGTTCCGCCCTCGGCGCGCATGGCGACGCGGTGCATTTCCAGCGCGCGGGTATCCACGTGCAGGCCGTGCGGTGCCTGGCCGGCCGCCTCCAGGTGGCTGCCGGTGACGATGCAGCTGGCTTCGGCCAGGCCCCAGCTGGGGTTGAAGACACCTGCCCTGAAGCCTGCCGGCGCGAACTTCTCCGTGAAGGCGCGCATGGTTTCCATGCGCACCGGCTCGGCGCCATTGAGGGCACCCTGCCAGCACGACAGGTCGAGTTCGGCCAGCTCGCCGGCCGTGACGCTCTTCATGGCGAGGTCGAAGGCGAAGTTCGGACCCATCGTGTGCGTGATGCGGTAGCGGCTGATGGCGCGCACCCAGCGCGACGGTTGCTGCACGAACGAGGCGTTCGGCATGATGTAGCCGCGGATCGCCAGCCGGATAGGCGTCAGCAGGCCATAGATCAGGCCCAGGTCGTGGAACGGTGGCAGCCAGTTGAGCAGGCTCGAATGCTCGCCGTGCGCGCAGCCGCGGGCAAAGTAGCCGGTATTGGCCAGCAGGTTCGCGTGCGTCAGCATCACGCCTTTCGGCAGCGCGGTGGAGCCGGACGTGTACTGCAGGAAGGCCACGTCGTGCGGATCGATGCGCGGGGCTTGCCATGCATCGGCGCCCGCCATGTCGACTTCTTCGCTGGCGATCCAGGCCATGCCGCGCAGGGCCGGCATGGCATCGAACGACTCGGCCGCCTTGTCCGCCAGCAGGCGCGTGGTCAGCACCGCGCGCGGCGCGGCCGAGGCGCCGATGGCCAGCAGTTTTTCCAGCGTCTGCTGCAGGCGCGCCGGCCGCGGCGGCGGCAGCGGCACCGCGATCCGGCCCGCGTACAGGCAGCCGAAATACGCGCTGGTGAATTCCATGCCCGGCAGGTACAGCAGCATCACCCGGTCGCCGGGCTGCGTGCTGGCGATCAGCGCCTGGGCGATGGCGCGCGCTTCCCTGTCGAGCTGGGCGAAGGTGGCGGTGGCGGCGGCTTCCTCGCCGTCCCGCAGGTAGGTCAATACCGGGAAATCCGGCAGCCGGGCCGCCTGCTGTCGCAGCAGGTCCACCAGGTCGCGCGGTGCGAAGTCGTCATGCATGTTCATCTTCTGCCCCTGATTGTTTTGTCGAATGTCAGAAACTTGCCGTCATGCCGAGGAACAGCACGCTGTCCAGGTAGCGGCGGGTGTCGCCATGCCGCGAGCCGAATGGCACCGTGAGGTTGGCGGCCAGCTTGATGCGGTCGTTCAGGTCGTGGGAAATCACGATCGTGGTACTGCCGTCCTTCGAGCCCAGGCCGTAGCTGACCTGCGCCACGAGGCTGGTGGACGGGGCGATGCGGCGGTTCACGTATTGCGCGTAGACCGTGTCGCGGCCGAAGGTGCGGGCATACGGTTGCACCACGGCGCCCAGCTGCCCCGCCGCGGCACCGGCGGCGAAGGGATTACTGAAGGGATCACTGCCGCGGAAGCGGCCAGCCTGCGCGACGGCGAACGCGTCCAGCGCCGCGCGCTCGGCCGCCGTGTAGCCCTCGGTGTTGCGGCGGTATTCCAGGTTCACGGTGCTGCCGCCTTCGAAGGTGTAGGAACCGCCGACAAGCACGTCGTAGTGGCGCTTGCGGTCGTCGGCCCGCGTTGCCAGCTGCCAGTCCTGCGTGCCGTTGCTCGCGGCGCCCGGTGCCAGGGCCAGCAGCCGGCGCGACCCGCGGAACGTGGCGGCATCGAAGTACACGATGACGGCATCGTTGACGGTCCACTGGCCATAGGCCCCGTACTGCTTTCGGCCGGCCCGGTACGAGGCCACGGCGCCGACGGCGAACGCATCGCCCACATGGTCGGCCCGCAACGCTGTTTCGGGCTTGAATGGCCGCAGCAATTCGCGGTCGCGGCCTTCGTCGACATTGCGCACCAGCGCCACCGTGTTGCGATCGTCGATGCGCCAGCGGGCGCCGGCGAAATCGCGCGAGGGCAGTTCCGTGAACGGGTTCACCTGGTTGGTCTCCGTGAAGAACGGGTTCGATGGCGAGGCGAATTGCGAAGGCCCCCACAGCATCAGCTCGCGGCTGTAGAACAGGTCGACATTGCCGAGGCGCCCTTCCACCAGCCAACTCTGCAGATACGCCTTCGTGTCCCGCTTGTCGCCGCTGGCCGCGCTGGTGCCGGTGGCCCGGCTGTAGGTCACGCGCGGGCCGATGGCCAGCACGCCGTACTTGCCTTCCATGCGCCAGCGCAGGCGGGCTTGCGCGCCGTGCTCCATGCGCGGGATCCCTGCCAGCAGGTTGTCCGGGTTGTAGGGGCTGTCGCCGCGCACGTCGTACAGGGAGCTGAACAGCACCAGGTCGGCGCCGAATTCCGGATCGCGGGCCGACACTTCCCCCGCGCAGGCCGCCAGGGTGGCCAGCACTACCAGAGCACATCGCATGTGGAACCTCGTTGGTGGTGGATTGGGCCTGCTTCAATCGTGGACTTGATCGATCGTGGACTTGATCAGACCAGGACTTGATTGCCCATCAGTTGCGCATCAATTCCGCGTCAGGTTCGCCAGGCTGAGCGTGGCCGATGAGATGTCGTCGACCTTCACGTCCCAGTATTTGAGGATGGTGCGCTTGGAAGGTTCGAGCGCGTCGGCGATTTCCATCCTGCTGACGAAGCGCACGGTCCGGCCGTCATGGCGCACGTGGTTGTCGTATTCGATGCGCGCGGTCTTGAGCACGTTGCCGGACACGGCGAAGTACTCGGCCTTGATGCCGAGGGCGTTTTCCTTGTCGATGAAGTAGCGGATGCGGTCATACGCCACCGAGCCCGATTTCGCCTTCAGGTCCAGCACCCAGACGGAGCGGCCATCGACGGTGCCTTCGCCCACCAGCGTGGCATCGTAGTCGCGGCTGTAGTTGGTGGTGGCGATGTCGCCATTCGACGCTTCGCCCAGCATGCGCTGGCGTGGCGAGATGGCGACGGGCTTGCGCACGTCCGGCGAGGCGAACCACATATTGCGGCCCTGCATCAGCATGCGGTTGCCGCGTACCCGCGGCGGCTCGGTAAAGCTGATCAGGCTGTCGGTGGCGGCGGCCTGGATCTGCAGCTTCAGCTCGGAACCGGGCTGGCCGTCGCGGATCTCGGTGACGCTGCTGTTCAGCTGCACGCCTTTCAGCCCGCCGCCGCGCGCCATGTCGCTCTGTTCGAGCAGCTTGTTGGGGTCGGGCGCTACGGGCGCGGCTTGCGCCTCGAATGTCACGGCGGCCGCCAGCAACAGCCGCACCAGGTTTTTTGCGTTAAACATGAGAAAGTGCTCCGGTGATGTTACGGCGCGACGCGCGCCGGGCGGGCAGGTAGGAGGCCAGGGCGGCCAGGACTACCAGCGTGAACAGGGAACCGCCGAGGTTGGCGGCGACGAGCTCGACGACGAGCGGCACTTCGGCGGCCGCGTCCGGCGGCATGTAGGTGATGCCGGCGCCGTTGATGAGGAAGCCGGCGGCCAGCGTGATGGCGATGCCGAGGCCGCAGCCGATGGCCACGATCAGCATGCCTTCCAGCACGAACAGGCTGTCCAGCGTGCGCACCTGCATGCCCAGCGCGCGCAGCGTGCCGATCTCGCGGGTGCGTTCGGTGATCGTCATGCCCATCGTGTTGAACACACTGGCGAGCACGACGATGGCGACGACGACGCTGATGAACAGGTACATCATGTCGAACAGGCTTTTCACCTGGTTGTAGTAGACCGACAGCGTGCGCCAGTCGCGCACCTCGACGGGGATGCCTTCGGCGGCCAGCACCTTCTTCACGGCGGCGGCGGTGGCCGGCAGGTCGCTGCCGTCTTCCAGCAGCAGCACGATGCGCTCGGCGCCTTCGAAGGCCATCAGGCGGCGCGCCGTGGCCAGCGACACCAGCACGAACTTGTCGTCGGTGCCCAGGCTGCCGGTGGCGGACGCTTCCAGCATTTCGATGCCGACCGCGTTGACCATGCCGTCCAGCGTGGCGCCCAGCAGCGTGGCATCGCTGCCCACTTTCAGGCCCAGCGACTCGGCCAGCCGCTTGCCGAACACGGCGCCCTGGGTGCGCTGCGGATCGAGCTTGCCGGGCTGGTCCGCATACTTTTCGCCGCGCAGCGCAAGCATGTCCTCGGCGCGCATGCCCTCGCCGATATAGATGCGCGAGGTGTCGCCGTTGCTGACCAGGCCCGACATCGTGATGCGCGGGCTGACCAGCTTGACGCCGGGCAGTGCCGACAGCCGGGACGTGGCCCGCGCCAGTTCGCGGTCGGTGAAGGCATACCGGCGCGGGTCTTGCGCGCCCTTGTCGAACAGGCCGGGCTTGCCGACGGTGAGGTGGCCGAGCCGTTCGCCGACGATGACCTCGTCTTCGAGCGAGCTGTAGACGGATACGAAATAGCCCTCGAACAGCGACAGGGCAACGAAGCCGATGACGACCGAGGCCAGCGTGGCCATGCTGCGCCGGCGGTTGCGGGCCGCGTTGCGGGCGGCGAGCTTGAAGCGGGTGATCATGTCCATCATGCGGCCCTTTCGCTGGCGTTGCGGGTATCGGTGACGATGCGGCCGTCGGACAGTTCCAGCCGCCGGCTGGCATAGCCGAGCAGCCGCGCATCGTGGGTGGAAAACACGAAGGTGACGCCCTTTTCCTCGTTCAGCCTGCGCATCAGGCCGATCACGGATTCGGAGGTGACGGAATCGAGGTTGGCGGTGGGCTCGTCGGCCAGCACCAGCTTCGGGTCGTTGACGAGCGCGCGGGCGATCGCCACGCGCTGGCGCTGGCCGCCGCTCATTTCGTCCGGCAGCTTGCGGGCCTGCTGTTCGAGGCCCACGTCGGCCAGCATGCGGAGGGCGCGGGCCTTGCCCTCGGCGGCCGGCACGCCGGCGATCTGCAAGGGCAGCATCACGTTTTCAAGCGCGCTCAGTACCGGCACCAGGTTGAAGCCCTGGAACACGAAGCCGATCGTGGCATTGCGGAATTGCGCGGCGGCCGTTTCGCCGAGGGTGGCGTAATCGGTGCCGTCGATGCGCACGGTGCCCAGGTCGGCACGGTCCAGCAGGCCGACCAGGTTGAGCAGCGTGGACTTGCCGCTGCCCGAGGCGCCCCAGACGCAGGCGAATTCGCCCGGCTGCACGTGGAGGCTGAGCTTGTGCAGCGCAACAACCCTGCCCTGGTCTTTCCCGTACGCCTTCTCGACGTGGGTGAGTTCTACGATGTTCAATGGATGCTCCTTGGAAAATCAGGCAAAACGGGGCCCCGCGGCGACGCGCATGGCGTTGCCGGCCTGGGTGCATCGCGCTTGGTGGCGATGCATGCTGTCGGGGTACTGGTCGCTACCGGCGCTGGCCGGATACTGATTACCGCCTGGGACGCAAGTCGGTCTGCTCGCGCTGGCAGGCCGGGGTCCGGGCTGGAGGGAGGCTGGAACCGTGCGCCTGGCACGGCATTGCGCGAGATGGTGTAGTCATTTGCGCCTCCCGTTCGAGTGAAGGCATCTTAGCGATGGTGCGCAGCACAATCCGTCGTGGAGTTGTGCCGCTTTTGTAGCAAATGTGTACGGGTAATGAATGCCTGGCCAACGGGTCACCAGGAGGCGATTCCCTGCGCGCGGCTGGGTCCGGCAGGCCGGATGAGCTGGAGCGCGAGGGAATGCAGGGATGCAGCGGTTGGCGAGGCGAGCTGAGGCGAGGTGCAGAGGAAGTGGCGGGGCCGGCACCGCCGGCCCATTCAGGCGCTGTGCAGTTCCATGGTCGCCTGCGCCATCTTGCCGGCGACGGCGAGGGGAATCACGTCCAGGCTCTTGCGGATCGCTTCATCGATCAGCAATTGCTCTTCGCGGCGCGGGCGGTGCAGCACGAAATCGGCCACGTTCTGCGCCAGGTTCAGCGTGCGCGGGTGGCCGATGCCGATGCGCAGCCGCCAGTAATCCTGCGTGCCGAGGGCGGCGGTGATGTCCTTCAGGCCGTTGTGGCCGCCGGAAGAGCCGCCCTTCTTCAGCTTGGCCACGCCGGGCGGCAGGTCGAGTTCGTCATGCACGACGAGGATCTCGTCGGGATTGATCTTGAAGAAGCGCGCCAGGCCGCCCACCGACTGGCCGGAGCGGTTCATGTACGTCTGCGGTTCCAGCAGCCACACCTCGCTGCCGCCGATCGACGTCTTCCCCGCCAGCGCATTGAAGCGGCTCTCGCGCTGCAGGCGGCCATTGGCGAGGTTGTCGACCAGCCAGAAGCCGGCATTGTGGCGGGTTTGCTCGTATTCGGGGCCGGGGTTGCCGAGGCCGACGATCAGGCGGATGGTCATGGCGCGCTGGAGAATGGAAAAGGCGGATTATCGCGGAGATCGCCGCTAAACGGAAATATTTCCAGGAACCGGGGTCAGACCCCATTTTCAGGAAATATTTCCTGAAATCGGGGTCTGACCCCGGTTCTGGGAAACAAAGCGGCAAATCCGGAGAAGACCGGTCGGTCCGCCGCAGCGGTCCGACACCGACCGCAACTGCTGTCGAAGCATCAAAAATCACTCATCAAGAGGCAGGACTGACCCCGGTTCCCGGAAATACAGGCGAAAAAAAACCCGCCGGAGCGGGTTTTTCTCGATGCCGAAGAAGATTACTTCTTTTCTTCGGTCGCGGCAGCGTCGGCGGACACTTGGCCAGCCGGTACCGATGCGGTAGCGATGGTCAGGTCGGAACCGTGGGTGACCAGGGTCACGCCTTCTGGCAGCGACAGGTTCGATGCGTGCAGCGAGGTGCCGACGTCCATGTTCGTCAGGTCGACGGTGATGAACTCAGGCAGCTTGCCCGGCAGGCAGGACACTTCGATTTCGTTGGTCACGTGGCTGATGGTCGCGCCGTGCAGTTTCACTGCCGGGGAGACTTCAGCGTTTTCGAAGTGCAGTGCCACCTTGACGTGCACCGGCTGGTTTGCGTCGACGCGCTGGAAGTCAGCGTGCAGGACCAGTTGCTTGTATGCGTGCATCTGGAAGTCGCGCAGCAGCACTTGCTGCACTTTGCCGTCGATTTCCAGGTCCAGCACGGCGCCGTGGAAGGCTTCCTTCTTCAGCGCGTGGTACAGCGCGTTGTGGTCCAGGGCGATCGTCACCGGGGCTTCGGTGCCGCCGTAGATGATGCCAGGGGTCTGGCCGGAATTACGCAGGCGGCGGCTCGCACCCGTGCCCTGCAGTTCGCGTTTGAATGCAACAACTTTCATTTGATACTCCAAAAAGAGCCGGGGTTCGTCACCCCGTTGTTATGGAGCTTCCCGCGACCAGGAAACTCCGGAAACCGGCAACGGTCGATCACCGCCGCCGGATAAAACTTCGGCGGCGCCGCTGGAAATCAGCGACGCCGCCTCGAATCGGATGCTTCGCCGAAAAAATCAGTCGACGAACAGGGAGATCACGGAATCGCCCTTGATGATGCGCTTGAACGTTTCAGCCAGCAGCGGGGCGCAGGTCAGCTGGCGGATCTTGCCGCAAGCCTTGCCGGCGTCGGACAGCGGGATCGTGTCCGTCACCACCAGTTCGTCCAGCGACGAATTGGTGATGCGCTCGATCGCCGGGCCGGACAGCACCGGGTGCGTGCAATACGCGATGACTTTCTTGGCGCCGCGTTCCTTCAGCACTTCGGCGGCTTTCACCAGCGTGCCGGCGGTGTCGACCATGTCGTCCATGATCACGCAGTTGCGGCCTTCCACGTCGCCGATGATGTTCATCACTTCGGAAACGTTGGCTTTCGGACGGCGCTTGTCGATGATCGCCAGGTCGCAGCCGAGGCGCTTGGCCAGCGCACGGGCACGCACCACGCCGCCGACGTCGGGCGACACCACCAGCAGGTCCTGGTGATCCTTCTTCTGCAGGTCGCCCAGCAGGATCGGCGAAGCGTAGATGTTATCGACGGGGATATCGAAGAAACCCTGGATCTGGTCGGCGTGCAGGTCCATGATCAGGACGCGCTCGACACCGGCTTCTTCCAGCATGTTGGCAACCACCTTGGCCGAGATCGCGACGCGGGCGGAACGCGGGCGGCGGTCCTGGCGGGCGTAACCAAAGTAAGGGATGGCGGCCGTGATGCGGCCAGCGGATGCGCGTTTCAGGGCATCGACCATCAGGATCAGTTCCATCAGGCTGTCGTTGGTGGGCGCGCAGGTCGACTGCAGCACGAAGACGTCTTTACCGCGGACGTTTTCGTTAATTTCGACCATTACTTCGCCGTCCGAGAATTTCGAAACGACCGCTTTGCCGAGAGGGATGCCGAGATTTTTCGCGACCCCTTCTGCCAACGCAGGATTAGCGTTGCCGGTAAAAACCATCAGGTTTTCATAAGCCATGGGAGTCCCAGGAAGGTAAGCTTTGACTTGAAATACCACCGATAAACACACAGGAAATCGGCGTCGGAATAAAAAAGCCCCGGCTGAGCAGGGGCATTTTTTTTATTTTCTAGGCTGTCCAGGCTACGCACCTTACGAACCCGCGCTGCGCTGCGCTTCGACAGACTTGAAGAATTGGTGGCAGGGGAACAAGGATTCGAACCTTGGTATGCCGGAATCAAAATCCGGTGCCTTAACCAGCTTGGCGATTCCCCTACGCTTGACTGACTGTGTTCCGTCAGATGGCGAGCATTATACTAGCAAAACGACGTAACACCAAATCTTTTTACGCTTCGCAACTTTCACACCGTTCAAAGTGCCAGCGGGTGCCTGCCCAGCGCCTTTGCTTTCCACCCCTTCCAGGTGGCTGGTGCCTGTCGATGAAATTCATCGAGCACCGCATCGGCTTGTTCTTCGCTGTAAAACGCGCAGAACACGCATGCACCGGAGCCAGTCATCCTGGCATCGCCGTGAGCCCCCAGCCATTCCACCGCCTCGGCTACCGGCGGGAACAAGCGGGTGGCCACTTGTTGCAAATCGTTTTTCCCGAACTGTCGCAGCTCACTGCTCTGAACCGCGTAGTGCCTGGAAAAGTCCGAGATTATGACGGCGGCTGTGTTCCTTGTCAAATGCTCCGACGTAAAAATGTGTGCAGTCGGCACTTGCACGCCCGGTTCGATGACGACATACCAACAGTCCGGTCCCGCGACGGCTTGCAGCGCCTCGCCCACGCCTTCCGCGAACGCCGTTTCGCCGAAGATGAAGAACGGGATGTCGGCGCCCAGCGGCAGGCCGAGGTCCATCAGCTCCTGTTTCGACAGCCCGGCCTTCCACAGCCGGTTCAGCGCCAGCAGCGTGGTGGCGGCATCGGACGAGCCGCCGCCCAGCCCGCCGCCCATCGGCAGGATCTTGTGGAGCGCGATGTCAACGCCCGGCGGTGGCGTGCCCGTGCGGCGCAAGACTTCCGCCTGCAGCACGCGGGCGGCGCGAATGACCAGGTCCTGCTCTTCCGGCACGCCGGGAATCTCGGTCACGCGGCGGATTTGCCCGTCGCCGCGCAGCGTGAAGTCCAGCGTATCGCAGCGGTCGATCATCTGGAACACCGTCTGCAGCAGGTGGTAGCCGTCCGGACGGCGGCCCGTCACGTGCAGGAACAGGTTCAGCTTGGCCGGTGCCGGGCAGGCCAGCAGGCGATCGTCGTCGCGGCCCGTCATGGCGCGGCGGCTCCGTCGACCACGATGCGGATGTCGATGTTCTCGATGTCGCCGGTGGCGCCCCGGCGGGCATCGATGCGGCGCGGCCTGGGCGGCGCCGCGCCCTCCTGCCACGACACGAATTCCAGTTCCCAGCCATCGTGCGTGGTCACTTTCGGCTGCGCCGGGCTGGCCGCGAAGCGCTGGCCATCGGCCGCCACCGCGTAGCCTTGCAGCCAGTCGCGCAGGCCGGACACGGGCAGCGGCCAGCCGAGCACCTGCGCCGTCAGCGTGTCGACATCGCTGGCCGTGCGCGGCGGGTTGTTGCCTTCCTTGAGGGTGACCGCGCCGGGCGTGACGGCGATGGTGGCAATGGTCTGCCCCAGCGGCGAGGCCAGCGTCACATCGGTGCGCGCCTCGCTCTGGCGCCAGGCGAACTTGCCGGAAATGGATTCCTGCTTGCCGGCGCGCAGGTAGTTGACGGACAGGCGGCCATCGAGTTCGACCTTGCTGGCATACGGCGCCACGGCGGCCGTGGACAGCGCGGCCGGCGGTGCGCTGGCACAGCCGGCCAGCAGCCCGGCCGCGCAGGCCAGGATGGCGCAAGGAATGCCGATGCGAGTGGAAATGCGGGTGGAAAGGCGGGCCTTGCTCATGCGGTCCTTGTTCTTCGTTGGTTATTCGTTGATTATTCGTTGGTTGATCAAGCGGGCATTGAAGCCGGTGCCGGGATCCCGCAAGGATTCCGGCACCGTTTTTTATCACAGACTGGTGTTCAGCCGCGCCAGCGTATCGCGCAGCGCGTCGCTGCCCGGGTCCTTGGCGCGCGCTGCGCGCCACAGCTTCTGCGCCTCGTCGCGCTTGCCGCGCTGCCACAGCACTTCGCCCAGGTGCACCGCGATCTCGGCATCGCTGCGCAGCGCATAGGCACGGCGCAGCGTGGCTTCCGCTTCGTCCAGCCGGCCCTGGCGGAACTGCACCCAGCCCATCGAATCCATGATGTAGGGATCGTTCGGCGCCATCTTCAGGGCCTTGTCGATCAGCGCATGCGCTTCGTCGAGGCGCACGCCGCGCTCGGCCAGCGAGTAGCCGAGCGCATTGTAGGCGTGGTGGTTGTCCGGCACGGCGGCCATCACCTTGCGCAGCGCCGCTTCCATTTCCTCGGGCTTGTCCTGCTTTTCGGCGGCCAGCGCGAAGTCGTACAGCAGGTCCGGGCTGTCCGGGAAGCGCTGCACGGCATCGGCCAGCAGCATGTAGGCTTCGCCGTTGCGGCCGGCATCGCGCAGCAGCTGGCCCTCCGTCTGCAGCACCTCGGCCTGCTCGGCGGGATCGACGGCGGCGATCTCGTGCAGCATGGTGCGGGCCCGTTCCAGCTCGCCCTTCTTCGCGGTGAGGTGCGCGCGCTTCAGGCGCGACGTCATGTACAGCCGCGGGTCGTCGCTGCTCACCTTGTCCAGCCAGCCCAGCGCGCCGTCGAAATCGCCCCGCTCCTCGGCGATTTGCGCCAGCAGCATCAGCCCTTTCGACGGGTCGCGCTCCGGATCGTCGCTGTCGCCCAGCACGGCCACGAAACGGCGCAGGTAGTCTTCCGCGCCCTTCTGGTCGCTGGCCTGGATCGACATGATGCCCAAGGCGTACAGCGTGCCGGGATTGTCCGGTTCATCCTTCAGCATCCGTTCGAACTGGGCGCGCGCCGCGTCGTAGCGCTTCTGCTCCACCAGCAGGCGCGCGTACGCCGAGCGCACCTCGCGCGCGTTCGGGTTCTTCTTCAGGAAGCCGGCGAACAGCTGGCCGGCCGCGTCGGCATCGCCCATCACCTGCGCCAGCGTGAGCGCCGACAGTTCGGAATCGGGCTTCAGTTCCAGCGCGCGCTTCGCCTCGGCCATCGCGCGGTCGCGATTCTCGGCCGCGTAGGCGGCCTGGGCCAGCACCAGGTGGCTTTCCATCGTGGCGCCGTAGGGTGCCAGCACGCGTTCCATCAGCGCGAACGCCGCGGCCTTGTCCTTCGCCCGCAGCAGGTACTGCTGCATCTGGAACATGACGAGGCCGCGCGCCTCGGCCGGTGTGGCGCCCAGGCGCTGCGCGAAGACCTGCTCGGACTCGGACAGGTCGTCGCCCAGCACGGAAAAGCCCAGGAAATACTGCACCGCCTCATCGGAATCGGGCGCCAGTTCGCGCCACAGGCGGATTGCCGCCAGCGCCTCGTTGCCCTGCTTGGCGGCCAGCGCCATCTCGGCCGACCGGCGCGCCAGCCGCGGGTCGCGGGTCTGCTGCGCCAGCACCATCATCGACACATAGGCGCTTTGCCACTGGCCCCGCTTGAAATCCAGTTCGGCCTTGGTGAGCTTGTAGAACAGGTCGCTGGTCAGCTCGACGGCGGGCAGCTTTTCCTCGTGCTGCAGGGTAGCGGCGATGGCGTCCGCGCCCGGGTCCTCGGACTCCGCAGCCACTGTGGGAGACGCTGCCGGCGCGGCGGCGGCTTCGCCGACTGCCTGTTTTTGTGGCGCAACAGCGCACGCGGACAGCAGGGCCGAGAGGGTTACAATGGCGAGTGCGTATTTCAAGGCTTGCATCCAGGTCGGGTCAAACCCTGATTCTACGCCCAACCATCGCCGGCACGGCTTCGCTGCTGTAACGCGCAGGCATGGTGCATTGCCGGCCTTGTTTCCCTCGGTAATATGGGCTGTGATACACGGGCTGTGATGCACAAGCTGGAATGCAGGCCCGGTACGAGCCCCGGTACGGCTCGCGGCACCACCGTACAACTTGCAGCACACATTTTCCATCGTCCGATCCGCCATCAGCCTTATGCCAGAATTACCGGAAGTTGAAGTCACCCGGCGCGGCGTCGCGCCCCACATCGAAGGCCGCGCCGTGCGCGAGGTGGTGCTGCGCCGGGCCGGCCTGCGCTGGCCCTTCCCCGCCGCCCTGCCGGAAATCCTGGCCGACCGCACGGTGACGACGACGGGGCGCCGCGGCAAGTACCTGCTGGTGGAATTCGAACACGGCACGCTGATCATCCACCTGGGCATGAGCGGCCACCTGCGCGTGCTGCCGCCGGGCGTGCCGGCGCAGAAGCACGACCACATCGACATCGTGGTGGAAGGCCCGCAGGGGCAGCAGGTGCTGCGCATGACGGACCCGCGCCGCTTCGGCGCCGTGCTGTGGCATCCGAACGAGGAAGGCGAGCTCGATTCGCACCTGCTGCTGCGCGGCCTGGGCGTGGAGCCGCTCGGCCCGGAATTCACCGGCGAACTGCTGTACCGGAAGACGCGCGGCCGCACGGTCGCCGTGAAGTCGGCCCTGCTGGCCGGCGACATCGTGGTCGGTGTCGGCAATATCTACTGTTCCGAAAGCCTGTTCCGCGCCGGGATCAACCCGAAGACGCCGGCCGGCCGCATCGGCCTGGCGCGCTACGAGAAGCTGGCGCAGGCGATCCGCGACGTGCTGGCCGAGGCGATCGTCCAGGGCGGCAGCACGCTGCGCGACTTCATCGCGGTGAATGGCCAGTCCGGCTATTTCCAGAACACGTATTTCGTGTACGACCGGGCGGGCCTGCCGTGCCGCGTGTGCGGCGCCCCGATCCGGCAGATCAAGCAGGGGCAGCGCTCCACCTTCTATTGTGTCAGTTGCCAAAAATGAGTTGTCAAAAGTGAAGCGAAACCAGCCATGATGCGCGACCTCGAACAGTACAGTGCCTGGCGCCAGGGCGTGGCGGCGGCGCTGCGCGCCTACCGCGACGGCGCGCAGGCGGCCGACCTGCTCGATGCCGCCACCGCCCAGCGCATCGCCCGCACGCTGGCCCGGCTGACGGACGACAAGCTGTCGGTCGCCTTCGTCGCCGAGTTCTCGCGCGGCAAATCGGAGCTGATCAACGCGATCTTCTTCGCCGACTACGGGCAGCGCATCCTGCCGTCGGCGGCCGGCCGCACCACCATGTGCCCCACCGAGCTGCTGTACGATCCCGCCCAGCCAGCCTCGATCCGGCTGCTGCCGATCGAGACCCGGGCCGCCAACCTCTCCACCAGCGATTACCGCGACGACCCGCGCGCATGGACCGTGCTGCCGCTGAACGTGGACGCGGCCGCCGACATGCACGAGGCGTTCCGCCAGGTCAGCCAGACCCGCGCCGTGCCGGTGGACGAAGCGCGCCGCTATGGCCTGTACGACCCGGACGATCCCGACCTGGCGGCCACGGTGAACGAGGAAGGCATGGTGGAAATTTCGCGCTGGCGCCATGCGATCATCAATTTCCCGCATCCGCTCCTGAAGCAGGGCCTGGTGATCCTGGACACGCCGGGCCTGAACGCGATCGGCACCGAGCCGGAGCTGACGCTGAACCTGATCCCCAGCGCCCATGCCGTGCTGTTCATCCTGGCCGCCGATACGGGCGTGACGAAGAGCGATATCGAAGTCTGGCGCGAGCACATCGGCGCCGGCGCGGGCCGGATGGTCGTGCTGAACAAGATCGACGGCATGTGGGACCCGCTGCGCTCGGAAGCCGAAGTCGATGGCGAGATCGCGCGCCAGCGGGCACACGCGGCGCAGCTCCTGGCCGTCGACGAGCGCCAGGTGTTTCCGGTCTCGGCGCACAAGGCGCTCGTGGCGAAGATCACGGGCGACGACGCGCTGCTGGAACGCAGCCGCGTGGGCCGGCTGGAACAGGCGCTGTTCGACGAGCTGATCCCGGCCAAGCGGGACATCGTGCGGCGGCGCCTGGCCGAGGACCTGGGCGCGCTGAACGGCGCACAGGGCGCCATGCTGGCCGCGAAGCAGCGCGGCATCGCCGAACAGCTGCATGAACTGAACAGCCTGCGCGGCAAGAACCAGAACGTGATCGCCCACATGGTGCGCCGCGTCGATGCCGAGAAAAAGGAATTCGACGCCAGCCTGTTCCGCATGCAGGCGGCGCGCACCGCGTTCACGCGCCTGTCGACGGAGCTGTACGGCACGCTGGGCATGGACGTGCTGCGCGACCACGTGCTGCAGGCACGCGAGGCGATGGCGCGCAGCCACTGGTCGGCCGGCCTGCGCGAGGCGGTGCGCCTGTTCTTCGACAGCGTGCAGGCGGAGCTGGAGGAATCGGACCGCAAGGCCGTGGAAATCCGCACCACGATGGAAGGCGTGTACCGGCAGTTCTCCGCCGAGCATGGCGTGGCGCTGCCGCCACCGCCGCCCTTCGGCCTGGCGAAGTACCGCGCGCAGGTATCGGACATCGAAGCGCTGTACCAGAAGCAGTTCGGCGCCGCCGCGCTGCTGACCACCAGCCGCACCGTGCTGATGGAGCGCTTCTTCGACACCATCGCGTCGCAGGTCAAGCGCTGCTTCAAGGCGGCCAACGCGGAATGCGAGAGCTGGCTGAAGGTGATCATGGGACCGCTGGAGGCGCAGGTCCGGCAGCACCGCGAACAGCTGAAGGGCCGCCAGGCGTCGATCGGGCGCATCCACGACGCGGCCGACACGCTGGAACAGAAAATCGAAGCCTTCGAGCGCACGCAGGCGGCGCTGGAACGGCAGAAGGCAGGGCTGGCCGCGCTGGCCGACGCGATCGCGGCCGCCATCGACACGGAACCGCCCTACTAGGCTGGATTGGAAAGACGAATTTGCAGTACGACGACCCCACTTTTTCGGCCGCGCTGATCGCGTGGCAGCAGCAGCACGGCCGGCATACGCTGCCGTGGCAAAACACCCGCGATGCCTACCGCATCTGGCTTTCCGAGATCATGCTGCAGCAGACGCAGGTGGCCGCGGTGCTCGGCTATTACGCCCGTTTCCTGGAGCGCTTCCCCACCGTGCACGACCTGGCCGCCGCGCCGGTCGAAGACGTGATGGCGCAATGGAGCGGCCTGGGTTACTACACGCGCGCCCGCAACCTGCACAAGTGCGCACAGCGCGTGGTGGCGGAATACGGCGGCGTGTTCCCGGCCGACCCGGCGCTGCTGGCCGAACTGCCCGGCATCGGCCGCTCCACGGCTGCGGCGATCGCCGCGTTCTCCGGCGGCGCGCGCGCCGCGATCATGGATGGCAACGTCAAGCGCGTGTTTGCCCGCGTGTTCGGCATCGACACCTTCCCCGGCGAACGCAGGACGGAAGAAGCGATGTGGCGGCGCGCCGAAGCGCTCCTGCCCGCCCAGGGCATCGAATCGTACACGCAGGGCCTGATGGACATGGGTGCCACGCTGTGCACCCGCAGCAGCCCGGATTGCGCGCGCTGCCCGATGCAGGCGCGCTGCGTGGCCTTTGCCACCGGCCGCACCAGGGAACTCCCGGTGCGCAAGCCGAAGAAGGCCACGCCGGAAAAGCACACGACCATGCTGCTCGTCGTGCATGGCGGCCAGGTGCTGCTGGAGCAGCGGCCCGGTGCCGGCATCTGGGGCGGCCTGCTGTCGCTGCCCGAGGTGAACGGCCATGTCGCCGCGGACGACGATGCCCTGCCCGAGGTCGACGACGATGCGGTGGCCAGCGCGCTGCTGCCGTTCGGCGTGGCGGAATCGCGCGAACGCCTGAACACGGTCACGCACGTGTTCACCCATTACCGGCTGCAGATCGTGCCCGTGCTGGTCACGCTGGCCCAGCGCGCGCCGCTGGCGGCGGATGGCCGTTACGTATGGCTGGATGCGGGGCGGCTTGCGGACGCGGCGCTGCCGGCGCCGGTGAAGAAACTGCTGGTGGAGTTGCTGGGGTCGAATGCGCAGGCGCGGATGTTCTGATGCCGTGCCGCCGGTGCGGCGGATGAGATCAAGGTCTTAATGCTTGAGCTTCGTGCGGGAGCTTGATGCATCGGCTCACTGCATGGGCTCATTGCATGGGCTCAGTACATGGGCTCAGTACATGGGCTTATTGCATGGGCTTGTTGCATGGGCTTGTTGCATGGGCTTATTGCATGGGCTTGCTGCTTGAGATCAGTGCCCGGGCTTGCTGCATGGGCCTGGTGCATGGACTCACTGCATGAGTTTGCCGATTGAAAAAACCAGCGCGACGAGGGCAACGGACGTGCCGAAATACCAGCGCACCAGCCGGTTCTCGATGCCTGCCATGCCGCTTTCGATGCGCGACAGGCGATCCTGGACGCGCGACTCCAGCTTGACGAGATCTTCCTTGGTAGCATAATTCGAGCCGATCACGGCCACATCGCGCTCGACCGCGGCGAAACGGCGCTCGCTGCCGTTCGTTGCGCAATGCGCCGACGTGGCACGCTGCGCATTGGATTGGGAAACATTCGAGCCTTCTTCCATGACGGGTTCCTCGTTCATCATGCTTTCTCCAGGAGTGTTTCTCAGCGTTGTCCATGGAAGACAAAAGGTCAAGCGGATCAGCGCTCCAGCCCGATACGAATCACAGCTCCTCCAGCGAATACAGTTTCCGGTGCACATGGATCGCATAGCGGTCCGTCATGCCGGCGATATAGTCGGCAATGCGGCGGGCCTGCCTGGTGGCGTCACCGGACGGTTCGCGGTAGTCCGGCGGCAGCAGCAGCGGATCGGCCGTGAACGCGTCGTACAGCTCGCGCACCATGCGGCTGGCCTTCAGCCGCATCCGGTTCACCTTGTAGTGGCGGTACAGGTTCTCGCGCAGGAAGCGCTTCAGCTCCGTCGCATCCTTGCGCATCGGGTCGGAAAAGCGGATCAGCGGCGGCGCGGCGCGCACCTCGTCGATGCTTTGCGGGTTCGCCTCGGCGATGCGCTCCAGCGAGGTGGCGATCAGGTCATCCGCCAGCGCCGTGATCAGCCGGCGCAGCGTTTCATAGATGGCGCGGCGGCCGGTCAGGCCCGGGTACTTGTCCTGCACTTCGCGCCACAGCCGGGCAAAGAAATCCACCTGTTCCAGTTGCGCGATCGTGATCAGGCCGGAGCGCAGGCCATCGTCGATGTCATGGCTGTTGTAGGCGATCTCGTCGGCCAGGTTGGTCAGCTGCGCTTCCAGCGACGGTTGTGTCCTGTCGAGGAAGCGCTGGGCCACTTCGCCCAGCTGCCGGGCGTTCGTGGCCGAGCAGTGCTTGAGGATGCCCTCGCGCGTCTCGAACATCAGGTTCAGGCCATCGAACGCGCCGTACTGCTCTTCCAGGTGGTCGACCACGCGCAGGCTTTGCAGGTTGTGCTCGAAGCCGCCGTGCTCCTTCATGCATTCGTTCAGCACGTCCTGCCCGACATGGCCGAACGGCGTGTGGCCCAGGTCGTGGGCCAGCGCGATCGCCTCCACCAGGTCTTCGTTCAGCCGCAGGTTGCGCGCCAGCGAACGGCCCACCTGCGCCACTTCCAGGCTGTGCGTGAGCCGCGTGCGGAACAGGTCGCCCTCGTGGTTCAGGAACACCTGGGTCTTGTATTCGAGCCGGCGGAACGCCGTGCTGTGGATGATGCGGTCGCGGTCGCGCTGGAACTGGCTGCGCGAGGCGTGCGCCGTTTCGGCATAGCGGCGCCCGCGCCCCTTGTCCGAATGCGCGGCGTAGGGAGCGAGCGCTTCTTCCATGCCTACTCCACGCAGGCCGCGAGAGTGGCCAGCAGCGCCTCGTGCGGCGCCGTCGTCACGATGGCCGTGCCCAGCGGCTTGATGAGGATGAACTTGATGGCGCCGCCCTCGTTCTTCTTGTCGACTTCCATCAGCTCCAGCCAGCGGTCGATGCCCAGGTCCGGCGCCTTGACGGGCAGGCCGGCCGCGGCGACCACGCTGCGGATGCGTTCCACCGTGTGCGCATCGATGTAGCCCAGCCGGTGCGACAGGTCGGCCGCCATCACCATGCCGCAGCCGACGGCTTCGCCGTGCAGCCAGGCGCCGTAGCCCATGCCCGCCTCGATGGCGTGGCCGAAGGTGTGGCCGAAGTTCAGGATCGCGCGCAGGCCGCCTTCGCGCTCGTCCTGGCGCACCACGTCCGCCTTGATTTCGCAGGAGCGGGCGATCGCGTAGGCCAGCGCCGCGCGGTCGCGTGCCACCAGCTTGCCGATATTGGCTTCGATCCAGTCGAAGAACGGCTCGTCGATGATCGGACCATACTTGATCACCTCGGCCAGGCCGGCGGCCAGCTCGCGCTGCGGCAGCGTTTCCAGCGTGGAGGTGTCGGCCAGCACCACCTTCGGCTGGTAGAACGCGCCGATCATGTTCTTGCCGAGCGGGTGGTTGATGCCGGTCTTGCCGCCCACCGAGGAATCGACCTGCGACAGCAGCGTGGTGGGCACCTGGATGAAGTCCACGCCGCGCATGTACGACGCGGCGGCATAGCCGGTCAGGTCGCCGATGACGCCGCCGCCGAGTGCCACCAGCGTGGTCTTGCGGTCGCACTTGTTGGCCAGCAGCGTATCGAAGATCCGCATCAGGCTGGCCCAGTTCTTGTGCTCCTCGCCGTCATCCAGCACCACGGAAATCACTTCCTTGCCCGCCGCGGCCAGCGGGGCGGCCAGGCGCTCCAGGTACAGCGGCGCGACGGTGGTGTTGGTGATGATCGCGACCTTGCGGCCGCCGACGTGGCGCGCCAGCATGGCGCTGTCGTCGAGCACGGCCGGGCCGATCGAGATCGGGTAGCTGCGCTCGCCGAGGTCCACGTTCAGGAGGATATTGGTCTGTTCGTTCATGGAAGCCTGTGCCTGCGTAATACAGTTGGGCGCATCCTGGCAAGCCAGGGCGTCCAGCTGGTTGATGATGATCTGGACCATCGATTGTACGTTAGGCCGGCCGGTATCGACGACGATGCGCGCCATCTCCAGGTACAGCGGCTCGCGCTGGGCCAGCAACTCCTCGAGTTTCTTGCGCGGATCGGCTGTTTGCAGCAGCGGCCGGTTCTTGTCGTGGCCCGTGCGGGCAAGGATGCTGGTGATGCTGGCGCGCAGGTAGATCACGGTGCCGTGTTCGCGCAGCAGCGCGCGCGATTCGGGATTGAGGATGGCGCCCCCGCCGGTGGCGAGCACGATGCCCTGCTGGCCGCACAGGTCGCGGATCACTTCCGCCTCGCGGCGCCGGAAGCTGGCTTCCCCTTCGATCTCGAAGATCCACGGGATCGTGGCGCCGGTGCGTTCCTCGATCTCGTGATCGGAATCGACGAAGCGCATGCCCAGTTTGCGGGCGAGCAGGCGACCGATCGTGGTCTTGCCCGCCCCCATCAGTCCTACCAAAAATACATTTTGCATCGCGGATCAGATTAGTGCATATCGCACCATTGTAATCCGAGTGGCAAGACTTGCCTCCACGCGATGCCCCGTCAAAACCGGTGACAGGCTCCGATTTCGAACAAAACCGGTGACAGGCTCCGATTTCGAAAACTTTCGAACGTAATCGGAGCCTGTCACCGGTTTTCAGGGGACGTTGCAAAAAAAATGGAGCCTGTCACCGTTTTTCAGGAAACATTGACGCAAAACTGGTGAGGGGCTCCGGTTTCGAAACACTTTCCAACGTAATCGGAGCCTGTCACCGTTTTTCAGGAAACATTGCAAGACGATTGTAGCCAGTGGCCGGCTTTTTGTGGATCAGCGGGCGGAGACCTTGTCGGCCACGATCTTCGGCGTGATGAACACCAGCAGCTCGGTCTTTTCGCTGGTGCGGCTGGTGGTCTTGAACAGGTGGCCGAGCACGGGCACGTCGCCCAGCAGCGGCACTTTCGACACGTTGTTGCGCTCGGTCTGCTGGTAGATGCCGCCCAGCACGACGGTACCGCCGTTTTCCACCATCACCTGGGTTTTCACGTGCTTGGTGTCGATCGCGAAGCCGGCGCGGGTTTCGGCGCCCACGCTGTCCTTGTTGACGTCGACGTCGATGACGACGTTGCCGTCCGGGGTGATCTGCGGGATCACTTCCAGGCGCAGGTTGGCCTTGCGGAACACGATCGACGTGGCGCCGCTGCTGGTCGCCACCTGGTAGGGCAGCTCCAGGCCCTGCTCGATGGTGGCCACCGACTTGTCGGCCGTGACCACGCGCGGGCTGGAGATGATCTTGCCGGTGCCGTCCGCTTCCAGCGCCGACAGTTCCAGGTTCAGGAAGCGGTTCGCGGCCGAGTTGAACAGGCTCACGGCCAGGCTGCCCGCCGCCACGCCGTTGATCGGCGCCGCCGGCAGGTTGATGAACTGCGTGTTGCTGAAGTCGTCGGCCGAACCGGACGGCTCCACCTGCCCGGTCAGCCGGCCGGCACCCGTCATGTTGCCGGATACGAAGGCGTGGTTGCCGCCGTTGGTGCCCTTGAAGTCGGCGAAGCCCAGCTTGGCGCCCAGGTTGCGCGTGAAGCCATCGTTGGCTTCGACGATGCGCGCCTCGATCAGCACCTGCCGGCTGGCGATGTCGGTCTTGGAAATGAGCTTGCGCACTTCTTCCAGGCGGGACGGGATGTCCGTCACGAACAGCTGGTTGGTACGCGGTTCGATGATGGCGCTGCCGCGGCGCGACAGGATGCGGTTCTTCGCATCGCTGGCGCCGTCGAGGCCGAACACCATCTTGAACGCCTCGGCCTTCTGGTAGTTGAGCTGGAAGATTTCCGACTTCAGCGGCTCCAGGTCGGCGATCTGGGCACGCTGCTCCAGCTCCAGCTTTTCCTTGGTCAGCAGCTCTTCCTTCGGCGCTATCCAGATCACGTTGCCGTTCTTGCGCATGTCCAGGCCCTTGGCCTGCAGGATCACGTCCAGCGCCTGGTCCCACGGCACTTCCTTCAGGTGCAGCGTCAGGCTGCCCGTCACGCTGTCGGAAGAGACGATGTTCAGGCCCGAGATGTCGGCCACCGCCTGCAGCGCGGCACGCACTTCGATGTTCTGGAAGTTGAACGACACCTTCTCGCCGCGATAACCCTGGGTGCCCTGCACCAGCTTGTTCGGGTCTTCCTTGATCGGCTTCACTTCGATCACCAGCTGCGTGTCGCTCTGGTACACGTTCTGTTCCCACAGGCCGGTAGCTTCCACCTGCAGGCGCACGTTCTCGCCTTGCGGCGCGGTGGTCACGCGGGTGACCGGCGTGCCGAAGTCGGTCACGTCCAGCCGGCGGCGCAGCGTCTCCGGCAGGCCGGTCTTCAGGAAATCGACGGTGACGCCCTTCGGGTTCTGCTTCACGTCGACCGCCACGGTGTTGTTCGGCAGGTCGACGACGATGCGGCCCTCGCCGCCAGTACCGCGGCGGAAATCGACGGCGCGCAGCCCGGGCTTGCCGGCCGCCTTCGGGGCCACCGGGACCACCGGGGCAGCCGCGGGCACCCCGCGCGCATCGAGCGCCGTGGCGACACCACCCGAGCCATCGATGGTCAGGATCACGTTCTTGCCGTCCACCGCCGTGGCGTAGTTCAGCGCGCGCTTCAGGTTGAACACGAGGCGCGAACGGTCGCCCGCCTGCACCGCGTTCACGCTGCGCAGGTCGCCCACCTCGATGTCCTGCGCGGTCTTGCCGGTGGCGTTGCTGGTCTTGCCGAAATCGAGCGCGATGCGCGGCGGGTTCGCGGTCGCGAAGCTCACCGGTGCCGCGGCGGGCGCGTGGCCGAGGGCGATCTTCACGATCACGTTTGCGCCCTGCCGGCTGGCGGTCACGGATTCGATCGCATTGCCGGCTTGCGCGCGGGCCGGCATGCTGGCGCCCACGCAGGTCAGTGCGAGCGCCAGGGCGGCGCCGAAGCGGCGCATGGTGTCCATTGCGATCATGGGGAGATCTCCTTGCTTTCCTGCAGTTCCAACGTGGCGATGCGCTCGACCCATTCGCCGCTCGCATCCTGTACCGTTTCCTTCACGTTCACGGCGCTTTCCGACACCGACGTGACGATGCCGTAGTTCTGGCCCAGCCGCTGTCCGGCCTGCACCTGGTAGACGGTGCGGTCGATCTGCAGCAGGGCGAGCACCGAGCGGCCCTTCTTCATCATGCCGACCATGCGCATCGTGTCGAGCGGGAAGCCCTCGAGCGGTTCCTTGCGCCGGCTGGTATCCGGCGCCACGCCGGTGCCCGGGCGGGCGGCGGCGCGGTCGGTCAGCAGCTTGTTCGGATCGAACGGATCCGGCGAGCCCGCCGACGCGTAGGCGAACGGCATGAACGTCTTCGGCTCGGCCAGCGGCTTGACGGCCACGCGGGTCGTCGCGTCCACTTCCTTCATCCACTGGCGCACTTCCTGTTCGTCGCGGTCGCCGCAGCCTGCCAGGAACGCGAGCAACAGCAGCGCGGCGGGAAGCCTTGCCTGTTTCATCATCGGCGTCATTTCCTGCCACCCTTCTTCTTCTCTTCGGCCGCCTTCTTCTGCGCGGCCACTTCATCCTGGTCGAGGTAGCGGAAGGTCTTGGCGACCGCGTTCAGCGTCAGCGTGCCATCCTTGTTCGTGACCAGTTCCATGTTGTTCAGCGTGACGATGCGGGGCAGGTTCGCCATGTCGCCGGCGAATGCGCCCAGGTCGTGGTAGCCGCCGGTCACCTTGATATCGATCGGCAGCTCGGCGTAGTAATCGCGCGCCACCACCTGGCCGGGCTTGAACAGCTCGAACTGCAGGCCCCGGCCAACGCCGGCCTGGTTGATGTCCGACAGCAGCGCCGCCATCTCGGCCTTGCTGGGCAGCTGCTTCTCGAGGCGCACCACGTACTGGTCCACCTGTGCCTTCTGGGCCGTCAGCGCATCGAGGTTGATCGCCTGCGCCGTCTTCAGCCGGTACTTGTCGCGCAGCTGCTGTTCCTGGGCGGCACCCGCCTCCTGTTCCTCGAACTGGCTGCTCCAGTAGCCGAAGTAGCCCAGCACCAGCATGCCGATCACCACGCCGATGCCGCACAGGATGCGCGGCGCCAGCGGCCACTGGCCGGGATGCACGCCGTTCAGGCCCTGGAATTGCGCGGCCAGCGATTCGGCCAGGCGCCGCTTTTCGACTACCTTGTCGATTCCCTTGCCGGCCGCCTTGCCGCCTGCCCTGTCGTTTCCCTTGTCGAATACCTTTGCGATTGCCATGTCAGCCTGCCTTCGCGGCGGCCGGCGTGCCGGTCCCGCCGTCTGCTTCGTTACCGTCCGCGTCGTTGCCTTCCTTGTCGTTGGCATCCCCCTGGCGAGGGCGCTTGATGCCGACCACGAGCGAGAATTCGACGACCTTGCGCGGGTTCTTCGCCTGGCCGATCACGCCCGCCTTCACCTCGATCAGGTCCGGCCGTTCCAGCCACGGCGATGCGCTGGACAGGTTGCGCAGCAGTTCGGACACGCGCTCCTGCGATTGCGCGTAACCGTCGACCGTCACGCGCTGGCCATCCTGGCGGAAGCCTTTGAGGTAAACGCCTTCCGGTGTCTGCCGCACCAGCTCGTCGAGCAGGTAGACCGGCTGGTTGCGGTCGCCCTGCAGGTCTTCCACCGCCTGCTGGCGCGCCTTCAGCGCCTCGATTTCCTGCTTGAGGGTGGCGATGCGGGCGATCTTGCCGTCCAGCGCCGTGATCGCCGTCTGCAGGACCGCGTTGCGCTGTTCCTGCACCGCGATGGCGCGCGCGTTGTAGCCGCCCACCAGCAGCACGATGCCGACGCCGATCAGCGCCGACAGCACCAGCAGCGCGACGAACGCCGCCTTGCGCTGCTTGCGCTTTTCTTCACGGTGGGGCAGCAGGTTGATGCGGACCATCAGCCGAACCTCCTCAGGGCGAGGCCGCAGGCGACCAGGTAGGCCGGCCCGTCGGCGCGCAATTGCTGCTCGCGCACGCCGGGCGCCAGCGCCATGCCGTGGAACGGCGAGACCACCGCGCTGGCGATGCGCGTGCGGCTGGCCACGATGTCCAGCAGGCCGGGCAGCATCGCGCAGCCGCCGGCCAGGAAGATCTGGTCGATCTTCGTGTAGGGGGTGGAGGTGAAGAAGAACTGGATCGCGCGCGTGACTTCCAGCGCGGCCGATTCCAGGAAGGGCTGCAGCATGTCGGCCGCGTAGTTGCCCGGCACGTCGCTGCCTTGCGCGCCGCCCGGCGGCATGCTCCATGTCTTCTTGCGCGCCTCGGCTTCGTCGAAGGCCAGGCCGTAGGCACGCACGATGTCCTGCGTCAGCGAATTGCCGCCGAACGGCTTTTCGCTTTCCCAGACCGTGACGCCGTCGACCAGTACCGACACATGGGTAATCGACGCGCCCATCTGGAACAGCGCGATCACCTGCCCCGCGGCCGCGCCGGGCATCTGCGCCGCCACGCGGGTTACCGCGGCGCGCGCGGCATACGATTCGATATCCATCACGGAAGCCTTCAGGCCGGATGCCTCGGCCACGGCGACGCGGTCCTCGATCTTTTCGCGGCGGGCCGCGGCCAGCATCACTTCGATGTCGTCCTGCGAGCTGCCCACCGGGCCGATGACGTCGAAGTCCAGGCTCACGTCGTCGAGCGCGAAGGGGATGTACTGGCTGGCTTCGGACTCGACCTGCACTTCCAGCTGTTCCTCGGAGAGGCCGGCGGGCAGCACGATCTTTTTCGTGATGACGGCGGCCGGCGGCATGCCCAGCGCCACGTGGCGCGCCCGCGTGCCGCTTTTCTTCAGCAGGCGGCGCACCGCGTCGACCACCTGGTCCAGGTTTTCGATGTTGCCGTCGGCCACCGCGCCGCGCGGCAGCGCCTCGGCCGCGCAGCGCTCGACACGCATGCCTTCCTTGCCGGCTTCGGCCAGTTCGACCAGGCGCACGCCGGAGCTGCTGATGTCGAGCCCGACGAGCGGTGGCGCGGCGCCGCCGAACAGCGTCTTCCAGTCTGGCATCATCGATGCATTCCCTGCCCGGCACGGCGGGGAACCGCTCCGGAATAATTAGTAAAAAGTGAAAAATCCGTTTGAAAACCGTCGCTTACGTGAAAAATTCCGGACGGCAAGATGGATGCTAGCAATTCCGCAGGGCAACTGTAAAGGTATTTCCGCTAGGCACATTTACTTTCATGTGCGCGGGAAGCCACACTCTGGCGCCGATACGTGGCCAGGCCGACAAGACAGTTGGCGGCTTGTTCACTGCCGCGCCGGGCTAGCGCGCCAGCGGAAGCGGCTCGCTTATAATGCCTGCACAAAATTTCAAAGGTTTTCCCTGCATGACTCCTCCGAACAACGCTTCCAACAAGGCCAAGTCGAAGTCCCCGAAGAACCTGCTGCTGATGGCGCTCGGTTCCGTGGTGGGGCTGGTACTGGTCCTGGTGCTGCTCGTCGTGTTCGGGCTGGCGCTGGCTTACCCCAGCCTGCCCTCGCTCGATACGCTGACCGATTACCGCCCCAAGATGCCGCTGCGGATTTATTCGGCCGACAACGTGCTGATCGGCGAATTCGGCGAGGAACGCCGCAACCTGGTGCGCTTCAAGGACATCCCGGACGTGATGAAGAAATCCGTGCTGGCGATCGAGGACGACCGCTTCTACGAGCACGGCGGCGTCGATTACCTGGGCATCCTGCGCGCGGCATTCCACAATGCCACCGGCGGCGCGCGCCAGGGCGCCTCGACGATCACGCAGCAGGTCGCGCGCAACTTCTTCCTTTCCAGCGAACAGACCCTCAAGCGCAAGGCCTATGAAGCGCTGCTGGCCTGGAAGATCGAGCAGAACCTGACGAAGGACCAGATCCTCGAGGTCTACATGAACCAGATCTACCTGGGCCAGCGGGCCTATGGCTTCGCGTCGGCGGCGCAGATCTACTTCGGCAAGGACCTGCGCGACATCTCGATCGCCGAAGCGGCCATGCTGGCCGGCCTGCCGAAGGCGCCCTCCGCCTACAACCCGGTGGTGAACCCGAAGCGCGCCCGGACGCGCCAGCAATACATCCTGCAGCGCATGGCAAGCCTGGGCTACATCACGCCGGCGCAGTACGAAGAGGCGAAGAACGAACAGCTGAAGGTGAAGACCGACAGCAGCGAATTCGGCGTGCATGCCGAATACGTGGCCGAGATGGCGCGCCAGCTCGTCTACGAACAGTTCAAGGAAGACACCTATACGCGCGGCCTGAACGTGTTCACCACGATCACCAAGGCCGACCAGGATGCCGCCTACCTCGCGCTGCGCAAGGGCGTGATGGATTACGAGCGCCGCCACCCGTACCGCGGGCCGGAAGCCTACGTGGACCTGCCGAAGAACCGCGCCGAAGCCGACGAGGTGATCGAGACCGAACTGGCCGAGCACCCGGACAGCGACGATATCGTGGCCGCCATGGTGCTGTCGGCATCGCCGGCGAAAGTGACGGCGATGACCGCCTCGGGCGAGGAAATCACCATCACCGGCGCCGGGCTGGCGATGGGCAAGGCATGGCTGTCCGACAAGGCCGCGCCGAACCGCCGCATCCGCCGTGGCGCCGTGATCCGCGTGATGCAGGAGGAGAAGGACTGGCAGATCACGCAGATGCCGGAAATCGAATCGGCCTTCGTGGCCGCCAGCACCGAGGATGGCGCGATCAAGGCGATGGTGGGCGGCTTCGACTACAACCGCAACAAGTTCAACCACGTGACGCAGGCATGGCGCCAGCCGGGTTCCTCGTTCAAGCCGTTCATCTATGCCGCCTCGCTGGAGCGCGGCCTGTCGCCGGCCACCATCATCAACGATGCGCCGATTTCCTTCGACGCCGGGCAGACCGGCGGCCAGGCATGGGAACCGAAGAACTACGACGGCCGCTACGAAGGCCCGATGACGATGCGGCGCGGCCTGACGAAGTCCAAGAACATGGTGTCGATCCGCATCCTGCACAGGATCGGCGCGAAATATGGCCAGGAATTCACCACGCGCTTCGGTTTCGAAGCGGACAAGAACCCGCCCTACCTGACCCTGGCGCTGGGCGCCGGCGCCGTGACGCCGCTGCAGATGGCCGGCGCCTATGCCGTGTTCGCGAATGGCGGCTACAAGGTGACGCCTTACCTGATCTCGAAAGTCACCGATGCCAACGGCCGCATCCTGTCGCAGGCCGCGCCCGACCGCGCCGGCGTGGAAGGCAACCGCGTGATCGACGAGCGCAACGCGTTCCTGATGGATTCGATGCTGCGCGACGTGGCGCGCTATGGCACCGCCGCCAAGGCCCAGCAGATCCTCAAGCGCCCGGACCTGGCCGGCAAGACCGGCACGACCAACGACTCGATCGACGCCTGGTTCGCCGGCTACCAGTCGAAGCTGGTGGGCATCGCCTGGATCGGCTACGACCAGCCGAAGAACCTGGGCAACCGTGAAACGGGCGGCGGCCTGGCGCTGCCGATCTGGATCGGCTACATGCAGAAGGCGCTGAAGACCATCCCGGTCGAGGAACGGCCGGTGCCGGACGGGATCGTGATGGCCAATGGCGATTACTACTATGCCGAGAACCCGCCGGGCGTCGGCGTCGAAAGCCTGGAAGGCGCCACGCGCGGCACGCCGGAAGAGGAAAAGGCGCGCGACGCCGTCAAGAACGAGCTGTTCTAGAACCGGCAGCCGCGGCCGATGCTGGTGCCGGACATTCGGGCATGACTGCCCGGATGTCCGGCATTGTTTTTTTACGAGTACCGAACATGACCTTCTCCCTGCCAAATCCCGCGCAGCTGCGCACCGATGTCCTGTCGGGCATCACCGTTTCGCTGGCCCTCGTGCCGGAGGCGATCGCCTTCGCGCTGCTGGCGCACGTCAGCCCGCTGACCGGCCTGTATGCCGCGTTCATCGTTTGCCTCGTCACCTCCGCATTGGGGGGCCGGCCGGGCATGATCTGCGGCGCGGCGGGCGCGCTGGCCGTGGTGATGACGAGCCTCGTGGTCTCGCACGGGCCCGAATACCTGTTCGCGGCCGTGGTGCTGATGGGTGTGTTCCAGTTGCTGTTCGCCGCGTTCAGGCTGGGCAAGTTCATCCGCATGGTGCCGCATCCGGTGATGCTGGGTTTCGTCAACGGCCTGGCCATCGTCGTCTTCATCGCCCAGTTCGGCCACTTCAAGGTGGGCGGGCAGTGGCTGCGGGGCGATGCGCTGTGGACGATGCTGGGGCTGGTGGCGCTGACCATGGCGATCATCTACGTGCTGCCGCGGCTGACGAAAGCGCTGCCGGCATCGCTGGCGGCGATCCTGCTTGTCTCCGGCCTCGTGGCCGCGCTGGGCATCGATACGAAAACCGTCGGCGACATGGGCTCGATCGCCGGCGGCCTGCCCACGTTCCACCTGCCGCAGGTGCCGGCGACACTGGACACCTTGTACATCGTGCTGCCGTACTCGCTGATCCTGGCCGCCATCGGCCTGATCGAAACGCTGCTGACGCTGAACCTGATCGATGCCATCACCGATACGCGCGGCAGGCCGAACCGGGAAAGCATGGCGCAGGGGCTGGCGAACGTGATCAGCGGCCTGTTCGCCTCGATGGGCGGCTGCGCGCTGGTCGGCCAGAGCATGATCAACATCAACAACGGCGCCCGGCACCGCATCTCCGGCATCACGGCCGCGCTGTTCCTGCTGGGGTTCATCGTGCTGCTGTCGCGCTGGATCGAGATGATTCCGCTGGCCGCGCTGGTGGGGCTGATGTTCGTGGTCTGCGAAAAGACCTTCGCCTGGGGCAGCCTGCAAACGCTGCGCAAGATTCCCCGGCAGGATGCCGTGATCGTGGTCGGCGTCACGCTGATCACCGTGCTCACGGACCTGGCGGTGGCGGTGCTGGCCGGCGTGGTGTTCGCGGCGCTGGTGTTCGCGTGGCAGCACGCCAAGGAAATCCGCGCCGACATCTCGACCGACGAGCGCGGCTGGAAGGTGTACACGCTGAAGGGCTCGCTGTTCTTCGCCTCGACGGCCAACTTCGCCGCGCTGTTCGACCCGAAGAACGACCCGGCGCACGTGGTGGTCGAATTCCGCGACGCGAAGGTGGTGGACCACTCGGCCGTGGAAGCGATCGACACGCTGGCCACGCGCTACCAGCAGGCCGGCAAGACGCTGCACTTGCGGCACCTGTCGCCGGACTGCCTGGAAATCCTCACGAATGCCAAGGGCATGGTCGAGGTGAACGAGTTCGAGGACCCGCACTATCACATCGCCGATAACCGGCTGGCGTGACCGAAGAAAACCGGTGGCTTGACCGGTGGGTTCGCGAAGCGTGCTTTGCAAAATCGGTGACACAAAAACGGTGACAGGCACCATTTTTCCGGAAACAGCTGTTTCAGATTAATTGGTGACTGTCACCGTTTTTCCGGAAACAGATGTTCCAGATTAATTGGTGACTGTCACCGTTTTTGATGTCGTTCACCCCAAAGGCGTAACCCTGGGGTCAGACCCGGCGGGTCTGACCCCGGCCGTTGCAGTAGGGTGAAAAGATTTTCGGGATGCGGATCGCGAAAGTTCCCAACGTTACGGGTTTTCGCTGACGATCACCGGCGAGCCGCCGGACTGTTCGGTGGCGATCTGCGACAGCGCGTCGAACAGCTCGCCGCCGTCGCGCGTGTCGATCCAGCGGCCATCAACACGGCGGTAGTGGAAGCCGCCGGAGCGCGCGGCCACCCACAGTTCCTGCATCGCGGCCTGGCTGTTGACGATGACCTTGGAACCGTTGTGCAGGAATTCGATTTCCAGCACGTTGCCGTTGCGGCTGCATTCGACATCGAGCCGGTTGTCGTCGTTCAGGCGGTCCAGCGCGGCTTCGATGGCATTCAGCGTGCTGTCGGCCAGGTCCAGGAATTCGGTTTCGGTCATGCTACACTCCAAGGGTTCTGTAATAACGAGATTCTAATCGTGAAGTCCACTCCAGCGCGTATCTTGATTCCCATGCTGATCGCCGTATCGCTTGCCGGTTGCGGCCAGACCGGTGCCCTGTACCTGCCAAAGCCCCCCGTCAAGACCGATTCGCCGACCGGCAAGCCCGGCGTGGCGCCACCTTCCGCTCCCGTTCCTTCGACGCCCCCCGCATCACAACAGTAAATTCTTCCGCAGACTCTCAGTTCATCCATGTCCCACTTCGACTATCAGAACGGCGTGCTGCACGCCGAAGGCGTTTCCCTGCCCGCCATTGCAGAGCAATTCGGTACGCCGACCTATGTGTACTCCAGGGCCCAGCTGCTGGACAACTTCGATGCCTATGCAAATGCCTGCGCCGGCCGCGATGCCCTCATCTGCTATGCGATGAAGGCCAATTCGAACCTGGCGATCCTGGACCTGCTGGCGCGCCGCGGTGCCGGCTTCGACATCGTGTCGGGCGGCGAACTGCTGCGCGTGATCGCCGCCGGCGGCGATCCGAAGAAAGTGATTTTCTCGGGCGTGGGCAAGAGCGAGGCGGAGATGCGCCTGGCGCTCGGCCATGACATCCTGTGCTTCAACGTGGAGTCGATCCCCGAGCTGCACCGCCTGAACGCCGTGGCCGGCGCGCTGGGCAAGAAGGCGCGCATCTCGCTGCGCGTGAATCCGAACGTGGATCCGAAGACGCACCCGTACATCGCCACCGGCCTGAAGGCCAGCAAGTTCGGCGTGGCCTTCGACGATGCGCTGGCCACCTACCGTACCGCCGCGCAATTGCCGAACCTGGAGCCGGTCGGCATCGACTGCCACATCGGCTCGCAGCTGCTGGACGACACGCCGCTGCTGGAAGCGCTGGACCGCCTGATCGAGCTGATCGACGCCCTGGCGGCCGAAGGCATCCACCTGCACCACGTGGACCTCGGCGGCGGCCTGGGCATCGACTACGGCGTGGCCGGCGAAGAGCAGCCCGCGCCGGCTGGCGATTACGTGAACCGCGTATTCCAGCGGGTCGATGCGTGGCGTGCGGAAAAGCACGGCGGCCGCGGCATCAAGGTTATCTTCGAGCCGGGCCGTTCGATCGTCGGCAATACCGGCGTGCTGCTGACGAAGGTGGAATTCATCAAGCACGGCGAAGAGAAGAACTTCTGCATCGTCGACGCGGCGATGAACGACATGGCCCGCCCTGCCCTGTACCAGGCGTGGATGGACATGCAGCCCGTGGTCAAACGTGAAACGGCCGGCGCCGTGTTCGACGTGGTCGGCCCGATCTGCGAATCCGGCGACTGGCTGGCGCGCGACCGCGAACTGCCTGTCGAGGCTGGCGACCTGCTGGTCATGAAGACGGCCGGCGCGTATGGCATGACGATGGCGTCCAACTACAACACCCGCGGCCGCGCCGCCGAGGTGATGGTCGACGGCGGCCAGGTGCACCTGGTGCGCCGGCGCGAGACGCCGGAAGAGCTGTTCGCGCTGGAGTCGGTGATCCGCTGAATATTGCCTGAAATCGGGGTCAGACCCCGATTTCAGGAAACTTCCGAGACCTCAGGCAATGTTGCTCGAAAAATGGGGTCCGTCCCCATTTTTCAGGCAACTTTTCAGGCGCTGGCGCGAGCCGGCGCTTTGCTTTTCTGGCGCGCCCACCACACCCGCATCAACAGCAGCGCGCCGACGATGCAGGCGAACAGCAGCGGCTGCGCCAGGTCGTTCTTGGCGGACTTCATCCACCAGTAATGCAGCACGCCGAGCGGCACGATCGCGTAGACCAGCCGGTGCAGCCACAGCCAGTTCTTGCCGCCCAGCCGTTTCACCATCGCGTTGGTGCTGGTGGCCGCCAGCGGGATCAGCAGCACGAAGGCGATGAAGCCGACCAGGATGAACGGCCGCTTGGCGACGTCCTTCAGCATGGCCGCCACGTCGAAGAAATGGTCGAACCACAGGAAGGTGATGAAGTGCAGCAGGCCGTAGAAAAACGCGTACAGGCCCAGCATGCGCCGCAGCTTCAGCACCCAGTTCCACTTCGACAGGCGCCGCAGCGGCGTGACGGCCAGCGCGATGCACAGGAAGTACAGTGTCCAGTCGCCCGTCGAGTGCGTGATGTATTGCAGCGGTTCGACCAGCGCGTCGGTGAAGACGAGGTAGACCAGGCGGGCGAGCGGCACCAGCGCCAGCACGTGCACCAGCGCCTTGATGCCCGTGAGCTGCCGCGCGGTGGGCTGCATCAGAACCATTTCTTGAGATCCATGCCCGAATACAGCGAGCCCACGTCGTTGTAGCCGTTGAAGAGCAGCGTCTTGCGCTTGCGCGACAGGAACGAATCCTCGCCGATGCGCCGCTCGGAAGCCTGCGACCAGCGCGGGTGATCCACGTCGGGATTCACGTTCGAATAAAAACCGTATTCGGACGGTGCCGACTTGTTCCATGCGGTGCGCGGCATGTCGCGTGTAAACCGGATCTTGACGATCGACTTGGCCGACTTGAAGCCATATTTCCACGGCACCACGAGGCGCACCGGGGCGCCGTTCTGGTTCGGCAGCACTTCGCCGTACATGCCCAGCGTGAGCAGGGTCAGCGGGTGGTTCGCCTCGTCGATGCGCAAGCCTTCCACGTAGGGCCAGTCCAGCACGCGGCTGCGCACGCCGGGCATCTGCTGCCGGTCCGCCAGCGTGATGAATTCCACGTATTTCGCGTTGCCGGTCGGTTCCACGCGCTTGATGATTTCCGAGAACGAGTAGCCCACCCACGGGATCACCATCGACCAGCCTTCCACGCAGCGCAGGCGGTACACGCGTTCTTCCAGTGGCGCCAGCTTCAGCAGCGAGTCGATGTCGAGCGTCATCGGCTTCTTCACTTCGCCTTCGATCGCCACCGTCCACGGCCGTGTGCGCAGGGTGCCCGCATTCTCGGCCGGGTCGCTCTTGTCGGTGCCGAACTCGTAGAAATTGTTGTAGGTGGTCGCGTCCTTGCGGGGGGTCTGCTTGTCCAGCGCGGAGTACGAGGGATTCAGCCTGGCCGGCAGTTTCTGGCCGGTGCCCTGGGCGAACGCTTCGCGCGTCAGCATCTCGAGCAGTGCGCCGCTGGCGATCGTGCCCGCGGCGATCTGCCGGATGAAATCGCGCCGCGCTTCGAACACATGGCGCGGCGTGATTTCGGAGGAGAACGGCAGGTCGATGCCGTTGGAGGAACGCTTGATCAACATGATGGCTCCGGGCGGGAAAAATTATATGAACCTTACACCAATCCCGGTAACCATTCGTTTAGGACAGCATTAAGCGCTCCCGGTCCCGCTTACAGCTCGCCATAGGAATGCAGGCCCGACAGGAACATGTTGACACCCATGAAGGCGAACGTGGTGACCACCAGGCCGACCAGCGCCCACCATGCGCCCACGCGGCCGCGCAGGCCGGACATCAGCCGCATGTGCAGCCATGCCGCATAGTTCAGCCACACGATCAGTGCCCAGGTTTCCTTCGGGTCCCACGACCAGTAGCCGCCCCACGCTTCGGCCGCCCACAGCGCGCCCAGGATCGTGGCGATCGTGAAGAAGGCGAAGCCGGCCGAGATCGACTTGTACATGATGTCTTCCAGCACTTCGGCATCGGGGATGCGTTCCGCCAGCCGGTTGCGCAGCAGGTTCGTCACGGCGAACAGCACCACGAGGCCGAGGATGAATTTGCTGGTGCCCAGCGTGGAATTGCGGATCGCCTCGCTCGCATCGGTCACGAAGGCAACCAGGTTCATGATGGCGATGAACCCCAGCGGCACGGCCACCAGCCAGATCCACATGGTGCGCGGCCGTTCATACTTCAGCAGGAACGCCCAGCCCAGCATGGCGGCCAGCGCGAACGTACCGTAGCCGATGAAGTTGGCCGGCACGTGGATCTTCATCCACCAGCTCTGCAGCGCCGGTACCAGGGGCTGGATCTCGTGCGCATCGCGCGTGACGGTGTACCACAGCAGGAAGCCAACCGCCGCCGAGACGATCAGCATCACGAACGGGCCCAGCTGGCGGGTCGCGTAGCGGCCTTCGTAGTACAGGTGGAACATCGCCGTGATCAGGCAGAACAGGATGAAGACCTCATACAGGTTCGAGATGGGAATGTGGCCGACGTCGGGCCCGATCAGGTAGGACTCGTACCATCGCACCATCATCGCGGTCCAGCCCAGCAACAGGCCACCCCAGCACAGCCGCGCGCCGATCGCGCCGCCGGCGGAGGAACGGGCCACCAGCCCGATCCAGTAGAACAGCGTGGACAGGAAGAAGAACACGCTCATCCACAGGATCGCGGACTGGCTCGACAGCATGTAGCGCAGCCAGAAACGCTTCTCGCCCGCCGCCAGCTCGCCGCCGTACATGGCGATCGCGCCCAGCGCCAGCACCGCCATCGCCAGCATCAGCCCGCGCATCGGCTTCCAGTGCCAGCCCAGTGCCGCGAAGGTGGGCACGGACAGCAGCAGGATGGCCTTTTCGTACCCGTCCATGTACGCGCCGTAGCGGTTCAGGCCGAACAGCGCGCCGGCCAGCAGCGCCAGGCCGAACAGCCAGTCGAAAGCCGACAGCCGGCGGAAGTAGCCGGGGGTGGCCGCGTAGGGTTGGTTTTGGGTAATTTCCATCATGGTCTCCAGCTTCTCGTATCGTGCCTTGCCTGCCGCCTGCCGTCCGCCTGCCGTCCGCCTGCTTTTTGGCCCGCTCCGCCAGCTTACGCCTTCAGCGGCAGCTTTTCCTTCAGTTCGTCGAATTCGCGGTCGAAATCGAGCGTGCGGCGCTGCGTGCTCATCGCCATCAGCGCGTGCGCCCCGTCCTCCTGGCCGCGGACCCACACCCACAGGCGCCGCTCGCGAACGTAGAACATCGCGAACACGCCCAGCACGAGGAACAGGCAGCCCAGGTACACCACCGACTTGCCGGGCGAACGCGTCACCTGGAACACGGAAGCCTTCACCTGCTCGAACTCGTCCAGCTGCAGGTAGACGGGCGCGCCATAGAAGAAGCTGTCGGACAGGGCATTCATCGACAGCTGCAGCCAGCGCGCATGCTTCTCGTCCGGCGCGATGGCGGCCAGGCCGTCGCGCTCGCGCGCCACGTTCCACAGTTCCCACAGCGTGCCGTTGAGTATCTTCATGAAGATGTCAGCCGCCTTTTCCTGCTCCGCCTTCGGCACCTTTTCCAGGAAACGGCTGACCGACATGTAGCCGCCCGCCTCCTTGTCGCCGGCGAAGATCTCGAGGCTCTTCAGGGCCGACAGCGCCAGCTGCGACTGTACCGTGTCGCTTTTTCCACCGCCTGGCGACATGCGCGCCGCATACGTGCCGGCGGCACGTTCGCGCAGCGCCGGGTCGTGCAGCGCGGCGCGCAGGCGCATCCAGTCGCGCACGCTGTGTTCATCGTCGGCCGGGATGCGCAGGTAGCTGAACGGATCGCCCGGGCTGGCGCGCACCCCGGACAGGAACATCGGCACGCCTTCCAGCGTGACCGGCTGCATGTAGTTCTGGAATTCGCGCGCCTGGCCGGTCTGGTCGCGCACCTTGTACTGCACGCTGGGGCCGACGTTCTGCAGATCCTTGTTGTTGGCGTTCTTGGCGGCCGAACCCAGGTGCTTGTCGAGGCCCAGGGCAAACGCGCTGCCCAGCTTCTCGCCCTGCTTCACGGCGCGCACGTCCTGGCTGGCGGTGTTTTCCACGTTGAACGGGCGGAAATCGGTCCATTCGACCGTGTGGGCATCGTCCAGCCTGGTGGCGTTGCCGACGATGCCGTCGATCGCGAACTTGCCGCTTTGCGTGCCCTGCATGGGGAACCCGGTCAGTTTCAGCTTGCTGCCGCCATCCTCGAAGCTGGCCTGGTACACGGCCAGGCCTTTCCAGATGAACGGCTTGTTGACTTCGATGGTGGCCGTTTGCGTCTCGCCGGTGGCGTTATCGCGCACCACCACATCGCTGGCAAACAGCTTCGGCATGCCGGTACTGTAGAAATCGATCGTGAACTTCTTCAGCTGGATCGTGAATGGCAGGTCCTGGATCAGCACCCCGTCCGGCCGCGACAGCACGGCCGAGCTGCTGGCCTGCCCTTCCGGGATCACGGTATTGCCGCGGAACGTGGGATTCGACACGCCCAGGCGGTGCTTGTCCGGGATCGCCGCGATCAGGCCGTCGCCGGTAAACGGTGTCTTGTCCAGCGCCCACTGCTGCAAGCGGATGGGAATATCCGAATCGAGCAGCCCGCCCACGCAGATGATGACGATGGCGCTGTGGGCGAAGATGTAGCCGAACTTGTTGGCCGCGCCGCGCTTGGCCGCCACCAGCAGGCCGCCGTCCTTTTCCACGACCCTGGCCTGGTAGCCCGCATGCGCCAGGCGCTGCGCCACCTGGCCGGCCAGCGCGTTCGCCTGCAGCGGCGACTGCCATTCGGCCTTGTGGTGGAAATTGCGCAGCGACTGTTCGCGCACGTTCTCGCGCCAGCTGCGCATGTCCTTCACCATCTTCGGCGCATTGCGCACCACGCACAGCGAGGTGGAAACGACGAGGATGCCCATGATTACCAGGAACCACCAGGCCGAATACACGGCGTACAGCCCCAGCTTGTCGAACACGTCGAACCAGAACGGGCCGAACTGGTTCACGTAGTTCGGCATCGGCTGGTTCTGCTGCATGATCGTGCCGATGATGGCGGAAATCGCGATCATCACCAGCAGCGCGATCGCGAAACGCATCGAAGACAGCAATTCGACCGCTTCGTTGAACGCCTGGCGGCGGGTATTGAGACGGATGCCCGTCGTGCTGGTGGTGCTCATACGGTGGTGCTCATGCGACTGTACTCATTTGACACTTCATGTGGAACTGCATGTGAAGCCCGGCTTTTTGTATACAATTTCGTCAGGCATAGTAACAAAAAAAATGGCGGCCCCGTCGAGGTAGCCGCCTTTTTTTCCATGTCATCCGCCTGTCGACCGCGCGTGCGCTGTCAATCAACCCAGGCACCCGCTCATTTCAGTCCGGCCACGTAATCGGCCACGGCCTTGATTTCATCGTCGGTCATGCGCTGCGCGATCGTCGTCATCTCGACGCTGTTCTTGCGGCCGTGGCCCTTGAACGCGCCCAGCTGGGCAATCGTGTAGTCCTGGTGCTGGCCGCCGATGCGCGGGTATTTCGAAGGATTGCCGGCACCGGCCGGGCCGTGGCAGCTGGCGCACGCCGGCACGGCTTTCTCGGCCAGGCCGCCGCGGTAGATCTTCTTGCCCAATTCGATCGACTCGCGGTTTTTCGCGGCGCCCGGCTTCTGCGACTGGGCGGCCAGGTACGCGGAAATGTTCTTCTTTTCCTCGTCCGTCAGCATCTTGGCGTACGTCGTCATGATCGGCTGCGCGCGATCCGGCTTGGTGAAGTCCACCAGCTGCTTGTACAGGTACCCCTCGGGTTGTCCGGCGAGCTTGGGATTGGCGACGATCGTGGAATTGCCGGCGGCGCCGTGGCAGGACAGGCAGGAAGGCAGGCCGCGGGCGGGATCGCCGTCGGCATAGAGCGTGGCGCCCTTGGCCGGATCCACTTTCGGCGCCTGCGGGGTGGCGGCGCTGGCCGTCCCCGCGAAGAGCGCCATCATTGCTATGAACATCGAGCGTACCACTGGTGAATACCTACGATTCATTCAGCACCTCATTTAGCCAGCTTAAGGAAACGAGTCAATAAAATGTCGCAATGTTCGAGTGCTCCGACCTGCCCGGAAGCGGGCCGTAACTCCTTATTGTACAATAGCTTCCCGGCACGACTGCCTGTTCTCGTAGCAATTCTTCATGTCCAAGCTCTGGCAAGCCCGCTTCTTCACGACCGTCAACCACCTGCGCGACCTGCCCCGTACCACGGTGCCGGAGATCGCCTTCGCCGGCCGTTCCAACGCGGGCAAATCGACCGCCATCAATATTCTCTGCAACCAGAAGGGGCTGGCGTTCGCCTCGAAGACGCCGGGCCGCACGCAGCACATCAACTTCTTCAGCGTAGGCGGGGCGCACGTGGCCATGCACCGCCATGACCCGACCAACATGGACGAGGTGCGCTGCCTGATCGCCGACCTGCCGGGCTACGGCTATGCGGAAGTGTCCGGCGACGCCAAGCTGCACTGGCAGCGCCTGCTGGGCGACTACGTGCAGCGCCGCGACCAGCTGGCCGCGCTGGTGCTGATGATGGATGCGCGCCGCCCGTTCACCGACCTGGATATCCAGATGCTGGAATGGTTCGCTCCCACGGGCAAGCCGATCCATTGCATCCTGACCAAGTCCGACAAGCTGACCCGCAGCGAGGCGGTAAACACGCTGCGCCAGGCCCAGGCCAAGCTGGACAGCTATGTCGACGAAGACGGCGAAGGCTTCCCGTTCACCGTGCAGCTGTTCTCGGCGCTGAAGCGTGTCGGCATCGACGAAGCCACCGCGAAGATCGAGGAGCTGGTCGGGCTGAACGTCGATCCCCCCGCGCCCGAACCCGAGTCCGAGTCCGACCCCGAATAAGGAATCCCCAGCGATGCACAGCTCCCACTTCTCCGCCCAGTTCCCCGCGATGCGCATGCGCCGCATGCGCCGCGATCCGTTTTCCCGCGCACTGATGCGCGAGAACGTGGTCACCGCGGCGGACCTGATCTACCCGGTCTTCATCCTCGAAGGCAGCAACGTGCGCGAGCCGGTGCTGTCGATGCCGGGCGTGGAACGGGTCTCGGTCGACCTGCTGCTGAAGGTGGCCGAAGAGTGCGTGTCGCTGGGCATTCCGGTGCTGGCGCTGTTCCCGGTCATCGACGCATCGCTGAAGACGCCGGACGGTATCGAAGCCACCAATCCGGAAGGCCTGGTGCCGCGCGCCGTGCGTGAACTAAAGAAGAATTTCCCTGAGCTGGGCATCCTCACCGACGTGGCGCTGGACCCGTACACCAGCCACGGCCAGGATGGCCTGATCGACGAAGCCGGCTACGTGATCAACGACATCACCACCGGCATGCTGGTGCGCCAGGCGTTGACGCAGGCCGAAGCGGGCGTGGATGTCGTTGCGCCATCGGACATGATGGATGGCCGCATCGGCGCGATCCGCCAGGCGCTGGAAGGCAAGGACCACATCCACACGCGCATCATGGCTTACTCGGCCAAGTACGCCTCGGCGTTCTACGGCCCGTTCCGCGATGCCGTCGGCTCGGCGAAGAACCTCGGCAAGGGCGACAAGAACCAGTACCAGATGGATCCCGCCAACAGCGACGAGGCACTGCGCGAAGTGGCCGGCGACCTGCAGGAAGGCGCGGACATGGTGATGGTGAAGCCCGGCATGCCGTATCTCGACATCGTGCGCCGCGTGAAGGACGAGTTCAAGGTGCCGACGTTCGCCTACCAGGTCAGCGGCGAATACGCGATGATCAAGGCGGCCGCGCAAAACGGCTGGCTCGACCACGACAAGGTGATGATGGAATCGATGCTGGCCTTCAAGCGCGCCGGCGCCGATGGCGTGCTGACGTATTTCGCACTGGATATCGCGCGCAAGCTGAAGGGCTTGTAAGCCTGTCGCACAGCCACCGATCAAGCGGGCCGCCGGCCCGCTTTTTTATTGCCCAGCTGGTCGCAAAACAACACCGGGCCCACCCGCATACCTGGGGACAGTCCCCGTTTCTTGGCAACTTTTCCACGAAAATAAGCCGAAAACAGCAGTGGTCGCATAGCTATTAGCCAGCTATTCGGAATGTTTCCAAAAAATGGGGACTGTCCCCGAATCTTGGCAACATTGCCTGGAGCTATTGGGTTGAGGCTGGCGCCAGGCAGAGATCCGGCTCCCCGGCCAGCCGTTCCGTGAGCCATTCCGCGAACACGCGCAGCTTCGGCGCCGCCATCCGCCCGCGCGGATACAGCAGCGAGACCGGCATCGGCGCCGGCGGGGTGTCGGCCAGCAATGCCACCAGCTCGCCCCGCTCCAGGTGGCCGCGCACCTGGTAGCGGGCCGCCTGCGTGATGCCGAGGCCCTGCAGCGCGCAGGCCACGTTGGCATCGGCATTGTCGACCGCGATGCGGCCCGGCACCTGGGTCTTGACGAGCTCGCCATCGGCGAGGAAGTCCCAGTCGAACGGCCGCCCCGTGCGGCCGGAGAAATGCACGATGCCCTGGTGGTGCCGCAGGTCGCCGATGCTCTGCGGCGCACCGTGGCGATCCAGGTAGGCGGGCGCCGCGCACGTCACGAAGCGCATGCTGCCCACCTGCCGCCCCACCAGCGATGAATCCTGCAAGTCGCCCACGCGCAGCGCGCAGTCGATGCCTTCCTGCGTGAGGTCGACCAGCCGGTCCGAAAAGCTGAGCGTGAGCGCCAGCTCGGGCCACGCCTCGGCAAAGGCGGCGATGTGGGGCAGGACCACGTGGCGGCCCACGGCGTCCGGCAGGTCGACCCGCAGCGTGCCCCGGGGCTTGCCGGCGCCGGCCCGGAAACCCTGTTCGGCCAGCGCCACCGCATCGAGGATCTGCACGCACTGCGCGTGGTAGTCGGCGCCATCCGGCGTCAGCGCCAGCTTGCGCGTGGTCCGCTGCAGCAGCGTGGTGCCGAGGTACGCTTCCAGGTTCTTGATGGTGGCCGTGAGCGCCGCGCGGGGCAGGCCCAGCGTTTCGGCCGCCCGGGTAAAACTGTTCGCTTCGACGATGCGCACGAAGACTTGCATGGCCCGCAGTTTGTCCATGGTGGCGCCTATTGTTCACATAAAGTGAAAAGTATAGGTCGATTATTGGGGGATTATCTTCTCTCTTTCGCTGCGTACACTTTCCCCATCCAATCCTGCCGGTACGCGGCGCCCCCGATGGCGGATCACAGGCCATCGGCGACGCCCCAGACTGGTCCCATTCACTTCCATGGGGAACGCCATGACATCGCATCAAGAACCGCATGACCATATCGCACCCTCGATGGTGCTGCTGTTGGCCGCCGCCGCCGGGCTCATCGTCGCCAACCTGTACTACGCGCAAACCCTGGTGGGGCCGATCGCGGCCGCCACCGGGCTGTCGGCCAGTGCGGCCGGGCTGATCGTCACGCTGACGCAGGTCGGCTATACGCTGGGGCTGCTCTTCATCGTGCCGCTGGGCGACCTGCTGGAAAACCGCCGGCTGGTCGTGACCGCGCTGGCCGCCACGGCCGTGGCACTGGCCGTTGCCGCCTTCGCCACCAGCGCGCCGGTGTTCCTGGCCGCGGCGCTGGCCATCGGGGTGGGCTCCGTCGCGGCGCAGATCCTGGTGCCGTTCGCCGCCCACCTGTCGCATGAATCGAAGCGGGGGCACACGGTCGGCAAGGTCGTCAGCGGGCTGCTGCTGGGGATCATGCTGGCGCGGCCGGTGGCCAGCCTGGTCGCCGACCACGCCAGCTGGCACGTGGTGTTTGCCGGCGCGGCCGGCTTGATCGCGCTGCTGGCCGTCGTGCTGCGCGTGAAATTGCCGCAGCGGGTGCCGCAGTCGCGCACATCGTATGCAAAACTGATCGGTTCGCTGTGGACGCTGTTCCGTACCACGCCCGTACTGCGCCGCCGCGCCGCCTACCATGCCGGCCTGTTCGGTGCGTTCAGCCTGTTCTGGACCGTGGTGCCGCTGGCGCTGGCCGGTCCGTCGTTCGGCCTGTCGCAGACGGGTATCGCGATCTTCGCGCTGGTCGGCATGGCCGGCGCGGTCGCTTCGCCGGTTGCCGGCAAGCTGGCCGATGCGGGCCACAGCCTGCCGGCCACGGCCGCCGCGCTGGGCCTGGGCATCGCGGGCTTCGCCCTGCCCCTGCTGTTTTCCCACGCCACCGGTTCGCACCATGTGGCGCTGGCGATCCTGGTGGTGGCGTCGATCGTGCTGGACATGGGCGTGGCGGCCAACCTGGTGCTGGGCCAGCGCGCCATCTTCACGCTGGGCGCCGACGTGCGCAGCCGCCTGAACGGCCTGTATTTCGCCGTGTTCTTCGCGGGCGGCGCGGTGGGTTCCGCGCTGGGCGGCTGGGTGTATGCAGGCTACGGCTGGCACGCCGCGCTGCTGGCCGGCATGGCGATGCCGGCCGCGGCCCTGCTTTACTGGGCCGGCGAGGCGCTGCAACGCGCCCCGCAGCGGGCCTGATGGATGGCTACCGGCCCGCCGGGCGGATATAGCGCGGGTACATTTCCTTCAGCAGGAAGGCACGCAATTCCGCCTCGTCTTCCTTCCGGGCGCTCATCTTCACGACACGGCCCAGCCGGTGCGATTCCCATTCGAAGTCGCCCGGCTTTTCCTTGCGGATCAGCTCGATCATCTTGGTGACGACGGCATTTTCAATGTCGATCTCGCTGCCCAGCTCGACCTTCACCTGCGACAGCCAGCGGCGCTTGAAGTTGGTGTTCCAGCCGCGGAATTTCAGGTCGGCGCTGTTGAATGTCTGGTTTTGCACGTCGAAGATGCCGCCCGAATCGTCGCGCTCGCCAGCCGAGTTGCGCCCTTGGGCGCCCATGATGTTGGCAACCGCGCGGGCCTTGGCTTTCGCATCGGCGCTCTCGGCGCTTTCCGTGGTCGGGGTCTCGACGGCGCCGCGGCGGCGGCGTGCCGCTTCCACCATCTGCGACATGTCGGTCACGTCCGGTGGCGGCGGCGTCATGTCGGCCTTCACCGGCGGCGGCGGGGTTTCCTGCCGGTTCGGATCGGTGATGGCGTCGTTGTTGGTGCGCTTGATGGGCGGCGGCGCCGGGCGCGGCTTGGCCTGGGCGACTTTCGGTTGCTTTTGCGGCGCCGTTTTTTGCGGCGCCGTTTTTTGCGGCGCGGGCTGCGGTTTGGGCGGCGTGGGCGTCGGCGATGGCGGCGTGATGTACACCATCTCGCCAGCCTTCGATGGCGGCTTCAGCTTGATCAGCGTTTCCGGGTTCATCATGATCAACGCGACGATCAGGACGTGCAGGCCGATCGCAATGGCCAGGCCGGTGCGGTTCGGCTTGTTGTCGCCATACCGGAGCGGCAGGCCAACGGCCGGGATGACCTGGCCGCAGGTGGGGCAGACTTCGTCGGGACCGTGGGTATGGCTGTGCTGGAGCAAGATAAACCGTTTTCTGTGCGCAAACCGGCGGTGCCGGGCCAAGTCGGGCAAGCTTACGCGAGCTTGCAGTTAACGGATGTTACCGTATGTATCCGCACCTTGTGAGCCAGTTGGGGCCGGGAAACTCCGCTTTCAAGCAGTCCTGCCGGTGATAGTTGCCTGAAAAATGGGGTACGTCCCCATTTTTCGGGCAACTTTTGCTTTTCTTCAGGACAGGTTCACGGCCTTCAGTTCCACCTTGTGCGGTTCCGGCGGTGGCTCGACGAGTTCGGCGTCGCTCATCGGGCCGTTGCCGCTGTACTTGTCGAGGAACAGGTAGATGACGGGCGTGACGTACAGCGTGATCACCTGCGAGAAGATCAGCCCGCCGCACACGGCCAGGCCCAGCGGCTGGCGCAGTTCGGCGCCGGCGCCCAGGCCCAGGGCGATCGGCAGCGCGCCCATGAAGGCGGCCAGGGTCGTCATCATGATCGGGCGGAAACGCAGGATGCACGCTTCGCGGATCGCGGCAGCGGGTGCCGCGCCCTGCTCCCGCTGCGCCTGCAAGGCAAAGTCGATCATCATGATGGCGTTTTTCTTGACGATGCCGATCAGCATCAGGATGCCGATGATGGCGATCATCGTCAGGTCCATGTCGAACAGCCACAAGGTAAACAGCGCGCCCACCGCTGCGGACGGCAGCCCGGCCAGGATCGTCAGCGGATGGATGAAGCTTTCGTACAGCACGCCCAGCAGTACATAGATGACGGCCAGCGCGGCCACGATCAGGATCACCTGGCTGCCCTGCGATTTTTCAAACACCGCCGCGTCGCCGCCGTAGTTGGTGATGATCGATGGCGGCAGGCCGAATTCCTGGCCCATCGCATCGATCTTCGCCGTGGCGGGGCCCAGCGGCACACCGGGCGCCAGGTTGAACGCCACCGTCACGGCCTGCAGCTGGCCCTGGTGGTTGACGGCGGTGGGGCCGACCGTGCGCTGCACGGTGGCGAAGCTGGACAGCTTGATCAGTTGCCCGGCCGCGTTGCGCACCGACACCTTGTTCAGCGCATCCTCGTAGCGGCGGTCCTCGTCGGCCGCTTCCAGGATCACGTAGTAGCTGGCGGCGGACGAATAGATCGTCGATACCTGACGCTCGCCAAAGGCGAGGTACAGCGCGGTGCGCAGGTCGCCGATCGCCACGCCCAGCGTGCTGGCCTTGTCGCGGTCGATGTTCAGCGTGGCTTGCAGGCCCTTGTTCTGCGAATCGCTGGTCACGTCGCGGAAGTCGGGATCGGCGCGCATGCGCTCCAGGTAGCGCTCGGCCCAGTCGTTCAGCGAATCGGGGCTGACCGATTGCAGCGTGTACTGGTAGCGGCTCTTGCTGGGGCGGCCGCCCAGCTGCAGGTTCTGCACCGGCGACATGTACACCTGGATGCCGGCCACGTTGCGCATCTTCTTGCGCAAGCCTTCCAGCACCTCGGGCATGGCCTGGCGTTCGCCGCGCGGCACCAGCACCACGAACATGCGGCCCGAATTGCCGCCGCCGGTGAACGACACCACGCTCTTCACGGCGGGATCGGCCTGGATGATCGCTGCCACGCGGTCCTGCAGCGCCAGCATCGCGCTCGAGGAGATGTCCTCGGAGGCTTCGGTGTTGACGCGGAACTGGCCGATATCCTCTTCCGGGAAGAAGCCCTTCGGCATCGTCGCATACATGGCCACGGTCAGCACGAACGTGCCCACCGCCACGGCCAGCACAATGTAGCGGTGGCGCAGCGCCAGGTCCAGCGTGCGGCCATAGCCCTTCAGCACGGCGTTGAAGCCCCGCTCGAAGTGGCGGCCGAGGAAGGTATCGTCGCCGGCGTGTTCATGCGAATCGGCAGGCAGGAAGCGCGCCGCCATCATCGGCACCAGCGTCAGCGAGACCAGTGCCGACACCAGCACGGCCAGCGCCACGATCACCGCGAATTCGCGGAACATCAATCCCATCACGCCGGGCATGAAGAAGATCGGGATGAACACGGCCACCAGCGAGATCGAGATCGACACGATGGTGAAGCCCATCTCGCGCGAACCGACCAGCGCGGCCTGCAGCGGCTTCTTGCCGTGCTCGATATGCCGCACGATGTTTTCCAGCACCACGATGGCGTCGTCGACCACCAGGCCGACGGCCAGCGTGATGCCCAGCAGCGAGATGTTGTCCAGGCTGTAGCCGAGCGCGTACAGCAGCGCCAGCGCGCCCAGCAGCGAGATCGGCATGGTGATGGCCGGGATCAGCGTGGCCACCGCGCGGCGCAGGAACAGGAAGATCACCAGCACCACCAGCACGATGGTCAGCGCCAGCGTGAGGTTGACGTCATGGATCGCTTCGCGGATCGATACCGAGCGGTCGTTGACGAGACTGATGTTGATCGACTCCGGCAGCTGGGCACGGAAGCGCGGCAGCAGCGCCTTCACGCTGTCCACCACCTGCACGGTGTTCGCATCCGGCTGGCGCTGGACCAGCAGCACGATGGAGCGCTCGCCGTTGTAGCTGCCGAACGACTTGATCGACTGGAAGCTGTCCTCGACGGTGGCCACGTCCTTCAGCCGCACCGGTTCGCCGTTGCGGGTGGCGATGATCAGGTCGCGATAGTCGGCAGCCTTCATCAGCTGGCTGTTGCCCTGGATCGTCAGGGTCTGCTCCGGGCCATCGAGCACGCCCAGCGGCGTGTTGGCGTTGGCGCTGCGGATCGCCGCCTGCACTTCGGCCAGCGTGAGGTCGCGGGCGTTCAGCAAGTCGGACTTGGCGCGCACCCGCACGGCGAAGCGCTTCTGGCCATTGACGTTCACCTGCGCCACGCCGGGCAAGGTGGACAGGCTGGGCGCGATCAGGTTTTCCGCGTAGTCGTTCAGTTCGGACAGCGACAGCGATGGCGAATTCATCGCCATGAACAGCACCGGCGCATCGGCCGGGTTGATCTTGCGGTAGGACGGCAGGTCCGTCATTTCCTGCGGCAGCTGGCGCTGCGCGCGCAGCAGCGCGGCCTGCACGTCGACGGCGGCTTCGTTGACGTCGATGCTGGAATCGAATTCCAGGGTCAGCGAGGTGTTGCCCTGCGTGCTGGTGGACGTGATCAGCGTGAGGCCGGGAATCGTGGAGAACTGCTTTTCCAGCGGCAGCGCGACGGACGACGCCATGGTGTCCGGGCTGGCGCCGGCCAGGTCGGCCGACACGTTGATGATCGGCGTGTTATAGCTGGGCAGCGCCGCGACGGGGATGTACAGGTAGGCCAGCACGCCCGCCAGGATCAGCGACAGCGACAGCAGCACTACCATCACGGGACGCCGGATCGAGAGCTCGGAAAGGTTCATTCGACGCCACCCTTGTCGTGACCACTGCGTTTGCCCTGCTCGGCCAGGCGCGCTTCGGGCACCCGCGCTTCGGCCACCCGCACCTTGCCGCCCGGGCGCAGGTTCTGCTTGCCTTCGACGATGACTTTTTCATTGCCGGCCAGGCCGCGCACGGCGGCATCGGTGCCGAACGCGTGCACGCGCTCGACATTCGCCACCCTGGCCGTGCTGTCCGGCCCCACGGTGTAGACGAAGGTGCCGCGGGTGTTCGTGATGATCGCGTTCTGCGGCACCACCAGCGCATCGCGCAGCGTCTGCACGGTGACTTCGGTGTTCACGTACTGGCCCGGCCACAGCCGGGTGTCGCGGTTGGCGAACTGCGCCTTCACGCGGATCACGCCCGCCTGCGGGTCGACGGTATTGTCGATGAACGACAGGCGGCCCTCGATCGGGGTCTTGGAATCGCGGTGGAACACCTGCACCGGCACCGTGCCGGCCCGCTGCGCGTCGAGCAGCGCGGCCAGGCTGGTTTCCGGCACCGTGAAGGCGACGTTGATCGGGTCGAGCTGGGTAATCGTCGTCAGCGAGGTGGACAGCTGGACCAGGCTGCCCGGATAGACGTTGATGCCGCCCACCCGGCCCGACATCGGCGCGCGGATCGCCGTGTAGCTCTGGCCCACCTGGATCGCGCGGGCCGCGGCGATATTGGCTTCCATCTCGGCGCGGGCGGCATCGACCTGGCTCTTCAGCGTATCCACGGCGCCCTGGGCGATGAACTTCTGCCGCAGCAGTTCCATGCTGCGCTGGTATTGCCGCTCCAGGTCGGCCAGGTTGGCGCGGTCGCGCGCCACTTCGGCCTGGGCCTTCTGCAGGTTGGCCGATTCGCTGCGGCTGTCCAGCGAGAACATCAGCTGGCCTTCCTTGACGAAATCGCCTTCCTTCACATGCACCTTGACGATCGTGCTGGTGGTCTGGGGATGCAGGTCCACCGTGCTGATGGGGCTCACGGTGCCGTTCGCCTGCAGCACGACCGGCACGTCCTGCCGCTTCGGCGCGACGATGTTGACGGTGGTCGGGCCCTGGCCCCGCTCCTGGCCTCCCCCCTGCCCCTTCTCCTGGCCGCGGCCGCCGGCGGCGGCATGCTGCCCTTCCTGCGGCGCCCGCGCGACGTGCCAGGCGCCGGCGCCAGCGACGATGGCGGCAGCAACCAGTACTCCCAAGGTGGTCTTTTTCATTTTTTATACTTGCTGGATGATGATGATTGGATTATTTCCCTGCGGAACTAATCGGACATTGTCGCATCGAACTGCTACCGCGTCGTTACGTGCAGGCCATTGCCTGCCGCGTTGACCTGCCGCGTTGACCGGCCGGTTCGGCCGGCTATTTCCCGGCATAGAACTCGGGCAAGGTCAGCACCGCTTCCAGGCCGCCGGCATCGCCGTTGGCCAGGCTCAGCGTGGCGCCGTGCTGTTCGGCGATATTGCGGGCGATCGTCAGGCCCAGGCCCGTGCCGCCGGATTCGCGCGAGCGTGACGTTTCTACCCGGTAGAACGGTTCGAACACGCGCGCCAGCTGGTCTTGCGGAATGCCCGGTCCTTCGTCGCGGATGCGGATGCGGGCCGCGCCGGCCAGCCGCTCGACCGTCACGTGGGCTTTCTGGCCATACTTGACGGCGTTGTCGATCAGGTTGACGAGGCAGCGCTGCACGTCCAGCGGCCGGCCCAGCAGCGCCATGCCTGCCCTGCCTTTCAGTTCGACCGGCTGGCCGGCGTCGATGGCATCGGCGCACACGCTGTCCAGCAGCGAGTCGAGATCCAGCTTCTGCATCGTGCCGGTGGTATCCATGCTGCGCGCCAGGTCGAGGCCCTCGCGGATCATCTGCTGCATCGCCGACAGGTCGCCGATCAGCTTGTTCTGCAAGTCGGCATCGCTGACCTTTTCCAGGCGCAGGCGCATCCGCGTCAGCGGCGTCTGCAGGTCGTGCGTGATCGCCGCCAGCATTTCGGTGCGCTGGATGATGTGCTGGCGGATGCGGCCCTGCATCGCGTTGAACGCGGCGCTCGCCTGGCGGATTTCCGCCGCGCCGACCAGTTCCAGCGGCGGCTTGTTGATATCGTTGCCCAGGTCCTTGGCCGCCTGGGCCAGCTGCTTGACGGGCCGCACCGCCATCCGCGTGACGAAGTAAGCAAGGATCGCGATGCACAGCAGGAACGGCACGAAGACGGCGTATTCGTTGTGGCCGGTGGGGATCGAGCCGCGCGGCGGCAGTACCGAGAGCTTCAAGACTTGCCCATCCGTCATCACCACCTTGACGGACTCGCAGGTGCCGCGCCACGGGCCGGGGCCGAACAGCGTCATCGTGCTGGTGCGCTGGTCGCACTGCGGCGGTTTTTCGGCCATCGCGATCACCTGGAAATCGCGCGGCAGGCGCTGCGCCAGCGCCGCGGAGAACTCGGTGGCGGGATGCAGCGTGAGGTCGTTGTCGTTGGCGATTTCCAGCCGCATGCTGCTCTTGCTGGACACGGCCAGGTATTGCGCGCGCGATTCCGGGCGCACCACATCGGTGGTTTCGATGATCTGCTCGGCGCGTTCCAGCGAATGGTAATTCCGGTAACGTTCCAGCGTGCGCTGGCGTTCGTTGATGGCCAGCCACTGCGTGAGCGCGGCCGAGGCCACGATGCCGACCATCAGCGCGAGGAAGACGCGCCCGGTCATCGAATTGACGAAATTCTTCAGTGTGCCCACGTCAATGCGGCCCGCTCACGCGCGCGGCTCGACCGACACGGTGCCGGCCAGCACATAGCCACCGTTGCGGACGGTCTTGATGATCTGCGGCACGCGCGCATCTTCGCCCAGCTTTTGCCGCAAGCGGCTGATCTGGATGTCGATCGAACGGTCGAACGGGTCGGCATCGCGGCCCTGGGTCAGGTTCAGCAGCTGGTCGCGGTTCAGCACGCGGTTCGGGTGTTCCAGGAACACCTTCAGCAGCCGGAACTCGGCGCCGGACAGCATGATCACCACGCCATCGGGATTGAGCAGGTGGCGCGCGGTGAGGTCGAGCGTCCAGTTCGAGAAGCGGATCTGCGACGTCTTGTCCATGCCGCCGGACGGCATCGCGTTACTGCGCCGCAGCACGCTGCGGATGCGCGCCAGCAGTTCGCGCGGCTCGAAAGGCTTCGGCAGGTAATCGTCGGCGCCCATCTCGAGGCCGAGGATGCGGTCCAGCGGTTCGCTGCGCGCGGTCAGCATGATCACGGGCAGGTTCGAATGCGCGCGCAGCTTGCGGCACAGCGTGAGGCCATCCTCGCCCGGCATGTTCAGGTCCAGCACGATCAGGTCGGGCTTGGTCTCGTCGAGCAGCTTCCACATGGCGGTGCCGTCCGCCGCGCCATGAGTACTGTAGCCGTTGGTCTCCAGGTAATCCGCCAGCAGCGTGCGGATATCGCGATCGTCGTCGACGATCAAAATGCTAGGTGTGGGTTCCATCCTCCAATTATCGCCACTTCGGCAGGCGAAGACCAACGGCGGTTTGTATCGTCTTGTATATGGCTGGCCGGTTTGCAAGGAAACAATCGGATACAAAAAGCGGCGGCCGGGACACTTCATGGAAACACTGCGTTGAGAAACTGTTTTCCGTGCAGTGCTGTGAGCACATCCGAATTCACCCCCTGAAGGATTTAAAATGAATATCCTGCGTAAAAGTATTATCGTCGGCCTGACGATGCTCAGTATCGGTTCCGCTGCAATGGCTGCCCCGGCCCAGGAAACGCCGCAACAGCGCACTTATGCGGAAACCCGGTTCGATCCGGTAAAACGCGCCGAACGGATTGAAAAGCGCCAGCAGAAATTGCACGAGGCGTTGAAATTGACGAGGAACCAGGAAGCGGCCTGGGCTACCTATCTTGCCGCCATTGCGCCGCGCCAGGATATTGCCCGGGCAGACCGCGCATCGTTCAAGGAATTGAATGCGACGCAGCGGGCGGAGAAACGCCTGGAATTCTCGAAGGCACGCGTGGCGCACCAGGAAACCCGGCTGGCGGCATTGAAGACTTTCTATGCGGCGCTGACGCCGGTCCAGCAGAAGGTGTTCGACGAGCATTCGCTGCGTGGCAAGCGCAAGGGACACCAGCACCGTCACGGTTGAGCCTCCGGTCGTAAGTTGTGACAAGGGCGGCGCTGCCGCCCATTTTTGGGGCCGCTTCATGCCAGAATCCTGCGTGAACGTGCCAGATATTGGCGCGCAAAGACACGAAGCGGTCCGATTGGGCTCGTTCTCGACGGCTGCGGGGCGAAAAAAAAGCGCCACGCGGGCGCTTTCGGGGTTGGCTCGTTACGTCAGTTCAGCCGGCTCAACGATACCTCGAAGGTCGCGGCATCCTGGAAACCGATGACACGGCTGCCGGCGATTTCGCGGCCATTGCGGTCGAAAAAGATAATCCCCGGCGGGCCGAATAAATTGAAGCGTTTCAGCAGCGCCTTGTCGTCGTCGTTATTCGCGGTGACATCGACCTGCAGCCAGATCGTATTGCCGAGTTTCTGCTGCACCGCGGGTTTGCTGAACGTCAGTTTCTCCATTTCCTTGCAAGCCACGCACCAGTCGGCGTAAAAATCCAGCATCACCGTCTTGCCGCCGGTATCGGCCAGAATACGATCCAGCTCGGCCACGTTTTTGATCCGCTTGAATGGCAATTCATCGGCGGCGCCTTCGCGCAAATGCGCCAGCGGTGCCAAGGGATCGCGCCCGCCAGTGCCCACGCCGATCATCTGGACAATACCAAAGCCGATGAACAACGCGGCGATGGCTTGCGCCGGCCAGCCTTTATGATGCCGCAGTAAATAAATGCCATAGGCAATACCCAGCACTGTCCACCCGGCCATCTGTACTGTTGCCGGTAATACGGGCGATACCAGCCACCATGCCATAGCCAGCAGCAACACGCCAAAGAAGCGCTTGACCGCATCCATCCACGCGCCCGCTTTCGGCAACAGGGCGCCGGCCGAAACACCGGCCAATATCAGCGGAACGCTCATGCCGGCCGCCATCGAAAACAGCGCGGTGCCGCCCATCACCACGTCGCGTGTCTGGCTGATATACACGAGCGCGCCGGCCAGCGGCGCCGCCACGCAGGGGCCGACGATCAGGGCCGAGATGGCGCCCATGACAAACACGCCCGCGAGCTTGCCGCGCGACTGGCGGCCCGACGCGGCGGCAAGCCGGGTCTGGAGCGCAGCGGGAACCTGCAGTTCGTACACGCCGAACATCGACAGCGCGAACAGGACCAGCAGCATGCCGAAGCCGCCCAGCACCCAGGGATTCTGCAGCGCGGCGGCCAGGCCTTCGCCCGCCAGCCCGGCGGCGACACCCAGCGCGGTGTAGACGATCGCCATGCCCAGCGAATAACTCAGCGACAACGCCAGCCCGCGTGCACGGCCGGCCCCTTTGCCTTCGCCGATGACGATCGACGACAGGATCGGCACCATCGGCAGCACGCAGGGCGTGAACGCCAGGCCCAGCCCGAGCAGCAGGAACAGCGGCACGATGACGGTCATGCGGCCGCCCTGCAACGCGCGTTCGATGCGGCCCAGCTCGCTTTGAGGGGGCGGCGCACCCGCTGGAACGCCGCCTGGTTCGCCCTGCGCGGTGGCTGCCGGCGGTGTGTCGCCAGGTGCATCCATCATCGCGTCGCCCGGGCGGCTCATTGCGGGCAGGCCGAAAGCCCCGGCTGCGGACGCCGGACCGCCTGCCGGCGACAACTGCGCCGTGGCATCCTGCGGCGAATAGCACAGGCCCTTGTCGGAACAGCCCTGGCCGGTGGCGGTCAGCGTGAACGGGCCGGCCGCCTCGACCGGCACGCGGATCGTCACGCGCTGGCGGTAGGTTTCCACGTCCTTGTTGAAGGTTTCATCGAACTTGACCTTGCCGGGCGGGATCCGCGGCGTGCCGAGCTGCGCGCCAGCCGCCCTGAACTTGAACTGCTCGCGGTACATGTAGTACCCCTCGGCGATGCGCCAGGTGGCTTCGATGGTCTGCGCATCGGCCATGCGGGCGGAAAACTGGAAGGCGACGTGCGGCGGCAGGAACTCTTCCTCGGCGCGGGCGGGTGCCAGCAGCGACAGGAAGGCGGCGAACAGGATCAGGAGGCGGGGAAGGAAAGACATACGGCGACTCGGCGGGGGAACCATGCGATGGTATATCGAAACGCGCGAATGAGGCGTTGCGGAAAAGAAAAAGCCGGGCAAGCCCGGCTTTTTCAGGTAACGGCTGAGATTACTCTTCAGCGGTCGGTGCTGCTTCGATGTCGCTTGGTTCCGGACGGTCCAGCAGTTCGACGTAAGCCATCGGTGCGTTGTCGCCGACGCGGAAGCCCATCTTCAGGATGCGCAGGTAGCCGCCGTTGCGGGTAGCGTAGCGCGGGCCCAGTTCAGCGAACAGCTTCTGGACGATTTCGCGGTCGCGCAGGCGGGCGAATGCCAGGCGCTTGTTGGCCAGCGTGTCGGTCTTGCCCAGGGTCAGGATCGGCTCGACGACGCGACGCAGTTCCTTGGCTTTCGGCACAGTGGTCTTGATCGCTTCGTGACGCAGCAGCGAAACAGTCATGTTGCGCAGCATTGCCAGACGGTGGGACGAGGTACGGTTCAGTTTACGGAGGCCGTGACGGTGACGCATGGTACTTCCTTTCGAGGTGTTTAATTCCGGACTCTTCGATCGCCAATGGCGCGGGTCGGTTAATAAGGTTAAAAGCGCCCGGGCAATATGCTCGGACGGGTAAAACAATTGCAACTGAAGGGTGGCGAGAAACCGTAGCGAGCAGGGCTCAGTTCCGGCTAAGAAACGCAGCCGTACTCACGTACGGCGAGTATCGCAGGCCGGAAATGTGCCCGCGCAGTAGGTTTATCGCCGCCCCACCAGAATTACTTCTCCAGGCCTGCTGGCGGCCAGTTTTCCAGCTTCATGCCGAGGGTCAGGCCGCGCGATGCCAGCACTTCCTTGATCTCGTTCAGCGACTTGCGGCCCAGGTTCGGCGTCTTCAGCAGTTCGTTTTCCGAACGCTGGATCAGGTCGCCGATGTAGTAGATGTTCTCGGCCTTCAGGCAGTTCGCCGAACGGACGGTCAGTTCCAGGTCGTCGACCGGACGCAGCAGGATCGGATCGACCAGCGGAGCACGCGACGGTGCTTCGGCGGTGGCTTCCGTGCCTTCCAGCGCGGCGAACACGTTCAGCTGGTCGACCAGCACGCGTGCCGACTGGCGGATCGCTTCTTCCGGCGTGATCACGCCGTTGGTTTCGATGTTGATGATCAGCTTGTCCAGGTCGGTACGCTGCTCGACACGGGCCGATTCCACGGCATACGACACGCGGCGCACCGGCGAGAACGAAGCGTCCAGGATGATGCGGCCGATCGTCTTGTTGGTGTCTTCCGACAGGCGGCGCACGTTACCCGGCACATAGCCACGGCCTTTTTCGACCTTGATCTGCATGTCCAGCTTGCCACCGGCGGTCAGGTGAGCGATCACGTGATCCGGGTTGATCAGTTCCACGTCGTGCGGCAGGTCGATATCCGAGGCCAGCACGGCGCCTTCGCCTTCCTTCTTCAGGGTCAGCGTGACGGAATCGCGGTTGTGGACCTTGAAGACCACGCCCTTCAGGTTCAGCAGCAGGTCGACCACGTCTTCCTGCACGCCATCCAGCGACGAGTACTCGTGCACGACGCCGGCGATGGTGACTTCGGTCGGCGCGTAGCCGATCATCGACGACAGCAGCACGCGACGCAGGGCGTTGCCCAGCGTGTGGCCGTAGCCGCGCTCGAATGGCTCCATCACGACTTTTGCGTGACCGGCGCCCAGCGCTTCGACGTCGATGATACGTGGCTTCAACAAACTGTTTTGCATTGAAATGTCCTTTTCATTACCCTCGGCTCGTTACACCGATAAGGCTGATGGCATTAGTGAAAAAGCCCACTCGGTGAGTGGGCAGGTGATTCTGTGCTTGCTACGAACCGCGATTAACGCGAATACAGTTCGACGATCAGCGATTCGTTGACGTCGGCAGCGATTTCGCTACGTTCCGGGAACGACTTGAAGGTGCCTTCCATTTTCTTGGAATCGACCGACACCCATGCCGGCATGCCGACTTGTTCTGCCAGCGACAGCGCTTCCAGGATACGGGTCTGCTTCTTGGCCTTTTCGCGCACGGCGATCACGTCGCCCACTTTCACGTTGTACGAAGCGATGTTCACGACATTGCCGTTCACGGTGAAAGCCTTGTGCGAGACCAGCTGGCGTGCTTCAGCGCGGGTCGAGCCGAAGCCCATGCGGTAAGCAACGTTGTCCAGGCGGGTTTCCAGCAGGGACAGCAGCGTTTCGCCGGTGTTGCCCTTGCGGCGGTCGGCTTCGGCGAAGTAGCGGCGGAACTGGCGTTCCAGCACGCCGTACATACGCTTGACCTTCTGCTTTTCGCGCAGCTGGTTGCCGTAGTCGGAGGTGCGGGCACCCGACTTGACGCCGTGCTGGCCTGGCTTGATGTCCAGCTTGCACTTGGAATCCAGCGAGCGGCGGGCGCTCTTCAGGAACAGGTCAGTGCCTTCACGGCGGGAGAGTTTTGCTTTTGGTCCGATATAACGTGCCACGGTATTTTCCTTAAATATAAATGACGCCCCGGATCACATCGGTGGATGCGAACAGGCGCTAGTCTGACCCTCTAATCCGTCAGACGGTGGCTCAACAAGCCCGCCGACGAAAAATCGACAGGCAAAAATAGCCGGACAGTGTAACCGTTTCCGATCAACTGTTCCAGCGATTTTTACATCAGGGTGACGGTGGCCGGTTCGCGGGGAACCGGCCATGGTCAATGCATCCGATGGTGCTTAGATGCGGCGACGCTTCGGCGGACGGCAGCCGTTGTGCGGCACTGGCGTCACGTCCTGGATCTCGGTGATCTTGATGCCCAGGTTGTTCAGCGCGCGAACAGCGGATTCGCGACCAGGACCTGGGCCCTTGATACGCACTTCCAGGTTCTTGACGCCGCATTCCTGCGCAACTTTACCAGCCGCTTCGGCAGCAACCTGCGCTGCGAACGGGGTCGACTTACGGGAGCCCTTGAAGCCGGCGCCGCCCGAAGTTGCCCACGACAGGGCGTTGCCCTGGCGGTCGGTGATCGTGATGATCGTGTTGTTGAACGAAGCGTGAACGTGAGCGATGCCTTCAGCGACGTTCTTTTTGACTTTCTTGCGAACGCGCGCTGCTGCTGCGCTACTTTGTTGCTTGGCCATAGTGGTTTCCTAGATTATTTCTTCAGCGATTGAGCGGCTTTGCGCGGACCTTTGCGGGTACGAGCATTGGTGCGGGTACGCTGGCCGCGGACCGGCAGGCCCTTGCGGTGACGCATGCCGCGGTAGCAACCCAGGTCCATCAGACGCTTGATGTTCATGGACAGTTCGCGGCGCAGGTCGCCTTCAACAACGAACTTGCCGATCTCATCACGCAGCTTTTCCAGCTCGCTGTCGTCCAGGTCCTTGATCTTCTTGTTGGTAGCAACACCCGTCTGTGCGCAGATGAACTGCGCGCGCGGACGGCCGATACCGTAAATTGCCGTCAGGCCGATCACGGTGTGCTGGTGATTTGGGATGTTAACCCCTGCAATACGTGCCATTCGTTATTCCTCGATTAACCTTGACGCTGCTTGTGACGCGGTTCGACGCAGATAACACGAACGACGCCTTTGCGCTTGATGATCTTGCAGTTGCGGCAGATCCGCTTGACTGAAGCGTTAACTTTCATTTTGCACTCTCTTCTTGGATTCGATACTTAAAATTACTTGGTCCGGAACACAATACGGGCCCGGGAGAGGTCGTACGGCGTCAACTCCACCGTTACCTTGTCACCGGGGAGAATGCGGATGTAGTTCATCCGCATTTTACCCGAAATGTGGCCGAGCACCACGTGGCCGTTTTCCAGCTTTACTCGAAACGTTGCATTCGGGAGATTCTCCAGAATCTCGCCCTGCATCTGTATGACGTCGTCTTTTGCCATGGTGACCTTATCGTGCCATTGCCAATTAGCGGGTCGGAATGCCGCCCTTGAAGTTCGCCTTGCGCAGCAGTGAATCATATTGCTGCGACATCACGTAGTTCTGGACCTGGGCCATGAAGTCCATGGTCACGACCACGATGATCAACAGGGAGGTGCCGCCGAATACAAAGGACACTTTCCACTGGGCTTGCATAAACTCCGGCAACAGGCACACCAGGGTAATGTAGACGGCGCCTGCCAGGGTCAATCGGGTCAGGATCTTGTCGATGTAACGGGCAGTCTGCTCACCGGGACGAATCCCTGGCACAAAGGCCCCGCTCTTCTTCAAGTTGTCCGCTGTTTCCTTGCTGTTGAACACCAGTGCGGTGTAGAAGAAGCAGAAAAACACGATTGCCACAGCATACAGCAGTGCATGGATGGGCTCGCCTGGGCTCAACGAAGCAGCCAGATCTTTCAGGAAGCGCACAACAGGGTTGCTGTTGTCCGCGCCACGTGCGAACCAGTCCACGATAGTGGCCGGGAACAAGATGATCGACGATGCGAAGATCGGCGGAATCACGCCTGCCATGTTCAGCTTCAGCGGCAGGTGGCTGGTTTGCCCACCGTAGATCTTGTTGCCGACCTGACGTTTGGCATAGTTCACCAGGATCTTGCGCTGGCCACGTTCCACGAACACCACGACATAGGTCACGGCTGCGACCAGGATCACGATGATGATGGCGGAGATCGCACTGATCGCACCGGTCGACACCTGGGTGAACAAGCTACCCATTGCGCTCGGCAGACCGGCGGCGATACCGGCAAAGATGATGATGGAGATGCCGTTACCGAGACCACGCTCGGTAATCTGCTCCCCCAGCCACATCAGGAACATGGTGCCGGTCAGCAGCGTCACGACGGTGGTGAAGCGGAACGCCATGCCAGGATCGATCACCAGGCCAGGCTGGGCTTCCAGCGCGACGGAGATGCCGAATGCCTGGAACAATGCCAGGCCCACGGTGGCGTAACGGGTGTACTGGGTGATCTTGCGACGGCCAGCTTCCCCTTCCTTCTTCAGCGCTTCCATTTGCGGCGACACGATCGACAGCAACTGCATGATGATCGAGGCCGAGATGTAGGGCATGATGCCCAGCGCAAACACCGTGAAGCGCGACAGGGCGCCGCCGGAGAACATGTTGAACATGCCCAGCAGGCCACCCTCTTGCGACTTGAACAGTGCGGCCAGCTGTACCGGGTCGATCCCCGGCACCGGGACGTGTGCCCCGATGCGGTAGACTACCAGAGCGCCCAGCAAAAACCACAGACGGTTCCAGGGGAAACCGGCTGCGGCACTTTTAGCAAGCTGCGGATTAGTCGCCAATTTTCGCTCCGTTCAAGCTCAAGCGTCTCAGGCTACCGAGCCGCCAGCCGCTTCGATGGCTGCTTTCGCGCCGGCGGTCACTTTCAGGCCCTTGATGGACACTGCTTTAGTGATTTCACCAGATGCGATCACGCGCACGTCGCGGGCCAGCACGGACAGCACGCCAGCCTGCTTCAACACCAGCAGGTCGACTTCGCCGACTGCCAGGTTGTTCAGGTCGGACAGGCGAACTTCAGCCTTGAAGGTTGCGTTCAGCGATTTGAAGCCACGCTTCGGCAGGCGGCGCTGCAGAGGCATCTGACCGCCTTCGAAGCCGACCTTGTGGAAGCCGCCCGAACGCGATTTCTGACCTTTGTGACCACGGCCGGCAGTCTTGCCCAGGCCGGAGCCGATACCGCGGCCAACACGGCGCTTGGCGTGTTTCGCGCCTTCGGCTGGTTGAATGGTATTCAATTCCATTGTGTTCTCCAGATCGTAAGCCGGGGCTTACGATACAACCTTAACGAGGTAAGCGACCTTGTTGATCATGCCGCGTACCGATGGCGTGTCCTGCAGCTCGGAAACCGAGTTGACACGGCGCAGGCCCAGACCACGCACGGTAGCGCGGTGGTCTTGGCGGGTGCCGATCAGGCCCTTCACCAGTTTGACTTTGATAGTGCTCATGGTCATCCCCTTAAGCCAGAATGTCTTCTACCGACTTGCCGCGTTTCGCAGCGATCTCGGCAGGAGTGCTCATTTTCGACAGGCCGTCCAGGGTGGCGCGCACCAGGTTGTACGGGTTGTTCGAACCGGTGGATTTCGCCACCACGTCCGTCACGCCCATCACGTCGAAGATAGCGCGCATTGCGCCACCAGCGATGACGCCAGTACCAGGCTTGGCCGGGCTCATCATGACGCGCGAGGCGCCATGGCGGCCGGTCACCGTGTGCTGCAGCGTACCGTTCTTCAGAGGCACCTTGATCAGGTTGCGACGGGCTTCTTCCATTGCCTTCTGCACACCGACCGGAACTTCCTTCGACTTGCCCTTGCCCATGCCGATGCGGCCATCGCCGTCACCAACCACGGTCAGCGCCGCGAAGCCCATGATACGACCACCCTTGACCACTTTGGTCACGCGGTTGATCGCGATCATTTTTTCGCGCATGCCGTCATCCGGCTTGTCGCTTTGCATTTTTGCTTGCATTTTTGCCATGATCGTACCCTTAGAACTTCAGACCGGCTTCACGCGCGGCATCAGCCAGCGCCTTCACACGGCCGTGGTAACGGAAACCGGAGCGGTCGAACGCTACTTCGGTGATACCTGCCTTGATTGCCTTTTCGGCGACGCGCTTGCCCACCAGTGCGGCAGCGGCGGCGTTACCACCCTTGCCCGACTTGCCGGCCAGTTCGGCGCGAACTTCTGCTTCCACGGTAGACGCCGAAACCAGAACTTTAGCGTCCGGGCTGATCAGGTTCGCGTAAATGTGCAGGTTAGTGCGGTGGACCGACAGGCGGTTCACTTTCAGTTGCGCGATCTTGATGCGGGTTTGACGTCCGCGGCGCAGACGAGATTGCTTTTTATCCATCGTCAGCCCCTAATTACTTCTTCTTGGTTTCTTTGATCTTAACCACTTCGTCCACATAGCGGACGCCCTTGCCTTTATAAGGCTCAGGGGAGCGGTAAGCACGAACTTCTGCGGCAACCTGGCCGACCTGTTGACGGTCGATACCCTTGATCACGACTTCGGTCGGGGTCGGGGTGGCCACGGTCACGCCAGCCGGCATTGCATGCACGACCGGGTGGGAGAAGCCCAGCGACAGGTTCAGCTTGTCGCCTTGTGCCTGTGCCTTGTAACCCACGCCGACCAGCGACAGCTTCTTCTCGAAGCCCTTGGTGACGCCGGTGACCATGTTGTTGACCAGTGCGCGCAGCGTGCCGGACATGGCGTTCGCTTCACGGGATTCGTTGGCCACATCGAACGACAGCGTGCCGTTGTTGTTTTCAACTTTAACCAGGCCGTTCAGGCTCTGGGTCAGGGTGCCCAGCGGGCCCTTGACGGTGATCGCTTGTGCGGAGATGGCGACTTCGGCGCCAGCCGGCACGGCGATCGGCATTTTAGCTACTCGAGACATGTGTTACTCCTTAAGCCACGAAGCAGATGACTTCGCCACCGACGCCGGTAGCGCGCGCTTTGCGATCGGTCATGACGCCTTGCGGGGTCGACACGATTGCCACGCCCAGGCCGTTCATCACGGTCGGGATTTCATCCTTGCCTTTGTAGACGCGCAGACCCGGACGGGACACGCGCTCCAGGCGCTCGATGACAGGACGGCCGGTGTAGTACTTCAGGCCGATTTGCAGTTCCGCTTTGCCTTCGTTGGAGGACACTGCGAAATCTTCGATGTAGCCTTCGTCCTTCAGGACGGAGGCGATCGCCACTTTGACTTTCGACGACGGCATTGCAACGGTGGTCTTCTTCACACCCTGTGCATTGCGGATACGGGTCAGCATATCGGCGATAGGATCGCTCATACTCATTGCTTATTCTCCTATTACCAGCTGGCTTTGGTCATACCCGGGATTTCACCACGCATGGCGAATTCACGGAGCTTGGTGCGGGCCAGACCGAATTTACGGAAGGTGCCACGTGGACGGCCGGTGATGGCGCAGCGGTTACGCTGGCGGGTCGGAGCGGAGTTACGCGGCAGGGCCTGCAGTTTCAGGCGGGCTTCGTAACGCTCTTCTTCCGACTTCGACTGGTCGTCGATGATGGCTTTCAGGGCGGCGCGCTTGGCGGCGAATTTCTCCACCAGGTCGGCACGCTTCTGTTCACGGTTAATCAGTGCGAGTTTTGCCATGATCGGTTAGTTCCTGAACGGGAATTTGAATGCGGCGAGCAGAGCTTTCGCTTCGTCGTCGGTCTTGGCGGTCGTGGTGATCGAGATGTTCATGCCACGCAGCGCGTCGATCTTGTCGTACTCGATTTCCGGGAAGATGATCTGCTCTTTCACGCCGATGTTGTAGTTACCGCGGCCATCGAACGAGCGGCCGGACACACCACGGAAGTCACGCACGCGCGGCAGTGCCACGGTGATGAAGCGATCCAGGAATTCATACATGCGGGCGCCACGCAGGGTCACCATGGTACCGATCGGGTAGCCTTCGCGGATCTTGAAACCAGCGATAGCTTTACGCGACTTGGTCGTCACAGGCTTCTGGCCGGCGATCTTGGTCAGGTCGCCAACAGCGTGCTCCAGGACCTTCTTGTCAGCGATTGCTTCGCCCACACCCATGTTCAGGGTGATTTTGGTCAGGCGCGGCACTTCCATTACCGACTTGTAGCCGAATTTCTCGGTCAACTCGGCAACGACCTTCTCTTTGTATACTTGTTGCAGACGGGCCATTTTCAATTACCCCTTCACTACTTCGCCGGAGGACTTGAAGACGCGGACTTTTTTACCGTCCACTTCCTTGAAGCCCACGCGATCGGCCTTGCCGGTCGCAGCGTTGAACAGAGCAACGTTGGACACGTGAATCGGCATGGTCTTGTCGACGATGCCACCAGTTACGCCCGTCATCGGGTTCGGCTTGACGGCCTTCTTGGCCACGTTCACGCCTTCCACCACGACGTGCTCAGCGTCTACACGCTGGGTCACTACGCCGCGCTTGCCCTTGTCCTTGCCGGTCAGGACGACGACTTCGTCGTTTTTGCGAATCTTATCCATTGTGACTCCTTACAGGACTTCCGGTGCCAGGGACACGATCTTCATGAACTTCTCGGTGCGCAGCTCGCGCGTCACCGGGCCAAAGATACGGGTACCGATCGGTTCCAGCTTGGAGTTCAGCAGGACGGCAGCGTTGCCATCGAACTTGACCAGGGAACCGTCCTGGCGACGCACACCCTTAGCGGTGCGCACAACCACGGCGTTATAAATTTCACCTTTTTTGACACGGCCGCGTGGCTGTGCCTGTTTAACCGTGACCTTGATCACGTCGCCGATGCCAGCGTAACGGCGCTTGGAACCGCCCAACACCTTGATGCACATAACTTCTTTCGCACCGGTGTTGTCGGCTACCTCGAGCCGGCTTTCAGTTTGAATCATAGTATTCTCTTTCCCAACTTAAGCCGAAGAATCCACACAATGCGGACCTCTCGGTCAGTCTTGGTCCCGCCAACGACGCTGCTGCATCATTGTTTGGGTGCTTGACCTTCATACAGTACTGACCGCGAAACCGCGTCTGTGGATAGACACTTAGCGGCGATACATGAACGAAGCCCGCAAGTATTACATACAACCTGCGGGCCTGCAAGAACTAATTGGAAAACGGACGGGAACGCAACGTTCCCGTCCGGCTTTCTTTTTAGACGATTTGTGCAGCTTGCACTACACGGGTCACCGTCCACGCCTTCGTCTTGGAGATCGGACGACCTTCCGAGATTTCCACCGTATCACCGGCTTTGACCTGGTTGGTTTCGTCATGTGCGTGGTATTTAGCCGAACGCACGATGATCTTGCCGTACAGAGGGTGCTTGACGTGACGCTCGATCAGCACGGTGACGGTCTTGTCCATCTTGTCGGACACCACTTTACCGATCAGCGTGCGCTTGAGCGACTGTTTCACTGGTTCGTTCATTTGGCTTCCTTCGTGTTCATTACCGTTTTGACGCGTGCGATGTCGCGGCGGACCTTCTTCAGCTGCGAGTTGTTGCTCAGCTGTTGCGTGGCGCTTTGCATACGCAGGCCGAACTGTGCCTTCAGCAGGTCGTTCAGTTCTTTCTGCAGAGCAGCCTGGTCTTTGCCGCGGAGTTCAGATGCTTTCATATTTCACTCCAATTATTGGCCAACCTGGCGCACCACGAAGGTGGTTGCCAGCGGCAGTTTGGCAGCAGCCAGGCGGAACGCTTCGCGTGCCAGCTCTTCGCCAACGCCGTCCATTTCGTACAGCACTTTACCTGGCTGGATTTCAGCCACGTAGTACTCCGGGTTACCCTTACCGTTACCCATACGGACTTCAGCCGGCTTGTTCGAAATCGGCTTGTCCGGGAAGATACGGATCCAGATACGGCCGCCACGCTTGATGTGACGGGTCATGGCACGACGGGCAGCTTCGATCTGGCGAGCCGTGATACGGCCACGCGCGACGGCTTTCAGACCGAATTCGCCGAACGACACGGCGGTGCCGCGCGTATGCGAAATACCGGTGTTACGGCCTTTCTGCTCTTTACGATACTTCCTGCGAGATGGTTGCAGCATGCTTTTTCTCCTGCTTATTCAGCTGCAGCCGGCTTCGCAGCGCGGCGAGCGGCTGGGGCGCCTGGTTTGGCGCCCGGACCTGGACGTGGGCCACGGCCCGGCTTACCGTCGTCGCGACGCGGACCGCGTGGCTTCTTCTCGTCGGCCGGGGTGTCGATGACTGGTGCTTCGCCGGTGGCGGAACGGTCACCCTTGTACACCCACACCTTGACGCCGATGATGCCGTAGGTGGTCGATGCTTCGGACGTGCCGTAGTCGATGTCCGCCTTCAGGGTATGCAGAGGCACGCGGCCTTCGCGATACCATTCGGTACGGGCGATCTCGATGCCGTTCAGACGGCCGGAAGACATGATCTTGATGCCGACGGCGCCCAGGCGCATTGCATTCTGCATTGCGCGCTTCATGGCGCGGCGGAACATGATCCGCTTTTCCAGCTGCTGGGCGATCGAATCGGCGATCAGCTGCGAATCGATTTCCGGCTTGCGGATTTCCTCGATATTGACGTGCACCGGCACGCCCATGATCTTGGTCAGTTCCGACTTCAGCACTTCGATGTCTTCGCCCTTCTTGCCGATCACAACGCCCGGACGGGAGCTGTACACGGTGAAGCGGGCGTTCTTCGCAGGACGCTCGATGACGATGCGGCCGACGGAGGCGTTCTTCAGCTTCTTCTTCAGGTAGGCGCGTGCCTTCAGGTCTTCGTTCAGCATCGAAGCGAAGTTACCGTTGGTCGCGTACCAGCGGGAAGCCCAGTTACGGGTAACGGCCAGACGGAAGCCGGTTGGATGAATTTTCTGTCCCATCTTGGCTCCTTAGTTTCCGACCGTCAGGTAGACGTGGCAGGACTGCTTCGAGATACGGTCGCCACGGCCCTTTGCGCGCGCGGTGAAGCGCTTCAGGATCGGGCCCTTTTCGACGTAGATCGTTTTCACGTACAGCTCGTCGATATCGGCACCATCGTTGTGCTCGGCGTTCGCAATGGCGGACTCCAGCACCTTCTTGATGATGGTGGCGCCTTTTTTCGGGCTGAACTGCAGGATATTCAGCGCGGCGTCAACCTTCTTGCCGCGGATCAGGTCAGCCACCAGGCGACCCTTTTGATCCGACAGGCGCACGCCTTTGAGGATTGCTTTGGTTTCCATTATTTCTTCGCCTTTTTGTCAGCAGCGTGGCCCTTGAACGTACGGGTCAGCGCGAACTCGCCGAGCTTGTGACCAACCATGTTCTCGGACACGTACACAGGCACGTGCACCTTGCCGTTGTGCACGGCAATCGTCAGGCCGATGAAGTCAGGCATGATCGTCGAACGGCGGGACCAGGTTTTGATTGGCTTCTTGTCTTTGGTCGCTTGCGCGGCTTCGACTTTCTTCACCAGGTGGGCGTCGCAGAACGGCCCTTTTTTCAATGAACGGGTCATGATTTATCCTTATTTCTTGCCGCGGCGCGAGACGATCATCGAAGAAGTGCGCTTGTTCGAACGCGTCTTCTTGCCCTTGGTCTGCTGGCCCCATGGCGACACTGGGTGACGACCAGCGGCGGTACGGCCTTCACCACCACCGTGCGGGTGGTCGATCGGGTTCATCACGACACCACGGACGGTCGGGCGGACACCGCGCCAACGCATCGCACCGGCTTTACCGATCTTGCGCAGGCTGTGTTCGGCATTGCCGACTTCGCCCACGGTTGCGCGGCACTCGATATGCACGCGGCGCACTTCGCCGGAGCGCAGACGCACCTGGGCGTAAGTACCTTCGCGGGCCATCAGCACGACTGCGGCACCGGCGGTACGTGCCATCTGGGCACCTTTACCTGGCAGCATTTCGACGCAGTGGATCACGGTACCAACCGGGATGTTGCGGATCGGCAGGGTGTTGCCGGCCTTGATCGGCGCTTCCGAGCCGTTCATCAGCGTATCGCCGACGGACAGGCCTTTCGACGCGATGACATACTTGCGCTCGCCGTCGGCGTAGCACAGCAGGGCGATGTGCGCCGTGCGGTTCGGATCGTATTCGATACGTTCCACTTTCGCCGGGATACCATCCTTGTTGCGCTTGAAGTCGACGATACGGTAGTGCTGCTTGTGACCACCACCGATATGACGGGTGGTGATGTGGCCGTTGTTGTTACGGCCGGCGGTCTTCGATTTTTTCTCAACCAGCGCTGCCAGCGGACGACCCTTGTACAGGTCGGCGTTGACAACTTTCACCATGCCGCGACGGCCTGGGGAGGTTGGCTTCATCTTAACGAGTGCCATTATTTAGCCTCCTCGGAGAAATTGATTTCCTGGCCAGGCTTCAGGCACACGAAAGCACGCTTGGTAGCATTGCGACGGCCGATGAAACGACCCGAACGCTTGACTTTACCTTCGCGGTTGACGGTCTGCACCGATTCCACTTCGACCTTGAACAGCAGTTCAACGGCGGCCTTGATTTCTGGCTTGGTCGCGTCCGGAGCAACACGGAACACGATCTGCTCGTTCTTTTCCGCGACCATGGTGGCCTTTTCGGAAATGACCGGCGCCACCAGCACCTTCAACAGGCGCTCTTCGCTAAATTTGACGGCGCTCATGCCAGCAACTCCTCAATCTTGGCCAGTGCCGCTTTGGTAACCAGGATCTTCTTGTAGAAGACCAGCGACATTGGATCTGCATGACGCGGTTCCACGACCAGCACGTTCGGCAGGTTGCGGGAAGCCAGCAGCAGGTTTTCTTCGATGTTGTCGGTGATGATCAGGACCGAATCCAGACCCAGGCCGGTCAGCTTTTGCGACAGCAGCTTGGTCTTCGGGGCTTCGATCGACAGTTCTTCGATCACTACCAGGCGCTCTTCGCGAGCCAGCTGGGAGAGGATCGAGCACAGACCTGCGCGGTACATCTTCTTGTTCACTTTGTGGGTGAAGTTCTCGTCAGGCGAGTTCGGGAAGATGCGACCACCGCCACGCCACAGTGGCGACGACGACATACCAGCACGGGCGCGGCCGGTGCCTTTCTGGCGCCAAGGCTTCTTGGTCGTGTGGTGAACCTGTTCACGGTCCTTCTGCGCGCGGTTGCCGCTACGGGCGTTCGCTGCATAAGCAACCACGATCTGGTGGATCAGGGCTTCGTTGTAATCGCGGCCGAAGACGGTGTCTGCAGCAGCAACGTTGGACGCGGCTTGACCTTCAGCGTTCAAGAGCTTGAGTTCCATGAATTAAGCTCCCTTCTTAGCTTTGACTTTAACGGCTGGCGAGACGACCACCTGACCGTTTTTCGCGCCTGGCACCGCGCCTTTGACCAGCAGCAGCTGGCGTTCAGCGTCGATACGAGCGATTTCCAGGTTCTGGGTGGTGACGGTGACGTCGCCCATGTGACCGGTCATGCGCTTGCCAGGGAACACGCGGCCCGGGTCCTGCGCCATACCGATGGAGCCTGGTACGTTGTGCGAACGCGAGTTACCGTGAGTCTGACGACCCGAAGCGAAGTTGTGACGCTTGATGGTACCGGCGTAGCCTTTACCGATCGAGGTGCCCTGCACGTCGATCTTCTGACCGACTTCGAACAGCGAAACGGCGACGACTTCGCCAGCTTTCAGTTCGGCAGCTTTGGCTGCATCGACACGGAACTCTTTCAGCAGAGTACCGGCTTCGACACCAGCTTTGGCGTAGTGACCCGCAGCGGCTTTGGTCACGCGGGAAGCGCGACGTTGACCGAATACGACCTGAACAGCGGAGTAACCATCCGTTTCAGGAGTTTTGATTTGCGCAATGCGGTTGTTCGACACGTCCAGCACGGTCACAGGGATCGAATCCCCGTCGTCCGTGAAGATGCGCATCATGCCAACCTTGCGACCGAGGAGGCCAAGGCTCATTTTTTCTCCATTCCCACCTACGATTGGGCGGGGCTAAGTTTAACTACATTGAACTACTAAAAATGGTAAGGACGAAAAAGTACATTCCCATACCGAAGCCGGCTAGTGTACTTTGATTTGCCTCTTGACGCAACAAGTTAGTACGAGGTATGTCGATGTCTGTTGCACAAAGTTTGCACAGCGCGCAACGCGGGCACGGAATGGCTTTTTCAGGGACGTGGAAAGCGGATGGCGAAGCAGCACCGGCGCGGTGGCGCGCGGTGCCGGCATGCCCTGCCGCCGGGCTTGCCGGTGACAGGGCAAGGGACGCCGCGGGAGCGGCATCCCTGCGGACGGTCAGAACGCGTACTTCGCGCTGACGGTGAAGTAGCGACCGTAGTTGTTGTGCAAGGCCTGGTTGTAGCCGGCTTCCGGCAGGAAGGTGCTCGAAATGCCCTCGGCCGGATCGTATGGCGCGCGCTTGTCGAACAGGTTCTGCACGTTCACGTTCAGCGTCAGGTTCTTGAAGCCGGTGTACGTATAGCCCAGGCCGAAGGTGACCCAGCGGCCGATCTTGCAGTCCGGGTAGTACTCTTCGTACAGCGGCACCGTGGCGTCGCGGTTCGGTTCGGCATCGCCCGGCTTCGCCGTGCCGTAGTGGCAGAACGGCTGGTCGTAGACCGTGTCGGCGTTGACGTAACGCTTCAGCGAAACGGTCCCCACATAGTTGACCGAAGCGTTCACGGCATGGTCGCCCCGGGTCCACGTGCTGGCCAGGTTGAACTTCAGCCGCGGCAGTTCCATTCCGCTGGACAGGTTCCAGTCGTAGATGCCGGCGTTGCCGCCCACCAGGTTGTGCTCGATGTCGCCGGCGTGCTGCGACAGCGAATAGTGCGTCATGTAAGTACCGTTCAGCTTGGTGCTGAGGCCACCCCAGTCGCCCAGCCGCGCGCGGTGGCGCACTTCGAAGTCGATGCCGCGCACTTCGGTCGCGCCCTGGTTTTCCCATGGCAGCTTGACCATCAGCAGCGGCCCCGTGTTCTCGATCGGTTTGCCGCTGGCGTCGGTCACGAAGTTGGCGGGGTTCGGGTCGCGCACCACGTTCTGCGGGAAGCGGTCTTCGTTCTTGATCGCCTCGAACGCGGAGCCCTGCACCACTTCGCCTTCCTTGCGGATGCGGAAGTACTCGACCAGGAAGTCCAGGCTGCTGGTCGGCGAATAGATCAGCCCCAGCGAGTAGCTGCGCGATTTTTCCGGCACCAGGTCCGGGTTGGCGCCACCGGTACCGGCGGCGGTCTTCGCGCAATCGACCTCGGTCGCACCCGGCTTCGGCGTGCGCTCGTCGGCTTCGCAGCGGCGGCGGTCGAACAGGTCGCGCAGGAAGACTTGCGAGCCGCCCGGCGTCACCTGCACCAGTGCCGGTGCGCGGAAGCCCTTCGCGTACGTGCCGCGGAAGGCGAGGCCGTCGAAGGCCGTCCACTTCGCGCCCACTTTCGGCACGTAGTTGGTCTTGATGCCCGGGTACTTGTCAGCGCGGCCGGCAAAGTCCATCTCCAGGTTCTTCAGCAGCGGCGTGCGCAGCTCGACGAATGCCGACTTGACGTCGCGCTCGCCATCGATGATCGAGTTGACCAGGCCGAAGATCTGGCCGGTGGCCAGCACCGGCGTCGGGTCGAGCTGGATCTTCTCGCGGCGCACTTCGACGCCCAATGCCAGGCCCATCGCGCCGCCCGGCAACTGGCCGAACTGCGTGCTGGCCTTGGCATCCCACTGCAGGATGGAGGCGCGGCCGAGATTGGAGACGTCCTGCGCGAGGGTGGGATCGGCGGCCAGCTGGGCCAGCGTGGTACCCGTGTTCAGCTTGCGCAGCGTCGGCAGGTAGAGCCGGTCGTTGTAGGTTTCTTCACGCTCCGAACGGTTCCACAGCAGGCCGGTATCCCACGTCCAGCCGCGCAATTCCCCTTCGGCGCCCACCAGCAGGCGGGTGCTTTCGTTGAGGTTTTGCGTGCCGCCCTGCAGGTTGGCGAAACGGTAGCCGACCGAGGCGCGCGCGTTCGGGAACGGGTTGTCCGGATGGCCGATCTCGAGGATGGCCTGGAACGGTTCGGCAACGCCGGTCGCCGTGAAGTTGTTGGTCGACGACTGGCCCAGCGTGATCGGCGTGCCGGTGTACGTGCGCTCGGAACGGGCGTAGGCCACCTCGGCGAATGCGCGCGCATTGGCGCCCAGCTTCAGCACCCCGCGGCTCATCACGACGGCATCCTTGCCTTCGCTTTGCGCTTCGAGGAAGCGGGTCGCGTCGTAGTTGCAGAAGGTGCGGCCGACCCACACGCTGGTGGCCGGGAAGCCCATCTGCGTGGTGCCCACCAGCTGCTCCGACGGGTCGCAGCCCAGCGTGGTGCGCAGGCGGTCCGCGGCATTGGTGCGGTTCACGCCGAAGTTGCGCGAACCCGGCGCGCTCTCCCGGTAGAACGTTGGATGTTGCGAGATCTGGCTGCCGTATGGCGTGGCGAAGCGGCCGTTCAGTTGCTGGTACTGGCTGAACGCGATATCCGTCGCGTCGCGCAGCGCGGTACGGTCGCGCTTGGAGACATCGGCGGTGAAGAACACGTTGTAGCCGTCGGTATCGAGGTCGCCCTTGCCCCAAGCCGCGCTGACGCCGCGGCGGGCGAATTCGCCATCGTCGTTGGCACTGGCGCGTGCGCCGAATTCAAAGCCCTGGTAATTGCTCTTCGTAATGAAGTTGATCACGCCGCCGATGGCATCGGAACCATACACGGCGGAGGCGCCGTCCTTCAGGATCTCGACGCGGTCGAGCGCGCTGACCGGAATGCTGTTCAGGTCATACAGCGTGGAATTGCCGTCGTTCGGATCGGCATACGCGGAGGGCGACATGCGCCGGCCGTTCAGCAGGATCAGGGTCGAGGTGGACGACAGGCCGCGCAGCGACGCCGTCGACACGCCGCGCGAGAAGCCGCCATCGGTGCTGTCGTAATTGCTGTCCGAGCCGATCGCCGGCACGAAGCGCATCAGTTCCTGCACCGTCTGGGCGCCGGTATCCTTGATGTCCTGGGCCGTCACGACCTGGACGGGCGAGGTGCCTTCCTTGTCGGCGCGCTTCAGGTTGGAACCGGTGATGTACACGGTCTGGCTGGGCTGGGGCGCCGGCGCCTGCTGGGCCAGTACGGCAGGTACGGCGAGCGTGGCCGCGACCGCAATTACGCTGCGTTTCAATGTCAGCTGCATTGTTATTTCTCCCGAATATTATGTGTGAATTCGCCGTTACATCCCGTAACGATTCTTAGCAATTTCTCACAACTGTCGAGAACATACAAAAATATTTGGGGTTTTACAGGATGCTGGTCGCCATTGTGTTGTATCTGCGCTAACGGACCATGGGAGATATCGTATTCTTGGAACAAGATCGAATTTTATTTGCTTTTGTGTAGCCGCTCGGCGGAGCCACCGTATGCGCGGCGCTACGAGCGTTTGCGGTGCAATGCCGCGGCTGATAACGATCTGCTAGACTGGACTGTGTTGCAATTAGGACACTTTCATGTTGATAGCAATGCACTCCGGAGGGCGGACCCATCCGCTCCATCACCCTCGCTGAAAAGGAATGCTCATGAATCGTTATCTCAGCACCGCGGCGGCCCTTGCCTGTACCTCTCTGCTCTGCTCGCATGCTGCCGCCGCCGTGCACACCACCGCATCGTCCGCATTTGCCAACGTCCAGTTCGGTGTGATCGATCTCACGCCGGACGATGGCGTCGCCGCGGGGTACCAATTCGGTCCGCGCAGCACGGAATTCGAAGCCAGCTTCACCAACGGCGATCACCACGATTTCGACAGGTTCGATCCAGCCCTCCCCGTCCCGGTCAACGCGCAGGCAAGTTATTACGGTTACTGGGCGTCAGCCACGACGAACGGGCAGCTGGGTAACCTGCAGACCGCGGTCGATACCGGATCGCTGCAGCGCCACGGTGACGGCGCGTACGGATCGGCGTGGCAGAACGTGTCGATCCTCCTCAAGGCACACAGCGCTTTTACCGTGGCCGGCCGGGCGGACGCTTCGGTGCAGACCAGCGACCCTGCCTTGCCCATCCTGCCGGGCCGGGCATCCTTCGGCGTCTTTTTGAACTACGTATCGCTGGATCAACCTCACCAGAGCTTCTTCCATCACCTGGAGCTGGGCAACGGAGCATCGTCCTTGAGTTACGGCGACACCTTCTCGCTGATCGCTCGCAACGATCTCGACCACGATATCGCGCTCAACCTGTCCTTCAGCAGCTATGCCGCCGCCTGGGCCAACGTCCTGGCGGTACCGGAACCGACGACCTACCTGATGCTGGGCGCCGGCCTCCTCGTGCTGGGAGCACGGCGCCGCCTTGCGCAACGCGCCGGTTGAGGGAATCCGGAGCCTGAGCGCACCATTGGCAATGGCGCGGCCACCGCAGGCCTGGCGCCGCGCCACGCCGACACGAAGGTAGCCACTCGCGGCCGGGTGCCGGGAAGCGCCCGGCATTGCCACTCGTGCCGGGCTCGGCCCCGACCCCGGCCGATGCGATAGTCGCCCCATGGACCACTACATGCTACTCAAACTGCTGCACGTGCTCAGCTCGACGGTGCTGTTCGGCACCGGCATGGGCATTGCGTTCTTCAAGTGGATTACCGACCGCAGCGGCGACGTGCGGGCGATCCGCGTGGTCACCGAACGCGCCGTGCTGGCGGACTGGCTGTTCACCACCCCCGCCGTCATCGTGCAGCCCGTCACCGGCTTCGCCATGGTCTGGCTGGCCGGTTATCCATGGCTCAGCACCTGGATCGTGTCGTCGGTCGCGCTGTACCTGCTGGCCGGCGCCTGCTGGCTGCCGGTCGTATGGCTGCAGATCCGCATGCGTGACCTGGCGCGGGTCGCCGACGCCACCGGCAGCGCCCTGCCCCCGCTGTACTGGCGCTACCAGCGGCTGTGGTTCCTGCTCGGCATCCCGGCCTTCACTGCCCTGGTCGTGATTTTCTGGCTGATGCTGAACAAGCCTGCTTGACACCGCCGGTTTGCGGCTCCGCGTGAAGCCGGGCTGCGAAGCACCGGCAAAAAAAAACCGGAGCTCGAGGCTCCGGTTTCCTTATGCCTGGATGGCAGTGCCATCCACGCGAATCGATTACTGCAGCTTGATCTCGACGTCCACGCCAGCCGGCAGGTCCAGCTTCATCAGTGCGTCAACGGTCTTGTCGGTCGGATCCACGATGTCCATCAGGCGCTGGTGGGTACGGATTTCGAACTGGTCGCGCGAGGTCTTGTTCACGTGCGGGGAACGCAGCACGTCGTAACGCTGGATGCGGGTCGGCAGGGGAACCGGACCTTTGACCACGGCGCCGGTGCGCTTGGCGGTGTCAACGATTTCCAGTGCGGACTGGTCGATCAGTTTGTAGTCGAAAGCCTTCAGGCGGATGCGGATCTTTTGATTCGGGGTGGACATGCTGATTCCTTAAAAAGAACGAACCGGGCGGCGAAACACCTGCTCCGGCAATGTAGAAATATGCAACGCTTTACAACACTACTGCTTCAACATAAAAGCAGCGGGACCGGCATGATATCACGCCCTGTCCCGCCGCATCAACGCTAAAGCTTAGCCCAGGATCTTGGCTACAACACCCGCGCCGACGGTACGGCCGCCTTCACGGATTGCGAAACGCAGGCCTTCTTCCATGGCGATCGGGGAGATCAGCTTGACGGTGATCGACACGTTGTCGCCCGGCATGACCATCTCTTTGTCCGCTGGCAGCTCGATCGAGCCGGTCACGTCCGTCGTACGGAAGTAGAACTGAGGACGGTAGTTGTTGAAGAACGGGGTGTGACGGCCGCCTTCATCCTTCGACAGGACATAGATCTCGCCGGTGAAGTGGTTGTGCGGCTTGATCGAGCCCGGCTTGGCCAGAACCTGGCCACGCTGCACGTCTTCACGCTTGGTGCCGCGCAGCAGCAGGCCGACGTTGTCGCCAGCTTGACCCTGGTCCAGCAGCTTGCGGAACATTTCCACGCCGGTGCAGGTGGTCTTGACGGTGTCGATGATGCCGACGATTTCGATTTCTTCGCCGACCTTGATCACGCCACGCTCGACACGGCCGGTCACCACGGTACCGCGGCCGGAGATCGAGAACACGTCTTCCACAGGCATCAGGAAGGCGCCGTCCACAGCGCGCTCAGGCGTCGGGATGTAGGTGTCCAGTGCGTCCGCCAGGCGGATGATGCACTCTTCGCCCATTTCGCCAGGCTGGCCTTCCAGGGCCATACGTGCCGAACCTTTGATGATTGGCAGGTCGTCGCCAGGGAACTCGTACTTGGACAGCAGCTCGCGCACTTCCATTTCCACCAGTTCCAGCAGTTCCGCGTCGTCGACCAGGTCGCACTTGTTCAGGAACACGATGATGTAAGGCACGCCAACCTGACGGGCCAGCAGGATGTGTTCGCGGGTCTGCGGCATCGGGCCGTCAGCTGCGGAGCACACCAGGATCGCGCCGTCCATCTGGGCAGCGCCGGTGATCATGTTCTTGATGTAGTCGGCGTGGCCTGGGCAGTCAACGTGCGCGTAGTGACGGGCAGCGGTTTCGTACTCGACGTGCGCGGTGTTGATCGTGATGCCGCGTGCTTTTTCTTCCGGAGCAGCGTCGATCTGGTCGTAGGCCTTGGCTTCGCCGCCGAATTTCTTCGACAGCACCGTTGCGATTGCCGCGGTCAGCGTGGTCTTGCCGTGGTCGACGTGACCGATGGTGCCGACGTTGACGTGCGGTTTAGTCCGCTCAAACTTACCTTTTGCCATTTTATTTCTTCCTTAGAACTATGATTTAAGGTTGTCCGGCCGGGGTTTTGCCCCGGCCGATAAACGCTATTCTGATTTATTTCGCTTTCGCGGTCACGATCGCGTCGATAACGTGCTTCGGCGCTTCGGAGTAGTGCTTGAATTCCATCGTGTAGGTTGCACGGCCTTGCGTTGCGGAACGCAGCGAGGTCGAGTAACCGAACATTTCGGACAGCGGAACTTCGGCCTTGATGATCTTGCCGCCGCCGCCCGGGATTTCGTCCATGCCCTGCACCATGCCGCGACGGGACGACAGGTCGCCCATCACGTTACCGGCGTAGTCTTCCGGCGTTTCCACTTCCACGGCCATCATCGGCTCGAGGATGACTGGGGATGCCTTGCGGCAGCCGTCCTTGAATGCCATCGAACCGGCCATGCGGAACGCGTTTTCGTTCGAGTCCACGTCGTGGTAGGAACCGAAGGTCACGGTCACTTTCACGTCGACCACCGGGTAGCCGGCCAGGACACCGGTGTTCAGCGTTTCGCGCACACCTTTTTCCACTGCAGGGATGTATTCGCGAGGAATCACACCGCCCTTGATGGCGTCGACGAACTCGAAGCCCTTGCCCGGCTCTTGCGGTTCGATCGTCAGCACGGCGTGGCCGTACTGGCCGCGACCACCGGACTGCTTGACGAACTTGCCTTCCACGTCGGTGACGGTCTTGCGGATCGTCTCGCGGTAGGCAACCTGCGGCTTGCCGACGGTGGCTTCCACGCCGAATTCGCGCTTCATGCGGTCGACGATAATTTCCAGGTGCAGCTCGCCCATGCCGCCGATGATGGTCTGGCCGGATTCTTCGTCGGTCTTCACGCGGAACGACGGGTCTTCCTGTGCCAGGCGGTTCAGCGCCAGGCCCATTTTTTCCTGGTCGGACTTGGTCTTCGGCTCGACGGCCTGCTGGATCACCGGCTCAGGGAAGACCATGCGTTCCAGGATGATCACCGCGGTCGGATCGCACAGCGTTTCGCCGGTCGTCACGTCTTTCAGGCCCACGGCAGCGGCGATGTCGCCAGCGCGCACTTCCTTGATTTCTTCACGCTGGTTGGCGTGCATCTGCAGGATGCGGCCCAGGCGTTCCTTGCGGTTCTTCACCGAGTTCAGCACGGTGTCGCCCGAGTTCACGGAACCCGAGTACACGCGGAAGAACGCCAGCTGGCCAACGAACGGGTCGGTCATGATCTTGAATGCCAGCGCGGAGAACTTCTCGTCGTCCGAAGCGGTACGGGTGACAGGCTGCTCGTCGTCGTCGGTGCCGCCGACCGGTGGGATGTCCACTGGCGAAGGCAGGTATTCGATGACGGCGTCCAGCATGGCCTGCACGCCCTTGTTCTTGAACGCGGTGCCGCACATCATCGGCACGATTTCCGAAGCGATCGTACGGGCGCGCAGCGCCTGCTTGATCTCGGCTTCCGACAGGTCGCCTTCTTCCAGGTACTTGTTCATCAGCTCTTCGCTGGATTCGGCGGCCGCTTCGACCATCTTCTCGCGCCACTCGGCGGCTTGCGCCTGCAGGTGTGCCGGGATGTCTTCGTAGTCGAACTTCATGCCCTGGGATGCGTCATCCCAGATGATCGCCTTCATCTTGACCAGGTCGACCACGCCGGCGAACGAATCTTCAGCGCCGATAGGGATCTGGATCGGCACCGGGTTGGCCTTCAGGCGAGCGCGCATCTGCTCGTAGACCTTGAAGAAGTTGGCACCGGTACGGTCCATCTTGTTGACGAAGGCCAGACGCGGCACTTTGTACTTGTTAGCCTGGCGCCACACGGTTTCCGACTGTGGCTGCACACCGCCCACTGCGCAGTAGACCATGCAGGCACCGTCCAGCACGCGCATCGAACGTTCCACTTCGATCGTGAAGTCGACGTGGCCCGGGGTATCGATGATGTTGATGTGGTGCGGCTGGAAGTTGTTGGCCATGCCTTTCCAGAAGCAGGTCGTGGCCGCGGACGTGATCGTGATGCCGCGCTCTTGTTCCTGCTCCATCCAGTCCATGGTGGCGGCGCCGTCGTGCACTTCACCAATCTTGTGGTTCACGCCGGTGTAGAACAGCACGCGCTCGGTGGTGGTCGTCTTACCAGCGTCGATGTGAGCGGAAATACCGATGTTGCGGTAGCGCTCGATGGGGGTCTTGCGGGCCATAATGAGATCCTAAATCTTTGAATGGACAAAACCGAGCGACACTTTTGAATCAAAAATGCGCCCGGCTTGAACAAAGGCCGGTCTTGCCGGCCGGAGTGTTTAGAAGCGGAAGTGCGAGAACGCCTTGTTCGCTTCTGCCATGCGGTGCACTTCGTCACGGCGCTTCATTGCGCCGCCGCGGCCTTCCGCAGCTTCCAGCAGCTCACCACCCAGGCGTTGCGGCATCGACTTTTCGCTGCGCTTGTTCGCAGCTTCGCGCAGCCAACGCATGGACAGGGCCAGGCGGCGCACTGGGCGCACTTCAACCGGCACCTGGTAGTTCGCGCCGCCGACACGGCGGGACTTCACTTCAACCATTGGCTTGGCGTTGTTGATCGCTGCGGTGAACACTTCCAGCGGATCCTTGCCGGATTTTTGCTGGATATGGTCGAATGCACCGTAGATGATGTTTTCTGCGACCGACTTCTTGCCGGACAGCATCAGAACATTGACGAATTTGGCGACTTCGGTGTTGCCGAACTTTGGATCCGGCAGAATTTCGCGCTTGGGTACTTCACGACGACGTGGCATGTCTATTCCTTCCTGTCTTCAGTTGAGTGCCTCGTTCGGCACTCGCGTGGGCCATCATGGCCTCACACTTACTCGGTCTCGCGACCGCCTCAACTCATTGTGTATGCGACTAAGTACGACTTAGTGCAGAAAATTACTTCTTGGCTGCCTTGGCGCGCTTGGCACCGTACTTCGAGCGAGCCTGCTTACGGTCCTTGACGCCCTGGGTATCCAGCGAGCCGCGAACCATGTGGTAACGCACACCCGGCAAGTCTTTCACACGGCCGCCGCGCAGCAGCACGACACTGTGTTCCTGCAGGTTGTGGCCTTCGCCGCCGATGTACGAAATGACTTCGAAACCGTTGGTCAGGCGCACCTTGGCAACTTTACGCAGTGCCGAGTTAGGCTTCTTCGGAGTGGTGGTGTACACGCGGGTGCACACGCCACGCTTTTGCGGGCAGTTTTCAAGTGCCGGCGATTTGCTCTTCACGACCAGGGCGGTACGTGGGTTGCGAATCAATTGATTGATGGTTGGCATCGTTCTAAATCCAACAAAATTACTGCTATTGACAACCCGGGCAGCCGAATCACAGCTGAATCACAGCTGAGTCGTGCTCCCGGGGGCTAAAACCAGTCTCCAGAGCCGCGCTCGCGAAAGACGCAAACAGCCACCCCTTCTGAAGGTGGCGCTGAAAAAGCGTATACGAGGTGCAGACTAAATTGAGAACTCGCGAGTATAGACGGAGCGCAAAGCCCAGTCAACTGATTTGCAAAGCAATTAAGCGCGGCAACGGCTGCCCGGCGGCATGAAAAGCACCGATAATAGCGCCCCATGCCCGTGTGCGCGTCCGTCGCGCGCCGTGGCTGGCGCGCCGGCCCCTGCGCGCCCATCTGTGCGCATGCCGCTTGTGCGCTCATCCGTCATGCCATTGCTCATCCGGGGCCTGCCCGTCCGATATCGCCGTATGCCACCGTTGCTCCAGAATTTGCGCTGGCCGCGCCCGGCCCACCTGTTCATCCTGCTCAGTTACCTGGCGCTGTCGCTGGTGCCGTGGATCCGCATCCTGCTCGACAATCCCGTGCGCGATGGCTGGCAGATCCTCGGCATCGAGATCGCCGCCTGGACCGCCGTCTGGGCGGTGTTCAAGCGCCCGGCCTATTTTCACTGGCTGCTGATCCCCGCGTTCATGGCGCTGCCCACGGAAATCTACCTGCTGGCGTTCTATGGCCAGGGCATCTCCACGCACCACCTGGGCATCCTGGCAGAAACCAGCCCCGTCGAGGCACTCGAATTCCTCGGCGGCACCGTATGGACGATGCTGGCCGTGATGGCCGGCGTGGCCGCCTGGTGGGTGATGACGTTCCGCGCCGCGCGCCAGACCCGCGGCCTGGACTGGCAGGGTGCGTCGCGCTGGGTGGCCCTCGCGCTGCTGGGCGGCTTCGCGCTGCTGGCGGCCTATGCGTGGGAATTCGGTGCCGGCAAAATCCCCTCCGCCTCCGCTTCGGCCTCCGCCCCGGCGCAGGCCGGCGACGGCAGCCGCGGCGCCCACGCCACCGGCTGGCCGTTGCCGCCGCTGCCGCAATGGGCCCGCCCGCCCGTGCACTTCAAGTCCTTCATCGATTCCTGGCCGTTCGGCCTGGCCGCGCGCGGCATCGATTTCTACCGCGAGCGGCGCTACCTCGCCCAGCTGAACGAAACCAGCCGCCATTTCAGGTTCGGCGCCGACCAGCCCGGGGCCGACGACGTACCGGAAACGATCGTGCTCGTGATCGGCGAATCGTCGCGCCAGGACCGCTGGAGCCTGTTCGGCTACGGGCGCGAGACCAACCCGCTGCTGGCCCGGGAAGCCAACCTGGTACCGCTGCCGGACGTGATCACGGCGGTCTCGGCCACGCGGCTGTCGGTCCCCGTGATCATTTCCCGCAAGCCGGCGCGGCAGAGCCTGAAAGATGGCTTCAGCGAAAAATCCTTCATCACCGCCTACAAGGAAGCGGGCTTCCGTACCTGGTGGCTGTCGAACCAGATCTCGTTCGGCAAGTTCGACACGCCGGTGTCCGTGTTCGCCCGCGAGGCGGACGTGGTGCAGTTCACCAACCTGGGCGGCTTCTCGGACAAGTCCACGCTCGACGAGGTCTTGTTCGAACCGCTGCGCGTGGCGATGGCCGACCGCACGCCGAAAAAGCTGATCGTGCTGCACACGCTGGGCAGCCACTGGAACTACAGCCAGCGCCACCCGCAGGCGTTCGACCGCTGGCAGCCATCGCTGTTCGGCATCGACAAGCCGGTCTATACCGACATCGCCATCAAGCCGCGGCTGAACAACAGCTACGACAACACCATCCTGTACACCGACTGGTTCCTGGCGCAGGTGCTCGATCGCCTGAAATCGGCCAGGCAGCCGGCCGCCCTGCTGTACGTGGCCGACCATGGCCAGACGCTGTACGACGGCGCCTGCCGCATCGCCTTCCATGGCCACAACACGCAATATGAATTCCGCGTGCCGGCATTCATGTGGTACTCGGAACAATATGGCGACCGCTACCCGGACAAGGTGCGCCAGCTGCACCGGCACCGCAAGGCGAAACTGGCCACCGAAAACATGTTCCACACGCTGCTGGACATGGCCGACATCCGCTACCCCGCCGACCGCCTGGAATGGAGCTTCCTGTCCCCTACCTTCAAGCGCCACACCCGCTGGGTGGACAGCTATGGCTGGACGGACTACGACAACGCCACGCTGAAGGGCGATTGCCGCGAAGTCATCGCCAAGAAACCGAAAAAACGGCGATAGCAACTGGACAGCTGCGCCGGACGCTACCGGACAGTACCGGACAAGACCGGACGGCGGACACGCCACACTGAAACGCTGTAAAAACAATTACTTAGCATCTGGCACGGTTTCTGCAATGTAAAAGGCAACATTGACCTTGCAGGCCCCACCATGATCCGCGACACCTCCCACCAGGACACCGTCCTCGCCACGCCCCCCGGCCGGCAATGGCAGCGCCGCGCGCTGCTGGCCGGCGGCGTGGCCCTGCTCGCCGCCGCCGCCTTCCTGGCAGTGCGCAACTGGTCCGCCAGCGAGCATTCGGTCAGCGCGGCGCGCCTGCGCGTCGCCGAAGTCACGCGCGGCACGCTGGTCCGCGATGCCGCCGTCAACGGCCGCATCGTGGCCGCCGTCAGCCCCACGCTGTACTCGACGGCGCCCTCCTCCACCGTCACGCTGAAGGTGCGCGCCGGCGATACCGTGAAACAGGGCGATGTGCTGGCCGTGCTGGAATCGCCCGACCTGACCGACGAGCTGAAGAAAGAGCAGTCGAGCTACCAGGAACTGGCCGCCGAAGTGGCGCGGCAGCAGATCCTGGCACGCAAGCAGAAGCTGCTGGCGCAGCGCGATGCCGACACGGCCGAGATCGAACGCCTGTCCGCGCAGCGCACACTGGAGCGCTACGACGGCGTGGCCAACGAAGGCGTGGTCGCCAAGATCGATTACCAGAAAGCCAGGGATGCGCTGCGCGCCGCCGAGATCCGGGCACGCCATGCCATCCAGGCATCCACGCTGGAGAAGGACGATGTCGACCTGGCGCTGCGCACGAAAACGGCGCAGCTGGAACGGCAGAAGCTGGTGCTGGCCAATGCCCGGCGCCGCGTCGACGAGCTGACCGTGCGCGCCCCCGTGGACGGCTTCATCGGGACCTTGAGCGTGGCCAACCGCAGCGTGGTGCAGGCCAACACGCCGCTGATGACGCTGGTCGACCTGTCCGCGCTGGAAGTCGAACTCGAAGTGCCGGAAACCTATGTCAACGACCTGGGCCTGGGCATGCGCGCCGAGATCACGGTGAACGGCGCCACCACGCCCGGCAAGCTGTCGGCCCTGTCGCCGGAAGTGGTGAAGAACCAGGTGCTGGCGCGCGTGCGCTTCGAAGGCCGGCAGCCTGACGGCCTGCGCCAGAGCCAGCGCGTGCAGGCACGCCTGCTGATCGACGAGAAAGCCAATGTGCTGCTGCTGCCGCGCGGGCCCTTCGTGGAATCCGAAGGCGGCCGCTACGCCTACCTCGTGCAGGATGGCGTGGCCGTGCGCACGCCGATCCGCATGGGCGCCACCAGCATCAACGCCGTGGAAATCCTGTCCGGCCTGAAACAGGGCGACAGGGTCGTCGTCGCCGGCACCGAAACATTCGAGAACGCCAAGCGCGTCGCCATCAACAAGTAAGCAGTCAAGTAAGCAGTCATCACTCACTTCCGACAAGAGGCCACCATGCTGCGCATGCAAAACCTGAGCAAAGTCTATCGTACCCACATGATCGAAACGCACGCGCTGCGCGGCTTCGAGATTCATGTGAAACAGGGCGAGTTCGTCACCGTCACCGGGCCGTCCGGCTCGGGCAAGACGAGTTTCCTGAACATCGCCGGTCTGCTGGAGGAATTCACCGCCGGCGAATACATCCTCGATGGCATCAACGTGAAAGGCATGGACGACAACGCCCGCTCGAAGCTGCGCAACGAGAAGCTGGGCTTCATCTTCCAGGGCTTCAACCTGATTCCCGACCTGTCGCTGTTCGACAACGTCGACGTGCCGCTGCGCTATCGCGGCTTCAACGCGGCCGAACGGAAGGAACGCATCGAGGATGCGCTGGCCAAGGTGGGCCTGGCGTCGCGCATGAAGCACTACCCGGCCGAGCTGTCGGGCGGCCAGCAACAGCGCGTGGCGATTGCCCGGGCGCTGGCCGGCACCCCGAAGCTGCTGCTGGCGGACGAACCGACCGGCAACCTCGACACGCAGATGGCGCGTGGCGTGATGGAACTGCTGGAGGAGATCAATGCCCAGGGCACCACGATCCTGATGGTCACCCACGACCCCGAGCTGGCCACCCGCTCGCAGCGCAACGTGCATATCATCGATGGCCAGGTATCGGACCTGGTGCGCAAGTCGCCCACGCTGGCGGCGTAAGGAGACGGCATGTTCTCGTCCCATATGTTCGGTTATTACTTCAAACTGGGCCTGCGCAACCTGCGCCGCAACCCGGCGCTGACGGCGCTGATGGTGCTCACGCTGGCCATCGGCGTGGCCGCCAGCGTGTCGACGCTGACGATCCTGCATGTCATGTCCGGCAACCCGATGCCGCACAAGAGCGAGCGGATGATCTCGGTCGTGTTCAACAACGGCCCGCTGGAAGGCTATTCGCCGGGCGACAAACCCAACGACGACCAGGTCAGCTACACCGATGCGATGAATCTCCAGGCCAGCGGCCAGGGTGCGCGGCGCACGGCGATGATGGGGCTGGGCGGCACGATCCAGCCGGATCGCAAGGATATCGCGCCGTTCGTCGTCACCGGCGGCGGCCCCTATCGCGATTTCTTCGCCATGTTCGAGATTCCCTTCCTGCATGGCCAGGCGTGGAGCGAGGCGGACGACAAGGCGGGTGCCGACGTGATGGTCCTGACCCGCGCGCTGTCGGAAAAGCTGTATGGCAACGACAACCCGGTGGGCCGGCGGCTGCGCTACAACGGTTTCGATTTCCTGATCACGGGCGTTATCGACAATTGGGATCCGATCCCGCGCTTCCACCGCATCGTGGGCATGGGCGCATTCGACGAGGAGGATGAATTCTTCCTGCCCATGGCAACGGCCGTGCGGCACGAATGGAACAACAGCGGCAGCACCAATTGCACCAGCAGCGCCGGTGCCGGCTACCAGGCCTTCATCCGCTCCGAGTGCACCTGGATCCAGTTCTGGTTCGAGCTGCACTCCGCGGCCGACCGCGCCGCGTTGCAGGACTGGATCGACGGCTATGCGGCCGAGCAGCGCAAGCTGGGCCGCATGCCGCGCAATGCACCGAACCACCTGTACAACCTCACCGAATGGCTGGAACACCTGAAGGTGGTTGGCAACGACAACAAGCTGTCGGCCTGGCTCGCATTCGGCTTCCTGCTGCTGTGCCTGGTGAACACCGTGGGCCTGTTGCTGGCGAAGTTTTCCGTACGGGCGCCGGAAGTTGGCGTGCGCCGCGCCCTGGGCGCCTCGCGCAAGGAGATCTTTCATCAATTCCTGGTCGAGACGGCCGTCATCGGCCTGGCCGGTGGCGTACTGGGCCTGCTGCTGGCACTGGGCGCACTGGGCCTGATCTCGCTGCAGTCGAAAGAGCTGGCGCTCGTGGCGCGGATGGACTGGGCCATGCTGTGCGTGACGTTCGCAATGGCCGTGGCCGCGGCGATCCTGGCCGGCCTGCTGCCCACCTGGCGGGCCTGCCAGGTGACCCCTGCCCTGCAACTGAAATCCCAATAGGAGACCGAGATGGCATTCAACCCGGAATTTCGTCCCATCCTGGCCGCGCTGATGCGCAACAAGACCGGCCCCGTCCTCGTGGCCGTGCAGGTTGCACTGAGCCTCGCGATCCTGGCCAACGCGCTGCATATCGTCAACGTGCGCCAGGCCGTCATGGACCGGCCGTCGGGCGTGGAGCGCGAGGCCGACATCTTCCACTTGCAGGTCAGCGAACTCAATTCCGCAAGCACCTTCAACGACATGGTGGCGCAACAGGTCCGCCAGGCCGCGCTCCTGCGCGCCGTGCCGGGCGTGGAATCGGTGGCGCAGACCAACCAGGTTCCGCTGTCCAATTCGGGCAACAATACGGGCATGGCCGCGAGCCGCGACCAGGTGAAGGTGTCGACGGGAACCGCGTACTACGTGTCACCCGATTCGCTGGTCAAGACATGGGGCCTGAAACTCGTGGAAGGCCGCGACTTCCAGCCCACGGAGGTGGTGAACCTGGACATGACGAAGGACGCCTATGAAACCAGCGTGATCATCATCACCCGGGCGCTGGCGAAAAAAGTGTGGCCCGACTCGGCCAGTTATGTCGGCAAGCAGGTGTACTTCGGCACCGGCAGCGATGCCACGGCGGCCCGCGTGGTCGGCGTGGTCGAGCGTCTGCAATCGACCGGCGCCGAGGTGGGCGAACGGGGCGAGATGTCGATCATCCAGCCGATTCGCCGCATCACGTCGCCGCGCGCCATGTACACGGTGCGCGCCGAACCGGGCCAGCGCGACCGCGTGATGAAGGAAACGGAAGCGGTCCTGCGCAAGGATGCCAACAACCAGATCGTGGTACGTGCGAAAACGTTCGATGAGGATCGCAGGAACCGCTATCGCGCAGACCGCGGCCTGGCCTGGATGCTGGTCGCCGTCAGCGTGCTGCTGATGCTGGTCACCGCCAGCGGCATCGTCGGCATGGCCAGCCTGTGGGTCACGCAGCGGCGCAAGCAGATCGGCGTGCGCCGTGCACTGGGGGCGCGCCGGGTGGACATCCTGCGCTACTTCATCACCGAGAACGTGATGATCACCAGCGCCGGTGTGGCCGCCGGGCTGCTAGGCGCGCTGGGCCTGAACCACCTGCTGGTGACGAACCTGGAACTGGCACGGCTGCCGGCCAGCTACCTGCTGGCCGGCGCCGCGGCCTTCCTGGCCCTGGGCATCGCCGCCGTGTATGGCCCGGCCTGGCGCGCGGCCAGCATTTCGCCGGCCACCGCCACCCGCGGGGTGGTTTGAGGAAGTGCCGCAATGAAGTACAGCAATGTTATGCTGACGCCACCATGCCGACCGTACTGATCATCGACGACAATGCCGCCATCACAATGGCGCTGGAAGTGCTGTTTTCACTGCACGATATCGCCGCCCTGCGCGCGGCTTCACCCGACGAGGGCCTGGCCCTGCTCGAGCGCAACGCCGCCACGGTCGACCTGGTCATCCAGGACATGAACTTCAGTGCCGACACCACGTCCGGCGAGGAAGGTGTGGCGCTGTTCCGGGCGATCCGCAAGCGCCACCCCGACCTGCCGGTCATCCTGCTCACGGCATGGACGCACCTGGATGCGGCGGTGGACCTGATCAAGGCCGGCGCCGCCGATTACCTGGCCAAGCCCTGGAACGACGGGCGGCTGGTGGCCACCGTCAAGAACCTGCTGGAGCTGGGCCAGGCCAACCGCGCGCTGCGCCAGCGGCTGCAGGGCGAGCTGCGCCAGCGGCGCGAACTGGAGCAATACGACCTGCGCGGCATCGTCTGGCAAGATCCGGCCACCGAACGCGTGCTGCACCTGGCCTGCCAGGTGGCGCGGGCCGACGTGCCGGTGCTGGTCAGCGGTCCGAACGGCACCGGCAAGGAACGCATCGCCGAGATCATCCAGGCCAACTCGCCGGTGGCGGACGGCCCGTTCGTGGTGCTCAATTGCGGCGCGCTGCCGGCGGAACTGATCGAGGCGGAACTGTTCGGCGCCGATGCCGGTGCCTACACCGGCGCGTCGAAAGCCCGCGAAGGCAAGTTCGAGGCGGCCGATGGCGGCACCCTGTTCCTCGACGAAATCGGCAACCTGCCGCTGGCCGGCCAGATGAAACTGCTGCGGGTGCTGGAGACGGGCCGCTTCGAGCGCCTGGGCTCGAACCGCGAGCGGAAGGTGGCGGTGCGCGTGGTCAGCGCCACGAATGCCGACCTGCCGGCCATGATCCGCGCCGGCACCTTTCGCGAAGACCTGTATTACCGCCTGAATGTGATCGAACTGAAATTGCCGGCGCTGGCCGCACGGCCGGGCGACATCCTGCCGCTGGCGCGCCACTTCCTCGGCACCGGCAAGTCGCTGCGCCCGGATGCCGAAGCGGCGCTGCTGGCGCATGCCTGGCCCGGCAATGTGCGCGAGCTGAAGAACGTGATGGCGCGTGCCCGGCTGCTGTCCGCCGGGCCGGAGGTGGGCGCCGCCGACCTGGGGCTGCCCGCGGCGACCGCTCCCGCCGGCGCGCCGGACGTTGAACCGGACCGCGACGCGATCAGTTCCGCGCTGGCGCGCGCCAACGGCATCGTGGCGCAGGCGGCCGCGGAACTGGGCCTGTCGCGCCAGGCGCTGTACCGCCGCATGGAGCGGCTCGGCATCGCGCGGCCCTGATGGCGCATCCGCCGGGCGGCAACCCTGCCGGCAAGGATGGCCGCGCAGCCATCGATACCGGAACACGCCCGAAAGCCATCCGGCTTTCGCTTCTTACGCGCTGGTCGGCGCTGGTCGGCACCCTGCTCACCGTCGGCATCCTGATCGCGCTGGCGCTCGACCATTATTTTCCCGACCGGCCCTGGCTCGTCCTGTCGGTGTGCCTGCTGTGCGTGGTGCCGCTGTCGGTGATCACGATCCGCTCGCAGCTCAAGCCGATCATCTCGCTGTACCGGGCACTGGCCGGCACCGTCACGAGCTACCGCGACGGCGACTTCTCCTTCAGCCTGCACTGGCCCCAGGGCGACGAGCTGCGCGAACTGGTGGACGCCCATAACGCGCTGGGCGAAGTGTTGCGCGAACAGCGCCTCAACCTCGTGCAGCGCGAACTGCTGCTGGACACCATGGTGCAGAACACGCCGGTGGCGATGCTGCTGGTGGCCGATGCGGGCGCGATCGTGTACGCCAACGTGGCGGCGCGGCACATGCTGCACGGCGGGCGCAAGCTCGAAGGACACCGGCTGGACGCGCTGCTGGAACGTTCCGCCGTGCCGCTGCGCGAAGCGGTCGCCCGTGGCGGCGATGGCCTGTTCACGACCGGCGAGGGCGACAGCGAGGAAGTGTTCCACCTGGCGCGCCGCCGCTTCAACCTGAACGGCCGGCGCCACGAATTGCTGCTGCTGCGCCAGCTCACGCTGGAGTTGCGGCGCCAGGAAGTGCAGACATGGAAGAAAGTGATCCGCGTGATCAGCCATGAACTGAACAATTCGCTGGCCCCGCTGGCGTCGCTCGCCCATTCCGGCGCGGAACTGGTGCGCCGTGGGCAGACCGAACGCCTGCCGCAGATCCTTGCCACGATCGAGGAACGCACCCGCCACCTGGAAGGCTTCATCCTCGGCTATGCGCGCTTCGCCAAGCTGCCGGCGCCGCGCCGCCAGCCGCACCCATGGCCCGGCTTCGTGGCCCGCCTGGCCGAACAGGTTCCGTTCCGGGTGGTGGGCACGCTGCCGGCCGAAGCGGCGGCCTTCGATGCCGCCCAGCTGGAGCAGGCGCTGCTGAACCTGCTGAAGAACGCCCATGAATCGGGTTCGCCGCCGGAGGCCGTCGCGCTGGACATCCGCCACGTGCAGGACACCGTGCGCATCGAAGTGCGGGATCGGGGGCCGGGCATGAGCGATACGGTGCTGGCGAACGCACTGGTGCCCTTCTATTCCACCAAGCGCAGCGGCACCGGCCTGGGTCTGGCGCTGGCGCGCGAGATCGCCGAGGCACATGGCGGCCGGATCACGCTGGCGAACCGCGACGGTGGCGGCCTGGCCGTGACACTGCTGTTGCCGGCCAGCCTGCCGGACGCCGCCTGAGGCAGGCGGTAGCTGAGGGTCACGGAGCGAGTCACTGAGGGAGTCACTGAGGGGACAACCGAAGGTGCCACCCGGGAATCGTGTCCGGCAGGCATGATGTCGCGCAATTTGACGCATTGAACTTGCGCAAAAGTCAACAAGAAAGGCCTCGCAACTGAACCCGGCAGTTCTAATGTGTCCCTACGCGGCCCGCGTCGGGCCGCACTTCAACCGGGGAATCATCATGAAATGTCACTCGTTTTTACCGGGCGCGGCACTGGCAGCCGCGCTGGCCTTCGCGGGGGCGGCGCAGGCCGACAACTCCGTCACCAATGTCAACCTGGGCGGCGCCGCCGATGGCACGCTGTCGGCGCACTTCGGCGTCACGCACATCGAGACGGGCGCCTTCATCGACACGTTCAACTTCTCGCCCTCGGACGGCAGCTGGTTCGTCGACTCGAGCGTGGTCACGATCGGCTTCCAGCCGTTCTCAAACATCAACTTCGACAGGGCGGAGATTAACGGCAATGACATGACGCTGACGGACGACGGCGTCTTCGAATACGGCTGGCTGATCAATACGCCGATCATGGGCCCGCTGGTGCTGACGGTGTATGGCACCGTGGAAGGCGCGATGGGGGGCGCTTCGGCCAGCTATGCGGGGACGATCAATATCAGTCCGGTTCCGGAGCCGGATACCTATGCAATGCTTTTTGGTGGCTTGGGGATGCTGGCCTGGCTGAGCCGAAGAAAACCATCAGTCGACATTAAAATGTCCAACAAGAATTAAAAGTTTCTCGTTAATAATGTCCTTGTCGAAATATTATTTCCTTGTGATATTTAAACTTGATGATCATCAAGTATTTTTCCAGGAATTAATATTAAACTCCGGAATTATATATTTCCAAATGAAATCTTTTTAATCTAAAACCTGTTATAAATCAGCAACTTACGTTAATTTACCAAAAGACGCCGCGGCGTCTTTTTTTTGTACCTATTTGTAACGGCTTCAATAAATTATTGACAACACCTTAAAGCTGGCTTAACTTGTCGACTCCTTATAGTTAATAACTCTTCGACGAGGTAAAGCATGAAATTGAAATCTCTCGTACTGGCAGCCGCACTGCTGCCCGCCTTCGGCTCCGCATTCGCCGATGACATCACCGTCGACCTGATCGGCGGCCCGAACGTCTACTCGGCACTCGTGGGCAACACCCACACCGAGGGCGCCTTCAGCGACACGTTCACCTTCACCGGCTTCGACGGTGTGGGCACGGTCTTCGCTGGCCTGATCAACAACGCCAGCGCCTGGAGCGATGTAACGTTCACCGACGTAACGCTGAACGGCGTGGACGTTGCAACGGCCGACCTGGGTTCCCTGTCGATCGCTGCCATCCTGGGTCAGGATGTGTCCGGCCCGCTGACGCTGGTCGTGAACGGCACCGTCACCGGCGACGTGGCCAGCTACGGCGGCAACTTCACCGTGACGGCAGTTCCGGAACCTGCAACCTACGGCATGCTGGCCGGCGGCCTGGGCGTGCTGGCCTTCGCAGCACGTCGTCGCAAACAGCAGTAATCAACTCGAGCAGTACGCTCCCAAAAAAGGCGCTTCGGCGCCTTTTTTTCATGGCTGGTAAACTTCCGGGATGCAAAAGACCCGTTTCGACCAGCCCGGCCACCCTCCCGCCACCATCACCGAATTCGAAGGCGTACGCTCGCTCCACCTCGGCACGTCGTGGGTGCAGGGCGCAATGCGGCTGTCGAAGCCCGACGCCATCGAGCTCGAGTACGTGCAGATGATGATGATGTGGATGCTGTTCCTGCAGCAGCCCCGCCACATTGCCCAGCTCGGCCTGGGCAGCGCCGCGCTGACGAAGTTCTGCCACGGGCGCTTCCCCGGCGCCCGCGTATCGGTCGCCGAACTCAATCCCAACGTGATCGCGGTGTGCGAGGCGATGTTCGGCCTGCCGCCCAACGATGAACGGTTGAACGTACGCCAGATGGATGCCCTCGATTTCGTCCACGACCCGGCCAACCGCGGCGCCATCGACGTGCTGCAGGTCGACCTGTACGACGAGGAAGCGCGCGGCCCGGTGCTGGACTCGCCCGAGTTCTACCAGGCGTGCAGCGACTGCCTGACGGAACACGGCATCATGACGGCCAACGTGTTCGGCGAATTCGACAACTACGAGCGCAACCTGCAGCACATGGAACTGGCCTTCGATGCCGTGGTGTGGCTGCCCGAAGTGCACGATGCGAACATCGTCGCGATCGCGTTCAAGACCGCCCCGGTGCTGGACTTTTCCGTACTGTACGAACGTGCGGCAGCCATCCGGAAGACCTACAACCTGCCCGCCAGGAAGTGGGTCGATGGCCTGAAGGAATGGATGCTGGACCAGGGCTAGCCCTCCGGTCAGGCATCGCCCCGCTTTCCTGGCGGTAGCGCGGAAACCGATCGATCCGGCGCTGGCGCCGGCAGCCAGGTGCGGCTTCCAGCCGGGGCCGGACAGCGTGATCGCCCGCGCGGCGGCCCGCATGTACTTCCCACTCCACAGTGGCGTGGCGGTGCCCTGCACGGCCACCGGCAGCGGCCACTTCACCGCTTCACGCTTGAACCCCCTCACGCTTGACTGTCGTAAAAATGTCGCGCCCGGCCGAGAAATTGCCGGGTCCGGCAGATGGAGGGGCAACAGGGTAAGCGACTTCGTCATATAAATCACGCAATATTTTCAGCACGTTCATTCGGCGCAACAGGGCGTTACTACTTTATTACCGGGCCGGGTAGACTCAGCGCGGGACACCCCCATGCATGCTTCGCCCCCATCCAACCAAGAGACGATAAAAGACACATGAAGCAGAACACTTTCCGCCGTACCGTGCTCGCCAGCGCCGCCCTGTTGCTGGCCGCGCACGCTTCCGCGCAGACCGCCGCCGATGCCCAGCCATCCGGCACCGCAGCGGTGCAACAAGCCGAACAGCCGACCGAACAGGCAACCGTGGTCGTGCTGGGTTCGCGTTCCGCCGCCCGCACCGCGCTCGACACCGCCGCGCCGGTGGGCCTGATCAACGTGAAGGACATGCAGACCGCCGGCCCGCTGGAACTGGGCAAGCTGCTGCAATCGCTCGACCCGTCGTTCAACTTCTCGTCCACCTTCATCAGCGACGGCACCGACATCATCCGCCCCGCCACGCTCCGCTCGCTGGGCCCGGACCAGCTGCTGGTGCTGGTGAACGGCAAGCGCCGCCACCAGCAGGCGCTGGTCAACGTGCAACAGACCGTGGGCCGCGGCTCGGCCGGTACCGACATCAATGCGATCCCGCTGTCGGCCATCCACCACATCGAAGTGCTGCGCGACGGCGCCGCCGCGCAATACGGTTCCGACGCGATCGCCGGCGTGATCAACATCGTGCTGAAGTCGAACGTGAACGAAACCCAGGTGTCCGGCCAGGTGGGCACCACGTCCGAAGGCGACGGCGACATGATTTCCGGCAGCGTGAACCGCGGCTGGGCGCTGGGCAGCGATGGCGGCTACATCAACGTTTCCGTGGAAGGCCGCCGCCGCAACGAAACCAACCGCGCCGGCCTCGATACCGCGCGCACCGATCCGCCCCGCGTCACGCAGCGCATCGGCGACAGCGACGCGAAGGACGCTTACCTGTGGGCCAACGCGGCCCTGCCGGCCGGCCGCGGCGGCGAGTTCTATGCATTCGGCGGCGCCTCGAAACGCAAGGGCGATTCGTCCGGCTTCTTCCGCTCGGCGGGCGACGACCGCACTGTCACGGCCGTGTACCCGGAAGGCTACCTGCCGAACATCCGCACCACCGTCAAGGATGCCTCGCTGGCCGTCGGCTACCGGCTCGACCTGCCCAATGAATGGAAGGCCGACGTCTCCGTCAACCATGGCCGCAGCGAACTGGCGTTCCATGAAAAGAACACGATCAATGTCAGCTACTGGTACGAGCCGCGCCCCAACGGCGGCGGCATCTATGGCGAATCGCCGCTGGAAGCCGATACCGGCAAGCTGAAGTTCAACCAGACCACGTTCAACGCCGACCTGAAAGGCCCGGTCGCCAAGGGCGTGTTCTTCGCCACCGGCTTCGAATGGCGGCGCGACGGCTACGAGATCGTGGCCGGCGATCCGGTGTCGTACCAGTATGGCCGCACCAACAACCCGGCGATCCAGATCCTCACGCCGGCCGGCACGGTGGCCGCATCGGGCACCCAGGGCTTCCCGGGCTACACGCCGTCGACCGAGGTGGACGAAGGCCGCCACAACATCGCGCTGTATGGCGACGTGGAATGGCGCGCGCTCGACACGCTGATGCTGACGGGCGCGGTGCGCTACGAGAAATACTCGGACTTCGGCAGCACTACCACCGGCAAGGTCACCGCGCGCTGGGATCCGTCGAAACAGGTGGGCGTGCGCGGCAGCTTCTCGTCCGGCTTCCGCGCCCCGGGCGTGCAGCAAGCGTTCTACAGCTCCGTGTCGACCAACCTGAACGCCGCCGGCGTGCTGACCGAGACGCTGACCGCGCGCCAGGACAGCCCAGTCACGCGGGCACTGGGGATCGCGCCGCTGAAGGAGGAAACCTCGCGCAACGCCAGCATGGGCATCGTGCTGCGTCCGCTGCCGAACTTCTCGCTGACGACCGACGTGTACCAGATCAAGATCAAGGACCGCATCGTGTTCTCCAGCACGATCTCGCCGGAAGCGGGCGGCGGCCCGATCGCCAACGTGCTGGTGCCGCTGAAGGTGGGCCAGGCGCAGTTCTTCACCAATGCCGTCGACACCAAGACGCGCGGCATCGACATCGTGGCCGAACATACGTCGCGCTGGCCGGGCTCCACGCTGGTGCTGTCCGGCCAGCTGGGCTTCAACAAGACCGAAGTCACCGGCCGCCACTCCACCTCGTCGATCCTGACCGGCGAACAGCTGTTCGACGCATCGCAGGTCACGCTGATCGAGCATGGCCAGCCGCGCAAGCACCACGTGCTGTCGGCCGACTACACGATGGGCAAGTGGAACGGCAACGTGCGCGCCAACTACTACGGCGAGGTGCAGGGCCAGGGCTTCACGCCGGGCTTCATCCAGACCTGGGAAGGCAAGTGGATCGCCGACATGACGCTGCGCTACAACTTCACGAAGAAGCTCGGCCTGCAACTGGGCGTGAACAACGTGTTCGACACCTACCCGACCGAGTGGGACAAGACGCGCGCTGCACCGTTCCCGCAACTGGGCTTCACGCACTGCTGGGAAACCTGCCCGTTCGGCATCAACGGCCGCAGCATGTACGTGCGCGCCGACTACGCGTTCTGACGCGCGTCCCGGTGTAATTTCGGGCGCACTTCCGGCCGGCCCTGCGCCGGCCGGAAGCGCTCCGCCTCATAGGCGGCCAGGTGGATCACGGCCGCCAGCCGCTTCACCAATCCTTCCATCGCTTCCGCGGGTACCTGGGCATAGCCCAGCATCAGTCCATTCCAGGGGACCTGGCCAGCCGCGGCTTCCTGCACCGCGTGGGCCGACAGCGCATTCACGACGATGCCCTCCTCGCGAGCCCTGGCGCGGATCGCTTCATCCGGCAGCCAGTCCGGCAAGCGCAGCGACAGGTGCATGCCGGCCGAGGCGCCATGCACGGTGGCGATGCGGCCCAGGTGTTTTTCCAGGGCGGCGACCAGCGCATCGCGCCGTTCGCGGTACAGCCGCCGCATGCGCCGCAAATGCAGCAGGAACTGCCCGCTGGTGACGAATTCCGCCAGCGCCAGCTGCTCGGCCACCCGCCCCGCCGCCGATGACTGGGCGCGCAGCAGCGCCAGTTGCGGCGCCAGGCCGGGCGGCACCACCAGGTAGCCGATGCGCAGGCCGGGGAACATGGTCTTGCTGAACGTGCCGCAGTACAGCACCGGCGCATCCGGCGCCAGCCCCTGCATTGCCGCCAGCGGCGGGCCGTCGTGGCGGAACTCGCTGTCGTAGTCGTCCTCGATGATCAGCGCGCCGCTCCGGCGGGCGCCGTCGATCAGCGCCAGCCGCCGGGCCAGCGACAGCACGGTGCCTACCGGGTACTGGTGCGACGGCGTGGTGTAGACCAGCCTTGGCCGGCGCGCCTGCCAGTCCTGCGCCGAAGGCGCCATGCCCTCCTCGTCCACCGCGATGCCTTCCACCGCCAGGCCGGCGTGGCGGAATGCCGCCAGCGCGCCGCCGTAGCCGGGGTTTTCATGCCATACCGTGTCGCCTTCGTCGGCGCAGGCACGGGCGCACAGGTCCAGCGTGCTCTGGCTGCCATCGGTGATGAATACCTGCCCGGCTTCGCACACCACGCCCCGCGACGCCCGCAGGTAATCCGCGATCGCGGTCCGCAACGGCCAGGCGCCGGCCGGGTCGCCGTAGTTCAGCTGCGCCGGATCGAGTCCGCGCCAGGCCCGGTCGAGCAGCCGGCGCCACAGCGCCAGCGGAAACGCCTGCAGGTCCGGCACGCCCGGCACGAAGGCCTGGGCGTCGCTGGCGCCATTCGACAGCGGGCGCAGGTTCAGGGCGCGGCGCGACAGGCCGGCCTGCGCCGCCGGCAGCCGGCCACGCCGCTGCGTTGCCGCATCGGCTGCCGGTTCGGGCACGAAGCGGGCCACCACGGTGCCGCGGCGGTCCGGCACCACGAAACCTTCGCTGGCCAGCTGTTCATAGGCGTACAGCACAGTGTTGCGGGCCACGCCCAGCTCGGCCGCCAGGGCACGCGTGGCCACCAGCCGCGTGCCGGCCGCCAGCGTGCCGGCACGGATCGCATGGCGCAGGCATTCATGCAGCAGCCGCTGGCGCGGCCAGCTGCGGTGCCCATGGTCGCGCGCGAAGTTCGACAACAGCAGTGCGTAATCCATCGTGGTTCCATTCGGTTGGCCGCCCCTGGACCTGTTCCGGGAGCCAGCAGCGCCATTATAGTGCGCCCTCAACCCACCGAATGGAGACCATGAATACTTCCCCTTCCGCCGCCGAATCTGCAGCAGAACCTGCAGCCCAACCCACTGCCCCGTCGGCCCCGTCGGCCCGCACGCAGGTCAAGCGTTCCGCCAACCGCGCCAGCCACGATCCGGCGGTGCTGCATGCGATCATCGACGCCGCCTGGATCTGCCACGTGGCGTTCCGCGACGACCATGGCGTTCACTGCATCCCCACGGCATGCTGGCGCATCGGCGAGCACCTGTACATCCACGGCTCGAATGGCAGCCGCATGGTGAAACGCCTGCTGGACGACGAATGCTGCGTGACGATCACGCATGTCGATGGCCTCGTGATGGCGCGCTCCGCGTTCAACCACTCGATGAACTACCGCAGCGCCGTGATCTACGGCCGCTTCGAGAAGGTCGAGGAAAGCGGCGAAGTGGACAAGCGCGATGCGCTGGAGGCATTCATGGAACACCTGGCGCCTGGCCGGCAGGCCGAGATCCGGCCCGGCAACGACAACGAATACGCCGCCACCACGGTGCTGCGCATCGCGCTGGCCGAGGCGGCATGCAAGGTTCGCAGCGGACCGCCGGAAGACGACCCGGAAGACATGGACGTGCGCGCCTGGGCCGGCGTGCTGCCGCTGCGCGAGGTACGCGGCGCACCGGTGCCCGATGCCGCCTGCACCATCGCGGCGCCCTATTACGTGCGGCACTGGCAGGAGTAGGCGGCACCTCTCGGCGATCTCCCGTCGCGCCTCGCCTCATTTGGCTTGACCGGCTTGTCTTTATTGCACATCATCGCCCGGTCGCGGCCAATTTCGCGCCGCGCATATGTTCATAAGGAGATCGCATGAAACGAATCCTCGCCGCCGCCATCCTGGCAGCGACCTGCAGCACGCCGGCGCTGGCCGACGATGCGCTGAAGGCTGCCATCAACGGCAGCCAGCGCAGCCCGGACAACGTGAAACGGGATACCTACCGCCACCCCTACGAGACGCTGACGTTCTTCGGCATCCGGCCGGACATGACGGTGGTGGAACTGTCGCCCGGTGGCGGCTGGTACACGGAAATCCTGGCGCCCTACCTGCGCGAGCGGGGCAAGCTGGTCGCTGCCGGCGCGACGCCGGATTCGAAGGCGCCCAACGTGGCGCGCGCCGGCGAGCGCTTCAAGCAAAAGCTCGACGCCAATCCGGCCGCCTTCGGCAAGGTGCAGCTGGGCGCGTTCGAACCGGGCAACGGCGTATTCAGCTACGCGCCGAAAGGCAGCGCCGACATGGTGCTCACCTTCCGCAATGTGCATAACTGGACGAACGAAGGCGACGCGCGGCTGAAGGAAGTGTTCAAGAGCGTTCACGACGCACTGAAGCCGGGCGGCGTGTTCGGTGTCGTCGACCACCGCCTGCCGGCATCGAAGCCGCAGGATGCGACGGCGTCGAGCGGCTACGTGCACGAAGCGTACGTTATCCGGCTCGCCGAGGCGGCCGGCTTCAAGCTGATGGCGAAATCCGATGTGAACGCGAACCCGAAGGATACGGCCGACCACAAGGGCGGCGTGTGGGCATTGCCGCCCACGTACGGGAACAAGGATGCGGAACGCGAGAAATATGCGGCGATCGGCGAAAGCGACCGGATGACACTGAAGTTCGTGAAGCAATGATGCTGGCGGGTCGGCAGATCGCTGCCTGACACCCACAGCCGCCGGGCGACGCAGGCCGGCGGCTGCCGCATTTCACCTGCGCTGGAGGCGGCTCATGAAGCTGCAAAACACCACGAAGCCTACCACCATGGAACCGCACACGGCGGCAACCGACAACATCAGCTCATTCATGCGAAGAAACTTTCACTTTATGACAACCGCGTGATTATGCTGCATTTGCACATGAAACAGTCTCACTGAAACTCACTGTTACAACAACAATGTTTGAACGTATGGCAATTACCTTTTATGGCAATTCCGGAATGATTACCCGGCAGTGTGCTAGCTTACTCTTGCGGCAGGGGGCGCGACAATGGCAACTGTTGTAAATTTTTATATAGTTTAAAATAATTTTTCCCGCTCATCCATTCCCAACGGTGCTAGCGCTATCATCAGTTACCGCTATCGCGGTACCGATGATCCTCTCTCTTACCAGGAGTTCCACATGCGCAAAGCACTAGCCGGGCTGATGCTCGCGGCGACCGCACTCACCTCGCACGCCAGCGGTTACTTTACCGAAGATGCCATTCCGTTCGATACGCTCATCGGCAGCAATGCCCAGCACCAGGACTTTTCCGGGCCCTATGTGCGCGACGGTTATTCCTGGAGCTGGGGCGACGTGACCTTCACGTGCAACGCGGTCCAGTGGTGCAATAACGAAAGCTTCGAATTCGGCGGCTACAGCGACCGCTTCAATTTTGTTGAAGGCAACTTCGTTTACTATGCGCCACCAGATAGCGCTACCTTCACTTTCGCCGATCCCATCATCGCCTTCGGCGTCGATGTGTACGGCATCGGCGGCGGGCTGTATTCGCCCGGCGGTTCATTGCAGCCGACGCCGATGATCGTGACCTTCGACGACGGTTCGCATGTCTTCTTTGAAAACCACGTCCACAACTACAACATCTCCGTGCCCGTCTTCGCGGGCATCCTGTTCGACAAGCCGGTGACGTCGATCACGGTATCGGGCGAGTGGGAAAACAATGGCATGTTCTTCACGAACGTGCGCTACGTGGCCGCGCCGGTACCGGAGCCGTCGACGTACGCGATGCTGTTCGGTGGACTAGTCGTGGTGAGCGCGTTTGCGCGGCGGCGCAGCAAAGCGGCGGGCTGACCGGGGACGTGTTGCCAGCACATTGAAAGCGCCTGCATTCACCCCAACAGCGAAGGGCTGGGGTCAGACCCGCCGGGTCTGACCCCGGAATTTGCACTTGGGGTAGGCTTATCAAAGCGCCATGAGGCTCAGCCCCGGTGTTGGGCAACTTTGCTGGGTGAAATTGCCAGACCGTTACTTCGGCTTGCTCCCCTTCACCGGCGTCAGCGCCAGGTCGTGGAAGTCGTAGCTGAAGTCGGTTTCGTCGGAGATGGCCGACATCTTCGCGCGTTCGATCGAGCCATCCGGGTTCAGCGCGAAGGTGATGTAGGCATCGGCGTTGAAGTTGCGTTCCTTCCAGCGCACGATGAACGTGTCGTGCTGGAAGTGCTCCATCTCGCCGACCAGATCCGGCGTGCGCGTGAACTGCATCAGCTGCTTCTTCCCTTCGTGGCGGATGACGACCTTGCCGTACCACGGATCGCTGTACTCGCCATCGTACGAGGCGCGCGGCAGCGAAGGCTTCGAGCCGGCGGCGCGAGCGGCCGTGGCCTTGCCGATCTTTTCCTGGTCCTTGCGCAGGCGCTCCTGTTCCTCGGCGGCGATGACCCCGATCCAGTCGGTCGGTGCGGCGCCCAGGTAATGGTCGAGGATGCGCCATTGCAGCGACGTCATCGAACCGCTATTTTCCGCATTAGTGAAGATCGCGATGCCCAGCCTCTCTTCCGGCACCATCAGCACGCGCGAATAAAAGCCCTGCAGCGCGCCGCCGTGCAGCACCAGCTTCTTGCCGCGGTAGTCGCGGATGTTGAAGCCAAGGCCATAGGCATTGAAGTTGGCGCGCGTGGCGGCCAGCGCTCCCTGCGGTTCGGCGATCTTCATCGGCGTCACCGGTGTCCAGATTTCCTTCGATTGCGTGGCGGAGAACAGCCGCTGGCCGCCCGGCATTTCGCCGCCGGCCAGCAGCGCGTTCATCCATTTCGCGATGTCCTCGGCGCTGGTGTTGATGCCCACCGCGCCCACCGCGTTATCGACCGGCATCGGCTTGACGACCGACTGCCGGCCATTGATCTTGCTGTGCGGCGCCGAGTAGTCGGCCGCCTTCAGCATCGCCGCCACGCTGGTGGTGGTATCGGCCATGCCCAGCGGATCGAGGATCTGCGCCTTCACCGTATCGCCCCAGCTCTTGCCGGATTTCTGCGCGATGATGCGGCCGGCCACGATGTACAGCAGGTTGTCGTACGCGTAGTTGGCGCGGAAGCTGGTGGCCGGCTTCACGTGGCGCAGGTTGTGGATGATCTCGTCGGTGGAGAACGTCGTCGTCGGCCACCACAGCAGGTCGCCGGCGCCCAGGCCCAGGCCGCTGCGATGCGTCAGCAGGTCGCGCACCGTCATTTCCTGCGTCACATAGGCGTCGTGCATGCGGAAGTCCGGCAGGTGCCGGATGACCGGATCGTCCCAATCGAGCTTGCCCTCGTCGACCAGCCGGGCCAGCGCCACCGCGGTGAACGCCTTCGAATTCGAGGCGATCTCGAACAGCGTCTTCGAGGTGACCGGCGCCGGGTCGCCCAGCCTGCGCACGCCGAAGCCCTGGGTGGCGATGACCTTGCCGTCCTTGACGATGGCGATCGCGATGCCCGGCACGTCGAAGGTCTTCAATGCGCGGTTGACGTCGCGCGCCAGGTCGAAGGCCGGTGCCGCGGCAGCGGAAGGCGCGGCGGCGGTATCGAAAGCCAGCGCCGGCGCGCTGACGGTGGCAAACGACGCGCAGGCGCACAGCACCAGCGCGGCAGTGGTTTTCTTCAACAGCATCCTTGCTCCTTGCTTTGCTCGGTTACTTCTTCAGCAGCCGGTCGACCGACTTCTGCGTTTCCGGGTGATACCGGGGGCGCGCCTTGGCAAACACGCTCTTCGCCCAGGCCGCATCCCTGGGGTTCTTCAGCAGCGCGGTGTACAGGGGTACCACGAATTTCTGGCGCCCCACGCTCATCAGGAATGCGTCGAGCTGCTCGCGCACGTCATAGCCGGCATGCACCGACGCCAGGTAGAAGCGGTAGGCGATCTCGTTGTTCTTGCTGGTCTTCAGCGCGAAGGTCTGGTCCAGCTCGCGCAATTGCTGCGCGCTGGCCTTGTTGTCGATGTCGTTCAGGAAGTGCATCCACTCGGGCGCGCTCCAGCTGCGCGCGGTCAGGTCGGCGGTCGCCTGTTCGCCCTTCAGCCATGCGTCGCGCTGGGCATCGACGGCCTTGAAGCGCTGCGAGACCACGCGCTGCGCGGTGGCCGGGATGCCCGCGCCGTACAGCCACTCGTCGAGCTCCGCCTGGCTCATCACGTTGGGATGCTTGTCCAGCAGGTTGGCGCGCAGGTAGGCGAGGAACTGTTCGGTGGTGGCCGACTGGAACGCGTGCTGGTCGAACCAGCCGCGCAGGAACGGGTCGAACACTTCGCGGCCGGCGCGCTGCTCGAGCGTGCGCAGGAACCAGGCGCCCTTCGGATAGGCCAGGCCTTCATCCGTGTAGGTCTCCGGGTTGACGTCCGGGTCGCGCGTCAGCAAGGCCTGCTTCGCCGCCGGAATGTCCTTCAGCGACGCCAGCGCTTCTTCCTGTTCGACTTGCAGGTTCATGTCGGCCACTTCCAGGCCGTACAGGATCTCGATGATGCGGGTCGTCACATAGGTGGTGAAGCCTTCGTTCAGCCACCAGTGCTTCCACGAGGCGTTGGTGACCAGGTTGCCGGACCACGAATGCGCCAGCTCGTGCGCGATCAGGTCGTTCAGGCTGCGGTCGCCGGCGATCATGGTCGGCGTCAGGAACGTCATGCGCGGGTTTTCCATGCCGCCGATCGGGAACGACGGCGGCAGCACGATCATGTCGTAGCGCCCCCACCGGTACGGGCCGTACAGCGATTCGGCGGCGGCGATCATCTTTTCCGTATCGGCCAGCTCGAACGCGGCGGCCTCGATGCGCCCCGGTTCCGCGTAAACGGCCGAGCGCGGGCCGACAGTGCGCACGTCGATCTCGCCGATCGCGATCGCCAGCAGGTACGACGGCACCGGCTGCGGCATGCGGAATTTCCAGCCGCCCGCGCCGGTGGCCTGCGGGTCGTTCTCGGCGCTCATCACCACGCGCATGCCGGCCGGCGCCTCGATGCGGGCGCCATAGGTGAAGCGCACGGCCGGCGTGTCCTGCACCGGGGCCCACGAGCGGGCCTCGATCGCCTGCGACTGGCTGAACATGAACGGGCGCTTGCCGGACAGTGTCTGCATCGGCGTCAGCCACTGCAGGGCGCCGGCGGTGGGCGCGGTGTTGTAGTACACGCGTACCTTCTTCGGCTGGCTGCGCAGCGAGATGCGCAGCGCCTGGCCCTTCTTCGGATCGGGGCGGTCCAGCAGGTACGAGACGGGCACCCAGCGGCCGTCGTCGTTCTGCACCTGCACGCGGGCGATCTTCAGCTGGCGCGTATCAAGCACCAGCGTGCGCACGTTCTTGTCCAGCCAGTTCAGGGTCAGCTCGGCGTACCCGGCCAGCGTCTTGCGGGAAAAATCGGCCTTGAGGTCGAGGTACAGGTCGGTGGTGCGGACCTCGTTGTAGCGGGCGTAGCTGAGTGGATCCTGGGCATGGGCCGCCGTTGCGAGCAGTGCCAGCGCGGCGGATATCGCCAGGCGCAGAGAGGGTTTTCGCATGTGCTTCCTTTGAAAGAGTCGGGCTGGCACCGGGATCGCCGGTGCGGGCGCGGTGCAGAATAGCATATGGGCTTTTTTAACTGCATTGCATTTTATCTGCACGGCATTTCCACCGCCTGCCCGGCCGGTTCTGCTATCATGGCGCCCGTTCTTTGGGGAGTAGCCTCCTGCCGGCCTTGCCGGCAGAACCTGCGTCAACACGATCGGCCCGCAGGCCGTGGCGCAGGTGGCCGGCGTGGATGTTGACACGATGTCGGCAGCGCGCGGGCCTGGCGAGACCAATGATCCACGGGCGGCCGCATTGACCACGGGGCCGGGACCGCCCATGGATCCTTGGTTAACATCCGGCCCCCAGCCACCTATATGGAAGCCTTCCTCGTCTCCACGGGCATCGTCGCCCTCGCCGAAATCGGCGACAAGACCCAGCTGCTCGCCTTCGTGCTCGCCACCCAGTTCCGCCGCCCGCTGCCGATCGTCGGCGGCATCTTCGTCGCCACCATCGTCAACCATTTCTGCGCCGCGGCCGTCGGCACCTGGCTGACCGAGCTGCTGGGGCCCGGTGCGCTGCGCTGGATCCTCGGCCTGGGCTTCATCGCCATGGCCGCGTGGATCATGGTGCCGGACGAGATCGACGAGGACGACGCACCGGCCAGCCGCTACGGCGTGTTCACCGCCACGCTGGTCGCCTTCTTCCTGGCCGAGATGGGCGACAAGACGCAGATCGCCACCGTGGCGCTGGCCGCCCGCTTCGACGCGCTGATTCCCGTCGTCATCGGCACCACGCTGGGCATGATGCTGGCGAACGTACCCGCCGTGTACCTGGGCAAGCGCGCCGCCACCGCCGTCAACCTGAAGGTGGTGCACGGCATCGCCGCCGTGATCTTCGTGGTGCTGGGCGTGGCCACGCTGATGGGCGCCGGTACCGCGGTGGGCCTTTGATGTCCGCATGCTTGCCCCGGAGGCAGGTGCGGGGGTCAGACCCCCGTAAAATGGGGACGTACCCCATTTTTCAAGCAATATTGCCAAGAAAATGGGGTACGTCCCCATTTTCCTAGCAACTTTCAGGGTACGCGCAGTTCGACGGCGTGCTCGCGCCGGTCGTCGGCCAGCGCGATCTCGTTGCCCGCCACCGCCACGCCATCGACCGTGAGGCCGGGCGCGCCGCGCGAAATGCGGATCGCATAGGTCGACGAACCGTAGCGATACGACAGCTCGAAGCCATCCCACTCGTCCGGCATCTTCGGCGCCAGCGACAGCCGGTCGCCGTTGCGCGTGACGCCCAGCAGCGACTCCAGGATCAGCCGGTACATCCAGCCGGACGAGCCGGTGTACCAGCTCCAGCCGCCGCGCCCCACATGCGGTTCGACCGCGTAGATGTCGGCCGTGACCACGTACGGTTCGACCTTGTAGATGGCGACGTTTTCCGCGCTGGATGCGTGCTGCACCGGGTTGATCAGCCGCATCAGCTCCCAGGCCTTCGCGGTATCGCCCAGCGCGGCGAACGCCATCACGGTCCAGACCGCGGCATGCGTGTACTGGCCGCCGTTTTCCCGTACACCCGGCACATAGCCCTGGATATAGCCGGGGTTCGGGTCGGCCTTGTCGAACGGCGGGTCGAGCAGCTGGATGAAGCCGGCGTCGCGGCGCACCAGCCGCGCGTCGACCTGCGCCATCGCGCCGCGCGCGCGCTCGGGATCGGCCGCGCCGGACAGCACGCCCCAGCTTTGCGAGATCGAATCGATCTGGCACTCTTCGCTTTCGTGCGAGCCGAGCGGCGTACCGTCGTCGAAATAGGCACGGCGATACCACTGGCCATCCCACGCGTTCTTCTCGACATTTTCCGCCAGCCTGACCGCCTCGGACCGGCATTCCGCGGCGAATCCGCCATCGCCGCGCCGCTCCGCCACCTCGGCGAACTGCCGCAGCACGTCGACCAGGAACCACGCCAGCCACACGCTTTCGCCCTTGCCTTCCGCGCCCACCTTGTCCATGCCGTCGTTCCAGTCGCAGGAGCCGATCAGCGGCAGGCCGCGCTCGCCGAAGCGCAAGCCGTGGCGGATCGCGCGCACGCAGTGCTGGTACAGGTTTTCCGCCAGCGGCGAGCGGCCGGGCATGTCGTAGTAGGAATCCTCGTCGGCCTTCACCGGCCGGCCTTCCAGGTACTGCGCTTCCTCGTCGAGCACCGACAGGTCGCCGGTCACCTTGACATAGCGGGCGGTGGCCAGCGGCAGCCACAGGTAGTCGTCCGAACAATGGGTGCGCACGCCGCGGTCGGACGGCGGATGCCACCAGTGCTGCACGTCGCCCTCGGCGAACTGGTGCGCCGCGCACAGCACCAGGTGCTCGCGCAGCAGCTGCGGTTCGGTATGCACCATCGCCATCGCATCCTGCAGCTGGTCGCGGTAGCCGAACGCGCCGCCGGACTGGTAATAGCCGCTGCGCGCCCACAGCCGGCAGGCGATGGTCTGGTACATCAGCCAGCCGTTGGCGATCACGTCCAGCGCCGGTTCGGGCGTGGCGATGCGTACCGCGCCCAGCGTGGCCTGCCAGTGCGCATGCACGGCGGCCAGCGCATCGCGCGCGGCGGCGGCACCGCCATGCTTCTGCGCCATCGTGCTGGCGTCGGCATTGCGGCGCCCGCCCATGCCCAGCACGAAGACCAGTTCGCGCTCCTCGCCCGGCAGCAGTTCGAACGGCACCTGCAGCGCGGCGCAGGCATCGAGGCCGGTGCCGACCTTGCCGGACAGCCGCTGGCGGCGCAGCGCGGCCGGACTGGCCAGCGTGCCGTTACGGCCCAGGAATTCGGTACGGTCCGAGGTCACGGTGCGCGTCGCCGCGTCGACGCTGAAGAACGCCACGCGGCCCGAGAATTCCATGTTGTACGGATTGCGGGCGAACAGCGCGCCGCTCACCGCATCGAGCTCGGTCACGACGTGCATGGCGGACTTCGAGCGCATCTCGCCCAGCACCCATTCGACATAGCCGGTGACCGACAGCTTGCGCGCCACCGGTGAACCGTTGCGCACCTTCAGCACGGTGTAGCGCACCGGCGCGTCGTTCGATACATACGTGGTCATGACCGATCCGATGCCCGCCTCGGTATGCTCGAAGGTGCTGTAGCCGAAGCCATGGCGCGTAACGTAATCGCCGCTGCCGCGCGCCGGCAGCGGCGTGGGCGACCAGAAGTGGCCGCTGGCTTCGTCGCGCAGGTAGAACGCTTCGCCGCCGGCATCGGTGACCGGGTCGTTGTGCCAGGGCGTGAGCCGGAATTCATGGGCGTTCTCATGCCAGGTGTAGGCTTGCCCGCTTTCCGAGATCACGCTGCCGAACTGCGCGTTGGCCAGCACGTTCGACCACGGCGCCGGCGTGACGCGCCCATGGCCGGTGACGATCACGTATTCGCGCCCGTCCGGCGTGAAGCCGCCGAAGCCGTTCCACAGGATCAGGTCGTGCGGCACGTGCGTGGCCGGGCCGGCGTCGTCATACTCGCCGCGCGAATCGGCCAGCAGCGGCGGCACGCGCAGCACCGGCGGGGCCGAGCGCTTGACCTGCTCGGCCAGCGGGCCGCGGGCATCGTTGACGATCATCCGCGCCACGGTCTGCAGCAGGATCCGGTCTTCGCTCGAGATCTGCTCGAGCGGCCGCACGAAGATGCCGCCCGGCCGGTCGATCGCCTGCGCATCGATGCCGGAAGCGATCATGCCGATGATCTGGTCGTACAGCGCCTGGCGGTAGCCGGAAGTGTCCTCGAACCAGATCACCAGGTCCACCGTCAGGCCCTTGAGGCGCCAGTAGGCGTGCGCCTGCACCATCTGCCGCGCCACCTCGATGTTGGCGGAATCCTTCACCTGCAGCAGCACGATCGGCAGGTCGCCGGAGATCGCATACGGCCACAGGTTCGACTGGCCGCGGTGGTTCTTGATCAGCACCGACGGATCGGCGCGCAGCGCGGCGTTCGGATAGATCACGTGGTTCGCCAGGCGGCTGTACAGCTGGCCGTCGGCTTCGCTGGCGTTCAGCTGGCGCAGCACCACCTGGCTGTGCGTCCAGGCCAGCTCGAAGACCCGGTCGGCCATGTGGCGGTCCTGGTACTTGTCGATCAGGTGCCGCGCCGCCTCGCGGGTCTCGGTCATGCCGGTGGCGATATCGATCGTCGCCGTGCTGTCCGGCGGCAGCGTGATGCGGTAGCGGATCGCCACCGCCGGGTCCAGCACCGACCCGTGGCCGCCGGCCAGCGGGCCCGGCTCGACCAGTGCGCGCGGCGCCCGCGCGCTGTTGCCGCGCCCGATGAAGTGGGCCCGGTCGGTTTCAAACGAGACTTCCAGCACCTCGGCATCGTGCACCGTCATCACGTGCAGCATGCACGGCGATTGCTCGCCCTTGCCGCGCGGGCGCCGCGTGCAGAGGATGGCGCTCTCGTCGCCCAGGATCTCGGTCTGCACGAACAGCTTCGAGAACGCCGGGTGCGCCATGTCGGCCGCGGCCGGCGCCATCACGACTTCGGCAAAGCTGGTCAGTTCGAGCGTGCGCGGGCGGTTCGAATTGTTCGTCACGCGCAGCCGGCGCATCTCGATATCGTCCTCCGGGGAGACCACGATGTCGGTATGCAGGTCGATGCCACGGTCGGTGCGCCGGTATTCGGCGCGGCCCTCGGAGAAGATCACCTCGTAGTGTTCCGGCTCGGCCAGCGTGGGCTGGTAGGTGTTCGACCAGAAGTGGCCGTCCTCGTCGCGCACGTAGCAGAACTGGCCCCAGTTGTCGCGCGTCGTATCCTCGCGCCAGCGCGTCACGGCCAGGTCGTGCCAGCGGCTGCTGCTGCCGCCCGCCGCCGTCACCATCACGTGGTAGCGGCCATTCGACAGCAACTGCACTTCGGGTACCGGCGTGTTCGGCTGCGCCAGCACGCGCACCGGCGCGGCCTGGTCATGCGAGGTGGAGCGCACGGCGGCGGCCTGCTCGGAACTGGTGGAGAAGAACGCGCCGATGCGCGGGCTGCGCTCCTGCAGCATCAGCAGCGCCGATTGCAGCATCGGGTCGGATTCGAAGCGGCGCTGCATCGGCCTGTCGTGCAGCAGGTACGACAGCGCCAGGAAACCCATGCCCTGGTGGTGCACCATGAACGATTTCACCACCGCGAACGGCTGGCCGCGCGGCAGCCGCGCCGGCGTGTAGTCGATCGCCTCGTAGAAGCCGTAGCGGCCGATGAAGCCGAGGCCGGCCATCTTTTCCAGGTTCTGGCAGGCCGCTTCCGGATCCACCATCAGCGCCATCATCGACGCATAGGGCGCGATCACCAGGTCGTCCGCCAGGCCGCGCTTCATGCCCAAGCCGGGCACGCCGAACGCGCGGTACTGGTAGTTCATCGCCGCGTCCACGGTGGTATAGCCGGATTCGGAAATACCCCATGGGACGTTGCGCTGGCGCGCGTATTCGATCTGTGCCGCCACCACCGAGCGGTAGGTCTGGTCCAGCAGGGTGCTCGGATAGGTCGGCATCACCAGCAGCGGCATCAGGTACTCGAACATCGAGCCGCTCCACGACATCAGCACCGGCTGGCCATGGACGATGGCGAGCTGCCGGCCCAGGGCGAACCAGTGCTCCTGCGGCAGCTGGCCCTGGGCCACGGCCACGTAGCTGGCCAGCCGCACCTCGGAGGCGAGCAGGTCGTAATAGCTGGCGTCGAGGCGGCGCTCGGTGACGTTGTAGCCGATCGCCAGCAGCCTGGTGGTGCGGTTGTACAGGAAACCATAGTCCAGCTGGGCGAAGCTGCACGCTTGCCCGGCCAGTTCGCGCAGGTGCGCCATGCGCTCGCGCGCCACGGCGGCGCCCTGCTCCACCAGCACGCCCAGCTGTTCGCGGCGCTCCCGCTCGCCCGGCGCCAGTTCCGACAGCGGCGCCCCGGCTGGCGGATACGACGCCAGTTCGCGCAGGGTCGGGATCTTCAGCAGCACGGTGTCGACGACGCCCGCGCCGGCCGCTTCCGGACCGGTGCCTGCGCCGATCCACGGCGCCAGCAGGACCAGGTCGTCGAAGGCGGCGCGGCATTGCGCGGCCAGCGCGCCGGCCCACGTGCGCGCGGTGGCGTTATCGGCCAGCGCCGGCTGGGCCGCGAACGCGTCGGCGGCGGCGCTGGCGCGTTCCAGGTACGCCCGCAATTCAGGCAGGCTGGAAGGATGCTGCTGCGGTACCAGCGCCTCACGCAGTGCCGTGATCGCCCCCGGATCGGCAGTGGCGGTGCCTTCCGCGCCGGCGAGCGCTTCCTGCAGCACGGCCAGCGTGGTTTCCAGTCCGGTGACGACCCGCGGCCCGACGACCGGTTCGTCCGCCGCGTTGAGCAGCGCCGCCTGCAGCACCAGCAGGTGGCCGGCCAGGTTGCCGCTGTCCACGGTCGACACGTAGACCGGGTGCAGCGGCTTTTTCGACTGGGTGTCGTACCAGTTGTAGAAATGCCCCTGGTAGCGTTCCAGTTCGCCCATCGTGTCCAGCGTGTTGCGGGTGCGTTGCAGCAGCTGCGCCAGGGTCAGGTAGCCGAAATCGTAGGCGCTGACGTTGGCCAGCAGCGCCATGCCGATATTGGTGGGCGACGTGCGGTGCGCGATCACCATGCCCGGGTGTTCCTGCACGTTATCGGGCGGCAGCCAGTTGTCGTCCGGCCCGACGAAGGTGTCGAACCATGCCCACGTCTTGCGCGCCACCGTATGCAGGAACTGGCGCTGGCCGTTGCCCAGCTGCGCCTGCAGGCGCTCGACCGGGCGGCTGATCCACCACGCCACCACCGGCGCCACCAGCCAGGCGACCAGGAAGATGGCGGCCGCCTCGAACGCCTTCATGCGCCACAGCGCCAGTGCGGTGCCCACGGCCAGCGCCAGCACCGGCGACATCCACATGGCGCGCCAGCTGGCCACCAGGCCGCCGTTCGCGCGCGACAGCGCCGAGGGGCGCCACTGCAGCAGGTGCCGCTTCGACACCAGCAGGCGCCAGGCCGTGCGGGCGATCGCGTCGAGGCTGATGTAGGCCTCGTAGGGCAGGAACACCAGCGACAGCCCGCCATGGGCGAACTGCAGGCCGCTGCGGCGCAGGGAGTTCGGCAGGTGCTGCCGCCACAGCGTGTCCGGCGACTTGTGCGACAGGTCGTACAGCGCGGCGGCGATGGCGGGCACGAAGATGATGGCCAGCACCATGCTGGTATAGAACCAGGGATGCGGCAACACGGCGAAGGCGAACAGCAGCGACAGCGTGAGTGCCGGCGCCACCAGGCTGCGGCGCAGGTTGTCGAACAGCTTCCAGCGCGACAGCGCCGACAGCGGGTTCTTTCCGCGCGTGCCGCTCGCCGTGGGCACCCGGCCGGCAAGCCAGCCGGCCAGTTGCCAGTCGCCGCGGATCCACCGGTGGCGGCGGCTCACGTCGTCGAGGTAACGCTGCGGATACTGCTCGTACAGCTGGGCGTCGGACAGCAGGCCGGCGCGCAGGTAGCAGCCTTCCAGCAGGTCGTGCGACAGGATGCGATTATCCGGGAAGCGTTCGCCCAGCACCTGCTCGAACACGTCCACGTCGTAGATGCCCTTGCCGATGAACGACCCTTCCGCGAACACGTCCTGGTACACGTCGGACACGGTGCGCGTGTACGGGTCGATGCCCGGTTCGCCGCCGCACAGCCGCTCGTACAGCGAGGCGTCCGGGCTGGGCAGGCTGACAGCCACGCGCGGCTGCAGGATGCCATAGCCGGACACCACGCGGTTGCAGCGCTGCCCGCCCGCCCCCCTGCCCATCTCCTTCACCACAGGCTGGTTCAGCGGATGGCGCATGGTGGCGATGAACTGGCGCGCGGAGTCCCGCGCCAGCTGCGTGTCGGCATCCAGGGTGATCACATATTTCACGGTCGGCAGCTGGCCGCTGTCGCCGACCACCAGCGTGAAGCGGTCGCGCGCGCCGCCGCGCAGGAAGCGGTTCAGGTCGGCCAGCTTGCCGCGCTTGCGTTCCTGCCCCATCCACGCTCCTTCGGCGGGATTCCACAGGCGCGGCCGGTGCAGCAGCACGAACGGGCAGGCGTTGTCTTCCTGCCCGTACTTGCGGTTCAGGTCTTCGATATGGGCACGCGCCCGCTCCAGCAGGCCGGCATCGGTGGGCAGCGTTTCAGCCGGTGCATCGGCAAAGTCGGACAGCAGGCAGAAATGCAGGTTCGGGTCGCGGTTGGCAAGGAAGCGTACCTCGAGCTGCTCGCACAGTTCGTCGACATTTTCCAGGCTGTAGAACAGCGACGGCACGACGACGATGGCGCGCGCATCGGAAGGAATGCCGGCCTTGAAATCCATCCGCGGCAGCGGGCTCGGATGCGTCACCAGCGTGGCCACCCAGTTCACCAGCGCCAGTGCCAGCTGGCTGCTGCCCATCAGGCCCAGCACGGCCAGCACCACGGTTTCCCAGCCGGCCACGCCGTCGCGCATCGCGCGCTCGACCATCAGCGCGGTGGCGATCACGGACAGGGCGGCGATCGCGCCCAGGTACGAGGCAAGCGGCGCGGCGCGCACGGTGGCGCGCAGCGATTCGCGCGGCGAACGGCGCCGCGCCACCTTCTTCTCCAGCAGCAGCACGCCCTTGTCGACCAGGTAGAAGCCCACGTGGCCGTGGCGCGGATCGTCGCTGCCGGCATGCGCGCGCGCCAGCTCGACCGCCTCCTGCGCCACCTGCGCCTCGGTAAGCCGGCAACCGCGGGCAACCTTTTCCACCACATGGCGGTAATGGTCGCGGGTGGCGAAGTCCATCGCGCCATAGATGCCGGACGGGTCTTCGCGCAGCGCCCGCTCCACGGTGCTCATCGTCTCGACGAATTCCTGCCAGTCCATCGTGCCGAGGAAGCGCAGGCTGCCGATCGTGTTGGCGATCGACACCTGGTCGGCCGCCTGCTGGCCGATCTCGGCCTGGATCTGCTGCTCGATCGTCTGCCCCGCTTCGGCCAGCCGGTAGGTGACCCAGGTGAGCGCCAGCGTGAGCGCCGGGCTCTGGCCCTGCAGGCGCCGCGCCAGCTCGGCCACGAAGCCGCTCGTGATGGGCGGATTGGAGCGCGCCATGTCGGCCACCAGCAGGATCAGGCCGGAAGGATTCTTGTCGGCGATTTCCACCATTCCGTCGGCCCAGCTGTTGGCCAGGTCGCGCTGGTAGCGGTTTTCGGCCACGCGCGCGGCCACCCGGCGCAGGTTTTCCAGCAGCGCCAGGCGCAGCATGATGGGAATCGCCCACAGCTCGCCCAGGGTCAGCGGGGCCAGTTCCTGGTAGGCCTCCACGAAGCGGCACAGGCTTTCCGGATCGACCCGCCCATCGCCATGGGCAATCACTTCCAGCGCCAGCCGGTAGACCCGCGGCGTGCCGTCGACCGCGCCTTTTTCAAGGCGCGGCAGCTCCTTGCTGTAATCCTTCGGCAAATGGCGCCGGGCGATGCGGATGTGTTCTTCGATCAGGTAGTAGTTATCCAGCAGCCATTCGGATGCGGGCGTGATCTGCCGCCCTTCCTTGACGGCGGACGTCAATTCCTCGGCGGTGCCACGCAGCACGCGGGCATTGTCGGCAAGGCGCGACAGCAGCTGGTCGGGGCCGCGGCGCTTGCTCAGCACATGCGTTTCCGCCAGCGTGCGGCCGTGGTGCGCCATCTGCTGGGCACTGTAGAGCTCTGCGCGGAACGGCAGGTCTGCTTCGGTATCGGGTGCGGCGGAACCGGGCGCGGCTTCCTGGAATCCGGCGATGAAGCCGGGCCACGATTTGAAGTGTTCTTTCAAGGGAGCCTCGCTTCGGGGTGGCTGGCAAGGAGGCCTGCCACGGCTGGAGTATGTTGCAGGAAATATTATGCCGTCGCACGTCACGCCACTGTTCGCTAGCGGACACAACGATGGTGCAGTGCAAAAAACCCGCCCTCGGCGCCATGAGCGTGGCTCAGGTAAACGTCAAAGGTGGCCCGTGGGCCGCCTCATGCAGAACCGGTTTGCCCCCAGGCTGCTCAGGACAGGGCGATACCGCCTTGCAGATGGTAAGCCTCGGCATAGCCCAGGCTGCGCAGGCAACCGGCGGCGCGGGCGCTGCGGTTGCCGCTGCGGCAAAAGAACACCAGCGGGACCCGCTCGGCCCGCGCCAGCCACGCGGGGAGCTCTCCCGCCAGCCGGCTCAGGGGAATGCTGACCGCGCGCAGGCCGGCGAACCGGGCGGTCGCCGCATGTTCGTACGGCTCACGGACATCGACCAGCAGCGCGGCGGGGTGCTCGCGCAGCAGGCTTGCCACGGCGGCCGCATCGAGATGCATGCCGGCGAGCGATGCCGGGGCGGTATCCGCGGGCGGCACCGTGCACAGCGCCGGTGGCGCATCGGGCGCATCCCTTCCCGGGCACAGCAGGATATTCGCGGGCAGCAGCTGCGCCAGGCCGGCAGGATCGGCGGCGCCGATGAAAGCATGGCGCGGCGCTTCGCCGTCCGGGCCTAGCAGGTAGCACTGGCGGCCGGTGCCGGACGCCAGGCGGCGCAGGCATTGCGCGCCCAGGCCCAGGCTGTCGCCGGCGGCCGGCCACCCCGTGCCGTCGTGCGTGGACAGCCGGACCGCCTCGCGATAGCCGTGCGCGCGCAGCAGCGTGCCGATGCGGTCTTCCAGCGCCGGTTGTGGATCAATCACGGCGCATCTGCCGCTGGCGGCATCGAACACCAGCCACGTGTGGCTGCCGCCAGCGCTCAGCTGCAGCAAGCCGTCCGGCCGTGCCGCCGTCGGTTCGCCCAGCAAGCCTGCCTGGCGCAGGGCCGCGCCGCAGCGGGCGATGCGCGCGCAGGCTTCCTCCACGGTGGCCTCTTCCATCAGCGGGCCGAACGACAGCCGCACGGCATTGCTGCTGCGCCATTCGGGCAAGCCCATCGCCTCCAGCACATGCGACGGTTGCGCCTTCGCGGCGGAGCAGGCACTGCCGGCCGAGACGCGCACGGCGGCGGCGTCGAACAGGTCCAGCAATTCCTTGCTGGACAAGCCTGGCACGGAAAAATTGAGCGTGGTCGGCAATGCCTTGTCGAAAGGCGCGTTGAAGACGATGCCGGGCAGCGCCTGGCCCAGCGCATCCGCCAGCCGGTCGCGAAACGCGCACAGTTCGGCATGGGAGCGGAACGTGGCGCCGTCCGGCAGGCTGCCCGGCTCCAGCGCCGCCAGCACCGCGCCGAACCCGGCGATGCCGGCCATGTTTTCGGTGCCGGAACGCCAGCCCGTCTCCTGGCCGCCGCCCTTCATCAGCGGCGTGAACGGTGCCCCGGCACGCACGTACAGCATGCCGACGCCCTTCGGCGCATATAGCTTGTGGCCGGAAAATGGCGCGTAGTCGATGCGGGTGGCGGCCAGGTCGAGCGGCAGCTTGCCCAGCGCCTGCACGCAGTCGACCATCCACAGGGCCGGGCTGTCCGCCAGCGCGGCGGCGATGCCGGCCAGGTCCGAGATCACGCCGGTCTCGTTGTTGGCGGCCATCGTGCAGACGAACGCGGCGTGTGGCGCCAGCCGGCGCAGCGCGGCAAGATCGTGGCGCCCGTCGTGCCCTACCGGCAGCGGCACGAGTTCCAGGTCCAGGCCCAGCAGTACATTCCAGTGCGCCAGGCTCTCCGGTACGGCCTTGTGTTCGGTGGCCCCGTAGACCAGCAGCGTGCCCGCCGGTTCCCCCGCGGTCCGGCGGGCCCGCACTGCGCACAGCGCGGACAAGACCGCGGTCTGGATGCCTTCGGTGGCGCCGCTGTTGAACATCAGCCGGCCGGGGCCGACTCCGAGCAGGCGGCAGGCGCGTTCGCGCGCGGCGTCCAGCAGCGCTTTTGCCTTCAACCCCGTGGCGTGAGTACTGCTGGGGTTGCCGTAGCGCTCCGCCATGGCTTCCGTGGCGGCCCGCAGTGCGGCAGGGAGGACGGCCGTCGTGGCGTTTCCGTCGAGATAGATTTCATTGTCCATCCACCCAGCTTAGCGGACAACGGCGGAGCAGCCATGCCAAATAGTCTTGTATTGACCGCATAATGAGCATGTTTGTTCTTATAAATTGGAAAATTCAGCATGGACGATCTCGACAAATTCGATTACGCGATCCTGGGTGCGTTGCAGGTGGATGGCACGCTGTCCGTGGCCGATCTGGCGGAAAAGGTCGGGCTGACCAGCACGCCCTGCTGGAAGCGCCTGAAGCGGCTGCAGGACGACGGCTACCTGGACCGCCGCGTCGCCCTGGTGAACCGCCGCAAGGCCGGGTTGCCCGTCACTGTGTTCGTCAGCGTGCGCACCAGCCAGCATGACGAACAATGGCTGGCCAGGTTTGCCGCCGCCGTCATCGCGCTGCCCGAAGTGATGGAATTCCACCGGATGAGCGGCGATGTCGACTACCTGCTGAAGGTGGTCACCACCGATATCGACGGCTACGACCGCTTCTACAAGAAGCTGATCCGGGTGGCCAACCTGACCGGCGTCTCGTCGGCTTTTTCGATGGAACAGATCAAATACACGACCGCGCTGCCGCTGGATCTGGTCGCGCATGGGGTCGCCATGGGATAATCAAAAGATGCGTGTAAGATCTTTGTTTAGTGTTTTGCTGCCCGCTCCCAGCACGGCCAGCATCCAGGAACGCCTGCGTGCCAGCGTCGGCGCCCTGCTGGGACTCTTCGTGACGGGCACGGTCGCCCACCTGATGCTGGGTGACGATGCGATCTGGCTGGTGGCGCCGATGGGTGCCTCGTCGGTGCTGCTGTTCTGCGTGCCGGCCAGCCCGCTGGCGCAACCGTGGTCCGTCATCGGTGGCAACGTCATCTCCGCCCTGGTCAGCGCCGCCTGCGTGCGCTGGCTGGGCCACCTGATGCCGATGCCCGCGCTGGCGGCGGTGGGCACGGCGCTCGCCATCGCCGTCATGTTCTTCATGCGCTGCCTGCACCCACCCGGCGGCGCAGCGGCACTGACGGCCGTGATCGGCGGCCCCGCCGTGCATGCGGCCGGCTTTTCATTCGCGCTGGGCCCGGTGCTGGTGGATTCGGTGCTGCTGGTGGCCGCGGCGATCGTCTACAACAACCTGACGGGGCGGCGCTATCCACACGCGCAGACGCTGTCGCATCCGAATCCGCATGCCACCAGGGATGAGGTGCCGACCGTGCGGCTGGGCTTCAAGCCGGAAGACCTGGATGCCGTGCTGCGGCGCTATGGCCAGGTGCTCGACATCAGCCGCGACGACCTGGAAGCGCTGTTCCTGCAGACCGAATTGCGCGCCTACCAGCGCCGCTTCGGCGTGATCACCTGCGGCGACATCATGTCGCGCGACGTGGTGACGGCGGAATTCGCCACGCCGCTGACGGAGGCATGGCACGCGATGCGCGAGCGCCATATCGCCGCCCTGCCCGTGCTCAATCCGGCGCGGCGCGTGATCGGCATCGTCACGCAGAGCGATTTCCTGAAGCACAGCGGCTTGGACGACTACCGCGGCATGCGCGAAAAGCTGAAGGAGTTCTTGAAGCCGACCGGCCTGTCGCACACGGAAAAGGCGGAAGTGGTGGGCCAGATCATGACGGCACGCCCGCGCGTGGCACAAGCCGATACGCCGATCGTCGACCTGGTGCCGCTGATGGCCGATGCCGGGCTGCACCACATCCCCATTGTCGACGCCAACGAGCGTTTCGTCGGCATCGTCACCCAGTCGGACGTGGTGGCCGCGCTGTACGAACACCGGCTCGCCGAAACCTCGGAACCGGCATGAGCGCTGCAAAACGCCAACCACAATCCGGTGACAAAAAAACCGGGGACAGGCTCCGATTTCCGAAAAACGGTGACAGTCACCATTTTCCCGGAAACATTGCACGAAAAACGGTGACAGTCACCATTTTTCCGGAAACATTGCAAAGAATCGGAGCCTGGAAGGAGAGATAGCCTGCAGGCCATCTCCGTTACGCAGGCGACGAGCCATGCTCGTCGAAACCCCTGCTTCACTACCAATTTTGTGTCACCGGGTTTCCAGCAGGGGTGGCGATTACGCTGCGTGCGCGAACTTGTCGCTGCCGCGGCGGCGGCCCACCAGCGCCAGCACGGCGCCGCCGGCCAGCAACATGCCCCAAGTGCCCGGTTCCGGGACCGGCGACACCTCGGCGGCGCCGATCGCGGCACCGTACCAGTTCTCATAGACAGGCGTCGTGAAGTACAGGTCGGTGAACGTGCCGTTCAGGCGCACCACGCCATTGCCTTCGGCGCCGCTCACGACATTGCCGGAGACCGTCAGGCCGCCTCCGCCCCACGGGCCGCTGCCCTGGCTGAACAGGTCGATCTTGTTGACGCCCTGGAACGTGAACGTGGCGGCACCATTGAAGGCGCCGAGGCTGAGGAAGGCGACGTAGGGGTTGACGACAGCAGACGAAAAATGAATGTGATGGTGCTGTGCCGACGCGCCGCCGGAAAGCTGCAGGAAACCGTTCGAGCCGGGGCCGTTGCTCACCTCGTCGCTGGTGAACGTTGTCGGGAAGCCGGAGAAGTAGTCGGAATGCGAGATACCCGCCGCGCCGGTATAGGCGACATCGATCGTCTTGCCGTCCTGGACGATGCTGCCGGCCTTGCCGCTCCAGTCGATCCAGCTCACCGGATCGGCGGAAGCGTGCAGCGGTGCAGCCAGGGTGGCGGCTAGCAGGCCGAGACCGAACAGTTTTTTCATGCGTGCTCCTGATTGATTGCGTTAGATAACGGTTATTGCTTGCTTGATACAAGCTTTACGTTAGTCTAATGGCATTACCATCGGAACAACACCGATATGACAAAGCAATACAATTTACCTGAATGAGCAGACATTTCCGCCATCCGGCCGGCGCCCCCGCACCGGCCGGATGGGTCTGGCTCAGGTGGACTGTTCCTGCTTGCCATCCTTGCGGCGGCGGCCCAGCATGCCGAGCATGGCCCCGCCTGCGGCCAGCATGCACCAGGTGCCGGGTTCCGGCACCGCCACGACCGGTATGCCGATCGACGCGCCATACCAGTACTCATCCTGCGGGGTCGTGAAATACAGGTCCGTAAAGCTGCCGTTCAGGCGCACCACGCCATGGCCTTCCAGGCCGGTGACCGTGCCGCCGGAAATGCTGAGTTCGCCGTCGCCGTAGTATCCGTCGCCTTCGCTGATCAGCGTGATGCTGCCGACATTGGAAAACGCGAACGACGCGCCGACACTTGAGCTGCCCAGGCTGACGATGGCCAGGTAGGGATTGCGGACTGCTTCCGAGAAGTGCACGTGGTGCACGACATTGGTTCCGCCGACAAAGCTGAACATGCCGTCGGTGCCAGGGCCATTCGTGACCTCGCTGCTGATGTAGGCCGCTTCGCCAGTAAAGTAATCGGCATGGGTCAGGCCCACCGAGGTGTCGCTGAATGTGACGTCGACGGTATTTCCGTTCTGGACGGCCGTGCCGGCCAGTCCGGTCCAGTTCACCCAGTCGACGGTGTCCGCGGCGGACACATGCAAAGGCGCGGCCAGGGCCGCGGCCAGAAGGCCGGAACCAATCAGTTTCTTCATTTTATTTTCCTTAGTGCGAGGTTGAGATCGACAATGAATCGAACGATGAATCAGCGTGATGAATCGATGCGGTCGTCAGCCCGGGCACTGACCGAGAGTTAGTTTAAATGCACTGACTTGCCATTCATACCGTCGCGACAAATCAATACAGTTTCCCGAACCGTGGCGACAAATCCGTTTCGCCGCCGCGACAGATCGCTTATGCTTGCGCCGTTTGTTTCTAACTATCCATATTTGGAAATCACGCATGACATCTCGCATGACCCTGGGCGCGCTGACCGCGGCCCTGCTGCTGGCCTTCGGCCCGGCACACGCCACGCCACCGGTCCACAAGACCGCCGGCAAGGTATCGGCCGCCGTATCCGCGGCGGAAAGCAAGCAATTCCTGGCGCTGGCGGACGAGTACTACGACGCCATCGCCCGCTATGAGCCGGTGTACGCCACCGACAATGGCGACAACCGCTTCGACGACCAGATCGGCATGGCCATCGCGCCGGCCGAACGGGCCAGGCAGTTCGCCCGCTACCGCGACTACACCCGCCGGCTGGGGGCGATCGACCGCCACAAGCTGACGCACCGCGACCGCATCAACTACGACGTGCTGGCCTTCGAGCTGAAAACGCTGCTGTCGTATGAGCCGTATCCGGGCCACCTGCTGCCGCTCAGCCAGATGGACAGCATGCCGGTGACCCTGGCCAATTTCGCCAGCGGCGAAGCGTCGCAACCGCTGACCACGGTGAAGCAATACCGCGCTTACCTGAACCGGCTCACGCAATTGCCGGCGTGGATCGACCAGGCCATCGCCAACATGCGCGAAGGCATGCGCTCCGGCGTCACGCAGCCGAAGGCGATCATGGTGTCGGCGCTGCCGCAGTTCAGAAAGCTGGTCAGCACGGCACCGGAACAGAGCATCTACTACACGCCCGTCACGCGCATGCCGGCCGCCTTTTCCAACGCCGACAAGGCCGCGCTGACAGCCGATTACCGCGCCGCGGTGGCGCAGCTGCAGCCCGCGCTGGCGCGGCTGGCCGCATTCATCGAGCAGGACTACATTCCAGCCTGCCGCACGTCGACGGGCTTTTCGGAAGTGCCTAATGGCCGCGCCTGGTATGCGGTGCGCGTGGCCGAGTCGACCACCACCGACCTGACGCCGCAAGCGATCCACGAGATCGGCCTGAAGGAGGTGGCACGTATCCAGGCCGAGTTCGCCAAGCTGGGCCCGCAACTGGGCTATGACGGCCCTGCGGCCGGGCTGCCGGTGTGGGTCTCGCAACAGCCGCGCTTCTTCCCGTTCAAGACGGAAGACGAGGTGCAGGCCGTGTACCGCAAGCTCGATGGCGTGCTCGATGAAAAGCTGCCGGCCATGTTCACGCTGCTGCCGAAGGCCAGGCTGGACTTGCGGCTGGAACCGGAACTGTCGCGCGACACGGCCTCCGACCATTACACGGCGCCGGCGGCGGATGGATCGCGGCCGGGCGTGTTCTGGTCCGTCGTCACCGATCCGGCGAAGTACGGCAGCACGGGCATGACGACGCTGTTCCTGCACGAGGGCAAGCCGGGCCACCACTTCCATATCGCGCTGATGCAGGAGCTGGGCTTGCCGAACTTCCGCAAGTTCGGCGGCAACACGGCATTCACGGAAGGCTGGGCGCTGTACGCCGAGACGCTCGGCCGGGAGATGCGCCTGTTCGACGATCCGGCCCAGTACTTCGGCCACCTGAACGATGAACTGCTGCGTGCGACGCGCCTGGTGGTCGATACCGGCATGCATGCGAAAGGGTGGACGCGCGAACAAACGATCCAGTACATGAAAGACACGCTGGGCTACGACGCGGTGGCGCGCAGCGAAACGGAACGCTACATGGCCTGGCCGGGGCAGGCGCTGGCGTACAAGATCGGCGCATTGAAGATCATGGAGTTGCGGCAACGGGCGCAGGCGGCGCTGGGTGATCGGTTCAGCCTGCCGGCTTTCCATGAACAGGTGCTGGGTGACGGCACATTGCCGCTCAGTTTGCTGGAAGCGAAGATCGACGGCTGGATCGCGCAGCAGCGCGTGCCTTGATCGTCAGTGCCTGGCCAATACGCGGCATTGTTTGGGCACGCGTGTGTCTGCCAGGTGAAGTGGAAGGGGTACTGGTCTCTCGGCGCAGTGGCGCGCGTCGGGACGCCGGGCTGTCTTCGATTGCTCCCCGCATCAGTTCTTCAGGGCGTAGCGGCCGATGCGCTTCAAGACCAGCTCCGGCAATGCCTTGATCTGCTTGGTGTGGCTGGCAAAGACCAGCTGCTGGCGCCCTCTCGCCACCAGTTCGCCGTTGGCGTAGAAACGAAACTCCAGCCAGAACGAGCAACGCTTGATGTCATAGCTGTTGACTTCGCAGGTGATGTCCTGGAACGGGAACGTCTCCTGCAGGAAGTCCTGCTCCGCATGCTTGGTGATGAACACCCCCTCCTGTTGCAGCATGTCGCGTGAAATGCACTCGTAGAACCATTTTTCGCGGCAAATCCCCTGCCATTCGAAATAACGCGCAAAATACGTATTGCCATAAGCATTCGAATCCTTGAGGTAGATCGAGAGCTGGTGATGGAACGTCAGCGCAGCGCTGGTCTGGGCTTCGTTCGCTACGTTGGCATGCATAAACATGATGTTCTCCTGGGAAGTGGACGCCGGCCGCCGGCAAGGTGTTTGAAAGGATGCAGAACACCTCTACTTTTTGCCTTAAAGCATTATTCCCTTTTGACTAAACGCAACCTTTAGCCAGATACGGGGAACTTGGCACGCACTGCACAATTTTCTGTTGCTAAGATCGCTTGCCTGTTCACTGTCATCTCCCCAAGGAGCGCGCATGTATTCGATCTTGCCGGGATTGGTCTCGCTGGTATTCATCAGCTACGGCGTGTACGTGCTGAATTCGCGCGGAGCGAACCGTGCCAGCCTGACCTTTTTCCTCATCTGCATCACCACGTTCTGCTGGCAAGCCACGTGGGCCCTGATGTTCCAGGTCACGAACCCGGACACGGCGCTGATCCTGGTGCGCCTGGGCTACCTGCCGATCCTGTTCCTGCCCACCACGCTGTACCACTTCATCGCGGAACTGACGGGCCGCCGCAGCGAACGCCCCTTCGTGCAAGCCAGCTATGCGCTGGCCGGCGTGCTGGCGCTGCTGATTCCTTCCACCGACTGGCTGCTGTCCGGCCTCTACACCTATTTCTACGGCTTCTATCCGCGCGCCGGCTGGCTGCACCCGGTGCACCTGCTCCAGACGGTGGTGGTGATCCTGCGCGGCCTGTACCTGCTGTACCGCCGGCAGCAGGTGGCGCTGTCGACGGAAAAGGCGCGGCTGCGCTATTGCCTCGTGAGCATCCTGATCTATGCCGTGGCATCCATCGACTACCTGTGCAACTACGGCGTGGAGTTCTATCCGCCGGGCGTGCTGTTCATTGCCGCCAGCCTGGGCCTGATCGCCCAGGCGATGGTGCGGCACAACCTGCTGGCCGATCCGCTGGCCACCGCCGCCAGCATCGCGCACGAGGTCCGCACGCCACTGGCCACCATCCGCAGCCAGTCGCGCGTGCTGGCGCGCAGCCTGCCGGAACTGATCGCCGGCTACCGGCGCTCGCAGGCTCCCGGCCTGAACGAGGAACAGCTGGAATACCTGAGCGAGATCGCGCGGCATATCGAGGCTGAAGTATCGCGCTCGAACTTCATCGTCGACATGCTGCTGGCATCGGCCCGCGTGGGCTCGCTGGAACGCGACAATTTCGCGATGCACTCGATCAGGAAGGTGGTCGACGAGGCGCTGGCCTGCTACCCGTTTACGGAGCGCGAGCGGGAAAAAGTCAGTACCCGGCTGAGCGACGACTACCGTTTCTACGGCTCCGATACGCTGCTGGTCTACGTGCTGTACAACCTGCTCAAGAACGCCCTGCACGCGCTGAAGACCAAGGGCGAAGGCGCGGTGGTGATCGAGTGCTACCGGGATTTCGACCAGAACATGCTGGTGGTGACCGATACGGGCCACGGCATCGCCGCCGATGTGCTGCCGCACGTGTTCGAACCGTTCTACACGACGCGCAAGACGGGCGGCGGTACTGGCATGGGCCTGGCCTTCTGCCACAAGGTGGTGACGGCGTTCGGCGGCACGATTTCCTGCGAATCGGAAGTGGGCCGCTATACCCGCTTCGCACTGGGCTTCCCGCTCGAGCGCGCATTGCCCGCGCAGGCGACCGGCCAGCGCCTGCCCAATGACATGGCGCTGCCGGACCGGGCCAAGTGAACTTCCGCCGAGTACACCCCTTCGAGATCGATCTGCCTGATTCGTTTGCCTGCTGACTTGCCTGGCGGTTCTTGCACGCCTTGCTTATCCCGCCTGCGCATCCTGCACGATGCGATCCAGGTCCGTCTCATCGCCCAGCACGAAGATCTTGCGTTCTTCCAGCATGGTCAGGATGAACCCCTGCTGTTCCCGCACGCGCCGCTGGAAGTCCGGCAGCGAATACAGGTTCGGGTTGATCTTGCGGCGCAGCAGCCGCTCCGCCACCGGCATCCGGTTCAGTAATTCCCCATACGTGGTGTTCTCGCCGATCAGCAGCAACTCGACGGCATCCGCGCTCGCTTCCTGTTCCCTTGCCGTTTTGCCGTACACGAACGCCACGTTCAGCGACTTGCGCAGCGGCCCCAGCGTGGAATGCAGTACGCTGAGCAAGCCGAACGTCTTCTTGACGATGCTGGTCAATTCCTCGTAGACGGGGCTGTCCTTGTTGGGGCGGAACTGGCGCACATTGCCGATCCGTTCGGAGATGATCAGGCCCGATTCGTGCAGCCGCTTGAGCTCGCGCTGGGCCGATGCGCTGCCGAGCCCAGTCTGGCGCATGATCTCGTTCAGGTGAAATCCTTCATTCACCCGCACAAACAACAAGCCCAGCAATTTCTGCTGGGCGGGAGTAAACAGGGCCGATGGAATCATGGACCAAATCTTAGCATGATGGCCGTGGCGTCCGGTCCGGCATGGCCGTTCCTGCGCGCTACAATATCCCGATCCGTCCACCATCGGGGAGCCGCATGAAACGCACGATCGCCCTTGCCTTGCTGGCAGCCTGCACCAGCGCTGGAACACTGGCCGCGCCGGCCGGCACCAGGGTTCCGGCAGAGAAAGCCCCCGCTGCCGCGCCGTACCAGCGCCAGGCGTATGTGATCCCCTACAAGCAGTTCACGCTGCAGAACGGCCTGACACTGATCGTGCACGAAGACCACAGCGTGCCGGTGGTGGGCGTGAATATCTGGTACCACGTGGGCTCCCGCAACGAGAAGCGCGGCAAGACCGGCTTTGCGCACCTGTTCGAGCACTTCTTCTTCAACGGATCGGAAAACCATCCGCACGGCTTCCGCGAAGCGATGGACGACCTGGGGGCCAACAACCGCAACGGCACGACCAATACCGACCGGACCAATTTCTTCGAGGACGTGCCCGTGTCGGCGCTGGAACGCACCCTGTACCTGGAAGCGGACCGGATGGGGTTTCTCGGCAATTACATCTCGAAGGAGATGCTCGAACGCGAACGGGGCGTGGTGCAGAACGAAAAGCGCCAGGGCGAGAACCAGCCCTATGGCAGGGTGCACCTGGAAAAGTCGGCCAGGATGTACCCGTATTCGCACCCCTATTCATGGCCGGTGATCGGCAGCATGGAAGACCTGGCGGCCGCGTCGCTGGACGATATCCGCGAGTGGTACCGCACCTACTACGGCCCGAATAACGCGGTGATCTCGCTGGCCGGCGACATCACTCCGGAGCGCGCGCTGGCGCTCGTGAAAAAATACTTCGAATCGATTCCGCCCGGCCCGCCATTGCCGCGCCTGGAGGCCTGGGTGCCCCGGCTGGACGGCAATGTGCGCGATGAAATGGAAGACCAGGTGCCGCAAGTGCGCATCTATCGCAGCTGGCACGTGCCGGGCTGGCGCGACAGCGACGTGGTGAAGCTCGGCATGGTGTCCGACGTGCTGGCCAATTCCAGGAATGCGCGGCTGAACCGCCGGCTCATCGACGAGAAGAAGCTGGCCACCGGCGTCTCGGCGGGTGTCGACGTCAGCGAACTGTCGAGCACATTCGACATCGCCGTCACGGTCAAGCCCGGTGTCGATCCGGCGCTGGTGGAGCGGGAACTCGACGCGGCGCTGGCCGAACTGCTGGACAAGGGACCGACCGCGCCGGAAGTGGCGCGCGTGAAAGCCAGCACGCTGGCGGCGTTCGCGCGCGGCATCGAGCGCCTGGGCGGTTTCGGCGGCCGCTCGGACGTGCTGGCCGAAAGCATGACCTACGGCGGCACGCCGGATGCCTACCTGAAGCAGCTCGACACGCTGTCTGCCGCCCAGCCGGCCGCACTGAAGGCGGTGGCCGGGCAGTGGCTGCGCGCGCCGCATTACACGATGACGGTGAAACCGTTCGCCAAGGTGTCCGCCGCCGCGCCGGCCGTGGACCGGAAAGTGCTGCCCGCGCTGGGCGACGCACCGGACGTGAAATTCCCGGCGATGCAGAAGGCCACGCTGTCGAACGGTGTGAAAGTGGTGCTGCTGGAACGGCACGCCGCCCCGATCGTCAACGTGGCGCTGGCCATCGATGCGGGCACGGCGGCGGACACGCCGGAAAAAGCCGGGCTGGCCTCGCTGACGCTGGAGTTGCTGGACAAGGGCACCAGGGCTCGTGATGCCTACCAGATGTCGGACGCGCTGGAATCGCTGGGCGCGCGCCTGTTCACGGGCACCGGGTCGGACATGTCGCTGGTGCGGCTGCAGGCGATGTCGGCCAACCTGGCGCCATCGCTGGCCCTTCTGGCCGAAGCGGCGCTGGCGCCGGCCTTCCCCACCGACCAGTTCGCGCTGGCGCAACAGCGGCGGCTGGCCGGCATCGCCCAGGAAAAGGCGCAGCCGAACGCACTGGCCCTGCGCACCCTGCCGGCCATCCTGTACGGCGCCGGCAGCAGCTATGCGCTGCCCGCGTCGGGCTTCGAGAACTCCGTGGCGAGCCTGAAGCGCGACGACGTGGTTCGCTGGCATGGCGAATGGTTCAAGCCCGGCAGCGCGACCATCGTGGTGACCGGCAACACCACGCTGGCGCAGGTGGTGCCGCTGCTGGAAGCGTCGTTCGGCAAGTGGCAGGCCGGCAGTGCCCCCGCGAAGGCGGCCGCCACGGCACCCGCGGCGCCGGTGGCGAAGCGCATCTACCTGATCGACAAGCCCGGCGCGCTGCAATCGACCATCCTTGCCGGCCACCTGTCGCTGCCGCCGGGCCAGCCGGAAGACCTGGCGATGGAGCCCGTGATGCAGAATTTCGGCGGCATGGCGACGTCGCGCCTGAACCGCAACCTGCGGCTGGACAAGCACTGGAGCTATGGCGGCGTGGGTCGGCTGACCAGCGTGCGCGGCCCGCGCAACTTCTTTACGCTGATCGCCGTGCAGTCGGACAAGACGAAGGAATCGATGATCGAGGTGAACAAGGAAATTCACGACATCGCCGGCAAGCGGCCGATCCAGGGCAACGAATTCGCCAGCATCATGCGCAACATGACCTCGCGCCTGCCCGGGCGTTTCGAGACGATCAATGCGCTGGAATCAGCCGCGCTGGAAACCATCAACCTGGGGTTGCCGGAGGATTACTGGGCGAATTACGCCGCCGGCATGCGCAGCTTGAGCGCCCCGCAACTGGCCGGCGCCGCCGCGAAATTCATCCGCCCGGACGATGTGGTGTGGCTGGTGGTGGGCGACCTGAAGAAGATCGAGCCGCGCATTCGCGAACTGGGCTGGGGAGATATCGTGGTGCTCGACAGCGATGGCAACCCCGCTCGTTAAACGGTGTTGCAGCAGTTCAATGACATTCGGCAAGGTTTGCGCCAGATCAAAATGACGCACCGCTCGCTTGCGTAGCATGGCATTTCCTGTTGGCATTTATCTGACGATTTATCTGATTCAAGCTGCGCCAGGCAGGATCCGATCACGACAAGGGACCATCATGAACCGAACCTACCTGCAAGCCATCGCCCTCCTGCTGGGCACCATCGCAACGACCGTCATTGCCGCCGAATGGCGCTGGGAACCGGTGAGTGCCGGGGATTACCTGGTCATCGTGGCGCCAACCGCCTCGGCCACGACGGAGGATATATCAACGGGTGGCACGGAGCCGCGGCACCAGGCGATCGTGCACTAGGTACAGCGAGAAATTCGCAAAAAAAAAACGGCACCTTCCGGTGCCGTTTTCATTTTATAGCCCGAAGGCTACATCGAGGATCAGCCTTCGCCGCCCTCGTGGTGGTGCTGTTCCGCAGGAGCAGCATCCAGCGCTTCCAGCTCCGCACCAGCCTGCGCTTGACGCTCGGCTTGCAGCAGCGCGTTGCGCTCTTCCGCTTCCCACACTTCCTTCTCGCGGCGGGCGCGGTGGAAGGCCAGACCCGTACCGCCAGGGATCAGGCGGCCGACGATCACGTTTTCCTTCAGGCCGCGCAGGCCATCGCGCTTGCCCATGATCGCGGCTTCGGTCAGCACGCGGGTGGTTTCCTGGAACGATGCGGCCGAGATGAAGGAGTCGGTCGACAGCGATGCCTTGGTAATACCCAGCAGCACGTTTTCATACGTGGCCGGCAGCTTCGCCGCGGCATTCATCTTGTCGTTCTCTTCCAGCAGCTCCGAACGCTCCACCTGCTCGCCGACGATGTAGTCGGTGTCGCCGGCGTTCTGGATCTGCACGCGGCGCAGCATCTGGCGAACGATCACCTCGATGTGCTTGTCGTTGATCTTCACGCCCTGCAGACGGTACACGTCCTGCACTTCGTCGACGATGTAGCGGGCCAGGGCTTCGATGCCCAGCAGGCGCAGGATGTCCTGCGGATCGGCCGGGCCGTCCACGATCATCTCGCCCTTGTTCACCACCTGGCCGTCGTGCACCAGCACCTGCTTGTCCTTCGTGATCAGGAACTCGTGCTTGTTGCCGTCCATGTCGGTGATTTCCAGGCGCTGCTTGCCTTTCGTCTCCTTACCGAACGCCACCGTACCGGTGACTTCCGCCAGCATGCCGGCGTCTTTCGGCGAACGTGCTTCGAACAGTTCGGCAACGCGCGGCAGACCACCGGTAATGTCGCGGGTCTTCTGCGATTCGGTCGGGATACGTGCCAGCACTTCACCCACCGACACCTGCTGGCCATCCTTCACCATGATCAGCGCGCCGACCTGGAAGCCGATCGCCACGGCGTGTTCGGTGCCGGCGATCTTCACTTCCGCGCCGTCGTCGTTCAGCAGTTTCACTTGCGGACGCACGGTCTTCGTCAGCGAACCGCGGCGCTTCGCGTCGATCACGACGAGCGTTGCCAGACCGGTCACTTCGTCCACCTGGCGGGCCACGGTGACGCCTTCTTCGACATTCTCGAAACGCACGGTACCGGCGTATTCGGTAATGATCGGACGGGTCAGCGGATCCCACGTCGCCAGCGGCACGCCGGCCTTGATCGTCATGCCATCCTTGACGATCAGGGTCGCGCCGTACGGCACCTTGTGGCGTTCGCGCTCACGGCCATGGTCGTCCGTGATCAGCACTTCGCCGGAACGCGAAATGACGATCTGGGCGCCCTTGCCGTTGGTGACGTAACGCATCGTGGCGGTGAAGCGCACGGTGCCGTTCGACTTGGCTTCGACGGACGAGGCCACGGCTGCACGCGATGCCGCACCACCGATGTGGAACGTACGCATCGTCAGCTGGGTACCCGGCTCACCGATCGACTGTGCCGCCACCACACCGACGGCTTCGCCGGTGTTGACCAGCTGGCCACGGCCCAGGTCGCGGCCGTAGCACTTCGCGCACAGGCCGTAACGGGTGTCGCAGGTCAGCGGCGTGCGGACCTTGACTTCGTCGATGCCCATGCGTTCGATGTCTTCGACCATGTCTTCGTCCAGCAGCGTGCCGGCTTCATACACGGTTTCCTGGGTTTCAGGATTGACCACGTCGTTGTTCGCCACGCGGCCCAGGATACGGTCGCGCAGTGCCTCGATGACTTCACCGCCTTCGACCATCGCCTTCATCAGCGTGCCGTTCGAGGTGCCGCAATCGTCTTCGATCACGACCAGATCCTGCGTCACGTCGACCAGGCGGCGCGTCAGGTAACCCGAGTTTGCCGTCTTCAGTGCCGTATCGGCCAGGCCTTTACGAGCACCGTGGGTCGAGATGAAGTACTGCAGAACGTTCAGGCCTTCGCGGAAGTTCGCGGTAATCGGCGTTTCGATAATGGAACCGTCCGGTTTCGCCATCAGGCCGCGCATACCGGCCAGCTGGCGAATCTGCGCTGCGGAACCGCGGGCGCCCGAGTCGGCCATCATGTAAATCGCGTTGAACGATTCCTGCGTGGTGCTGGTGCCGTCGCGCTTGACGACGTCTTCCACCTTCAGCTGGTCCATCATCGCCTTGCCGACTTCGTCCGAGGTCTTGCCCCAGATGTCGACGACCTTGTTGTAGCGCTCGCCCGCGGTCACCAGACCGGAAGCGTACTGCTGTTCGATCTGCTTCACTTCCGACTCGGCGGTCGCGATCAGCGTCTTCTTCTCCAGCGGCACCAGCATGTCGTCCACGCAGATCGAGATACCGGCGCGGGTCGCCAGGCGGAAGCCCGACTGCATCAGCTGGTCGGCGAAGACCACGGTGGCGCGCAGGCCGCACTTGCGGAACGACGTGTTGATCAGCTTCGAGATTTCCTTCTTCTTCAGCGGGCGGTTCAGCACGCTGAACGGCAGGCCTTTCGGCAGGATCTCAGACAGGATGGCGCGGCCGACCGTCGTTTCATAACGCGTGACGGTACGGACGAACTCGCCCGTCGCCGGATCGCGTGGATTCTCGACGATACGCACGGTGATGCGGGTAGCCAGCTCGACTTCCTTGTTGTCGTACGCGCGGATCACTTCCGACACGTCCGGGAACAGCATGCCTTCGCCCTTGGCGTTGATCGCCTCGCGGGTCGCGTAGTACAGACCCAGCACGATATCCTGGGACGGCACGATCGACGGTTCGCCGTTCGACGGGAACAGGATGTTGTTCGACGCCAGCATCAGCGTGCGCGCTTCCATCTGTGCCTCGATCGACAGCGGCACGTGGACTGCCATCTGGTCACCGTCGAAGTCGGCGTTGAACGCGGCGCAGACCAGCGGGTGCAGCTGGATGGCCTTGCCTTCGATCAGTACAGGCTCGAATGCCTGGATACCCAGGCGGTGCAGCGTCGGCGCACGGTTCAGCATGATCGGGTGTTCGCGGATCACGTCTTCCAGGATGTCCCAGACGACCGGCTCTTGCTGCTCGACCAGCTTCTTGGCGGCCTTGATGGTGGTGGCGAGACCCATCAGTTCCAGCTTGTTGAAGATGAACGGCTTGAACAGTTCCAGGGCCATCAGCTTCGGCAGGCCGCACTGGTGCAGTTTCAGCTGCGGACCCACCACGATGACCGAACGGCCCGAGTAGTCGACGCGCTTGCCCAGCAAGTTCTGGCGGAAACGGCCGCCCTTGCCCTTGATCATTTCAGCCAGCGACTTCAGCGGACGCTTGTTGGCGCCGGTCATCGCTTTACCGCGACGGCCGTTGTCCAGCAGCGAGTCCACTGCTTCCTGCAGCATGCGCTTTTCGTTACGCGTAATGATTTCCGGTGCGCGCAGTTCCATCAGGCGCTTCAGGCGGTTATTACGGTTGATGACGCGGCGGTACAGGTCGTTCAGGTCGGACGTGGCGAAACGGCCGCCATCCAGCGGGACCAGCGGACGCAGTTCCGGCGGCAGCACCGGCAGCACTTCCATGATCATCCAGTCCGGCTTGATGCCGGAACGCTGGAACGCTTCCAGCACTTTCAGGCGTTTGGCGTACTTCTTGATCTTCGCTTCGGACTTCGATTCCTTCAGTTCCACGCGCAGCGTTTCGGCATCGCGGTGGATGTCGATCGAGCGCAGCAGTTCGCGGATGCCCTCGGCACCCATGAAGGCGGTGAAGTCGTCGCCGTACTCTTCGTACTTGGCGGCGTAGTCGTCTTCCGACATGATCTGGCACTTCTTCAGCGGCGTCATGCCCGGATCGGTCACGACATATGCTTCGAAGTACAGCACGCGTTCGATATCGCGCAGCGTCATGTCCAGGACCATGCCCAGGCGCGACGGCAGCGATTTCAGGAACCAGATGTGGGCGACCGGCGAAGCCAGTTCGATGTGGCCCATGCGCTCGCGGCGCACCTTGGCCAGCGTGACTTCCACGCCGCACTTTTCGCAGATCACGCCGCGGTGCTTCAGGCGCTTGTACTTGCCGCACAGGCACTCGTAGTCCTTGATCGGGCCAAAGATCTTGGCGCAGAACAGGCCATCCCGCTCGGGCTTGAAGGTACGGTAGTTGATGGTTTCCGGCTTCTTGACTTCGCCGTAGGACCACGAACGGATTTTTTCAGGCGAGGCGAGACCGATCTTGATCGCGTCGAAGGTCTCGTTCGTCTGTACTTGCTTGAATAAATCGAGCAGGGCTTTCATGTATCACTCCAGGTAGTGATGAATTCTTCAGTTTTTCGCGGCGCTTCCGCCAGCGAGTCGTGCAGGCTTTGCACCCAGAGGCGGAAACCTGGGGTCGGACCCGGCGGGTCTGACCCCTGCTTCTGCCGTTGGGTTCGGCATTTGCCTTTTAGGTGCGTTCCAGGTCGATGTCGATACCCAGGGAACGGATTTCCTTCACCAGCACGTTGAACGATTCCGGCATGCCGGCCTCGATCACGTGATCGCCCTTGACGAGGTTTTCGTACACTTTGGTACGGCCATTCACGTCGTCGGACTTCACGGTCAGCATTTCCTGCAGCACGTACGATGCGCCGTACGCTTCCAGTGCCCACACCTCCATCTCACCGAAGCGCTGGCCGCCGAACTGGGCTTTACCACCCAGCGGCTGCTGCGTCACCAGCGAGTACGGGCCGGTCGAGCGGGCGTGCATCTTGTCGTCGACCAGGTGGTGCAGTTTCAGCATGTGCATCACGCCCACGGTGACCTTGCGCTCGAATGCTTCGCCGGTACGGCCGTCGTACATCGTGACCTGGTTCTTGGACGGGGTCATGCCCAGCTTCGTGGCGATCTCGTCCGGATACGCCAGGTCCAGCATGCGGCGGATTTCCGATTCGTGCGCACCGTCGAACACCGGCGTGGCGAACGGCACACCCTTCTTCAGGTTGGCCGCCAGCTTCATGATCTCGTCGTCGGACAGCGAGGCGATGTCTTCCTTGGCGCCGGACTCGTTGTACACGGTCGTCAGGTACTTGCGCATCTCTTCGACCTTGATCTGCTGAGCCAGCATTTCGCCGATACGGATGCCCAGGCCCTTCGCTGCCCAGCCAAGGTGGGTCTCGAGGATCTGACCCACGTTCATACGCGACGGAACACCCAGCGGATTCAGCACCACGTCCGCCGGCGTACCGTCGGCCATGTACGGCATGTCTTCCACCGGCACGATACGCGAGACCACACCCTTGTTACCGTGGCGGCCCGCCATCTTGTCGCCCGACTGCAGGCGGCGCTTGACGGCCAGGTAGACCTTGACCATCTTCTGCACGCCAGGCTGCAGTTCATCGCCCTGCGTCAGCTTCTTGCGCTTCTCTTCGAAGGCCAGGTCGAACTGGTGGCGCTTCTCGTTGATCGATTCCTTGATCGCTTCCAGCGCGGTCGCCGCATCGTCGTCCGCCGGGCGGATGTCGAACCAGTGATACTTGTCCAGGTCGGCCAGGTATTCCTTGGTGATCGCGGCACCCTTCGCCAGCTTCTTCGGACCGCCATTGACGATCTTACCGATCAGCATCTTTTCCAGACGCTGGAAGGCATCGCCTTCCACGATACGCATCTGGTCGTTCAAGTCCAGGCGGTAGCGCTTCAGCTCGTCGTCGATGATCTGCTGGGCGCGCTTGTCGCGCGGGATGCCTTCGCGGGTGAACACCTGCACGTCGATCACGGTACCGACCATGCCCGATGGCACGCGCAGCGACGTGTCTTTCACGTCGGATGCTTTTTCGCCGAAGATCGCGCGCAGCAGCTTTTCTTCCGGCGTCAGTTGCGTTTCGCCCTTCGGCGTCACTTTACCGACCAGCGTGTCGCCGGCCTGCACTTCGGCGCCGATGTACACGATGCCCGATTCGTCCAGGCGGGCCAGCTGGTTTTCCGCCAGGTTCGAGATGTCGCGGGTGATTTCTTCCGCGCCCAGTTTCGTGTCGCGGGCCACCACGGACAGTTCTTCGATGTGGATCGAGGTGTAACGGTCGTCTTTCACGACGTTTTCCGAGATCAGGATCGAATCCTCGAAGTTCAGGCCGTTCCACGGCATGAAGGCCACGGTCATGTTCTGGCCCAGTGCCAGCTCGCCCAGGTCGGTCGATGCGCCGTCGGCGATCACGTCGCCCTTGGCCACGCGGTCGCCCACTTGCACGATCGGACGCTGGTTGATGTTGGTGTTCTGGTTGGAACGGGTGTACTTGATCAGGTTGTAGATGTCCACACCGACTTCGCCGGCTTGCGCCTCTTCGTCGTTGACGCGGATCACCACGCGGCCTGCATCGATATAGTCCACCACGCCGCCACGCAGCGCCTGCACGGTGGTGCCGGAGTCGACCGCAACGGTGCGTTCGATACCGGTACCAACCAGCGCCTTTTCAGGGCGCAGGCAAGGCACGGCCTGGCGCTGCATGTTGGCGCCCATCAGTGCACGGTTCGCGTCATCGTGTTCCAGGAACGGAATCAGCGAAGCTGCCACGGAAACGATCTGGCCCGGTGCCACGTCCATGTACTGGATGCGCTCAGGGGAAACCAGGATGGTTTCGCCGGCTTCACGGGCCGACACCAGTTCGTCGTCCAGCTGGCCTTCTTCATTGATGCGGGCGTTCGCCTGCGCAATGATGTAGCGGCCTTCTTCGATGGCGGACAGGTAATCGATCTTGTCGGTGACCTTGGAATTCTCGACCTTGCGGTACGGGGTTTCCAGGAAGCCGTATTCGTTCAGGCGGGCATACAGTGCCAGCGAGTTGATCAGGCCGATGTTCGGGCCTTCCGGCGTTTCGATCGGGCACACGCGGCCGTAGTGGGTCGGGTGCACGTCGCGCACCTCGAAGCCGGCGCGTTCGCGCGTCAGGCCGCCCGGGCCCAGTGCGGAAACACGGCGCTTGTGGGTGATCTCGGACAGCGGGTTGGTCTGGTCCATGAACTGGGACAGCTGCGACGAACCGAAGAATTCGCGGATCGCGGCCGAGATCGGCTTGCTGTTGATCAGGTCATGCGGCATCAGGTTGTCCGCTTCGGCCTGGCCGAGGCGTTCCTTGACGGCACGTTCCACGCGCACCAGGCCGGCGCGGAACTGGTTTTCGGCCAGTTCGCCCACGCAGCGCACGCGACGGTTACCCAGGTGATCGATATCGTCGACTTCGCCGCGGCCATTGCGCAGCTCGACGAGGATCTTGATCACGGCCAGCACGTCTTCGTTGGCCAGCGTCATCGCGCCGGTCAGTTCGTCACGGCCGATACGGCGGTTGAACTTCATGCGGCCGACGGCGGACAGGTCGTAGCGGTCGGCGCTGTAGAACAGGCCGTTGAACAGCGCTTCCACCGATTCTTCGGTCGGCGGTTCGCCAGGACGCATCATGCGGTAGATCGCCACGCGCGCGGCGTTCTGGTCGGCGGTGTCATCGATACGCAGCGTCTGCGAGATGTAGGCACCCTGGTCCAGGTCGTTGGTGTACAGCGTCTGGATGGCGCTGATGTTGGCGTCGCGCAGGCGGTTCAGCAGCTCTTCGGTCAGCTCGTCGTTGGCCGAGGCCACCACTTCGCCCGTTTCCGGATCGACGATGTTCTTGGCCAGCACGCGGCCCAGCAGGTAGTCTTCCGGCACGGAAATGTGCTGGATGCCGGCTGCTTCGATTTCACGCACGTGCTTGGCGTTGATGCGCTTGTCCTTCGTGACGATCGTCTTGCCATCCTTCGGATTGACGATGTCGAAGCGCGCGACTTCACCGCGCAGGCGTTCGGCCACGAACTCGAGTTCGCCGCCTTCCGAGCGCAGGTTGAAGTTGTCGAACACGAAGAAGTTCGCCAGGATCTGTTCCGGCGTCATGCCGATGGCCTTCAGCAGGATCGACACCGGCATCTTGCGGCGACGGTCGACGCGGAAGTACAGGATGTCCTTCGGGTCGAACTCGAAGTCCAGCCACGAACCGCGGTAAGGAATGATACGGGCCGAGAACAGCAGCTTGCCGGACGAGTGCGTCTTGCCGCGGTCGTGTTCGAAGAACACGCCCGGGGAACGGTGCAGCTGCGACACGATGACACGCTCGGTGCCGTTGATCACGAACGAACCGGTGGTCGTCATCAGGGGCAGTTCGCCCATGTAGACTTCCTGTTCCTTCATTTCCTTGACGACCGGCTTGGTCGGCGATTCCTTGTCCAGGATCACCAGGCGCACCTTGGCGCGCAGCGGGGAAGCGAAGGTCAGGCCACGGAGCTGGCACTCTTTCACGTCGAAGGCGGGGTCGCCCAGCACGTAGGAGAGGAACTCCAGGCGTGCAAAGCCGTTGTGCGAAACGATCGGGAAGATGGAAGTAAAGGCCGATTGCAGGCCTTCGTTCTTGCGGCTTGCCACCGGAGTGTGCTCTTGCAAGAAGTTTTCGTACGACTCGAGCTGGGTCGCCAGCAGGAACGGAACGTTGTGGACGTTGGCGCGCTTCGCGAATGATTTGCGGATGCGCTTCTTCTCAGTAAATGAGTAGTGCATGGACACTCCGTGAGTGACAGGAAAGGGTAGAAAATTCAGGTTTCGGCTTGTATGCTTGCAATCGGTGGAAACCGAACGGCACTCAGGCGAAACCTCAAGGCACTACCATCTCGTGTCGGGACTAGGTACTGGGACGAGGATGATGCTAAAAAGGTGCTGCTGAAACGGTCTTACTGAAACGATGTTGCTGAAACGGTCTTGCTGAAACGATGTTGCTGAAACGGTGTTGCTGAAACGATGTTGCTGAACTGATGTCGTTAAATACAGCAGGGACGACAAAGGAGCCAAAGCCGGCCCTCCCCCTTCAAGAGGGAGGGCCTGGGCTTTGGCTCGGGCGCTAAGTAATACCGGCGCCTATGATACTAAATTACTTCAGGTCGGCCTTGGCGCCAGCATCTTCCAGCTTCTTCTTGCCGGCTTCTGCGTCAGCTTTCGACAGGGCTTCTTTCACGGTCTTCGGTGCGCCGTCAACCACGTCCTTGGCTTCTTTCAGGCCCAGACCGGTGATTTCACGAACTGCCTTGATGACGCCGACTTTGTTCGCGCCGACTTCGGTCAGCACCAGGTTGAACTCGGTCTGCTCTTCAACAGCAGCAGCAGCAGCGCCGCCGCCAGCTGCCGGAGCTGCCATTGCAGCTGCCGACACGCCGAACTTCTCTTCGAATGCCTTGACCAGGTCGTTCAGGTCCATCACGGACATTTCGGACACTGCGTTCAGGATATCGTCTTTGCTAATTGCCATTTGAAACTCCTAATTGATTTGTATGCTACAGATTGATTACTTGACGAGAACGTGCGGCAATTAAGCTGCTGCGGTTTCTTCGGCCGCCGGAGCAGCTTCGGAACCTTCGCTCTTCTTGGCTGCCAGTGCAGCCAGACCACGTGCAAAGCCGGAAACCGGTGCCAGCATGACGCCCAACAGCTGCGAGATGAGGACTTCACGGCTCGGGATGCTCGCCAGTGCAGTCACGCCAGCCACGTCGAGCTGCTTGCCTGCATAGTTACCTGCCTTGACGACCAGCTTGTCGTTGGTTTTGGCGAAGTCGTTGATGACTTTCGCTGCTGCCACGGCATCATCCGAGATCGAGTAGATCAGCGGACCGGTCATTGCATCGGCCAGGTTGGCGAACTGCGTGCCTTCGACAGAGCGACGAGCCAGCGTGTTCTTCAGAACACGCAGGTACACGCCCTGGGCACGCGCGGTTGCACGGAGTTTCGTCAAGTGAGCAACCTGGATGCCACGGTACTCAGCCACGACGATCGTTTGCGCAGATGCTACTTTTGCGGAAACTTCGGCGACAACGGCCTTTTTGTCATTCAGATTGAGACCCACGGTCAATCTCCTTGTGAGATGCAGAAAAATTTCCGCATCGGTTTCGAACAACGGCGTCCGAGGTTAGGAGTCCAATGGACTGCAAAACTTGTTCGGGTACACCATCTGCGTTGGGAACGGGTATTACCCCGACTATTAACCCGGTGCCTGCCTGCTGCACTGAGCCCAACGGTCTTTGATTGCCTGGCGAACCCTTGCGGATCCGCCAGCCCAAAGATCTGCCTCTCGCCTGCTCAGTTACCCGGCAGGCACGAGGACTTAATACTTGACTTAAGCAGCCAGCGTGCCGTGATCGACACGGACGCCTGCGCCCATCGTCGACGACAGCGAGACCTTGCGCAGGTACACGCCTTTCGACGAGGCCGGCTTGGCCTTGTTCAGGGCTTCGATCAGGGCGACCAGGTTGGTCTTCAGATCGGCGTCGCTGAACGACTTGCGGCCGATGGTCGCGTGGATGATACCGGCCTTGTCGGTACGGTATTGCACTTGACCAGCTTTCGCGTTTTTCACGGCGGTAGCGACGTCAGGCGTCACGGTGCCGACTTTCGGGTTCGGCATCAGGCCGCGCGGGCCCAGGATCTGGCCCAGGGTACCGACGATACGCATGGTGTCCGGCGAAGCGATCACGATGTCGAACGGCATGTCGCCGGCCTTCACGCGTTCTGCCAGGTCTTCCATGCCGACCACGTCGGCGCCAGCTGCCTTGGCAGCTTCAGCCTTGTCGCCGGAAGCGAACACGGCCACGCGAACGGTCTTGCCGGTGCCTGCTGGCAGCACGACGGAGCCGCGCACGACCTGGTCCGACTTCTTCGGATCCACGCCCAGCTGGACGGACACGTCGATCGATTCATTGAACTTGGCGGTGGCCAGTTCCTTGATCAGCGATACGGCGTTGTCGAACGGGTACACTTTGGTGCGGTCAACTTTAGCCTTGATGGCTTGTGCGCGCTTGGACAGTTTTGCCATGATTAGAAGCCCTCAACGGTGATGCCCATCGAACGTGCCGAGCCAGCGATGGTGCGCACTGCGGCTTCCATGTCGGCGGCGGTCAGATCCGGGGTCTTCAGTTTTGCGATTTCTTCCGCTTGAGCGCGGGTCAGCGTGCCGACCTTGTCGGTGTGCGGCTTCGGAGAGCCTTTTTGCACGCCCGAGTGCTTCTTGATCAGGAAGGTTGCCGGCGGGGTCTTCATCACGAAGGTGAAGGACTTGTCCGCGAAGGCGGTGATCACCACCGGAATCGGCATGCCTGGTTCCATACCCTGGGTCTGCGCGTTGAACGCCTTGCAGAATTCCATGATGTTCAGACCGCGCTGACCCAGCGCCGGGCCGATCGGAGGAGACGGGTTTGCCTTACCAGCTGGCACTTGCAGCTTGATAAAGCCAATGATTTTCTTTGCCATGATGGCTATCCTATCGTTGGATTTGAGTGGTAGCGCCCCGCCGATACTGACTGGCAGGGCTCCTCGTACGGATTGAACGCTCCGTTAGGCGGGAGGCAGATCAGACCTTCTCGACCTGCCCGAATTCGAGTTCGACGGGGGTAGCGCGACCGAAGATGGTGACGGAGACGCGCACTTTGGACTTCTCGTAGTTGACTTCCTCGACGTTGCCGTTGAAGTCGGTGAACGGACCATCCTTGATGCGGACTTGCTCGCCCACTTCGTACAGCACTTTCGGCCGCGGCTTCTCGACGCCTTCCTGCATCTGCGTCATGATCTTTTCGATCTCGCGGGCCGGAATCGGCGTCGGCTTGTTCGACTTGCCGCCGATGAAGCCGGTAACCTTGGCGGTGTTCTTCACCAGGTGCCAGGTTTCGTCCGTCATTTCCATTTCCACCAGCACGTAGCCCGGGAAGAAACGGCGTTCGGTCACGGATTTCTGACCGTTCTTTACTTCGACAACTTCTTCAGTCGGCACCAGGATCTGGCCGAACTGGTCTTGCATGCCCGCGCGTTCGACACGCTCGGTCAGGGCACGCTGCACGCTTTTCTCCATGCCGGAATAAGCATGCACCACGTACCAGCGCTTGTTGCTGACCGGTACGCTGACAGGAGCAGCCGCGTCCTGCGCCGGCGCATCGCCTGGCACAGGAACGTCGGTTGCGTCGTCTTGCACGTTATCGCTCATTTAGTTTTTCCAGCCAAGAATCAAGTCGTACAACAGGAACTCAAGCAATTTATCCGTTCCCCAAAGGAACATCGCCATCACCACCACGAAAGCAAACACGATCAGCGTGATCTGCGTTGCTTCTTTGCGCGTAGGCCAGACGACTTTCTTGGTTTCGCGAACAGCTTCTTTCGAGAAATTGATGAAGTCACGGCCGGAAGTGGAGGTGTAGGCAATGCCGACGGAAATAAGCAAACCAACCACAAGCGCAGCTGCCCGCACCAGGGTTGGTTGACCTGCCAGGTAGAAGAACCCGACTACGCCTGCAATCGCTGCAACCACCGCGAGCACGACTTTCAGCTTGTCGCCGCTCGTGCCAACGGTTTGCACGGATTGATTAGACATTCGTTTTTACTTTCGGTGCCCTGCACCAGAATTCGGTGGCAGGGGCGGAGGGCATCGAACCCCCAACCTTCGGTTTTGGAGACCGACGCTCTGCCAATTGAGCTACGCCCCTACGTAAAACTTACAGTGGAATCCGTAATTCTAGCACCCAACGTTGTTGGGTGCCAGCATTACTTGGCGGACTCTTTACTACTAAACTGCTGATTAGCCCAGGATCTTGGCTACGACGCCGGCGCCGACGGTACGGCCGCCTTCACGGATTGCGAAACGCAGGCCTTCTTCCATGGCGATCGGGGAGATCAGCTTGACGGTGATCGACACGTTGTCGCCCGGCATGACCATCTCTTTGTCCGCTGGCAGCTCGATCGAGCCGGTCACGTCCGTCGTACGGAAGTAGAACTGAGGACGGTAGTTGTTGAAGAACGGGGTGTGACGGCCGCCTTCATCCTTCGACAGAACATAGATCTCGCCGGTGAAGTGGTTGTGCGGCTTGATCGAGCCCGGCTTGGCCAGAACCTGGCCACGCTGCACGTCTTCACGCTTGGTGCCGCGCAGCAGCAGGCCGACGTTGTCGCCAGCTTGACCCTGGTCCAGCAGCTTGCGGAACATTTCCACGCCGGTGCAGGTCGTCTTCACGGTGTCGATGATGCCGACGATTTCGATTTCTTCGCCGACCTTGATCACGCCACGCTCGACACGGCCGGTCACCACGGTACCGCGGCCGGAGATCGAGAACACGTCTTCCACAGGCATCAGGAAGGCGCCGTCCACAGCGCGCTCAGGCGTCGGGATGTAGGTGTCCAGTGCGTCCGCCAGGCGGATGATGCACTCTTCGCCCATTTCGCCCGGCTGGCCTTCCAGCGCCATACGTGCCGAACCTTTGATGATTGGCAGGTCGTCGCCAGGGAACTCGTACTTGGACAGCAGCTCGCGCACTTCCATTTCCACCAGTTCCAGCAGTTCCGCGTCGTCGACCAGGTCGCACTTGTTCAGGAACACGATGATGTAAGGCACGCCAACCTGACGGGCCAGCAGGATGTGTTCGCGGGTCTGCGGCATCGGGCCGTCAGCTGCGGAGCACACCAGGATCGCGCCGTCCATCTGGGCTGCGCCGGTGATCATGTTCTTGATGTAGTCGGCGTGGCCTGGGCAGTCAACGTGCGCGTAGTGACGGGCAGCGGTTTCGTACTCGACGTGCGCGGTGTTGATCGTGATGCCGCGTGCTTTTTCTTCCGGAGCAGCGTCGATCTGGTCGTAGGCTTTGGCTTCGCCGCCGAACTTCTTCGACAGCACGGTTGCGATTGCAGCGGTCAGGGTGGTCTTGCCATGGTCGACGTGACCGATGGTGCCAACGTTCACGTGCGGTTTAGTCCGCTCAAACTTACCTTTTGCCATTTTAGACTCCTAACAATTTTTAAGATATTGCTGGGCACGCGCCCGACTGTCAGATTGAATACTGATACTGCTGTCTGATGCTACTGCGCGATCGACTGGATTACCATCGATCGCGCAGTGAATTCTGGTGCCCTTTACGTGGATTGAACACGTGGCCTCTCCCTTACCAAGGGAGTGCTCTACCACTGAGCTAAAAGGGCTTTTTTACCACTTTGCAACGAAGACTGGAGCGGGTGAAGGGAATCGAACCCTCGTCTTAAGCTTGGAAGGCTTCAGCTCTACCATTGAGCTACACCCGCGAGGTTCCGTTTCACTACATTGCACTCAGCTTCCTTGCGAAAACTTGGTGGAGGGGACTGGATTCGAACCAGTGTACTCATAAGAGGGCAGATTTACAGTCTGCTGCCTTTAACCACTCGGCCACCCCTCCGCGAGGAACCGCAGAGTATGAAGCATAAAATCAAAACTGTCAACGTCTCGACACAAACACTTGGTATCGAGCAGCTAACTGCCTGCTTCGGGGCGAGATTGTAGCGGCTACCCCGTGGGAAATGCAAGTGTTGTTTTTACGTTGCATGCTTTGCTATAGAATCCGCAAGTCAGCCGTATGCCGGCCCACCCTGGAGCACCCTTTTTGACTCTCCTTCAGCGCCGCCTGCCGGCCAACCTCCTGCTGGCGGCCGCCTATGCCGCCCTGGGAGCCGCCGGTCTCGAACTGGCCCTGATGCCGGGCTTTGCCACCCCCTTCTTCCTTCCCGCCGGCCTGGCGCTGGCGGCACTCGTCAGCGGCGGAGCGCGCCTGCTGCCCGGCGTCGCACTGGGTACCCTGCTGCTGAACCTGCACGCATTGCCGAACGCGGCCGTGGTGTCGACAAGCACGCTGGCTGCCGCCGCGCTGGCGACCACCGCCGCCGCCACGCTGCAGGGCTATGCCGGGATGCACGCGTTCGCCCGCTGGGTGCACCCGGCCATCGGCGCCGGCCGCGATGTGCTGCGCTTCCTGGCCTTGCCGCCGGTGCTGGCCCTGATCAGCAGCACGCTGTCGCTGTGCGCGCTGGGGCTGCTCGGCGTCATCCCGGCGGACGAGGTGCTCGCCAGCTGGTTCATCTGGTGGGTAGGCGACGTGCTGGGTATCCTGCTGGGCGCGCCGCTGGCCTGGACCGTCGTTGGCCAGCCGCGCGCCTTGTGGTCGCGCCGGCGCTGGACCGTCGGCGGCCCGATGCTGGTGCTGGTGGCGCTGTTCCTGGTGATCTTCCTGCAGGTGCGCCGGTGGGAATCGCACCAGCAGATGCAACAGGTGCAGCTGAAGGCACAGCAGGCATCGGACCTGCTGCACGCCAAGCTGTCCGAGCACGAGCGCTACCTGTTCGCGATCGCCAATGCCATCAGCGGCAACAGCCGCCATATTCGTCCGGAAATCTTCCGCAATATCGCGCACGGCTACCAGGTGCGCCACCCGGAAATCCTGACGATGGGCTGGCTGGTGCCGGTGGCCGGCGCCGACCGCGACACCTTCGAAACGTGGGCCCGCAAGGTGGTCGACCCGACCTACGCGATCCGCGCGCCGGATGCCGACGGGACCTTGCGCCCGGCGCCGCAGCGCGACCGGTATGTCGTGGCCGCCTATGCCGAACCGCGCGGCAACCGCATCTACCTGGGGCTCGACATGCTGTCGGAGCCAGTGCGCGCCGCGGCCGTTCGGCAGGCGCTGGCCAGCGGTGAACCGACCGCCAGCGCTCCCCTGACACTGGTCCAGCCGGACCGGAACCAGGGCGTGGCGCTGATGCAGGCCGTGCCCTCGGGTGGCAGCGAGCCGCCGGGCGCCGTCATGCTGATCGCGCTCGAACCCAGTACTTACCTGGACAGCGTGATGCGCCAGGTCGGCTTTCCCCACCTGCTGGCCAGCCTGCGCGATGAAGCCACTGGCGCGATGCTGTCGCCGCCCCTCGTCGGTGCGGCGGATGAGCCCGCATACGAACAATTGCTGGGTTTCGGCGGCCGCCAGTACCGGCTGACACTGACGCCCACGGCGGCCTACCTGGCCAGCCAGCGCGGCTGGCAGAGCTGGTCCGTGCTGAGTGCGGGGTTGGTCCTGACCAGCCTGCTGGGCGGCCTGCTGCTGCTGACCAGCGGCGAACAGGCCTCGGTGCGCGCCCAGGTGGAGGCCAGCACGGCCCGGCTGCAGGAACGCGAGGCGCGGCTGCAGGCGATCCTGGAAAAGGCGGCGGACGCGATCCTGACCATTTCCACCGACGGCATGCTGACCAGCGCCAACGTGGCGGCCGGCCGGCTGTTCGGTTACTCGCCCGAGCTGATGGCCGGACTGCCGCTGGCACGGCTGCTGCCGGTCGGCGAAGGCGATACCCCGGTGGCCCTGCTGCGCCGTATCGCGACCGGCACCACGCGCGAGCACGAAGCCACCGGCTGGCGCAGCGATGGCGCCGCTTTCCCGCTGGCGGTATCGGTCAGCGAAGTGGAAGTCCCGGGCGGACACCTGTTCGTGGCGATCCTGCACGACCTGACCGAGCAGCGCCGCGCCCAGGAACGCATCCACCGGCTGGCCCACCACGATCCGCTGACGGGCCTGGAAAACCGCCTGTCGCTGAACCTGCGGCTGGAAGCTGCGCTGGCACGGGCGCGCCGGCAACGGCATACGGTGGCCGTGATGTTCCTCGACCTGGACCACTTCAAGAAAATCAACGATACGCACGGCCACCAGACAGGCGACCAGCTGTTGCTGGCGGTGGCGCAGCGGCTGCGCGACCTGCTGGGCCAGGTGGACACCATCGCCCGGCTCGGCGGCGACGAATTCATTGTCGTCACCGGCCATGTCACGCCGGACGAGGCTGGCCACATGGCGGCCAGTATCGTCGACATGCTGGCGCGGCCGTATCCGCTGCAGGCCCAGGCCGTGCACAGCGGCACCAGTGTCGGCATCGCGATGTACCCGGTGGATGGTGAAGATGCCAACACGCTGCTGCAGCATGCCGATACGGCGATGTACGCGGCGAAGAGCCGGGGCCGCGGCAATTTCCAGTTCTTCTCGCGCGACATGAATGCCGCCACGCACGAGCGCCTGCTGCTGGAAAGCCGCCTGTGGCAGGCGCTGGAACAGCGCGAATTCGAGCTGTACCTGCAGCCGCAGATCGACCTGCCGAGTGGTGCCGTGATCGGTGCCGAGGCCCTGCTGCGCTGGCACCATCCGGAACTGGGCACCGTGGGGCCGGACCGTTTCATTCCCATCGCCGAGGAATCCGGCCTGATCCTGCCGCTGGGCGAATGGGTGCTGCAGCGCGCGATCGGACTGCTCGGCCATTGGCAGACGGTCGGGCTGGGCCACTTGCGGCTGGCGGTCAACCTGTCCGCCCGGCAATGCCAAGGTCACGGCCTGCTGGCGCAGCTCGACGGCATGCTGGCGGACGCGGGCGTGGACCCGGCGCTGCTGGAGCTGGAAATCACGGAATCGGCGGCCATGCAGGACCCCGAACGCAGCCGTGCCTTGCTGCAGGCACTGCGGGCGCGGGGGATTCGCGTGGCGATCGACGATTTCGGCACCGGCTACTCGTCGCTGTCGTACCTGAAGCTGTTCGAACTGGACCGCATCAAGATCGACCGCGGTTTCGTCAAGGATATCGAGTCCGACCCGAACGATGCGGCCATCGTCAGCGCCACCATCAGCCTGGCGCACGCGCTGGGGCTGGAGGTGATCGCCGAGGGAGTGGAAACGATGGCGCAGGCGGATTTCCTGCGCGCCCACGACTGCGACGAGGCGCAGGGCTACCTGTTCGCGCGGCCTATGCCGCCCGGCCAGTTCGAGCGGGATACCTGCGCCACGCTGGATGGGCCACTGCGGGGACCGATGAGCGGACAAGCAAGCGTACAAACAAGCGGACAAGCAAGCGGGCCAGGGCGCGCCGCCGCCTGAGACGCAGGGACGCCGCCCGACGCGATTACGCGCGCTGCCGTACCGTAACGGTGCGGCGGCCGGGGCGCACGTTGTATTTTTTCAGCAGTTCTTCCTGCAGGCCGCCGAGCGCCGGCAGCCGGGCGTTGGCCGGGTCAAGGCGGCGCAGGTGCGCCACCAGTTCGATGCCCTTGGTGCCCAGCTTCTCGTCCCATCCCGTGCGTTCCAGGTATTTCAGCACGGCGACAGCGGCATTGAACACGACTTGCGGGTTGTCCGGCAGCTTGTGCACGGCATCGAGCAGCGTGTCGACCGCGCCGCGCAGGTCGCCGGCCTTGGCCTGCGCCGCGCCCTGCGCCACCATTTCCGCCACCGCGTGCCGGCTTTCTCGGGCCAGCCGGTTCGCCATGTCGCCCTTGCCCGACTGTTCCAGCAGGCGCATCGCCTTCGCCATCGGCGCGCCACCGCCGGCACTGGACATCACGTCGCGCATCACTTCGGAGGCCTGCTGTTCGCGCCCGGCCGCCAGGCAGGTACGCGCCAGCTCCAGTTTCATGCCGGCCGACAGGTGAGGCGCCAGCCGCACGCCGGCCAGCGCGCTGTCGAGCGCGGCGCCGAGGCGCGCCGTATCGCCGGTGGCTTCCAGCAGCATCGCCGTGGCGATCGCGGCGCACACCGGCGTGTTCTCGCGGTTCGCCAGCGAGCGCTCCATGTCGCGGATCACCAGTTCGGCCTGGGCCGCGTCGCCCTTTCTCAGCAGCGACTGGGCCAGCCTGGCGTGATCTTCCGGATCGCGGAATTCGGAAAACCGGGCACGCTGCAACACCTGCTTGAGTGCCCGTTCGGCCGAATCGGCGTCGCCCGCCTCCAGCGCCACCTCGCCCAGCCGGCGCAGCCGCCCGACGGCGTGCGGCGACAGCGTGGCGGCATCGGACAGCACGGCCTGCGCTTCGGCCAGCTGGCCGGCCTCCTCGTGAACCCGGGCCAGCCAGTCGTAGGCGGCCAGATAGCGCTCGTTATGGCCCAGCAGCTCGGCCAGCATGTCGCGCGCCTCGTCGATGCGGCCGCGCAGCGCCAGCGTCTTGGCCTGCCCGAGGCGCGCCCACGGCGCCTGGCGTTCCTGCCACACCAGGGCATACACGTGTTCGGCCTGCTCGGGTTCGCCCAGCAGCAAGTGGGTTTCCGCCCGCAGGCGCATGAAATCGGCCTTGTAGCGCGGCAGCGCCGCTTCCTGTTCCGCGCAGGCGGCGATCGCCGCGCGGTAATCGCCCGCGTCCAGCATGGCTTGCACGGGCAGCAAGGCGGCGCGCCGGTCCAGCGCCCGCTCGATGCGGGCCAGCAGGGTATCGGCCTTGAAAGGCTTCAGGATGTAATCGTCCGGCATCAGTTCGGCCACGCTGGTGACCTTGCTGCTCTGCCCTTCCGCCGTGACCATGAAGAACAGCGTGGCTGGCGCGATCAGTTCCTGCTGGCGCAGGTCTTCCAGCAACTGCTGGCCATCCTGGCCCCCTTCCAGCTCGTATTCACACAGGATCAGGTCGAACTGCCGCGCCGCCAGGACGCGCAGCGCGCCTTGCGCGTTGGTCGCCACGTCCACGCGGGCCAGGCCCAGGGTGGTCAGCATGTTCTGCAGGTTCGCCCGCATTCCGGAATGCGGCTCGATGAGCAGTGCGGCAAGGCCGGTCAGTTGCGCCATGGTGTGGTAAAAGCTCCGGTGTTCAAACAAGGGGTGCCCATGCGGACGCTGTCCGCGTAGACATTTTCTCAGTTTTCAATGGTATGCGTCAGCCCGGCCGGGCGTCGCGCGGGACGATGCGTTTAGGGAAGGCCGGATTCCTCGCAAATAGTGCTGGACGGCCGGCCAAGTGCTGACTGGCCTTGTGTTTATCAGCAGGGCTGCGGGGCACTGCGATTTTCCCGGCGTCATTCCATGGCATTTTCGGCTCGCAGTCTTTTCAGCGCCAAAGCCTGCTCGACATCAGGACCGTTCATCCCGCGCGAATCGCCATGAAGCCCGAGTCGTCACCGAGTTGAATGAAAATCCTGCCTTCTGCCTGATCATCTGTCACCATCAGGCTTCTCATTCTGCGCCCGCCAACCCGGCCTCCGACCAGACATGGTCAAAATCATCGCCCACGCCCCAGCCGACATCGCGCCCCAATTGGCGCACCCGATCCAGACGGGCGAGGAATGCGGTTTGCTGCACGGCGGGCAGCGCCGTGACGTATTTCAGCGCCTGCTCGAACATCCGCATCAACGCATCATAGAATCCTTCGTCGTCCATGCCGCAACGGGACAGGAAATCGAACACTTCTTCGCAATAGAACACCGTAAGTTCGGCCAGGCCGTTCGGCTGGCCCAGCGCCTTTCTGTAATCGCTGATCGCCTTCCTGGCTTTGCTGACCGAGATCGGGTTCCGATAGTCCGCTGGACTGATCCAGCGACTGATCACGTCCTTGTAAGGTTCCAGCGGGTCACCGCCCAGCCCGAAGCGCGTGTGCAAAAAAGCCTTGTTGTCCTTGCTGGCGGCGTACAAGTCTTGCACCAGCCCTAGCAGACCGGCTCGGTCGAAGTCGGCCAGCCTGGCTTTGATGTCAATCCAGCTGGGGGTGGCTTCGCTTGTCTTCTTCGCTGCCATCGCATTATTCCTTGTCATATCCGGGCCATGCCTTCAAACGCTGCCCTCTACATCGCTGCCGCGCGCTATCATCCGCGAATCCAGCTCGCGCCGCGTCTTTTCCAGCTCCTCGGCCAGCATCTTTTCATCGGGTAGCACAGTCTGGTATTCGGCGGCCAGCACCTTGTTGGGCAAGCCTTCGAGCGCGTAGTGGGCTTCATTGCTGCCTTTGCTGGCACACAGGATCAGGCCTACCGGTGGGTTCTCACCCGGTTTCATCCAGTGCTCGCGGGCATAGTTCAGGTACATGTGCATCTGGCCGGCATCGGCATGGCTGAACTTGCTGAACTTGCCGATCTTGAGATCGATGACCAGCAGGCACTTGAGGCGGCGATGAAAGAACAGCAGGTCGACGCGAAACCAGCTGTCGTTTAGGAGACGATTGCGCAGCCATTGTCCGGATATTTCCGGCTTGCGTAGATTCTCCAGACGGTGTCTGGAGAATTCGAATGGCGGACGATTTCGCAGGCAGTGCCTGCGAAATCCTGCTTGTGGGCCAGGCAAGGTGAAATGCACGCATTTGCCAGAGGTTCTGCCTGCTGAAGCCGCGGCCAAACCGGGTAGTCAGGTCCTCCGACAGACGTTCGATCAATGTTTCGCCGTACCCGGCCCTGTCCTTGCCGGCCTGTTCGAGCTCGACAATGCGACGTCCGATCTCCCAATAGCTGGCGGTCATCAGGGCATTGACGCTGCGTGCGGCCACGCGGCGGGCAGCCTCCAGCAGCGCGACAATGTCGGTGTGGACGGCGGCGTAGTTTTCAAATGGAGCCTGAGCCGGCGGGGCCGGCGTGATGCGGTCGGTCATGCCGGCACCTCGGTCACCAAGGCGTCGATCTCGCCCAGCAGGCGCATGACCTCTGCCTCATGGCTGCGCATGTCGACCTTGCCACCTGCCACGATGACGTGACCATTGGCGAAGCTGCGCTGTTCGCCAGTCACGCGCGGCGGCGCGCCCCAGCCTGTTTTCATCAGGCGGGGTGTGACGAACTCGCGGCAGGTATCCGCTTCGGTGGTCACGCCATTTCGCATTACCTCCCCCTTCATCGTTTCGCCTGTCAGTCGCCTTGTCGCAGCCTGCCACGGCAAGGCATTTGCAACGGCTTGGCGGAGAAAGATAAAAGGCGGCCGCGCTTTTATCTGCCACGCCGTTTACAAGTGGCCCGCCAGCCGGGTTAGCGGCGCGCGCAGCTGTTCGTGCCGGCCAGGTCGATGTTCTGGTAGCGGATCTCGTACCTGCCCGTGGCCAGCTGGTCGACCACGAACCGGTCCTGCGCCTGAACGAATACGTAGCGCACGTTGGAACGGCGCTCCAGGTCGAAGACCCGGATGAACACGGGGAAGGCGTTGTCGCTGTTGTCCAGCGTCAGCTGCATGTCCTGGCCCTTGCTCATCTGCGGGAATCCTTCCACGTAACCCGATTTCGTGGGCCAGGGCTCGCCGTTCGGCGCCACCAGCGCCGGCGTTTCGTTCTCGCAATCGCCCGCATAGCCGGGCAGGATCACCTGCGACAGCGCCACCACCTTGATCGGCGGCGGCTGCATGTCGCTGTCCGGCGAATAGGGGCGGGGCGCGGTCTCCCAGCCATCGCTCGCCACCTGGCCCTGCGCGGCACGCGGATACGTGGTCGCCTTGGCGGTGACCTCGCCCGCCGGCTTGGCTCCCCAGGCGGCAGCGACCACGCTCGACACCTGGCGCGGCTCCGCCACCGTCAGCACGCCGCCAAGCCAGCCGGCACCCAGGCAGCTCACCGCCGTCAGCCACCAGCGCCAGCTGGTCAGCAGGCGCTGGCGGCGGCGCACCGGCTGCACCCCGTCGGACCACGCGCCGACGGGCGCATCGGCCACCCGGTGCGGATCGTCCTGGCGCGTGCTGTCCACCAGTTCGATCTCGTATTCTTCCTGGGCGATCCACTCGTCGTGTTCCCTGCGCCGCTGCGGATCGGCCAGCGTGCCATAGGCGGTGTTGACGATCGCCATGATGCGCGCCGCGCGCTCGTCACCAGGGTTCTTGTCGGGATGGTATTTCTGGCTCAACGCCTTGTAGGCGGCACGTACGACTTCCGGTGGCGCACCGCGGGCCACTTTCAGGTTGTCATAATGTGTATGGATCTTTCCCATCGTTCCAATATTCTCAGCCGCGCGTCACGACGGGTTTCGCGCCAGGTCAACCATAATAGCCGAACTTATAACAATTTTTGCACAGTAACAGGGGATGAACGTGGCGCCGGCGCGCGCCGGCTACAGGCGGTAAGCGCGGTCGCTGGCCATCAGCACCGGTGGCAGCGCAACGTCCTTGCCCACCACCAGCACCTTGAACAGCTCGCCCATTTCCGCCGGCGACAGCAGCTTGTGCACCGCGTTCGACTGCGGCAGGTAGGCTTTCGTATCGGCCGGGTCGGTGCGCAGCAGCAGGTCGCCGATGCCGGCGCCCAGCAGGAACGTCGCCTGGTTCATGTAGGCCAGCACCTCGGCCCCTGCATCCTGCGCCGCCAGCGCCATCGCGGTGAAATCCACGTGCGCGGTAATGTCCTGCAAGCCGGGCAGGAAGAAGGGATCGGGATGCGCGTGATGGCGGTAATGGCACATCAGCGTGCCGGCCGAGCGGTCCGGATGATAGAACTCGTGGGCCGGAAAGCCGTAGTCGAGCAGGATCGCGGCACCGCGGCCCCTGGCCAGCAAGGCGCCCAGCGTGCCCATGAAGCCGCATGCGGTACCGTGCAATTCCGTCACGTAGCCTTCCGGCAGGGTGTCATGGTCCGGGATCTGCCGGGCGACCTGCTCCAGCAGCCCCGGCGCCGGCTCGGCGGCCACGTAGTCGAAGCGGCCGTCCGCCACCGTCACGCACTGCTCGCGCCAGCCATCGGCGGTTTTCGTGACCAGGTGCACGGGCATCGCATCCAGCACTTCATTGCCGAGCACCACGCCGTCGAACGCGTCGGGGAAGCCATCCAGCCAGACCACCTGCGGAAAATCGCGCAACGCTTCCTGCTGCCGCGCGCGCAGTTCGCCGGACAGTTCGACGATCGCATAGCGCTCCACCGCCACTCCCATGCTGGCCAGCTCGGTCAGCACGTCGCGCGCCAGTTTGCCGGTGCCGGCGCCGAATTCGAGGATGTTGGGTGCGCTTTGGGCGATAATGTCGGCGGCAACGCGCGCCAGCGCGGCGCCGAACAGCGGCGACATCTCCGGCGCGGTTGTAAAATCGCCGTCCTTGCCCAGCTTGGCCGCGCCACCGGTGTAATAGCCGAGGCGAGGCGCATACAGCGCCGTTTCCATGAAACTGGCAAAGGACAGCACGCCGTCGTGGCGCGCCACATCGGCAGCGATCTGCTGCTGCAGGGCTTGCGACGCGGCCAGCGCGTCCGGAGAAGGTGCGGGAAGAGACATGCCCCGCATTGTAGCGAATCGGGGATGGCTCCCCAACTTGACGATCTGACATGACGACAACACACCAAGCGAACAGCGAGCAGTCCGCCGCCGGCCACCATGGCGCGCCGGTGGCGCTGGTAACAGGTGCCGGCCGCCGGCTCGGCCGCGCCATTGCGCTGGCACTGGCGCGCGCCGGCTGGGACGTGGCCGTGCATTACCGCGCTTCCCGCGCCGATGCCGAGGAAGTCGCCCGCGAGATCGCCGCCATGGGCCGCCGCGCGGCACTGGTGCATGGCGAACTGGGCGACGAAGCAGCCGTGCGGCGCCTGCTGCCCGCCGCCGCCGACGCGCTGGGCCCGGTCACTTGCATCGTCAACAATGCTTCCCTGTTCGACTACGACAGCGCCACCGACTTCACCAGTGCCCGCCTGGATGCGCACATGCGCGCCAACGTGGCCGCGCCGGTGCTGCTGGCGCAGGCCTTGCACGCCCATGTGGCGGATGGTGCCCAGGGCGTGGTCGTCAACCTGCTGGACCAGAAGCTGTACAATCTCAATCCCGATTTCCTGTCGTACACGCTGTCGAAAGCGGCGCTGCACACCGCGACCACGGTGCTGGCCCAGGCGCTGGCGCCGAAGGTGCGCGTGGTCGGCGTGGCACCGGGCATCACCATGGTGTCCGGTGACCAGAGCGAGGCAGGATTCGCCAAGGCCCACACGCAAACGCCACTGGGACGCTCCAGCACTCCCGAAGACATCGCCGCGGCCGTGCTGTACGCGGCAACGGCGCGCGCGGTGACGGGCACCACGCTGCTGGTCGACGGTGGCCAGCACCTGCTGCCGCTGCCGCGCGACGTGATGTTTCTAGCCAAATAACTGCGTGCCCGATAACTGCGTGCCCAATATCGTCGCCCCAATAACTTCTCGCCGATCGCTTCTCGCCGAACTTCTCGCCGAACTTCTCGCCGAATCATTTTTTAAATAGCCACTATCGCCACCATGCTGTCCGCCCTCACCCACCCCCGCCTGCAGGATTGCCGCCGGCTGTTCCTGCGCAATTACGAAGTGCTGATCAATATCGGCGTCCACGAATTCGAGAAGAAGGGCGAGCAGCGCGTGCTGTTCAATGTCGACTTGTATATCCCGCTCGCGGTGTCGACGCCGCAGGCCGACGAACTGCATGAAGTGGTCGATTACGACTTCATGCGCGACACGATCGCCGCGCGCATGGCCGAGGGCCACGTGCACCTGCAGGAAACCCTGTGCGACGACCTGGTGAAGGCACTGCTGGCCCACCCGCGCGTGCGCGCCGTGCGCCTGTCCACCATGAAGCCGGACGTCTATCCCGATTGCGAAGGCGTCGGCGTCGAAGTATTCCACATCAAGGATGAAGCATGAACGCCGTCGTCGACAACGCCGCGGTAAAAGGTGCGGACAAGGGTGCGGACAAGGGCGCGGACAAGATCGCCTACGAGAACAACAAGCTGCACAAGCGCCTGTGCCGCCTGGTGGGCCAGGCGATCGGCGACTTCAACATGATCGAGGACGGCGACAAGGTGATGGTCTGCCTGTCCGGCGGCAAGGACAGCTACGCGCTGCTCGATATCCTGCTGACGCTGCGCGAGCGCGCACCGATCCACTTCGACATCGTCGCCGTCAACCTCGACCAGAAGCAGCCGAACTTCCCGGCCGAGGTGCTGCCCCGCTACCTGACGGAACTGGGCGTGCCGTTCCATATCGAAAACCAGGATACCTACTCGATCGTCACGCGCCTGATCCCGGAAGGCAAGACGACCTGCTCGCTGTGCTCGCGCCTGCGCCGCGGCATCCTGTACCGCGTGGCCGATGAACTGGGCTGCAACAAGATCGCGCTGGGCCATCACCGCGACGACATCCTGGAAACCTTCTTCCTCAACATGTTCTTCGGCGGGAAGCTGAAGGGCATGCCGGCCAAGCTGGTTTCCGACGACGGCAAGCACATGGTGATCCGTCCGCTGGCCTATGTGAAGGAAGAAGACACGGAGCGCTACGCCGCCGTGAAGGGCTTCCCGATCATTCCATGCGATTTGTGCGGCTCGCAGGAAAACCTGCAGCGCAAGCAGATCAAGGCGATGCTGCGCGACTGGGAAAAGAAAACCCCGGGCCGCGTGGAAAGCGTGTTCTCGGCCCTGTCCACCGTGGTGCCGTCGCACCTGATGGACCGCGGCCTGTTCGGCTTCACGGACCTGAAGACGGATGGCGTGGCCAACCCGCTGGGCGATATCGCGTTCGACGAAGAACCGTGCTCGACGCCGGCCACCGTGCCGGGGATCATTCCGCTGCAGCCGAAGTAATGGTCGAAAAATGGGGACGTCTCCTGACCCCGCTTAGTTAAGCGTTGCTCGACACATTGAAAGCGCATGCATTCACCCCAACAGCGAAGGGCTGGGGTCAGACCCGGCGGGTCTGACCCCAGAATTTGCACTTGGGGTGGGCTTAACTTAACGGCATCCGGTTCCGTCCCTGTCTTTGCTGCGTTCGATTATTGCCGTACCGGCTTCAGAACTTCCGGTCCGTGCGATACACCGGATACAGGTTGAACCGCTCGTCCCACGATGCATGCCGCCTGGCGAAGAAGTCCAGCCGGGCACGCGAGCTTTTCGCGAAGTCCGGATCGTTGTCCAGCCTTTCCTTGAACGCGGCGGCCACGGCCGGGTCCTTCAGCTGTTCGCGCGCCACCTCTTCGGCCACGTACTCTTCCATGTACTCCTTGCGCTCGAAGGCGGCAGTGAACATGCCCCACGCCAGCAGCGAATCGGCGCCCTGCGGTTCCAGCATCGTCATCACCAGGCGCGCCTTCGGCTGCGCGATCGGCACGAACAGCGCTCCGGCGCCCACCTCGCGCGCTTCGGTGTTCCACGCCCCTTCCACCGCCAGCATCTGGTGTCCCTCGAACGATTGGGGCGTCAGCTTCGTCTTCGTTGCGCGGAACGCTTCCACTTCCACCTTGCCCGGCGCGGCGGCCAGCACCTTGAATGCCACGCCGTGCTGTTTCAGCTTGGCGCCCACGGCGCCGGCCTGCGCCGCCGGCACCAGGTAGCCGCCGGCCGGCGCCTTGATCGTGAAGTCGGGCACGATCTCGTCGCGCAGCGGCACCTTCCACAGCTGCGGCTTCGTCTCGTCGTATTGCGTCCAGATACCGCCGGAGACATCGGACGGCACGCGCTTGAATTCATAACCGCGGAAGTCGATCGTCCGCACCTTGTCGGTGGTCCGGTAGCTGAGCGGGAAGTCCTGCCCTCCCAGCGCGGTGGCGCGCGCATCGGCGGCCAGCGCGGCCTGGCGCCACGCGGTGCCATGCTTCGCCACCTGGTTCATCACCGACACGATCGTGTTGTACGTGATCTTCACGCGCGTGGGGTAATCCTTCCACGAGTGCGTTTCGACCAGCATGCCGAAGCGGTTGCGCAGGTAGAAGTAGCCGGTCGAGAAACGCGCCCCGGACATTTCGTCGACGAAGCCCGATTGCGGTTCATCCGTCCTGGCAAACGAAATATAGAAGTGCTTCGGATCGGAACCCTGCTGGCGCAGGTCGGCAATCACATTGTCGCGCAGCGCCGTGCCGGCCTCGCGCAATGCCGCATCGCCGCCGTGCACGGGTTCCACCTGGATCGACACGTCCGGCTCGAACTTCGCGCCATCGGTCACGTGCAGGTCGATGTAGGCCAGCGGGTCCCACTGGTTCACCAGCGCCAGCATCGCCTGCATCTCGGGCGCGTCGGCCTTCAGGTAGTCGCGGTTCAGGTTGTAGTTCTGCGCGGTCACGCGCCAGCCCATCTCCACCGGCCCGCGCTGGTTCGGCCGGTTGTTGGGGCCGAAGCGCTCGTGGCCGTCCACGTTGAAGACGGGAACGAACAGCAGCACCTGCCTGTCGAGCGCGGCGCCGGCGAGCTTGCCGTCGAGTGCATGGCGCACCGCCAGGAAGCCGGCATCCTTGCCGTCGATCTCGCCCGCATGGATACCGCCCTGCACCAGCAGCACGGGAATGTTCTTCTTCTTCGCCGCGTCGGCGGTGAGCGCCCCGCTCTTCGACACGGCCAGCGCCAGCATCGGCCGCCCCTCCGGCGTGCGGCCGAATTCAAGGCATCGCACCGCCTTCGGATACGCCTTCTGGAAGTCCGCGCACAACTCGATCACTTCGTCGTAGCGCCCGGTGGCCTGGAAGCCGGAGCGTTCCGACACGGTGGTGAGATCGGGTGCGGCATGGGCAAGCGGCAAGGCGGCGAGCAAGGCAAGCGACAGTGCGGTGCGAATCATCTACAGGGCTCCGGTGAGGGTCGGATCGACCAATGAAGAAAAGCGGAACGCGGCACGGATCGCGTGCCGGTCCCGCCACGGCCGGAGCATTATAGACTTACGGCTCGCCACCCACACCGGCCCTCGCTTTCCTAGGAGCCGAAGTGATAATTCAGTTCGATCCAGCCGGTGCGGCCCACCGGGCTGTAGCTGCCGACCGGGTAGTTCGGCCAGCCGGCGGTGGTGTCGGACTTGATCCTGTTGGCCACGTTGTTGACGATCAGCGAAACGGTCAGGCGGTCCGTCACGCGGTACACGGCGCTGACGTTGACGAGCGTGGTCGGTGACAGGTAATCGGTCCACGCGGCGTTGGGGATCTTGCCGTAGCGGGTGGCGAACACCGTGGTGGCCCACGGCCCCACGTTCCAGTTCACACTGGCGGTCAGCTTGTCCGGCCAGTCCGCGCTTTCAAACGAATGCAGCTCGTCGCTGACCGGGTCGCCGGCGAACTGCCGCGAGCGGCGCGTCACCGTTTTCGAGTAGTTGCCCCGCACCGTGAACACGCCATGCGCGGCGGTACGCAGCGCATATTTCGCGCTGACGTCGAAGCCGCTGCTGCCCAGCTGCGCGGCGTTGATCGGATTCACGCGGATCTCGCGGATCTCACCTGGGCGCACCAGCGAATCGGCGGGATAGCGCGTGATGCGGGCCAGCGCATCGACACAGCTCGGGATGTTGATGTCCGCCGCGCCCAGCCGGCATGCCGCCTCGTCGCGCAGCAGGCGGTCCGCCGACAGGTTCGTCACCAGGTCGTCGATGCGGATGTTCCAGTAGTCGGCCGACGCGTCGAACGCCGAGCTGGGCGACCAGACGATGCCGGCGCCATACGAACGGCCCCGCTCCGGCTTGAGGTCGCGGCTGCCGTTCTGCACGTAGTCCGCGCCGGGCGACACGTTGGCGTAGTCGCAGGTATCGAGCGGCTGGCCGGCCAGGCCGCAGCGGTAGTAATCCGTGGTGGACGAGTAATAGCCGGTGCCGCGCGCCTTGTAGATGTAGTTCATGTCCGGCGCGCGGAAGCTGGTGGCGCGGTTCGCGCGCAGCAGCAGCTCCTTTGCCGGCCGCCATTCGAGCCCGCTGGCATAGGTGGACTTGCCGCTGGTGCGCCCGGCGAACTTGTAGCGGTCGTAGCGGCCGGCCAGCGTGGCATTCAGGGTCTTCAGGACGGGGACATTTACTTCGGCGCCGGCCGCGTAGCGGGTGCGCGTTCCCTCCGTCACGTCGCTGCGCGTGGTGACGTTGAAGTAGCCTTCGTTGATGCGCGGATCGGGCACGTTCGAGAAGCCCTGCCGCCCCGCTTCGGCGACGACGGCCAGCTGCAGCGGCCCGGCCGGCAGCTCGTACAGCGTACCGTTCAGGGTGGCCGACAGCGTATTGGTCCACGACTCGTCCTCGCTGTGCGACAGGCCCTTGATGACGCCGAATTCGACCGGCGTCAATGGCGTGGCGAGCCGCGCCGGGTCGGGCGTGTAGATCGCCACGCCATCCTCGTCGGTCCCCAGGCGCGGGCCGAGGAAAAAGCCGTCGATGTTGGCAAGCGCGCGCGGCACGTGGTTCTCGCTCTTGTACCAGGAGGCGCTGTAGCCCGCCTCGTACTTCCAGCCGGTTCCGGGAATGCGCCCCCGCGCCCCCACCGACGCGGCCAGCGCGCGGTCGGTCCAGGCACGGTTGAACTGCTCCACGCCGCCCATTTCCTCGGGCGAGATGTAGCGCGTCCACGCTTCGTAGTTGCCGGTGTTCCGGTTCAGGAAGTAGCCGCTGGCGGTCGATTGCGACGTCCACGACAGGCCGCGCGTGTTGTTCTGGGTGCCGTTATGGCCGGCCAGCACGTCGGCGAACAGCGTGGTGTCCTCGCTCAGTGCATAGGTGGCGCTGCCGTAGGCATTCTTGCTGAGGTTCCTGGTCTGCACGGTCCAGTACGTGGGCCCCACTTTCGGACTCGCGCAGTACGCTCCGGTACGCGCGGCATAGCGCACGACACTGCCGTCGAACAGGCCGCCGATCGCATCGCAGGTGCCACCCGGGTCCACGTAGCGGCCGGCGCTGACATTGCGCCGCGACAGCACGTTGGTCGGCGTGCCATCCCGGGTGGCCATGAAGTCGCGCTGGTAGGCGGCCAGCGGCTGGCGCTCGCTGACCTCGAATGCGAACACGGTATCGAGCTTGCCGAACTGCTGCCCGCCGGTGAACTGCACGCGCCGGTCGGCGCCGCCGCCGCGCGTGGTGCCGCCAGCCTTGAGGTTGGCGTCGAAGCCGCTGTGCTGCTTTTTCAGGATGATGTTGACGACACCGGCGATCGCATCGGAGCCGTAGATCGCCGAAGCGCCACCGGACAGGATCTCGATCCTTTCCACGACGGTGGATGGAATGTTGGCCAGGTTGGTGAAGTTGACGGTGCCTTCGTAGGCGATCGGGAAATCGGCAAGCCGGCGTCCGTTCAGCAGGACCAGCGTGTGGTTCGGGCCCAGCCCGCGCAGGCTGATCGTATTGGCCGATGGCGTGAAGGTGTTGCCGAAATCGGCGCCCTGCACGAAACCGCTGTTCTGCACCTGGTTGTTCAGCGCATCGAATACGTTCCGGTAGCCCTGGCGGGTGATGTCCTCGGCGGTGATTACGGTGACGGCCGATGGGCCTTCGATGCTGGTGCGCGGAATGCGCGAACCCGTGATGACGACGGAGGGCGCCGCCCCTTCGGGCGGCGTGTCAGCCTGCCCCTGCGCCAGCAGGGGCATACCGCAGAATGGGGAACATACTGCGACTGCAATCAGATTTTTGGTCTTCATACTCGGCATGGTTGGTCCTTGTGGGAACCAGATCATACGAAGCGTGTTGCCTTTTTTGAACGAAGCCTTTCGTGATTGCTTATGCGTTGTGCGGTGCTTGCAGGACGATAGGACAGGTCAGAACGCACCAGGGGAGAAGGAACCGGCCAGAAGAACAAGGGGCACCGCCGGGGTGCCCCTTGCCGGCCGTCAGGCCGCGTGCGGTGCCACGGCCGGCGCGGGTGTCGCCGCGCGGGGTGGCGTGTGATACGCCGCCAGCAGCGCGGCCTCCTTCTGCTTCGCCGCCTTCAGGTGACGCTCCTTCACGTGGCCATAGCCGCGGATGTCTTCCGGAATGCGCGCGATGGCCACCGCCGTATCGAGGTTTTCCTTCGCCAGCGTCGGCAGCAGCGCCAGCACGCGATCGCGATACTCGCCGATCAGCGCCCGCTCCATCTTCCGTTCCGCCGTGTAGCCGAACACGTCGAGCGGGGTGCCGCGCAAGCCCTTCAGCTTGGCCAGCACGCCGAAGGCGCTGCGCATCCACGGACCGAACTGCTGCTTGACGAGGTGCCCATCCTTGTCCTTCTTCGCCAGCAGCGGCGGCGCCAGATGGAACTTCACCGTGTATTCGCCTTCGAACATGCCTTCGATCTTCTGGCGGAACGCCGGATCCGTGTGCAGGCGGGCGACTTCGTACTCGTCCTTGTAGGCCATCAGCTTGTACAGGTAGCGCGCCACCGCTTCCGTCAACCGCTTCGTGCCCAGCGGTTCCTCGGCGCGCCGTACCTGGTCGATGAAGTCCGTGTACTGGCGGGCGTACGCCGCGTTCTGGTACGCCGTCAATAGTTCCACGCGGCGGGCAACCAGCTCGTCCAGCGATTGCGTGCGCTTGAATTCGATCACCTGCGCAGGCAACGCCATTTTCGACACGGCCGCCAGGTCGTGCGCGGCGTAGCGGCCCCAGTTGAAGGCGGCCTTGTTGAAGGCCACCGACACGCCGTTCAACTCGATCGCCTTCATCAGCGATGCTTCCGACAAGGGCACGTGGCCTTTCTGGAAGCAGTAGCCCAGCATGAACATGTTGGTGGCGATCGCGTCGCCCATCAGCGAGGTGGCGATATGGCCGGCATCGAGGAAGTCGACACGGTCTTCGCCACAGGCGCGCACGATTTCCGCCCGCGAGCTGCTGCCGGGGAATTGCCAGTCCGGGTTCTTCACGAAGGCCGCCGTGGTCGCGCCGGTGGAATTGATCGCGGCCCAGGTGCGGCCCTCGCCCATCCGGGACAAGGCATCGCGGCTGGCGGTGACGATCTGGTCGCAGCCGATCACGAGGTCGGCGCTGCCGGTGCCCACGCGCGTCGAGTGCAGGTCCGCCTGCCGGTCGGCCAGCCGCACGTGCGACATTACCGGTCCGCCCTTCTGCGCCAGGCCGCTCATGTCCAGCACCACGGCACCCTTGTTTTCCACGTGCGCCGCTACCGCCAGGATCTGACCGACGGTGACGACACCGGTGCCGCCGATGCCGGTGACGAGGATGCCGTAGGGCTGCGCGGTCGATGGCAGCACCGGTGCCGGCAAGGCGGGGACCTCGCCGCCAGCGGCGGCCTTCTTCGGCTTTTTCAGCTGGCCGCCTTCCACCGTTACGAACGACGGGCAGAAGCCGGACACGCACGAGTAATCCTTGTTGCAGCTCGACTGGTTGATCTGGCGCTTGCGCCCCAGTTCCGTTTCCAGCGGCTCCACGGACAGGCAGTTCGACTGCACCGAGCAGTCGCCGCAGCCTTCGCACACGGCTTCGTTGATGACCACGCGCTTGGCCGGGTCCGGGTATTCGTTGCGCTTGCGGCGGCGCCGTTTCTCGGAGGCGCAGGTCTGGTCATAGATCATGGCCGAGACGCCGGGCTTGTTGCGCAGTTCCTTCTGCACGTCCATCAGCTCCGAACGGTGGCGCACCGTCACGCCGGGCGCCCATGCGTAATCGTCGGGGTACTTGTCCGGATCGTCGGTGACGACGATGATCGGCGTGACGCCCTCGGCGGCGATCTGCCGCGAGATCATGCCCGGATCGAGCGGACCGTCGAAGGCCTGGCCGCCTGTCATGGCCACCGCGTCGTTGAACAGGATCTTGTAGGTGATGTTGACCTTGGCCGCCACCGCTGCCCTGATCGCCAGGATGCCCGAGTGGAAATAGGTGCCGTCGCCCAGGTTGGTGAACACGTGCTGCTCGTTCGTGAACGGCGCCTGCCCGACCCACGTCACGCCCTCCGCGCCCATGTGCGTGAAGGTCGACGTTTCCCGGTCCATCCACAGCACCATGTAGTGGCAGCCGATACCGGCCAGCGCGCGCGAACCTTCGGGCACCTTGGTGGACGAATTGTGCGGGCAGCCGGAACAGAAATACGGCGTGCGGTCGGTCTCGGGATTGGCCTTGGCGGGCACGTTCTTCAGCACCAGTTCCTTCGCTTCCAGGAAGGCGATGCGTTCCTGGACACGCTTCGCCACCGGATGGCCGGCGCAGTAGTGCGAAATGCGGCTGGCGATCGCGCGGGCGATCTGCGCCGGGTTCAGCTCATAGGTGGCCGGCAGCAGCCAGTCGCCGTGGCCGCTGCGGTGCTGGTTCGACCATTCCCCCGTGTCGTCGAACTTGCCGACCACGCGCGGGCGCTGGCCATCGGGCAGGTTGTACAGCTCTTCCTTCAGCGCGTATTCGAGGATCTGGCGCTTTTCTTCCACCACCAGGATCTCGTCCAGCCCGCGCGCGAATTCATGCACGCCATCGGCCTCCAGCGGCCACGTCATGCCGACCTTGTAGAGGCGGATGCCGATGTCGGCGGCAGCCTGTTCGTCGATGCCCAGGTCGGCCAGCGCCTGCCGCGTGTCGAGATACGATTTGCCGGCGGTGATGATGCCGATCTTCGGCCGCGGGCTGTCCCAGATGATCTTGTTGAGTTTATTGGCGCGGCAGTACGCGAGGGCCGCGTACCACTTGTAGCTGTTCATCCGCACTTCCTGGTCCAGCACCGCGTCCGGCCAGCGGATGTTCAGGCCGCCCGGCGGCAGCTCGAAGTCGTCCGGCATGGCGATCTGCACGCGGTCCGGATCGAAGTCGATGACGGCGCCGGACTCGATGATGTCCGTCACGCACTTCATCGCCACCCACAGGCCCGTGTAGCGGCTCATGGCCCAGCCATGCAGGCCATAGTCGAGGTACTCCTGCACCGAGGACGGATACAGCACGGGAATGCCGCACGCGGCCAGGATATGGTCCGACTGGTGCGCGGTGGACGAGGATTTCGCCGCGTGGTCGTCGCCGGCCAGAACCAGCACGCCGCCGTGCTTCGAGCTGCCGGCATTGTTGGCGTGCTTGAACACGTCGCCGCAGCGGTCCACGCCGGGGCCCTTGCCGTACCACATGCTGAACACGCCGTCGTATTTGGCATCCTGGAACAGGTTGGTCTGCTGGGTGCCCCAGACCGCGGTGGCGGCGAGGTCTTCGTTCATGCCGGGGTGGAACTTGACGTGGTGCGCTTCCAGGTATTTTTTCGCCTTCACCGCCGTCTGGTCGATCGACGTGACGGGCGAACCGCGATAGCCGGTGATGTAGCCGGCGGTATTCAGGCCGGCCTTCAGGTCGCGTTCGCGCTGCAGCATCGGCAGGCGGATCAGCGCCTGCGTGCCGGTGAGGAACGCGCTGCCGCGCTCCAGCGTCCATTTGTCTTCGAGGGTGATGTCCTCTTTGCCTAGCTCCGTACCCTTGTGAGGTGCGTTCATGGGTTTGTCTCCAATATGTGCTGCTGAAAGCTTCCAGCCGGCGCGCCCTCTGGCGGGGCGCTGCCGGCTGTGCTGTGGTGGTCCTGCTGCTTACGCCGTTGCCGTCGGTTTATCCTCCAGCACGCCGCGGCGAATCTGGTCGAGCTCGATCGATTCGAACAGCGCGCGGAAATTGCCTTCGCCAAAGCCCTGGTCGCCCTTGCGCTGGATGATCTCGAAGAAGATCGGGCCGATCACGTTCTGCGTGAAGATCTGCAGCAGCAATTCGCGTTGCTGTTCACTTGAGGCCTGCCCGTCGATCAGGATGCGCAGTCGGCGCAGCTCTTCCAGGTTCTCGCCGTGGTTCGGCAAGCGCCGGTTGACCAGTTCGTAATACGTTTCGATCGTATCCTGGAAAGCGATTCCGCTGTCGCGCATTCCCTGGATCGAGCGGTAGATGTCGTCGGTACCGAGCGCGATGTGCTGGATGCCTTCGCCGTGGTATTCGTTCAGGTACTCGGCGATCTGCGACTTGTCGTCCGACGATTCGTTGATCGGGATGCGGATCTTGCCGCACGGCGAAGTCATGGCCTTCGACTTCAGGCCCGTGTGCTTGCCGGTGATGTCGAAGTAGCGGATCTCGCGGAAATTGAACAGGCGCTCATAGAAGCCGGCCCACTCGGCCATCCGGCCACGGTAGACGTTGTGCGTCAGGTGGTCGATATAGGTCAGGCCGTTGCCCACCGGGTTCGGGTCCACGCCCGGGATCGCCACGAAATCGGCGTCGTAGATGCTGATGTCGCCGATGCTGCCGGGCGCCTGGCCCTTGGCGGTATTCTTGCCGCGCCAGCGGTCGACCAGGTACAGCAGCGAATCGCCGACGCCCTTGATGGCGGGGATGTTCAGTTCCATCGGGCCGGTCTTGTTGTCGAAGCCCCAGGCGCCCATTTCCAGCGCCTTGTTGTAGACGTAGGCCGCATCGTCGACGCGGATCGCGATCGCGCACACGGAGGGGCCGTGCTGGCGGGCGAAGCGCTGGGCAAACGAGTGCTCTTCGGCGTTGATGATGAAGTTGATCTCGCCCTGGCGGTACAGCGTGACATCCTTGGTGCGGTGGCGGGCGATGGCCGTGAATCCCATGTTCTCGAACAGCTGGCCGAGCGCTTTCGGATCGGGCGCGGCGAACTCGACGAATTCGAATCCGTCGGTCCCCATCGGGTTCTCCCAGGGCGTGAATTGCATGTGCGTCTCCTTTTATCGAATAGCGAAAAGTATAGGCTTCGCGGGGGAGAATTAAATTGCAAAGATTTCCCATCGGCGCATGTTTTGAGCAATAATATTGCGTTATCAGGCATGCCACGAGGAGATTATGACCAAGATCACACTGGACAAGACAGACCGTAAAATCCTATCGATCCTGCAGGAAGATGGCCGCCTGTCGAACCAGGACGTGGCCGAGCAGGTCAGCCTGTCGCCCTCGCCCTGCCTGCGCCGCATCAAGCGGTTGGAAGAGGAAGGCGTGATCCGCCAGTACGTGGCGCTGCTCGATCCGGACAAGATCGGCCTGGGCCTGCTGGCCTATGTCAACGTGCGGCTGGAAAAGCACAGCGATGCCGCCGCGGTGGCGCACAGCACGGCCCGCGCGCTCGGTGCGCTGCCGGGTACCGTCTCGCCGCGCGAGGATTTCGCCGTGGCCGTGGAAGGCTGGCCGGAAGTGGTGGCGTGTTATGCGATGACGGGGGAAATGGACTACCTGCTGCGCGTGCACGTGGAAGACATGGACCACTTTTCGCGCTTCATGATGGCCACGCTGTTGCGGCATCCGGCCGTGCTGGACGTGAAGTCCAGCTTTGCGCTGCAACGCATCAAGGACACGACGGCGCTGCCGCTGGTCTGACGGCGGCCGCGCGGTGCGCGGAGTTTTCTTTTCGTCATCATCGCTTCATATTCCTTTGCTAGTGTCTGGCGCGTTCATCCAGACCAGCAAAGGACAACGTGAATTCGCCGATCATCCGCCATGCCGTACGCGCGGCCATGCTGGCCCTCGCCAGCGCTCCCCTGCTCGCACAGGAAAACGTCCAGCCGCCGCCAGCGACAGAACAGGCGGCGGATGCTCCCCATGATGTCGTGATCGTGACCGGCCGCGCCGGTGCCGGTACCCGCACCAAATCGAAGGCCAGCTATTCGATCACCACGATCGACGAGGACGCGCTGCGAATGCAGGCCCCCACGTCGGTGACGGAAGCGCTGAAATCGGTCCCCGGGTTCTGGGTCGAAGCTTCCGGCGGCGAAGCATCGGGCAATATTCGCGCTCGCGGTATTCCTGTCGATGGCTTCGGTTCGGTCACGCTGCTGGAAGACGGCATTCCGGTGCAGCACGATCCTTCGCTGGGCTACCTGAATGCCGACCAGGCATTCCGCCTCGACGAGACGATCGAACGCATCGAGGTCGTGCGCGGCGGCCCGTCGTCGGTGTTCTACACGAACGCGCCGGCCGGTGCGATCAACTTCCGTACGCGCGAGATCGGCGACACGGCGAGCGGCATCGTCAAGGTCGGCGCCGGCAATTTCGGCATGCGGCGCGTCGACTTCTGGGCCGGCACGCCACTCGGCAATGGCTGGAAAGGCGGTATCGGCGGCTTTTACCGCATCGACGACGGCATCCGCTCGCCCGGCTATCGCGCCAATGATGGTGGCCAGGTGCGCGTGCGACTGACGCGCATGCTCGACGGCGGCCGCATCGCCCTGGACTTCAAGCACCTGGACGACAAGGTGGCGCTGTTCCTCGGCATTCCGATGCGCACTTACCCGGATGGCGATATCGCGGCGATTCCCGGCTTCGACGGCAACCGCGGCACCGTGGCCGGGCCGCAGACCAGGGTGGTCGACATGCGGATGGGGAACGGCGCCACCTACCGTTTCGACAACGGCGAAGGCACGCACGTCAAGCGCAAGCAGTTCACCGTCGCGCTCGAGAAGGAACTGGGCGGCTGGAAGCTGGCCGAATCGCTGCGCCATTCCAGCACGGACACGCAGCGCAACGGCGTGTTCCCGAACCAGTTGCTGTCCAGCGAAGCCTTCCTGCGGCAATCGCAAGGCTTGCTGGCGCGCGTGCCGGGTGCCACGCGGCTGGCGCTGCGGCGCGTCGACGCGCCAGGGACGGATTACGCGGATCCGAACGGCCTGCTGCTGGTCGGCGGGCTGCGCGGCGTGACGATGCCGCTGGAGGAAACCGTCAACGACCTGCGCCTGTCCCGCAAGTTCGCCGCCGGCACGCAAACGCACGACGTCACCCTTGGCTACTATTTTGCCCGCTTCACGCAGGGATTCGACCGTTATTCGTCGACCGTGCTGCTTGGCGCGCAAAGCCAGGCGCCGTTGCTGGACCTGGCCGGCCTCGACGCCGCCGGCCGCGTGGCCGGCACGATTACCGAGCGCGGCATCTACAATTACGGGTACGAATGGGAGCACGCGCGCGGCAAGTCGCGCACGCACGCGCTGTACCTGTCGGACGAATGGCAGGTCGACGAGCGCCTGCGCATCGATGGCGGCGTGCGCTGGGAAAAGGTGAATACGCGCGGCTGGACCGAGCGCGGTGCCAACGTCGATCTGGGCAAGTTCGCCACCTCGAAGATACGCACCGGTACCGGCGTGCTGGATTACTACGACAACGACTTCGACAAGATGGGCTGGACGCTCGGCGCGAACTGGCAACTGGCGCGCACGTCGGGCGTGTTCGGCCGGTGGACCAAGGCGTTCCGCCTGCCGAACCTGTCGTCCTACATTACCTCGCCGGCCGCGGTGCCGGTGATCCAGACGATGGACCTGGGCGAGCTGGGCTACAAGTACAGCAGCGCGATGCTGGAACTGTATCCCACCCTGTTCTATTCGAAGTACGACAACGTGGCGTACACGAACAACGTGTTTTCGATCGATAACGCGACATCGCGCCCACAGACCGGCTACGCATCGTCGCGTACCTTCGGCCTGGAGCTGGAAGGCCGGCTGTTCCCCAGCAGCCTGGTCGACCTGGGCTTCAACCTGACATTGCAGGATCCCGAGTACCGAGACCTGCGCTATACGGACCGGGTCAACAACCTGCCGGTGCCGCGCGACTACTCGGGCAATGCGTTGATCCGCGTGCCGAAAGTGAGCGCCCGGCTGGTGCCCGGCGTGAACCTGCTGGGCGACAAGCTGCGCCTGCAACTGGCGTACGAATACCAGGGCAAGCGCTACGTGGACTCGGCCAACACCGTGGTCTTGCCCAAGTACCACATGCTGAATTTCTCGGCGCGCTGGCAGGCCACGCCGGCGGTCGAGGCATTCCTGTACGTGGACAACGTGGAGAATTCGCAGGGCCTCACCGAAGGCAACCCGCGCGCCGGCGAACTGGCCAGCGCCGATGCCGGTGCCAACACGTTCATTGCCCGCCCGCTGCTGGGCCGCACCGTGCGCGCGGCACTGAAGTATGCGTTTTGAGCGGCTTGCCGGACTGGCCATCCTGCTGTGCGGCCTGCTGGAGCAGGCGGCCGCCCAGTCCACCGACCTGGTGTTGCACGGACGCCTGACCGGTACCGACCACCAGACCTACCGGGAAGTGCCGTTCGCGGTACCGCCCGGTGTCGACCGCGTGACCGTCACGTTCGACTACACGGGCAGGGAACAGCGCAGCGTGATCGACCTGGGCCTGATCGGCCCGGACGGCATGCCGCGCGGCTGGAGCGGGGGCAACAAGCGCACCTTCACGGTCGGTACCGTCGACGCCACGCCTTCCTACCTGGCGGTGCCGGCGCTGGCCGGGCAATGGGCGCTGCTGCTCGGCATTCCCAACATGCGCGCCAATGCCACCGCCGACTACACGGCGACAGTGACGTTCTCGCGCGGGCAGGCCTCGGATGACGCGGCGCTGGCCACCGGCGCACGCTGGTACCGCGGCGACCTGCACAGCCACACGGGGCACTCCGATGGCAGTTGCCGCAACCGCGGCGGTTCGGCCAGCGTGCCGTGCCCGCCGTTCGTTCTGGCGCAAGCCGCGGCGGCGCGCCGGCTGGACTTCCTGGCCGTCACTGAACACAACACCGTGTCGCATGCGCAGGCGCTGGGCGAACTGCAACCGTATTTCGATACGCTGCTGTTGATGCCCGGCCGCGAGATCACCACTTTTCATGGCCATGCCAACCTGTTCGGCACGCTGGCGCCGCTGGATTTCCGCCGCGGCTGGGATACGGTATTGAAGGATGCGCAGGCACTGCGTGGCCTGGTGTCGATCAACCACCCGGTGCGCCCGTCCGGCGAAGACTGCATGGGCTGCGGCTGGGACACGCGGACCGACATGGCGTTGGTGCAGGCGATCGAAGCCGTCAATGGCAAGGATGCCGGCACCCGCTGGTCCGGCATCCCCTTCTGGGAGGCGCAACTCGACCGGGGCTACCGGATCACGGCGATCGGTGGCAGCGACAGCCACCGGCCGGACGAGAGCCCGCCCGGAATACCGGCCACCGTCGTGCATGCGGCGGCGTTGTCGCAGTCGGCGATCCTGGACGGTATCCGAAAGGGCCACGTCTTCGTCGACATCGAAGGCTCGCCCGACCGGCTGCTGGACGTGCGTGCGGAAGCGAACGGCAACACCGCGATGATGGGCGATGCGCTCGATGCGCCGGCCGGCACGGCGGTACGGTTCCGCGTGCGAACGGCGGGGGTGGCGGGAGCGCGGCTGCGTATCGTCGACAACGGCAGGGAAATCACGCCGCTGGCGGACCCCACGGTGCGTGACGTGGATAGCGTATTCACGCTGGCCGGCGACGGCAGGCCGCACTGGGTGCGCGTCGACGTAATCGCTGCCGCGGGGCACCTTCTGCTGCTGGGGAATCCGGTTTACCTGAATGCGCGCCGGTAAGCCGGCATCGATGCCGCGCTATTCCTTCTTGCCGCGCCCCGGCAGCATGTCCCACAGCTTGGCGGCGCGCCGCACATTGGCTTTCAGCGCGTAGTCGATGGTGGCCAGCTGTTCCTGCATCGCTTCCTGCAGCACGCTGGCCGGATCGGCCGGGCCCAGCTTCAGGTAGGCATCGGCCTCGCCATAGTCGCGGTGGATTTCCATGCCGGCCTTCTTCGCGATGTGGATCATGATCTGGTTCGACGACAGGCAATGCATGGTCAGCGTGTCGACGTCGTGGTTACGGCAGACGATCGCGGCGCGCTCGAACAGCTTCGAACCGATGCCCAGCCCGCGCGCCGATTTCAATACCGACACGCCGAATTCGGCCACGCGGTCCTTGTCCGTGGCGCCGTGCTGTTCCGGCTGCCGTTCCGCGAATCCCAGGTGCCCCACCGCGACGAGACGGAACACGCGGTTGTAGACCCCGAACACGATGTCGCGGTCGAAGTCGATGCCCTCGACATACTTCGCCACCTGCTCGTCGGTGATGGGCGAACCGAAGCGCAGCAGGCGGTCGCGCCCTTCGATCTGCAGGAAATGCTTCAGCATGCGGCGCCGGTCCCGTTCGCGCAATTCCTTGACGGGAATGGTCGGCCGCGGTTCGGGGCGGCCCAGCCATTTGTGCAGCGGATTGCGGAACAGGTTCAAGCGCGCCATCAGCGTGCTCCCGCGCCGCCTGGCGTGTGCGCCGCCGGCTGATTCGTCTCGTTCCGCTCGTTCGTCCCGTTCGCCTCGTCCACCTCATCCCGCTCGTCGGGCCGGGCCAGCGCTTCGCGCACCGCGCGCACCCGGGCTTCCCGCACCAGCTCGGGAATACGCTCCGGCTGTTCCGTGCAGGCCTGGGCGATTTCGCCGGCGTTGACGCCACGCGCGGCGGCCAATGCCCGCTCCAGGTAGTCGCGCTGCGGGAATGGCGCGTCGCGGAACGAGCCGCCGGGGCCTTCCCGGCCGCGCGCATCGCATTCGGACACTTGCAGCAACTGCAGGAAGCGGGCCGGCTTGCGGAACGCATCGCTGCGTTCGAACAGCTTCACGATGGTGTTGCAGCGCAGTTCCAGCGCGCGTGCCACGTTGCCGTGCTCGCGCGCGCCCAGCACCGCCAGGTCGCGGCACTCGGTCGGCACCTTCAGCCGCGCGCACACGTCCTTCACCAGCGTGGCGCCGAGGCCTTCATGGCCATGGTGGGCCGGCCATTGATCCGCCGGCGTGGCGCCCTTGCCCAGGTCGTGCAGCAGCGCCGCGAAACGTACCGGCAAGTCGCAACACTGCCGCGCCGCGTAATCGACCACCTGTTCCAGGTGGATGCCGGTATCGACTTCCGGATGCCATTTCTCGGGCTGGGGCACGCCCCACAGGCGGTCTAGTTCCGGCACGATGCGCGCCAGCGCGCCGCAGTCGCGCAATACCTGCAGCATGCGCGACGGCCGCTGCTCCATCAGGCCGCGCGACAGTTCCTGCCACACGCGCTCGGGCACCAGCGCATCGACTTCGCCTTCGTCGACCATGCGGCGCATCAGGGCATTGGTTTCCGGCGCCACCGTGAAATCGGTGAAGCGGGCGGCAAAGCGGGCCACGCGCAGGATGCGCACCGGGTCTTCGGCAAACGCGTCCGACACATGGCGGAACAGGCGGCGGGCGATGTCGCCGCGGCCATCGAACGGATCGGTCAGCGTGCCATCGGCGGCGCGGGCGATCGCGTTGATCGTCAGGTCGCGGCGCACCAGGTCCTGCTCCAGCGTCACGTCCGGCGCGGTGTGGAAGACGAAACCCTTGTAGCCGGGCGCGGTCTTGCGCTCGGTGCGGGCCAGCGCATATTCCTCGTGGGTTTCCGGGTGCAGGAATACGGGGAAATCCTTGCCGACGGCGCGGAAGCCCTGCCCCACCATCTGTTCCGGCGTGGCGCCGACAACGACGTGGTCATGGTCCTTGACGGGCAGTCCCAGCAGTTCATCGCGGACGGCACCGCCAACCACATAGGTCTTCATTCCTGCTCCAGGCTCCCTGCCGCGCTTTCGCCCGCTTCGGCATGCGCCTCCTCGATCCAGCGCGCCACGGCCGGGTGCCGGGTGATCCGTTCGCAGTAGGCCGACAGCGCCGGCGGCAATGCCACGTCATAGGTATTGAAGCGGGTGACGACCGGGGCGAAGAACGCGTCCGCCAGGGAAAAATCGCCGAACAGGAATTCGTTGTGGCCGAAGCGGCAAAGGCATTCTTCCCAGATTTCGCTGACGCGGCCGATGTCGGCCTGCGTTTCCGGCGTGCGGCCCTGGCCGCGCAGGCTGGCGCTGATATTCATCGGCATGTTGCTGCGCAGGCCCGCGAAGCTCGAGTGCATTTCGGCGCAGATCGAGCGCGCGGTGGCGCGCGCCGCCACGTCCTGCGGCCACAGGTGCTTGTCGGGGAATTGCTCGGCCAGGTACTCGCAGATCGCCAAACTGTCCCAGATCGTGATGTCGCCGGCCAGCAGCACGGGCACGCGGCCGCTGTGCGTGTAGCGGGCGATGGTGCCGGAGGTTTCCGGGCGGTCCAGCTTCACGCGCACTTCGGTGAACGGGATGTTGAAGGCGGTCATGGCCACCCACGGCCGCATCGACCACGAAGACAGGTTCTTGTTGCCGATGACGAGCGTGAGGCCGGGCTGGCGCGCGGCGGCGAGGGTGTTGCTCAGTGTAGGGTCGAGTTCGATCGTTTGCATGAAGGTGGAAAATGCGGTGGCAAATGCGGTGGAGGATGCGGGAAAGTAGGCGAGCGCGCCGGAATCAGCGGCTCGAAAAACTGGTCTGCTGCGGTTCCTGGCCGCGCGGGTCCGGCTCGCGCATGTCCTTCTCGCTGTAGCCCTTCGGCGTGACGACACCCAGCCGCGCCTTCATCGATTGCGGCCGCCCTTCGAACAGCGCCGCGTAATAGGTGGCATTGGTCATCACGTTCTTCACATAGCCGCGCGTTTCGGAGTACGGAATCGATTCGATGAACACGGTGGCATCCATCGGCTTGTCCAGCTTCGAGCGCCATGAGCGCAGCCGGCCGGGACCGGCGTTGTACGCGGCGGTGGCCAGTACCTGCGAACCGTCCATGCTGCCCAGGACCATGTTCATGTAGTTGGCGCCCAGCAGGATGTTGGTGCGCACGTCCGTCAGCATGTCCTGCACGAAATTCGTCAGGCCGATCTTGTTGGCCACCCAGCGCCCGGTGGAAGGCATTACCTGCATCAGGCCCGACGCCCCCGCGCTCGACTGCGCGTTCATCACGAAACGCGACTCCTGCCGGATCAGGCCGTAGACCCAGGCGCGGTCGAGGCCCAGGGTATTCGTGGTGGGGCGCATGATTTCATCGTGCGGTGCCGGGTAGCGGTGCGTGTAGTCGGCCAGCGCGCGGGTGCGCTCGGACGTGTACACCATGCGGTCGAGAATATGGTGCTGGCGCGCATACTCGGCAGCGGCGATCAGCTCGCGGTCGGACAGGTGCCGCACTTCCCAGTTCCACTCGCGCAGGCCTTCGAAACGCAGGCGCATGTCGAAGAATTTCAGGGCGCGGCGGATACCCGGGTTGGTGGCGATCGCGGCGATTTCCTGCGCCGTCACCGGCGCGCCGGGCGCCGGGATGGTGACCGTGCGGCCCAGTTCCTCGGCGGCCAGCAGGCCGTAGTAATCCTCGCGGTCGGCAATGCTCTGGTACAGGAACTGCGCCTCGGGCGTCATGCGGCCGCCGGCCAGCGCCACGAACGTGCGCGCCTGCCAGTACACCCAGGTGGGATCCTGCCGCAGTTGTGCCGGCATGGCCGCGAGGTAGTCGCGCACCAGTTGCCAGTTGCCGTCGCGCAGCGCATAGCGGGTGCGCCACTGGTGCTGGTCGATCGATAGCGGCGCCCCATTGGCGCGGCGCCAGTAGCCGGACGTTTCCGGGTCCACCGCATACGATGCCGGCAGGGCGATATTGGCCCAGCCGATCGCCTGCTCCTGCGGCGTCAGCCTCGGCAATGCTTTCTCGAGCGCCAGCACCGAAAGCTTGACACTGGTGCGGGCGGCCCGGCCCAGCGCGACCAGGAACACTTCGCGGTCGGCCTTCGTGTCGCCGACGCCTTTTGCCAGCACCACGGCAGGAACGTCGATCGCCTGGGCGATCTTCTTGTCCGAGCCATTGAGCAGCATGATCGTGCGGCGTGCCGGGCCGGTGGCTTTCGTTTCACCGGCAAGGCGCACCTGCGCCCACAGGTCTTCCTGGCTGAACTGGCCGGTCTGCGCGAGCGACGCGATCAGCGCGCTGCAGCCCTCGCCGTAATACGGCGGATAGATCAGCAGCGTGCGGGCGTCCGTGGCCACGTTCTCGCCTTTCGACAGGCGCGACAGCAAGGCATAGCACTTGACCTGGGTATCGTCCTTCAGCACGAACAGCGGATACTGCTGGTCGAACAGGGCCCATTCGCGCTTGCGGCCCAGTTCCAGCAGCCAGTCGTTGCGCAGGCGGTCGGCAATCGCCGTGCCTTCGTAGCGCTGCAGGAAAGCCAGGATCTCGGCCGAGGTGGCGGCCGTGAAATGGGATTTCAGCCGATAATAATCAACGTAGGACGGAATGGCATAGTCGCTCAGCCGTGCCGCATAGAACTCGGCCTTGGTGGCGTCGTTGCGGCGCACCGAGTCGCGCAGCAGCAGGAACGCATCGTCCTCCTTGCGGCTGTCGCCCAGGTCTTGCGGGATGGCGAGGGGCGTGATGGCGCAGGAAATCGCGAGCAGTGCGCCGGCTATCCATTTCGACGGGGAAATCAAGATACGACTCTCAAAAAGTGACATGACCAGCGACCCTAGAATAACACGCCTGACTGAAGGGCTACCACCCGCCAGCGTACAGACGGCCGCGGCGGAAAAGGCTACGTTGCGCAAGCAATTGCTGGCTGAACGGCGCAACTTGCCGGCCGATACCCGCGCGCAGTGGGATGCCGACCTCTGCCGGCACATCGTGCAGTGGTGGCATGAAGCAAGAGTGGACACGCTGGGCGTCTACTGGCCGCTGCGCGACGAACCCGACCTGCACCCCGCCTATGCCGAACTGGCGCGGCTGGGCGTGCGCCTGCTGTTGCCGGTCGTGCTGAAGCGCGATGCGCCGCTGGACTTCGCGGCCTGGCAGATCGGCGAGCCGCTGGTGAAGGATGCGATGGGCATCGCGGTGCCGGCCGACTTGCGGATCGCGCCCTGCCCGCCGGCCCTGCTGGTCCCCTGCCTGGGCTTCAACGCGCAAGGCTACCGGCTGGGCTATGGCGGCGGCTTCTACGATCGCACGCTGGAGAAGGCGCCGCGGCCGGCGACGGTGGGCATCGCCTATTCCTGCCTCGCCGCCGAGTTCGGCAGCGACGGCCACGACATCGCGCTGGACCGTATCATCACCGAAGCGGGATGAATGTTGCTTCAAAAATGGGGACGTACACCTAATGCCGCTTCGATAAGCCCACCCCCAGTGCAAATTCCGGGGTCAGACCCGGCGGGTCTGACCCCAGCCCTTCGCTGTTGGGGTGAATGCATGCGCTTCCAATGTGTCGGGTAACGCTTAACTTAACAGCACTAGGGCCCGCCCCTATATTACTTGACCAGCCGCTGCCACAGGGCCGTCGTGGCGGCGGCCTGGTTCATGCTGTAGAAGTGCAGGCCTGGGGCGCCGCCGGCGAGCAGGCGCTCGCACAGGGACGTCACCACGTCCAGGCCGAAGGCCTTGATCGACGCGGTATCGTCGCCGAAGCTGGCCAGTTTCAGGCGCACCCAGCGGGGGATCTCCGCGCCGCACATGTCGGAGAAGCGCATCAGCTGCGTGTAGTTGGTGATCGGCATGATGCCAGCCACGATCGGCACGGTGACGCCGGCCTTGTGCGCGGCGTCGACGAACTGGAAGTAGGCGTCGGCGTTGTAGAAATACTGCGTGATCGCGGCATCGGCGCCCGCATCCACCTTGCGCACGAAGGCATCGAGATCCGATTGCGGCGATTTCGCCTGCGGATGCACTTCCGGGTAGGCCGCCACTTCGATGTGGAACCAGTCGCCCGTCTCGGCGCGGATGAATTCCACCAGCTCGTTGGCATAGCGGAATTCGCCGGCCGCGCCGTAGCCGCTGGGCAGGTCGCCGCGCAGCGCGACGACGCGCTTGATGCCATGCGACTTGTATTCGTTCAGGATGGCGCGGATCGATTCGCGCGTGCCCCCCACGCAGGACAGGTGCGGCGCGGCCTGCTCGCCGGCGCCCATGATGTCGAGCACGGTTTCCAGCGTGCCGCGCTGGGTGGTGCCGCCGGCGCCGAACGTGACGGAAAAATACTTCGGGTGCAATTCGGAGAGCTTGGCGCGCGTGGCGCGCAGCTTTTCCGCGCCTTCCGCCGTCTTGGGCGGGAAAAATTCGATACTAAAATTGTGGTCAGCCATCGGCGTCTTTCAACAACAGTGTGGAGAGGGCCCAGGAAATCACGCTGTACAGCAATGCGCCGCCGACCGCCGCCCAGAAGCTCGTCACGGTGAAGCCGTTCACGAATTGCGCCACCAGCCAGAATGTGAAGCCGTTGACGATAAAGATGAACAGGCCCAGCGACAGCACCGTTACGGGCAAGGTCAGCAGGAGCAGCAATGGACGGATCAGCGTGTTCACCAGCCCGAGGATGAGCGCCGCGATCAGGGCTGCGCCGACGCTCGTGACGTCGACGGAATGCATCAGGTAAGGCACTGCGAACAGGGCCGCGGCATTGATAAACCAGGTCAAGACCAGACGCATAGGGAATACAAGCCTCAAGCGGAAATAACGAAATAGCGAAACAGCGAAATACGGTGGAACCAGCGCTGAAAAGCGGCTAACAATCGGCAAAAAAAGGCCGGCTCGCGCCGGCCTTCGTACCGATCAATAGCGGTAGTGTTCCGGCTTGTACGGACCTTCGACCTTGACGTTGATGTAGGCGGCTTGCTCTGCCGTCAGCTCGGTCAGCTGCGCGTTCAGCTTCTTCAGCTGCAGGCGCGCGACCTTCTCGTCCAGGTGCTTCGGCAGCGTGTAGACGCCGACCGGGTACTTGTCCTTGTGCAGGAACAGTTCGATCTGGGCGATGGTCTGGTTCGCGAACGACGAGCTCATCACGTACGACGGGTGGCCCGTGCCGCAACCCAGGTTGACCAGGCGGCCTTCGGCCAGCAGGATGATGCGCTTGCCATCAGGGAAGATCACGTGGTCCACCTGCGGCTTGATGTTTTCCCACTGATACTTCTTCAGCGCGGCAACGTCGATCTCGTTGTCGAAGTGGCCGATGTTGCAGACGATCGCCTGGTCCTTCATCTTCAGCATGTGCTGTTCGGTGAGGATGTGGTAATTGCCGGTGCAGGTGACGAAGATGTCGCCGTGTTCGGCCGCGTAGTCCATCGTCACGACGCGGTAGCCTTCCATCGCGGCCTGCAGCGCGCAGATCGGATCGATCTCGGTGACCCACACCTGGGCCGACAGGGCACGCATGGCCTGCGCCGAACCCTTGCCCACGTCGCCATAGCCGGCGATGACGGCGATCTTGCCGGCGATCATCACGTCGGTGGCGCGCTTGATGCCGTCCACCAGCGATTCACGGCAGCCGTACAGGTTGTCGAACTTCGACTTGGTCACGGAATCGTTGACGTTGATGGCCGGGAAGGCCAGCTTGCCTTCCTTGTGCATCTGGTACAGGCGGTGCACGCCGGTGGTGGTTTCTTCCGTCACGCCCAGGATCTGCGGCAGGCGCTTGGAGTACCACGTGGCATCCTTCGCCAGGCGGGCCTTGATCGAGTTGAACAGGCAGATTTCTTCTTCCGAACCCGGATTGTCCAGCACCGAGGCATCCTTCTCGGCGCGCGCGCCCAGGTGCAGCAGCAGCGTGGCGTCGCCGCCATCGTCCAGGATCATGTTCGAGTACACGCCTTCGCCCGGCCATTCGAAGATGCGGTGGGTGTAGTCCCAGTATTCGTCCAGCGTTTCGCCCTTGACGGCGAAGACCGGCGTGCCGGCCGCGGCGATGGCGGCGGCGGCGTGGTCCTGGGTCGAGTAGATGTTGCACGAAGCCCAGCGCACTTGCGCGCCCAGCGCTTCCAGCGTGCGGATCAGCACGGCGGTCTGGATCGTCATGTGCAGCGAGCCGGTGATGCGCGCGCCCTTCAGGGGCTGGGCAGCAGCGAACTCTTCCTGGATCGCCATCAGGCCAGGCATTTCCGTTTCGGCGATCTTGATTTCCTTCTCGCCCCACGCGGCCAGGCCGATGTCGGCAATGATGTAATCCTGGGAATCTTTGAGTACGGCGTTCATCACGCCTCCTTTCATGTTGAAAAAAGTTGACGTGAGCGCGGTTGCAGAAGTGTCCGAGCCTGGCGGATTCGAATGATCCGTCGCAACGCTCCTCGGAGAACAGGCATTCTATAACAAAAAACCGGTGATCACGGCATGCATGCCGTGACCTCCGTTTTTTTTGTTGCTGCGGTGATGACGCTAGCCGCCAGCGGCGGCTTGTCGAGCAGCTTTCAGGACAGGCCGGCGGCGGCGCGCAGGGCGGCGGCCTTGTCGGTGCGTTCCCAGCTGAATTCCGGCTCTTCGCGGCCGAAGTGGCCATACGCGGCGGTCTTGCGGTAGATCGGACGCAGCAGGTCCAGCATCTGCACGATGCCTTTCGGGCGCAGGTCGAAGTGCTCATGCACCAGTTCGGCGATCTTCTCGTCAGGGATCACGCCGGTGCCTTCGGTATAGACGGTGATATTGATGGGACGGGCGATGCCGATCGCATACGACACCTGCACCTGGCACTGCCGCGCCAGGCCGGCGGCGACGACGTTCTTGGCGACGTAGCGGGCCGCGTAGGCGGCCGAGCGGTCGACCTTCGACGGATCCTTGCCGGAGAAGGCGCCGCCGCCGTGCGGCGCGGCCCCGCCGTAGGTGTCGACGATGATCTTGCGGCCGGTCAGGCCGCAGTCGCCCTGCGGGCCGCCGATGACGAAGCGGCCGGTCGGGTTGACCAGGTATTTCGTGTCTTTCAGCCATTCCTTCGGCAGCACCGGGCGGATGATCTCTTCGATCACCGCTTCCTCGATCTGCTTGTGCTGCATTTCCGGCGCGTGCTGGGTCGACAGCACGACCGTGTCCACGGCCACCGGGCGGCCGTTCACGTAGCGCAGCGTGACCTGCGACTTGGCATCCGGGCGCAGCCACGGCAGGCGGCCATCCTTGCGCAGCTGCGACTGGCGCTCGACCAGGCGGTGCGAGTAGTAGATCGCGGCCGGCATCAGTTCCGGCGTTTCATCGCAGGCGTAGCCGAACATCAGGCCCTGGTCGCCAGCGCCCTGGTCGAGGTCGATGCCCGCACCTTCGTCGACACCCTGGGCGATGTCCGGCGACTGCTTGTCGTAGGCCACCAGCACGGCACAGCCGCGGTAGTCGATGCCGTAGTCGGTGTTGTCGTAGCCGATGCTTTTGATGGTTTCCCGGGCGACCTGAATATAATCCACGTTCGCGTGGGTGGTGATTTCACCGGCCAGCACGACGAGGCCGGTATTGCACAGCGTCTCGGCGGCCACGCGGGCAGTGGGATCCTGGGCCAGGATGGCGTCGAGGATGGCGTCGGAGATCTGGTCCGCGACCTTGTCGGGGTGGCCTTCGGAAACGGATTCGGACGTGAAGAGGTAATCGATGGAAGACATCGCAAGCTCCTGTATAAGTGTCTGTGACTCGAGTTGAAAAAATCTGTCGCAACAACCCATACGGCTTGCGACGCTTTAGCGATATTTTTATCCCGCCTCGCAAGTTGTCTGTTAACTCGGCGGTCACTGCTGCGTGGTATTTTACGCTTCTTCAAAAATTTTTGCGCAGGCACACTTCTTTTTTTCGAGTTCATGCTGTTACGAATTTTCCGTTTCTTCTCAATATTCTCCTTGCCCTTGCTGCATGCAATGGGAAGTGTCCTGGGATGGGCCGTATACCTTTTATCACCTTCCTATCGCCGCCGGATGCGCGAGAACATGGCACGCGCCGGCTATGGCAGCCACTTGCGCCAGGCCGTCGCGGAGGCCGGCAAGGCCGTGGCCGAATTGCCATTCGTCTGGCTGGCATCGGACCAGCGGATCGCACGCCGCGTGTTCCTGAAAAACTATGAACTGGTCGAAGAACACCTGCGCGCGGGGCGTGGCATTGTGTTCCTCACGCCACACCTTGGCTGTTTTGAAATGACCGCGCAACGCGTGTCGCACGACAGCCCGATCATGGTGATGTACCGCCCGCCGAAGCAGGCGGCGATGAAGCCGCTGGTGGAAGTGGCGCGTGCCCGCGGCCAGATGCTGCTGGCGCCGGCCAACCTGTCCGGCGTGCGGATGCTGGCCAAGTTCCTCAAGTCAGGCAAGCCCATCGGCATCCTGCCGGACCAGGTGCCGCAGGAAGGCGAAGGCGTGTGGGCCGAGTTCTTCGGACGGCCGGCCTACACGATGACGCTGCCGGCCAAGATGGCCAGGCTGGGCGGCGACGCGCCGGTGGTGCTGACCTATGCCGAAAGGCTGCCGCGCGGGCGCGGTTTCCTGGTCCACTTCGTGCCGTTCCCCGGCTCGCTGGAAGGCGACAACGCGCAGCAGGCACGGGCGATCAATGCGGCGATGGAGCAGTTGATCGCCGGCTGCCCGGCCCAGTATTACTGGAGCTATAACCGCTACAAGGTACCGCCCGGCGTGGCGGCCCCCACTACGGCGGAGGCCGCATGAAGATCCTGCTTGGTTTCATGTGGCTGCTGCACTGGCTGCCGCTGCCCGTGCTGGGCCGCTTCGGCACGGCGGTGGGCAGCCTGCTGTTCATCATCATGGGCCCGCGCCGCGAGATCGCGCTGGTCAACCTGCGCCTGGCGATGCCGGAACTGTCGGAAGCGCAGCGCCGCGACCTGGCGCGCCGCCATTTCCAGGCATATTCGCGCAGCGTGTTCGAACGGGCGGTGCTGTGGTGGGCATCCGAAGCCCGGCTGCGCCGGCTGATCCGCATCGAGACCAGCGACGGCATGCCGCCGGGCCAGATCCCGGTGGCGGCGATGACGGAAAAGCCGACCATCCTGCTGTGCCCGCATTTCGTGTGCCTGGATGTGGGCGGCGCATCGATCGCGATGGAAGCCTCGGCCTCGTCGATGTACGTCACGCAAAAGAACGCCACGTTCGACGCGGTGCTGCGCGCCGGCCGGGCTCGCTTCAAGCCAGTCAAGCTGTTCACGCGGCAGGATGGCATCAAGCCGATCCTGCGCGCGCTGCGCGACCGGCTGCCCTACTTCATGCTGCCGGACATGGATTTCGGCGAGAAGGATGCCGAGTTCGTGCCATTCTTCGGCGTGCCGGCCGCGACCCTGACGGCCACCGCCCGCATCGCCGCCACCACCGGCGCGCAGGTCATGCCCGTGATCGCCACTTTCCTGCCGAATTATCAAGGCTGGCGCGTCAAGTTCTATCCGGTGTGGGACAATTACCCTGGTACCGACATGGTTGCCGCCACGCGCCGCATGAACGAATTCATCGAGGAGCGCGTGCGCGAAGCGCCGGCGGAATATTTCTGGACTCACAAGCGCTACAAGACCCGCCCCAACGGCGAAGCGTCCTTCTACTCGAACAAGCGATGAAACTCAAATTCACCAAGATGCATGGCGCCGGCAACGACTTCGTCGTGATCGATGCCATCAACCAGCAGATCGACTTCACGACCGCGCAGTGGAAGGCGCTGGCGGACCGGCGCTTCGGCGTCGGCGCCGACCAGTTGCTGGTTGTGGAAAAGTCGACGAACCCCAGCTGCGATTTCCGCTACCGCATCTTCAACAACGATGGCGGCGAAGTGGAACAGTGCGGCAACGGGGCGCGTGCGTTCGCCAAGTTCGTGGCCGAGAAGGGCTTGACGGAGCGGCGCAGCATCGCTGTCGAAACGATGTCGGGCATCATCGCGCCGCGGCTGGAAGAAGATGGCAGCGTCACGGTGGACATGGGCGCCCCCATCTTCGACACCGCCCTGGTGCCTTTCGATACGGAAGGCCTGGCCGGGCAGCCGGAAGGCGACGATACGCTGTGGCCGCTGGTGCTGGAACTGGCGGGGGAAAAGGAAACCGTGCTGGTGTCGGTGCTGTCGATGGGCAATCCGCATGCGGTGCAGGTGGTGCCCGACGTGGACACGGCGCCGGTCGAACTGACCGGCCCGCTGATCGAGCACCATGCCCATTTCCCGAAACGGGTCAACGCCGGCTTCATGCAGCTGGTAAACCGCCAGCACATCAAGCTGCGCGTGTTCGAGCGCGGCGCCGGCGAAACGCTGGCGTGCGGCACCGGTGCCTGCGCGGCCGTGGTGGCGGGCATTCGCCGCGGCCTGCTCGATTCGCCGGTGCGCGTGGATGCGCGCGGCGGCGAACTGTCGATTGCCTGGGCCGGCGATGGCGAACCGGTCTACCTGACCGGTCCCGCCGTCACGGTGTTCGAAGGCGAGATCACGGTCTGAACCTAATGCCGCTTAGTTAGCGGAATTAGATGTAGTTCGCGGCGCTAGCGGATTGGTGGCTTGGCAGGGGTTTCGCGAAACATGCTTCGCGCCTGCCAGGCGGTGATGGCTTGCAAGCCATCATTCCTCCGACAGCGAGCCCCCTGACGCCAACTCAAACAGTCACGCCGCCTTAACTTAACGGCATTACCGTCTGACCCTAATGCCGCTTAGATAAGCCCACCCCAAGTGCAAATTCCGGGGTCAGACCCGGCGGGTCTGACCCCTGCCCTTCGCTGTTGGGGTGAATGCATGCGCTTCCAACGTATCGGGTAACGCTTAACTTAGCGGCATTACCGTCTGACCCGGTTGCAAGGAACCGCCAGCGAACCTAGGCGGCCAGCTGCGCACGGCCGCCTTCGTCGGCTCCATCGACCGACTGCAGCCATGTCTTGAAGCGGTACAGCCGCTGCCGGTAATTGCCTTCCAGCTTGCTGTCGACCTGCTCGAACTGGCGCGCGATGCGCTCCAGCGCCTGGCGCTGCCGGGCGGTTTCCACCAGTACCAGCCGGCGCCGCCCGCGGCCATAGCTGGCGCGGATGTCGACGACGAGGCAATGGCCCTGGTCGGCCGCCTTCACATCCAGCAACAACGCTTCCGCCCGGGTCAGCCCGAACAGCGCGGCCAGTTCGATGCGCGCCGCCAGCAGCGGCTGGCTGCTGACCAGTTCCCGCGTCAGCAACGGCAGCAGTGCCACCGCCCACCCGCTGGCATCTGGAGCCGGCGCGATCCGGGCCAGCGCTTCGGCGGCCTGGGGGCAGTGCTGCGCCGCCGCTTTTTGCAGCCAGTACGCCGCCTTCACGTCGTTGCAGTCGCTGCTGCGCCGCATGCGCCATGCCTGCAGGCCGCATTCGAGCTGCGCGCCACCATGCCCCAGTGCCGCCGCCCGCTCCAGGCACGCTTGCGCCTCGCCCACGCAGCGCTGCGAAAACTCCGGTTTCACATAGATGCGCGACAGCGCGAACCACGCTTCGGCCAGGCCCTGCTCGCCGGCGCGCGTGAGCCAGCGCACCGCTCGCTTGAAGCTGGCCGGGCCTTGCGCCAGCCGCATGCCCCCCGCGTCGATGCGCGCCAGTTGCAAGCCCAGCGCCAGTTGCGCGTGGCGATCGCCCGCCGTGGCCGCCAGCTCGCGCATGCGCTGCGCCTCGTCGCCTTCCGCGCCAGACGCAGTGCCGCTTTCCTGCATCAGTGCTTCCGCGCAGCGCGCCAGCAGGCGGGCATCCGCGGCCGATCCCGACCACGCGGCGCAATCGGCCGGTGCCTGTGCAAGCAGCGCACGTGCCAGCGGCAGCGCGGTGTCGAGGGCAAGGGCCGGCTCACCCGGCTGTGCTTCGCCGGTGCCGCGCCCCGCCAGCGCCATCGGCACCGGTGCTGCTTCGTGGCCGGCGAGGCGAAGCCGCGCCAGCAAGGCGCCCGCCTCGCCGGCCCCGGCACGCTGCGCCGTGTCCAGCGCGCGCCGGGCACGCTGGCACAAGCCGGGCTGCGTAATGGCCGGCTCCTGCAGCAGGAGCTGGCCCAGCGTGATCGCGGCCTGGACGATGCCGGCATCGCTGGCGCGGGCATACCACTCCAGCAGCGTGGCGCGGTGGTGGCTGGCATATTGCCAGGGAATGTGGCGGCCGATCAGCAGCCATGCCTCGTCGAGGCCGGCGGCTGCCGCGCGTGACAGCCAGTGCAGCGCGGTAGGTGGGCTGCACGGCAAGCCGGCACCGCCGGCAAGGTAGAGCTTACCCAGTTTCAACTGGCATTCGGGGTCTCCCGCTCGCGCACCCCGGATCACTGCCAGCTCTTCACGATTGGCCATGTCGGTCTCCTGAACGCTGCTTATCGCGGCCCCCGGCCATGCCGGGTTTCGCCTGCTGCGTTTTCTTGTCGTTGTGAGAGTAAGGCGTAACTGAACAGTTTATGTAGCGAATTGTTGCACGTCTAATACAAGGTTGACTTCGCTTGATCTCGCGCAAACGAGGTCAAGCAGTGGTCCGGCTACGCTGTCCGTGATTACCTTACCAATGAAAGGATTACATGACGTGAATAAACCAGTTGGCACCGTAAAACTACCGTTTTATAAATACAACAAGATTCGGAAGATTTAGCGTTTTCAACCAAGACTCGTGCCGTCAATCGACCAATCCACGGCGCTCGACAGCAACCTCATCTAAGGTGCACCTGTCCAGTTTCACAAGCATCCACCGCTGGCTTCTTGAACCAATCAATTCAGAACAGAGGGAACGACAAATGAAGAAATCCTTGGTTGCCCTGGCCCTGACGGCCGCCTTCGGCGGTGCCGCCGCCCAGTCTTCCGTGACCATCTACGGCACGATCGACGCCGGCATTCAGCGCACCACCCACACCGCCAACGACGCCACGCAGGTTACCCGCCGCGATAACAACAAGCTGGGTTTCCGCGGTGTCGAAGATCTCGGCAATGGCCTCAAGGCATTGTTCCAGCTGGAAATCCGCTACGATCCCGATACCGGCGCGCTCGAGAACAATGTGCGTCCGCTGTTCCAGGGCCAGAGCCGCGTGGGCCTGCAGGGCGCGTTCGGTACCGTACGCATCGGCCGTGGCCTGACCGCCTACCAGGAAACCTCGACCCAGTTCGAGCCATGGTCCGGCCTGCCCGCGGTAGCCGGCTACCAGACCGACCTGCACGTGGCCGGCTATTCGAGCGACCCGCTGAGCGTTGTCGGCAATTCGATCAACCGCTTCTCCAACGCGGTGTTCTACAACACGCCGGTATGGGCCGGGTTCCAGGTCAATGTATCGGTGGCCACCAAGGAAGCCAACAATGGCCCGGCCATCATCGGCAAGGGCACCGCCTCGGCACCGCAATACGCGGCCAACTCGACGGCATCGGCGAATCCGTACTCGGTCAGCGCCACCTACACCAACGGTCCGTTCGCGGCCATGGTGGGCGCCGAACGCAATGCCATCGAAACGGAACTGTGGTCGGTGGCGGCCTCGTACAAGCCGATTCCCGACCTGAAGCTGATGGCTTCCTACCAGCGCCAGGACCTGGGCCACACGATGTGGACCAACGAGAATATCAGCGCCTGGGTGGTGGGCGCCAACTACACCGTTGGCGCGAACAAGTTCCTGGTCGGTTATGGCCAGAAGGATCCGGATGGCGTGATCAAGACCAAGCAGGCATCGGTCGGCTATGAGTACAGCCTGTCGCCGCGGACCTACCTGTATCTCGACCTGTCGGTGAAAAAGGCGCCGTTCACCGTGGCCGCCACCAATGACGACACCCGCAAGCACTATGCGCTGGGTGTGCACCACAATTTCTGATCCGTTTTTCAGTCCGCTTTTCAGTCAGTCCGCTTTTAAGTCCGACCGCTTATCCAGTCCGTCTGCTTTTCTAGTCCAGTCTTCACAGTGCGAGGGAGAAGCGCTCCGGGGGCAGTTTGCCGGAGCGTTCTTTTTTTGCCGGTCCGTCGGGTAGAATGTTGCTTGCTTTTCTTAAAGTGACAACAATGACCGCTACCCTGGATTCCTCGGCTGTCGCGCAATACCTGGCAGACCATCCCCATTTTTTTGAAGAACACGCAAGCCTGCTGGGCGACGTCCGGCTGTCCAGCCCGCTGACCGGCCGCGCCGTGTCGCTGCAGGAGCGCCAGATGGAAGTGATGCGCGAGCGCTACAAGGCGCTGGAACTGCGCCTTGCCGAACTGAACCGCAATGCGCAGGAAAACCAGGCCATCGCCAACCGGTTCCACGCCTGGAATCAGTCGCTGCTGCGCGAGCGCGACGTGGCCGCGATGCCGCGTGCCGTCACAGAAGGATTGAAGGCCGCGTTCAATGTGCCGGCGGCCACGCTGCGCCTGTTCGGTGTCGCGCCGGCCCATGCGCAGGAATGGTTCGCGGCCGGCGTATCCGACGATGCCCGGCTATTCGCCAACGGCTTGCTTACGCCCTACTGCGGCAGCAACAACGATTTCGAAGCGGTGCGCTGGCTCGAGGATGCCGGCTCGATCAAGTCCGCCGTGATCGTGGCGCTGCGCCAGCCCGGCGCCGGCGGCGCGGCCTTCGGCCTGCTGATCATGGGCTCGCCCGATCCGGAACGCTTCACGTCGCTGATGGCCACCGATTTCCTGGTGCACATCGGCGAAACGGCCAGCGTCGCGCTGGCCCCGCTGCTGGCCTGAGCATGGGCGATCCGCGCGGCATGGCCGACTGGAGCGCGGAGTGGCTGCGGCACCTGGCCACGCAGCGCAAGCTGTCGCCGCGCACGGTCGACGCCTATGGCCGCGACCTGGCCGAACTGGCCGGGCTGCACGGCGGGCAGGACTGGACCGCCATCACCCACGCGGACATCCGCCGCTACACCGCGAAATTGCACGCGGGCGGCCAGCAACCCCGCTCGATAGCCCGCAAGCTGTCCGGCTGGCGCAGCTTTTTCGGCTGGCTGGCCGACCACACGGCCCTGGCGGCCAACCCGGTCGACGGGGTACGCGCACCGAAACGGCCGAAACTGCTGCCGAAAGCCCTGTCGGTCGACCATGCCGTGCAGCTGGTCGCAACGCCGGCACGCCGGGCAGCTACCCCGACCCCGGCCGAATCGTGCAACAGCGCGATGTTCGAACTGCTGTATTCCAGCGGCTTGCGGGTATCCGAACTGTGCGGGCTCGATACGCACTTTCGCAAGGCCGACGCAACGACCGGCGCGTCGGCAGGCTGGCTCGAACGGGAAAATGCCGAAGTCGTGGTGACCGGCAAGGGCAACAAGATGCGCCGCGTACCGGTCGGCAAGGCCGCGCTGGCCGCGATCGACGCCTGGCTGCGGGTGCGCCCCGCCCCGTCCGACGGCAGTGCCGCGCTGTTCGTGAGCGAACGCGGCAGCAGGATGTCGCCGCGTGTCGTGCAGATGCGGCTGAAGCGCCATGCGATCGCCGCCGGCGCGCCGGTCCACGTGCATCCGCACATGCTGCGGCATTCGTTCGCCTCGCATGTGCTGCAGTCTTCCGGCGACTTGCGGGCCGTGCAGGAAATGCTGGGGCATGCCAGCATCACGTCGACCCAGGTGTATACGGCACTCGATTTCCAGCACCTGGCCGAGGTGTACGACAAGACCCATCCGCGAGCCAAAACAGGCAAAGGCACGGGCTGATCGAGGTCAATTGTGCGATTGGACAGCATAATTGGAATTCCGGCATAATCGACCGATTCTGATTTTGGCAACCGATTCTTTCAACTGACATGGCACTGATTCCGACCACTATCCTGACCGGCTTTCTCGGCGCCGGCAAAACCACGCTGCTGAACCGCATCCTGCGCGAACAGCACGGCATGCGCATCGCCGTGATCGAGAACGAATTCGGCCAGGAGAATATCGACAATGAAATCCTGGTGCAGGAAAGCCGCGAACAGATCGTCGAGATGAACAATGGCTGCATCTGCTGCACGGTGCGTGGCGACCTGATCATCGGCCTGTCGGACCTGGCGAAGAAACGCGCCGCCGGCGAAATCGCCTTCGACCGCGTGGTCATCGAAACCACCGGTTTGGCCAATCCCGGCCCGGTCGCGCAAACCTTCTTCATCGACGAGGAAGTGGGCAGCCATTACCTGCTCGATGCGATCGTGACCGTGGTCGACGCGCGCCATGCGATGCAGCAGCTCGACGCCAACGAGGAAGCCCAGCGCCAGGTGGGCTTCGCCGACAAGATCCTGCTGTCGAAGACCGACCTGGTCGATGCCGCCGCGATCGAGGAACTGACGGCGCGCCTGAAGCGCATCAATCCGCGCGCGCCGATCGGCCGCTCCGATTTCGGCAATGCGCCGATCACCGAAGTGCTGGACCTGAAAGGGTTCAACCTGAATGAAAAGCTGGAGATCGATCCGGATTTCCTTGCTGCCGAGGAACATGATCATGAACATCACGATCATGAGCATGATCACGAACATGGCGAACATTGCGATCACCCGAGCCACCACCACGCGCACCATACGGACGATATTTCCGCCTTTGCATTCACGAGCGAGCGCCCGTTCGATTCAGCCAGGCTGGATGAATTCCTGGGTGGGCTCGTGAATGTTTACGGCCCTCGCATGTTGCGCTACAAAGGCGTATTGTGGATGCAGGGCGCTGAGCGCAAGGTCGTGTTCCAGGGCGTGCACCAATTGATGGGCAGCGACCTGGGGGCGAAATGGGGCGAAAACGACGTGCGCGGCAGCAAGATGGTGTTTATCGGCAAGAATCTGCCAAAAGACATCTTTATTCGCGGTTTGGAACAATGTCTGGTATAAACTAACCCGGTTTTTGTGGGGCCGCGTCCGGTCCAGGCCATGCGGCCTCCCGGCTGGAATTTGAAAACTCTGTCGTATCGAAGGTAAGCGAAGTCATGACCAAAACAAATAAGTCCCCCGCGGAAGCGCCTATCCTCACCGAAGAAGAAATCCTCGCGATGAGCGACAAGGACTATATGAATCCGGCGCAACAGGCGTTCTTCAAGGCCAAGCTGCAGGCCCTGGAAAAGGAACTGCTGAAAAACGCCGGCGAAACCACCGAACACCTGCGTGAAACCGTGCTGGTACCCGATCCGGCCGATCGCGCCACCATCGAGGAAGAGCATGCGCTGGAATTGCGTACCCGCGACCGCGAACGCAAGCTGCTGAAGAAAGTCCAGCAATCGATCGTGGCCATCGACAATGGCGAATATGGCTGGTGCGAGGAAACGGGCGAGCCGATCGGCATTCCGCGCCTGATCGCCCGCCCCACCGCCACGCTGTCGCTGGAAGCGCAGCAGCGGCGCGAGCTGAAACAGAAACTGTACGGCGACTGACCCGCCCTTCTTCCCATGAAAAAGCATGCCTCGGCATGCTTTTTTATTTCCTGCCGTGCCAAGCTCATGTTTGCCTCTGGGCTACACTAGCGCGATGGGTCTCTTTTCCCTTTTCCGCAAAGACAAGCCGGCCGTCGAGGAGGACGAGGACGAGGCTTATGCACGCCTGGCCGCCAACAGCGAACTGCAGCGCCGGGAAGATGACGCACAGTCGAGCCTGCAGATACAGCAGCAACTGGACCTGCAACGCGATATCGCCCGCGCCACCGTGCTGAAAATCGATGCGATCGAAGCCGCGATGGCGGCCGACATGTTCGATGAACCGGCCTTTCGGCGCCCTCCCCGGCGCGCTGCGCCCCCTGCCGAGGGCAGCCCGCCCGACGAGGCGGTCACCGAACTGCTGGAAGACGACGACATCCCGGTCGAAGCGGCTGCCGCCGAAAGCGCGCCCGTGGTCGAGGAAGCGGCGATCCTGTACGCCAACGGCGAAGCCGATGAAGCATGCCGCCTGCTGGCCGCCGCCGTCCATGGCGGACCGGCCAGCGACCGCACCGCCTGGTGGATGCTGTTCGACCTGTACGCCGTGCTCGGACGGCAGGAAGCGTTCGACAGTCTCTCGATCGACTACGCCAGTACGTTTGAAACGTCGCCGCCACCGTGGAATCCCGCGCTGGCCGATGACACCGCCACCTACAGCGGCGTCACCCCGACCGCCACGCTGGCCGGCGTGCTCGATGCCGCCACCAGCGCGCAGATCGCCCACCTGCGCAGGGCGGCCGACGGCGCTGCCGTGCTGCGGCTGGATTTTTCCCGCGTCACCGCGGTCGAACCGGACGGCTGCGCCCTGCTGCACGACACCCTGCGCGAGGTGCAGCAAGGGCGCGAACTGATCCTGGGGGGCGCGGAAGAACTGTTGCGGCAGGTGCGCGCCATCGTCGACGTCGGCCGGCGCGACGATGGCGCCGCGCCGTGGCTGCTGCTGCTCGAACTGCTGCGCCTGCTGAACCGCGAAAAGGAGTTCGAGGAAGCCGCCATGGATTATTGTGTGACGTTCGAAGTGTCGCCGCCACCGTTCACGCCGCCGGGCAAGGTGGCCAGCACGCCTCGGCAGCTTGCCGCGCCGGCCGGCGACCGCTACCTGCTGCCACGCATGATCGAGGGTAACGCCACGGAAGTGTGGTCGGCCATCCGCGACCATGCCGAACGGGGGCCCGCGCTGGTCTTCGACTGTTCGCGGCTGGCGCGGATCGATTACGTGGCGGCCGGGCACCTGCTGGCGCTGCTGCAACAACTGGCCGGGCCGGACCGGCGCATCGAATTTCGCGAGCTGAACCACATGGTCGCGGCGCTGGCGCGCCTGCTGGGGTATGGCAGTGTCGCCAGGCTGTTGCCACATCGATACTGACAGGTTTTTTATCCGCCTTGCAATTTTTTGATCGGCCCCCATTTTCGCGGCTGGCGTCATCACTTGAGGCAACTATGGAACAATTTCACGGCACGACCATCCTTTCCGTCCGGCGCGGCGACCAGGTGGCATTGGGCGGCGATGGACAGGTAACGCTGGGCAATATCGTCATGAAGGGCTCGGCCCGCAAGGTGCGCAAGCTGTACCAGGGCAAGGTCCTGTGCGGCTTTGCCGGCGGTACCGCCGATGCGTTCACGCTGCTGGACCGCTTTGAAGCGAAGCTGGAAAAACACCAGGGCAACCTGCTGCGCGCCTCCGTCGAAATGGCCAAGGACTGGCGCACCGATCGCGTGCTGCGCCGGCTGGAAGCCATGCTGCTGGTCGCCGATGCGCAATCGACCCTGATCATCACCGGCAATGGCGATGTGCTGGAGCCGGAAGACGGTATCGGCGCGATCGGTTCGGGCGGCGTGTACGCGCAGTCGGCGGCCAAGGCGCTGTTCGAGAACACCGAGCTCACACCTGCCGAGATCGTGAAGAAATCGCTGACGATCGCCGGTGAACTGTGCATCTACACGAATTTGTCGCACATTATCGAAACGCTGGATTGATGGCCCAACGGGCCACCCTCGACAACCACGGACAACAGCAGGAATAACATCATATGAACATGACCCCGCAGGAAATCGTCGGCGAACTGGACAAGCACGTCGTCGGCCAGGGCAAGGCGAAGAAGGCCGTGGCGATCGCATTGCGCAACCGCTGGCGCCGGCAGCAGGTCGAGGAACCGCTGCGCCATGAAATCACGCCGAAGAACATCCTGATGATCGGCCCGACCGGTGTCGGCAAGACCGAGATCGCGCGCCGCCTGGCCAAGCTGGCCGACGCCCCCTTCATCAAGGTCGAAGCCACCAAGTTCACCGAGGTGGGCTATGTGGGCCGCGACGTGGACACCATCATCCGCGACCTGATCGACATCGGCATCAAGCAGACGCGCCAGGCCGAGATGGCCAAGGTGCGCGCCCGCGCCGAGGATGCGGCCGAAGACCGCGTGCTCGACATCCTGCTGCCGCCGCCGCGCGACTTCGGCTTCTCGGCCAGCAACGATGCGCCGGCCGAGAAGGACACCACGCGCCAGACCTTCCGCAAGCGGCTGCGCCAGGGCGAACTGGACGACAAGGAAATCGAGATCGAGCTGGCCGACCAGGCGCCGCAGATGGAGATCATGGCACCGCCCGGCATGGAAGAAATGACCGAGCAGATCAAGTCGATGTTCGCCGGCGTGGGCGGCAACCGCAAGAAAGCCCGCAAGATCAAGATCCGCGATGCGATGAAGGTGCTGCTGGACGAGGAAGCGGCCAAGCTCGTCAATGAAGACGAGATGAAGCAGAAGGCGATCCAGAACGTGGAACAGAACGGCATCGTGTTCCTGGACGAGATCGACAAGATCGCTTCCCGTTCGGAGATGGGCAATGCCGACGTGTCGCGCGCCGGCGTGCAGCGCGACCTGCTGCCGCTGGTCGAAGGCACCACCGTGAACACCAAGTACGGCATGATCAAGACGGACCATATCCTGTTCATTGCTTCCGGCGCCTTCCACCTGGCGAAACCGTCGGACCTGATCCCGGAACTGCAAGGCCGCTTCCCGATCCGCGTGGAACTGGAATCGCTGTCGATCGCCGACTTCGAGCGCATCCTGACCAGCACCGATGCCTGCCTGACACTGCAGTACGCGGCGCTGCTGGCCACCGAAGGCGTGACGCTGGAATTCGCCCCGGGCGGCATCACGCGCCTGGCGGAGATCTCGTTCCAGGTCAACGAACGCACCGAGAACATCGGCGCGCGTCGGCTGTACACGGTGATGGAAAAGCTGCTGGAGGAAATCTCTTTCTCGGCCACCGCCGCGAGCGACCCGGGCGACAAGCATATCGTCATCGATGCAGACTATGTAAACCAGCGACTGGAAGCGCTGTCCGTCAACGAGGACCTGTCCCGCTACGTCCTGTAATCCACACGGTTTAGATCATGGCAAACAAGGCCCTGGCAACCCGGCAAAAGATGCGCCTGCGCATCGAGCCGTCGCAATCGTTCACCAAGCCGCGCAACCCGTTCGCCGCGCTGGCCAAGGCGCGCGCGGCCGGGCCGCACGAGCGCAGCAAGTCCGCCGAGCGCCAGGCCGCCAAGGCCGCCATTGCAAAGGCAAAGCTGAAGCCGGATCCGGACGATTAGTTGCTTGAAACTTAGTTGCGTGAAGAATGGGGACCGACCGGATCGCCGGACAGCCTGTTCTTGAAGAATTTCCTCGAAACTGGGTTCATCCCTATTTATTGGTTATTGCATGCATACACCCCAACGGCAGAGGCTGGGGTCCGACCCGACGGGTCAGACCCCGGGTTTTGCACTTGGGGTGGGCTTATCGTAACGGCAGCAGGAGCCGAGCCTGTTTATTGGAGGCTGGGCCGCTGGGCTGGTCCCATCTGTACAGGTGCGGGCTGGCCGGCAGGGCCGGTCGGCGTGCCGGCGGGCGGCGTGACCAGCGGCGTGGCGGAAGGTTGTGGCGCCGGCATGGCGACAGGCGGTGGTGCGGCCCGGTTCACGGGCGCCAGCGGCGCGGCGGTGGTCGATGACACACCGGCATCCGGCAGCAGGTCGAGGCGTTTGCGCACGCCGCCGTCGAGCAGCGTCACGTGGCGCGCCTGCACATCCTCCACGGTGACGCCCGGCGCCACTTCCTTGCCGACCGGGTAAGCCTTCGGTATATCGCCGCTGGTGGCGATGATCGCCACGCTGCCGCGGCCGTCGCGGGCAGCTACCACGCCGCGCAACTCATACGTGCTGGCGGTAGCGATCGTGGCCTGCCCGCCGAACAGTCCCAGTGCCGCGTCGACCGGCGGCGGCGGTGTTTCCTGCACCGGCACCACGGCGATCTGGCGCTGCTGCGGCTTGAACAATTGCAGGCTCCAGTAGGCCGTGGACGCGGTCAGCGCCACCACGGCGGCCAGGGTGGCAATGGCGGGAAGGTGATGCGGCAAACGGTTCATTCCAACTCCGGTAAGAATCTTGCGGCGGCCATCAGCGCACCAGCTGGTTGATCTCGATGATCGGCATCAGCACGGCCAGCACGATCAGCAGCACGACGACGCCCATCGCCAGGATCAGCGCCGGCTCCAGCAGCCCGGCGATCGTCAGCGTGCGGCGCTCCAGGTCCGCTTCCTGCGCGGCGGCGGCGCGCTCCAGCATCGCCGGCAGCTCGCCGGTGATTTCGCCGGCGCGGATCATGTGGATCAGCATCGGCGGAAAATGCTTCTGGGCCGACAGCGCCCGCGCCAGGCTCACGCCCTCGCGCACCGCATCGCTGGCCTCTTCCACCAGCTGGCGCATGGCCACGTTCGACAGCGTATCCCGGCTGGTTTCCAGCGCGCGCAGGATCGGCACACCGGAACCGGTAGTGATCGCCAGCGTGCTAGCGAAGCGCGACGTGTTCAGGCTGCGCTCGAACTTGCCGTACAGCGGCGCGGTCAGCAGCCACGTGTGCCAGCGCGTTTTCAGCGCGATGTTCTGCAGCGCGCGGCGCCACGCGATCCAGCCGCCGATCAGCAGCACCAGCACGACCAGCCCGTAGTTGCGCACGAAATCCGAGACACCCAGCATGATCACCGTGAGCAGCGGCAGCTTCTGCTTGGTATTGGCGAAGACCGACACGATCTGCGGCACCACGTAAGTGAGCAGGAAGATCACGATCGCGAACGCCACCACCGTGACGATGGCGGGATAGGTGAACGCCAGCCGCACCTTCTGCACCAGCGCGTTGCGCCGTTCGATGTAGTCGGCCAGCCGCGACAGCACGCGCGACAGCTGGCCGATCTGCTCGCCCGACGCCACCAGCGCGCGGTAGATCTCGGCGAAGTCGCGCGGGTGGCGTTTCAGCACGTCGGACAGCGCCGCGCCGCCGATCACCTCGGAGCGGATCGAGGCGATCAGGTCGCGCACATACGGCCGCTCGGCCTGTTCCAGCAGTGCGGTGAAGGCTTGCTCCAGCGGCAGCCCCGCTTCCAGCAGGCTGGCCATCTGGCGCGTGAACAGCGCCAGTTCCGTCGTCGACAGTTTTTCGCCCAGCCCGCGGCGCGTCGATGCGCCACTGGCATCGACCTGCGCCGCGATGGTGTCCACCTTGATCGGTACCAGTCCCCTGGCGCGCAGGTCGGCGCGCGCGGCGCGCGGGCTGTCCGCGTTGACGACGCCTTTCTTCGTGGCCCCGCCCGCATCGACGGCTTCATAACGGAATGCCGGCATTCAGTTCATCCCCGATCTCAATCCTTGGCGACGCGCAGCAGCTCGGCCAGCGTCGTGGTGCCGTTGGCGAGCCAGCGCTCGCCGTCCTCGCGCATCGTCGTCATGCCGTCCGCCAGCGCCGTGTCCTTGATCGCCGCTTCGGAGGCGCGGTCGTGGATCTGGCCGCGGATCCGGTCCGTCGTCTGCAGCAGTTCGTAGATGCCGACCCGGCCCTGGTAGCCCGTCTGGCCGCAGGCGTCGCAGCCGACCGCATGCCACACGTGCCCGCCCGGCGTCACCTCGCTGCGCTTGCACTCGCCGCACAGCTTGCGCACCAGCCGCTGCGCCAGCACGCCCAGCAGCGATGACGACAGCAGGAACGGTTCGATGCCCATGTCCAGCAGGCGGGTCACGGCCGATGCCGAATCGTTGGTGTGCAGCGTGGCCAGCACCAGGTGGCCCGTCAGCGAAGCCTGCACGGCGATCTGCGCCGTTTCCAGGTCGCGGATCTCGCCGATCATGATCACGTCCGGATCCTGGCGCAGGATCGCCCGCAGCGCCTTCGCGAACGTCATGTCGATGCGCGAGTTCACCTGCGTCTGGCCGACGCCGGCCAGGTCGTATTCGATCGGGTCCTCGACGGTGAGGATGTTCGTCGTCGTCGAGTTCAGCAGCGACAGCGCGGCATACAGCGTGGTGGTCTTGCCGGAACCGGTCGGCCCCGTCACCAGCACGATGCCGTGCGGCTGCGCCAGCAGCCCGTTGAACCGGGCCAGCATCGGCTCGCTCATGCCCAGGTGCTGCAGGTCCAGGCGGCCGGCTTCCTTGTCCAGCAAACGCAGCACGGCCCGTTCGCCGTGCCCGGTCGGCAGCGTGGACACGCGCACGTCGACCGGCTTGCCGCCCACCCGCAGCGTGATGCGGCCATCCTGCGGCAGGCGCTTCTCGGCGATGTCCAGCTGCGCCATGATCTTGATACGCGAGATCAGCGAGCCGTGGATCGCCTTTCTCGGCTTGACGATGTCGCGCAGCGCGCCGTCGATGCGGAAGCGCACCACGGAAATCTGCTCGAACGGTTCGACGTGGATGTCCGACGCGCCCTCGCGCAGCGCCTGGGTGAGCAGCGCATTGATCATGCGGATCACCGGCGCGTCGTCCGACGATTCGAGCAGGTCTTCGATGGCCGGTACATCCTGCAGCAGCCGGGTAAGGTCCAGGTCGGCGTCGAATTCGTCGGCCACCTGCGACACGTCGCCACCGGCGCCGGCATAGGCCGCGGCGATGGCTTCCTCCAGCTGCGCGCGCGGCAGCGGTCGCAGCTGGATGCGGCCGAAACGGCGCGACACCTCGGCGATCGCCGAAGGCGCGGTGGCGTTCGACACCAGCACCTCGACCGTGCCATCGCGTTCGCCACCCCTGGCCAGCACGAGGAAATCGCGGGCGAACGCGTAAGGAAGAAGATTATCCATGATGCCGCCTGTTCAGATGAGCCAGCATCACTGCTGCCGCGTGGTTTGCGGTACCGGCTGGGCCGCTCCCGGCGCCCCGGCCGGTACCGGTGCCGGCGGCACCGGCGCGGCCACCGTCGGCGAGCCGACCGGCACGCCGTTGTTCAGCGCCGGCAGTTGCGGCTGGCCCAGCTGGCGCAGCAGGATCGTGTCGCTCGGCGTGAAATCGGCGCCCGAGGCACGCATGTAGTCGTAGCGGTCGGCGGCCAGGCTCATGCTCTGTTCCTTGTTGCGGATGACCACCGGGCGCAGGAACACCATCAGGTTGGTTTTCTTGCGCGCCCGCGTGTTGTACTTGAACAGGTTGCCCAGCACCGGAATGTCGCCCAGGCCGCGCACCTTCTCCACGCCGTCCGACGCGGTATCCTCGATCAGGCCGCCCAGCACGATGATCTGGCCATCGTCGGCGATCACGTTGTTCTCGATGACGCGCGTGTTCAGGATGATGCCGGACGACGAGGTGGTCAGCGACGACTGGTCCACCGACGACGATTCGTTATAGATCGCCATCTTGATCGTGCCGCCTTCGGAAATCTGCGGCTTCACCTTCAGGGTCAGGCCGACGTCCTTGCGGTCGATGGTCTGGAACGGATTGGTGTTGGTGCCGGACGTGGTGGTGAACTGGCCGGTCAGGATCGGCACGTTCTGGCCCACGCGGATGGTGGCCACTTCGTTATCGAGCGTGATCATGTTCGGCGTGGACAGGATATTGCCGTTGCCGGTCGTTTCCAGCGTGTGCGCCACGGCGCCCAGGCCCAGTTTGCCGCCTGCCAGCTGCTTGAAGATGCCGATCGTCAGGCCATTGCTGGGCGCCGCGTCGCCGTTGTAGACGTTGACCAGGTTGTTGCCGCCGCTGGAGAACGACTGCAGGCCGCCGATCCGGTAATCGCTGTTGCTGTTGCCGGAAGCGCCCACCCACTGCACGCCGAATTCGGAGGCCTTGTCGACCGAGACCTCGACGATCAGCGCTTCGATGTAGACCTGGGCACGGCGCACGTCGAGCTGGTCGATCACGGCGCGCAGGTTGCGGTAGATCGTTTCCGGCGCGGTGATGATCAGCGTGTTGGTCGAGGCATCGGCCTGGATGAAGCCGGCCGTGCCGCCCGTGGTGCCCTGCTGGGTGCCCGTGCGGTTCCCCGACAGCAGCGGATTGGTCGGGCCCGAGTTCTGCGACGACATGCCGCTCTGGCCGATGGTGTTGTTGGCGCCGGTCTGCATCATGGCGCCATTGTTCAGCGCATTGCCGGACGCGCCGGTATTGACCGGCGTTTCGCCGGACATCACGGCGCGCAGCGTTTCCGCCAGCTGCGTGGCATCGGCGTTCTTCAGGTACACCACGTGCACGTTGCCCGACTGCGAGGTGGGCATGTCCAGCTTGGCGATCAGCGAGCGGGCCAGGTTGGCACGCGCCACCGAGGGTGCGCGCAGCACCAGCGAGTTGGTGCGCGGGTCGGCCAGCGCCGAGACTTGCCCGCCGCCATCGCCACCCTTGCCCGGCTCCATCAGCTTGTTGATCATCGAGGCGATGTCGCTGGCGATCGCGTGGCGTACCGGGATCACGTCCATGTCCGCCGACGCCGGCGTATCCATGGCCGCGATGATTTTCGACAGGCGCTTCAGGTTGTCCGCATAGTCGGTGATCACCAGCGTGTTGTTGCCGGGATTCGCGTTGATCGTGTTGTTGGTGGAGATCAGCGGGCGCAGCACGCCCACCAGGTTCGCCGCCGACTCGTGATTGAGCTGGAATACCTGGGTGGCCACCTGGTCGCCTTTCGGCGCGGCCTGCCCTGTCACGATGGTCGGGGTGGCCTGCAGCTTGGCTTCCGCCTCCGGCACCACCTTGGCAAAGCCGTCGCCGCTGACGATCGCATAGCCCTGCAGCCGCAAGGCGGAGGTCAGCAGTGCGAAGGCCTGCGACTTGCTGATGGATTTTTCCGAGACCAGCGTGATCGTGCCTTTCACGCGCGGATCGATCAGGAACGTGATGTTGGTGTAGTGGCCCACCGCCTTGATGACGGATTCGATATCGGCACCGACGAAGTTCAGCGCGGCTTCATCCTGCGGCGCGGCCCATGCGGGGCCCACGGAAGAGGACAGCACGCAGCACAGCAGCGCACCGGCGGACAGGCGCCGCAGCGCGGGAAGTTGACGTTTGCTTGCAGTTTTCATTATCTGAACTCGAGTGCGATGATGTTTTTACCGCCGATATTGCGGCGCTGGCCCAGCAGGTTGAGCAGGTTGCCAAGGGAATCTTCATAGCCGGCGGCCGCCTCGGCCTGGCCGGAGAATTGCAGCCGGCCGTTGCGCAACTGGCCGCTGCCGGACAGCAGCAGCGGCCCTTTGGTGGACGTCAGCGCCACGGCAGCCTGCTGGCCGGCCCAGTCCAGCGCCAGCTGGTAGCTGCCCAGCGGCCGGATCGGCGCGAGGCGCGACGAGACATCCTGCATCTGCAGCGTGGTCACGCCGTTCACCAGGATGTTCTTGTTCTCCAGCGCGAGGGCGAGCGAGGTCCATGCCAGTTGCAGCCGGCCGGACAGCGCCAGCGTATTGAGCGGCGCGCCCAGGCCGGCCAGGCCATCGGCCGGCAGCTTCAGCGCCGCCGGGCTCAATTGCCAGGCGCGCCAGCTGCCCGTGAAGATGACCGGCTGCGTCAGCGCTTCCGGGTTCTCCAGTTCCATGCGCACGCTGCCCAGCAGGGACAGCGGCGACAGCTTCCAGGCGAAACGCCCCGGCAGCAGCGGCGTGACCGCGCCATTGCCGCTGGCCGCACCGCCGACAAAGGCGGAGCCGCGCCACAGCGTGCCCTGCGCGTCGCCCAGCGCCAGGCGCCCGCCGGTCTGTTTTTCCACCAGCGCGGCTACCCACGTGGCGGGGAAGAACACGAGCAGCGTCAGCACGGCCGTGACGGCGATCGCCAGCAGCCAGAGGATGAAACGCTTCATCGGCTGCCCGCTTCCTGGCGCAGGGTCAGCGTGGCATCCACCAGGCCGGCGCTGTCTTCCTTGCCGCCCTGCGTGCCGATCTTCGCTTCCTGCACCGCCAGCCGCTCGTCGCGGCGCACGGCATCGAGCCACGTCACGAGACCGGCGAACTGCACGCCCTTGAAGTCCACCTTCACGTAATCGCCCGTCACGGCCAGGTTTTGCGCGTCCAGCCCGCGTGCCGCCAGTGCCGCCGTCAACCTTTCGCGCGACAGCGGCTGCACCTGCACCGGAGCTTGCGCGCCCAGTTGCGCGGCCTGCGCCGCCAGCGCCTGCATTTCCGCCGTTTCCTGGCGCAGTTGCGGCAATGCCTTGCGCAGCTGTTCGCGGCCCGTCAGCGCCGGATCGACCAGCACCGCATACACCAGCGCCAGGCCGACCACGATGCCGCCCACCGCCAGGAAGCGGCGCTCCTGTTCGGTGCGCGCACTCCAGAAGGCCCCGGCCGCGGCACGCATGCCGACCAGCCCATTGCTTGTGCGTCCATTGCTTGCAAGCCCGCTGGCTGCCGTGCCGTTCCTTGCTTCACTCACCATTTGCCTCCCGCGCGCAATTCCCATGTTCCCGCCCCCGTTTCCGTCAGCGTCAGCCCGCGCGGCGCCAGTTGCGCCTGCACCTGCGCCAGGGCGCCGCCATCGACGCTGTTGGGCTTGAGGCGCACCACCAGCGCGCGCTCGCGGTACTCGAGGCCGGCCACGACGTCGCGCCGTGGCAGCGCTCCCAGCGCCTCGCCGAACGCGGCGGCCAGCGCCGTGAAGTCATCCTTTGCCGACGCGCCGCCGCCCGCCTTTGCGCGGGCGATGTTGGCGCGCAGCTGCGCGGCCGGATCGAGCACCACCTTCTCGTTCGGGTAGGCAGCGCGGAAAATCTGCACCATCGACTGGCGCAATGCCTCGGCCTCGCGTTTCATGCGCAGCCATTCCACGTTCAGGCCCACGAGGTTGACAAGCACCGCCAGCAGCGCCAGCCGCAACGGCCAGCGCCACTGCTTCCAGGCCTGCGCACGGGCGCCGCTTGCCGCCGCGAGCCCGGCCGCCAGGTCCAGCTGCACGGCCTTGCTGGCCGCGATCCGGTGCGCCCAGTGATCTTCTTCCAGCGTGATGCCTACCACGGAGGGCAGCAGCGCTTCGTACTGCGCGTGCTGCGCGGGCGGCACATACAGCGTGACGGGTGCCTCGCCGGCCAGCGCGCGCAGCACTTGCAGCGCGCCGTCCGGCTGCGCCGGCAATGCCAGGCCCATGCCTTCATATTGACCGGTACGCAGCGCCAGTTCCAGGCCGCCTTCGTCGCTGGCCAGGGATGCGGACACGCCGCCGGGCGCCAGCGGCAGGCACAGTTGCGCCGGCAGCGCGGCCACGGCGCGCGCGCCCTGCTGCACCAGCGCCTTTACCAGTACGTCCAGCCAGGCGCGCTGCACCACGGCCACGGTGCGCTCGCTGCCGCCAGGCTGCGCCGGCCCCAGGGCGAACACGCAGTCGTCCGGATCGCCCAGCAGCTGTTCCTCGACGAGGTTGGGGATGGCCGCCTTCAGCCGGCTGCCGGAGAGCGGCGGCACCGCCACGCGCAGCAGTGTCACGTCGGCGGCGGCGAGCAGCAGCACCACCTTGCGGCTCGCCGCCACCAGGTCGCCCAGCTTGCCCAGCGCGCCGGCGCCCTGCTGCATCAGGTTGCCGCCGTCGCCCACCTGCGCATAGGCGCACGCCGCGCCGATGTCGGCCGCGGACGCGCGGGCGGGATAACTTATGTAGAGAGTCGTCAAAACGGTTTGCTTTCCTTAGATTTCCCGTATCCACTCGAGGGTGATCGGCTGGCCTGGTTTCCCGCGCCTGATCAGCGCCCACGATTCCAGCGCCGCGCGGTCCAGCCGCACCTGGCTCAGCACGAGGAAGTAGTCGCTGCGCACCACGACCTGTGCCAGCGATTTCCGGCCCTGTACGCGCGTATTGAAATCGCCGACGTTCGCGAATGATGTGCGCTGGCGCGCCGCAACCAGTGCCTGCGCTTCCGACAGCGACATGCCTTCGACGGCCGCGGCCAGTACTTCCGCCGGCGCCGTGTTCACGTTCACCTGCTGCCCCCGCGGCAGCACGACGACGAAGTCGCGCAGCCTTTCGACGGCTGCCTGCGGAAAGCCCGCCACGAGCAGATCGTCGACACGTTGCAAGGGCATCGGTGCGCTGCCTGCACCCTGCTGCTGCGCCGCCTGCGCGGCGCGCAGCACCAGTTGCGCCGCCGGCTGGGCCAGGCCGGCGTCCAGCTGCAACAGGCTCAGCAGCTGCCCGAATGCCCGCGTTTCCTCCGCGTTGATGCCGGCGTCGGAGGCCAGATTTGCCAGATTGTAACGCGACTGCGCGTCATAAATCTGGCCCTTCAGCGTGGCGTCGTAATCCTCGCCCTCGATCCGTTCGCGCTCCACGTACTGGTCCAGCCGCGTCTCGGCCAGCGGCGTGGCCCACACCCCATCGGCGCGAGTGACCGTCGGGTTGTCCAGCCCGTCCTGCCGCAGGATCAGCCGCGCCCAGTCCAGCGCGCCCCGCAGGATCCAGCGCGTCTGCAAGTGCAGCCGCTGGTTTTCCACCGAGCGCACCTGCACCTGCTGCTGCCAGAACAGGCTGGCCACGATCGTCACCGCCAGCGTCGTCAGCAGCAGCGCGGTCACGACGGCGACGCCGCGCTGGCGCTGTAAGGCCCGCCTCATGTCGCCCCCAGCAGCAAGACCTTCACCAGCGGGTTCGGTTCATTGATCAGTTGCAGCGACATTTCCAGGCCGGTCGGCCCGGTGGTGCCGCTTGTGCCACCAGGGGCCGGGGCCCCGGAGCTGCTTGTTCCTGCACTGGTGCCGCCATTCTGCGGCTGCGTCCATCCGCCATTGGTCCACAGGCGCACGCCCATGCCCGCCACGCCGGCATGCAGGCCGACACCCGGCACCGGGTCGCCATCGGACAGGGCGACCTGCCACAGCGCGTCGAGCTGCACGAGGTCGCGCGTGGCGGCCGATTCGCGGCGCGTCAGCACGCCGTCGCGCAGGCGGTAGCTGACCACCACCAGCTGCGTGGGGCCGAGGTCCGGCGCATGCGTGCGCACGAAGATCAGGCGCAGGTTGTCGGCCACCAGGTTTTGCCGCGTGGCGCCGATCACCTCGCTCGGGGCCAGCTGTTCCAGGTCGTTCTGCAACTGCGCGAAGGCCAGCTGGATGCCGCGCGTCTGCTCCATTTCCTGTGTCAGCGCCACGCGCGAGCGCAGGATGCTGTCCAGCCCGCGCCAGCCCAGCACGGCCACGATCGCCAGCACGGAGATCGCCACCAGCAGCTCGATCAGCGTGAAGCCGCGCTGCCTCATGGTTTGAGCACCAGTTGCACCAGCTTGATGATGCGGCGTTGCGGATTGGCGGTGTCGTACACGGAGACTTCGACGCGGCGCAGTAGCGGGTTCGGCGAGATGATCACTTCTTCCTCGCACTGCAGTTGCAGGTCGCCCTGCGGGCAGGCGAACGAGGTCTTGCCCACCGATGGGAAAACCCGTGCCAGGCGGATCTGCACCAGCCGGTTCTCGGCCGACCAGGTGGCCATCATGGTCGTGCGCAAGCCTTCGCTGTTGCGGGTCAGGCTGCCGATCGCCTGCAGCGCGGCGACCAGCGCCGTGCCGACGATGAACAGCGCCACCAGCACTTCCAGCAGCGTGAAACCCCGTTCGCCGGGCCGCGTCGTCGTGCCGTTCACCTTACTCCACCGTGAAATGGCCGATGCCATCGGCCCGCACCGCGGTGCGCACGTCGTCATGCGCCAGCGTCAGCACGAATGGCTTGTCGACCGGTTCGCGGCCGAACACGATGCGCAGCGGCGCGCCAGGAAGATTGGTGGGGGGATCGAGCAGCAGGGTCATCGGGGTGCGCTTGAAGGCGCGTTCGCGCAGCATGTCGTCTTGCGGCAGGGTCTTCCATTCGCGCCCTTCGCGCACCAGGAAGCGGTAGCCCTGCGTGCCGGCCTCGAACGCGATCGGGCGGTTGCGCACGATGGCTTCGTCGCGCGCCAGCTGCAGCAGCAGGGCCACGCGCTGCGCTTCCTGCTGCATCGCCTGGCGCCCGCTCGGCGCCATGTTCGCCATCACCAGCCCCAGCGTGAAGCCGATGATGACCAGCACCACCAGCAGCTCGATCAGGGTGAAGCCGCGCTGGCGCATGCTGCGATCCGCCGCTTAGTTTTCCCAGGAGCCGATGTCGGCATCCTCGCCGGTACCGCCCGGCTGGCCGTCGGCGCCGGTCGAGAACACGTCCACCTCGCCCTTGATGCCGGGCGACAGGTACTGGTACTGGAAGCCCCACGGATCCTTCGGCATCTTTTCCAGGTAGCCGCCTTCCTTCCAGCCGTTGGCGGCCGGGCCGGACGTGGGCTTGACCAGCAGCGCCTGCAGGCCCTGCTCGGTGGTCGGATAGCGAGTGTTGTCGAGCTTGTACAGTTTCAAGGATTGCATGATGGTGGCGATGTCGACCTTCGCGGCGGCGACCTTCGATTCGCCGGTGCGGGCCAGCAGCTTGGGCACCACGAGCGCGGCCAGCACGCCCATGATGACGACGACGACCATGATTTCAATGAGGGTAAAACCACGCGCGCGGCGCATGACAGGGAGACCTATTTTCATGAAGCTTCAGGACACGGTGAAAAAGCGAAAGTGCTGAAGTATAAGCCCGAAATGCTACACGACGGTGAAAAAGGAGGTAAAGAGAAGTTACCGGAAAACCGGTGACAGGCACCATTTTCCGGGAAATGTTTCGAGGAAAACGGGCCTGTTACTCATGACGCTTGCTCGAGCCGCTCTGCATGCCACTAGCGCCTGCATCTACCCCAACGGCAACTGCCGGGGTCAGATACCGTCTTGTTTTGCAAGGCCCGAATTCAAAAAATTCGGGTCGAATGGCTTGCCAGAGCAAACCACGCCGTAAATCAAATGAACCAGCTTGCGCATGACGGCGCCGGTGACGGCCTTGGGAGCCATGCCATTGGCGCTCAGGCGCTCGGCAAAGGTCTTCAGCAAGTTGTTGTACCGCTTGGCGACCATGCCAGGCATGTACAGTGCACTACGCAGATCATTGTTGCCGATCTTGCTCATGCTTGTCCGACCGCGCACTGATGTTCCAGAGCTTTTTTGCTTTGGACTGACTCCAATAAATGCCGCAAGTGCCTTGGCCGATCCGAAGCGCCTAATGTCACCAATGTGGCCTAGGACCTTAGCTATCGTAGTGCTGCCAATGCCCGGAATACTGCGCATCAGATCGGCGTCATGTTTCAGGCCAGGATGCCTGTCGATGTGATCGTCGATCTCCTTTTCCAGCTCGGTGATCTTTTGATCGAGCCATTTTACGTGCTCATCGACGTTTTTCACCAAGTCGGCCTGACCGGCAAAATCATGAGCTTCCATCCGGTTCTTTTCCTGTTGCCTGATGTCCTTGAGCGCAAGCAGCCGATCGCTCAAACCCTTGAGTTCACGCTGTTCCTTTGGAGGTGGCACCCAAACTGGCGGCCTCTTCGCAGCACAGAACCGGGCGATCAGCCCGGCGTCAATTTGATCGTTTTTGTTGCGGATGTTTTCGGACTGCCCAAAACCTTTGATGCAGCCTGGATTGATGACGCTCACCATAATGCCCGCATCGTGCAACCACAGAGCAAGCGGCTCGCTATAGACACCGGTCGCTTCCAGACACACGTGAGCGCTGTCTGGAGAGACCTTCTGCTTGACCAACCATTCGACCAGTTCCTGGTAACCTTCCAGCGTATTGCTGAGCGTCTTCGATTTCGCTTTGCCACTGACCAGCAGAACAATATCGAGCTTCTTCTTGCTCACATCAACGCCAACTACCGGGGTTACTGCCATTTCCATCATTTCCTCTCTCGTATGCGGGCTTAGCGTAAGAACGCCGTCCCAAGATACCGTACGGACTTCAATGAAAAAACAGGCAAGGCCACCTATCTGACCCACAGGCTCGAAGCCTTAATCCCGAGCGGTGTGTCCTTGCCTGGCCGGAACTGCAGCGGAAGTATCCACTGAATTGTCGGTACGCTCAAGATACGAGACCCGACGGGTCTGACCCCAGATTTTGCGGTTGGGGTTGGCTTATCTGAGCGGCATCTGTGCCTGTCACCGGTTCCACGTGGCGCAAACCGGGCAGCCGCCCGCGCGCCCCACGCCGATGCTGGTCCACTCCATGCGCAAGCCGTCGAGCAGCAGCAGCCGGCCGGCCAGCGAGGTGCCGATGCCCATCACGATCTTCAGGGCCTCGGCCGCCTGGGTGGCGCCGACCACGCCCACCAGCGGCGCGAACACGCCCATCGTCGAACACGCCACGTCCTCGAACGCCTGGTCTTGCGGGAACAGGCACGAGTAGCACGGCGCCTCGGCGCTGCGCGGGTCGAACACGCTGACCTGGCCGTCGAAGCGGATCACGGCACCGGAGACCAGCGGCACGCGTGCCGCCACGCAGGCGCGGTTGACGGCATGGCGTGTCTTGAAGTTGTCGGTGCAATCGAGGACGACGTCGCTGGCGGCGGCCAGTTCGGCCAGGCGCGCATCGTCCACGCGCTCGATCAGCGCGGTCACCCGCACGTCCGGATTGATCGCCGCGATCGCTTCCTTTGCCGACAGCGCCTTGGGCTGGCCGATGCGCGCCGTGGTGTGGGCGATCTGGCGCTGCAGGTTGGTCAGGTCGACCTCGTCGTCGTCGACGATCGTCAGGTGGCCGATGCCGGCCGTCGCCAGGTACAGCGCGGCGGGCGAACCGAGGCCGCCGGCGCCGATCACCAGCACCCGCGCGCCGAGGAGCTTCTGCTGGCCCTCGATGCCGATCTCGTCGAGGAGGATATGCCGCGAATAGCGCAGCAGCTGTTCGTCGTTCATGCGCGATTATTTTGTTTGCAAGGACGGCGCTTCCAGCGGCGCGGCGTTGGGCGGCGTCGCTTTCGGCGGCGCCACGTGCGAGGGCGGCGCCTTCTTGTCTTCCGGCTTGACGGTGTCGGTCTTGGTATCCGGCTTGACGAGAATCTCGGCAGCGCCCTTTTCCGCCGGCGTGTCGGCCTTGGCCAGCTTCACCGGCAAGCCCTTGAAGTGGTTCAGCGCCTGGGCCAGCTGGAAGTCTTCCCGGGTACCGTATTCGACCGGCTTCTGCTTCTTCGCCAGCGCCAGCAGGCGCTGCTCTTCTTCCAGTTCGTCGTGGCGCACGGGGCGGGTTTCCTTGTCGTCGCCGGACAGGTGCTTCTGCAAGTCCGCCTCGCGCAGGCGCAGGCTGTTCAGGCCATCGCCTTCGGCCGTTTCATCGACGTGCACGTCCGGCTCGATGCCCTTGGCCTGGATGGCCCGGCCCTTCGGCGTGTAGTAGCGCGCGGTCGTCAGCTTGACGGCCGTGTCGGCGGTCAGCTGGCGCAGCGTCTGCACCGAGCCCTTGCCGAACGTGGTGCTGCCCATCACGGTGGCGCGCTTGTAATCCTGCAGCGCGCCGGCGACGATCTCGGAAGCCGACGCGGAACCGGCATTCACCAGCACCACCAGCGGCACGGTCTTCACCGCCGCGGGCAGCCTGGCCAGCGGGTCGCCCGGGTGGCGGCCGGCATAGTATTCGGGCCGCGCATAGAAGGTCTGTTTCGAATCGGCCAGCTGGCCATTGGTGGAAACGACCACCGAATCCTTCGGCAGGAACGCCGCCGACACGCCGATCGCGCCCGGCACGACGCCGCCCGGATCGTTGCGCAGGTCCAGCACGATGCCCTTGATGTCCGGCGTCTTCTCGTACAGCGCCGCCAGTTTCTTGACCATCTCCTCGACGGTGGGCTCCTGGAACTGCGAGATGCGCAGCCACACGTAGCCGGGCTCGACCAGCTTCGCCTTCACGCTCTGCACGCGGATTTCCTCGCGCACGATCGGCACGATCAGGGGCTTGTCCTCGCCCTTGCGGGAAATCGTCAGCACGACCTTGGTGCGCGGCTCGCCGCGCATCTTCTTGATCGACTCGTCCAGCGACAGGCCCTTCAGCGGCACGTTGTCGATGCGGGTGATCAGGTCGCCGGAGCGGATGCCCGCCTTGAACGCCGGCGTATCCTCGATGGGCGAAACCACCTTCACGTAGCCATCCTCGGTGGAGACTTCGATGCCGATGCCGACGAACTTGCCCTGCACCGATTCGCGCATTTCGCGAAACGCCTTTTCGTCCAGGTACACCGAATGCGGATCGAGCGACGACACCATGCCGGCGATCGCTTCCTGCAGCAGCTTCTTGTCGTCCACGTTTTCAACGTAGTCGCTCTTGATCAGGCCGAACACATCCGACAGCTGGCGCAATTCTTCCAGCGGCAACGGGGCGTCGATCCGCTGCGCGAGCGCGGAAAAGTTCATGGAGGCGGCCACGCCGGCCACCATGCCCAGGCCGATCAGGCCGATACTCTTGAGTTTGTTACCCATTGATGTTCCACTGAGGTACTACGGAGGGTCGGCCAGCGAGTCGATATTGCATGCGCTCCCCCCAACTGCAAGGACTGGGGTCGAGCTGCGCATACGGCACGCCTGCAATCAACGCTTGTCAGAACTTCACCCACTCGGCGGGATCGAACGCCCGGCCCTGGTGGCGCAGCTCGAAGTATAAACCCGATTCCTCGTTGCCACCGCTGTTGCCGGCCGCGGCGATGACGTCGCCGCCCTTGACCACGTCGCCGGCACGCTTGAGCAGCGACTGGTTGTTGCCATAGATGCTCATGTACTGGCCGCCATGGTCGACGATGATCAGGTTGCCGAAGCCGCGCAGCCAGTCGGCGAACACGACACGGCCCTGGGCCACGCTGCGGATTTCGGTGCCCTCGCCGGCGAGGATGAAGACGCCCTTCCAGCTCGGGCCGTCGCCGCGCTTGCTGCCGAAGCGGGCAGCCACGCGGCCGGACACGGGCGCGCGCATCTGCCCCTTCAGGCTGGCGAACGCGCCGGCCGGCGCGGCGGGCGCCAGCGCCACGTCCGCCGGGCGGGCCGCGCCCTCGTCGCGCGGCTCCGGTTTCACCGGTTCGCGCTGGGCGATCTTCGGTTCCGGTTTCGGCTCGGGCGCGGTGTCCGGCCTGGAGTCTGGCTTGATATCGGGCCTGGACTCGGGCTTCTGGGCGATCCTCGGCTCCGGCTTCTGCGCCGATTTCTGTTCCCTGCGTTCGCGCGCCAGCCGCTCGCGTTCGGCCTTGGCCTTGGCCGCCGCCAGGGCCCGGGCTTCCGCTTCGGCTTTCGCCCTGGCCGCGCGTTGCGCAGCCAGCCGTTCCTGGCGGGCCTTTTCCGCCGCGGCGGCGCGGGCCTGTTCTTCGATCAATTTGTTGAGGCGGTTGACCAGCGCGCCCATGCGCTGTTCGTCGCGCTCGATGCGCCCGACCTCCTTGCGCTGCGTGTCGAGCTTTTGCGACAGGCTCGCCACCAGTGCGGCATGCCGGGCCTTCTGTTGTTCCAGCAGCGTTTTCTGCTGGCTTTCTTCCTCGGCGATTTCCACCAGCTCATCGCGCGCATTCTGCGCCTCGGCCTGGTTGGTTTCCACGGCCGCCAGGTTGGTGCGCAGCGATTCGATCAGCTGCGCCTGCGCCTGCGAGACGTAGGACATCAGTTGCAGGTCGCGGTTGATGCGGTTCGGGTTGTCGCCGGACAGCAGCAGCTTGATCCGGTCTTCGTTGCCGGCCACGTACTGCTCGCGCAGCAGCCGGGCCAGTTGCCCCTTCTGGCTGGCGATCGTGCCGGCCAGCCGCTCGCGTTCGGTCGACAGTTCGGTGATCTTCGCCGTCGTGGCGGCCGTTTCGTCGGCCAGTTCGCGCAACTGGCGATTGGCGTTCGAGATCGCCTGTTCGGACTCGGCCAGCGTGTCGGCCGCGTCCTCGCGCGCGCTTTCGGTCTGGCCGATGTCGCGCTTCAGGGCATTGAGTTTTTGCTGCAGCGCGGCGCGCTCCGCCTCGGCGGCGGCTTTCTGCTTGCTGCGGTTGGTCGGCTGCTTGGCTGGCTGCTTGGATGGCGCGGCGGCAAGGGCCTCGCCCCCGCCGAATCCCGGCGCAAGTGGAGCGATGGCCACGGCCGCAGCCACGCCGAGCGCGGCAAACCAGGCGCTGGCGCGCCGCGAACGGTGAACTGGCATCGAGCGTTACTTGGCCTTGCCCTGGTTGGCCACCGCGGCTTGCGCGGCGGCGATCGCATCCGCATCGCCCAGGTAGTAATGGCGGATGGGCTTCAGGTCGGCGTCCAGTTCGTACACCAGCGGCTGGCCGTTCGGAATGTTCAGGCCAACGATTTCCTCGTCGCTGATATTGTCCAGCATCTTGATCAGGGCGCGCAGGCTGTTGCCGTGGGCCGAGATCAGGATCTTCTTGCCGGCCTTGATCTGCGGGGCGATTTCCTCGTTCCACGCCGGCAGCACGCGGGCCACCGTATCCTTCAGGCATTCGGTCAGCGGGATCTGCTCTTTCGGCAGGCCGGCATAGCGCGGGTCGTTGAACGAAGCGCGGTCGTCGCCCTCTTCCAGCGATGGCGGCGGAATATCGTAGCTGCGGCGCCAGACCAGCACCTGCTTGTCGCCGAACTTGGCGGCGGTCTCGCCCTTGTCCAGGCCCTGCAGGGCGCCATAGTGGCGCTCGTTCAGGCGCCAGTCGTTCTTCACCGGCAGGTACATCAGGTCCATTTCATCGAGCGTCAGCCACAGGGTGCGGATGGCGCGCTTGAGCACCGAGGTGTAGCACAGGTCGAACGTGTAGCCTTCGCGCTTGAGCACTTCCCCGGCGGATTTCGCTTCCTTCACGCCTTTCTCGGTCAAGTCCACGTCGGTCCAGCCGGTGAAACGGTTCTCGAGATTCCACGTGGACTCGCCATGACGCATGAAAACAATTTTGTACATAGAGCAATCTTCTCAGGAGGGTAGGATAGGAAATCGTCGGCCGGGGCCGTTGTTCGTCTTCTATTTTATAATGCGCGGATTGACTTCAACCAATGGAAGCTAAGTGAAATTCATCCTCGACCATATCTTTCTCGTTGGCATTGCCGTGTTGTCGGGCGGCGCGCTGCTGTGGCCAGCGCTCACGCAACGGGGCAAAAGGGCGACGCCGCAGCAGGTTACACTGTTGATAAACCGCGCCAAAGCCACCATTGTGGACGTACGCGACGCCGCCGCCTTCGGTGAAGGCCACCTGCCCGATGCACGCAATATCCCGCTGGGGGAACTGGCCAAGCGCAGCGGCGAGCTGGACAAATTCAAGAACAGGACGGCCGTGGTCGTCTGCCAAAAAGGGACGCGCGCCTATGGCGCCGCAAAGATTCTGGAAAAGGCGGGATTCGCCGATGTGGTCGTTCTCGACGGCGGCATCGAAGCGTGGAAAACCCAAGGGTTGCCGATCACCAAGTAAAGAAAGGATTACCGCCATGACCGCTCAAGTAACCATGTACACCACCGCCATCTGCCCGTACTGCATCCGCGCCGAGCGGCTGCTGGAAAGCAAGGGCATCAAGAATATCGACAAGATCCGCGTCGATCTCGATCCGGCGCAGCGCCAGGTGATGATGCAGAAGACGGGGCGCCGCACGGTGCCGCAGATTTACGTGGGCGAAACCCACGTCGGCGGCTTCGACGACCTGTATGCGCTGGACCAGGCCGGCCGCCTCGATCCGCTGCTGAATGGCTGACGATTTACGTCGATTAATAAAAATGCAACGCGGGGCAAAAAAAGGCTGTTCCGCATATTTGTTTTGCTACAATTGCCCACGCGTTTGATCCAGGCCAGCACAACCGGCTCGGGGCGGACGACGATAATCATCTGTCCAATTCATTGAAAGCGTTCCATGTCTGACGAAAACCTGCAACCCGTATTCCAAATCCAACGCGTCTACCTGAAAGACATGTCGCTGGAACAGCCGAATTCCCCGGCAATCTTCCTGGAACAGCAAGCTCCGTCGATCGAAGTAGCCCTGGACGTGGGCGCCGTGCCCCTGCAGGAAGGCATCTTCGAATCCACCGTGACGATCACCGTGACCGCCAAGGTAGCCGACAAGGTGGCGTTCCTGGTGGAAGGCAAGCAGGCAGGCATCTTCGAAGCACGCAACATCCCGGCCGAACAGCTGGATCCGCTGCTGGGTATCGGTTGCCCGAACATCGTGTACCCGTACCTGCGCGCCAACATCGCCGACCTGATCACCCGTGCCGGTTTCCCGCCAGTCCACCTGGCCGAGATCAACTTCGAAGTGTTCTACCAGCAGCGCCTGCAGGCTATCGCCGAACAGCAAGCCAAGACCGCCGAAGGCACCAACACCGTTCAGTAATCGCTGAACCGGGAGCGGCCGGGGGCATCCCCGGATTGAATTCCCGCAGCCGCTTCTCCCATTCAAAGGCCCATTGTGGCCTTTGATCATTTTGGACGAAAGTTTTTAGCAATGAGTATTACCCGCTTGATAATAGGAGCCGCTCTGCTGCTGAGCACCACCAGCTGGGCTGCCGATTACAAGACGGTTGGCGCGGCGCCCGCCGTGCTGTACGACGCCCCGTCCACCAAGGGCGTCAAGCTGTTCATCGTGCCGCGCGGCGCGCCGCTGGAAGTCGTGCTGACCTATGGCGACTGGGTCAAGGTGCGCGACATGTCCGGCGACCTGGCCTGGACACCCGCGCGCGGCCTCTCCTCCCGCCGCAACGTCATCGTGCGCGTACCGAACGTGAAGGTGCGCACGGCCGAGGATGACACGTCCGCCGTGGTATTTACGGCCGACAAGGGCGTTCTGCTGGAGCTGGGCGAGCCCGGCGCGAACGGCTGGGTCAAGGTGCGGCATCGCGATGGCTTGAACGGCTTCGTGCGCAGCAGCGACGTCTGGGGTCTTTGATACCGCCGTGGCGGTATCGCTGATATTGGATACCGAGACGGCGATGTAAGGCGTTTTTGGATACCGCAACGGCGGTATCGGGGTTTTTTGATACCGCCGCTGCGGTATCCGGGGTATTCGACATGCAAGAGAATCAAGCGAACCGGCGCCGTATTACCGTACTGGGCGCCGGTGCCTGGGGCACGGCCGTCGCCATCGCCGTGGCCGCGCGCCATGACGTGCTCCTGTGGGGCCGCAACGCCGATGCGATGGCCGACATGGCTGCCGCACGCGACAACACCCATTACCTGCCCGGTTTTCCCTTTCCGCCGGCATTGCGCGTGACAGCCGATTTCGACGAGGCCGTTGCCCACGTGCAGCGCGACGGCGCTGCCGATGGCGAGGAGGGCTTGCTCATCGCAGCCACGCCCGTCGCCGGCCTGCGGCCCTTGCTGCACAGCCTGAAGGGGCGGCCGATCCCGAACCTGGTCTGGCTGTGCAAGGGGTTCGAGTACGAAACAGGCTTGCTGCCGCACCAGATCTTCCGGGATGTGCTGGGCGACGAGATCGCCGGCGGCGCGCTGTCGGGTCCATCCTTCGCGCAGGAGGTCGCGCGCGGCCTGCCCTGCGCGCTGACCATCGCTTCGACCTCGGCGGCATTGCGCGACTGCGTGGTGGCCGTGGTGCACGGCGGTACGATGCGCGTCTATTCAAGCGACGACCTGATCGGCGTGGAAGTCGGCGGTGCCGTGAAGAACGTGATGGCCATCGCCACCGGCTGCGCGGACGGCATGGGCCTGGGCCTGAATGCCCGCGCCGCGCTGATCACCCGCGGCCTGGCCGAAGTGACCCGGCTGGGTACCACGCTGGGCGGCAATATCGAAACGTTCATGGGCCTGACAGGCATGGGCGACCTGATCCTCACGTGCACGGGCGACCTGTCGCGCAACCGGCGCGTGGGCCTGGGCCTGGCGCAAGGCAAGGCGCTCGATACCATCGTGGCCGAGCTGGGGCACGTGGCCGAAGGCGTGCCATGCGCCAAGGCCGTGCGCGAACTGGCCGCCCGGCTGGGCGTCGACATGCCGCTCACCAATGGCGTGGCATCGATGCTGTTCGATGGCGTCAAGCCGGAAGCGCTGGTGGCCCGGATGCTGGCCCGCGATCCCCGTGATGAGACACTTGCGCCCGCTTCAAAGTAACTCTTGATTCAGTCCAATTAACTTACCAAAAGGCATGATAGACTTGACGGATTAGCTTGCACGTTTGTCATCATGCCTGCGCGATTCCCCACTTTCCGTGCCAATCTGCCGGCGCACAGCTTGCTTGTCTCGCGGTGCGCCGGCATTGCTTTTACGGGCGTCCAGGCTCCGCGAACGCCTTGCACTGCTATGCCTGCCGACGGCCGGCTTTTCCTGCCCAACTGCTGACCACGATTGGAGAAATCGTATGGAAACCCTGCATCCATGGCACCTGGACTTCTCGAAGCCACCGGAACCGGCACTGGAATTGCGGTCAGCGCCGGTCGTCAGCCTCGTGCTGCCGTGCTTCAACGAGCAGGAGGTATTGCCGGAAACCACACGCCGCCTGGTGGTCCTGCTGGACCGGCTCAAGGCCGAAGGCCGCGCGGCACCGGGCAGTGCGATCTATTACGTGGACGACGGCAGCAGCGATTGCACCTGGCGCCTCATCGGCGAATATGCGGCGGCATTCCCCACCGTCTGCGGCATCAAGTTGAGCCGCAACCGTGGGCACCAGAATGCCCTGCTGTGCGGCCTGCTGACGGCGCCCGGCGAAGTGCTCGTCAGCCTCGATGCCGACCTGCAGGATGATCTCGACGCCATTCCCCGCATGCTGGACGATTACCGCGCCGGCAGCGAAATCGTCTACGCGGTGCGGCGCTGCCGGGCCGTGGACAGTTTCTTCAAGCGGTGCAGCGCCGAAGGCTATTACCGGCTGCTCGCCTTGCTGGGCGTGCAGGTACAGTTCAACCATGCCGACTTCCGCCTGATGAGCCGCCGGGCGGTTGAAACGCTGCGCGACTACGAGGAAACCCACCTGTTCCTGCGCGGGCTGGTTCCCCAGCTCGGCTACCGCACGTCCGTCGTCGAATTCGATCGCGCGTCGCGCTTCGCGGGCGAATCCAAATATCCGCTGCGCAAGATGCTGGCCCTGGCCTGGGAAGGCGTTACCTCCTTCACGGCTTCTCCGCTGCGGCTGATCACCGGTGCCGGCGTCCTGGTATCGCTGGGCAGCCTCTTGCTGACCGCATGGGCGCTCGGCATCCGCCTGTTTACGCACGAGGCGGTACCCGGGTGGGCCTCCGGCGTCATCCCCATGTACCTGCTGGGCGGCGTGCAGCTGCTCAGCCTGGGCATCATCGGCGAATACCTGGCCAAGGTCTATGAATCGACGAAGAAGCGGCCCCGTTTCCACGTCGAGGTCGTGTGCGGCAACAGCTTCAGAAAGGACACGCCATGAGCCGGCTTCCCGCTGCGCTGGTGTCGAAAGTGCCCGCTGCGGCATCGGCATGCTCCGCCATCGTTTACTTCGCGTTCAGCGAAGGCTTCCACAATTACCTGGCGACGCTGTGGCAGGCGGTGCGCACTGTCGCGGAGCATCTGCGGTGAGCGCGTTTCTTTACCTGCTGCTGTGTGCCTGGACCGCGGCTGCCGTAGCGCGCCGCTTCGCCGCCGAACGGGGCCTGGTGGCGGTCACCGTGTTCTTCGGTGCCATGCTGCTGCCCTTCCATGCCCTGGGGTTGCTGGAGTTGATGACCGGCTGGCCCGGCGCTTCCGTCGGCCACGCGGCACTGCTGCTGCTGCTGGCAGTGCTGGCGCTGCGCCTCGTCCCTGCCATGCCGGCCGGTTTCTCCTGGCCACGCGGGCAGCGCGAATTCCTCCCATGGCTGACCTTGGCTGTTTTGACCCTGGCTGTTTTCCTGCTGGCCGGTGTGCTGCTGGCCTTCGGGCGGCCCCAGGGCTACGAGGTGATGGCCTATCACCTGCCCCTGTCCGTCGACTTGCTGCAAACCCACTCGCTGATGGGATGGGACCGCAACTTTCCCCATACCTTCCCTGCCAATGCCAGCGTGCTGTGGGCGGTCTTGCTCGACTGGCTGCCGGAACGGCTCGTGTCAAGCGCCGACCTGTTGCTGCTGGTGCCACTGGTGATGGCCACGTACACGCTGTGCCGGCAGGCCGACGCCGATCGCAAGGCGTCGCTGTATGCCTGCTGCGGCCTGCTCGGCGTGCCGATGGTCGCGTTTTCATCGGTCGAGCTGGGCGCCGATATCGGCGGCATGGCCTTCGCGGCGCTGGCGATGTGTTTCGTGCTGTCATCGCTGCGCCCACCGCTGGCCATGGCCCTGGCCGGCCTGTGCATGGGACTGGCGATCGGCTTCAAGAGCCTGCACCTGCTGAGCGCCATGGCCGTCGGGCTGGTGGCCTGCGCACGCGGCCGCACCCTGGCCGGCGCACTGCGCAACGCGGCCGTGTTCGGCACGGTGGCAGCGCTGGCGGGCGGCTTCTGGTTACTGCGCAACGCGATCGTGCTCGGCAATCCGCTGCATCCGGTCGGCGTACCGCTGATCGGCAAATGGATGGGCTGGCTGCCGGCGCCGGATTTCGACCTGTCGCTGCGCCAGGTGACGCAACTCGAATGGGTCAGCAATACCTGGCAGTGGCTGGTCTATCCATGGATGGAAACGCAGCACTACGGCCAGAACTTCAAGCACAGCTCGGGCTTGGGTGCCTTCGTCGCCACGGCCATTCCCGGCACGGCGGTGGCGCTGGCCGCCGCGGCGGTGCGCGATGGCCCGCGCCTGCACCGGGTGCGCCTGTCGCTGCTGTTCGCGGTCCTGTTCATCGTGGCCGCATGGTTCCTGCTGGGCGACCGGCAGCCGCGCTATGTGCTGGGGGCATTGCCGCTGGCACTGCCACTGTTGGCATGGGTCGTCACGCAAGCCACCGGCCAGTGGCGCCGGGTGTTCGATATCACCCTTGCCGTGTGCATCGTGGCGATGCTGGGCGTGTTTCTGTCGCGCCAGGCGCTGCAGTTCGGCGACCGTATCGTGCTGTCGCGGCAGACGGCGCGGCCGGCGTTCTATGAATACCCGCCGCTGCTCGATGCGTTGCCGGCCGGGTCGACGATCCTGAATACCGCCGACCGCAGCTGGCACTATCCGCTGTTCGGCGCGGCGCTGTCGAACCGTGTCGTCAGCATGCCGGAAGCACGGCGAATGATGGGATTGCCACCGAGCCTGAGCGCGCCCCGCGGGCTTGCGCTGGCGGCCGCGCCATTGCGCGCAGCCGGCGTGACACATGTGTTCGTGACGGGAACCAGCGTGACAGCCGGCGCTTGCCTGCAGCTGGACAACGTCGCGCAGCTGGACCGCAATCCCGTCAACGGCATGCCGCTCGGCAGCCCGCGCACACTGTATGCGGTGCGCTACCTGTGCCCGTGACGCGGCATGGACCGGGAAACGGGCGGGTCAGCTCTTCAGCACGATCGTCAGCAAGGCCACCGAATCGGCTACCGCTTTCAGCGCATGCGGCGTTGCCCCGGCGAGAAACAGCATTTCGCCGCCATGCAGCGTCGCCGTGCGGCCATGCGCCTCCACGGCGATTTCGCCGGACAGGCATTGCAGCGTGATTTCTCCCTTGACCCAGTGTTCGGGCATGGTTTTCCCGGTGGGCAGCACCAGGCGGATCAGTTCGATATCGTCGGTCTTGGCCAATGCGATCGAAGAAAACTGCGAGCCGTCTTCACCGCTGCGCTGCAATGCGATGACCTGGCCGGAAGAAGCGTGTTGCAGAGCCATGAGCACTCCCGTGATTGAACGTTGTGCTCATCTTATCAAACCGGCAGGGGATGCCGCGCTGCATTGAACTGGCCGGTCAGCTGGGTCAGTTCGCCGGCGCCAGCGCCCGGGCATCTTCCTTGAGGACGCCGCACGCGATCAGCGCGTCGATATCCTTGGCCCGGCCGCGCAGCGACCGGGTGGCCGACTGCGCCAGCACGTCGCGCCAGCGCGCTTCTTCCGCCGCGTCGCTGGCCTGCCCCGCGCCGGGAACGGAGTCTCGCGCGGCCGTGTGCTTGAGCGACGACAGCGTGAGGGGCCAGCGGGTTTCCTTCGGCGCATACGCCATCCGCGCCGTCAGCAATTGCTCCATGCGCCCGGCGGCCGCCTTCATCGGCTCCGGCGCGGGCGCGCCGCTGGCATGCAGCTGGAGGATTTCCCTGGCCGCCGCCATCTCCGGAATGATGAAATCCTTGAGCAGGTAGTAGTACCTCACCTGGGCCGCCGCCGCCGCCATGCCGGCCTGTTTCACAGCTGCCTGCTTCACTGTTGCCTGCTTTGCGCCGGCCTGCCCGATGGCGGCTTGTTTCATGGCCTGCGCATTGCGATCGTTCGCCTGCTCCGCCGCACAGCCATCCTTCATCGATTGCACCACTTCGTTGTCGAACGCATGGGCCACCGATGTGACCGCAACGGCTTCGCGCACATCTTCGTGGAAGATCACCAGCAGCCGCGCCAGTTCGGCCTGCACTTGCGCGTCGAAGCCGGAACGCTGCCTGTCGACCTTCTTCGACAGCGCGGCCAGCTGGCTTGCCGCGGGATCCCGGCAGGTTTCGATCAGCTCGCCGGTAAAGGTGAATGTATTGCTGCCCAACAGCTCCTGGCATTGCTGGTAAGTGGCGGTCAGCTCATCGAGGTTGGCGGCGATGTTGCCGACATTCGCCGCCGCATTCGGCGGCCTGGCCTGCGACGCGTCGATGGCGTTCTTGCCGAGGAAGAGCGAGCCGGCGCCGCCGGCGACCACCAGGACGGCGGCGGCAAGCAGGACCAGCTTGAACTTGCCGGAAGCCCTGGCTTCATGGCCATAGAACACGCCGCGCACTTTCGGCTGCTGGCCGATGTGGGCAGCGATCGTTGGCCAGCCCCAGACCGCCACCGAGGACTGGCCGGCGGCCTGCCGGCTGGCGCTCAACCCGGCCGCATGCGCCTGCAATCCGGCATCGCCGGGCCCTGCCGACAACAGGATGAACTCATCGGCCGGATGGGGGAAGTCCGCCGCCTCCGCCAGCGCCATGTCGACATCGGCCGGGGTCAGCGGCTGGCCATAACGCTCGGTGCGCCCCTCGATCCGCAATGCCACCACCCGGCCATCGGCCAGCTTCGCCCACGCATCCACGCCATTCTTGCGCTGGCCCGCGCTGCCCCAGCGGCGCAGGCGGGTCGCGTAGATCTCGGATAACAGGGCGATGGACAAACGCTCGAAATCCTGCCAGTTCGAGGGACGGGCAAAATCGTTTGCGGCGGAAGAGGTCATGTAGTGCTCCGGAACGTTCGGCCCGTGCTGTCGACTTCCATGATGACTTTTCCAGGCCTTGAAAAGCACGGATATTAGCAGGCGTGGCTGTCCAGCGATCGCTGCACGAGCCACGATGGCGGGACTGCGCGCCTGCGGCCGGGATCAGCCAGTGGTCAGCGGCGAACTGCTGGCGTCGTAGGCAGACCAGGTATTGCGCCCGGCTTCCTTGGATTTGTAGAGCGCGATATCGGCGCACTTGTAGAGCCGCTCGGCGCTGTCCTGCTCTTTGGCATAGCCTGCCACGCCGACGCTTGCGCTGATGTGCATCGTGTGCTCGCCATGGATGACCGGGGTGGCGATGGCGGCCACGATCCGCTCGCAGATATCCTGCACGACCGCGGGTTCGTAGCCCGGCGCCAGCAGGATCGCGAACTCGTCGCCGCCCAGGCGCGCAACGAGGTCGCCTTCCCTCACGACCGACCGGAGGCGCTCCGCGGCAGTGACGAGCAGCGCATCGCCGGCATCGTGCCCCAGCGTGTCGTTGACCGACTTGAAATGATCGAGGTCGACCAGCAGCAGGGCGAACGGCTGGCCGCCACGCGCCGCCTGCGCGGTCATCCGGCGCAGCGTATCGTTGAACAGGCGCCGGTTCGGCAGGCCCGTCAGCGTATCGCCATAGGCCAGCTCCTCGAGCCGCGCCTGGGTCGCCCGCAACTCCGCTGTGCGGCCGGCGATGATCGCTTCCAGTTCGCGCTTCTTCCGGCGCAGCAGCGAGGTACGCGCCTGCATCAGCAGCACGAGCAGGAGAAGCACGCACAGGCCACCCAGGACGCGCACCCAGTCTTTCTGGTGCCAGGCGGGCAGCGCGACGACTGGCACGCGCAGGATGGCGTCCGCTCCGTCGCTTGCCGTGCCACGCAGTTCGAGCGTGTATTTCCCCGGCGGCAGGTTGGTGTAGCCCGCCCGGGGTGGCACGGCGCTGGTTTCGATCCAGTCCCGGTCGAAGCCATCGAGCCTGTAGGCATACTGGCGGTAGCCGGGCGGCGCAAAATCGAGCGCGGAGAATTCCAGAGCGATGCCGCGCTCCCGTTCTTCGGGCGCGATCCGCAGCGGCAAGCCGGTGCCCCCGTTCGACGGCACCGATGTCATGCTCCTGCCACCCAGCGACACCTGCGTGATGGCCATGGAAGGGCGATAGCCGGGCCGCTTCAGGTGCGCCGGCCGCAGGACCGTCACGCCGGCAACGCCGCCGAACACGATATCCCCGGCTGGGGTCCGCACCCCCGCGCCGGTCCAGTAGGCCGAAATCTGCAGGCCGTCGGCAATGCCGAGTTTTCGTATGACGAACGTATCGGCATCGATTCCCGCTACGCCGTTGTCGGTACTGATCCAGATCCGTCCAGCCGCGTCCAGCACCAGGGCATTCACGCCGTTGTCGGGAAGACCTTCGGCGGTGCCGAAGCGGCGGAACCAGTGCCGTCCCTGCGCATCGGTGCGTTCCAGCACGGCGATGCCGGCCGAGAAGGTGGAAACCCACACGCGCCCCCTGGTGTCCTGGATGATCGACGACACATAGTGGCCCGGCGTGTCCGGCTGGGCGGCGGGATCGAGCGATACCCGCTCCACGGCGTTGGTCCTGGTATCGAGCCGGGCCAGGCCCGCCATGGTCCCGACCCAGACGCTGCCATCGTCCAGTGCCCGGATTGCCGTGACACGGGAATCGCCCAGCGCACGGTCTTCATGACGGATGACCTGCGCCGATCCGTCCGGCGCCATCTTCAGGCCCCAGATACCGTCCAGCCCGCCCAACCACAGCACGCCGTCGTGCCAGGCCACGCTCCAGGCCGGACTTGCGCCGGGGCGCCCGGCTATATCGATGCGCCGGATGTCGCGGCCGTCCGCCGTACTGCGAAACACACCGTGCTGGGTAGCGATGAACACCGTGTCCCCGGGACCATTGGCCATCGCCAGGACACGGCTCTTCGGCAGCCCCCTGGTTCGCGTGCCGGTCGCCGGCGCGAATTCCCCCATTGCGCCCCGGGTCGGGTCGACGATCTCGATCCTTCCCGCCATGACGCCGAACCATACGCTGCCATCCGGCCGTGCCAGCAGGCTCGGTACGTCGAGCTTCCCCGGGCTTCCCAGCGAGCGGATGGTAATGATGCCGTTGGTGCGCGGGTCGTGCTGGCTGAGGCCATCCATCGTGGCGACGAATACCTGCCCGCTGTGGTCGCGCAACATTGCACTGACATCATCTTCGATCAGGCTGTCCGCGATTTCCGCATGGTGCCGGATACGGCGCGTGCGGCCGTGCTCGACGTCGACCTCGACGATTCCACCGCCTTCGGTTCCCAGCCATACCACGCCGGCGGTCTTCTCCACGATGGAATAGATCCGCTCGTTCTGCAGGGTCGACGGGGCCGGCGACTCGCCTACCACGACCGGGCCCTGGCGGGAATCGCCTTGCATGAAAGCGCCATTGGCACGCGTGCCGATCCAGACCCTGCCGGCGCTATCCTGGTAAAGCGTGCTGATCGTTGGCTGGCCGGCGCCTTCGACCGGCAGGCGCACCGGCACGAGCGGCTGGTCATCCGCGCTGCGCCGCCATAAACCCTTCTTCGTGCCGATCCACAGCGTGCCACTGCGATCGCGCAGCAGCGACTCGATGCCACTCTTGACCAGCGCCATGCTGTCGACCTGGGGAGCACCGCTGTGCGCGCCGTGCACCACACCCGCGGCATCGATGCGCTCCAGCCCCGCGCCGGTGCCAACCCACATGCCGCCTTTGCCATCCTCGGCCAGCGAGGTGACCTGCACATGGCTCAGGCCGCCCTTCCCCACCCCGACGGAAATGAAGTTGTCCCGCGCGGCGTCGTACCGCGCAATGCCGCCGCTATTGGTGCCGATCCACAGGCGGCCGGTGCTGTCGACGCGGAGGTTGAGAATATAGCTGTCCAGCAGCGAACCGGATTTTCCGGGCGCCGCCTGATAGCGCCGGAACTGGAAACCGTCCCAGCGCATCAGGCCGGTCTGCGTACCGAGCCAGATGAACCCCTGCCGATCCTGGGCCAGGGAGGTGCCCACGCCCAGCGATGGGGCCTTGTGGTGGAGAAACGACGTATGGGCCAGCGTGGACCACGGCGCGGGCGCTGCCGCGTGAACGATCCCTGGAAGCCAGGGCAGAGCCAGCAGGGCAAGCAGGGTCAGGCAGCTGAAAAATCGGCTCAGATAGGGCATTTGAACATTTTTGTTTCCACTTGGAATCATCATATACCGTATTCGTGCCGATCGCGCGTGCCGAGGGTGCGAATGCCACAGTCTGTGGCGGCAATGCTGGTCTGCCACTTCGCAAAGTGTTGCCGGTTCCGACATGAAACCTGAGCATAGCGCAGTCCGGTGCGAGGCCGCGGCATGGCAGGCGGGGCGAACCGGCATCACAGGAGGCAAAGGTTCTTGTGATCTCCTGTCGGGCTTCAAGGTATGCCGCCGCGGCCAGAATCACGGGTTTCCGACAACCTATCCGGGAGGCCGTGAAAACAAAAAAGGGCACATGCAAATTTGCATGTGCCCCTCGATGTCAAGCCTGATGCCTGGTGCCGGCTGCCGGTTTCGAACTGGCCACCTGATGATTACAAATCGTTGGAATTTTGTTTTTCGATGTATTGATTTGGCTGCCAGAAAACCGCCTCCTCATAGGGGATTCGACAAAATCCAGATGCTTTTATGCCAAATATTGATTCCTATGACTTCCCTTATTTTGCTAGACTTTGCCTACATGGTGCCTACACGGAAGGCGGCAGCAAATGGCGAAGGTCAATTTCACAGCGGCCAGGGTGGGCAGTTTCGAGTGCGAAGCTGGCAAACAGCAGAGCATATTCTGGGATGCCAAAACGCCCGGTCTCGGCTTGCGTGTCACCGCCAGCGCCTCCCGGTCTTACATCTTCGAAACTCGCCTGAACGGGAAGACTCTCCGAGTCACCATTGGCGACACTCGTACTTGGACGGTAGGTAAAGCCCAGGCTGAAGCTACGCGCTACAAAGCATTGACCGACCAAGGCATTGACCCGCGCCAAGTGCGAGCAGCCCGGCAAGCGGCCCAAGAGGCGACTAAGGTGGAAGCCGCTGCTGCTGCGGTGCGCGACTCCGTGACCCTTGGTGCTGTCTGGCCGGTTTACGTCGCGGAGCGCACCCCGCATTGGGGAAAGCACCAGATAGCGGCGCACAGGAAAATAATTCAAGCTGGTGGCGAGAAGCGTAAGCGTAGCCCAAAGCTTACCGAGCCGGGCCCGCTGGCGACGCTGGCCAATGTACGCCTGATCGACCTGACGGCCGTGCATGTGGAAGCTTGGGCCAAGGCAGAGGCTTTGGCGCGACCGTCCAGCGGCCGGCTGGCCATGCGCCTGCTAAAAGCTTGCCTCAACTGGTGCACGCTACACCCAAGCTATTCCGTTATCGTGACCACGAACGCAGCGAAGAGCACCAAGGTCCGGGAGATACTGGGCAAGCCGAAAATGAAGCACGACCTATTACAGCGCGAGCAACTGGCCGCCTGGTTCGGGGCCGTCAAACAAATTGGAAATCCAGTCATCGCTGCCTATCTGCAAACTCTGCTGATTGTCGGCGCACGCCGCGAAGAACTAGCCAGTTTGCGCTGGGACGATGTCGATTTTCAGTGGTGCAGTATGAGGCTGAGCGACAAGATGGAAGATTTCCGTATGGTCCCGCTCACGCCGTATGTCGCGCAAATACTGTCCGCGCTGCCGCGCCGAAATGAATGGGTGTTCAGTAGCCCGGCTGTGAAGTCTGGACGTTTGGCCGAGCCGCGCATTGCTCACAATGAGGCGGTGGCCGTTGCCGGGTTGCCGCACTTGACATTGCATGGCCTGCGCCGCAGTTTCGCGACGCTGAGCGAGTGGACCGAGACGCCGGCCGGAATCGCGGCCCAAATTCAGGGGCATGCACCGCAGGGCGTGCGCGAACAGAATTACATTCGACGCCCGCTGGACCTGCTGCGCAAGTGGCATATCAAAATCGAGGGATGGATGCTGGAACAGGCTGGCGTGGACTTCGTACCAGCGCCAGCAGGATTGCGAGTGGTAACGTCCGGCTGACCGCATCCGTCACGATTTATAGCGCCAGTCTAGTTTTAGCGGACGAAAAACCGGCTCCTTCACCGGCCTGACTGGTGCCCCAATTCATGAAGACCGACACCTGAAGGGGTGGCAATGGATCAAGAAATCGTGATGATACTTCGGGATGTCGCAAGGCGCCTGGCATGGGAGTCGTCTGACGTTTCAGCAAAGTGGGAGATGGATGACTATGCGGCCGGCTTCGTGACAGCGAAACTTCGGGCACTCCACCAGCAAGACAATTCGGGGGCGGCACTTATTGCCGAAGCTGAGCGTATCGTCTGGCGAACGGTTGAGAACGGCCAAGCATTTAACGAGCCTACCTCATCTTTGATACCCACTTCCGAGCCATGGAAATCACTTCGCCTGGAACTGGCACACTATTTCGACATGCCGCTATTGGCGCTCCCGACGGAATTGCAGGAGCGCGTCAAGTCCAGTTTTTATCCTTTCCAGTGGGACGAGTTGGCACCGGAGAATAGGGAAAAACTGGCCTTTCAGTCCGATAGCAAGAATGATCCGGCCAAGGAAAGCGAGCGACAATACTGGCGGGAGCTTGGTTGCAAGATTGATGAGATAGAGCAGGAGATTGCCAAATGGACGGCCATGGATCATAAAGGTGTCCCGAGCGAAGCTGCGCTGCAAGATGAACGTCTGCTCTTACTCCGGGCGCAGCTTGATGAATTGAAGAAGAGCTGGCTCCGGCCATTCATTAAAACGACAACTGAAGATTCTCCCTTGCCGGAAGCGAGTGCGAAAATGTCGCCCGTTGAACGTAGAAAAGCTCTGGATATTTCTCGAGAACGCGGGTGCCGACGACGCATCATCGAAAGTTGGAACAATATCGAGATGACACACGGACCGCGTCCTGGCGCACGCCAGGTTTTAAGGTATTTAAAACTAGATAAAGATGATGTTGAGCCACAGCTCAAAACCGTTCAGAATCATCTGATCGAATTGCGCAAGGAGGGGCTTATTCCTTGAAAAATTCCCGGGAAATTCCCGGTTGCATCCTAGTTTCCCGTGAGGCTCAGCGCGGCAATATAGGATAGGAGAATCTGCCCATCAATTCCATGAAAGGGAAAGATGATGCAGACAATTCAACTGCCGCCAGCCTTGGCAACAGTCGCCAATGGCCGCGACCACATAACAACGGCTGAGTTCGCGCACGCTATGTGCCGAGCAACCCAGACCGTCCTCAAGAACCACTGCCTTACCGGCGAATGCTTCGGCATCCGTCCAATCAAGCGCGGGAAATTACTACTCTGGCCTGTTGCCGCTGTCGCCAACATCTTGAACGGCGGTGCGTAATGGCGCGCCTACAACCTAAGCCAATAAAGGAAAAGGCCAGTCGCCACCAAGCAGAACCGGACCTCTTCGAAACGGCAAAAACTCCCAAGCGTTCGGCACCGGCCATAATCCACTGCCTGCACGCTGCCGCACTGCGCTTACTGACACCGCCAATGGCCGACCTGCCGCTGATGCTGGCGTTGGCGTTGGCGTTGGCTTACGCAGCATGTAGAGGATTCGTATGACTGATTCACTGTTTTTGCGGCTCAAGAGTTTGAACACTCGTACCGTGCGTGGTGTCACGTCGCCAAAAAACATCATCAAGGTGGCGGCCATGCACAACCTGCGGGAGTTACAGGCTGAATTGGGTGCAAGCGCAGCCAGTGGAATCAACCCTGCGCGAACGGCCCTAAACTACATGTTGCGGGGCCCTACTACTGCCGCCGGCGTGGCCGAGCAGGCGCAGGCTCTGCTCGGCCACGCCGGCGTCAAGAAACTGCGTCGCGATGCCGTCATGGCGCTGGAACTGGTCTTCAGTCTTCCGACTCACAGCGCGGTCGGGCATCGCGAGTATTTCATCGCCGCCGTTGCATGGGCAGGCCACTTTTTCAAAGTCCCCATCATCAGCGCCGTTGTCCACATGGATGAAGCCGCACCGCATTGCCACGTCCTGCTGCTGCCCTTGGTCGCCGGTCGGCTGCAGGGTGGCGCACTTGCTGGCGGTCCCAAAAAAATCAAGAAGATGCTGGCCGACTTCCAGCAGCAGGTTGGCCAACGCTTCGGGTTGGTGCACCAGCCACGCGCAAGGCGGCTCGGCAAGCCGACCAGCGACGCGGCTGGGCATGCGGTGCTGGAAGCATTGAAATCGCACCCGGAGCTTTTAAACGAACCTGCCGTGTGCGATACGCTGATTGCTGTGTTGGGTCAGCACCATGAGATTCTGATTCCCTTGCTGGGCCTGAAGCTGCCGGTACTGGCAAAGCGCAAGGCAAAAAGCTTCGCGGCCATCATGACGGCACCGTGCAAACCAGAGCGAAAGACGCGAGCGTTCAAGTCTATAGATGTTGCGGAGTCGATGTGTATAGATGTTGTCTCAAGCAGCGCCGATACTGGCCGCCAAAATTCGACAACATCTATGCTCTGTATAGACGTTGCCCCCATGCCGGTTGCGGATATGCTGGACGAAGTGGCATAGCCAGCGATGGCTGAACTGGACATGGAACTGGCAGCGCAGCAACGTTGCGATGGCAAAGCCGACCTGCCGGGCGCAGGAGAGTCCAGCGCATTTTGTCATCACTGGAATTCGATGGTTGCGGATATGCCGCATGAGGCGGCATATCCGGCAATGGCTGATTTGATTGCGCAATTGCAAGAACTGGACATGGATGCCCCGTATTACGTCATGCAGTAATACCAGATGAGGGGAGCGAAGCAGTATCGCGGCCAGCATACAAATTACATCATGATGTAATCGGCGCGGCAGATTCGGGGACCCAGGAGCTGAATCGTCCCGAACGAGCGCGCCATCATCTGCCTGATCGGCGTACTGATGTTCGAGCAGAACGACGAGTGGTCGCGGCGACGACGTTACGTGCAGCTCGGAGGACTGTAAGTCTTGGGTGACTGTCGGCCAGCTCGGCTGTCTGTCGGATGAAGCGACACGACAGAAGAAGTCGCTTTCGTTGGCCTCGTTACCACATTTGACTTTCGCTCGCCGGTTAGTAAGCCTCCCGGCTAGTGCAGAAGGTGATGTTCGCCTGCGTCGGTTACATTCTCGGTTACACCCCGCGGCGTGCTTTTCCCGGTGTAACTTCGCATCCAGCAAGCGCTCTCCAAAACCTTCAGAGAAAAGACCACGGGCGCACCAGCAAGGGGCCAATGACGGCGATCCTGCCGCTGGACGAGCACGGCCAGCAAAAGACATGGCTGTTGACCGGGTGGGAAGAAGGCAAGCCCGATGGGGTCGGCGGGGTTGGTGCCCAATCCAGCACTACACAGAACGCCCTATCTTTAGTCGTGGCGACCTGGGAGCGAGCTTGCAAACCATTTACTGCAACCGTGTGGCGCCGTAAGCGCGAGGCCGCCCCTGAACGACAGTAAGCGTGAAGCCAGTTTGACAGTTGCTTTGGCGTAAACGATACTCTGGTTCGCGCGGATGATCTGCTGTTCGCCGCATCACTCCTCATCTCCAGCCTCAGAATGCCAATCACACTGCCGCAACTAGAACGCCACTTATTCAAGGCCGCTGACATCTTGCGCGGCAAGATGGATGCTTCAGAATTCAAAGAATACATCTTCGGAATGCTGTTCCTCAAACGTTGCTCGGACGTGTTTGATCAGCGCCGCGAGCAGGTCCTGGCTCAGGAACGGGCAAGCGGTAAATCCGAATCCGAAGCACAGGAAAGTGCCAACCTCAAACGCTGGTACGGGCAGTCGTTTTATGTGCCCCCAACATCGCGATGGGATTATTTGGTTAACGAGGCCCACGTTGACGTGGGTGGTTTCCTCAATCGTGCACTCGGGGGACTTGAGAGCAACAACTCCAGCTTGGCCGAGGTGCTGGAACATATCGACTTTTCACGCAAAGTCGGCCAGAGCAAAATCCCCGACATCAAGCTGCGACAGCTCATCAGCCACTTCGGCATCTATCGCCTGCGTAACGAAGATTTCGAGTTCCCCGATCTACTAGGCGCGGCCTATGAATACCTGATCGGCGAGTTCGCAGACTCGGCCGGCAAAAAGGGTGGCGAGTTTTACACGCCACGCTCAGTCGTGCGCATGATGGTACGCCTAGTCAAGCCAGAGCAACATCACAGCATCTACGACCCGTGCGTGGGCTCGGGCGGTATGCTGATCATGGCCAAAGAGTACATCGACGAACATGGCGGCGATGGCACCCGCGCTGACTTGTGCGGCCAGGAGGCGAACGGCACCGTCTGGTCCATCGCCAAGATGAACATGCTCTTGCATGGCATCAGCAGCGCCGACTTGCGAAACGAGGACACCTTGGCCGAACCGCAGCACGTGGAAGGGGGCGAGTTGATGCGCTTTGACCGCGTGCTGTCGAATCCGCCTTTCTCGATCAACTGGGGCAGTGCCGACACTGACCGCGCCGGCCAGTCCGTATGGACCCCCAAGTTCCGCGCCGAGCGCTTCCGCTACGGCGAGGTGTCCCTGGGAAGTAAGAAGGCCGACCTGATGTTCCTGCAGCACATGGTGGCCGTGCTGCGCGACGGCGGCCAGCTTGCCACCGTGATGCCGCACGGTGTGCTGTTCCGTGGCGGCGAAGAGCGCGCCATCCGTGGCGCCATGATCGAGGCCGATCTGGTCGAAGCGGTGATCGGCTTGCCAGCCAACCTATTCTACGGCACAGGCATTCCCGCCTGCGTGCTGGTGCTGCGCCAGCGCCAGGGCAATGCCAGCGGCAAGGTGGGCGAGCGTCGTGGCCAAGTGTTATTCATCAACGCCGACCGCGAATATTTCGAGGGCCGCGCGCAGAACTACCTGCTGCCGGAACACATCGAAAAGATCGTCAACACGTTCGAAAATTTCAAGGCCGAACCTGGTTTCTCCGCCATCATCAGCACGGCCACGCTGCGCGAGAACGACTACAACCTCAACATCCGCCGCTACGCCGACAACGCACCTGCGCCGGAGCAGCACGACGTGCGTGCGCACCTGCTGGGCGGTGTGCCCAAGGCCGAGGTGGCGGCCAAGGCCGACATGCTAGCCGCGCACGGCCTCGACCCGCTGGCGCTTCTGGTGGAGCGAGACGCAAACTACTTCGATTTCGCGCCGCAGCTCACGACACGCCAGTCCATTAAGCCTGCCATCGAAACCAACCCCGGCCTGCTCCAGCGCGAACAGGCGGTGCGCGCCGCCTTCGCCGCATGGTGGCGTGAACATAGCCCGCGTATCACCTCAATTGCAGGCGCCGCCAGCTTGGTTGGCCTACGCAACGACCTGTTATACAGCTTCACCGAGGCCATGGAGCCCGCTGGCGTGCTTGGACGGTTCCAGGTGCGCGGCATCGTGGCCGGTTTTTGGGACGATGCTAAGTACGAGTTTATGACTCTGATGGCGCGCGGCCCCAAGGGTGTTGTCGACGCATGGCGCACCAGCATACTGGCGGCCATGGACGACGAGCAAAGCAAGGACAAACCGCTCGAACACAAGCTGGTCAAGTTCCTGATGGCCGATTTCGTCGATGCGCAAGCCGCGCTGGATGCTCGCAAGGTCGAGTTGGACAGCCAGATCAAGGCCATAGCACTAAGCAAAGGTGCGGGTGAAGACGGCGACGAAGCCGAGGTTGCTGATGACGAGCCTGTTGTGGACGAGGCACAGGGGAAGGCGTGGAAGACGCAACTGGGCGCATTGAAGAAAGAGATCAAGGCGCAGGAGCAGGGCTTTACGGTGCGGCTTAATTCGGCTGTCGATGGGCTCGATGATTCCAGCGCGGCTGACCTGCTGCTGACCATCTTGAGCAATGACATGGTGTCTATCCTGGAGCGTTGCATAGCCGCGCATCGGCTGCTAGTTGTTTCCGAGTTTGAAAACTGGTGGGACAAGTATCGAGTGACGCTGGCCGCATTGGAGCAAGAACGCAATATCGCCTCGACTACGCTGAGCGCATACCTTGGAGGGCTAGGTTATGTCTGATTTGGGTGATTTGCTTTCACTTGAATACGGCGAACCCTTGCCATCCGAAATTCGGACTGGGCATGGATATCCAGTGTTCGGATCAAACGGAGAAGTTGGTCGACATGATAGTGTACTTATTGAAGGCCCTGGCATTATCGTCGGCCGAAAAGGCAGTGCAGGCAAAGTCTGCTGGACGGATGAATCATTCTGGCCGATTGATACGACTTATTGGGTCAAATGCGAGTCTGACGATCAGCGCTGGCTTTACTGGTTACTATCATACTTGCCGTTAAGTCGGCTCGGTTCGTCAACAGGTGTACCTGGATTAAATAGGAATGACGTTTACACATTGCAAGTATTTGGACCACCTGGCAACGAACGGCGCAAAATTGCAATGGTCCTCGATGCACTGGAGACCACCATTCGGCAGACCGAAGCGATCATCGAGAAGCTCAAGCAGGTCAAGCAGGGGCTGTTGCATGACCTGCTGACCCGTGGCATCGATGCCAACGGAGAACTACGCCCGCCTCAGAGCCAGACGCCGCATCTTTACAAGAACTCGCCGCTGGGTTGGATTCCAAATGACTGGCGTTCTGGTCAAATCGAAGAATTCGTAGATCGCATTATTGACTATCGTGGTAAGACGCCTGTGAAGTGTGCCTCAGGAATTCCTTTGATCACGGCGAAAAATGTTCGGTTGGGGTATGTCGATACTGAACCCCAGGAGTTCATCAGCGAGAGAACCTATGATGAATGGATGACAAGGGGAATCCCACAACAAGGGGACGTGCTTTTTACGATGGAGGCCCCGCTCGGTAATGTCGCCCAAATCGAGAGCGATGAGCGACTCGCATTTGCACAGCGCATGATTATTCTTCAGAGCGGTCAAAGTACTATCAATACGTTTCTTAAATATTTATTGCTTGGTGAGCCGTTCCGTCGTCGCCTCTTCCGGATGGGCAGCGGTTCGACAGTGGAAGGTATTCAACAGTCGACATTTCGAAAATTGGCAATTGCTGTTCCTATTTCGATGACAGAGCAACGCGAGATTGTACGGATCCTAGATGAGTCCAGTTCTGTGATCGATAGCGAAGCAAGTACCTTGAGCAAGTTAAAAAAAACCAAATCTGGTTTGATGGATGACCTCCTGACCGGTCGGGTCCGCATTGCGCCGATACTTGAAACAGCAGGCTCGTAGCCATGCCCCCTATTCTGCCCCAGCGCGAATCGCTTACCGTCGAGTTCAAGAGTGACCGCAAATGCCTGTCCGACAAGGATCTGGTCGAGGCAGTGATCTGTCTGGCCAATGCCGATGGTGGCGAGCTCTGGCTGGGGGTGGAAGACGACGGCACGCCGACCGGGCTACACACTGATCGCTTGCAGGTGGCCGGCTTGGCCGGTCTAGTGGCTGCTCGTACATCGCCATCGTTAGCGGTCACGGTCGTGCCCGTCGTACTGAGCGCTGTAAATGTGGCATGCATCAAGGTACCCAAGGCACACGGCGAAGTGGCGACCACCGGCGGCGTGTACCTCCGTCGGCGCCTGAAGGCCGACGGCCAGCCCGAATGCGTGGCGATGCTGCCGCACGACCGCGCCAGCCGCGCCACAACTTTCGGCTTGGTGGACGCCTCGGCACAGGCGGTGGCCGGCGCCCAACTGAGCGACCTTGACCCGCTTGAGCGCGAGCGGCTGCGCCAGTGCGTGCAGCAATTTGGCGGCGACCGCGTCCTACTGGAACTCGACGACGAGGCGCTCGACGGCGCGCTTGGCCTGACGGCGCGCCAGAGCGACGGCACCCGTGCCCCCACGCTCACCGGCCTGCTGCTGGTTGGTAAGGAGCTGGCCTTGCGCGAGCTGGTGCCCACGCACGAGTTCGCGTTCCAGGTGCTCGCGCGCGAGGCGGTCGGCTTCAACGAATTCCGCCGCTTTCCGTTGCTCAAGGCGCTCGACTGGCTGGAGACGAATTTCCGTCCCTACAACCCCGAACGCGAGATACAGGTTGGCCTGTTCCGCGTGCCTGTTCCCAAGGTGGATCTAGGCGCCTTTCGCGAAGCTGTAGCCAACGCACTGGTGCATCGCGACTATCACCGCTTGGGTGCCGTACATGTGCGGATGGACGATGATGGACTGACGATCAGCAACCCCGGTGGGCTGATGGAAGGCGTGACGTTGGCGAATTTGCTGACCACCGAGCCGCGTCCGCGCAACCGCGCTTTGGCCGATGCGATGAAGCGCATCGGCGTGGTGGAGCGCTCGGGGCGTGGTGTCGATAAAATCTATCGCGGCATGTTGCGCTTTGGACGGCCCGAGCCTGACTACCGGCGTACCGATGCAAGCAGCGTCGTTCTACGATTGGCGACGACGGACGCGGACGAGGCATTTCTGAAAAGCGTGGTCGAAGAAGAAGGCCGGCTCGGCAGCGCATTGCCGATCGACAGTCTGATCGCCTTGGCTGCGCTGCGCGGCCTGAAACGCCTTACCACCGACGAACTTGCTATTCACATTCAGCGCGAGCCGGCGCAAGCCAAGCGCACACTGGAGGCATTGGTCGAGGCTGGCCTCGCACAGGCCCACGGCGCCACGCGCGGGCGCACTTACACGCTCGCTGCCAGTGTCTATCAGGCAGAGGGTGGCAAGGCCGCCTACATCAGGCAACTTGGCTTCAGCAATCTTCAGCATGAGCAGCTGGTGCTGAACTACGTGCGCGAACATGGCGCAATTCGACGTGCCGAAGTGATAGAACTTTGCCGGCTTTCCGACGGGCAGGCGAAAGATCTGCTCAAGCGAATGAAGTCGACCGAATTACTGCTGCTGGAAGGGGCGGGGCGAACCGCCGCCTATCGACTGGGCCCAAAGGGGTAAGCCCATCCTAAACGGATGTAAATGGATGGAATCGGATGGAAATGGATGCTTGGGATGTCGCAGTTTTCATCCTCCTCAATAAAATCAATGGCTTAGCAAACGCTTAGGAGAGTTATGGACTGGGAATTGGACGAAGTCGAACGCCCGTTTGTTGAGCAACTGACTGCCATGGGGTGGCGCTATGTCGTCGGTGATATAGATCGGCCTGCCACCACCGGGCGCGCCACCTTTGCCGAGGTGGTGCAAGAGGCCATGCTGCGCCGCCAGCTCTACGCGCTTAATCTGCGTGAAATAGCCGGGGTCGAACAACCGTGGCTGGACGATGAGCGTCTTATACAAGCCATGAGCGCTATCACGCGCATCCCCTCGCACCGCTTGATGGAGGCGAACCGCACCGCTACCGAACTGCTGCACGGCGGTATCACGGTCGATGGCTTGCCAGGCTGGGACGGTGGCCGGGCCCAAACCATCCACTATATCGACTGGGATCACCCGGAACGCAACGAATTTACTGTCATCAATCAGTACCGCGTGGACTGCCCGCCTGGATTCAACCGGGGCAAGGCCTTCATCGTGCCTGACCTGGTGCTGCTGGTGAACGGCATTCCGCTAGTCGTGGTCGAGTGCAAGAGCCCAGCGGTGCCCGAGCCGCTCGCCGAAGCCGTGGACCAGTTGCGCCGCTATAGCAACGCGCGCCGGGCCAGTGGCGAAGTCGATGACAACGAGGGCAATGAGGCGCTGTTCCACACGAACCAGTTGCTGGTGGCAACCTGTTTCAACACGGCCAGGGTTGGTTGCATCGGCGCAGAATTCCGACACTACGCTGCCTGGAAGACGGTGGCGCCGATGACCGAGGAAGACGTGTGCACGAAGCTCGGCAAAGCCCATCTGTCCGAGCAGGAGCGCCTGGTTGCCGGGATGTTTGAACCGGGCACGCTGCTCGACGTGCTGCGCCACTTTACGCTCTTCATGAATATCGACGGCCATACCATCAAGACCGTTTGCCGCTATCAGCAGTATCGCGCCGTCACGCGCGCGATAGAACGCCTGCGCACCGGCAAGACACGGCTTGAGGACGGCGAACATGACCGGCGCGGCGGTATCGTTTGGCATACGCAGGGCTCGGGCAAGAGCCTGACTATGGTGTTTTTGATTCGCAAGCTGCGTACCGATCCCCTGCTTCGCCGTTTCAAAGTGGTGGTGGTGACTGACCGCACCGATCTGGAGCAGCAGCTTACCCTGACCGCCGCTTTAACAGGCGAGTCGGTGGAACGTGCCAGTTCTGCTGACAAGCTGCAGGCGATGTTGCGTCGCAGGGGACCGGGCCTATTGTTCGGCATGATCCAAAAACAGCGCGCTGGCGACGCGAACGGAGAACCTGGCCTCACGCCGGAGGATCTGCCTCGGTATGCGGTGCGCGAGTCGGCACCGCCCGAGGTGCTCAACGAAGACGACAGCATCCTGATTTTGGTAGACGAGGCGCACCGTGGCCAGAGCGGTGACTTGCAGGCAGCACTGCAAGCCGGCTTGCCTAACTGCGCGCGCATTGGCTTTACCGGCACGCCGATTTTGATGGGCGACAAGAAGCGCACGCATGAAATTTTTGGCGAGTTCATCGACCGCTATACGATTCGTGAGGCTGAAGATGACGGTGCCATCGTCCCCATACTTTACGAGGGCCGCACGGCCGTTGGTGCGGTCAAGGACGGCGCCAATCTGGACGAATTGTTTGAAGACCTGTTCCGCGAGCACACGCCGGAGGAACTCGAAGCGATTCGCCAGAAGTACGCAACCAAAGGTCAGATTTTCGAGGCGCCCGCACTTATCGCCGATAAGGCGCGTGACATGCTGCGCCATTACGTGACGCACATTCTGCCCAACGGATTTAAAGCTCAAGTAGTGGCGTACAGCCGGTTGGCGGTAGTGCGCTATGTCGATGCGTTTTCTATGGCACGCGACGCGCTGCTGGCCGAAGCCGAAGCCTTGAGCGTTGACGACAAGGTGATGGATGACGAAGCCCTGTGCCGTCGACCGCCAGCCCTGCAGGCGCAAGTGCAAGCATGGCGTTATCGCGACACACTGCGCACGCTTGAGTTCGCGCCGATCATCTCCGGTGGCAATAACGATGCTCCGGTGTGGAAGCAATGGACTGATGGCGCAGCCCAGGAGCTGCGCATCAAGCGCTTCAAAAAGCCACTGTTGCACAAGGACGCGACCAAGACCGATCCGCTGGCATTCCTGATTGTCAAATCGATGCTGCTGACCGGCTTCGACGCACCAATCGAGGGGGTGATGTATCTGGACCGCCCGATCCGCGAGGCCGAACTGCTGCAAACCATCGCGCGCGTAAATCGAACCGGCTACGGCAAACAGTTCGGCATCGTGGTCGACTACTTTGGCCTTGCGCATCATCTCAAACAGGCCCTCAACGTCTACGCCGACGAAGACGTTGAAGGGGCTTTGCAGAGCCTGAAAGACGAGATTCCGGTTCTGCGTGACCGCCACTTGCGCGTGGTCGATCTGTTCCGCAGCAGAGGTATTGAGAGCCTCACTGATTTTGAGTCCTGCGTTGAAGTACTCGGCAATGAGCGTCTGCGTGCCGAATTTACTGTCAAGCTCAAACAGTTCCTGAGTACGCTCGACGTGGTGCTGCCACGGCCAGAAGGCTTGCCTTTCGCGCCGGACGCGAAGCTGCTGGCCTTCATTTACGCGAGCGCGCGCAACCGCTACCGCGATACGCCGGTGCTGGGCAAGGATGTAGGCGCCAAAGTTCGCAAGCTGATTGACGAACATGTCATCTCTTTGGGCGTAGACCCTAAGATTGCACCCATCTCGCTCACCGACGCCGACTTCGCCATGAAAGTAATGCGCGAGCCGAGTGACCGCGCCAAGGCATCCGAAATGGAGCACGCGATACGCGCGCACATTCGCGAGCACATGGATCAGGACCCGGTCGCCTTCCGCAAATTGAGTGAACGCTTGGCCGATCTGTTCGACAAGCTGGGCGACCATTGGGACCAACTGGCGCAGGCACTTAAAGTCTTGGTTGACGAGATTCGCAGTGGGGCCGTGGACCATGACGATCGCTTGCCAGAACTGCCCGAACACTACGGCCCCTTCCTTCGGCTGGTGGTTGACACTGCTGTTGGCGATGCGCCGATGACGAATGTCGAACGCACGAAACTGGTGGATTTGACGGTAGAAGTTGTGGACACGATCACGGCGGAATTGACGCCGAATTTCTGGCGCCCCAATCGACAGCCAGCGCAGGATGGGCTGAACACGCGCATCTTCGAGTTGCTGATGCGTTCGCGTCTGTTGCCGACACCGCAGATCGAAGCCTTGGTCGATAAATTGATGGAGCTGGCACGTGCGAACCACGAGAGGCTCATGACGTCATGAACATCCTCACCGTCGATGATTTGCACTTCGAAATCCGGCGCAGCGCCGCTCGGCGGTCTTTGGAGATTACAGTCGACCGCAGTGGGGATCTGATTCTCTCAGCACCGTCAACGGCGACAGAAGCGGTCTTGCGCGACTTCGTTCAGCGTAAGCGCATGTGGATCTATCAACAACTGGCACGGCAAGAAACCTATAGCCGTGAGTCGCCCAATAAAGAGTTCGTCGAAGGCGAAGGTTTCCTCTATCTCGGTCGCAGCTATCGGTTGCGCCTGGTTGACGAATCGATAGTGCCGGTAAAGCTAGTTGGTGGCCGCTTCGTGATGCCCAAGGCGTTGGCTGACGTAGGTCGTGAGCACATGATCCGCTGGTACTGCGGCAACGCCACGCGTTGGCTGTCCGCCAAGGTAGCGGACTACGCCGCGCGCATGGAGGTCACGCCTGTCGGCGTGAAGGTTCAAGATCTGGGCTATCGTTGGGGATCGTGCGGCAAGGGCAACTTGCTGTACTTCCATTGGAAGACCATCCTACTCCCCGCGCGAATCGCCGAATACGTGGTAGTGCATGAGATGGTGCACTTGCACGAGCCCCATCACACCCCCGAGTTCTGGCGCCGCATTGAGCGCGTGCTACCAGACTACGAGCTGCGGAAAGACTGGCTGAGTAGGAATGGGACTTCAGTGGAAGGATTGTGAACATAGTTACTGTAACAGCATTCGATACCCACTTTTTAAGGCGGATCGGCTTTCGCTGTTGATCCTGCATCCGCGTCGTCCGCACGCGGCAGAATGGGGTAGCAACATCTGTCGATTTGCAGCTGTCCCTTCCAAACGCCCAAATACACTGTGGTGCCCATTATTCTTTTTGCCAGTGCCGACATTCTCGTTGCAGCCAGAGAATATTCGCTATCCCATGCTTTTCCTTGGGCAGGCATCGCCAAATGCGTGCCGGGCATTTCAATTGATAAAACCTCCCCGTCGAAACGAAAAATAATCATATCGGACGCGCCCGCAGCCGATGCGTGATTCCGAATCTTCTTCGCTGCTACCCGGAACCAATCGCGCTCCACGCTACATTGCGGTCGACCTTCGAACGCTTTACGTGACCGCTCCCACGGAAGGTGCTCAGACCATCGACGACCATCATCAACCCAAGATGTCGTCTTGAACGGAATAAATTTCTCGCCGAGCAGGTAAACGATCCATGCAACCCCCTGCTCAAACGACTCCACCTCAACCGGTATATCAGACGAAATTTCCGTAATACTTCTAGGAGTTATGATCATCCCAGAGATAAAAAAAACGGGTTGTAAATATAGGTTGGTAACTTGCGTGGCACTCAGTTTAAGATTACCGAAGTTAAAATAATACCCAGGGAGCTGGTCCGTCATAGTGGCCCAGTCCTCTTCGAAATCCAGCCGAATCAGTACATCGCGAAGTTGCATAGTTCACCTCGTAACAGCACGGCTTGCTTCCCATCTTCCTCATCGAAAGCAGACTTTTTCAGTCAGTCGATTTATCTGATCATGAGCACTATTTTGCAGGTTGATTGTCGCCACGGTAGTGCTTGATGCCTTTCCACGCTGCTATACCGACTGCAGCGCCGGCAGCGCAGCCTGCTAGTAATGGCCAGAGGGGTGCGGATACAAGGCCGAGCGAAAGTGCTGCAGCGCCAATAGCATGGGAGCCGAACACAGTAACCGAGCTAGCTGCCAAGGCCCCGCCTATCGCCGCCCCTGCTGCCGCTGTTGTTGCAGTCGTTAATCCTGCAGCAGGGCTCGTCGCAAGCTCCATTTTAATGTCGAGCAGTTCGTCCCAAGTTCTTGCGACGATTCTGGCAGTTAACGGCGCCAGTTGAATGATCCCGTCGGAAAATTTTGACGCAAGGTACAAGACTCGTTTGTCTTTTACGACACGGCGGGCACCGTCTACAATCAATGCCATACCGACGAATAAAAGGGTCCCACCGGCGAAAATATCGGTTAACGCAGGATGCGGCGTCAGCAGTTTTTCTGCTATATCTCCTGCGCCGTAGCCAGCTGCTCCGAGAATTACCATCCCACCGGTAGCGAGGGCAATTGCTGGTATCCCAAACGTGAAGGCTCCCGCAACGCCAATAGATCCAAGAATAGCCGCACCAACTCCCCCAACACCTGCGCCAATCGCCGCGCCCATCAATCCACCGTTGGAAAGTTCTGTCGCTACCACCTCGTTTCCAAAGTGAATGTGTCCAGCTTGCACTCCCCATGCGACGATCGCCACCCCCAATGCCATTTCTGCTATCCCGACCTCAGCCTGGTGTTTAGAGCTCCATTCCGAGCAATGTGCGAACAGCTTTTCAAAGCCACGTTTGCCACTGTCGTCTAGTGAGATTTCCTTCATATTCATTCTCCGAAAACTGTATTTATTATCCAATCGCTTGTTCCGGAACGTCCACCGTAATACCGCGAGCATTAGGCGCTCTTGCAAGCGTGGCGGTGGCGTACTAAGGCTGCTTTATGCCCATTTGGCACACAGCGATTTCGCCTGTTACATCACCATTTCCACGGTTTCAGCCTGCTTTACTGGCGTGTACTTACGCAAAATGCGTTGGACCAGAAGCCGCAGCTTGGCTCGTACGCTATCACGCACGGCCCATTCCACGCTAACATTTTGGCGTAAGCTCGTTGCCAGTTCATGGGCGATCTTTTCAGCGTTTCGTCGTCTAGTTCTCGCACAGACTCTTCATTGTTAGCCAGCGCGTCGTAAAACGCCACCTCATCGGCGTTGAGATCAAGTCAAGCTCGGCGCTCGACTGCCTGCTTGAATCTTTTCGCCATAGCGATCAGCTCTTCCATCACCTGTGCGGTTTCAATCGAGCGGTCGAAAACGTGATACGGCCCATCGCGATCGGCACGAAGAACTGGCTTTTTGGTGCTCGCAACGTGCCGGGCGCCGTGCTGCTGCCATCCAAAGCCTGCTTGCCACGGCCAAGCTCAATGGGCTCGATCCTGCCCGCTGGCTGACCGACAGGCCCAACTACTGACTTGCCCGAACAGCAAGATCGACTTGCTGTTCCCCTTATGAACTGTACGCAGGACTGAGCTGCTGCGGAACGTGGTGTCGCCGGACGCTTACGAAGATGATGTATGAGTGTGATATGGGGTGATGCCTTACTTGGCAGGTATCCGTCAGCCCTATGCCAAGATCTGCCGGAACAAAGCGCAGTGTTCTCCATGGCCGTATCGAGGGTAGGCGCTGCGCGCACACCAATGGTGATCTCCAACACGGCCAACAACAACCCTCCGAGCGATATGCACGGTCAGTAGGAGCGGGCCCGATGCGAGCGGCGAGGTTTGTACTCGGTCCGTCGCTATGCAACTGCCCCTACGTTTAGTCGTGGCGAGTTGGGTGCGGGCCTGAGCGATCCTAACCGAAACAGGTAGCCTGTCAAGTGGCAGCGTGGTCGTCTGCCGACTAACGCAGCCGACTTGCTCAACTGGTGGATCGACGTAACAGTGATGGGGCTGGGGGAGTTGGTTGCGCATCTGGCCGTAGAGGCGCAGTTGATGCAAGAGCTGGCTACCAATTACTCCAGGGGTTAGCTCGGCTGCGGGGCACCGGTACCGGCCACCTGCAATGGGCAAATCGCGGGCCGCAGGAAAAACCTACACAGTGCCTACATGGCGCCCAGATAGCAAAAAGCCCAACCGTAAAGGCTGGGCTAAGTGCTTGATTTTACTGGTGCCGGCTGCCGGTTTCGAACTGGCCACCTGATGATTACAAATCAACTGCTCTACCAAATGAGCTAAGCCGGCGTGATCTGAACAACAGCGAAATTATACGCTATTTGATACGCGTCAGGGTGGGCCGGCCGCCCTTCTTGGGTCCGTCGCCGCCGTCGTCCGGGCCATTGTCGTCGGGCTTCGCGGGCACCGGCGTGGGCGCGGAAGACGGCGACGGTACCGACGACAGCGCCGGTGCGGGCGGTTCCGCCGCGGGTGCGGGCGCCGTGGCGGACTGGCCGAGCACGGGCTCGAACGCCATGCCCTGGCCGTTCTCGTTGGCGTAGATCGCCATCACATTATTGACGGGGATGAAGATCTCGCGCGACACGCCGCCGAAGCGGGCGTGGAAGCGGATGCTGTCGTTGTCCATCTTCAGTCCCGACGTGGCGCCGTAGCTGATGTTCAGCACGATTTCACCCTTCTTCACGTACTCCATCGGCACCGTGGTCGCGGAGTCGACCTTCACCGCCAGGTAAGGCGTATAGCCGCTGTCCGTGCACCATTCATAGATGGCGCGCAGCATGTAGGGCTTGGTTGAGATTTCTGCCATGACTATTCTTGGAAAGCCGGTGCCGCGCCGACTGGCCGGCACCGGTATTGCATGAGCTTGCGCGACACCGGGCGCGGCGCGGCCGCGAAGGATGCCGCGAAACCGCCTGTTACCGGCGCATCACTTTCTCGGACGGCGTCAGCGCTTCGATGTAGGCCGGGCGCGAGAAGATGCGCTCGGCATACTTCATCAGCGGCGCCGCCGTCTTCGAAAGTTCGATGCCGTAGTGATCCAGGCGCCACAGCAGCGGGGCCACGGCCACGTCGAGCATCGAGAACTCGTCGCCAAGCATGTACTTGTTCTTCAGGAACAGCGGTGCCAGCGTGGTCAGGCGGTCGCGGATCTCGGCGCGGGCCTTGTCGTGGCTCTTGTCGTTCGTCTTGTTGCGCTCGCTTTCCAGCGTGTGCACGTGGACGAACAGTTCCTTCTCGAAGTTGAACAGCATCAGGCGGGCACGCGCGCGCATCAGCGGGTCGGCCGGCATCAGCTGCGGGTGCGGGAAGCGCTCGTCGATATACTCGTTGATGATGTTCGATTCATACAGGATCAACTCACGTTCGACGAGGATCGGTACCTGGCCATACGGGTTCATCGTCGAAATGTCTTCCGGCTTGTTGAACAGGTCGACGTCGCGCACTTCGAAATCCATGCCTTTTTCAAACAGGACCAGGCGGCAGCGCTGGGAAAATGGGCAGGTGGTGCCCGAGTAGAGAACCATCATGTTGGTAGTTCCTTAAGAAAACAAAGGGGGCGAGACCGCGAACGGTTCACCCCAGTTGGCCGCGCGGCATGGTGTGCGCGCGGAGCAAAAACGAGACCTTACCAAAATCGGCAAGCAGAAATCAAATTTTTATTTGACTTCTTTCCAATACGTGGCATTTAACCGCCAGGCCAGGAAGGCAAAGACGGACAGGAACAGCAGCACGGCCACGCCCAGCCGCTTGCGGGTCTGCGCGGCCGGTTCCGCCATCCATTCCATGTAACCGACCAGGTCGGCCACGGCGGTGTCGAACTCGAGCTGGCTCATGGTGCCGGGTGTCAGCTGCTGGAAGCCGGCGAACTTGTGGACCGTCTTGGCGGGATCGTGCGGATCCTTTTCATCCACCCATTTCGCCGCCTGGACTCCCTGCAGTTGCCACAGCACGTGCGGCATCGCCACGTTCGGGATCACCAGGTTATTGAAACCGGTCGGCCGGGTATCGTCCTTGTAGAAGGTGCGCAGGTAGGTGTACAGGTAGTCGCCGCCGGACCCTGCCGGGCCGGATTTCGCCCGCGAAATCACGGAAAGATCGGGCGGCACCACGCCGAACCAGGCCTTGGCATCCTTGGCCGGCATGGCGGTGGTCATCAGCTCACCCACCTTCTCGCCGGTAAACAGCAGGTTGTTGCGGATCTGGTCTTCCGACAGGCCGATATCGCGCAGCCGGTTGTACCGCATCGACGACGCATTGTGGCAGTTCAGGCAGTAATTGACGAACAGCTTGGCGCCATTCTGCAGTGCCGCCATGTTCGTCGACCGGTCCGGCGCCCGGTCCAGCGGGTGGCCGCCCTCGGCCCCGATCGCCAGCGCCGGCAGCAGCGTCACCAGCGAGAAGAAGGTCGAGGCGAAAAACTTCTTGGTGAAATTCATCATTCGTGTCCTTTGCCAATGGCCGGTTCAATGTGCATGGAAGACGACGCGATCGGGAACCTTCTTGAAGGTGCCCATCGTGCTCCACCATGGCATCAGCAGGAAGAACGCGAAGTAATACAGCGTTCCCGCCTGCGACACGATTGTCTTGATCACTGAAGGCGGTTGCGTGCCCAGGTAGCCGAGCGCAACGAACGTGATCGCCAGCAGTGTGTACAGGTACTTGTGCCAGGTCGGACGGTAGCGGATCGATTTCACCGGCGAGTGATCCAGCCATGGCAGGAACGCCAGGATTACCACCGAAGCGCCGAAGAACACGACACCCCAGAATTTCGCATCGAGCACCTGCGGCAGCATGCCGATGATGACGACGATGGAAATCACGGCGATCACGGCCTTGGTGTGGAACGCCAGCTTCGACTTCAGCCACAGGAAGCTTACGTAAGCGGCCACCGCGACCATCATCACCCACATGAAGTCGGCGGTGATGGCGCGCAGCACCGAATAGAACGGCGTGAAGTACCAGGTCGGCGCAATGTGCAGCGGCGTCTTCAGCGGGTCGCCCGGCAGGAAGTTGTTGTACTCGAGGAAGTAGCCGCCCATTTCCGGTGCGAAGAACACCACGGCCGAGAAAATCAGCAGGAAGACCGACACGCCGAACAGGTCGTGCACCGTGTAGTACGGGTGCGACGGGATCGAGTCGACCGGGTGGCCGTCCGGCCCCAGGTTTTCCTTCACTTCGATGCCGTCCGGGTTCGACGAGCCCACTTCGTGCAGCGCGATCAGGTGGGCAGCCACCAGGCCCAGCAGCACCAGAGGAATGGCGATCACGTGGAAGGCGAAGAAGCGGTTCAGCGTGGCGTCGGACACCACGTAGTCGCCGCGGATCCACAGCGACAGGTCCGGGCCGATCAGCGGAATCGCGCCGAACAGGTTGACGATGACCTGGGCGCCCCAGTACGACATCTGGCCCCACGGCAGCAGGTAGCCGAAGAAGGCCTCGGCCATCAGGCACAGGAAGATCGCAAAGCCGAACAGCCAGATCAGCTCGCGCGGCTTGCGGTAGGAACCGTACAGCAACGCGCGCGTCATGTGCAGGTAGACGACGATGAAGAAGGCCGAGGCGCCGGTGGAGTGCATGTAGCGCACCAGCCAGCCCCACGGCACCTCGCGCATGATGTATTCGACCGAGTTGAACGCCAGGTTGGCATCGGGCTTGTAGTGCATCGTGAGGAAAATGCCCGTCACGATCTGCAGCACCAGCACGAACATCGCCAGCGAGCCGAAGATGTACCAGTAGTTGAAGTTTTTCGGCGCGTAGTAGCGGCCCCACTGATCGTTCCACAGCTTGGTCAGGGGGAAGCGGTCGTCGACCCAGCCCAGTGCCTTCTGTGCCGCCGGCGCATCGGCCGGTAGTTTCGTCTCCTTGAACGCGCCCATGTTATGCCTCGCCTTTCTCGTCTTTGCCGATCAGGATGCGGGTGTCGCTCAGGTACATGTGGCGTGGCACCACCAGGTTGTCCGGCGCCGGCTTGTTCTTGAATACGCGGCCGGCCAGGTCGAACGTGGAGCCGTGGCAGGGGCAGAAGAAGCCGCCGTTCCAGTCGTCGGGCAGCGAGGGTTGCGGGCCAGGGGTGAACTTGGTGGAGGGCGAGCAGCCCAGGTGGGTGCAGATGCCGATGGCGACGAGGTATTCGGCCTTGCGCGCGCGCGCCTCGTTGATGCAGTAGGAAGGGGTGAATTCGTCGGGATTGCGCTCCGAGCCGGGGTCGGCGACCTGGCCATCGGTCTTCTTCAGCGAAGCGAGCATTTCAGGGGTGCGCCGCAGGATCCATACCGGCTTGCCGCGCCATTCGACGGTGACCATTTCACCGGGCGCCAGGGAAGAGATATCGACTTCGACCGGCGCGCCCGCGGCCTTGGCGCGCTCGGAAGGTTGAAACGTGCTGACCAAGGCGCCCGCGGTGCCGACGCCGATTACGCCACCCGCAGCACAGGTGGCCACTAACAGACCTCGCCGGCTGGGATCGACCTGCTTCTCAATGCTCATACAAACCCCAATCTTATAAAAATTCGAATATTTGTAAAGCGACAACAGACCTATAGCAACACAAAATTATAAGTGAACATAAACACTCATCAAAGCGAAAAGGTTGCAATAGTAAAAATGGTGCCCATGTTGCGGCGCACCGTAAACGCCGCTCCAGTCTGCTTGGGCAGGGTATTGAAAAGACAGTATGATCCAGGGATAAACGACTACCACCAGAGGAGGATCGCCATGGGCATGATGCAGGAATTCAAACAGTTTGCGATGCGGGGTAACGTGATCGACCTGGCGGTGGGCGTGATCATCGGCGCCGCGTTCAGCAAGATCGTCGATTCCCTCGTGCAAGACATCATCATGCCGCCCATCGGCAAGCTGATCGGCGGGCTGGATTTCGCCAATTACTATGTCGCGCTGAACAACCAGGACCCGAGCCTGCCGCTGGCCGAGGCCAAGAAGCTGGGCGCGGTCCTCGCCTACGGGAATTTCCTCACCATCCTGTTAAACTTCCTCATCCTGGCGTTCGTGATCTTCCAGATGGTGCGGCTGGTGCATAAAGCCCGCCAGCGGCTGGAGGAACCCAGCAAGCCGTCCGAGCCGGCGCCACCGGCGGAAGATGTGCTGCTGCTGCGCGAAATCCGCGACGCCCTGAAAAAATAACCGAGCGGCTGCGAGCCGCCATCCTGTAGGAACGCCATGCAACGACTGTGGTTATTGTTTGCGCAAGCGGTGACCATCGTGCTGGCACTGTATTTCGTTTATTCCGCGATGCGGCCGGACTGGCCCATCGCGCGCTCGGGCACGGTGCAACAGCTGGGCACACCGGCCCAGCCGGCTTCGGCCACCATCGCCGCGCCGGCCCCCACGCCGAACTCCTTCCGCACCGCCGCCGGCCGCGCCATGCCGGCCGTCGTCAACATCCTCACCTCGAAGGCGATGCCGGACAAGCACCCGCTGCTGCGCGATCCGTACTTCAAGCGTTTCTTCGGCGACCGCGGCAACGACAACGAGGAAGAAGAGGATGATCCGAACAGCCTGGGCTCCGGCGTGATCGTCAGCCCGGACGGCTACATCCTGACCAATTACCACGTGGTGGAAGCGGCGGACGAGATCGAGGTGGTGCTGGCGGATGGCCGCAAGTCGTCCGCGAAGCTGGTGGGCACGGATCCCGAAACCGACCTGGCCGTCATCAAGATCGAGCTGAAGCAGCTGCCGGCGATCATCCTCGGCAATGTGGATAGCGCCAAGGTGGGCGACGTGGTGCTGGCGATCGGCAATCCGTTCGGCGTGGGCCAGACCGTGACGATGGGAATCATCTCTGCGCTCGGCCGCAACAACCTGCACATCAACCATTTCGAGAACTTCATCCAGACCGATGCGGCGATCAATTTCGGCAACTCGGGGGGCGCGCTGATCGACACCAACGGCAACCTGCTCGGCATCAATTCGGCGATCTATTCGCAAACGGGCGGCTCGGTGGGCATCGGCTTCGCGATCCCCGTCAGCACCGCCAAAACGGTGATGGAATCGATCATCAAGAGCGGCCACGTGGTGCGCGGCTGGATCGGCGTCGAATCGCAGGAGATCACGCCGGAGCTGGCGGAAAGCTTTGGTTTGCAGCGCGAAAGCGGGGCGATCATCGCCGGCGTGGTGCGCAATGGCCCGGCCGACAAGGCCGGCATGAAACCGGGCGACATCCTGCTCTCTGTCGACGGCAAGCCGGTGCGCGACACCAACGAGATGCTGAACCTGATTGCCCAGCTGCAGCCGGGCGGCAAGGCCACCATGCGCGTGTTGCGCAAGAATCGCGAATCGGACCTTGCCATTACCGTCGGCAAGCGGCCAGTGCCGAAGAAATAAGCGAGGCAACAAGCAAGGCAACAAGCAACGCAACAAGCAAAGCAACAAGCGAAAGATAAAGAGAACCCGATGCATTTGCGTGACCTGAACGGCTACCTGCAAGAGCTGGCCGAGAACAACAACCGCCCGTGGTTCGTGATGAACAAGCCGCGCTACGACATCCTCCGCGAAGAGTTCCTCGAACTCGTGACGCAGGTGATTGCCGAAACGGGCAAATTCGACCGCGAGGTCAAGTTCTGCAATCCGAAGAAGGCGATCTTCCGCATCAACCGCGACGTGCGTTTCGCCCACGACAAGAGCCCGTACAAGACCAACTTCTCGGCCGCGCTGGCCCCCAGCGACTTGCGCCGCCCGAGCCAGTCCGGCGGGCCCACCTATTATTTCCAGCTGAACGGCCACGGCCAGTTGCAGTTCGGTGCCGGCGAATACATGCCGCCGCCGCACCGGCTGCGCGCGCTGCGCCGGCATATGGTGGAAGACGCGGCGGGCTTTCGCAAGGCGCTCGCCAGCCGTGGCCTGAAGGCCACCTACGGCACGATCCAGAACGAAGGCAAGCTGCAGCGCCCGCCGAAAGGCTTCGACCCCGGGCATGAGCACATCGAGTTCATCAAGCTGAAAAGCTTTTTCGTGTGGACCGACGTGGACCTGGACCTGAACGATCCGGATGCGCTGGTGCCGATGATCGCCGGCGGTTTCAGGGATGCCCTGCCGCTGGTGCAGTGGATGCGGGCCGCCAGGGTGGATGAAGAGGACGGCACCGCCGCCTGACGGCCCTGGCGGCGGACGGCTTTGTTTCAGGCATTGTTGCCGGGAACCGGAGTCCGTAAACGTTTCTACTGGCTGCGCAGCCATTCTTCCAGGAACTCGACGCATACCCGCAGCCGCGCCGACGTCGACAGGCGCGACGGATAGATCGCCCACACATCCGCGGGCTGCTGGTAGTCCGGCAGCACGCGCACCAGTTCGCCCCGCTCCAGCGACGGCCCCACGTCCCACAGCGAGCGCAGGATGATGCCGTGGCCATCCAGCGCCCAGCCATGCACCACTTCGCCGTTGCTGGCCGATAGCGGCCCGCTCACCTTCACCGTTTCCGTCCCGCGCGGCCCCTGCAGGGTCCAGCGCCCGAACTCCTCGTTGCGCTCGCGGATCACGATGCAGCGGTGCGATGCCAGGCCGGCCAATGCGGCCGGCGTGCCGTACCCGGCCAGGTAGGCGGGCGCGGCGCACAGGACCCGGGCATTGCGGGCGATGCGGCGCGAGATCAGGTGCGGTTCGTGGGCCTGGCCGACCCGGATGTCGAGGTGAAAATCTTCGCCGATCAGGTCGACCGGGCGGTCCAGCAGCTCCAGCTGGATTTCCAGTGCCGGGTAGCGTTTCGCCAGTGCGGACAGGGCTGGCGACACGCGATTGCGCCCGAAGCCCGAGCTGGTGCAGATACGGAGCAGGCCGGCAGGCGCGGCCTGCTCCGTGGCGACCGCATCGCCCATCTGTTCCACATCGTCCAGGATGCGCAGCGCCCAGCCGTGGACCACCTGCCCCTGCTCGGTCAGCGCCACGGTACGGGTGGTGCGATGCAGCAGGCGCACCCCGAGCGACGCTTCCAGCACGCCGATTCGCTTGCTGACCAGGGCATTGGAAACGCCCAGCACGCGGGCCGTGGCGGCGAAACTCTTCAGCCGGACCACGGTGCAAAACAGGTGCAAGTCATCCAGCGCGGGTAGATTCTTCACGATTCGTGAACAGTCGAGTAACGAAAATGCCGATTATATCCAAACCGTACATACTCTATGCTCGGGGTATTCAACCAGGGGGATTACATGAAAACTCAACGCATCGCCGTCATTGCCGGCGACGGGATCGGCAAGGAAGTCATGCCGGAGGGCTTGCGCACGCTGCAGGCAGCGGCGCGGCGCTTCAACCTGCCGCTGGAATTCACCACGTTCGAGTGGGCCAACTGCGACTATTACCAGCAGCACGGCAAGATGATGCCGGACGACTGGTTCGCCCGGCTGAAGGATTTCGACGCCATCTATTTCGGCGCGGTCGGCTGGCCGGACACGGTGCCGGACCACGTTTCGCTGTGGGGCTCGCTGATCCAGTTCCGCCGGCAGTTCGACCAGTACGTGAACCTGCGCCCGGTGCGGCTGATGCCGGGTGTTCCATGCCCGCTGGCCAACAAGCAGCCGGGGGACATCGATTTCTATGTGGTGCGCGAAAATACCGAAGGCGAATACTCGGCCGTCGGCGGGCGCCTGTTCGAAGGCACCGAACGCGAGACCGTGCTGCAGGAAGCCGTGTTCACCCGCAAAGGCGTGGACCGGATCCTGAAGTACGCATTCGAGCTGGCGCAGTCGCGCCCGAAGAAGCACCTGACTTCGGCCACCAAGTCGAACGGCATCTCGATCAGCATGCCGTACTGGGACGAGCGCGTGAAAGCCATGGCACCCTCGTATGCCGATGTGACATGGGACCAGTACCACATCGACATCCTGTGCGCCCGCTTCGTGCTGAGCCCGGAGCGCTTCGATGTGGTGGTGGCCTCCAACCTGTTCGGCGACATCCTGTCCGACCTGGGGCCCGCCTGCACCGGCACGATCGGCATCGCGCCATCGGCCAACCTGAACCCCGAGCGCACGCTGCCATCGCTGTTCGAACCGGTGCATGGCTCGGCACCGGATATCTACGGCAGGAATATCGCCAACCCGGTGGCGATGATCTGGAGCGGCGCGATGATGCTGGACTTCCTCGGCAACGGCGCCGCGCCGTACCACGCGGCGCACGACGCCATCATGGCCGCCATCGAGCAGGTGCTGCGCGACGGACCGCATACGCCGGACATGCGCGGCCAGGCTTCCACCACGCAGGTGGGCGAAGCCATCGCCGCGCTGATCTGATCCGCGCCCGCATCCGATCCACGCCTGATCCACGTGCGCACCTGATCCACCATGGCCGGCCGCCTGGCCGGCTCATCGGCACACTTCCTCCGGCGCGCGCACGCCCCGCCACCCATGCAGTTCATCGCGCGAAAAGCGCCGTTCGTCGCATCCGCGTGGTGGACGAACCGCGGGCTCCCTATAGTTCAATCACCGCAGCACACAACACCAACGCAGCACTGACTGAACACCTCAAAGGAGCGCATCATGAACATCGCCAAACACATGGAAACCATCTTCCTCGCCACCGTCGTCATCGTCGGCGCGACCGGCATTGCAAGCGCCGCCGCCGCCCGCATCGGCCACGCCGCACCGGAGCCGAAAGTGTATGCCGTGGCGGTCGAAGGCGCGCCGATGGCGGTCGTCAAGGTCAGCGCGAAACGCCTGAGCGCCGCGGAAAAAGCCGCCCTGTAAGCGCCTTTCCCAGCCGAGCGAACGGAGACCCTGATGAACAAGTTTATCAACGCAACGATGATGGCCGTGGCCCTTGTCGCCAATGCGGGCGGCATCGTCCAGGCGGCCGACATCATCAGCGAGTCCCGCGCCGTCGACGCGCGCACCGTGAAGGTGGTACTGGATGGCGTGATCGACCTGAAGCTCAAGCAGGGCCCGCAAGCGGCGCTGGTGATCTCGGGTGAACGCCGCTACCTGCCGAAGGTGCTGGTCACGCAGCGCGGCGACACGCTGCGCATCGGCACGGACCTGCCACGCATGCATTTCGGCCGCCCGGAGCTGCGCGCCGAACTGACGCTGCCCAACCTTTCCGAGCTGGTATCGGCCGGTGTCGGTTCCGCCGACGTGCATGGTTTCGCCGGCGAGCGGCTGCGCGTGGCGCTCGATGGCGCCGGCGCCGTGCGCATGCAGGCGCACTACCGCAACCTGGACGCCAACCTGAACGGGGCCGGGAGCATGACCGTCAATACGGGGCTGGCGGAAAGCGTGGCGCTGAACCTGCGCGGCGCCGGCCAGATGGTGGTCAGCGGCGAAAGCCGCAAGCTGCATGCGCGCCTCGGCGGCGTCGGCAACCTCGATGCGCAAGGCTTGAAATCGGACAGCGTCGACGTCGACATGACGGGCCTGGGTGGCGCGACGGTGTTTGCCAGGACTTCCGCCAGCCTGCGCCTGACCGGCCTGGGTTCGGCCACCGTGTATGGCCGGCCCGCGAGCCGCAACGCCAGCGCGCGTGGCCTGGGCCATGTGAACTGGAACTGAGTCCGGCATTGGCACCGCGATTGGCACCGCCACGCTGGCGGTGCCCGGCTGGCACCAGGATCATCAAGCGGGCACTGAGCTGGCACTGAGCCGGCAATCGGGCCGACAGGCGACCCTACCGGTTTCGCATCAGGGTGCCTGCAGGGTGCCCTGTGCGGTGCCCCTCCCTGCCGCCACGGACACGCCACGCTGATCCCATCCCAGCACGATGCGCACGCCGGCTCCGCCGGCAGCGGCGCCGCGGTCCGCCAGTTCGCGCGGCGCAGGCAGGCCGAGACGATGAGCCAGCGCACGCGCCGCCACGCCAGCCCCGGACTCGCCACGGTACTCGATGCGCGTCGAGACTACCGCGTAGGGCTTCTCGTTCGTCAGCCTTACCGATTGCCACTCCGGCCCCGCCAGCCGGTGCTTCCAGGCGGCCGCCATGCCGCGCGCGCCATTGCCGTTGCTGATTTCAAGCCGGACACCTGCGTGGTCGCCGTGGCCGCCGAGATCATCTTCGCGCTTGCCTTTCGCGAGGCGCGGTGGCACCGGCTCCGTCGCGGCCGCGACCTGGTGCACTTCGATCACGGCGCCGGCCTGGCGCAGTTCCGTGCGGGCGAAACTTTCCGGCCACGGGTCCGGCACCGGCATCGCGGGTGCTGCCGCCTGGGGCGGGCGTGCGCCGGTCAATTCGTAGTCGTGGCGGATATCATGCATCCGCAGCGTGCGTGCCTGTTTCCGCATCGTCAGCGCGCGGTCCTGCTGCCCCAGCGCCTCGAACACGCTGGCCAGGTGCTCCCATGCGCGCGGATGGTGAGGGTCCAGCAGGCAAGCCTTTTTCAGCAGCGTTACCGCCTCGCCGTGGTTCCCGCGCAAGTGCAACGCATAGCCCAGGTTCCCGAGCAGGAAAGCCTGCCCGGCCGGCGGCAGGGCCGTGGCTTCCTCGACCAGCGTGTGCCACAGCGCGATCGCCGCGCCGAGGTTGCCGCGCTCGGCCAGCAGCACGGCCAGGCCATTGCGGGTATCGGCATGGCGCGGATCGAGCCGCAATGCCGCGTGCCACGCACGCTGCGCGGCGTCGAACCGGCGCGCGGCATGCTCAGCACGGCCGATCGCGTAGTATCCGTCCGCCCCCACGGCCGGTACCGGCACGGCGTGCCGCGTGGGTTCCGGGATGATCTGCCGCTGGCCGCAGGCCAGCAGCAGCGCCCCGGCACAGGCGGCAGCCGCCATCCGGCAAGCACGCGGGGTCCGGGATAGTGTCCCGGTAGTATTCATCTTGGTGGTGTTCATCTTGGTGCTATTCATTTTGCCTCCATTCAATTCTGGCCGGACATCGCCGGCAAGACCACGGTCACCAGCCGGATCACTGCCGGCCCCATCAGCACCATCATCAGTGACGGAAACATGCAGAAGATCAGCGGGAACAGCAGCTTCAAGCCGATCTTGGCAGCCGCCTCTTCCGCCAGCAGCGTGCGCTTGAGCCGCAGGTTGTCCGAGTGGATCCGCAGCGAGTCGCCCATGCTGGTACCGAACCGCTCGGCCTGGATCAGCATCGCCACCAGGGTGTCGACATCGTCCACGCCGCTCCTCAGCGCGAAGTTGCGCAACGCCTTTTCCTTGGAAAATCCGGCGCGCATTTCCATCAGCACGAGCTGGAACTCCTGTGCCAGCACGGCGCTCTTGATGTCGATCTCGGCCGCCACCTTGGTCAGCGCCCGCTCCATCGACAGCCCTGCTTCGACGCACACCGTCATCAGGTCGAGGGCGTCGGGGATGGTCTCGAAGATCTCGCGCTGGCGCCGCTCGGCGGTGCGGGACAACAGGATGTTCGGCAAGTAGTAGCCCAGCGCCGCGCTGGAAAACAGCAACAGCATGAAGCCGTTGCGCGCGCCCGACATGCTGCCCACCAGCAGCAGCGCCAGCAGGGCCGGTGCGCCCAGCGACAGCAGGGTCTTCGCCGCGAAGTACAGCGTGGGCGCCGACGCACTGCGCCAGCCCGCGTTGATGAATTTCGTGCGCAGCGGCGAACGTTCCCAGCCCTCCTCGGGCAGCGACAGTTTCGTCAGCGGCTTGGCCACGCGCGCCACGCGGGCCACCCATTCGCCTTGGCCGCCATTGACCGGCTCCTCCTCCGCTGCGCCGCGAAACCCGCGCAAGCGCTCGCGCAACGGGATCGGCGAAAAGATCGCGATCCCCGCCAGCGTCACCCCGGCTGCGGCGATGAAGACGATCACCAGGAATAACAATTGGTTCCCGTTCATACGCGAATCCTCACGACGTTACGCATCCAGAAGGCGCCGATGGCCATCGCGCCGCCGGCGGACCACAGCATCTTCACACCGAGCGGATCGGTCCACAGCAGGCTGATGTACTGGTAGTTGACCACGCTCATCAGGACCAGCATGACAAGCGGCAGCAAGCCGAGGACCCAGGCCGACATGCGCCCTTCGGCCGACAGGACGCGCACCTGGCCCTGCAGCTTCAGCCGGGAACGCACCAGCCGGCTGATATTGTTCAGCAGCTCGGCCAGGTTGCCGCCCGACTCGCGCTGGATCAGCACGGCCAGCACGAAGTAGCGCAGGTCGGTCAGCGGGACCCGCTCGGCGAGACCGTGCAGCGCCTCGTTCATCGGTGCGCCATAGTTGATTTCCTCATAGGCGGCCTTGAATTCGGCACCGATCGGCTCGGGAATCTCGTCGCCCACCATCTTCAGCACGTTGGCGAAGGAGTGGCCGGCGCGCAGCGCGCGCGCCAGGAAGTCGGCGGCCTCCGGCAATTGTTCCTCGATCTTCCTCAGCCGCTTGCGGCGGGCCCGCAGCAACACCCAGTATGGCCCGCCGACAGCGCTGGCCATCAGTGCGCACGCCGGCAGCAGCGGCGGCTTCAGCAACGCCAGCACGAGCAGCGCGCCACACGGCAAGGCGCACGACCAGCCGAGAAATTGCGCGACATGCCAGCGCCCGCCGGCCTGCAACAGCAGCCGGTCGAGCCGTGCCAGTTGCGGCATGCCGCGCAGCCAATGCTCCAGGCCAGGCGATGCGGCATAGCGGCGCTGCTTCAGGATGCTGATCCGTTCACCGCCTTCGGCGCGGCCGGACATCAGGTCGAGCCGGTGCGCGATGCGGCGCGCGCTTCGGCCATGGCTGGTGCCCCACCACATCCATGCCCCCTCCACCATGAAGATCACGGCGGCAAATACCAGTACCGCGAACGCGGTGAATACCATGTCCATCGCTGGCTCCTATTCGAACACGCGGTCCGGATCGAATGCATTCTCGGCTACCGGCACGCCGAACATGGCCAGCCGTTCCGCGAAGCGGGGCCGCACGCCGGTGGCGAAGAAGTGGCCCTGCACCTTGCCCTTGGCATCGACGCCGGTCTGCTCGAAGCGGAAAATCTCCTGCATCGCGATCACCTCGCCTTCCATGCCGGTCACTTCCTGCAGGCTGACCAGCTTGCGCGCGCCGTCCGTCAGCCGCGATACCTGCAGGACCACGGTCACCGCCGAGGCGATCTGCTGGCGCGCGGCGCGCGGCGTCAGGTTCACGCCCGACATGCCCACCATGTTTTCCAGCCGTGTCAGCGCGTCGCGCGGGGTGTTGGAGTGGATCGTCGCCAGAGATCCTTCATGGCCGGTGTTCATCGCCTGCAGCATGTCGAGCGCCTCGGGGCCCCGCACCTCGCCCAGGATGATGCGGTCGGGCCGCATCCGCAGCGCGTTGCGCACCAGCGCGCGCTGGTTCACCTCGCCCTTGCCCTCGATATTGGACGGCCGTGTTTCCAGGCGCACCACGTGCGGCTGGCGCATGGCCAGTTCGGCGGCATCCTCGATCGTCACGATCCGCTCGTTCGGCGGGATATAGCCGGACAGCACATTGAGCAGCGTGGTCTTGCCGCTGCCGGTGCCGCCCGAGACCAGGATGTTGATCTTGGCGTGCCCTAATGCCTGCAGCACCTGCATCATCGGCGGCGTCAGGCTCTTGTTCTCGATCAGGTTCTGCATCGTCAGCGGATGGACGGAAAAACGCCGGATCGACAGGATCGGGCCATCCACCGCCAGCGGCGGAATGATCGCGTTGACGCGCGAGCCATCCGGCAGCCGCGCATCGACCATCGGGCTCGATTCGTCCACCCGGCGGCCGACCCGCGAGACGATCTTCTCGATGATCTTCATCAGGTGGGCGTTGTCGTTGAATGTGACGTCCGTCAGCTCGAGACGGCCGGCGCGCTCCACGTACACCTTGGCATGCGTGTTGACGAGGATGTCGGAAATGCTGTTGTCGGACAGCAGGCGTTCCAGCGGACCGAAGCCCAGCATTTCATGCTGGATGTCGAGCACCAGGTCGTGGCGCTCGGTCTGGTTCAGCACGATCCGCTCGTCTTCGATGATGCGCTGCACCAGCAGCGCCAGCTCGTGCTTGAACTGGTCGGGCGTCAGCCGCTTCAGGCGCTCCAGGTCGATGCGGTCCAGGATCAGCTGGTGCATCATGGCTTTCAGCTCGCGGTAGGCGGCCTGCGACGGGGCAGGCAGCACGGCGGCCGTGTGGCGGGGTTCTTCCGCCAGGGCGAGGCGTTCGCGCAGGCTCATCTCGGTTCTCCTCGGGGGGCGGTGGTCAGGCTTCGGCCAGGCTGCGGCCGAACAGCCTGTCGAACAGGCCTTTCGATTCCGTGACGCGCCGCTCGGTCACCACCTCGACCAGGTCCGCCAGGCTGCGCGCGACGTGGCTGCCGCGCGCGAGCTGCAGCACGGGGATGCCCTGGTTGACCGAGTCGGTGGCGGACAGGTAATCGTTCGGCACGGTATGCACGACCTCGGCGCCGAGCGCCTGTTCCAGGTCCGCCAGGCGCAGCTTGCCGCCCTTCTCGTAGCGGTTGACGATCAGCCGCGTGCGCTCCATCGGATAGCCCAGCGAGCGGAAGATGTCGAGCAGGCGGCGCCCGTCGCGGATATCCGGCAGCGCCAGCTGCAGCACCGGGTAGATCGTGTCGGCATTGTCGAGCGCGCGCAGCGACAGTGCATCGATCTGGCGGCCCACGTCCAGCACGATGAAGTCGTAGTGCTGGCGCGCCACGCGCAAGATCGCTTCCATGTGTTCCGGCTTCATGTCGGCCGCCTTGGCCGGATCGTCGGCCCCGGCCAGCACGCCGAAGTTCGCCGTCACATGCACCAGGCACGAGTCGAGGAAGGCGCCATCGATGCGGTTGATCTGCGCGCAGACATCGGCCAGCGTCATCGCCGGCTTCTGGTCCGACACGTACAGCGTGGCATCGCCGAACTGGCCATGCATGTCGATCACCAGCACTTTCTTGTCGGCCAGCGTCGCCAGCGCATAGGCGAAATTGGTGGCCAGGAAGGTCGCGCCGCTGCCGCCCTTGCAGGCGATGAGGGCCAGTACCTTGCCGTCGCGCATCCGCGTGACGCCGGTCTCGATCTCGATGCGGTCCATCGCTTCATGGAACGCCCGGTGCACCAGCGGCAGCTGCAGCACCTCGCGCATGCCGGCACGCATCGCGCGAATCAGCAGCTCCTGGTGTGCCTCGCGCGCCAGCAGCATGAAGCGCGCGTTCGGATATTGCCGGGCCAGCCTTTCGACGATTTCCCAGTCGCCCGGCTCGACGCCGCCGGCATCGAAAATCACCAGGTCGGGCGGGTCGGCCAGCGGCCGTTCGGCCGCATCGCGCAGGCCCTGGCGCGATGCCACCAGTTGCAGTGCCGGCATGCGCGCCGACCCCTGCGCGGCGATTTCCGCATGCAACAGGCTATCCTTGCTGATCATCAAAGCTTTCATGGCGTTTTCCTTGTTCAGAGACAGTTGTTCTCGCCTTGGACGTAACCCAGCGACTCGGCCTTGACGAGGGTTGCCGAGGGGGGGATGGACAGCGATGCGAGGCCGGGAACGATCCCGGTCATCGGTTGATAGTTCAGCGGCGTGCAGGCCCCGCCAGCGCCGGTCGCGCCGCAAATGCTGACGCGCACGAGGCGGATGCACGACCCCGCATGCGGGCTGATGGCACAGTTCACGACGTTTTGCGCCGGGCACTGCGGCCGGGTGATCGCGGTCACGGTGCCGTTGGCCGACTGGCCCAGGTACTCGATGTGCACGTTCGCGGTACCCAGCTCGGGCACCAGCGGCAGCGTGCCGCTGGCGGAGCCGAGCAGCGCCCGGGCGCGGAGCGCGTCCATCGCGGCGGCGTTGGTAAAGTCCGTCACCGTGGCGGCACGGGCCGCCACGCGCGTGACATCCTGCACGGTGTTGAGCACGTACATCACGCGGGCAACCTCGAGCGTGCCCAGCACGAGCAGCAGGAAGGTGCCGAGCACGAGCGCCAGTTCGATGGTGACGAGGCCGCGGGCGTCATTTATTGTCCAGCACTTTGGGCGTAGTGGTCGCATAGGTTTGCGTTGCTGCGGCAGGTATGGTGAGATTTTCGGGAAGGACTTGCTGGTAAACGCTGCCGAAGATCGTGTCGTGGAAGAGGATCGCCGCCGAAACGGTGATGGAACTGAAACCGATATCGGTGCAATTGAACAGTCCGCAATTCACGTCGAACAGTTCCTCGTCCGGCTGGATATCGAGGCCGGCCGACCGGGTGGCGTCGTACACGGTATTGATCGTGAACAGCTTCAGGGCAGTCGAACCGCCAACGATGGTCGCCCTCGGCAGTGTCGCGACGATGCGGTTGGTATTCGCGACACCTTTCGTGAGCGCGATGGCGTGCCAGGTCAGGCGGCCGGACAGCACGATCATCGCCAGGATGACGATGGTAAGCGTGACCACGGCGGCCATTTCGATGGTGGCGATCCCGCGTTCGCGGTGCGGCTGGCGGTTCATCGGATCAGCTCCACGTCGCCGGCCAGCGTGCCCTCGTCGGCAAGGGCGACGAAGCCGGTAAATTCGCCGGGTACCTCGCTGGCACTGGCGTGAGCGGTCAGGAAAAACACGCCATAGGCAAGCACGCTTGCCCTGGTGATGTTCGGGCCGTCCGCCGCCCGGCATTCCAGCAACGGAACATACATGAGCCGGCGCCCTTGCCGGGCGGGTGTCAGGGGCGCGGGATTGGTATCGTAGGTCGTGCCGTTGGTGGAAAAATACGGCGCGTCCACTGGATAGTTCTTTGGTCCCGTGTAAGCCGACGTGGAGGGATACATGACATCCCAGGAACCGGTGATCTTGACATTGGTCGGTCTGCGGGGAATCCGGTAGGCCCACCGCACCCCGTAGGCGGTGGGCGCCGGTTTCAGTGCTTCCAGATCCCCCGGAGAAAGGTCGGCGACCGTGCCCAGTCCCTCGGAAACCATCTTTGGCTCGGCGCTGGTATTGACCGGCGTCTCATAGTGCCAGTTCGCTCCTGTCTGTGCGTAGCTCTTGATATTGGTGTCGGGCGGTGCCGCGTCGCGCGTGCAGTCCATCGCCGCGTTCCCGCTGCCGTACTGGTTGAAGCGCGAATTGAGCTGCGCTGCCAGGCCGAACGTGGCCTGCCTGGCGATCCTCAGGCTGCCGGTGCCGATGCGGGGATAGGCGATCGTACCCGAGCACATGAACGGCGCCATGATGGTATCTTTCGTCGCGGCCGGTTCATTGCCCACGCCGGGCGCCGCGAGCGGATCCACGTAATAGAACACGGGGTCCAGGCCATTCGGGTTCAGCCTCAGCAGGTTATAGGTAATACCATAGCGAAAACCGTAGCTTACCCTCTCCAGAAGACCGGTCTTGTTGGAGCGAATCCCACCGGCAATCTTCGAGCGCGCGCAGATGGCAAGCGGCGTCACGTTCAGCGAGCGGCGCCCTGCCACGGCAACCGGGCGCACATCGAATGGCGCCATGACGCCGAAAATACCCATCAGCAGCGGTTGTACTTCGCGCACGCCGGCGCCCAGCGCGCCGATATCGATGCGGGCGTACAGCATGTCGGCGACCGCGTCAGCCCCGACGCTCCCTGCCGGCAGCCAGGCCGCCGCCGGGGCATGGGGATTGACGCTGAACCGCAGCACATCCGTCACCGTATCGCCGCCAGCGACACCATGCAGCGTTTGGGCTTTTTTCCTGACCTCGCTGACAGCGTTTTCCAGTCCCGCCGCCGTGCCGTTCAGCATGGATGCCGCGGTGATGGCCATCGTGTCGGCGGCAGCCTGCAGCTGGGCGCGCCGCAGATACACCAATCCCAGGTCGAGCACCAGGCCGGTGAAGCCCAGGATCAGCGTCAGCATGACCGCGTACATGATCAGGATCACGCCGCGCGGGCGCCGCGCGAGTGCCGGGACCGGCTTGCGTGCGCGCTTGAAAGCAGGCTTCATTGCGGGCTTCACTGAGGGTTTCACTGAGGGTTTCATTGCGCACCACTGACGCCGATGGTGAACACGGATTGCGCGGGCTGCGGCGCGGCGAACGATTTCTGGTAGCGCTGCTGTGCCGCGGCCGCGCTGTGGCCATCCAGGCCGTTCGCCGGCCGGTTGTCGCGGCCGGCGCCCGGATCGATCACCTGCCGCGCGAACGCGGCCCGTGTCGCGTCGCCGAAACGGGCGTCCCACTGCGGGGTCGTGCGCACGATGGCTTCGCCGCAGCCGGACAGCGCGGCAATCATCGTTGCCATGAGCAAGCTGGTTTTCATGGAAATCTCCTTACTTCAGCTGAAACTGGGACGACGGCGGGGCAGATGACGAGGAAGACGGCGCGGTCGGTACTGGCCGGATGGCAGGCATCGTCGCTTCCATCTTGCCGCCGATGAAGAGGTTGTTGCCGCGGGCCGACTGCAGCGCGTCGGTCGGCAATGCCACACCCGGCGGCAAGGGCTTGACCAGGTGTGCCGTGACCAGGAACAGCAGCTCGGTGCGGTCTTGCTGGAAATCGGTGCTGCGGAACAGGGTGCCGAGCACCGGCACTTCGCCCAGCACCGGCAAGGCACCGATATTGCTGACCTGGTTATTGCGGATCAGGCCGCCGATCGCGAAGCTCTGGCCATCGAACAGCTGTACCGTCGTGGTGGCGCGGCGGGTCGTAATCAGGGGCATGATGGCGGCGCCATTGATGCCGTTGGCGGTCAGCCCGATCCCTTCGCGCGACAGTTCCGATACTTCCGGTGCCACTTTCAGGCTGATCCGCCCGCCCGCCAGCACCGTGGGGGTGAAGCGCAAGCCGACGCCGAATTCCTTTTCTTCCAGCGTCACCTTGTTGTTGTCCTGGGCGACCGGGATGAAGATCTTGCCGCCCGCCAGGAAGCTGCCTTCCTGGCCGCTGATCGCCATCACCGTGGGTTCGGCCAGCAGGCGCACCAAACCATGGTCGCGCTGGGCATCGAGCCGCAAGGCGTTGAACGGTGACTTTGCCACCTGCACCCCGCCCTTCAACGTTTCGGTGAGGAAGTTCGACACCACGGCCGCAGTCCATTCGCCGCCGCGCAGGCGCAGGGCAGTACCCGCTTCCAGCTTGTCGAGCAGGGTCTTCGATACTTCGGCAATCTTCACTTCCAGCATCACCTGCTGCGGTGCGCTGACGCCCAGCATGTTGACGATGCGCGCGCCGGCGCCGTTCTGACCGCCGCCGACGGCGCTGTCCGTCTTGCTGGCGCCGGTACCGCCTTCGCCATCCCTGCCGCCGGCGAGCGGCCTGGCCGGCCGCCGCACGTAGGCTTGCGCCAGTTCCACCACGCGTGCCAGCGTGACACCGTCCGACACGGTACCGCTCAACACCACCGTATCGGCGGCGGCGCTCACGCGGATTTCCTTTTCGTCGGGCAGCAGCGCGGCCAGGGCTGCCTGCAACGCCGAGACATCCATCGCGACGGTGACTTCGATCACGCTGCAGGCACCGCTTTTCACCTGCACGATCATGTTGGTGCTGCCGACATCGGCGCCGGCCAGGTACAGCGTATCCGGAGCCACCGCCATCGCCTGCAGAACGGCCGGATTGCCGACACTGCGGTTGACGATCGTTTCCGGCAAGCGCATCAGCGTGGATTTGCCGAGCTGCAGGGCGAGCTGGCCCGGCGCGGCGGCCTGGCCGCGGCAGCGCGGACCATCGGCCCGTTCGGGCGCCGCCGGCTTGCGGCGGCCGGGGTCCGCCACCGGTGCGTCGATCACGGCCGCCGTCGTGGACACGGCCGGCAGGGCCGGAGCGGCATGGGCATGGACCGCGGCCGACAGCCCGGCAAGCAGCATTGCGGAATGGAGTTTCATGTCATCTTCCTCACAGGCATTCTTTACGGCTGCGCAAGCCATCGATGGCACCGATGCAGTGGCGGTACGGGGCGGCGCTGGCTTGCCGTACCGGTGCGCGGCGGGCCGGGGCGGCAATCGCGGCCTCGACCGCTTTCGGCGAGGCGAGACCCAGCAGGCTGCTCTTGGTTGCGCCGGCCGTGGTGCCGGGTTGCGGGTCGATCTGGTTGCGCAGCACCAGCGACAGGTTGCCGACGCTGCGTGCCAGGTCCAGCATTTCGGCCTGTTCCGGCGACACTTCCAGCGTCACGGCATTGACGACGCGCGGCTTGGTATCGTCGCGCCCGACTTCCTGCGCGACCGCCAGGACGAGGATGCGCTCCAGCACGATCTTCGAAATGGCTTCACGGTCCTCGGCGGTGCTGGTATCGGCCTGCGTGCTGACGAGGATGTCGACGAAATTGCCGGGCAGCGCGAAACCGGCCACGCCGACCACGTCGTTGACGCGTACGGTGATGGCGCGCTTGCCTTCGGTAATCAGGGCGGACAGGCCACCCAGCGTGCCGGCCGGGGCCAGCTTCGCTTCCGTCAGCGGTTCGCCGCGCAGCACGCTGGTCTTCAACACCCTGCCGGACAGCTTCAGCGGATCGGTCAGCGCGCCAGCCGGCAGGCTGTCGGCGGGCCATTCGGCCAGTTTCACGGTTTCCGGCCCGAGGCGCTGCCCGAGGTTGACGTCGGCAGTGGCGACGACGACGTGGGCAGCGGTGCTCGGCGCCTGCCGCAACAGCCAGCGCGAGGCCAGGGCGACCGCGGCCAGGCCAAGCACGATGGCAATGGCCATCATCGTGTAAGCACGGCGGTTTTTCATGCAATCCTCTCGAAGAAGGTGGTATCGGCGGCAGCGGTGAACTGCATGCCCGTGGTGGCAAACATGCTCGACCAGGCCTGATCGAGGGCAGCCACCGACATGACTGCCGGCAGGCCCGTGAATGCGGCGAAATCGGCAATGCGCGACAGGATGTCGCGCGGGACACTGGCCAGCAGCGGCTGGCCGCTGTCGCGGTGCAGTTCGTTGATCAGGTAAGCCAGCGCCGCTTCGTCCGGCGCGATGCCCAGCGCGCGGCACTGCTGGCGGAACAGCGTGCGGTAGGCGCCTTCGCCGATCGGCCCCACATGCACCTTGTAGCCCAGCCGGCGCAGCGACGATGGATCGAGCAGCGCCTGCGGCTCCAGGTTGGTGACGAAAATCATCGTCACGTCGAACGGCACGACGAATTTGCGGCCGCCCTGCAACGCCAGGTATTCGGCCCCCGTGTCGAGCGGCTGCGCGAAACGGTTCAGCAATTCGGCAGCCGGCACGCGCTGCCGGCCCAGGTCATCGACGATGAACAGCCCGCCTGTCGCCTTCACGTGCGGCGGCGCCTGGTAGCTGCCGGAAAACGGGTCGTGGCGCAGGTCCAGCATGTCCAGCGCCAGTTCCGCGCCCATGTGCAGCACGGGGCGGTTGCACAATACCCAGCGGCTGTCGGTGCTGCGCCGTTCGCCGATCGCGCGGCCCTGTGCCGCTGCGGACGGCGGATGATGGATCGCGCTGTCGAACACCTGCACGATTTCCTCGCCCATCAGGATCGCGTACGGTACCCCCACCGTGCCGTGCAGCAAGCGGCCGAGCCGGCGCGCCAGCGTGGTCTTGCCGCTGCCGGACGGCCCATGCAGCAGCAGCGAGCGGTGGGCATGCAGCGCGGCACCGGCCAGTTCGCGCACGGCGGCGGGCAGGCAGTCGTCGGCGAATTCGCTGGCGACATCTTGTGCCGCCACCGTCGGCAGCAAGGCCGACTGGCGCTGCACCAGCGCGCGGTAGGTTTCCAGCGGCACCGGCGCCGGCCCCGTGTACGGGCTGCGTTCGAGCCAGGCCACGGTACGTTGCCGGCCGGCCGATGTGAGCTGGTACTGCACGTCGATATCGGTATCGCCGCGCCAGGCGACTTCGGCGAGCTGCTCGGCCACCATGAAGTCGAGGACTTCGCGCAACACGTTGATCGACAGGCGCAACCGTGTCGTGAGGACGGGCAAGTGCGTCTTTCCAGAGCCGAACAGTTGTTTGGATGCCAGCTCGGCAAGCAGGGTCAGCTCCAGCCCTGTCTCGCGCACCGTCTTCGGCTGGGGGGGCAGCTGGCACTGCCCGCCGGTCGTTTCACCTGCAGAGATTTGAAGGTCCATCGTCGCGCTCCTGCGTTGTGGAGGAGCAATTTTAGGCGGGGGTTTCCCGACGGATATTGACCTCAGGCAAAAGTAAAACCGTGTGTCCGGAACACCACGACAGCGGTGGCCAGGGCGATCGCCACGCCATAGGGAATGCCACCGGCACTGGCGTCGCGGGTAACCGTTACCGGTTGCATTGGATAGCCTGCGAGCCGGCCTAGCATCGGCCACAGCAGGGTTTTCAGGTTGCCGGCAAGGATGCGCCAGCGGCCGTTCCGGATCAGCATGACCAAGGCAAGCACGCCGCCGATCAGGAAAGCCAGCGTGGCGATGCGCAGAGCCAGCGCGGGGCCCACGAAGCCGCCCGCCATGGCCATCAGCTTGACATCGCCGGCAGCCATGCCGCGCAGCAAATACAAGGGCAGGAAAATGCAAAATCCCGTGGCCAGCCCGGCAAGCCAGGTCGCGAGCAGGCCGGTCATGGGACCGGTGACGGAGTGCAGCACGAGCGACAGCAGCAAGCCGCACAGCACCAGGACGTTGGGAATACGCCGTAACGCCAGATCGGTCACGGCTGCCTGCAGCACCAGCCACAGGAGAATAATGTGAAGTCCCTCGTTCATCGTATGTGCAGTGAGAGAAGGCCCGCCGGCGGTGTCGGCGGGCCGGTGGGTTAGCCTAACGCGTCAGCCAGGCGCCCAGCGATCGTGGTGAACGCAGTGCCAACGCCAGTGGCCAGCGTCCCGAACGAGGCAATAATGGCGGCGGCAATCACCGCGGCCAGCAGGCCGTATTCAATAGCGGTGATACCCTCTTCATCCTTGGCGAATTGACGGGCTGCATTGATCAGTGCTTTCATGATTCCTCCTGTAGGTACCTTGTGGTGGGTTGGATTCTGGTGCTGTGTGCTGCGCCAGTGAGGTAACTATAGGTTTTATGCCGACGGGCAAGATTGATGTAGAGCAAGCTTGCCGAAGGGAACGTCGAAGCGCGCAACATGTGTGGCGAGCCGCCGACAACGCCCGGAATGGCGCTGCCAAAATGCTACTCAGAGTAGAATCGTTGCGTTTTTCAACTATTTTCGCCCTGGATAATTGCTCCTGTTATAAAAACCATTTATCCTGATCAACTGTCCTTGGGAAAGGCCTCGTGCTCTGCGTCACTGTGTGCCTTATCGATTTGGAAGCAGATGCCGTAATCATCTAGACGAGAGTATGGATTCCCTACTGAAACACATGGTGGACATGACCGGCCACCGCGATCACACGATGCTGGACATCTCGGTGATCTCGGCGGTGCAGGAACTGGCGGGCGCCAGCCGTGCCCGCGTCCTGACGCTGGCCAATGTCCGTGGCCACCTGTACGTGCGGCCTCGCGCGCTGGTGGTCGCGGGGCAGGCGGCCAGGATGGAGGAAGCCAGCGATCCCGCCAGCCCGGGCGAACCGATCGCGCATTTCCCCGCGCTGGAGCGGTGCATCGCCCGCCATGAAGCGTCCGCCGACGAGGTCGACGAGGACGGCACGCACACGCTGTGGCTGCCGATCTGGCTGGGTGCCAAGGCCGACACCTGCCTGCAGATCGTCAACCCGACCCCGTACACGCCCGACACCATCCACGTCATCCGCGGCATCGTCAGCGTGTACAAGAACTTCCAGAACCTGCTCGACTACAGCGAGCGTGACTCGCTGACCGGCCTGCTGAACCGCAAGACCTTCGACGACCAGCTGAACAAGATGCTGCTGGCCTCCAGCGCCGAACAGGATGCGCTGACGCTGCTGCCGGGCGAAACGGAGCGCCGCCAGCGCACGGAAGAGGAAAAGCAGTGGCTGGCCGTGGTGGACGTGGACCATTTCAAGCACGTCAACGACCGCTTCGGCCACCTGTACGGCGACGAGGTGCTGATCCTGATCGCCAACCTGCTGACTTCGTCCTTCCGCGCGCAGGACCGGGTGTTCCGCTTCGGCGGCGAGGAATTCGTGGTGCTGCTGCGCTCGTCGACGCTGGACAATGCCAAGGTGATCATCGACCGCTTCCGCATGAACGTGGAGCAGCACGATTTCCCCCAGGTGGGCAAGGTCACCGTCAGCGTCGGCTTCGTGGCGATCAGCGCCTATGAGGCGCCGGTGGTGATTTTGGGCCGCGCCGACCAGGCCTTGTACTTTGCCAAGAGCCACGGCCGCAACATGGCCTGCCACTATGACGAGCTGGTCAGCGGCGGGCTGCTGCAGACCGTCGAATCGAACGATACCGCCGAGTTCTTCTGATCTGTATAGCAGGCCCGGCGGGCTGCCGAGGTCGTGAAGTAGTGCCGGCGATCCGCCGAGGTCTTGAAACAGTGCCGGCGATCCGCCGTTACGCCGGCGTCATGAAGCGCGCCGGGTCGACATTCCAGCGCACCGGGTTTTCGTGGCTGACGATCTTGTCCGCGCCACCGGCACCGAAACCGCGCGACAGGTCCACCAGTTCCGGCCGGATGTACACGTTGCGCCTGGTATGGAAGAACACGTTGACCTTCGGTGCCAGCAAATTGCTTTCATGGGGCTCGACGACGACACCGAGCCGCCCCGATTCCAGCAGCACCAGCGTGCCCACCGGGTAGATGCCCACGCAGCGCATGAAGGCCTGCACCAGGGCCGGATCGAAATGGAACTTGCTCCATTCGTGCAGCTTGCGCAATGCCGCCGCCGCCGGAATCCCTTTGTGATAACAGCGGTCGGCCGTGATCGCATCGTAGACATCGACGATGGCCGCCATTTTCGGCAGTTCGCCGATCTCGCCGCCGGCCAGCTTGTCCGGATAGCCGGAGCCGTCGATCCGCTCGTGGTGGTGGCGCGTGATGTCGAGCGCGATCTCGCCGATGTCGGGCGAGCGGCGCAGGATGTTGTAGCCATCTTCCGGATGGCGGCGGATGATCGCGAATTCCTCGTCCGTCAGCGGTCCCGGCTTGTTCAGGATGGCATCCGGTACCAGCGCCTTGCCGGTATCGTGCAGCAGCGCGCCCAGGCCGGCCTCGCGTACGATGCCGTCATCCATGCCCCGCGCATGGCAGAACGCGACCAGCAGCGTGCACACGCTGACCGAGTGGAGGAAGGTGTAGTCGTCCTTGGTCTTGATGCGCAGCAGCCCCGTCAACGCCCCCGGATTGCGCAGGATCGACTCGGTAATGCTTTGCACCACCGGCCGCACGGGCCCTACCTCGATGGCCTTGCCCAGGCGCGCATCGGTCATGACGTTCTTGACTAGGTCCGCGGCCTGGCGCCGGATCCGCGTGGCCCGTTCCAGTTCTTCGCCGAGCGGCACCCTGGCCGGGCGTACCGTGCGTGCGGCAATGTCCTGCATTTCCACTTCGGTGGCCGCGGCCGCCTGTTCGACCGTGGGCGCATCGGCATCGAGCCCCCTGGCCGTATCGATGATCACGATGCGGATGCCAGCCGCGTGAATCCGCTGGATTTCAGCGTCGTTCGCCAGCAGGAAGCGATTGCGCAGGAAAGGGTGGTCCATCCAGTCGCACGACAGCTCATGGATGTACATGCCCGGCTTTAACTGCGATGATTCGACTTTCTTCAGCATCTGGCTGCGATCGGACTGGTTGAGGGTTGGTTACAGGCCAGTATAGCAAAATGTTTCTAAAAAGTATTACTATAACCCTGCGAGAAACATGGAACTGCGCCAGCTGCGGTATTTTGTTGCAATAGTGGAACACGGCTCCTTGTCCCGGGCCGCCGGGGTACTGCACGTGGCGCAACCGGCGCTGACCCAGCAATTGCGCCAGCTCGAAGAAGAGCTGGGCGCCCTGCTGCTGCACCGGAGCGCCCAGGGCGTGCACAGTACCGATGCGGGCAAGGTGTTCTACGATCATGCGCAGGCGATCCTGAAGCAGGTCGAGGATGCCCGTTCCGCCGTCAGCCACTCCGCCCGGCCGTCCGGCACGGTCACGCTGGGACTGCCGCACAGCATCTCAGCCGCCCTGGCCTTGCCACTGCTGGCGGCGGCACGCGAGCAGTATCCCGACATCACGCTGCAATTGACGGAAGAACTGACCGGCCACCTGGCCGAGCAGCTGAAGTCCGGCCGGGTCAACCTGGCCGTGCTGTTCGATGATGGCCAGCTGACGCCTTTCGCCACCACCCCGCTGGCCGAGGAGGCGCTGCGTTACATCTGCCGCGCGGATGCACCGTGGTTCCCGGGCCGCACCGCCGTGTCACTGGCCGAGGCGCTGGGCACCACCTTGATCCTGCCCGGACTGCAGCATGGCGTGCGGCCCCGGATCGAGGCCGTGGCCCATGCCGCCGGGCTGGCGACCGCGGGCGTCATTGAAATCAACTCGATCGCGATCCTGAAATCGGCCCTGATGGCGGACATGGGCGCTACCATCCTGCCCGTGGCGCCGGTACTGCCGGAAATCGAGCGCGGCCAGATGCGCTGGCTGGACATCGGCGAGCCGGCGATTTCACGCACGGTGGTGCTGTGTGCTTCCCGCAACCTGCCGCCGACCACGGCCGCCACGGCGATCAGCCGGCTGGCGCTCGACGTGGTGCACCGCTTGTGCACCAGCGGCGCATGGCCGGGTGCCCAGCTGCGGTAACGCCATGCCGTGATGGCATAGCCATCACTTTTTCTTATACCCCCATCCCCAAACCCTATTTCCGCATACGTCAACCCCGGCGTACACTGATTCGATGACTGCCTACCAGGGCGGTCGACGGATCCGGCAAAGAGCGGCACAAGACCGCACGGATCCGGCAGTGGCCTGGGCCGGACAGTTTCTACCCGAAGTGCGATGGCACAGGCGCAACCGAAACAAGATTTTGGAGACAAGCCATGCCCGATACCTCGGTCAAAGGTCCCGGTGCCGCCGCCCCGCTTCCCGGCGCGAACGGCCCGCAGCCAGTCCGCCTGAACGACGTCAGCCTGGACGACAAGTACACCGCCACTTCCGGCAAGATCTTCCTCTCCGGCATACAAGCCCTCGTGCGCCTGCCCTTGATGCAGCGCAAACGCGACATGGCTGCTGGCTTGAACACGGCTGGCTTCATTTCCGGCTATCGCGGCTCGCCGCTGGGCGGCCTCGATGAAACGCTGTGGAAGACGCAGCCGCACCTGGAGGCCCACCATGTCCAGTTCGTGCCGGGGGTGAACGAAGACCTGGCGGCAACGGCTGTCTGGGGCTCGCAGCAGGTCGACCTGGTCGGCCCGGCGAAATACGATGGCGTGTTCGCCATGTGGTACGGCAAGGGCCCGGGCGTGGACCGCTGCGGCGATGTCTTCAAGCACATGAACCATGCCGGCACGGCGCGGCACGGCGGCGTGCTGCTGGTGGCGGGCGACGACCACGGCGCCTATTCGTCGACACTGCCGCACCAGTCCGACCATATCTTCTCGGCCTGCATGATCCCCGTGCTGTACCCGTGCAATGTGCAGGAATACCTCGATCTCGGCGTGCACGGCTGGGCCATGTCGCGCTTTTCCGGCTGCGCGGTGGCCTTCAAGGCGCTGGCCGATACGGTCGAATCCTCCTCGTCGGTGGATGCCGATCCCTTCCGCGTGCAGGTGAAATTGCCGCAGGACTTCCACATGCCGGAAGGCGGCCTGAATGCGCGGCTGTCCAACGTGCCGCTGGGCCGGCAGGCGCGCAACCAGGAAGCGCTGATGCAGGACTACAAGATCTATGCGGCACTGGCCTACGCGCGCGAAAACAGGCTGAATCACACGACGATCGACAACCCCGATGCGAAGCTGGGCATCATCGCTTCCGGCAAATCCTACCTGGACGTGCTGGAGGCGCTGGAAGAACTGGGCATCGACGAGGCGATGGCGGCCAGGGTCGGCCTGCGCCTGTTCAAGGTTTCGATGCCATGGCCGCTGGAGCCGGACTCGGTGCGCGAATTCGCCCAGGGGCTGGACGAGATCCTGGTGGTGGAGGAAAAGCGCCAGTTCGTCGAATACCAGTTGAAGGAACAGCTGTATAACTGGCGCGACGACGTGCGCCCGCGCGTGATCGGCAAGTTCGACGACAAGGGCGAATGGGTGGCGCCGCGCGGCGAATGGCTGCTGCCGCCGAAGGCCGATTTCTCGGTATCCCAGGTGGCCCGGGTGATCGCCTCGCGCATCGAGCGCTATGTGGCCGATCCGCATGTCCGCGACCAGATCAAGGCGCGGCTGGTGTTCCTCGATGCCAAGGATGCCGTGCTGCAGAAGGCCATCAGCACGCCGTTCCGGCCCGCGTTCTACTGCTCCGGCTGCCCGCACAACACATCGACCAAGGTACCGGAAGGCAGCTTCGCGCTGGCCGGCATCGGCTGCCACGTGATGGCCACGTCGATCTACCCGGACATGAACAAGCTGACCACGCACATGGGCGGCGAAGGCGCGCCGTGGATCGGGCAGGCGGCGTTTTCCTCCGTTCCGCACGTGTTCCAGAACCTGGGCGACGGCACCTATTTCCACTCCGGCTATCTCGCCATTCGCGCCGCGGTGGCGGCCAGGGTGAACATCACCTACAAGATCCTGTACAACGACGCGGTGGCGATGACGGGCGGCCAGCCGGTCGACGGCACGGTGTCGGTGCCGATGATCGCGCAGCAGATGGCCGCCGAAGGCGTGAAGCGTATCGCGCTGGTGACGGAAGACCTGTCCCGCTATGCGGACCGCTCGAACCTGCCCGCGTTCGTGACGCTGCACGACCGCAAGGAGATGGATGCGGTGCAGCGCGAACTGCGCGACATTGCCGGCTGCACGGTGCTGATCTACGACCAGACTTGCGCAGCCGAGAAGCGGCGCCGCAGGAAAAAGAAGGAGCTGGTGGATCCGGACAAGCGCATGGTGATCAACGAGGCGGTGTGCGAAGGCTGCGGCGATTGCGGCATCCAGTCCAATTGCGTGTCGATCCTGCCGAAGGAAACCGAGTTCGGGCGCAAGCGCACGATCGACCAGTCCAGCTGCAACAAGGATTACTCGTGCGTCAAAGGCTTCTGCCCCAGCTTCGTCACCGTGGAAGGCGGCACGCTGAAAAAATCGAAGGCCGACAAGACCCACACGGAAGACTGGGGCGCCCTGCCGCAGCCGTTGATCCCGGCGTGCGAGCAGCCTTACAACATCCTGATCAACGGCATCGGCGGCACCGGCGTGATCACCGTGGGCGCGCTGATGGGCATGGCCGCGCACCTCGAGGGCAAAGGGGCCTCGGTGCTGGACATGACGGGCATGTCGCAGAAAAACGGCTCCGTCACGTCGCATGTCAAGATCGTGCAGTCGCCGGCGCACCTGCGCGCCCAGCGCATCGCCACCGGCGAGGCCGATCTCGTGCTGGGCTGCGACATGCTGACCACGGGCGCGGCGGATGCCATCGCCAAGATGCGCCCGGGCCGCACGCTGGCCGTCGTGAACCTGCACGAACAGCCGCCCGGCACGTTCGCGCAAAATGCCGACTGGGAATACCCGGTGGCGGATGTGCGCGCGCTGATCGAGGAGTCGGTGGGCGGCGCCGGTGCCGCCGATTTCGTCGACGCGACCAGGCTGGCGACCGGGCTGATGGGCGACTCGATCGCCGCCAACCTGTTCATGCTGGGCTATGCCTGGCAGCGCGGCCGCATTCCGCTCACCGAGGCGGCGCTGCTGCGCGCGATCGAGATGAACGGCGTGGCCGTCGAATCGAACAAGAAAAGCTTCCTGTGGGGACGGCGCGCGGCGGTCGATGTCAAGCGCGTCGAGCTGATCGCCACGCCCGCGCAGGCGGTGGTGGTGCAGATGCCGCAAAGCCTGGACAGCATCCTGCGCAAGCGTGTCGACTTCCTGACCGGCTACCAGGATGCCGCCTATGCCGGCCTGTATCAGCAATTCGTCGAACAGGTGCGCGACCGCGAAGCCGCGCTGGGCATGCCGTCGAAACGGCTGTCGATCGCGGTGGCGAAAGCGCTGGCCAAGCTGATGGCCTACAAGGATGAATACGAAGTGGCACGGCTGTACACGGATGGCCGATTCGTCGAACAGTTGAAGAGCCAGTTCGAAGGCGACTTCACGCTGAAATTCAACCTCGCGCCGCCGGTGTTCGCGAAGAAGGATGCCCAGGGCCGGCTGGTGAAAGCCGAATACGGTTCGTGGACGTGGAAGGCCTTCCAGGTGCTGGCGCGCCTGAAGGGCTTGCGCGGCGGCCCGCTCGACATCTTCGGCCGCACCGCGGAACGCAAGATGGAACGCGCACTGATCGGCCAATACCGGCAGGTGATGGCCGACGTGCTGGCACGCCTGACGCCGGAAAACTATGACACCGCCGTGGCACTGGCGGCCCTGCCGGAAAAAATCCGCGGCTTCGGTCATGTGAAGGAAAAGGCGGTAGAGACCTACCACGCCGAACAGGCCCGCCTCCTGGCGGCCTTCGGCGGCTCGCACCAGCACGCCGCATGACCGGCAAAAAACGGTGACAGGCTCCGATTTACATAAAAACGGTGACAGTCACCATTTTCCGGGAAATATTTCCCGGAAATCGGAGCCTGTCACCGGTTTTAGGGCAACTTCTTGCGCTAATTTACGTTTACGTCAACGTAACTCCATTGCGACATATAATCGGATCATCGCGATCCGCCAGAATTCTCAGGGAACTCCATGAACGATCTGACTTCCGCCAAGACCCTCGCCGCCGATGCGCAACCGCCGCGGCCGGCCAACAAGGTACGTTTCGTCACCGCCGCCTCGCTGTTCGACGGGCACGATGCGTCGATCAACATCATGCGCCGCATCCTGCAGTCGCACGGCGTGGAAGTGGTGCACCTGGGGCACAACCGCTCGGTCGACGAAGTGGTGACGGCCGCGCTGGCCGAGGATGTGCAGGGCATCGCGATCTCCAGCTACCAGGGCGGCCATGTCGAATACTTCAAGTACATGATCGACCTGCTGCGCCAGCGCGGCGGCGCGCACATCAAGGTGTTTGGCGGCGGCGGTGGCGTGATCGTGCCGGCCGAGATCGCCGAGCTGCATGCGTATGGCGTGACGCGCATCTTCAGCCCCGAAGATGGCCAGCGCATGGGCCTGGCAGGCATGATCGACTGGATGGTGCAGCAATGCGACGTCGACCTGTCGCAGTACTCGCCCACGTCGCTGGCACCGCTCCAGGATGGCGCCATCGTGGAGCGCCACCGCCCGCTGGCCCAGCTGATCACGGCGCTGGAGAACGGCAAGGCCGACGCGGCGCTGCGCCGGCAGCTGGCGGAAGCCGCCGATGCGCTACGCGTGCCCACGCTCGGCATCACCGGCACCGGTGGCGCCGGCAAGTCGTCGCTGACCGATGAACTCATCCGCCGCATCCGCCTCGACCAGGACGATGCCCTGAACATCGCGGTGATCTCGATCGACCCGTCGCGCCGCAAATCCGGCGGCGCGCTGCTGGGCGACCGCATCCGGATGAACGCGATCAATCCATGGCACCAGGGTGGCGAACCGCGGCATCGTGTCTTCATGCGTTCGCTGGCCACGCGCGAGGCGGGGTCGGAGATTTCGCAGGCGCTGCCGGACGTGATCCGTGCCTGCAAGGTGGCCGGCTTCGACCTCGTGATCGTGGAAACTTCCGGCATCGGCCAGGGCGATGCCGCGATCGTGCCGCACGTGGACGTGTCGATGTACGTGATGACGCCCGAATTCGGCGCCGCTTCCCAGCTCGAGAAGATCGACATGCTCGATTTCGCCGACTTCATCGCCATCAACAAGTTCGACCGCAAGGGCGCGCAGGATGCGCTGCGCGACGTGGCGAAACAGTACCAGCGCAACCGCGAGTTGTGGACCAGCCAGCCGGACGAGATGCCCGTGTTCGGCACCCAGGCATCGCGCTTCAACGACGATGGCGTGACCGCGCTGTACCACGGCCTGCTGCCGAAGCTGGCGCAATTCGGCTTGCGCACGCAGCCGGGCCAGTTGCCGCGCGTCGATGTGCGCTTCTCGTCCGGCAAGAACGTGATCGTGCCGCCGGCCCGGGCGCGCTACCTGGCCGAGATCGCCGACACCGTGCGCGGCTACCACAAGCAGGTGCGCCGGCAGGCCGTGCTGGCACGCGAACGCCAGCAATTGACGGAAGCGAAACGCATGCTGTCGGCCGCCGGCAAGGGCGCCGACTTCGATGACGTGATCGCCGAGCGCGATCACGCGCTGGACAGCGGGGCCAAGAAACTGCTGGCCATGTGGCCGGACATGCAGGCCGCCTACGCGGGCGACGAATACGTGGTGAAAATCCGCGACAAGGAAATCCGCACCGGGCTCGTGCAGCACACGCTGTCCGGCACGAAGATCCGCAAGGTGGCGCTGCCGAAGTACGAAGACCATGGCGAGCTGCTGCGCTGGCTGATGCTGGAAAACGTGCCCGGCTCGTTCCCGTACACGGCGGGGGTGTTCGCCTTCAAGCGCGAGGGCGAGGATCCGACACGCATGTTTGCCGGCGAGGGCGATGCGTTCCGCACCAACCGCCGCTTCAAGCTGGTCTCCGAGGGGCTCGACGCGAAGCGCCTGTCGACCGCCTTCGATTCCGTGACGCTGTATGGCGCCGATCCGGCCCCGCGGCCGGACATCTACGGCAAGGTGGGCAACTCCGGCGTATCGATCGCCACGCTGGACGACATGAAGGTGCTGTACGACGGCTTCGACCTGTGCAACCCGTCCACCTCGGTATCGATGACGATCAACGGCCCGGCGCCGACCATCCTGGCGATGTTCATGAACACCGCGATCGACCAGCAGCTGGACAAGTTCGTGGCGCAGAACGGCCGCCAGCCGACCGACGACGAGGCGGCGAAGATCCGCGCGTGGGTGCTGCAGAACGTCCGCGGCACGGTGCAGGCCGATATCCTGAAGGAAGACCAGGGACAGAACACGTGCATCTTCTCCACCGAGTTTTCACTGAAGGTGATGGGCGACATCCAGGAATACTTCGTCCACCACGGCGTGCGCAATTTCTACTCGGTGTCGATCTCCGGCTACCATATCGCCGAGGCCGGGGCCAATCCGATCTCGCAACTGGCCTTCACGCTGTCGAACGGCTTCACTTTTGTCGAAGCCTACCTCGCGCGCGGCATGCACATCGACGACTTCGCGCCGAACCTGTCGTTCTTCTTCTCGAACGGCATGGACCCGGAATACACCGTGCTCGGCCGCGTGGCACGGCGCCTCTGGGCCGTGACGATGCGCGACAAGTATGGCGCGAACGAACGCAGCCAGAAGCTGAAGTACCATATCCAGACTTCCGGCCGTTCGCTGCACGCGCAGGAGATCGACTTCAATGACATCCGCACCACGCTGCAGGCACTGATCGCGATCTACGACAACTGCAACTCGCTGCACACCAATGCCTACGACGAAGCGATCACCACGCCCACCGACGAATCGGTGCGCCGCGCGCTGGCGATCCAGCTGATCATCAACCGCGAATGGGGGCTGGCGAAGAACGAAAACCCCAACCAGGGCGCGTTCATCATCGACGAGCTGACCGACCTCGTGGAAGAAGCCGTGCTGCAGGAGTTCGAGCGCATCGCGGAACGGGGCGGCGTGCTGGGGGCGATGGAAACCGGCTACCAGCGCGGCAAGATCCAGGAAGAGTCGCTGTTGTACGAGCACCGGAAGCATGATGGTTCGCTGCCGATCATCGGCGTCAACACGTTCCGCAATCCCAAGGGCGTGGAAGCCCCGCAGACGATCGAACTGGCGCGCTCGACGGACGACGAGAAGCAGTCGCAGTTGCGCCGGCTGGCCGACTTCCAGGCACGCCACGCGGATGCCGCGCCGGCTGCCCTGGCCGCCTTGCAGCAGGCGGCGATCGACAACCGTAACGTGTTCGAGCAACTGATGGACGCGGTGCGGGTCTGTTCGCTGGGCCAGATCACCAATGCGCTGTTCGAGACCGGTGGCCAGTACCGGCGCAATATGTAGGCTCTTGTCCTCGGCCGCCACACATGCTGGCACGCGTGGCGGCCCTGCTGATCTGCATCAATCCGCTCATCCCGCCAACCGTTGTCCTGCTTCACAGTACTGCTGAGCGTCAATACCGCAATCTTCCCCCACGCTAACTTCGTATCTCATTCCCTGGCCCCGGTGGAGCCCCATATGAGATACGCAAGACTGACGCCAGGACATGGCTTCAAGCCCGCCAACAGTTTCTTGTACTACCTCCAGCGCATCATCGTTTCACCGCCCCTGCGGGGCCTGTGCGTGCGCCTGTTCCGCAACTGGATACGCGTGCGCCACGGTAAGCGCGCACCCGTGCCGGCACGCACGCAGTTGCTGGACGGCCTGCACGCCGAAGGCTATGCGGCGCTGGGCAACGTGCTGACCACCGCCCAGTGCGATGACATCCGGGCTTACCTGGCCGACAAGATCCTCACGGACCGGCAGGACGATGCTTCCACCTTCACGCTGGCCCGGGTGCCGCCGGCGGCGCGGCTGGCGGAATACAGCCTGCGCGACATCGTGCGCTGCCCGCATATCCTGGCGCTGGCCAACGACAGCCGGCTGCTCGAACTGGCCGAGCGCTACATCGGCTGCAAGCCCACGATTTCCCAGCTGGGCGTGCGCTGGTCGTTTCCGGCAGCCGGCCAGCGCTCGGACCTGCAGACGTTCCACCGCGATTCCGAAGACTGGCGCTACTTCAAGGTGATCGTCTACCTGACCGACGTGGGACCGGATGACGGCCCGCACGTGTATGTGCGCGGCACGCACCGGACACGCGCACCGGTACGGCTGAAGATCCAGTCCGATGGCGAAGTGAGCCGCGAATACGGCGAGGAGCGGCTGATCATGGCGGTCGGCGAGCGCGGCTTCGGCTTTGCCGTGGATACCGCCGGCGTGCACAAGGGGGCGCCACCCGTCGGCAAGCCCCGCCTGATGCTGCAGATCCAGTACTCGCTGTTTCGCAGCTATGCCTATGTGTATGAACCGGAACCGTATGCCGGCCCCTTCCCTTTCGACCCCTACATCAACCGCCTGATCCTGGCCTGACCGAGAGACCTTGCTGCCCATGACGACAATCGAAATCAACCTGCCGCGCGACCTGGCCGAAGAGGCCGGCGAGATGGGCCTGCTGAAATCGCAGGTAGTGGCCGAACTGCTGCGCGACGAAATCCGCCGGCGCACCTTTTCCGACCTGTTGCAGCACGGCGGCTATGCCGCCAACGGCCTTGCCGCGGTGGACGAACCGGATCGCACCGTGCCGCCCCGGCGCCGGAAGGGCTGAGCAGCGCCCAGCCCCGCCCCTCGGACGTCAACATTCGAACGTCAACATTCGAACGTCAACATTCGAACGTCAACCCTCGAACGTCAACCCTGATCCTTCAATCCGGCGCACGCCCGACCGTTGCGCCGGGTACCAGCACCGGCTGCCACAAGGCCTGCAACTGCGTTGCCGGCACGCCGTTCAGCAGCGCCAGCAACATCTCTCCCATCTTCGTTCCCGCCGCCACCGCATCGGGCTGGTCGATCGTCGTGACATCGAGGCCGGCCAGCCCATCGGCCATGCGCCCCCAGACGATCAACGACATGTCGTGGCCGATCGCGATGCCGGCATCCAGCAAGGCACGCACGGCACCGACACCGGACAAGTGGTTGTCGACGATGACCGCGGTGGGCGGCGGGTCGGTCGCCAGCAACCGGCGCATCGCTTCATGGCCGCCGCGCCGGTCGATCGCCGCTTCGATCACGTGCCCGGCCGCCGGCTGCAAGCCGGCGCCGGCCATGCTGGCAATGAAACTGTCGCGGCGCTGGCGCGCGAAACTGAGCATGACGGGTGAGCCCAGCAGCGCGATGCGGCGATGGCCCTGCGCCACCAGCGCATCGACCGCAGAGCGGATTCCCGCCGCATTATCGTAGTCGAACCAGGCGTGCGACCCGGCGCTCGCGGTACGGCCATGGGCCACGAACGGAAAACCGGCTTCCAGCAAATACGCGATGCGCGGATCGTTGACTTGCGTGCGGCTGACGATCAATCCGTCCACCCGGCGCCCCTGCACCATCTGCTGGTAGGAGCGCAGTTCATTGGCGGGCGACACGGGCACGATGATGAAATTCATTCCCGCCGCTTCCAGTGCGGCGGAAACCCCGCCCACCACGTCCAGGAACATCGGATCGCCGAGGTCCGCCGGCAGCAGCGGGTAAATGATGCCGAGCACGTTGCTGCGGCCGACCGCGAGGTGGCGCGCCACCGGGTTGGCGCGGTAGCCGCTGGCCGCGGCCGCGGCCAGCACACGCTCGCGGGTGGTCTCGGAAACTTCGGGGTAGCCGTTCAGCGCACGGCTGACGGTGGTCTTCGACATGCCGAGCGCGTCGGCCAGGGCTTTCAGGTTCATGCGGGGATGGTGCCGGGCGGCCGTCAGTGCTGGCCGCCGATTATAGCGGACACTTCATAGCGGACAGTTCATCGCGGACAGTTCATGGAAGATACTTCGCCGCCGCTGGCTCCTTCGACGGCGCGGCGGAAGAAGAACAGCATCACCAGCACGACTGCGATCGGCACCAGGGTCAGGTAGAACGCGGTGTGGCCGCTGAAGGCGCCGAACACATAGCCGGTGACCAGCGAACCGGTGGTGCCGCCCAGTGCCGAGAAGATCACCAGCAGGCCGGTCATCGCCGAATGCTGGTGCGGCGGTAGCGAACTGAGCATCACTGAATTGATGCCCGGGTAGATCGGTGCCATGAACAGCCCGATCAGCGGGAACAGGAATGCTGCCGGCGGCGCGGTGAACCATGTGACATCCGGATTGGCGATCACGCCATGTGTCAGCGGAAGGGCGAGCAGCACGACGGCGGCCATGCCGACCAGGCAGCCGTTCATGACCGGATACCAGTGCACGCGCCGCAACACGACGCCAGCCGACAGCCGGCCCGCCGCCAGGCACGCCGCGAAGATGCTCGTCACCTGAACGCTCATTGCCGCCGGCAGCTTCAGGATCTCGTTGTTGAACGTGGGCAGCCAGGTACCGACGCTCTGCTCGATCAGCACGTAGAGGAACGCGGTGACGACGAAGATGCAGACCAGCGGCTTGAAGAACAGCTTGAGCATCGCGGCGAAATCCTGGGCGGGTGTCCGTTCGGCCGGCAGCGCGGCGAGCCGTTCGTCGAACGTGGTGGTGGCCAGCAGCACGAACGTGACGGCGCACAGGGCAGCCAGCGGCCAGTACACGTTCAGCCAGCTGCGCGACGCCGGATCGCTTGAATCGATGAAGAAGCTGAACATCCAGTACGCGCACAGCACGCCGACCATGAAGAAGCCTTCCAGCGTGTTCATCATGCCAGCATGGTGCTTGCGGCTGGTGGCGATCAGCCCCAGCGTGGAATACACCGATACCTTGGTCAGCGCGAACGCCACGCCCACCGACAGAAACAGCAGCTTGGCCGTGGCGAACCCCGGCACCAGCGGCATCGCCAGGCATGCGCAGGTGACGATCGCCAGTCCGATCAGCATCGCCCGCTTGTAGCCCAGCCGTGGCAGGAACGAGGCGACCAGGAAGGAAACGATCGCGATCGGCAGGTCCTTGAACCCTTCGAGCACGCTGGCGGCGGACTTGCCGACGCCATAGTTGTTGATGACCTGCAGGATCACCGTGCCCACGCTGTTCAACAGGATCGCGAAGACAAAGTAGATCAGGAACAGGATGAACAGGATGCGGCGCCGTTGCATGGTGTCTCCTTGGTTTTGCTTGTTATCGTTGTTTTATTGGTGATGGCGGTGCAGGGGATGCGGAACGCCGTCAGGTCCGGTATCACCACGTCCGCCGCGGCCAGCACGCGTGGATCGCCGACGCCCACGGCAAACATGCCGGCCGCCTTGATCGAGGCAACGCCGGCCACCGCATCCTCCACGCCGAAGCAATCGCCTGGCACCACGCCCAGTTCGCGCGCCGCCTTCAGGAAAATCTCCGGATCCGGCTTGCCCCTGGCGATCGTGCCGGCATCGACGACGTAGTCGAAGCGGTGGGTAATGCCAAGCCGGTCCAGTACGGTAAAGGCATTGCGGCTGACGGACGCCAGGCCGATCTTCAGCCCGGCGGCACGCGCCGCGTCGAGCGCCGCGGTGGCGCCGGGCAGCAGGTCGGCGGGCGTCATCGTGGCGATCAGCTCCTTGTAATGCTCGTTCTTTTCCGTGGCCAGCGCCAGCTTTTCGGCATCGGTATAGCGGCGCGGCGATGCGGCGAGGATCAGTTCGAGCGATCCCATGCGGTCGATCCCCTTCAGGTGTTCATTGAACGCTTCGTCGAAATGCACGCCCTGCGTATCGGCCAGCCGTTGCCAGGCCAGGTAGTGGTAGCGGGCGGTATCGGTGATCACGCCATCGAGGTCGAAGATCACGGCCTGGTACCGCTTCATTCCACGGCTCATGCTGGTGCTTATGCTGCTGGTCATGCTGCCTCCATGTGTTCAGGCTGGGCGGCCGTCAGTGTGATCGCCTTGCCGTGGTGGGAAAAATGCAGGGCATCGCCCTGCACCAGGCGGTAGCGGGTGCCGGCCGCCGCGACGCCGACTTCCAGCAGGCAGCCGCGCAGGTGGATGCGGAAGCGGTAGCCGCGCCAGCGTGCCGGCAGCGTGGGCGCGAACCGCAGCGTGCCGCCGTCGGTGCGCATGCCGCCGAAACCTTGCGCGACACCGAGCCAGGTACCGGCCATGGCGGCCGTGTGCACGCCATGGCAGGTATTGCCGTGGGTGTCGTCGAGGTCCATGCGCGCCGTTTCCATGAAGTAGTCGTACGCCTTGTCGGCATAGCCCACCTCCGCCGCCACGATGGAAAAGATGCAGGAGGACAGCGACGAGTCGTGCGTCGTCACCGCCTCGTAGTAGTCGAAGTCGCGGCGCTTGTCGTCCAGCCCGAAGCGGGAGGACAGCAGCAGCAGCGCCAGCACCACGTCGGCCTGCTTGCACACCTGGTGGCGGTAGATCACCATCGGGTGGTAATGCAGCAGCAGCGGATAGTTTTCCGCCGGCGTACTGTCGAAATCCCAGCGCTTCTTGGACAGGAAGCTGTCGTCCTGTTCATGGATGCCCAAGGCCTCGTCATACGGCAGGTGCATCTTCGCGGCGGCGCTGCGCCACGCTTCCGGCTCGCCTGCTTCCAGCGCCATCGCGCTGGCGATACGGCTGAAGTCCGCGGGGAATTCGGTCGCCAGGCGGGCGGCCAGTGCGGCGGCGAATTCCAGGTGCGCCTGCGCCATCGCATTCGTGTAGTAGTTGTTGTTCACGAGGGCCGTGTATTCGTCGGGCCCCGTTACTTCATTGATGACGAAGCGGCCGTGCCGGTCGATGCTGCCGATGCCGAGCCAGATGCGCGCCGTCTCCATGACGATCTCGGCGCCGTGCGCGCGCATCCAGTCGTCGTCGCCGGTGGCGTCCAGGTACTGGCGGATCGAATAGGCGATATCGGCATTGATATGGTATTGCGCGGTGCCGGCCGGGAAGTAAGCGGAGCATTCTTCGCCGGCGATGGTGCGCCACGGGTACAGCGCGCCTTTCGGGTGCGACATCTGCCGCGCGCGGCGGCGTGCGGCCTCCAGGCCGGCCCAGCGGTACTCCAGCAGCGCGCGGGCGATTTCCGGCTTGTTGTACAGGAAGAAGGGGAAGATGTAGATTTCCGTATCCCAGAAATAATGGCCCTCGTAGCCCTCGCCCGTCACGCCCTTTGCCGAGATGTTGGTCTTGCCGTCGCGCCCCGCCGATTGCAGCAGGTGATACTGGTTGAAGCGGATGCCTTGCTGCAGCAGGTCGTCGCCATCGATTTCCACGTCGGCCTGGCGCCAGAAATCGGCCAGATAGTCGGCCTGCCGGGCTGCCAGGGCGTCGAACCCGTCGCGCCGCGCTGCGTCGAGCAGCGCGCGGCTGCGGGGCAGCAGCTCGCTTTCCGGATAATCGCGCGACGTGTGATACGACACGTACTTGGTGGCGCGCACCGGCTGGCCCTGTACGGCCGGCACCTCGCAGGCGTCTTCGAGGCGCAGGGCGGCACGGCTGCACCGGACGGTGCCCGGCGCGTCCACCAGGGTGGCGCTGACCAGCGTGAAGCCGCTGTTGCGGGTGCGCTGCACGAGCGCGCTGAAGCCGTCTTCCTGTTCGGCCGACAGCAGTTCCAGCGATGCCCCCGACACGGCCGAGCCCACGCGCGGGTCGTCGCCCGCTTCCAGGTTGCGCACGGCGCCATCGAGGGTGGCAACGATGCGGAGGGTGCCGGAGAAGTTCAGTGGCGTCACCGTGATTTCCAGCGCCAGCAGGTGCTTGTTGTCGAAGCAGACCACGCGCCGGCTGTGGACGGCGATCGATTTGCCGGAAGGCGATGTCCAGCGCAGCGACCGTTCCAGCACGCCGCGGCGCAGGTCGAGCGACCGTTCGTAGGCATCCAATGTGCCCTGCAGCGGGTCGAAGCGTTCCTCGTCCAGCCAGATCGCCAGGCCCTTGGCGTTGGGCACGTTCAACATGAACTGGTTGGTCTTTGCCAGCGCATAGGCCGTTTCCGGATAGTGGATCGGCTCCGACTCGTAGAAGCCGTTCAGGTAGGTACCGTCGCGCGAGGTGCCGGCGGGCCCGCTCCAGCCCTCCTCGGCCGTGCCGCGCACGCCGATATAGCCATTGCCGAGGGCGAACAGGGTCTCGTGCAGGAAATGGGTGGCAGGGTCGGGCGCGGTTTCGCGCAAGCACCATGGGTCGGGGGCAAAGCGTTGCTTGGGTGGTTGGATCACAGGCTCCTCACTCATTCAAACCGGTTTGGATAATTGCGCCACAGCGGACGATCCGCCGTGCGGCGGCGCATTCGTTACATCACATCAGCTCAGGTGTGCCGCACCATCAGGGTCGTGGGCAGCATTTCGGAGACGGCAGGCTGGCCGTTCATCAGGTCCAGCATTTTCTTTGCCAGCAGCACGCCACCATCGCGCAGGTACTGGTGTACCGACGTCAACGGCGGGATGAAGCTCGCGGCGCCCGGGGTATCGTCGTAGCCGATGACGGAGACGACTTCCGGCACGCGCAGGTCTTTCTCGGCCAATGCCCGGATCGCTCCCATCGCCAGCAGGTCGCTGGCGGCAAACACGCCATCGAAGGGCTGGTTTTTTTTCTTCAGCAGTGCGGAAATGCAGGCGAAGCCCGCCTCAAAGGTAAAAGCCTTGGGCCGCATGATGTGCACGCTCCCCTGGCCCCCCAGCGCATCGATGAAACCGGCGCAGCGTTCCTGCACTTCGGCATGGTCGACATCGCCGAGGAAGACCAGCCGGGTACGGCCCTGCTCGAGGAAGCGCTGCGCCGCGCTGGCGCCGCCCTTGCGGTTGTCGCTGCCGACCACCACCGTGTCCGAACCGGGCTCGGGCGCGCCCCAGACGACCAGCGGCCGGCCGGTTTTCTTCAGCGCCGTCACCGCTTCGCCATGCGATCCCTGGCCCAGCAGGATCAGGCCGTCGGCACCCTGCACCGGCGCCGTGTCCAGCAATTGCTTCGACGTCAGCACGACGCTGTAGCCCGCCGTCGTCAACTCCTGGGTGATGCCGCCCAGCAACTCCAATGGATAGGGATCGGACATCGGCCGGCCCTTCGCGGGTGTCATTTCTACAACAACCGCGACGGAATACGATCGGCCCATGCGCAGGTTGCGAGCGCTCACATTGAAGCGGTAACCCTGTTCTTCGGCCACGCGCCGCACTTTTTCGCGGGTGGCTTCCGTCACCAGCGGGCTGTTGCGCAATGCCCGCGACACGGTGATCGTGGAGACGCCGGCCAGCACGGCCAGGTCTTCCATCGTCAATCCGGTGTCGGTCTTCGCAGTGGCCATGGGTCGTCCTGAAGGAAAATGTCGGCGCATTATGACAGATCGGCCACGCTTGTCACGCAAAATGACATCGATAGCATTTTGATTGACATCGATATCATTTTTGCGTTTCAATGTTTGCACGATGGCCAGATGGCCTGACGAATACACGGCAGCGCCGGTTCCCCCAGCGCATTGTCCGGAGACGACAATCCCTACAAGAAAGCACCCCGCCATGAACAACAGATTCCTGCTGTCCTCGATTTCCCTCGCCATTCTTGCGCTGGCCAGCCAGGCGCGCGCGGCCACGCCGCAAGAGAGCCCGGCCCCGCCCGCCGTGCAGGACACGGCCGGTGCTTCGGGCGCCGGGGCGCAACAGGGCAGCGATGCCGTGCAGACCGAAATCCAGCAGGTAGTGGTGACCGGTGTCGCCACCGGCGGCGTGCGCAAGCTCGACTCGGCGTTTTCGATCACCACCGCGAGCGAGGAACAGTTGCGGCAGGCCGCCCCGATCAGCACGGCCGATATCCTGAAGCTGGTCCCGGGTGTGTATGCCGAAGCCACGGGCGGCCAGTCCGGCGCCAACATCGAAGTGCGCGGCTTCCCGTCCGGTTCCGATTCGCCCTTCGTGTCGGTGCAATTGATGGGTAACCCGATCTACCCGGTGCCGACGCTGTCGTTCTTCGAAGGTTCGTCGGCATTCCGCCTGGATGACACGATCGAGCGCGTGGAAGTGTTGCGCGGCGGCCCCAGCACGATCTTCTCGAACGGCCAGCCGGGTGCGACGATGAACTTCATCCTGAAAAAAGGCACCGACACCCCGGAAGGCTCGATCCGCTTCTCGACGGGCACCGGCGAACTGCGCCGCATGGACGTATTCTATGGCGGCAAGATTGCCGACAACTGGTACGGCACGGTGGGCGGTTTCTACCGCAACACCCGTGGCGTGCGCGATGCCGGCTTCCCGGCGGACAAGGGCAGCCAGATCACGGCCACGCTGACGCGCAAGCTCGATGCGGGCGAGGTCACCTTCTATGCCCGCCGCACCGACGACAAGAACGCGTTCTACACGGGCGTGCCGCTGATCTCGTCGAACGAGGGCCGCACCATCACGGAATTCCCGGGCTTCGATCCGCTGACGGGAACGCTGATGAGCGGCGAGATGCGGCGCTTCACGGTCGAGGCCGGCCCAGGGCGTACGCTGGACTATGACCTTGGCGATGGCCGCGGCTTGAAGTCGACGGTGTTCGGCATCGATTTCGCGCAAACCATCGCCGGCTGGAGCGTGTCGAACAAGTTCAATTATTTCGATGGCGACCTGAACACCATCGCCATGTTTACCGGGAACAATCCGCTGTCGATGGGCGCTTACCTGTCCAGCGCGCTGGCCACGCACCGTGGCGCCGTGCCGGGCCGCACCGCCACCGCCGCCAGCGCCACCTACCTGGATGGCACGCCGGTCGCTGACACCCAGCAGGTGGTGCAGGCGGGCCTGTGGGCCGTGGAAAAGCAGCTGCAATCGGCCACCGACGAGATCCGCGTCAGCCGCGAATGGATGAAGGACAACACTGTCACGATCGGCGGCTACTTTGCCAGTTATTCGTCGGACGACGTCTGGTACCTGGGCAACAGCCACCTGATGACGGCCGTGCCGAATGCCCGGCTGATCGACGTGCGGCTCGACAACGGCGTGATCGTCTCCAACCAGGGCAAGGAAGGTCCCGTCAATTTCGCGCCCATCGCATCGTATGACGGCAGCAACACCGCACTGTTCATCGCCAACGAATGGAAGGTCAACGACCGGATCAAGGTCGATGGCGGCTTGCGCCGCGAGCGGCAAAAGCTCGATGCGACGGTGTCGCGCCTGGCGACCGGCGATACGGACAACAACCCGCTGACCGTGTACAACAACGGCACGTCGATGCCCACCGGCGCGAATACCGCGCTGACGCGCACCGATTCGGCCACGTCCTTCACGATCGGCGGCAACTTCAAGCTGGGGCGCGATGCCAGCGTGTTCGCCCGCGCCAACAAGGGCCACACCTTCGTGGCGTTCGACGACCTGCGCAATGCCGGCACCCAGGCCAACGTCGACGACCGCGGCCTGTTGCCGACGCCGACCATCGAGCAGTTCGAGATCGGCTTCAAGACGGCGACCCCGCTGTACAGCGCGTATGTGAATTACTTCCGCACCGATTTCGATGGCATCGCCTTCCAGCAGATCCTCGCCGACGGCACGCTGCTGAACTCCGTCAGCGGTTCCAAGGGCCATGGCGTGGAATTCGAACTGGGCCTGCGCCCGGTACGCGACCTGACGCTGACGCTGACGGGCAACTGGCAGGATTCGGAATACAAGGACAATCCGGTCACGGCGGGCAAGCGCGTGCAGCGGCAGCCGAAGCTGCAGGGGCGCTTCACGCCGTCATACCGCATTCCGATGGGCGACAACGAGCTGCGGGTGTATGGCACCTACACGTATATCGGCGAACGCTGGGCGGACCAGGCCAACCTGCAATACCTGCCGTCCTACAAGACCGTCGACGCCGGCGCCGTGTTCCGGCTGGGCGAGAAGATCGAGTTCCGCGTCAGCGGCAACAACCTGTCGAACGAACTGGGCCTCACCGAAGGCAACTCGCGCCTGACCACGGGCGGCAGCGGCCCGATCAATGCCCGGCCGCTGTTCGGCCGCACGTGGGAAGCGTCGGTCATGTACCGGTTCTGAGCGTTTTCATCGAGAACTGTCCCAGGAGCCTGTGCGGATCCAAGGCCGCACGCTTCGTTCTCGCTTTTGGCGGCCCGCGGGCCGCTTTTTTTATGGCGCTGGCTCACCAGCGCCGGTACGTGCCGCAACCCCATGCAGCAGGGAGCTCCACAACTCGCGATGACCGTCATCGGGTTCCGCGAGCGCCAGGCTGGCGCGGGCGCGCGTCATCGCAACATACAGGAAGCGCTTCTCTTCGGCCAGGTTCGCCGTGCGGGGGAATTCGCCCCGCTCCAGGTACGGCAGGATGACGTGATCCCATTCCTGGCCCTTGGCCGCCCTCACCGTGGTCAGCACCAGCTGGGCGCGATGGCGCTGCGCGTCCGTGCGGGCCGACAGCTTGCCCTGCCGGCCGCGCAGTTCGGTCAGGAACTGCGCGATCGACATCTTGCCGCACGCCTCGGCGAACTGGGTGAAACTGCGGATCGACCTGACCGCGGAATCGGCCTCGCTGCGCCTCGGCACCGCCCTGCCGACCGCGGCGGGCAAGTCCACCATCCGCTGGACCGCCTGCAATACCGCCGCCGCCGTGGGCAGGCTGGCACTGTTCGCCGTCAGTTCCGCGACGCAGGCCCCGAATCTGGCTTTCCAGTTCCGGGTGAGCTGGCTGTCCGTTTCCCGGTGCGTGGCCACGATGCCGTCGAAAAACCAGCGCAGCGCGGACGGTGTCCCCTGCACCGACTCGATCGCTTCTTCCAGCGGCGTCTTGCGTGGCGACCGGCCCGTCTTCATGTAGTCGACCTCGAATTGCTGCCGGTCGGCGGGCATCGACACGAAGGCCGCCAGCGCGCTCACCATGGCCTGCACGGTCGATGCATCCTTTTCCAGCGTGTCGTAGTGGCCGCTGACGATGTGCAGCAAGGCGCGCATGAACAGGATCTCCGGGCGCAGCAGGTAGGACACCACGTCTTCGCAGCGGTAGGGGATGCGTGCATCGATCAGGGCATTTTCGATGTCGATGCTCTGGTCGTCATCGCGCGTGATGATCGCGATGTCGGACCATTGCACGCCCTGCTCGGCCTCGTGCACTTTCCTGGCGTGCGCAATCACCGCCGCCGCACAGCTGCCGGGAACGGGTGGCGCGTAGCGCAGCTTGTGCTGCACCGTATGCAGCCCTTCGAACGACTCCACCTGCCGGGACGTGAGGCGGGACACGGCACGCGATACGGAGGGTCCGAAGCGGCGCGATCTGCGCAGCGGGAAGCGCACCGCTTCCGGATACGCGGCCAGGAACGTCTCGGCGGAAAAGCGCAGCTCGGCGCCGCGCGCTTCATCGATCACCTGGTCGCGGTCACCGACCACGACCAGCCTGCCGCGCCGTTTCAGCAGGGCGATCAGCTTGAACTCGGCGGCATTCACGTCGTGCCATTCATCGACCAGATACAGCGCTGCGTGCCACAGGTGATCCAGGGCGGCCGGATACAGGGCCAGCAGGCGCACGAGGTCCGGCACGAAGTCGTCTTCCGCCTGCCAGGCGAACTCGCCGGGCGACGGTTCCCGCAGCCGCTCATACTCGGCGCAGATCTCGATCAGCTGCACCGGCAAGTCATGTTCCTCGCTGATTTCATGCAGGTCGACGGAACGGAAATCGTCTTCCGTGAACTGGTGCGTCTTCAAGGCCGCCTTCAGCTGCCGCAGCACTTGCAGCAGGTGATCGATGCGATCGGTGCTGTGCTCGATGCCGAAGTCGAAATCGGTGGCGATGCCGGCGCGCTCGTAGCGCTGCCAGACTTGTTCGGCCGCCTGCACGAGCCGCTCGCGCATCTCCCGCCCGGTGATCCGGGGCGGCAAGTCCAGCATGCCAGTGCTCATGAGCTTGTTCAAATGGCGCAACGCATGGTCGCCGACGGTGCTCACGACGAGCCCCGCTGGCGCGCCCTCTTCCGCGAGCTTTTGTGCGAAACGCTTCCGGGCACCGGCCGAGAACGCCAGGCACGCGATCGCGGCGGGCCCCAGGCCGCGGGCACAGGCGTCGCGGGCGATCATGGCCATCGTGGTGGTCTTGCCTGCGCCGGCCACGGCATCGATGTGCACCACGCTGGCCCGGGAATGGAGGATGTCTGCCTGTTCGGGGCTGGGGGTGTGCGCCATGGGGTTTCCTTGCTGTCGGTCGTGACGATTTCGCGCCGCCGCACGGGAATGCGGCGGGTCGCCGGCGCCACTATACGTGATCGCCACCCCGATGCGGAAACGCCCGGCCGGGCGCCCTACAGCACGGGAGCGCTTTCCTGCACGGTACGCCACCACCGCTGCGGCGCGTCGGGCTCGTCCAGCGACAGCGGCGCGCCGATGACGGGCGTGGCCAGGGACTGGCCGTGCTGGACCGCCAGCGCGGCAATCCGCTCCAGCGGCTCTTGCCAGATGTGGAAGGCCAGGTCGAACGTGCCGTTATGGATCGGCAACAGCACCTTGCCGCGCAGGTCCATATGCGCTTGCAGGGTTTGCTCCGGCTGCATGTGCACGTCCGGCCATTGCTCGTCGTAGGCGCCGGTTTCGATCATCGTCAGGTCGAACGGGCCGAAGCGGTCGCCGATCGCCTTGAAGCCGCGGAAGTAGCCGGAGTCGCCGCTGAAGAATACGCGCCGGGTGGCGCCCGCGATGACCCATGAGCACCACAGCGTGCTGTTGCCATCAGACAGGCCGCGACCGGAGAAATGCTGCGCCGGGGTGCACGTGAGCTCGACATTGCCCAGCTTGATGGAACGCCACCAGTCCAGTTGCCGTACCTTGCCAGCCGGGATACCCCATTTCACGAGGCGGTCGCCAACGCCGAGTGGCGCGATGAAGTGCGCAGTCCTGGCCGCCAGTGCCAGGACCGCGGCCCGATCGAGGTGATCGTAGTGGTCGTGCGACAGGATCACGCCTTCGAGCGGCGGCAGGTCGTCGAGCGCCACGGGCGGCGCATGGAAACGCGCCGGGCCCAGCCAGCTGAACGGCGAAGCCCGGCGCGCGAAGACGGGGTCGGTCAGCCACAGCCCGCCTTCGAGCTTCAGCAGCACGGTCGAATGCCCGAGCCGCCACACGGTCTGGTCCGGGGCTGCCTCGATGGCGGTCCGCGTCATCGCCTGAACCGGGATCGGCATGGCGGGGATGGTGCCGGCCGGCTTGTCGAACAGCGCCCGCCACATGATCCCGAGCATCTTGCCCAGGCTGCCGCGCTGCATCCGCGCCGGGTTACGGAAACGGCCCTTGTGGACCTGGGGCGAGACGTGGGCGGTAGTCGTTTGCATGGGAATCCTTTTTCGGGGCGGACAATGGCCTGGCACATTGCATTACCTTGTTCACTACACCGGCATAATAAGTACACTACACAGTGTAGTTTGCAGTGTAGCCCGCGGCTGGGGAAAAGTAAACTACCCGGTGTAAAATGGCGGCATGACGACTTCCCGCCTTACAGACCGCAAGCGTGCCGCCATCGTGCAGGCGGCGATCGCCGAATTCCGTTCCAACGGCTTCGATGCCACGTCGATGGACCGCGTGGCGGCCACCGCCGGGGTATCGAAACGCACCGTCTACAACCATTTCCCCAGCAAGGACGACCTGTTCGCCCAGATTCTCGAAGAGCTGTGGGATTGCAGCGCCAGTGCCGCCCCGGCGCTTTACCGCGCCGACCAGCCGCTGCGGACGCAACTGATGGAGTTGCTGCGCCAGAAGGTGGCGCTGCTGCGCGATCCCTATTTCCTCGACCTGGCGCGCGTGGCGATCGCCGAAGCGATCCATACACCCGAACGGGCACGCAGCATGGTGGCGAAGCTGTCGGAAAAGGAAGAAGGCGCGGCCGCGCTGCTGCGCGCCGCCCAGGCGGACGGCAAGCTGAAGGCGGGCGATCCAGCGTTCATGGCCACCGTGCTGCAGGGCCAGTTGAAGACGTTTGCGTTCTGGCCGCAGGTGGCGATGGCCCAGCCGGGACTGGACGAGGCGCAGGAGACGGCGGTGGTCGAGACGGCCGTCGACATGTTCCTGTGCTACTGGGGCGCGTGAGCGCCTGGCAGCCAGGCAGAAGGTCGTGACAGCCGCTGCCCGATCGCGCGCTCAGCGCAGGTCGGCAAACCTTGCCGCATAGATGGGGGGCAGGTGGGCCGAGATGGCTTGCCAGCTGCTTCCTTCATCGTCCGACAGCCACAGTCCCCCAGTCGTCGATCCCATCAGCAAGGTAGCGCCATCGCTGGCCACGGCCAGGCCATGCCGGTAGACGAGATCGTAGCAATCCCGTTGTGGCAGGCCGGCGCGTCCCGTTTCGAAGGTGGTGCCGCCGTCGCGCGTGCGGTTGACGGCCAGCGCCGCCCCGACCGGCACCCGCTGCTGGTCCGCAATGGCCGGCACGAACCATGCCGTATGGCCATCGGCGGGATGCACGGCGACGGCAAAGCCGAACGACGACGCCGGCGCTTCCACTTCTTCCCAGCGCTCGCCATTGTCCACCGAACGCCAGATGCCGCTATGGTGCTGGCACCACAGCACATCGGGCATGCCGGCACAGCGCACGATGCGGTGTGGGTCCTGCGCCGCGCCATCGTGGACCAGTTCCGGCGGCATGTAGCGTGCCGCCATGCCTTGCGTGCGCAGCGACCACGTTTCACCGCCGTCGCTGGTCAGCCATGCGCCGCCGCAGGAAACGCCGACCAGCACGCTGGCGCTGTCGCGCGGGTCGACGCAGATGCTGTGGATGCCCGGCGTGTCATAGCCGCCGCCGAACCACTGCGCCCGCCCGGGGACGTTCCACAACGATTCGACCAGCTGCCAGCTGTCGCCGCGGTCGTTCGAGCGGAACAGGCCGCCCGGCAAGGTGCCGGCCCACAGTACACCAGGCTGGTCGGGACCGCCGGCTTCCAGCGCCCAGATCTGCTTCATGGTCCAGTCGGTCTTGTCGTCGCTGCCCTCCGGCTTGGGCGGATAGACCGGTACGGCGACTTCCGTCCAGGCCGCGCTGCCGGCATCGCGCCGGTGCAGCTTGGCGCCGAAGTGGCCCAGGTTCAGCGCCGCGTAGGTTGCGCCGTCGCGCCCGTCGTGCAACACGATCGATACCGGATCGCCGGGAAAGTGCGGCGCGGACAGGCGCCAGGCGCCCTCCTCCCTGGCCAGTTCGAACAATCCCTTGCGGGTAGCGATGAATGCTTGCGCCGTCATGTCAACCTCCGGAAAGTGCCTGCAGGATGTGGATGGTGGAATCGGGCCGGATGGGATCGTCCAGCAAGGCGCGGTCATGGCAGCGCCGGCCATCGATGAAGGCCACCACGTTGGCGCGCAGCCGGCCCTGGTCGTCCAGCACATACGCGCCGAGGCGCGGGTCGGCGGCGGCCACTTCGTCGAGCGCGGCGCGCAAGGTGGCTGCCTGCGTGACCAGCTGCGGCACAGGCAGGAAACGCGCCAGTTGTTGTGTGAAGATGATGAGCGCCAAGGGAATCGCCTCCGGGGTGCAGTGATTCTAGCGCGGTTGCCGGGCCCGTTGGCCTACAATGAATGCATGACGGATGGAAAGCAACACGGGAGCTGCCGATGTCGATTACCCAGCAGGAACTGGAAACCCTGATGCAGGAAGTGGAGCTCGAGGACCCGATCGATTTCGCCGACTTGCCGTTCGACGAAAAAGACTTGCGGGGCCTTGTCGCCAGCCACCTGTGCGAGATGGCCGACAAGATGGAATCGTTCAGCGAGGCGGATCGCCAGATCACGCTGCTGGCCGTTTCCGCCAAGCTGGTGCTGGAAAACCTGGTACTGCACGTGCAGCTGCTGCGGCGCCATGGCCAGCCGCTGAACGAGCAGACCGAAGCGCTGCTGGCCCGGTTGCGCAATGGCGGCAGCGCCGGCTAGGCTGGCCGCGCCGGCATCACGCCCCGGCGCAGGGACGATGGCAGCTTGCGCACCGAAACTAGGCGGGTGGCAGCTTGCGCGCCGCCGGAGCGAACAGCGTGATGTCGCCTTCCGCCACCGCCACGCAGGGCAGCACGTCGTGCGCCAGGCGCTCGTCGAACGACAGGCCGGGCCATTCGACGAGGTAGCGCACGGGGCCGCCGTCGCTGCCGCACAGGCAGGTACGGCAGGTGCCGTTGCGGCAGGAGCTGGGCAGGCGGATGCCGGCGCGCTCGGCGGCGCGCAACAGGGTTTCGCCTTCCTGCGCATCGAACTCGAATTCCTTTGGCAGGACACGAACGCGGTGCATCGCCATCAGGCGACCTGCCGCTTGCGGCGCAGCATGCCCCAGACTTCGACGACGGCCGCGCGATTGAGCAGGCAGCTCGCCGCCAGGTAGCCGGCGGCGCCGGCCGCCACCTGGATCGCCAGCGCGATCCGGCGGTCCACCACCTGGTCCAGCAGGCCGTGCACACCCGTCACGGCCGCGCACATGGCGGCGCCGGACAGCATCGCCGGCAGCATCCGCATCGCCACTTCGCCCATCGTGAGCCCGATCACGCCCAGCATGCGGTGCATGTTGATCAGCAGGACGAACGGATACACCAGTGCCCAGGCCATGGCGACGCCGAAGATGCCCCAGTGCGTTCCCGCATAGAAGGCAAGCGGCATCACCGTGCACGCGACGATGCCGTTCTGCAGCGCGATGCCGGGGCGCCCGACGGCGTCGGTGACGGCGGGCAGGAACTGCACCACGGTGCGGAATGGCATGATCAGCGACAGCACCTGCAGCGGCAGGATCGCTTCCCGCCAGTGCGCGCCGAGGAAGACCAGCACGATGTCGCTGGCGGTTGCCGCCATGCCCCACAGGATCGGGAACGCGACCAGCGACACCAGCTCGAATGCCTTGAGCAATTGCCGGGCGATCGCGGCGCGGTCGTTCTGGTAACGCGCCAGCGCGGGGAACGCGACCTGGTTCAGGATGCCGGACACCCGCTGTACCGGCAGGCTGGCCAGGTGCAGCGCCACCGAATACACGCCGAGGATTTCGCCGCCCAGCGTGCGGCCGATGATCACCGTGTCGGCCTGGGTGAAGAAGAACCACAGGAAGCGCGAGGCCGATACCTTGCCGCCGAACGTCAGCAGCGCACGCATGCCCTGCCAGGAAAACAGCGGCAGGTGCGGGAACGGCGCGACGACGTTGACCGCTATCGTGCGGTAGAGCGCGGCGACGATGATGCCCAGCGCCAGCGACCATACCCCCATGCCCCACCATGCCAGCGCCAGCGTGACGAAGGCGGTGAGCACGGACTGCGACAGGTCCAGCAGCGAGCGGGCGCGGAAATTCAGGCCGCGCTGCAGCAGCACTTCGGAGACCAGGCCGAACGGTGCCAGCACGAATTGCAGCGACATCAGCCGGATCAGGTCGGCCAGGTGCGGTTCGGCGAAGAAGCGCTCGGCGAGCGGCGCGCACGCCACCAGCAGCAGCACCACGACGAAATTGACGAGCGTGAACAGGCCATAGGCCTGGCGCAGCTTCTGGGTGGACACTTCCTTGGCCTGCACGAGCGCCGGCGCCAGGCCCATCTCGACGAACATGGCGCACCAGGCGAGAAACACGGAAGCCATCGCCATCAGGCCATAATCGGCCGGCACCAGCATGCGCATCACGATGATCGTGATGACCCAGCTGATGATCTGGCTGGCGAACTTGGCACCGGCGACCCATTTCAGTCCGTGCAGGACGTCCTTCTTCAATGACATGCGGGGGTGTTCCTTGTTACGCCAGCTGTGCGCTCGTGGTCAGGTTGCGTGCCATGCGCAGGACGAAGCGCAACCGGCTCCTGTCCCATGGTGTAAAGCGGGGCAGCTGGAACAGGTCCGGCCGGCCGCGGCTGGCGCCCCACGATGTGGACACGGCGCCCTCGAAACGCAGTTCACGCGCCATCGCCACGTGGCGTGCCTCGTAATCCTCGCCCGGCTTGCCGTTCGGGTAGGCGAACAGTGGCACGCTGGCGCCGATCATGTCTTCCAGTGCCAGCTTGCCCTGTGCGATCTCGTCGCGCGCCTCATGGTCCGGCAGGCGCGCCAGGATCGGGTGATTGACGGTGTGCGCGCCGATGCCCATGCCGGCCGCATGCAGTTTCCGCACCTGGGCGGTCGTCATCATCAGGTCTTCCGGCAACGCCGCGCCGGCCAGGTCCACCAGCCGGTCGACCTGCTGCTGCCGCTCGGCCATCGGCAGGTATTTCAACTGCCGGATCAGCGCGGGGATGGCCTGCCGGCGATCGGCCTCCGTGTGGAGGGGATGCGTGCCGAGACCCAGCGGGGTGGCATCGAGCACGCCGTCCGGCGCACGCCGCACCAGTTCGTACACGCTGTCGTTCCACATCCGCCCGCCGTTCAGGAAGCCGGTGGCGACGAAGAAGGTGGCGTGCAGGCCATGCCGCTGAAGGATCGGCAACGCCACCTCGGCATTGTCGGCATAGCCGTCGTCGAACGTGATCGCCGCCGCGCGTGGCGGCAGCGTGCCTTCCCGGGAGCGCCGCACCGCTTCCAGCAGCGGCAGCACGCGGAAGTGCGACTTCAGCATGCCGACCTGGGCCGAGAACTCGGCGGCATCGACCTCGCTGGGAAACAGCGGGTCCTTGCGGGGCAGCACGCGGTGATAGATCAGGATCGACAGGCCATGCCGGCCTCCCGGCGACAGCAGCGACAGCAGGCTTTTTTCCAGCAGCGGTGCGGTGCTGGCGTGGACGGCGGCGGCAGCGCCGGATTCAGGCTGTTTCATGGCGAAGCTCTTCTTCTGGAGCCGTTTCATCCGGCGGCTCGGGTTCCGGCGCAAGGGGACTGACGAGTGGCTTCGGCACCAGCATCTTCCGCTCGCGCTCGACGATCAGGTGGGTCGCCACCATGGCCGCCATCAGGTAATACGGTACATCGAAATACGTGAGGCTGAGGAAAGCGCCGCCGACGGCAAAGCCCAGCAGGCTGACCTGGACCATGCGCGCCAGGTTGCCGGCCCATGCCAGTTCGGTAAAACGGGCCGAACGGCTGATGATGCGCGACCCGGTCAGCCAGGTGAAGATGCCAAGCGCCAGGTAGATTACCAGCCCGCCCCAGCCATGCTCGCCCAGCACCTGGAAATAAATGCTGTGCGCGGCGTGCACATCCTCGGGGATCGGCGCATACAGCTGGAACACGTGCGGATCATAGATTTCAAAGCCACCGCCCAGCGGCCGGTCGTTGGCCAGGTTGTAGGCCATCCACCAGGCATTGATGCGGCCCATCGCCGACAGATCCTGCTCGTATTCGTCGATCGTGTCGATGCGGGCGTGCCACTGCTCGGGCATGAATACCAGCGCGACCGGTACGCAGAGGATCAGCAGCATGCCGAGCATGACCTTGTTGCGGCTCTTGAGCCACAGGAAGGCCAGCATGCCCACCATCGCGATCGCCGCGCCGCGCGAATACGACGCCAGCGACGCCAGGGCGCACAGCACCATCGACAGGATCATCGCGCGCTTGGCCCACTTGTTGTCCAGCAGCGTGTACAGGTACAGCATCAGCGGGATCGTCATCACCAGCGCCAGTGCGATCTCGTTGTTGCCGTCGATGAAGGTGCCGATCGGTCCCCACACGCGGTACTGGCCGCCGCTGCGCAGCGTGAAGATGCCGCCCTTGACGCCATAGAAACCGATGGAGATCACGACCGTCCAGATCAGCCATTCGACATGCTTGCGCTTGCGTAGCAGCATCATCACGACGATCGTCATGCCCATGATCTTCAGCACCTTGATCAGCTGCGGCATGATGTAGTCCGGGTGGATCGCGAACGCGGCCGTCAGGCACATGTAGGCGACGAAGACCACGAACGTGACGGTAACGGGGGTCAGCGGATAGCGGTATTTGCGGTGCGCGTTGGTGGCCATGGCCGCCACGGTCGTCACGGCGATGATGGCGGCGAACGGGAAATCGCGCGCGAAACCCCAGCCTTGCGTGTGCGGGTTCATCACGCTGATCCAGATCCACATGACCATGCCCAGCGAGGGACGCTTGAAGATATACGGCAGCGAGCCGAACACCAGCAATGTGATGACGACGTCCCTCATGCGGCGATACTCCCGGTGGCAACCTTGCTGACCACGTAGCGGAACTTGCCGGATTTTTCAGGAGCGATCTCGGCGACCCGTTCGACCTCGACGCCGACGCCGGCACCCAGGCGGGCCTTGAAGCCCCGCTCGATCTGGCGCCGCAGCGTGTCGAATGCCGGGGTTTCCAATGGCGCAGCCAGCACCACCTGCACACGCGTCAGGTCCAGGCTTTCCTGCGTGATCTTGAACGCCTGTACCTGCGGCAGGTCGCGCAGGATGTACACGAGGGCCAGCCCATGCATCACGGTACCGTCCTGCGCGACCAGGAAATCGGTGCTGCGGCCCTGGATTTCCTGCAGCAGCGGCAAGCCGCGCCCGCAACCACATTGCTGCGTGCCCAGCACGCCGATGTCGCCGGTGCGGTAGCGGATGAACGGGAAGTCGCCGGTGGCCAGGTGCGTGACGACGATCTCGCCGGACTTCCCGCGCGGCACTGGCTTGCCGTCGGCGCCGAGAATTTCGACGACGATATCCTCTGCGGTGATGTGCATGCCGCCTTCCGGGCACTGGTGCGCGATGAAGCCGGCATCGCGCCCGCCGTAGCCGTTGGCGACCGGGCAGCCGAAGGTGCTGGAAATCTGCGCGCGCTGCTCGTCGTACAGGCGCTCGGACGTGACGAAGGCGACGCGGATGCCCAGGTCGTCCATGCGCTGCCCCTTGTCCCGGGCATGGCGCGCAATGTGCGACAGCGCCGACGGATAACCGAACAGCATGCGCGGCTTGTGGGCACGGATGCGCGCCACGAATCCGTCGAGCTTGGCCGCCGACATTTCGAATGCCGGCAGCAGATGCGTACGCAGCAGCCGGTCGCGCAGTGCGCGCACGCGGTCCTGCGCGCCAAGTTCGATCGGCGAGCCCCACACCACGATTTCCGGGTCGCCGATATCGACGTTCCACCAGCGCGTGGCGCGCCATTTCGCGGCCACGTCATGGCTGACGCGCTCCTTGCCGATGTAGAAGATCAGCGGCTCGCCGGTGGAGCCGCCGGTGTTGAAGCGGGCCAGGCCCACCGCATCCGAGGCTTTCAGCCGGTCGGCATTGGCCCGGATGACAGCCTTGTCCATCAACGGCAGCCGGGCCAGGTCGTCCAGGCTGTGCAGGTCGCGCGCCGGGTCGAAGCCGGTCTGCGCGAACAGGTCGCGGAAATACGGCACCGAGGTGGCGGCCCGCGCCAGCAGGCGGCGCAGGCGTTGCAGCTGCAGGTCGCGCAGCCGTTCCTCCGGCCAGTACTGCGATTCCTCGAGCTGCTTGCGCACCGCGACGCTGCTGTGCTGCTTGACCCGTTCGTGCAACGGGAAGATCAGGTTCGTGACGAGCGCCGTGTAGGGCGCCGGGCGATAGCGCACGTTCTGCATGCTCATGGCTGGCTCACCGCGGTGGTGCCGGCACGGCTGGCCAGCACGTGTTGATAGACAGCGAGCAGGCGCGGCCGCACGCTCGCCCACGTGTAGGACTGCACCTGGCGCAACCCTGCTTCGCGCAAGGAAGCAGCCAGCGCGGGCTCGGCCGCCAGCCGCAGGACGGCTGTGGCCATGGCCTCGGGGGCCCGGGGCGGTACCAGCAATGCGGTACGGCCGTCTTCGACGAGATAGGGCACGCCGCCGACGTTCGTGCTGACCACGGGTACGCCGCAGGCCAGCGATTCGAGCACGGAATTGGGCATGTTGTCGACCAGGCTGGGATTGAGCATCACGTCCGCGTTACGGTACAGCGCCGCCATGGCTGCGTTGTCGACGCGGCCGGTGAACGTGACGGCCTGGGCGACACCCAGCTCCGCCGCCAGCCCTTCCAGTTCGGCGCGCAGCGGGCCGGAACCGGCAATCACCAGCGTGGCATCCGCATGGCGTTCGCGCACCAGGGCAAAGGCGCGCAATGCGGACGCGTTGTCGTAGATCGGTTCCAGGTTGCGGGCCACCAGCAGGCGGGGACCGGTACCGGCTTGCACTTCCCGCGCCGATGAAAAGCGCTCCAGGCTGACGATGTTCGGTACCACCTGTGTCGCCAGGCCGTACTTGCCGAACACGGTTTCCAGGAAGCCGGACGGCACGATGACGGCATCCGCGCGCTCCATGCTCGGCGCCACCCAGCGGCGCGCGCGGGCCAGGAAGTCGTCGGCCTCGCCGCCCCGGTAATTGACGACCACGGGCTTGCCGCGCAGGCGGGCGATCCAGATCGCAGGCGCGGCGAACAGGTGCCACGACCAGCCCGAATTGGCCATCACGTGGAACACCTGCACGCTGCCGGCCGTGCGCCACAGGCAAGCCAGGTAGGGCAGCAGCCGCGCGACGGCGCGCAGCCCCTTGATGCGGCCAGTCCAGGCGGGCCGGTATGGCGCGTTGACCTGCACGGTCACGACCTCGATGCCCTCGCCGCGCAACAACGCGGCCAGTTGCAGGGTCTGGTTTGCCATGCCGCCGGAAGGCGGCGGCAGCGGTCCTACCAGGCCGATCGACAATGCCGTCATGTGCGCTCTCCCGCGACCAGGTCGCCATACACCTTCCGGTAGCGCGCCACGCTGGCCGTCCAGTTGCGTTCATTCTCGACGAAGCGCCGGCCCTGTTCCTTCAGCTGCGGCCACTGCTCCGGTGCGGCCAGCAAGTCCAGCACGCGCTTCGCCAGGGCGGCTGCGTCGCCCGCGGTGAACAGCACGCCCGTGCGCCCGTCCTCGATCAGTTCGCGGTGCCCACCCACGTCGGAGGCGGCCAGCAGGCGTCCCTGCGCCATCGCTTCCAGCGGCTTCAGGGGCGTCACGAGATCCGTCAGCCGCATTTTCAGGCGCGGATAGCAGAGCACGTCGACCAGGTTGTAATAGCGCTGCACTTCCTGGTGCGGGACCCGGCCCGTGAAGACCACCTGGCCGCCGATGCCGAGCGCCCCGGCTTGCGCCCGCAGCGCCCCGTCCTGCGGGCCGCCGCCCACCAGCAGCACGCGCAAGTCGGGCCGCCGCGCCAGCATGGCCGGCAGGGCGTCGAGCAGCACGTTCAAGCCTTCATAGGCGTAGAACGAGCCGATGAAGCCCAGCACGGTTTTTCCTTCCAGGCCCAGCTCGCGCGCCAGCGCCTCGTCGCGCACGCCGCCCACCGAAAAATCGCCGATATCGACCGCGTTCGGAATCACTGCGATCTTTTGCGCGGGAATGCCCCGGCCGACGATCTCGGTACGCAATCCCTCGCAGATCGTGGTGGCCGCATCGACACGCTTCAATGCCCAGGTTTCCATGGCACGGGTGAGGCGGTAGCGCATGCCCCATTCCTTGCTGGTGCCATGGTCGACCGCCGCGTCTTCCCAGAAGGCGCGGATTTCATACACGACGGGAATGCCCAGCTTGCGGCCCACGCGCAGCGCCGCGACAGCGTTCAGCGCCGGCGAATGCGCATGCAGGATGTCCGGCTTCACTTCCCGCGCCACCTGCAGCAGGCGGGTGGCCAGCCGGTCGATCACGGCCAGCTGGTTCAGCACCGGCATGCGCGACAGCATGCCGTGCGCCGGCTCGGTGCGGAAAAAGCACAGGCCGTCGACGGTTTCATGCGTGTCGCCGGCGCTGCCGTTGGCCGCCGCGTGCTTCGGGCTGGTGATGTGGTGCGTGTCCCAGCCCAGGGCGCGCTGCTGCTGCAGGATCGAGCGGGTGCGGAAGGTATAGCCGCTGTGCAGCGGGATCGAATGATCCAGCACGTGCAGGATTTTCAGCGGGCGCGCGGCGATATCGGCGATACCGGCAATGTCGGAGGTTCCCATGTTACGCCTGCATTTCTTTTTTCAGGAAGGCTTCGAACATCAGCAGCGTCCAGATCGGCGCGCTGTAGTCGCGGCGGCCCGACTGGTGGTGTTCCACCATCTCGGCCAGGAAGGCGGCATTGAACATCCCGGTGGCGGCCAGGTTCGGGCCCAGCAGCGAAGTTCGCACGCGTTCGCGCAACGGCCCGCGGAACCATGCGGCCAGCGGCACCGCGAAGCCCTGCTTGCGCCGGTACAGGATATCGTGCGGCAGGTACTTTTCCATGCTTTTCTTGAAGATGTATTTTCCTTCGCTGCCTTTCAGCTTCATCTCCGGCGGCAGGCCGGAAATCCACTCGACCAGCTGGTGATCCAGCAGTGGCACGCGGACCTCGAGCGCATGCGCCATGCTGGCACGGTCCACCTTCGTCAGGATGTCGCCCGGCAGGTAGGTCTTCATGTCCAGGTACTGGATCAGCGACAGCGGATCGTCGGTGGGCGAATTGTTCGCGTGGCCACGCATCACGTCGATCGCACGATAGCCCTGCAGGCCGGCGCGGAAGGTGTCTGAAAACAGCTGCGAGCGCATCGCATCCGTCATGATCGACACGCCATGGAAATAGCCTTCCACCAGGTCGCGCGACAGCGATTCGAAGGTGCTCTTGGCACGGAACACGCGCGGTGCCCAGTCGGCCTTCGGGTAATAGCGGCCCAGCGTGCCGAACAGCGGGCGGCGCAATGCGGACGGAATCCGGCCGCGTACCTGTTCTTCCGCCATCGTGTAGCGATAGCGTCGGTAACCCGCCAGGTTTTCATCGCCGCCGTCGCCGGACAGCGCCACGGTCACGCGCTGGCGCGCCAGCTGGCACACGCGGTAGGTGGGGATCGCCGAACTGTCGGCATACGGCTCGTCGTACAGGTCGGACAGGGTATCGAGCAGGCCGAAGTCGTCGGTATCGACTGTTTGCACATGGTGGTCCGTGCGGTATTGCTGCGCCACTTGCGCCGCGTACGCGGATTCGTCGAACGCGCGGTCGCGGAAGCCGATCGAACAGGTATTCACGGGAGCATTGTTCAGGCCAGCCATCATCGCCACCACGGCACTGGAATCGACGCCACCCGACAGGAAAGCCCCCAGCGGCACTTCGGCCACCAGCTGGCTGCGCACCGCATCGCGCAACCGCTCGACCAGTTCGCCTTGCGCGTCGCTTTCCGTCATCGCATGGTGCAGCTTGAACGGCACGTCCCACCAGCGCTGCGGCGTGGCGAGCGGCGCGCCCACCTTCTGCACCAGCCGGTAACCCGGCGACAGCTTGAACGCGCCCTTGTAGATCGTCTTCGGTTCCGGCACGTAGCCGTAGGCGAAATAATCCTCGACGGCGCGCGGGTCGATCTCGCGCGGCAGGCCGGGCAGCGAGCGCAGGGCTTTCAGTTCGGAGCTGAACGCGAACAGTCCATCCGGCAGCATCGTGTAGAACATCGGCTTCACGCCCATGTGATCGCGCGCCAGGAACATCAGCTGCTGGTTGCGGTCCCACAGGCCGAAGGCGAACATGCCGCGGAAACGTTCGACACAGGCCTCGCCCCATTCTTCCCACGCGTGCACGATTACTTCCGTGTCGCTGTTGGTCTTGAACACGTGGCCCAGCGCCTTCAGCTCGGCCGTCAATTCGCGGTAGTTGTAGATCTCGCCGTTGTAGCAGACCATCACGCTGCCGTCTTCATTGCCGAGCGGCTGCTGGCCCAGCGACAGGTCGATCACGGATAAGCGGCGATGGCCGAAACCGACGCCGGGTTCACGGTAGATGTCGCCTTCATCGGGCCCCCGGTGGAACTGGGTATCGTTCATTCGCCGCAGCAGTGCTTCGTCGATGTCGCGCCGGCCACGCGTATCCAGTATGCCCACTATTCCGCACATGATGTCACCGCCCCTCTGGTCTTGATCTTTCGTTCGCACAGGCTGTCGTACATGCCCTGGTAGGCCGCGACCATCGCCGTCATGCTGTATTTGTGGAGCACCCGCTCGCGGCCCGCGGCACCGTGCCGCGCCGCCAGTTCGGGCGATCCGGCGTATCGCTCGAATGCAGCCGCCATCGCGCCCGGATCGGATGGCGGCACGAGCAGGCCCGTGACACCATCGTCCACTACTTCGGGAATGCCGCCCACGCGCGTTCCCACCACCGGCAAGCCGCTGGCCATCGCTTCCAGCGCGGAACCCGGCGTGCCCTCGGCGATCGACGACATGGCGAACACGTGGAGGTTGCGCAGGACCTGCGCGATGTCGGTGCGCGCCCCCGGCAGCCAGACCGCATCCTGCAGGCCGAGCGACGCGGCCTTGGCGCGCATCGATTCGAGCAGCGGACCGTCGCCCACGATCGCCAACCGCAATGGCAGCTCCGGCCGCCGCTCGCGCAGCAGCGCGAAAGCGGCGAGCAAGGTGGCATGATCCTTCACGGCTTGCACGCGGCCGACGGTGCCGATCACGAAGTGCGCCGGGTCGAACGGCCAGCCGTCCGGCCGCACCGTCTCATCCGGCAGGCCGGGATGGAAGCGCTCGGCATCGATGCCGTTTGCCAGCATCCGGCTCTTGTACGGGGGCACGCGGATCACGTCCCGGTTCCACTGCTCCATGGCCGCCGAGTTCGCATAGCAGCAATCATAGAAGGGCACCATCAGCCGGCGCAGCGCATTGTGTTTCCGGTTGGTGCCGTGCGGATCGTCGTGATCCCGGCCATGGGCACCGTTGATGCGCACCGGGACGCTGGCCAGCAGCGCCGCAGGGCCATATTCGACAGCGGACAGGTTATATGAATGCAGCACTGCCGGACGCAGTTCGCGCAGCAGGCGCCACAGCGCCACGTGCGTTCCCGGCGATTGGCCGGGCTGCTTGTGCAGCGCGTGGATCGCCACGCCGGCACGGGTGATTTTCCTGGCGAACGCGGGGTTGGAATCGGTCAGGCACACGATCGCATGCCGGTAGGCACTGGCTGGCATCCGGTTGATCCGTTCGACCAGCAGCGATTCCAGCCCACCAAAATCGAGCCGATAGATCAGGTGGACGATGAGCGGAGCGTCGTTCATGGGTTCACTGTCGCGCATTGGCGGCAAGCACGGCGTCGATCGAGGCGAGATGGGCCTGCAGGAAAGTGCGCAGCGCGGGGCGCGCCGTGGCGGGATCCTCGTCGTATGGCGAGAACAGCATCAAGGCTGCGCCATCGTCACTGCCAGTCAGAAATTTTTGTTTCGTTTGCAACAATTTCCCCACGTAGTTGCTGGTCGTCGGGCGACCGCCGATGTCGTACCACTGCCAGACGACGACGCGTCCGCCAGGTCCCATCAGCGTGGTTTCCCGCATGACGAGCGGCCGGCCGGCGATGGTTTCGGTCCGGATCGCCACGCCGGTCTCATGCCAGCCACTACGCTGTGCCGTCAGCCGGTTGGTGGAACTGATCAGCTTGCCCCCATTGCCGTCGCGGTAGTACTTGAGCACGAAGCCCACCGGCTGGGTGCCGACCTGGTAGAAGTTGCGCAAGGTCGCGCTGGCTGGCGCGAAATCCGGTTGCCACTCGGTGAATGCCGGCGCGGCAGGGGCCCGGGCCGCGAACGTCGCCAGCTCGGCCGCAGGTGGCGTTGCGTTGCCGCGCTCGATATACCAGCCGTAGGCCGGCCACACGCCAGCGCACACCGCCACGCCGAGCACGGCCGCGGCGACCCGTGCCGGCGACGCGGACGAGAGCCGGGGGATCGCGTTTGCCGACGCGGCAACGGCCGGCGCATCCTCGCGCCAGAAGCTGCCGATCCAGAACAGCAGCAGCATCACCAGGCCGAAGAATGCCCAGCCGTAGATCAGGTGGTCCACGCCGACGGCCAGCGTCATGTTGCTGGAGTGGCCGATCATCACGATCATGTAGGCGCGCAAGCCGTTGGCCAGCACCGGAAGCGCGAGAGCGACGACGATGAACAGCACCCGGCGCCAAGTCGACTGGTAGGTCAGGTACGCATACAGGCAACCCAGCGTGACCGACGAGATGAGGTAGCGCAGGCCGCTGCATGCCTCCACCACCGACCAGTTGCCGCTCGGGATGCTGAAGTTGTTCCCCTCGCGCAGCACGGGAATGCCGGTCAGGCGCAGGGCGTCGACCGTGAAATTGGCGGTGATGCCGATCAGCGGTTCGATCAAGCCCTCGCCGACCGGCACGCCGAACAGCAGGAACGCCAGCGGAAACGCCAGCGCGCGGGCGATCGCCTTGCCATACGCGGCCAGCACGGCCAGCGGGATCATCACGGCGAATGCATACTGCCGCACCACCAGCACGTCGCCCAGCATGGCCAGCATCCAGGCCGCGCCACACAGCAGCAGCACCGCGAGGGCCGGCCAGCAGGGGCGCACCGGCAACGACACCAGTTGCGCGCGGCGGCGCCAGGCCAGCCACAGCGTGATCGGCACGATCACGAACCCGTGTGCGAAGGTTTCCGAGCGTTCCCAGATCGATACGATCGACGCCGCCGTGCCGAGATAGGCGAGCAGCGGCAACAGCACGGCCAGGCCGGCGATCCACCACTGCGCCGTGGGCGGCGCATCGTTCGCGGGTCGCGCCGCGGCCAGCCTGGCTTCTTCGGTAACGGTAACGGTATTCATGCCCGGTTCCATGTCGGTGAAGGGATGGCGGCCCGCAGCGGCGCGGTACCGGCAGGCTGCCGGGGCGCCTCCAGCAGCGCATCGAGTGGTGCCAGCCGGGCATCCCAGCCATACGAAGCCTCGACGCGGGCGCGGGCCGCATGGCCGACGGCCGCCCGCAAGCTGTCATCCGCCAGGGCGGCAACGATCGTGTCGGCCACGTCCGCCGCATGCTCGGCCAGCAGCACCTCGCTGCCGACCGCGGCGTCGATGCCTTCCAGCGCCTGGGGGCTGACGACGACGGCTTTCGCCATCGACATCGCTTCCAGCACCTTGTTCTGGATACCCCGTGCCACGCGCAGCGGCGCCACCGACAACGCCGCGTGGGCGACATAGGGACGTACGTCCGGCACGGTGCCGGTGACGGTCACGCCGGGCAGCTTCGCCAGCGCCTGCACTTCCGGTGCCGGCCGTGCACCGGCGATCACGAACGATGCCTGCGGCACGCGGGCGCGCACCAGCGGCAGGACGTCCTGCGCAAACCACTGGACCGCGTCGACGTTCGGCCAGTAATCCATCGCGCCGCAGAACACCAGGGCGGTTTCGCCGGATGCGTAAGGGTTGGCATGGCCGGCATCGGGCGAAAAATAGGCGGTATCGACGCCGTTGCCGAACCAGCCGATGCGGGCGGCGCTTTCCGGCGCGAGGGTACGGAACAGCTCGGCCTCGGGGGCCGACACGAACAATGCCGCATCGCTGTCGGCCGCCACCTGGCGCTCGTAGCGCAACAGGCGATCCGCCTCGTAACCGTACAGCAGGCTGGCCGGCCACGCTTTCTTGTCCGCGTAGGCACGCCATTTTTCGGAATCGACGTCGCACAGGTCGACCACGCAGCGCACCTCGGGCAGGTCCTGCGTGTACTGCGCCATCGGCGACGAGAACACCACCACGCGTTCGATGCCCGCATCACGCATCGTGCGGCGCACCCAGGCACGGGTGGAACGGTCGCTGTAGTAATCCAGGGAAAGCGCGCGATTTGCCAGCAGCGCGCGCAGGCTGCGCAGCCGCGCGCGGCGGGGGTTCAGCGGCGCGAAATGGCTCGAGGCGCACAACTTGCGCACATGTGCCACATACTGCCAGTCGTCCGGGTCGTCGACGAAAGTTGCCAGGTGCACGCGGTAGCGCGCGGCAAGGTGCCGGAGCAGGTGCCAGGAGCGGATCTTGTCCCCCTTGTTGGGAGGATAGGGAATGCGATGCACCAGCAACAGCAGGTCTTCCACGGTGTCACCCCAGGTCTTTGACGATATGCGGACCCAGCACGTTCGCCAGCGGCAACGGCAGTTTCTGCCACAGCTTGATGAACAGTTGGTACTTCGGGTTCAGCGGATTCACATCGGGCAGGTCATGCGATGCGACCAGGCGGTATTCATACGGCAGCGGCTGGGCCACGAAGCCCCAGTTTTTCTTGAAGTCGAATGCGCCGGTGCCGCGCTTGCTGCGGCCAAAATCGAAAATACGGTATCCCTTTGCAGCGGACGCCTGCATCAGGTTCCAGTACATGAAGTCGTTCCCGGCCACGTCGCGCGCGAGCGGCATGCCGCCACCGTAATAGGGCAGCACTTCATCGCGGAAGAAAAAGCTCAGCACGCCGGCCACCAGGCGCTTTTCGCTGCCTTCGCCCTGCACGATGACGCGTACTTCGCAATCGTCGCCAAACTCTTCCTTCAACAAGCGGAAATACTTTTTCGAGAACACCGGGGTACCCAGGCGATGCACGCTGTTTGCATAGGCGGTAAAGAAACGCTCGACATCCCGGTCGACCTCGCCCGTCAATCCCAGCTTGATGCCCTTGCGTACCATCGCGCGCTGCTTGCGCGGAATGGCGTTCATGTTGGCCTCGTCGTCGCCGCTGATTTCCTTGCGGAAGGTCACATACAGGTCCTTGCCCAGCCAGGCCGCGTCGTCCGGGTGGGCGGGCGTGTAATTGCGGTATTCGAGGTGGCCCACGTTCAACGAACCTGCCAGCCGCAACGCTTCGGCGTCGAGTGCCGCCCGGGCTTCACCCGTGTGCGCCGCCACGCCGCCGTATACGCAGAATGGCAGTGCGATCAATGCGTGGCCGAACAGGCGGCTCTTGATCTGCGCCAGCGGCAGCACGCCTTCGATGTGCCCATCACGCTCGGCCAGGAAGAACCAGGTACGGTGGCCGAAGGCTTCCTCGATCACCCGCTGCCAGCCGGCACGGTGGAAGAACGTGGCTTCCGGGCAGGCCTGGACGAACGCGTCCCAGCGTGCCCGATCGGCGCTCTCGGCCCCCAGCAGCCGCACCGACAGTGGCCCCGGTTGCGCGGCCGGCTCGGCCAGCGGCGGCGTGGCCGGTTCCGCGGCAGCGGCCACGCCTGCCTGGGCGCGCTGCATGGCCTGTTCGATGATGGCGCTCATGCACGCTCCAGGAAGATGCGGTCCATGCGGTCCCACTGGAAATCACGCGTCAGCGCGCGGATCCGGCGCTCCATCCGCTCCAGGTTGACATAGTGCCGGAAGCGGGTCTTGGCGCCGACGCCGCCGATGCGCGGCTGGCCCGGATCGATCTCCCACGGATGGAAATAAAAGATGGCCGGCTGCCCGTCCTTGTCGTTCACGCGCCGCATCAGGCGGCGCGACAGGGCATACGGCAGCAAACGGAAGTAACCGCCGCCGCCGGCGGGCAGATTGCGCTCCATCATGCGCACCGTGGTGATCGGCACCTCCAGCAAGCCATCCGTGCCGCCCGGGTAAAACGCGAAACGGGGTGCGTCGGGCATGCCATAGTGATCATGCGCGATCGGATAGATCGACGAACTGTAGCGGTAACCCGCCTCCTGCAGCACGTCCAATGCCCACAGGTTGGCGGGACCGATCGAGAAGCTGGGTGCGCGGTAACCCAGCACAGGGGTGCCGCCGATGTCTTCCAAAATGGCCTTGCTGCGGGCGACGTCGTCCAGGAACTGTTCACGGGTCTGGTCCGACGCCCGCAAATGCCCGTAGCCGTGGCTGGCCAGTTCGTGCCCGCCGGCCACGATACGCTTCACCATGGCTGGATAGCGTTCGGCGATCCAGCCGAGCGTGAAGAATGTGCCTCGCGCGCCGCCCTCTTCCAGGATCGCGAGGATGCGTTCGATGTTGGCTTCGACCCGGCATTCGCGCGACGGCCAGCTGTCGCGCGCGATATGGTCGGCGAAGGCCGACACCTGGAAATAATCCTCGACGTCGATCGTCATCGCATTGCGCAGCGCGGCAGCATTCGGCGCGGGCGCGGGCGCGTGCAAGGGGCGTATGGGCGCGTTCATGGCATCTCCTGGCGTTCGTCCGGCCGAGCGGCGACGCGTGCCGCGATCAGCGAAGGCGCGTCGATGACGCACACGATGGAAACCGGTTTGCCGCTGTCGGTCATGTCATTCATCCACGGCCTGGTTGGCGCCGGCCGGCGTGCTGACGATCCGCTTCAGGATCGACAGGACCGAGCCCATCGAGCGTTCCAGCCGCAGCATGCGCTCATCCAGCACGGCCGGGTACTGGTTCGCGAACACGGCGCTTTCCGCATCGAACCCGCCCGGCTCCGCCAATGTTCCCGCGGCAGCCTGCGTGGCGGAGGGTGCGTCGAACTCCTGCTGGATATCGCGAATCACGGTGTCGACGTCGGCATCGGTGAAGGCATGCATCTCCTCAAGGAAACCCATCAGCAGCAGGCGGTCGCACAGGTGATTGGTCTTGCGCGGAATGCCTCCCGTGAATTCGTAAATGGCCGCATAGGCCGCCGGCGTAAATGACGGATCGCCTTGCCAGCCCACGGTGAGCAAGCGGTGTTCGATATAGGCCTGGGTCTCCAGCTCATCCATCGGTCCCAGGTGATAGGTGGCGATCACGCGCTGGCGCAGTTGCTGCATGCCGGGGTTATGCAGCGTGGCGCGGAACTCCGGCTGGCCCAGCAGGAAAGTCTGCAGCAGTGGCTTATCATCGGACTGAAAATTGGACAGCATGCGCAATTCTTCCACCACGCGGGGTGTCAGGTTCTGCGCTTCATCAACCACCAGTAGCGCCCGCTTGCCTGCCTGGTCGCAACCGCGCAAGAAGGTCTCCAGGCGGGCCAGCAGCGTGGTCTTGCTGGCGCTGTCCTCGAACGGCAGGCCAAAGGCCGCCACCACGCCGCGCAGGATGTCGTCCGCGTTGACGTGGGTGTTGACGATGTGCGCGGCCACGATGCGATCCGATTCGAGCTGGCGGAACAGGTTGCGCACCAGCGTCGTCTTGCCGGCACCGACTTCGCCGGTGATCACAATGAACCCTTCGCCCTGCGCCAACCCGTAGTCCAGGTAAGCCATGGCCCGTTTGTGGCCCTTGCTACCGAAAAAGAAGTGGGGGTCCGGGCGCAAGCGGAAGGGCTTGTCGCTGAGCCCGTAGTAACTCTCGTACATGAAAAGGTCTCGCTCGGTCAGAAATTCATCGAAAGGGAGGCCGACACTGCATTCTCCGCATAGGAGCTGTTCTGCAAGGCCAGCCCGCCAGAGCTGCGCCGAACTTCCACCGTGCCGCTCAAACGTGGCTGGAAGCTGTGCGACACGTTGAACCGTAGTTGCCGGTTGTTTTCGCTGAGGTTGCCGCTGAGTGATTTGCTACGGCCGGTACTGGCGGACAGTGCCGCGGCGGTGAGTGCGCTGAGCCGGTAGCCGACGTTCAGCGAAATGCCGGTCTGGTCGGTATTGTCGTTCAGGTTCTGCTGCTCGCTGCCCAGCAGCGGGCTGTCATATTGCACCAGGGACAGCGCTTCACGACGCGACTTGTACAGCGTGACCGTCGTGGTGGTGCGCGCCGAGCGCAAGGCAACCGATGCGTTGAACTGCCGCTGCAGCGAATAGCGATTGCTGAAATAGTTGATGGCATTCGGCAGCGAGCGCGGCAGGCCCAAGGCCCGGATGTAGGCTTCGACGAACGCTGCGCGCATGACCGGGTCGGGAAAATTGGCCTGGTACATCTGGTTCAGCATGGCCGCCGTGTCGACCGACGATGGCAGCAGGAAATTGCTGCGGCTCGTGGTCACGTCATCGCTGTAGTTGATGCTCCACACCGTATTGCGGCTGCGGTGCGAAACGGCCAGGAAGTAACTGTTGCCATAGTAGCGGCGGCCAGCCGACATGCGCACGCTGGTCCGCGTGCTGGGTTCGTAGCCGAACCCCAGCGACCAGGAGGCGCCCTTGGTTCCCTCGCCCATGCCGTCGTAATCGAACTTGTCGTAGCCGCCAGTGGCCGTCAGGTTGAATTGCCGGTTCAGCGAATAGCGCAGGTTGGCCAGCGCCGAGCTGTTGATCGATTTTGGCGCGATACTGTCTTCCACGGTTTCACGGTTCAGCTGCAGGCCCCAACCGAGTGTCTTGAAAGCCTGCCCGCTGTTGAGCGACAGATCGATGACGTCCGAGGTACTGCGGCCGAAACCGACCTGGTCGCTGTCGACCAGGTCATGCGAGTAACGCAGTTGCGTGGTGGCGAAGGCGCCGAACTGATGCACGATGTATGGCGACACGCGGTAGGAACGCACCTCGCTGCGATTGGTATCGGAATACCCATTGTTGCTGACCGGGCCGAATGCGGAGACCTGCGCCTGCGAGATGCCGGCGGTCGCGTCGACGAACAGGAGATCCTGGATCACGCTGCTCTTGACGGTCGCGTTCAAGGAATTGTTGAAGCGATCGCTTCCCGTCGCCCGGCGATCTGAATAGGCGAAAGCATTCAGCCGGTACGATGCCGCCACCTGGAGCCGCGGAGTGTCGTTCGTGATCGTGACGCCTGGCGATACCGAAGTGATGAACTGGCTCTGCTTTTCGTTGTCGCTGCGCAGCTGCGGATTATCCGACCATGTCTCGCGCAATTCGACGCTCGGCTTGACCTGCCATGCCGCGCGCACCGCCGACGGCAGCAGCGCAAGCAGCATCGCCGAGCCCAGCACGGCACAGCGGGCACGACGTTTAGCCATAGTGATAGTCGTACTTGCTGGACGTGTTCAGCTCGCGCGACTTGTTATAGACGAGATTGACATTGCTGCAGCCTTCGAGCTGCTGCAGCGCTTCCTTGACCGCGTGCTGGGTCGTTTTCTCCGACTCGACGACCACCACGATCTGGCCCATGTGGCTGGCCAGCACGTGCGCTTCGCTCGTCAGCAGCAACGGCGGCGAATCGAAGATCACGATTCGGTCCGGGTAGCGGCTGGCGATTTCCAGCACCAGCGACTTCATCGCCTGGCTGGCCAGCAATTCCGTGGCGCGCGGATTCGACGTGCCTGCCGGCAGGATCGACAAGGTGTTGACGTTAGTGCGCAACATCACTTCGGACATGTCGAGGTGTTCATCCAGCAAGATGTCCATCAGGCCGCGCTGGGCCGGCAGCCCCAGCGTGCGCAGCACGGAAGGACGGGCCACGTCGGCATCGACCAGCAGCACGGTGTGGTCGAGTTCCATGGCGATGCTCATTGCCAGGTTGATCGACGTAAATGTCTTGCCTTCGCCCGGCAGCGAACTGGTGATCATGATCAGGTTGCCCGGATTGGCGTTCGGCTTGCGCGCCACGAAGGCCCGCTTGATCAGCGGCCGCTTGATGATGCGGAAATCCTCGACCAGGTTGGTGCGCCCACCGGCCGCGGTGACGAGGCCGGCATCGTTCATGCGGGCCAGGTCCAGTTCGATCATGCGGCCACTGCGGCGCAGCGGTTCCGGTGCCGCCGGCTCCGGATTGGACAACGCGACCGCGGGTCCCTGCGCCCTCGCCTCGACTTCGGGCAACTCGGCCACTGCGACATCCTGGCTGTCCATGACCGGTTCCGGTACGGACGCGGCAGGCTGCGCAACAGACTGCGCAATAGGCTGATTACGCACCTGGGCCAGCGGCGCTGCGGGTTCTGCGGACTTGCCGATACGATTGGCGGCTTTTTCAATGATGCTCACGATGTATCCTGTGCTTTCCCCCGGCTCAGGCTTGCCGGAAAACAGTGAAGGCCAATACTCCGCCATACGCGGTAATCAGCGAGGCGACGGCGGCGGCAAAGGCATACAGGCGGCGGCGGCGGCGCACTTTCTGCTGGTCCGTCCAGTTCATGCCGATGCTGCCAAGGATCGGCAGGCCGGTGACTTCGCGCAGGTTGGTCTGGCTGAGGAAGGTCGGCCGGATCTGGCTCAGCAACAGCGCAGTGCCCAGGCCGGCAACGAGCGCGCCCAGCAGGACGAGCGTGTACAGGCGTGGCCGGTTCGGCCCGGCCGGCACACTGGGTACCGACGGTGGATCGACGACGCGGAAGGTCAACATGTCGGTGACCGTGGACAGGTCACCCGACAGCTTGGCCGATTCGCGGCGCTGCACCAGCTTCTCGTAATTTTCCTTGTTCACGGCGTAATCGCGGTTCAGCTGGGCCAGCTGGGCTTCCACTTCCGGTGCCTGGGTGCTCAGCGACCGCATTTGCGCCAGGCGCGACGAATATTCGCCCACCCGTGCCTTCAGCGATGCGATGCGCGCTTCCTCAACGGAGAGCTGGACATTCATCTGCTGGAGCATCGGGCTGTAGCTGGCACCGGGGTCGGCTGCGCGAACCTTCTTGGCTTCGTCCTTCTTGCGTTGCTCCAGCTGGCCGAGGAGGCGCTTGGCCGCCACGATGTCCGGATGTTCCTCGGTGAACTGCAAGCGCAGCTGGTCGAGGTTCTTTTCCACGTTCGAAATGCGGCCATCGATTTCCGGATTGACGATGGCCCGTTCCGCCGTATCGGTCACCGGTGCCATGTCTTCGCCAGCGATCTGGCGCTTGATCGCGTTGCGCGCTTCTTCCGCTTCCAGCAACTCCAGCCGGGCCTGGCTGATTTTTTCGCTCAGGTCGCCGTAGGCGGACGCGTAGTCGCCGCCCTGCCGTGGCAGCAGGCCCATGTGGCGAATCTTGAACTCCTTCAGCGCATTTTCACCCGTGGCCAGCTTTTCCTCGTACATCTTGATCTGGTCATCGATGAACTGGATCGCCTTTTCCGATTCCTGCTTCTTCCCGCCGAAACTGCCTTCCACGAAGATCGTCAGCAGCGATTGCACGACGTCCTTGCCCAGCTTCGGATTGGGATTGTTATAGGAAATTGTGTAAATGTCGTCGCGCTCGGTGCCGATGATCCGGATCTGGTTCATCAACTCGTCGACGATCTTTTCATGTTCTTTCGGGGTCTTCGCCGTGATGTCGAGATCGACCATGCGCAGCACGCGTTCCACGTTCGGGCGGCTGATCAGCGTGCGCCGCATGAACATCACTTGCTGTTCCGTATTTGGCAGCGTGGTCATGCTTGCAAGCAAAGGCTTCAAGATACTTTGGGTATCAACGTAAACGCGCGCCGAAGCCTGGTAATCATTGGGCAGCCTGGACACCACGGTCCAGCCGACAACGGCAACCAACCAGGTGATTGCCACCGCATACCAGCGGTACTTGCCAATTGCTTTGAGGAAGCTCAAAAGCAGGGCCATCATTTCTGCCATCTTGTTAACTCGCTTTCAGCTAAGCCATTCAGGACACCACAACCACGCCATTTGCCACCACCCGCCAGCCTTCCTGAATATTGCTTAAATTACATCAATTGCTCTATCATACCGCAGAAAGTGCGACGAAAGCGTTGCCTGTTGATATTAATTTTTCTTTACAACATGGCACGCGATAGAGCGTTGCAAACCGCTGACAATACGTAAAAACAATTTTATTTTGGAAATTTTTTGTCACTGTAAGTTAATGCATTTCTGATATCCTGAGCCGATGAACCCCGTGACCCGCCTTTTGTACCGTGTGCTGCCGGCCTGCCTGATTGTCATGCTCGCGTTCACGCCGCCGGTTTTCGCGGCGCTGAAGGATACGATTCCGTCCGTCAAGCCTTCCGTCGTCGGCATCGGTACCCTGCTCCGCACCCGCAGCCCCGCCATCGTCTTCGTCGCGACCGGCTTCGCGGTGGGCGACGGCCTGTCGATCATCACCAACGCCCATGCGCTGCCGAATCTGGACGTGGAGAAAATGGAAACGCTGGGCATCGTCATCGGCATGGGCGACAAGCTGGACTTTCGTCCCGCGACCGTGGCCGCCCTCGACCGCGAGCACGACCTGGCGCACTTGCGGCTTACCGGCAAACCGCTCCCCGCGCTGCAACTGGACGGCAGCGGCGCCGTCGCCGAAGGGCAGGCACTGGCCTTCACCGGTTTCCCTCTCGGCATGAACCTGGGACTGACGCCCGTGACCCACCGGGCCATGCTGTCGGCCATCACACCGATCATGCTGCCCTCGCTGACTTCGCGCGGGCTGGATTCACGCGCGATCAACCAGTTGCAACGCCGCCCTTTCAAGATCCTGCAACTCGACGGCACCGCCTATCCGGGCAACAGCGGCAGTCCTGTGTATGACCCCGATAGCGGCCTGGTGTACGGCGTACTGAATATGACCTTCCTGAAGGGCCAGAAGGAAAATGCCATCAGCCAGCCGAGCGGAATTTCATATGCCATCCCGGTGCACTACGTCAGGGAATTGTTGCAGCAAAGTGATACCAAGAAGTAGAAAATTGCACGACCGCTTGGTTGTCTCGTATAAAATAAGCAACACAAAATTTACACAATGAAAGTTACGAGTAGGTAATGACTGCCAACGCTGAGCGATGGCGCATGTCGATGCCACACTTCGATGCCACAGTTCAGACCGCAGTCTTCACTGCAGCTCGGACCTTATCGTTGCAATGACCAGACTGGAGAGTCCCGTGAAATACCAAACGCTGTTCAAATGGCTGGCAGCAGGCGCGATCATGCTGGGTGCCCTGGGCGGTTGCGCCAGTTCGGGCAATACGATGGTCGATGCGGGGCCCGCGCCGGCGTCCCATTACCTGATCGGCCCTGGCGATAACGTCAATATCGTTGTCTGGCGCAATCCTGAAGTGTCGCAAAGCGTGCCCGTGCGGCCGGACGGCAAGATCACAACTCCGCTGGTCGAGGATCTCGAAGCCAGCGGCAAGACCCCTACCGAACTGGCACGCGACATCGAAAAGGCGCTGGCCAAGTACATCCAGCAGCCGGTCGTCACCGTCATCGTCACTGGTTTCACGGGAACCTATGGAGAACAGATCCGCGTGATCGGCCAGGCCGCGCGACCGCAGGCATTGCCTTACCGGCGCGACATGTCGCTGATGGACGTGCTGATAGCGGTGGGCGGCGTGACGGAATTTGCCGCTGGAAACAAGGCCACGATCATCCGCAACGTGGACGGCAAACAGCAACAATATCGTGTGCGGTTGAACGACCTGATCAAGGAAGGCGATATCTCGGCGAACGTGTCGATGCGTCCCGGCGACATCCTCGTGATCCCGGAAAGCTTCTTCTAAGCTATCCGCTGTCGAGAATTTTTACAGCCTCTGCGCAAAATCAATCGAAATGGCGCGTTCCTTTGCCCCAAGTCATTGATTTACAAAGTTTACGAACAGGCTTCGGCGGTCAGGAACGGTAATTGCTTAGTATTTTCGCAATACCCAACCAACTGACCGACCACCAAGAAGGAAACCGACGTGGCCACCGAACAACAGCATGACGCACCAGTTCCCGTCACGGCAGAACTGTCGTCTGAAGGCGCGGCGCGGCGCCGCTTTGCCCGCGCTGGCGTTGCCGCCTCCGGCGTATTGCTGACACTGCACAGCCAGCCCGGCATGGCAGCCGAGGTATGCACGACCCCATCGGGCTTCCTGTCCGGCGGCCTGCAAAGCTTCCGCGGCCCGCCGCCGACCTGTGCCGGCCGGTCGCCCGGCTACTGGAAGAATGCCGGCTGGCCTCGCGGTTGCGACAAGAACGCGCCTTATACCCGTGTCTTCAGCTGCAACAGCCAGAACGCGAAGTCATATGGCGGCTCTACCCAGATCGCAATCCTCGATCCCAAAAAATGGGACAGGGACGGCATTGGCCGGCACCTGATGGCGGCCTACCTGAACGTGCAGGCGGGCCTGTCGACGTTCCAGACGGTGCCCATGCTGCAGCGCATCTGGCTGGAATACCAGGCCAAAGGCTATTACACGCCGACGGCCGGCGTGAAGTGGGATGGCGCCAAGATCGTCGAGTATCTGCAAGGCACCATGTACTGATGGCTTCAACCTGGCGTCTCGTTCCTGGCCAGGCCCTGCTGCACCGCGGCTGGGACGGCGCCTTCGTACTGTATAACGACCTGTCCGGCGATACCCATCTGTTGTCCGAGGAAGCGATGGCGCTGTTGCTGGCATTGCGCGACGGGGATGTGACCCCGGAAGAGCTGGCCGCACTGGAGCTGGCCGAGCTGCTGGCCACGCTGCGCCGGCTCGACTTGATTGAACCCTGCTGAGCCGCACATGACGACCGTTGGCAGCCTGACCCGTGCCCAGCTGGGCGAGCACCTTGCCGGGCCGGGCATTCACCTGCGCACCGGCCGCTTCACCACGCTGCTGCGCTCGCCCATCGCCAGCGTCGCCGACGGCATTCATCTGCTGTACGGTGACTATCCGCTGCGCGAAGGTTTTGCCGATTTTCACCTCGACCTGGTCCGTCCCGTCACGCTGCGGCGCTGGCTGCGGCCACAAGTCACGCTGCTGTACGATGGCCGCTCGATGTTCAAGCCGCTGCCGCTGGACCAGGCGTTCCCGATGTTCGAATGGGGACTGAACTGGTGCGTGTCGAGCCGCGCCAACCGCTACCTGATCGTGCATGCGGCCGTGGTCGAGAAAGCAGGTCGGGCCGTGATCTTGCCGGCACCGCCCGGTTCCGGCAAAAGCACGCTGTGCGCGGCCCTGGTAGGCCGTGGCGGCTGGCGGCTGCTGTCCGATGAACTGACGCTGTTGCGCCTGGACGACGGCATGCTGCATCCCCTGCCCCGGCCAATCAGCCTGAAGAATGCCTCGATCGGCGTCATTCGCGAGTACGTCCCCGGCAGCGTGATGAGCCGCGCTGTCACGGACACCGTGAAAGGCACTGTCGCGCACTTGCGCGCTCCGGCCGACAGCGTGGCACGGGCCGGCGAGGCCGCATTGCCGGCGTGGGTCGTGTTCCCCCGCTTCGAGGCCGGTGCCGCGGTGACCGCCGAGCCGATGCCGCGCGCCGACACCTTCATGCAGCTGGCCCAGAACTGCTTCAATTACAGCCTGCTCGGCGCCGAAGGGTTCACCGCCCTCGCCGATCTTGTCGAACGCAGCCAGGGCTACCGGTTCCGCTATGGCGTACTGGACGAAGCGCTCGCCTTCTTCGACAGCCTGCCATGACGCGCGACCATCTCGATTCGTTGCTCACCGCCGCGCTGCGTTCCCCCGAACGGTTGCCGGCGCTGGATGATGCCGGATGGGATTTGCTGCTGCGGCAGGCCGGTGCCGCAAACCTGCTGGCTATCCTGTCGTGCCTGCTGGAAGAACGTGGCCTGCTGGACCGCATCGTGCCGGCGGCGCGCGAGCAGCTGGCATGGGCCAGGGTGCTGGCTTGCCGCCACCGCCAGGGCGTGCTGTGGGAAGTCCGGCTGATCCGGCAAGCGCTCGCCGGGCTGGATGTGCCGCTTATTTTGCTGAAAGGCGCCGCTTACACGGTGGCTGGATTGCCGCCCGCACAGGGCCGGCTGTTCTCGGACATCGACGTGCTGGTGCCGGAAGAGCGCATTGGCGAGGCGGAAGCGGCACTGATGCTGGCCGGCTGGGCCGGAACCCACCATGACGCCTACGACCAGCGCTATTACCGCGAATGGATGCACGAGTTACCGCCGATGCGTCACCTGCGGCGTTCCTCGATGATCGACGTCCACCACGCGATCTTGCCGAAGACAGCCGCGTTGCGGCCCGATCCGGCACTATTGCGGGCCGCTGCCATACCCGTGGCCGGCACGCCGGGGCTGCACGTGCTGGCACCGGCGGACATGGTGCTGCACAGTGCCGTCCACCTGTTCAGCGACGGCGAGTTCAACAACGGACTACGCGACCTGTTCGACATCCATCGCTTGCTGTGCCATTTCGGTACCGACCGCCGTTTCTGGGCCGAACTGGTACCCCGTGCGCGCCGGCTGGAACTCGAAAGACCGCTGTTCTATGCCTTGCGCTACGGCGTGATGTTGCTGGACACGCCCGTGCCGGAAACGGTGCGCAACGAACTGTCGGGGCCGTCGCCCGCGCTGCTGGCGCTGATGGATGCGCTGTTCCGCCGCGTCCTGGTGCCGGACCACGCCAGTTGCGGCGACCGCTTCAGTCCCGTGGCGCGCTTCCTGCTCTACCTGCGTGGCAACTGGCTGCGGATGCCGCCACTGCTGCTCGCACGACACCTGTTCCACAAAGCGTTTCTGTCGCCGCGCAAGTCCGGGCCAGAAGCAGCATGAACTTGCGGCCACGGCCGCTAGAATGAAAAGCCCCTGGAGGTTCCGATGGCCGACGACCCGTTGAGCAAGATCCATCAGCTGTGCCGCGATATTCCTGCCGCCCACGATGACCTCGCCGCACACGCTGCGCTTGCCGCCACCCTGGTGGGCGCGGAAATCTGTTCGGTGATGCTGGTCAATGGCGAGGGCGAGAACGCCCGGATGAGCATTGCTGCCAGCCATGGTCCATTAACCCAGGAGGCCGCCGCCACGCTGGTCGCGCGCGGCGAAGGCCTGGCCGGCCAGGTCTTCGCCAACGGCACTTCGATGCTGGTCGACGATATTCTCGCTTCACCCTACGCCGTGATGGCACGCCGGCCGGCGGCTCCCGGCCGCAGCCTGATGCTGGCCCCGATCCGCATCGAAGACCGCGTGGCCGGCACGCTGACGGCCAGTTGCGGCACCGCCAAAGGCTGCTTCGACGAGCAAGACCTGGCCTTGCTCGAGACCGTCGCCCTGTTCGTTGGCCGGGCTGTGCAGATGCGGCAAATGCGGGGCATCCTGGCTTCCCGCTTTACCCAGCTCGCACTGGCCCAGGAACTGCAGGGAACCGCCGCCAAGATCGTCTACCAGAAACCGGACCACGTGGCCCGCCTGCTGGCGCGCTCGTTCTATCGGGAAATGGCGCGCGCCGGCTTCGATTCGAACCAGATCGTCCAGGCTGCTTCCGAAATCATCGCCCAGCTTAACGCCAGCCTGGCGCGCCACAGTGCGCGCGATGGCCGCAAGTAACGCCATGGGACGCTGCTCGTTCATCGTGCTATGGCTGTTCGCGGCGACCTGCTGCACGGCCGGTGCCGCGGGAAACGATGTGACCGGCCTGCTGGCCGAGGCAGCCCAGCTGGAGCACGGCGAAGGCATGCCGCGCGACCCGGCGGCAGCGGCCGCCCTGTACTGCCAGGCCGCGCGGCTGGGGTCGGCCGATGGCCAGTATGCACTCGGCTGGATGGCGGCGAATGGCCGCGGCATGCCGCGCGACGATGCGCTGGCATGGCGGCTGTTCTCCGCGGCGGCGGACCAGGGGCATGTCCAGGCCACGCGCCTGGTCCAGGCATTGCCGCCGCGGGAGGATGCATCACTGCCGGCCTGCATGGTGCCGCCGCCGCTGCCGCTGCGGGTGGACCTGGATCCCGACCCGTGGGGCCGTCCCGATTACCCGGATGCCAGCGTGCCGGTAAGGCGCATTGTCGAGCGGCTCGCCCCAGCGTACCAAGTCGATCCCGATCTTGCCATGGCCGTTATTGCGGTCGAGTCCGGTTTTCGGGCGGATGCCGTGTCGCCCAAGAATGCCCAGGGCCTGATGCAGCTCATTCCGGAAACCGCGCAGCGGTTCCGTGTCAGCAATCCATTCGACCCTGAATCCAATGTGCGCGGCGGCCTGGCCTACCTGCGCCAACTGCTGGCCATGTTCGACGGCGACGTGCGGCTGGTGGCCGCTGCCTATAACGCCGGCGAGGGTGCCGTGCTGCGCCATCGCGGCGTTCCCCCTTATCGGGAAACGCGCGATTACGTCACACGCATCGCACGTCTGTACACCCTGCCAGTCCACCGCTACCGCGGTTCGGCCCCGGCCGCTTTCCCGGCCCGGTAAGGCTTTCGCCACCGTCTGGCATCGTTGCCTGGCCTGGAGCCAGCGTGCCCTCGCGGAGCACATCGATCGTTGCCGTACCTGCCTACGCGACAACGGCACACGCCGCGACGACGACGCGGCCATCGCCACATCGTCGCAGGCGCAACAAGAACTCAGCCAATCTGCAGCAAACGGCTGGCAATCCCTTGCTCTTCGCGTGGCGAAAAAAAGAAGGGATATAAAGAACGCTCGCCGGCAGGATGCATGCTGGTACCACCGAGCTTGCGGATCTGCTCATTGACATAATCCATGCTCACATGCAGCAGATATGCCGGCGCATCGACGCGCGGATTACTCCGCAATTCACCGATCTGGTTAAATCCCAGCATGTTCATATAATATCGACGATGGCGTGGATTCACCTCGATGAATACATCGGTGCAGTTGTGCAGATAATGGCCATAAATGAAAAGCACATGGAACAGCGAAGCCAGTGCGCTTTTCGATTTCACGTGCGGGGCAAAAGCAAGCTTGGTAATCTCGCAGACCTTCGCGCCACGCGCACGAAATTCCTCGATATAGTCCGAAAATACCTCGTCGGCCAGGATTCCCATCGATGAATCGATGCCCAGCGTTACGGTTCCGATGACTTCCCCCTTGTCGGAGGCAGCCAGGGTGATACGGTTAGGGTTGTTATCGATCCGGTGTGTGCCTGCATAGCCGCGCCAGGCATACATCTTGTTGATGAGCATGCTCGCGGAAGCACGCCCGGAGTCATTATCGGCAACGCGGATGCCGAAATCGGATTGATTGATAGTCACATGCGTTATGTTTGCAGAGTTATCTTCTTCGACAGCACAGATCAAGGGCTCGCCGGATTCGTAATCGTCCGGTAAAAGCTGATCGGTGTTGCCGTCCTTGGTAAACTCTGAGGCCATAGCACACTCCCCTGTTGAGTGGCTCGACATCTTTAATTGGTAACGGAGCAAGTTACCAATCGTGCCGTGCATCTTCAACAACTGCTAATTATTATTTATTGTGTATTACTAATTATATTTTGCGCTACTAATTATTGAATACTATATTTATGACTTCTCATTGCTGCGAGCATTGCATAGCCCAGCATTCTGTTCGGTTGCCTGCGCATGCCAGGCTGCAGGGAGACTGCCTGGCAACGTGCGGAGTCTGGTCTTGTTGCCGGACGTGAAGCGGACAATAGCCAGATGGTAATGCACCTGAGGGTGTTTAGGGGGCTGTCGAGGCTGCTTTTTTCAGCAACGCGGCGCCACGCCCATGATTCTTGCCGACCGCCCTCCGATCCGACGGCGTGCCGAAACGAGCGATTCAACTCGGTAGCTCCAAATGACGCCGACCGGCCCGCAATGGCAGGGATCCCGTCTTGCAGCCAACCGAGCCCAGCTTGATGCGCGGGCAAGGTTGAGCATGGAATAATGACACGAGGAAGCTGCGCGATCAATAGGCTGAGACCGCCAATGCGTCGACTCGACACGTCACGCAGTGCGGTCGAGCCGGCGCAGTACACGCAGATGAGGCACCCACAACAGGGCACGCAACACGCGCAGGCGAAGCCCCGCATGACGGTCGAGTGCCGGCCGGCCGTATCGGCGGCGCAGGAAGTCGTCCACACCGAGCAATGCTGCCCGCGCCTGCTCGGGAAAGCCCCGGTAGTACAGGCGGTTCACGTCGTACAGCGCGCGGTCGAGCAGCTTCAGCCCGAGACGGCGCCGATGCGCCGCCGGCGTGCTGCCGTGCCAGAAAATCAGGTAATTGCGGGCCATCAGGTAAAAGTAGTACGCCGGGCGGTCGGTTTCACGCCGCGGCATCGCGTGCAGCACGCGCGCGTCGTACGCCACCGCGCTATGCCAGCCGTGTGCGGCCAGCCGGGCACACAGTTCGTCGTCTTCGTAGTAAGCGAACATGCGCTCGTCGAGCTTGCCGGCCGCGCGCAGTGCCTGCGTTCGCAGCAACATCGCGGTGCCGGGTACCCACTGCTGGGCCTGTAGCCGGCAGGCCTTGCTGCGTGCATCGTCGACATTGCTGGCGCGGTGGGTATCGAGCCGCGACCAGTCGTGGAAATTACCGCAAAAGTAGACTTTCTCGGGCTGGTCGAGGATCGCCAGCAGCGGCGAAGCGGCGCCGCATCGATCGTCCGCCGCCATCAATGCCAGCAGTTGCGCCAGCACGGTGACGCTGCCCATCACCGCGTCGCTGTTGACCAGCCATAGGAAGTCATGGCCGTCGTCCAGGGCGCGGTCGACCGCCAGGTTGTGTCCACCCGCGAATCCGTGGTTGACGGACTCGCGACGCAACGCGACGGGCAAGCCGGCCAGGCCGTGTGCCAGCGCCTGCGCGTCGGCCGGGGCCGAGCCGTTATCGATGACAAGAATGTCGGCTGTGACACCGGCAGGCAGTTGCTGGCGCAGCAGATCGCTCACGCAATCGAGGGTTTGCGCCGCGCCATTCCAGTTCAGGATGCTGACGAGGACCCGGCTCACGCGTTGCGCTCCCGCCGCAGCATCAGCCCGATCGCAAGCGGAATGAAACACAACACGCTGCGCGCGTCGATCCGCAACTGCTTCCACATCACGTCGAGGAACGGCTTGCGGTGCGCCACGCGATGCAGCACATCCGCCACGAAGCCGCGCCGCAGCGCCTGCACCGCTTCGCGGTTTTCCTTCACCTGGCGCTCGGTGAGCGGATACAGGCGAGCGATGGCCTTCTTGTATTTCATTTCGTAGTGCAGGCGGATCAACGATTTTTCCGTTCCCCAACCGGATCCGGCGAACACATTGACGCCATCCCGATACACCACTTCGCGGGCGGACGAGAACGCGATGCGGTCCGTCATGCGCGACAGGTCGAGCCAGAACAGGTAATCCTCGCCGGCATACACGAATTCCTCGCGAAAGCGCAAGGTGCGGAACGAGCGGAAGCGGTACACGACGGTCGACGTGCCGATCACGTTGCCGCCCAGGATCTGCGACTGCATGTCGGCCTGGTACACGTGAAGATGGCGCTCGCCCGGCAGCAGGGCGTGGCGGGCCGGTTCGATGCGTCCGGCGCGTTCGAATGCGCTGATTGTCTGGTTCAACTGGTAAAAGTCGGCAAAGTAGAAATCGTAGCCGGCGCTCAGCGCACGCAGTGCGCTGGCCAGATGATCCGGCTCCCAGGTATCGTCGGAATCGAGGAAGGCGACCAGTTCGGTATCGGGCGTGACGTGATCGAGCGCCGCGTTGCGGGCTGCCGCCGGACCGCCGTTCTTCTGCTCCACGATCCGCACGTGCGACCGTTCTCCGGCCGATAACTGTGCCACTTCATCGCGCGCCGGCACCGGCGAACCGTCATCGACGACGATCACGTCCAGCTGCGCATCGACCGTCTGGACCGCCACTGCGCGCAACGCCCGCGCCAGGATGCCCGGCCGGCGCTGGTAATACGGAATGACAACGGCGATCTTCACGGTGCGGCCTCGCTGCATGCGGCACTGTTGCGTACGCCGGGGGTTTCCATTCTCTGCATCCAAGCTCCTCAGGTATTCGTCAGCCGGTGCGACGGACCACGTGCCACAGGTCGCGCAGGAATGGGGCCGGATCCGACCAGGTGAACAGGTAATAGCGCGTGGACGGACGCAGGAAGTCGCGCAGGTACCCGGCCAGTTCGCCGCCGCGCGAGAACACCAGCTTGCGGTCCGCCACTGCGCCGGGCTGGAACAGCAGGCGCGCCAGGCGCTTCGTTTCCGGAATCATGAAACGGCAGCGCAGGCCGGCACGGTAACGGGGCTGTGGCTGCGCCGCGCCGACACCCAGCAGGCTGTAGGCCAGCCAGGGAAAGTCGGCGCCGGCATGGCAGGCCAGCGGCAGGCTGCCCCAGAAACGGCCGTTGATCTCCATGAGCGCCGCTTCATCGCGCTCGGGGTCGTAGCGGTACTCGACCATTGCGATGCCTTCCCAGTCGAGTTCCCGCAGCAGCGCCAGCGAGCGTTCCCGCAACGCCGCATGGTGCTCGAGCGACACCGATTCGCACAGCGTCGACACGCCCCCTTCCGGCGGCCATTCATGCAGCCGGCGATGCTGGAACACACAGTGGGCCCGGCCCTCATGCATCAGGAAAAACTGCCCCAGGCCATGGCCTGCGCAGTATTCCTGGATCATCGGATAGCGGCCGACCGGCTCGAATTGCCGCAGGTAGTCCAGCAATTCGCTGCCGTCATGGCAATAGCGGGTCTTGTCCAGTACCAGCCCCGCACGGCGCAACACGATGCCGGCTTCGTTCGGCTCGGCCCATTTCAGCACGACGGGATAGCGCAGCGCCGGTGCCGCGGCTTGCGCTTCCGCGAAGGTGGCCGGCTGTACCGTGCGAGGAACCGGCACACCAGCCTTGTCGGCCGCGGCATAGGTCTTCTGCTTGTCCAGCACGGTCTCCATCCGCCTTGCGTCCGGGAACATCAGCCGGTAGCCGGCCAGGCGATCGCGGTGCCGGTTCAGCAATGCGATGTCGCCTTCCGAGATCGCGAACAGGCACGCGGTGCCTAGCCGCTGCGCCAGCTGCTCCAGCTGGTCGAGCGTGCCCGCCGCATCTTCCGCGCGCAGCATGCCTTCGCACAGATAGCGTGACGACAGCCCAGGCGCGGCAACGCTGCGTGCCACGCCATAGACCGGTACGCCGCGCCGGCCCAGGCTGCGCACGATGGCCAGTCCGATGGGCGTATCGATACCCAGCACCACGGCTGGCATGTGAGGTTTGGCCGTCACGGGGCGCCTCGCGCGGCAAGCCAGCGTGATCCCTGCAGGGATTGCAACCGTGCCAGCAGCCGCGCGCGCAACAGGTGCCGGCGCCCCTCGGTGATGGAACCCGCCAGCCACACGGTGACGAGAATGGCGCCCAGCACTTCGAAGAAATACAGGTAGCCGGCCGGGTCGCCGCCGATCGCCGCGCCAAAGAACAGCAGCAGCGGCTGGTGCATCAGGTAGAGCGAGAACGTGTAGCCAGCCAGCCAGCGGATCGGCCGCTCCAGCGGCACCAGGATGCGGCCCAGCAGCATCGGTGCGACAGCGCGGGCGCCGACGAAGTGGGCGGCCACGATCATGCCCAGCAGGTAATCGGTCAGCGCGAAACGGGAAAACGTCAACTGATGATGCCAGGTTTCGCCGACCAGGCTGCGCATCCAGGCACTGCCCAGGTCGGTCAGCCGGTAATGCTGGAACAGGCCGAATGCAACGATCGAGCCAAGGAACAACGCCAGGCCGGTGGCGAAGGACGTGCGCTGCAGCAGCCGCCAGCGATGCACCACGACGCCCATGGCCCACACCGGCGCCAGCAGGAGAATCTTCGGCCCCACCACCAGTGCGCAACCGGCCAGCAACAACACCCGCGTGCGGCCGGCGGTGAATACGCAGACCGCGAACATGATGTAGTACCACATCTCATAGCACAGCGACCAGTAGGGCGTGTTCGAGAACGACATGATGGAGATCGTCCACACTTCGTTCAGCCATGCCAGGCTGGTGGCGATGCGAACGGGCGCGAGGCCATGGGTGGTCCAGCCCTGGTAGATGTCCGGACGCAGTGCCGCACCGGCAAGATCCAGCAATGGCGTCGCCAGGACCACGGGAATGGCCAGTGAGTAAAAGCGCGACAGGCGGCTGGCCCAGTATTCGGCCGGGGTATTTTCCCGCTTGGCGTGAATGGTCGAGATCACGTAGCCGGAAAGCACGAAGAACACCATCACCGCGGCGTGCCCATGACCGGACAGTGGCAGGATCTCGGTGCTGAGCCAGCGCATGTTCATGTGGTAGACGACCACCATCAACGCCGCCAGGAAGCGCAAGGCGTCGAGGTAAAGCGAGAATTCGCGGCTCATCGCTAGCCCCTCTTTTGCGCCGGCGCGGCGCGTGCATTCGGAACGTCGTTCGCCAGCCGGCCAACAGCCTGGCGGACACGGGTGAAGCAGGTATCGAAATACGCGTCGGACAGTGTGAATGGATCATGCAGGTGCGGGAACGGTGGCGTGCACCAGTTGCCGAGCAGTGCCACCTGCACGTCGCGCCGGCCGCCCAGCCTGCGCGTCAGCTCGTGCGCCTGCCGCACTTCCATGACCAGCAGCAGGTCACCCGGCTGCACGGTGAAATCCTGCCAGTCGCGCGCGCGATGCGCATCCATCGGCATGCGCTGGCGCGCGGCGGCCGCCAGCGCCGGCTCCGGCGAGCCAACGCCGGTCGTGGTCGACAGACCCAGCGATGCCGTGTGCAACCCTTCGGCGCGCGCGACCTGCTCGGCATACGCGCTGCGGCAGATATTGCCCAGGCAGACGAACACCACGCGGCGCACCGCCTGCGGATCATGCAAGTCGAACGGCCGCAGGCGGCCGGCGGTGCGCTCGGCGTGCGCCAGCAGCAGCCGCACCAGGCCGCGCCACGTGCCGAAGCGCGCATCGATGCGGTGGCGAAGGGCGGCGATCATGCGGGCGCTCCCTGTCGCGCCAGCGCCCAGCTGCCGTAGCGGTCGTTCACGGCCTGCTCGGCGAGCCGGCAAATGCTGCGCCACCCGCTGCCGTGCAACAGTACATTGCGTTCATCCGGAGCCGCCTGCAAGGCACTGCCCGCCTCGCCCATGCCGGTGGGCAGGAAACGGTCGCGGTTGCCGTCCAGGTAGCGGCACAGGCGCGCCAGGCGGTCCTGGTGCAGCGCATTGCCGCGCGCAGTGCGCATCTGGTCATCGCGCCGCTGCACGTATTCGAACGGATGGGTCAGCAGCACGACCAGGGGAACCTGCTGTTCATGGGCGCGCTCCAGCAAGAGCTTCGTCTCGGCAAAGCTGGTCCCGGCGATCGTCAGCGTCTTCAGGTGGCGGCGGCCACCGAGCCGCCAATCCTGGAATGTGAGTACCGGCATCTCCAGCACGCCGTGGCGGCGGTGCGCACCGCTGTACAGGCGATAACGGGGATCGTTGCTGTCGAATACCGCGAGGCCCACGCAGGAACTGTACGGGATGCCGCAGCGGGCCATCGCGGCGAACATCGCATCGTCGTGCTGCATGTTCCCCGGCCGGAAAACCGTCGGTGCCGGCAAGCCCCAGGAAGCAAACGTCTGCTGGCCCTGGCGCAGCAGGTGCACCGTGTCTTCCTCGGCGCGGCCGAAGAACTCGTCCTGCAGCGGTTCGCGCCGCACCCGCTCGCGCCAGTCTTCGTGCTGGAACACGGCCCAGCAGGGATGCGTGTGCAACTGCACTTCATGTCCGCCGGCGGCGATGCGGCGAACGATGCCGCCCATCGGGTCCTGGTCCTTGAAATAGTAACGATGCGCCGCTTCGACGAAGAACGTGGCGGGGATCCGGTGCCGTTCGAACTGGTCGAGCAGGAAACCCAGGCCCTGCGAGCGGCCGCCGACCTCGCACCAGACCATCGGTTCCGCGACGGGTTGCCTGTCCGGGCTGGTGAACGCGCCGCCGATGGAAAATTCGGTGTCGATCGAGATGCAGACCCGGGTGCGCATGTCAGCTCCCCGGGCGCTGGCGGAACCACTGCTCCAGCATCATCAGCACCCACACCATGGTGCCGTGGTATCCGGCGTGTTCACGCAAGTGCGTGCCGGTCAGTTGCTCGATGAAGTCGCCGCGCACGATGCCGCGCGATTTCAGGTCGGTCAAGCTGTCGGACGCCAGCTCCTGCAAGGCCTTGTGCTCCTGCAGCCAGACGCCGAACGGCAGTCCGAAGCCATGCTTTTGCTTGGTGATGATTTCCGGTGGAAGGAAGCCTTTCAGGGCCTCCTTGAAGAACCAGCGCAGCTGGGTGCCGTTCAGCTTTTGCTGCGGTGTCAGGCCGGCGGAAAAGGCGACCATTGCGTCGTTCAGGAACGGGAACGCCACTTCCACGCCGGCCAGCTCGCAAGCTTTCATGACTTTCGGCAGGTCGTTGTCCGCCAGCGTGATCTTCAGGTCCAGCGCCAGCATCCGGTTGATCAGGCTTTTCGCCTCGCTGGCGCCGTAGGTTTGCGCCAGGCCGGCCAGCGGCTGGCTGGTGTCGGTGCCGGCCAGGAAGTCGTCGGTGAATACCTGCCGCGCGCCGTAGCGGCCCAGCAGGTTGTAGGTTTCCAGCCGGGCCGGCATCGCCACCGAGGCTTGTTCGATATAGCTGCGCGCCTTGCGCAGCAGGGTGACCCGGTCGCCGCCCGGGAAGTTGAAGATGGCGGGTTCCAGCAGCGCCTTGCGAAACAGCGACGGCACCTGCTCGTAGCGGGCGAACACGTGCTGCTTGGCGTAGCGTTCGTTGCCGCCGAAGAGTTCATCGCCGCCGTCGCCGCCCAGCATGCGCGTCACGCCATCCTTGCGTGCCATCTGTGCGCAGTAGAAAGCCGGCACCGCCGAAGCGTTGCCGAACGGCTGGTCGCAGACGGCGGCCACGCTGGGGATCGCCGCCACCACGTCATCGGGCGTCACATAGTATTCATGGTGTTTCGTGCCGAAATGGCGCGACGCGATGCGCGCATATTCCATCTCGTCGTAGCCCTGCGCGGCGAAGCCGATCGAATACGTGTCGGCCGGCACGCCCCCGACGTCGCACAGCATGCCGGCGATGGTCGAACTGTCGGTTCCTCCGGACAGGAATGCCCCCACCTTCGCCCCGGCGGACGCTTCGCGCACGCCGTTCTTCAGCTGCGCGAGGAAGTCCGCCTTCAAGTCTTCGAAGGAGCGCTTGCCATCTTCGTGGAACGTCATCTTCCAGTACGGACGGGTTTCCACGCGGCCCTGGCGGTAATGCAGGTAATGGCCTGGCAGCAGGCGCTGCTGGTCCCGGTACACGGTGCCCGGCGCCGGCACCATGTGGAAGTACACGTAGTTGTAGATACCCTGCGGATCGATGCCGGCGCGTGCCAGCGGATGGCGGACCAGTGCGTCCGCCGACGAAGCGAACAGCAGCGCCTCGCCAGCCAGCTGCCAGGTCAGTGGATGCACGCCCAGGCGATCGATCGCCAGGATCGCCTCGCCGGCGTGTTCGTCGAGGATGCACAGCGCGAATGGCCCGCCCAGCAATGCACACAGTTTTTCCGCGCCCAGGTGGCGTTGCGCGGCCAGCACCGCCGCCGTGCCGCGCACGCTGGCCTGCTCGGCCAGCGCCGCATCGCGCAGCACCGGATGGCCCCACAATGCGATCAGCAAGCCCTCCTGGCGATGGACATCGCCGGCGCCCGCCACGGCCGCGGCGGAGCGGCTACCCTCGGCCTGGTGCACGGCGCCGCCGTCGAACCGCGCCAGTGGCACGGCCATCCTGCCGATCAGCTCACGGTCTTGCGCACCGTGGCCGATCCATCCGCAAATACCGCTCATCGTGCACCTCTCGCTCGCATCAAATCATGTGGTTCGGGCCAGCCGTGTCAGACCAGGATTTCCGGTGCGGCTGGATGGCTGAGGAAGCCGGCCGGGCTGGCCGACACGCCGTAGGCGCCCGACTGCAGTACCGCGACCAGGTCGCCAGGCTGTGCCCGTGCAAGGTCCATTCCGTCGGCAAGCACGTCCAGCGGTGTGCACAGCGGTCCGACGACCGACGCCTTTTCGCGCTCGCCGCCATGCACGCGGTTGCCGATGACGACAGGGTAGTTCTTGCGGATCACCTGGCCAAAGTTGCCGGACGCGGACAGGTGATGATGCAGGCCGCCATCCGTCACCAGGTAGACGCTGCCCCGCGATTCCTTGCGGTCGACGATGCGGCACACATACACGCCAGCTTCGCCGACCAGGTAGCGACCCAGCTCGATGACGACCTGGGCGCCGCGCAACTGCGGACGCACTTCGTCCATGACCGCATGCAGGTTACTGCCGACGGCCGCCAGGTCGAGCCGATCCTCGCCCGGGAAGTACGGGATGCCGAAGCCGCCGCCGATATTCAGGATGCGCGGCGCGCGCGGCGCATCCTGCGCCAGCCGCAGCGCCAGTGCGAAGGTTTTTTCATGCGCTTCGTGGAGCGCCGCGGCCTTCAGGTTCTGCGAGCCGGAGAAGATGTGAAAACCATGGAAATCCAGGCCCAGTTCACCGATGCGCCGCAGCAGCGCAGGCACGCGCTCGGCATCGACGCCGAACTGTTTCGGCCCGCCGCCCATCTTCATGCCGGAGGATTTCAGTTCGAAGTCGGGATTGACGCGCACGTTGACGCGCGGCGTGATGCCGAGATGGTCGCCGATGCGTGCCGCACGTTCGGTTTCGCCCTCGGACTCCAGGTTCAGCACGATGCCGGCGGCAATCGCACATGACAGGTCCAGGTCGCTCTTGCCCGGGCCGGCAAAGCTGATATGCACGGGATTCATCGGGGTATCGAGCGCTACCCGCAACTCGCCGCCGGAAGCCACGTCGATGCCGTCCACCAGGGCAGCCATGTGCTGCACCACCGCCGGCATCGGATTGGCTTTCATCGCATAGTGCAGGTGCACGTCGGCCGGCAGGTGGCGGCGCAGCTCGGCCACGCGCGCCGTCAGCGCGCCCCTGTCATACGCGTAGAACGGCGTCTGGCCGACCCGCTGTGCCAGCCGGGTCAGCGGCATGCCGCCGATGTGCAGGCAGTCGTCGACGACGGGAAACTGCAGCAGCGGCGCGTGCTGGGGACGGGGCGCGCTCATTGCTGCTGCTCCAGGAAGACGTTCTCATATTGCAGCGACAGCAGCTTGCGGTCGATCTTGCCGTTCGGGTTGCGCGGCAGGGCGCCATCGGCGATCACCACTTTCTGCGGTAGCATGTAGGCCGGCAGGCAAGGCTTGCAGGCGGCCAGCAGGTCATTCGCCGTCAGGGCCGCGCCCTCGCGCGGCAAGACGATGACGACGATCGCCTGGCCCAGCACCGGATGCCTGGCGCCGATGGCGGCCGCCTCGGCCACGTGCTCGCGCGCATACACCACTTCCTCGACCTCGGTCGGGCTGACGCGGTAGCCGGAAGTCTTGATCATCTCGTCGTTGCGGCTGATGAAGTAAAGGAAGCCGTCCTCGTCGCGGCGCACCGTGTCGCCGGACCATACGGCCAATTCCACCAGCGGCAGGCCGTAATGGCGCGGCGCCACCGGCTTGAAGCGCTCGGCGGTCTTGGCGGGATCGTTCCAGTAGCCGAGCGATACCAGCGCGCCACGATGGACCAGTTCACCCGGCTCGTGCGGCGCGCACTCGGTGCCATCCGGCCGCAGCACCACCACCTCGGCATTCGGGATCGCCTTGCCCATCGAATCGGGGCGGCGCTCCAGTTCTTCCGGCGGCAGGTACGTCGAGCGGAACGCTTCGGTCAGACCATACATCAGGAACGGCCGCGCGTTCGGCAACGCACGGCGCAGCGCGTCGAGCGTGGGTCGCTGCATGGCGCCGCCGGAATTGGTCAGGTAGCGCAGCGTGCAATCGGCAGGCCACGCCAGCGGCGCCAGCTGGATCCACAGCGGCGGCACGGCGGCCAGCCCGGTAATGCGCTCGGCAACGACGGCATTGAGCACGTCGCGCGGCAGCAGGTGGTTGATCAGCACGGCCGTGGCACCCACATGGAATGCCGTGGTCAACTGCGACAGGCCATAGTCGAACGACAGTGGCAGCACGGCCAGGATGCGGTCTTGCGGAGTATTGTCCAGGTAACTGGCCACGCTCTGCGCGCCGGCCACCATGTTCCGGTGCGACAGCACCACGCCTTTCGGCTTGCCGGTACTGCCGGACGTGTAGAGGATCGCGGCCATGTCGCCATCGATCACGCGATGCGGTGTGCGCGTTTCACCGAGACCGCGCGCGATGACGGCATCCCACGACAGGACTTCGACGTTTTGCACCGCGGGCAGCGAGTCGCCCCCGCCCACCGCCACCACCAGGCGCAGATCGCGGCAAGCCGGCAGTACTTCCGACAGGAGCTTCAGGCGGTCGATCGTCGTGACCAGCACGCGGACATTGCAGTCGGCCAGGATATAAGCGACCTGCTCCGGCTTCAGCAGCGGATTGACCGGCACGAATACGCCACCGGCCGCCGCCGCACCGAACATGGCGCCGACGTTTTCAACATTCTTCTCCATGTAGACCGCCACGCGTTCGCCCCGCTCGAGGCCGGACACCAGCAGGGCGGCAGCGGTGCGCTGGACCAGGTCGGCGAGCCCTGCGTAATCCAGGCGGCGGCCACCGTGCACAAGGGCTTCGGCGCCAGGAGTCCGGCGGGCCGAGCGGAAAATGAAGTCGTGGATCAGGTCGCTCATGTCATGTCCTGCAAAGGGCTGGTCCGCAAATGTAACTGATTTGTAACCACACGGAAACCTAGGCGGGAATATTAACATTTTACAATCTATTCCTACCTGTTTTTTGGCAAGGTTTGGCGGAAAAATAGCTCTTCCATTGTTCCGAAAACAACAATTAACGTGAATTTTTGGCAATCTTTTGATGTATGATGTGAAACGCCGTTAGTTTTATCCTGGAAATTGGCTGCAACCGAGACGACCATGGGAAAGATCAGCATTTCAGATGTGAAGCCGGCAGATGTCAGGCCCGCAGCAGTGCAGTCTCCGCCACTCGTCCCAGCCGACTATCCGCGCTCTCGCCTGCCGGTCGCGCCCGCGTTGTCGCTGGCATCGTTCCTGCGCATGGGCGGCCCTGCGGCGCCGTCGATTCTCGATGCCGGCGAGGTCCGTTTCGTGACCAGTGGCCGCGTGGCCATCGCCCTGGCGCTGAAACAGATGGGCGTGGGTCCGGGCGACGCGGTGCTTGTGCCGTCCTATCACTGCGCATCGATGATCGAACCCGTCATCTGGGCCGGTGCCACGCCGCTGTTCTACCGTATCCGTCCCGACACCACCGTCGACCTGGACGACCTGGCCGCCAAGGCTTCCGGCACCGGTAACCTCAAGGCGCTCATGGCAACCAACTATTACGGCTTCCACCAACCCCTACCCGCACTACGCGCCTTTTGCGACGAGCGCGGCATCCAGTTGCTGGAAGACTGTGCCCACTCGTTCCTGGGCCAGCATGCCGGCCGTCCACTGGGCTCATGGGGTGATTATGCGATCGCCAGCAGCATGAAGTTCTTCCCCGTGTACGAAGGCGGCTGCCTGGTATCGGCGCGCCACCGGCTCGACGGCGTGGCCTTGCAGTCCGCCGGCGCCGGCTTCGAGGCGAAAGTGCTGCTGAACTCGATCGAAAATGGTTTTGCGTATGGCCGCCTGCCGCTGCTGCGCGCATTGATGAAGCTGCCGATGGCCGCCAAGAACGCGCTGTGGGGCTTGATCAAGGCACGCCGCCATGGCCAGGGGCCGGCGCTGGCCCCGGGATCGTCCGACGGCGGCTTCGGTTTCGATCCGGCCTGGCTGACCAAGCGTTCGTCGCTGTATTCGCGGTCGATGCTGCGGCTCGTGTCGCGCCGCCGGATGGGTGAGCTACGCCGCCGCAATTACCGGCGCCTGTACGACGCGCTGTCGGCACTGCCGGGCTGCCGCCCGTTGTTCGCTACCCTGCCGGATGGTGTCTACCCGTGGGTGTTCCCGCTGCTGTGCGACGAACCCGAGGCCCTGTTTCGCCAGCTGAAGGGCGGCGGCGTGCCGGTGATCCGCTTCGGCGAATACCTGTGGCCAGGCGTGGACGCGAGCGTGTGTGAAAACAGCGTGGACCTGTCGCGTCGCGTGCTGCAATTTCCCTGCCACCAGGAATTGCGCGATGACGAAATCGAATGGATGATCGGCCAGGTGCGCAGCGCGGTCAAAGGTGAACAAGGAGGCCCGCAATGACCGCAATGACATGGCAGCTGTATCCGGCAAGCGCGTTTGCCGACCATGCCCGGGCGTGGCAGCGGCTGAATGCTGCCACCAGCAGAACGCCATTGCTCGAACCCGAGTTCGTGCAGCCGCTGCTGGCGGAATTCGGCGATCCGCGCTGCCAGCTCGCGGTATGCGAACTGGCTGGCGAAACGGTCGCGATGGGCATACTCCAGCCGCGCGGCCGCGGCGTGTGGGAAGCGCTGCAGCCATCGCAGGCGCCGATCGGCCTGTGGCTGCACCATGGCGCCATCGAGCTCGAGCGATTGCTGCCATCGTTGACGCGCAAGCTTCCCGGCTTCGCGCTGATGGTCGGCCTGAAGCAGCGCGATCCGCAACTGGAAACGCGCCCGGCCGACAGCGCCGTCACCGGCACGCTCGATTACATCCGCACCGCCCACGTGCCGATCGCCGGCACCTTCGAGGAATACTGGAATGCGCGCGGCAAGAACTTGCGGAACAACCTGAAAAAGCAGCGCTCGCGGCTGCAGAAGGATGGCGTCGTCACGCGCATGCAGATCGACCGGTTGCCCGAACAGATGGCCGCCGCCGTGGCCGACTACGGCCGGCTGGAAAGCGCCGGCTGGAAGGCGCAGCTGGGTACCGCGATCCATCCGGACAATGACCAGGGCCGCTTCTACACCAGCATGCTCGAAGGGTTCGCACGCCGCGGCCAGGCCGCGGTGTACCGCTACTGGTTCGAAGCCCCCGGGCTGGCGCCACAGCTGGTGGCGATGGACCTGTGCATCGAAGGCGACGGCGCCTTGATCGTGCTGAAAACAACCTACGACGAATCGGTGCCGGCCAGCCTGTCGCCAACGTTGTTGATGAGGGAGGAATGCTGCCAGCGGCTGTTTGACGAAAAGCAGTACGCGCGGCTGGAGTTCTACGGCAAAGTGATGGAATGGCATACGCGCTGGACCGACGAAATCCGGACCATGTACCATGTCAACCATTACCGCTGGCCGGTACTTCGCCAGCTGCATGCCGCCGCCGGTGATCGTAACGCCATGGTACAGAGGTTGCGCGGCAAATCCGCTCCCGGCCCTGCGCCAGTCGCCACGCGGCAGCAAACCTCAACCACGGAGTAAACATGTATCTCGACGAAGTAAAGCAGATTGTCATCGACGTTCTCGCGCTGGGCCCGGCGGGCCGCTCGCTGGACGAGCATTCCGCCCTGCTGGGCAGCATCCCGGAACTGGATTCGATGGCGGTCGTCCAGCTGATCGGCGCATTGGAAGAACAGTTCGGCTTCAGTGTCGACGATGACGAGATCAGCGCGGAAACCTTCGCCACGCTGGGCAGCCTGGCCGCCTTCGTGAAGCACAAGCTCACGGCCTGACATGAACGCCATCGCCGCCGCGCCACCGGCGCAGCCATTCTTCCTGGGCTCCGGCGCGGCGGCGCGTTTCTGCCTGTACCATGCACCCGCCACGGCATGCCGCGGCGCATGGCTTTACCTCCACCCGTTTGCCGAGGAAATGAACAAGTCGCGCCGCATGGCCGCGCTGCAGGCGCGCGCACTGGCGCGCCGCGGATACGCGGTGCTGCAGATGGACTTGTACGGTTGCGGCGACAGCGCCGGCGATTTCGGCGATGCACGCTGGGACATCTGGCACCAGGATGCGGCGCGCGGCATGGCCTGGCTCGAACAGCAAAGCAGCTGCGTTGCCGGGCTGTGGGGCTTGCGCCTCGGCGCCCTGCTGGCCCTGGACGTGGCCCAGGCACATGCCCCGTCCGCCCTGCTGCTGTGGCAACCGGTGACCAACGGCAGCCAGTTCCTCACGCAATTCCTGCGCCTGAAAGTGGCGAGCCAGATGCTGGCGGATGGCAAGGATGGCAAGGATGGTAAGGATGGCAAGGATAGTAATAGCGGCGGCGGTGGCACCGCCGCGCTGAAGCAGAGTCTCGCGGCAGGCCAGCCGCTGGAAATCGCCGGATACCTGCTCGATCCCGCCCTCGCGCTGGCGATCGAAGCGCGCACCGCCGAGGGTTTCGCGCCGCCGGCCTGTCCGGTGCACTGGTTTGAAATGGCGGCCGAAAGCGGCCGCCCGCTGTCCCCTGTTGCCGCGCGCGCCGCGGCGGCGCTGGCTGCCGGCGGCGCGATCATGTCGACGCGCGTCGTCGCCGGCCCGCAATTCTGGGCCACGCAGGAGATCGAGGAGTGCCCCGCACTGCTGGATGCCACCCTCCAATCGCTGTCCGAGCCGTGCCATGCAGCCTGACGAACAAGCCCTCACTTTTCCATGCGCCGATGAATGGCTGACGGCGATCCTGAGCCCGGCCGCGGCGCCCGCACGGCGCGGTGTGCTGATCGTTGTCGGCGGGCCGCAATACCGTGCCGGCAGCCACCGCCAGTTCGCTTTGCTGGCCCGGGCGCTCGCGGCACAGGGCATCCCCGCCATGCGCTTCGATTACCGCGGCATGGGCGACAGCAGCGGCCCGGCACGCAATTTCGAGGGCGTGGATGCCGACCTGCGCGCCGCCATCGACCGCTTCATGGCCGCAGTGCCGGGCTTGCAGGAAGTCGTGATCTGGGGCTTGTGCGATGCGGCCAGCGCGGCGCTGTTCTATGCGCGGCATGACCGCCGGGTCTCCGGCCTGGTGCTCCTCAATCCCTGGGCGCGCACCCCGGATGGCCTGGCCCGCGCCACGTTGAAGCACTATTACGTGGAACGCCTTCTGCAGCCGGCACTGTGGAAGAAGATCGCCAGCGGCCAGTTCGAGTTCGGCAAGGCGCTGCGTTCGTTCAGTGGCCTGTTGCGGGCATCGCGGCGCGGCCCTGCCGAAGCGCCGGTCGCGGCGCCGGCGGCGCAAGCAGCGGCCGCGGTTCCCGCCATGCCGGCCAGTCCGGACCTGCATGCCCGCATGCTGGCCGGCTGGCAGGGTTTTGCGGGACCGATTTTATTGATCATCAGTGGCGCCGACTTGACGGCGCAGGAGTTCCTGGACATGGTGAAGGCATCGCGCCAATGGCGAAAGCTGCTGGCCGCGCCGCGCGTGCAGCGTCATACGCTGCACGCGGCGGATCATACGTTCTCGCGCCGCGAATGGCGCGACCAAGTCGCCGCCTGGACGGCGGCATGGGTCGCCGAAACCGGAGCGCGGGCATGAACCGCGTGTTGATGGTGGCCTATCACTATCCGCCGATGCGCGGCAGCAGCGGCATCCAGCGCACGCTGAAGTTTTCGCAATACCTGCCTCAGCACAGCTGGCAGCCGCTGGTACTGTCCGCCAGCCCGCGCGCCTACGCCAACAGCGGCAACGACCAGATGGCCGAAATTCCCCGGGAAGCGATCGTGCACCGCGCCTTCGCGCTCGATACCTCGCGCCACCTTTCCGTGCGTGGCCGCTATGTCGGCTGGATGGCGCTGCCCGACCGCTGGGTGTCCTGGTGCCTGGGTGCGATTCCGGCCGGGCTGCAGATGATCCGCAAGTACAAGCCGCAAGTGATCTGGACCACGTACCCGATCGCCAGCGCAAAGCTGATCGGCCTGGTGCTGCACAAACTGACGGGCCTGCCATGGATCGCCGACCTGCGCGACCCGATGACGGATGTGGACTATCCCGCCGATCCGCTGACGCGGCGCTTCTATCGCTGGATCGAGGAGAAAACAGTGCGCAATTGCGCGCTGGCCGTGTGCACGACGCCGGGCGCTATCGTCACGTACACGAAGCGTTTCCCGGATATTCCCGTCAGCCGCTTTGCGTTGATCGAAAACGGCTACGACGAGGAAAACTTCAGCACGGCCGCCGCCTCGCAAAAGGCGGCCGCGCCCATCGCGGGCAGGCCGTTCACGTTGATCCACAGCGGCATCATCTACCCGTCCGAACGCGACCCGGTACCCTTCTTCGAAGCGCTGGCCGGCCTGAAGGCCGGCGGCACCGTCACGGCCATGCGCCTGCGCGTCGTGCTGCGCGCCACCGCGCATGACGACTTCCTGGTACCACTGATCGAAAAATACGGCATCGGAGACATCGTCAGCCTGGCGCCGCACATCGCCTATCGCGACGCGCTGGCCGAAATGCTGGGTGCGGATGGCCTGCTGGTTTTACAGGCCACCAACTGCAATCACCAGATCCCGGCCAAGCTGTATGAATACCTGCGCGCACGCCGGCCAGTACTGGCGTTGACGGACACCACGGGCGATACCGCCGCCGCCTTGCGCCACGCCGGCATCGATACCATCGGCCCGCTCGACGACAAGGCCGGCATCCAGGCGGCGCTGCTGCGCTTTCTCGAGTTGGCGGAAGCGGGCCACGCGCCGCTTGCTTCCGACGAGGCGGTGGCCGCCAATTCCCGGCGCGCCCGCACTGCCGAATTGGCGCGTCTGTTGAACGCGGTAACCGTTGCCGTGCCTACCACGCAGGTGAAAGGAAGCGAAGCATGCTGACCCTGAAATCGACATTGCGATACCTGGTGCCCGCCACATTGCTGCTGGCCGCCGCGTTTGCCAGCGCCAAACCGTATTGTGGCGAACTGGACAATGCACTCGGGCCCTTCGATTACCGCGATGCGCCGCCCGATGCCCTGTACCTCGTTGAAATGGCCCACTATACCGACGAAGTTGCCGCTGGCGTGAAGGGCAACACCGGCGCGATCGGTGGTGACCTCGACTACACGCTGCGGGTATTCCCCAACCACGTGAAAGCGTTGACGACGATGGCGGCGGTGGCGATGCGCACCAAGGTCACCCAGCTGTTCAACGCCAGGTATCCGGTCGAATGTTATTTCGAGCGCGCCGTGCGCTTCCAGCCGGACGACGGCATGGCCTGGGGTGCATACGGCAAATACCTGTACAGCATGGGGCAGGCGGAGCGCGCCATGCCGATGTTGAAGAAAGCCTACGACATGGCGCCGGACAACCCGTCCGTCAACTACAACCTCGGCATCGCCTACTTCCGTGCCAAGCAGTACGACCTCGCCGTGAAGCACGCCAAGGTCGCTTACCAGCACGATTTCCCGCTCGATGGCCTGCGTAACATGCTGGTCGGTGCCCGCAAGTGGGATGGCAAGGTGGAACCGTTGCCCGGGAAGGAAGACAAGGCTGAAACCGGGGACGATGCGGCCGCGAAGGTGGCCCCGGAAACCGGGGACGATGCCGCCGCGAAGGCAGCCTCGGAAACCGCGGCGCAATGATCGCTGTGCGGCCCGGCGTCACCCGGGCCGCACGGCGGTACGTCCCCGCGGCCCGGCGGCCCGCATGCCGTGGCCCCGGACGCACCATGGAATGATCCAGCCGATGCATGCCAGCACCACCTGCGTGATATCGCCATAGCGTCCCGGCAGCGACAGCTGCAGCCACTCCAGCAGGAACATGCCCAGCGCCAGCACCGCCGTGCCCAGCACGGCGCCGGCATCCTGCCGGTGGAACGGCAGCGCTTGCCGCAACAGGCATGCCATCGCCATCGGCGGCCACAGGAACTCCAGGATATTCTCCAGCCCCGACAGGTCGTTCATCTGGCCTTCGAACGGTACCCAGTTGAACGCCGGCTGGAACACCGCGGCATCGCCGGGCAGCGTTTCGTAGATCGCCAGCCCGGCAGCGAGCAGCAGCACCCCGGCAATCGCCAGCACGTTGGGCCGCAGGTTGCGCAGCATGACCAGCGCCGGCAACGCCAGCGCCAGCGCCGCGATCAGTTCCAGCGACAGCACGCGCCCGACGACCAGCAGTTTCCAGGCGCAGACAAACGCCGTCAGCAGGACATACAGCCGGAGCAGCGGCCGGCCGGTATGCAGCAGGGTGCACAGCAGGATGCCGAGCCCCACCTGGTAGCACCACAACGTCGCCAGCTTGCCCCAGCTGAACCAGTAGGGTGCCATCATCGAACGGTACAGGTAACCCAGCTTGCCGCGCAGCTGGGCGATGTCGAGCGAAGGTACCAGCGGCGTGGTTTGCGACAGCATCCACAGGGCGATGACGATCAGGCCCGTGCTGGCCAGCGGTCCGGGCCGGAACCAGTCGTCGCGCAGGCGCAGCAGCGTGGCGCCCGGCGCCGTGCGGCGGCTGACCAGCCCGCCGAACATCCCGCCGATGAGGCTGCCACCGAAGTTCATCGCCACGTCGACCAGTGACGGTACCCGCGACGGCAGGTACTGCTGGACGGCTTCGATGCCAAGGCTGAGCGCGGTACCGGCCACGGCGGCCAGCAGCAACCCGGCCGCGAACGGCATGCGCCGTCCGCACCATGCCACCACCAGCAAGCCGAATGGCATGTAGACCAGCACGTTCTGGATGACGTCGCCCTTGTCCAGGTACGTCGGCAATGTATGCAGGAAGGTGAGCGGTGGCGCCACCGGCTCGCCCCATGCGAACGGATACCAGCTGCCATAGACCAGCAGCGCCGCATACAGCAACAGCAGGAAGCCCATCGGCGCCTGTCAGGCCGAGGCTACCGTGGGCCGGATCGCGTGGCGGTCCATCAGGTCATACAGCGTCGGGCGGCTGACACCGAGCAGCTCGGAAGCCTTGACGATGTTGCCCTCGACCCGCGCCAGCGCCTTGACGATCGCCTTGTACTCGGCCTCGTCGCGCACCTGGCGCAGGTTCAGTGGCTCGTCTTCGACCGGGCCGAGCCCCAGGCCGAGGTCGTCCGCCGTGATGGCCGGGCCATCGGCCATGATGACCGCCCGCTTGATGCAGTTTTCCATTTCGCGCACGTTGCCCGGCCAGTCGTAGCGGGCGATCTGCGCCAGCGCATCGGGGGCGAAGTGCAGCATCGTGCGCCCCTCCTGGGTACAGAAGCGGTTCTTGAAATGCTGGGCCAGCAATACCGCGTCGCCATTGCGGTCACGCAGCGGCGGGATGGTCAAGACGATCTCCGACAGGCGGTAATACAGGTCTTCACGGAACTTGCCGGTGGCGGCCAGCGTTTTCAGGTTCTGGTGCGTGGCGCAGATGATGCGCACGTCGACGGGAATCTCATCATGGCCGCCGACCCGCTCGATCACGCGTTCCTGGAGGAAGCGCAGCAGTTTCGCCTGCAGCGCCATCGGCAGGTCGCCCACCTCGTCGAGGAAGAACGTGCCGCCGTTGGCCAGTTCGACCTTGCCCTTGGTTTGCTTGACCGCGCCGGTAAAGGCCCCCTTCTCATAGCCGAACAGCTCCGATTCCAGCAGCGTTTCGGGAATCGCCGCGCAGTTGATGGCCATGAAGCGCTCCTTGGCGCGCGGTGAAAGCTGGTGCAGCGCACGCGCCAGCACTTCCTTGCCGGTGCCGCTTTCGCCCAGCACCATCACCGTGGCGGAACTGGGGGCCACTTTCTCGATGTTGCGGCATACCTTCAGCATGCCGGGATCGCGGCTGATGAGTCCCGACAGCGGCGAGTCGGCCTGCCCCTGCTGCAAACGGCGGTGTTCCTGTTGCAAGCCGTGCAGCACGAAGGCGCGCTGGATCACCAGGTTGAGCAAGTCCGGCTCGCAGGGTTTCTGGTGGAAGTCGTATGCCCCCATGGCGATGGCCTTGACCGCGTGTCCGCGGTCCTGGTTGCCGGTGAGGACGATCACCTTCGTGTCCGGCAGCAGCGCCAGCATTTGTTCCAGCGTGGCCAGGCCTTCGGTGGCGCCATCCGGATCGGGTGGCAGCCCCAGGTCCATCGTCACCACGGCCGGTTCATGGCGGCGCAACTGGGCCAGCGCGGCTTCGCGATCACCGGCCACCACCACGTCATAGGCGTCCAGGCTCCAGCGCAACTGCTTTTGCAGGCCGGGATCGTCCTCGATGATCAACAGCTTTGGTTTGGTTTGCGTCACAACAGTCCTCTTGCCGGGCTCCCGGCTTTAAATCCGCTTCAGCTATCGGCGCTTCAGCCATCCGTGCTGTCAATACCAGCGCTTTCACTATCGGCGCCTGATCTCCGCACGTTCAGGTCGGCGCGCTCAAGTCACGTTCATGCCGGCGCTTTTCTTCCCGGCGCCCTTGTTCCCGACGCTCTTCATCCCGGCCCTCAGGCGGCGGCGCCGAGGGCGCCCGCGCCGTACAGCGGCAGCGTCACCGTAAACGTGGTGCCTTGCCCTGGTTTGCTGCGCACGTCGAGCTGGCCACCCAGTTCGTGGATATATTCCCGGCTCTCAAAGGCGCCGATGCCCATCCCGGCCGACTTGGTCGAGTCGAACGGTTTGAACAGGCGCTCGCGCACGAACTCCTCATCCATGCCCTGCCCCGTATCGCCGATTTCGATCATGACCGCGTGCTCGCTGCCATCGACGCGCACCCACACCCGGCCATCGCGCGGCGTGGCCTCGATCGCGTTCTGGATCAGGTGCCCCAGCACACGCTCCAGGCGTTCGGCATCGGCCAGCACGCGCAAGCCGGACTGCCCCACATGCAGTGCCGGTTTCGGTTCGAATGCCGCCTTCAAGGCCAGCGCCCCGGCCAGCACCTGGTCCACGGCCAGCGGCCGCGCATGCTCGGTGGTGGCGGTACGGCTGAGCTTTTGCAGCATCAGTTTCATCTTTTGCACCGAATAGCTTACCGTATCCTGCATGTCCCGCTGGAATTCCGGATTGTCGCGATGCTTTTCCGCATTCGCCGTCAGCAGCGACAGCTGCGCCACCAGGTTCTTCAGGTCGTGGACCACGAAGGTCGACAAGCGGTTGAACGAGTCGAACTGGCGCGCCAGCATCAGCGCATTGTCGGCTTCCTGCTGGGCCAGGTAACTGGCCGCCTGGGTACCTGCCACCTTCAGCAGGTCCAGGACTTCCCAGTTCAGCGCAACAGGACTGCGCGGCTGTTGCAGGACGGTGAAGCCAAGCAGGCGGCCATGCAGCATCAGCGGTACCACCAGCCATGCGCGCGGGAAGGTACGCAGCCATTGCGGCAGCACCGGCTCGCCCGTCACCCGCTCGTCCAGGTCCACGACCCACTGCTTTTCTTCGATGAAGCGGCAGAACGGCGAATCGGCCGGTTCGATGGCGGTCGGCGGCGCGGTATGCCAGTGCGCTGCCGGCTCGCAGCGCGCATCGCGCCGGATCCACAGTGCCCCTCCCGGGCTTTCCACGAGTGCCGCCAGCGCCTGGATCGTACGTTCCCCGAGACCCGGCCCCGGATGCGACAGCGTGCGGGTAAAGCTCAGCCACTCGTCGCGATAATCGTAGTTATAGCGGTAGAAATGCTTGCTGATGAATACCTTCAGCCAGGCACGGAAGCTGCCCGAGAAAAGGATCCCCACCAGCAGGATCGAAGCGCCGAACAGGAACACGAGCTGCATCAGCGAACCCCAGCTGCCGCCCACGAAGCGCAGGTAATAGGCCGCCGAACTCATCGTCAGCAGGTAGATCGCGGAACCGATCAGCGCCGCCGAATGGAACAGCATCCGGCGCGACACGGCCAGCTGCCCGGTCCAGGATGCGCTGCGCAGCAACGACAGTGCCAGGAGCGGCGCGGTCAGCGCGTTGACCACGCCGCGGGCAGTCCACAGGTCGCCGTTCAGTTCACGGAACAGCAGCATGTCGCTGTACATGTAGAAGTCATACGCGAAAATACCGCCCAGTCCCAGGCAGGCAAACTTGATGGCCCAGCGGCTCTGCGTGCCGGCATTGCGGTACAGCTGCTCGATCAGCAGCATGCCCAGCACGGCGACACCGACACGGCCGATCACACTGACCTGGAAATGCAGGCCGGCAGGCAGGGCCGCCTCGGCCAGGGTCGCACCCAGCAGCAGCAGGTACAGTGCGGCGGAGAACGTCAGCATGCCACTGCGGCGGCGCGCCCCGCCGGGCGCACGCAGCTGGCCCAGCATGGCGAACAGGACGGTGGTCCAGGTGGCGTTGCGCAGCAGTTCGGCCAACTCGGCGGCCATCACCGGCACGGCGCCATGGGCCAGGCCGATCATCGCCATGCTCCATGGCGCCATCACGGCGCACGCGACGGCAATCAGGCGGGTGTGCGGCCGGCCACGCCAGCGTGTCAACAACGGCACGCACAAGAGCACAAACGCCAGCGCGGCGCTGGCGTAGCTGAAGGAAGCGGTACTGACCGGCATCAGCACTCCGCGCGGCCGTGCAGCCCGGGGCCGCTCAGCGGCCTCCCCGGAACATCACGACCTTGAAGGTGTCGATCAACACCAGCACGTCGAGCAGCAGGCTGTTGTTCTTCACGTAATACAGGTCGTACTGCAGCTTCTGTACGGCGTCCTCGACGGAATCGCCATATCCGTAGCGCACCTGTGCCCAGCCGGTAATGCCGGGCTTGATGCTGTGCCGCACGTTGTAGTACGGCACGCGCTCGGTCAACTGTTCGACGAAGTACGGCCGCTCCGGCCGCGGGCCGACAAAGCTCATTTCACCCTTCAGCACATTCAGGATCTGCGGCAACTCGTCGATCCGCAGCTTGCGGATGATGTTGCCGATCCGGGTGACGCGGGGATCGTTCTTGGCGGCCCACTGCGGCTTGCCACCCTGTTCCGCATTGGTGAACATGCTGCGAAACTTCAGCACGCGGAACACGTTGCCGTTCTTGCCGACCCGTTCCTGCGAATAAAAGATCGGGGCGCGGTCTTCGATATAGATCGCCAGCGCCGTCACCAGCATCACGGGAAGCGTCACCACCAGCAACAGCAGGCTGGCGGTAACGTCGAAGCTGCGCTTCATGAACGTGCGCATCCAGCTCTGGTCGAAGCCGCCGCCGAACACCAGCCAGCTCGGCTGTACGGAATCGACGCGGATCTGGCAGGTTTCACGTTCGAAGAACGTGGTGGAATCGGTGACGTTGATGCCGTACAGCTTGCAGTCGAGCAAATCCTTGATCGGGAACGTGCCGCCACGTCGATTTTGTACGGAGACCACGATTTCGCTGACGCGGTTCTGCCGCGCCAGCTGTACCAGCGATCTACCGGGATCGAGTGCCAGCAGGCGTTCGCGCGGCACCGTGATGTCCTCGCCGGGCACCGCCACGTAGCCTGCGACGTGGTATTTGTGATAGCTGCCGCTGCGCGTGACCAGCTCGCCACATTCCTTGGCCAGCTGGCCGCAGCCGACGAACATGATGCGCGATTCGAGGATCGACAGCTCGGAACTTTTCAGGAACACGATGCGCGCCAGCACGATCCCGGTCCCCGAAATGCAGAACACCAGGATCAGGATGCCGCGGCCGAAATACAGGTCGGGCGCCAGGTAGAACACCAGCGTGAGGATGCAGAAGCCCATCGCGAACGACGGCATCAGTTGCAGGAAGAACGGATTGCGCAAGCCTTCGCTGACCTTGACCTGGTACATGCCCAGCGCGCTCATCGAAAACACGATCGCGGCCGCAAACACGCAGGCGGACATGAAGAAATGGTCGAGCTTCGGCAGCACGAACTCGTCGCCGTCGAAGATACGCAGCCCGGCACCTGCATAGAATGAACCGATGAGGATCAGGACTTCCAGGAACAGCAGGCTGAACACTACTTTGGATATGTAGTGGTTGGAGATTCTTAACATTTTTTACCCCCCAGGGCATACACCTAGTTTTTATTCCCGTACCGTCGAACGCGGCTTGTGGAACCACTTTTCAGCTGGCGCTAGCCAGGTGCTGCACGTACCAATCCATTGCTTCCCTGAGCCCGGCCGCGATGTCATGCGTCGGTGCATAGCCCAGGAATTCACGCGCCCGGGTGATATCGGCCTGCGAATGGCGCACGTCGCCGGCCCTGAAGTTCTTGTATTGCGGTTGCGCTTCCCGCAGGTGCGGAAAACGCTCCTGCAGCAGTTCGCGCATCATGTGGTACAGCTCGTTGAGGCTGGTGCGCTGATTCAGCGCCACGTTGCAGACCGTGCTGGCCGCTTCCGGCGCGGTGGCCAGCGCGGCCAGCAGGTTGGCCTGCACCACGTTGTCGATGAAGCAGAAATCGCGGCTGGTTTCGCCGTCGCCATTGATGAACACCGGCATATTGCCGATCATCGCCGCCACCCATTGCGGGATAACGGCGGCATACGCGCCTTGCGGATCCTGGCGCCGGCCGAACACGTTGAAGTAGCGCAGCCCGATCGCCTCGATGCCGTAGCAGCGGGCAAACACTTCGGCATACAGTTCGTTGACGTACTTCGTCACGGCATAGGGCGACAGGGGCTTGCCGATCCGGTCTTCGACCTTGGGCAAGCCGGGGTGGTCGCCATAGGTGGAACTCGATGCCGCGTACACGAAACGCTTCACCCTGGCATCGCGCGCCGCCACCAGCATGTTGACGAAGCCGGTCACGTTCACATCGTGCGTGCGCTGAGGATTCTCGATGGACCGGGTAACGGAACCAAGCGCCGCTTCATGCAGCACGAAATCAATGCCGTCGCAGGCGCGGACACAGGTATCGGCATTGCAGATGTCGCCTTCGATGAAATGGAAGGCTGCCCAGGCCTGCTCGCCAACCGCTTCGCGCACCTGGTCGAGGTTGTGCTGGTGGCCAGTGGAAAAATTGTCCAGCCCCGTCACGCGCTGGCCGAGTTTCAGCAACGCCTCGACCAGGTTGGAGCCGATGAAGCCGGCGGCACCTGTCACGAGCCAGCGATATGGCTGGCTGCGAAGGTGTTCCGTCACGTTGTCGAACTTGCTCACGGCGTGCATGCCTTTATGGTTCGGCGCTTACAAGCGCCAGACGGCGTAACCCGCTTCGCGCAGGCCTGACAGCGGGAATTGCGACTTGACGTCGATGAAGCAGCCGCAATCGTCCAGCTTCGATGCCAGGTCGGTCAGCGACAACGCCAGCAGCTCCTTGTGCGATACCGCGGCCACCAGGGCATTCGCGCGCGGCAGCGCCTCCCAGCTTTCCAGCTTGATGCCGTATTCGTGCATCGCTTCGTCGGCATCGGCGACCGGGTCATACACATGCACGTCCAGGCCATACGATTGCAGTTCCGCCACCACGTCCGCCACCTTCGAATTGCGCAGGTCCGGGCAGTTTTCCTTGAACGTCAGTCCCAGCACGTTCACCTTGGCGCCCTTCACGTGGCAGCCCGTGGCGATCAGCTCCTTGACCGTTTTCTCCGCCACGTACTTGGCCATGCCGTCGTTGATGCGGCGGCCGGCCAGGATCACCTGCGGGTGATAGCCGATCATCTCGGCCTTGTGGGTCAGGTAATAGGGATCGACGCCGATGCAGTGCCCGCCTACCAGGCCCGGCCGGAACGGCAGGAAGTTCCACTTGGTGCCGGCGGCCTGCAGCACTTCGAGCGTGTCGATGCCGATCTTGTCGAAGATGATGGCCAGCTCGTTCATCAGGGCGATGTTGAGGTCGCGCTGCGTGTTCTCGATGACCTTTGCCGCCTCGGCGACTTTCACGCTCGACGCGCGGTACACGCCGGCGGTGATGATCGATTCATAGAGCTGCGCCACGGTTTCGAGCGTGGCCGCGTCGTCACCGGAAACGACCTTCAGGATGGTGGTCAGTGTGTGCTGCTTGTCGCCCGGGTTGATGCGCTCCGGCGAGAAGCCGATATGGAAATCTTTCTTCCACTTGAGGCCGGACTGTTTTTCCAGGATCGGAATGCAGACTTCCTCGGTGGCGCCGGGATAGACGGTGGATTCATAGACCACGATGGCGCCGCGCTTCATGTGCTTGCCAACGCTGGTGGAAGCGCCGATCAGCGGCCCGAAATCGGGATTGTGCGCCGTGTCGACCGGGGTGGGCACGGCAACCACGATATAGTCGGCCTGCGCCAGCGCGGCCGGATCGGTGGTGACCGTCAAATGGCGAGCCGCCTTCAGCTCGTCCGTCGAGACCTCGCCGGTCGGGTCGATGAAACGCTTGTAATTCTCGACCTTCGCGTCCGACAGGTCAAAGCCGATTGTCGTACGCTTTTTGCCGAACTCTACTGCCAGGGGCAAGCCCACATAACCCAGCCCCACTACCGCAACGATCTGATCGTTTTCCATACGGGTTCCGTTCGAGAATTACAATTTGTCTTTATGCCAACTATATATCAAAAATTCCACTAATACAATATTGATAACGATGCTTCTCAGTTGGCGCGCTTGAACCCAGCGGTTCCCCACAGCTGTCAGTCGAAGTTGTCTACCAGAAATTGCAGGAATGATACGACCAGATTTTACACGGGTAACTCGACCATGACTCAGCGCTAACGCAAGATCTTTTGTTGAATTCGAACGCAATAACTGCTTAGGCAATGCCGGAAAGCATAACCTTGTTGTTAACTAAGAATGTCAGGAAATTGTCGAATTGACAGGAAAAAAAGCAAAGCGTTGCGCAGGCGCATCGGTTGTGTTTCCGACCAGAAATTACAGAGGGAAGTAACGTGCTTATGAGAACTTACGGCCTCGCTGCGGCCCCTGCCGGATGGCCGCAGGCGTACAAAGTGCCGCGTTGAATGGTGTCGCGTTTTAACCAAGTAGTCACTCGGTCTTGCCCTTTCTATAATTTAATTTTATTAACACCTTTGTGTTTCCTCAGTATATGATCTTCGATGCTAGCGCCCGGGAAGTCCGCGCTCGACAGTGCTATCGATAGGACGATCTATGCATCACAGCATGACTAACAAGCAAGTAGCGGCAGCCCTCGTGTTGGTTCTTGCAGCCATGGCAGGGTGCTCGAAAGATGAGTCTCCCGAACAGCTGATCGCCCAGGCCAAGCAATACGAAAGCAAGGGCGACAGCAAGGCGGCGATCATCCAGCTCAAGAATGCGCTGCAGGCCAGGCCTGACGACGCCGCCGCGCGGTTGGCGCTCGGCCGCCTGTACCTGAAAACGGGCGACCATGTCTCGGCCGAGAAGGAATTGCGGCGCGCCATCGATCTCGGCAGCAACCGCACCGAGGTCTTGCCGCTGCTGGCCAAGTCCCTGTTGCTGCTGAATAAACCCCAGGCTGTATTGGATGAGACTGCCTCAGCGCCGCCCGACGCTACCCTGCTGGGCCTGCGTGGCGACGCGTTCCTCGCCCTGGAAAAACTGGATGAATCCCGGCAGGCCTTCGAGAGTGCGTTACAACTCGAACCAAACAACAGCACTGCGCTGAACGGCCTCGCGCGCCACGCCTTGCTGAAGGATGACATCGCTGGCGCAACGCGCCTGGCCGACAGCGCGGTTGCGCACAATCCGGCCGATGTCGATGCGCTGATGTTCCGCGCCGATCTCGACAAGGCGATCGGCAAGCTGGACGCGGCGCGCATCACCTATGACAAGGCGCTGAAGCTCAGTCCCGGCACAGGCGCCGCGCACCTGCAAAAGGCTTACCTCGACATCAGCCAGGCCAAGTTCGATGCGGCGCGCGCGGATATCGCCGCGCTGAGGAAGCTGGAGCCGGGGAACCTGCTTGCCTACCATGCACAAGCCTTGCTCGATTTTTCGGAAGGCAAGTACAAGGCGGCGCTCGACAATGTCCTGAATGTGCTGAAAGCAGCACCGGAACATTTGCCCAGCCAGCTGCTGGCCGGCGCGACCCAGTTCACGCTGGGTTCCTTCCCGCAGGCCGAGCAGCACCTGAAAAAATATATCGAGTCCGACCCCGGCAACCTCTACGCGCGCAAGATGCTTGCCTCGGTCTATCTGGGCATGAACCGGCCGCAGGATGCGCTGGCGGAGCTGAAAAACTATCTCGACAAGTCCGACGATACCGCATTGCTCAATGTCGGCGCCCGCGCGTACCTGAACCTGAAGCAGTACGACAAGGCGACGGCGATCTATCAGCGGGCCCTGGAACTGGCGCCCGCCGATGCGCAGCTGCACATGGGCCTGGGCCTGGCGAAAATGAGCAAGGGCGACGCCGACGGTGCGATCAAGTCCATGCGCAAAGGCCTGGAGTTGAGTGCGCCCAAGGCGATCGACACCGGCATCGTGCTGGGCATGACGCACCTGCAATTGAAACAGTATGAGCAGGCGCTGGCGGTGATCAACCAGATGCTGCAGCGCGCGCCCAAGAGCGCCCTGCTGTACAACCTGCAGGGCGGCGCGCTGCTTGGCCAGAACAAGCGGAGCGACGCGCGGCTTGCCTTTGAAAAGTCGATGCAGTTGCAGCCGACCTACTTCACGGCAGTCAATAACCTGGCGCGGATGGACATCGCGGACGGGAAGCCGGATGCGGCGCGCCAGCGTTACCAGGGGTTCATCGACAAGAACGCCGGCAGTGCGGAAGCGATGCTGGCCCTGGCCGACCTGGCACTCATCGAGAACAAGCAGGCGGACGCGACCAAATGGCTCGAAAAAGCCAACGCTGCCGCGCCAAAGCTGGTGGGGCCGGCATTGCGGCTGACACAGCAATACCTTGCCACGGGCGAAAAGCGCAAGGCGCTGACGCTGATCTCCGCCGTGCAGCTGGAAGATCCCGAGAACCCGTTGCTGCTCGATATGCTCGGCAAGGTGCAGGCAGCCAACGGCAACAAGGCCGCGGCGCTGGAAGCCTATGGCCGGCTGGCTACCGTGCAGCCGCGCACGACCGGCATCACGGCGCGCCTGTCCGCTGCATACGAAGCGCTGGGTGAACGCGACCTGGCCGCCGACACCTTGCGCAAGGCGCACACCGAACAGCCGGACGACGTGGGCATCCTGCTGGCCCGGGCCGCCGTCGAGACACGCCGCGGCAACCATGAGCAGGCCATCATGTTCGCGCGGGACGTGCAGCGCCGCCCCGGCAACCTGATCGCCGGATTGATCGTGGAAGCGGAAGTGCGCGAAGCGCAGCAGAAGCCCGACCTGGCGATTCCCGTCTACCAGCGTGCACTGCAGGAAAACAAGGCATCGTCGCCACTGCGGATCAAGCTGGCCAACGCATATCGGCAAGCCGGCCGCACCGACGAGGCACTCAAGCTCGTCCAGCAATGGCGCAGCGAGCGCCCGCAGGACAGGGCGATCGCCGTCTACCTGGGTGAGCTCTACGTCGCGCAAAAGAAATACCCGGCCGCGATCGACACTTTCACGGCCCTGCTGAAAGACTTGCCCGACAACGGCATCATCTTGAACAACCTGGCCCTGGCATATCAGTCAGCGGGAGACCCACGCGCGCTGGAAACGGCCGAACGGGCCATGAAAGCACTTCCGCAGAGTGGCGCCGCCATGGATACGCTCGGCTGGATACTGGTCGAGAAAGGCAACCTCGGACGTGGCTTGCCGCTGCTGAAGCAGGCCAGCGCGGCCGAACCTGCCGCCGCCGACATTCGCTACCACCTCGCCGCGGCGTACGCACGCAATAACGACAAGGCCGCGGCACGCAAGGAACTGGAAACCCTGCTGGCCGCGAAAGGCGACATTGCCCAGGCCGAGCAGGCGCGCGCGCTGCTGAAACAGCTTTGACCGGCCTGCCGCCGGCGGTGACTACGCCGGCACGGCAGGCTGCCAAACGCTGCCAGGCACCGCCACAGCGTGGCATGCCCTGATCAGGGGCTGTAGCGGCCTGGCGCGATCACGCCATTCGGATCGAGCGCGTGCTTGATGGCCCCGACGGCTTGCCAGTACGGATCGGCCGGATCGACGACGCTTTCCATCATGTCCGCCCGTGCACGGTAGACCTCGAGCTGCCGCGCGCGCAAGTGTGCGTGCAACGCATCGGCGGTTTTCCGGGCCGCCGCGGACTCGGCGGCATCGTCGCGGTTGAACAGCAGGTTGATCACGGCGACCAGTGAAGTGGCCGTTTCAATATTGATCGTCATATACAGTTCGAACGGCCGGGCCACTTCCTCCAGCTCGCGAACCAGCGCCTCGACCAGCGCGCCATTCATCGGCAAGGCCGGGTTGATGAAGATCAGGCCGCAGCTGGTCCTGTCGAGCTGGGTGGCCGGCAGGTCGCTGCGGCCATACCGCCACAGCAAGTTGTCGATCGCCGCATCGGTCGGCTGGCCGAGCGCCAGCACATGCAGGGGGCGAATCGCGGCGATGGCGGCGGCATTTGCCCGCGCTGCGCGGAAAAAGCGCAGCGCATGCATGATCCGGTAACCCAGCGCCAGCTTTTCCTCGCTTAACTCGCGCACAGTGGCTATGTCGCCGATCCGCTTGCGCACTTCGGCAAGGTTGGCACGCACTTGCGCTGCCGAGCCGGTAACGGCCCCCAGGCTCGTCCACTCGCCCTTGGCGACCAGCGCCAGCGCCTCCTTCGCTTCCACGGCGGCGGCTTGCGGCGTACGGCCGCATTGCTGCTCGAGATAGGTGGTGATGCCATACATCAGCGATGCATTGCTGCGCTGGCGATTGCCGATATGCGTGACCGAATCCATCACGGCTTCCCGCTTCAGCTCGGCAAGCCGGTCGATGAACGGGGCCAGGCTCTTGCCCTCGCGCAGCCCGAGCGATACGGCAACGGCCCGGGGCCGCCTGGGCACCAGCCGGAAGCAGGCGCTCGTCACGATGCCGCAATTCCCCTGGAAAAACAGGCCATCCAGGATCGGGCCCAGTCCGTAAGGATGGCTGTGCGCCAGCGGCGACGACTCGCCAAGGCGGCGAAAGCCTGTATGGATCAGCTCACCCGTGCCCGTGATGACTTCCAGGCCGAACAGATCTTCCCGGCGCGGCCCGAAATACCCCACGCCGCGATCCAGCGCGTTGCCGATGATGCTGGTCTCGCGCGCCGAGCCGGTGACATTGAAGGCGAGATCCGGATGGTGCTGCTGCAGCCACGCATACAGGGCCTGCTGGGTGACGCCGGGTTCGATGACGGCCACCGGATTGCCGCGCGAAATCTCGGCCGCATTGCGGATCGACGTCATCCTGCCCAGGTCGAGCTGGATATCGGTGGGCCGGACGGGTGACGTACCGCCATAGCCGTAATTGAGCCCGGTCGAGACCGGGTTGATGGTCCAGCCACGCCGGTTGGCGAGCCGGACGATCCGTTGCACCTGGGCGGTCGTCCGCGGCCGCAGCACACGCCCCCCTGCCTGTGCCAGGCCTGTGACGTTGGTGGTATCGGCGGTATGTCTTGGCATGGAAGGTACCAATGGAAAAAGCCCGGGCATGCCCGGGCTTGGTGGAACGGGAGCGTCCCGCGATTATTGCAGACGCTTGCGGCGAGCCGTCACACCCATGGCCAGCAGGCCCAGGCCGACCAGCAGCAGCGATTCAGGTTCCGGCACGGCGTTCAGGCGGATCGTCGAGTTCGACGCTTGCGAGATCACCAGGCTGTAGTTGCGGCCAGCGACCAGGGTGCGGATCGGCGACAGGATCGTGCCTTCGAAGTCATGCACGCTGTTCTGGGTCGAGTTCGCAGCTTGCAGGCCACGGTTCAGCTGCGGCGGCGTCCAGGTCAGCACGTTGAAGACATTGCCTTCGTCCGTGATGTCGTTCAGCGTCAGGCTGAAGTTGATCGCGCCCGATGCCAGTGCCTTGGTACCGGCTGGCAGCAGCGGATCGACGAAGGCGCGAACAAACGCGTCGTACGTCAACGCGAAGCCCAGTTGAGCGGTCGTGCCGATCTCGAAGTTCGTGGTCACGGTCACGCCGTTCAGGATGGTGGCATTGGCACCGCCCACCGCTTCAGGGAAGTCGGCCGAAGAGTCGGCTCGGGTCAGGCCGTTTGCACCGCCAGCCAGTGCGTTACCGGTGATGTTCATGTCGCCCAGTGCGAAATTGCCCTGGTTCGTCATGAAATTCGCGGTGACATTGTTTTCCGCGTTGCCGCCATAGATGGCATTGACAGCCGCGGCATCCGGACCGGCGCTACGGTATTTCACGTCGACCGCAGCGGTACCGCCACCCAGAACGACATCGGTGATACTGCCCTGGCCGGCACCGGTGCCTTCGATGCCATTGTAGTTCGAGCTCGCATTGCCGGTGCGCGAGTCACTGCTGATCTGGATCTGCGGAGCGAGCGGGCTCGGCTGGCCATCGGTGCCTACCACCAGCAGGCGCGAGATGGACAAGTCTGCCATGCCCGCCACGCCTGCGAATGCTGGCGTGATACCGAAGGCGGACAGGGCGGCCGCGGCGAGCAGCGATTTGAGTTTCATGATTTCTCCTGGAAATAAGCGGTTGGTCTTGCCTTGACCTTATCTAGCATGGATCGTGCCAGAAAAATCACGTCAATAAAATCAACTACTTACGCTTAGGAATTGTTTTTTCACAAACTCGGTGTAAAGATTTCCGACAGTCCCGGCAACGAATTCTTGTCAACCCGCTTGGGTCCACATCAATGAATGGCATGAGCCATCGCAAATGCGTAGTCACTCGATACACTCGACCTCTACCATGACGTGCGCGCAGCGGCGTTCCCGCATCCCGCACGCGGCTGAAGCGCCACCCAGCCCCGTGGCTTCATCTCGGCCGGCCCAGGCCGTCATTTCCCGGGCGGGACGGCATGCGCGGCATCCGGCGTCTTGCCCAGTTTGAGCAGGTAATAATCGCCGCTACGGCGCAACGAACCCTCGTGCGGCCATACCGGCATCTGTTCGAACTGGCTGGTGAGCGCGCTGCGCGCAGCGGGCGGTGCCGGACGGACAGTGTCGAAGCCGAGCACCCGCAAATACGCGGCGATGCGCTGGAGATTGCCTTTGTCCCAGCCGAAGAAGGAGCCCCTGGTCACGCCCGTCTGGGCTGCGGCGAACAGGGATACCCGCTCTTCCGCGCCGTGGCCGTAGGCGTCGAGCCAGATCGGCTTTCCGGCCTCGTCGCCGCCACGCAACAGCAGCAAGCGGCGGCCGATGTCGAACCCCATGAAGCGGTCCTGGTGCTGGACCAGCGTTGCGGTGGCGATGTATTGCGACGTCAGGTTGACGACTTGCAGCTGGAACAGCGCAAACACCACCAGGCCGGCGATCCAGGCGGCGCCACGCTGGTACGTAAAGGCCAGCAGCGCAGACAGCCAGATCACATAGGGCAAGGCCACCATCGCACGCAGCGGCAGGCTGGCCGGCCCCGTCAGCAAGCACAGCAGGAAAGGCGTTCCCAGCAGGATTGCGAACAACAGCAAGTTCGGCAGCGCCAAGCCGGGGCGGGCACGGGCCACCGCGACCACCGTGCAGGCCAGTGCCACGGCCGCGGCCGGCATCGCCGCCCCGAACTGCCCGGCCGAGCCGGAATAGATCTGCCAGGCCTCCAAGGCAATCGATCCCACCAGCCAGTACGGCGCTTTCAGATTGTCGAGATTGATGAAGCCGGCCACGTATTCCGGCCGGGTGCCGGAGAGGCCCAGCGCCAGCTTGTTCAACACGAAGTACAACAACGCCCCCGCGACCAGGCAGACACCGCCGTGAAAAATCCGCAGGCACGTCTGCCGCCATGGGAAGGCGGCATCGCCCTGGATCGAACGGCACAGGGCGACGCCGATCGTTCCGCAGGCGAACAGCAGCAGCAGGGTCTGGTAGGCGCCGGCGCATAGCGCCAGCAACAGCCCGATCGCCAGCAGCCGGCCGGCCTCATGGCGAGAGAAGTGGGGAGAGAAGCCGGGAAAGAAGCGGCGCAGCGCATCGGCTGGCGCTTCCGCCTGCAGGCACAGCGCGGCGGCGGCCAGCAGGAAGCCGATGCCGGTCGCCGGCACATTGGCCGAAAATTCCTCGATCAGCCACCAGGTCGGGTACGTCACGAACAGGCAGTAGGCCGCGTAGCTGCGCCAGCCCGGCGTTATGCCATGGGCACGCACGAGCAGCATGTGCGTCAGCGCCAGCATCACGGCCAGGAACAGATACGGGCTGAAGGGAATGGACGCCTGCGGGAACAGCAGGGTTTCCACCAGATACGTGGTAAAGCGCCCCTGCGCGATCCAGATTTCGCTGCTGGCGCGCACCGCCGCCAGCTCGTCATCGATGGACGGCGAGTAATTCGCCAGGAAGTACGCATTGGCCACGATACCGACCAGCGTCAGGATAAACAGTTCCCGCCAGCTGAAGCACTGGCGCTGCAGCCACCCGGTCATCGCACTCATCGGATTTTTCCCGCGAACGCGAACTTACTCAAAAGATAGGTCAGCGGCAGCGTGACGAGAATGGCCACTGCTGGTGCCAGCGCCGGATGCTGGCGCAGCCAGGTGACCCACGTCCACACAACGGCAGCCCCGACCGCGTACTGCACCAGGTACACCAGCGGCAGCATCAGGACCGAGCGGTAGCCCTGGTGCACCTTGAAGACAAACACGCGGCCCAGCACATAGCTGATGCCGATACCGCACACGAAGGCGATGGCATAGCTGGCCTGGTAGCCGGCCACGTCGAGCAGCGCCAGGTACATCAGGTAGGTGACAGCGGTGTTCAATCCCCCGGCAAGCAGGAAACGCAGGCCGCTGCCCTTATGCATACCGGTGCGAGATCAGCTCGACGTACTCGTCATAGCTGCGGATGTAGTCGGCATTGTCGTAGTGGTGCGAGGCGAACACCAGCAACACGGCATCGCTCGAGTATTTGTACTGGATACCCCAGGTCATCGGCGGCAGGTACAGGCCCGTGGTGGCGGCATCGAGCACGAATTCCTCGCGCTTCCTGCCGTCGAACGCCACCACGTGCACCGAGCCCTTGATGGCCACCAGGAACTGGTGGCACTCGTGGTGCGCATGCTCGCCGCGGGTTTCCGCGGTGGGCACGCCATACACGAGGAAATAACGCGCCGGCACGAAGGGAATATCCCGGTCGAATTCGCCCACCGACAGGCTGCCGCGAATATCCGCCGCTTCCTTCATCTTGTGCAGGGTCACGCCGCGTACATCGGTGGCGCTGACATTCAATCCCGCTCCCCGGGCTCCCGCCGGCGCGGTATCGCCGGCAGGCACCGGCTTGGCATCGACATAGCCGACGATCTTCGCCGGGTTGCCCACCACGATGGCATTCGGCGGCACCGAGCGGGTGACCACGGCGCCGGCGCCGATCATCGCGCCCTGCTCGACAGTAATGCCCGGCAGGATGGTGGCATTGGCCCCGACCGAGGCGCCGCGCCGGATGATGGTGCGGGCAAATTTCTCGGGGAATTTCTTACTGCGCGGGAAGATGTCATTGGTGAAGGTGGCGTTCGGCCCGACGAACACGTCGTCCTCGAGCGTGACGCCATCCCACAACTGCACGCCGCATTTGATCGTCACGCGGTCCCCCACGCGCACATCGTTCTCGATGAACACGTTGTCGCAGACGTTGCAGTCCGCGCCGATGCGCGCCTCCGGCAATACATGGGCGAATGCCCACACACGGGTGCCCTTGCCGATGTGCGGCGACTCGCACATGGCGCGCTCGTGGATGAAATAATCAACGTTGGTGTGCATGTACATGGGCGCCCTCGAAGACGTGGGATTGGCGGTGGATGGCGTTGGGCCGCTGCTTGGTGTTTTCATAGGTGCGCCAGGCATAGACGCCGACGATACCGAGACCGAACAGGTTGATGGAACCGAGCAGGGCCATCGTCAGGATGGTCATGGCATAACCGGGCACGGCGATCAGCCCGTTGAGACGGGCCACCACCACCACCACGGCAAGCGCCGTCACGAGGGCGGTGCCGGCGGCGCCCACGCGGATCAGCAGCTTGATGGGCAGGTCGGTAAACGAGAACGCGCTGTCCATCAGGTACTTCCATTTCTTCCGGAAGGTCCAGCCGGACTTGCCATGCTGGCGCTCCAGCCGTGTATAAGGCACCACGCTGCGGCGGTAGCCGATCCAGAACAGTTGCCCGATCAGCGAAGAATGCCGCTCTTCGAGCGTGAGGAGGGTATCGCGGAAATCGCGGTTGCAGCCGAACATGTCGACGCCGCCCGGTGGAACGTCCGGCATCACATACTTGCGGTACAGCCACCAGAAAGCGCCGGACATCAACCGCGAAGCCAGCGGATCGCTGCGCCCCTCGCGCACGCCGACCACCACATCGGCCTCGTCGCGCTGCAGGATGTCGTTCATCCGCAACACCAGTTCGGGCGGTTCCTGCAAGTCGGCCGCCATCACGGCGAAGCGGCTGCCCCTGGCAAACTGCAGGCCCATGCGAATGGCGGCAAAGGAGCCGAAATTGCGCGACAACAGGACCAGTTGCGACCGGAAGCGCTGTTGCGGCAGCTGTTTGCGCAACAACACATAACAGTTGTCGGGACTCGCATCGACGACGAAGACGGTTTCGAAATCGCCGCCGACGCTGTCGTTCAGCCGGGTGACCGCGGCCAGCAGTTCCGGCAGCGAACCTTCATTCCCGTAGACAGGAACAATCAGGCTGAGCATGTCACTGGCCGGTGCCGAAGTGGCTGCGCACCGCGGCAATGACACGCTCGACACTTTCATCGTCGAGCCCTGGAAAACACGGCAGCGTGACCACCGTGCCGCTGGCGGCTTCCGTCACCGGCAAGGCGACGTTGCCAGCCTGCGCGTAGGCAGGCTGCAGATGGTCGGGCACGGGATAGTGGATATCGGTGGCAATGCCGGCGGCGCCCATGCTGGCGATGAAAGCGGCGCGGTCCGGCACGCGGATCACATACAGGTGGGCGACATGATCGCCGCCGTTCGACGCTGGCAAGCGGATGGGCAAGCCGGCAAAGGCGGCGGAATACCTGGCGGCGATGGCGCGGCGCCGGGCATTCCAGTCGTCGAGCATGGGCAGTTTTTCACGCAGCACGGCGGCCTGCAATTCGTCGAGCCGGCTGTTGCGCCCGCCCGCTTCGGTCACATGGTACTTCTTGCCCCAGCCATACTGGCGCAGGCGGCGGGCCCGCGTCTCGAGTTCCTTGTCGTTGGTCGTGATGGCACCGCCGTCGCCGATGGCGCCAAGGTTCTTGGTCGGATAAAAACTGAAGCAGGCCAGGTCGCCGAAGCAGCCGGCGCGGGTGCCGTTGCGGATGGCGCCATGCGACTGGGCGCAATCCTCGATCAGGGGCACCCGGGCATCCGTGGCAAGCGCGGCGATCCGCTCGATGTCGGCCATCTGGCCATACAGGTGCGTGACGATGACGGCATCGACGCCCGTGGCCAGCACCGCCTGCAGGGCCGCAGGGGCCATCGTGAGCGTGGCGTCATCGACATCCACGTAGCACGGCTCGGCGTCCACGGCATGCACCGCGGTGCTGCCATAAAACCCCGCATTGGCCACCAGTGCCACCCGTTTCCCCGGGCCGATATCCAGCGTGCGCAGGGCGATTTCCAGGGCGTCCGTGCCGTTTGCCACGGAAATGCACGATTCGGTCCCTTGATAGGCGGCGAATTCCGCTTCGAAGGCGGCCACCTCCGTACCGAGCACGTACCAGTTCCGCTCGAGCACGCGGTGCAATGCGCCGGCCAGGTCCACGCCTTCATTGGCGATCTTCGATGAAAAGAGCGGAACCTGGATGACCATTTGTTACCCTTATCGTTATTCCGAAGAAATTCGCTCAGTTGATTATACGACAATTTCCATGCGTGAAAAGAGGCATCGGCACGACTGTCCACGGGCTGCTCAGCAAGGTATTTTCTGGATTTCCGGCGATGCAGCCGCGTTGTGCGCAGTTCGCACGGGCTTTGGGGGCTGCACACCTTTCGTCACCAAAAGTAGCAATCTGAAAGTCAGTGTGCCCTGCCGCAACGTGCAGGCAGCCAACGAAAGGCGATGGAAACGGCCTATCGGCTTGCACAGAGAGAACCGAAGGAGCGTGGGGCAAGACAGGGGGTGATGCAGAGGTGATGCGGGAAGTGCGGTGCAGGAGAGGTAATGCAGAAGAGGTAATACAGGAGAGGTAATACAGGAAGGTTACTTGAGGGTTACACGAACAGGAACATGTCTGTCCGGATACCGAATACCCTCGTAACGCATTGATTCTATTGGTGCGGCTGGCTGGGATCGAACCAGCGACCCTTGGCTTCGGAGGCCAATACTCTATCCACTGAGCTACAGCCGCACGGAGAACCGAAGGATACCGGCTTTCGTGCCGCGCGTCTATCCGAAAGCACAAGTATTTTGCTCACCGGGATCGTGCCCCGCCCCTGCGAAGCGGTGACGGCGTGGCGTTTCCCGCATGGCCGAGTTGTTTCCCGCTCCATAATTTTGGGACTATAATCAGCCGGTTTCTCGGCCAGAAGTCTGCCATACCCAAGTACCCAGATGTGCACAACATTAACGCGCTGGTCTACCAGCCACTTGTACTAAGGAAATCATGAGCGACGCACACCACGAGCACCAATCCGTCATCCGGACTCCGAAGCAGCTTGCAGCAGCAGTCATCGCATTTTTCCTCGTCACCATCTTCGGCATTGTCCTGCTGGTCCAGTTCGTCACTCAGCAAAAATTGACCGGTGCCGGTTCCGACGCCATGTCGCCCGAAGCCATCGCGAGCCGCCTGAAACCGGTCGCCGACGAAGGCTTCACGTTCAAGGATGCGAACGCACCAAAAGTGTTGCAGACCGCCGAAGCGGTATACACGTCGACCTGCCAGGCCTGCCATGGCGCGGGTATCGCGGGTGCCCCGAAAACGGGCGACAGCGGTGCTTGGGCGGCACGCCTTGCGCAAGGCTATGACACGGTCGTCAAGCACGCGATCGAAGGCTTGCGCGCCATGCCGGCCAAGGGCGGCAACCCGGATCTGGACGATGTCGAAGTAGCGCGCGCGGTGGTGTTCATGGCCAACCAGTCCGGCGCCAAGTTCAAGGAACCCGAAGCGCCCGCCCCTGCCGCCGCCGCACCTGCGACCGCAGCACCTGCCGCCGGCGCCCCCTCCGCCGCCGAAGCCGCCCAGCCGCCAAAAGGCTGAGCAAGATCCCGGAAAGCGCATTGCGCCGGCATGGCCGTTGCGCGGCCCGGCGGGAGGTCATGCCCGAAGAATGTTCAGGATCGATTCACCATCGGAGCAGCACTCTTCCAGCGGTGACAATCCGGGTGGGTATGACGTCCCCGACCACCCCACATCCGCTTGCAGGCCTGTATCCATCAATCTTTGCGATCCTTGAGCCCGGCTTCGGTATATGATCGCTGCAATGCGGGCATTGCAACTGTACATGAGATAACGCAACGATAGCGACGGGTCTTCTCCCGGCCGCAAAAGATGGATGATCACGCATGGCACCTGGCGATCGCCGAAGGCTTGTGCTCCAGCCTTCACCCTGAACCTGGTACCGGACCTTGCAATAGTTGACTTGAACAAGAGCAGGCGCACTGATTCTTCGGCTTTCTCCCTCGGCGGGAGTGCCTGGATGGACAGCCCAGGCCGAAGCAATCGCTGGACCGGCAAAACGCATCATTGAGTATCAACGGAGGGGAACTCATGGCAACCTTTAGCAAAAGGGCAAATGCCTCCGGGCCGGGAGATCATCTGGACAACGATCTCGGGTTGAAGAACGACTTGCCCGTATCGGAGGCTGAACCCTCCGGCGCTCTTCAAAATGTCCTCATCGATACAAAGACGTTCGGCATCCGCCTGGCCGATACCGAAGAAGGCCGCAATTCCGCCAGCTTGCTGATCAACAAGATGTATGCGTGGCGCGGCTATGGTTCTTCCCACAAGGTCGAATCCAATCCCAACCGGATCACGCTGGCCGCATCGGAAAAGGACGGCACCACGATCGGTACCGTGACCCTGGGCATCGACTCCGAGTCCGGGCTGCTGGCGGACGAGATTTTCAAGGACCACGCCGATGCGTTGCGCGAGCGCGGCGCGCAACTCTGTGAAATCACCAAGCTCGCATTCGATCATACCGTGCGGTCGAAACACGCCCTGGGCGCCCTGTTTCACACACTCTATCTCTACGCTCACCACATGCACGGCCGCACCCATGCGCTGATCGAAGTCAACCCGCGTCACCGCCGCTTCTACGAAAGCATGCTGGGCTTCAAGCGCGTGGGTACGGTCCGGGAAAACCCCCGTGTACAGGCTCCCGCCTACCTGCTGGGTGTCGAGCTGACCGATATGGCGGAACAGATCAGCCAGTTCGGCGGCACCGCCGACAAGCCGGCCGGCCAGGCACAGCGATCGCTGTATCCGTACTTTTTCTCCGTACGGGAAGCGGAAGGTATCGTCAACCGCCTGAAGCTGATTGCCTGAGCTGGCCGGAACACGATCCCGTTCAGTTGCGGGTTGTCACGGGCGTTCACGGTTTGCGGCGTCATCAGCCACTCATCGCAGTCGACCGGCTTGCCGCAACTTGTTCAATTCCTTGTTGTAATTGAACGCATTGGCGCGTCACATGGAAGCTGGCACGCAACGGCAAAGGAAGACGCCTTTGCAGCGTCCCGCTGGTCCAGTGGCGGCAACATGCACACCTTGCCAGGTTTCCACCACTCTCCGGTGTAGCCTGGCCCTTCCTGACTGACTGCTCGAGAGCCGCCATCTGCGGCGACTCCACCGCTACCGATGTCCTGCATGTCGACATCGCCGCTGCCTGATGGTCGCGATCGCCAACTCTTGCTCAAAATGCACGTCCGTGTAACCATTGGTCACCCTTACTATTAATCGGGGATTACCATGTACGGTTTGGTCAAAGCAAGTGTCGATGCACGCGCTTACCTGCTCATTGCCTGTAGTACGTTCCTGGCAATCACCGGATGCGGTTCGGAGTCGCCTGAAACGCTGCTGGCGCAAGCCCGCCAGTACGAACAGGCAGGCGATCACAGGGCGGCCATGATCCAGTTGAAAAATGCCCTGCAAGAAACGCCCGACAATCGCGAAGCACGCCTGTCGCTCGCCAATATCCACATTGTGCTGGGCGACGGCGCGGCAGCGGAAAAAGAAGCGCGCCGTGCCGCCCAGCTCGGTGCACCAGCCGCCAGGACCGTGCCGGCCATAGCGCGCGCACAGCTGTTGCAGGGCCAGTTCCAGCGGGCACTCGACGAGCTCGAACGCAGCGGCATGGACGACGCAGGCAGCCTCGCGTTGCGCGGCGAGGCCCTGCTGGGATTACAGCAGGGTGCCCTGGCTCGCCAAGCCTACGCGAAGGCGCTCGAACGCGATCCGGCACATGTCGACGCCATGCTGGGTCTGGCGCGCCAGGACTTGCTGGATGGCGACCTCGGCGGGGCTGCCCGGCTGGCGGAAGACGTACTTCGTACCGCGCCCGACAATACCAGCGCCTGGCTGCTGAAGGGCGAACTGGCCAAGGCCAACCATCAGCCGGCCGCGGCGCTCGCGGCGTACGATCGTGTCCTCGCCATCGCGCCGAAGAATCTCCTGGCACGGTTGCAGAAGGCGCACCTCCTCATGGGCAACAAGGACTATGCGGCCGCGCGCGCGGAACTCGCGAAGGCGGCACAGGTCGCCCCCAACAATCCGGGTACCCTGTACGTGCGGGGATTGCTCGAAGCCGAGCAAGGCCAGTACAAAGAGGCGCTTGCCGCCGCACAGGCGGCATTGCGGGTCAACCCCGACCATTGGCCAACGGTCTTCCTGGCTGGCTCGATGCAGCTGAAACTGCGCTCGTTGCCACAGGCCGAGGAGCATTTGCGGCGCTACGTGCAGGCCCTTCCCGGCAATGCCGATGCGCGGCGCCTGCTGGCCGCCGCGTTGACCGAGTCGAGCCAGGCCAAGGAAGCGCTGAAGGTACTGGCGCCGGTACTGGAGCGCGACGCTGATGCAGCGGCCTTCGCGATGGCCGGGAAGGCGGCGCTTGCACTGAAGCAGCATGGCCAGGCCACCGCCTACCTGGAGCGTGCCGTCGCCCTGGATCCGAAACTGGCGGAAGCGCGGCGTTCACTTGGCCTTGTCCGGATCGCCAATGGCCAGCGGGAACGCGGCTTCGCCGAGCTGGAAGCGGCCGAGCGCCTGGATCCCGGTGGCGAAAGCGGCCTCCTCCTGGCGCTGACAGCCTTGCGGCTGCAGGAGTTCGACAAGGCACTGAGCACAGTCAAGACGCTGGAGAGCCGCAACGGCGCCAAGCCCGAGTTGCTTCAGGTGGCCGGCCAAGCCTACCTCGGCAAGCGGCAGGACGCCGAGGCGCGTGCCAGCTTCGAACGCGCCGTGCGCCTGGCCCCGGCTTACTTCCCGGCCGTGGCCAGCCTTGCCGAGATGGACCGGCGCGAGCATCCCGCTGCCGCCAGGCAAAGGCTTACCGCCTATGTCACGGCTTATCCGAAAAGCGTTGCGGCGATGAATGCGCTGGCAAACCTGGCCGGTGCGGAAAACCGGATGGACCAGGTGACCTACTGGCTGGAACGCGCGCGCGACGCGCAACCGCATGCGGTGCCGCCGGTAATCCAGTTGAGCGCGCAATACCTGCGCACGGGCCAGCAGCGCAAGGCACTCGCCCTGATCCGCAATGCCCAGGTCGCGCATTCGTCCGACGCCAGCCTGCTGGACATGCTGGGCCAGGCCCAACTGGCCGAAGGCGATACCGCCGGCGCTATCGAGAGCTACCAGAAACTTGCCAGCCTGATGCCGGACACACCGCTGGCTCACCTGCGCGTGGCCGCGGTGCACGTGGTGCGGCAGAACGATGGCGCTGCCGAGAGCGCATTGAAAAAAGTCCTGCAGCTCCAGCCCGATCATCTTGAGGCCGAGGTCATGCTGCTGCAGGTCCTCAAGCGGCAGGGCCGGGGCGACCAGATGCAGGCGCTGTTGCGCCAGGTGCAGGCGCAAAAGAACAATGCCAAGGCTGGCTACATGATGGAGGGCGACTGGATGGCTGAGCAGAAGCGCTATCCGGCCGCGCTGGCCGCCTACGAGAAAGCCTATCAGCTGGGCCGGACGCGCGACGTGGTCTTGCGCCAGCACATGGTACTGGCCGCCCAGGGGAACGGGGCCGAAGGGCTGCGCCGTGTCGCTGCGTGGCAGAAGGAACACCCCGACGATGTCTCGGTGCGCGCCTACCTCGCGGAAGCTTATACCTCTGCCCGCCAGTACAAGCCGGCGATCGAACACTGGCAAGCCCTGCTGAAAAACGTGCAGCCCAGCGCAACGATCCTGAACAACCTGGCATGGGCCTATCACCAGGAAAAGGATGCGCGAGCCCTGCCGACCGCCGAACAAGCCTACAAGCTGGACAGCAAGAGCGGCGCCGTGGCCGATACGCTGGGCTGGATTCTGGTCGAGGAAGGGCAGGTACCGCGCGGGATTGCAGTATTGAAGCAGGCTGTAGCGGTAGCGCCGTCGATGCGGGAAGCGCGCTATCATTTGGCATATGCTCTCAAGCAATCGGGTGACAAGCCACAGGCGCGTGCGCAGTTACAACAGTTAATTGCCGCGCACGGTGATGCCGCAGCCGATCAACGGATCCGCGCATTGCTTGGCGAACTCAATTGAGCTGACTCCCGGGCTGGACGATTCCGGAGCATTGCCTTCCCGGGTCGAGGATGGGCCGCAGGTGACTTCGAAAGGTTCATTTTCATGAATGCAACCAAAACATCCGGCGACCGCGAGGTCACTGGCCAGTCCGATGCCGACAGCGAAAGACTTCCCGCGCTCGACGATTCCCTGCCGGGGAATATGCAGGACATCACCACTAACGAACATTCTTTCAGTGTACGCATGCTTGATACTGCCGAAGGCCGAAACAAGGCGAGTTTGCTCATCAATAAAATGTATGCCTGGCGCGGCTATGCCGGCACGCACATGCTGACGGATGACCCGAACAGGATCACGCTGACCTCGACTGACCAGGGCGAGGTTGTCGGCACGATCACGATCGGGCTCGACTCCGAGTCCGGCATCCTGGCCGACGAACTGTTCAAGCCGGAAATCGACGCCTACCGGGCGCGCGGTGCGCGGGTATGCGAATTCACGAAACTGGCGTTCGATGCGAATGGCGGTTCGCGGCAGTCGATGGCGGCACTATGGCATCTGGCCTTCCTGCATGCCCACGATCTCCATCACTGCACGCATCTGTTTATCGAGGTCAATCCGCGCCACCATCGTTTCTACCAGAAGATGATGGGCTTCCAGTTGCTCAGCGAACCCCGCATGAATCCGCGCGTCAACGCTCCGGCCTACCTGCTGTGCCTCGACCTCGACTACATGAAGTCGGAAGTCGAACGGGTCGGCGGCGGCCGCGCCGCGCCGGGCGACCGTTCTTTTTATACGCATTTTTACTCCCCACGCGAACAGGCTGGCATCATCGGCCGTCTGAAAGGCATGAGCTGAGCGATGGAAAACCAGTTCGACTACACTCGCGCCTTTTCCCGCAATATCGGTTGGGTCACGCCGGACGAGCAGCAGGCACTGCGCGGCAAGCGTGTCGCCATCGCTGGTGTGGGCGGCGTCGGTGGCGGTGAATTGCTCACACTTGTGCGCCTGGGCATCACCCGCTTTCACATTGCCGACTTCGACACGTTCGATGTCCCCAATTTCAATCGCCAGGCCGGCGCGATGGTATCCACGCTGAACCAGCCGAAGGCCGAGGTCATGGCACGCATGGCCCGTGATATCAACCCGGAAGTGGATATCCGCATCTTTCCAAAGGGTGTCCATGCCACCAATGCCGACGAATTCCTCGATGGCGTCGACCTGTATGTCGATGGGCTTGATTTCTTCGCCTTCGACGCCCGCGAAGCGGTATTCGATGCCTGCACGCGGCTGCGGATTCCGGCCACTACCGCCGCGCCGCTGGGCATGGGCGTGGCGAACCTGAATTTCCTGCCGGGCCGGATGTCGTTCGAGGAATACTTCGGCTGGAAGGGGCAGGATGAACTGGGCAAGGCGGTCCGTTTCCTGGTCGGCCTGGCACCGGCCGCACTGCACCGGCCATACCTGGTCATGCCCGAGGCACTCAACCTGGCCGAGCGCCGAGGCCCCTCGACCATCATGGCATGCCAGCTCTGCGCGGCCATCGTGGGTGTGCAAGCCATCAAGATCCTGCTCAAGCGGGGTGATGTGATCGCCGCGCCGCGGGGCATGCATTACGACGGTTTCCGGGACAAGCTGGTCAAGACATGGCGCCCCGGCGGCAACCGTCATCCATGGCAGCGCTTCGTCATCGCCAAGGCACGCCGCCGCATCGAACAAACCCTGGAGCAGTCATGAGCCGTGACACCGTACTCGCCATTCTCGACAAGGCGCGCTGGGCGCCCAGCGGCGACAACACCCAGGACTGGCGCTTCGAACTTGTCGGCGACGCGGCCGTGCGGGTCCATTGCACCGATACGCGCGACCATTGCGTATATGACCTGGACGGGCACCCCAGCCAGATTTCGTTCGGCGCCCTGCTGGAGACCATCGCCATCGCGGCCAGCGGCCACGGATTGCGGGCCGATGCGCAACGCGATCCGGCGTCGCCGCTCGAAGCGCCCGTCTTCGACGTGAACTTCGTTGCCGACGCAACCGTCCAGCCATCGCCGCTGATCCCGGCCATCGAACAGCGGACCGTGCAGCGCCGCAGGATGAGTACCCGCCCCCTGTCCGATACCGAGAAGGCGGCAATGGCGGCCGCCGTCGGCCCCGGCTATCACATTCAATGGCTGGAATCGTTTACCGAGCGGTGGCGGGCGGCGCGGCTGATGTTTCGCAACGCCAAACTTCGACTGCTGATGCCGGAAGCCTACCAAACGCATCGCCGCATCATCGACTGGGGCCGGCGCCACAGCGAAGAAAAGGTGCCGGACCAGGCACTGGGTGTCGACCGGATGACGCTGAAGCTGATGCGCTGGGCAATGCACAGCTGGGAACGCAATGCACGCATGAATGCGCTGCTGGGTACTGCCCTGCCCCGCATGCAGATGGACCTGGCACCGGGCCTGGCATGCGCCGCCCACTACGTCATCCACGCCCACGTCCCGGCGCAAACGATCGACGATTACGTGGCAGCAGGGCGTGCCGTGCAGCGTTTCTGGCTGACCCTGACAAACCTTGGCCTGTTCATGCAGCCCGAGATGACACCACTGATCTTCGCCCGCTACGTGCAGCAGAAGCGCGGCTTTTCCAAGGTGCCCGAGCTGTTGGGCATGGCCGAGATCCTTGCGCGCGAAACCCGCGCATTGGTGGGCGAAGCATCCTCGCCCGTCTATATGGGGCGTATCGGCGCTGGTCCCGCCCCCGATGCGCGTTCGCATCGCCGTCCCCTGTCAACACTGATGCGTAACCGATAGTGTCGAAGGCTTTTACAAGTAGCTTTAGGAAAGTAACTAACGGTATAGGTTAAGTCTTAAGAATCAGTCAGATAAATCCTGTGGCATGGTTTCTGCATTGGTACGACCGGCAGTCGTTGCCCCGCAAAATTGTCCTCACAGGAGAAAAAAATGTTCCATACCCAGTATCTGAAAACAGCGTTCGCCGGCCTGGCAGTGGCCGCGACGCTGGTGGCATTGCCCGCCACGGCGGAAACGCAACTGCTGAACTGGCAGCTTGACTTGCCAGGAGCCCAACCCGTCATCAACGGCATCACCGACCTGTCGATCGACGGCCACAGCTACATCAATACCAACCTGGGCGGGGGAAATCCCGGCCCGAACTTCACGTTCACGGACACCGGCATCTTCAACTTCAGCGGCAGCCTGTTCGGTCCCGGCAACCCGCAACAGATCACCGCGCATTACTACAACGGCACCGGCAACGGCGACCTGGCGTCGGGCCAGCTGACATTCACCAACACCGGCCGCCTGGACATCTACTACTACGATGGGGTGGATGACAACAATGCCGGCGATTCGGCCGGTGTCGATTATGCCTGGGGCACTTCCACCGGCGCTGGTGCCCCGCTGCGCGGCGCCAACTCCGGCATCTTGATCGCCAGCTTTGCCCAGCTCGCCACGCCGTTCGGCGAAAGCGCCGGTTCGGTCAATCCGGATGCCACGCCATCCAGCAATGGCCCGCTGACACTGGAATTCGAAGCGACCTACCTGGCCACCGGCGTGTGGCTCGACTCGGCCGGCAATGCGCTGCCGCTCGGCACGACACTGGGCTTTGTCACCACCAACGCCAGCGTCAACAACGGCAACTGCGGCCCGGGAACGCCGCCGGGATGCGTGCCGAACGCGGATACCCAGGATATCGTCTCGGCATTGGGCGGCAACTCGCCCAATGCGCAGCCGGGCGAGTTCCTGGTGCGTAACGGCGGCCAGTTCAAGCTGGCTCAAGCCGACGTGCCGGAACCGGGCACGCTGGCCCTGCTGGGCCTGGGCCTGCTCGGCCTGACGTTCACGCGGCGCGCACGCTCCTGATCGCGCTGACATTGTAAAAAGGCCCGCCCGCGGTTCGCGCGGGCGGGCCTTTTTCACACAAGCACGCTTACCAGATGATCACGCGCTCCTTCGGCGCCAGGTACATCTTGTCGCCGGTCTTCACCTTGAAGGCTTCGTAGAAGCCCGGCTGGTTGCGCATCGTGCCGTTGGCGCGGAACTGGCCAGGAGCGTGCGGATCGGTCTTGATCTGCACGATCTGCGCCGGTTCACGCATCTTCATGCGCCATACCTGCGCCCACCCCATGTAGAAGCGCTGGTCGCCCGTCAGGCCATCGATCACCGGCGCCTTCTTGCCCTTCAGCGACAGCTTGTAGGCCTTGTACGCCACGGCCAGGCCGGAGTTGTCGCCGATGTTCTCGCCCAGCGTCAGCTCGCCGTTCACGCTATAGCCCGGCAGTGGGCTGTAGGCGCCGTATTGCGCCACCAGCTGGCTGGTCTTGGCCTTGAAGTTCTTGTGGTCGGCCGGGCTCCACCAGTCGCGCAGGTTGCCGTCGCCGTCGTACTGGGCGCCCTGGTCGTCGAAGCCGTGGCTGATCTCGTGGCCGATCACGCCGCCGATCGCGCCGTAGTTCACCGCGTCATCCGCCTTGGGATCGAAGAATGGCGGCTGCAGGATCGAGGCCGGGAACACGATCTCGTTCATTTCCGGGTTGTAGTAGGCGTTCACGGTTTGCGGCGTCATCAGCCACTCGTCGCGGTCGATCGGCTTGCCCAGCTTGTTCAATTCCTTGTTGTAGTTGAACTCGTTGGCGCGCTGCACATTACCCAGCAGGTCGTCGCGCTTGACCGTCAGCGCCGAGTAATCGCGCCACTTGTTCGGGTAGCCGATCTTGGTGGTGAACTTGGCCAGCTTGGTCTGCGCTTCCTTCTTCGTGGCCGGCGTCATCCAGTCCAGCGTATTGATGCTTTGCCGGAACGCGGTCAGCAGGTTTTTCACCAGCACTTCCATGCGCGCCTTGTATTCGGCCGGGAAGTGCTGCTGCACATAGACCTTGCCGATCGCTTCGCCCAGCGCCGCTTCCGTGGAGCTGACGGCGCGCTTCCAGCGCGGCCGGTTCTCGGTCGCACCCGACAGCGTGGTGCCGTAGAACGCGAAGTTCTCGTCGACGAAGGCTTTCGACAGGTAGGGTGCGGCTTCGTGGATCAGCTGCCACTGCGCATAGGCCTTCAGTGTATCGATCGGCGTATCGGCCAGCACCTTGTCCAGTGCCTGGAAATAGGTCGGCTGGCTGACGATCACATACGTGGCCTTGCCCTGGATGCCGGTGGCGGCCAGGTAGGCATTCCAGTCGAAGCCGGGCATCAGCTCGCCGACCTTGGCGATGTCGTACTTGTTGTACGCCTTCACCGGGTCGCGCAGTTCGACCTTGCTCCACTGGATCTTGGCGATCTCGGTCTCGAACGCCACGATGGCCCTGGCATTGGCGGCGGCATTCGCATCGCCGGCCAGCGTCAGCATCTTCGCCACGTGGGTCTCGTACTTGGCCAGCGCCTCGGCCAGCTTGGCGTCATCCTTCTTCAGGTAGTAGTCGCGGTCCGGCAGGCCCAGGCCGTCCTGGAAGAAATCGACCACGTACTTGGTCGAATCCTTGTTGTCCTGGTGGATGGTCAGGTTCACCGGCGCCGTCACGCCATGGCGGTTGAATTCGGCGAACAGCTGCGGCAGCGCTTTCTTGTCGCCGATCGCGGCGATTTTCGCCAGGTTGTCCTTGATCGGCGCGACGCCCAGCTGCTCGACGCGCGCTTCATCCATGAAGCTGGCGTAGAAGTCGCCGATGCGCTGCTGGTCCGCATCCTTCGCGCTCGCGGCCGCGTCCTCGATGATCTTGCGCAGCTGCGGCTGGGTATCCTCGTGCAGCTTGTGGAACGCGCCCCAGCTGGATTTATCGGCCGGGATCTCGGTGGTGGCGAGCCACTTGCCGTTGGTGTGAACGAAGAAATCGTCCTGGGCGCGCACGGATGGGTCGATATATTCGATCGCGATGCCCGATGCGGCGGTCTTGGTCGGGGCCTTGTCGGCCGCGCCGGCAACGCCGCACACGCCGGCCAACAGGCTCAGCGTCAATGCACTTAACAGGTGTCGTTTCAAGGTGTATTTCCCTCTAGTTTGGACAATGGGTTTACCGGTCGATGCCGGTCGGCCGACAATACCATACCGGCCCGCCGTGAATGCAAAAAGACCACGGCCTGTGGTCTTTTTGCCAGCACCTCACTGGATGCTCGACGCCAGGTGGAAACCCGGTGCTCGTCACCGGATGCTCGTTACCGGATGCTCATCACCAGATGATCACGCGTTCTTCCGGCTTCAAATACAGCTTGTCGCCTTCCTTCACGCCGAATGCTTCATAGAAGCCGGGCTGGTTGACCACGGTACCGTTGGCGCGGAAGCGGCCCGGCGAATGCGGGTCGGTCTTCACCTGCACGATTTGCTGCGCTTCGCGCATCTTGGCGCGCCATACCTGCCCAAAGCCCATGTAGAAGCGCTGCTCGCCCGTCAGGCTGTCGATCACCGGCGCCGGCTGGCCGTTCAGCGACAGCTTGTACGCCTTGTACGCGATCGCCAGCCCCGAGTTGTCGGCGATATTCTCGCCCAGGGTGAGCCTGCCGTTGACGTTGTAGCCGGGCAGCGGGCTGTAGCCGTCGTACTGCGCCACCAGCCGGTCGGCCTTGGCCTTGAAGTTGGCGCGGTCCTGCTCGGTCCACCAGTTGCGCAGGTTGCCGTCGCCGTCGGACTGGCTGCCCGAATCGTCGAAGCCATGGCTGATCTCGTGGCCGATCACGGCACCGATCGCGCCGTAATTCACGGCATCGTCCGCTTTCGCATCGAAGAACGGCGGTTGCAGGATCGCGGCCGGGAACACGATCTCGTTGGTGGTCGAGCGGTAATAGGCGTTCACGGTTTGCGGCGTCATGCCCCACTCGGTGCGGTCGACCGGCTGGCCCAGCTTGGCGATGTTGCGGTCGTAGTCGAACTCCGTGGCACGGCGCAGGTTGCCCAGCAGGTCGCCACGCACGGTCTTGAACTTCGTGTAGTCGCGCCACTTGTCCGGATAGCCGATCTTCGGCGTGAACTTGGCCAGCTTGGCTTGCGCTTCCTTCTTGGTCTCGGGGCTCATCCAGTCGAGCGTGTCGATGCTCTGCCGGTATGCGGCCAGCAGGTTCTGGACGAGCTTTTCCATCCGCTCCTTGCGCTCCGGCGGGAAGTGCTGCGCCACGTAAAGCTTGCCCAGGCCTTCGCCGATCGCGCCTTCGACCACGCCCACGCCACGCTTCCAGCGTGGCGGCTGTTCCGTCACGCCCGTCAGCACGGTGCCATAGAACGCGAAGTGCGCATCGGCGAACGGCTTCGACAGGTACGGCGACGCTTCACGCAGCAGCTGCCACGTGAAGTAGGCCTTCCAGGTAGCGAGATCGGTGTCGTTCAGCACCTTCACGAAACCCTGCAGGTAGCTGGGCTGCATCACGATCACATAATCGGGAAACTGAGCAGGCAACTGAGCGGGCAACTGAGCAGGCACCTGAGCAGGCACCTGAGCGGGAACCTGGGCAGGCACTTTTGCCGTCTGGCCCGTGATGCCGGCGGCGGCCAGGGTGCCCTGCCAGTCATAGCCGGGCGCCAGCGCGGCCAATTGCCCGATCGCCACCTTGTTGTAGCGCTTCACGGGATCGCGGTTTTCCACCTTGGTCCACTGCGCCTGCGCCAGCGCGGTTTCCAGCGCCACGATGTGCTTCGCCTGCGCGGCGCCATCCTTCTGGCCGGCCAGTGCCAGCACCCTGGCGATGTGCAGCTCGTATTTCGCCAGCGCGTCAGCCAGCTTGGCGTCGTCCTTCTTCAGGTAGTAATCGCGGTCCGGCAAGCCCAGGCCGCTCTGCGCCACGTAGGCCACGTAGCGCGACGATTCGCGTGCATCCTGCGACACGCGCACCGCATACGGCGTCACCACGCCCAGGCGGTTCAGGTACGCCACCAGTGCGGGCAATGCCGCCTTGTCCTTCACGGCGGCGATGCGTGCCAGCTCCGCTTTCAGCGGCCCGGTGCCCAGCGCATCGAGTTTTTTCTCGTCCATGTAGCTGGCGTACAGGTCGGCGATCTTCGCTTCGTCACCCTGCAGGTGCTTGCGCGCCGCCAGAGCTTCGATGATGCCGCGCAGCTGTGGCAGCGTATCGTCGCGCAGCTTCATGAACGAGCCCCAGCTGGCCTTGTCGGCCGGGATCTCGGCCGTCTTCAGCCAGCCGCCGTTCAGGTGTTCGAAGAAGTCGTCTTGCGGGCGCACGCCATGGTCGATGTACTGGATGTCGATGCCGGATACCGGCGCAGCGGTGTCGGCTGCCATCGCGCCCGTGGCGCACAGTGCAAGAATGAGGGTGGAGAGGAGATGTCGTTTCACGTGGCCGCTTTCGGAAAGGGGAACGGTCCTTCGTGGGGCCCGGTCCCGGGATTGACTCTTGGTTGCGGGTGGCGCGCTGCCGCATGGCGTCGCTGGCCCATCCGTTAGCGTACACGAGGTTGCGGACGCGCGCACCTGCACCTGCACGTGCACCTGCCCTGCACCGCGCGCCGCCGGCGCTCAGCGGCCGATGCCGATCCCGCCGCCGATGTTGCCCATGCCACCACCCATGCCCCCGCCCGCTCCGCCTCCCGGCCCGCCACGGTGCCCGCCGCCGCCTTCGCCGCGCGGTCCGCCACCGCCGCCATTGCCGCCACCCGGCCCTTCGGGCTTGCGTTGCAGCTGCTCGGCGAGGAACACGGCCACCGCGCGGCGCTGGGTTTCGTCGAGCGCATCGTTCACCGTCAGCCACCACTCGCGCAGCTGCTTTTGCTCGGCAAGTTCGGCGCCGCCTTCCCCGTCGAGCGCGCCGGCCAGGTCGCGCAATTCGACATCGGCCTTCTGCAAGGCCTGCAGCGATGCGGCCTGCATCCGTTCCGCGCGCGACTGGCGCTCGCGCAGCAGCGCCCGGGTCCGGCTCTCGGTCTGCTGCCACAGGGTCTGCTGGTTGGCATTGAGTTTCAGCGAGTCCTTCAGCGCAGGCGCCATCATCAGCAAGTCCTGCGCGCGCATGTCCATCATCGGCAGCGCGCCCGCCGGGCCGGCGATCAGCAAAGCGGCGGCCAGCGCGGCCGCGCCCTTCTTCAACGTGTTCATGAATGCTCCGTGCAAAAAAAAGCCTGCGCTGGGAACGCAGGCCAAAACCACTTCAGGGTAGAGAGAAATACGGGCCAAGTGTAGGACGCGATTTCATGCCTTTCCGGCATTCTTACATTTCCTTACTCTCATTAACGCAGACGTACAAGCCGTCAAGAAGCGGCAATGTTGTCCGGTTTATAAAAATGAATCGAAGGGCAAGCTAAATCGCGTCCAGGCGCCGGCGCGCCGTGCGCAGGCCACTACATTGTGGAAAATCGGGTTTATACTGATCCGGCGGCCGTCGAGTGACCGCTGCGCGTCTTGAAGGGCATCTACATGAGTAACTGCGTGAACAATCGCGTGAACCATCGCGATAGCAACGGCGCCGGCACGGACGTGGGCGATAAGGTGAGCGAAAACGTGGGCAATAAGGTGGGCAAGAGCGCGAAGGGTGGCCTGAAGGGTGCACTCAACCGCGCGGGCCTGGTCGGCCTCGGCGTCGTGGCCGGCATCGCCGTTTCGCTGCAGTTTTCCGCGATGGCGCAACGTGCCGAGGAACCTGCCCTGCCGCTGGAGGAGCTGCGCCAGCTGGCCGATGTGTATGGCTTGATCAAGTCCGATTACGTCGAGCAGGTCGAGGACAGGAAACTGCTGACCGACGCCATCTCCGGCATGGTTGCCTCGCTCGATCCCCACTCGGCCTATCTCGACAAGAAGGCCTACGCGGAGCTGCGCGAAGGCTCGCAGGGCCGTTTCGTGGGCCTGGGCATCGAGATCGCCCAGGGCGACGAAGGCTATATCCGCATCGTCGCGCCGATCGAGGATTCGCCCGCCTACCGCGCCGGCATCAAGGCCGGCGACCTGATCACCCGCCTCGACGCGATGCCGCTGAAAGGCATGTCGCTCGATGAATCGGTGAAGAAGATGCGCGGCGAGCCGCACAGCAAGGTCACGCTGACCGTGCTGCGCGACGATGAGCCGCTGCCCCTCACGTTCAACCTGGTGCGCGAGGAAATCCTGCAAAAGAGCGTCAAGGGCAAGATCGTCGAGCCGGGCTACGCGTGGCTGCGCGTGGCGCAGTTCCAGGAACCGACAGTGGACGACCTGGCCGCCAAGATCACCGAACTGTACCGCCAGGATCCCAACCTGAAGGGCATGGTGCTCGACCTGCGCAACGATCCCGGCGGCGTTCTGCAGGGAGCGATCGGCGTGGCCGCGGCGTTCCTGCCGAAAGACACGCCCGTGGTGTCCACCAACGGCCAGTTGCCCGATTCGAAGCAGATCTACTACGCGCGCGCCGAGTACTATTCGCTGCGCAGCGACAGCGACCCGCTGGCGCGCCTGCCCGACGCCGTCAAGCGCATCCCGCTGGCGGTGCTGGTCAACACCGGTTCCGCGTCCGCCTCCGAAATCGTGGCCGGCGCGCTGCAGGACTACGGCCGCGCAACGATCCTCGGCACGCAGACGTTCGGCAAGGGTTCGGTACAAACCATCCGGCAACTGACGGCCGACACGGCATTGAAGCTGACCACGGCGCGCTACTACACGCCGCACGGCCGCGCGATCCAGGCCAAGGGTATCGTGCCCGACCTGAAAGTCAACGAATATGCCGACGGCGACGGCCTGAACGCGCTGCGCATGCGCGAGGCGGACTTGTCCCGCCACCTGGCGAACGACCGCGAAGCGGAAGCCGCCAAGGAGCGCCGCGACGAGCTGGAGGAACAGGCACGCATCCTGGCACTGGAGAAGAAGCGCAAGCCGCTCGAGTACGGCGGCGCCGGCGACTTCCAGCTGGCGCAGGCCCTGAACCACCTGAAGGGCTTGCCGGTGCAGACCGCCAAGCCGGAATCGGCGATCGTGCAGGCCGCCGCGAAGTAAGCACGGGCTGCGCCGGATGGCAGGACGGCGCCTTCGGGCGTCGTTTTTTTAGGCGCTGTGCGCGGTAATTCGGGGAACTTCCCGCCGGAATCATAGTCCGACTTCCTGTTGAGATACTTCATGTATATCAGGAGGCGACATGGGCACGGCGGATGTTCAGGTATTGATCGAAGCGTTGATCCATCAACAGCTTTCAGAAGATCAGGTCGCGTTGCTGCTGGGCTTTCTGGCCAGCGTCGAGCAACCAGGGCAGTGCCATCGCCTGATCGAAGAAGCCGCCGGAAGGCCGCCGTGTCCGCATTGCGGCTGCGAGAAATCTCACCGTTGCGGACAGGCCAGTGGCTTGCAGCGTTATCGCTGCGTGCTGTGCCGGCGCAGCTTCAACGCCTTGACCGGCACACCGCTTGCCCGTCTGCGTCTGCGCGACAAGTGGCTGCAATACCTGCAATGCCTCATCGAGTCGATCCCGGTGCGCTCGGCAGCCAGGTGCGTCCGGGTGGCCAAGTCGACCAGCTTTCGATGGCGCCACCGTTTCATCGCCGCCTTGCTGCGGGCGCCCCGTCCGCAGCTATCAGGCATCGTCGAGGCTGACGAAAGCTACCTTTTGGAATCACAAAAAGGCTCGCGGCACCTGAGCCGCCCGCCCCGAAAGCGCGGCGGCAAGGCCAGCCGGCGCGGCATCAGCAGCGAGCTGGACTGCATCCTCGTCGCTCGTGACCGCAACCGGCAAACGTGTGACTTCGTCACAGGCCGCGGCCCGGTCACTGCCGGCCAGCTGATGAAACACCTGAAGCCCGTGCTGGCGCCCGATGTACTGCTCGTCAGCGATTCGGCCAAGGCCTACCAGGCATTTGCGAAGCAGGCCGGCATCACGCACGAAGCGATCAATGTGCGTGCCGGCATCCGGGCGCGCGGCGCACTCCATATCCAGGGTGTCAATGGATGGCATAGCCGCTTCAAGACCTGGCTGCGGCGATTCAATGGCGTTGCCAGCCGCTATCTCGCCAATTACACCGGCTGGCTACGTGTGCTCGATGCCGCTGAGCTGACGGCACCGCGGCAATGGTTGCACATTGCCGTGGCGCAAGCCTAGGGTGGTCGGCTCTTTGTTGCGCTCGGCATGCAAAAAAGTTTCGTGACCACCGGCAGGGCCAATTAACGCGAACAGCGCCTTTTTTTATGCCGATTTTTCAGGCATTTCTTCAGGTAAAATCTGCGCCTCAGCGGCGCACGCGCCACTTAACGAATTCGAAAGTTTGCTTATGAAACAAGCCGTTATCAGCGGTACCGGGCTGTTCACGCCGCCGCACGCGATCTCGAACGAAGAGCTGGTGGAAGCCTTCAACGCCTATGTGGAACTGTTCAACCGGGAACATGCCGCCGCCATCGAGGCAGGCACGGTCGTCGCGCTGGAACCGTCGTCCGCCGCGTTCATCGAAAAGGCGTCGGGCATCAAGTCGCGCTATGTGATGGACAAGGCCGGCATCCTCGACCCGCAACGGATGGCGCCGCGCATCCCCGAGCGCGCCAACGAGGAACTGTCGCTGCAGGCGGAGATCTGCGTGGCCGCCGCCAGGGAAGCGCTGGCCCGCGCCAACCGCGCGCCCGCCGACATCGACATGGTGATCGTCGCCTGTTCGAACATGCAGCGCCCGTACCCGGCCATGGCGGTCGAGGTGCAGCAGGCCCTGGGCATCGAAGGTTTCGGCTTCGACATGAACGTGGCCTGCTCGTCCGCCACCTTCGGCATCCAGACCGGCGCCACGGCCGTGCAGACCGGCCAGGCCCGCGCGGTGCTCGTGCTGAACCCGGAAATCACCAGCGGCCACCTGGATTACCGCGACCGCGACAGCCATTTCATCTTCGGCGATGCCTGCACGGCCATCGTGATCGAAGCGCGCGATGCCGCCGTCTCGGCACACAAGTTCGAGATCGTCGACATGAAACTGAAGACCTCGTTCTCGAACAACATCCGCAACAACTTCGGCTTCATGAACCGCTTCGACGAAGCCGGCGTGGGCCAGCCGGACAAGCTGTTCAAGCAGCAGGGCCGCAAGGTGTTCAAGGATGTGTGCCCGATGGCCGCCGAGATGATCAAGCAGTCGATCGCCAGCGCCGGCCTGCAGGTCGAGGAGGTCCGCCGCTACTGGCTGCACCAGGCCAACCTGAACATGAACCAGCTGATCGCCCGCCTGATCCTGGGCCGCGATGCCACGGCCGACGAAGCGCCGGTGGTGCTGGACACGTACGCGAACACGTCGTCGGCCGGCTCGATCATCGCCTTCCACAAGTACCAGGACGACCTGCCGGCCGGCGCCGTCGGCGTCATCTGCTCGTTCGGTGCCGGCTACTCGATCGGCAGCGTGGTCGTTCGCAAGCTTTGATGTAGCCAACGGCGGAAAAACGGCCGAGGCAGCAGCGTCGGCCGTTTATACTTTCGGCAAGGGCCGGCATCCGCCGTCCCGCACCCTCCCGAAAGGAACCCTGCCTGCATGCCCCATGACGTCCCGCTGATCACCACCATCGCTGCCGCGCTCGGCTTCGGTCTCGTCCTCGGCTTCATCGCCGCCCGCCTCAAATTGCCCGCCCTGGTCGGCTATCTCGCCGCCGGCATCCTGCTGGGCCCCGCCACCCCCGGCTTCGTCGCCGATGCCGCGCTGGCCGGCCAGCTGGCCGAGATCGGCGTCATGCTGATGATGTTCGGCGTGGGCCTGCATTTCTCGCTGGAAGACCTGTGGGAAGTGCGCAAGGTGGCGCTGCCCGGCGCCCTGCTGCAGATTGCCGCCGCCACCGCGATGGGCATGGGCCTGGCGCACTGGTGGGGCTGGTCGATCGGCGGCGGGCTGGTGTTCGGGCTGGCACTGTCTGTCGCCAGTACCGTGGTGCTGCTGCGCGCGCTGGAAGAACGGGGCATCCTCGATACCTTCAACGGCCGCATCGCAGTGGGCTGGCTGGTCGTCGAAGACCTGGTGACGGTGATCGTGCTGGTGCTGCTGCCGGCGCTGGCGCCTTCGCTGGGCGGCGACACGACCGGCGTCGATCCGAACGCCAGCATCTGGATGACGCTGGCCATCACGCTGGGCAAGGTGGCGGTATTCGTCGTCTTCATGCTGGCGGTGGGCCGCAAGCTGTTCCCGTGGATCCTCTGGCAAGTGGCGCGCACCGGCTCGCGTGAACTGTTCACGCTGTGCGTAATCGCGGCCGCCGTCGGCATCGCGTTCGCGGCAACCAAGCTGTTCGGCATCTCGTTCGCGCTGGGCGCCTTCTTCGCCGGCATGGTGCTGCGTGAATCGGCGCTGGCGCACCGCGCGGCGCAGGAATCACTGCCGCTGCGCGACGCCTTCGCGGTGCTGTTCTTCGTGTCGGTCGGCATGCTGTTCGAACCGTCCATCATCATGGAACAGCCGCTGCAGCTGCTGGCGGTGGTGGCGATCATCATCTTCGGCAAGTCGCTGGCCGCCTTCCTGCTGGTGGTGCTGCTGCGCTATCCGGTCAAGACGGCGCTGATGGTGTCGGCCAGCCTGGCCCAGATCGGCGAGTTTTCGTTCATCCTCGCCGCCCTGGGCATTTCGCTGAAGCTCATGCCGCAAGATGGCCAGAGCCTGCTGCTGGCCGGCGCCATCATCTCGATCGCCCTCAATCCGCTGGTGTTCGCCGCCAGCGGGCCGCTGGAGCGCTGGCTCGGCCGCAACAAGCTGCTGGCGGCCAAGTTCGACCGGCCGGCCGACCCGCTGGCCGAACTGCCGATGACCACGGCGCGCACCAAGCTGTCCGGCCAGGTCGTGCTGGTGGGTTACGGCCGCGTCGGGCGCCACATCGCCCGCACGCTCAACGAGCACGGCATTCACTACGTGGTGGCGGAACAGAACCGCGAACTGGTCGACGAACTGCGGCGCGACGGCATCCCCGCCGTCGCCGGCAACGCGGGCGAGCCGGCGGTGCTGATCCAGGCCCACATCGCCCACGCCAGGATGCTGGTGATCGCCACCCCGGATACCTTCCACGTGCGCGCGATGATCGAAACGGCGCGTGCGCTGAATCCGGGCATCCGCACCGTCGTGCGCACCCACAGCGACGAGGAAGCGGACATGCTGCGCAAGGAGCAGGCCGGCAAGATCTTCATCGGCGAACAGGTCCTCGCCGACAGCATGAGCGACTACGTGCTCGACACCTTCCGCCAGCCGGCCGTGGCCGCCCATTGAGCACCGCCGGGTTCGTGTCCGGAACTGGCCAGGTTCCAGGCGGACGCGAACCGGGCAGCCGGGCGTGGAACAGGCTCGGTGCGCCAGTTAACCGTACACGCGTGGCTACCCTTGTGTTCCTTACCCCGTTACCGTACGCTGGAACCATGAGGCAACTGTTGCTGCTATTGTGTTTAGGGTGGAGTGCGCCCGCGCTGGTGTTCGCGCAGGGGCCGCGTACCGACGCGCCCAAGCTGCAGGTAGCCGTCAAGCGCATCATGCAGGATGCGCTGCACATGTACGAGATCGATGCCAGCGGCACCGTACAGGCGCCGCTGCCGGTGGTCTGGCGCATCCTTACCGGGTATGACAGGATGGAGGAATTCGTGCCGGACCTGGTGTCGTGCCGGGTGCTGTCACGCAACGGCAATGAAGTGATCATCGAACAGTTCGGCAATGCCCGCTTCCTGTTCATGTCCCGCTCGATCCACCTGATCGTGCGCGCGACCGAGCAACCGATGTCGTCGATCGATATCGCGCTCATTTCCGGCGACATGAAGCATTACGAATCGCGCTGGGAACTGGTGCCCGTGCCGGAAACGGGTGGCACGAAAGTGCTGTACACGGGCCGCATGATGCCCAGTTTCTACGTGCCGGGCATCCTCGGCACCAACATCATCCGCGGCGACATCGAGCGCATGATGGGCGCCGTGATGGCGCGGCTCGACAAGGGGATCGCCCCGCGCGCGCTGCCCTCGGCCGGCACGGACATCGCCCGCACCGGCGCGGCCGTGCCGCCGGCGCCGCGCTGACCATCGTTGCCCGGCCCCGAGCCGCTCAGGCCGGGTATTGGTCGCGGGTCCGTACTTCGGCGAAATTCTCCAGGCTGCCGATCCGGATCACCACGGGGTTCATGCTTGCCTGCGCATGCATCGGCCGCCAGGCGAACTTCCATTCCTGCTCCGCCGCGTCCTGCGCGGCCATCGTGAACGCCGAGCCCAGCCGCGCACGGCTGCCGTATTCGACGGCGCCGTCGATACCGGCCCAGTTCGGCAGCGTGCGCTGCACGGCGCGGTGCACGCGTTCGCCGAATTCCTCGGTGTTATGGATGACCAGGCAAGCATCGGCGCCGAAATGGTCGAACAGGTCGCGGCTCCATGCCTGCGAGAACGACAGCGTGAGGAAGCCGGCATCGGGCCGCAGCACGAAATGGCCCAGGCTGAGCGCCTGCTCCAGTTCGTTGCGGGGGCCATAGCGGTGCAGGGTCGGGGGGCGTTGGTAGTCGTGCATGAATTCGTGCCTAAGTTTATTTCGTGGCGTTATTTCGTGGCGTTATTTCGCGGCCTGCTCGCCGGCTTTGGGTGCCCGGCGCACATGGCGCATCGCGCGCATCGCCGACGAAGCGATGAAGATCTCGCGCAGCAGGAAGCCGAAGCTGGCGATCAGGCTGCCCACCGACGCGGCAAACAGGCCGGCGATGTATTTGTCGAGCGTGACGTCGGTGGTATCGCCCACGAACAGCAGGGCGATCACGATGCCGACGAACAGGCCGCACAGCGTCGACAGCGTGATCGCCATGTTGATGTAGTGCGAGCGGCGGTACAGCACGTCCAGCTCGGTCAGGTAATTGTCGTTGTAGGCGATGTCGAGCCGGTCTTCGAGTACGCGCGAGCGGTCGATGATGCGTGCCAGGCGATTGATCAGCACCATCAGGGCGGTGCAGACACCGTTCAGGAGAAATACCGGTGCGATCGCCAGTTGAATGATGTGGCCGATGTCGCCCAGCTGAATGTTCATTGCCATATTATTATGTGCGCTCCGCGGGACGACATGCCCGCTCCAGGCGCAAGTGTAGCAGGGCCGCCGCACGGCGGCGAAGGCCGGCTGGCTTAAAATCGCCCGAACCGGCGGAACGCTTCGGTGGCCGCCACCAGTTCGCGGCTGATGCCCAGCTCCATGGCCCCGTGGCCGGCGTCCGGCACCATTTTCACGACCGAGCCCGGCCAGTGCCGGTGCAGCTGCCACGCGGTGACCGGCGGGCAGATCACATCGTAGCGCCCGTGCACGATCACGGCCGGCAGGTGGGCGATGCGCTCCACGTTCTTCAGCAGCTGGCCTTCCTCGAAAAAGCCCAGGTTGGCCATATAGTGCGCTTCCAGCCGGCCCAGCCCCAGGTCCAGCGTATCGCACGGCGCTTCTTCCGGCTGCGGCATCAGGAATACGCGGCGCCCTTCGAAGCGGCTCCATGCCCGGACCGCCGGCCAGTAGATGTCCGGATCGGCATCCATGATGCGCCGGTAGTAGGCCTGGAGCAGGTCACCGCGCTCCGCTTCGGGAATGACGGCCGCGAATTCCTCGTGGATTTCCGGATGAAACCACCGGGCGCCGTCGATGAACCAGTCGATTTCCCGCGTCGTGCACAGGAAGACCCCGCGCAGCACGAAACCAAGGCAGCGCTCCGGGTGGGTCTGGCCATAGGCCAGCGCCAGCGTCGAGCCCCACGAACCGCCGAACACGAGCCACCGGTCGATGCCCATCAGTTCGCGCAGCCGCTCCATGTCCGACACCAGCAGTTGCGTGGTGTTGCCGCGCGTTTCACCCAGCGGCGTCGACTTGCCGGCGCCACGCTGGTCGAACAGGATCACCCGGTAGTGGCGTGGATCGAAGAAGCGCCGGTGCTGCACGGACAGTCCGGCCCCCGGCCCGCCATGCAGGAACACCACGGGAATGCCCTGCGGGTTGCCCACCTCTTCCCAGTAGATCGTGTGCAGCTCGTCCACCTGCAGCATGCCGGTGCGCAGCGGGTCGACGGGCGGGAACAGGTAGGCGGAAGGGTCGGGCATGTGGCGGCTCCTCAAAAAAATCGTCAAAAAAGTGTGTTGATGGCACGTTGCACATTGTAATCGTCGTCGACGAGCAGCAGTACCGGCCACTTGTCGAACGTGGTGCAGGGATGCGAGATGCCGCAGCCGACCAGGTCGCCTACCTGGACGTCCACCCCGTCCGGCAGCCGCAGATAGGCATGCTGGTCGTTCATCTTGTCGATGCGCGCGCCGTCCGGCAATGCGGCGGGATGGACGGCACCCGGGCGGTGCACGGCCAGCGCAAGCGGCAATCTCAGGTCGTACGACGCGTCGCGCTTACCCATCGACAGGATCGCCAGGCCCGGCTCCGGCCGCGACAGCACGATGCTCCACACTTCGAGTGCCGGCCGCAGTCCGTCGGCCGCATGGGCTTCGGCCCCTTCGCGCGCCGCCAGTTCCGCCGTCAGTTCCAGGTAGTGGCCATGATCGCTGGTCAGGTAGCAACCGCTGCGCAACACCGGCAGTACCGGCCGCGACAGGCCCGCCACCGCGCCGAACGCACGCGCCACCAGGTCGAAATACGACGAGCCTCCCGCGGACAGCAGGATCTGCGGGCCGCCGAACAATCCCTCCGCATCGAGCTGCCGCGCCAGCGCGCTTACCTGGGCAAGGAAGGCCTCGACGCGCTCGACATCGGCGGCCCGGTCATCGCTGACCAGCAAGCCTTCATAGCCTTCGATGCCGGCCAGTTGCAATCCGGCCGCCGCGGCAATGGTACGTGCCAGGGCCAGCGCATCGTCAAGCGTACGGCAGCCCGCGCGCTTGCCGGCAATGCCCAGCTCCACCAGCACCGGCAGCGGCCGCCCGATCCCGGCGCCGGCCGCGGCGCCGGACAGCCGCCGCACGCCTTCCGCCGAATCGGCCAGTACGAACAACTCGAAGCCGGGATCGTCGCGCAGCAGTGCCAGCAGCGCGCGAATATCGGCCAAGGCGACCAGTTCGTTGGCCAGCAGCACGCGGCGCACGCCGCAGCGCGCCGCGGCCAGCACCTGCGGCGCCGTCGCCAGCGTGATGCCCCATGCGCCGTTGGCCAGCTGGGCGCCGAACAGTTGCGGGCTCATCGTGGTCTTGCCGTGCGGCGCCAGCACCACATCGTAGCGGGCGCAAAAAGCCCGCATCCAGCCCAGGTTGTGCAGGAGGCTGGAGGTCTTCAGCACGGCCACCGGAAAACTGGTGTCGGCCGCGAGCACGTTCCAGCGCTGCACGCCGACCATGTGCTGGCGCAGCGGCTGCGCGATCGGCAAGCCCTTGGTGCCGGGCTGCAGCAGTTGTTCGTCGAGTTCAGCCAGGAACAGGCCGCCGTCGGGCAGGATGGTCATGCGGTCCTCGCAAGCATGGAAAATTGTTGGGAATGACAGGGAAGCGCCGGGAATGGACGTTGGAACCGACGTTAAACCAGCCGCCAGGGCAGGCGCGAGGACAGTCGCCAACGAGGCCACCAGGACAGCAGCCGAAAACACGTCGGGGACAGGCCCCGGTGCGGGCTTGCCCGACACCAGGTACCTGTCCCCGCGTGCGCTACCTGTTACATGTTACCTGCACTGCCGGATACCGGCAGCTTGCCACATTGCCGCTTACGACATGTGCTGGCCGCCGTTGATGGCGATGTTGGCGCCCGTCACGAAAGCGGCTTCATCCGACGCCAGGTAGGCGACCAGGCCAGCCACTTCATCCGGCTTGCCCAGGCGGCCCATCGGGATTTGCGGGAGGATCTTCGAATCCAGCACGTCCTGCGGGATTTCGGTGACCATCTTGGTGCCGATGTAGCCCGGCGAGATGGTATTCACGGTTACGCCCTTGCGCGCCACTTCCAGCGCCAGCGCCTTGGTGAAACCGTGCACGCCAGCCTTCGCGGCCGAATAGTTGGTCTGGCCGAAGGCGCCCTTCTGGCCGTTGACGGAGGAGATGTTGATGATCCGGCCCCAGCCGCGTTCGACCATGCCGTCGGTGACCGGTTTCGTCATGTTGAACACGGAATCCAGGTTCGTGCGCAGCACCGCATCCCAGTTCACCTTGTCCATCTTCTTGAACGTCATGTCACGGGTGATGCCCGCGTTGTTGACCAGCACGTCGACCGGTCCGATGTCGCGGGTAATCGCGGCAACGCATGCCTGGGCCGACTCGTAGTCGCCCACGTCGGCCGGATAGGCGGCGAAGTTGTAACCCTTCTCCTTCATCTCGTCCAGCCAGGCCTGGTACTTCGTGTTGTTCGGGGAATACGTGGTTACTACCTTGTAGCCCAGTGCAAGCAGCTTGATGCTGATTGCTTCGCCCAGACCGCCCATGCCGCCCGTTACCAATGCAACTCGTGCCATATGACATCCCCTCTAATTAGCGTACTCCGCACACAAAAACAAAGGGCCACTGCGTATGTGGCCCCCCTTCACTACTCTTGTTATTCGCGTTCGACGGCCAGCGCCACGCCCATGCCGCCGCCGATGCACAGCGAAGCCAGGCCTTTCTTGGCATCGCGGCGCACCATCTCGTGCAGCAGCGTTACCAGGATACGCGCGCCGGAAGCGCCGATCGGGTGGCCGATGGCGATCGCGCCGCCGTTCACGTTGATCTTGCTGGTATCCCAGCCCATTTCCTGGTTCACGGCGCAAGCCTGCGCGGCGAAGGCTTCATTGATTTCCAGCAGGTCCAGGTCTTGCGGCGACCAGCCGGCCTTCTTCAGCGCCAGCGTGCTGGCCGGTACCGGGCCCATGCCCATGTAGGCCGGGTCCAGGCCGGACGAAGCGTAAGCCTTGACGCGTGCCAGCGGCTTCAGGCCCAGTTCCTTGGCCTTCGAGGCGGACATCATCACCACGGCGGCGGCGCCGTCGTTGAGGCCGGAGGCGTTACCGGCGGTAACGCTACCCTCCTTGTTGAAGGCGGGGCGCAAGCCCTGCAGGCCTTCCAGCGTGGAGCCGGCCTTGATGTATTCGTCGCTGTCGAACACGATCGTGCCCTTCTTCTGCGGGATTTCCAGCGGCAGGATCTCGTCCTTGAACTTGCCCTCCTTCTGCGCCTTTTCCGCCTTCAGCTGCGACTGCAGCGCGAATTCATCTTGCTGGGTGCGCGAGATTTCATACTTCTTCGCGACGTTCTCGGCGGTGATGCCCATGTGGTACTGGTTGTACACGTCCCACAGGCCATCGACGATCATGGTGTCCGTCATCTTCACGTCGCCCATGCGGAAGCCGTCGCGCGAACCGTTCAGCACGTGCGGCGAGGCGCTCATGTTTTCCTGGCCACCGGCGATGACGATGTCGGAGTCGCCCGCCTTGATCGCCTGCGCCGCCAGGAACGTGGCCTTCAGGCCGCTGCCGCACACCTTGTTGATCGTGTAGCCGGGAATCGCGTTCGGCAGGCCGGACTTGATCACCGCCTGGCGGCCCGGATTCTGGCCCACGCCGGCCGTCAGTACCTGGCCCAGGATCACTTCGCTGATCAGGTTCGGATCGATGCCGGTCTGCGCCAGCAGGCCCTTGATCACGTGCGCACCGAGGTCGGCTGCGGGGGTCTTGGCCAGGCTGCCGCCAAATTTGCCGACCGCGGTACGGGCCGCGGCAACGATGACTACGTCTTCCATGTACATTCTCCAGTGCACTGACCAGCTAGGTCAGCAGGGTTGTCGAAGCGCTACTACTTTTCATTCTATCGGGTTGCGCGGCAAGCTACCAGCGAAGTCCTTGCTGAGCTCGCCTAAACGATGCTGGGCCGAATTGGCCACGCCGACCACCTGGCGGCCATACCGCTGGGCACGTTCCATGGCTTGCTGGGAGTGCGACGCCGTCAGGCAGACCAGGTCGCGGGGTTCGCGCACGAACAGCAACTGGTTCGAGACGGCGCTGGCCGCCGCGATACCCTCGCGCGTCGCATGCACGTTCAGCTCGACCAGGCTGGCGCCGCTTTCGAAGGCTGCGCGCAGCAGCGCATTGCAGCCGGCCACCTGCGATTCGGCGAAGCCGCGGGTGACATCGGCCAGCTCGGCTGGCAGCGCGTTCGGCAGCGCGGCCGGAAATGCCGCCGAGAATGCCGCCGGCAGCGTCGCTGGCGGTGTCATCGGAAACGCGGCAGCAGCGGACCAGTCGTGGAAGAACTGCGGGGAAAGCATGAACATGGGACGTCCTTTCGCAAAGCGTCGGAGCGGACCGATCCCGGCCAATACTGCTGGGCGAATAGTGCGGGGCTGATGTTGCTGAGCTACCGCTGCTGAGCTACCGCTGCTGAGCTACTGCTGCTGAGCTACTGCTACCGAGCTGCTGCTACCGAGCTGCTGCTACCGAGCTACTGCTGCTGAGCTAATGTTGCTGAGCTAAAGTTGCTGAGCTAATGTTGCTGAGCTACGGCTGCCGGACAAATTCACCTGAGCAAAATGGCTGAGATTCCGCAAAGGCTTTCATGCTAATTGGCAGAGCTGGCCAGTTATTTGATAAATATCAAACTCTGCGTCATGAGAGCAATTTAATGCCATCCAGCGATGCGGCGCACTGCTCGCGGATCACCTTCACGAAATCCGCCACGTACGCTTTTTGCCGCAATGCTTCCGGTACCGACACGTACAGGTCGCTCCACAGGCCATGGTCGCCGACCGGCCGGGCCACCACATAGTCGTAATCGACATAGTTCTTGATCGCCCAGTTCGGCAGCGCGGCAATGCCGCGGCGGCTGGCCACGAGCTGCAGGATGGCCACCGTGAGCTCGGCCGTGCGGCGGCCGAATTGCACGTCCGCCGGCCGCAGCACTTCGCGGATCAGGTCGATGCGCTCTTCCGGCACCGGATAGGTGATCAGCGTTTCGCCTTCGAAGTCGGCGGCGGCGAGGCGGCGCTGGCTGGCCAGCCGGTGCTTCTGCGCCATCACGGTCAGGATTTCAAAGCGGAACAGCGGGAATGTCGCGTACTGGCTCCGGTAGTCGGAGCCGATCACCAGGTCGGCGCTCCCGGCGCGCAGCAGGTCGACCGGTTCGCTGTGGAAGCCCGACACCAGGTCGATTTCAACGTCGGGCCAGCGCTTGCGGAATTCATCCATCACCGGCATCAGCCAGTCGAAACAGGTATGGCATTCCAGTGCCACGCGCAGCTGGCCCTGGTCACCCTGCATCAGCCGTACCACGTCGCGCTCGGCCAGCTCGATCTCGGGCAGCAGCATGTCGGCCAGCCGCAGCAGCCGCGCGCCGGTGGCGGTGAAGCCGATCGGCACCGACTTGCGTTCGAACAGCGGCCCGCCATAGCGGTCTTCCAGCAACTTGATCTGGTGCGACAGCGCCGACTGGGTGAGGTTCAGCAGTTGGGCCGCACGTACGAGGCTGCCTGCGGAGCGCAACGCGGCAAGCGTGCGCAAATGGCGGATCTCCAGCATGGTCAATGAATAATTTTCATGTTAAACCGCAAAATGTTTCGTTTGGCTTATAGATAGCATTGTCGCACACTCTACTTCACCAATATTTAACTCTTGTGACATGAAAAACATTTACACGCACATCCCCGGCTTTCCCCGCGTCGGCGCACAGCGCGAACTGAAGACGGCCCTGGAGCGCCACTGGCGTGGTGAACTGGCGGCTGCGGAACTGGAAGCCGAAGGCCGTGCGCTGCGCGCGCGCCACTGGGCGCGCCAGCGCGATGCCGGCCTGGACTTCGTTACCGTGGGCGACTTCGCCTTCTATGACCACGTGGCCAACCACATCCAGCTGCTCGGCTGCGAACCGGCGCGGTTCGGCTTCCAGGCTGAAACACCGCTGGAGCGCTACTTCACGCTGGCGCGGGGACGCGCCGGCGCACCGCGCGGCGACTGCGCCTGTGGCCACGGTAGCGCCAACGACCAGAACAGCCACGACGGCCACGACGGCCACGACAGCGGCAGCCCGGCGCTGGAAATGACCAAGTGGTTCGACACGAACTACCATTACCTGGTGCCCGAACTCGACGCCGCCACGCACTTCGAACTGTCGTCGACCCGCCTGTTCGACGAAGTGGACGAAGCGCTGGCACTGGGCCATGCCGTGAAGGCCACGCTGATCGGCCCCCTCACCTTCCTGTGGCTGGCCAGGAGCACCGATGCGACGCCGCGCCGCGATTTGCTGGACTGCCTGCTGCCCCGCCTTTTACCCATCTATGGCCAGGTGCTGGCGCGGCTGAAGGAACAGGGCGTGGCCTGGGTGCAGGTCGAGGAACCCATCCTCGGGCTCGACCTGCCGCAGGAATGGCGCAGCGCCTTCGACACCGCGTACTGGCAGCTGAACCAGGCTGGCGCGCCGCTGCTGCTGGCCACCTATTTCTCGCCGCTGGAAGAGAACCTGTCGCTGGCCTGCCGCCTGCCCGTCGCCGGACTGCATGTGGATGGCGTGCGTGCCGCGCACGAACTGGTCAGCGTGGCCGACTGGCTGCCGGTGCACAAGGTGCTGTCGGTCGGCATCGTCGATGGCCGCAATATCTGGCGCACCGACCTCGACGCGGCGCTGGGCACGCTGGCGCCGTTGCTGGAAAAGCGCAACGGCCAGCTGTGGCTGTCCACCTCGTGCTCGCTGCTGCACGTGCCGTACAGCCTGGAGGTGGAAACCGCGCTCGATCCGGAACTGGCATCGTGGCTGGCTTTCGCGCATGAAAAGCTCGATGAGCTGGCGGTCCTGAAAACCGCGATCGAACAGCCCAGGGCGGCAGCCGCAGCGCTGGCGGCGTCACGCGCGGCCATCGCCACGCGCCGCGCCAGCCCGCGCGTGCGCGATGCGGCAGTGCGGGCTCGGCTGGCTGCCCTGCCGGACCATGCCGCGCAGCGCAAATCGCCCTTCGCCGAGCGCCGGCTGCTGCAGGGAGCAAAGCTGAACCTGCCGCCCTTCCCCACCACCACCATCGGCTCGTTCCCGCAAACGCCGGCGATCCGCTCGGCCCGCGCCGCCTTCAAGCGCGGCGACCTGGACGGCACCGGATACGAAGCGGCCATGCGCGCCGAGATCGAACACGCGATCCGCCGCCAGGAAGCGCTGGGGCTGGACGTGCTGGTGCATGGCGAAGCCGAACGCAACGACATGGTCGAGTACTTCGGCGAACACCTGGCCGGCTTCGCGTTCACCCGGAACGGCTGGGTGCAGTCGTATGGCTCGCGCTGCGTGAAACCGCCGGTCATCTGGGGCGACGTGTCGCGGCCGGCGCCAATCACCGTGGCATGGGCGCGCCATGCGCAAAGCCTCACGCCACTGCCCGTGAAAGGCATGCTGACCGGTCCGGTGACGATCCTGCAATGGTCCTTCGTGCGCGACGACCAGCCGCGCGCCGACACGGCCGACCAGATCGCCCTGGCCATGCGCGACGAGGTGGACGACCTGCAGCAGGCCGGCATCGACATCGTGCAGATCGACGAGCCGGCGTTGCGCGAGGGCTTGCCGCTGCGCCAGGCACGCCGCGCCGCCTACCTGGACCGGGCGGTGCGCGCCTTCCGCCTGACGGCCGCGGTGGCACGGGACGGCACGCAGATCCATACCCACATGTGCTACGCCGAGTTCAACGACATCCTGCCGCAGATCGCCGCGCTCGATGCCGACGTGATCACCATCGAGACCTCCCGTTCGGCCATGGCGCTGCTCGACGCCTTCGGCGATTTCCGCTACCCGAACGACATCGGGCCGGGTGTCTACGACATCCACTCGCCGCGCGTGCCGGACCGCGAGGAAATGCTGGCGCTGCTGCGCCGTGCCCGCGCCGTCATCCCGGCCGGACAGCTGTGGGTCAACCCCGATTGCGGCCTGAAGACGCGCGGCTGGCCGGAAACCGAGGCGGCCCTGCGGCATATGGTCGACGCGGCGCGGCAGATGCGCGCGGAATGGGCCAGTGAAGCGACCAATGCAGCGACCAGTGCAGCGGCCAATGCAGCGGTCAATGCGGTGGCCAGTACGCTGACGAACAAGGTGGCCGCCGAAGCGGGCAGCGGCACGGCTGAAGCCGCATGAACACAGGGCCGGGAGGCTGTTCCGTACGTGAAAATGCCTCACCGATAATTGTTTTTTGACAGTAAAATGCTCGGGCCCGGGCCTGCCCGAACTTTTTACTGCCGTCATGTCCAAAAGCCCGTTTCAAAAGCCCATCGAAATCAAGATTTCCACCGTCGTTGCCGTCTCCGCGATCCTGCACACGTCCGACCTCATCGCCCTCGATGCCGCCCTGCGCGGCATGACGGGTGGCGTTGCCGATTTTTTTGAAGGCGACCTCGCCGTCATCGACGTCGGCGACCTGGCGCCAGGTTCCGAACGCATCGACTGGGCCGGCACGATCGAGCTGCTGAAGAAGTACCGCCTGAATCCGGTGGCCGTGCGCAACGCGCGGCCGGACATGCTGGAAGAAATCCAGGCCCTGGGCCTGTCGATCGATACCGGCAAGCGCGACGATGCCGGCCCATCCACCGCAGTGCCGGCTCCTGCTCCAGCGCCGGCACCTGCTCCCGCTCCCGCTCCCGCTCCAGTATCGGCGGCCGCGCCTGCCGCGCCCGCCAATACCGGAACGATCATCATCGACACGCCGGTGCGTGCCGGCCAGCGCATCTATGCGCGCGGCGGCGACCTGATCGTGATGGCCGTCGTCAACAACGGCGCCGAGATCATCGCCGACGGCAGCATCCATGTGTACAACACCCTGAACGGCCGCGCGCTGGCCGGCGCCTCCGGCGACGCGACCGCGCGCATCTTCGCCCTGTCGATGTCGCCAGAACTGGTGTCGATCGCGGGTGTTTACCGGACGTTCGAGGATGGTTTCCCCGTCGAGCAGGCCAAGCAGCCCGCACAAATCAGGCTCAGCGGCGACAAACTGGATATACAATCTGTCAATTAAGGCAATTCAACAGGCAACGCGTCCGCGCCCCGCGCCTGAGCTTTCACACTAAAAGGATTATTCGTGGCAAGAATTATTGTTGTAACGTCCGGCAAGGGCGGTGTCGGCAAGACGACTTCCAGCGCCAGCTTCTCCACCGGTCTCGCGATGCGTGGCCACAAGACCGCCGTGATCGACTTCGACGTGGGCCTGCGCAACCTCGACCTGATCATGGGTTGCGAGCGCCGCGTCGTCTATGACCTGATCAATGTGATCAACAAGGAAGCCTCGCTGCCGCAGGCACTGATCAAGGACAAGCACTGCGACAACCTGTTCATCCTGCCGGCTTCGCAAACGCGCGACAAGGATGCGCTGTCGGAAGACGGCGTCGAGCGCGTGCTGGCCGAACTGATCGACATGGGTTTCGAGTACATCATCTGCGATTCGCCGGCCGGCATCGAGCATGGCGCCCTGATGGCGCTGACCTTCGCCGACGAAGCCATCGTCGTCACCAATCCGGAAGTGTCGTCGGTGCGCGATTCCGACCGCATCCTCGGCATCCTGCAGGCGAAGTCGCGCCGCGCGCAGTCCGGCGGCGAACCGGTCAAGGAACACCTGCTGATCACCCGCTATGCGCCGAAGCGCGTGGAAGCGGGCGAGATGCTGAGCTACACGGACGTGCAGGAAATCCTGCGCATCCCGCTGATCGGCATCATTCCGGAATCGGAACAGGTGCTGCATGCATCGAACCAGGGTAACCCTGCGATCCACTTCAAGGGCACGGACGTGGCCGAAGCCTATGAAGACGTCATCGCCCGCTTCCTGGGCGACACCCGGCCACTGCGCTTCACGGACTATGAAAAACCGGGGTTGTTCAAGCGCATCTTTGGAGGAAAGTAAATGGCCCTGCTATCTTTCCTGTTCCCCAGCAAGCCGAAAACGGCCAACGCCGCGAAGGAGCGGCTGCAGATCATCATCGCGCGCGAACGCAACGGCCGCAGTGGCCCGGACTTCCTGCCCGCACTGCACAAGGAACTGATCGAGGTGATCTCGAAGTACACGAAAGTGAATGCCGACGACATCAAGATCTCGCTGGATCGCCAGGGCAACCTGGAAGTGCTCGACGTCAACGTCGTGCTGCCGGACGCGTAATCCCGGCCGTACCGGTGCGGACCATTCGGACCGCACCGGCCCGCACGTGCGGCTAGCGGTTCTTAGCCGCCAGCAATTCCTCCACCACCTTCGCGCACGCATCCACGTGCTGGTAGCCGATCTGCCGGAAGGCAAAGAAGCCGATCGCCGCCGATGCCACCTGCCCTGCCAGCGGCACGATTTTCGATGCCTGTTTGGCCACCAGCTTTTTCCCGCTCTTTGCCAGCAGCTTGAAGACCAGGTCGCGCGTGATCAGTTTGCCCACCAGCATGCCCCCCACGCTGACCGACGCTTCGTAGGCGATCATCCGGTACTTCGGCTGCAGGCGCTCGACCTGCGCGGCCGTCAGGCCGAACGCCGCGTTCACTTCCTCGATCAGCTGGGTGAACAGCTTCACGTCGGAGACGATATCGACGCCTGGAATCGGCACCGCGGAGACCCCCGCGGCCAGCGCGGCGCGGCGGCGGACGAGCCGCCGGCAGCGTTCCCGCACCTCGGCGATGTTATCTGAAGAATAAGGCAACAATTCCCAGCCGCTGTCCACGAATGTGTCTCCTAAAAAGTTGCCAAACAAAAAAGTTCATTGAAAACGGCGTTTAACCAGTGTACCGTGTACCGATCCCACGGGCCCGCACGGAGCGTGTTTCTGACCAGAAATTGTTGGTCAAATTAGTAACAACATTGCAAACCCTGTTATATTCGCAGTGACCAAGCCTTACCCCCGTTCTTTAACCACCGATAAGATGAGAATCGTAGTCCTTGACAATGACCGAAGCCAGACCGAGCTGATTTCCCAGGTACTGACTTCCGCCGGCCACGTGTGCCATGCCTTCCAGACAGGCAAGGAACTGCTCGGCCAGCTGCGCAAGGACAGCTACGACATGCTCATCTTCGACTGGCAGGTTGCCGATATGGGGGGCGCCGAGCTGATGCGCAAGGCGCGCGAAAAGCTCAACGACGGCGCGCCCGTCATGTTCCTAACCACCAGTTCCGGCGAAGACGACATCGTTTCCGGCCTCGATGCGGGCGCGGACGACTACATGATCAAGCCCTTGCGCCGCAGCGAAATGGTGGCCCGGGTGCAAGCCTTGCTGCGGCGCGCCTTCCCGGCGCAAAACGGTGCCGAGCAACTGACTTTCGGCCAATATGTATTTGAAACCCGTCCGGGCCGGCTGTTGATGGATGGGCATGTGCTGGATGTCACGCACAAGGAGTTTTACCTGGCTCTGCTGTTTTTCCGCAACATCGGCCGGCCACTGTCGCGCGCTTATATACATGAGGCCGTGTGGATCCGGGAAACCGAGGTGCCTTCCCGCACGATGGATACGCATGTGTCGCGCGTGCGCAATAAACTCCAGCTGAAACCGGAAAACGGCTTCCGGCTCGTGCCTGTCTACAGCTACGGCTACCGCCTCGAAAAACTCGGCAATTAACACTCTAACACTCGGCAATTCAGACTCGGCAATTCAGACTCGGCAATTAAGACTCGGCAATTGAGCGCCTGCCCGCCGCCAATGGCGGCTCGATGGCGGCTCGATGGCGGGCGGCAAGCCCCCACTGGGACGATTTGTCCCATCCCTGCCAGCCCGGCCGGGCAAAGCCGGTTGCCGCACATCAGGCTATAATCAAGGCCTACGTCGTTGATTTTTCTGGAAATGCAACTTCTTGCCGTCGGCCTCAACCACACTACAGCTCCGGTCGCCCTGCGCGAACGGCTGGCGTTCGCGCCTGATCAGCTGGGGTCGGCCGTGCGCGCGGCGCGCAACTGGTTCCAGCGGCTCGACGGCCACGGCAGTGACGAGGCAGCCATCCTGTCCACCTGCAACCGCACCGAGCTGTATGCGGCCAGCGGCGCCGCCAACCCGCTCGACGCCGGCGCGCATTTCCTGGCCGATTTCCACCAGCTGAACTATTCCGAACTGCGCCCGCACCTGTACATGCTGCCGCAGCATGAAGCCGTGCGCCACACCTTCCGTGTCGCGTCCGGTCTCGATTCGATGGTGCTGGGTGAAACGCAGATCCTCGGCCAGATCAAGGATGCGATCCGCACCGCCGATGAAGCGGGCGGCCTCGGCACCTACCTGCACCAGCTGTTCCAGCGCAGTTTCTCGGTCGCCAAGGAAGTGCGCAGCACCACCGAGATCGGCGCGCACAGCGTGTCGATGGCGGCGGCCTCCGTGCGGCTGTCGCAGCGCATCTTCGACAAGCTGTCCGAGCAGAACGTGCTGTTCATCGGCGCCGGCGAGATGATCGACCTGTGTGCCACGCACTTCGCCGCGCAAAACCCGAAGTCGATCACGGTGGCCAACCGCACGCTGGAGCGCGGCGAACTGCTGGCGCACCGCTTCAACGGCAAGGCCGTGCGCCTGGCCGACCTGCAGACGCAGCTGCACCAGTACGACATCCTGATTTCATCCACCGCGTCGTCGCTGCCGCTGATCGGCCTGGGCATGGTGGAACGCGCGATCAAGGCGCGGCGCCATAAACCCATGTTCATGGTCGACCTGGCCGTGCCGCGCGATATCGAACCGGAAGTCGGCCGGCTGAACGACGTGTTCCTGTACACCGTCGACGACCTGGGCAAGGTGGTGCAGGCCGGTATCGAAAACCGGCAAGCCGCGGTGGCGCAGGCCGAGGCGATCATCGAAACGCGCGTGCAATCGTTCATGCACTGGGTCGACGACCGCGCCGTGGTGCCCGTGATCCAGGGCTTGCAGGAAAACGGCGAGGCGATCCGCCTGGCCGAACTCGACCGCGCCCGCAAGCTGCTGGCCAAGGGCGAGGATGTGGAAGCCGTGCTCGAAGCGCTGTCGAAAGGCCTGACGGCCAAGTTCATGCACGGTCCGCAGCAGGCGCTGCACCGTGCCCAGGGCGCCGAACGCGCCCAGCTGGCCGAACTGCTGCCCCAGCTGTTCCGCGGCCGCCGTTAGCGGCTCCCCCTCTTTTCGCTGCCGCACCGGCCCCGGTGCGATGACTACCCACACCGGAACACACCATGAAACCATCAATGCTGGCCAAGCTGGACCAACTCGCCAACCGCCTCGTGGAGCTGGACGAACTGCTGATGTCCGAAGGCGCCACGGCCAATATGGACAGCTACCGCAAGATGACCCGCGAACATGCCGAGCTGGGCCCGCTGGTGGCGCTGTACAAGGATTACCAGCAGGTACTGGACGACATCGCCGAGGCGCAGCAGATGCTGGGCGACCCGGACATGAAGGATTTCGCCCAGGAAGAAATCGAAGCCGGCAAGGGCCGCCTGGCCGGCCTGGAACTCGACCTCCAGAAAATGCTGTTGCCGAAGGATGCCAATGACGAACGCAACATCTTCCTGGAAATCCGCGCCGGCACCGGCGGCGACGAATCCGCGCTGTTCGCCGGCGACCTGCTGCGCATGTACACCCGCTTTGCCGAGCGCAGCCGGTGGCAGGTGGAAATCGTGTCGGCATCGGAAAGCGACCTGGGCGGCTACCGCGAAGTGATTGCCCGCATCGTCGGCACCGGCGCCTACTCGAAACTGAAATTCGAATCCGGCGGCCACCGCGTGCAGCGCGTACCCGCCACCGAAACGCAGGGCCGCATCCATACCTCGGCGTGCACGGTGGCCGTGATGCCGGAAGCGGATGAAGTGGAAGATGTGCACATCAACCCGGCCGACCTGCGCATCGACACCTATCGCGCCTCCGGCGCCGGCGGCCAGCACATCAACAAGACCGACTCGGCCGTGCGCATCACCCACCTGCCCAGCGGCATCGTCGTGGAATGCCAGGACGACCGCTCGCAGCACAAGAACAAGGCCTCGGCCATGAAGGTGCTGGCGGCCCGCATCAAGGACGTGCAGCTGCGCGAGCAGCAGTCGAAGGAAGCCGCCACCCGCAAGAGCCTGATCGGCAGCGGCGACCGCAGCGAGCGCATCCGCACCTACAACTTCCCGCAAGGCCGCATGACGGACCACCGCATCAACCTCACGCTGTACAAGCTCGACATGATCATGGATGGCGACCTGACCGAGCTGACGACAGCGCTGTCCGCCGAGCACCAGGCCGAGCAGCTCGCCGCGCTCGGCGACTAGGCCGTCAAGGCCGAGCCCGTGTCATGGTGCCTGACCCCCTGACACGGGCTCGGCCTTAGGTCATGGTGCCCGGATGGGGTCATGCCTTGCAATGCCCCCTGACAGGGCTCGGCCTTAGGATCGGGCGGCGTCCATCGGCCTGCGCCGCTTTATGCGAGAATTGGCGCCTTCCCATTCGAGCAATGTTAATGACGATGAAATCGCTGAGCCCGCGCACCGTCCTCCTGTCCGCCGCCGCCGCCGCCCTGCTGGTGGTCGCCGTCGCGCTGTTCCTGCAGCACGTGAAGGACATGCTGCCCTGCCCCATGTGCGTGATCCAGCGCTACCTGTTCCTCGCGGTGGCCATCGGCTGCCTGGTCGGTGCGTTCGGGCGCAAGCCGAAGATCGGCGCGGGCATCGGCCTGGCGGCGGCGATCGGCGGCCTCGGCGTCGTCGCCAAGCATTTGTACGTGCTGGCCAATCCCGGCTTCTCGTGCGGCATCGATCCGATGACGACCACGCTGAACAAGATTCCCACCGCTACTTACCTGCCGTGGCTGTTCGAGGCGGAGGGACTGTGCGACAAGGCGGAAATGTTCGCCGGCCTGTCGGTGCCGCAATGGTCGGCCGTCTGGTTCGCGATCCTGGCCGCGACCATGATCTGGGTGCTGGCGCGCCGGCAGGCATGAGCATGCTGGTCGTCCCCGGCACCACGCTGGCGGCGCTGCAGCGCGCGCCGCTGCTCGATCCCGTCGACCAGCGCATCCTGCTGTGCCACGCGCTCGGCATCACCCGCACGGCACTGATCACGCAATCCGACCGCGCGCTGACCGACGCCGAAGCGGCCGGCGTGTCCGCCCTGCTGCAGCGCCGGCTGGCTGGCGAACCGGTCGCGTACATCGTCGGCAGGCGCGAATTCTACGGCCTCGATTTCCAGGTCGGTCCCGGCGTGCTGATTCCCCGTCCCGAAACGGAACTGCTGGTCGAGCTGGCGCTGGAGCGCCTGCCGCCGCGCGGGCGCGTGCTGGACATGGGCACCGGGAGCGGCGCCATCGCCGTCGCCATCGCCCACGCCCGCCCGGATGCGCAGGTGACGGCCCTCGACGTCAGCCCCGATGCCCTCGCCATCGCGCGCCGCAACGCCGAACGGCACGGCGTGACCGTGCACTTCCAGCACAGCGACTGGTTCACGGCGGTTGCGCAGGGAACGTTCGACCTGATCGTTTCGAATCCCCCCTATATCGCCGCCGGCGACCGGCACCTGTCGGAGGGCGACCTGCGCTTCGAACCGCCCGGCGCGCTGACCGACCATGCCGACGGCCTGTCCGCGCTGCGCACCATCATCGAGGGCGCCCCGGCGCACCTCGTGGCCGGCGGCTGGCTGTTGATGGAGCACGGCTATGACCAGTCGGCCGCCGTGCAGGCGCTGCTGTCTTCCCGATCGTATGCCGGCGTGCAGAGCTGGCACGACCTGGCCGGCATCGCCCGCGTGACCGGCGGGCGGGCCAGCGCGCCTGGCGAGGGTTAGCCACCGCCCCGAGCAGGCGATACCGCTTTGCTAGAATCCGCGAACGGCTCCCTCCGGCACGGCGCGAGTTCAGGGACCGGCGTACGTGTTTTCACAATTTCGGTTACTCTCGCACCAATATTTTGGTCTGATGCACAGAAAGGAAAGCCAATTGTCCACTCTACTGACGCGCCGCCTGGCCCTGCTGGCCGAGGAACGGCACCGCGACGTGCTGCGGGGCGGCTTGCGTGGCATCGAACGGGAAACGCTGCGGGTGCAGCCGGATGGCCACCTGGCGCGCACGCCCCATCCGGCCGGCTGGGGTTCGGCACTGACGCATCCGGAGATCACCACCGATTATGCGGAAACGCTGGCCGAGTTCATCACGCCGGCCGAGAACGACATCGCCACCACGCTGGACAAGCTGGACGGCATCCACCGCTTCGCCTACAGCAAGCTGGGCGACGAACTGCTGTGGAGCGAATCGATGCCCTGCCAGTTGCCGGCCGAAGAGGACATCCAGATCGCCTGGTATGGCAAATCGAACCTGGGCATGCTCAAGCATGTGTACCGCCGCGGCCTGGCGCTGCGCTACGGCAAGGCGATGCAATGCATCGCCGGCATCCACTATAACTACTCGCTCGACGAGCGCCTGTGGCGCATCCTGGCCGAGAACGAGCCGGCCACCCGGCAGCTCACTCCGGTGGCCTACCAGTCCGAAGCCTACCTGGCGCTGATCCGCAATTTCCGCCGCAACAGCTGGCTGCTGATGTACCTGTTCGGCACCTCGCCGGCGCTGAACAGCAGCTTCCTGCGCGGCCGTCCGCACAAGCTGGAAGCGCTGTCGGCCGATACCCTGTACCTGCCCCATGCGACCAGCCTGCGCATGAGCGACCTGGGTTACCAGAACGATGCCCAGTCCGGCCTGCGCCCCCATGAGAACAGCCTGGACAGCTACGTCGCCACCCTGACCCGCGCCGTGAACCAGCCCTACGAGCCGTACCAGAAGATCGGTACCCGCGACGCGAACGGCGAATGGCAGCAGCTGTCGACCAACGTGATCCAGATCGAGAACGAGTACTACTCGACGATCCGGCCGAAGCGCGTGATCCGCACCGGGGAGCGGCCGATCCAGGCGCTGTGCAACCGCGGCGTGCAATACATCGAAGTGCGCTGCCTGGACGTCGATCCGTTCGAGCCGGTCGGCGTGGGCCTGGCGACCGGCCGCTTCCTCGACGCATTCCTGCTCTATTGCGCACTCGAGGAAAGCCCGGCGATCGACGAGCAGGAAGGCGAGATCCTGGCGCGCAACTTCGCCCGCACGGTGAAGGAAGGCCGCCGCCCCGGCCTGACGCTGACGCGCGATGGCCAGGAGATCACGCTGCGCGCCTGGGGCGAGGACCTGCTGGAACGGATCCGCCCCGCGGCCGAACTGCTCGATGCGCTGCGCGGCGATACCCAGCACACGGATGCCCTGGCGCAGCAGGGCCCCAAGCTGGCCGACCCTGAACGCACCCCGTCGGCCGCCGTGCTGCGGGAACTGGCGCGGCACGGCAATTCGTTTGCCGCCTTCGGCCTCGCGCAAAGCCAGCGGCACGCCGCCTACTTCCGCTCGCATCCGCCGAGCCCGGAACAGGAAGCGCATTTCGGCGCGCTGGCCGCCACTTCGGTGGCCGAACAGGCCGAGCTGGAGCGCACGCAGACGGGCAGCTTCGACGACTACGTGAAAGCCTACCGCGCCAGCAACCTGTGCCCGAACCACGCATGACGCCGCAGTCCATTCCCCCTCGCCGGCGTGCTGACCTTCTTTAACGAACAGCATGGCCAACTGCGGCCCCGGCACGAACTCGTGCAGGGGCACGCCGTTCCCGGGCACGACACGCCCGATCGCATCGACGCCATCCTTGCCGAACTGGGGCGGCGCGGCCTGGGACGGATCGTCACGCCGCATGGCGTGCCGCTGATGTCGCTCGAGCGCGTGCATGCGCCCCGCTACCTGCATTTCCTGCGCCATGCCTGGAGCGAATGGGCAGCCCAGTCGCCGGACCACGCCCAGCGGGACGCGTTTGCTTCCCAGTGGCCGGTGCGCACGCTGCGCGCCGACATCGAGCCGGAGGACCTCGGCGCGCGCCTGGGCCTGTACTCGATCGACACCACCACGCCGCTCACCTCGGGCACCTGGGTCGCCGCGAAAACCGGTGCCGATTGCGCCGTCAACGCGGCGCACGCGCTGCGCGTGGGCGAGCGCGGCAGCTTTGCCCTGACCCGCCCGCCCGGCCACCATGCCGGCGCGGATTTCTTCGGCGGCGGCTGCTACCTGAACAATGCCGCCCTGGCCGCCCAGCACCTGCTCGACGATGGCCTGCAGCGCGTGGCCGTGCTGGACGTCGATTACCACCATGGCAGCGGCACGCAGGGCATCTTCTACGACCGGGCCGACGTGCTGTGCCTGTCGGTCCACGCCGAACCGCGCCAGGCGTATCCGTTCTACAGCGGCCATGCCGACGAAACCGGCGACGGCGCCGGCCACGGCTACAACGGCAACCTGCCGCTGCCGGCCCGCACCACGGCGCAAGCCTGGTTTACCGCGCTGGAAACGGCCTGCGTGCGCCTGTCGATGTACCGGCCGGAAGCGCTCGTGGTGGCGCTGGGCGCCAATACCTTCCAGGGCGAAGCGCATGGCGGCTTCGGCCTGGGCGGCGGCGACTTCCTGCGGCTCGGCGAGCGCCTGGCATGGCTGAACCTGCCGACCTGCTTCGTGTTCGAGGGCGGCAGCGCGCTGCGCGAACTGGGCACCAATGTCGTCAACGTGCTGGAAGGCTTTGAAACGGCCTTGTGATGTCACGACAATTTCATAATAAATCGCTTGCTATTAAATCGCCTTCTATGTATAGTGTGCACATGGACGACGCATACAGCGTCCCAGGCAGCAAAAAAAAGCAATCGATACGTACCCTGTAAATAGTGCGCTATTGAATCGAATATTACCTAGCTGAAAGGAACTGCACCATGTCGATCGAAAAAGTCCTGTACCGCGCCCATGCCAAATCCACCGGTGGCCGCGAAGGCCGTTCCGTCTCCAGCGATGGCGTGCTGGACGTCAAGCTGACCACGCCGAAGGAACTGGGCGGTAACGGCGCCGAAGGCACCAACCCGGAACAGCTGTTCGCCGCCGGTTACTCGGCCTGCTTCCTGGGCGCCATGAAATTCGTCGGCGGCCGCGACAAGATCGCCGTGCCGGCCGATACCTCGATCGACGCCAGCGTCGGCATCGGCCCGATCCCGACCGGTTTCGGCATCGAAGTGGAACTGAAGATCTCGCTGCCGGGCCTGGACCGTGAAACGGCCGAGAAACTGGTGCAGGCCGCGCACATCGTCTGCCCGTACTCGAACGCCACCCGCGGCAACATCGACGTCACGCTGACCGTCGTTTAAGCGGTTCTCTCCGGCCACTGCCCTTACAATTGCCCCTTTACATGGGGCATTGAAATGATCGAATGGCAGTGGCTGGCGTTTGAAAGCATTCCGCGCGGGGACCTGTACGAAGTGCTGCGCCAGCGGCAGGAAGTCTTCGTGCTGGAGCAGACCTGCCTGTATCCCGACCTGGACGACCACGACCAGGCCGCCCATCACCTGATGGCCTGGCAGACAGTCGCCGGCGAACGCCGCCTGGTGGCCTACCTGCGCTGCCTCGCCCCCGGCGCCAAGTACACCGAAATGTCGCTCGGCCGCATCCTCACCCCTGCCACCGCCCGCGGTACCGGCATCGGGCGCCAGCTCGTCGCCGAAGGCATCCGCCGCGCCGAACGGCAGCACCCCGGCCACCGCATCCGCATCGGCGCCCAGCAGCGCCTGGAAGCCTTCTACCAGAGCTTCGGCTTCACCACCATCAGCGATCCGTACGACGAAGACGGCATCCCGCACATCGACATGCTGCGCTAAAACACTTCCCAGAACTGGGGGCGTAGCCGGGGTTTCAGGGAGCATGCTCCCTGCCGGCGTAGCGATGCTGACTTGCCAGCCAGCATTCCTCCAGACCCCAAATTCCAAAAACATTTCCCAGAACCGGGGTCAGACCCCAATTCCAGGAAATATTTCCAAAATTCGGGGTCTGACCCCGGTTTTTGGCAACTTTCGCTAGAAACTGACGATGAACCGGGCGCCGTTGCTCACGGAGCGGGCGTAGCGCACGGTGCCGCCGTTGCCGTGCACCAGCTGCCGCACCATCGCCAGGCCGATGCCGCGGCCCTGTTTTTTCGTCGAGAAGAAGGGCGTGAAGATGTGCGGGGCCAGGTCGACGGGCACGCCGGGGCCGTTGTCGCAGACTTCGATGCGCAGCCGCCCGCCGCGCCCCAGCCGGGCCGTGATGGTGGCGCGCGGCGATGCCACTTGCGCGGTCGCCTCGGAGGCGTTTTTCAGCAGGTTGATCAGGGCCTGCTCCAGCTGGCCGGGATCGACCATCACTTCCAGCGATGCCGGTTCGACGGAGAACTCGGCGCTGCCGCCCCGTGCCTGCCAGTGCGGGCCGACCAGGGCCGCCAGCCGCGCGAACAGCCGCCCCAGGTGCACCCGCTCGGGCTGTGCCTGCGGCAGCGTCGACAGGCTCCGGTAGCTCGACACGAAATCGACGAGGCTGGCGGCGCGCCGGGCAATCGCATCGAGCGCGGTGGACAGGTCTTCCGAGGCATCGGCCGGCAAGTCCGCGGACAGCTCGCCCAGCAGGTCGTGCGCGGTGCGCGACAGCGAAGCCACCGGCGTCAGCGAATTCATGATCTCGTGCGTCAGCACATGCACCAGCTGCCGCCACGCGTTGAGCGCTTCCGCCTCCAGCTGGCTCTCGACCGGCATCAGTGCGACCAGCCGCTGCCCGTCGCCCTGCACGGTCAGCGTGGAAACGGCCACCAGCGCCCGCTCCAGGCCGCGCTCCGTGTCGAAGCTGACCAGGCGCCGCTCGTCCGCCGGCTGCGCGGCCAGCAGTTCGTACAGCGCCTCCGGATCGCTGGCCCGCCCCGGCGCCACCAGCCGCCGCGCATTCGCATTGACCGGCGCGACGGTATCCGGCCCGGTCAGGCCGTCGATATGGAACAGCGCGATCGGCGCGTGTTCGAGCCGTGCTTCCAGCGCCAGCACCGAGGCCGATGCCGGCCATGCCGCGGCGGGCACCGGCGATTCGGGACGTGCGACCGGCAGCCGCAGCTTCCCGAGGCAGCGCCACAGCACGACCGTGGCCGCGGCGGCACCCAGCCCGCACAGCACCAGCAGGCGCGGCGAATCCGCCACGGACGCCGCGCAGGCACCGAGGCCGGCCAGTGTACCGGCGGCGGCCAGCACGCCGAACCGCATGCCCCGCTCAGATGCCATGCTTGTCCAGCTTGCGGTACAGCGCCGCGCGCGACACGCCCAGCATCCGCGCGGCATGGCTGATATTGCCCTGCGCCTGCGCCAGCGCGGCAGCGATCGCCTCGCGCTCCAGCGACGACAGCGTGGCTTCCTCTCGTACGGCGGCGGTCACCGCTGGCATCAATCCTCCCACTGCCACCGGGACGGCAGGCGACGGCGCCGGCATCGCGCCCGCGGCGAGTCCGAAATCATCGATCCGGTACTCCGCATGCGCGCCCAGGATCACGGCCCGCTCGCACGCATGCCGCAGCGCCCGCACATTGCCCGGCCACGGGTGCCCGCACAGCGCATCGACCGCCGCCGGCGCGATTGACCGGGCCGGCCGGCCGTACTGCGTCTCGTACAGCGCCAGGTAGTGCCGCGCCAGCAGCGGTACGTCGTCGCGCCGCTCGCGCAGCGGCGGCACGCGCACCACGATCGTGTTGAGCCGGAACAGCAGGTCGGCACGGAACACGGCGGGATCGAACAGCCGCGCTTCATCGAGATTGGTGGCGCTGACGATGCGCACATCCACGCTTTCCGGCCGGTCGGCGCCGACCGGGGTCACCTCGCGCCGCTCCAGCGCCGTCAGCAGCTTGGCCTGCCCGGCCAGCGGCATGTTGCCGATCTCGTCGAGGAACAGCGTGCCGCCCCGCGCGGCCTGGAAGCGCCCGGCGCGGTCGGCCTTGGCATCCGTGAACGAACCCTTGCGATGGCCGAACAACTCGCTCTCGAAGGTGGCTTCCGGCAGCGCGCCCATGTCCACCGAGAGGAAAGTGCCGGCGGCGCGCCGCGATTGCGCGTGCAATGCGCGCGCCACCAGTTCCTTGCCGACGCCGTTCTCGCCCAGCACCATCACGTTGGCCTCGGTGGGCGCCACGCCGGCGATCATGGCGCGCACCGCCTGCATCGGCGCCGAATCGCCCATCAATTCGGAAGCACCGCGCAGTGCCGTCCCGGCCGCGGGCCGCCGCCGCGCCAGCGCCGTATCGACGGCGGCCACCAGCCGCGCGTTATCCCATGGCTTGGTGATGAAGTCGGCGGCGCCGCGCTTCAATGCTTCCACCGCCAGCGGCACGTCGGCATACGCGGTCAGCGCGATCACGGCCGGCGGCTGCGGCTGGCGGCGCAGCACGTCCAGCGCGGCCAGACCTTCGGCGCCGTCGGTGCGGCCCGGGGCGAAATTGAAGTCGAGCAGCACCACGTCCGGCACGCCGCGCGCCAGCACGCCACCCAGCTGCCCCGGATCGTGCAGCACCGCCACCTCGCCGTAGCGGCGGCGCAGCAGCATGCGCGCCGCGTAGGCCACGTCGGCATCGTCGTCGAGGATCAGGATGCGGGCGGTGGAATCGGACATGAAAGAAAGCTGGCGCGTTGGGATCGGGGCATTCTAGCAGCAGCATTCGGCCCGCGGACAGCGCTTTCGCGACCTGTCCGGAAGCGGACACCGCACCTTGTCCGCTTATTGTCCGCTTTCGGCCAGAACCCCGGCGGAAGGCGCGGAAACAGGGCTGGCACATGCCTTGCAATAGAAGGGGCATGCATATCCTGCCACCCTCTCCCACCAGGCCAGCCAGCGGCGCGGCGATGGACATGGTCGTCCCGCGCCGCCGCGGCCGCACCATCGTCCTGGCGATCACCGGCCTGCTGGCGGTGCTGGCCGCCGGCTTCGCGATCTGGCACTGGATGCCGCGCGGCCTGCAGGTCGACGGCGCCGACCTGCGCATCGTCACCGTCGAACGGGGCATCTTCCGCGACGATATCGCCGTGCGCGCCAACGCCGAACCGCTGACCGCCGTCATGCTCGATTCCGTGGAGTCGGGCCGCATCGAGGAAGTGCATGCCCGCGACGGCGACCTGGTCGACCGGGGCCAGCTGCTGTTCCGCATCTCGAACCCGCAGCGCAACCTGGAGCTGCTGGCGCGCCAGTCCGAATACGCGCAGCAGATCTCCAACCTGTCGACCCTGCGGGTGGCCGAACAGAGCAACCGCACCGAGCGCCAGCGCCGGCTGGACGACCTGTCGTTCGCACTGGAACAGGCGCAGAAAACCCTGGCGCGCACCGAACGGCTGGCCAGCCAGGGCTATGTTTCCGCCGTGGCGCTGGAAGAAGCGCGGGACAGGCACGACAAGGCGCAGCGCGCGCTGGCGCTCGAACAGCACAGCATCGAGGCGGAAGACAAGGTGCGCGGCAATGCGCTCGGGCGCCTGGAGGAAACGATCACGGGCCTCGCCACCGGCCTGCGGCTGGTGGAACAGACCGTCGACGCCCTGGCCGTGCGTGCCCCCGTCGCCGGCCGGCTCACCGATTTCCGCCTGCAGGTGGGGGAATCGATCGTCACCGGCAAGCGCGTCGGCCGCATCGACGACCCGCAGCGCTTCAAGCTGTCCGCGCTGGTCGACGAGTATTACCTGAACCGCGTATCGGTCGGCCGCCTCGGCGTGGTCACCCAGGACGGCCGCCGCTATCCGGTGAAGGTCGGCACGGTGTACCCGCAGATCAAGGATGGCCGCTTCACCGCCGAGCTGCTGTTCACCGAAGGCCAGCCGGTACTGAGCCCCGGCCAGAGCCTGGACGCGCAGATCACGCTGGGCGAGCCGGCGCCGGCATTGCTGCTGCCGAACGGTGCCTTCGTGTCGGACTCCGGCGCGGCCTGGGTGTATGTGTTCACCGATGCCACCCATGCCGAGCGCCGCCCGATCCGCGCGGGCCGGCGCAACAACGCACAGATCGAAGTACTGTCCGGCCTTGCGCCCGGCGAGCGCGTGATCGTTTCCACCTATGCCGGCTTCGGCAACTCGACCCGGCTGCAGCTCGACTAGTGCCGACTTGCAGTAATCTCCCACTCTCAACAAAGGAATACCCCATGCTCAAACTATCAGGCGTCAGCAAGATCCACGTGGCCGGTGAAGTGCAGACCACCGCTCTCGACCGCATCGACCTGGAGATCGACGCCGGCGAGTATGTGGCGATCACCGGCCCGTCGGGTTGCGGCAAGTCCACGCTGCTGTCGGTACTGGGCCTGCTCGATGTGCCGACCAGCGGCGACTACTGGTTCGAGGGCCGCAACGTGGCCGGCTGGAGCGAATCGCGGCTCAATGAACTGCGGCGCGGCCGCATCGGTTTCATCTTCCAGAGCTTCAACCTGATCGAGGAACTGTCGGTGTTCGAGAACGTCGAGCTGGCGCTCGAATACACCGGCATGCCGGCGCGCGAACGCAAGGTGAAGGTGGCGGCCATGCTGGACAAGCTGGGCGTGGCGCACCGTGCGAAGCACCGGCCGTCCCAGCTTTCCGGCGGCCAGCAGCAACGCGTGGCGATCGCCCGCGCACTGGTGGCCGGCCCGGCCATCCTGCTGGCCGACGAACCGACCGGCAACCTGGATACCGCCCATGGCGACGACGTGATGCGCCTGCTGCGCACCATCAACGCCGAAGGCACCACGGTCGTGATGGTGACCCACTCGCCGGCCCACGCGGCACAGGCATCGCGCACCTTGAACCTGCTCGACGGGCGCATCATCGTCGACGCGCTGCGTGCCGCATGAGGCATTGGCGTCTCGCCTGGCGCCAGCTGGCGGCCGAGCCGGGTTATTCGGCCGTCACGATCCTCGGCCTGGCGGCCGGCTTCGCCACCTGTTTCGCGCTGCTGGCCTACGTGGCGTTTTCGTTCGGCTACAACCGCCATGTGCCGGCGGCGCACGAGGTGTACGCGGTCAAGCAGCACATCAACGTGATCGGCAAGCCCGGCTGGTTCGAGGGCATGCCGCTGCCGCTGGTGCACGTGGCCGAAAAAAGCGGCATGACACAGGCAGCCGTGCTGGCCATGCCGGCCATGGCCAGCGTGCGCACGCCGTCCGGCATGCAGCGGCTGAAGGCGGTGGCGGTGACGCCCGGCTTCACGAAGGTGTTCGGCCTGGCCGCGGCGGAAGGAGACCTGGCGCAGGCCCTGGCAAGGCCCGATGCGGTCGCGCTGACCTACGGCGCGGCACTGAAAACGCTGGGCACCCGCCAGGCACTCGGCAAGGTGCTGCACATCGAAGGCAAGGCATTGACCGTGGCCGCGCTGCTGGCCGATCCGCCGGCAACGGCAACCCTGCACTACGAACTGTTGAACAGCTTCGACAGCATCCTGATGCCGCGTGAATACCGCGAGCACCTGGAACAATCGTGGGGCATGACCGCCGGCTACCTGTACGTGCGCCTGGCACCCGGCATCGCCCCGGCGGAGTTCACCGCGCACATGCAGCGCGTATTCGACAACTCGCCGCTGCTGCGCGAGCTGCCGCCCGACCTGCGGCGCACGCTGGGCTCGCGCAAGATGGTCGACCTGGCGCTGACCCCATTGCCCGACCTGTACTTCGATACCAGCCTGGAAGGACGCCCCGGCAGCACGGCCCATGGCGACAGGTCCATCGTCATCGGCCTGGGCCTCATCGGCCTGCTGGTGCTGGCGCTGGCGGTGGCGAACTATGTCAACCTGGCCGCCGTGCGCACCACGCGCCGGCAGCCGGAAATCGTGCTGCGCAAGGTGCTGGGCGCGGGCGCCTTCCGCCTCGCCGCCCAGCTGCTGGCCGAGGCGCTGCTGGTTGCCCTGCTGGCCACCGCGCTGGGTTTGCTGCTGGCCTGGCTGCTGCTGCCGGCCTTGTCCGGCATGCTGGACCGCCCGCTCGACCAGATGATGTCGCCGGCCAGCATCCTGGCGGCGCTGGCGGTCGGCGTGGTAACCGGCTTGCTGGCTGGCCTGTACCCGCTGTGGATCGCGCTGGACATGCGCCCGGCCGCCGTGCTGGGCATGCGCCGCGAAATGGAGCCGCGTGGCGGCCTGTGGCTGCGGCGCGCGCTGACCGTACTGCAGCTGACCGTGGCGATGGGCCTGACCGCGGCCACGCTGGCCATCGCCTGGCAGGCCCGCTTTGCCAGCGCGGCCGATCCGGGCTTCGATGCCGCTCCGCTGCTCACGGTGTCGCTGCCGCGCGCGCTGTGGCAAGGCCCGCAGGGCCTGCAGTACCGGGAAGCGCTGCGCCGCCTGCCGCAGGTGCGCGGCGTGGCGTTTTCCGAGAACGCCGTGGGCCAGCCATTCGCCGGCCAGAATGGCCCGATCCGGCGGCTGGGCGGGCGCGAGACCGTGCTGGTGTCGCGCAACGTGTCGGCCGATTTTTTCCAGGTGTACGGCGTGGCGGCCGTGGCGGGGCGCACCTTCGATCCGAAGATCGAGCGGGACGCGGCGCCGGGCACCGTCATGCTGAACCGGGCAGGCGCGCTGGCACTGGGCTTCCCTTCGGCGCAAGCCGCGGTGGGCGGCCTGGTCTCGTTCGAGCACGACGGCAAGCGGATGACGGCGCGCGTGATCGGCATCGCGCCCGACCTGCGGCATGAATCGCTGCGCGAAAACCCGCAGCCGATGTACTACCGGAACGCGCTGGACGCCTCGGTGCTGACGATCCGCGGCGATGGCGACCTGCGTGAACTGGAACGGCAGGCGATCGGCCTGTTCGGCAAGTTCTTCCCGGACGATATGCCCGAAGTACGCCCGGCCGCCAGCTACCTCGCCGAGAGCTACGCGCAGGACCTCCGGCTGGCCTCCCTGCTGGGTGCCGCCAGCATCGTCGCGATCGTGCTGTCGGCGTTCGGCATCTACGTGCTGTCGGCCTACAACGTGCAGCGGCGCGGCCGCGAGATCGTGCTGCGCAAGCTGCACGGCGCGGGCCGGGCCGCCATCGCCAGGCTGCTGGGGCGCGAATTCGCCGTGCTGCTGGCACTGGGCGCCGTGATCGGGCTGCCCCCGGCCGCGCTGGCGATCCGCGCCTACCTGGCCGCCTTTGTCGACCATGCGCCGATCGGCGGCTGGACGCTGCTGGGTGCCACCGCCATCGCCGTGCTGGTGGCCGCCCTTGCCACCCTGCGCCATACCGTGGCGGCGCTGCGCGCCACGCCCGTGGCCATCCTGCGATCCTGAAGGAGAAACGATGACGTTGCGTGATTTCCGTATCGGCTGGCGCCTGCTGCTGCGCGAGCCCGGCTTTTCCCTGGTGACCGTGCTCGGGCTGGCGCTGGCCTTCGCCGCGTGCTTCCTGCTGCTCGGCTACGTGCGCTACTGCTTCAGCTACGACAGCCACGTGCCCGATGCCGCGCGGGTGGTGCAACTGAAGCAGCGCATCAACTGGTTCCCCCGCCCGGACTGGAATACCCGTGCGATGCTGCCGCTGCGCCAGGTGGCACTGGACAGCGGCATGGTGGAACAGGCCAGCATCGCCGTGCCGCTGGACGCACCCATACGGGCCGGCGAACACCTGCACGAAGTGGCGCTGCTGGCCGTCGACCCGGCGTTTGCCGGGATTTTCGGCATCGTGCCCGTGGCCGGCGACGTCGCAGCGGTCCTGTCCCGGCCCGATGCACTGGCGGTGACGCAGGAAACCGCCCGCCGGCTGTTCGGCACGGCGGCCGGCGTCCTGGACCGCACGGTGCAGGTGAACGGCGAGACCCTGCGGGTGGCGGCAGTGCTGCCCGATCCGCCTGCCAACGCCACGACCCGCTGGGAAGCGCTGGCCGGACCGTTGAGTCGTGCACGCCCGGTGGCCGAACGGACGCTGGTACCGGACTGGAAGCGCGGCGGTGTCTTCCTCAAGCTGAAGGCGGGCGCCGATGCCAGGCAACTGGAAGCGCTGCTGCAGGAGGCCGTCGACGCCTCGCCGATGGAGCAGCGCATGCGCAGCGGCCCGATGGGCAAGACCATGCAGGGTCCCGGCACCGAGGTCAAGATCGTTGCGTTGCCGGATGCGTATTTCGATCCCGACATGGCGGCCAGCCGCAGCGGCGACAGCTACGGCAAGCGTTCCACCGTGCTGGCGCTGGCTGGCATCGCGCTGCTGGTGCTGCTGTTGGCCGTGACGAACTACGTCAACCTGGCCACCGTGCGTGCCCAGCAGCGCCAGCGCGAATCGGGCCTGCGCAAGCTGCTCGGCGCCAGCGCACCGCGCATGGCGGCGCAGTTCCTTGCCGAATCGGTGCTGGTGTCCATGCTGGCCGCGGTGCTGGGCATGATGCTCGCGTGGATGCTGCTGCCCACCTTTGCCGGCCTGGTTGACCGCACCCTGCAAGGCTTCTTCGCCCCGGCGCGTATCGCCCTTGCCCTGCTGGCGGCGCTGCTGGTCGGCATGCTGGCTGGCGGCTGGCCGGCCCTGGTAGCGCTGCGCGTGCGCCCGGCGGCGGCGCTGGCGGGGCGCGACAACAGCGAAACGGTAGGCGGGCTATGGCTGCGCCGGGGGCTGACGGCGCTGCAGTTCGCCACCGCGATCGCGCTCGGCGGCATGGCCATCGCCGTGGCATGGCAGACGCGCTTCGCCAGCCAGGCCGATCCCGGCTTCAATCCCGGGCAGCTGGTCACGGTGGACTTGCCGCAGGATGCCAAACCGGAGGCCATCCTGGCCTTCGCCGAAGCGGTGCGCCGCTTGCCACTGGCCGGTGGGGTGGCCCTGTCGGCCGAGGCGGTTGGCCGCGATGGCAGGAAGATCGTGCAGGGTTTCCGTACCCGCGACGGGCGCGACCTGCGCCTCGAGATCAAGCCGGTATCGCCCGAATTCTTCGAGGTGTATGGGATCCGGCCGCAGTTCGGCCGCCTGTACCGGGCCGATACCGACCGGGCCAATGGCGATGCCCTCGTGCTGAACGCCGCTGCCGCCACCGCACTGGACTATCCTGCTCCGCAAGCCGCGGTCGGCCAGGCGCCGTTCGCCGAGCGCGGCGCGATCGTCGGCATCGCTCCGGACATCCGCCACAACGACCTGCGCCAGCGCACCGAACCGATCGTCTACATCCTGACGCCGGAGTATGGCGTGCTCACGTTGCGCACGGCGGCCGTCGTGGACGAAGCGGAACGCATGCTGGCGCCATTGTGGCAGCGCTATTTCCCGGACCGGATCATGGCCGTGCAGCCGGCGGCCGCCCCGTTCGCGCAGACCTACCAGGAAGATGCGCGGCTGGCCAGGATGCTGGGAACGGCCAGCGCGCTCGCGGTCGGCCTGGCCGCATTCGGCATCTATGTGCTGGCCGCCTACAGCGTGCAGCGCAACCGCCGGCAGATCGTGCTGCGCAAGCTGTACGGTGCCGGCAAGGGTGCCATCGCCCGGCTGCTGGGCCGCGAGTTCGCCGCACTGCTGGCGGCTGGCGCGCTGCTCGGCTTGCCGCTGGCCTGGCTGGCGATCGAGCGCTACCTGGCCGGCTTCGTCGAGCGCGCGCCGCTGGGCCAGTGGCCGCTCGTGGCGGCAACGCTGCTGGCGGCCCTGGTGGCGCTGCTGGCCACGGCACGCCATACGCTGGCCGCGTTGCGGCTGGCACCTGTGGGCGCCTTGCGCGACTGACTTTGACGGGCGCGAACGCGGCAAAAAAAATGGCGGCCCGCAGGCCGCCATTTTTTTGTACCGAAGCTCAGCGCTTGATGGTCAGCACTTCGATCTCGAACATCAGCGTCGAGTTGGCGGGGATGTTGGGCTTCGCCACGCTGCCATAGCCCAGTGCTGCCGGGATGATCAGGCGGCGCTTGCCGCCCACGCGCATGCCGACCACGCCCTGGTCCCAGCCGGGGATCACGATGCCCTTGCCGAGCTGGAAGGTAAACGGGGTGGTGGCGACGGCCTGGTCGAACTGGGCGCCCTTGTTTTCCGTCTTGGTTTCATCGTACAGCCAGCCGGTGTAGGCCACGGTGAGGGTGTCGCCGGCGATGGCTTCGATGCCGGTGCCCACGGCCAGGTCGACCTTCGTCACGGTCGGGGCGGCAGGGGTCGTCACCGGTGCGTCGTCGCTGCCGCCGCAGGCAGTCAGGGACAGCGCGCAGGCCAGCGTCGCGAGAATTTGGAAAATCGATTTCATATGGTCACTCTTACCTGGATTGGAAATTCGTTGAAAATTCGTTGAAAACGGTTGATGGCAGGTTGCCGGTGGAGCGAAAGTTTAACAGACTGCCACTGCCGCTCCCCTGGCACAACATTTCTTTACAAATTCATGGCAACGATCTCAGATCTCCACCTGGGTGCCCAGCTCGATCACGCGGTTCGGCGGGATCTGGTAATAGTCGGCCGCGGCGCGGGCATTGCGCGACATCGCCACGAACAGGTGTTCGCGCCACGGCGCCATGCCTTGCTGCGGCGCCGAGATCACGGTCTGGCGGGCGATGAAGAAGGAGGTTTCCATCATCTCGAAACGCAGGCCGTAGTCGGCGCACCGGTCGAGGATGGCAGGAATGTCCGGCTCGTCCTTGAAGCCGTAGTCCACGTTGACCTGGAAGCACTGGTGTCCCAGGTCGGTGATGCGCACCTGTTCCGCCGCCGCCACATACGGTTCTTCCAGGATGTGCACGGTCAGGAAGACCACCCGTTCGTGCAGCACCTTGTTGTGCGACAGGTTGTGCAGCATCGCATGCGGCACGCCATCGCTTTCGCCGCGCAGGAACACGGCGGTGCCGGGCACCCGCGCCGGCGGCGCCACGAACAGCGAGGAAAGAAAGTCTTCCAGCGGGATCGCATGCTTTTCCAGGTTCTGGAACACCAGCTGGCGGCCGGTGCGCCATGTGAGCATGATCGTGAACAGCGCGGTACCGAGCAGCAGCGGCATCCAGCCGCCATGGAACAGCTTCAGCGTGCAGGCCGAGAACAGCAGCACGTCGATCACCAGGAAGAAGCCGGTGGCGGCGATGCACAGCGGCAGCGGCAGGTGCCAGCGGTAGCGGATCACGAAGAACGTCAGGATCGTGGTGGCCAGCATCGTGGCCGAGACGGCGATGCCGTAGGCGCCGGCCAGGGCATCCGAGGAACCGAAGCCGATCACGGCGATCAGCACGACGATCAGCTGCAGCCAGTTGACGGCCGGGATGTAGATCTGGCCGATCTGGTGCTCGGACGTGTGCATGATGCGCATGCGCGGCAGCAGGCCCAGGGCGATGGCCTGCTTGGTCATCGAGAACGTGCCGGAAATCGTCGCCTGCGAGGCGATCACGGTGGCCATCGTGGCCAGCACCACCAGCGGGTAGACGCTCCAGCTGCCGAGCTGCTGGAAGAACGGATTCGAGATCGCCTCCGGCGCGTGCAGGAGCAGCGCGCCCTGGCCGAAATAGTTCAGCGACAGCGCGGGGAACGCCACGGCAAACCAAGCCATGCGGATCGGCCGCTTGCCGAAGTGGCCCATGTCCGCGTACAGCGCTTCGGCGCCGGTGAACGCCAGCACCACGGCGCCCAGGCCGACGAACGCCACGAAGCCGTTGTCGATCATGAAGTGCACCGCGTGCAGCGGGTTCAGGGCGCGCAGGATATCGGGCCGTTCGACGATGTTGACGATGCCCATGATCGCCAGCGCGGCGAACCACAGCACCATCACGGGCCCGAAGAAACGGCCGATGCCGGCCGTGCCGTGGCGCTGCACCGAATACAGCGACACCAGCACCACGATGGTCAGCGGCACCACATAGTGCTCCAGCGCAGGCGTGGCCACTTCCAGGCCTTCGATCGCGCTCAGCACGGAAATCGCCGGCGTGACTACGCTGTCGCCGTAGAACATGGTGGCGCCCAGCACGCCCAGCACGAGCAGGGGAAAATGCCAGCCGGAGCGCTTGCTGACCGAATTCAGCGCCAGCGCCATCAGGGCCATGATGCCGCCCTCGCCCCGGTTGTCGGCACGCAGCACCAGCGTGACGTACTTCAGCGAGACGACGATCGTCAGTCCCCAGAAGATCAGTGACACGACACCCAGCAGGTTGGCTTCGTTCAGCGCCAGGCCATGGTCGGGATCGAAGATGGTTTTCAGTGTATAGAGAGGGCTGGTACCGATGTCGCCGTAGACGATGCCTACCGCCGCCAGCGTCAGCGTGGCGAGGCTGCTTTTTTTGTCTGTCAAAATTGCACCCGTATTATGTTTTTGCGCACTGCACAATAGGCCAACCGCCCTCTAAAAGCAAGCCGGCGACGAGCAGCGCATGCTGCGCCACTGTGATAAGGTCGCGGCTCATGAAAGATGACACTATACAAATCGACAAGGCCACCGCCGCCGATGCCCCTCGCCTGTTCGAGGTATGGGAAGCCTCGGTGCGGGCCACCCACGACTTCCTGTCCGAGGAAGCCATCGCCACGCTGGTGCCACTGGTGCGCGAACTGCTCGGCACGTTTGCGCCACTGTACTGCCTGCGCGACGCTGCCGGCGCGCCCTATGCGTTCATCGGCGTGGCCGACGGCAACATCGAGATGCTGTTCGTGCACCCGGAACGGCGTGGCGGCGGCGCCGGCCGCGCGCTGGCGGCATTCGCGATCGGCACCCTGGGCGCCACCAGAGTGGACGTGAACGAGCAGAATGGCCAGGCCGCCGGCTTTTACGCGCGGATGGGCTTTCGCCAGGTCGGCCGCTCGGCGCGCGATCCCTTCGGCCACCCGTATCCGATCCTGCACCTGGAACTGGCATGACGCAGGCAGCGCACAAGGAGGACAGCTACCGCGGCGTGCTGAACGCCACCACCGCATTCCTGCTGTGGGGGCTGTTCCCGCTGTATTTCCATGCGATCGGCGAAGTGCCACCGCTGGAAATCCTGGCGCACCGCATGGTCTGGTCGCTGCTGTTCCTGTGCATCGTGCTGAGCGTGCGCCGCCAGTGGAAATGGCTGCCGGCGGTGCTGAAACAGCCGAGGACCGTGGCCACCTTCGCCGCCAGCGCGCTGCTGCTGTCGGCCAACTGGTTCATCTACATCTGGGCCGTCAACAACGGCCATGTGATCGACGCCAGCCTGGGCTACTTCATCACGCCGCTGTTCAATGTGCTGCTTGGCCTGTTCGTGCTGAAGGAGCGGCTGCGCGGCGGCCAGTGGCTGGCGATCGGCGTGGCCGCCACCGGCGTGGCCTGGCTCACCTGGCAGGCCGGCGCCCTGCCATGGATCGCGCTGGCGCTGGCCGCCACGTTCGGCACCTATGGCCTGCTGCGCAAGACGGCCGCGCTGGCGGCGCTGGAAGGCCTGTCGTTCGAAACACTGCTGCTGTTCCCGCTGGCCGGCGGCTATGTCGTCTGGCTGACGGTCCATGGCGCCAACACCTTCGTCAACACGCCCAGCGACTGGACGCGCGCGCTGCTGGTGGCCGCCGGCCCGATCACCGCGATCCCGCTGCTGCTGTTCGCCGCCGGCGCGCGCAAGATCCCGCTGTCGGTGCTCGGCATGCTGCAATACATCGGGCCGACGATCCAGATGATCCTCGGGCTGCTGGTCTTCCACGAAAGGTTCTCGACAGCGCGGCTGGCCGGCTTCATCGTGATCTGGAGCGCGCTGGCGCTGTATATCGCGGAAGGGTTCTGGACCAGCCGGCGGACAGCGGCCTGACTGGCGGCTCACTGGCCCTCCGGCACCGTTTGGCGTATCCTTGTTGACCTTCTTTAAAGTTACATCACTCAATTCGAGAATTTCTCAATGGCAAATTACGTCTATACCATGAACCGCGTGGGCAAAATCGTCCCGCCCAAGCGCCAGATCCTGAAAGACATTTCGCTCTCGTTCTTCCCGGGTGCGAAGATCGGCGTGCTGGGCCTGAACGGCTCCGGTAAGTCGACCTTGCTGAAAATCATGGCCGGCATCGATACCGACATCCAGGGCGAAGCGCGCCCGATGCCGGGCCTGTCGATCGGCTACCTGCCGCAGGAACCGCAGCTCGATCCTGAAAAGACCGTGCGCCAGGAAGTGGAATCGGGCCTGGGCGAAGCGTTCGAGGCGCAAGCGAAGCTGGACGCCGTGTACGCCGCGTATGCCGAGGAAGATGCCGACTTCGACGCGCTGGCCGCCGAGCAGCAGCGCCTGGAATCGATCCTGGCCGCCGCCGATGGCGGCAACCTGAACCTGCAGCTGGAAATGGCCGCCGACGCGCTGCGCCTGCCGCCATGGGATGCGAAAATCGGCGTGCTGTCCGGCGGTGAAAAACGCCGCGTGGCGCTGTGCAAGCTGCTGCTGTCCAAGCCGGACATGCTGCTGCTCGACGAACCGACCAACCACCTGGATGCCGAATCCGTCGAATGGCTCGAGCAATTCCTGCTGCGCTTCCCGGGCACCGTGGTCGGCATCACCCACGATCGCTACTTCCTCGACAACGCCGCCGAATGGATCCTTGAACTGGACCGCGGCCACGGCATCCCGTGGAAAGGCAACTACAGCTCGTGGCTGGACCAGAAACAGGCCCGCCTGCAGCAGGAAGAATCCACCGAATCGGCACGCCAGAAGGCGCTGAAGACGGAACTGGAATGGTCGCGCCAGAACCCGAAGGCGCGCCAGGCCAAGTCGAAGGCCCGCCTGGCCCGCTTCAACGAGCTGTCCGAATACGAATACCAGAAGCGCAACGAGACGCAGGAGATCTTCATTCCCGTGGCCGAGCGCCTCGGGAACGATGTCATCGAATTCAAGAACGTGTCCAAGGCGTTCGGCGACCGCCTGCTGATCGACAACCTGTCGTTCATCGTGCCGCCGGGCGCGATCGTCGGCATCATCGGCCCGAACGGTGCCGGTAAATCGACGCTGTTCAAGATGATCGCCGGCATTGACACGCCGGACAGCGGCGAAGTCGTCATCGGCAAGACCGCGAAAGTCTCGCTGGTCGACCAGAACCGCGACGAACTGGCCAACAACAAGACCGTGTTCGAAGACGTGTCCGGCGGTGCCGACATGCTGAGCGTGGGCCGTTTCGAGATGCCGTCGCGCGCCTACCTGGGCCGCTTCAACTTCAAGGGTGGCGACCAGCAGAAGATCGTCGGCAACCTGTCCGGTGGCGAACGCGGCCGCCTGCACCTGGCCAAGACGCTGCTCAAGGGCGGCAACGTGCTGCTGCTGGATGAACCGTCGAACGACCTGGACGTGGAAACCCTGCGCGCGCTGGAAGATGCGCTGCTGGAATTCGCCGGCTCCGTGATGGTGATTTCCCACGATCGCTGGTTCCTGGACCGCATCGCCACGCACATCCTGGCATTCGAAGGCAATTCGCAGGTCACGTTCTTCGACGGCAACTACCAGGAATACGAAGCGGACAAGAAGAAGCGCCTCGGCGAAGAAGGCGCCAAGCCGAAGCGTATCCGCTACAAGCCACTCACGAACTGAACGATGGCCGCTTGAACTCTGGCCGCTTGAATCCTGGCCGCCGGAATTCGGGCCGCCTGGATCTTGCAGCCTGAATCCGGCCCCATGAACGAGAACGGACTCCCGAGGGAGTCCGTTTTTTCTTCCGTCACGAAGAAAGGTGTTGCGGGGAGGCGGGCACAGGGACATTGGGCCGCATCGAACACGCGGCCCGGCTGTCGCGCCCGGCCTCGACCGGTGCAACGCGCCGCAGCTTAGAAGCTGTAGCGCGCGTTCAGCGACACGGCACCCTTGCTGCGGCCGATGTCCACTTCGTTCTTGCCGTAGTGCTCGTATTCCAGCGACAGACCGACCTTTTCCGTCACCGCGTATTCCGCGCCCAGCGCGGCGTACGCCGCATTGCGGCTCGACTCGCCACGGTAGTTGCCGGCCAGGCCGGAAACGGTCACGTCATTCTTGTTGTGCGCGACGCCGAGCTTGCCGAACACGTTGACCTTTTCAGCCACCGGGTAGCTGGCCTTGCCCGCCAGGTAATACGATTTCGAATCCGCTTCGCCACGGCCGCGGGCACCGTTGACCGCATAGCTGTAATCGGACTTGCCGAAGTCGGTATAGCCGGCTTCCACGGCGAACATCGGATTGATCTGGTAGCCGGCAAAGAACTTGCCGCCGTACTCGTGCTTGGCGTTGTCGGCGCCGGTGGTATCGCCGGCCATGTTGTTATACCGGTGTTCGGACACGACGCCACCGATACCCACGTAGGGCGAACCATCGGCGGCATGGGCGGACACGGCGCCGAAGGCGGCAGCGGAAGCGACAAGGGCAAGAAGGGTGTTTTTCATGGTTGATCTCTCAGCAAAATGGTTGGTTTTACAGTGCTGCGGGATCGCTGTTCAGTGTGTTTGGAACCGCGACGAGACCAAGATAACACCGGACTATATTTATAAAAGGTCCATTTCCGTAATAATTGTTAGAAGATGTAATGGCTATTGAAAGGAAGAGAACGCGCCCAAACTGACGGCGTTTCCTTAAGAAACCCTAATAAAGTGTAGTCCTGGACAGGTTCTACCGAATCAGGCGGAACGTCAGGTTGATGCGCAAGCCGCGCGGCTTGCTTTCCTTGTTGATTCCGTGGCGCCAGTGCTGTTGCAGCGTGCCCGCCATCAGCAACAGGCTGCCGTCGGTCAGGTCCAGTTTCACCGTGGCCGGCTGCTTCTTGTGCTTCAGGATGAAGGTGCGCGTGGCGCCGAACGTGATGGAGGCGATCGCCGGTTCGGGGCCGAGTTCCGGTTCGTCATCGCTATGGAAGCCCATGCTGTCGCGTTCGTTGCGGTAGCAGTTCAGCAGCACGCTGTTGAACCGTTTTCCGGTGGCCGCTTCGGCGGCGCGCCGGATGTCCTGCAGCAGCGGCGTGAATGGCAGCGGGTGGAAGGTGCGGCCGGAGTAGGTGTAACTGGCCTCGCCATACCAAGCCGACAGGCGCGGCTGTTTACGGGGCTTGCCGAACAGGTAGATGGTTTCTTCGCGCCAGGCGATGTCATCGAGCAGGCGGCGCAATACCTCGGCGTTCGGCAAGGTCAGGGGAAGCTGTGGCAGGAACGCCAGTTCGCCATCCTCGATCGGGATCGGCTGCAGGGTGGCATCGGCGGGGAACAGGTCCATCACGCTATGATAATGGACACAAGTGACGGGACATATGTGAATGGACCTCGCTGAGCGGACACCATTGAGTGGCCATCGCTGAGCGGCCGCGGGTGGGCCACTCCCGCAACGAGAACAACAAGGAAACCTGATGGAGAAACGTAGCTTCCTGGCCGCGCTGGCGGCCACCGGCGCGGCGCCGGCGCTGGCTGCACCGAAGACCGCGCAGCGCGGCCCGGCACTATTGACGGTCACGGGCGCGATCCCGAAAGCCAATCGCGGCAAGTTCGATCCGGTGGCGGACCAGATGATGTTCAAGCAGAAGCTGTCGTTCGAGAAGGCGTGGGCCTTCGACTACGGGGCGCTGGCCGCGCTGCCGTCGCTGACGATCCGGCCCACGCTGGAATACGATGGCAAGGTGCACACGCTGTCCGGCCCGCTGCTGGCCGACGTGCTGAAGGCCGCAGGCGTCGCCGTGACCGACGGCACCCGCATTACGCTGCGGGCCGTCGACGGCTACGCGGCATCCGTGACCGGCGCCCAGGCGCGCAAGCAGCGCTTCATCGTGGCGACGCACCTGGATGGCGCACCGATGGCGCTCGGCGGACTGGGCCCCCTGTGGGCGGTCTACGATGCGGACCGCGTGCCCGAGATGGCGGCGCGCCCCTTGGCCGAGCGCTTCGGCGCCTGCCCCTGGGCCCTGTACCACATCGATGTGGCTTGAGCTATCGGCGGGGGGAATGGAAAACAGGGGCGGACCGGATGACCGGACCGCCCCTGATTCTTGTCCCCGCCGTTACGCTCAGGCTTCCTGGAAAATGGGGACGTACCCCATTTTCCAGGAAACTTTTTCGCTTAGGCGTAGGCTTCGGCCAGGCTCATGACGCGCGGCGTGAAGGTGACGCCCACGTCGCCGAAGATCTTGTTGATCTGCGCCATGTTGGCTTCGCATTCTTCCAGCTTCCAGCCCTTGAACAGGTCCGTGCCATCCTTCTGGAAATGCAGGTCGAGCACCTTGCCGCGATCCTTGTGGGTGTAGGCGGAGCTGTGAGTCTGCAGGAAGCCGGCGGCGGCCAGCGCCTCCAGCACGGCGGTCGGCGGATTGTCCGGATCGGTCGCCAGGTAGACGCCATAGGTCTTGCCGGGCGGTTTCGCGGCAATGTCGACCTCGTAGATACCGGGCGCCTTGGTAACGGTCGTGGACTTCAGAAATAACATAACGGTCCCCTGTCCGGCGCGGCGCCGGTCGGTGATAAGTGATAAGAGGACCTAGCTTATTGCCTCGCGCCAATTTTGTCGATGATCGTGACAGTTTTTTTGCTCGGGCGCAACGCTTTGACGTCAAGCGGACAAGATTAACTGGCGGTTATCGATGCTTGCGAGCAGCCAACGCGGCAGTCGGCGGCACCAGTGCGCCATACAGGGTGCCGGTATCGGCGTCCCACGCCGACACGGCGGCCTGCTGCCGCTGCACGGTCGCGTAATCGCCCCGCGCGATGGGGCCGGACAGTGCCTCGGCCGCGCCCATCCGGAAGACATTCGACAGCGATTCCTGCGCCAGCGGCTGCGCCAGCTCGCGCGCCACGTCCGCGGGGATGCCAGCCGCCTGGTAGGCACGCAGCGCGGCATCGAGCACGGTGACCAGGTAATTGCTCGCGAAGACCGCCGCGGCATGGTAGACGGTCTTGGCCGCCGGATCGATCGCCACGGGCCGCGCGCCGATCGCTTCCAGCGCCGGCACCAGCACGGCCAGTGCCGCGGCATCGCCCTCCGTGCCGCAGAACGTGCCGGCAAACGCGGCCACCACGGCAGCCGGGTCGGCGAAACTGCGCACCGGGTGCACGCTGGCGAGCAGCGCGCCGCCCTGCCGCGCCGCCTCGAGCGTGCCGGAAGCCAGCGCGCCACTGCAGTGGAACACGATGGCGCCCTGCAGCGGCCGCGTGGCCGCAAGTGCCGCACAGGCGGGCACGATCTGGTCATCCGTCACGGCCAGCAGGTAGATGTCGGCCGCAGGCAGGTCGGCAGGCTGCGCGACGGGAACACCGGCACCGATGAAGTCCACGCCGCGCTGCGCGGAGGCGGGCGAACGGGCCAGCACGCCGGCGATGTCGAACACGCCGGCCGCCTGCCACAGGCGCCCCAGCGTGCGGCCAACGTGCCCGGCGCCGACGATGGCCAGCGTGCGCATCAGAATCCCGATCCCGGCGTTTGCAGGAATTCCACTTCTTCCGGCGTCGACGTGCGGCCCAGGATCGCGTTGCGGTGCGGGAAGCGGCCGAACTTGCGGATCACGTCGCGATGGCGTTTCGCGAAATCGAGCATGCTTTCGAAGCCCGTGGCCGATGCCGCGAGCTTGTCGAACAGGATCACCGAGCGGTCCTGCATCGACAGGTTCTCGGCATGTTCGAACGGCATGTACGAAAACGCGCGCTGCACTGGGGGCAACGTCTGGTTGGCGCCCGAGTTGTCGATCGCCAGCGCCGCTTCCAGCGCCAGCGTATCGCCGGCGAACGCCTTCGGCGTGCCGCGGTAGATATTGCGCGTGAACTGGTCCAGCACGAGGATGCGCGCCAGCGCACCCTGGGTGCCTTCGTCGTCCCACTGCCGCAGGCCGCCCGCCAGCGCATCTTCCACGGCATCGCCAAACTCGGCGAACACCTGGCGATCGAACGCATCATCCTTGCGGAACCATTCCGGCCGCTGCGTGTTATGGCCCTTCACGCCGATCGGCAGGAACCAGAAATCCAGTACGTCTTGCGATGTGACGAGCATTGTTGTCCTCGATGTGAAGCGCCAGGCTGTTTCAGAAAAATCGGAGCCTGTGACCGTTTTTGAATGCATTGGACGTGCATGCATGCACCCCAACAGCGAAGGGCTGGGGTCAGACCCGTCGGGTCTGACCCCGGAATTTGCACTTGGGGTGAGCTTACCCAAGCAGCATCTGGGTCTGCCCCCGGTCTCACGAAATTTTTTTCAGTTGCGGGCATGCGTGATCTGGAACCCTTCCACGCCTTCGTAGTGCGCCATCTCCTCCGCCAGCTTGCCAAGCGGGGCGCCGCTGCGCTTGCTGTGGGCCAGCGCAACGAAGCGCCACTCCATCCGCCCCCCTTGCAGCGCGATCATCAGCGAACCGCCGGCGATCTCGTAGCCGCGCTCGTTCGCCATCGCGCGCAGCCGTTCTTCCTGCGGTTCGTAGCCCGGCTTGAAGCGCAGCGTGATCGCGATCGCGTGCCGCGACGGCAACCACGCTTCGATCTTCGACAGGTAGATCATCACCACGGCCGACAGCAGCGACAGCCCCATCGCCGCCGCATAGAAGCCCACGCCGACCAGGATGCCGATCACCGACGATGCCCAGATCGATGCCGCCGTGGTCAGCCCGCTGATGTTGAATCCCTCGCGCATGATGACGCCGGCGCCCAGGAAGCCGATGCCGGTGACGATGCCCTGGATCACGCGGGTGGGATCGGTGCCCACCAGCGCGGTCATCTGGCCGCCGAACCAGTGCTCGGGATAGCCGCCGATCACCGTCAGCGCGGCCGATGCCATGCACACCAGTCCATAGGTGCGCATGCCGGCGGCGCGGCCATGGTACGAGCGCTCGTAGCCGACCAGCATGCCGAGCAGCAGCGCGCCCAGCAGGTTGAGGAAGATGACGCCGTTCGTCACCAGTTCGGCGGACGTCCAGTAGGCCCCCAGCAGGTCGCGCGTCATGTCAGGCCTTGGGCGGCTTCTTCACCAGCTGTTTTTCGAATTCGACATCGTTCTTGCTGATGCGCTTCGGCGTCTGCGGCCCCTGCGCATTGACGAAGGCGACGAATTCGTCGAGCTCCATCGGCGGGCACAGCGGCGGCTTGCCCGGCCCCTCGGTCAGGAAGAAGTGGCCGCTGCCGGTGATCGACATCGACCAGCCCGGATTGCCGCTGCGCTGCTTGAGCCGGTCGATCGCGTTGGATGCCCTGGTGGAACGGGAACTCATAGTGCCTTGGTCCTTTCATTGAGCCATGCGAGGGCGGCACCGCTCACCAGCGGTGCCAGGCGCTCGCGCACGGTGGCATGGTAATCGTTCAGCCACGCGATTTCGTCGTCGCGCAGCAGTGCGCGGTCGATGCAGCGCGTGTCGATCGGGCACAGCGTCAGCGTTTCAAAGCGCAGGAACTCGCCGAACTCGGTGGTGCCGTCGGCCCGGTTCAGCACCAGGTTTTCAATGCGGATGCCCCATTTGCCGGGCCGGTAGATGCCCGGTTCGATCGACGTGATCATGCCCGGTTCCATCGCCGTATGCGGCTCCGGCATCATCGAAGGCGTGATGGCATGCGGTCCTTCGTGCACGTTGAGGAAGAACCCCACGCCGTGGCCGGTGCCGTGGCCGAAGTCGATGCCGGCCGACCAGATCGGCGCACGCGCGATGGCATCGAGCAGCGGCGCCTTCGTGCCGCGCGGGAAACGGGTGGCGGACAATGCCATCATCCCCTTCAGCACCAGCGTGAAGTCGCGCCGGTGTTCGGCCGTGATGTCGCCCACCGGCACCACGCGCGCGATGTCGGTGGTGCCGCCGATGTACTGGCCGCCGGAATCGATCAGCAGCAGGCCATCGCCCTCGATGACGGCGCATTGCCCTTCGATGGCGCGGTAATGCATGATCGCGCCATTGGCCCGGAACCCGGCGATGGTGCCGAAACTGGGGCTGACGAAGCCCGGCCGGCGCGCCCGGGCAGCCGTGATGTGGCGGTCGATGTCCACTTCATCCAGCGGCGCTTCGTGGCGGCGTGCCAGCGCATCCTCCAGCCAGGCGAAGAATTCGCACAGCGCCGCGCCATCCTGCTCCATCGTGGCGCGCACGTGCGCGGCTTCCGCCTCGGTCTTGCGCGACTTGGCGAACGTGCTGGGGTTGATCGCTTCCACCACTTTCACGTGACCGGGCACCGCCTGCCGCGTGCCGTGCGTGATGCGGCGCGGGTCGAGCAGCAGCACGGTACCTGGCGGCAGTTCGGCCAGCGCGGCGGTGGCGCGCGCATACGGCGCGACGGTGATGCCGTCGGCCGTCAGCTTCGCCGCCAGCGATGGCTTGACCTTGCCGTCGTCCACGAACAGCGTGGCGTGGTCCAGCCCCACCAGCGCATGCGCGACGAAGACAGGGTTGAAGTTCACGTCCGATCCGCGCAGGTTGAACAGGTAGGCGATGTCGTCCAGCGTGGAAACCAGGTGGCGGTCGGCGCCCTGCTCGCGCATCGCCGCGTGCAGCGCGGCCAGTTTTTCCGTGCGCGGCGTGACGGCATACGGCGCTGCGTGCTCGTACACGGGATCGTGCGGCAAGCCGGGCCGGTCGCGCCACACCTCGTCGAGCAAGTCCGCATCGGTGCGCAGCGTGACGCCCTTCGCATCGAGCGCCGCCTGCAGGAGCCGGGCGATGGCCAGGCCCAGCACGGCGCCGTCGACCGCGACGACCTGCCCGGCGGCCATGGTGGCCGCCAGCCAGTTCACGTATTCCGTGCTGGCGCCGGACGAGATCTTCATCAGCGCGATGCCGGTGCCGGCCAGTTCGCTTTCAGCCTGCGTCCAGTAGCGGCCATCGGTCCACACGCCGGCGACATCCTGCGTGGCGATGAAGGTGCCGACCGATCCCGTGAAGCCGGACAGCCATTCGCGCCCTTTCCAGCGCGGCGGCAGGTACTCGGACAGGTGCGGATCGGACGACGGCACCACGACGGCATCGACGCCGTGGTGTCGCATGGCCTGGCGCAGCGCGGCCAGGCGGTCGGCGATGGTGGAATCAGCGATGGTGGAAGCAGCGATGGTGGACATGATGGGTATCGGTGGCACATGCGAAAGACACGTGGCCGAATGATACCGCGCAGCCGCTCATCAGTGCAGCACCCTCGGCTGCTCGTTGTCCACGTCCAGCGGATGCGTGGTCTGCTGGAAGTCCATGCGCGGGCGGCCCTCGGCGATATCGCGCACCGCGCGCACGATCTCGTCCTGCGCCACGTAATGCAGCATGTGGCCGGCGTCCTGCACCGTATGCAGCTGGCTTTGCAGCAGTTCGCGGTGCAGCCGCTCGGCATTGTGTTCGTGGTTGACCATCTTGTCGCCATCGCCGGAGAAGATCGTGACCGGCATCGTGATCTCGGGATAGCGATGGCGCAGGCTGGCGGCACCCGGAATCATCAGCACGGTCTCGGCACTGGCCGCACGCAGTTGCGAAGGCCGCAGCGACAGCCACTTGGGCCAGCGCTGGAAACTGTCGGCCACCGGCCGGGGGCTGAACATCTTCTTGACGAGGCCCGGCCACAGCAGGCGCGACAGCAGCGGCGACACCGTGAAGCGCATCACGTCGCCCACCACGGGGATCGCCGGACCGGACATCAGCACCGCATCCGCGCGCGGACTCGGGTAGTAATAGCCGCCCATCAGCACGAGGCCGCGCACGAGCGCGGGATTGTCGACCGCCATCGCCAGCGCCACCAGCGTGCCCCAGGAATGGCCCAGCACGATGGCCTGGTCGACCTGCAAGGTCTTCAGGGCCCCGGCCAGCAACGTGGCCTGCTCGGCCGGCGTCCAGATCGTGCTGCGTGGCCGGTCGCTGTAGCCGAAGCCCGGGCGGTCGAAGGCGATCACCGTATGGTCGCGCGCCAGCATGTCGATCAGGCCGGACAGTTCGAAATCCTGCGACGTGGCGCCATTGCCGTGCAACAGCACGACCACGGGGCCAGCGCCCCGCTGCAGGTAATGCAGCTTCACCCCGTCGACGGTCACGAACTGGCCGGCCGGGGGATTCTCCGCCTCGGCCTGTTTCGTCTTGGTCCGGACCACCATGTAGGCGGCCGCCAGGGCCCCTGCCACTGCCGCCCACCCTGCTTGTTTTCTGCTCAGCTGTAACATGAAAAGCTCCTGATTCACCGTGTCCGAGACAGGCTAAAGCAGGAAGGAGCTGCCATTTGTTAAGGCACTAACACAGAACGCGAATCGTTTACAACACGGCTGGGACACCAGCGGGTCAGCATGGCCGGGACCCCGCAGGCACAGTGGCGTTCAGGCATGCGCCTCGAAGCTCCTGAGCCCCTCCAGGTCGAGGATGCGGATGCCGCCGTAATCCACGCGCAACAGCCCTTCCCGCTCCAGCACCTGCAGGGCCTGGTTGGCCCGCTGGCGCGACGCGCCGGACAACAGCCCCACTTCTTCCTGCGAGATCTGCACCAGCCGCTGGCTGCCGGGATACAGGTGGGTGTTGAACAGCGAGGCCAGGCAGCGCGCCACCCGGGTATCGGGATCGAGCAGCCGCTCGTGTTCGACCATGCCGATGAACTGGCCCAGCCGTTCGTTCAGCTGCATCAGCAGGAAGCGCGTGAACGGCAGGCTGGTCTCCAGCAGCCAGTGGAAGGTGTCGGCTGGCATGCGGGCGATGCGGCTGTCGCGCAGCGCCATCGCATCGTACTTGCGGCGCTCGTCCTTGAGCAGCGAACCTTCGCCGAACCAGCCGCCGGGCGGCACGCCGGTAAAGGTGACGCTCTTGCCGGACGGCGAGAAATTGTTCATCTTCACCATGCCGGCAATGATGCCGATCCAGTTGTCGACCAGTTCCCCCTTGTGGCACACGAAGCCGCCTTTCGGCACGAAGACCTCGAACGTGGTGGCCTCCACGCGCGCCATCTGCTCGGGCGTCAGCGCCTGCGCCCACAGGGCGCCGCGCAGTGCTTCTTTCAGGCTGGGAATGTCCACGCTGTCCTTTATGCTGTATTCATGCTGTATTCGTGCCGTGTTCATGATGCGCCCCATATTGCAACGCACCATCGAAAGTGGCGGCGATTGTCTTTGAAACGACAACCGCCGGGCAGGCATCGCAGTTAATATCATTGCATAAAAAGCGCGTCTCGCACCCTGCATCCGAATGGGAGATACTGATGGACGCAATACCGGAGACATTCCCCCGCCTGCTGCTGGAACACGGGCGAACCCGGCCGCACAAGTGCGCCTACCGGGAAAAGTACCTGGGCATCTGGCAGGCCTGGACATGGGCCCAGGCGGGCGACGAAGTACGCGCCCTGGCCTGCGGCCTTGCCGCGCTTGGTTTCACGCGCGGCATGAACCTGGCCATCATCGGCGACAACCGGCCGCGCCTTTACTGGGCGATGCTGGCCGCGCAATGCCTGGGCGGCGTAGCCGTGCCGCTGTACCAGGATGCGCCGGCGGCGGACATGGCTTACGTGCTGGACAACGCCGAGATCCGCTATGCGATCGTGGAAGACCAGGAACAGGTCGACAAGCTGTTCGAGCTGAAGGCCGAATACGGCGGCATCGAGCACATCGCCTACGACGACGAGCGCGGCATGCGCCACTACCGCCAGCGCGAGCTGGTGTCCTTCGCGCGCCTGCAGGAAGCGGGCCGCGCGTGGGACCAGGCCAACCCGGGCGGTTTCGATGCCGCCGTGGAAGCGGGCCGCGGATCGGACAACGCGGTGATCCTGTACACCTCCGGCACCACCGGCAAGCCGAAGGGCGTTTGCCAGACGCATGCGGCACTGATCGCCGCCGGCGCCGGCGGCACCGGTTTCGAACGGCTGACCGACAGTGAAAACGTGCTGTCCTACCTGCCGATGGCGTGGGTCGGCGATTGCCTGTTTTCCTTTGCCCAGGCACTCGTGGCGGGCTTCACCGTGAATTGCCCGGAGTCGGCGGAAACGGTGACGATCGACCTGCGTGAAATCGGCCCCACCTATTATTTCGCCCCGCCGCGCATCTTCGAAGGCATGCTGACGCAGGTGATGATCCGCATGGAAGATGCGGGCACATTGAAACGCCGGATGTTCCATCATTTCATGGAAGTGGCGCGCCGCGTGGGCGCCGACATCCTCGACGGCCGCCCGGTCCCGGCGGCGGACCGGTTGCGCTACGCGCTGGGCGACCTGCTCGTGTACGGCCCGCTGAAAAACGTGCTGGGCCTGTCCAGGGTGCGGGTGGCATATACGGCCGGCGCCGCGATCGGCCCCGACCTGTTCCGCTTCTACCGCTCGATCGGCATCAACCTGAAGCAGTTCTACGGCTCCACCGAAACCTGCGCCTACATCTGCCTGCAGCCGGATGGCCAGATCAAGTTCGACAGCGTCGGCATGGCCGCGCCGGGCGTGGACGTGAAGCTGGCCGACAATGGCGAAGTGCTGGTCAAGTCGCCCACGCTGATGAGCTGCTACTTCAAGCGGCCCGATGCCACCATGGAGGCGATCGATCCACAAGGCTGGTTCCACACCGGCGATGCCGGCATCTTCGACGCGGACGGCCACCTGAAGATCATCGACCGCGCGGCGGACGTGGGGCGCCTGAACGGCGGCGCGATCTTCGCCCCGAACTATATCGAGAACAAGCTGAAGTTCTTCCCGTTCATCAAGGAAGCGGTCGCCTTCGGCCATGGGCGCGATACCGTATGCGCCTTCCTCAATATCGACATGGACGCGGTGGGCAACTGGGCCGAACGGCGCAACATCGCCTACTCCGGCTATGCCGACCTGGCCGCCCACCCGCAGGTGTATGCGTTGATGACGGAATGCGTGGAAAAGGTCAACGCCGACCTGGCCGCCGATGCGGCCATGAGCGCCACGCAGATCCACCGCTTCCTCGTGCTGCACAAGGAGCTCGACCCGGACGACGATGAACTGACCCGCACTCGCAAGGTGCGCCGCAAGTTCGTCGCCGAAAAATACCGCGTGCTCATCGAGGCGCTGTATGGGGGCCGCGCCTCGCAGTACATTGAAACGCAGGTGAAGTTCGAGGATGGCCGCAGCGGCATCGTGGCGGCCGACCTGCGCATTGCCGACAGCCGCGTGTTGCCGCCCGATGTGCGGCGCGCGGCGTAATGGAGAAGCACCGATGCTGATGAACGAACCCGACACGCTGTTCCAGCCCCGCCGGGACATCGGCCCCGTGATCCTGGACCTGCGCAATATCTCGCTGTCGTTCGGCGGCGTGAAGGCACTGACCGACATCTCGTTCGACGTGCGCCAGCACGAGATCCGCGCGATCATCGGCCCGAACGGCGCCGGCAAGAGCTCGATGCTGAACGTGATCAACGGCGTGTACCGGCCGCAGAAGGGGGAAATCGTGTTTCGCGGCCAGCACCGGCGCAACATGGATTGCCATGCGGCGGCAAAGTCGGGCATCGCGCGCACGTTCCAGAACATCGCACTGTTCAAGGGCATGACGGTGCTGGACAACGTGATGACCGGCCGTAACCTCAAGATGAAGTCGAATTTCCTGCTGCAGGCGCTGTACTGGGGCCCGGCGCGGCGCGAGGAAATCGCCCACCGCCGCAAGGCCGAGGAAATCATCGACTTCCTCGAGATCCAGCACATCCGCAAGACCCCCGTCGGCCGCCTGCCGTACGGCCTGCAGAAACGGGTCGAACTGGCCCGCGCGCTGGCCGCCGAACCGGAAATCCTGCTGCTGGACGAACCGATGGCCGGCATGAACGTGGAGGAAAAGCAGGACATGTGCCGCTTCATCCTCGACGTGAACGACCAGTTCGGCACGACGATCGTGCTGATCGAGCACGACATGGGGGTGGTGATGGATATCTCGGACCGGGTGGTGGTGCTCGATTACGGCCGCAAGATCGGCGATGGCACGCCGGACGAGGTGCGCGGCAATCCGGAAGTGATCAAGGCCTACCTTGGAACAGCGGCCGATGGTGCAGAGGGCGCGGAAGGCGGCCATGGACATTAATTTCTTCTTCGAGGTCCTGATCGGCGGCCTGCTGTCGGGCGTGATGTATGCGCTGGTGGCCATCGGTTTCGTGCTGATCTACAAAGCGTCCGGTGTCTTCAACTTCGCCCAGGGCGCGATGGTGTTCTTCGCCGCGCTGACCTGCGTGGGCCTGATGGACAAGTTCGGCATGTCGCTGTGGCTGGCCATCCCCTGCACGGCGGTGGCGATGATCCTCCTCGGCATCGCCATCGAGCGGGTGGTGCTGCGCCCGCTGGTGAACCAGCCGGAGATCACGCTGTTCATGGCCACCATCGGCCTGGCCTTTTTCCTCGAAGGCCTGGCGCAGCTGCTGTGGGGCTCGCAGGTACACCAGCTGCCGCTGCCGATCGAGGACGTGCCGCTGCAATCGCTGCTGGACCGCTTCAACATCGTGGTGTCGCAGTTCGACGTGATCGCCGCCATCATCTGCGGCGTGCTGGTTGCCGTGCTGGCGCTGCTGTTCGCGAAAACCAAGGTCGGCCGCGCCCTGCGCGCCGTGGCGGACGATCACCAGGCCGCCCTCGCCGTGGGCATCCCGCTGCAGCGCATCTGGGCGATCCTGTGGGCCGTGGCCGGCGTGGTGGCGCTGGTGGCGGGCTTGCTGTGGGGTGCGCGCAACGGCGTGCAGTTCGCCCTGACATTCATCGCCCTGAAGGCCCTGCCGGTGCTGATCCTGGGCGGCTTCACGTCGGTACCCGGTGCGATCGTCGGCGGCCTGATCATCGGTGCTTCCGAGAAGATGGCCGAGGTGTACATCGGCCCGCTGGTCGGCGGCGGCATCGAGGGCTGGTTCCCTTACGTGCTGGCGCTGCTGTTCCTGCTGGTGCGGCCGGAAGGGCTGTTCGGCGAAAAGATCATCCGGAGGATCTGACATGTTCTACCGCGAAGCCGGGCAATTCCGCACCACCTACGAAGCCGACGGCCAGCTGCTGCCGATACGGCAGGACCGCATCGCACTGATCGCCACGCTGGCCATCGCCGCGCTGGCGGTGCCGTTCCTTGCCTCCCCTTATATGCTGTCGGCGATCCTGATTCCCTTCCTGATCTTCGCGCTGGCCGCGCTGGGCCTGAACATCCTCACCGGCTATGCCGGCCAGCTGTCGCTGGGCACCGCCGCGTTCATGGCGGTCGGTGCGTTCGCGTCGTGGAATTTCGTGGCGCGCATCCCCGGCATCCCGATGCTGCTTGCCTTCGTGCTGGGCGGCCTGTGCGCGGCCCTCGTCGGCATCGCCTTCGGCCTGCCGTCGCTGCGCATCCGCGGGTTCTACCTTGCCGCCGCCACGCTGGCCACGCAATTCTTCGTGATCTGGTGCCTGACGAAGATTTCATGGCTGACCGGCGGCAGCGCTTCCGGCGTGATCACCGCGCAGCGCATCGAGATCATGGGCTACGTGTTCGACACGCCGCAGCGCAAGTACGTGCTGGTACTGCTGGTGGTGGCGCTGATGGCGCTGCTGGCCAAGAACCTGGTGCGCTCCAACGTGGGCCGCTCGTGGATGGCGGTGCGGGACATGGACATGGCGGCCGAGGTGATCGGCATCCGCCCGATGCGCACCAAACTGCTGGCGTTCGCCGTCAGCTCGTTCTATTGCGGCGTGGCCGGCGCGCTGTATGCGTTTGCCTACCTGGGCACGGTGGAGCCGGAAGCCTACAGCCTTGACCTGTCGTTCCGCATCCTGTTCATGATCATCATCGGCGGCGTGGGATCGATCCTCGGCTCGTTCCTGGGCGCGGCCTTCATCGTGCTGCTGCCGGTGTTCCTGAACATCGCCGCGCACGGCCTCGCGCTGCCCACCAGCGTGGCGTCGAACCTCGAACTGATGGTGTTCGGCGCATTGATCATCTTCTTCCTGATCGTGGAACCGCATGGCCTGGCGCGCCTGTGGCAGATCGGCAAGGAGAAGCTGCGCCTGTGGCCGTTCCCCCATTAAAAATAATCCAAAGGAGACCATCATGAAGCTGTTGCATTCGATCGTCGTCGGCGCAGTGCTCGCTGCCACCGTCGCACCTGCCTTCGCGCAGGAGCAGTTCGTGGCGCTGCCCTCCTACCGCGTCGGGCCGTACGCCTCGGGAGGCTCCGGCTTCTATGGCGGCATCATCGACTATTTTTCGCTCGTCAACGCGGCGGGCGGCGTCAACGGCGTCAAGATCGCCTGGCAGGAATGCGAGACGGAATACAACCCGTCGCGCGGCGTGGAATGCTACGAGCGCCTGAAAACCCAGCGCGGCGGCGCCACGCTGGTCGAGCCGCTGTCGACCAGCATCGCCTACGGCATCCTCGACCGCATCCCGCAGGACAAGATCCCGATGACGATGCTGGGCTACGGCCGCTCGGATGCGGCCAACGGCAAGGTATTCCCCTACGTATTCCCGCTCATTTCCAGCTACTGGAGCCAGGCCGCCGCGATGGTGAAATACCTGGCCGACAAGAACGGCGGCTCGCTGAAGGGCAAGAAGATCGTGCACCTGTACCACGACTCCGCGTTCGGCAAGGAACCCTTGCCGGTACTGGAAGCGCTGGCGAAACAGCAGGGCTTCGAACTGGTGAAGATCCCGGTGGCGCCGCCCGGCAGCGAGCAGCAGGCGCAATGGCTGCAGATCCGGCAGGCGCGGCCCGACCACGTGATCCTGTGGGGCTGGGGCGTGATGAATTCGGTGGCGATCAAGACCGCGCAGCGCAACGGCTTCCCGCGCGAGAAGATCCTCGGCGTGTGGTGGGCCGGCTCCGAGGAGGATACCGTGCCGTCCGGCGACGCCGCCAAGGGCTACACGGCGATGTCGTTCAACACCCCCGGCAATTACCCGGTGCTCGATGAAATCCGTACGAAGCTGTACAAGGCCGGCAAGGGCAACCTGTCCGACCAGGCCCGCATCGGTTCCGTGTACCACATGCGCGGCGTGACCGCCGGCATCCTGTTCGTCGAGGCGATGCGCACCGCGCAGGAAAAATTCGGCAAGGGCAAGCCCGTCACCGGCGAGCAGATGCGCTGGGGCCTGGAACACCTGAACATCGACGCGGCGCGGCAGAAGGCGGTGGGCGCGGCGAACATGTTCCCCACCGTGAAGACCAGCTGCGAAGACCACGAAGGTTCCGGTGCCGTGAAGGTGCAGCAATGGGATGGCAAGAAGTGGAACGCCATCACGCCGAACTGGATCGTGGGCGACCGCGCGCTGGTGAAGAAGCTGATCGACGAATCGTCGAACAAGTACGCGGCCGAGAAAAACCTGAAGCCGGCCTGCATGCCATGAGCACGCTGTCGGTCAACAATATCGAAGTCATCTACGACCATGTGATCCTGGTGCTGAAAGGCGTGTCGCTGGAAGTGCCGCAAGGTGCCATCGTGGCGCTGCTGGGCGCCAATGGCGCCGGCAAGTCCACCACGCTGAAGACCATTTCCACGCTGCTGCGCGGCGAACGGGGCGACGTGACGAAGGGCGAAGTGCGCTTCAACGGCGAGCGCGTGGACCAGCTGACGCCGAACGCGCTGGTCACGCGCGGCCTGGCGCAGGTGATGGAAGGCCGCCACTGCTTCGGCCACCTGACGATCGAGGAAAACCTGCTGACCGGCGCCTACACGCGCAAGCTGTCGCGTGCCGAGCTGCGCGAGGCGCTGGAGCGGGTCTATCACTACTTTCCCAGGCTGAAGGAGCGGCGCACCAGCCAGGCCGGCTACACCTCGGGCGGCGAGCAGCAGATGTGCGCGATCGGCCGGGCATTGATGGCCAAGCCGACCATGATCCTGCTGGACGAGCCATCGATGGGCATCGCGCCGCAGATCGTCGAGGAAATCTTCGGCATCGTGAAGGACCTCAACACGAACGAGGGCGTGTCCTTCCTGCTGGCCGAACAGAACACCATGGTGGCGCTGCGCTACGCGGACTTCGGCTACATCCTGGAAAACGGCCGCGTGGTGATGGAAGGCGATGCCGCGGAACTGGCGGCCAACGAGGACGTGAAGGAATTCTACCTGGGCGTGTCCGGCGCGGGCCGGCGCAGCTTCCGCGACCAGAAATTCTACAAGCGGCGCAAGCGGTGGCTGTCATGAACCTGAACAAGGCAAAGAAACTGTGTGCCGGGCTGCCCGGCGCCACGCAGGATGTGAAATGGGAATCGAGCCTGGTCTTCTCGGTGGGAGGCAAGATGTTTGCAGCCACGCACACCGATCCGAAGGCCGGCCGCATCAGTTTCAAGGTCGACGACGATGCCTTCCTGGCGCTGACGGACCGGCCAGGCTTCATCCCGGCGCCCTACCTGGCGCGGGCGAAATGGGTGCAGATCGACGACCTGAAAGCGGTATCGGACGAGGAAGCGGCCGCGCTGCTCAGGCGTGCGCACGAAATCATTTTCGGCAAGCTGACGAAAAAGCTGCAGAAGGACATCACGGAAGGCGGTCCATGAATACGCTCTTGTCCCGCGCCACGCTGGACGACCTTGAAATCCGCGATCCACAGGACCGCGAGCGCGACCTGATGCGGCGCTTGCCGGCGCTGCTGTCGCAGGCGCAGTCCGCTCCTGGCTGGGCGCGCATCCTGCACGGCGTGGAAGCCGACGCGATCGATCATCGCGCCGCGCTGGCGCAGTTGCCCGTCACGCGCAAGTCGCAGCTGAAGGACTTGCAGCGGCAGGACAGCCCGTTCGGCGGACTGACCAGCACCGCGCCGCGCGCGCTGTCGCGCATCTACATGTCGCCCGGGCCGATCTTCGATGCCGAGGGCCGCAGCGCCGACTGGTGGCGCTTCGCGCGGCCCATGTACGCGGCCGGCGTGCGCGCCGGCGGACTGCTGCAGAACTGCTTTTCCTACCACTTCACGCCGGCCGCGTTCATGGTCGAGAGCGGCGCCGCGCGGATCGGCTGCACCGTGATCCCGGCCGGCAGCGGCCAGACGGAATTGCAGGTGCAGTCCATCGCGGCACTGCGGCCCGATACGTATGTGGGCACGCCATCGTTCCTCAAGCTCATCCTCGAAAAGGCCGCGGAAACGGGGGCCGACGTATCGAGCCTGGCGCATGCCCTGGTGTCGGCCGAGGCGCTGCCCGAATCGCTGCGCAAGTGGTTCGCCGAGCACGGCGTTGCGCACGTGTGCCAGGCCTATGCTTCCGCCGATGCCGGCAGCATCGCGTACGAGACGCGCACCGCCGGCGTGCTCGATCCCGGCATGGTGCTGGACGAGGACGTGATCCTTGAAATCGTCCGGCCCGGCACCGGCGAACCGGTGCCGCCCGGCGAGGTGGGCGAAGTGGTGCTCACCGTGTTCAACCCGGACTATCCGCTGATCCGCTTCGCCACCGGCGACCTGTCCGCACTGCTCACCAACGCGGCACCGTCGCCATGCGGCCGCACCAATGCGCGCATCCGCGGCTGGCTGGGCCGCGCCGACCAGACCACCAAGGTGCGGGCCATGTTCGTGCATCCTTCGCAGGTACACGATATCGCGCGCCGCCATGGCGTGGCGAAAGCGCGGCTGGTGGTGACGGGCACGATCGCGAACGAGACGATGACCTTGCAGTGCGAAGTGGACGATCCGGCAAGCGCCGGCGATGGCGCGGCCATCGTGGCCACCCTGCGCGATGTGACGAAGCTGCGCGGCGAGATCCTGTTCGTGCAGCGTGGCAGCCTGCCCAACGACGGTAAAGTAATCGACGACCGGCGCGACTACAGTTGAGGTGAGTCGGCAGTGGCCGGCGGCCGCTGCCAGCCTGCAGCCGCTGCCCGGCGAACGCCCCCGCCGATCCTTTGTAAACACATTGCCAATACTCTGCCGGCGCCCGGCAGATACCCAGCCGATAAGCTGCCGATATCTTGCCAGTCCGGTTGAAACGGGACCGGACAAGCGCATCGTTATCGCGGATAATTGGCGCATTTTTCAACGCAACTTTCCACGTCATGCAAGAATTTCATCATCAACGGGCCCGTGCGCTGCTGGACAACGCCGAGGAAATCTTTACCGCCCAGCAGGTGTCCGACGCCGTGCGCCAGGTGGCCGACGACTTGAACGCGCGCTTCAACCAGCTCGAGGAATTTCCGCTCGTGCTCGGCGTGATGGGCGGTGCCGTCGTCTTCACCGGCAACCTGCTGCCACAGCTCACCTTCCCGCTCGAATTCGACTATATCCACGTGAGCCGCTACGGCGACGAAGACCGCGGCGGCGAAGTCGTGTGGAAGGTGGTGCCCCGCTCGAATGTCGAGGGCCGCACCGTGATCGTCGTCGACGACATCCTCGACGAAGGTGAAACGCTGGCGCACGTAAAGCAGCGCCTGCTGGACATGGGCGCCAGGGAAGTGGTCATCGTCGTGTTCGCGGACAAGGCGATCGGCAAGACCAAGCCCGTGAAACCCGACCTGGTCGGCCTGGTGATCCCGAACCGTTTCGTGGTCGGCTACGGCATGGATGCGTACAACTACTGGCGCAACCTGCCCGGCCTGTGGGCGCTCGACAACGCCGATTTGTCGAAGTGACACCCTTGATCGGGGCGGCAAGCTCTCCCACATAAGGCCAATGGGCACGGCGGGTTGTCTGGCATACCATTTTCGCCACTGACAACCCACCCGAGGTGCCCATCATGACGAATAACGCCAACAACCCGAAACTGGAAGTCCTGACGCCGCAGAACAGCCAGATCATCTTCATCGACCACCAGCCGCAGATGGCTTTCGGCGTGCAGTCGATCGACCGCCAGGTCCTGAAAAACAACACCGTCGGCCTGGCGAAAGCCGCCAAGGTGTTCAATATCCCGGCCACCATCACCACCGTTGAAACGCTGAGCTTCTCGGGCCACACCTATCCCGAACTGCTGGACGTGTTCCCCGGCCAGGACATCCTGGAACGTACCTCGATGAATTCGTGGGACGACCAGAAAGTACGCGACGCGCTGGCGAAGAACGGCCGCAAGAAAGTGGTCGTGGCGGGCCTGTGGACGGAAGTGTGCAACACCACGTTCGCCCTGTGCGCGATGCTGGAAGGCGACTACGAGATCTACATGGTGTCCGACGCTTCGGGCGGTACCTCGAAGGAAGCGCACGACATGGCCATGCAGCGCATGATCCAGGCCGGCGTGGTGCCGGTGACCTGGCAGCAGGTGCTGCTGGAATGGCAGCGCGACTGGGCGCACCGCGATTCGTACGATGCCGTGATGAAGATCGTCAAGGAACACTCGGGCGCGTACGGCATGGGCGTCGACTACGCCTACACGATGGTGCACAAGGCACCGCAGCGCACCACCTCGCAGCACGAAACGCTGGCGCCGGTGGCGGCGAAGTAAAGCAAAAGGGGCCGGTGGCCCGATGCTGTTAAGTTAAGCGTCATCCGGCACATTGGAAGCGCATGCGTTCACCCCAACAGCAAAGGGCTGGGGTCAGACCCGCCGGGTCTGACCCCGGAATTTGCACTTGGGGTGGACTAACTGAACGGCATTAGGCCGGCGGCCCCTTTTTTTGATTACAGCGCCAGCCGCTTGCGCGCCGCGTCGTACTCCGCCTTCAGCCGCGCCACCATCTCCGCGGTGGTCGGCACGTCTTCCATCAATCCCACGCCCTGCCCGGCGCCCCAGATGTCGCGCCATGCCTTGGCGGTACCGGAGCCGAAGCTCATCTTGGTCTTGTCCGATTCGGGCAGCGCTTCCGGATCGAGGCCGGCGGCCACGATCGATTTTTTCAGGTAATTGCCGTGCACGCCCGTGAACAGGTTCGTGTAGACGACATCGGCCGCCGACGATTCCACGATCGCCTCGCGGTACGCTTCCGTCACGTTCGATTCCCGGGTGGCCAGCCAGCGCGAACCGATGTACGCGAAATCGGCGCCCATCGCCTGCGCGGCCAGGATCGCATCGCCGGTGGCGATCGAGCCGGACAGCGCGATCGGACCATCGAAGAACTTGCGCACCTCGCCGACCAGCGCGAACGGCGACAGCGTGCCGGCATGGCCGCCGGCGCCGGCCGCCACCAGGATCAGGCCATCGACGCCCGCTTCCAGCGCTTTCTGCGCATGGCGGATCGAGATCACGTCGTGCAGCACGATGCCGCCATAGCTGTGGATCGCGTCGAGCATTTCCTTGGGCGGCGCGCGCAGCGACGAGATGATGATCGGCACCTGGTGCTTCACGCACACTTCCACATCGTGGGCGAGGCGGTCGTTCGACTGGTGCACGATCTGGTTGACGGCGATCGGGCCCACTTTCTTGTCCGGATTGGCCGCCTGGAACTCGGCCAGTTCGCGCTGCAGGTCGGTCAGCCACGTGTCGAGCAGCTCGGCCGGCCGGGCGTTGAGGGCCGGGAACGAACCGACGATGCCGGCCTTGCACTGCGCCGCCACCAGTTCGGGGCCACTGGCGATGAACATCGGCGATGCAATCACGGGAAGGGACAGGTTTTGCAGCACGGGAGGCAAGGCCATGGTCGACTCGCTGTTGATGAAGTTGATGGGATGGATCGAATCAAACGATTATAGACTTATAAAAGTACGATCGTGCGAATTCTAGACGTAACGCTCTACCACTGCTCGGCCGTTATACGTTCACCAGGTCGTCGCCCTCGACCTTCGCCGCCAGGCCCCGGACCAGCTGCTTGACGGCCCAGGCGGCGAGTTCTTCTTCCGACTTGTGCAAGTGCCGCTGGTTGGTTTCCACCACCAGCGGGATCGATGCCAGCAGCGCCTGCACGCCGGCCACGGGAATGCGCTGCCGCTCCAGCAGCAGGAATTTCAGCAGTACCTTCACCGCGTATTCGGCGTTGTGGGCCGGCTTCGACGACAGGAAATCGAGCCGCCGCCTCGCCCGCGCCAGCGATGCCTCCACGTCCTCGAACATGGCGCCATGGCCGGGAATCACGAGGCGCACGTCCAGCGATGCGATCAGGTCCAGTGTGGCGCCCGCCTCGGCGAAGCCCTCCTCGCCTTCCAGCTCGGGAAAGATCACGCCGAAGCCGTTCTGCCACAGCGCGTCCGCCGACACCAGGATCCTGTGCGCGGGGCAGTACCAGATCAGCGAATGCGCATGGTGGCCGGGTGCGCCCAGCACGTGCCATTCGAGGTCGCCCACCGCCAGCACGTCGCCGGGCCGGATCACGCCGTCGATCGTGAAGCGCGGGCATTGCTGGCCGGTGGCGCGGAACGTCAGCGCATCTTCGTCCCAGTGGCGCACCTTGGCTTCCTCGGCAGCCGGCACGAACGTATCGCAGCCGAAGTGCGCCTGCAGCAGCGCGTTGCCGCCGCAGTGGTCGGAATGCAGGTGCGTGGTGAACAGCCTGTCGAGCCGGCGGCCCGGCAGCGCGTGGCGTACCAGCTCGAGCGTTTGCGGCGCGTGCGTCACATAGCCGCTGTCGATCAGCGCCGTGTCATGGCGGCCGACCAGCAGCACGTTGTTGGCGGAGAGCCAGCCGCGTTCGAACACGCGGATGGAGTCGGGTAAGGTCATCATCGTTTTCCGGACAGCTGCCGGACGTCAGTCGAAATCGATCGTCTGCTCGCGCAAACGCAGCTGCGCCCACACGGCGCGCTTGTAGTCGTCGTCGGCACGCCCCCACGCCACGATCTCTTCGATCGTGCGCAGGCAGCCCTCGCAAAAGCCGGTGTCCCGGTTCATCTTGCACAGGCTGACGCAGGGCGACGGGACGGGCGTGACATGTTCCGGCAAAACAGTTTTCATGATGCGGTAGCGTTCTGGCGAGGCTGTATTCTAGCCGATACAGTGCGGCACCCCGGATTGGCGAATTTGGCTATACTGGACCAAAAAAGGCCCGTGGACCGCACGGAGCGCAGAGGAGACGCAGCACGGCGCGCAACGATTGGTATTCGATCCCGATGATTCGATCCCGATGATTCGATCTCGATGAATCGATCCCGATGAATCGATCTCGATGAATACTTCGCCCGCACGGCTGGCCCGTTACCAACCTACGCCTCCACAGCCCCGGGGAACAGCATGAACGAAGGTCATCATTGGCTCAAGCAGATGCGAAAGACGGTCAGGCTGCTGTTCGGCAGCAGCCTGGCCGGATCGTCCAGGGCGGCACACACGCCGCCGTCCCGTAACCAGTCCACTACATCGCCCACTACAGCGCCGCCCACCGCGGCCCAGTCCACAAAGGCGCACGCCGCGTCCACCCGTGCCACCTCCGGGCGGCCCGGGATCGACTTGCCCGACGCGGTCTTCGATACACCGACCGCCCCCGCAAGGCTGCCGCCGGGAGCCCACTTCATGAGCGGCATTTATGCCAACGAGGCGGGCAGCCGTTCCTACAAGCTGTATGTTCCGTCCTGCTGGAAAGGCCAGGCCTTGCCACTGGTGGTGATGCTGCACGGCTGTGCGCAGGACCCGGACGATTTCGCCGCCGGCACGCGAATGAACGCGGTGGCCGAGGAGCGGCGCTGCTTCGTCGTGTATCCGGCGCAGTCGGGGGATGCGAACAGTTCGCGCTGCTGGAACTGGTTCAGTGCACTCGACCAGAAGCACGGCCAGGGCGAGCCGTCGATCATCGCCGGCATCGCGCGCGACATCATCAATACCTATCCGGTCGCACCGGGCCAGGTGTACGTTGCCGGCATGTCCGCCGGCGGCGCGATGGCCGTCATCGTCGGCACCCTGTATCCGGAACTGTTCGCCGCCGTGGGCGTGCATTCGGGGCTGCCGTTCGCGGCGGCGCGCGACCTGCCGTCGGCACTGTCGGCGATGAAGCGCGGCGCCAGTGCCCGCGCGGTGAAAAGCGCCGGCCTGCCGATCATCGTGTTCCACGGCGACCAGGATACGACCGTCCATCCCGCCAACGGCGAGGAGCTGATGGCGCAGGGCTTGCGCAGCCACCCACTGGGGACGAAGGCGCTGCCGTCGCGCCTGGCCGGGCGCGTGCCGGACGGCCATGCATACACCCGCACCAAGCACTGGCTGCACGACGGGTCGCCGCTGGCCGAGCACTGGGTGATCCACGGTGCCGGCCATGCCTGGTCGGGAGGCAGCCCGGCCGGCAGCTATACCGACGGCAAGGGGCCGGACGCGAGCCGCGAAATGATGCGCTTCTTCGCGACGGTGCGCGGTGGCTGAGCGCCCGACAAGCCGGGCCGCGTTATCGCCGCATTGCTTTTTACCGCCGCAGCGCCGCGATATGCGCCTTCAGGCAGTCCGGGCACCAGCAGCCCACGGCCGCCGTGGCGGTTTGCCCTTCCTTTGCCCCTTCCTGTCGCGGAACCGGAACGACGGGCGGCAGATGCGTGCACCAGCACGGCGCCTCATCGCCGCCGGCCTCGCTACTGGCCTGGTTATCCGCCATCGCGCAGTGAAAAGTGGCGCCGCAGCGCTCGCAGGTGCTCATCGTGCCGAGGCTAATCGATCGTATCGGGAATGACAACTTATTTGATGCGGATTTGGCTCTATAATGCGCGTCAAAATCTTCGTTGCCGGCCGTTACAGGCCGGTGGCATGCGGCCTTCCTGACCGCTTCGCTGTAAAATCGTTCCACACTCTTTACCGGACCCGCCATGAGCCAACTGTCGAATTTGAACCTGGATGTGCCAGCCGATGACCTCGCCGCCGTTTCCCCGGCAATCAAGGCGCAGATCCTCGCGGAGGCGCTGCCCTACATCCGCAATTTTCATGGCAAGACCATCGTCATCAAATACGGCGGCAACGCCATGACCGATGAGCGCCTGAAGCATGGCTTCGCGCGCGACGTGATCCTGCTGAAACTGGTCGGCATGAACCCGGTGGTGGTGCACGGCGGCGGCCCGCAGATCGACAATGCGCTGAGGAAGATCGGCAAGCAGGGCACGTTCGTGCAGGGTATGCGCATCACCGACGAGGAAACGATGGAAGTGGTCGAGTGGGTGCTCGGCGGCGAAGTCCAGCAGGACATCGTCATGCTGATCAACCACTACGGCGGCCAGGCCGTGGGCCTGACCGGCAAGGACGGCGGCCTGATCCGCGCACGCAAGATGGCCATGCCGGACAAGGAAAACCCCGGCCAGTACCTGGACATCGGCTTCGTCGGCGAGATCGACGCGATCAACCCGGCCGTCGTCAAGGCGCTGCAGGACGATGCGTTCATCCCCATCATCTCGCCGATCGGTTTCGGCCAGGATGGCCAGGCCTACAACATCAATGCCGATGTCGTGGCGGGCAAGATCGCCGAGATCCTGAAGGCTGAAAAGCTGATCATGATGACCAATATCGCCGGCGTGCAGGACAAGAACGGCAATCTGGTCACCGACCTGTCGGCCCGCGAGATCGACGAGATGTTCGCCGACGGCACGATCTCCGGCGGCATGCTGCCGAAGATCTCGTCCGCCCTCGACGCCGCCAAGTCGGGCGTCAACACGGTGCACATCATCGATGGCCGCATCGAGCACAGCCTGCTGCTGGAAGTGTTGACCGAACAGGCATTTGGCACTATGATCCGGTCTCACTAAAAAAAACGGGCGGTACAGCCGCCCTTTTTTTGCAGCGAAACGCCAGTATCGGTCGTCCAGATGCTGTGCACGTGCGGTAAAGATGCCCTTTTAGCTCAGTGGTAGAGCACTCCCTTGGTAAGGGAGAGGCCACGTGTTCAATCCACGTAAAGGGCACCACTTTTGGCACCATTCCCTGTCATTCTCCCGCAGTCCTGTCGTTCCCTCCGCAGTCCTGTCGTTCCCTCCGCAGTTCTTGTCGCTCCCCCGCTCTTCCCCGTCAGTACACCCGCTCCACCCGCAAGCCCTGCCGCCGCAGCAGTTCCGGCACGCTGTTCCTGCCGACCAGGTGCAGTACCCCGATCGCGACCACGCTCTGCTTTTCGCGCGCCAGCAGTTTCACGATGCCGTCCGCCAGCAGCGGATTGCGCTCGTCCAGCAGCACGCGGCTGACGAAGCGGCCGGAGAACGTATCGTCCGTGGCGGTCTTGGCGGCGATGCGGTCCAGCGCGGCCTGGTCGGCCGTGGCCCACGCGGTGGCGATGGCGCGCGCGTCGCTGGCCTGTTCCCTGCCATCGATCGCATCGATCGTCTCCTGCAGGAACAGCGCCTGGTCGCCCGTGGTCATGCGTCCGAACAGGGCCATCTGCGCCTGCACCGATTCCAGTTCGACGATCTTCTGCTTGCGGGCCCGCGCACCCTGCGACAGCCATATCTCCACGGCCAGGTCGGTCTGGTAACCCTGCCGTTCGAATTCGCGCACCGTCAGCAGGCTGGCCAGCATCCACGGCTTCATCGGCGCCACCGAGGCGGGCGGCACGTCGTACTGGCGCAACAGGCGCTCCAGGCGGGGCCGGTATGCGGCGGGCAGGTCGGCCGATGCCGGACCGCGGCCGGACGGGTACATGCCATATTCGCGCACCGCGCGGGCGATGGCGTCCTGGCTGCCCAGCGGATCGACTTCCAGCGCCAGCACGGCGGCGTTTTCCAGCGCCGCGGTGATCTTCGGTTCGAGCGGATAGAAGCTCTTCGTGCCCACGTGGATGGTGCCGAACAGCCATGCGACGTGGCCCGGGCTGCCCTGCGCCGCTTCGACGCGGAACAGCGCGCCCCGGTTCTGAACCGCATCCGCCGCCATCGCCCGCGACGCCAGGCCCGTGGTAAACACGAACAGGCAACAAAACATCACTATAATCTGGCGTCGCATGGCTACCTTTGCAGTTCCGAGAGACGTGAATATTAAACCTTTGGCCCCGGTCTGGCTGTTCGACCTCGACAACACGCTGCACAACGCGTCGCACGCCATCTTCCCGGCGATCATGGCGAACATGAACACGTACATCGCCCGCGTGCTGGGCGACGGCACCACGCCGGCGCACATCGATGCCGTCAACGCCGCGCGCACGCTGTACTGGAAGCGCTACGGCGCCACCCTGCTGGGATTGGTGAAGCACCATGGCGTCGACGCCGACCATTTTCTCGCCGAAACGCACGGCATGGACGACCTGCTGTCGATGATCCGCCATGAAAAAGGCCTCGGCCAGGTGCTCCGGCGCCTGCCCGGCCGCAAGGTGCTGCTGACCAACGCGCCGCACCGCTATTCGACGATGGTGCTGCGCCACCTCGGCATCCAGCGCCACTTCTCGCACCACATCGCGATCGAATCGATGCGCGTGCACGGCCAGTTGCGGCCCAAGCCGTCGAAGCTGTTGCTGCGCAAGGTGATGCGCCGCCAGCAGGTCGCCGCGCGCCGCTGCATCCTCGTCGAGGACACGCTGGCCAACCTGCGCACCGCGCACGCGCTGGGCATGCGCACCGCATGGGTCACGCAATACCTGAAGGTGGGCGACCCGATCGGCACGGCCCATCCGCCCAAGCGCCTCACCCGCCCCGGCTGGGTCGACGTCAAAGTAAAATCCGTCAAACACCTGCCGGCACGGCTGTCCCGCCTGCGCCGCAATACCGTGATCGAATAATGGCAACCCAACCGTCCGGCCAGCGCAAGCTGCAAATCCTCCAGGCCCTTGCCGCGATGCTCGAGCATCCCAAGGGCGAGAAGATCACCACGGCCGCGCTGGCGCGCCGGCTCGAGGTGTCCGAGGCGGCGCTGTACCGCCATTTCGCCAGCAAGGCGCAGATGTTCGAAGGGCTGATCGACTTCATCGAGACCTCGGTGTTCGGCCTGATCAACCAGATCACCGAGCGCCAGCATGACGGCCTGGCGCAGGCCTGCGACATCCTCGCCATGCTGCTGCACTTCGCCGCCAACAATCCGGGCATGACACGCGTGCTGATCGGCGACGCGCTGGTCGGCGAGGACGAGCGGCTGCAGCAGCGCATGAACGGCTTCTACGACCGCGTGGAACTGGCATTGAAGGGAGCCTTGCGGCAGGCCGCGGCCGATGCCGCCGCGGCGCCCGGCCCTGGCGGCGACCAGGAACGCGACATCGCCGCCCACGCGAGCCTGATGGTGGCCTTCGTGGTGGGCCGCTGGCACCGCTATGCGAAGAGCGGCTTCGCGCTGTCCCCGGCGCAGGACGCGAACGCGCAGATCGCGCTGCTGCTGCGCTGAAGCGATGCGCGACGCCATGCACCCGGAATGCTTCGCCCTGCTCGATGACGCCGCGGCCGGCGGCCATTCGCGCCTGCTGACGGACCATGCGCGCACGCTGCGCTGCGCCACGTTCGATGCCTGGCCGGCACTGCTGCGCGACATGGAAGCGGCGCTCGCCGAGGGACTGTACGCGGTGGCGCTGTGCAGCTATGAACTTGGTCACCATATCGCCGGCATCCCGCCGCGCGAAGCGGGCGTGCCGCTGGCGCAGGTACTGCTGTTCCGCCGCTGCGAGCACCTGGACGGCGAGGCGGTGGCGCGCTGGCTGGCCGGGCGCGAAAACGCTTGCGGGGCTGGCGGCGGCGTTGCCGGCCTGGCCGGCATCCACGCCAACGTCACCGAAGCGGCATTCACGGCCGCGATCGCCCGCATCCGCGATTACATCGCCGCCGGCGACACCTACCAGGTCAACTACACGTACCGCCTGCGCTTCGATGCGTTCGGCGCGCCCTGCGCACTGTACCAGCGCCTGCGGGCGCGCCAGCCGGTGCCCTATGGCGCCCTGGTGCTGGCGGACGACGGCACGGCGGTGCTGTCGCTGTCGCCGGAACTGTTCGTGCGGCGCGCGGGCGATACGCTCACCGCGCAGCCGATGAAGGGCACCGCGCCGGCGGCACTGCCGGGCCAGGCCGACGACATCGATGCCGACAACGCGCGGCGCGCCGCCGCCCTGGCCGCGGACCCGAAGAACCGCGCGGAAAACCTGATGATCGTCGACCTGCTGCGCAACGACATCGGCCGGGTGGCCGTTACCGGAACCGTCAAGGTGCCGGCGCTGTTCGAGGTGCGGCGCTACAGCAACGTGTTGCAGATGACCTCCACCGTGCACGCACAGGTACGCCCGGATGCGACGCTGGCGGACCTGTTCACGGCCCTGTATCCCTGCGGTTCGATCACCGGCGCGCCGAAGCGGAGAACGATGGAGATCATCGCCGAACTGGAACCCGAGCCGCGCGGCCTGTACACGGGCGCGATCGGCTGGTTCGATCCGCCGCGGCCCGGCGCGCAGGGGGATTTCTGCCTGAACGTGCCGATCCGCACGCTGACCCTGCAGCCGGCAGTGGACGGCGTGCGGCGCGGCGAGATGGGCGTGGGCGCCGGCATCGTGTATGACAGCGTGGCGGCGGACGAATACGCGGAGTGCCAGTTGAAGGCGCGCTTTCTCACCGGCCTGTCGAACGATTTCGAGCTGTTTGAAACCATGTACGCCACGCGCGAAGGCGGCGCGCGGCATGTCGAACGCCACCTGGCGCGGCTGGCGCGCTCGGCCCGCTATTTCGGCTTCGGTTGGGATGAGGCGGCTGCCAGGGCCTATATCGCGATCGGCTGCGAAGCGTTGCCGCCTGGCGCCGAGTGCCGCCTGCGGCTGGCATTGAACGCGGCAGGCGGCTTCGCGGTGCAGAGCGGAGTTTTGGCGCCCGTGCAGCAGCCGGTGCGCGTGCTGCTGGCCGATGCGCCGACCACCTCGGACGACCTGTTCCTGCGCCACAAGACGACGCTGCGCGCCGGCTACGATGCGGCATGGAAGGCGGCCGAAGCCCACGGTGCGTTCGACCAGCTGCACTTCAACGAACGGGGCGAACTCACCGAAGGGGGCCGCAGCAATGTGTTCGTGCGCATCGATGGCCGCTGGCTGACACCGCCGCTGGCCAGCGGCCTGCTGCCGGGCGTGATGCGCGCCGTGGTGCTGGAAGCATGGGGCGCCACCGAAGCGGTCATCACGCGCGACGCCCTGGCGCAGGCCGAGGATATCGTGGTCTGCAACGCGCTGCGGGGTGCGCTGCGCGCGGAAGTGGTGACCGGCGCAGCGTCAGTGTGAAGAGGGATGTAACCCGAAGCGGATGTAACGCGAAGCTGGCGAAACCGCGGACCGGCGGAACTACAGGCTGACGAAAGTGTTGAAGCCGCCCCAGAACATGCGCTTGCCGTCGAACGGCATCGATTCGGGCGTCATCGTATCCTTCAGGCGCGGATCATTCATCACCTTCTCGTTGATCACGTCGCGCTCTTCGCGCGAGTTGTAGACGATCCATGAAAAGAACACGGTTTCATCCTCCTTCAGCTGCACGGCCTGAGGGAAGGACGTGACCTCTCCCGCCTTCACGTCGTCGGCAATACACTCGTGGAACTCCAGCGCGCCGTGCTCGCGCCACACGGCGCCGGCCGTTTCGGCCATCGCGCGATACGCTTCGATCTTGTCTTTCGGGACGGGGACGACGAAACCATCGACATAGGGCATGGTGGACTCCTTTGTGAAAGTACAGGTTCGCGGAGCGCGGCCGGCGGCCGCGCCCATGCAGCTTAGTCGACGGATGTGCCTGCAACAAGGAATGCTTTTCGGTAAGCGCCGGGCGAGGTCGCGGCCAGCCGCCGGAAGTGGTGCCGCAGGGTTTCCTCGGAGCCGAAGCCGGCCCGCTCGGCCACCTGCGCGAGCGGCAGCGGCGATTCCAGCAGCTCCTTGGCGATGGCCACCCGTTCGCGCGTCAGCCATTCGACCGGTCCCATGCCGGTAGCATCCCGGAATTGGCGCTGCAGCGTGCGCGCGCTCATCGCCGCCCGTTCCGCCATCGTGGCCACCGTGTGCGCCTGCGCGGGATGCCGCCGCAGCCACTCCATCAGTTTTGCCAGGCGGCCCGCTTCGTCGACGGGCATCGGCCGGGGCACGAACTGCGCCTGCCCACCCTCGCGATGCGGCGCCACCACGAGCCGCTGGGCCACCATGTTGCCGACCCGTGCGCCGTAGTCGCGGCGCACCAGGTGCAGCAGCATGTCCAGCCCGGCGGCGGAGCCGGCGGACGTGATCACCTGCCCGTTGTCGATGTACAGCGCATCGGCTTCGACCGCGATCGCCGGATGGCGCTGCGCCAGCCGTTCGGCATAGCGCCAGTGCGTGGTGGCGCGCTGGCCATCGAGCACGCCGGCCGCGGCCAGCACGAACACGCCGGAACAGATCGAGCACAGGCGCGCGCCGCGGGCGTGGGCGGCGCGCAGGGCCGCCACCAGCGCCGGCGGCGGCGCTTCATCGGCGTTGCGCCAGCCGGGAATGACGATGGTGTCGGCCTTCTTCAGCAGGCCGGGCGCGTAGCGGGCCTGCACGGTGATGCCGCCGGCCGCGCGGATCGGCCCCCGCTCCACCGCGCAGACCTGGAAGTCGTACCAGTCCACGCCCAGCTCGGGGCGCTCGAGCGCGAACAGTTCGACCGTGCAGCCGAATTCAAAGGTGCACAGGCCATCATAGGCCAGCGCGACGACCAGGTGGGGTTTGGTGGCGGGCGATGTCATGGCGCGATCTTAACGCAGATTGGCATCCGCGCCACTGCGCCGCATGGGCCGGCAGCCCGACAATGAAGCCTCGATGTCAACCAACCAGCAAGGAGAATAAACATGTCGATCGTGACCGAAGTTCCCGCCGCCCCCGCCGACGCGGCACTGGCCCATTTCGAAGCTTCGCTGAGCTTTGAAACGGATTCCTGGGACGTGCACAGCGTGCTGGGCACGCCGCAGCAGGATTTCGTGGTGCTGGACGTGCGCGGTACCGAAAAATACGCCAAGGGTCACCTGCCGGGCGCCGTCGATCTCGCGCACCGCAAGATCATCGGTTCGAAGCTGGCCGAGTACCCGGCCGATACGCTGTTCGTGACGTATTGCGCCGGCCCGCACTGCAACGGCGCCGCCCGTGCCGCCATCCGGCTGGCGAGACTGGGGCGGCCCGTGAAGGTCATGCCGGGCGGAGTGACCGGGTGGCTGGACGAGGGGTTCGAGCTCGTCCGCGATTGATCAGGAAGCCAGCGCCTTCTCGATCGCTCCCACCAGGGCCTTGTCCTGCGGCGTCACCTTGCTCGGGAAGTTCTCGATCACCTTGCCGTCGCGCCCGATCAGGTACTTGTGGAAGTTCCAGCCGGGCGCCTTGCCGGTGGCCTTGATCAGGTCGGCGTACAGCGGGTTCGCCGCATTGCCGGACACCACGGTCTTGGCGAACATCGGGAACTTGACGCCGTAGGTGTTGAAGCACAGGTCGGCGATTTCCTTGGCCGTACCCGGTTCCTGCTTGCCGAAGTCGTTCGACGGGAAGCCCAGTACCACCAGGCCCTTGCCGGCGTATTTCGCATGCAGGGCCTCGAGGCCTTCATACTGCTTCGTGTAGCCGCAGTAGCTGGCGGTGTTCACGACGAGCACCACCTTGCCGGCATACTGGCACAGGTCCTGCGATGCTTCGTCCTGCAAGCGCTTGAACGAGCGGTGCAGGATGGCCGGGCAACTGGCGGGGCGGGCCGCCGCCGGAGCGGTTGCCGGACCGGCTGCCGGCGTGCCCGCACTGGAGGCGGCGGGTTGCTGCGCGAACGCGGAGGCGGCCAGCAAGCCAAACGCGGACGTGGCCGCGAACCTGAACAGAGTATTCATGTCGAATCCGACGAGTGGTGGTAAAAAGCCATTGTATGCCGGCTGGACTGCGCCGTGCCGGCTTCCAGAACATCAGGGACCATGAGTGCGGCACGCGTGCCGGTCAGGAGCGGTTCAATGAAGCGTGTTTCATCCTTCCGTCATCTCTGCGCGCTTGCTTCCCTGGCGGCGACGCTGCTGTCGTCGCTGCTGTTGTCGCTGCTATCGGCTTCGCTCGCCCAGGCCGCGGCGCCCGCCGTGCCGCTGCCCGCCATGAAGACCGGCCAGTTGTCCGTATCCGGCCTGTCGTCCGGCGGCTACATGGCGGTGCAGTTCGCCGTCGCCTATTCGGCCAGCGTGACGGGCGCCGGCATCATCGCCGCGGGCCCTTACTCGTGCTCGCGCGGCAACCTGAGCATGGCAACCATGCGCTGCAGCTGCACCAGCGGCACCCCCTGGTGCGGCGTCGCGCCGGGCGGCACCAATGTGCCGGAACTGATCCGGCTGACCGGCAGCTACGCCGCACGCGGCCGGATCGACCCCACGTCCAACCTGGCCAGGCACCGGGTCTGGCTGTTTTCCGGCCTGGCCGACAGCGTCGTGCCGATGGCCGTCATGAACGACTTGCAGGCGTACTACCGGCATTACCTCCCGCCGGAAAACATCCGCTACCGCAAGGATGTGCGGGCCCAGCACGCGATGCCGACCGAAAGCTTCGGCAACCGCTGCGACCAGCTCGGCGCTCCCTACATCAGCGATTGCGATGTCGACGGTGCCGGCGAGCTGCTGCAATGGATCTATGGCACGCTGACCCCGAAGGCGGGCCATGGCGCCGCCGGCCGGCTGGTCGAGTTCGACCAGGCTGAATTCCTGGCCGACCCGGCCGCCCATGGCATGGCGGCCACTGGCTGGCTGTACGTGCCGCCCGGCTGCGAGCGCGATGGCGCCGGCTGCAGGCTGCACGTGGCCTTCCATGGCTGCAAGCAGACGTCGGCACTCGTCAAGGAAGCATGGGTCCGGCATGCCGGCTATAACCCATGGGCCGACGCGAACCGCATCGTGATGCTGTACCCGCAGGCCGCGCCGCTCCGGTTCAGGAACCCGAACGCGTGCTGGGACTGGTTCAACTACGACGACCCGGATTTCGCCGTGAAATCCGGGCGGCAGATGCGGGCGGTCAAGCGGATGACCGAGCGGCTGATGACGGCGGATCGGCATGCCGGTGGGCAGAATTGACAACCCGCGGGCACCTGCCTCGGCCAGGCGTTCATCCGTATTTCAACCAGGCTCCCTCGGCAAATAACTTTTGTATAAAAATCGCTTGCTATTGCATAGCGCACGATTTATTATCCTTCCATCGCAACACGGAATCAGCAGCAAACCACGTAATTAGTAGCAAACTACTTAATAGCCAGCTACTTACTTACCTTGAACCCACCTGCCAAGGAGCCCTACCATGAAAACCATCGCTATCGTCCTCTCCGCCGCCGCCCTGTTCGCTTCGGTGAATGCCTCGGCTACCACCCAGCTGACCCGGGCGCAAGTCATCGCCGACTACTCGGCCGCGGTGGCATCCGGCAATCGCCCGGTCGTTGACGACTCGTACGCCGGTTCGTATGCCGATGCCGTCTCGACGAAGACCCGGGAAGAAGTGCGCGCCGAACTGCACATCGCCCAGCAACGCGGTGAGATCCTGGCGGGCGAGCAGTATCCGTTCGTTGCCTCCGATGCGGCCGGAACCGGCAAGACCCGCGCCGAAGTCGCGGCAGAGCTGGCCGCCGATCGCCGGGCGAACCCCGAGATGGCGCTGGAAGGCCGCTTCTGATCCCAGTCGTCACCAATAAGTAGTACGCTATTTAATCGCTTAAAATAACCGATCTCGTTCAAGGATACCGCCATGAAAACCCTCGCCATCGCCCTCTCCGCCGCCACCCTCTTCGCTTCCGCGCAGGTCTCGGCCCAGCAACCCGGTGACGTGCCCCGCATCCACGTGAGCGCCGCCAGCACGGGCAACCTGTTTGCTTCCGGTGAACTGTATTCGGGCACCCACTTCGAGACCGAGTCAAGCAAGACGCGCGACCAGGTCCGTGGCGAACTGCGCATCGCCCAGGAGCGCGGCGAACTGGTGGCAGGCGAGCAGTACCCATTCGTCGCGGAGGCCGCGCCGGGCCAAGGCAAGACCCGCGCCGAAGTGCAGGCGGAACTGGCCGCCTTCCGGCTGGCCAATCCCGAGCCCTACTACAACTGATCCCCGCAGGCCACCGCGCAGGTACTGTCCGCGCGTACCGCGTCACGGTGGCCAGGACGCTTACTTGTCGAGAATGACGATCGGCTTGTTCTTCTCCACCAGGTAGGTGGCCAGTTCCGCCGTGATGGCCGGCCCCACGTTCTTCGCGGAGTGCACGGCGCCGGCTGGAATGTACAGCGACTCGCCTGCCTGCAGCGTGATGGTCTTCCCTTCCAGTTCGTACTGGATCGTTCCGCTCAGGACATAGGCGATTTCCACGCCCGGGTGGGAATGCTTGGGAAACGACGCGCCCGGGGCAAAGTCGACCCGCACCTGGATCGCCTCCCGCTTGCCGTCGAAATCGCGCCGCACCGTCTCGGTCCGGGCGATGCCCTTGGCATCGAACTTGGGCGTGGCGGCTGCCGCCGGCGTCTGTGCGAACGCGGCGGACAGCGCCTGCGCGGCGAAAAACGCCACCGTCATGGCGGCTTTGGCATGGTGTCTGGATAATTTCATGATGTGCTTTCTCCGTGTGGGTGAAAAATCTGCATGCGGGGCTGTGGGCTGGCCGCCCGATGCCGTGAATTGCTTGGTGAAATGAAGCTGTATTACACTGTCGACCTCCTCGCCCTGCCCATGGAGCCCCCTTGCGAACTACCGAACCGAGCCAAGCGGCGCCGATCCGCGTCCTCGTCGTCGACGATCATCCGATCGTGCGCGCCGGGCTGGTCGACACGATCGGCAGCCAGCCGGATCTCGCCGTGGTCGGCGAGCTGGAGGATGGCGCCGAGGTGCTGGCGTCCTACGCAGCCATGCGGCCGCATGTCACGATCATGGACATCGCGATGCCCGTCATGGATGGCATCCAGGCGCTGGAAGCGTTGCGCGGGCAGCATGGCAATGCCCGGGTGATCATGCTGACGACGCTGGGCGGCGATCACCACCTGCGCCGCGCGATGGAACTGGGTGCCTGCGGCATCCTGATGAAGAGCAGCGTTCGCCAGGACTTGCTCGCCGCCATACGCGCGGTGCACGCGGGGAACCGCTGGATACCGCCCGACGTGGCCTGCACGCTGGTCGAGCACCTGGGCCAGCCGCACCTGAGCGAGCGCGAAGTGGCGGTACTGCGCAGCGCCGCGAGCGGCAATGCCAACAAGCAGATCGGCGTGAAGCTGGGCATCGCGGAAGATACCGTCAAGACCCACATGCGCACCATCCTGGCGAAACTGGGCGCCAGCGACCGCACCCATGCGGTCGCGATCGCCATCAAGCGCGGCATCATTTCCCTCTAGCCGCGCGTTTGCTTCACGTTCCGCTTCAACCCTTGAGGAAGGCCAGCAGGTCGCTGTTGACCTGGTCCTTGTGGGTGTCCGTCAAGCCATGCGGCGCGCCCGGATAGACCAGCAGTTTGGCGTGCTTGACGATCGCGGCGGCCGCGCGGCCGGAGGAATCGATCGGCACGATCTGGTCGTCGTCGCCGTGGATGATCAGCGTGGGCTTGTCGAACTTGCGCAGGTCGGCGCGGAAATCCGTTTCCGAAAATGCCTTGATCGAGTCATAGGTATTCTTGTGCCCGGCCATCATGCCCTGCATCCACCAGCCATCGACCAGGCCCTGCGACACCTTCGCGCCGGGGCGGTTGAAGCCGAAGAACGGACCGGCGGCGATATCCTTGTAGAGCTGGGAACGGTTGGCGACCGATCCGGCGCGGATGCCGTCGAAGACTTCGAGCGGCAGGCCGCCCGGGTTGTCGGCGGTCTTCAGCATCAGCGGCGGCACGGCCGACACCAGTACCAGCCCGGCCGTGCGCTTCGTGCCATGGCGGCCGACATACCGCGCCACCTCGCCGCCGCCCGTGGAAAAGCCGACCAGCACGGCATTCTTCAGGTCGAGCGTCTCGATCAGGTGGGCCAGGTCGTCCGCGTAGTGGTCCATGTCGTTGCCGTCCCAGGGCTGGCTGGAGCGGCCGTGCCCGCGGCGATCGTGGGCGATGCAGCGGTAGCCGTGGTTCGCCAGGAAGAACATCTGCGATTCCCAGCTGTCGGCATTCAGCGGCCAGCCATGGGAAAACACCACAGGCTGGCCGGTTTTCGGGCCCCAGTCCTTGTAGTACAGCGATACCCCGTCGCGCGTGGTGAGCATGCCGCCATCGCGACGCGGCGCAACCGCGGGCGCCGCGGACGCATTCAGGGTGACACCGGCTGCCGCGGCGCCGGCCGCCGCCGTGGCTGCGCTCATCAGGACGTTGCGGCGCAGCGGGTTCGGGTTGGTATGGTTGGTCATGCTGGTCTCTCGTGGTTAATAGCTGCATAGATTCGCTGCATCGATTCGCGGCATCGAATGGCTGACATCGAATGGCTTCCATCGAATGGTTTCCATCGAATGGCTGAAATCGTTTTCATGCCTGCACAGCTTAGCGCCGTTTCCGGCGCCTGTATTCGCCACGAAGAGCGCGCCATCACTAGCTCTTTCGAGCGGCTGGCGCCTACGTCACCCGGGCGGATGCCCGGCTGCGCGGGCGCAACCGGTTGAACAGGGCGGCCGAACGGCGCCCCGGATATGCGAGCTCGGCCGAGATCTCCAGGTGCACCGACGTGCCCTTGCCCGGCGCGGAGTCCAGCCGCCAGGCGGCGCCGATCGCCGCCGCCCGCTCGCGCATGCCGACGATGCCGAAGTGCCGCGGCCGGCCCGGGCCCGCCGACAGTGCCGGCGCCATGCCGCAGCCATCGTCGCGCACCAGCACCACCAGCCGGTCCGCGCGGTAGTCCATGATGAATTCCACCAGGCTGGCGCGGGCATGGCGCGATGCATTGAACAGCGCTTCGCGAACGATCGCATGCACTTCCGAGCGCACCTTCGGGCACACCGGCCGCGGCTTGCCATGGATGCTGGCGGCAAAGCGTTCCTGCAGCAGCACGCGGCCGTACTGCGTCAGCGCCTGGCCCAGTTCGGCGGGTGCGCTGTCCGCACGCAAGTCCGTGATGCATTCGCGCCCTTCGGTCATCAGCGCATCGGCCAGGTCCAGCGTCTGTTCCAGCTTGCCGCGCTCTTCGGAACCGACCGGCAGGCGGCGCGCCTGCTGGTCGAACAGCATGATCAGGCCCTGCACGCTTTGCAGCAAGGTGTCGTGCAAGCCCCGCGCGATCCGCTCCCGCTCGGCGAGCCGCTCGTGCATCAGGTCCACCATCCGCGCGGTCAGGCGGCGCACGCGCAACAGGTACAGCCCGCCCAGCAGCGCCACCGCCAGCAGCGCCATCAGGACGGCGAACAGCGTGGTTTCCACGAACCGGGGCAGGAACACCAGCCGCAGCGTGGCGCCCTTGTCGTTCCACACGCCGTCTTCGTTGGCGGCCACGACCTGGAAACGGTAGGTGCCGGGGCGCAGGTTGGTATAGATCGCTTCACGGCGCGCGCCCGCTTCCTGCCAGCGCTCGTCCACGCCTTCGAGCCGGTAGCGGAAGCGGGCCCGCTCGGGAACGGCCAGGCTGAGCGCCGTGTACCGGACCTGCAGGTCGCGGCTGCCCGCCGGCAGGCGCAAGCCATCGCTGGGCGGATAGGCGATGTCGCCGGAACGCACCGACAGCAGCTGCACCGGCGGGGCGAGGCCGTTGCGGGGGATGCGGGCGGGATCGATGGTGGCGACTTCGCTGGCGGTGGCGAACCACAGCCGGCCATCGGTACTGCGCGCCAGCGATGGCAATGGCCGCAGTTGTTCGGCGCTGCCCACCAGGCCGTCCAGCGCGTCGAAACGCTCATAGGGCAACGGCCGCTCCGGTGCCCGCACCAGCTGCTCGACATCGGCGGCGGCGATGCGGCTGATGCCGTCGGAGCCGTGCAGCCACAAGTCGCCATCCGGCGTGCGGACGAGGCCCGAGATGCCCCGCAACGGCTGTCCGCCAGCCGGGTTCACGCCATGCCAGCGCTGGCCGTCATACCAGGCCAGGCCATTTTGCCCGCCCGCCCAGATCCGCGTGCCGTCCACCAGCAGCGCCTGGACGTTGCCCAGGTTCAGGCCAGCGGACCCGTCGAACACTTGCACCTTGCCGCGATCGATCATGGCGATCCTGTTGCGCAGGTAGGCCGCCCAGATACGGCCCGCGTCATCGCATGCCAGCGCCAGCGCCAGCCCATCCGGCAATCCCGGCAGGCCGCCGTTCCTGTGCCACACGCCATCCCTGACCTGGAACAGGCCCACGCGCGCCATCGACATCCACATATGCCCCTGGCGATCGCTCACCATGGCCTGGGTGTCGTGACCGTTCACCTCCGCCGGATGCGGCAGCCTTGCCAGCGTGCCCGCCGCGGTCCGGCGCCAGCGTGCCTCGTGATTGGCAAACCACAGCGCGCCGTCGGGCGCGCGGTAGGCCGCGCTCAGTTCCATGCGGCCGAGCGTGGTGCCGGCACCGTCGACGTCATAGTGGCGCAGCGGCTTGCGGCTGTCGCCGATGATGACACCGCCACGGTCATCGGCGATCACGCCGGGGCGGTCGAACGCCGTATCGACGGGGACCGTGCGCAGGCGAGTGCGCCGCAAACGGTCCAGGCCAGCCGAGGTGCCCACCCACATATTGCCCTCGCGGTCCTCGAAGGCCGACTGGATCAGCGGGCCGCTCAGGCCATTCGCGCGCGTCAGCTGCTGCGGCCGGGCCGCGGGGCCGACATACGGCGCCCTGCGGCGCTCCAGCGCATCCACCTTCAGGATCCACATATTGCCGTCGCGGTCGAACAGCGCACCGTTGCCGCCCAGTTCCGCGCGCGGCGGCGGATTGCCGGGCGGCGCTGCCGCCAGCACGCGATAGTGCTTGTCGATGCCGTCCGAGCCCCAGATCGTGCCGTCCGGCGCCTCGGCGATCGCCATCATGTCGATATGCGGCCAGGCCCGCCGGTAGCGCGCGGCGCCCGGGTCCCGGTAGTAGATCCCGCCCTGGACCGATACCCACTGGCGGCCGTCGCGGCCATACAGCACCTGGCGCGTGCGTGTCACCGGCAAGCCTTCGGCAGTGCCGATACGCCGGAAGCGCGCTGCGCCCGGCGCCAGGTATCCCAGGCCGGTACTGGTGGCGGCCCACACGCCGCCATCGGGCGCTTCCGTCATCGTCATCACGGAGCCGGGCGGCAACCCGTCGGCCTCCTTGAACAGACGCATGCGCCCCGCGGAGAACACGCTGATACCGCCGAAGCGGTCGCCGACCCATAACCGGCCGTCGCGCGTGACCAGCAATCCCAGCGTGTTGGTCGAGTGCAGCCGGTGGCCCTGCACGCTGTCCATCCGTTCGAAGTCCAGGCCGTCGAAGCGGAACAGGCCATGGGGCGAACTGACCCAGAGCCAGCCGTCCGGTGTCTGGGCAAACTGCACGACGTCGGCGGGCGCACCGCGCTGGCCATGCCACGCGGTATGCGCGTACTCGGTCAGGAGGTGCGAACTGGACCGGGCCGCCATGGGAAGGGCCAGGACGACGAGGAGCAGCCCGAGGCGGGCGTGGAATGGCGGCATATTCACGATGGCAAGACAATGCGCTAGTGTAACCTTGTTTGCCAGGCAATATCACTTTTGCAATCGGCGGCCGGGGGATGCGCGCCGCCGGCGCCAATTCAACCGGGGGCGGATGTATGGATGACGCGGTAGTCGTCGAAGGTGAAGCGTCGAAGGTGAAGCCTCGAAGTAAACCTGTTCGGGGCGAGAGGGATCGCCTATTTCACGCGCAGCTTGGCCAGCTTCGGATCGCCGGCCGGAAACGCCAGGCTCATGCCGCGCATCGTCTCGGCCAGCAGCGCCGCCACCGCGATATCGCGGTGCGGCTTCGAATCGGCCGGCACGATGTACCACGGCGCATGGGCCGCGTCGGTTTCGGCGATCGCCTTTTCATACGCCGCGTGGTATTCGGACCATTTCTCGCGGTGCTTCAAGTCTTCCGGATCGAACTTCCAGTGCTTCTCCGGATCGTCGATGCGGTCCTGCAGGCGCCGCCGCTGTTCGTCTTTCGAGATGTGCAGGAATACCTTGACGATGGTGGTGCCCGATTCGGCCAGCGTGCGTTCGAAGTCGCGGATCTGCGCGTAGCGGCAGCCCGCCTCGGGGCCGTCGATCCGGTCATACACGATCGGGTGCAGCACATCTTCGTAATGGCTGCGGTTGAACACGGCGATCTCGCCCTTGCGCGGCACCTGCAGGTGCACGCGCCACAGGAAGTCGCGCGCGGTCTCGGCCACCGTGGGCACGTCGAACCGTACCGGCCGCAGGCCCATCGGATTGATCTTGCGGAACAGCTGGTGCACGGTGCCGTCCTTGCCGGCGCAATCGACGCCCTGCAGCACCAGCAGCACCTTGCGCTGGTGCTCGGCGTACAACATCTCCTGCAAGGCCGCGATTTCCTTGTGCAAGCCCTTGCCGAACTGCCGGTCTTCGCGTTCGTCGCCGCTGCACAGCGGCGTCAGCGCGGCATCCTCGTCCACCAGCACGGGCCGGTCGCCGGCACGGAACAGTTTGCAGGCCTTCATCCATTCTCCCTGGGATAGCGCTGCGCGGCCACTTCGCGCAGCGTGGCAAGCATCGCTTCCGCCCCGGGCGACAGGCGATGCTGTTTGCGGGTGACGATACCATACAGGTCCATCGTCAGCCCCAGGTCATACGGCAGAACGGTGATCAGCCCCATGTCCAGGTAAGGCCGCACCAGTTCGGCGGGCAGTGCCGACACCATGCGGCTGCCGGCCAGCAGGTTGACGATGACGGGCAGCGCCATGGCTTCCACGGTGTCCGACGGCGGTTCCAGGCCATGCGACAGGAACAGCGCCGTCAGCCGGTCGCGCAGCACCGAGCCGGCCGGCGGCACGATCCACGGTTCCCCGGCCAGATCGGCAAGCGTCAGGCCGGTGCGAGTGGCGAGCGGGTGGCCGGCGCCGGCGATCAGGCTGTGCGGTTCGTCGGTGACCGGTTCGAAATGCAGTTCGCCGGCGGCGTGCGAGTCCTGCACGCGGCCGATCACGATATCCAGTTCGCCGGCGCGCAGCTTGTCGGTCAGCAGCTTGCTGGTGTCGACGGTGACGGACACGCGCACCCGCGCATGGCGCGTCTTGAGCAGCTTGATCGCATCAGGCAGCAGGCCGGCGGAAGGCGTCAGCACGGCGCCGATATTGACCTTGCCGGACAGGCCGGACAACAGTTCCATCACTTCCTGGTGCGCCGCATCCATCTCCGCCAGCGCGGCGCCGGCACGGCGGATCAGCACTTCGCCATACCAGGTGGGCAGCACGCCGCGTGGCAGCCGCTCGAACAGCTGCACATTCAGCGCGTGTTCCAGTTCGGCCAGCAGCTTCGAGGCGGCCGGCTGCGTGAGGTTGGCCGCCTGCGCCGCATGGAGGATCGAGCCATGGCGGCCAAGTTCCACCAGCAGCACGAGCTGGCGCATCTTCAGGTGGGAGCGGACGAATCGGTCGGAAAGGATGTCGTGCATGGGGACTGACACTGCGAACCAAAGGCATCACCTGGATCGGGATGCCATTACCGGGCAATTCCAATCACAGCCCTCTGCTTCTGGGTTGATCCTGCGGTGCTGGTGCACCGGCGGAGAAGGGCGTCAGCCATGATAGAGCTGCCACCAGCCTCCGTCAATCGTGATCTCCGTGGCACCGCGCGTTTGAAACTTCATGCAACTTCGATTGAGGCCAGCGCGCGTTGCAGGAGACGCAGACGCGATTGGACCCGTTGCTCCGCGTCCTCCAGATGACGCACCGACCGGGTCATATCGATTGCCAGCCGATCAAAGTCGTGCCCGATGATTTTCTGCAGCACTGCGGGCGTCTGCATGCTTGCCATTCTCTGCATATCCCGTCCCAGTAGAAATACGCCGGCCAGCTCCGGGTCGTACTCCCCCTCTTCGATGACGCCGTCTTCGCCGTACACCCGATCCTGGTTGCCGGCTGCAGTGTAGTTGTCGATCAAGTGAACAAGATCATAGGCGTCGCGCGGGTTCTCCCTTCCGCGATCCGACCATGCAACCAGTTTGAGAATGGCTAGACCCGCCAACGAAACGACCTTGCCGTCAAAACCAGGGGCAAATGTCACCAACTCCGCTGCGGCCAGAACATCGTCATAGCCAGCTACGTTCATGATGATTTTCATGTCCGGAGGCCACGCAATCTCACTCGTCCCCTGGGATACGCCGCCAAAGGGCACAAGGTCGAGCTGGTATTCCAGATCGCCTTTCTCGCCCTTGTAATAGAGGCGCTGCTGCAGGATTCCGGCTTCCTCGAAACTTCCCCGTGCCACAAGCCTCGTTCTCAGGGCAGCGAACTGGCTCCAATCTTTCACTGCCACGGCGAAATCCACGTCGCGCGTCGCACGGGTTGGGGCAAGGCCGAGTACATGGGTCAGCAAGATGTCGCGCGCCGTCGCGCCCACCAGCATGTAATCGATGTTGTCCGCTTGTGCCTCTTCCGCTACAGCACGAAGGATATCGACCGTCACCGGGTCTACTGGATGTTCAGGTCTTATCGAACGTGGTTTCAATGAACCGCTCCTTGATGATTTCTGCCGTCTCCTGTGTGCGCGGGTCCAGCATGGCCAGGAGTTCAGAATAGACCAGCAGCGGAGGTGCGACGTTGTCGGCCGATTCGGGCTGCCAATGCCAGAACTTTTCCAGCACCTCGATTTCACCATTCAGGTCAGGCTTGATCCGGTATTGCTTGGCCAGTGTCTTGATCAACAGCTCTCTGTCGGTGGCTTCGACATACAGCGTTTGCGTCACAGGCTTGAGGTAGCCGGTCATTTTTGCGGCCGCGACTTCCGCGCCCCAGGCAAACCCGGCATCTGAATGGAACGATTGCCACCAGTTGGGATCCGGGGCACTGAAACGCCTGCCATTCAGCTTGGTACGCAGCGTGGTGGGAAAATTGATCATCCACTCGTCCACCAGGCGGCGTCGCTCCAGCAGCTTTCTTCGCCCGGCTTTCCCTTTGTTGATGAGATAACCACGCCGCTCCAGATCTTCCAGCGCGTTATAGGCCGTACCGAGCGAGACCCCTGCATGGACCGCGATGTCCTTGAACGGCGCATTGACGAGTTCCGGCCTGGACAGCAAGGCAAAGACAACGCGCAGTCCTGCCGGATTCGTGAGGCCTCTGGGGGCATCGAAGGCGGGGCGCCTGTTGTCGTCCTTTTCGCCGCTAATAAGGATGAACAGTCCCGGCGCACGCAGGTAAGCATTGCCGCAGGTATCGATGAACTGCAACCCGATTGCCTTGCAGTGCTCGGCAAGGGTTCTGGACACATGGGGTGCGACCAGTAATCCTTGAGCGCCGACAGACTCGAGCTGCCGCCGGACCAGATCGAGTTGCCCCCTGCGGTCTACCAGGGATTTGCACTCGACCAGGTAACGGCTTGTGCCATTCTCATGTGCCAGATCGATACACGCGTCCGGTACATAGCTGCCGGGTTTGACGGGCTCGAGTTCTACCAGGTGGCCTTTGATGGCGGTTTTCTCTTGCAGCGCCGCCAAGGCAGCCATGACAAGTTCCTCCTCGGCCTGACCGGCACCGTCGCGGTAACGTGGCTCATTCATTAAAGACCCTCGTATTGTCATGCCCTATGGATGACGCCATGCTACACGTCCAACCGAGGTTTTTCAATTTATTTCAATTTTCACGGAACGTGAAATTTAGAAAAAATTGAATTTTCTGGCTCTGCTTGTCATTTCAGTTGCCTGCTCAGCCAATGATGGGTCACGCCGAGTGGAGTGAGCGCTGGTTCCAGGTCCATAAAGACACGCCGGGACCTGGGTTCCATTACTCCTTGCGCGGCGCCGGCGTGTGCTTGCGCCACGCATCGAGCACCGGCAGCGCACGGCCCTTGAAGTCGAACAGCGTGGTGTTCGACACGACGTTCGCGCCCGGCTTGCCGTCGGCGTCGCGCACCGCCCAGCCGGTGCCCGGCACTTCGATCATCACCGGATCCCAGTACAGCACGCCCAGCACGCGGTCGGTACGGCGCAGGGCGCCCAGCAGCTCGTCGATGAACGCGGCCTGGCCTTCCGGGGAACTCATCGAAGCGGGATAAGGGCCGTTGTCGGACAACTGGCCGGCATGGCCGTTCGGCAGCACCGGCGACCAGTTGAAGCCCGTCTCCATCACGAACAGGTCGCGGTCGTAGTGCTGCGTGATCTCCTTCGCGAATGCGGTGAACTGCGCCACGCTGCGCTTGGTCCAGAACGGGTAGTAGGAAGCGCCGATCACATCCCACTTCACGCCCAGCTTCTGCAGGTGGTCGAAGTAGTGGCGGTACTTGGCCACGTTGCCGCCGTCGTCGAGGTGGATGATCACCTGGCTGGCGGGCGACACGGCCTTCACGCCGTCGTAGCCGGCCTGGAACAGCGCGCCCAGGCGCGGCCAGTTCTCGTCGAGCGTCTTGCCGCCCAGTTTTCCATAGGGGTACAGCATGCCGCCCTCGGTCTCGTTGCCGACCGAAACGTATTGCGGCGTGGTGCCCTGCGCCTTCAGCGCCGCCATCACTTCGCGGGTGCGCTCGAACACCAGCTGGCGCAGCCGCTCGAAGCGGGCGTCGTCGCCAGGCAGTTTGTCGAGCTCGGCGCGCCACTTCGCCGGCACGATCTGCGTCTTGCTGTTGGTCCAGAAGTCGCTGTAGTGGAATGTCAGCTCGATCTGCATGCCCAGGTCCGCGCTGCGGCGCGCCATCTTCAGCAGGTCGGGCAAGTCCATCGAGCCGGCCGGCCAGTGCCAGCCTTCGTTGCCGGTGCCCGGACCGGGGCCTTCGTACAGGCGCAGGCGGGCGATGTTGTGGCCAGATGCGCGCAGGATCTTCAGCGCGTCGCCGGGTTTGCCCTGGCGGTCGCTGAACATGGCGCCGTGCTTTTCCATCAGCGGCAGCACCGAGTAATCGCCGCCGGCCAGCAGCGGTTCGTTGGCCGACGCCGGCAGGGCTGCCGCGCACAGGGCGGCGCTCAGCAGCGCCGCCAGCGCGAAGGGGCGGAATGCGAATGTCATCATCTTGGTCTCCAGTAGCTCATTGTCGTACGTCGTGGTCGTACGTCGTGGTGGTACGTCGTGGTCATATCTCGTGGTCGAGGGGCGAAAAAAATGGCCGCGCCGGTCGGTGCGGCCATCAGCCACGCGGGGTGCGTGGTTCGGCATGATTCGACGTGAGTGCCACATGCGGCGGACGCTGGCGAATCGCTCGCGCCGGCCGCATGCCCTATTACTTACAGGTTCGCTTGCAGGCTCAGGCCGAAGCGGCGGTCGTCGGCGTAGCGGCCGAACTGCGTGCCGGTCACGCCGTAGTAGCTGCTGCGCGACTTGCGGGTCAGGTTGCTCACTTCGAACGCCACCTTCAGGTTCTTCGTCAGCTGGTAGCTGGCGTAGGCGTCGACCAGGCCGTAGCCGTTCATGTACGCCGGCGTCTGCGACATCGTCGCGCCGTTGTTCACGTAGTAGTTTTCCGTGCCGGCCAGGTACTTGCCGCGGTAGTTGTACGCCAGGCGCAACGCGAAGTCGTTCCAGTCATACATGCCGACGATGTTGTAGCTCTGCTTCGACAGGTTTTCCAGCGCGGTCTGCTGGCCTTCCAGCGGACCCGGCGCCTTGCTGTGCACATACGTAAAATTGGCTTGCAGGCCCAGGCCTTTCCAGTAGCCCGGCAGGTTCGTGAAGAAGCCCTGGTAGCCGATCTCCAGGCCCTTGATCGTGCCGTCGTTGCCGTTCGACGGCGTGCGCACCGCATACGTGGTATCGCCATACTTCACGTCGCTCGTGGTGGTCTGGATGAAGCCGTCGACCTTCTTGTAGAACGCCGCGGCGAACACGTAGTCGCTCTGGCTCAGGTAGTACTCCAGCGTGGTGTCGAACTGGCGCGCCGACAGGGGCTGCAGGTCCGGGTTGCCGACGAAGCCGGTACGGTTGTTGGCGTCCAGCGACAGGCTCGGCGTCAGCTGGTTGAAGTCCGGACGGGTCACCACTTTCGAGGCGGCGACGCGGGCGATCAGCTTGTCGGTCAGTTCCATGCGCGCATTCACGCTCGGCAGGAAGTCGTCGTCGGTGGTATCGGCCTGGCGCGTCACGTAGCCGTTGTTCTGCAGTTCCTGCCAGCGGCGCTCGGTTTTCGTGCGCACGTAGCGCACGCCGAAGTTACCGGTCACTTCCTTGCCCAGCAGTTCGGATTCGAAGTCGGCCATGCCGTACAGCGCCTGGGTCTTCTCGCCGAAGTCGAAGGTCTGTCCCGCGTCGAAGGCCGGCACCGCCAGGCCCAGCGCGCTGCGCACGGTCTGCGGGTCGCGCAGCCAGTCCAGGTTGGCGATCGACAGCCACTGTTTCGGGATCGTGCCGGCACCTTCGCGGTGCAGCAGGTCGCTGTAAGGGATCGTGCCGATCTGGCTCGCCAGGCCCGGCAGCGCGCCACCCACGGGGCCGGTGCCGCCGGCGTTCCAGATGTCGTCGATCGTGTTGATCTCGGAGCTGGAGGCCTTGCGGTCGGTCAGGCGAACGCCCGCCTTGATGCGCGGGATCAGGTCGCTGTCCAGGTTGCGCTCGACGTCGCCGCGCCACGTGGTCTCGCGGCCTTCGTTCTTCTGGCGGAAGTACAGGGCCTTGCTGGCCCAGTACTGCGACGGCGTGACCAGGTCGTTCGGGTTGGCCAGTTCCGGGTACGCGGACGGCAGCTCGGTCGTCAGGTCATACGTGAATGCCGGGCTGCTGGTGCCCACGCCCAGGCGCACCTCCTGGTAGAAGCGCTCGAAATTGCTCTTCGTGTAGCCCAGCTCCGACTTGACGGTCCAGCCGTTGGCGCGCCAGGAACCGCCGATCGCCAGCTGGCGGGTCTTCGTGTCGTTGTCGCCGATGTAGCCGGAGGTCGTCAGGTCGGCGCCGTAGAACGTGCCCTTCGTGACATTGCCGTTCTCGGTGGTGACACTGCCGCGTGGCCACATGGCGCCGGAGTTGGTCTCGGCGGTCCAGTTCGGCCAGTACGGCGAACCGTAGAAGCCGTAGGTATCGGTGGTGCTTTCCAGCTTGGTGTAGTTGGCATCCAGGTACAGCTCGACGCCACGCATCGGGCGCCACTGCAGCGACGAATTGATGCCGGTGCGTTCGCGCTCGCCCATCTCGTACGAATACCAGGCGCCGATCGGCGCGTAGGCGCCAGAACCGTCAGCCAGCTGGGACGGCGGATCCAGTTCCTGCATGTCCGAACGGTAGTTGCGCTTCTGGTGGGCGATGGAGATCAGCGCGCCGAAATCCTGGCCGTTCAGTTTCCAGCGGTTCGACACGAGCAGCGAGCCTTCGCCGTTGCGCTTGTCCGCATAGTCGGCATCGGTGGCCTTGACGGTGCCGGCCACTTTCAGGCCGGCGAAGTCGAACGGCCGGCGCATGCGCAGGTCGATCACGCCGCCGATGCCGCCTTCGACCTGTTCGGCCGTCGGGCTCTTGTACACGTCGGCGCCGGCCAGCAGTTCGGAGGGCACGTCCTGGAACGACAGGCCGCGTTCCTTGCCGGCGGTGAAGATGGAGCGGCCGTTGACCAGCGTCTGCGTCTGCGACAGGCCGCGGATCTGCACCCGGTCGCCTTCGCCGCGGCTGCGCGAGATCTGCACGCCGGTGATCCGCTGCAGCGCTTCGGCCACGTTCGAATCGGGCAGCTTGCCGATGTCGTCGGCCACGATCGAGTCGACCACCTGGTCGGCGTTCTTTTTCAGGTCCTGGGCCTTCTGCAGGCTGGCGCGCATGCCGGTCACGACGACCTGCTGCGTCTCAGCGGAAGGCGCGGCAGGGGCGGCCGGGGTGTCGGTGGTCTGGGCCAGTGCCGGCATCGCGCAGATGGCCGCGGCGATGGCGATCGCGTGGCGGCGACCGGGTTGGTTGGTGAAGTTCATGCTTTCTCCGATGGTGTGTGAATTTTTATGGTGTGACGGTGACCTTGTAGACTGGTACCAGGCTCACGTTGTTGACGCGCGCAATCTGCGATTGCGCGCCGAAATCGGGCCGTGCTTCTTTCGGGATGTAGACGGGGGCATCGGCACGCAGCGGCAGCACCGCCAGCGACAGTTCGTTCGGCTGCTGTCCATTTGCCGCCAGTGCCTTCAGGCCGGACTGCCAGCGGTAGCCGCTGTAGTACCAGTCGTCCGCCAGCCGCGTGCCATCGAACAGCCGGCCGATGTCGCCGGTGAAGTCGATCTGCAGCAGCGCATCGTCGACGTGTTTCAGCGCGTCCGGCTGCACGTCGATACGCCACGTGGCGGCGGTGCGCCACGCTTCAGGGATCGGCTGGATGGCCGCCTTGGCGAGGCCGCCCTTCATCACGGCCGGTGCCGGCAGCGCCTGGCGCAGCGGAGCGGCCGTGGCGGTCAGCTGCACCGCCGGCAGCGTGGCTTCGTATGCCTGGAACACGCCATCGCTGCCCTGCGCACGCAAGGTCGCGCTACCAGCGCTACCAGCCGCTTTCGGCGTGCGGGCCAGCGCCGGATACACGGCAAATCGCATTGCGGCTTCGCCGACGGAGCGCAGGTGCAGCTTGCCGCCGTCGAACCAGGTTTGCTGGCCGCTCAGGACCAGGCGGCGCTGGCCGGCGATCTCGCCGATCGACAGGCGGCGCGACTGGTCGGCCGGCAGCACCAGCAGGTGCACCGGTCTTGCGCCGGCGCGGCGGATCGTCAATGCACGCGCGGTGCCCGGCGTGACATCGACGACGGTGGCACTGCCGGCCATGCTGCGCGGCGCCGCGGTATCGATCGCGGCGCTATCCGCTTCCAGCGCCAGCTCGGCAGGGATCCCGGCGCTGGCGGCGAACACATAGGTGATGCCGTCGGCGCCGCCATCCAGGCGCGCCACCGGCTGGGCCGTGGCATACCGCAGGCGCGTGCCATCGAGGTCGAAGTTCACCGGCCAGATCGCATACGCGCCGTTCGGCACGGTCACCGGCTGGCGCGGGAATCGCACTGTGCCGCCAGCCAGCTTCACGTCGAACTGCAGCGCCTGCGCCGGCATCGGGTACTGGCGCACGTGGTTGTTGACGAACACGAAGGCGCTGTCGCCGCTGCTGCGCACCGCCACGCGCGGGGTGCGCAGGTCCTTCGGGCCTTCCGGCGTCACGTCCGGCTTGCGTACCGTCATCGGTGCCAGGCGGTCGCCGAAACCGGCGATGAAGTAATGGAAGGGGCGCAGGTATTCCAGCACGGCGCGCTGCTGGCCGTCCGGCCCCAGCGGAGCCTGGAAATCGTAGTTGATCGCCGGGGTATCGTTGTAGCCGCCGCTGATGCTGCTTTCTTCCAGCGTGGTGCCGCCGACCGGATTGCGCCCGCCGTGGAACATGTAGTAGCCCATCAGGTTCACGCCGGAGCCCAGCTGCACTGGCAGCATCGAGGCGATATCGTCCGGCGAGACCACCGGGCGGCGGCGGTACATGAACGGCAAACCGGCACCGTATTCGGCGCCCAGGAACGGTGTCTTGTCGATGTCGGTTTCGGCGGTGCCGGGGCCGTGCGATTTCGTCTGCGCGCCCAGGTCGCCGGACACGCGGCTGTCGAAGCGGAACGCGTAGGTTTCCTTCGGCGGCAGCTCCGTGGTGGAGACGGCCCAGGGCTCGTCGACATAGCCGCCGAACACGGGTGTGACCTGGCCGGACGGATATTGCGCGCCATCCCAGCCGGTGACGGTGTAGTACGGCACGTCCATGCCCGCCTGCAGCGCGAGCTGCTTCAGTTTGGCGATGTGCTCCGCCCCTTCGCCCGGTCCGCCCAGGTTGTATTCGTTTTCCAGCTGCAGGCCGATGACGGGACCGCCATCCTTCCACAGGCTGCCCTTCAGCTGCGCGCCGATCTCGCGGTACAGCCGCGCCACATGGCGCAGGTATTGCGGATCGTTGCCGCGCGTGCGCATGCCATCGACCACCCAGTCGGGAATGCCGCCGTAGCGCACTTCCGCATGCACCCACGGGCCGACGCGCACCACGGCTTTCAGCCCCAGCTTGCCGCACAGCTGCACGAAGCGGCGCAGGTCGCGATTGCCCTTCCAGTCGAACGCGCCATCCTTCGGTTCATGGTGGTTCCAGATCACGTAGCTGGCGACGACGGTGATCCCGGCCGCCTTCATCTTCGCCAGTTCCGCTTCCCACGTGGCGGCCGGACTGCGCGAATAGTGGAACTCGCCCATCACGGGCATCCACGGCTGGCCATCGAGCGTGAGGTAGCGGTTGTTCGCGCCGAGCACGCTGCCGCGCGGCGTGCTCGCGGCGCCCAGTTGCAAGTGGCCGGTGACGGGTGCCGCGGCGGGTGCCGACGCGTCTACGCCGATGACTTGCGCCGCCAGCGCATTCGATATGGCGAATGCGGTCGCCAGCGCCATCGCGGGGCGCTTCCATTGCTTGCTCATTGCGTCTCCAGGTGGTTCACTGCAGGCTGTTACCGCCGGTCGGGTACCGGCGCTTGCTTGTTTTTACTGGTGTCCTTGCTGTTGCGTCGTCATTTCCACGCGTCGACGAATGCCCTGGCATTGGCGGCGACTGTCGCTGCATCCATGCCCGGCTTGTACAGCGCCGAGCCGAGACCGAAGCCGGCCACGCCGGCGGCGCGGAAGTCTGCCATATTGTCGGGGGTTATGCCACCCACCGGCAGCAATTTGATGCCTTTTGGCAACACCGCGCGCATCGCGCGCACGACCGCCGGTGAAACCAGTTCGGCCGGGAACAGCTTCAGGGCATCGGCACCCGCCCTGAGTGCCGCGAAAGCTTCGGTGGGCGTGGCCACGCCGGGCACGCACCACATGCCCGCCGCCTTGGCCGCGCGGATCACTTCGGTGTCGGCGTGCGGCATCACGATCAGTTTGCCGCCGGCATCGCGCACGCGCGTCACGGCGTCAGTCTCCAGCACGGTACCGGCGCCCAGCACGGCATCGGCCGGCAAGCTGCGCGCCAGGCGCGCAATCGAGTCGAACGGGTCGGGCGAATTGAGCGGCACTTCGATCAGGCGGAAGCCCGCGCCGTACAGCGCGGCGCCAATGCCTTCCGCTTCCTCGGGGAGCAGGCCGCGCAGGATCGCGACCAGCGGCAGTTCGGCAAAAGCTTCGTCGAAAACGGTCATCGGATTCTTTCAGGTGTCAATCGGCAGCAGGCCTGCCGCGCGCGCCAGGGCGAGCAGCCCGGCGGGCGCCGTGTTATCCAGCACCAGGTCGGCGGGCCGCTCGAAGCGGTGCAGCGCCACCTGGTAGCGGGCGCACAGGTTCGGCGCGCCCACCAGCGCCAGCGGCTGCGAGCCCAGGCCGGCCATCGCGCGCCATTGCAGGCCAGCACGCAGTTCGTGGCCGATCAGCAGACCGGACAGGTAATCAGCCAGCATCTCATGCGGCAGGCGGCCGGTGACGCCGAGGCTGCGCGCGGCAAAGATCTGGTGCGGCAGCCCCAGCTCGCCATGGTCGCGCGCCGCGTCGACTCCCTGCACGAACGCATCGGGGTCGACCGGCGCATCGTCCGGCATCAGGCGGCCCAGCACGGAATGCTGGCGCAGCACGGCATACAGCTCGCCCGTCATGTGCGTGGCGAAGCGCACGATGCGTTCGCCGCAGACCTGCGTCCATTTCGAGTGGGTGCCGGGCAGCACCACGCAGCTGGACGCGCCCAGTGTGCCATGCAGGTGCAGCGCGCCCACCACCTGCGTTTCCTCGCCGCGCATCACGTCCGGCGGCAGGCTGGTATCGTCGAACAGCACGCCGGGCACGATGTAGGGAGCAGATGCGGAAATCGATGAGGAAGCGGATGCGGCGCCATCGCCCGTCCCGGGACGGCGCAGGCCGGCCGCCAATGCGGCGGCGCCGGCCGGGCAGCGCACATACGGCACGTCCAGCCAGCCGTGCGTGCTGCCGACCATGCCGCATGCCAGCACCGGCAAGCCGGCGTGCGCGGCGCGCCAGGCACCGGCCACGTCATCGAACGCCGCCACGAAGGCGCCATGGCCGGACAGCGTGGAGGCGCCCTGGTCCGACTTGCGCTCTTCCAGCACGGCGCCGTCGGGCGCGACCAGCCACGCGCGCAGGCTGGTGCTGCCCCAGTCCAGACCGATGAGGGCGGGCGTGGTCACCATTCCGCCACGCTGCCGTCCGGGTGGCGCCACACGGGGTTGCGCCAATCCGGCGGATTCTGGCTGGCGGCGACGACGCGCTCTTCGTCGACGATCACACCCAGGCCCGGCTTGGGCAGCGGCGGGAAGTAGCCATCGGTGATCTGGAAATCCTCGCGATTGACGACATAGTCGAAGAGCTCGGCGCCCTTGTTGTAGTGGATGCCCATGCTCTGCTCCTGCAGCACGGCGTTGTGCGACACGAAATCCACCTGCAGGCACGCGGCCAGCGCCACGGGGCCCAGCGGGCAATGGGGCGCGAACGCCACGTCGTAGGCCTCGGCCATCGCGGCGATCTTCACGCACTCGGTAATGCCGCCGGCATGCGACAGGTCCGGCTGCACGATCGCGATGCCGCCGCGCTGGAACACGTGCTTGAATTCGAAGCGCGAGTACATGCGCTCGCCCGCCGCCAGCGGGATCGACGTGTGCTCGGCCAGCCGCGGATAGTACTCGGCCTGCTCGGCCAGTACCGGTTCCTCGACGAACAGGGGGCGGAACGGCTCCAGCTCGCGCAGCAGCACCTTGGCCATCGGCGCGGCCACGCGGCCGTGGAAGTCGATGCCGAATTCGATGGTGTTGCCGAACGCTTCGCGGATCTGCGCGATGCGCGCCACGGCCGCATCCACCGCGGTGGCGGTGTCGACCATGCCCAGTTCCTCGGTGCCGTTCAACTTGAAGGTATGGATGCCGATCTCGCGCAGCGTAAGGATGCCTTCGATGACGTCCGCCGGGCGGTCGCCGCCGACCCAGCTGTACATCTTCATCTTGTCGCGCACGCGGCCGCCCAGCAGCTCGTAGACCGGCACGCCGAGCGCCTTGCCCTTGATGTCCCACAGCGCCTGGTCGACCCCGGCGATCGCGCTCATCAGGATCGCCCCGCCCCGGTAGAAGCCGCCCCGGTACATCACCTGCCACAGGTCGTTGATACGTGTCGGATCCTGGCCCACCAGGTAATCGCTCAATTCGTTGACGGCCGCTTCGACGGTGCGCGCGCGGCCCTCGATGACCGGCTCGCCCCAGCCGGTGATGCCTTCATCGGTCTCGATCTTCAGGAACATCCAGCGGGGCGGTACGCGGTACAACGTCAGCTTGGTGATTTTCATGTCGGCCAGGGGGAATGTGGTCAGGCCAGTGTAGCGTGATCAGGTAGACATGAAATATTGATTATTCAGCAGAACGTATATCAAATTTACATATCTACGGGCGCCGGCTCAAACCATGCAAAAAAGATTAAAAATAGCTTGCAATTGAATCGCGCGCTATCTATACTTCAGTCCATGGGTTGACGCAGCAGAGAGCAAGTAACGCAGTAAGGAGCAAGCAGCGCCAACCAGGCAGGAACGCAGCGCCGGGATTATCCCGGCACAATGGAAGTAAACAAGTAGCACGCTATCTAATCGAACGTTATTCACTTTAGGAGATCACCATGAACGCCATCAAATCCATCGCCCTCGCCCTGTCGATCATCGGTTCCGCTTCGGCGATCGCCGCCCCGGCCGCCAGCGTCAAGCCCACCGTCATCCTGGTCCACGGCGCATTCGCCGATTCGACCAGCTGGAACGGCGTCGCCGCCAAGCTGCGCGCCGACGGCTACAACGTGATCGGCGCGGCCAACCCGCTGCGCAGCGTGAAAGGCGATGCGGCCGCCGTGGCGACCATCGTGAAAAGCGTCAAGGGTCCGGTGGTGCTGGTCGGCCACTCGTACGGCGGTGCCGTGATCTCGGCCGCGGCCTACGGCCAGTCCAACGTGAAGAGCCTGGTGTACGTGGCGGCCTTCGCTCCGGACCAGGGCGAGACCGCGCTCGAACTGTCGGGCCGCTACCCGGGCGGCACCCTGGGCCCGGCACTGGCCGAGCCGGTGGCCCTGCCGGACGGCGGCAAGGATTTCTACATCCAGCAAGACAAGTTCCACCAGCAGTTCGCCGCCGACGTGCCGAAAGCGCAAGCCGAACTGATGGCGGTAGCCCAGCGCCCGATCGCCGAAGCGGCGTTGACGGAAGCAGCCAGCGCACCAGCCTGGAAGAACCTGCCGTCGTACTTCGTGTACGGCACCGCCGACAAGAATATCCCGGCCGCCGCGCTGAAATTCATGGCCGACCGTGCGCAGTCGCGGAAAACCGTGGCCATCCCTGGCGCTTCCCACGTGGTGATGACGTCGCGCCCGGCCGAAGTGGCGAAGCTGATCGAGACCGCCGCGCAAACGAACTGATTTCGCCACCATTTAAATCGCTCACTATCTAATAATAAGCAAAGGAACTGCCATGAACACCGTGAAAACCCTGCTCGCCACCGCCCTGCTCGCCGCCACGGCAGCCACCACCGCCAGCGCCCTGCCCGGCGTCGAACGGCAAACCGCCGGCTTCCTGCAAGCCATCGAAGGCGGCAAGCCGATCGAACAGATGACGCCGGAGGAAGCCCGCGCGGTGCTGGTGGGTGCGCAGGCCGGCGCAAAGATGAAATTGCCGGCGGCCGATGTGAGCGAAAAAACGGTCACGCTGGAGGGCAAGCCGGTCAAGCTGACCATCGTGCGCCCGGCCGGCGTGAAGGGCACGGTGCCGGTGTTCATGTTCTTCCACGGCGGCGGCTGGGTGCTGGGCGATTACCCGACGCACGAACGGCTGGTGCGCGACCTGGTCGCCGGTTCCGGCGCGGCGGCGGTGTTCGTCAACTACACGCCATCGCCGGAAGCGGGATACGGCGTGGCGATCAACGAAGCCTATGCCGCCACCCGCTGGGTCGCCGCCCATGGCGCGGAAATCGGCGTGGATGGCAAGCGCCTGGCGGTCGCCGGCAATAGCGTGGGCGGCAACATGGCGGCGGTGGTCAGCCTGATGGCCAAGGACAGGGGCGGCCCGGCGCTGCGTGCCCAGGTGCTGCTGTGGCCCGTGACGGATGCGAACTTCGACACGCCGTCCTACCAGCAGTATGCGGATGGCCATTTCCTGACGAAGAACATGATGGCCTGGTTCTGGGACAATTACACCCGCGACGCGGCGGCCCGCAAGGAGATCTACGCAGCCCCGCTGCAGGCCAGCATCGAACAGCTGAAAGGCTTGCCGCCCGCGCTGATCCAGACCGCCGAATTCGACGTGCTGCGCGATGAAGGCGAAGCCTACGGCCGCAAGCTCGACGCCGCCGGCGTGGTGGTCAAGTCGGTGCGCTACAACGGCATGATCCACGACTTCGGGCTGCTCAATGCGCTCTCCGACGTGCCGGCGGTGCGCAGTGCGATGGACCAGGCGGCGGGCGAGTTGAAGCTGCGGTTGAAGTGAGCTGACGGAGGGCCTGCCCTGGGTCGATCCTATCCAAGCGGCAGTGACGGCGGGTACCTCGACGAGGTGCCCGTTTTGTTTCAGCGACGGAGAAGTTTCTGGTTTTCCTCCAGCCGTGTGAGCAGCAGCTCCTGCCACTCAGGCCCCAGCCAGTGCGCCGTACTATCAAAGCCTTTACGCACCCGGACGAGAATATCGTCGAGATAACGTTCCGCCTCCTCTACGTTGGCAAATCCGAACCGCCGCGTATCTGCTAGCGCAGCGGCGCGGGAAATATCGAACCTTCCCATCGACAGCTGGAGCATCAGCGTGCGAGGAGTCTCGACGGGATTCGGTACCACGTCGAACGCCGGGGCAAGCCGCCAGCGCTTTTGATCGTGGCGGTAGACAACCGCATGATTACGCACATGATCGTCGTCGTTTCCGCACAGCGCATTGAAGATCATGCGGCCGAATAACTCGATGCGGTCCTCGACCGGTGCGCCAATCCTGCGTAACTCCTCTGCCAGGCGCGGGTAACTCCAACGGTCCATGTGCGTCGCGTCACCGGGATATTCAGCTTGCAGCAGCGACGCAGCACTGACACACATGCGGCGCTGGTGATGTTCGCGATCGAAGCGCAACACTCGCACGGCGCTGCGGCCAGCCGCTGCGCCGTGAAAAGCGGTCTGCGCAAAGTCCAACCCGCTTGCTGCTCCCCATTGCTGTGCCATGTGTTCCAACCGAGGTATTTCTGCCACGTCGGTTGCTACCTGTGGCTTGACGAGCCAATACTGCCCAGCTTCATCCTGCACAGTCGCCTTGGGACGGGCACCACCGACACTGGCGGTTTGCACCAGGCGTTTCCTGAGCCTGACATCAACGGCCGGCCTGCGCTCACTCATGGCATTCAGTTCTTCGACCAGCAGGGACAGTTGCGGCAGCTTAGGGCTCGCCAGTTCGGCAACCGATGGCTTCTTGCCGGTACCAACGGCAAGCGCACCCCATCGGTCGGTGTTCCCTGCCAGGACGAGGTAGCGCTGCAGCGGGGCTCCTTCAGGAAGGTTGTGCACTCGCCGCAACAGCGCCTGGCCCCAGGCATCAGGACAGGCATCCCTGAGCACGTCGTGCAAGCCCTGGTATCGCTCGGCAGTCCATTCGGTATCGGGCCTGAATGGCAGGTTGACCGGATCGATTGACCATGCCAGAGCGGCGTCCACGTAACTGGGGGCGTATCGAAATTGGCCGTTGATGTTTTCCGCTGGCTTGAGATAGCGGCCTACCGTAACCCAGTCGCCGGTGTCAGGACGCTGGAGGTAGACGAAGAGCGGCCTAGAAGTAGTCGCCATCGCCTTCTCCACGCTCCAGCTTTCCGTGCCTTACCCTTTGTCCCGTGGCCGTACCGAGCGAAGCCGGCAACGATGGAACCGCCTGATCGAACAGGCCCAGCACGAGAAGTGTCGCCAGATAAGTGCCAGCGGCAGCCCCTGGATCGCCACGCTCCAGGCGTCGCAGGGTTGCCTCGGATATCCCTACCCTTTCGCACAGGTCTGCAATGGTAATTCGTTGTCGCAGTCGCTCAGCTCGCAGGACCATTCCCCAGGCGATCAGGCGTTCCCGTACCAGGGTCGGAAGGGCATCAGCATCGGTACTCTTTTTAGGCATCGGTCAATAATAACATCTCCATCCCATCATAGATATTGTTTTACAATGGATAAGCAGCTATCTATGACGGCTGATCTATCGAAGTTTTCCGATCCGCTAGAGGAAACCCTCCTTGCCAAACCAGCCCTGCTGGGCCAGCATGCGGCTTTTTCAACGGGATTCCGATGAACCTGTGGTTCCGCCTGCTGTACCTGCTGATCAGCACTCCGTTCCGTCCGAAGCTGGCCGCGCCGCACGGCGTCTCGCGCCTGGACTTCCGGGTCTGGTTCAACGACCTCGACACGAACGGCCACGTCAACAACGGCCGCTACTGGACACTGTTCGACCTGGGCCGCACCGACATCATGCTGCGCATGGGGCTATTGGGCGCGGTGTTGAAGAACAAGTGGACACCGATCGTCGGCGGCGGCGCGATCCGCTTCCGGCGCGAGCTGCGGCTGTTCCAGCCCTTCGTGCTGGAAACGCGGATCGCCGCATGGACGGAAAATCGCGTGGTGTTCGAACAGCGCATCCTGTCCGACGGCGATGTGGTGGCGACGCGGGCGCTGGTGCTGGCCGGCCTGTACTCCCGCAAGGCGCGAGGCTTCGTGCCGATCGAAACGATCTTCAGCAGCGTGGGCGTGACGGGCGTGCAGTCGCCACCGCTCGATGGCGCGGTGCAGGCGATGCTGGACCTGGATGCGGCAATGAAGCTGAACGCGGATTGAGACCGCTGGCTAGCTCTGCGGCCGTAGCCCGATGCGGAGCAAGCCGCTGCCATCTTCCCGATACCCGAGCCGTTCGAACATCCGCCGTGCCCGCGCATTTTCCGGCGCGACGTCCGCCAGCAATGCGTGCAGCCCCAGTACCCCTGTGGCATACGCCGTCAAGACGGCAAGCGCTTCCGCCATGTGCCCCCTGCCCCAGGCCGAGCGCCTCAGCAGGCACCCGACCTGCGCAGCGCGGCCGGCCGCATCGAAGCTGTGCAGGCCGCACGTGCCGATCAATTCGCCGCCATCGGCCAGCACGATGGCCCACTCCAGCGACTGGCCACTGGCCAGCAGGCGGCGCACGCTGGCCAGCATCTGTCCGACCGTGGCCAGGTCGGGAAACGGGTCTTCGTCCGTATAACGCATGACGAGCGGATCGGCATAAATGGCGAAGAGCGCCGCCGCATCCTGTTCGCCCATGGGCCGCAGCGCGACGTGTTTGCCTTGCAGGACCGGCAACGCTGCGGGAAGGTGCAGTTCGTTCATCTCAGGACAGTGCCGCCCGCGCCGCCTGCCAGCCCCACCACGACGCTTCCTCGAATACCGAAAACCCGGACAGGTCCGAGTGCGCGAACAGCACCGGCCCGCTGGCATCGCGCAGCGCCTGCACGCCGGGATTGGACAGGAAGCCCGGCAGCGGCGCGGCCATCGCATGGGCGCGCAGCGTGATGTCGGCACGCTGCACGCAGCCGTCGAACGCATCGCCGTAGGCGGCGCGCAGGTCGACGGTGGCCAGCGCCAGCAGTTCCTCGGGCGCGGCGGACTGCATCCACTTGCGCGCTTCGCGCGGATCGCGGTCGGCCAGCGCCACATAGCTGGTGAAGACCGTTTGCGCCGGCGGCGTCTGGCGAATGTCCTGGTGGGTGGACACCACGTAGCCCAGGCCCTGGGTGCCATGCACCACGTTGTCCCATGACAGCGGCGCTTCCGGCAGCTCTTCGGGGAAACGCTCCAGCAGGAAGTTCGTCACCAGCCAGGGCGCGTACGCCGGCATGTGCCGGGCCGGATCGAAACCATGGCTGGCGATGTCGTCGACGACATGGCTGGCCACGAACAGCGGCATCGCGCAGATGGCCTTGCGGGCCCGCACCAGGTAGGTACGCGGCTTGCCGTTTTCCAGCACGAAGCACAGCGCCTCGGCGCGCCCGTCCACGGCCTTCACGGAGGCCACCGTGCCGGCCCGCCGCTGCGCGCCGGTGCGTTCGGCCAGCTTCTCCGCCAGCGGTTGCAGGCCGCCGGGCCATGTCAGCCAGGCGCCGCCCTCGGCATTGGCGGCTTCGCCGCCGCGCGCGCAAAAATAATGCAGGCCCGCCCAGGCCGAGACGCGATCGACGCCGGTGCCATAGTCGTCGCGGCAGCAATAGTCGAGGTACCACAGCAAGGTTGGCGCCCGGTAGTTGTTCTGTTCCAGCCAGGTCTTGAACGTGATGGTGTCGAGCCGGCGCCAGGCCGGATCGTTCGAGGCATGCGCGGCCGGCAGCGTGAAGATCTTGCGGCGGTCCGCGCCGCGCATGCCATGCAGCTTTTCCATCTCGGCGTTGAAGCGCGCATGCTCGGCCAGTTCCGCCTGCGGCACGCCGGCGCGCGGCGTGATGCCTTCGTGCCACTTGCCGCCGTACAGCAGCCGTTCATGGGGCGCGTGCAGGATCAGCTTTTCATCGTAATGCGGCTTCGGGCCGTACGGATCGCGCGTGATGATACCCAGGTCGTACAGCAGGTGCCGCACGTGCAGGCATTCCTGCGGCGGGATCGGCAGGTAGTGCGCGCCGGTCGGATAGGCCAGCGCGCCATAGGCGCCGCCGGCCGCGTTGCCGAACGGTTCCGGACCATCGACCATCAGCACGTCCTCGATCCCCTCGCGGCGCAGCTTCCACGCGGCGGTCAGGCCGGCGATGCCGGAACCGAGCACCGCGACGTCGGCCTCGATGACTTCCGATGGCGCGGGCAGCGCCTGGCGGTCGCGCACAAGGTGGCCTTCGGCGCGGCCGGGGTAATGGAGTGCGGGCTTGATTTCGCGCCAGCGCCCATAGGCGGCGATGCCCGCGGCGGCGGCGGCACCGCCGGCCCCGAGAGCGGCGGTCCAGCGCAGGAATGAACGGCGTTCCATGGTGTCCTCAGCGGATCGTGCGGTGCCAGTCCTGCTCGAACTCGTGCACCAGGGATTGGGTATTCAGGCGGTTCGGCGCCATCTTCAAGGGCTGCATGTCCGGCGGGAAGGTGAACATCGCCGCCGTCGTGGCACCGTTCAGGAAGCGCATCGGCAGCCGGTACGAGGCCGGCGGCGTGTAGACGCCCTGCGGCGACGCGAGGATGAAGCCCCATTCGCCGAAGGATGGCACATACAGGTGGTAAGGGTGGGTTCGCAAGCCCACTTCGCGCAGCGTGGCATCGATGGTCCAGAACGCGTGCGGCGCGAAGTACGGCGAGGTCGACTGCACCACCACCAGGCCATTGGCCGCCAGGTGGTGCCGCAGCATGCTGTAGAACGGCACCGAATACAGCTTGCCGAGCGCGAAGCTGGACGGGTCGGGGAAATCGACGATGACGGCATCGAACATCTCGCCGGTGTCGCGCAGCCACACGGCCGCATCGGCGTTGATCACTTTGACGCGCGGGTCCGACAGCGCCCCGTGGTTCAGCGCGGCCAGTTCGGCGCGCGACTTGAACGCGGCGGTCATCGCCGGGTCCAGGTCGACCAGCGTCACCTGTTCGATGTTCTTGTAGCGCAGTACTTCGCGCGCCGCGAGGCCGTCGCCGCCACCCAGCACCAGCACGCGCCTGGCCCACGGCAGGCGTTCCAGCGCCGGGTGGACCAGCGCTTCGTGGTACCGGTATTCATCGCGCGACGAGAATTGCAGGTTGCCGTTGATATAGAGCCGTGTGTCGTCCTTCCAGCGCGTGATCACGAGGCGCTGGTAGGGTGTGCTGGTGGCGTACACGATCTCGTCGCCGAACAGCGAATGTTCGCCGAAGTGGGTCAGCCGGTCGGCACTGGCAAAGCCGAAGCCCAGCGCCACCAGCACGCCGCAGGCCCGCAGGGTGCGGCCGGCGAGGTGCGTCAGCTCGGCGCGGAACACATGGATGGTCCACAGCGCCACGCCGATATTGAGCATGCCGAACAGGTAGCCGGTGCGCACCAGGCCCAGGTACGGTGCCAGCACCAGCGGGAACAGCAGCGACACGGCCAGCGCGCCCAGGTAGTCGAACGTGAGCACGCGGCTGACGATATCGGCGAACGCGGTCTGGCGCGCGTTCAGTGCCCGCATCACCAGCGGCACTTCCATGCCGACCATCGCGCCGATCATGAACACCAGCACGTACAGCAGCAGCCGGAATGAGGCCGCCGACCACGAGAACGTCAGGAACAGCAGGGCCGCGGAGACGCCGCCGATCAGGCCGATGGCCAGTTCGACGTCGACGAAGCGCGCCAGCACCTGCTCGTCCTTCACGTATTTCGACAGGTGGGCGCCGACACCCATGGCGAACAGGTAGCAGCCGATGATGGTGGAAAACTGCAGTACCGAATCGCCCAGCAGGTAGCTGGACAGCGCGCCGGCGATCAGTTCATACGCCAGGCCGCAGGAGGCGACCACGAACACGGACAGGATCAGAATCTTTTTGGTCATTGCCCCGCGCCTGGATTATCATGTTCCGTTTGAAAGTTTGCCACTATAGACCATGTTCGCCGTCGCCAACTACCTGATCCACCTGTGCATCGCCGCCGCGCTGCTGGCCGTGTTCTTCAAGGCTTACACGTGGATGACGCCGTACGACGAAGTCCACCTGATCCGGCAAGGCAACCATGCGGCGGCCCTGTCGCTGGGCGGCGCGCTACTGGGCTTTTCGCTGACCATCGCCTCGGGGCTGCTGCACACGCGTAACTACCAGGAATTCTTTGCCTGGGTGTTCGGCGCGATGATCGTGCAGGCGCTGGCCTATGCGGTGACCACGCGCGCACTGAAGATGGCCAAGGACCAGATCGAGGCGGGCAACAGCGCCTTCGGCGGCCTGCTCGGCACCATTTCCCTTTCCATCGGCGGCATCAACGCCGCCTGCATTTCCTGAGGAGTCCATGATGGGTATCGGCAGCTTTATCAAGAAACAGTTCATCGATGTCCTGCAATGGAACGAGGACCAGGAAGGCGTGCTGGCCTGGCGCTACCCGATGCAGGATTTCGAGATCCAGAACGGCGGCGTGCTGGTGGTGCGCGAATCGCAGGTGGCGGTGTTCGTCAACGAGGGCCAGATCGCCGACGTGTTCGGCCCCGGCACGCACAAGCTGACGACGCAGACGCTGCCCGTGCTGACCAACCTGAGGAACTGGGACAAGCTGTTCGATGCGCCGTTCAAGTCGGACGTGTACTTCTTCAGCACGCGCGTGCAGACCGGCCGCAAGTGGGGCACGCCGCAACCGGTGACAATCCGCGACAAGGATTTCGACATGATCCGGGTGCGCGCCTTCGGCATGTATTCGTATCGCGTGGCGGACGCCCGCAAGTTCTTCACCGAGATCAGCGGCACCCGCGACACGTACACGCGCGATGAAGTGGAAGACCAGCTGCGCGGCATCCTGCTGTCGACGATGGCCAGCTCGATCGGCGGCTCGAACGTGGCCTTCCTCGACATGGCGGCCAACCAGGCGCTGATGGCGCAGGAAATCAAGGGCGACCTGGCCGATGCGTTCGCGCGCTACGGCATCGGCCTCGATGAATTCAACGTGGCGTCCGTGAGCCTGCCGGACGAATTGCAGCGGGCGCTGGACGACCGCATCTCGGCCGGCATGAAGGGCGGCCTGTCGGCCGACAAGATGGCCGGTTTCACCCGCTACCAGACCGCCACCGCGATCCCGCTGGCGGCGCAGAACGAAGGCGGCATCGCCGGCATCGGCGCGGGGCTGGGCGCCGGCGTGACGATCGGCCAGGCGATGGGCCAGGCGGTCGGCGCTTCGCTGACGCCTGTCGCGCCGCAAGCGGCCCCCGCCCCCGTGCAGGCCGCGCCGGCGCCGGTGGCGCCACCGGCCGAGGAATCGATCGAGGGCCGCCTGCAAAAGCTCAAGGGCCTGCTGGACAAGGGCCTGATCTCCGCCGCCGACTATGACAGCACGAAAGCCGAGCTGCTGAAGAAACTGATCGGCTGACGCGGGCCGCGCATTGATCACTGCTTCCTGCCCCAACTGCGGCGCCGAAGTGCGCTTCCGCTCGCATGCGGCCGTGATGGCCGTGTGCGAGTTCTGCCGCACCGGCGTGCTGAAGGATGCCGGCAGCGTACGTGACCTCGGCAAAATTTCGGAGGTGCTGGAAGACTATTCGCCGATCCAGCTCGGCACGTCCGGCACGTGGGCCAAGCGGCCCTTTACCGTCATCGGGCGCCTGCAGCTGCGCTACGAGGCCGGTTTCTGGAACGAGTGGTACCTGCTGTTCGACGATGGCCAGGCGGGCTGGCTGGGTGACGCCTCGGGCCAGTTCACGATCACGCTCGAACGGCGCCTGGAAGGCCCGCTGCCCGCCTTTGGCGAGCTGCGCGCCGGCCAGTATGTGATGGTCGCCGGCGAGCGCTGGATGGCGGCGGACGTGCGCACGGCGCGCTGCACCGGCGGCCAGGGTGAACTGCCGTTCCGCGTGACCGACGGGTGGCAGGCGAAAGTGGCGGACCTGCGCGGCGGCGGCGCTTTCCTCACGCTGGACTATTCCGACGGCGACCGGCCGCTGGCCTACGGCGGCGTGCCGGTGACGCTGGACAGCCTGCGCCCGCAATTGCTGCGCGACGAGCAGGAGATCGCCCGCACGGCGGGCCGCTTGCGGGGCAAGGTCCAGGCACTCGATTGCCCGTCGTGCGGCAGCGGCATCAAGTACCTGCCGGGCATGACGGCGAACCTGGTGTGCCCGGCCTGCAGCGCGCAGCTCGACGCAGCCAGCCCGAAGATCGAAGTGCTGCGCGCCGGCGAGCGGGTGGAGGCCGAGCCGACCACGCTGCCGCTGGGTGCCGAGGGCAAGCTGGGCAGCCAGAGGCTCACCGTGATCGGCGTGATGCGCCGCGAAGATGACGAGGGCACCGGGTGGACCGAATACCTACTGTACGGAAGCCGGGCCGGCTTTACCTGGCTGGTGGAGACGGACGATGGCTGGCAGCGCTCCGACGCGATGGACGTGTGGCCCGACTGGCGCGGCGAGTCGGCAATGCTCGACAACGTCTCGTACCGGTGGCTGTATGACTATCCTGCCCGCGTGACGTTCGCCGCCGGTGCATTCAACTGGCGCGTGGAAGTGGGCGATGTCATGGAGGTCCAGGAATTCCAGTCGGGCCAGGTCACGCTGGCGGCCGAACGCGGCGCCAGCGAGATCACCTGGTCGCGTTCCACACCCGTGGCGTTCGACCAGCTGAAGGCCTGGTTCCCCGCCGTATTGAAGGCAACACCGCCGCCGCCACCGCGCACGCCGGGCACGCTGGCCAGCACCACCCGCTACCGCAGCTCGGCCAAGTTCCTGATCATCGCGGCCGGCGTGCTGAACGCGATCCCGCTGATGGCCAATTTCGGCGGCACGGTCGCCTTCACGGTGCTGGCCGGGCTGGCGCTGTACCTGCCGGCGATCTTCCTGGATAACAACGACAAGCCATGAAGAAGTTCTGGATCTACGGCATTGCCGTCGTCTTCGTCTCGACCGTACTCAGCTGGACCAACATGGGGCCCAGGACGGGCGGCTTCGCGCGGACCTACGGCGGCGGCTCCACCTGGTCGTCGAACACGGGCGGCGGCGGCTGGGGCGGTGGTGGCGGGGGCCATAAGTGAGTGCTTACAAGGCCGAGGGAACCCATCTGTTGGCGGACTTGTCCGGTATCGCACCCGACCAGCTGACGAGCTGTGCCCGCATCGAAGCGCTGCTGCGTATGTCGGCGCAAGCGGCCGGCGCGCACATCCTGCACAGCCATTTCCACGGCTTCGGCCCCGGGCTCGGCGTGACCGGCGTCGTGCTGCTGGCTGAATCGCACATCTCGATTCATACCTGGCCCGAGCAGCAATTCGCCGCGGTCGACATCTTCATGTGCGGTGCCGCTGCGCCGCAGCGCGCGCTGGACGTGCTGCGCACGGCGCTGGCGCCTGCGCACTGCCGCGTGCGCACGGTGCAACGCTGTGCGGTTGACGAAGCCATCACGGAATGAGAAACTTGCAGTTCCACTAACGCCTACAGGAGACAAGCATGAACGCCACGGACATTGCCTTCCTGTCGGCCGCGTAACAGCGCTGGACTTCGCCTGATTCCCCGGTTCTCATCCCGGTTGTAATCTTCCCGGTGTTCCCGGCGCCTGTCGCGCCGACCTTCCCCTTCGACGTTGCCGCCCGAAGCCACTAGCTTTGCGCGCGGCTTGTGCTCGCGCCTGCCGCGAGCTGTGAACTCATGGGAACACCACCATCATGCTGCACATCGACATCGATGTTTTACGCACTATCGGACTGAACAACCTGACCGCCGGCCACCTGGCGGCACTGGATACCACGCCAACCATGCGCCCGATGCGCATCGCCGCCATCCATGGCGAATGGATGACCGTGCACGACGGCCATGCCGACCGGCAGGCGCGTGCCCTGCCCCGCCTGCTGTCGGCCCTGGCCGACGACGAAGACGCGCTGGCGGTGGGCGACTGGGTCGCTGTCGACGACCTGGACGGCGAACACTGGATCGCCTTGCGAGCCGCCCCGCTGACGCAGGTCGCGCGCCGTGCCAACGATGGCCGCCGCCAGGTATTGGCCAGCAATATCGATACCGCGTTGCTGGTCATGGGCCTGGACCTCGACTTCAACCTGCGCCGGCTGGAGCGGTATATCGCCGTGGTGCAAAGCGCCGATATCGCGCCCGTGGTGGTGCTGACCAAGGCCGATATCGCCACGGAGGTGGACGAGAAAGTGGCGGAGGTCCAGCGCCGGCTGCCGGCCGGGATCGCCGTGCTGGCGATCAATGGCTTGAGCGGCGCGGCTGCCGCAGCCTTGCAACCGTGGCTCGGGGCGGGTCAGACCTTGTGCCTGCTCGGCGCGTCGGGCACCGGCAAATCGACGCTGACCAATACGCTGACCGCTGCGTTGAACGATGCGCCAGGCACCGGCGTCCAGGAAACCAGCGTCACGCGCAAGGGCGATGGCCGCGGCAGGCACACGACCACCGCGCGTTCGCTGCACCGCTGCACGGGCGGCGCCTGCATCGTCGATACGCCGGGCCTGCGCACCTGGCGGCCGGACGCCGACGAGAAGACGCTGGCCGCCACGTTCGACGATATCGCCGACCTGGCGCAGCACTGCCAGTTCCGCGACTGCCAGCATGGGCTGGAACCGGGTTGCGCGGTGCGCGCGGGCGCCGATCCGGACCGGCTGGCCAATTACCACAAGCTGTTGCGCGATGCCCGGCGGGGCGCGCAGACGCCGCTGGACCGGATTGCCGAACGGGCGAAGTGGAAGGTGATCGTCAAGTCCGCGCAGCGGCGCCAGCGCGAGAAGGGAAGATAAGGGGGAGCGATGGCGGCGCGTGCCGGCCTGCCGCCACGGCAAAGCCGGCGTTCGGGAACGCTACTTCTCCTGGAGCGTCGCCTCGATGTTGTTGCCGTCGAAGTCGAGGATGTAAGCGCTGTAGTAGTGGCCCGAGCCCACCCGCAAGCCGGGCGGGCCGTGGTCTTCGGCACCGTGTTCCATCGCCGCCGCGTAGAACTTGTCCACGGCGGAGCGATCGGGGGCGGCGAAGGCGATATGGATCGGCGCATTGCCGGCCTGGTGGCCGGCACGCCAGTACGTGGGGATCTCGGAGCCCAGCCAGATGAACGGCTGGCCTCCCTCGGCAGCGTAGATGGCCCAATCCATGTCGGTTTCGGTGCGACGGATTCCCAGCGGCGCCAGGCAGGCGTCATACAACGCCGCGCTGCGCGTGAAATCCGTCACGACAATACCGAGATGATGAAACATGCGCTGCTCCTGGAGTCAGAGAGACCAGCCTATCATTGTCGACCGCTCTCTGGCGCGCGCAAGCGCCGCGGCACGTCAGAAGTGCCGCGAATAGCCCAGCGACAGGGCGCCGAAGCGGCGCCGTTCGTAGTCCACGGCCACGTCGCCACCGCGCTCCGGCGCCGGCAAGGCCAGCCATGTGTATTGCAGCGACAGCGCCTGCCCGGGCGCAACGCGGTATTCCAGGCCGGCGCGCAACTGCCATGCGAATCCGCTTTTCGACGCGGGACCGAAACAGCGGCAGTTGAAACTGCCCAGCGCCAGGTCCGGCAGCTTGACGCGCCCCCAGCCGATCCCGCCGCCGACAAAGGTGCCCAGCGATTCGGACAGCCGGTCGGTGCGGTAGGCATTGGCGAACACGGCATCGTAGTGGCCGCGCGCATCGGCCGCCTCGGTCACGGGCCCCAGCGCCAGCTGCTCGACGCGCAGCGCGCCCCGTTCGTATTCCAGTTCGTAGCGCGCGTGTTCGGTGGCATGCCCCACCTGGATGCCGCCATGCAGGCCGCGCTTCAGTTCGGCCCGGCCGTCGAAAGCCACGCCGCCGCCGAAATCGACGCGGGCATCCCAGTGGTCCAGCGTATTGGCGCCCAGGTGGGCGCCCCAGTAGCGGTAAGACTGCGGGTAAGACTGGGCAGTTGCGGTCGCGGCACCCAGCGCCCCGGCCGCAAGCATAGCCACGACAACCGCCGCGTGCACGGAGCGATACTTCATTCGTTTCATGTGCCTCCCGACATTGACTCGATCAGTTGGTGAACACGGTACCGAACGCGGCGTTCAGCTCGGCGGCCGTGGCGGCCGAGCCGTGCGCGATGCCGATCACCGTGACCTGTTCAAAATAATTCTGCTCGACGGCATCGATGAAGCCCGCCGCGCTGCTCGACTGGTAGCTTGCCGCCAGTTGCTGCACCAGGGCCTGCACCGACGCGTTGTCCTGGTTGGCCACAAGGTACCCTTCCGCGTCGAAATCGAACGCGTTGGTGGTCGTCGCGGCAAACTTCGCGCCGCGGTCGGTGTAGCCCTGTGCCGCCAGGCCCAGGCTTGCCGCGTCGTCCAGCGACACCAGCTGGGTCTGGCCGCGCGCATCCTGGTACAGGTGGAATTGCGTGCCGATACCGCTGCCGGCCGCCGCGGCCGTGAAGCCGCCCGCCCCGGCCACCGCGCCATAGCATGCATAAGGCAGCGCCTGGCCGGCGGCCGCGAAAGTCCAGTCCTGCGTGAACGGCTGGTAATACGCCGTCATCTGCTGCCCGCCCGGCATTGCGTCGAACGCCACGCCTTCGAACGCGTTGCCGGCCACGGCCGCCTTCTGCGCCGCCTCGGCGGCACTGGCCGTGTAGTACCGGTCGCCGCCGGCCAGGACGATGCTGTAGACCTGGTGGTCCGGCGTATCGAACGCCAGCATGCCCGGGTCGACGATGGTGCCGTTGACGAGCCCATCTTCGTCGCCCCAGCCGCCATCCGTCAAGGTGAGCACGATACGATCGGTGCGGCCGTCGCGGTTCAGGTCCACCAGCGTGGCGCCGTTGTCCATCGTGTCCAGGCGGCCGTCGTCCAGGAAGCTGTAATAGCTTTGCGTGGCGCTGTCGAACTTGAGGAAATTGTTCGCCAGCGAACCGCCGCCCGCCAGGTCGATGACGACCCGGGTCTGCAGGCCTTCGCGCGTCGCGTCGAGGTCGGGCAGGCTGGCCACGCCCTCTTCCGCCGTGACCGTGAAATTGAACACGGGCGAGGTGGCACGGTACTGGGTCGGCAGCACGGCCGGCAGGTCGGTCAGGCTCAGGTCCTTCAGCTGGGCGCCCGCCGTCAGCTGCACCGCCTCGGCGCTGCTGCCCACCGAACCCGCGAGCACCGCGCCGAACGAGGACGCCGCGGCGTTCTTGCCCATCATGAAGTCGGCCAGCGAACGCATCGGCATTTGCGCCACCGCGTGCTGCTGCCAGTCGAGCACTCCGTCATGGTTGAAATCGCCCCCATTGGCCGCCAGCTCGATCGACGGGGCCACGCCATCGACGTCGGTCACGATGGTGACGGACACGGGGGATTGCGCCACCAGGTTGCCGTTGGCATCGAGGATCTGTGCATTGAACGTGTAGACGCCATCGTCCAGCAAGCCGGCGCCGACGTTGATCTTGCCGGCGGCGATATCCTCGGCCGTGATGGCACTGTTGGCCACCACCTCGCCGGCCGCGCTCAGCAGGCGCACGCTGCCGCCGGGCGCCAGCAGCGTGCCGCCGCTGATCGTGAACTCGGGCGTGACGACGCTGGTGACGGTGTCGGACTGGCTGGCGCCGTCGTCCGATGCCGGGTCGAGGCCGATCTGGAGGCCGGGGGTGGCCGGCGTCTCGGGCGTGGTTGGCGTTTCCGGCGTGGTTGGCGTTTCCGGCGTGGTTGGCGTTTCCGGCGTCGTTGGCGTCTCGGGTGTGGTCGGCGTTTCCGGCGTCGTCGGCGTTTCCGGCGTCGTCGGGACTTCCGGCGTCGTAGGCGTCTCGGGCGTCGTCGGGGTTTCCGGCGTCGGCGGCGTCTCGGGCGTGGTCGGGGTTTCCGGTACGGGCGGCGGAACAACCACCACGTCGTTGTCCGCGATCGTGCCGGTGGCGGACACGCCGCCCACCGTCAGCACGGCGCTCTCGGGATTCTCCACCAGCGCATCGTCGATCGTCGGTAGCGTGACCGTGAAGGCCGTGACGCCGGCCGGAACGATGACGATGCCGCTCGACGCGTTACCGTCCTGCCACGCCACGCCATCGCTGAACGACAGGCTGCCCAGGTCCTGCGCGGCAGCGGTGCCGCCCAGCGCCAGCGCGAATGCGACCGGGCCCGCACCGGCCATGTTCAGCGTGACCGCGTACGCCAGCGCCGCGCCTTCCGTGACGCTGGTGGCGCCACTGGACGGTTGCGCCGCGGCGAAGGCCGCAACGGCGGCGATGGCCGGTGCGTCGTTGTCCGTCACGGTACCGGAAGCAACGATGCCGCCCAGCGTGATCACGATGTTTTCAGCCAGTTCGACCAGCGCGTCGTCCACGGTGGCGACATCGATCGTGAAGCTGGTGACGGCGGCCGGCACCACGACGATGCCCGTGCTCGCATCGCCGTTCTTCCAGGCCACGCCATGCGAGAAGGTGATCGCGCCCAGGTCCGCGGTGGCGGCAGTGCCAGACAGCGCGAGGGCATATTCGCCGTCGGCCACGCCGGCCGCGCTGACGCTGACGGTATAGCGCAGCGTATTGCCCTCCACCACGGCGTTGTCGACCGGGTTGACACCCACGTTGGCGGCATCCTCGGCGACGATGGCCGAGATGCTGCGGCTGTCGTTGTCCGTGATCGTGCCGGTGGCGGACACGCCGCCCACCGTCAGCACGGCGCTCTCGGGATTCTCCACCAGCGCGTCGTCGATCGTCGGCAGCGTGACCGTGAAACCGGTGACGCCAGCCGGAACGATGACGATGCCGCTCGACGCGGTACCGTTCTGCCACGCCACGCCATCGCTGAACGACAGGCTGCCCAGGTCCTGCGCGGCAGCTGTGCCGCCCAACGCCAGCGCGAACGCGACCGGGCCGGCGCCGGCCATGTTCAGCGTGACCGCGTAGGCCAGCGCCGCGCCCTCCGTGACGCTGGTCGCGCCACTGGACGGTTGCGCCGCGGCGAACGCGGTCACGCCGGCGATGGCCGGCGCGTCGTTGTCCGTCACGGTACCGGAAGCAACGATGCCGCCCAGCGTAATCACGACGTTTTCCGCGGATTCGACGAGCGCGTCGTCCACCGTGGCGACATCGATCGTGAAGCTGGTGACGGCGGCCGGTACGACGACGATGCCGGTAGCGGGGTCGCCGTTTTTCCAGGCCACGCCATCGGAGAAGGTGATCGCGCCCAGGTCCGCGGTGGCGGCGCTGCCGGACAACGCGAGGGCATATTCGCCATCGGCCACGCCGGCCGCGCTGACGCTGACGGTATAGCGCAGCGTATTCCCTTCCACCACGGCGTTGTCGACCGGATTGGCACCCACGTTCGCGGCATCCTCGGCCACGATGGCCGAGATGCTGCGGCTGTCGTTGTCGGCGATCGTACCGGTGGCCGACACGCCGCCCACCGTCAGCACGGCGCTTTCCGCGTTTTCGACCAGCGCATCGTCGACCGTGGGCAGCGTGACCGTGAAACCGGTGACCCCGGCCGGGACGACGACGATGCCGCTCGCCGCGTTGCCGAGCTTCCAGGCCACGCCATGGCTGAACGACAGGCTGCCCAGGTCTTGCGGGGCCGCCGTGCCGCCGAGCGTGAGCGTGTACTCGGTGGCCGCCGGGCTCGCGCCGTTCAGCGCCACCGTGTACACCAGCGTGGCGCCTTCGGTCACCGCGTTATCGACCGGCGTGGCACCGGTATGCGCGGCATCCTCGGCCAGCACGCTGGCGACGGCCTGGCTGTCGTTGTCCGTGATCGTGCCGGTGGCGGACAGCCCGCCCACCGCCAGCACGGCCGTTTCCGCCGCTTCGATGACCGCGTCGTCGACCGTGCCGACGGTGACGCCGAACGTCGTGACGCCCGCCGGCACGACGACGATGCCACTGCCGGCATTGCCGTTCTTCCAGGTCACGCCCGCAGTGAACGCGAACGACGACGTGTCGCTCACGCCGGCGGTGCCGGACAGGACCAGCGCGTATTCGGTCGTCACGGGGCTGGCGCCGCTCAGCGTCACGGTGTACAGCAGCGACGCGCCTTCGGCGACGCTGTCGTCGGCCGGCAGCAGGCCGGGGTGCGCCGCATCCTCGGCCGTGACGGCGGCCACGGCCTGGCTGTCGTTGTCCGTGATCGTGCCGGTCGCGGTCACGCCGCCCACCGTCAGCACGGCCGTTTCGGCCGATTCGATGGCGCTGTCGTCGACCGTCGGCACGGTGATCTTGAAGCTGCCCACGCCGTTCGGCACGACGACGATGCCCGAAGCCGGGTTGCCGTTCTTCCAGGTCACGCCGTCGGAAAACGCCAGCGTGCCCAGGTCGGCCGTGACGGCACTGCCGCCGTGCACCAGCGCATGCTCGCCGCCGGTACCGCTGAGTATCACCGTATAGACGAGCGTGCCGCCTTCGCCGACGCTGCTGTCGACAGGCGTGGCGCCCAGGTGCGCGCCGTCTTCGGCCACCACGCTGGCGACCGTGGCGGCGATGGGCACGGCGCCATCGTTGTCGGTGATCGTCAGCACGCCGGTGTTGTCCGTGATGGCGGCGAAGGTGCTGTCGCTCAGCACCACGGACACGTGGCGCGCGCCATCGATCGCCGCGGTATCGGTCAGCGGAACCGTGATCGTCTTGCTGGTCTGGCCCGGTGCGAAGGTCAGCGTCCCCGTCACCGCGCTGTAGTCGGTTCCGGCCACGGCGCTGCCATCGACGGACGTGTAGCGTACCGTGACGGTATCGCTGCTCGTCTGGCTGAGCGAGACGGTGATCGTGGCCGTGCCTGCCCCTTCGTCCACGGTGGCGTCACCGACGGTGAGCTTGGGCTGGTTGGCCAGGTAGGCGTTCAAGGTGGAGAGCAGGCCCTGGGTGGCGGCGTTGCCGCTGACCGACCCGTTCGAGATCGTCAGTGCCTGGCCGTTGAAGGTCAGGCCGATGAAGCTGCGCGGATCGCCATTCGCCTCCGTCCAGGGATCGATGAATACCGTGCCGCCTCCTGCCTTCGCCAGCGTGTAGCTGCTGCCCTTGGCATAGAACACCATGGTGCTGACGGTACCGCTGGGCGCGCGCCAGTTGATCACGCCTTCGATGCGGTGCTGCACGCCGGCCGCGTCTGTGACGAGGATCGTGCCCGACAGGTCGTTGCCCTGGGCGCCGCCAAACTGCCCGTTGTCCGTGGCCTGTTCGAATTGCAGCTTCGACCAGCCGAGCGTCGAGGCGAGGGAAGCGTTGGTCGCTTCATTGTTCCTGAGGGCGTCGCCGACGAAACCATTGGCGAACGACACGGATACGGTGGTGATTGGCATTGGTGCTTCCTGAAAGGATGATCGATGGCCGGCCGGACGGACGACGGATTTCAGGCGGGGATGGGGCGCAGACGGATGGGGTGCGGCGAGGGCATGGCCGCGGACTCAAGCATACTAGGAAGCAATCCACGTGCAAAACGAAGCAGCTGGCAAGTTGCCAGGGACATATGATATTGTGGTTGCTGCACGACAATTGTTCATGCCGCGATGCCGTTGTTACAATGACGGGCGCTCGGTTACACTGTCGGCTGCCATCACCATCGACACCGACCATGCGCCGACTCGCGCTCTGCACCCTCCCCCTACTGCTTGCCATGACCGGTTGCGGCGACAGTTACCAGCCCGAACAGCTGTACATGGCCACTACCCCCGATTGCAACACGTGGGTTGAAGGGTCGACGTTCAATCTCCCGGAAGGCGTCAGTGTTTCCGCCACCAGTCCCGTCACGCTGCGGCAAGGCGGCGCCGAGTTCGGCATCATCTACCTGGTGCCGCGCGGCGGCCGGGTGCAGTTCGTCACGCGTGCCTTCAACGTCACGCAGCCGAAAGGCGCCACGGTGGCCAAGGCCAAGGTACTGAGCTATTACCAGCGCGGCACCAACAACCGGGCGGAAATGGTGGAAGTGATCACGGATATCCCCGGCCTGCTGCTGCCCGTCGCCACGGCGGATGTCACGCAATGGCGCATCCGGCTGGGCGTCGACAGCGGCCTGCCCGACCGGTTCGACCTGGTGCTGTCCGATGTCATCATTGCCGAGAAGCGCTACCCGGTGCGCACCTTTACCTATCGGTGGTTCCCCGAGCGCAAGGCTTACGGCCTTTGCCGCTAACGTCGGCGCGTTGATCGAGACGCCTGGAAATATTTCCAAAAATCGGGGACTGTCCCCGTTTTCAGGAAATTTTTCCCGATATCGAGCATGCCGTCCGCGGGCCTGCCCTGCGTGCCGGACGAGCTCCTCTCACATCCGGGAAATGTTGCCAAAAAATGGGGACTGTCCCCGGTTGTAAAATTGCCGAAAACCGGGGTCAGACCCCGAATTTTGGCAACTTTCCAGGCAATGGACGAAAAAAAAAAGCAGCCCGCAGGCTGCTTTTTTCTGGATGCATCCAGATCAGTGCTTGTTCTGGCGCAGCTTGGCGATGGCTGCCAGCTGGCCGATGGCCGCTGCCAGTTCCGCCTGCGCTTTCGCGTAGTCGATGCCGGTCTGGTTGTTGGCCAGGCTTTCTTCCGCCAGTTTCTTGGCGGCTTGCGCCTTGGCTTCGTCCAGGTCGCCGCCGCGGATCGCGGTGTCGGCCAGGACCGTCACGGCGTTCGGCTGCACTTCCAGCAGGCCGCCGGCGACGAAGACGAACTCTTCTTCCGACTTGCCCTGCACCTGGATGCGCACCGCGCCCGGACGGATACGGGTGATCAGCGGCGTGTGCTTCGGGTAGATACCCAGCTCGCCCTGTTCGCCCGGCAACGCGACGAAGGTGGCTTCGCCGGAGAAGATCAGCTCTTCCGCGGAGACCACATCGACGTGAATAGTGTTAGCCATAGTTGTCCTATCGGATTCAAAGCAGCACCGATAAACCTACTGCGCGTTGCATTTTCGATCTCCGTTGCTCCGCATCGGCGGACCGGCCGTACCAAAGTACGACCTGCTATGGAATCGAAACTGCTACCGCTCGCTACGGTTTCTCGGGCTGCTTATGCGGTATTAACCGAGCTTCTTGGCTTTTTCGATCGCTTCTTCGATCGTGCCGACCATGTAGAACGCCTGCTCCGGCAGGTGATCCAGTTCGCCGGAAGCGATCATCTTGAAGCCCTTGATCGTGTCCTTCAGCGAAACGTACTTGCCCGGTGCGCCGGTGAAGACTTCGGCGACGTGGAACGGCTGCGACAGGAAACGCTGCATCTTACGGGCGCGAGCGACCAGCAGCTTGTCTTCCGGTGCCAGTTCGTCCATGCCCAGAATCGCGATGATGTCACGCAGTTCCTTGTAGCGCTGCAGCGTGCCCTGCACGGCGCGGGCCGTGTCGTAGTGGTCCTGGCCGACGACCAGCGGGTCCAGCTGGCGGGAAGTCGAGTCCAGCGGGTCCACTGCCGGGTAGATACCCAGCGAGGCGATGTCACGCGACAGAACGACGGTGGAATCCAGGTGACCGAAGGTCGTCGCTGGCGACGGGTCGGTCAAGTCATCCGCAGGGACGTAGACGGCCTGGATCGACGTGATCGAGCCGGTTTTCGTCGACGTGATGCGTTCCTGCAGGCGGCCCATTTCTTCGGCCAGCGTCGGCTGGTAGCCCACGGCGGAAGGCATACGGCCCAGCAGTGCGGACACTTCGGTACCGGCCAGCGTGAAGCGGTAGATGTTGTCGACGAAGAACAGCACGTCCTTGCCCTGGTCGCGGAACGATTCCGCGATGGTCAGGCCGGTCAGTGCCACGCGCAGGCGGTTGCCCGGCGGTTCGTTCATCTGGCCGTACACCATGGCCACTTTGGAGTTGCCCAGGTTGTCCAGGTCGACGACCTTGGCATCGGCCATTTCGTGGTAGAAGTCGTTACCTTCGCGGGTACGCTCGCCCACGCCGGCAAACACGGACAGACCCGAGTGCGCCTTGGCGATGTTGTTGATCAGTTCCATCATGTTGACGGTCTTGCCCACGCCGGCGCCGCCGAACAGGCCGACTTTACCGCCCTTGGCGAACGGGCACACCAGGTCGATCACCTTGATGCCGGTTTCCAGCAGGTCTTGCGACGGCGACAGCTCGTCGTAGGCCGGCGGGGTGCGGTGGATCGACGCGGTCTGCTCTTGCGAGACAGGGCCACGCTCGTCGATCGGGTTGCCCAGCACGTCCATGATGCGGCCCAGGGTACCGTTACCCACTGGCACCATGATCGGATTGCCGGTGTTCTGGATGGTCATGCCGCGACGCAGGCCGTCGGAAGAACCCAGCGCGATGGTACGGACAATGCCGTCGCCCAGCTGCTGTTGAACTTCCAGGGTCAGCTCGGAGCCTGCCATTTTCAGCGCGTCAAAAACCTTAGGCATCGCGTTGCGCGGGAACTCCACGTCCACCACGGCGCCGATACACTGAACGATTTTGCCATCAGCCATTTTCGTTCCTTCAAATATAGTTAAATTCGTTTTTAAACCGCTGCCGCACCGGCCACGATTTCAGAGAGTTCTTTGGTAATGGCTGCCTGGCGGGTCTTGTTGTACACCAGCTTCAGTTCGCCGATCACACTGCCGGCGTTGTCGCTGGCGGCCTTCATCGCCACCATCCGCGCCGACTGCTCGGACGCGAGGTTTTCCGCCACGGACTGGTACACCAGGGCTTCCACGTAACGTTCCAGCAGTTCGTCGATGACGGTCCCTGCATCCGGTTCGTAGATGTAATCCCAGGTGATGCCGCCCTTGTCCGCCGCGCGCTTTTCAGCGGTCAGCGGCAGCAGCTGCTCGACCATCGGTTCCTGCTTCATCGTGTTGATGAACTTGGTGTAGCACAGGTAAACCGCGTCCAGCTTGCCTTCCTGGAACTTCTCCAGCATGACTTTCACGGGGCCGATCAGCTTTTCCAGGTGCGGGGTATCGCCGATCTGCGTCGCCTGCGCCACCACGGGCACACCGATGCGGTTCAGGAAACCCAAGCCCTTGTTGCCGATCGCGACCGCTTCAACTTTATTGCCGGCCGCTTCCAGTTCCTTCGTCTTGTTCGTCACCGCGCGCAGCACGTTGGTGTTCATGCCACCGCACAGACCCTTGTCGGTCGTGATGATGATGAAGCCAACGGCTTTTGCCTGCGTGCCCTGGGCATCGGCCAGGAACGGGTGCGTGTACTCGGGATTGGCGCCAGCCAGGTTCGCGGCGATATTACGAATCTTGTCCGCGTAGGGACGGGCGGCGCGCATGCGATCCTGCGCCTTGCGCATTTTCGATGCGGCGACCATTTCCATCGCCTTCGTGATCTTCTTCGTATTCTCTACGCTCTTGATCTTGCCACGTATCTCTTTGCCTACTGCCATGAGTCCTTACTCCTTCTGCGCGAATGGCGGTTCACCAGGGTGAACCGCCGTGCCGCTTAAAATGCGCCGGATTTCTTGAAATCAGCGATGGCCGCGGACAGCGTTGCTTCGCTATCCTTGTCCAGTTGCTTGGTTTCTTCGATCTTCGACAGCAGGGCAGCTTGCTTCGACTTCAGGTACGAATGCAGGCCCGCTTCGAACGGCAGCACTTGCTTGACGCTGATATCGTCCAGGAAGCCCTTGTTCACGGCGAACAGCGACGCGGCCATCAGCGAGGTCGACAGCGGCGAGTATTGCTGCTGCTTCAGCAGTTCCGTCACGCGGGCACCGCGGTCCAGCTGCTTGCGGGTCGATTCGTCCAGGTCGGAAGCGAACTGCGCGAACGCAGCCAGTTCACGGTACTGCGCCAGGTCGGTACGGATACCGCCGGACAGGCCCTTGATGACTTTCGTCTGCGCGGCACCACCGACGCGGGACACCGAGATACCGGCGTTGATCGCAGGACGGACGCCGGCGTTGAACAGCGAGGTTTCCAGGAAGATCTGGCCGTCGGTGATCGAGATCACGTTGGTCGGCACGAACGCGGACACGTCGCCAGCTTGCGTTTCGATGATCGGCAGTGCGGTCAGCGAACCGGTCTTGCCGGTCACGGCGCCGTTGGTGAAGGCGGACACGTAGTCGGCGTTCACGCGGGCTGCGCGTTCCAGCAGGCGGCTGTGCAGGTAGAACACGTCGCCCGGGTACGCTTCGCGGCCCGGCGGACGGCGCAGCAGCAGGGAAATCTGGCGGTAGGCAACGGCTTGCTTCGACAGATCGTCGTACACGATCAGCGCGTCTTCGCCGCGGTCGCGGAAGTATTCGCCCATCGTGCAGCCCGAGTAGGCCGAGATGTACTGCATGGCGGCCGATTCGGACGCCGTGGCGGCGACGACGATCGTGTATTCCATCGCGCCGTGCTGTTCCAGCGAGCGGACGATGTTCTTGATCGTGGAAGCCTTCTGGCCGATGGCGACGTAGATACACGTCATGCCCTGGCCCTTCTGGTTGATGATCGCGTCGACTGCGACAGCCGATTTACCGGTCTGGCGGTCGCCGATGATCAGCTCGCGCTGACCACGGCCGATCGGCACCATCGCGTCGATCGACTTCAGGCCGGTCTGCATTGGCTGCGACACGGATTCACGGGCGATCACGCCCGGCGCGATCTTTTCGATCGGCGAGGTCAGCTTGGCATCGACCGGACCTTTGCCGTCGATCGGCTGGCCCAGTGCGTTGACCACGCGGCCGCGCAGTTCCGGACCGACCGGCACTTCCAGGATGCGGCCGGTGGTTTTCACCGTGTCGCCTTCGGAGATGTGCTCGTAGGCACCCAGAATCACGGCGCCGACGGAGTCGCGCTCCAGGTTCATGGCCAGGCCAAAGGTGTTGCCCGGGAATTCGAGCATCTCGCCTTGCATCACTTCGGACAGACCGTGGATGCGGCAGATACCGTCGGCAACCGAGATGACGGTGCCTTGATTGCGCACTTCAGCGCCACTGTCAATGCCTTGGATCCGGCTCTTGATCAGCTCGCTGATTTCAGATGGGTTGAGTTGCATGGTAACTCCTAATTGTGTTCTCTCAGCTTGCGCGAGGGTATAAGGGTCTGCCGCGGCGGACGCGATCCTGCCCGATTACGACGTCAGCGCGACGCGCATCTGTTCGAGCCGGGCGCGGACCGAAGTGTCCAGCACTTCGTCACCGACCACCACGCGCACGCCACCGATCAGCGATGGATCGACCGTGACTTGCGGGTTCAGCTTGCGGCCGAATTTCTTTTCCAGCGTGGCGACCAGGGTGGCGGTTTGCGCGCCATCCAGATCGAATGCGCTCGTGATTTCGGCATCCGCCGCACCTTCCACGCCATTCTTCAGGTCGTGGAATTGGGCGCCGATTTCCGGCAGCAATGCGATGCGGCCGTTTTCGATCAGCGTCGAGAGAAAATTGTTCGCTTCCGCGGTCAGCGGCGACTTCAGCAGGGAGGTGATGGTGGCCAGCAATTCGCTGTCCGTCACCTTCGGGTTGCGGGCATATGCCAGCACCTCTTCGTGCGAACCGATCTGGGCCAGTTCGGACACCAGATCGGACCACTGCGCGAGGTTGCCAGCCTGGGCTACGCGGAAGAGGGCTTCCGCGTAAGGACGAGCGACGGTTGCGAGTTCAGCCATAATTACAGCTCGGTCGCAAGGCGGTTCAGCAGGTCGGCGTGGGCCGACGCGTTGACTTCGCGCTTCAGGATTTGCTCGGCGCCCTTGACTGCCAGGTCGGCAACCTGGGCACGCAGTTGCTCGCGTGCCTGGGTAACCTGCTGGTCGGCTTCGGCCTTGGCGGTCGCGATGATGCGGTCCGCTTCAGCCTTGGCGTTGGCCTTGATTTCTTCAGCGATCAGCTGAGCGCGCTTTTCAGCGTCCGCGACGCGCGACGCAGCTTCGTCACGCGCGGAGGTCAGGGCTTCCGTGGCGCGCTTTTCAGCTGCCGCCATCGAAGCCTGGCCCTGCTCGGCAGCAGCCAGACCGTCCGCGATACGCTTGGCACGCTCATCCAGCGCAGCATTCAGCGCCGGGAATACGAATTTCATCGAGAACCAAACGAGCACCGCGAAGGTGATCATCTGACCGATGAGAGACATATTGATGTTCATACCTTGCTCCTAAAAAGTTTCCCCTGGTTGGAGCGGTAAATTACTGGCCTGCGATAGCGGCGGTCAGCGGGGTCAGGAACGGGTTAGCGAACGTGAACAGCAGAGCAACACCAACGCCGATCATCGAGATCGCGTCCAGCAGACCAGCGATAACGAACAGCTTGGTTTGCAGTTGCGGCATCAGTTCAGGCTGACGTGCCGAAGCTTCCAGGAACTTGCCACCCAGGATAGCGAAGCCCAGAGCGGTACCGATTGCGGCCAGGCCGATGATGATAGCCACGGACAGAACGGTCATGCTTTGTACTTGTGCGATCAGAGCTTGCATTTAGATTTCTCCTAAGATTTAAAAAAAACGACAGATACCAGATTTAAAAAACTCTTTTTACTACATACCGCTCGGCATCCCGCCAGGCCGTCTCCGGCCCGGCGAGGTGCCAAATTAGTGCTTCTCTACCGCGAGGGCGAGGTACACAACCGTCAGGGCCATGAAGACGAAGGCCTGCAGCGTCACAATCAGGATGTGGAAGATTGCCCATGGACCACCCAGTGCCCACTGTGCCCACCATGGCAGCAGCGCGATCAGGATGAAAATCAGTTCGCCGGCATACATGTTGCCGAACAGTCGCAGCGACAGCGAAATTGGCTTGGCCAGCAGTTCAACCATCTGCAGCAGGAAATTGGCAGGGGCCAGCAGGATCATGCCGACCGGGCCACTGGCGTGGAACGGGGCCGTGAACAGTTCCTTGACCCAGCCGCCGGCGCCCTTGGCCTTGATCGAGAAGCCGATGATGCAGATCAGCACGCCGATCGACATGCCCAGCGTGTGGTTCACGTCGGCGGTCGGCACGACACGCAGGTAGTTCACGCCAACCATCGACAGCAGCATTGGCAGCAGGTCCACCGGCAGGAAGTCCATCGCGTTCAGCAGCCAGACCCAGACGAAGATCGTGATCGCCAGCGGGGCGATAACCTTGCTCTTGGCGTGGAATGCGCCGTTGACGGTGTCGTTGACGATTTCCATCACGAATTCAACGAAATTCTGCAGCTTGCCCGGCACGCCCGCCGTGGCGCGCTTGGCGGCCAGCCAGAACACGAACAGGAACAGGGCGCCCAGGATCGCGGAGATCCAGAACGTGTCCAGGTTGTACGTGCCGTCGGTGTTCTGAAGGTGAGTCAGGTGGTGCTGGATATACTCGGTGGCGTTTGCCGGGCCTGCGTGGCCCCCCGCGTGTTCAGTCGTCATAGTAAAGTTGGTATTGAATTTAGAAACTTTGTCCGCATCCTTCGATTCTCGAAGGGCATCAAACGGCATTTAAACTGCGAGCAATGAGAACCAATAAGCCAGGGTCGTCACCGCGAAACCTAAAATCAGCCAAACCGACGCGGCCGATGGAAACAGCACCAGCACCGCAATGAACAGCACTGCTGTAATGAATAATTTCACCATCTCGGCGCGAAAATGACGCCGGAAGATGGCTTTGGGGTCGCCGTTGGCACGCGTGACGATCAGCGCGTAGACCAGGCTGCCCATCACCGCGATCGCCCCGCCCATGGCGGCGGGCCAGCCTTTTCCCACCCCGGCGAAGAGCGCGACGAGGGCTGAAAAAAGGACGGCGATGGTTAATTGCAGGGCAACGATGCGAAAGACCGGCCGGGCGATACTTGCTGCAGAATCACTCACTTGCCAACCTTCTTAACGTAGCTTTAAGACCCAAAGACACGGGATTATAGGACTGTTACGTGAGCTGCGTCAAACGTGATGCACCTCACGGGAGCAAATCAGGCAACATTGTGACTAATCCGTCAAGCCCCTGCACCGATGTGGTGCAAGCAACTTGGGCATGGCAGACTTAGCCGGGCCTTAAGCCCTGTTTGCCGCCTATTCGCCCCTCTTCGCCGTGTGTTTGCCCCGCTTTGGCCGCTTCTTCCCGCTGTCATACCGTATCTTTTGCGCAACGCTCATGCCTGCCGCGCAACCGCCATCTTACTTCCCAACGCCATATCGGGGCGCTGCAATGGCGAACAATGGCAATACGTTATTCGCGTCGCCGATTTTTTAGAGGTGTTTTTCGAAAAACGCGGAAATGCTAATGGCAGCATTATCACCAGCGTGGTTTGTTTATAGGAAATCCACTGTGGTTTCGTGAATAACTCAGCCATTTGCAATTGCCGAATAACCGTCATCGATTATGTGAATAACTTTCGCTGCCAAATCCCGGGCCGGAAGGCGAGAGAAAGTTACCGGCACCTGGATGCCAGGCCGGCCAGTTTGGGGCGTGCGGCATCGCGCGGGACATGGCTGCGCCGTCCGGAATGCTGTGTCCGCGCCCCGGCCGTCCAGGCAGCTTACTCGCTCGCCGGCTCGCGCAATTTGGCCAGTACGCCTTCCAGGATCTCCAGGTCGGCGAAGTCGATGATCATCTGACCCTTGCCTTTCGCGCCGATGCGGAACGTGACGGGTGTGGCAAAGCGGTCGGACAGTTCTTCTTCCAGGCGCCGGATGTCTCCCGACTTTTCACGCACCCTGGCTTCCGGTGGCGCGTCCTGCTCTTCCTGCGTGCGGGTGACCAGTTTTTCCGTTTCCCGCACCGACAGGCGTTTTGCGATCACGAGGTTGGCCAGCGTGATCTGCGTGGCGGCATCGACCGCCAGCAGGGCGCGGGCGTGGCCCATGTCGATGTCGCCGGCCATCAGCATCGTCTGCACCGGTGCGGCCAGGTTCAGCAGGCGCAGCAGGTTCGATACGGCCGAGCGCGAACGCCCCACGGCGGTGGCCGCCTGCTCATGCGTGAAGGCGAAGTCGGTGATCAGGCGGTGGATGCCCTGTGCTTCCTCCAGCGGGTTCAAGTCTTCGCGCTGGATGTTTTCGATCAGCGCCATGGCCGCGGCGGACGTATCGTCCACTTCGCGCACCAGCACCGGCACGGTGTCGAGGCCGGCGATCAGCGCGGCGCGGAAACGGCGTTCGCCAGCGATGATTTCATACCGGATGTCGCCTTGCGCGCCGCCGAGCGGCCGCACGAGGATCGGCTGCATGATGCCCTGCGCCTTGATCGACGCGGCCAGTTCGTTCAGGCTGCCTTCATCCATCCGCGTACGCGGCTGGTACTTGCCCGGTTGCAATTGGCCGAGCGGCAGTTCGGAGGGATTGCCCGGCTCGACGGGAGCGGGAGAGTCGTCAGCGCCGCCCAGCAGCGCATCGAGGCCGCGACCCAGGCCTTTGAGTTTTTTGGTTGCCATTTGTTTTCCAACGCTTACCCCAACAGCAGAGGCCGGGGTCAGACCCGCCGGGTCTGACCCCAGTTTCTGCACGTGGGTTTTTGTTAAGGGTACCGACCTGCTTACATCGTCTTGATGCGCGCCACCATCTCGGCGCCGAAGGCGATATACGCCTGGGCTCCCTTGGAAGACGGATCGAACGACACCCCTGGCATGCCATACGACGGCGCTTCGGCCAGCCGCACGTTGCGGGGAATGATCGTCTTGAAGACCTTGTCGCCGAAATGCTGTTCGAGCTGGGCCGAGACCTGCTGCGACAGCGTCATGCGCGGGTCGAACATCACGCGCAGCAGGCCGATGATCTTCAGGTCCTGGTTCAGGTTGGCGTGCACCTTCTTGATGGTGTTGACCAGGTCGGACAAGCCTTCCAGCGCGTAATACTCGCACTGCATCGGAATGATCACGCCGTGTGCCGCGCACAAGCCGTTCAGCGTGAGCATCGACAGCGCCGGAGGGCAATCGATCAGGATGAAGTCGTAATCCTGGTCGACCAGCGCCAGCGCATCCTTCAGGCGCTTTTCCCGGTTATCCAGCTCGACCATCTCCACTTCGGCGCCGGCCAGTTCCCGGTTGGCCGGCAGCACGTCGAAGCGGCCGGATTCGGAACGCTGGCGCGCGCTGGCGACATCGGCACTGCCCAGCATGACTTCATAGGTGGATGCGGCCAGGCCGGCCTTGTTGATACCCGCCCCCATCGTCGCATTGCCTTGCGGGTCCAGGTCGACCAGCAATACGCGCTGGTTCAATTTGGCAAGGCCGGCGGAGAGGTTCACCGTCGTGGTCGTCTTGCCCACTCCGCCCTTCTGGTTCGCTACGCAGAATATCTTTGCCATCGGTTTTTTTCTTGTTCGCTTCAGTTCTGGTTTCGATATGGTTTATATCGTTTATATTATTTATACGATTTATACCGTTTATACTATTTATATAATTTATACCGTATAAACTGTTTATACCGTTTATACGATTTATACGGTTTGTTGGTTATTTACCGCCCTGCCGCGTTCGACGAAAACCAGGTGCCGTTCCGCATCCAGTCCCGGCACCCGCAAGGCCTGCAAATCGCCCACTTTCCAGTCGCCCGGCAGCCGCTCGCGCTCGTCCTGCGGTGCGGTGCCTTTCAGTGCGATGAACTTGCCATGTTCCGCCAGCAGGTGATGCGACCACTCGACGAAGTCGGACAGGTCCGCGAAGGCGCGCGACGTGATCACGTCGAACGGTTCCTTGACCGCCAGCTCCTGCACCTTCTTCGTGTACACGGTCACGTTCGCCAGGCCCAATTCCACCTTCACCTGTGTCAGGAAGGCGGTTTTCTTGTGCACCGTATCGATCATCGACACTTTCATGTCCGGCCGTGCGACGGCCAATACGATGCCGGGCAGCCCGCCCCCTGCTCCCACGTCGAGCACGTTCATGGCCCCGGCAAAGGCCGGAACGGCGGCCAGCGAGTCGAGCAGGTGCAGCGTCATCATCTGCATCGGGTCCCGCACGGACGTCAGGTTGTAGACGTGGTTCCATTTGTTCAGCAGGGCCAGGTAGTCGAGCAACTGCTCCTGCTGTGCGGACGACAGGTCCAGGCCCAGCTCGGCAACGCCCTGTGCCAGCACCTGTCCCAGCGCGGTGCGATCGAACCCGGCCATCAGGCAGCCTCGTCTTTCAGTGTGACGAAGCCGCCGAAGCCGGCCTTCTTCAGGTGCACCAGCAGCAGCGAAATCGCCGCCGGTGTTACGCCGGAAATGCGCGACGCCTGTCCCAGCGTTTCAGGACGATGCTTGTTCAACTTTTGCCGCACTTCCACCGACAGGGCGGCGATGTCCAGGTAGTTGAACCCTTCGGGCAGCTTCAGATTTTCGTAATGCTCGTGCCGTTCCACTTCCTTCAGCTGGCGTTCGATATAGCCGGAATACTTCAGCTGGATTTCCACCTGTTCCTGGACGGCCGCGTCCGTTACGCCCGGACCGCCGAGATTGCGGCCGTCCGCGCCCGTCAGCGTCACCAGTGTGTCGTAGTCGACGTTCGGGCGACGCAGCAAGTCCGCCAGCGAGTATTCGCGTTCGATGGCCTGGCCAATCACCCGTTCCGACTCCGCCGCCTCGAGGATGCGAGGATTGACCCACGTTGCTTTCAGGCGTTCGAGTTCCGCGGCAACCGCATCGCGCTTGCGCTCGAAGGCTTCCCACTGCGCATCGCCCACCACGCCCAGCTTGCGGCCGATTTCCGTCAGGCGCATGTCGGCATTGTCTTCGCGCAGCGACAGGCGGTACTCGGCGCGGCTGGTGAACATGCGATACGGCTCTTGCACGCCTTGTGTGACCAGGTCGTCCACCAGCACGCCGAGGTAGGCTTCCGAACGGGCCGGCGTCCAGGCTTCCTTGCCCTGGGTTTGCAGCGCGGCGTTCAGGCCGGCCAGCAAGCCCTGTGCGGCGGCTTCCTCGTAGCCGGTGGTGCCGTTGATCTGTCCGGCAAAGTACAGGCCGGCGATGGCCTTGGTTTCCAGCGATGCCTTCAAGCCGCGCGGGTCGAAGTAGTCATATTCGATCGCATAGCCGGGGCGCAGGATGTGCGCGTTCTCCAGGCCCTTCATCGAACGCACCAGGGCGATCTGCACGTCGAATGGCAGGCTGGTGGAAATGCCGTTCGGGTAGAACTCGTGCGTCGTCAAACCTTCCGGTTCCAGGAAGATCTGGTGCGATTCCTTGGCCGAGAAGCGGTGGATCTTGTCTTCGATCGACGGGCAATAGCGCGGGCCGACGCCTTCGATGACGCCGGTGTACATCGGGCTACGGTCCAGGCCGCCACGGATGATGTCGTGGGTTTGCTGGTTCGTGTGCGTGACCCAGCACGGCAACTGTTTCGGATGCATGGCCGTGTTGCCCATGAACGAAAACACCGGCACCGGATCGAGGTCGCCCGGCTGTTCGGTCATCTGGGAAAAGTCGATGCTGCGGCCATCGATGCGCGGCGGCGTGCCTGTCTTCAGGCGGCCTTGCGGCAGCTTCAGTTCTTTCAGGCGCGCGGACAGCGACAACGCAGGGGGATCGCCAGCACGGCCGGCCGAGTAATTTTGCAAGCCGACGTGGATCTTCCCGTCGAGGAAAGTCCCGGCGGTCAAGACCACGGCGCGCGACTTGAACTTCAAGCCGATCTGCGTCACGGCGCCGACGACACGGTCGCCCTCCACCATCAAGTCGTCCACGGCCTGTTGGAACAGCCACAGGTTAGGCTGGTTTTCCAGGCGCGAGCGGATGGCGGCCTTGTACAGGATGCGGTCAGCCTGGGCCCGCGTGGCACGCACGGCCGGGCCCTTCGACGAGTTCAGAATGCGGAACTGGATACCGGCTTCGTCCGTGGCGATCGCCATCGCGCCACCCAGCGCATCTACCTCCTTGACGAGGTGGCCTTTGCCGATACCGCCAATCGACGGATTGCACGACATTTGGCCAAGCGTTTCGATATTGTGGGTCAACAGCAGGGTCTTCTGACCCATGCGGGCCGACGCCAATGCAGCTTCGGTGCCGGCATGGCCGCCGCCAACGACGATGACGTCGAATTCAGTAGGAAATAACATGGTGGAAAGAGAAGCAGAGGGATGAACCCAGATTATAGAGTTTTTTGCGGACTGCGAATTTTTTAGGCAGAAATATTCCAGGGATGTTTCACGTGGAACGTCGTTTTGTTGAGATGTTTTGGTAAAAAAAAATTGCGATGAATGCGCTCGTTAACGCAATGTTCCACGTGAAACAAAAGCCCGGCAGTGCCGGGCCGTTGCGTTACCGTGCGTGTTCCACGTGGAACAATCACCAGCGCTGCCAGGCATCCCACGATGTCTTCACGATCAAGATCGTCACGACCACGAGGAAAACCCTGCGCACAAAACCGCTGCCGTGGCGCATCGCCAACTTGGTGCCGATCAGCGAACCGGCTACCTGGCAGACGGCCATCATCAGGCCGAGCTGCCACAGCAGGTGCCCGCTATAGCCAAACCACATCAGCGCAGACAAATTGCACGCCACGTTGACGACCTTGGCCACGGCGGACGCACCCAGGAAATCGAACCCGAACAGCCGCACGAACAGGAAGACCAGGAAGCTGCCGGTCCCCGGACCGAAGAAGCCATCATAGAATCCGATACAGGCGCCGATCACAACCGCCAGCAAGCGCTCCTTCAATCCGCTGTGCAGCGGCGCATGGATACTGCCCAGGTCCTTGCGCCGGAACGTATAGACCGCGACGGCGACTAGCACGAAGGGCAACAGCGTGCGCATGAAATCGGCGGGAATCTTGGTGACGGTGTACGCGCCAAAGAACGCGAACAGGAAGGCGGCAAAGGCGGCCGGCGCCGCCGTGGTCCAGGCGATCGACACGCGCCGCGCGTAGTTGACCGCGGCGGCGGCGGTCCCGAAAATGCCCGCCAGTTTGCTGGTACCCAGGAGCGTTGCCGGGGCGGTATTGCCGAAAGTGGAGAACAAGACGGGAATCTGGATCAGCCCTCCCCCGCCCACCACCGCATCCACCAGGCCGGCCGCGAAGGCCGCCACTCCCAACACCGCGATATCCAGCATCCGATCTCCCCTGTTCTTACGCCACCGAAGTCACCCCACCAAACCCGACATTGTACGGAAGAACATTGCCGCCCGCCGGAGCCGCATCGGCTGAGGTATGCTGGTGTGACCGCCAATCACGGAGATGCGGTCAACCATACCGCCCAGCAGGGCGCCGTATCCGGAGCAAAATCTGATGAACGATTTTTCCTTCAGCACCGTGCCGCACATCGTCTCCACCGTCGGGGCCAGCCGCCGCCTCGGTGAATATATCCGGGACCGCTTCCCCGCCACCCGCCGCGCGCTGGTTGTGACCGATGCGGGGTTCCTCGCCACCGGCCTGGCTGCGCTACCGATCGCCAGCCTGGAAAACGCCGGATTCCACGTGAAGACCTACAGCGATGTGATTGCCGATCCACCCGAACACGTCGTGCTCGCGGCCGTCGAGGCAGCGCGCCAGGACGGAACCGATCTCGTCGTCGGCCTCGGTGGTGGCAGCTCCATGGATGTCGCGAAGCTCATCGCGGTCCTGGCCGGCAGCCGCCAGCCGCTGGCGGAGGCGTACGGGATCGGCAACGTGCGCGGTGAGCGATTACCGCTCGTGCAAATCCCGACCACGGCGGGCACCGGCTCGGAAGTCACCAATATCGCGATTGTCACCACCGGCTCCACCACGAAGATGGGCGTGGTCGCCCCGCAGCTGTACGCAGACATGGCGATCCTCGACGCGGAACTGACGCTGGGCTTGCCGCCGCCGGTTACTGCTGCGACCGGCATCGATGCCATGGTGCACGCGATCGAAGCGTACACGAGCCGGCACAAGAAAAATCCCTTGTCCGACATGCTGGCACGTGAAGCACTGCGCCTGCTGTGGGCCAATCTGTTGCCGGCCTGCCAGCCCACCCAAGACCGCACCGCCAGCCTGGCAGCCCGGCAAGCGATGCTGCTCGGAGCGTTGCTGGCGGGCCAGGCATTCGCCAACGCACCCGTCGCCGCGGTACATGCCCTGGCCTACCCGATCGGCGGCATCTTCCACGTCCCGCATGGTTTGTCCAATGCGCTGGTGCTGCCCCATGTCCTGCGCTTCAATGCGCCGGCGGCGGCCAGCCACTATGCCGAGCTGGCCGAGATCATCGCGCCCGACACTCGTGGCACGGCCGAATCCCGGGCGGAGACGTTCGCGGCCGCGATGGCGCAACTGGCCCAACGGACCGGCATCCCCGCCACATTGCGCGAAGTCGGCATTGCCGGGACGGACCTCGACCGCCTCGCCGACGATGCGATGCTGCAGACCCGCCTGCTGGGCAACAACCCCCGCGATGTCACGCGCGACGATGCCCGGGCCATTTACGCGGCGGCGCTGTAGCCGGCGCGGCAGCGGATAGCGTCGGAACGGCCCGGCTACCGAAGGCCCTGTGAGGCCCGCGTGCGGACCGCACGGCACCATAAAAAAGGCGGGCCCGCAGGCCCGCCCTTCCCTCTCCCGCCATGCCGCAGCGCGGCGCGGGATCAATCCGGCACGTTCACCGTCGTGCCGCTGACCGTGATGGCACTGGTGCCCGGCACCGCCGAAATCGGCGGCACGTTAGCCACGGTGATCGGTACGGCATTGCTGGCCCGCGTGACCGTATGCACGACCTGCGAGGGCGGCAGCGCCGTCGCACTGTTCTTCAGGTTGGCGTACACGGCGTCCAGCGCGCGGAACAGATAGACGTGCAGCGGCACGATCACGGTCGGCAACGCGTTCGCGAAATTGTCGAAGTGGTTGGCGTTGGTGACTTCCACGTAGCGCAGCTTGCTCGCCGATCCCTCGACGGCCGCATTCAAGCCCACGTAAGCGCGCGAGGCGTGGTTGACCGGGATCAGCGCATCGGCCCGTCCCGAGACGATCACCGCCGGCTTGCCGCGCAGGTTGCCGGTCGCCTGCACCTCGGTCATGCCGGCACGCACGCGGGCACTCTGCGCCGCCCGGTCACCGGTGAGTGGCGCCCCGGTCACCGCGTCGACGCCGGTCGCCAGCGAGCGCAGGCACAGGAAGCCATCGAGCGACTGGTCTTCGATGCCCGTGGAGCGCGACACGCCCAGGTTGTACAGCTTGGCGCCACCCACCGACTCCTCGTAGATCGGCGTACCCAGGATGCCGTTCTGCGTGGCGAAACTGGAGGCCCGTGTCGCGGCAGGCAAGGCGACCGGCGAGCCCGTGGTGTCCGCCGTGCCCCAGCTGAAACCGCACACATTGTCCGTCACCGAGAACTTGCCGTAGGCATTCACGTACGTGACGGCGACGAGAATGTTCGTCAGCGCGTGCGCGGCCTGCAGCGGTTCCGCGTCCGGTGTCCAGCCATACGCGCGCATCTTCGCCCGTGCATCGGCCTGGCGCGACGCCAGGTCGTTGCCGGTCAACAGCCCTTTCGCCACCAGCGATGCGCAGCGCCCTGCCCCACCGGCGATACATGGCTGGTACAACGCGGCGTAGCTCGAGTAGTCGAGCAGCGGCTTGCCTTGCGCCGTGGCCGTGGTGCCGGCCTGCCGAACGGTGTAGCCATCGGTCCGGTTCGGCTGGATTTGCGGTTCGGTCGCCGCCACCGCATCGATCAGGCCGGTCGTATCCTGTTCGGCGGCCAGCAGGGCCGAGCCGGCACCGTTGGAAATCGATGAAGCGATCGTCAGCGTATTGGCGGGCGTGAAGCGAACCAGGCGGTTGGTATTGTCCTTGGCGACGACACCGTACTTCTCATTGAGCACGTAAAAGGCGAATTCAATGGCTTGCAGCGTGACCCTGCCCCAGTCCTTTTCCGGATTGCGCTGCGAGTGCGCATGCTTGAAGGCGACGCGCCCGGGGAATTGCTGGGCAAATGCGGTGCGCTGCGCATCGCTCAATTCGGGCGCGAAATGGGCATCCTTGCCGGCGGACGTGCGCGACGTCCGCACGCCGTTCAAGCCGTTGACGCTGTCGTCGTCGAACGTGTACAGGCCCGTGCCACTGCCCTTGTCCGCATAGGCGACCGCGCAATTGTTCTTCAGGCCCCACTCGCCGGCGCTGCCGATCGCGCCGTAAATGCCGCGCGAGCCGCTCGAGGTACCGGTAACGATGCAGGGGTTGACGGGATCGAAGCTGTTCGGCACCTGTACCATCAAGGTCACGTTTTGCCGGCCGGAGCCGTCGTCCGTGTACGCGAGGTATTCGGTACCCGCCACCATGCCGCTGCCATTGGTGGCCACACCGGCCGCGTTCACGTTCGGCCCGTACAGCGTGCCATAGCCGCTGTTGGTGGCGATGTCGAGCACGGCCCGGTAATTGGCAAAGATGGCATTGCGGCGCAGTTCGCGCGCGGTGGGATTGGCGGGATCGTTATAGACAGGTGGCGCGGCGGCGGCCAGCCCGGTGGTCCCCAGGCCTGCCGTCAGCAAGTCGTCCGAGGTGCCGTCGTAGCTGGCGGTCGAGATCGCCCCGAGCCAGGCGGGCTTCTGGTTCAGTACTTCCGGATCGTCGTCATCGTCGCTTCCACAGCCACCGAGCAACAGTGCCACGGCCAGGGCAAGCGCGGTTTTCGATGTCGTCATCTGCATGGTTGGTCACCTCTTTCTGGAGTCGTTGTACACAGCTTGTTGGGTAAAACCCCTCTGGAAAAAACAACGCCGGAAAATTCCGGCGTCGTCATCTCTGCTTCACGCTGGTTTTCTTCGGCCCAGCGCCGCCACGATTTCGCCGACGATACCGCGCCGGAACAGCAGCACGCACGCCACGAAGATCAAGCCCGTGACCATGCTGACGGCTTCGCCCAGTGTGTTGAACCATTCGATGCCGGTACCGCTGGCGACTGCCGTGCCGAAGTCGCCCAGCTTGTTTTCCAGCGCGATGATGATCACGGCGCCCAGCAACGGACCGGCCAGCGTGCCCATGCCGCCGACCAGGGTCATCAGGATGACGAGGCCGGACATCGTCCAGTGCACGTCCGTCAGCGTCTCGAAACCCAGTACCACGGTCTTCAGGGCACCGGCCAGGCCGGCCAGTGCGGCGGACAGTACGAACGCCATCAGCTTGTACTTGTCCACGTCGTAGCCCAGCGAGATGGCACGCGGTTCGTTCTCCTTGATCGCTTTCAGCACCTGCCCGAACGGCGAGTGGACGGTCCGTACGATCAGCGCGAACGCCACCACGCAGCAGGCGAGAACGACGAAGTACAGGGTCAGGTCGCTCGACAGGTCGATCGTGCCCAGCAGCCGCCCGCGCGGCACGCCCTGCAGGCCATCTTCGCCGCCCGTGAAATCGGTGTAGCGCAGCGCGAAGAAATACACCATCTGCGCCAGCGCCAGCGTGATCATCGAGAAATAGATGCCGGAGCGGCGGATCGCCAAGCCGCCGATCAGGAAGCCGACCAGTGCCGCGGCGACCACGCCGGCCACGAGGCCAAGCTCGACAGGCATGCCCCAGTTCTTCAAGGCATTCCCCGCAACGTAGCCCGCCGTGCCGAAGAACGCGGCATGGCCGAACGACAGCAGGCCGGTGAAGCCGATCAGCAGGTTGAAGGCGCTGGCGAACAGCGCGAAGCACAGCAATTTCATCAGGAATACCGGGTAGCCGATGAACGGCGCCACCAGTGCCGCCGCCAGCAGCAGGCCGTAGCCGATTGTCTTGTTCATGGTTGTCCTCTCACTTTTCTTTGCCGAACAGGCCGGCGGGACGCACCAGCAGCACGATGACCATCACGAGGAACACCACGGTCGACGAGAATTCCGGATAGAACACCCGTGTCAGGCCCTCGATGACGCCGAGGCCCAGCCCGGTGACGATCGATCCCAGGATCGACCCCATGCCGCCGATCACCACCACGGCGAACACGACAATGATCAGGTTCGAGCCCATCAGCGGCGACACCTGGATGATCGGCGCCGCCAGTACGCCGGCGAAACCGGCCAGCGCCACGCCGAAGCCATACGTCAGCGTGACCATCAGCGGCACGTTGATGCCGAACGCCTCGACCAGTTTCGGGTTTTCCGTGCCGGCGCGCAGGTAGGCGCCCAGCCGAGTTTTCTCGATGACGAACCAGGTGGCGAAGCAGACGATCAGCGACGCCACGACGACCCAGCCGCGGTAGTTCGGCAAGATCATGAAGCCCAGGTCGGTGGCACCCTGCAGCTGTTCCGGCGTGTCGAATGGCTGGCCGGACACGCCGTAGAACGAGCGGAAGATCCCTTCCACGAGCAAGGTGATGCCGAACGTCAGCAGCAAGCCGTACAGGTGGTCCAGCTTGTACAGCCAGCGCAGCATGGTTTTCTCGATGACGACGCCGAGGATGCCGACGATGAACGGCGCGGCGATCAGCATGACCCAATAGCTCACGCCGAGATAGGACATGCCCATCCAGGCCAGGAAGGCGCCCATCATGTACATCGCGCCGTGCGAGAAATTAATGACGTTCAACAGGCCGAAGATGATGGCCAGCCCGAGCGACAGCATCGCGTAGAACGAGCCGTTGACGAGTCCCAGCAGCAGCTGGCTCATCATGGCTGGCAGGGGAACGCCGAAAATTTCCATGCCTTCTTCTCCTCGAAGAGTGATAACAAATAATCGAATGGTGCAGACAGCGATGACGACAGAGATGACAACAGCGATGACGACGGTGATGAAAGACGGCGGATGCGGTAGCAACCAGGGTCGCAACCAGGCGTCGTGGCCTGGACAGCAGCCGGACAGCAGACGCATGACGCGGCGGACGCGGACGCTACGTCGCAGCCGCTGGACACCGGCGCCGGCACAGGCGGCTGTGGGGAACCCGGTACACGGTGCGCAGGGCCGGTAGCCAACCACGGGCAGGCGGCAATCAACAACCACTCAGCAACCACCCAGCGGCCATCAGCCATCAGCCCAATAGTCCAGCAGCCATCAGCCTGTATTGCCGCCCTGCTCCCCGCCAGATCGACCGAATCCACCGCGACGCGCACTGCGACGCCGTTCGCGTCCAGGGCACGTCCAGGGCCGGCGGAGCGAACCGCCGGCCCGTTTCAACGCTCCGGAAAAACCGCTGCGCGCTGCGAACCGCTCTGCCTGCTTACTTCCACAACGAACACTTGGTCTCGGCCTTTTTCATGTAGGCCTGTTCGCCGGGGATGGTGGCCACCACCTTGTAGTAATCCCACGGGTACTTCGATTCCGCCGGTTTTTTCACTTCCATCAGGTACATGTCGTGCACCATGCGGCCGTCCGGGCGGATCACGCCATTCTTCGTGAACATGTCGTTGATCGGGGTTTTCTTCAGGTGCGCCATCACCTTGTCCGAATCGTCGGTGCCCAGTGCCTTCACGGCCTTCAGGTAGTTGGACGCGGCGGAATAGTCGGCCGCCTGCAGCATCGACGGTTCCTTCTTCATCTTCGCGAAGTAGCGCTTCGACCAGGCGCGCGTGTCGGCGTTCAGGTCCCAGTACCAGCCATCCGTCAGGTACATGCCCTGCGTGGTGTTCAGGCCCAGGGAATGGATATCGTTGATGAAGATCAGCAAGCCGGCCAGCTTCATCTTCTTCGAGATACCGAACTCGTTGGCGGCCTTGATCGAGTTGATCGCGTCGCCACCGGCGTTGGCCAGGCCCAGGATCTGCGCCTTCGATGCCTGCGCCTGCAGCAGGAACGACGAGAAGTCGGAGGCCGACAGCGGGTGCTTCACCGAACCCAGTACGCGGCCCCCACCGGTCTTCACGACAGCCGCGGTGTCCGCCTCCAGCGACTGGCCGAAGGCATAATCGGCCGTCATGAAGTACCAGTCCTTGCCACCCTGCTTGACGATCGCGCCGCCCGTGCCACGGGCCAGCGCCACGGTGTCATACGCGTAATGCACCGTGTACGGCGTGCACTCCTCGTTGGTCAGGCGCGATGAACCGGCGCCGATCGAGATGAAAATCTTCTTCTTTTCGGCCGCCACCTTGGCCATCGCCAGGTTGGCGCCGGAATTGGTACCGCCGATCAGCATGTCGACGCCCTGCTGGTCGAACCATTCACGCGCCTTGGAGGCGGCGATGTCCGCCTTGTTCTGGTGGTCGGCGGAGATGAATTCGACTTTCTTGCCGGCGATGACGGTACCGGCATCGGCGATCGCCATCTTGATCGCCTCGGCGCCGCCGGCGCCATCGATGTCCGTGTACAGGCCGGACATGTCGGTGATGAAACCGATCTTGATCGTGTCGCCCGAAACCTGAGCAGACGCGGTACCGGACAGGCCGATGGCGCAGACAGCGGTGGCTGCCATGGCGATTGCGTTACGCTGGATAGTCGATTTCATTGTCGTCTCCTTCACTGGGTGTTATGGGGCCGCCACGGGCGCGGCGGCACACTGATGCCTGATGATTTACGCTGTTATTTGCGCGATTACTTGCGTGATGACTAGCTATACGCCCAGCAGCTCGGTGAGCACCGGCATCTTGGCGTTCAATTCGGATGCGGCAAAGGTCTCGACGATCTGGCCATGTTCCATCACGTAGAAGCGGTCCGCCAGGGGTGCGGCGAAGCGGAAATTCTGCTCCACCATGACGATCGTGTAACCCTTGGATTTCAGCGTGCGGATCATGCGGGCCAGGCCCTGGACGATGACGGGCGCCAGCCCTTCGGAAATTTCATCGAGCAGCAGCAGGCGCGCGCCGGTGCGCAGGATGCGGGCAACGGCCAGCATTTGCTGCTCGCCGCCGGACAGGCGGGTGCCCTGGCTGTTGCGGCGCTCCTTCAGGTTCGGGAACATGTCGTAGATCTCGTCGAGCGACATGCCTTTTTCGCCGGTTTTCAGGGTAGGCGGCAGCAGCAGGTTTTCCTCGGTCGACAGCGACGAGAAAATGCCCCGCTCTTCCGGGCAGTAGCCGACACCGAGGTGGGCGATCCGGTGCGTGGGCATGCTGATCGCTTCCTGCCCGTTGATGCGGATCGATCCCTTGCGCGCGCCCGTCAGGCCCATGATCGCGCGCAGGGTCGTCGTGCGGCCGGCGCCATTGCGGCCCAAAAGCGTGACGACTTCGCCTTGCCGCACCGTGATGTTCACGTTGTGCAGGATGTGCGACTCGCCATACCAGGCTTGCAGGTCGGCGATTTCCAGCGCCGCCTGCGCCGGCTGGCTGGCCGGCATGTGGACGTTCGAGGTGGCCGGCGCGTTCATCAGTGCGCTCCCACCAGTTCGCTTGCTTCCGTGCCCATGTAAGCCTCCATCACCTGGGGATTTTTCGACACCTCGGCGTAGCTGCCTTCGGCCAGCATCGCGCCGCGCTGCAGCACGGAGATCCGGTCGCAGATGCCCGATACCACGCTCATATTGTGTTCCACCATCAAGATGGTGCGGCCGTTCGAGACTTTCTTGATCAGCTCCGTGACCCGGTGCACATCCTCGTGGCCCATGCCTTGGGTCGGTTCGTCGAGCAGCATGAGTTCCGGTTCCATCGCCAGCGTGGTGGCGATCTCCAGCGCGCGCTTGCGGCCGTAGGGCATGTCCGCCGTGATCGTGTCCGCGAACTGGGTGAGATCGACTTCGGCCAGCAGCGCCATGGCCCGGGCGTTCAGCTGATCCAGCGTGCGTTCGCTGCGCCAGAAATGAAACGTGGTGCCCAGCTGGCGCTGCAGGCCGATGCGCACGTTCTGCAACACCGTCAGGTGCGGGAAAACAGCGGAGATCTGGAACGAACGGATCACGCCCATGCGGGCGATTTCCGCCGGCTTGGCGGAAGTGATGTCCTTGCCGTTGAAAAGGATCTGGCCCGAGGTCGGCACCAGGAATTTCGTCAGCAGGTTGAAGCAGGTTGTCTTGCCGGCGCCGTTCGGGCCGATCAAGGCATGAATATGACCACGTTGAACCCGCAGGTTTACGTCATTAACAGCAGTGAAACCCTTGAACTCCTTGGTCAAATTCCTTGTTTCCAAGATGAAGTTTGACATCGCGTCTCCCTGAGGATTCTTTACATACTGCTAAAATTTTTTGTCGATCATACCCAGAACAAATATGCCTAACAATACCGTATAACTACCATAAACTTTTGTCAAACTACTACTGAACCAAATGAGATTTGTGCTTTGCGCAACAAGCCTAAAATCGGCGAATTGCATTCTGCATGGAGACTTTGTTTTTCAACTGCCGCTATCATTGAGCAACTTACTACAACATTTTGCATTTTTTGATGCGCTGCAGCACAACAAAAAAGTCCGATCTGAACATATCAATTAATTAATGGAACGGTGCCCTGCCATTTCAGCCACCAGGGTCTCTACCAGCTTGGCTGCGCACATGCGGCGGGCTCGCGCGACGCCCGTGCCGCACCATAAGGACATCAGTTCGGTATCGCCCCGCTTGGCCGCCTCGAAGCGGATCGGCCCGGTCAAGGCATTTTGTACGGGATACGGCGGTAACTGGTCTTCCACCGCTTCCATCTGTTCCATGAAACGGTTCACCAGACCGCGTGCATAGCGGCCGGAAAACGCCCGCGTCAGGCGGGTCGGCGCGTTGCCGGCAATCTGCAGCCGGTGCTTATAGGCGGGATGGATGCCTGCTTCATCGGTAACCAGGAACGCCGTCCCCATTTGCACTGCGGCGGCACCGAGGTTCAGCCGATCGCGCACGTCCGCCCCGGTCATGATATTGCCCGCTGAAATCACGGGAATCGTGACCTCGGCCACCACCGCCTTCAACAGCGCAAGCGCATCGAGCGTGGCGTCGCGCTGGTCGCCGATGAACGTGCCGCGGTGGCCGCCGGCTTCGGTGCCCGACGCGATCACCGCGTCGGCGCCCACGTTCTGCCAGGCCAGCGCTTCATCCACGCGCGTCGCGGTGCCGATCACATAGATGCCCGCGGCATGCAACTGCTGTACTTGTGCTGCGGAAAGTATGCCGAACGTAAAACTGGCCACGGCCGGCTTCAATTCCAGCAGCACGGCGAACTGGGCGGCAAAGTCTTCGCACCATTTGAACGGCAGCGCCAGCTCGGACCAGCCCAGCGACGACCACACGGGTTTCAGCAATTTCACCGCCCGCGCCACCTCCTCGGCACTGGGATGCGGCGGATCCTGGACGAAAAAGTTCAGCATGAAAGGCTTGTCGGTCAGCTGGCGGGTGTCCGCTACCTGGCGGCGGATCGCATCCGGCGCCAGCAAGGAACACGCCATCGAACCGAGGCCGCCGGCATTCGACACGGCGGCGATCAGCGCGGGTGTCGTGCATCCGCCCGCCATCGGGCCCTGGATGATTGGATGGGGGAACAGCGATTGCAGCGTCATCATGGCTCCATCGTTGGTGGATGAGAGCCTGTGGATAAGCTTATGGATATCCACAGGCACCGTTTGTGCGTAAACCGCGCATCAGCGTGACCGCCTATTTTTGTCCAAAAACCGTTCCTCGGCCATACAAGGTTTACGCGTGCGGTTGTGCAGCCCGTAAACCGTTGATTTCACTGTGCCCGGATGACTTATCCACAGAAAGTGCAAACTGTTAACAACCACTACTAGCTTGTATACATACTTATTCTTGTAAACCGACGCCGCTTCGCGCCGCCGGCGGGACCCCGGCGTGCTGAACGAAATAATTCCGTCCAGCGACATCGCCCCAAAAAAACGTTTTGCAAAAAAAAGCTCGCCAATACGAAGCCAGGACGGCCCCGTACATTGCAGACATGGTTCGACAGGATTCGATCCATGGTCTGGCAGACCATTCAGTCATGGCGAAGACGAGCCGAGACATGTCACTGCTGACTGTTTTTTCTGAATTGCACGGCTTGCCGCCAGGCTGGAGGCCATAAAAAGGCCAAATTTGCAGGTGTCTGTGGATAAGGTGCTGCATATCCACAGGAGCGGATGTGCGTAAACCAAGCGGGAGGGGTCTACGGGATTTTTTGTTCAGAACTCATCCGGCTCGGATACAATCCTTGTCCTAGTGGTTACTGGACACGTAAATAACTGATTTTGTGGATGTTAACAGCGTTATCCACAGTTAAGTCGATGTTTACTATCTACTACCAGCTTAAATATTTATTCTTATTCTTGTAAACCAACGGCGCGAAAGCAGCAGAAGCAGCAGCAAAAGAAGCAGGCAAAGCAACAGAAAAGCGCTGTCCAGTATCCTGGAATCCATGCATATCTTTCAAAGCCACGACAAAAATTCGAGCAAAAACAAGCGCTTGGGAATCATTTCCGCCCTGGCGGAAGAACAGGAAGGCCTGATCCAGGCGATGCAGCACCCTGAACGGCACGTGCACGGCATGCGCGAATACACGGTGGGCAGCTTGTGGAACGTGGAAGCGGTGGCCGTGCTGTCGCGCATCGGCAAGGTGGCTGCGGCGATGACGGCTGCCCTGCTTGTGGAAAGGTTCGGAGTTACCCACATCCTCTTTACCGGCGTGGCCGGCAGCGCCGATGCCAATGTGCGGGTCGGCGATGTGGTCATTGCCGAATCGCTGGTACAGCACGACATGGATGCCGCGCCCCTGTTTCCCCGCTTCGAGGTTCCGCTGACCGGCCTGGCGCACCTGCCCAGCGACCTGGCCATGAGTTCACGGCTGGCTGGCGCGGCCAGTACCTTCCTGGAAGGCGAGAACGGCGCCACGCTGCATCGCGGGCTGATCGGTAGTGGCGACCAGTTCATCAACGACGGCATGCGCCTGGCGGCCCTGAAAAGCGCCTTGCCGGGGCTGTTGGCGGTGGAGATGGAAGGTGCCGCGGTGGCTCAGGTGTGTTTCGAGCTGGGCATTCCGTTCGCCGTGATCCGCACCATCTCGGACAATGCCAACGAAACCGCCGCGACCGATTTCATGGCATTCGTGAAGACCGTGGCTTCCCGCTACGCGTTCGGCATCATCGAAAATTATTGCCGGAACCATGGGGCATGACGAACGCCGGGCCTCCTGATGCCCTGGAACGCTCCAGATGAGGCTGTAGCCGGTTCAGGGCGATGCGGCGCCACGGACACGAATCGCGTCATAAAACGCCGGCAAGGGCCCTCGGAAGCCTTCCTGGGGGCATCCTGCCTGCTTCTGCACCGGCAAGACGAAAAAAATGGCGCCGCAGCGCCATTTTTTGTTTTCAATGCATCGAACCCGTCAGGCGCCCAATGTCATCAGGCTGGCGTTGCCGCCCGCCGCCGTCGTGTTGACGCATAACGCCCGTTCGGCAATCAGCCGCCACAGCGGGATCACGCCTTCCGGCGTCGTGTCGATGACGCCGACCACCGCGCCATCGCGCTCGGCCAGCGGCACCCTCACCTGCGCCGCCAGCGACGATTCCACCAGGGCGATCTGGAAGCTGTCCTTCAGCGCCTCCAGGCTGCCGACGACCTGTACGCGGTCTTCCACGGCGGGCGGCAAGTCCGCGGGCACGAGTGAAGTCGCATGCGCCACGATCACGGCACGGTTGCCGGTCGCGAGCGTGGCCGCCAGCTGGTTCAGCAACGCGTCCTGGGTGTCGGCAAAGCAGGCGATCGTGCCGCGCGCCTCGTAGCGCAGCGTATTGCGCTCGCCGGTCGGGCCCGGCAGCACGATCTCGGTGCCGAGCGGTGTCGACCGCACGTATTGCTCGGCCAGCGTGGCCAGCGCCTCCTTGCCCTTGGCGCGCAGCCACACGGCCAGCGCATCCACGCTGGGCGTCGATTGCCGCGCATGTGTCTCGAGCGGCGCCGCGCCCCGCTGCAGCCGTTTCAGGTACAGCGGCCCGCCCGCCTTCGGGCCGGTACCGGATTTGCCTTCGCCACCGAACGGCTGCACGCCGACGACCGCGCCGACGATGTTGCGGTTCACATAGATATTGCCCACGTGCGCACGCTGCGCGATGTAGTCGATCGTCTCGTCGATGCGCGAGTGAACGCCCAGCGTCAGGCCGAAACCGCTGGCGTTGATCTGGTCGATCACCTTGGGCAGGTCGGCGCGCCCGTAGCGGATCACGTGCATTACCGGTCCGAACACTTCCTTGGTCAGCTCCGCCAGCGAACGGATTTCCAGCACGGTCGGCGGCACGAACGTGCCCTGGGCGGCATCGGGCAAGCCCAGCGAGAAATGCGCGACACAGGTGCGCTTGGTGCGTTCGATGTGCGCCAGCAGGTTTTGCTGGGCCTCGGCATCGATGACGGGCCCGATATCGGTCACCAGCCGGTCCGGGCTGCCGATCCTCAGTTCGCTCATGGCGCCCTTCAGCATGCGGATCGTCTTGTCGGCGATATCGTCTTGCAGGAACAGCACGCGCAGCGCGGAACAGCGCTGGCCGGCACTGTCGAACGCCGACGAGATCGCATCCTGCACCACCTGCTCGGGCAAGGACGAGGAATCGACGATCATCGCGTTCTGGCCGCCCGTTTCGGCGATCAGCGGGATATCGCAGTGCTCCGCCACCGCCCGCTGCGCCAGTACGCGATTGATCAGCTGCGCCACTTCCGTCGAGCCCGTGAAGATCACGCCCTTGACGCGAGAATCGCTGCACAGGGCGGCGCCGACTACGTCGCCGCGGCCAGGCAGGTATTGCAGCGCCACGCGGGGGATGCCCGCTTCATGCAGCAGTTCCACGGCGCGGTGCGCGATCAGGGGCGTCTGCTCGGCCGGTTTGGCCAGCACCACGTTGCCGGCCGCCAGCGCCGCCGCCACCTGCCCCGTGAAAATCGCCAGCGGGAAGTTCCACGGGCTGATGCAGGTCACCGGCCCCAGCGCCAGCACGTTTTTCTCGTGGCGGATCTGCTGCGCGTAGTAGCGCAGGAAATCGACCGCTTCGCGCACCTCGGCAATGGCGTTCGGCAGCGACTTGCCGGCTTCGCGGATGGCCAGCGCCATCAGTTCGAGCTTGTTGGCTTCGAACAGGTCCGCCGCGCGCATCAGCGCATCGGCGCGCGCCGACGGTTCCACCGTCTGCCAGTCCATCGCCGCATGGCTGGCGCTGGCCAGCGCGCGGGCCACGTCGGCGGCGGTGGCTTCGGTCACCTGGCCCACCAGATCGCCGTGATGTGCCGGGTTGCATACCGGCTGGACCGGCTGGACCGGCTGCTCCGCCGGCGCAGGACCCGCCAGCAGCGGTGCCGCCGTCCAGGTGCGCGCCGGAGCCAGCGCCGCGGCGACCTCGCGCAGCACATCCTCGTTCGACAGGTCGATGCCTTCGGAATTGCCGCGCTCGGTGCCGAACATGTCGCGCGGCAGTGCGATGGCCGGGTGCGGCGCACCGCCCTGCCGGCGCGCCAGGTCCAGCGGATCCTGGATCAGCGTGTCGACGGGAATGGCTTCATCGACGATCTGGCTGACGAACGAGGAATTGGCGCCGTTTTCCAGCAGCCGGCGCACCAGGTAGGCCAGCAGCGTTTCATGGGTGCCCACCGGTGCGTAGATGCGGCAGGCCTTGTCCAGCTTGTCCTTGCCCACCACCTGGTCGTACAGTGTTTCGCCCATGCCGTGCAGGCACTGGAATTCATAGTCGTCGATGCCGTCGCGTTTGGCCCACGTGTAGATGGTCGACAGCGTCTGTGCATTGTGCGTGGCGAACTGCGGATACAGGACGTCGGTGCTGGCCAGCAGGCGCTGCGCACACGCCAGGTACGAGACGTCCGTGTACACCTTGCGCGTGTAGACCGGATAACCCGGCATGCCGTCGACCTGGGCGCGCTTGATCTCGGCATCCCAGTACGCTCCCTTGACCAGCCGGACCATGAACTTGCGGCCGCTGCGGCGTGCCAGGTCGGCCAGGTAATCGATGACGAACGGGCAACGTTTCTGGTAAGCCTGCACCACGAAGCCGATGCCCTCGAAGCCGGCCAGGTCCGGGTCCTGCGCCAGCGCTTCCATCAGGTCCAGCGACAGTTCCAGGCGGTCGGCCTCTTCCGCGTCGATGTTCAGGCCGATGTCGTAGCCTTTCGCCAGCAGGATCAGGGCACGCAGGCGCGGCAGCAGTTCCGCCATCACGCGCTCGCGCTGGGCGCGGCTGTAGCGCGGATGCAGGGCCGACAGCTTGACGGAGATACCGGGACCATTGCGGATGCCGCGGCCATTCGAGGCGCGGCCGATCGCATGGATCGCCTGTTCATAGCTGGCGTAATACTTGGCCGCATCGGCTTCCGTCAGCGCGGCTTCGCCCAGCATGTCGTAGGAATAACGGTAGCCGCGCGCTTCGTTGTCGCGGCCATTGCGGATCGCCTCGTCGATCGTCTGCCCCGTCACGAACTGGTTACCCAGCATGCGCATCGCCAGGTCCACGCCCTTGCGGATCAGCGGTTCGCCGCCCTTGGCGATCAGCCGCGTGATGGCCGAGCCCAGCTTCTCTTCGCTGGACGAACCGACCAGCTTGCCCGTGACGAGCAGGCCCCAGGTGGCCGCGTTGACGAACAGCGACGGCGATTCGCCCAGGTGCTTGCGCCAGTCGCCCTTGCTGATCTTGTCGGCGATCAGGCGGTCGGCCGTGGCCTGGTCGGGAATGCGCAGCAGCGCCTCGGCCAGGCACATCAACGCTACCCCTTCATCGGACGACAGCGAAAACTGGTGCATCAGCGCGTCCACGCCCGAGGCGCGGGTGCGCTTTTCACGCACCGCCGTCACCAGGCGGCGCGCCAGCGCCTGGGCGTCCTGGGTAACGGCATTGCCGCGGTCGCGGATCTGGGCCAGCAGCCATTGCACGGCGGTGCGTTCGTCGCGCCGGTAAGCGGCCGTGATCGCCGCGCGCAGCGGAGACGGGTCGCGCAGGATTTCGGCCTGCAAGGCGCTGAAGGGAACTGGGGCATTCATGGGGAATCTTTATCGAAGAATGGTTGAGAGAACGGCCGCCCCCTAACAAAACACGCCCGGCAAACAGGGTCTGCGGAGCGTGCGGTGGTCGGTTCTTGCGGCGATTGCCAATGATTCGATTGTATGCGGGATTCTTCTGGATTAATTCTGGTAATGCTGGGGGCTAGCCATACAACATTTTTGATGAGAGAATTTAACCAAATAAAATTAAAGGTGGGGATAGACGATGCTGGACAAGATCAGTAAAAAGATCCTGATGGAATTGCAGAGCGATGGCCGCATCAGCAACGTGGAGCTGGCGGCGCGGGTGAACCTGTCGCCGGCGGCCTGCCTGGAGCGGGTGCGCAAGCTGCACGATTCAGGCTACATCCTGGGTTATACCGCCCAGCTGAACCCGCAACTGCTGGACGTTTCGCTGCTGGTGTTCATCGAAGTGGTGCTGGACCGTACCACACCGGAAGTGTTCGACGCCTTCAAGCATAGCGTACAACTGATTCCCGAGGTGCTCGAATGTCACATGGTGGCCGGCGGTTTCGACTACCTGGTGAAGGCGCGCGTGAAGGACATGGCCGCCTACCGGGAGTTCCTTGGGAAAACATTGTTGCAAAAAGGCGTGCGGGAAACGCATACTTATGCGGTAATGGAAGAAGTCAAGAATACCAGCAAGTTGCCCATCAAATGAGCACGGCCCGTCTCCCCGGCGCCGCGCCGGAGGAGACGAGATGCAGCGCGCAGCATTGCAACAAGCGGGATGGGCCGTTGGCGCCATCGTGGCGGGCGTTGGTTGCGCCTGGCTGGTGTTTGGCACGGCGGCGCTCTGGCCGGCCTTGCTGGCCGCACTGATCGCGGTACTGGCCCTCCACCTTGCCCGCCTTGCCGGCACCAGCGGCCGGGATGACGGACCACGGCGCTTCGCCGCCACCGTGGGCAACGAGATCGATGCCATCATGATCGGCGCCGCGGAAACCTCGTATTTCATCGACTCGATCAAGAAAAAGATCGGCGACGACGTCGACACGGCCGGCAGCATCGCCACCGCGACGCGCCAGAATGCCGCCACCACCGACCAGATCGCCGCCAATGCCGAGCGGGCCGCCGTGGTGGCACACCGCGTCCGCGAGGAAACGGTGGCCGGCCGTGCCGAGGCGGACAACGGGCTGTCGCGCATTTCCGGTGCCAGCACGGCCGCGCGGACAGCGGCGGACACGATGGCCGCGCTGCGCCAGAAGGCAGGCCGCATCGCCGGTTTCACGGACGCGATTTCCGAGATTTCCGCACGCACCAACCTGCTGGCGCTGAATGCCGCCATCGAAGCGGCGCGCGCGGGCGAACAGGGGCGTGGCTTCGCCGTCGTGGCGGGCGAAGTGCGCCAGCTGGCGCAGCGCACCAAGGCCGCCACCGACGAGATCAGCCAGATGGTGCGCGAGATCAACGATGAAGCGGAAAAGGCCAGTACCGGCATGACCTCGCTGGCCGATGCCGTCACCGGCGCGGCCGGCAATGTGCGCACCGTGCACGGCCTGCTGGCGGCGATCGAACAGTCGTCCGGCAGCGCGGAGCAGGAAATCGATGAAATCGCCCGGGCGTCACGCGAACAGGTGGCGACCGCCCAGGTGATCGCCGATGCGATCGCGCGCATCCGCGACGGCATGCTGTCCACCGACCGCGATCTGCCGCGCGTGGCGGCGTCCGCGATGGCGCTGGCCGACCGCGCCGAGATCATTGCCGGCGCACTGGCCGAGGCGGATGTGCCGACGTCGCATGACGCGGTGCGCGCCGCGGCCCAGCGCGCGGCAGCCGAGGTGGGGCGGATTTTCGAGGACGCGCTGGCCAAGGGCCAGATCACGCGCGAAGCCCTGTTCGACCGCCGCTACCAGCCGATTCCCAATACCAATCCCCCCAAGTACACCACCCGCTTCGACAGTTTCACGGATAGGGTGCTGCCACCGCTGCAGGAAGGTTTGCTGGCCGCGATGCCGCAGCTGGCCTACGCCGGGGCGGTCGACGATGGCGGCTATTTCCCGACGCACAACAAGAAATATTCGCAGCCGCTGACCGGCAACTACGACGTGGACATCGTCAACAACCGGACCAAGCGCATCTTCACCGACCGCACCGGCAAGCGCTGCGGCAGCAATACGCGGCCGTTCCTGCTGCAGACCTACAAGCGGGATACGGGAGAAGTGATGCACGACCTGTCCGCGCCGATCTACGTGCAAGGCAAGCACTGGGGCGGGTTCCGGATCGGGTACAAGTCGGCGGAGAAGGGGTGAAGCGTTTGGCTCAAGCAGGGACAGACGCTATTGCCGTTTAGATAGTCCACCCCAGATGCAAAATCAGGGGTCAGACCCGGCGGGTCTGACCCCAGCCCTTTGCTGTTGGGGTGAATGCATGCGCTTTCAATGCGTTGAGTAGCGCTTAACTTAAACGCGCCAGGGAGAAGACACTGTTGTTGAGGCAGTTCCTCGCGGTCAGTGCGTATCGGCCTTCGGCAAAGTGCCGGGCGCCAGCCGCTGCGCGCCCTGCTGCATGCTTTCCAGCTGCGCGCGCAGCCATTTGTGGGCGGGGCTGCGGGCATCGCGTTCGTGCCACAGCATGTCCAGGTGCACGGCGGGCAGCGTGAACGGCAATTCCTTGTACACCAGCGCATCGGTCATGCCGGTGGAAGCGATCAGGTGCTTCGGCAGCACGGTGATCAGGTCCGAGTTGGCGACCACGCGGCCGGCCGTGAAGAACTGGTTCACCGTCAGCAGGATGCGGCGTTCGCGCTGCAGCTGCGCCAGCGCTTCGTCGACCAGGCCATGCGCGCGGCCGGAGAAGCTCACCAGCAGGTGGTTCGCTTCACAGTAGTTGTCCAGCGTCAGTTCTTCCTTGGCCAGCGGGTGGTTGCGGCGCATCACGCACACATAGATCCCGGAATACAGCCGCTCGTGGCGGATCGGCGATGCCGTTTCATACGACAGCTGTGCCGCCACGCCGGGGAAGAAGCCGACGGCCAGGTCGATATCGCCACGCAGCAGCATCGGACGCGGTTCGCGGGTGGTCAGCGGCACCATGCGCACATTGATGCCGGGCGCTTCCGCCTCGATCGAGCGCATCAGCGACGGCAGGAAGAACGCCGCGGTGGCATCGGCCATGGCGAGGCGGAACGTGGCGTGGGCTTTCGACACATCGAACGATCCCGGCGCCACCGCCGCTTCGAGCGATGCGAGGGCACTGCGCACCGACGGCCACAGCGCTTCCGCACGCGGCGTGGGCTTCACGCCATAGGCGGTACGGATCAGCAATTCATCCCCCAGGCTCTCGCGCAGGCGCTTGATGGCGTTCGAGACGGCCGGTTGCGTCATGGCCAGGTGGCCGGCGGCCCGGGTCAGGTTTTGCTCCGTCATCACGGCATCGAAAACACGCAGCAGGTTCAAATCGAGTGTCAGGAAGCTCATGATTCAGTCATTCAGGAAAGTGATGATTTATATTGGGAAACGAAATTGGATTGATATGTTGCGCTGCACTATAGTTACGGTAGATTCTATACGTAAACCGAGAAAAACATGTTCAATTTCGTTTCCGCAACCCAATTCTTGCCGCTGAGTGTAGGCGACGCGCTGCAAGTATTGATGGTGTGTGCGCTGGCTGTCGGCTTCCTGGTGCTGTTCAAGCCCCTGCTGCGCGGGCTGGCGCTGGCTGCCGTGCTGGTCGTGAAGCCGAAACTGACGAAGGAACAACGCCTGCAGCGCCGCCAGATGCGCGATGCCGCCATGCTCAAGCGCATGATGAATTCGCAAAAAGCGTCTCCCAGCGAGGCGGCCGAACTGCAAGCCCTCGCTTCGCGCGCTTAATCAAAGCTGAGTATCGGCGTCCGAGCCAGGCGCTCAAGCAAAAACCCGGGACCGCGCCCTGCCGCGGTCCCGGGTTTTTTCATGGCCGGTCAGCCGCCCAGCAGTTTCGGCTTCAGGCCCGTGTCGGCCGGGTCGTTGCCGATCCAGATGCGCAGGATCGCGTTATGGAATGCCACGTCCGGCACCGTTTCGCCGATCTTCCGGCCATTGAGCGTGCAGACCGTGCCGGTGCCGGGAATCCAGTCCACCAGCAGCACGTCGCCTTTCTTCAGGCCGGGAATGGCCGCGAACATTTCGCCGAACGTCTTGGTCTGCGGCAGCAGGCGCGTGCGTTCAGCGGCGTCCGTGTTCGCGTTCAGGCCTTTCATGAACGCATCGCCGAAGTCCTGCGACGTCAGGTCGCGCAGGCTGACGATCTGGATGCGGCGCGGTCCCTGGGTCGCCAGGATATCGGCCACCGAGGTCTTCTTTTCCGGCAGGTACAGGCCCAGCGCGTAGACCTTGAAGATGACCTTGGTGCGCACGCCGGCACCGTTCAGCTTCAAGGGTTGGCCATTGACCGTGGCGGTGTCGTCGAACTTCACGCCGGCCACGTCGGTGGCGGCAACGGCGGGCAAGGCGGCGGCCAGCAGCAGCGCACAGGCGCCGTGCAAGACCAGTCTGCGGGAAGAATTCATCGTGTCTCCGGATCGGTGTTGTGGAAGTGCCGTTGCACTATACCACTGCCCTGTCCGGCTCACGCACGATCATGCTTTTTCGTGGCGGCGCCGCTTCACGCGCGTTTCAGGCGGCCTTGGCCGCTTCCAAGCGCTCGTATTTCGCGCGCAGCTGCTCTTCCGATTCGCGCCATTCCGGGTTGAACGGAATGCACGCCACCGGGCACACCTGCTGGCATTGCGGTTCCGAGAAGTGGCCGACGCATTCGGTGCACTTGTCGGGATCGATTTCGTAAATTTCCGGACCCATGTAGATCGCTTCGTTCGGGCACTCGGGCTCGCAAACGTCGCAATTGATGCAGTCGTCGGTGATCATCAAAGCCATGGCAAAACCTTTAAGCGGCCTCGTTTGCCGCGATTTTCTTGCGCAGCCAGCGGTCGACGGACGGGAACACGAACTTCGACACGTCGCCGCCCAGCTGGGCGATCTCGCGCACGATGGTGCCCGAGATGAATTGGTACTGGTCCGACGGTGTCAGGAACAACGTTTCGACATCCGGCAGCAGGTAGCGGTTCATGCCCGCCATCTGGAATTCGTATTCGAAGTCGGACACGGCGCGCAGGCCGCGCACGATCACGCGGGCATCGTGCTGGCGCACGAAATCCTTCAGCAAGCCGGAAAAACTCTCCACCTTCACATTGGGATAATGGCCCAGCACCTCGTTGGCGATTTCCAGGCGTTCCTCGACGGTGAAGAATGGATGCTTGTTCTTGCTGTCAGCCACGCCGACCACCAGCGTGTCGAACAGCCCCGATGCACGGCGCACCAGGTCTTCGTGACCACGGGTCAGCGGGTCGAATGTTCCCGGATAAACGGCTACAACCATTGGGTTCCTCGTTTTTGCACGGAATAGACGCGCATTATGCCTGAAACGGAATGTGCCTTCACCGCCGGGGACCGCCGCAGCCGCTATACCGCCCGGCGCTGCAACAGGTGGAAGTGCACCATGCCGGCCTTGTCCTGGCGTACCACGTCCCAGTTTGCCAGCCACTCCGGGCTCTCGCCTTCGTCGGATACCAGGGGCAGACCGGATTCGGCATAGACCAGGCCGCCTTCGGAAACCAGCTTGTCGCACAGTGGCAAGGCGCGCGTCAGGAAATCTTCCTGGTACGGTGGATCGAGGAAGATCACGTCGAACCGCTGGCCCCGCTGCGCCAGCGATTGCGCCAGCGCCAGCGCATCGGCGCGCTGCACCACGATATTGGTGGCGTTCAGTTTTTCCTGGATCGCCTGGAGCTGGCGCACGATGGTCGCGTTCGCGTCCACCATCGTCACCTGCTGCGCCCCGCGGCTGGCCGCTTCGAAGCCGAGCGCGCCACTGCCGGCGAACAGGTCCAGCACGCGCAAATTGCCCCAGTCGCCCTTCAGGTGGTTGAGCCAGTTGAATACCGTCTCGCGCACCCGGTCCGGCGTCGGCCGCAATCCCTGCGCCTCGAGTACCGGCAACGGCGTGCGCTTCCAGCTGCCGCCGATGATGCGCACCTGCTTGGCGTGCTGCGGACCGTGGACGGGAACTTTGGCGGCGGGCTTTTTCTTTTGCATGGCGACGTGACGCGGAAATGAGGCGGGCACTATACCACGCCGCATTTGTTGCCAAAAAACGGGGACAGTCCCCGAATTTCAGCAACGTTTTCTGTCGCGCTTAGCCAACATTTAGTAGTGGGGAGTGCCACAAAACCACGGTTTGTGAACCGGTCACTCGCTGGCCTTGTACCCCTGGCGTACCCGCGTACTCTGGTGAATGCCCACATTGTTAAATGTTGCCAAAAAATGGGGACTGTCCCCTTTTTTGGCAACAGTTGACTTGTCCGTGCTTGAGTGCTCAGTCGCACAAGGTGGGCAAGTCCGGGTTTTCCGCGAAGGCGAACAGCGTTTCCAGCTGCGACAGCGTGACCCGGTCGACCGACAGATGCAGCCCGGGCAGCTCATGGCGCGAGACCCACCGTACCTCGCTTGTCTCAGGAGTGTCCGCCAGCAGCGCGCCGCCAGTGGGCCGGCACAGCACGAACGCCTTGTACACGTACCACGCCTGGGGCGGATGCGGGTGCACGCGCTTGTCCCACAGGGCCAGCAGCCGCACGGCTTCCGTGTCCAGGCCGGTTTCCTCGCGCACTTCCTTGACCGCCACCTCGAACGGCGTGCAGCCGACGTCCGCCCAGCCGCCCGGCAGCGACCAGCGCCCGCCGTCGTGCTTTTCACGCGCCATCAGCACCTGGTCGGTACCGTTGAACAGCACCGCGCGGATGTCGACCTTCGGTGTCGGATAACCGCGCTCGAGCGCGATGGCATCCCGCAGCTGGGCGACGGGCTGGCCCGTCAGGTGGCTCAGCATCTGCTGGCTCAGCGCCAGCACTTCCTGGTAGCGCTCGGCATCGAATACGTGGGGATCGTAGGCCAGCCCGGCCTGTGCGAGCGCCTGCAGGCGTTGGGCGATGCCCAGCCACATGCCGCCCGCGGCGGCGCCAGCGTGCAAGCGCGGCCATAGCCAGGAGCGCAATTCGCCGACGGAATCGGCCAGCAGGTCAGGCGCCATCGCACGCAATGTCGCAGTGTCCGCGGTCTCCGCCCATGCCGCGGAGACGATGGGCATGCCCACCGCGCGGGCGGCGGTGATGTCGCTCGGCGCGTCGCCGATGTACACCGCGTCCGCCGGCAACAGCTGCCAGGCCGCCAGCACGTCGCGCAGCGCCTCGGCCTTGCGCGGACCCTGCGGCGAGCCCGTCTCGATCACGTCGAACATGTTTTCCAGCCCGAACTGGCGCAGCGATAAACGCGTGCTTTCCGCGCCCTTGCCCGTCACCATGCCCAGGCGCACGCCGCGCTGGCGCAACGCATGCAGCAATTCGGCCATGCCCTCGAATACGGCGGGATAGTCGGCATGCTTCGTTGCGTAGTGGCGCAGGTAGGCTGCCAGGCATTCGTCGTACTGCTGCGGTGCCAGCGCACGGATCGTGCCTTCTTCGGAAGGGCCGAACGTGGCGACAATCTCCGCATCGCTCAACGTGCGACCGGCCACCGGTTCGATGGCGCTACGAAAGGCTTCGATGCACAGGGGAAGCGTGTTGGCCAGTGTGCCGTCCAGATCGAACAGCACGGCGCGGAAAGGGCCGGGTGTAAGCGTCATCATAAAGATTCCGGAAGTGTCAATGATGCCAAGCCTACCATTTTCTTGCAGATTATTGCAAGAAGCTGCAAAATGCCGCAAAAACTCTTCTCATGCATGCCATGCTCAAGCACGAACGTTTCCGCCGCATCCTCGACCAACTGCAACGCCACGGCCAGGTGCAGCTAGGCGAACTCGGCACAGCGCTGGACGTGTCCGAGGATACGATCCGCCGCGATATCGACGAACTGGCCCGCCAGGGCGCACTGACGCGTATCCGCGGCGGCGCGCTGCTGCCCTCGCCGATCCCGAACGCCTACCAGGCCCGCGAACAGCACGACGCGGTGGCCAAGCAGGACATCGCCCGGAAAGCACTGGCGCTGGTGGCCGAGGGGCAGCTGGTCATTCTCGATGGCGGCACCACGGCGGGATGGCTGGCGCGCCAGTTGCCCGCCATGGGCAAGCTGACGGTGGCCACGCACAGCCTGCCGGCCGCGCTGGCGCTGCTCGATCACCCGGCCATCGAGGTACGCATGGCCGGCGGCCGCGTGCACGCGCAGTACCGCGTCAACCTGGGCGCGGAAACGGTGGATTTCTATCGGCACTTGCTGGCCGATGTCTGCTTCATCGGCACCTATGGCTTGCACCCGTCAGCTGGCCTGACCGTCGCCGATGCGGAGGAAGCGGCCGTCAAGCGCGCCATCGTCAACGCATCGAAGCACGTGGTGGCGCTGGTAACGCCGCAGAAACTGGGCACGGCCGCCTCGTACGTGGTGTGCGAGGCGGGCCGCATCGATACGCTCGTCACGGCCGGACCGGTGCCCGATGCCGAACTGGCGCCTTATCGCGACCTGGGGATTCGCGTGCTGTGACCGCTCACTTGACTTCGGCCGCCAGGGTATTGAAGTCGTTGATCCAGCCCTGCATGCGTTTTTGCGCGTGGGCTTTCTGCTCCGGCGTGGCGATGCCGATCACCGTGTGCACCAGGCCGATCGATGCATTGGTATTGGCTTCATAGAAGGCCTTGCGCTCGGAGTTGTCCAGGCGCGCGAAGCTTTCCCGGATCAGGCTCTGGATCTGCGCGACTGCCTGTTCTCGCGAAGGCTTTTCCTGCATGATCCGGCGCGCCAGGGCCAGTACGTTGCGCTGGCGGCGCATGCGTTCGTCGAGCCAGATCGCGTTATCGAGTGGCCGCGCATCCGATGCCTTGCGGATGATCTCCTTCTGCTCGCGCGAGAAGCTGCCGAACCACAGTTCGAACTGCTCCATCGATTTCTTGTAGCGGAATTCGTTCTGGTCTTCGCGATCGCCCTTCATGTTCTCGCGGCGGAACTTGTCGTTATTCTTGGCGAACTTCTTTTCCATCTGCGCCAGCTGCTCGGGCTTCAGCGACAGCGCCAGGTCGGCGATGTCCGGCGCCGCCTTCAGCAACAGCGCCTGGGTGCGGGCGCGGATATCGTCATAGTCGGCGCGCAGGTCCGCCGGCGTGGGATTGCCCCGCAACTGTTGCTGGGCGCGCTGCAGCACGTGCACGTAATCCTGCAACTGGGTCTTGCGGTGCCAGCGGAACAGGTCGTTGATGTCCTTCTTGACCTGGTCGCTCTGTTCGTCATCGAAGTCGACATAGTTGTCCAGCCACCAGTACAGCAGCGTGTCGCCATTGTTATAGGCCAGTTTCAGTGAACTGCACGCCGCGACAAGCGCCAGCAGGGCAACCAGGAACCACGTACGGTAGGACGATGTCTGCATGTTAAACTTTTACATATTATTAACTTAACGAATTCAGCTTATGAACGTTGTCATTCTCGCTGCCGGCATGGGCAAGCGCATGCAATCGGCCCTGCCCAAGGTACTGCACCCGGTGGCAGGCAAGCCGTTGCTGGCGCACGTGATCGATACGGCGCGTGGCCTTGCCCCGGCTAAATTATGTGTGATTTACGGGCATGGGGGCGCCACGGTGCTGTCCGCTCTCGAGGAGCAGAAGGCACGCGGCGGCGTTGAAATCTCCGCGGCGCTGCAAGAACCGCAACTGGGCACCGGCCATGCGGTGATGCAGGCGCTGCCCGTGCTGGATGAAGCGGTACCCACGCTGGTGCTGTATGGCGACGTGCCGCTGACCACCACTTCTTCGCTGCAGCGCCTGGTCGATGCGGCCGGTGCCGACAAGCTGGGCATCCTCACGGTGGTGCAGGAAAATCCGTTCGGCCTGGGGCGCATCGTTCGCGAGGATAATCGCATCGTGCGCATTGTCGAAGAAAAGGATGCAACGGAAGAAGAGCGCGCCATCAAGGAAATCAATTCCGGCATCATGTGCATCCCCACCGGCCACTTGAAAAAATGGCTGGCGTCGCTGGAAAACAAGAACGCGCAAGGCGAGTACTACCTGACGGACATCGTGGCGCGCGCCGTCGCCGATGGCGTCGAGGTCGTGTCCGCGCATCCGTCCGCGGAATGGGAAGTACTGGGCGTGAACAGCAAGGTGCAGCTGGCGGAGCTGGAACGGATCCACCAGAACAACCTGGCGCGCACGCTGCTGGAAAAAGGCGTGACCGTGCTGGACCCGGCCCGCATCGATATCCGCGGCGAACTGGTTTGCGGCCGCGATGTGACGATCGATGTCGGTTGCGTCTTCGAAGGCAAGGTCACGCTGGCCGATGGCGTGACGGTCGGCGCGCACAGCGTGATCGTCGACGCGACGATCGAAGCCGGTGCGCAGATCAAGCCGTTCTGCCACATCGAGGGCGCCACCGTCGGCCCGAAATCGCTGATCGGGCCCTATGCGCGGCTGCGCCCCGGCACCACGCTGGGCGAGGATGTCCACGTCGGCAACTTCGTTGAAATCAAGAACAGCCAGGTGGCCGCGCACAGCAAGGCCAACCACCTGGCCTACGTGGGCGACTCGGAAGTGGGCTCGCGCGTCAACATCGGTGCCGGCGTCATCACCTGCAATTACGACGGCGCCAACAAGTTCCGCACCATCATCGAGGACAACGCCTTCATCGGCAGCGACAGCCAGCTGGTGGCCCCGGTAACGGTGGGCGCCGGCGCCACGATCGGTGCCGGTACCACGCTGACGAAGAACGCCCCGGCCGGCATGCTGACGATTTCCCGGCCGAAGCAGGTCACGATCGAAGGCTGGCAGCGTCCGGTCAAGGCCAAGAAGTAAGCAACAGGCAGGTACGGCAGCCTGGCAGTCATTGGCCAGGCACGCCGCCAAGCAAGCAGCTCCAGGCAAGCAGCTATAAGTACGCAGTTCTAGGCAAGCAGCTCCAGGCAAGCAGTTCTAGGCAAGCAGCAGTTGCGCCCTGCGCTCTTCCGCGAACCGCACCAGGTCGGGGAAGAAGCGCTCGAAACCTGCCGCGATGGCGTCGCGGTGCCGCACCAGGTCCTGCACGCCGTCGCGCAGCAATTCGCCATTGCGGCTCAGGCGGCGCGATACCCGCGCGATCGTCCCTTCCACGCCATCGAACGTGGCGTAACCCCCCAGCCAGTCTTGCCGCACCAGGTAGGGCAGCATCTCGCGCAGCCGCGGCGGCAGCATCGGCTCGTGCGCCGCCAGCGCGTCATAGAAGCGGGCGATCAGCAGCGCGCGCGGCACGTCGCACCACTGGTGCCAGTGCCGGCTCAATTCATGGTCGTAGAACACATCGAGCACGATGCCCGCATAGCGGCGCCGGCCTTCGCCGAACAATTCCTTCGACGCCAGCACGGCCGGATGGCTGTCCGTATAGCTGTCGATATGACGGTGCAGCGTGATTTCGCGCGCGATCTCGGGCGGGTACGCCGCGACATCGTTCGCCTTGACGAAGTCGCCCAGCATCGCGCCGACCATCGCCGCATCGGTATGCCGGGCCAGGTACACGTGGGCCAGGTAATTCATGCGCCATTCTAGCCCCTGCCGCCCGGCCCCGCTGTGGACAAGCGTGTGCACAAGCCCAGGTAAAACCGGTGGGCAGCCAGTGTGCAATGTCGTACGCAGGCTGGAATCGCCGGTAAACATGCTATCGATGCCCGTATGGGGATAAGGTTGTGGGCAAGCCTGAGCAAAAGGCCGGGATAAGCCGTGGATAGCCCTGTATGGCTTGTAAATCGGTGTTTTTGATGTGGCGGCAGCGCTGGATAAGTTTGTGGAAAAGCCCTGGGAAAACATGTGGGCAGGTGGCTTTCAAACGTTCCCGCAAGCTGCCTTGCCTGCTCATTTGGCACGACGAGCGTCTGTCGTGTCTCCAGGATGGAGGTGGCGGCGTGGTCTCCGGGCGTCGGGGAATAACCACCCCATTTACGCACAGCCGAAAATTCCTGGGGCCCTTGCCCGGCATACGGGTGCACGCGGCTGCAGCAATGCCGCGCCCCATGGCCTGGCAGCCAAGGACCGGTGCACACGGCTGTGGGAAACTTTGTGGAAAACCTTGTGATCAAGCCGGTATAAGGGCCTGCATAACCTTGTATAAGCTGGAGATAACCGGGGTATCAGCAGTGGAAAAGGCGGTGGACAAGCACGTGCGCAGCCTGTGGATGGCGGTGGATAACCATGGATAAAGCCGGCCGGTCAAACGGCGATGCGGGTCTCGAATTTGCTGCGGAACGTGGAGAAATACGCCTTCACGTTGCGCACATTGGCATGGCTCGTGAACAGGCGATGGGCCAGCGCGTGATAGGCTGGCATGTCGCCGACCTGCACGACCAGCACGAAATCGGGTCCGGGCGACACCCGGTAGCACTGCAGTACCGCCGCTTCCTGCGCCACCAGCAGCTCGAACTCGGCCATCCTGTCCGCCGCCTGCACGTCCAGCGTGACTTCGGCGATGGCCGTCAAGCGCGAGCCTACCTTGTCGGGCGCCACGATGGCCACCTGGCGCTCGATGATGCCGGCATCGCGCAGCGCCTTGACGCGGCGCAGGCAGGTCGGGGCGGACACATGCACGACCTGCGCCAGTTCCGCATTGGTGATGGCGGCGTCTTCCTGCAACGCATTCAGGATGCGGCGGTCCAGCTCATCCAGTGAAATCTCCATGTCTTCCTTTCTGTATCGATATGCCAGAGGCTGCGTGAGAAATATAAGAACAGAATTCGGGTTTGGACGGAATAATATTTCATGACTAGTTAATGACGAAATATTATTTCATATATCGACATAATAAGTAAGCATATTTCCATCCCAGTGGACTACCATTGTCGACATATCAACATTCACTGTAGAGGTCACCATGTGCGGCATCGTCGGCGCGGTAGCGCAACGTAATATCACCCCGATCCTGATCGAAGGCCTGAAGCGCCTGGAATACCGTGGCTACGATTCCTGTGGCGTCGCGCTGCACACGGATGGCCGCCTGCAGCGTTCGCGCAGCACGTCGCGCGTGGCGGAACTGGAAAAGCAGATGCAGGAAGTCGGCCTGCAAGGTTTCACCGGTATCGCCCACACCCGCTGGGCCACGCACGGCGCGCCGGCCTCGCACAATGCCCACCCGCACTTCTCGCCCAATTCCGATAACGCCCGCATCGCGCTGGTCCACAACGGCATCATCGAAAACCACGACGAACTGCGCGCCGAGCTGACGGCACTGGGCTACGTGTTCCAGAGCCAGACCGACACCGAAGTGATCGCCCACCTGGTCGATCACCTGTACACCGGCGACCTGTTCGAGACCGTGCAGCAGGCCGTCAAGCGCCTGCATGGCGCCTATGCGATCGCCGTGTTCTCCCGCGAAGAACCGCACCGCGTGGTGGCTGCGCGCCAAGGCTCGCCGCTGATCGTCGGCCTTGGCAAGGGCGAGAACTTCGTCGCATCGGACGCAATGGCGCTGGCCGGCACCACCGACCAGATCATCTACCTGGAAGAAGGCGACGTGGTTGACCTGCAACTGGGCCGCGCCTGGATCGTCGACGTGAACGGCAAGCAGGTGGAGCGTGAAGTGAAAACCGTGCACGCGCACACCGGCGCCGCGGAACTGGGCCCGTACCGCCACTACATGCAGAAGGAAATCTTCGAGCAGCCGCGCGTGGTGGGCGATACGCTGGAAGGCGTGACCGGCATCATGCCCGAGCTGTTCGGCGACGGCGCCCACAAGGTCTTCAAGGAAATCGACCGCGTGCTGATCCTGGCCTGCGGCACCAGCTACTACTCGGGCCTGACGGCCAAGTACTGGATCGAATCGATCGCCAAGGTGCCGGTCAGCGTGGAAATCGCCAGCGAATACCGCTACCGCGACAGCGTGCCGAATCCGTCCACGCTGGTGGTGACGATTTCCCAGTCCGGCGAAACGGCCGACACGATCGCCGCGCTGAAGCATGCCCGCTCGCTGGGCATGGAAAACACGCTGACGATCTGCAACGTGGCCACCAGCGCGATGGTGCGCGAGTGCAAGCTGGCGTACATCACCCGCGCCGGCGTCGAAGTGGGCGTGGCGTCCACCAAGGCCTTCACCACGCAGCTGTCCGCCCTGTTCCTGCTGACGCTGTCGCTGGCGCAAGTCAATGGCCGCCTCACCGACGAAGAAGAAGCCGCGCACCTGAAGGACATGCGCCACCTGCCTTCGGCGATCTCCGCCGTGCTGGCGCTGGAACCGCAGATCATTGCTTGGGCCGAGGATTTCGCCCGCAAGGAAAACGCGCTGTTCCTGGGCCGCGGCATGCACTACCCGATCGCCCTGGAAGGCGCCCTGAAGCTGAAGGAAATTTCGTACATCCATGCCGAAGCCTACCCGGCCGGTGAACTGAAGCACGGCCCGCTGGCGCTGGTGACGGAAGAGATGCCGGTGGTGACGATCGCCCCGAACGATGCGCTGATCGAGAAGCTGAAATCGAACATGCAGGAAGTGCGTGCCCGCGGCGGCCAGCTGTACGTGTTCGCCGACGTCGATTCGCGCATCACCTCTGGCGAAGGCGTGCACGTGATCCGCATGCCGGAACACTACGGCTGCCTGTCGCCGATCCTGCACGTGGTGTCGTTGCAGCTGCTGGCGTATCACACCGCGCTGGCACGGGGCACGGATGTGGACAAGCCGCGGAACCTGGCGAAATCGGTGACGGTGGAGTAAGGGCGGTTTCCGCTGTGACTAGCGCGAATACGGTTGGTCGGGGCGGAATCAGGTTGGTCGGAGCGGGCCTTGCCAGCCACCAGCCCAAGGGTGGCGGCAACAGGGATGCCCATGTACAGTGAACGCTGCGACTGGCCGCTTCCGGCTGCGGGAAGCGGCCGTTACTCCGACCAGCTTATTGTTTGCGGATCGGGACACGGCCCGAGCAACTCAGCGCCGTGTTTTTCGCCCCACACATACATGAACCCTCTGATGCGCCGGCACGTTACGCGACCTGCGCCGCCTCATTGTTGAACTGCTGAACCCAGTCCATCTGCGCTGCTGGCGGCCACCTGCCTTCTTGCCCCCTCAGCACACGGATGTAGAGGACACGCCAGCCGGGCACACGCCAACCTCGCCCGGCGCATCCGGCCTGCAGCACCCCTCCGATCCCGCCACCACCACCTCCCCCTGCCGCGCGTGCTAACATCGCCGCACCAAGGTCCGGCAATGCGGGCCACCGTCGGGCTGGTTCCTTCAATGAAGAGGAGCATGTCATGCTGGCACTGGAACAGAAAAAATCATCGGGCGGCCGTACCGGCGGTCCTCTCGTACAGCGCCACGCGGCCCCAGCACCTGTCACTCAACCTGAACGCATCCCGGCGCCACCGCATTCGTGTGCATGCGGCGGTTCGTGTCCCCGCTGCCAGGCCAGATCCAGCCTTGCCATCGGTGTCGTGGGCGCGCAACGGCCAGCCAGCGCGGCGCCCGTTCATGTATTTCGTCAACCGCGTATCGCCACGTCGCCCATGCCCGTGGCACCGCATGGCCGCCCTTCATCCGGAACGGTTGCGCCGGGCCAGGCCGACGCCGCTGCCAGCGTCGCCAGCGTGCTGCGCGCGCCGGGCCAGTCGCTGGACACTGCCACGCGGGCCCGCATGGAGGCAGGCTTTGGCCATGACTTCGGCCATGTCCGGGTGCATACGGATCGCCACGCGGCGGAATCGGCCCGGGCCGTTTCCGCCCACGCCTACACGGTTGGCCGGAATATCGTCTTCAACGCAGGCCAGTTTGCGCCGGGTACCGCGCACGGCGCCCGCCTGCTGGCGCACGAATTGACGCATGTGGTTCAGCAGGCTGGCGCAGGCCCCACGCCGGGGAACATCATGCTCGGCCGCGCCGGGGACCAGGCAGAGCACGAAGCCGACCGGGTGACAGCGCAACTGATGCCTGCCCCGGGTTCAGCGGTCCTGGGTGCCGGGGCGGTCCGCGATATCGTGTCGCGGGATGCACTCCCGGTGCTGCGCCGCTGGAAAACCGACGGCGACACGGCCACGTCGGATAGCGACACCGATACCCTGGGTGGCCTGGCGAAAAAGGCCGGCGCCCATTTCAACGACTGGAAATGCATTCGGCCGGTCAGCATGCGTGCGGCGACCCTGGCCGCGCCACCGGCCAATTTCAACGCGCGATATGAGCTCTACATCAACAAAGGCGACCAGTTCGATATCTCGAACCTGACTGCGACCACGGGTTCAACGTTAAGCATCCATCTGTTCGACGCCACTGCCGAGCCTAACCATGCAAACCTTGCTGCACTGTTTTATCCGGGCAGCGTGTCGAGCACCGAGCCCGATGTGGATCTCGAACTTACTTCCAACGGCGGGGCTTCCCCAATCGCCGACATGGTAATTTTCGGGCACGCCGGGGGTGGCTCGATGTGGGGTGGCGCCGGCAATTTTGCGCCGGCGGGATTCAATCCTGAAGAACCGCCGCCAACTTACCCGCTGGCGAACGCCGGCCTGTTTCCCCGACGTTGCTGGTTCACCCGCAACGCAGCGGTCCGCTCGGTTGGCTGCGACTCGCAGGCGTGGGGAACGGATTTCGCATCCCACTATTTGCGGACAGGCGCAAACGTGACCACGACAACAAAATCGGTTCGCCCCAAATGCAGCGCGCCATTGTTTGTCAACGGAACTTGCCAGTCATTCGACGGCCTCGATTTTGCCAGCTCATCCCAGATCGGTGCACCGATGCTCGATGGGCCTTTCTGGACGGTAGCCGAGTTCCATGCTGGCAAATTCTGGACGACGATCAAAGGAGCGTTGTGATTTATAAGCGATAGTCAGCTGATACGCGGTGTGGCGAAACGATGAGTGCGCCACAAACTGAAAATGAGCCACAACGGCAGCGGGCCATAGAGCAGTAACCCGCTGCCTGCCCTGGGCGACTACGCCGTCAAAAGTCGCCCATCGCGAAAACCATCATTCACTTGGCCTCTGCTATCCAGCGCTCCACCTTACGCTCCAGCACGGCAAGAGGAAGCGAACCGTCGCCAATCACGACGGCGTGAAAGGCAGGAAGCGAGAAGCGCTTGCCGAAGGCTTCCTCGGCACGCTTGCGCAACGCCTGGATCTTCAGTGAACCCACCTTGTAGCCGAGCGCCTGCGCGGGCAACGCCATGTAGCGTTCGATGGCGCTCTTGGCAACCTGGTCCGTGTAACCGTTCACTTCCTTCAGGTAGTCGATCGCCCGTTCGCGGCTCCACCCTTTCGCGTGCAAACCCGTGTCCACCACGAGGCGTGCCGCGCGCAGCAGCTCACTGTTGAGGTGCCCGAAATACTGGTCGGGTTCTTCGTACAGGCCCATTTCGCTGCCCAGGGTTTCCGCGTACAGTGCCCAACCTTCCGCAAAGGCGTTATTGCCGCCGAAGCGGCGGAAGTCCGGCAAGGGTGTTTCCACCTGAAGGGCGACCTGGAAGTGGTGACCAGGCCTGCCCTCGTGCAGGTACAGGCTGGTCATCTTGGTGCGGTCGTATTCCTTCGCGTCATTCACGACAGACCAGAAAATGCCTGGACGTTTTCCGTCGGTGCTCGGTCCCGTGTAATGATCGGACGCTGTTGCCCGCGTCAGTTCGGGCTCCAGGCGCTGCTCCAATGGCGACTTGGGTACCAGCGTAAACAAGGCAGGCAATTTCGATGCCACGGCCACGTCGAGCTTTCGATACACCTCGAGGATTTCCTGGTCATTCTTGAACGGCCTGTATCGGGACTGGCCCGCTACCCATTTCGGTAGTTCGGCAGCTGGTCCCTGGTAACCCATCTTCGGACCCACCACAGCGAACTGCTGCTGGATGCGCGCCACCTCGGCCAGTCCCATCGCATGGATCTCGTCCGGCGTCAGCCGGGTCGTGGTGGCAAAAGCGATATTCTGCTGGTACCACTTTGCGCCATTCGGCAGGTCGGAGAGGCCGGATGTGGAACGTCCTGCCGGCAGGTATTCCTTCTCCATGAAAGCTGCCAGCCTGGCGAGTGCCGGCTGGAGCCGGTTGGTGATCTCGCTTTGGTACGCTTTCGTGATCCTGGCTTTCTCGGCCGCCGAAAAGTTATCCGGCAGGTTCTTGATGCCGGCATAGAACGGATTCTTTTCGATGTCGGTCGTGGCAAGGTCGCGGTACTGCGGCAGTGTCGAGACGATCAGCGGCTTTGGCAGGACGACACCGGCCTCGATTCCTGCGCGCATATTGGCGATGGCCTGGTCGATCCATGGCGTGAGCTGGACCAGCCGACGCAACAAATTGTCGTAGTGCTTCGGTGTCGCCAACGGAAGCGCGCCCTTCCCATCCGCCACCATGGCGAGTTCCATCGGAATCGCGCCCATCTGGTTTATCGGCATCAGGTGATCCGGAAACGACGCCATGTCCAGCACCGTCTGGATTTCGTACGCCATGATCTCGTGGCTGATCTGGTCTGCTGAGCTGAGCTGGGAGGGTGCGATGGCCTTGAGCCGCGTGGCAAATCCGCGATAGGCGGCATGGCGCCGGGCTCGCTCGGCAGGCGCGATGCTCAGTCCAAGCTCGTCATCGAAACGGTTATCTCCTGCATAGGTGGCATAGAGCGGTTCGAACCGGCCGTTGAACTGGTAATAGTCGGCGGCCAGCTTCGCCATGCGTTGCGTCGCCGTCGCGCTCTTTGCTGATTGCGCAGCCTGTGCTGCCGATGTCGGGCTGGCGCCGAGCAGTGGCGTCGCACTGCATGCCAGGAAAGCGGTTGCGGTGATCAGGCCGAGGCGTTTTATTGAAGTCATGGTGGTTTTTGGCCGTGGTAACAATGGGATGCATCGCTGGAGGATGTCCAGGTATCAATCGATGTCGACGTGACTATCGAACCATTACAAACCAACAAGTTTGCTTCGTCCATTGGTTTTCAGGAATTTGATCTACCAGCGCGCCCCTGTCGCGGTGCGGCAACAGGGGCCTGCTTTTCACCCAATGCGCCCAAGCCGGTCCATCGCGCCAGAAAACGCTATCGCATCCATAGTGATATTTAGCTAGCTATTTGATCGTGCGCGATGTAAAGTGCGTTCACTGGTCTTCCGCCAAACCCGGCAAGCGTCAAATAAGTAGTGTGCTATGTAATTGCTGGCTACTTAAAAGGCGAGGAGACGAACTTACACCAATCATTTCAAGGAGCCGTACCATGAAAACCATCGCCGCCATCGTCGCTACCATCGCCTTGTCCGCTTCCGCCGCCGTGTCGGCCCATGAAGGCGCCAGCATTACCCGTGTCGAGATCGTTGCCGAGCGCAATGCCGCCGCAGGCTACGCGACTTATGGCGAACAATACGCAGGAAACACGTTCGAGACCGTCTCCACCAAGACACGCGAACAAGTGAAAGCGGAGGTGCTGATCGCCCGGCAGCGTGGCGAACTGGTCCATGGGGAACAATATCCGGCGCAGCCGATCGACACCGGCGCGCAAGGCAAGACCCGCGCCGAGGTGCGCGCTGAACTGGTTGCCTACCGCGCCGTGAATCCTGATTCGTACAGCGTCTTCAACTGACCGGCCGGCGCCGCGGTGAGCGGCGCCTGTCCTGGCAACAATGGCCGCCGCGAACGCGGGCTTCATTTGAGCGGGCGGCGAACGAGCGCCCCGAAGCACGACATCGAACGAAAAAAAGCCGGCAAGCGCCGGCTTTTTCGTTCACGCCGTGGGGCGATCAGGTACCGATACGGCCGCCGTCGTTCTTCGTGATGACGATGGTTGCCGAACGGGGACGCTTGCCCGGGCCGTAGCCGGCGTTGCTCGGCCACTGGCTGGTGTACTTGGTCGGATCGGCGATATTGGCCAGCGACGTGCTTTCGCCCGGGTGCTGGATGTTGACGAACAGCGCCTTGCCGTCCGGGGTTTCCGTGATGCCGGTGATTTCCGACCCCACCGGGCCGACCAGGAAGCGCTTCAGCGTGTCCGGAGTCGCCTTCTTGCCCACGAAGGTATCCACAGCCAGCTTGCTGCCGTCGGCCTTGTCGTACGTCAGCGTGGTCTTGGCGCCGTCGCCCACCTGGCCCGGCAGGGCGGCCAGCATCATGCAGTTCGTCACGTCGGTGTAGGCGCCATCGTCGGTCTGGATCCAGCAGATGCCGGTGCTCTTCAGGAACGCCAGGCCGTCCGGGCTGGAGAAGTCCTGGTCGGCGGTCAGCGACGACAGGTTGATCTTCGTCGCATCCGCGCCGCTCTCGGCGCCGAACAGGTACACATCCCACTGGAAGGTGGTGGCCGCGCCGGCGCCGGTGCCTTCCTTGAAGCGGATGATGTGGCCGTTCGGATTGCCGTTCTGCGCGCTGCTGCCCTTCATGTCGGTGTAGGCGCGCGGGTTGGCCGCATCCGGTGCCAGTTGCGACGAGCCGCTCGGATTGACGTTGCGGTTCGAGTTGTTCGTCAGCGTGTAGTAGATCTCGCCGTTGGCCGGGTTGACCGAGCACCACTCCGGGCGGTCCATCCTGGTCGCGCCCACGGCATCGGCCGCCAGGCGCGCGTTGACCACCACATCGGCCAGGTCGGCGAACTGGTAGGCGGCGTACGCCTTGATCTGCGGATTGTCCATCGACAGTTCGATCCACTGGCCGGTACCGTCGGCGTTCAGCTTGGCGACATACAGCTTGCCCGAATCGAGGTACTTGTCGCCGGTGGCGATGCGGTCCGTCGGGGTGGCGTCGGCGGCGGCCCAGGCGGCGGCCGAAACGAACTTGTAGATGTATTCGTTGCGCGAATCGTCGCCCATGTAGACGGCCAGAGGCTGGCCGGCGGTGGCGATGCCGAACGCGGCGCTTTCATGCGCGAAGCGGCCCAGCGCGCTGCGCTTCTTGGCCGGCTTGGTCTTGTCGTAGGCATCGACTTCGATGATGTAGCCCTGGCCATTCATCTCGTTGCGGTAGTCGTCGCTGCCGTTGGCCGAAGCGCCCTTCTTGCTGATGTCCCAGCGCTGGTACTTGTCGTCCGTGCCGGCGGTTTCCCAGCCGTGGCGCGACGTGGCGCCCTGGTTGCGGCCATAGCGGCGCAGCGAAGCCACGCTCTTGGCGTCGCGGGCGGCATCGTCGGTGGCCGAGCGCGCGAAGTAGCCGGACCAGTTCTCTTCGCCCGACAGGTAGGTGCCCCACGGCGTGCGGCCGTTGCCGCAGTTGTTCAGGGTACCGCGCGTGCGCGTGCCATCCGGCGAGTACTTGGTGACCAGCAGCGCGCTGCCGCGTGCCGGGCCGCCGATTTCCACGTCCGTCAGCGGCGTGATGCGGCGGTTGAACGTGGAATCGGTGACCGTGGCCCAGGTGGTGCCGGTCTTCTTCACTTCGACCACGCTGATGCCGTGGACGGCGACTTCCTTGTCCACTTCGGCGGCCGGGCGCGGCAGGCTGGTGGTGCCGCCGTTCGCGTGCAGGAAGTGGGACGACAGTTTTTCGTCGGTGGTCGCCTCGTGGTTCATGGCGAGCACGCCGCGGTCCGACGCGGTGGTCGATGGCGTGCCGGTGGCGGACAGCGCGAAGAATTCCATGCCGTCGTGGTGGTCGCCGGCGCGGTTGTCGAAATCGGCGTCGGTGCCGTCGTTCTTGTAGGCCGGGGTGCTGGCGCGGAGCGGATCGCCCAGCGCGTACAGCACGGTGGCGGTATAGCCGGCCGGCACGCTGACGCTGTCCGCCAGGCTCTTCGGCACGGCGGCAAAGCCCAGCAGTTTTTCAGCCGGCGCCGGGGCAGGCGGCGTCGGGCTGGTGGTGGGCGGCATCACGGGATCGTCGTCCGAACCGCCGCAGCCGGCCAGGCCCATGCCACCGAGGACCGCGGTGGCTGCCGTGGCAAACCCGCCGCGCAGCATGTTGCGCCGGCTCAGGCGTGCGCTGAGCACGGCGTTGAAGTGATTCGACGAAGTGCTGTCGGTGTCGTCCGCCGCGATCACTGCGGGCGTCAAGTCGTTCGGCTTGTTCATTGCTGGGTCCTATGCCTGGTGGGTTGCAAAACGACAAGATTTTAATGTCGATAAATGACCCTCTCGTGACCGCTTGATGACCGAATGATGACAGCGCGGCGAACAGTTGCCGGTGGTGGTCCGATCTAGCCGGCAGCCGTGCCGGTACCTTGGCCAGGCAGCACCGATACCCGCGCAAAGCGCAGGTTTTCCAGCGTCCGGATGCGGCGTTTCAACGGCCACCAGTCGTAGAGGAAGATCTGCACGGGTCGCCACATGGCCACCCAGCCGATGATGGTCAGGCTTTCCCGTGCAATCTTCGCGGCGTGTCCGGGGAATGCACCGGAGATCAGCTCGCCAGCGGTGAGGCAGGCCGCGACGAAGACAAGGCCGATCGCCAGGCTGGCGCGGCCCTGGCTCAGCAATTGGCCCAGTTCTCCGCGCACCAGTTCGATCTTGTAGCCGTAGTGATTGTGGATGGCATCGGCCAGCAATTCGCCTGCTTCCGCGGCCGAGACAGGCTGCTCGACATGGATGACAAGTTGCAGGCGGCTGTCGAACGGCAGGGGCAACGCCCAGTTCTCGATATAGGCCTCGCAGGAGCGATCCAGGTCCCGATTGAGGAAGGGAGTGGGATCCAGTGAATTGAACAGTTGCGGCAGTTCGCGTACGCGCAATTCGAGGGTATGCGTGGGATGTTGGCCGATGTGCATGGCGGCTAGCGTAGCAGGAAAATCATGGGGCCGATCCGTCCTCATTGAATCCGACAACGAACACCGCCCCGGCCGGCAGGTTCGGCCGGTAGCGCACGTTCCACCCATGGTTGCGTGCCACTTCGGCCACGATCGCCAGGCCCAGCCCGGCCCCATCGGTCTGGCGCGCCTGGCTGCGCCAGAAGCGCTCGAACAGGAAGGCCACCTCTTGCGGCGCCACGCCCGGGCCCTGGTCGCTCACCTGCAGGCGGCCGGCGGCCACTTCCACCGTCACGATGCCGCCCGGCGGGGAATAGCGCAGCGCATTTTCCACCAGGTTCCTGAGCATGCCGAACAGCGCGCCAGGATCCGCCGCGAGCACGCAATCCGCGTCTCCGTCCAGTGCCAGCACGATCCGGGAAGATGCCGCCAGCGGCGCCAGGAAATCGCAGACCTCGCGGGCGATCTGCACCACGTCGACAGGCCGGAACGCGTAGCTGGAGCGCTCCGCCGCTTCGGTCAGCTGCAGCAGTTGCTGGACGATGCGGGCCATCAGGTCGATATCGCGCAGGTAGCGTTCATGGCCGCGATGGCCATCGAGTTCGATCTCGGCGCGCAGCACGGCCAGTGGCGTCTTCAGTTCGTGGGCGGCGTTGGCAATGAAGCGCTGCTGGCTGCGGTATCCCTCCTGCACCCGGTCGAGGGCCGCATTGAAGGCGTTCACCAGCGGCGCGATTTCTTCCGGCAGGCCCGCGGTGGGCAGGCGCCGTTCCATGCTGTCGGGAGAAATGCGCGATGCTTCGATGGAGATGGCCCGCACCGGGCGCAGGGCACGCCGCGTCAGCCAGACCAGCACCACCGACAGGGACAGCACGGCCAGGATCGTCACCAGCGCCGCGCTCTGGAATACGGCCGGCGTGATCGCCTCGATGGCCAGGTCGGCGAAGCGGTCGCTGCGCCCGGTCTGGATATAGATGCGCTGTCCTTCATGGGTGGCCGGGATGGTGGCGACCGACAGGGCCACGCCGCCTTCGTCGCTGTGGCTGAAGCGCGTGGCATCGGCGGCGGCGAACGCCATCAGCGGCCGGCCGTCCCGCTCGGAACTCACCAGCACTGCGCCGTGCGCGTCGAGCACCCGGTACTTGAGGTTGCGGTAGAAGGCGTCGTAGCCCGTCTGCATGGGTTCATGCATGCGTACCTGCAGCTTGCCGTCCGGCCCAGTGCGCAGGTTGTCGAGGATTTCTTCGCCCTGGCCCACCAGGCCATCCTTCACCATCAGCGATGAATTGTTCAGCACGATCCACTGGAACAGCAGGCCGAAGGCGATGGCGGTGCCGCCCACCGCCAGCAGGATGCCGCTGAGCAGCCGGCCGGCCAGCGAGCGCCGCATCGCCGCCAGCCTAGCGCCCGGCCAGTGCATAGCCCACGCCCCGCCGTACCACCAGGTCGAGCGGCGCGCCCAGCTTGAGCAGCTTGGTGCGCAGCCGGTACACCACCACGTCCAGCGCATTGCTGGTGGTAGCAATGCTCAATCCCCAGGCGGCCGCTTCCAGCTGCGAGCGGCGCAGGAACGTACCGCCGGCGCGCACCAGCGACAGCAGGACCTGGGCTTCCGCCTCGGACAGGCGCAGCGTCTGGCTCCCGTACTGCACGCTGGACTGCGCGGGATCGACCTGCAGGCCCTGCCAGCTGGCGACCAGGCTGACCAGGCCGGCGGGCCGGCGCAAGAGCGCACGCACGCGCGCCACCAGCTCCACCATCGAGAACGGCTTGGCCAGGTAATCATCGGCGCCGTTTTCCAGGCCATCCACCCGGTCGTGCAGCGCATCGCGCGCGGTGAGGATCAGGCACGGCAAGGTATTCCCGGCGCGGCGCTGGCTGCCGAGCCACGCCAGGCCGTCGCCATCGGGCAAGCCGCGATCGAGCACGATGGCGGAATAGGTGGACAGGCGCAGCGCCGCCGCCCCTTCCGACGCGGTGGCGGCAATGTCGGCGCTGATGCCGGCGGCGCGCAAGCCGCTGGCCACCAGGGCGGCCATGCGCTCGTTGTCTTCGATGAGGATGACGCGTTGCATATCCGGTCAGAAGCGGTACAGGTAGCCGATATTGAGCCGCGGCGAAGCGCCCTTCTCCATCAGGGGACTGTCCTTGATGGCGCCGTCGTAGCGGCGGTACTTCACGCTGCCGAACACCGTGTGATGGCGGCCCAGGTCGCGGTGCACGTCGACACCGACATCGAGGTTGAACGCGCTGCCCGGGGCATAGGCCGGGCGGCCGGTGCGCGCTTCGTGCGCCCGCACGCCAAAATAATAGTCCGCGTACTTTGCATTGAAATATTCGACGCCGGCACGCGGCGTGACCGTCCATCCGCCGACCGTGGCCGGGATGCCATATTGAATGGTCGCATACATGCCTTTGCTGGCGGAAGCGCTTTTCGCCGCACTGTAGTAGATGTTGCCTGGGCCGGCCCGCAACTGTCCGGCGACACCCACCGCGATGCCGCTCTTGCGTTCCTCCATGCCGTCGAAGATCGCGCCGTCATCCTTGTCGTAGCCGTCGAAACGGTAATCCACGCGCAGGCCGATGTAGTTGTCGCGGTCGCCCAGTACGCGATAGGTCAGCTGCGGGCCGAGCACGCGCAAGCGTTCGCCCTGGTAGAAAAATACCGGCAGCGGCTCGGTTTCGGTGCCGCCATCCTTGTAGCCTTCGTTCTCCACCAGCGCGGCCAGGCCGATGCCGATCTGTGGCGGCCCTTTTTCGCCCACCGTGGGGAACAGGGTGCTGGCACCGGCCGGGAACACCGCTGCCAGGCCGAGGGCCAATGCTGCATGCTTGATCATATTGTCGCTCCTTCATGGTTGGAGCGGAGATTGTCAGCCGGACTACCTGTCCGCAAACTGACGGCATTTCACCAATTTTTCACCGCCGGCTGCGTATGCTGAGGGCTCGTCCTTGTTCGGGTACCCCTTGAAAACGCTGATCACCCTGCTGGCATTCCTGCTTGCCTTTATTTCGCCAGGCCTGGCACACAATGTGGCACACGGCTCGGCATCGACCTCCCTCGCGCCCCGGATCGCCGCGCTGCTGCAAGCGCAGCGCCTCGAAGGCACCGTGTGGTCCACCCTCGATACCCATGGCGCCGCCGGCGTCAGCGATGCCCGCAGCCGCGCGCCGATGCGGGTGGACCATCGCGTGCAGGTGGGCTCCATCGCCAAGACCTTGCTGGCGACCGGCATCCTGCGCCTGGTCACCGAAGGCCGCCTGTCGCTGGACATGCCCGTGGCGGTACTGCTGCCCGAAATGGTCTTCGACAATCCATGGCAGGCCAGGGACCCGGTACGCCTCCGGCACCTGCTCGATCACACGTCCGGGCTGGACGATGTCCATTTCTGGCAGGTGTTTACGATGAAGGCGCGGGACGATGCGCCGCTTGCCGCCGCCTTCCCGGCCGGCAGCGGGCTGCTGCGCGTGCGCCACCGCCCCGGCACGCGGCATTCGTATTCGAACATGGGCTACACGCTGCTCGGCATGGTCATCGAAGCCGTCGTGAAGCAGCGCTACGAGCGCTACCTGGACGGGGCCCTGCTGGCGCCACTGGGCATGCGCGACAGCACCTTCGCGTTCGTCACGCAATCCGCCGATCCGCGCCTGGCCATGGGCCACTTCGAGCACGGCGCCCGCCGCGGGGCGATGCCATCGTATATGCGCCCTGCCGGCCAGTTCACGACCACGGCGGCGGACATGGGCCGCTTCGCCCGCTTCCTGATGGGCGACGGCAGCATCGGCGGCCGGCGCTTCATCGATCCGGCCCTGCTGCGCCGGATGGGCGAGCCTGCGGGAACCGAGGCGGCACGTGCGGGCCTGCAGGTCGGCTATGGCCTGGGACTGCGCACCTTCGACCGCCACGGCCTGGTGGCCCGCTGCCACGGCGGCAGCACGGTCGGCTTCAAGGCCATGCTGTGCCTGTTCCCGGCAGCGCAGAAAGGCTTTTTCATCGCCTTCAATACCGACAACGAAGCGGCCGATTACCAGCGCTTCGATGCGCTGCTGGCGCAGGCACTCGTGCCGGCCATGGCCACGCCCGCCCCGCGCGTGCCGCCTCCTTTCGATCCGCGCCCTTGGGAGGGATGGTACGTGCCCGCCCCCAACCGTTTCGACAGCCTGCGCTTCATCGATACCGTGTTTGGCTTCGCGCGGGTGCGCGGCGGCGGCGCGGGCCTCCATCTGGAGCCGTTCCAGGGCCCGGCGGTGGCCCTGGTCCATGCGGGGAAGGGGCTGTTCCGCGCGCCCGGCAAGGTGCTGCCCTCCCATGCGCTGCTCCTGTCGGCAGAAGGGCAGCGCATCCTCACCACCGGCACGCAAAGCCATGCACGGGTATCGCTGGTGTACCTGGCATCGCTGTGGTGCAGCGTGGCCGCCGGCCTGCTGGGACTGGCCTGGATCGCGGCGAAGGGATTGGCGCGGCTGGCACTGCGGCGCTTGCCGCCGCGCGATCCGCTGGCGATGCCACTGGCGGGCGTGCTGGCGCTGCTGCTGCCGTTGCCGCTGTTTTACCGGCAGTCATTGCTCCAGCTGGGCGACCTGACGGTGGCCAGTGCCCTGCTGGCGATCGTCACGGCCGCCTTGCCGGTGGCGATGCTGGCCGGCCTGGCGTTGGCGCTGCGGCGCGGGAGCGGCCGCCGGATCGATGCCCTGGCCATGGCGGCGGTGCTGCAACTGGCGATCGTGCTGGCCGCATGGGACTTGTTGCCGCTGCGCCTGTGGGCTTGAAGACGGCAATCCACCGGCTATGCAAGGATCGCCCGCAATTCCTCCACGCCGAGCGCTGGCGCCAGTGCCCCCTCGGCATCCAGCACGGCGTTGGCCAGTTCGCCCTTGCGGCGCTGCATCTCCTGGATTTTTTCCTCCAGCGTGCCGCGTGCGATGAGCTTGTAGACGAACACCGGCCGTTCCTGGCCGATGCGCCAGGCCCGGTCGGTGGCCTGGTTTTCGCTGGCGGGATTCCACCAGGGATCGTAGTGGATGACCGTATCGGCCGCAGTGAGGTTCAGCCCCACGCCGCCCGCTTTCAGGCTGATCAGGAACACCGCGGCATTGCCCTCCTGGAAAGCAGCGATCGGCGCGGCGCGGTCGACCGTGTCGCCCGTCAGTAAGGCAAACTCGACAGCGCGGGCCCGCAGGGCCGCCGCGATCAGCGCCAGCATGCTGGTGAACTGCGAGAACACCAGCACCTTGCGGCCTTCGCTCAGCAGCGTGTCCAGCAGCTCCATCAGCGTGTCGAGCTTGGCCGAGCCGGCGCTGGCGGTATCGCGTCCCTTGAGCAGGCGCGGGTCGCAGCATGCCTGGCGCAGCTTGAGCAGCGCGTCCAGGATCACGATCTGGCTGCGCGCCAGGCCCTTGCGGTCGATCTCGTCGCGCACCTTGCGGTCCATGGCCACGCGCACCGTTTCATACAGGTCGCGCTGCACACCCCCCAGTTCCACGGGCAGCACGATCTCCGTCTTCGGCGGCAGCTCGGTGGCCACCTTGTCCTTGGTCCGCCGCAGCATGAACGGCTTCACGCGCCGCGCCAGCAAGTCCTTGCGCAAGGTGTCGCCCTGCTGTTCGATGGGCTTGCGGAAATGGGCATTGAAGGCTTTTTCGTCGCCCAGCAGGCCCGGCATCAGGAAATGGAACTGCGACCACAGTTCGCCCAGATGGTTCTGCACCGGGGTACCGGTCAGGCACAGGCGATGCCGCGCATCGAGCAGGCAGGCCACCTGGGCGGCGCGGGAACGGCTGTTCTTGATGTATTGCGCTTCGTCCAGGATCAGCAGGTGGTAGCGCCGCTGGCGCAGCACGTCCTCGTCGCGGCCGAGCAATGCATAGGTTGTCAGCACCAGGTCGGCCTGGCCGATCCCGTCGAACAGCGCGGCCCGGTCCTTGCCATGCAGGAGCAGCACGCGCAGGCCAGGCGCGAAGCGCGCGGCCTCGGCCTGCCAGTTGCCCATCAGGCTGGTCGGCGCCACCACCAGCGCGGGCGCATCGAGCCGGCCCGCCTCCTTTTCGACCAGGATGTGGGCCAGCGTCTGGATCGTCTTGCCGAGCCCCATGTCGTCGGCCAGGATGCCGGCGAAATCGTATTCGCGCAGGAACTGCATCCAGGCCAGGCCGTCGAGCTGGTAGGCGCGCAGCGTGGCGCGCAGGCCGGCCGGCGCAGCGACCGGCATGACGCCGGCGAAGCCGTCGAGTTTCCTGCCCAGTTCGCGCAGGCGCTCGCCGCCCATCCAGCGCAGCTGCGCGGCCCGTTCCAGTTCCGCCAGCCGGGCGGCGTCCGTCACGGGCAGGCGCAGCGTGCTGCCCAGGCGTTCGGCGAAATACAGTTCGCCCAGCGTGGCCAGGATCGGCCGGATGCGGCTCCACGGCAGCGCAGCGCGCCGGCCATCGGGCAGGTCGACAAGGATCTCGCTGCCATCCGCGCGCGCGGCCAGGGCCGTGGCATCGAAGTCGTGCGGCGCTGCGCGGATCAATTGCAGCAGCAGGGGCAGCAGGGCGTGGCGCTGGCCATCGATGACGAAGCCGAGTCCGAGGGCGAACCAGGCACTGACGCCCTCGCCTTCCTCGTCCAGCTCGGCATACCAGTCTTGCGGATCATCGAAGTCGAAGCGGAAACCGGTGTTCATCGAGACCTGCCAGCCGGCCGTGCGCAGGCGCGGCAGGCCATGGCGCATGAAGTCGATCCAGTCTTGTGGCGCAGGCAGCCGCATGGAAGGGTATCGCCCCGGTAGCGATTTCTCCGTGTCGGCGGCAAATCCCTGGCTGGCGAGCAGGCCCGCAGCCGCCCGTTCGGCTTCCATGTCGCGCGCCACCAGTTCGATCGTGTCCCCCGTCGTCCGGCGCAATACCGGTCCGGTCTCGCCTTCGGTGGATAGGCCGTCGTAACTGAAATGCAGCAGCGCGTGATCGTCCCACGCCGGCTTGTCGCGGAGGTTGGCGGCCCGGCTGTCGAGCAGCAGGTGCGGCACCGGTGCAATATCGCTGCGCTGGCGCGTCGCCAGTTCCAGCGGCGCGGGCAGCACCCGGTCCAGGCCTTGCGCGGCCAGGCGTGCCGCCATGCCGGCGCGCTGCTGAGGTGCCAGTTGCGGTGCGTTCGCGACCAGGTCCAGCAGGTCGGCAAGGGGAAGCACGGCAAGTTCCCGCGGCAGCGCCAGCTCGCCCAGCATGCCGCCGTCCACGTAGTGTGCCGGCTCCGTGGCCAGCACATGGCCGACCGGCGTGCCGTCGTCGAAGCGCCAGCCCAGCCGGACCTGGTCATTGCCGGCGTTGTCGGCGTCGTCGGCGTGCCAGCCGAGCGTGGCGCTGCGTCGCGGGCCTTGCCGGACTGATACCACATCGCCGTTCTTCAGCCTGGCGGTCGAGTGCGCGAACAGCAGGCGGTTTTCCGCACGCAACTGCTCCAGCAGGCGGGTGCCGATCGGGCCGGCAGGCCGGATATCGCCGGCAAACATGCTGCCGGTGCGCAGTGCGGACAGCAGACGGACCGGCTCTTCGTCCTCCGGCCGCATGTAGTTCGGCAGCGTGGATAGCAGGCTGTAGAAGTCGTTGTGGATGGTGGCGGCGACGATGCCGCCATCCTTGCGCAGGCGCGCCTTGCACACGTTCAGCCGCAGCGCGCCGTCCTCGCCGTCCGGCACCAGCACGTACACCAGGCGGTATTCCGGGCCGCGGGCCGGCACCGCTGGCGTGCTGGCTTGCTTGAACGTGCGCGCAAGGCGTTCCAGCCATCGTTCCGCACTGGCCGGCAAGGCTGACGGAGGTGCCGCCGGCGCTGCCTTCTGGTGTTTCATGCTGGCCAGCAGCACCGCGACCACGTGCTTGCAGTTGTAGTCCATCGGGCAGGTGCAGGAACCCTTTACCCGCAAGCCGCGCCGGCCTGCTTCCAGGTAAATGCTTTGCACATAGACTTCAGGGCCGCTGCCCTCGACTTCGCCATACAGGAATGTATCGTCCCACTCGAAGGTGACGACCTTGCGACGGCGTACGTAATCTTCGCCGCGTGCAAAGGTGGCGGTATCGAACTCGTGTGCGATCTGGTCGATGGACAAGTGCATGACAGAAGCATTGCAAGGTAGATGGATGCGACATTATCGCCGGTCGCCGTTGCCGATTGTCCGCCGCCGCGCAGGTTTCCCTCAGGTTCGCTCCGGATGTCCGCCCGTGTCCTGCCTGTTCCTGCTTATACGCTGCTCATGTCTTGCTCATTTCCTGCTCACGGCTTGCTCATGGCTTGCTCACGTTCCCGGCTGCACATACGGCACCTTGGCGAAAATCCGCCGTTCGGCGCCGCGCGGATCGTCTTCCAGCCGGGGCGGCACGTCGAAGATCATGGTCTGACGCCGCGTCATGTCGTAAGGTTCCCAGCGCGGGATGAACCTGCTGTCGGGATCACCGCTGCGCGCGAAGGCGATGAATGCCTCGCTCATCATGTCCGCCATGGCCTGCGCCTGCGGGCCGATGGCGGTGGCGCCCGGCTTGGCGATGTTGTCGAACACCAGCTGGATGTCCGACGCATGCGGCGCGCCGAACTTGCCGCCATCCTTCGGCGTCGCCCAGTCGAGGCAGTGGCGCGAGGAAGCGGCGCGGCGCGGTATCGGCGCCATAGCGCACGCCCTTGAAGACGAGCACGCCGTTGTCGCGGTAGCCGCGCACCTGGCCATGGCGGGTCGCCGCGACCGGTGCTTCGCCCGTGGTGGCGGCATGGGCCCGCAGGGCGGCAAGGCTGGAGAGACTGGAAGCGGCAACGATCGATTGCTTCAGGAAGGCGCGGCGGGTCGGGTCGGTCATGGCGGGCGGCGGTCGATGGGTCCGGCCAGTTAGCTTAGCCGAACAGTATCGCGGGTGGCCGCCTCACCCGTTCCAAAAATGAAAAACGCCACGTCGGGTGGCGTTTTTCATTGCGCGCGGCAGCACGGCCGCATCAGAAAATCAGGTAGATCAGCACCAGCACGATGGCGGGAACGCCCAGCAGCCAGGCAAGCAGGTATTTACCCATGATGTCTCTCCTCGAGATGTTGTACGGTATGGCTGCATGATGCCGCCATACGGTAGCGTCGTCGGTACGCTGGTGCACGGTTTGCGAACGAATCCGCCGAGGGACGCCTCGCAGTACGGCGTATCACCCGTGGATTGATCGTCAGTCACACGCCGGTGGTAACAGCCGGTTCGACTGCATCGAGGAGTACTTACCCGGCCGGGCGGCAGTCAATCCCGTTCCGGTGCTCCTGGCGGAAACAGGTGCCGATAGGGCCTTGCCTCGTTCACGGCGCGCTGGACCGATGGCCGCGCCAGCAGCCGGGCCCGGTAAGCCCGGGCATGCGCGTGCCGCGCCGGTATCGGGTGGACCCAGTCGGCATAGAACAGCGACGGCGCGGCGGCGCAGTCGGCCAGCGTGAAATCCGCGCCGGCGGCCCAGTGCCGTCCGGCCATGTGCGCGTCGAGCCACGCATAGGCGCGGTCCAGCAATGCGCGGGCATCGGCCACGCCGCGCGCGTCGTGCTGTTCCGGCGGGCGGATCGCATCGTAGACGATGCGCTGCATGGGCGTCATCACGTAGTTGTCGAAGAAGCGGTCGAGGAAGCGCACGTCGAGCGCGCGGTCGCCGTCGCCCGGCAGCAGCGACGGCGCCGTGCCGCGATAGCGTTCCAGGTACTCGATGATGATGGTGGCTTCCATCACGTCGCGCGTGCCGTCGGCCAGCAGCGGCATGTGCAGCATCGGCCAGCGGCCAGCGAATTCTTCTTCCGCGCCGGCATCGCCATCGTTGATGCGCTTCAGTGTGAACGGCAGGCCATGTTCGTACAGCGCGATGATCGCTTTCTGGCAGTACGACGAAAAGGGGTGGGCGTACAGGGTCAGGTTCATCGCTGCCCTCCCGCGAGCAGGGCGGCGAGGCAATCGAGGTGCACGGCGGTACCGTGTTCGCGCGATGGCACGCCTTTGTCCGCCGTGGTGCCATCGAGGAACGCCACCTGCTCATGGAAACGCTGCAGCGTGCCGGCGCCGTCCGGCAGGAATTCCACCGTCGCCAGCGAAGCGGAATGATGCGTGCCGTTCAGGTGCATGTCGTAGATGTACACCAGCCGCCGGGCCGGCAGCACGTGGTGGTAGCGTGCGGTGAAACGGGTGTCCAGCGGCGGTGGGCCGGTAAAGCGCCCGTTCAGCGTTTCGCTGCCGCCTTCGCGCAGGTCCAGCGACCGGCCGTACAATTCCCATCCCGGCGGCCCGCGGAACCAGCGCTCCTTCAAGGCTGGTTCGGCCCATGCGGCGAACACCCGTTCGGGCGGCACCGGGTAGCGCCGTTCGATCACGAACGAACCATGGAAAATCGGCGATGACGCAACATGGCTGGCATTCTTCATGATTTCCTTTCACTGGCTGGGTTGGTGTCCTCGGCAAGCACGGCGCCGAGCCGGTCGAAATGGCCTTCCCATTGCAGCCGCCGCTGGCTGAGCCACGACTCGGCGAGGCCGATCGCCTGCGGGTCGAGCATGCAGGTGCGTACCCGGCCGGTCTTGTGCGTTGTCACCAGGCCGCTCTGTTCCAGCGCCTGCACGTGCTGCACCACGGCGGCCAGCGACATCGCCAGCGGTTCGGCGAGTTCGCTCACGCTGGCACTGCCACGGGACAGCCGCAGCACGATCGCGCGGCGCGCGGGTTCGGACAGGGCACGGAAAACGGCATCGAGGCGGGCATCATGGTCAAGCATGGACTTGAGTATCGGCGTGTCGCGGTCAATAGTCAAGCGTTCACTTAAGTGTTCGGCATGACGGCCGGTACAGCGTTGATGGGCTGTCAAGTGGCTGCTATGCTGGACGATCCCCATTGCCCGGAGCCCGCCATGCATCAAGCCGTCAGCGTTCCCCATATCGTTCCGCTGGACGAGATCCTTCCCGACGAACCGCTGCTGATGATGGGTGCCGGCCCCGTGCCGATCCCGCACAGCGTGGCGACGGCGAACTCGATCGTCATCAACCACCTGGGCGAGACCATGAACCGGGTCATTGCCCAGGTCAAGGACATGGGCCGCTATGTGTTCCAGACGAACTCGCGCTACGTGCTCGGCGTGGGCGGCCCGGGCTCCGCCGCGATGGAAATGGCGATCGCCAACCTGGTGCACCCCGGCGACAAGGTGCTGTGCATCTGCAACGGCTACTTCAGCCGCCGCATGGCCGAGATGGTCAACCGCGTGCGCGGTGAAGCCACCATCCTGGAAGCGGGTGTCAACGAAGGCGCCAGCCTGGAAGCCGTGGAACGCGCATTGCGCAGCAAGCGCTATGACGCCGTCACGCTGGTGCAGGGCGAAACGTCGAACACGGTCTGCAACGGCAACCTGGCCGGCATCGCGCAACTGGCACGCGAACATGGCGCGCTGGTCATCGTCGACGCGGTCTGCACGCTCAGCACGATGCCGCTGGAGATGGACAACTGGCAGATCGACGCGGTGATCACCGGCGGGCAGAAAGGCCTGTCGTCGATCCCGGGCGTGTCGCTGCTGGCGTTTTCCGAACGGGCCTGGGCGAAGAAGATCGCCTCGCGCAGCGACCTGCCGTTCCACTGGGTCCTCGATGCGAACCTGGCCGACAAGTTCTGGAACCAGAAGTCCTACCACTACACCGCGCCCGTGTCCGGCATCCTGGCACTGCACGAGGCGTTGCGGCTGGTGTGCGGCGAAACGCTGCCGAAGCGTTTCGAGCGTCACCTGAACTGTTCCCAGGCACTGCAGGCCGGCATCGAAGGCATGGGCCTGCGCTTGCTGGTGGCGAAGGAGCACCGGCTCAATTCGGTGGTGGGCATCGTCGTGCCGGACGGCGTCGTGGCGGCCGAAGTGCTGGCGGACCTGTCGCGCGTGCACCGTGTGGAAATTTCCGGCGCGTTCGGCCTGAATATCGTGCGCATCGGCCAGATGGGCGAGCAAAGCCGCGCGCACAACCTGTTCCGCACGCTGCACGCGCTGGGATCGAGCATGCAGGCCTCGGGAGCAAAACTCGACCTGCCGGCCGGCATGGCCGAGCTGGAGCGCTCGCTGACGCAGTAAGTGCAATGCATCAGGCCTCCTTAAGCCTGGGAGGCCATTAAGCCTTATCATTGACGCATCGATATCGGCAAGGATGAGGGAAGTGACGTCACTGTACAAGTTCGCGGCGGCCAGCCTGCTGTTATCACTGCAGTTCGCTGCCCTGCCGCTGGCGCAGGCCGCCGGACCCGTGGTCGTCACCGACCATGTGCGCAGCGAATTGCTCGTCCATGCGCCGGACGGTATCCGGCCCGGCAAGACGCTGTGGCTGGGCCTGGCCATCGACCACCAGCCGCACTGGCATACGTACTGGAAGAATCCCGGCGATTCCGGACTGGCCACCACGCTGGCCTGGAAGCTGCCGGCCGGTTTCACTGCCGGCGAAATCGCCTGGCCGACGCCGAAGAAGCTCCCGCTCGGTCCGCTGACCAATTACGGCTACGAAAACAAGGTGCTGCTGCCCGTGCCGGTGCAAGTGCCGGCCGGTTTTTCCGGGAGCGAGCTGAAGATCGGCCTGCATGCCGAATGGCTGGTCTGCAAGGAAATCTGCCTGCCCGAAGCGGGCGACTTCGAACTCGTCGTTCCCGCCGGTGCGGCGCTTGCCGCCCACGGCGCCCTGTTCGACGCGACCCGCGCCGCCACGCCGGTGGCACCCGAAGGCGCCAGTGCCACCGCCCGCGTGGAAAACAATGCCTTGGCGATCGAGGTGCGCGGCTTGCCGGCACCGCCGTCCGGCGAAGTGCAGTACTTTGCCGAGGATATCGGCGTCATCGACTACGCCGCCAAGGCTGGCCAGCAGTGGGTGGACGGCACCCTGCGCCTGCGCGTGCCCCTGTCGCCGCAGCGCAGCGAGAGCCCGGCGGTCATGAAAGCCCTGCTGGTGGTACCGGGACAGCCGGCCGGCTGGACGCTGTCGATTCCCGTCGAGGGCCCGTGGCCCGCGCTCGGCAGTGCTGCGCCGGCGCCGGCCACGGCGGCGGCGACGACGACCACGGCACCCGCACCCGCCACGTCCGTTGCACCTGCCGCCGCCACGTCCTTCATGCTGTCGCTGCTGTTCGCCTTCCTCGGCGGCGCGCTGCTCAACCTGATGCCCTGCGTGTTCCCCGTGCTGTCGCTCAAGATCTTCAGCCTCGTGCAGCACCGCGACCAGCGCGGCAAGGCGGTGGCCGGCGGCCTGGCCTACACGGCCGGGGTGGTGGTGTCGTTTGTCGCGCTGGCCGGGCTGCTGCTGGCGCTGCGCGCCGGTGGGGCCGGGCTGGGCTGGGGCTTCCAGTTGCAGTCGCCCCTGTTCGTTGCCGGGCTGGCCGCGTTGTTCACCTTGATCGGGCTGAACCTGGCCGGGGTGTTCGAGTTCGGCGGCGTGTTGCCCGGCGCGCTGGCCGCCCATCGGGCGAAGAATCCGCTGGTCGACGATGCGCTCAGCGGCGCGCTGGCCGTGGCCGTGGCATCGCCCTGCACCGCCCCCTTCATGGGTGCCGCGCTGGGCGTGGCATTGACGGAACCGGCGCCGCGCGCCCTGGCCATCTTCGCCGTGCTGGGGCTCGGCATGGCCGCGCCGTACCTGGCCGTGGCGCTGGTGCCGGCGCTGGGCCGGCTGCTGCCGCGCCCGGGCGCCTGGATGGTGCGCTTCAAGGTGCTGATGGCGTTCCCGATGTTCGCCACCGTGGTGTGGCTGCTGTGGGTCCTGGGCCAGCAGACCGGCATCGATGCGATGGCCGGCGTGGCCGCGGTGCTCGTCGCGCTGGCGTTCGCCTGCTGGACGATCGGCACGCCGGTGCAGTCGCGCCGCACGCGCGGCCTGTTCGCGGCGGCGGGCGTGGTGGTGCTGGCCGGCGCCGTGCATCTCGCATGGCCGCTGCTGAAGGCGGAACCCGCGACGGCCCAGGCGCAGGCGGCGGGCGACTGGGCACCGTGGTCGGTCGAAGCGGTCGGCCAGGCGCGCGCCGCCGGCAAGCCCGTGTTCATCGACTTCACGGCCGCATGGTGCATCACCTGCCAGTTCAACAAGCGCACCGTGTTGAACGACGCGCAATTGCTGAAGGATTTCGGCGCCAGGAATGTCGTGCTGCTGCGCGCCGACTGGACGCGCCGCGACCCCGCCATCACCGAGCAGCTGGCCCGGCTGGGGCGCAGCGGGGTGCCCGTATATGTGTTGTTTGGAGCGAATGACAGCCAGCCGCCGCAAGTGCTGTCCGAGGTGCTGACCGTGGAGCAGGTGCGGGCGGCACTGGGCAAGATCCGACCTGCGCCGATGTGATCAACCTGGACGAGGAAACCCATGAAGAAGATGACGACAGCAGCACTCCTGGCCGCCGGCCTGCTGGCCAGCGGCCTTGCCGCGGCACAGGCCACCGTCGGCCAGCCGGCACCCGCCTTCACCGCCGTGGACACGGCCGGCAAGCCGGTTTCGCTGGACAGCTACAAGGGCAAGTACGTGGTGCTGGAATGGGTCAATCCCGATTGCCCGTTCGTCAAGAAGCACTATGACAGCGGCAACATGCCGGCCACGCAGAAGCACGCGGCGGCAAAGGATGTGGTGTGGCTGTCCGTGAGCACGAGCGGCAACGCGACGAAGGATCCCAAGGTGGCCAGCTCGCTGAACAGCTGGACGAAGGAAAAGAAAGCCACCCCGACCGCGCTGGTGCTCGACGACGGCAAGATCGGCCAGGCCTACGGCGCCAAGACCACGCCGCACATGTACCTGGTCGACCCGGCCGGCAAGATCGTCTATGCCGGCGCCATCGACAGCAAGCCCAGCTCCAACGCCGCCGACATCGCCGGTTCCACCAACTACGTGATCCAGGCCATCGACGAGGTCAAGGCCGGCAAGGCCGTCAGCAAGCCCGTCACGCAGCCGTATGGCTGCTCCGTGAAGTACGCCAGCTGAGCCGCGCGGCAGGCCTGCAGGCCGCGCGCTTGCATGCCGGCGCACCGTTCACTACCACCCTGCGAGATCGACGGCCCTGTAACGACAAAGCCCACGATGTGGGCTTTTCGGGTCAGAGGATCGCAATCTGGTCGAGGATCGCGGGATTCAGGTCGATCAGTTTCAGCAGGATTGCGGCCTGATCATTGGGTTTGGAGATACCCTGCTCCCAATTCTTGATGGTCCGCACCTCGGTACGAAGTTTTCGCGCGAATACCGGTTGGGATACGTGAAGCTTCTTGCGCAGCGCCCGCACGTTCTCGGGTGTCATTTCCGGCGCCGGCCTGTACTCCACCTCCGACGTGCGAAGCGTGAGCTTGCCTTCGCGCGCCTGTTCCAGCGCATCGAAGCCTTCCATCAGGTCGGCAAAAATATCTCGTTTGGTCATTGTCGGGCTCTCCTTGCCTTGATTTCCGACTCCAGTCGCTGCTTCAGCATCTTGCATTGATCCGGGGTGAGGTCGTGTGCCTCGTCCTTGTCGTAGACGGTAAATAACCAGAACTGGCCCTCGGCGTCCTTCCAGAAATAGATGACCCGCAGAGATGACCCGCAGGCCGCCCCGCTTGCCTTTCCCGCGCCGCTCGTCGGCATAGCGGATTTTCCTCAGGCCCCCGGTACCCTTGATCACGTCGCCCGCCTCGGGATTCTTCATCAATTCGCTCTGCAGGGCCCTGAACGCATCGTCATCGAAGTATTCGGCACGCAGGCGCTGGAATGAAGGCAGTTCGATAAACGTTGCTTTCATCGAAGTGTACCTAATGTGGATATACTTTGGTGGGATTTCCGCACCATTGGCGCAGAAATCCCACCAGTATCGCTATCACCCGGCGAGCCGGGTTGATGCCGCACCAGAATGCTCCGGGTGCAGGACCAATCGTGAGCATCGGCCGGGCATGTGGGTGAAGGCAAAAACTGGCATCCCACTCCAAGCTCGTGCATAATACCGCCCGTGTCCTATATCTTATATAAGACTTGATCGGCAAGGCAGGCCTGCCCGGCTACCGGACCCCGACCTCTGGCATAGCGAAACAGCATCATTCCGGACCCCTCAGCAGGGGCTACTGGGGTATGATTTGGCGCTGTCCCAAGGAGTCTGCACGGCAGAAAGAAGTGTTTTCTACCGCGCAGGCTCCTGGCGCCGCCGGAGCGTCTCGGTGATGAAGGATATTGCGTTGACGCGCGACCAGGCAGGCGATTTTTCAGTATCAGGAACCCCACGAATTCCGAGGAACGAGCGCATGAGCAATGATCCGACCATTATCTACACGTTGACCGACGAGGCGCCCCTGCTGGCGACCCACGCATTCCTGCCGGTCGTCAGGACTTTCACCAAGCCCGCCGGCATCCGCGTCGACGAGGCCGATATTTCCGTGGCCGCGCGTATCCTCGCGAACTTCCCGGAATACCTGACGGAAGAACAGCGCGTGCCCGACGTGCTCTCCGAGCTGGGCAAGAAAACCCTGGAGCCGGACGCGAACATCATCAAGCTGCCGAACATCAGCGCTTCGGTGGCGCAGCTGCAGGCGGCCATCAAGGAACTGCAGGGCAAGGGCTACAAGCTGCCCGACTACCCGTCCGATCCGAAGACCGACGAAGAAAAGTCCATCAAGGCCCGCTACGGCAAGTGCATCGGTTCCGCCGTGAACCCGGTGCTGCGCGAAGGTAACTCCGACCGCCGCGCCCCGCGCGCCGTCAAGGAATACGCGCGCAAGAACCCGCACTCGATGGCCGAGTGGTCGCAGGCATCGCGCACCCACGTGTCGCACATGACGCACGGCGACTTCTACCACGGCGAAAAGTCGATGACGCTGGACCGCGCCCGTGAAGTCAAGATGGAACTGATCACCAAGTCGGGCCAGACCATCGTGCTGAAGCCGAAGGTCGCGCTGCAGGAAGGCGAGATCATCGATTCGATGTTCATGAGCCGCAAGGCCCTGCTGGACTTCTACGAGAAGCAGATCGAGGATGCCAAGAACACCGGCGTGATGTTCTCGCTGCACGTGAAGGCGACCATGATGAAGGTGTCGCACCCGATCGTGTTCGGCCACTGCGTGCGCATGTTCTACAAGGAAGCGTTCGAGAAGCACGGCGCGCTGTTCGACAGCCTGGGCATCAACGTCAATAACGGCATGGCCGACCTGTACAACAAGATCGCCACGCTGCCGGCGTCGCAGCGCGAAGAAGTCGAACGCGACCTGCACGCCTGCCAGGAAAACCGTCCGCCGCTGGCGATGGTCGATTCCGCCAAGGGCATCACCAACTTCCACTCGCCGAACGACGTGATCGTCGACGCGTCGATGCCGGCGATGATCCGCGCCGGCGGCAAGATGTACGGTGCCGATGGCCGCCTGAAGGAAGTCAAGGCCGTGATCCCGGAATCCACCTTCGCCCGCATCTACCAGGAGATCATCAACTTCTGCAAATGGCACGGCGCCTTCGATCCGCGCACGATGGGCACGGTGCCCAACGTGGGCCTGATGGCCCAGCAGGCCGAGGAATACGGTTCGCACGACAAGACGTTCGAAGTGCCGGAAGACGGCATCGCCAACATCACCGACCTGGCCACCGGCGAAGTGCTGCTGACGCAGAACGTCGAGAAGGGCGACATCTGGCGCATGTGCCAGGTGAAGGATGCGCCGATCCGCGACTGGGTCAAGCTGGCCGTCACCCGCGCCCGCAACTCCGGCATGCCGGCCGTGTTCTGGCTGGACCCGTACCGCCCGCACGAAAATGAACTGATCAAGAAGGTCACCACGTACCTGAAGGATCACGACACCACGGGCCTGGACATCCAGATCATGTCGCAGGTGCGCGCGATGCGCTACACGCTGGAACGCGTGATCCGCGGCCTGGATACCATCTCCGTCACCGGCAACATCCTGCGCGACTACCTGACCGACCTGTTCCCGATCATGGAACTGGGCACGTCGGCCAAGATGCTGTCGATCGTGCCGCTGATGGCCGGCGGCGGCATGTACGAAACGGGCGCCGGCGGTTCGGCACCGAAGCACGTGCAGCAGCTGACCGAGGAAAACCACCTGCGCTGGGATTCGCTGGGCGAATTCCTGGCCCTGGCGGTGAGCCTGGAAGACCTGGGCATCAAGACCGGCAGCGCGCGGGCCAAGCTGCTGGCCAAGACGCTGGACGCGGCCACCGGCAAGCTGCTGGACAACCGCAAGTCGCCGTCGCCGAAGACCGGTGAGCTGGACAACCGCGGCTCGCAGTTCTACCTGTCGCTGTACTGGGCCCAGGAACTGGCGAACCAGACGGAAGACGCGGAACTGGCCGCCAAGTTCGCGCCGCTGGCCAAGACGCTGGGCGAGAACGAGCAGAAGATCGTTGCCGAACTGCTGGAAATCCAGGGCAAGCCGGCCGACATCGGCGGCTATTACCAGCCGGACAGCGCGAAGGTGAAAGCCGTGATGCGCCCGAGCGCCACGTTCAACCAGGCGCTGGAAGTGCTGGGCGCCTGATAGCTCCTTGCTGCATGTGAAAACGGCCGGTTGCGCGAGCAACCGGCCGTTTTTTCGTTGCCATCTCCCGAAAGGAAAGACATGTCGCGCACCAGCTGGATATTGCTGATGCTTGCAGGAGCGGGGCTGGTCGCCGTGGTACCGCGCGTGGCGGAGTATCTTTTGCCGCCGATCGGCAATGAGCTCGATCCCGCACACCACACCTACCCTCGGCTTGCCGGGCAGTCCAGCAACGAAATCGAGATGGCGGGCACGATTTCCCCACGATTCGGCCTGCGCCTGACGGCCCATTATGAGACCAATGGCGCCCGTGGCTGCAAGTCGATCCCGTCGTTCCTGGCCGGCTACCTGGAAGGGGCAAGCTTCCCGTCCGAGGTAAGTGTTCCGCTTCGCGTCGAAAGACGTGGCACGGCCTTCACGGCGCGGTTGACGGTGGACCGCTACATTCCGGGGCCATGCGACTGGCGGCTCGGGTACGTGAAGGCCGTGATATCGAAAGGAAGCCTCGTCAGCCTGCCCAACTACATCATCGTCGCCCGGAGTGATTTCAACTGGCCACCGAAGGATACGCCGTTCGAGAACTCATCGGATAGCCCGGTGACCCTGCGCTGCTCGTTCGAGCAGCTGAAAGGGCTGCCTGCCAACGCTTCGATGAATGCCTGTGTCATTCCTGGCGTCCGGATCAGCGACAAATACCGGCATTACCTGGTCCGTCCAACGAAGCGGATCGTCGTCCATATCATGGACTACGATTGAACCGGTTCAGGTAACACTGGCGGGAGATCTGCCTGATTGGCAGGCGCGCGATTCGCTGGTTCAGCTGCGCACCTTGCGCCACCGCGCCAATCCCAGCACACCCAGGCCCCCCAGCAGCAGCAAGCCCGTCGCCGGCTCCGGCACCGGCGACACGCCGACAGCGACGTCCGTCATGCCGGGCAGGTAGCCATCGCCCAGCGTGTCGATGCGAAAGCCCGTGAAATACTCGCCTGCACCGGTCGACTGGAAGCCCTGGAACGTCAGGCCGCTCACGCCGTCGGCCAGGGCCACGCCGTTGAACGTGTAGCTGGCCCGGTTGGTGGTGATCGTGATGTCGACCGGCCCTTCGTTCACCGCCGCATCGAAGCCGAACAGGCTGTAGCCCGCCGCGATGGTACCCGCCAGCCCGCTGAAGTAATTGTTCGAGACCAGCGTGCGCAAGCTGCCGATGCCGAATTCGGTGCCGGCGCCGACGGTGATGTTCATGTCGGACGCATAGGTGACATCGCCGCGGGTGAAGGGATCGCCCGGCACGTTGAAGCCGGCGCCGAAATCGTCGAAATTGCTGTTGTAGGCAATGGTGCCGAGCGCATTGAACGCGGCGCGGTCGGTGACGAGGAGGACATCGGCGGAGGCCGTCGTGCCGGCGGCTGCCAGCAGCGCGGCCACGGCCAGGTGAGCGAGTCGGGTATTCATGGGGTCATTCCTTTTGAGTGGGGATTACTTGCGCTGCAGCGACCACTGCTGGCTGGCGCCGCCATGCAGCGGGTATTGCAGGACCGGCGCATTGTTCGCCGTGCTGCCGCCGCTCACTTCGGCCATCAGGCCGTTGATCTTGTTCTGGATGGTGTGCTTGCCGTTGGCGGCGTCGGCGAAGCGCCACTTCTGGCCTTCGCCGCCCCAGTAGGACCACTGTGCGACCTTGGCGCCCGGCGACATCGACACTTCCCAGTCGTCTATCGCCAGCAGGCTGTGCTCGTTGATCACGCTGTAGTCGCCGTTGCCGTGCCCGATCACGTACCAGTACTGGTTCTTCAGGTTGGCGAAGGTCTTTTGCTGGACCATCGCGCCCGGCTGGGTGGCGCGCAGCATGGCGGTATCGGCCACCGTCATCGCCTTGCCGCTGGCGCCGTTCATGATCGCGTAGCGGCCATCGCTGACGCCGTCGCAGCCTTCCTCGAAGCTGTCGAAGTCGCGCGTGAGCTGCGGCCAGTCGATATCGGTACCGCGGTCGGCATACGTCATCTTCATGATCTGCAGCTTGGCGTTGCCGTTGTCGGCCGTGTCGTAGTAGTGCGTGGAGACGAAGTTGCAGCCACCCTGCTTCAGCACGCCCACGTGGCCCGGGCCCTTGTGCCGGCCATCGACATTGGCCAGGATGGTGCGCGGCTCGGAGTAAGGGCCGTCCACGCTGGTGGCGCGCTGCACTTCCACGTAGTACGTGCTCTCGCTGCCCCGGCAGCACGAACCGCGGTTGGTGAACAGGTAGTAGTAATCGCCGTTGCGGGTGATGTAGGGCGCCTCGATATCGCGCCGGGCGTTGGTGCCGCCGGCGACCTTGGTCACGTAGTTGGCCAGCTTGCCGGTGGCCTGGTCGATCTCGGCCACGCCGATGCCGCCGAAGAAGGAACCGAAGCTCATGAAGACGCGGCCGTCATGGTCGCGGAACAGGGCCGGGTCGATCGCGTTGATTTCGGCATTGCCGCGGCCGAACGATTGCACCACGATGCCGAGGTCCGTCCACACCGGGTTCTTCAGCGAGGGGCTGCGTGCCACGCCGATCGCCGAGTTGGTGGTGCCCCACTGCGACACCGAATAGTAGATGTAGTAGGCGCCGTTCATCTGGATCACGTCCGGCGCCCAGTACGACGAGCCGTTGGCCTTGAAGTTGGGGATCTTCTGCTCGACCCAGGCCGGATTGGTCGCGAACACGGGGGCCGCGCCGCCCTGCCAGTTCCGCAGGTCGGTCGAGGTGGAATACCAGATGCCGGTGCCCGTCGTGAAGTTGAAATAGGTATCGCCATCCTTTGTGATCGTGCCCGGGTCGTGCGCATTCTGCAGTCCGGCCAGTTCGATCGCGCCGCTCGAAGCGGCCGCGCATGCGAGCATTGCGCCCACCACCAGTTTTTTCAGCATTGTCATCTCCGCGTTATCGTTGCTTGTTGTGTGAATCAGGTCGACGTTCCCATGGCACGGGCGTGCGAACGCCACCTGCGCCGCTCGTGTAAGCGGCCGGATCGCGTGCATGGGTTCAGGTGTCCGGGGCCGGGCGGTACTTGCCCGGCAACGTCACCGGGCTATGGGGAAAAGGCGTGGCGAAGCGCGGCGGCTACGCGATGGGCGATGCGGTGCATGGTGGTCTCCGATGTTTTATGTATGTCTCCCGCCGGTGTGGCGGTGCATTATTGGAAATATCGTACCCACATCGATATGCGTGCGCCAATGACAAATTTCCAATTGCCGATACCTGTTTGAATATCGCATCGGCGCTACACTGGCGTGGCAGCGATCCTGAAAACCCAACGGATGCACGACATGGCAACCCGACTGATCATCGAAGGAACCGTCCAGGGCGTGGGCTTTCGCCACGCGCTGGCAACGCAGGCCGCGGCGCTGGGGCTCGCCGGCCGGGTATGCAACCGCCGCAACGGCACGGTGGAAGCCTGCCTGCGCGGCCCGCAGCAGGACGTGGAAGCCCTGGTGGCCTGGTCGCGGCACGGCCCGCCCGGCGCGCGCGTGACCGGCATCACGCGCACCGAAGTGGACGAGGAAGAAATCGCCGGCAGCGGCTTTCACATCGCCGCTACCCGCTAGCGTCGTAGTCGGCTAGCCTAGTCGGCTGTCGACCTGCACGTTTGCCTGGCAGAGATGTACGAGTCCCTCGAGATTGTTCTGTACGCGTTCTGATGCGTCTTGTAGACAACTGGCGCGTTTCGATTCTTGCTGTTGCCTACCATCAATATCCTGATTTTCACTTTCGTCACCATGGATTCCACGACCATTTGCGGTCGGAAGAAAGGGATCTATGGGCCACGTGTACAGCGGTGTCGATGAGCTAGCCAAAGGTCAAACCCCCAATGCGGGCAGCGGGGAATGTGTCGACCTCATCAAGGAATACGTTTCGGGTCTGAGAGGCAGGACTACAGCGACTTGGCGCGCCGGCAATTGGGTGATGGAAGCTGGTAATTCGATCAGAAGGGGGACGGCAATTGCCACCTTCGACAAGAACGGCCGTTACCCGCAGCGGCACACTGGGCAGCATGCGGCGCTGGTCGTCCGCGTGATGGACTCTGGCATATGGGTGGTTGATCAGTGGCGAAACAACGGCGGTAAGATCACCATGCGTTTGATTCGAGTCCCTCCGCCCCGTCAACAGCGCAATGCTGACGGATCGTTTCCGAATGCGAGTAACAATGCCCTGGCCTTCCGAGTGATCGAATGAGCGACCTGACTTACCCGATGACCCCGCTGCTGGCAGCTGTCGGCGGTGCCGTATGCCTGTTCTGCTCGAATGCGGTATGGGGCGCCGAGCATCACATAGCCTGTCCATCCACGCTGGAGCCGGGATCAGTGCAGGGCAAGGCCCCGGCGGGCTGGCGCTTCGCGATGCTGCAGGCGGCCCCGCTGACATCTGCAGGAATGTTGCATGGGCCGCCTGAGGAGTCCGGATACCTCGTCCCGGAGGATAACAAGGAGACCGGGCGTGGCGGGCGCCGGGCGCAGCTCTGGCGCTTCGAGCAGCCGCATTGGTATCCGACCTACGTGTATTGCGGCTATGGCGGCGGGCGTGGTCTGCTGCAGCTGTTCTATCCGATCCCGAAGGCAGCGACGGAATGCACGGCGACCACGTTGGCGAAGAATGGCGTGCTCGAGCTGGCGACCTTCACCTGCCGCGTATCGAAGTAAGCCAACAGCCCTGGCGGAATATGGGTCAATCCGTCACCGCCCTGTCCTGCCCGCCCGAAGCGGCGCGCCGCAGCACGATCGGAATCGACTTGTACGACGGCGTGCCGCTGCGTTCATCGTAGTTCGACAGCGCCACCAGCCCGTTCGCTTCCGGGTAATACGCCGCCGCCGAGCCGCGCGCGATGTCGAAGGCCACGGCCACCAGGTTGCGCAGGATGCGCGGCTGGTCCGGGTGGTCGCACTCGGCCACGGCTTCCACGTCGACCATGTCGCCATGTTCCAGGCCGCGCGCGGCCAGGTCGTCCTCGTGCACGAAGATCACGTCGCGCCGGCCCGTCACGCCCCGGTAGCGGTCGTTCTTGCCGTAGATCGTGGTGTTGTACTGGTCGTGGCTGCGGATCGTGGCCAGCACCAGCGGATCGTCTTCGCCCGGGCGGGCCAGCGGGCGCTCGCGCCGGCTGTCGGAGACCAGGAAATTGGCCTTGCCTGTCCTGGTGCGCCATTCGCGCCGCATGGCCGGGCTTTCGAGGCGGAAGCCGCGCGGCTGGGCGACGCGCTCGTTGTAGTGGTCGAAATCGGGGAAGACCTGTTCGATCTTGTCGCGGATGCGGCTGTAGTCCGCGACCAGCCCGTCCCAATCGACCTTCGACTGTGGCAGCGTGGCTTTCGCGATGCCGGCCACGATGGCCGGTTCCGAGCGCAGGTGTTCCGAGGCCGGCGGCAGCGTGCCGTGCGAGGAATGCACCATCGACATCGAATCTTCCACCGTGACCGATTGCGGCCCGGTGGCTTGCACGTCGCGTTCGGTGCGGCCCAGGCAGGGCAGGATGAAGCTCAGTTGACCGGCCTTCTTCCCCACCAGCAGGTGCGAACGGTTCAGTTTCGTCGCGATGTGGACGCACAGGTCCAGGCCGCGGATGGCGTCGAAGCAGGCTTGCGGATCGGGCATCGCCACCGGCAGGTTGCCGCCGAGGCAGACCAGCGCCTTCGACCGGCCGTCGCGCATCGCCTCCAGCGCCGCCACGGCGCCGTGGCCATGATGGCGCGGCGCCTTGATGCCGAACACCCGCTCCAGAGAGTCGAGGAAGCCCTGGCTGGGAATTTCGGTGATGCCCACGGTGCGGTCGCCCTGCACGTTCGAATGGCCGCGCAGCGGGCAGATGCCGGCGCCTTCCCGGCCGATATGCCCGCCGAGCAGCAGCAGGTTGGCCAGCTGCTGCACGTTGGAAGTGCCATGCCGGTGCTGCGTGATGCCCATGCCGTAGCAGATGATGACGCGTTTCGCGTTCGCATACACGTCCGCCGCCATTTCGATGTCCGCGCGCGGCAGGCCGGATACCCGCTCGATCTCGTCCCAGGAAGTATTGTCGAGATCCGCCACCAGCGTCGCGAAGCCGCTGGTATGGTCGCGGATGAAATCGCGGTCCAGCAGGCTCGGTCCCCCTTGGGCCACCTGCCGGGCATCCGCCGCCAGCAGTGCCTTCATCATGCCTTTCACGACCGCGCTGTCGCCGCCGATGCGTACCTGGTAGTAATGCGTGGCGATCGGCACCGCCTTCCCCACCGTCATCTCGACCGGGCTCTGCGGCGACTTGAAGCGTTCCAGGCTGCGTTCCTTCAGCGGATTGAAGACCACGATCGGCGCATGCCGCAGCGCGGCCGCGCGCAGCGTGGCCAGCATGCGCGGATGGTTGGTGCCCGGATTGTGGCCGAACGAAAAGATCGCATCGCAATGGTCGAAATCCTCCAGCGACACGGTGCCCTTGCCTACGCCGATCGATTCCGGCAAGCCCACGCTGGTGGCTTCGTGGCACATGTTCGAACAGTCCGGGAAATTGTTGGTGCCGTATTCGCGCGCGAACAGCTGGTACAGGAACGCGGCCTCGTTGGAGGCCCGGCCGGACGCGTAGAACTCGGCCATGTCAGGATCCGGCAGGCTGCGCAGCGCGGCGCCGATGCGGGCGAACGCGTCGTCCCACGCGATCGGCACGTAATGGTCGGTGGCGGCGTCGTACACCATCGGGTGCGTCAGCCGCCCTTCGAACTCCAGGTTGAAATCATCCCGCTGCCACAGCTCGCTCACGCTGTGCTGTGCGAAAAACTCGGGCGTGACGCGCTTGTTGGTGGCTTCCCACGACACGGCCTTGGCGCCGTTCTCGCAGAATTCGAACGAGGAGCCGTGGCGCGGGTCGGGCCACGCGCAGCCGGGGCAATCGAAGCCGGTGGGCTGGTTCACCTGCAGCAGGATGGTGGTGCTGTGGGCATTCATCTCGCCCCGCAACGCCTTGGCCACCGCCTGCAGCGCTCCCCAGCCGCCGGCCGGCCCGCCATATTCGCCGATCCCCGGAACATCTTTCCTTCCCATAAAGCCTCCTGAACGCATGTCATGTCGGTGGCGGATTATTTTAGGGGGATCGGCGATCAGGGGAGATTCAATTCCGGGAGGTAACCGGTTCCGTTTTCTCCTCCTCGTTCCGGCGCCACGTGTACAGCGCCGGCAAGATCAGCAGCGTCAGCGCCGTCGACGACAGGATGCCACCGATGACCACCGTCGCCAGCGGCCGCTGCACCTCGGCGCCCGTGCTGGTGGCCAGCGCCATCGGCAGGAAGCCCAGCGACGCGACGAGCGCCGTCATCAGCACCGCCCGCAGCCGGCCCTGCGCGCCTTCGCGGATCGCCTGTTCCGGCGAGTGGCCCTGTTCACGCAGCACCCTGACGAACGACAGCATGACGAGACCGTTCAGCACCGCCACGCCGGACAGGGCGATGAAGCCGATCGCCGCCGAGATCGACAGAGGCATGCCGCGCAGCCACAGGGCCAGCACGCCGCCCGTCATCGCGAACGGAATGCCGGTAAAGACCAGCAGGCCGTCGTGCAGGCTGTTGAACATCAGGTACAGCAGCACGAAGACGATCGCCAGCGCCAGCGGCACCACGATGGCCAGCCGCTGCGCGGCCTTCTCCAGGTTCTCGAACTGTCCGCCCAGGGTCAGCCAGGTGCCGGCCGGCAGTTTCACGCCCTTCAGCTCACCCTTCAGGTCCGCCACGAAGGAGCCCAGATCGCGGCCGCGCACATTGGCCGTGACCACCACGCGGCGCTTGCCGTTCTCGCGGCTGACCTGGTTGGCCTCGGGCACGAACGCCAGCGTGGCGATCTCGGACAGCGGGATGCTGGACGCGCGGCCATTGTTCGAGGAAGAGGCGGCCGGCAGCGCGATCGGCAGCTGGCGCAGCGTGTCCACGTCGTTGCGCAAGCCCTCCGGCAGGCGCACCGTGATCGCGAAGCGGCGGTCGCCTTCGAAGACCAGGCCCACGTCGCGCCCGCCCACCAGCGTGCCGAAGGCTTCCTGCACGTCCGCCACGTTCAGGCCATAGCGTGCCGCCTTGATGCGGTCGACCTGCAAGGCCAGCGCCGGCAAGCCTTCGGTCTGCTCGACCTTCACCTCGGCGGCGCCGGGCAGCTTCTGCAGGCGCTGCGCCACCTGCCGGGCCGCGGCCTGCATCGCTTCCGGGTCGTCGCCGAACACCTTCACGGCCACGTCGCTGCGCACGCCGGAAATGAGTTCGTTGAAACGCAGCTGGATCGGTTGCGAGAACTCGTAGTTGTTGCCGGGGATGCGCTGGGCCGCCGCGGTGATCGCCGCCACCAGCTCGGCGTGCGACTTGCGCGGCGCGGGCCATTCCTTCTCGGGGCGCAGCATGATGTAGCTGTCCGCCGCGTTCGGCGGCATCGGGTCGGTCGCCACTTCCGAGGTGCCGATGCGGGCGAACATGCGCTCGATCTCGGGAAACTGCTGCAGCAGGGATTTTTCCAGTTGCTGCTGCATGCGCACCGATTGCTGCAGGCTGGTGCCGGGGATGCGCATGGTCAGCACGGCCAGGTCGCCCTCGTCCAGGTTCGGCGCGAACTCGGTGCCCAGCCGCGTCGCCAGCAACCCCGACAGCAGCACGGCCAGCACGGCGAACGTCAGGGCCACCGGACGGTTGCGCAGCACCCAGTCGAGCACCGGGGCATACCAGTCTCGCGCCTTGACCATGATGCGGCTGTCGCGTTCGGCCACGGGTTTTGTCACGAACAGCGCCACGGCGGCCGGCACGAACGTTACCGACAGCACCATCGCCGCCACCAGCGCCATCACCACCGTCACGGCCATCGGATGGAACATGCGGCCCTCGATGCCGGTCAGCGCGAAGATCGGCAGGTAGACCGTCATGATGATCAGCTGGCCGAACAGCAGCGGGCGGCGCGCCTCGGCGGCGGCGGCGGCCACCTCGGCGAAGCGTTCGCCACGCGTCAGTGGCCTGCCCGCCGCGACCTGCGCGTGGGCCAGCCGCCGGATGCAGTTTTCCACGATCACCACGGCACCATCGATGATGATGCCGAAATCCAGCGCGCCCAGGCTCATCAGGTTGGCGCTGACCCCTGCCTGCACCATGCCGGTAAACACCATCAGCATCGTCAGCGGGATCACCATGGCCGTGATCAGCGCCGCGCGCAGGTTGCAGAGGAAGAGGAACAGGATCGCGATCACCAGCAGCGCGCCTTCGGCCAGGTTGGTGCGCACCGTGCCGATGGCCTTGTTGACGAGCACCGAGCGGTCATAGACGGGCAAGGCCTGCACGCCGGCGGGCAGCGAGCGGTTGATGTCTTCCAGCCGGTGCCGCGCCGCGTCGGCCACGCTGCGGCTGTTTTCGCCGATCAGCATGAACACGGCGCCCAGCACCACTTCACGGCCATTTTCCGTGGCGGCGCCGGTGCGCAGCTCGCGGCCCGTTTCCACGTCGGCCACGTCGCGCACGCGGATCGGCGCACCCTGCACCACGTCGAGCACGATGTTGCGGATTTCTTCTAGCGTGCGCAGCTGGCCCGGCGTGCGCACCACGAACTGTTCGCCGCCGCGCTCGATATAGCCGGCACCGGCATTGCCGTTGTTGCGTTCGAGCGCCGTCATCAGTTGCGCGAGGCTCAGGCCATGCGCCGCCAGCCGGTCCATGTCTGGCGCCACCTGGAATTCCTTCTCGTAGCCGCCGATCGTGTTGACCTCCGTAACGCCGGGCACGCCGCGCAGCTGCGGCGCCACCACCCAGTCCTGGATCTCGCGCAGGTCGGTCGGCGTGTACGGCGTGCCATCGGGCTTGCGGGCGCCATCCCTGGCCTCCACCGTCCAGTAGAAGATTTCGCCGAGCCCCGTGGCGATCGGCCCCAGCGACGGCTCCACGCCCGGCGGCAAGCCGGAGCGGGCCTGCTGCAGCCGTTCATTGACGAGCTGGCGGGCAAAATAGATGTCGGTACCGTCGCGGAACACCACCGTCACCTGCGACAGGCCGTACTTCGACAGCGACCGCGTGCCTTCCAGTCCCGGCAAGCCGTTCATCACCGTTTCGATCGGGAACGTGATGCGCTGCTCCACTTCCAGCGGCGAGTAGCCGTGCGCCGGCGCGTTGATCTGCACCTGCACGTTGGTGATGTCCGGCACCGCGTCGATCGGCAGCTTTTGATAGCTGTACAGGCCGAGCGCGGCCAGGCACAGCACCGCGCACACGACCAGCCAGCGCCGCGCGATGACCGCGGCAATCAGTTGTGCATACATGGCGGCCCCTTAGTGATCGTGCTCGGCTTCGGCCTTGCCGAGATCGGCCTTCAGCAGGTAGCTGCCGGCCGCGGCGTAGCGCGTGCCGGCCGCCAGCCCCTTGACGATTTCCGTGCGCCGCCCGTCCGACCGCCCGAGGGTGACGGTGCGCGCCTCGAAGCCGCCGGGAGTGCGCACGAACACTACGCTGCGTTCATGGATCGTCTGCACGGCATCAGCCGCCACGGTCACGGCGGCATCGCCCTTCGGCCCGAGCAGGTCGACGGTGGCCAGCATGCCCGGCCGCAGCCGCATGCCGGGATTGGCCAGCGTGACGCGGGCGGTCGCCATCCGCGTGGCTTCGCCCAGCACCGGCCCGACGAACGACACGGTGCCCTGCACCGCGTCGGCCAGCGCGGCCGCCGTCACCGTCGCCGGCATGCCCGGTTCCACCTGCGCCAGGCTGCCGGACGGCACGGCGGCTTCGATCCACACCCGGTCCAGGTCGGCAATGGTCAACAGCGGCTGCGTGCCGTCCGACGCCATGCCGGCAACGGCGGGCCGGTCGATCACCACGCCGGACAGCGGTGCGCGGAGGGTGACGCTGGCACCGCCCGACGCGGCGATACCGAGGGCGGCCAGGCGCTGGCGTGCGGCATCGGCCTGCACCTGCGCTTCACCCAGCGTGGCCTGGGCGGTGTCGAGGTCTTGCCGGGCCGAGATGCGCTCATCCCATAACTTGCGTTCGCGTTCCGCCACCGTGCGCGCCAGTTGCAGCCGTTGCGCGGCGGCCGCGGCTTCGGCGCGCCATTGCGCCACTTCCGGACTTTGCAGCGTCACCAGGGCATCGCCCTTGCGCACCACGCTGCCGGGCGAAACGGGCACCGATTGCACCATGCCGCGTGCCGGTGCCGCGATGGCGACGGTGCGCTCCGCATCGGCACGCACCTGCGCCGGCAGGTGCAGCATCTCGCGGATGGCGGCCGGCTGTGCGGCATCGATGGCGATGCCATTGGCCTTGATCTGCGCCTCGCTCATCGCGATCGCATCCGAGGGTGCTGCCGGCGGCGCCGTGTCGGCATGGCGGTCATCGTGGCCGTGCGAATCCTCGTGTTCCTTGTGCTCCCCGTGTTCCTCGTGCTTGCCATCGTCGGCGTGTTCATTGTTGGCATGTTCATTGTTGGCGTGTTCTTGCTGCCCGCCATGGCCATGCGCATCGGTGCCGGCCGGCTGGCGCCACAGCATCAGCGCGGCCAGCAAGGCGGCGGCGACGCACATCAGCGCGATCGCCAGTATCTGTTTTCTTGTCATGTCGGTCTCTTAGTCTGATTGTGCCGGGCCGGCCAGGCGCTCGATGTCGGCGTGGGCGCGCCACGCGTCGAGCATGGCCTGCCACTGCCGGGCGCGGGCCTGGAAATAGGTGCGCTGCGCATCGAGTACGTCGAGGAAGGTGAACTTGCCGTACTCGAAACCCTTCAGGGTGAGAGCGTGCACATTGCGCGCTTCGGGCACCACGTCCTGCGCCAGCAGCAGGGCTTCGCCGCGCGCCTGGCCATAGCGCAGGTGGGCGGCCGCGAGGCCGGTATGCGCCGCCAGTTCGGCCGCTTCCAGTTCGGCCCGCGCACCGTCCGTGCGGGCGACGGCCGCTGCCAGGTTGCCGCCATTGCGGTCGAAAAGCGGCAGCGGGATGGCCAGCCCGACCACGGCCTGGCGGTGCGCCAGCTGGTCGTCGCGCTGGCTGCCGATGGTGAGCGTCACGTCGGGCATGCGCGCCGCGCGTTCCGCATCGGCCTGTGCCTGCCGGTACGTCAACTGCTGGCGCGCGCGGCGTACGGACAGCGCAACGGCGGCCCGCTGCAACAGCGCCGGCAGCGCTTCGACCGGCGGCAGCGCGTCCACCGCGCCACCGGCCAGCTCGCGCGCCTCGAGCGGCTCGCCGACCAGCGCGCCCAGCGCATTGCGGGCGATCACCAGGTCCGCCGCCGCGCGTGCCAGTTCGGCGCGGGCATCGGCATGTGCCACGCGCGCCTTGCTGGCTTCCACCGGCGAGACCTTGCCGGCGGCGACCCGGCCGTCGGCGGCTTGCAGGCCCTTGCCGGCCAGCTCCACCGTTGCCTGGGCGAGCTGCACGCGCTCCCCGGCGATCAGGGCCGTATAAAAGGCGTCGATGACGTCGGCGCGCAGGGCCTGGCGGCGCAGCGCGTGCTCGCTGGCAGCCAGGTCGAACGCGCCTTGCGCGACGGCGATGCGGGCCTTCCTCTTGCCGCCCAGTTCGAGCGGCTGGCTGACCTGCACGGTGGTGGTGCGGCTGCCCGCGCGGTGGCCTTCGCGCAGGTACGCCAGTTCGGGGTTGGGCAGGCGGCCGGCCTGCTCCACGGCGGCCGCGCTGGCGCTGGCCTCGTGGGCCGCGGCGCGCAGGGCGGGATGGCGCTCGGCCGCCAGCGCGATGGCGGCCGGCAGGTCGAGCGGAATGACCGTGGCCGGCTCCCCCGCCGCGGCAATGCCGCAGGCGAGGGCCAGCACCACGGCCGGGACGAATCGTCGTCCGGGCTGGATGAACATGGATGCTCCTGATGAGGGGATCGGATCAGGCGTGCCGAATGCCTGCGCTACTGGACGGCGGCAGGCTGCCACTGCGGCCGTTCGGGACGGCCGGGGCTATGCGAAGCCAGCCAGTGGCTGGCGGAAGACGATGCTGGCACGGTGCCGTACATGGCCGGCAGCATGGCGATGGTGGGAGGAACGCTGATCGTGTGCACGAACACGCAGGCGGCGCAGTGCGGATCGCTGGCGCTGCCGTGGTCGTCCACTGCCAGCGCCACCGGTTGTGCATCCGGCTGCGCCGCGCTCGCGTGATGCGTCACGCCCTGCGGTGTCGTCAGGCAGCAGCGGTCCGCCATCGCCAGGGCAACCTGGAACGGGTAGATCAGCAGCAGCATGATGAGGATCCAGCGGCGCATGGCGGCAATGGGAACAAGCAGTAATGGAACAATCCGGAAAAATCCGGAAGAAGCCGGAAGAAGCCGGAAGAAGCCGTTTTCGGTCACCGCCGGTGATGGCCCGGCGGCGCTATCGACTATGATACCCGTCATTGCCATCCCAGCAAACAGGAGCCTGCCGCATGATGTTGCCGACCCGCGTTTTCCTGCATTACCTGGATCACCTGGACCAGCTGTTGCAGCACGTGGCCGCCTTCGATCCGGCGGTGGCCGCCAACCGGCTGCACCCCGGCATGGCGCCGCTGCTGCAGCAGGCGCGCACCGCCATCGGCTTCACGCTGCGCGTCAGCTGCCCGCTGGCGGGCCGGGACATCGTGTCGTTCGAGGGCGAGGAATTCACGCTGGAAGGTGTGCGGCGCGAGCTGGCCAGCACCATCGCCTACCTGGACGCGCTGCCCGCCGCGGCGTTCGACGACCTCGCCGCACGGCAGGTGGACACGGTGGCGGGGTTTGCCGAACTGCATTTCAACGGGCCCGATTACTTCCTGCTGTACGGCCTGCCCAACTTCTTTTTCCACTACAGCATGGCGTACGCCATCGCGCGGCAGGCCGGCGTACCGGTGGGTAAAGCCGATTTCGACGGCTTTCACGCGTATCCGGCGGGCTTTTCGTTCCCGGCCTGAACCGGGCGCCGCCGCCGATCGAGCCACAGCCACAGCCACCGCAGCAGCATCAGCGCGGCGGCCGCCGTGCACAGCCAGCCGAAGGCATCGCCGGTGCGCGCGTACAGCGTGCCGATGCGCTGCGCCGGCAAGGCCGCCAGCAGGGTCGCGCCGGGCAGCGGCGCCGAACGGGCTTCGGCGCTTACGCGGCCGTAGGCATCCGTGACGGTCAGCAGCCCGTCGCGCGCCACGCGCACCATTGCAAACCCGCTCTCGACGCCACGCAGCGCGGACAGCCTGGCGGCATACCAGGCATCGAGCCCGAAATCCCAGGCCGGCACCAGCATCGCCTGCGCGCCGCGCTGGCCATAGGCCCGGCCCATGCCGGCGAAGTGCATGTCCTTGCAGATCGCCAGCCCGTAGGCGGTACCGCCGATGGTGCGCACGTCGTAGGCGGCGCCGGGCAGGAATTCGCGCTCCGGCGGCGCCATGTGGTGTTTCAGGTAGCTGGCGCCCAGCCGGCCATCGGGCCCGAACAGCCAGGCCAGGTTGTGCTTGCGGCCGCCGTCGTCGGTGCCGATGCCCACGACCAGCCACAGGCGATGGCGCGCGGCCAGCGTGGCGAGGCGCCGTGACAGCGGCGCGGCGGCATCCGGCGCCAGCACCGCGATCTTTTCCGGCAGCACCACGATGCGCGCGCCCTGCGCGGCCAGCGCGGCCACGTGGCGTTCGTATTGCGCCCAGATGCGCTCGGCGTGCGCGGCCGGCACGCGCGGGCCGATGAAGTCGTCGATCGACACCAGGCCCACCAGCTCGCCGCCGGCCGGCGCCGCCGCGGGGATGCGCGTGTAGCCGAACGCGAAGATGGCGGCCACCACCGCCACCGTGGCGAGGGCGGGCACCCGTGCCGCGCGCCAGCCGCGCGTCACCGCGAAGGCGATCGCCGACGGTACCAGCGACAGGCCGAACACCAGCCCGGCAACCCCGGCCAGCGACACGACCTGCACGGCCGGCGCGAAACCGGCCTGCGAGTACGCCAGGCTGCTCCAGTTGCCGTCCGGGTGCAGGGTGGCCATCAGCGTATCCACCGCGCACCACAGCAGCGGATACGCCAGCACGGCCCACGGCGAGGCGGTACGCAGCATCGCGCGCCGTGCCAGCAGGATCACCAGCGTCCAGGTCAGGGCCAGCAGCACGGTGACCAGCACGGCGGGGGGCACGGGCATCAGCAGCGCGAAATAGGAGAACGGCCCGCTGGTGGCGATCAGCGACGCCGCCAGGACCAGCAGCCGCGCCGCGCCGGTACCGCTGCGCAAGGCCGCCACCAGCAGCGGCGCGGGCGCGATCCAGGCCAACCACCACACCGGCTCCAGGCCGAAAGCCTGGCGCATCGCGAAACCGCCCGCCAGGGCCAGCGCGAGGTTGACCAGGATGGCGGACCGGCTGGTGGAGTTGATAGTGGAGTTGCTGGCGGAGTTGCTGGCGGAGTTGCTGGCGGAGCGGCTACCGTTGGTGAAGCTGCGCATGGGGGGCTCCCGGATCGGCGAGAGCTTCACTCTAGCATTCGCCAGCGCGCCGGGGCAATCAGGGCATGCGCGCAAACGCCAGGAACAGCCAGGCCACCGTGATGACGACCATGCCGGTCACGGTCACGCACGACCACGTGAAGAACCAGGCCGACAGCAGCGTGGCCTGCACCACCTTCTCGAACAGGATGCCCAGGCAGAAATCGAATGCCGCCAGCACCGACCAGCGGCGCAGGTAGACGGGCAGGTAGCGGCTCATGCGCTGGTTGTGCTGGCGGGCGGCGTGGCGTTCGTACAGGTCGCGCGCCGCATTCACGTCGCGGAACAGCCAGTCGAAGAACAGGAAGCGGTAAAGCAGCTGGCCGAACGACAGCTCCGGCTTCTGGTCCGGGTCCGGTGGGGTTGCGGATGGCTGATGCTCGCTCGTCATGATCGGCGGCCGGAAGCGAATGAATAAGAGGATGAGTGGTGATGCAGCAGTAATCGCAGCAGCAGTACCCAGCTGCAGTACGCAGCAGCAGTACGCAGCTGTAATAAGCAGCAGCGGCGCTACGCGGCAGCAGCAATACGCGGCAGTGACACGCGGCAGTGACCATACTATGTCGAATCCGGCTGCAACACCAATCGCCGCGCCAATCGTGCTCGCGGCGCACGCCTGCGCAGCTTCCCATGCCGGCCTATGCCGGGGCGAGGCGCTCCCGTGCTGTCCGGGCATCGCGCACCGGCGTGGTGCCGAACAGCCGCCCGTACTCGCGCGTGAACTGCGGCACGCTTTCATAGCCGACGGCGAAGGCGGCGCTGCTGGCGGAAGCACCTTCGGCCAGCATCAGCCGGCGCGCCTCGATCAGCCGGAGCTGCTTCTGGAATTGCAGCGGCGACAGCGACGTCACCGCACGGAAATGCTGGTGGAAGGAGGAAAGGCTCATGCCCGCGACATCCGCCAGCCGCTCGACCGGCAGCGTGCGGGTGAAATCCTTGCGCAGCAATGCGACCGCGCGCGCCACGCGCTGTGCCGGCCCGTTCGGCCAGCCCAGGCGCCGCAGCGCGGCACCGTGCCGCCCCGCCAGCAGCCAGTAATGCAGTTCGCGCACCAGCTGGGCATGCAGTACGGGCACGGCGGCGGGCCGCTCCAGCAGGCGCAGCAGCCGCAGCGCCGCATCCGCCACTTCGGCATCGGTGGTGTCGACGCGCACCGGCGCGTGGGTCTCTTCGGGCGCCGCGCCCATCTGCACGCCCAGTTCGGCGATCAGCGCCGGGTCCAGTTCCAGCACCAGCGACAGGTAAGGGGCCGCCAGGCTGGCCCGGGTGACCTGGCTGACGATCGGCACGTCGGCCGTGATCAGCAGGGACTCGCCGGCGCTGAAGTCCACCGACGTGGTGCCCATCGTCACGTTCTTGCTGCCCTGCACCACCAGGCAGACGATCGGCCTGGCGATGGCGTGCTGCAAGCCGCTGGGCGCGAACGCGCGCACGGTCATCAGGCCGGGAATGGGGGAAATGCCGAGACCGCTGGCATCCGTATGGAGGTCGGCGTGGCGGCGCACGGCGTCGAGCAGGGTCGTCATGCCGCCAATGTAACCGGAAACCGGCGTTTCGCCACGCCGTTTGGAGGATCAGGCAAAAACGCCGGGGATTCGGGAAATTTCCGGCCGGCCGGCGGCCGCATCATGGCGTCTCCCAACCAGCTTTTGTCCAAGGAGCCCAGCATGACCACCATTTCCCTCGTCACCGGCGCCAGCCGCGGCCTCGGCCGCAACACCGCCCTCAGCATCGCCCGCCAGGGCGGCGACGTCATCCTGACTTACCAGAGCCGCGCCGAGGAAGCGCAGGCGGTCGTGGCCGACATCGAAGCGCTGGGCCGCAAGGCGCTGGCGTTCCGGCTCGACAGCGGCGATATCGCATCCTTCCCGGCGTTCGCGGAAACGCTGCGCGGCGCCCTGCGCGACACGTGGCAGCGCGACACGTTCGACCACCTCGTCAACAACGCCGGCCACGGCGAATTCGCGCCGCTGGCCGACACCACCGAGGCGCAGTTCGACCGCCTGGTCGACGTGCATTTCAAGGGCGTATTCTTCCTCACCAGCGCACTGCTGCCGCTGCTGGCCGACGGCGGCCGGATCGTCAACCTGTCGTCCGGACTGACGCGCCTCACCTTCCCGGGCTATGCCGCGTATGCGGCGATGAAGGGAGCGGTGGAAGTGATGACCCGCTACATGGCCAAGGAATTCGGCAGCCGCGGCATCGCCGTCAACACCGTGGCGCCGGGTGCCATCGAGACCGATTTCGGCGGTGGCGCGGTGCGTGACAATCCCGACCTGAACCGCACACTGGCGCAGATGACGGCACTGGGCCGGGTCGGCGTGGCCGACGACATCGGACCGATGATCGCCAGCCTGCTGTCGCCCGGCAACCGCTGGGTGACGGGCCAGCGGATCGAGGTGTCCGGCGGCCAGGCGCTGTGACGGCGCGCGCTTACAGGCTGGTGCGCAGCGTCAGCGATACGTAGCGCGGATCGCCGTAGTAGTAGCTGATGTTGGTGGGCGCGAATTTCTTGTAGTACGTCTTGTCGAACAGGTTGTCCACGTTCAGCTGCACCGAGTAACGCTCGTTGAACCTGTAGCCGGCCATCGCGTTGAAGATCGAATAGCCGCCCTGGCGCGTCGTCAGGCCGCTGGCGGTCACGTAGCTGCCATCCTGCGTGCGCACGCCGCCGCCCACCGTCAGGCCGGCCAGCGCGCCTTCGAAGCGGTAGCTGGAGAACAGGTTCAGCTTGTGGCGCGGATCGATGCTGCGCAGCGGCAGGCCGGTATTGGCGCTGTTGGTGTCGGTGATGTATTTGGTGCGGGTGTTCGTATAGCCCGCCTGCACCTGCCAGCCCGGCAGGATCTCGCCGGCCATCTCCAGTTCCCAGCCCTTGCTTTGCGTCTTGCCGCCGGCCACGCGGCAGAAGCCGGCAATGTAGTGCGGCAGGCAGGGATTGCTCGAGGCGAGATCCTCGACCGCCTTGCCTTCGTTGGTGATGCGGAAGATGCCGGCCGATGCCGTCAGTTTGCCACCGAAGAAGTCGCCCTTCACGCCGGCTTCGTAGTCCTCGCCGCGGACCGGCTGCAGGATGTTGCCGTTCACATCCTTCACGTTTTGCGGCGTGAAGATTTCCGTGTAGCTCAGGTAGGCGTTGACGTTCTGGTTGAAGTCATAAACGAGGCCGGCGAACGGCGTGGCTTCGCGCTCGATCTTGTAGTTGCTGGCCGGCGTGCGCGGCACGGCATATTCCCACCACGACAGGCGCCCGCCCACCAGCAGCGTCAGCGGATCGGTGACGGACAGCCGCGCCGTGCCGAACACGCCCTTCTGGCGCGTGTAGTTCGGATTGGCGCTGCCCGGCGTGGCCACGTCGCGCTCGGCATACGTGGTGTAGGGGTCGAAGGTGCGGATGTCCACCACTTGCGGGTACAGGTTGCCCTGGCCCCAGCTGTCGATCGCCTCGGTGCGCAGCGCTTCACCACCGACGATCAGCTCGTGCTTGCGGCCGAACAGCGTGAACGGGCCGTTGGCCACCAGGTTCAATACCTTCTGCGTGCTCTCGGCACCCGTGTACTGCGCCGACGCCACGCTGAACATGTAGGGGTTGGTGGCGCCGGCCACGCGCGTGAAATACGACTGCTTGAAGCCGGCGTCCTTCAGCGCCAGGTGCACCCAGGCCACGCTGGCTTTCGCGGTCCAGCCATTGGCGAAACGGTGCTCGATCTCGGCAAGGGCGATGTCGTTGTAGCGGTTCCAGCGGTTCCAGTCCACGCCCAGGTAGGTATCGCGCGGCAGGTACAGCGGCGAACCGTCGAAGTTGCCCGGCATGCCGCCCCAGGCGCCGGTGGCATCCAGGTCCGTGTGCTGCAGGCTCGCGGTGACCGTGGTGGACGGGGCCAGGTCGTATTCGACCACGCCGTACAGCACTTCGCGCTTTTCCTGCTTGGCCTTCTGGAAGAATTCCTTCTCGTCCGCCACCACCACGGCGCGGCCGCGCAGCGAGCCGGAAGCGTTCAGCGCCCCGGAGATATCGCCTTCCACGCGATGGCGGTCCCAGCGCCCCACCGTGGCCGCGCCGGACAGCTGGAATTCCCGCGTGGGCCGCTTGCGCACCATGTTCACGGTGGCCGACGGGTTGCCCGACCCGCGCAGCATGCCCGAGGCGCCGCGCAGCACTTCCACGCGGTCCAGCACGGCCGTATCCGGCTGCACGAAGTGAGAACCGCTCTGGTTGATCGTGATGCCATCGACCTGCAGCGCATCGATCTGGTAGCCGCGCGAGTGGTACGACACGCGCTCGCTGTCCGTGTAGTCGACCGACACGCCGGGCGTGTTCTGCAGCACGTCGTGCAGGTCGAGCAGGTTGCGGTCGTCCAGCAACTGGCGGGTGATCACCGTCACCGGCTGCGGAATGTCGCGGACCGATTCGAAGCCTTTCATCACGCTGGCCTTGCGGCTGGCGAGGGAGCCCGTGTTTTCCGTATTGTTGTCGGCCGTGCCCGTGACGGTGACGGTCTGCATCGTGGCTGCCGCGTCCACGGCTTCCGCCGCGGGATCTTCCGCCGCATGCAAGGCCAGCGGATAGGCCACCGACAGGCTCGCGCACAGCATCGTCAGCCGCGTCCGGCGCCCACGTGAAGGCTGGCGGGACGGGTGCGGGGCGGGGCTGGCTGCGCGATCGGAAAACATTGACTACTCCTGTGGTGTGGGAACGAAATGAGAATCTAAATGAGAATCACTCGCAATAATAGCTGAACAATTGCCCGCTTGTCGATGGCCCTTTCCGGTGATTGCGCCTTCCGGAAGCCGCGAGGCAGCATGGTTGAGCGTTTTTGCACGGAAACTTCGATGTTCGGCCGTTATCGTCGCGCTGTATCACGGAGCACGTGATCGATGGCTTTGGAGATCATTCATGCGATGGCCATGCGCGTGCACTGCCGGCTTTTCCACGCCGGGTCCCGTTCGCGCCGGCCGTGCGGGCCGACCGCTGCGCCGCGCGCAAAGCGGATGGGGTAACTTGCTCGACTCCTTCATCCGTTGAAAGGTGGTCAGCATGAAGCAGAACTCATTACGCGTCGTTATCACGGGCGCATCGAGCGGCATCGGCGCCGCGACGGCGGTGGCATTCGCCAGGCAGGGCGCGTACCTGGTCCTGGGTGCCCGTGGCAGGGAGGGTCTCGAGGATATCGCCACCCGCTGCAGGGAAGCGGGCGGGCAGGCGGAAATCGGCATCGTCGATGTCACCGATGCCGGCGCGGTCGCGACGTTCGCGGCAGCGGCGCGCGCCGCGCTGGGCGGGATCGATTTGTGGTTCAGCGATGTCGGCATCGGCGTGGTCGGCAAATACCTGGACGTGCCGATGGCCGACCACCGGCAGGTGGTCGAGACCAATCTCGTCAGCCACATGAACGAGGCGCATGCCGTGCTGCCAGTCTTCGTGCACCAGGGCCACGGCATCTGGGTCAACATGATCTCGCTGGGCGGCTACATCACCTCGCCCTATGCCGCGGCCTACTCGGCCAGCAAGTTCGGCCTGCGCGGCTTCAGCGCGGCACTGCGCGGCGAAATGCACGACCATCCGGACATCCACATCTGCGACGTCTATCCCACCTTCGTCGATACCCCGGCGATCTTCCATGCCGGTAACTACACGGGCGCCAGGCTGACGTATCCGCCCGGCGCGCTGGCGCCTGAAACCGTGGCGAACGCCGTGGTCAAGCTGGCGCGGCAACCGCGCGCCACGACCGTGATCGGCATGCCCGAGACCATGCTGAAGCTGGGCCAGTTCGCGGCGCCGCTCACCAACCTGCTGATGAAACGCTTCATGGACCGGTGGTCCAGGCGTGCGGAACCGGCCAGGGATACTGTCGGCACCATGTACACGCCGGCGCCCGACGCCAGCGGCATTCATGGCGGCCAGCGCCGCCACGGCGGACAGCGCAACACGGCTCTGGCGGTGGGCGCGGCGGTGGTCGGCGTGGCGCTCGCCGCGCGGCTGTTGAGCCGCCGTGGCTGATCACGGCAGGCCAGGCATGGAGCAGGTGATGGAGCAGGTGAGGGGCGGCTGCCTGTGCGGCAGCGTGCGCATCGTGGCGACCGGCGCGCCGTACCGCGTGGGCATCTGCCACTGCCTCGATTGCCGCAAGCACCACGGCGCGCTGTTCCACGCCTCGGCCATCTTTCCCCAGGATGCCGTGGCGATCGAAGGCGAGACGCGCGACTACGCCGGCAGGCACTTCTGCCCGCGCTGCGGCTCGTCGGTCTTCTCCCGCAGCGCCGATGAAATCGAGGTGAACCTCGGCGCGCTCGATGCGCCCGGCCAGTTCCAGCCCACCTATGAACTGTGGACGATCCGCCGCGAGCCCTGGCTGCCGGCATTCCCGCTGGCGAAACGCTACCGGCATGACCGCGCGGCGGGCGGCCGCCAGGAAGGCTGAGCGGCCGGCTATACTGGCGGGCACCCACAGCGACCCGACAGCACGATGAACCGCAGCGCCCTCTGTATCCTGGTCGTCGAAGACCACCCGGCGATCGCCCGCCAGATCGTGCAGTTCCTCGATGGCCTGCAGTGGCAGGCGGACCATGCGGCCACCGGCGCGCTGGCCATCGAGCTCGCCACGCGCGAATCCTACGACGTGGTCCTGCTCGACCTGAACCTGCCCGACATCGACGGCTTCGAGGTCTGCCGTGCCATTAAGGCGCGCGCGCCGCGCAATGTGCCGGTGCTGATGCTGACCGCCCGCGATGCGTTCGAGGACAAGGCGCGCGGCTTCCATGGCGGCGCCGACGATTACGTGACCAAGCCGTTCGACTTGCGCGAGGTGGCGCTGCGCTGCGAAGCGCTGGCGCGGCGCGGGCAGCTGCACATCGGCCAGGAACTGCGCGTGGGGTCGCTGGTGCTGCTGCCGAGGGAGCGGCGGGCGCTCTGCAACGGCGCACCGGTCGCGCTGACGCAGGCCGGCTTCAAGATCCTGCTGATGCTGTGTACCGCCTTTCCGCGTGCCGTGTCGCGGTCGGCGCTGATCCACGAGCTGTGGGGCGCCGATCCGCCGGACAGCGATGCCCTCAAGTCGCATGTCTATGCGCTGCGCCGGCAGCTGGAACTGGCCGGGGCGCCGCACGCGATCGTGACCATCCCGCAGCTCGGCTACCGGCTGCAGGCCGATGAGGTAATCGATGCGGCAAGCAATGCGGCAGGCACTGAGTCAGGCAGTGAGTCAGGCAGTGAGTCAGGCAATACTGCAAGCGATGGCCAGGTCGATCCGGCATAGCCTGTTCGCCGCGCTGGCCGGCTTCACGGTGCTGATCTGCGCGGTCTATACGGGACTGGCGCTGGTGATTGCCTACGTGACGGAAGACATGCTGGTCGACCGGCTGCTGGAGCGCGAGTCGGCCGCCATCGCGGCGCATTTCCATGCGCACGGCGAGGTCCGGGCACCGGCCCACGATTTCATCGGCATCCACCGCGGCACCGCTACGCTGCCGCCGGAAGTGCGCGTGCAGGCCGCCGGCAAGGCGCGCGCCGAGATCTTCGCCGGCACGGGCCGGCACTACCACTTCCGCGCGCTCGACCTGCAGGGCGCGCATGGCTCGCAGCGCATCTACCTGCTGGCCGACGTGGGGCCGCTGCTGGTGGTGGCCAAGCTGATCGAGGATGTCGGCGGTGTCGTGATCGTCGTTGCCCTCGGGCTGGTCGCGCTGGCGCTGCTGCTGGCGTGGCTGCTGGCCAGGCGGCTCGTATCTCCCTTGCTCGAGCTGGCGCGGGAAGTGCGCAATGTGACACCGGAGGGTACCGTCGCCTTCAGCGCAAGGCGGCGCCCGGATGAAATCGGCTACCTGGCCGACAAGCTCGGCACCACGATCGCCGGGCTGCACGCGGCGCTGCGGCGCGAGCACGCCTTCACGCGCGACGTCAGCCATGAATTGCGCACCCCTCTCACGGTGATGAACAATGTCCTCGGCCAGGCAGGCCCGCGGCCGCTCGGCACGGAGGAGGTGGCGCAGCTGCGGGCCGGCCTCGAGGACATCGGCCACACCATCGACGTGCTGTTCGCCCTGGCGCGCGCGGAGCACATCGCCCGTGAATCGTTCGACCTGCGCGGCGCCATCGAGGAAAGCCTGCTGCGGCTGGTGGACGGCGGCTGGGACAGTGAAGGGCTGGTGCTCGACCTGCCCGACCGGCTGGACGTGACCGGTAACCGCCACCTGGCCAGGCTGCTCATCGATAACTGCCTGGGCAATGCCCGCTTCCACGGCGCGCCGGGCTTGCGGATAGCCTTCGGGCCGGGTGCGCAGGGCGGGGTACTCAGCATCGGCAACGCGGTCGAGCCGGGCCGCGCGGGCACGATGCAGGGTTTCCAGCACGGCCAGGACCTGCTGCGGCGGATCGCCACCGCCATGGGCTGGGAGATCGGCTTCCACGCCGCCGCCGCCAGCTACCGCGTGGACATCGTGCCGCTGCGCCGGTGATGGAAACCGGCCGGAATTCACCACGATTTCACCGCCGGCTTCCTATGCTGCGTACTGGTCAACCCACACCGTACGCCCCATGAAGATCCTGCTCAGCCTCATCGTCCTCGCCTGCACCGCCGCTCCCGCGTTCGCGCAGGTGAAATCGCTCGTCCACAAGGAGGAAAAACGCCGCTACCTGGTCTACACGCCGCCTGCGTATGCGGCCGCGCCGAGCCAGGCTTTCCCTGTGGTCTTCAACTTCCATGGCGGCGGCATGACAATGGCCGAACAGATGCTGTACACGCAGATGAACCGCACGGCCGACCGGCACGGCTTCATCGTCGTCTACCCGGCCGGCATCAAGGGCGACTGGAACGTCGGTTTCGGCATGTCCTACCTCGAAGGCACCGACGACATCGGCTTTACGGCGGCACTGCTGGACAAGCTGAAGGCCGATTACCGGGTCGACCCGCGGCGGGTGTACGCCACCGGCCTGTCGCGCGGCGGCTTCTTCGCGCTGCGCGTCGCGGCGGAACTGCCGCACCTGTTCGCCGCGGTGGCCCCGGTCGGCGCGCCGATGCCGGAACCGGTGGTGCAGCACCATGCGAATCCCGGCCGGGTCGGCATGCTGCTGGTGCACGGCACCGCCGACGAGGTGGTGGCGTACGCCGGCAAGCCGGCCGGCTACCTGTCGGCGGAAGACACGTATGGCTACTGGCTGAAGCGGAACGGCATCCGTGCCGAGGATGGGGCGGATGGTGCAAGCCGCCGCGTCATCGATACGGATGCCGGCGACGGAACGAGCGTGACATGGATCGAGGCCGGCAACGGGCAGCAGAGCGTGGCGCTGGCCACGATCCGGGAAGGCGGCCACACGTGGCCCGGTGCGGACCCGTTCAACGTCGGGCTGCCGATCGGGAAAACCAGCCGCGATCTCGATGCGAACGAAGCGATCTGGCGGTTCTTCGAGAAGCACCGCCGCTGATCCGGCGCGCGCCGTCAGAAGCCGATCTTGAGGTTGGCCCTGGCGCCGGTGGAGTTGGCGGCCTTGCCCCACTTGCCGGCAGACTCGCCGTGGCTGCCATACTGCGCGTCGATCGATGCCTTGTCGCTCAGCTTGTACTGCGCGCCCACGCCCAGGTAGCGGCCCCTGTCGGCTTCCTTCTTGCGTGCCGGCTTGTCGGTGTCATAGGCCTTGTCCAGCGCCACCGCATTCAGGCTCGGGGTCATCACGCTGTGGGCGACGCCCACCTTGCCGAAGGCAGTCAGCCTGCCGGTCAGTGGCAGCGAGTACTTGAGCGCCAGGTGGCTGCTGAAGTTGCTGGTGCTCAGGCTGCCCAGCGCGTTGTCCGGCTCGAACGCATCGATACGGTGGAAGCCCCGGTCCAGCAGGTACACGTAACCCGCCTCGATGGCCAGGTTCGGCGTCAGCTGGTAGCCGCCGAGCAGCCTCGGGTCGCGCCTGAAACGCTCCTGGAATACCTTGTCGTTGGGGCTGGCCGCCTCGTTCCCGCCATAGGCATGGGGATAGGGCCGGTAAGCCTTGTCGAACAGGGCTTGCGTGGCCGATTGTCCCGGCGCGGTGAACGTACCGGGCGCCTGCTCGACGACCTGGGCGTGCGCGGCGCCTGCAAGGAGGAGTGCTGCTGCAAAGGCCAGCCGGTGCGGTGTCATCATGTTCCCTTCAAAAGGTGGTGGAAGCGGCGGCAATGCTGTCACAGTCTTGCTTTGATGACAAGTGCTCTGGCGAGCTCTCCGACTAGTCCTTCATGAATCCTTCATGAACCCTGACGACACTTCCTACGATGCCGCCTTCAGCCAGTCCCGCCCCTTCTCGTCCAGCGCGGCATCGATGACGTCGGGCGGCAGGCTGTACACCGTGGCCCAGGTGGCGCGGCCATCGGCGGCGTTGGACGGGAAGCTCGTCGTGTCGATCGGCCAGTGGTACTTGCGCTTGAGCGCGCGCACGATGGCCGCCAGCGTGACACGGCCGCGCAGTGGTTCGGCGCCGGCCTGGTCGGCGTTGGAGAGCAGGACGGCAAGGACGGCGCCGCGCGCGGTGCGGGGCCCGGGGAAGATCGGAGATTTGCGGGGCATGGCGGTATTCTAGCCGGGCGCGGGATCGATCGCGGTACGGCTGCGGGGCCGGCCGGGCGTGTGGTGTGGCTGTATACTCGCGCCCCATGGATATCAATCAAATCATCGCCCACCGCCTGCGCGAACTGCGCAGCGCCCGCGGCATGACCCTCGCGGTGCTGGCCGAACACAGCGGCGTGAGCCGGTCGAACATCTCCCTGATCGAACGCGGTGAAAGCAGCGCCACCGCGACGGTGCTCGACAAGCTGGCCGCCGCCCTCGGCGTGCCGGTGGCTTCGCTGTTCGAGCGGCCGGTCGACGCGACGTCGCCGATCGCGCGCGCCGATGAGCAACCGGTCTGGACCGACCCGGGTTCGGGCTACGTGCGCCGCACTCTTTCGCCTACGGTGCCGTCGCTGATCCAGATGGTCGAGATCACCTTCCCGGCTGGCGCGCGGGTGGCCTATGAAACCTCGTCGCAGGACATCGACCGGCAACTGTGGATGATCGAGGGGCGGATGGAAATCACCGTCGGCACCAGCCGCTGGGACCTCGCCGCCGGCGACTGCCTCGTCATGCGCCTCGACGAGCCAAGCACCTATCACAATCCCGGCGACATCGCGGCGCGCTACCTGATCGCCCAGGTCATGCAGGCGCCCATCGTTCCGCGCGTGGTGGTCGACCGCCAGTGATTCAACCCGCCAGCGCGCGGATCGCCGCCACCAGCGCGTCGAGATCATCGGGCGAGGTATACAGGTGCGGCGTCACCCGCACGCATTCCTCGTCGCCGATGCCGCGCACCACGGTGAAGATGCGGTGGTCGCGCATCAGCCGTTCGGCCACGTCGCGGGCGGCCATGCCGGCGATGCCGAACGACGCCAGCGCGCCATGGCGCCGGGCGTCGCGCGGCGTGAACAGGCGCACTCCCGGCACATCGCGTACGCGGTCCATCCAGTAGCGGGCCAGGTAGCGCAGCCGTGCCTCCTTGTTGGGCGTGCCGATCGATGCGTGGAAGCGCAGCGCATCCTCGATCGCCAGCACCGGGGCCGGGGGCACCGCGCTGAAGTGGCCGAGCTTCATGATGTCGCCGGGCGCGTGCCCCACGTCGCCGAACAGCGGGGCGATATCGGCGATGCGGTGCCTGGCGATGTACAGCAGCCCGGTCCCCAGCGGCGCGCCGGCCCACTTGTGCAGGTTGAAGGCGGCGAATTCCACGCCCAGCGCGGGCACCGTGTAATCGATGTGGGCCAGTGAATGCGCCGCGTCGGCGATCACGTCGATCCCGCGCCGGCGCGCCATCGCAGCGATCTTCGCCAGCGGCATGACCTGGCCGGTGCGGTGCACCAGGTGCGTGACCAGCACCACCCGCGTGCGCGGCGTGATGGCGCGCTCGTACAAGTCCACGATTTCCTCGTCGCTGCCAGGATCGAGCGGCACATCCACCGTCACCAGCTGCAGCGACCTGCGCTCGCCGACCATGCCGAAGGTGTCGATGACGCTGTCGTAGTCATGCCGCGCCAGCAGCACCGCGTCGCCCGCCGCGAACGGGTAGCCCTGGATCAGGATGTTCAGCGATTCCATCGCATTGCGGGTGATCAGCAGCTCGTCGCGCGCAGCACCGGTGAACGCGGCCAGTGCGGCCATCACCTGTTCCAGCCGCTCGGGAAAGCGCACGCGCAGGAAATAGGAATTTTCCCGGTCCACCTGCTCCTGGTAGCGGCGCAACGCTGCTTGCACCGGCAGGGCCGGTGGGCCGAAATAGCCGTTTTCCAGGTTGATGAATTCGGGCGAAGGCGTGTACTGGCGGCGGATCGCGCTCCAGTAATGTTCGTCGTCGGGCGCGATGGCGGGTGGCGGCATGGACAAGGCAGGGCTCCTGTGGCAGCGAATGCAAAATCCAGTATACAAGAATATCCTGTCCGGTATACTGGATTTGAGGTTTTTGATAACGTCGTCAACGGGGAGATCATCATGAACAGCCAAGCCGTGCGCCAGCAGTCCGCCGCTACCGGGGCCAGTGAACGCGACGAGCCGGTCGAGGTCACGGAACGCGGCCCGTCCGCGCCGGCAGTCCCGGGCGCGGCCGCACCGGCCGTCGAGCCGGAGCGCACGGTGTTGCGTGAACTGCACAGGATGTTCGCGTTGATCGCCATCCGCTGAATCGGGATACTGCACGCCGTGGCAATCGCGGCCCCGCCAGCGTGCGGGTGCCGTGCCGCTCAGCGGCCGGGAAACTCCGTGGCCAGGAGATCGCGCAGCTTGCCCAGTTCGATGGGCTTGGTCATGTGGTGGTCGAACCCCGCTGCCTGCGCCTGCTCGCGGTCCTTCTGCTGCCCCCAGCCGGTGATGGCGATCAGCTTCATGGCGGTGCCGCCCGGCGCCTGGCGCAGCCGGCGTGCCAGTTCATAGCCGTTCATGTCGGGCAGCCCGATGTCGAGCAGCGCCACGTCCGGCCGGAAGGCGGCAACGATATCGAGTGCCGCGCCAGCCGTATGCACGGTGCGCGTTTCGCAGCCGAACATGGCCAGGGCCATCGTCAGCGTTTCGGCGGCGTCCTGGTTGTCGTCGACGACCAGGATGCGCACGGATGCCGGCGGCGTATCGTCCTGCTCCGGCGCCGCGGGACAGGCCGCGCCCATCGCCAGCGGCAGGCGCACCGTGAATTCGCTGCCCCGGCCGGGGCCTTCGCTGGCCGCGCCCACCGTGCCGCCATGCAGTTCGACGATGCCGCGCACCAGCGCCAGGCCGATGCCGAGACCGCCCTTGGCGCGGTCCAGCGCCGGTTCCAGCTGCGAAAACATGTCGAACACAGTGGCCAGCGCGGCGGTGGGGATGCCGATGCCGTTGTCGCGTACCCGGATCTCCGCCATGCCCGGAACGCACGCCAGGTGCAGTTCGATGGTGCCGCCGTCGGGCGTGTATTTCGCCGCGTTGGCGAGCAGGTTGAGCACCACCTGGGCCAGCCGGGTCGCATCGCCGTCGACCAGTACCGGGCCGTCGGCGACGTGGACGTGCAAGGTATGCCGTGCCGCCGCCATCATCGGCGCCAGGTCGTGCGCGGCGCTGCGCACCAGCGCGGTGAGCTCCACCGTGGCGCGGCTCAGCTGCATGCGCCCCTGGGTGATGCGCGAGACTTCCATCAGGTCGTCGACCAGCCGCGTAAGGTGGCGCAATTGCCGGTCGAAGGCCTGGATCAGGCGTGGTTCGGCGCTGTTTCCCAGCTTGAACGTCAGCACGTCCAGTGCGCTGCGCATCGGCGCCAGCGGATTGCGCAGTTCGTGCGACAGCGTGGCCAGGAATTCATCCTTGCGCCGGTCGGCCGCCGACAGCCGGGCGTTCGCGGCCTGCAGCCGGGTCTCGGCTTCGCGGCGCGCCTCCAGCGCCGCCTCGGCCGCCTTGCGGGCGGCCAGCAACTCGCGCTCGTAGGCGTGGCGGTCGGCCGCCTTGAACAAGGCCCAGTGATCGAAGCTGGCGCCATCCGCCTGGCGGCGCGCGATGTTGATCAGCACGGGCAGCCGTTCCTTGCCGCGGTTGACCAGGTTGACCTGGATTTCCGCCACCGATCCCTGCACTTCCAGGATCGGCTGGCAATGCGTGTGATAGAACAGCCGGGCGCCGACCGGCAGCAGGTCGCGCATGCGCACCTTGCCGACCAGCTCTTCTTCCCCGTAGCCCAGCCACGTGCAGGCGGTGGCGTTGGCCCCCAGGATCACGCCGTCCGCGCCGGTGACCACCAGGGCACAGGCGGCGTGCTCGAACAGGGTATCGCCTCCGGGAAGCGCGCCGTTCACGTCGATCAGCGCAGGGTCCGCGCGAGGAAGCCCTCTATGACACGCGAACTCTCGGTCGGTGCGCTCATGTGCGGGCAATGGCCCACGTTGTCGATCACGTGCAGGGTGCTGTTCGGCAGGTGGCGGTGCAGGTAGCGGCCCACTTCCAGCGGTGCCACCAGGTCGTCACTGCATTGCAGGATCAGCGCCGGCACGGTGGAATGCGGCAAGTCGGCCCGGTGGTCGGACAGGAACGTCACGCGCGCAAAATGCTTGGCGATCTCGGGATCGTTGCGGCAGAAGCTGTCGGTCAGCTCCGCGCGCAGCTCCGGGCGCCCCGGCGCGCCCATGATGGCGGGCGCCAGGCTGCTCGACCAGCCCAGGTAATTGGCATCCATCGTTTCCAGCAGTTCGCCGATGTCTTCCCGGCTGAAGCCGCCCACGTAGTCGCCATCGTTGATATAGCAGGGCGAAGGCCCGACCATGACCTGGGCGACGAAGCGTTCCGGCGCCTTGATCGTCGCCAGCAGGCCGATCATCGTGCTGACCGAATGGCCGACGAAGACCACGGGGCCGGTGGCGAAGGCGTCGAGGATTTCCAGCAGGTCGTCCGCATAGCCGTGCAGCGTGCCGTACTTGTCGCGGTCATAGGCAGATAAATCGGATCGCCCGCTGCCGACGAGATCGAACGAGATCGTGCGGAAGCGCTCGGCGAAGGCGGGTGCCAGGAAGCGCCACATGGTCTGGTCGCAGCCGAACCCGTGCGCGAACACCATGGTGGCCGACCCGTTCCCCGCGACATGAACATTGTTTCGGATCTGTACGGACATGATGGATTCGATGTTGGTTGGAATGCAACAGGCGATTATACCCGAGCGATCCGGCCAGGCGATTTCGGTTGGCGGCGCCCGGTCACTGGCGGCGGCAGGCGATCACGCTTCCGCCGCCACCGGCATGCCCTCGATTTTCCAGCGCAGCATGCCGCCGGCCAGGTTGGCCACCTGGCCGAATCCCGCCTTGGCAAGCAGCACGCAAGCCTGCGCCGAGCGCACGCCGGAGCGGCAGACGGCTACCACCGGGCGTTCCTTGTCCAGTGCTTCCAGATGCTCCGCCAGTTGCGACAGCGGTACCAGCCGCGCACCCGGCAGGTGGCCCAGCTTGTCGATGAATTCCGCTTCCTCGCGCACGTCGAGGATTTGTGCCTTGGCGCCATGTTCGAGCAGCGCCATGGGCTCGATTTCCCACACGCCGGAAAAGCGCAGCGTCAGCGGCGCCCAGTCCGGCGCCTCCGGCGGCAGGGCGCCCCCTTCCGGCTGGCCGCAGCGCAGGTTGGCGGGCACGGCCACCGCGATCATCTTCGGATGCGGCAGGTGCAGGTTGTTCATGTGGCCCGTGAAATCGCCCACGTCGACCTCGCCGCCCAGCCGCGGATTGAAGCGGCGTTCCTCTGCCACGCTGGTGACCGTGATGCCGCGATAGTCGTGCGCCGGGTACAGCAGGCAGCTGTCGGGCAGCGACAGGATCTGCTCGCGCACGGAGGTGAACAACTGCTGCGGGCTGCCCTGCTGGAAGTCGGTGCGGCCGCAGCCGCGGATCAGCAGGCTGTCGCCGGTGAAGGCCATGCTGGCGTCATCGAGCACGTAGGTCAGGCAGCCGTTGGTGTGGCCCGGCGTGGCCCGCACGTCCAGGTGGCGCGCACCGAACACGATACGGTCGCCGTGCCGCAGCGGGCGATCCACGAGTTCGGCGCCGGCGGCCGCGGCCAGCGCGATGTCGCTGCCGCAGCGCTGGTGCAGCCGCCAGGCGCCGGTCACATGGTCGGCATGCACGTGCGTGTCGAGCGTGGCCCGCAGCACCAGGCCGAGTTCCTGCAGCAGGGCCAGGTCGCGCGGCACCTGCTCGTAGACGGGATCGATCAGCAGTGCCTCGCCGCCGTCGGCAAGCAGGTACGTGTAGGTCGATGAAACGGGATCGAACAGCTGGCGGAAAATCATGTCGGGCTCCTGGCGGATGGCCGGCCTCGTGAGCCGGCCGGATGGCACCTCAGGCGGGTTGCCGCGTGGTGCGCAGATACGGTTTGATCATTGTAAAACCGGGGAAGGATTTTTCGGCTTCTTCGTTGCTGACGGCCGGCGTGATGATCACGTCGTCACCCTGCTTCCAGTTCACCGGGGTGGCCACCTTGTGCTTCGCGGTCAGCTGCATCGAATCGAGCACGCGCAGGATCTCGTCGAAGTTGCGGCCGGTCGTCATCGGGTAGGTCAGCATCAGCTTGATGCGCTTGTCCGGGCCGATGATGAAGACCGAGCGAACGGTCGCATTGGTGGCTGCGGTGCGTCCTTCGCTGGTGCCCTCTTCCTCGGCCGGCAGCATGTTGTAGAGCTTTGCCACGGCCAGGTCGGTATCGCCGATCATCGGATAGTTCACTTTCGCGCCCTGGGTTTCCTCGATGTCGGCCACCCATCGGTCGTGGTTTTCCACGGGGTCGACGGACAGGCCGATCAGCTTCGCGTGACGGCGCGTGAACTCGGGTTCGATGCGGGCCATATAGCCCAGTTCCGTCGTGCAGACGGGCGTGAAATCCTTCGGATGCGAGAACAGGATCGCCCAGCCCTCGCCAAGCCAGTCGTGGAAGCGGATCGTGCCCTGCGTGGTCCGGGCGGTAAAGTCGGGCGCGACGTCATTGATGCGAAGTGACATGGTGTGCTCCTGTGTGGTGAAGTGGGTGTGGACGGAAGTTTCCACCACCGGAGCGGAAAATCTCGGTGACAAATATTACAGACCCGATCACAGACCCGATCACAAGCTCGATCACAGGCCCGATCACAGGCCCGCTGATCGCATCGGTCAGAGGCTGACGAATTTCTTCAGGGCCGCCGCGTCGAGCACCACCACCTGGCCCCGTTCGAGCTGCACCCAGCCCTTGTGCTCGAAATCCTTCAGCAGGCGGCTCACCAGTTCACGGAAACTGCCCAGTTCATCGGCAATGGCCTGGTGCGTCATCGCCACGGGGTTGGGCTTGGCCGCCAGCAGCGAAGCAAGGCGCTGGTCGAGCTTCTGGAAGGCCACGGCCGTGACGAGGTTCATCAACTCCGTCAGCCGTTCCGAAAAACGGTTGAAGACCTGGTTGCGGAACACTTCCAGCTGGGCGAACAGCAGCTTGAACGCGCCGGGCGGCAGCAGCACCAGCTCGATCTCTTCCTGCACCACGCCGCGCGCCTGGTACGGGGCATTGGCCAGCAGGCAGCTGCTGGTGAGAATGCAGGTTTCGCCGGGGAGTACCTGGTACAGGTGCAGGTCGCGCCCGCTGGGGGAGGATTTGATGACCCGTGCGCTGCCCGAAATGAGCATCGGAAAGCCGCGGCATGGCTGGTTCTCGTCGAACATCAGTTCACCGGCCGGCACCTTCATGTAGGCGGCATTCGCGAACAGCCTGGCAAGGTCCGGCGCGGGCAACTCGCCCAGCATCGGATACAGCGCGAGAACGCGGGCCTCCATGTGTGGTGTGATCATCGGTCGCCTCCGCATGCGTGGTGGTGAAGCGCTCATTCTAGCGCTCGCCGGGCGACCTTCAACGGTCCAGTTTCGCCACCGAGGCCCGCAGCGTCACCGTCACCGGGAAATCGCGCTCGACCGGCCGCTTCAGGTCGTAGCACAGGTTCAGCAGCTGGTTGATGCCGTTCAGCGTCATCTGCTGCCATGGCATGCGCACCGACGTCAGGCGCGGGGCCGCATACTCCGCGCTGGGCGTGTCGTCGTAGGCCAGCACCGACAGGTCATGCGGCACGCGGATGCCCGCTTCCTGGAAATGCGACAGCGCGCCCACGGCCATCTCGTCGTTGGCGCAGAACAGCGCGGTGGGCTTGCGGCCGGACGCCACCAGCTCGCGCGCCGCGGCCCAGCCGGCGGCCGGCGAGAAGTCGCCTTCGCGCCGCCACATCGCCGTGGTGTCGATGCCCGCCGCCGCCAGCTCGGCGAGAAAGCCATCGATGCGGGCCACGCTGTCTTCCAGCTCCATCGGGCCGGTCAGCAGCGCGATGTCGCGGTGGCCGTTCTCCAGCAGCGTGCGCGCGGCCAGGCGGCCCCCCAGCATGTGGTCGACCGTGAAGCACTGGTCCGGGATGGTCGCGAAACCATGGTTCAGCGCGACCAGGCGCGACAGCCGGCTGCCGGCCACCGCGAGGTCGCCCTCGTCCAGGGCGCTGGTCATCACGATCAGGCCATCGCAGCCGCGCTCGATCAGGAACTCGATGCCTTCCAGGGCCTGGCGGCGCGCATTGCCGAGGCCCACGCCGAACGCCACCACCATGTGCAGCCCCGCCGCGCGCAATTCGGTATCGATGATCTGCAGGATCGGCGTGAAGAAGGTGCCGGACAGCGCCGGGATGTACACGCCGATCATCTTCGACGAACCGGACAGCAGGGCCCGGGCCGCATGCGATGGCCGGAAGCCCAGTTCGTCGATGGCCTTGCGCACGCGCTCCAGCGTGGCTGGCGACACCGGGCCGCTGCCATTGATCGCGCGCGACGCGGTGCCCAGGCCCACACCCGCCAGGCGGGCGACGTCTTTGATGGTTGCCACTGAAATTCCTGTTCCGCTGACAAAACATGACGAGCATACTGGAACTCACCCGCCCACGCCAAACGCGGCGGATGCCGCGCCCTTCCCGCCGGACGCGCGTTGCCGAATCCGGGGCCCAGTGGGTAGTGCCGCTTGGTTAAGCAAACCCCAAGTGCAAATTCCGGGGTCAGACCCGTCGGGTCTGACCCCAGCCCTTCGCTGTTGGGGTGAATGCACGCGCTCTCAATGTGCCGGGTAACGCTTAACTTAACGGCATTAGGTTCATTGAGCCTTCACATGCTTCATGATGTTCAGGAACGTGTCGGTCCAGTACACCTTGCGGTTGTCGGCCAGGTACTTCACCAGTTCCTCGTGCGCGGCGCTCGAATTGGCGAGGTGGTCGCCGCCGATGCCGTGGAAGGTGAACGCCACCATCGTGCCCTTGTCCGCCGCTTCCTTGACCATCGCGATCAGTTGCTGGCCGGTGAGGCCGACGGGCGCCACCACCGGTACCCGGTACGGATCCAGCTTCGCCATCGACGGCACGGCGCCGCGGCCGACGCTTGCCTTGATCGCCACGAAGTCGGCGTGCACCGCCGGCAGGTACTCCTGCCCGCCGGCCGCCAGCAGGTCGCCGCAAGGCGCGGTGAAGGTGCGTTCGCGCCGCCCGTCGATCGCGTACAGCATCGTGTTGGCCAGCGTGACCTGGTCCTTCATCTGCGCCACGCTCGTCGTGTCCAGGTCGCGGTGCGGTGCCACCCAGCCGCGCTCCGGCAGCGAGCGCCGGCACTGGTGGAACAGCGAGTGGTTGGCCAGCTCATGGCCCCGTTGCGCGGCGGCGCGCCACTCGGGCAGGCGCTTGTCGATGGTCTGGCTGGAGAGCGTAAGGTAGAACGTGCCCTTCACGCCGTATTTGTCCAGCGTGGGGATCGCATGATCGAGCTGCGAATCGGCGGCATCGTCATAGGCCAGGCTGACGGCCGCTTTGGCGCCGTTCGGCCAGGGGAAGGTTTCGGCGGCGCCGGCGCCGGTGGCTGCGCCGGCCAGCGCCAGCAGGATCCAGAAGGTTGTCTTCATCTCGTACCCGGGTATGTGACAAGAACGCAACGCATGCTGCGGTGCAGAGTGCGGCGCGGATTGCACTGTTAAAGTGGAAACGTTACCATACAACGACATTCATCTTTGCATGCGCCTGCCGCGCCGTCAATCCGGAGAACCATGGCTGCTTTCCATCGACGCTCACCGACCGCCACCGGCATCGCTGCCGCCATGGCACTGGCGCTGCTGGCGCTGGCCGACGCCGCGCCGGCCATGGAAGCGCCTCCCGGCTGGAAGCTGGCATGGGCGGATGAATTCGATGTCGACGGCCTGCCCGATCCGGCGAAGTGGGATTACGACACCGCATTCAACCGCACCGGCTGGCACAACAGGGAACTGCAGTATTACACCAGCGCGCGCCGCGAAAACGCCGAAGTGAAGAATGGCCGCCTGGTCATCACCGCCCGCAAGGAAGCGCTGGCGTCGATGCCGGACTACGGCGGCCAGGCCTACACGTCGGCACGGCTGGTCACGCGGGGCAAGGCCAGCTGGACGCACGGCTTCATCGAAGTGCGCGCGAAGCTGCCGTGCGGCCCGGGCAGCTGGCCGGCGATCTGGATGCTGGGCACCGGCGGCAAGTGGCCGGCCGACGGCGAGATCGACATCATGGAACACGTGGGCCACAAGCCCGGCGAAATCCTCGGCAGCATCTATACGAATGCGCAGAACTGGCCGCGTGGCACCGGCAAGACCAGCAAGACGATGGTGCCCGACGCGTGCGGCGCCTTCCACGACTACCAGCTCACGTGGACGCACGACCGGATCCTCGTGGGTGTCGATGGGCGCAATTACGCCGAACTGGCGAACCCGAAGGATGGCGACTACGACAAGTGGCCGTTCGACCGGCCGCAGTACCTGCTGCTGAACGTCGCGGTGGGCGGCGACCTCGGTGGCGCGGTGCGCGACGACAGCCTGCCATGGCGCATGGAAGTGGAATACGTGCGGGTCTTCCAGCCCGCCAGATGAGTTTTTACAACAGTATCGTCCAACAACAAATCTGTTCCGATTGACAACGTAGAAGTGCCCACCTACCATTGAGCGACCTGATATGGAAACGTTTCCATACACCTCTGGAATACCTTGGAAAGCAAGGTGGACCGGATGGATTGGCGCCGCCAGGCAGGAACTCATCGGTAGAAAACCATAAGAACACAGGAGACCACATGCACTATCCAAGGACCAAACAGAAACTGATCGCCCTGGCCGTGTCCAGCGCCTGCGCCGCCACCGCGCTGCCGGCATGGGCACAGGACATTGCCCAAAGCCAGGGCGCCGACCTGTCGTCGTCGCAGCCGGTGCAATCGGTGGTGGTGACCGGCATCCGCGCCTCGATGCAATCGTCGCTGAACCTGAAACGCAATTCCGACGGCATCGTCGACGGCATCGTCGCCGAGGACATCGGCAAGTTCCCCGACACGAACCTGGCCGAATCGCTGCAGCGCATTTCCGGCGTGTCGATCGACCGCTCGATCGGCGAAGGCTCGAAGGTCACGGTGCGCGGCGTGGGCCCCGACTTCAACATGGTGCTGCTGAACGGCCGCCAGATGCCGACGTCGAACCTGGGCGACCTGAATGGCCGCGCCTTCGACTTCGCCAACCTCGCTTCCGAGGCGGTGTCGCAGCTGCAGGTGTACAAGACCAGCCGCGCCGAAACGCCGACCGGCGGCATCGGCGCCACGCTGAACGTGATGACGGCGCGCCCGCTCGACCGCCCCGGCATGCAGGCTTCCGTCGGGGTGAAAGGCGTCTACGACAAGTCGGCCTCGAACCTGCCGGGCGACGTCAAGGATGGCAAGCGCGTGACGCCGGAAATCTCGGGCATCTACAGCAATACCTGGAACGACAACATGTTCGGCGTGGCGGTCACCGCCAGCTACCAGGAACGCAACCTGGGCTACAGCACGGCATCCGTGGGCAATGGCTGGAAGGGCCCGTACCGGGGCAGCTCCACCGCGGGCGGCACGATTCCCCAGCCCGGCGCGCCCGGCTCGGAAAACATCACCAACCGGCCCGGCGCCAACGACGTGTATTCGCTGCCGCAAAACCTGAACTACGCGTTCAACGGCGTGCAGCGCGAGCGCACCAACGGCCAGCTGACGTTCCAGTTCGCGCCGCGCAAGGATCTCACCACCACGCTCGACTACACCTACTCGCAGAACAAGATCCATACGCGCCGCCAGGACCTGTCGGCGTGGTTCAACTTCGGCCCGTCCGCCTCCAGCTGGACCGATGGCCCGGCCGCCGGCCCGCTGGTGTACACCGAGTTCCTCCCTGCCGGGACCAGCGACATCGCCATGGGCGGCGCCGACTTCGCCACCGTCAGCGAAAACAAGTCGGTCGGCTTCAACACGCTGTGGAAGGTCAATTCCGCGCTGCGCCTGGAACTGGACGTGCACCGTTCCACCGCCGAATCGCAGGCCGACAGCCCGTGGGGTTCGGACAACGTGCTGGGCACCGCGTCCTTCAGCCGCGGCGACACCACGGCCGACTTCAGCGAGGATTTCCCCGTGCTGTCGATCGCCGGTGCCGATTTCGCGCGCGCACCGCAGCAGGTGACCGGCTCGGCGTTCCGCAACGGCTACATGAAAGGCGAAATCAGCCAGGCCCAGTTCAAGGGCCGCCTGAAGGTGATGGAATCGTCGCAGCTGAACTTCGGCCTGTCCGCCACCAAGGTCGACAACCGTTCCGCCTTCTCGACGATGCAGCGCGATACCTGGGGCGGCGCCACCAGCCCGGCCGACTACCCGAGCAGTGTGTGGCATCCGGCCACCGTGCGCGGCTACTTCGACAAGATCGACGGCTCCGGCAACCCGAAACTGTTCAACAACTTCTACACCTTCAACTTCGGCGAAGTGCGCGACCTGGCGATCAAGGCATCCGGCCGGCCGGACCTGTATTCGGTCAAGGGCACCTGGGATACCGACCAGCGCACCGAAGAAAAATCCAAGGCGCTGTACCTGCAGTTCAATACCGACTGGGACACGGCGCTGCCGATCCACACCGCCGTCGGCGTACGCTACGAGAAGACCGACATCGTCTCTTCCGCGCTGGTGCAGACCGCCACCGGCATCTCATGGGTATCGCAGAATGAATTCCCGGTGCAGTTCGGCGCCCCGGACTTCACGACGCTGACCGGCAAGTACAACAACCTGCTGCCCAGCATCGATACCGATATCGAACTGCGCGAAGACATGAAACTGCGCCTGTCGTACGGCGAAACCATCGGGCGCCCCCGCTATGACCAGATCCAGGGCGGCACGGTGCTCAGTAACCTGGCGCGCGTGGACGGCGGCACCGGCACTGCCGGCAACCCGGGGCTGAAGCCGGTGGAGTCAAAGAACCTCGACCTGTCGTACGAGTGGTACTACGGCAAGCAGAACTTTTTCGCGCTGGGCTTCTTCAAGAAGAACCTGGATAACTATGCCGGCCAGTCCCAGGTCGACGCCAACCCGTTCAACCTGCACACGCCGGTGGGCGGAGCACTGTGGAACCTGGCCCTGGCCAACGGCTGCGCCAGCGCCGATACCACGTGCATCCGCAATTACATCTTCCGCAACCATCCGACGGCACCGGGCGTCACGCCAGGCAAGGATGATGCCTCCGGCAACGCCACCGGCACCATCGTCGGCCAGCCGGGCGATCCGCTCGCGAACTTCCGCATCACGTCGTTCTCGAACCAGAAGAAGGCCAGCCTGAAAGGCTTCGAGGTAAACGTGCAGCACATGTTCGGCAACAGCGGCTTCGGGGTGTCGGCCAACTACACGTATGTCGATTCCGGCCTGGGCTTCGACAACGCCAGCGCCGGCGAGCAGTTCGCGCTGGTCGGCCTGTCCGATTCGGCCAACCTGATCGGTATCTACGAAAACGACAAGTGGAACGTGCGCGCCGCGTTCAACTGGCGCGACAAATTCCTCGCTTCCACCTTCGATGGCGCGGGACCGAACCCGGTCTACACGGAAGCCTACGGCCAGTTCGACCTGTCGGTGGGGTATGCCATCACGCCGCAGCTGTCGATGCAGTTCGAAGGCATCAACCTGACCAATGAAACGACGCGCCAGCACGGCCGTAACGAGCGCATGCTGGTCAATGCCACCCAGGCTGGCGCGCGCTATATGTTGGGTCTGCGCTACAAGTTCTGACAATCGTTTTCATACTATGAGAGGGGAGCGGCTTCGCAGGCAGCGGAGCCGCTCCGATTTTTCTTTCCAGCGTTAGTTTTTCGGTTAGACTAATTGCCACCTTTTCATTTTGGTTCCCCATGTCCCAGCCGCCCGTTTCCAGCCTGGTCAACCATGTGGTCATCGTCGGCGGCGGATCGGCCGGCTGGCTGACCGCCGGCGTCATTGCCGCCGACCATCCAGCGCTTACCGTGACGCTGGTCGAATCGCCGGACGTGGCGCCGATCGGCGTGGGCGAGGGCACCTGGCCATCGATGCGCGACACGCTGCACCGTCTCGGCGTGTCCGAATCGGCGTTTTTCCGCGAGTGCGATGCGGCGTTCAAGCAGGGATCCCGCTTCAACGGCTGGCGCAGCGGCGGCGGCGCGGAAGACTACTACTTCCATCCGTTCGTGCTGCCCCAGGGCTTCGGCGAGGCCGACCTGGTGGAAAGCTGGCAGCGCGATGTTCCGGGCGTGCCGTTCGCCGACCTGGTGAGCTTCCAGCCGCACCTGTGCGTGCATGGCCGCGCACCGAAGCAGCCGGCCACGCCGGAATTCGCCGCCGTGGCCAACTACGGCTATCACCTCGATGCGGGCAAGTTCGGCGTGTTCCTGCGCAAGCACTGCCTGGAAAAGCTGGGCGTGCGCTACGTGCCGGACCACGTCACCGCCGTCAACAGCCATGACAATGGCGACATCGCCTCGCTGCAGACCAGGGAACATGGCGCCCTCGCAGGCGATCTGTTCATCGACTGCACCGGCATGCAGTCGCTGCTGCTGGGCCGCCACTACGGCGTGCCGCTGCTGCACCGCAAGGACATACTGTTCAACGACAGCGCGCTGGCCGTGCAGGTGCCCTACGAGCGCGACGACAGCCCGATCGCCTCGCAGACCACCTCCACCGCGCAGCGTGCCGGCTGGATCTGGGATATCGGCTTGCCGACCCGGCGCGGCATCGGCCACGTGTATTCGAGTGCGCACACGAGCGATGAACAGGCGGAAGCGGACCTGCGCGCCTATATCGGCAAGGACGATATTCCCGCGCCGCGCAAGCTGACGTTCCAGCCCGGCTACCGCGAGCAGTTCTGGCACCGCAACGTGGTCGCCATCGGCCTGTCCGCCGGCTTCATCGAACCGCTGGAAGCTTCCGCGCTGGCGCTGGTGGAAATGTCGGCGGCGATGGTCAGCGACGATCTTCCGGCCACGCGCGAGGCCATGGACATCGTGGCACGCCGCTTCAACGACGCCTTTACCTATCGCTGGGAGCGCGTCATCGAGTTCCTCAAGCTGCACTATGTGCTGAGTGGCCGGACGGATCCGCGCAGTACCTCGGATTACTGGCACGACAACCGCCGCGCCGAAACGATTCCCGCGCGGCTGCAGGAACTGCTGGCGCTGTGGCGCCACCGGCCGCCATCGCGCCTGGACTTCAACCGCATCGAGGAAGTCTTCCCGTCGGCCAGCTGGCAGTACGTGCTGTACGGGATGGGCTTCCAGCCCGACCGCGAACGCATCACGCGGCGTGGTTCCACGGGCAGCGCCGGCGGCTACTTCCGCGAAGCCGCCGAGCTCACGCGCAAGATGCTGCGCGCGCTGCCGTCGAACCGCGAACTGATCGACCATATCCGCCTACACGGCCTACAGAAAATCTAGAACAGACGAGACACGCATGACGAACCACGTTTTACTGAACAACGTCCAGCACAAGGACCTGAAGGTCATCACCCGCCACGGCCCCGGCCTCGGCGACGAGCAGATGTACGTTGCCACCTTCCCCGCCGAGTTCCGCACGCTGCAGGCGCATTACCCGATCGTGTTCCGCAAGGCCGAAGATGGCCGCGGCTTCGAGCCGATCGTGCTGTTCGGCTTCCAGGCCGGTGAAAACCTGTTCCTGAAAGCCGATGGCTGGGATGCACCGGAAATCCCGCTGATGATCGAACGCCAGCCGTTCCTGATCGGCCGCAATGGCGACGAGATGCTGGTGCACGTGGACCTGGACAGCCCCCGCGTAGTTAAATCCGATGATTCCCGTACCGAAGGCGAGCCGGCCTTCCTGCCGCACGGCGGCATCACCGAATACCTCGAACGCATCAACTCGATCCTGTTCACGATCCACGAAGGCTTGCAGAGCAACGTGGCCTTCGTCGACGCGCTGCTGAAGTACGAGCTGCTGGAATCGTTCGTGTTCGACATCGAACTGGACGACGGCTCGCAAAACCGCCTCGCCGGCTTCTACACGATCCACGAGGAACGCCTGCACGCGCTCGACACGGAAGCCATCGGTGCGCTGCACCGGGCCGGCTACCTGCAGCCGATCCACATGGTGCTGGCGTCGCTGTCGCAATTCCGCGCGCTGATCGACCGGAAGAACCGGCAGCATGCTGCCCGTCGCTGAACTGCGCGGCCTCACGCCGCGCGACCTGAATGACCGCATCCTGACGTCCACGCAGCCGCTGCTGCTGCGCGGGCTGGTGGCGCAGTGGCCGATGGTGCGCGCCGCGCAGGCATCGCAGGAAGCAGCGTCCGCGTACCTGAAGCGCTTCTATACCGGCGCGCCGGTCGTGGCGATGCTCGGCCTGCCGGACATCGGCGGCCGCTTCTTCTACAACGACGACCTGTCCGGCTTCAATTTCCGGCCCGTGCACGCGCCCCTGGGCGGCGTGCTGGACGAGCTGGAAGGGCATCGCAACGACGAGCAGCCGCCGGCGATCTACGTGGGTTCCACCACGATCGATACCTTCCTGCCCGGTTTTCGCGCCGAGAACGACGTCGACCTGGGCGGCGGCCGCGAGCCACTGGCCTCGATCTGGATCGGCAACCGCACGCGCATCGCCGCGCACTACGACGCGCCGGACAACCTGGCCTGCGTGACGGCGGGCCGGCGCCGCTTCACGCTGTTCCCGCCCGAGCAGTTGCCGAACCTGTACGTGGGGCCGCTGGACTTCACGCCGGCCGGGCAGGCGATCAGCCTGGTCGACCTGCATGCGCCGGACTTCGAACGCTTCCCGCGCTTTGCCGAGGCACTGGAACATGCCCAGGTGGCCGAAATGGAACCGGGCGACGCGCTGTTCATTCCCAGCATGTGGTGGCACCACGTCGAGGCGCTCGACGCCTTCAACGTACTGGTGAATTACTGGTGGCGCCAGTCGCCGCACTACATCGATACGGCGACCAACGCGCTGATGTACGCGATCATGACGATCCGCGACCTGCCGCCGGCGCAGCGCAAGGCGTGGGAAGGATTGTTCCGCCATTACGTGTTCGAGCACGACGAACAGACTTCCGCCCACATTCCGCCGGCCGCGCAGCGCATGCTGGCACCGATGACCGAGGACATGTCGCGCGCGCTGCGCGCCCAGCTGCTGAAGCGCCTGAACCGCTGAAGCCACTACAAGAAGGCAAGAAGGAGACGAACATGGAACAACAACGCCAGAAAAAACCGGTGCGCCGCGTGGTGATCGCCGGCGGCGGCACGGCGGGATGGATGGTCGCCGCCGGGCTGTCGAAATCGCTGGGCAAGCTGCTGGACATCAAGCTGATCGAGTCCGAGGAGATCGGCACGGTCGGCGTCGGCGAAGCCACCATTCCCACGCTGCTCAATTTTCACCACCTAATGGAAATCAACGAGCAGGAGTTCATGGCCGAGACCATGGCCACCTTCAAGCTGGGCATCAGCTTTGAAAACTGGCGCAACGTGAACGAGGACTATATCCACTCGTTCGGCACCACCGGCACCGACCACTGGACGGCCGGCTTCCAGCACTTCTGGCACAAGGGCCGCGAGCGCGGCATCGCCGGCGACTACGGCGACTACTGCCTGGAACTGAAGGCCGGCCTGAAGAACCGCTTTGCGCACCTGCCGAACAACGGCATGAACTACGCCTACCACATGGATGCCGGCCGCTACGCGAAATTCCTGCGCCGCTTCTCGGAACGCTATGGCGTGCAGCGCGTGGAAGGCAAGATCGTCGAGGTCCGCAAGAACCTGCTGAGCGGCGACATCACCGCCCTGCGCCTGGACTCCGGCGCCGAACTCGAGGGCGACCTGTTCATCGACTGCACCGGTTTCCGCGGCCTGCTGATCGGGCAGACCATGGGCGTGGAATACGAGGACTGGTCGCACTGGCTGTTCAACGACAGCGCCGTGGCGCTGCAGACGAAATCGGTGCGCGATGCGGTGCCGTACACCCGCTCGATCGCGCGCGACGCGGGCTGGCAGTGGCAGATCCCGCTGCAGCACCGCGTCGGCAATGGCCTGGTGTACTCCACCCGCTACACGGACGACGAAACGGCGCTACGCACGCTGCAGGCGGCCGTCGATGGCGAACCGTTGATGACGCCGCGCGTGATCCGCTTCACGCCGGGCCAGCGCAAGCAGACGTGGAAGGGCAACTGCATCGCCATCGGGCTGGCCAGCGGCTTCCTGGAACCGATCGAATCGACCAGCATCCACCTGATCCAGCGCGGCATCATCCGGCTGATGCAGATGTTCCCGCAGGATGGCATCAGCCAGGCCGACATCGACGAATTCAACCAGCAGGCCGACTACGAAATCCAGCACATCCGCGATTTCATCATCCTGCACTACAACGTGACGAACCGCCGCGACACGCCGTACTGGCGCGACGCCGCCACGATGAAGCTGCCGCCGTCGCTGCAGCACCGCATCGACCTGTTCCGCGACACCGGCCGCGTGTTCCGCGTGCCGAACGAACTGTTCGCCGAGAACTCGTGGATCCAGGTGATGCTGGGCCAGGGCATCCTGCCCGCCTCGCACCACCAGACCGCGGACCTGATGGGCGATGAAGAACTGGCCCGCTTCCTCGGCAACATCAGCGGCACCATCGACCGTACCGTGGCCCAGCTGCCGTCGCACCAGAAATACGTCGAACAGTACTGCTCCGGCACCGGGTGGTAAATCCACAACACCCGCACCGGGGACTGTCCCCGATTTTGAGCAACAGTTTTCTTGCAGGCACGGGATTTTTCGGCATTCCGACAAAAAATTCGTGCCGCGCTTGGCCAGATAAGCCAGTTAGAAGAATGCGGTGTAAAAACCACAAAATTGTTGCCAAAAATCGGGGACTGTCCCCCGTTTTTGGGAAATTAGTTGCCGTGTGATAAATAGTGAGTTTTCGACAGGGGGTGATGCGCTATAAACAGCATTTACCATTGCGGAGTTTATTTTGCGCATCATCCCTGCCATTGGCGCCGTTCTGGCGCTGTCGACCTTGCTGGCGCAGGCCCAGGAATACTCGATTAAAGCCGACGATCCCCAGACTGGCAGTAATCTCCGCCGTAGTACCGCACGCATCAGCTTCCCACCCGACAAGACCTATGCCGAATTGCCGGAGGCGGACAAGGCCCGCCTGCGCGCCGTGTACGAGAACATGGGACCGGATGACGAGCCGCCGTATCCGGCGCGCGGGTATGGCAAGCTGATGCGGTCAATCAGTTCCGCCCAGAACAGCGTGCAGATCGAGGGCATGGTGGAGATGGGCGTGATCGTCGGTGCCGATGGCCGGGCCGACAGCGTCAAGGTCTACCAGTCGCCCGACCCGAAGACGACGCAGGTGATCGCCAGCGTGCTGATGCTGGAGAAATACAAGCCGGCGCTGTGCAATGCCAAACCGTGTACCCAGGAATTCCCTTTTGCCATCCGCTTCTCGCTGGAGAACCAACAGCTGAAAACCTACCGCTAGCGGCCCCGCGATGTTGCATGAAGCCGATCAAGGGCCACCTGGATTTCCGGACCCTGGCCGATTTGATCATGGCTGGTTTTTCGATGAACATCGATGCGTCATGAACCGCGTTTCCACCAGGGAGTCGTCAACTTGCGAATCGCTCTTGCCTTTGGCGCCATGCTGGTACTGTCGACCAGCCTCGCCCACGCCCAGCAGTACCGCATGAAGGAGGAGGAGCCGCGCACCGGTACCCTCCTCAAGCGCGAGAATATCCGCCTCAGCCTGCCGCCCGACAAGACCTATGCCGAATTGTCCGAGACGGACAAGGCGCGCCTGCGCGGCATGTATGAACACATGGCGCCCGGCGACGAGCCGCCGTTCCCCGCGCGCGGCTACCGCAGCCTGATGCGGGCGATGTCCGCCGTGCAGGAGCGCCTGCAGATCGCCGGCAACGTCGACATGGGCGTCATCGTCGGCGCGGATGGCCGCGCCAGCGAAATCAAGGTGTACGGATCGTCCGACCCGCAGCTGACGACCGTCATCGCCAACGTGCTGGTGCTGGAAAAGTACAAGCCCGCGCTGTGCGGCGGCACGCCGTGCACCCAGGAATTCCCGTTCCGCATGAATTTCAGGCTGCGGCACTGAAGCGATACGGTAATGACTTGACACCACGCTGCTGTGCGCCTTACATTACCAACAGGTTAAATAAGCTTTTGGTCTTACCCCATGGACGAGCAATCTCTCCATTCCGAACAATTGAGCCTGACGTTCGCGGCCCTGGCCGACCCCACCCGCCGCGCCATCCTGGCACGCCTGGCGCGGGGGCAGGCCTCGGTGTCGGAACTGGCGGCACCGTTCGACATGACGCAGCCGGCGATCACGAAGCACCTGAAGGTGCTCGAGCGCGCCGGCCTGATCTCGCGCAGCCGCGATGCGCAGTGGCGGCCATGCCGCCTGGAAGCGGCGCCGCTGCGCGAGGCGAGCGGCTGGATCGGCCAGTACCGCCGGTTGTGGGAAGAGCGCCTGGACCGCCTCGACGATTACCTGGCTGAAGTGCAAACTAAGGAGAACGAGCATGGCAAACGCTGACGAAGTTGGACTCACCATCCGCCGCGTGTTCGACGCGCCGCGCGACCTGGTCTTCGCGACGATGACCGACCCGGACCACCTGCGGCACTGGTGGGGCCCGAAGGAATGCACGATCACGGTGGCGCGGGCCGACGTGCGGCCCGGCGGCATCTTCCACTATTGCATGCATCCGCGCGGCGGCACGGCCGACATGGATGTGTGGGGCCGTTTCGATTTCCAGGAAATCGAGCCGCCGCAGCGCTTCGCCTTCGTGAACGGCTTCGCGGACGAGCAGGGCAACCGCATCCGCTACCCGCTGCTGCCCATGTGGCCACTGGAAGTGCTGAACACCGTCACGCTGGAGGAAGACAACGGAAAAACGGCCTTCACGCTGCACTCCGCACCGTTGAATGCCAGCACGGCTGAGAACGCCATCTTCCTGGCCAGCCATGCCTCCATGGAAGGCGGTTTCGGCGGCATGTACGACGTGTACGAGGATTACCTGAAGACGCTCGGCACCGGCAAGCAATAACGGTCAATCCCCGCGCCGGGCCGCGGCGCGTTCCTCGTTCTCGCGTTCGATGCGTTCGCGGTGGCCGCCATCGATGCCGGTGGAACCTGGCATCAGCCGGTGTACCGCGCCGGCGGTGGCCGATGCGGGCGGCGCCGTCTCGTACTGGTAATGGTGGGCCACATTGGCGGAGAACCGTTCGGCCAGGTCGGGCGCCAGCCGCGCGCCGGCGTACGCGGCCTTGGCTTTCCACCCCACGGCCAGTTCTTCCCGCGGGTGCACCGACACCCACACGATCGCATCCACCACCTTTTGCGGTTCGTCCATCAGCGGCATGCGCGGCGTGCCGCCGCTGTAGTTCGCGGCGTGCGTGAAGAACGGCGTATCGGTGGCCCACGGCAGCACGGTGGCCACCGCGATGTTGCCGGCGCCGGTCAGCCGCAATTCCTCGTTCAGCGAGCGGCCGAGGGACAGCGTGGCCGCCTTGGTGGCCGAATACGTTGCGTGATAGGCCTGCGGGATCACGCTTTCCACCGAGCCGATATTGACCAGCGTGCCCGCGCCCTGCTTGCGGAACTGCCGGATCGCCACATGGCTGCCGTAAATGAGGCCCTTCAGGTTTACGTCGACGATGCGCGCATGGTCGTCCAGCGGGACGCTATCGAACGCGCCGATGGCACCCACGGCCGCGTTGTTGATCCACACGTCGACGCGGCCGAAGCGCGCCAGCGCCGCATCGAGCAGCCGCTGCACGTCTTCCTGGCGGCTGACATCCGTCGTCACCACGAGCGCATTGCCGCCTTTCGCCTCCGCTTCCGCCGCCACGGCTTCCAGCGCATCGGTGCGGCGCGCCGCCAGCACCACGTTGGCGCGCAATGCCGCCAGCTCCAGCGCGACGCCCTTGCCGAACCCGCTGGAAGCACCGGTGATCACATAGGTCTTGCCCGCCACGGCAGTGCGCTCGCTGTCCGACAGCACCGTGGCGCAGCCGCCCAGCTGCGCCACCAGCAGCAACAGGATCAGGTACCGCATGCTTTCTCCTCCCTTCAGATCGCGTCATGATAGGGAGATCGCCGCGCCGCCATCGCACGATACCGGGCGGCACAAAAGCGGCAAACAGGTGCGCGAGTACGTGAACGGTTCAGCGGTTCGTCAGCGTCACCCCGGCCGCCACCAGCACCCCGCCGGCCACCATCGATGCCAGCACCTGCTCGCCCAGCAGCAGCGCCGCCAGGCCGATGCCGAACACGGGCACCAGGTTGTTGAACACGGCGGTGCGCGATGCGCCGATCGCTTTCACGCCCTCGTAGTACCAGACGAAGCCCAGCACGGTGCCGAACGCGCCCAGGTAGCCCAGGCTGCCCCACACCTGCCAGCCGATGGCGCTCCACTGCAGCGTCACCAGGTCGCGCCCCGCGCCCACCAGCAGGAACAGCAAGCCCCACAGCGCGGCATAGGTGGTGGCGGCGACCGGCGTCAGGCCCTTCAGCGCGGCGCGGCCCACCAGCGTGTACGCGGCCCAGCTGCTGATCGCGCACAGCATCAGCAGTTCGCCCTTGCCCAGCGACTGGCCGATGTCATGCAGGGCCGCCATCGGGTCGCCCCGGGTGATGACGATCGCCGCGCCGGCAAAGGCCAGCGCGATGCCGGCCCACTTCACGGCATGCAGCCGTTCGCGCAGCAGCACGGCGGCGGCCAGCGCGGTCACGATCGGGTTCAGCGCGATGAACAGCGCGGCGCGCCCGGCCGGCATCGACCCCAGCGCGCCGAAGAAGCACAGGTTGTACAGGAAGATGCCGGTCAGGCCCAGCGCCGCGGTGGCCGCCATCTGCTTGCCGCTCAGGCGCGGCAGGCCGCCCTCCTTCATCCATGCGACCAGCAGCAGCAGGACCGCCGCCACGGCGAAGCGCAGCGCGGCGGCCGTCATAGCCGGCAGCGCATGGGCGACGATGCGGCCGGCGATGAATGTGCCACCCCAGAACAGGGTGACCAGTACGAGTTTCACGTACACGAGATTGTTTTTCAGGAGAGGGCTGTTCATGTTCCGCTTGCATCCGGGGTTGGGGAAGCTATACAGTATTGCTAATCCAAACTCATAGGCAAATGAGCAAAAGCTCATGGGCCGATTCATCCGCCGGATCACCATAGCCATAACCGGAGCCATAACCGGAGCCATACCCCAGCCATGACCTTCACCCAACTGGAAATCTTCGTGATGGTGGCCGAGATGCGCGGCTTCACCTCCGCTGCGCTGCGTCTCGGCATCAGCCAGTCCGCCGTCTCGCACGCCATCCGCTCGCTCGAACAGGAACTCGACGTGCAGCTGGTGGAACGCCAGCAGGCCGCCGTCGAGGTAACGGAGCTGGGCCGCCGCCTGCTGCTGCGCGCCCGCGAGATCCTTGGCCTGCAGGAAGCGATGCGGCAGGATGCCTCGGTGGCGCGCGGCCTGAACCAGGGCCTGATCCGCATCGGCTCGTTCGGCCCCACGTCGTCGCTGAAACTTCTGCCGGCGATCCTGCAGGCGTTCCGCGCGCGCTATCCCGGCATCGAAGTGCAGATCGACGAGGGGCCGGACGCCGCCGTCATCCAGTGGGTGGCGGACCGCCGCGTGGATGTCGGTTTCGCCGTGCTGCCGGACGACCGCTTCGACACCATACCGCTGGTCGAAGACCAGCTGGTGGCCCTGCTGCAGCGCGATCACCCGCTGGCGGCCAAGAAGTCCGTTACGCTGGATGAGCTGGTGGGCATTCCCTTCATCATGCCGGAACAGGGTTGCTCGGCGCTGGTCGAGCCACTGTTCGCCAATGCCGCGCTGGCGCCGCACGTGCGCTACCGCATGTCGCAGATGGTCACGGTACTGGGCCTGGTCGACAATGGCGACGGCGTCACCGTGATGCCCGAGCTGGCGCTGCCGCACGCGATGGCGGAAACGCATCCGCGCATCGTCGCGCGGCCGCTGCGGCCCACGGCGCGCCGGCGCGTCGGGCTGATCCTGCGTAATCTATCGCGCGCCGCGCCGGCCGTGCAGGCGTTCGTGGAGATCGCGCGCACGGCGGCGAAGTCGCTTTGATCTGCAAAGGCATGCAGGGTCTATGGTCTCCAGATCCTGCAGGTTTCCCAGTGATCCGGCATCCCCATCGATGTCTTGACCCGATCAGCTTCCGGGTATTTTTTTAACAGCTGATTGAGGCCGTCCTTGATGTTTTCAACGAGCCCCGAAATCTTGCTGATCTGCCGTATGACAAGGATGGCTGTGTAGGTTGTATTGTGGGCGTTTCGATGGCCACTGCCTACTGGAGAGACGCTGACAATGTTTGGCACGTCTATGCTTCTCGGTGCCGCCAGATTTCTGTTCCATAAGCGTGTGTGATGTGCACATAGATTCCTGACCGCACGCAATGCGTCGATCCAGGATAGCAATATGTCGAAACTGGCTGCACCCAATGTTTGCGCCATTTTGTCGAGCGATGTACTGACAGGTGTTCCAGCAGTGTGGCCAAACGCCTTTGCATGCTGATCCAATGCCCTGAAAATTTCCCTTATCTGCCCGAGCGTAGTGAGATCAGCAACGACCCAGAATGGCGGCAAGCCTTTGTGAGATGAAGAAATTTGGTTGTAGTAAGAACGGTGATAGTGCTGCGCGAATTCTTCCTTGCTTCGGGTGAAGTCGGCATGAAGGCTGTCGATGATTCGCTGCGGATACCTCTGGCGATGAAACCATTTCTGCTCGAGATACCAAAATCCATCGCCTGACGCGAGCGACATTGTGGCGTCCAGTTTCGTGCGAAATAAAACTTCGATTTGAGAAAGGACGCCAAAAAGCAGATGACGCAGCTCTTCATCGAAGCAATACATTTGTCGAGCTTGCTCGACGTTGGTGCCCGCGGCAAATTGCCACGGTCTGGCCTTTGCCCGATCAAAGTAAGGATATAAATAGCCGCGGAAACGGTAGTAATTTACTCGTCCCAGGAACGCTTCCGTAGCGGGAATATCGTTCACAACCAAGCCTTGAGCTTGCAACTTCCCTATCAGCTGCCGCGCAGTGCGGGAAGGCTTGGTGTAAGGGATCAGTGTGAAGACCATAGATGTAGAAAAGCCACCAGTACTTTGAACAATTTCTCGTTCTCGGTTTGAACAGGTGGCGTTGTTGAACGCGATGTTAACCAAATTCGGGTAACGGCGCAAGCGAACTAAGCGCTAGCACAGCGTGAACATCGCGGCGAGCGCCAGCACGCTGGCCGGGTCCAGCAGCGCATCGGTGGCCCAGGCGCACACGGCGCACAGCGCGAGCACCGCCGCGATGTGGCCGAGCGACTCGCGGCGCTTCATCACGCCGCCTGCAGCCGCGCCACGGCACGGTCGTCGATCGGCCAGTGCAGCGCGGCGGCGGCCAGGCCGATCAATACCGCGAGCAGCCACATCGTGTTGTACGAGCCGGTGGCATCGAACACGGCGCCGCCCAGCCACATGCCGAGGAAGCCGCCCAGCTGGTGGCCGACGAACACGAAACCGAACAGCGTGGCCAGGTACCGCACGCCGAAGACCTGCGAGACCAGGCCATTGGTCAGCGGCACGGTGCCGAGCCAGGTGAGGCCCATCACGAACGCGAACGCGTAGACGCTGGCCGTGCTGACAGGAAGCAGCGCGAACGCCAGCATCGCGGCGGAACGCACCAGGTACAGGCCGGCCAGCAGGTACTTGCGGCGGTAGATGCCGCCCAGTTGCCCGCACAGGTAAGTACCCGCCACGTTGGCCAGCGCGATGATGGCCAGCGCGGCCACGCCAGTCTGCGGCGGCAGGCCCTGGTCCATCAGGAAAGCCGGGAAGTGGCCGGCGATGAACGCAAGCTGGAAGCCGCAGGCGAGAAAGCCCAGGTTCAGCAGCCAGAAGCCGCGGTGCGACAACGCTTCGCGGATCGCGCCGCCCATCGACTGCGCCTGCCGGTCCGGCGAGGCGGCCTGGCGGTCGTCCAGCGGCCATGCGAGCGGCAGCGCCAAAGCCAGGACGAGGGCGAACACCGTCAGCGCAAGCATCCAGCCCAGGCCGCCGATCAGCTGCTGCGTGGCGGGCACCATGGCGAACTGGCCGACGCCGCCGACCGCGCCGGCCATGCCGAGCGCCCAGCTGCGCCGCGCCGGCGGCACGATGCGGCTGATGGCGCCATACACGACACCGAACGTGGTGCCGGACAGCGCCACGCCGATCAGCAGGCCGGCCGACAGCGCCAGTTCCATGCTGGTGGCGGCATGCGCCATCAGGTACAGCCCGAGCGCATACAGTACGCAGCCGGCGGCCAATACCCGGCGCGCACCCCAGCGGTCGGCAATCATGCCCGTGACCGGTTGCGCCAGCCCCCATACCAGGTTTTGCAGCGCGATGGCCAGCGCGAACGCTTCGCGCCCCCAGCCACGCGTGCCGATCATCGGCAGCATGAACAGGCCCTGTACATGGCGCATGCCCAGCGCCAGGCCGACGATGATGCCGCCGCACAGCACGGCGGCCAGCGGGGCATGGGCTTTCGCGGTACGGAAAGCGTTCATGGCCGTTCCCTGCAGTCCGCCGCCGGCGTGGCGCCGGTCACGATCAGTACATTGTCCATGCAATCCTCCTGGTGAAACGCCAGCATAGCGCTGCACGGCACGCTGCCACCAGCGGCGAATGGGCATGCGAGCCATGCGTGCCGCGCATGCGGCCGATGCCGGTTTCGCGCTTGAGGCATGCCGCCCGGTGCCGCACAATCGCTGCAAAATGGAGGGCATCATGCGGAGGGCATCATGCGGAGGGCATCATGCGATTGATTTTGCAACCGATGGAACAGGCCACGCTGCGGGCACGCGGCACCGTCCGCGTGCGCTGCCTGGGCGGCACGCTGTGGATCACCGGCGGCGACGGGATCGATCGCCTGCTGGAGCGGGATGAAGCGGCCGAGCTGCGGGCGGTGCAGGCGACGCACCTGTCGAGCGTGCGGCGCACGCGCCAGGTCGATTTCGAGCTGGAGGTGAGGTTGCCTTCAAGCCGCCTGCGACGCGCCGCCACCGCCATTGCCGGCCTGGCCGGCCAGCTGCGCCAGTTCCTGTGACGTGATGTCGACCTGCCCTTGCAGCCATGCCTGCACCAGGGCGACTTCGTGGCGCGGCTGTGCGGTGGCCTGCAGCAGCCAGTAGGCGTAGTCGACCCGCGTGCGCCGCGCCATCTGGGCCACCAGCCGGCCATCCTTCAGCATCGGCAGGACCAGCGCAAGCCGGCCCAGTGCCACGCCGTTGCCGTCGAGCGCGGCCGCGATCACCTGGTCGTACTGGTTGAAGCGCAGCGTGGCTGGCGGACGGTACGGCAAGGCATGCCGCTGCAACCACGGCGCCCACTGAAGGAATGGACGGCCCGGTTCGTCCAGGTCCAGCAGCACCTGGCGCGAAAGGCCATCCGGCGCCGCGAAGGCGGCAGCCGCGATCGCCGGGCTGGCGACCGGCACCACGTCCTCGTCGAACAGACGCACCGCATCGGCCGGAACAGCCGATGGCGGCGCGTAGCGGATCGCCAGGTCCACGCCATCGTGGCGCAGGTCCATCAGCCGGTTGCTGGTGGCCAGGCGCAGGTCCAGGTCCGGGTGCGCCGCCTGGAACGCGCCCAGCCGGGGCAGGATCCACAGGCCGGCCACGCCGATGCTGGCGGAAATGGTTACCGGGTGCGGCGTGGCCTGCTTCAGCGTGTCGGACAGTTCGGCCAGCTGGTCCAGCCATGGCGAGGCGAGGTCGAACAGTTGCCGGCCGGCGTACGTCAGCGCGATGGCGCGGTTGCCGCGCACGAACAGCGGCGTGCCGAGCCGGTCTTCCAGCGCCTGGACCTGGCGGCTGACGGCCGATTGCGTCAGGCACAGGTCCTGTGCCGCGGCGGTGATGGAGAGGCGGCGCGCGGCCGCCACGAAGCCGCGCAGGGCATCCAGCGGCGGCAGGTTCAGCAGCGGGTTGGCCATGTGTCCTCCATCGAACGCCGATCATATCGCATTAGAATATTGCAAACGAATGAAGCAACCGAATGAAGCAACCGAATGACGCAAAGATCGCGAGCGGAGAAAACATGGACGAGTGCAATATGGACGGCGAACGCGGCATGGACGACGGCAGCATGGACGATTGCAACATCGTGACGACCCGCGTGCTGGATGCGCCGCGCGGGCGGGTGTTCGCCGCCTTCAGCGATCCGGAACAGCTGGCGCAATGGTGGGGCCCGGAAGGCTTCACGAGCACCTTCCAGGGTTTCGATTTCACGGCGGGCGGCGCGTGGACCTTCGTGATGCACGGGCCGGACGGCACGACCTATCCGAACGAATCGCATTTCGTGGACATCGTGCCGGGCGAACGGATCGTGTTCGACCACGTCTCCGGCCATGCGTTCCGCGCCACGTTCGAGTTCACCGATGCGGACGGCAAGACGCGGCTGCGCTGGACGATGCATTTCGGCGACCCTGCCGAGTGCGCGAAGGTAGCGCGTTTCGTGGCCGGTGCCAACGAGCAGAACCTCGATCGGCTGGCCGCGCTGCTGCGGCGCGCGCCCTAGTACCAGCTACCGGGCACTGCCAGCAGCGGCGCCCGGTGGAAAGCGGCACCCGGAGACCCTCCCGCTCCGGGCGCGCCCGCCATCAATGCCCTTCCGAGGCGTTGAACATCGACTTCGCGTAGACCAGCCCCAGGCCGTAGGCACCGCCGTGCTGGACCGAGGTTTTCACGGTCTGGTCGTAGGTGTCGCCGCGGGCCCAGTCGCGCTGCAGTTCGAGCAGGTATTGCAGCGACGTGATCGGGCGGGCACCGGCCTGCACCATCCGCTGCACGGCGCGCTCGTGCGCTTCCTCGGTGATGTCGCCCGAGGCATCGGTGATCACGTACACCTCGAAACCCTGGTCCAGCGCGGAGAGTGCGGGGCCGACGATGCACACCGACGTCCATAGTCCGGCCAGCACGATGCGGTCCTTGCCGATCGCATTGACGCGGTCGGCGATACGCTGGTCTTCCCACGTGTTCATCGTGGTGCGGTCGATCGGCTTCTGGTCCGGGAACACGGACTGGATTTCGTCGTAGATGGGGCCGGAGAACGATTCGGCGGCCACCGTGGTGAGGATGGTCGGCACCTTGAATTCAGCCGCGGCCTTCGCGACCAGCGCGGTGTTATTGCGCAGCACGGTGGCATCGATCGATTTGGTGGCGAACGACATCTGCGACTGGTGATCGATCAGGATCAGCGTGTGGTCCGCGCCGTTCAGCAGGGTTTTACCGGGTTGGGCTTTGGCGATTGGCATGATGTTTTCTCCTGGGATTAAATGATTGTCGATATCTTCGAAAGTCTGGCGCCGCGCTACGCTGCCGTGTTTTCCTGGCTGTTTCGTCTGCGCTGCGTCGATGGAATGAAGTATGAACAAGTCGGGTAGAAAACAAAAACGGAAAGATTGCCGTCCTATTATCGAAATTTTCGAAAGACTTTACATGGGCTTGGCCACCATCAGCCAGAACACTGCGAGGAAGGCGAAGAACGCCGGAACGCCCAGCACAACCCAGATCCTGAAATAACGCCAGAACAATGGCGGCAAGGGCGTGCCGTTCGCCGCGGCGGCGGCCGACAGGTCGCGCAGCCGCATTTGCAGCCACACCACCGGGAACCAGCACAGCCCGGCGATGGCGAACAGGATCACCGACCACATGATCCACTTGCTGTGCAGCGGGTAGCCGGCAAGGTGGATCAGGTAAAAGCCCGTCAATGGCTGGGCGACCATGGTGGTGGCCGTGAACAGCCAGTCGGCCGTCACGACGATGCGCGACACCACGGCAATGGCCGCCACGTTGCGGCTGACGACGCTGAACAGCAGATACCATGCCGAGCCGATGCCGGTGCCGAACAGGAACGTGGCACTGAGGATATGCAGCCACTTCACCACCAGGTATTCCATCAGGTCTTCCCCTTTTCGAGTTCGTACAGCAGCCAGATCGCCGCCAGCATCGGCAGGTTCTTGCTGAGCGGGCCATACGGGTGCCACAGGAATTCCGGCAGGCGCAGCGCGATCACGACCGTGTAGAAGCCGATCAGCGCGATCTGCGCCAGCCACAGCGGGGGGCGCCAGCGCGGCGGCAGCGCCAGCGTGCCGATGCCGAACGCAAGATCGAGCGCGCTGGCGCCATACAGCATCAGCGGCGCCAGCATGGCGGGAATGCCGCTGCGCTCGAGCAGCCGGTAGCTGTCTTCCACCGGCCACGCGAAGGCGGAGACGAAGGCCGTCCAGATCCACACGATCGCCAGGCTGATACGCAGCAGCGGCAGCAGCCAGTCCAGTTGCGCCGCGCGGCGTTCCGCCTGTGGATGAGTAATGAACTTGTCCACAGCGCGCGGCGGGCGGCCCAGCAGCCGCGACGTCATGGCGGGATCGGCCGTGTTGCCGCGGGCGAGCATGCGCAGCGTGTCCGGCGTGAGCGGGCTGCCCGGCACGAAGCCGCCCAGCCAGGCTGCGCCGCGCGCCACGGCACCCGGCAGCGGCAGCACGCGCAGCCGGCCCAGGCCCAGCGCGCGGCGCAGCGTGGCCAGGTAGCCGATGAACGGCAGCGGCGCGGGGCCGACCAGGGGCACCCGCATGCTGCGCGGCCCGCCCGTTTCCTCCAGCAGCGCCAGGATCGCCTGGCACGCGTCGTCCACGTGGATCGGCTGCACCGGTTGCGGCGCGCTGCCGAAGCGCACCGCGAACGGCATGGTGGCCAGCATGCGGAACAGGCGGGCACTGGCGCCCTCCGGGCCGTACACCAGCGACGGCTGCACGATGCGGGAGCGCAGCGGCAGCGTGGCGAGGAAATCGTCCGCCGCCTTCTTGCTCAGGTGGTACGGCGTGGTGGCCGCTTCGTCCGCGCCCAGCGCCGAGACCTGCACCACGAGGCGCACGCGGGCCTCGGCGCAGGCGGCGAACAGCGCGCGCGGCGTTTCCGAGTGCAGCCGCGCGAACGTCTGCCCGCGCGACTCGCGAATGATGCCCACCGTGTTGATCACCGCGTCGACGCCGGACAGGCGCGCCACCCAGTGCGATTTTTCGCTATCGTGGGCGAAATCGGCCGCGATGAAGTCGCAGCCGGGCTGGCCGCGGCGCCCGGCGCACACCACGCGGTGGCCCCTGGCGCGCAACAGCGGCAACAGGCGGGAACCGAGAAAACCGGTCGAACCGGTGAGCAGGATCAGCATCGGAGGTCCTCGTCGTCATGAGGGACCCAGTGTACGAAGAATTGCAAATATTTGGAGGACAGCATGGACGATTGGAAGCAGGTCATCATCAAGGGCATGATGCCGGGTGCACTGGCCAGCCTGGCGTCGACAGGCGCGCTGGCGCTGCGCTCGAAGCAGGAAACCGGCAGCCCGTATGCGGGAGCGAACGCGGTCAGCCACATGGTGTGGGGCGACAGGGCCTTCGTGCATGACGAGCCCACCTGGAAATACACGCTGACCGGCTATGCGATCCACCATGCCAGCTCGCATTTCTGGGCCAGCATCTTCGAGCAGGCCGCCGGCAAGATCTTCGACAAGCCCGGCGTGGCCTCCAAGCTGGCCTCGGCGGCGGCGGCATCGGCGGTGGCCTGCTTCGTCGACTACAAGCTGACGCCACAGCGCCTGCAGCCCGGCTTCGACGTGCGCCTGTCGAAGCGTTCCCTGGCGCTGGTGTATGGCGCTTTCGCCATCGGCCTGGCGGCCGGCGCGCTGTTCAACCATCGCAACCGCTAGCGTGGCGCGGCGCAGGTACGCCAGCGCCTAGCTTTCCGCCATCTCGGCCTGGTCGAGCCACGCGCGGCCCGCTGCCAGGACCAGCGCCAGCTCATGGCGTACGGCCGCGAAATGCGGCGCCAGTTCGCTGGCGGGCAATTCCGCGATCGCCAGTTCCGCATCCATCGTGGCCCGGATCAGGCGTTTCGCCCCCAGCACGCCGATGGCGCCGCGCAGCGCGTGGAAGGTGTTCGCCGCCGCCTGCACATCGCCGGCCGCGAGCGCGCGGTCCGCTTCGTCGGCCGGCGCCATGCCGCCTTCCAGGGCGCTTTCCACCATCCTGCGCATCAGCGCCCGGCCTTTCGGATCGCGGCCCATCACGCGCCCCAGGCTGTCCATGCTGAACACGGGTTCGCCCCCTTGCGCCGCGGCTGGCTCCACCAGCGGGCCAGCCGCCTTGGCCGCCGGCGGTGGCGTTTCGGCCGGCCTGCGCCGCGCCGGCAGGTGCCGCTCGATCACCATCATCATCTCGTCGACGACGACCGGCTTGGCAATGAAGTCGGTGATGCCGGCCGCCATGCAGCGTTCCCGCTCGGAGGCCAGCACGCCGGCCGTCATCGCGATCACCGGCAGGCGCAGCGCCAGTTCCGAGCGGATCGCGGCAGTTGCCGAAAAGCCGTCCAGCACGGGCATCTGCATGTCCATCAGCACGATGTCGTAGCGCTGCGCGTCGATGCGCAGCACGTCCAGGGCTTGCTGGCCGTCGCCGGCCACGTCCAGCGTGGCGCCGGCATGTTCCAGGATGCCGCGCGCCACGGCCTGGTTCAGCGGATTGTCTTCCACCAGCAGGAAGTGCACGCCTTGCAGGCGGTTCGCATGGCCCTGGGCGTTGGCGGGCACCAGTTCGCCGCCGCCGCCCTTTGCCGCCAGGGCCTGGTGCAGCGCATCGAACAGCGTGGAACTGGTGATCGGCTTGACCAGTACCGCATCGGCTTCCGCGCTTCTTGAAATCTGTTCCAGGCGTTCGCGCGCAAAGGCATTGAGCATCACCACGATCGGCTGCCGGTGCCCGTCGGCCTCGCGCCGGATCGCCGCGGCGGGGGCATTCCCGTCCGGGCCGCTCATGTGCCAGTCGGCCAGCACCACGTCGTATGGCCGGCCGGTGCGCATGCGGAACGTGAACATCGCCAGCGCGGCACTGCCGGAATCGACCAGGTCCGCCTCCCACCCCCAGGTGCGGATCAGGCGGCCGATCAGGTTGCGGCTGGTGGCATTGTCGTCCGCCACCAGCACGGCGAGATGGCCGGCGGCCGGCTTGCGCGGCGCCTCCAGCCGCGGCAGCACGCCGAATGGCAGCGTGAACCAGAAGCGGCTGCCCTTGCCCGGTTCGCTCTCGACATGGATTTCCCCGCCCATCAGTTCGATCAGCCGGCGCGTGATGGCCAACCCCAGCCCCGTGCCGCCGAAGCGGCGTGTGATGCTTTCGTCGGCCTGCGTGAACGCCTGGAACAGGTGCGACAGCTGTTCCGGGTTCATGCCCATGCCCGTGTCGCGCACTTCGAAGCCCAGCACCGCGTCGGCCTCTCCGCCGCCGTGCTCCACCAGGCTCACCTCGACCACGACCTCGCCGTGCGCGGTGAACTTGATCGCGTTGCCGGCCAGGTTCACCAGTACCTGTTGCAGCCGCAGCGCATCGCCCCGCAGCAGCCGCGGCACTTCTGGGTCGACCACGATGGCCAGCTCCAGTTCCTTTTCGCCGGCGTTCATCGTCATCGTCGTGGCCAGGGTGCTCATCGATTCGTCCAGGTCGAATTCGACGGGCGACAATTCCATCCGCTGCGCCTCGATCTTGGAAAAATCCAGCACGTCGTTCAGGATGCCCAGCAGCGAATCGCCGGCGGTGCGGATCATGTGCAGGTACTTGCGCTGCTGCGGCGCCAGGTCGGTGTTCTGCAGCAGTTGCGCCATGCCCAGCACGGCATTCATCGGCGTGCGGATCTCGTGGCTCATGTTGGCGACGAAATCGCTCTTGGCGCGGTTGGCCGCCTCGGCCCGGTCGCGTGCCCGTTCCAGCTCGGCGGCGCGGGTTTCCAGCTCGGCCATCAGGTCGCGGGCGTGGGCGTCGGCCGCCTCGCGTTCGCGCATCAGGTCGTTGAAGGCCCCGGTCAGCTCGCCGATCTCGTCGCGCGACGTGACCGGCAGCGGGGCGAAGTGCCCCGGCGTGCCGCGCAAGGTGCCGATCGCATCGCGCAGCCGCATCAGCGGCGACATCAGCCGCAGCGTGATAAAGGTGATGACGGCCGCGGTGACGAGCGAAGCCAGCGTGCCCCACAGCGCAAGCCGCACCAGCAGGTCGTCGAACGGCTCGAACGCTTCCTCGGCAGGCAGGTTGGCGATCAGGATCCATGGGACGGTCTTCAGGCGCTTGTAGCTGAGCAGCGCGCGCACGCCGCGGCCGTCGGTGCTGATCGTGGTGCCTTCGAACCCTCCGCGGATCGCCAGCACGGTGGCGGCATAGCCTTCCTGGCCGCGTGGCTTCAGCAGGCGGGCAGGGTCCGGGTGCACCACGTAGACCGATGGTTCGTAGCCGGTGACGATGTAGTAGTAACCGGTGCGGCCCACCTTGGCCGTGCGCAGGTGGCCCAGCAGGTTGTTCTTGTACAGGCGCAGCACGCCGATCAGCACGCAGGCCACCTCGCCTTCCTCGCTGAGCACGGGGGCGACCATCTGCACGACAGGTTGCCGGTTCGCCCTGCCGATCACCGGTTCCGCGATCAGGGGCGCCTTTTCCTGCATGACCCGCTGGAAGTACGCGCGGTCCGTGACGCTGACGCCGGGGCGGCCCGGCAGCGCGGGGATATCGGCCACGATGGTGCCGGCCGGGCTGACGACGATGATGTCATCGAACAGGCGAAGGACGGCGCGGTAGTCGTAGTGGGCACGCAGCGCGGGCGGATCGGCGCAGATGTCGCCGGGCTGCCAGCGTGCCGATTCGGCAACGATGTCACGCAGCAGCGTCATCTTTTCATCCACCTCGAGCGCGGTGCGCGCGATCAGCGCATCCTGCTGGGCAAACAGCACGCGCGTGAAATCCTCCTGCATGCGCCGGGCCTGCAGCACGGTGACCAGCGCGATCATCACGATGCACGTGACGGTCGTCGCCAGCGCGACTTTCGCTTTGATACCAAGCGGACGCATTGTCTCCCCCGCCCCGATGTTGTCGGGACACTATGCGCCGCTTCCCCGCTGGCGCACTGTGCGGAAGGGCACGCAAGCTGCAAGTTGCGCGGTTGCCCGGACAGCGGGATCGAGGCGGGATCGAGGCGGGATCAAGTACACTGGAGGTCAACCGACAATGGACGATGACATCGGACCCGACAATGATGCATGAGCTGCCATCCCTGACCCTGCCCGGCGCCACGATCGAGATCCTCAAGGCACGCTGCTCGACCTGCAGCATGCACCAGCTGTGCCTGCCGATGGGGCTGGACATGGGCGACATGGACAAGCTGGACAAGATCATCGGCCGCCGCCGCAAGGTGCAGAAGGGCGAGAACCTGTTCCGTATCGGCGAGCCGTTCACGAACCTGTACGCGATCCGGCTCGGCCATTTCAAGACTTACCAGATCAACGCCAACGGCGAAGAACAGGTGACGGGCTTCCAGATGGGCGGCGAACTGCTGGGCATGGACGCCATCAGCACCGACAGGCACTATTGCAGCGCGCTGGCGCTGGAAGACAGCGAGGTCTGCGAGATCCCCTTCGCCAGCCTGGAACAGCTGCTGGTGGACATGCCCACGCTGCTGCGCCACTTCCACCGCATGATGAGCCAGGAAATCACGCGCGAGCAAAGCGTGATGCTATTGCTGGGCAATATGCAGGCGACACAGCGCTTCGCCGCCTTCCTCGTCAACCTGGCTTCGCGCTACGAGGCGCGCGGCTACTCGAGCACCGAGTTCCAGCTGCGCATGTCGCGCGAGGATATCGGCAACTACCTGGGGCTGACGATCGAGAGCATCAGCCGGCTGCTGAACAAGTTCAAGAAGCAGGGCTTGCTGATGGTGGCGAACCGGGAGGTCAAGGTGCTCGACCTGCCCCGGCTGAAGGCAATCACGGCGGGGACCGAGACCTGCGCGTGATGCCGCTTAGATAAGCCCACCCCAAGTGCAAATGCCGGGGTCAGACCCCACGGGTCTGACCCCAGTCCTTCGCCTTTGGGGTGAATGCATGCGCTTCCACCGGTATTCGCCGGCCAACCGATGCAGCTTGATGCAGCAGCGGCGCCTGCTTTATTCCGAAGCCGCCAGCGTCAATTCACGCTCCACCGGCCACTGCCACTGCCCCTCCAGGCGCCAGGTGCGCCGCTCGTCTTCCACCAGCACGGTCCAGCGGCTGCGTTCGAGCAGCGGCAGCGGCACGGCGAAGCTGCCGCCGGCATCGGGCCGCACCAGGAGCCGCAAGTCCTTCTCCGGCTGGGTGGCGTGCGCCAGGTGCACGTGCAAGGGCCCGGGCAGCGGCGCGCTGGCCGATAGCCGGCCGTGCAATACCCCGTGCGCGGCATCGTAGCGCAGGGCGGCGGCGGCATGCAGCGCGGCGGCGGTGCGGTCGCGCCGCAAATCCTGGTTGATCGCCTTGCCCCGCTTGTAATAGTCGCCCACCACCAGCGCGTCCTGCTGCGCGAAGGCCAGCCAGCCGGTATAGAAGCCGGCCACCAGCACGGCGGCCGGGCCGGCCATCAGGAGCCAAGGCCAGCGCTCGCGGTACCAGGGCGTGGCGGACATCGTCATCGCTTGCATGGTCATCTCCTCAGCGCGGCACGATGAAGACCGCGGGTTCTTCGACGGCCAGGCGCGCATCGTCCAGCGCCGTCAGCGTGAATGTGATCGGGTTCGAGCCGGTCTTGCCCGCGCCCCGCAGTGCCTCCCCTGGCACGCGCACCCGCACCGGCACGGCGCGCGTTTCGGTGGCGGCCAGTGCCACCACGTCGTCCGTCGCCAGCGCCAGGCCGGGCAGCCCGGCGGCCGCGATCCGGTAGCGGTGCGGCTGCTCCGAGGTGTTCATGATCTGCAGCCGGTACACGTTCTCGATCGCGCCGCCGTCCACTTCGCGGCCCATCGAACCGCGGTCGCGGATCACGTCCATCTTCAGCGGCGTGCGGGTGGCCAGCGCGAAGCCGACCGCCAGCGTGATGGCCAGCAGCGCCGCGCCGTACGCCAGCACGCGCGGGCGCAGTGCCCGCTGGCGGATCTCTGCCGGCGCCAGGTTCGCCGTCATGGCCCGGTCGGTGCTGTAGCGAATCAGGCCGCGCGGCTGGCCGACCTTGTCCATTACGCTGTTACACGCGTCCACGCAGGCGGCGCAGCCGATGCATTCGTACTGCAGGCCGTTGCGGATGTCGATACCGGCCGGGCAGACCTGCACGCACATCGTGCAATCGATGCAGGCGCCGCCCGTGGCCTTCTTGCCGCGCGGTTCACCGCGCCCCGTGTCGTAGGTGATGATCAGCGTGTCGCGGTCGAACATCGCGCTCTGGAAGCGGGCGTACGGGCACATGTACTTGCACACCTGCTCGCGCAGCCAGCCCGCGTTGCCGTACGTGGCGAAGCCGTAGAACAGCACCCAGAACCATTCCCACGGCCCCAGCGCCAGCGTGGCGATTCCGGTGCCCAGTTCGCGCACCGGGGTGAAGTAGCCGACGAAGGTGAAGCCGGTCCACAGCGCCACGGCGCCCCAGGCGAGGTGCTTGGCGACGCGCTTGCCGAACTTGCGGGCGGACGGGCCTTGCCGGTCCAGCGCGATGCGGGCGGCGCGCGACCCTTCGATCCTGCGCTCGATCCACAGGAAGATCGAGGTATAGACCGTCTGCGGGCAGGCGAAGCCGCACCACACGCGGCCCGCCACCGCCGTCACCAGGAACAGCCCCCAGGCGCAGATGATCAGCAGCGCCGCGAGGTAGATGAAATCCTGCGGCCACAGCACCAGGCCGAACAGGTAGAACTTGCGCGTGCCCAGGTCGAACAGCACGGCCTGGCGGCCGTTCCACACGAGCCATGGCGTGCCGTAGTAGGCCAGTTGCGTGAGCCACAGGCACAGCCAGCGCAGGCGCGCATAGCGGCCATCCGTTTCGCGCGGATGGATCGGCTGGCGCTTTTCATACATCCGGATCACCTGTTCCGGCACGGGGGCGTTCATGGCAGTCTCACTTCGTTTCATCTGGCTTGTTTCATCTCGTGTCGTTGGACAGGCCCCATACGTACGCCGACAGCACGTGCACCTTGCCTTCGCCGAGGAAGTCGCCGAAGGCGGGCATCGTGTTGTCGCGGCCCTTGCGGATGGTTTCCATGATCGTGTCGGCGCTGCCGCCGTACAGCCAGGTCTTGTCGGCCAGGTTCGGCGCGCCGAGCGCCTGGTTGCCGGTACCACCGGCGCCATGGCAGGCCAGGCAGGCGGTGAACTTGCCCTTGCCGAACACGCTCTTGATCGGATCGGCCGCGTTGCTGCCGGAAAGGCTCAGCACATAATGCGCGACGTTCTCGACATCCTTGTCGGAACCGATGGCCACGCCCATCGGCGGCATCACGCCATGGCGGCCCTGCATGATGGTCTGCTTGATCGCCTCGGGCGCGCCACCGTGCAGCCAGTCCCTGTCCGCCAGGTTCGGAAAGCCCTTGTTGCCGCGCGCATCCGAGCCGTGGCACTGCGCGCAGTAGGTGAGGAACAGCCGCTCGCCCATCGCGCGCGCCTGCGGATCGGCCGCCACCGCCTTCAGGTCTTGCCGGCGGTACTTGTCGAACAGCGGGCCATAGGCCTCGTCGGCTTTCGCCAGTTCCTGCTGGTACTGGCCGGCCGAGCGCCATCCCAGCTTGCCGGCGTAGGTGCCCAGGCCGGGGTACAGGAACAGGTAGGCGGCGCCGAACACGATCGTCAGGTAGAACAGCCACATCCACCAGCGCGGCATCGGCGTGTTCAGTTCCGTCAGGTCGTCGTCCCAGACGTGACCTGTCGTTCCGACCCCCTTGCCCGCGGCCGCATCCGCGGCGGACACCTTGTGCACGGACTGCGTGTACAGCAGCACGCCGCAGCCCAGGATACCCAGCACCGTCAGCACGGCGATGTACAGGTTCCAGAATTCGCTGGTGAAATCAGACATCGCGCTTCTCCTCGTGCCGCACTTCTTCCATGAACGGTAACTGCGCGGCCTGCGCGAAATCCTGTTGCTTGCGGGTGGACCAGGCCCACGCGCAGATGCCGGCGAAGGTGATGAACGAGACCACCGTCATCACACTGCTGGCGCTGTCGAAAATGTGTTCGATGCTCATGGCGTCAGTTCCTTGATTTGATCAGCGTGCCGAGGCCCTGCAGGTAGGCGATCAGCGCGTCTTCTTCCGTCTTGTCCGCCAGTTCGGCGGGTGCGGCCGCGATTTCGGCCTCCGTGTAGCCGTCGCCCAGGCGCTGCAGCGCGCGCAGCTTCGGCACGATGTCCTGCGGGACCAGCCTTGTTTCGGCCAGCCATGGATAGCCGGGCATGTTCGATTCCGGCACCACGTCGCGCGGGTTGCGCAGGTGGGTGCGGTGCCATTCGTCGCTGTAGCGGGTGCCCACCCGGGCCAGGTCGGGGCCGGTGCGCTTCGAGCCCCACTGGAACGGGCGGTCGAACACGAACTCGCCGGCCACCGAGTAGTGGCCATAGCGTTCGGTCTCGGCGCGGAACGGGCGCACCATCTGCGAATGGCAGGCATAGCAGCCTTCGCGCACGTAAATGTCGCGGCCCGCCAGGCGCAACGGCGAATAGTGCGTGAGGCCGGCCACGGGTTCGGTGGTCGATTTCTGGAAGAACAGCGGCACGATCTCGACGGCGCCGCCGACCGATACCACCAGCGTCACCAGCGCGATCAGCAGCCAGGGATTCTTTTCGATCCACTCGTGGGAGAATTTCGTTGAAGATGTCATGTTGTTTTTCCTCAGGCGGCTTTCAGTTGCGGGATGGCGGCCACCGGCACCTCGCGGCCGCGCAGCGTCATCCACGTGTTCCAGGCCATGATCACCATGCCGGCCAGGTACAGCGTGCCGCCGGCGAAACGCACCACGTAGTACGGGTAGGTGGCTTTCACGCTTTCGACGAAGGTATAGGTGAGCGTGCCGTCCGGGTTCACGGCGCGCCACATCAGGCCCTGCATCACGCCGGCGATCCACATCGCGGCGATGTACAGCACCACGCCGATGGTGGCTACCCAGAAGTGCACGTCCACCAGGCTGGTGCTGTACATCTTCGTCCGACCGGCCAGGCGCGGCAGCAGGTAGTAGATCGAGCCCATCGTGATGAAGCCCACCCAGCCCAGCGCGCCGCCATGCACGTGGGCGATGCCCCAGTCGGTGTAGTGGGACAGCGAGTTGATGGTCTTGATCGACATCATCGGGCCCTCGAAGGTGGCCATGCCGTAGAACGACAGCGAGACGATCATGAACTTCAGGATCGGGTCGGTGCGCAGCTTGTGCCATGCGCCGGACAGGGTCATGATCCCGTTGATCATGCCGCCCCACGAAGGCGCCAGCAGGATCAGCGAGAACACCATGCCCAGCGACTGCGTCCAGTCGGGCAGCGCCGTGTAGTGCAGGTGGTGCGGGCCGGCCCACATGTAGGTGAAGATCAGTGCCCAGAAGTGCACGATCGACAGCCGGTACGAGTACACCGGGCGCCCGGCCTGCTTCGGGATAAAGTAGTACACCATGCCCAGGTAGCCGGCGGTGAGGATGAAGCCCACCGCGTTATGGCCGTACCACCACTGGATCATCGCATCCTGCACGCCGGTGTACATCGAATACGATTTCGTCAGCGTGGCCGGCATCACCATGCCGTTCACCACGTGCAGCAGCGTGACGGCGAGGATGTAGCCGCCGAAAAACCAGTTCGCCACGTAGATGTGCTTCACCTTGCGCTTCACGATGGTGCCGAAGAAGACCACGGCGTAGGCGATCCACACCACCGCGATGAGGATCGCGATCGGCCATTCGAGTTCCGCGTACTCCTTGCCGCGCGTGAGGCCCATCGGCAGCGTGATCACGGCGGACACGATCACGGCCTGCCAGCCCCAGAACGTGAAGGCGGCCAGCCTGTCCGAGAACAGCCGCACCTGGCAGGTGCGCTGCACCACGTAGTACGAGGTGGCGAACAGGCCCGAGATGCCGAACGCGAAGATCACGCCATTCGTGTGCAGCGGGCGCAGGCGGCCATACGTCAGCCACGGCACATCGAAATTGAGCCCCGGCCAGGCCAGCTGCGCGGCGATGACCACGCCGACCAGCATGCCGACGACGCCCCACAGCACCGTCGCGATCGCGAACTGCTTCACGACCTTGTAGTTGTAGTTCTGTTCCACTTGAACACCCCCGAGTTCTTGATATGCGTCACAGATTACGCAGCGGGGTGCTCAAAAACTTTGACCTAAGTCAAAATTAACCGAGTGCATTACTTCACCCGAAAACTATTGCCCAAAACCGGGGTCAGACCCCGAATTTTGGCAACAGTTTGCTGGCGAGCTACGAATTTGTTGGATATCCGACGCGCCATAAGCCGCGCACATTGTTCGTATACGCCAGGTATCAGCAAGCGATGTAGACACCACAAGATTGTTGCCAAAAATCGGGGACTGTCCCCGGTTGCGCAGTGTTGTTTTGCGACCAGCTCAGCAGTTGTCGCTCAGCAGTTGTCATCGTCTTGCAGGACGCGCAGGGCGGGGCCTTCGAGGTCGTCGAACTGGCCGTCGTCGGAGGCCTTGAAGAAGATCCACAGCGCGCCGAACACCAGCGCGATGGACAGGGGGACCAGCAGGTACAGCGATTCCATGGCGGCCTCCGTTTCAGCGATAGCGCAGCCGCAGCGCGTTGAGGATCACCAGCGCGGAGCTGGCGGCCATGCCGACGCCGGACAGCCATGGCCCCAGCAAGCCGATCGCGGCGGCGGGGATGGCAATCGCGTTGTACACGCTGGCCCAGGCAAGGTTCTGCCGGATCACGCGCATCGTCACGTTCGCGGTGGCGGCGGTGTCGGCCACCAGGCCGAGCTGGCCGTTCAGCAGCACCGTGTCCGCGCTCACCTGCGCCAGCGCGGCGCCGCTGCCCATCGCGAACGACACGTCGGCGGCGGACAGCACGGCCGCATCGTTGATGCCATCGCCGACCATGGCGACGATGGCACCCTTGCGCTGCAGGCACTGCACGTAATCGAGCTTGCGCGCCGGCAGGCAGTCACCGATCGCCTTGGCGATGCCCAGTTGCGCGGCCACGGCATCGGCGAGCACCTGCCGGTCGCCGGACAGCAGGACCACCTGCTTGCCCTGCGCGCGGAAATGGTCGACGGTGGCTTGCGCGTCGGGCCGCAAGGGATCGGTGATCGTGAAACAGGCCAGCCACTCGCCATCGGTGCCGAGGTAGACGGCGGTGCTGTCCGGCAGCGCCGGCGGCGGCGTGCCACCCGCCAGCGCGGCCACGAAGGCGCCGTTGCCGAGCCGGTAGCGGCGCCCCTGCACCGTGCCTTCCAAGCCCTGGCCGGGCGTTTCCGACAGGCCGCGCGCATGCCAGCCGTGCAGCCGCGGCAGCTCGCTGTCCAATGCCGCGATGGCACGCCCGATCGGATGCAGGCTGCCCTCTTCCAGCGCCGCGGCGATGGCGATACAGGCATTGCGGTCCACGCCGCCGTGCAAACGCACCGCCTGCACCGTCGGGCGGCCGGCGGTCAGCGTGCCGGTCTTGTCGAACACCACGTGCGTGGCACGGTGCAGCGTTTCCAGTACGTGCGGCCGCATCACCAGCACGCCCTTGCCCAGCAGCGCATCGGTGGCCGCCGCCAGCGCCGACGGCGTGGCCAGCGATAGCGCGCAAGGGCACGACACCACCAGCACCGCGATCGCCACCGGCCATGCCCGCGCCGGGTCGACGAAGTGCCACGCCACGAACACCAGCAATGCCAGCAGCAGCAGCGCGGCCGTGAAGCGCGCGGCGACGCTGTCGGCCCATTGCGCGATGCGCGGCTTGGCGCTGCCGGCCCGCTCCACCAGTTTCAGCAAGCCGGCCAGCGTGCTGTGCTCGGCCGCGTGCGTGACGCGCAGCACGACGGCGGGGCCGGCATTGACGGCGCCGCCTGGCACGGCATCGCCCGGCCCGCGCGGCTGTGGTGCGGACTCCCCGGTCAGCAGCGCCAGGTCGACGCAGGTACGCCCTTCGGCGATGAGGCCATCCGCGGCAAAGGCTTCGCCGGTGCGCACGAAGACGTGATCGCCCGGGACCAGCGAGGCGGCGGGGACGACGCTGGTATTGCCCGATGCCGGCCAGCCGGCGAATCGGGTGGCGGCGGCGGGCAAGCCATGGCGCATGCGCTGCAGCGTGCTGGCCGCCTTGCGCCGCGCATGCAGTTCGAGCCAGCGGCTGGCCAGCAGCAGGAACACGAACATCGTGACGGAGTCGAAATACACTTCGCCGCTGCCGCGCACCGTGGCCACGAAGCTGCCGCCGAACGCGGCGGCGATGCCCAGCGCCACCGGCACGTCCATGCCGGGTGCCCGCGCGCGCAGGCTGGCCCACGCGCCCCGGAAGAACGGCTGCGCCGAGTAGACCACCGCGGGAATCGTCAGCAGCAGGCTGGCCCAGCGCATCAGCGCGGCCATGTCCGCGTCGAGCGTGCCGTCGCCGGCCAGGTACGACGGAGCCACGTACATCATCACCTGCATCATCGCCAGGCCGGCCACGAACAGCTGGCGTCCCAGTGTGCGGCCGGCCTTGTGCAGCTGTTCCTCGTGGCGCGCGGCATCGTAGGGCCAGGCGCTGTAGCCGATCGTGCGCAGCGCCTGCAGGATGGCCGACAGGGCGACGCGCCCGCCATGCCAGCGGACGGCCAGCCGCTCGGTGGCGACGTTCAGGTCCGCGGCGATCACGCCGGGCAATGCCAGCAGCCGGCCCTCGACCAGCCACACGCAGGCGGCGCAGCGGATGCCCTCGACCAGCAGCACCGCTTCGTGTTCGGCATCGTTGGCGCTGTCCCGCGAAACAAAGCGCGGGTCGGCATCGAGCAGGCGCAGTTCGGGCGGCACCAGGCCGGCGTCTTCCGCGGTGGCGGCAAAGCCGGTGCGCTCGCGGTAATAGCTTTCGTGGCCGATGTCGACGATCGTCTGCGCGACCGCCGCGCAGCCGGGGCAGCACATGCCGCGCGGCGCGCCATCGATCGACACGGTTAAAGTTGACCCGGCGGGTACCGGCAGGCCGCAATGAAAGCACTGCGGTTGCAGCACGGCGTTCATGCCGGCCCTCCCAGGCACAGCGCGTCGAGCCAGCCATGCGGCAGGCCGGCGCCGTAGCGGACCAGGCCCAGCGTGCCGAAGCCCAGCACCAGCGTGCCGCAGACGGTGCGCACGGCGGGGCGCTGCATCGCCGGGCGCAGCCGCGCGCCCGCCACGCCGAGCGCCAGCAGCATGGGCAACGTGCCGGCGCCGAACGCCAGCATCACCGCGGCACCGCCGGCGGCGGAACCGGCCAGCAGCGCCGTCAGCAGCACGCTGTACACCATGCCGCACGGTACCCAGCCCCACAGCGCACCCAGCGCAAAGGACTTGGGCAAGCTGTCGGCCGGCAGCAGGTATCGCAATGCCGGCAGCAGACGGCGCCACAGTACGTTGCCGGCCGCTTCCACGCGCGCCAGGCCATGCCACGCATTCATCAGGTACAGGCCGAGGGCGACCAGCATCGCGTTGGCCAGCAGGTAGGCCACGCCCTGCCAGCGTGCCGCCAGTGCCAGCGTGCCGGCGCCGTTCGCGAGACCGCCGGCCAGCGCGCCGGCCGCCATGTAGCTGGCGATGCGCCCGGCGTTGTAGGCCAGCACGCGCGCGGCGCCATCGAGGGCAGCCAGCGCGGGCATGGCCGAAGCGGCCGGTGCGATCGGGATCGTGCGGCCCGGCCCCGGCTTGCCCAGCGCGCCGCTCAGCGCTCCCACGATCCCCCCGCACATGCCGACGCAGTGCACGCTGCCGGCCACGCCGACAGCGAACACGGGCAGCAGGTTCAGCCCGTCCATGATGATCTCCCCGCCGTTGCTCAGATGGTGCGCGAGAAGCGCAGCGGTTGCGCCGCCAGCGCGGCAGCCGGCATCGCGGCGGCCTGCAGGCGCGCCTCCCGCAGGTGGGCGTCGAACACCATGCAGATGTTCCGGATCAGCAGCCGGCCTTTCGGCGTGACCGACAGCCAGTCATCGTCGAGCGTTACCAGGCCATCGGCCACGAACGCCTGCAATTCCCGCAGTTCCGGCGCGAAGTACTCGCGGAACGGCACCGCCATGCCTTCGGTGGCCGATGCCAGCGACAGCGCGAAATCGCACATCAGCCGCTGCACCACGAGGCGCCGCAGCAGGTCGTCGTTGCCGAGCCGGTAGCCGCGCGCGATCGGCAGCCTGCCGGCATCGAGTTTCGCGTAATACTCGTCCAGCGTTTTCTCGTTCTGGCTGTAGGTGCCGTTGACGGCGCTGATGGCCGAGACGCCGCACGCCACCAGGTCGGTTTCGGCATGCGTCGAATAGCCCTGGAAGTTGCGGTGCAGCCGGCCCTGGCGCTGGGCCACGGCGAGATCGTCTGCCGGCTTGGCGAAATGGTCCATGCCGATGTACACGTAGCCGGCGGCGGTCAGGCGGCTGATGCACAGGGCCAGCATGTCCAGCTTGGTGGCGGATGCTGGCAAATCGCTTTCATTGATCCTGCGCTGCGGCTTGAACAGGTGCGGCATGTGCGCGTAGTTGTACAGCGCGATGCGGTCCGGGTTGGCGACGATGATCTTCGACAGCGTCTGCTCCATCGTGTGCAGCGTCTGTTTCGGCAGGCCGTAGATCAGGTCCACGCTGATCGAGCGGAATCCGGCGTCGCGCGCGGCGTTCATCACCGCCATCGTTTCCTCGTAGGGCTGGATGCGGTTGACGGCCTTCTGCACGTCCGGATCGAAATCCTGTACGCCCAGGCTGACGCGGTTGAAGCCTTGCGCGCGCAGCGAATGGATGCGCCGTGCGTCGACGGTGCGCGGATCGATCTCGATCGAATACTCACCCTCGGCGTCCGGCGCGAAATCGAAGTGGCGGCCCAGGTGCGCCATCAGCTCGCCCATCTGCGCATCGGAGAAATAGGTCGGCGTGCCACCGCCCAGGTGCAGCTGCTCGACGCGGTTCATGCCGGCAAACAGCTTGCCCTGCATGGCGGTTTCCTGTTTCAGGTAGCCCAGGTAGGTGGCAGCCTTCGAGCGGTCCTTCGTGATGATCTTGTTGCAGGCGCAGTAGTAGCACAGCCGGTCGCAGAACGGCACGTGCAGGTACAGCGACAGGGGCCGGCGCCCGCCGCGGTAGGTCAGCCCGGCCAGGGCCTCGAGGTAATCGCCGTAGCCGAACCGCGCCGTGAAACGGTCGGCGGTCGGATAGGAGGTATAGCGCGGTCCGGACATCGACAGCTTGCGGATGATGTCGGCATCGAACTGCACGGACGGCATGGTGGTCATGATGGTTCCAGTCAGGTGAGCGGCCAGGCTTTGCGAGAGTTTCTTAATGGCAATTGCGATACGGGTTCCAGTTTAGGTAGGGCAACACTTTAAAACCTTGATGTAGATCAAAAACGGCGAAAGGCTTGAAAATGTCCAAGAACTAAAAACGAAATAAAGGACTCAAAAACGACAAAGCCCCTGTTGCCGGGCATTGCTCGGCAACAGGGGCTTATCGGGAAGCGTAACTTCGGGAAGCGTAATTTATCGGGAAGCGTGGCTTATCGAAAAACGCGACTTATCGGGAAGCGCGACTTATCAGGAAGCGCGACTTATCAGGAAGCATGACTTATCGGAAACCGTTACTTATCGGATAACGCGGCTGCCTAGACCTTTTCCTGCAGCGCTTCCACCGGTTCCACGCTATCGCGCACATTCTTTTGCACGGCCACGGCCGCGAACAGGCTCAGCGCATAGGACATCGCATAGAACCCTTTTTCGCTCGGCGCCAGCGTGGAATTGACCAGGCCCACGCCCAGCAGCACCAGCGCCGCGAGCACGGAAACCCAGCACAGGCCGAAATACAGCGACGTGACGCGGATGCCTTCCATCCGGTCGCGCACCGACTTTTGCAGCGACACGGCGGCGAACAGGCCGTACAGCAGCAGCGTGAAGTAATAACCTTTTTCGTTCAGCTGCATCGTCGCGTTCCACAAGCCGACGAGGTAAGTGATGACGCCAACCAGCAGGGCCAGCCAGGAAGCGCCGACAAAGGCGGAAGTAGGACGTTGATGGATTGCCATGAATACTCCTTCAGGAATGATGTCGATGCGGGCGGCACCGCCGTTGCGATGCGCCGCCCGTGATCAGACCAGAACCCTCAAGCCTTGCGCTTGATGCCGCGCAGCAGCTTGCTGACGATGGTAACTCCAACCAGCACGATCGCGCCGGTGACCACGCCCACGACGATGTCCGCCACGTGCGGCGTGATCGCGCCCAGCACCGGGCCGGTCGCCGCGGCCGCGTTCTCGATCGCGTGATGCAGGAACGGCACGCCGTGCGTGATGATGCCGCCGCCGACCATGAACATCGCCACGGTGCCCAGCACGGACAGCAGTTTCATCAGCTTCGGCGCCGCGGCGAGCAGCAGGTGGCCGATGGCGCGCGGCACGGCCATGCCGGCGCCGCTGCGCTGCGTCAGGTACATGCCGGCGTCATCCATCTTGACGATACCGGCCACCAGGCCATACACGCCGACCGTCATCGCCAGCGCGATCGCCACCAGCACGGCCACCTGTTGGGAAAACGGCACACCCGCCACGGTACCCAGCGCGATCACGATGATCTCGGCGGAAAGGATGAAGTCGGTACGAACGGCACCCTTGATCTTTTCCTTTTCCAGCGCCACCAGGTCGACTTGCGGGTTGGCCACGGCCGACACCAGCTCGGCATGGTGGGCCTCGTCTTCTTCCTTGCTGTGCAGGAATTTATGGGCCAGCTTCTCGAAACCCTCGAAGCACAGGTAGGCGCCACCGATCATCAGCAGCGGCGTGACCGCCCACGGCGCGAAGGCGCTGATCGCCAGCGCGGCGGGCACCAGGATGGCCTTGTTCTTCATCGAGCCGACGGCCACCGCCCACACCACCGGCAATTCGCGATCCGCCTTGACGCCGGACACCTGCTGCGCGTTCAGCGCCAGGTCGTCGCCCAGCACGCCGGCGGTCTTTTTCGCGGCGACCTTGCTCATGGCGGCAACGTCGTCGAGGATGGAGGCAATATCGTCGATCAGGGCAAGCAGGCTGGTTCCGGCCATCGGTCATTCTCTCGTTAATGATAATGCGGCATCTTACCTCACTCGCCCGGCGCCGCGGCCGCGCTACAATCGCCTGTTTTCCCGGAATTAATCTGTCGAGAGTGACTTCATGAGCTTCGCCACCTGGTTCGGTTTTGCCGTTTCCGCCATCATCATCGCCCTGTCGCCGGGCTCCGGCGCCGTATTGTCGATGTCGCACGGCCTGTCGTATGGCGTGAAAAAAGCCAGCGCCACGGTGATGGGCCTGCAACTGGGCCTGCTGCTGGTGCTGTTCATCGCCGGCGCCGGCGTCGGTTCGCTGCTGCTGGCGTCGGAAGTGGCGTTCAATATCGTCAAGACGGTGGGCGCGCTGTACCTGATCTACCTGGGCCTGTCGCAGTGGCGCGCCAAGGTGAAGGAAGGCGCGGAAGTCGAGGTGGCGTCGCGCGCCGCGGTGCCGTCCGTGAAACGGCGCCTGCTGGCGGGTTTCCTGACCAACGCCACGAATCCGAAGGGCATCATCTTCATGGTGGCCGTGCTGCCGCAGTTCATCACGCAGGGCGAACCGGTGTTGCCACAGCTGCTGATCCTGGCCGCCACGATGGTGACGATCGACATGACGGTCATGCATGGCTATGCCTTCCTGGCTTCGACGATGCAAGGCTACTTCCGCGATGCACGCGCCATGCGGCTGCAGAACCGCGTGTTCGGCGGCTTGCTGATGGGGGTGGGGGCGGCGTTGTTCTTCGTCAAACGTAACGCCTGATCGCCGATTGGAAATTATTTGTAACGAACGTCTACTTCGGGCCATTTCCGGCGTTATATGAGATAGCTGAACCACATATCGATCCACATAACGTCGCCGGAGATCCTGATGTCCCGCAAATTCCTGCATTTCCTGTTGCTGGCGGCCTTCGTGGCCGCCTCATCGTTTGCGCTGGCCGCCGAGCCGCCGACGCTGGTGGGCCGCATCTCCGCCGCCGAGGGCCAGGTCACGGTGCGCACCGACGATGGCGACGAAACCGGCTCGCTGCTGAACTGGCCCGTCAAGGGCGGCGACCGCATCACCACCGCGCGTGGCGCACGCACGGAGTTCCGCGTGGGCCCGGTCGCGGTGCGCCTGGACGGTGACAGCGCGCTCGACATCGAGGAACTGGATGAAGACGTGATGCACCTGCGCCTGAACTATGGCTCGGCCAGCGTGCGGGTGCGCGATCCGCAGGCGCTGTCCGGCTTCGAGCTGGCCACGCCGCACGGCCGCGTGCTGCTCACGGAGCCGGGCACGGTGCGCGTCGACACCGACCGCGAACCGGATACCACGACCGTTTCCGTGCTGATGGGCATCGCCCGCCTGGAGGCGGCCGGCACCGCGCTGACACTGCGCACCGGCAAGCGCGCCGACATCCGCGGCGACGACGTGCGCACCGGCCAGGCGCTGCAGGATTCGTTCGATGCCTGGGCCTTCGCGCGCGACCGCCGCGACGATGGCGCGATCGCCACCCGCTACGTTCCCACCTACGTGACGGGCTACGAAGAGCTGGACCAGTACGGCAGCTGGACCGTCAACGACGACTATGGCCCGCTGTGGGCGCCACGCTCCATCGCCAGCGGCTGGTCGCCCTACAGCGACGGCCGCTGGGCCTGGGTAGCGCCATGGGGCTGGACCTGGGTCGACAACGCGCCATGGGGCTACGCGCCGTTCCACTACGGCCGCTGGGTGACGGTGCGCGACCGCTGGTACTGGGCGCCCGGGCGCATCGTGGGCCGGCCCGTGTGGGCGCCTGCGCTGGTGGGCTGGGTGGGCGGCGACGGCTGGTCCGTGTCGTTCAGCGACCGCCGCAACCGTCCTGGCCTGGGCTGGTATCCGCTGACCCCGCGCGACCGCTATGTGCCGCATTACCAGGTGTCGGCGGACCATGAGCGTCGGCTGGGCTGGCAATACAGCGGCAACGAGCGGTGGAAGAACACGCCGGTGCGCCGCGAAGGCATCACCATCGTGCCCCGCGAACATTTCGAGGATCGCCGCAGCGTGCGCGTCAACAACCTGCCGCGCGCATCCGTGGCGAACCGGGGCAACCTGCCCGTCGCCGCCGCGCCGGTGGTGCCTGGCTTTGCCCGGGCACCGGACCGCAACCGCGACGGCATCGCCGACCGGGCGCAGGTGAACCGGCCGCAGATCGACCGGCCGCAGATCAGCGGTCCCCAAGTCAACCGGCTGCAGACCGACCGCGACGACGACGGCGCGCCGGGCCGCCTGCAGACCGGCCGCGACCGCGACAGCATCGCCGACCGCCTGCAGACCGATCGCAACCGTGAGGTGACGACGAGTAACCGTCTTCAAACGGACCGCGATGGCGATGGCACGCCGGACCGCCAGCAGGTCGACCGTAGCCGCGATGGCATGGCGAACCGCTTCCAGGGCGACCGCGGCATCGACAGCGTGGCCGAGCGGATGCAGCGGGAGCGCAACGAGGCTCCGCTGCGCGGCAATAACGTGATCGTGACCGAGCGGCCGCGCGTGGAACGGCCGCAAATCGACAGGCCGCAAATCGACCGTCCGCAAATCGACCGGCCACAAGTCGAGCGCCCGGCAAGCCAGCCGGTGTTCAACGCGCCGGTGGCTCAGCCGGCACCGCAGGCGCGGCCGGAGCCGCCGCCATCGAGGGCGTTCGTCCAGGATGAGCGCAGGGAACGGCAACGCGAGATGATGCTGGAGCGGGCCGAAGCGCGGCGCGACGAAAGCCGCCGGGAAGCTGCCCAGCGCATGTCCATCCAGCAGCCGCCGCCAGCCGCCCAGCCGCGGCCCGCACCCGTCGCGGCTCCCGCCCCGCCGCCGATGATGCAGCCGCGGCCGGCACCGGCGCCGCCGCCGGTCATGCAGCCCCGTCCGGCACCGATGGCCCAGCCGTCGGCCCCGGCGCCCGCCCCGGCCGTGCAACCGCGCGGCGGACGGCCCGACCGTTCGGATGGTGCCCGCGAGCGCTAACAAACGAATATTCCACGGCTGGGACGCCAACTTGGCGGCCCAGACCGGAATTTTGTTCGTTCATCCGCGTTTTCATGCAGCCTGTCACAAAGCCGTAGCGGGCGATTTGTACACTGACTACAGTATGGAAATGCCGGGAAAGCACGCACGACAGGCACTCGAATGCCGCAGCAACGCGATCCCGTGACCGTACCCATGTCCCGACTATTCCGTGCGCAGTTTTTACGGCCCAGAATAGTTTTTCGGCCAGCCTCCAGGCTGGCCATTTTTTTGCGCCGCCCCGGCGCGCGCCGCATTCGATAAAATAACGGACTGGCGTGGCAGTTCACCGTTGCCCGCAGCTTTTACTCATCAGTTCCTTCATCTGTTTCTTCCCACTGTCGATTGGAAATACCATGGCTGCAATCCCTCCGAAAGAGTCCCTCATCGAATACCCGAGCGACTTCCCGATCAAGGTGATGGGCCCCACGCACGATGCCTTCACCGTGACCATCATCGAAGTCATCACGAAGCACGATCCGACCTTCCATGAAGGCAGGGTGGAGACCCGTCCTTCGTCGGGTGGCAAGTACACCGGCCTGACCGTGACCGTACGCGCGACCAGCCGCGAACAGCTCGATGCGCTGTACTCGGAGCTGTCCGGCCACCCGATGGTCAAGATCGTCCTGTAATTGCAACAGCGCAACTGCCCGGTCTTTGAGCAAGCACAAGGCACGCGGCGTATAATGGCAGGGCTTTGACTCACCTGCGCAGCCCTGCCATGTCCACGACCAGCTCGTTCACGACGCCACTCCCGCCGGCGGTGATCCGCCATCTCGGCGCCGCCGACTACGAACCCACGTTCGCCGCCATGCGCGCGTTCACGGATGCGCGCACGCCGGACACGCCCGACGAGCTGTGGATCGTCGAGCATCCACCCGTCTACACGCTGGGCCTGGGTGCCGATCGCGGCCACCTGCTGGGCGGCGCCGCGCGGATTCCCGTGGTGCAGACCGACCGCGGCGGCGAGGTGACGTACCACGGCCCCGGGCAGGTCGTCATCTACCTGCTGATGGACCTGCGCCGCAACAAGCCGGGCGGCAAGCTGTATGCCCGGCAGTTCGTGCACAGGATCGAGGCCGCGATCATCAACGTGCTGGCCGCGCATGGCCTGGCCGGCGAGCGCGTCGAGGGCGCGCCCGGCATCTATATCGCCGATGGCCCGAAGCGCGGCGCGAAAATCGCCGCGCTCGGATTGAAAGTCCGGGGCAATGGCTGCACCTACCACGGCGTGTCGCTGAACGTGGCGATGGACCTGGCGCCGTTCACCTGGATCAACCCCTGTGGCTATGCCGGCCTGGAAACCATCGACATGCGCTCGATGGGTATCGACGTGCCGCTGGCCGACGTGCAGCTGGCGCTGGCCAACGAACTGGTGCGCCAGCTCGACGTTGCGCCGTCCCCCGCACACCCGGAACTCTCCGCCGCCGCCTGAATGAATTCACAAGAGAACCCTATGACCACCGAAACCACGACCGCCGCCGCCCCTGCTTACAACCCCAGCGAAAAGCAGAAAGGCGCCAGCAAGACGTCGCGCATCCCGATCAAGATCGTGCCGATCGAGCAGGTGGAGCGCCTGAAGAAGCCGGAGTGGATCCGCGTGAAGGCGGCATCGGCGTCCAGCCGCTTCTACGAGATCAAGGACATCCTGCGTGAAAACAAGCTGGTGACGGTGTGCGAGGAAGCTTCCTGCCCGAACATCGGCGAGTGCTTCGGCAAGGGCACGGCCACCTTCATGATCATGGGCGACAAGTGCACGCGCCGCTGCCCGTTCTGCGACGTGGGCCACGGCCGCCCCGACCCGCTGGACGTGGACGAGCCGGGCAACCTGGCCAACACGATCGCCAAGCTGCGCCTGTCCTATGTGGTGATCACGTCGGTGGACCGCGACGACCTGCGCGACGGCGGTGCCGGCCACTTCGTCGAGTGCATCACGAAGACCAAGGCGCTGTCGCCGAAAACGCAGATCGAAGTGCTGGTGCCGGACTTCCGCGGCCGCCTCGACAAGGCGCTGGACATCTTCGCCGGCGGCTTGCCGGACGTGATGAACCACAACCTGGAAACGGTGCCGCGCCTGTACAAGGAAGCCCGCCCCGGCGCCGACTACCTGCACTCGCTGAAGCTGCTGAAGGATTTCAAGGCACGCTACCCGCACGTGAAGACCAAGTCGGGCCTGATGGTCGGGCTGGGCGAAACGGACGAGGAAATCCTGCAGGTGATGCGCGACATGCGCGAACATGACATCGACATGCTGACCATCGGCCAGTACCTGGCGCCGTCGAACAGCCACCTGCCGGTGCGCCGCTACGTGCACCCGGACGTGTTCAAGATGTTCGAAGAGGAAGCGTACAAGATGGGCTTCGGCCACGCCGCCGTGGGCGCCATGGTGCGCAGCTCGTACCACGCGGATGTGCAGGCGCATAACCTGCTGGAAGCTGTGAACGGCTAAGCCGCGCAGTCAAAGAAGCACACAGCCTCGGGCAGCCGGGCTGGCGGCGCGGATGTGGAATCCGCAGCCATCAGCCTGGCTGCCCGAGGTCGTTTACGGGGCGGTATCCGATTATGCGGATGGCTCGAATGGGGTGATGTCGTGCGTGGAGCCGTGGCTGCCTGTTCGTTATACAGGCGGAATTGTAGCTACACGCAGAGGTTCAAACTGCGCAAGAATCACCAGGTGTTCAATAGCTTTGACCTTCTGCAAATGATCAAGCGTGGAAGGGCCGCCAAGTGCCAAAGCAGGGAAAAACCCATACATCTCGTCACGCTTCAGGCGCCCTAGTTTCTGGCATGCGTCTTCGAACATGTCAGCGAAATCGTTCTCATCACGGGATAGCAAGCCAAAAAATGCTTGTACACCTAAATTCATTTTTTCGCCAATCAGTATCGAGTCGGTTGGAAAGCAGTAAGAACCCGGTGCAAATATCGATAGCGAGTCGCCAGTTTTTTCGCCCCATAAATACAAGTCGCCAAAAGCACCTCGGGCAATAATGTGATACGCATCCTGCTCCATAAATGGTGTGTCACCAATCCATGATTCCAGAACTGGCTCATATTCTTGAGGGTTGACCGTCCAAAACAAGCCATCCGCATAGCCGCACCAACCATGTGCTTTCCAGTATGCCAACAGCTGGTCTGGTAGCTTGCCGCGGTAACGCTCGATGCTCGACAGGGGCACATGCTGCTTGTCAAAACTTGGCCCCATTTTCTCCAGGAAGTACTCAAAATTTTCGTCCATGAGTTGCTCCTTATTTACACCGTTCAAGTCTTACGTTCATTTTTGTAGCTGTGCGGCCAGCTTTGGGAATAGCATTTGCGGCTCTGTCCAGTTCTGTCAAACGTCCACCCCTTCTCCATTGCGCGCCTATGCGTTTATTGATATTCAGATCGCCAAAGTCACTGATTTTATCCCTGCCTCCGGCTACCATATCTGGATTATGTAGAGCACCTAACGTCTTCATTATTTCGGTAGCTTTTTCTTCAGATTTTTTGTCGGCTTCTCGGACAGAGAATCCTTCACCTATATATTCCTTTGCATATTTTTCCAGGAGCTTCTTACGATATTTTGCTCGTGCCTTCACCGCTATATTTGGATCCCGCTGAGTCTCTTTTGCATCAAAAAGGGAGCGCCCCTCAATATATTCATTCACCGTCATATCATTGAGGCCCCTTTCCTGCCCGGCCAGTTGCCGATCAAACTCAGGAAACCCTGAACGAGGCAACTCATTGGTTTTGAAGCACGGCACTACTTTCTTCGGCATGCCATTAGGCCGGGGCCGCTCAGGTTCCTCATCGGGGCCACGACGGCGCGGAGGCGGTGGCGGCGGTGCTGGAGGCTCGCCATGTCCACCCCCGCCGCCGCCGCGTGATCGCAGCAGCGGATGCTGGCTCAGCCTGGCTTCGTTGTGCTCGAACCATTGCGCCGCTTTCGGCCCGAGGCGCGGGCTCTGGCTGATCTCCTTCAGCGCGGCCGCCCTGCCGCCCTTGCCCCGCGTGACGTAGGCCAGCAGTACCGAAACGATGGTCATGGCCATCATAACGTGGCCCTGCGCCAGGTAAAACGCGGCCGTCGATGGGCTGCCGCCTGTCACCACGCCGAAGTTCGACAGGTAATCCTGCCGGGTTGGTCCCCACGCTTCGGTGAACCCTTTTTCGTAGTAGCCGAGCGCTTCGGGAACGGCCTGGAACACACCTTCCACCAGGGACTTCAAGCCCAGCAGCGACAGCAGCGCGCCGCCGACATAGGCGCCTGCGGCAGCGCCGGCCGCTGCGCCAGGCACGGCGCCGATTCCGCCGAGGAAGGCACCCACGCCGCCGCCGATCACTCCACCCGCAAGCACCGACCCGCCGTAGTACAGGGCAATGTCTTCGCACACCGCCAGGAGAATGGGCCAGATCGCCGATACGTCGATGCCGGCTAGTCTCTGGGCGATCAGGCGCTGCGCCAGCGGCCCCGAATCAGACAGCGCCCGGCGCACGCGTTGCACGCGCCCCATCTGTTCGGAACTCCACAGGTGGCAGGCCGCGTCGGCCAGGCGGCCCATGCTGTCATGGGGCCGGCCAAAGCCACCCGGTTGTCCGCACCATTTCAGCTCTTCTTCCTTGCGCTCGAGCTTGCTCCACACGCGCCATGCGCCGGTCCTGTCATCGCCCATCGAAAGCTCCGCAATCCAGCGCAGGTTCTTCGGAGGCCCGATGCCATCGAGCCCGCCCGGATGCTGGGCGGCGAATCGAGCCGCCAGCGATCTACCAAGGCAGCGTAGGCGGGTTCGAGCGACCGCTAGTTGATGATGAGCAATTTATTGCCTAATGGCACCAACGATACGCCATGTAATCCGGGCTCGTGACGGCCAGCAGACACAGCAAAGGAGAAAAGCGGGCTGGACAGCGAAGAAGCGGAGCGCGAGAGGAAGATGCGGCGCGAAGAAGGAAGAGGATCGCCGCGGCAAGCGCGGCCATGGCGAAAGAAAGCAGCGGCTACCGAGGACATTCAGCCCCCGACAGCCGCTCATCAAGCCGGGATGCAAGCGCTCAGGCGCCGGCGCCGGCGACCTCGCTGGGCCTGGCCAGCATGGCCGCGATGTCGTCCGGCGGCACCGGCTTGCTGAACAGGTACCCCTGCATCTCGTCGCAGCCATTCTCCACCAGGAAATCGCGCTGCTGCTCGGTTTCCACCCCTTCGGCGATCACGCGCATCTGCAACTGGTGCGACAGCGAAATGATCGCCCGGGCGATCGCCTGGTCGTCCGTGCTGTGCGCCAGGTCGCGCACGAACGACTTGTCGATCTTCAGGCGCGAGATCGGGAACGACTTCAATGCCGCCAGGCTGGAGTAGCCGGTACCGAAGTCGTCGATCGACAGCGCGATGCTCATGGTTTCCAGTTCGCGCATCTTGTCGATGGCCTGCTGCACGTCGCGCATGATCAGGCTTTCCGTCACTTCCAGTTCCAGCCACTGCGCATCGAGGGCGGCTTCGGCCAGCGCGGCGGCGACCCGCCTGACCAGGTGCGGATCGTCGAACTGGCGCGGTGACACGTTGACCGACATGCTGATCGGCGGCAGCCCGGCATCCTGCCAGCGGCGCGCCTGCAGGCAGGCTTCGCGCAAGACCCATTCGCCGATGGCGACGATCATGCCGCTTTCCTCGGCCAGCGGAATGAACAGGTCCGGGCGCACCGTGCCCCGTTCCGGATGCTGCCAGCGCAGCAGCGCCTCCACGCCGAACACCTGGCCGCTCGCCAGGTCCACCTTGGGCTGGTACAGCAGGCGCAGCTGGTTGTCGTCCACCGCGCGGCGCAGCCCTTCCATCAGCGCCAGCTTTTCTTCCAGCGCCGCGTTCATTTCCTGCGCGTAGAACTGGCAGTTGTTCTTGCCCATTTCCTTGGCGCGGTACATGGCGGCATCGGCGTTCATCATCAGCGTATCGCGGCTGCCGCCATCGCGCGGGTACACGGCCGCGCCGATCGAGCAGCTGACCTGCACTTCCTGGCCATCCAGCACCACAGGGCGTACCACGGCGGCCAGGACCTTTTCCAGCAGCATGGCGCGGTCGGCATCGTCCGCATCGGCCTGCGGCAGCACCAGCACGAATTCGTCGCCGCCGAAGCGCCCCACGGTATCGCTCTTGCGCACGCACTCGACCATGCGGCTGGCCACCGTCTTGAGCAGTTCGTCGCCGGCCGTGTGGCCCAGCGTGTCGTTGACAAGCTTGAAGCTGTCCAGGTCCACGAAGGCCACCATGACTTCCTGCCCTTCCCGTTCGGCGTGCAGGATCGACTGCTCGATGCGGTCGCCGATCAGGTTGCGGTTGGGCAGGCCCGTCAGCGCGTCGTGCTGCGCCATGTGGAAGATGCGGGCCGCGTCGCGCTTGCTCTCGGTGATGTCGCGCAGGATCGCCACCACGCCGCCCTCCACGCCCACCACCTGCCAGTGCATCCATTCGGCCTGGATTTCCGGCATGTCGTTATGCCATTCCTCCTGCTGCACGCCGCCTTCGGCCGTGATACGGCAAAGGGTGGCGAAGATGCCGTTGTCCCGCGCGCGCGGCAGCCACTGCAGCAGCGTCGTATTGCGCATCTCTTCCTTGCTGCGCGCCGTCATCAGCTCGGCGCGGGTATTGGTGGAGACGATGCGGAAGTCGGCGATCCGCTTGTCCTTGCCATACACGGCACGCAGCACGAGGAACGCATCGAGGTTTGCTTCCGATGCGGCGGCATAGGTTTCCTGTGCGCGGCGCACGCGGCGGCGCGCCTTGGCGCCCTGCCATGACCACAGCCACACCAGGGCGATCAGGATCAGCAGCACGACCGACGCCGTGCCCGCCTCCCACATGTGGGTCAGGCGCCCGGCCTCGAATGCCGCCATCTGCTCGGCCTCGGCCAGGCCGACCACGACCACCAGGCCATACGTGCGCAGGGTACGCATGGCGGTGTAGCGGGGCACGTTGTCCAGCGTGGTGGTACGCGGTTGCGCGGACGCTTCCTGCGATGCCGCGAGGTCCAGGCGCTGGCCCCATGACGTGTTTTCGCCGATGCGCGCGGCGCGCACCACGCCGTCCGTGCCGAGGATGGCCAGCAGTCCCAGGTCGCCCTGGCGCGAACGCTCGTAGCCACTGGTGAAATAGGCCGGGGCCACTTCCACGATCACCACGCCGGCGAACAGGCCGTCCGGGCCATTCAGCCGGCGCGTGAAGTGGATGTGCCAGTCGTCGCGGGTCACGTCGCGCTGTGTTTCGGAGACGTACACCTGGCCGTTGTCGCGCTGCCGGTGATACTCGAAATAGCGCTCGCCGGCCACGTTCTGTTCGGAGGCGGCGGGGTTGCTGGCGACGATATGGCCGGAGGCATCGGCAATGCTCACGGCGAATACCAGGGCGGGCGGCAGCAGGCCTTCCTGCGCCAGTTCCGGCAGCGCCGCGGTCGGCCCCTTGCGCTCGGAGGCATACTTGACCAGCTTCAGCGTCTGGTCGATGCCGTTCAGGTTGCGCGCGACGTGCGCTTCGTAGGTGTCGAGCAGTTCGCCGACCGACTCGCGCGCGGCGGCCTGCGCGGCCACCCGTTCGTTACCGATGAAGTGGAACGAGGCGGCCCACACCACGCCCAGCAGGACGAGCATGAACAGCGGCAAGGAAACGTAGGTCTCCAGGCCGAGCCGGAGCCAGCGCATCTTGCGGGGTGCGGGGCGCCCGGCCGCCATCAGCGCACCATCAGCACCGCACGCACGGTCGGGTCGAGCTCCGAGCGGTCGATGTAGCCGATCATGCCGGGATTCTCGGCAACCAGTTTCTTCACGCCGGCATTGCCGGGCACTTCACGCGGCGGCTGGCCGCGGCCGGTGAAAATCATCTTGGTCCAGTAGGCCCGCATCAGGGCAGGCGAGCGGCGCGCCACCTTTACATAGAATTCGTCGCGCAGCACCGTGCCGACCTGCTGGTCGACCGGCGTCGCCTCGCCGCCGTCCGGGAAGCGGTTCGATTCGGCGAGGAAGATATCGGCAACCTGGTCGGCGCGCAGTGCCGTCACCGGCGCGCGTGCCGAGACGATGACCACCAGGTCGGCGGCGCCGGCACTGCCGACCACCAGCAGGGCCGCGAGCGTACAACAGAGTTTTCGCTTCAACATGTCGGCCCCGCTCAGAACACGAAATCCACGCCGGCGCTGATCACGCCGAACGCCTGGCCGGAACGGAAGCCTGGCTGCACGTTGGTCAACGTGCCGTTCGAGCCACCGCGCGGGCGCACGCGGTCGAGCTGCATCTTGAACGCATAATTCGGCGCGATATCCCAGCGTACGCCGACACTGGCGGTATCCTGCACGCCGATGGAGCGCAGCCGCGCATTCAATTCGGTGTTCAGCAAGGTTGCCAGCCCGGCCGCGGCGGGCGGCAGGCCCGCCGTGGGCACGCCGTCGACCTGGGTGGCCATGTTGACGTCGACCCGGGCCAGCGTGGCATACGGCGCCACGGTGCCGAACCGGTATCCACCGCTGAGATATCCCGCGGTCTGGTCACCCAGCATGGAGCGGGTATTGACACGCCCGATTTCGCCCATCAGGAACCAGTGGCCCGGATCGTAGCTGAAACCCGCGTTGTAGATGTCGATCTTGCGCGAGGCGATGTCGTAGCGGTTCGCCAGGGCGACACCGCGCGGCCCGAAGCTGCGCAGGGCATCGAACATCTCTTCGGCACCGGGAATGTTCATCGTCGTCGATGCGGCGGTGGCACGCATCGTCAGGGCGCCGATCGTCGTGTTTTGCGTAATGGCGTACGCATCGCGCGACTTGCCGCGGATTTCAGGGGTGATCTGCACGTCCGCATTGCCGAGCGTGACCTGGGTCTCATGCTTGGCGCCCCAGGCGTTCCAGCGGTAGGTGGCATCGACGCCATCGTTGCTGGAGATCGGCATCAGGCTGTACAGCTCGACCGGGGGCCGCACCCATGGCAGCGCGTAGCTGGCCTTGCGGTAGTCCGCGGCCAGGAACAGCGGCAGCGCGATGCGGCCGGCCCGCACCGACAGCTCCGGCGTGACCTGGTACTTCACGTTCGCCCATTCGAGATGCGGCCTGAACGAGCCCCGCACATCCTTTTCATGCACCACCTGGATGACGGCCGACCAGCGTTTATCGAGCTGCACGCCGAGCTGCGCGCCGAGCCGGCTATCCACGTCGAACGCCCACTCCTTGCTGTGGCCGGCCTGGCCGGGCGATATCGGGCTGGCCGTATAGTCGGCCTGGTTTTCCGTGGAGTGCACGCCGACCAGCGTGCCGAAGCCGCCGAAGGTCCACTTGGCCTGTGCGTATGCGCCACCGTGCGTGCACGCGAGGGCGAAGGCGGCAGCGCAGGCGGCTTTGCTCCGGCGCGAAACGAAAAGAACTGATGACATAATTTCCTGGGCCTTGCGTCGCTACGCGCGTGATGGCGTTACTTGTAGCGTTTGTTGTAGCGCTTGAAGTGGCGCTGGTAGTAGCAAAGGGGAGCTGTTGCAGACGGTACGTCGCAGGTACATCGAAACTGGGTGGCGGTGCGGGATTGAGGGACCGCGCGAGCCCCTACTCTATTGGATTGCCAGCTTCCTGTCGATAAGTTTCCGCATGGAACTAAAAGAAAACCGCAAAGCAATGCTGGCATACAACAGCCGAGACCGGTCTTGAACACCGCCATGTTCCGCCGCTGCGCCCGGAGCCCGGCCCGGCAGTGGCATTGCCTGGTTCGCAGGATGCGCTTGCCGTCGATGCACGCACCTGCCGAGAACAGCGGGAACGACCAGGCGGATGAGTTTCTCTGAAATTCTTGTCAATTCATCAATATTCATCTTCCAAGTCATGCATGAATGCCGAAGAATACGGGCTATTCGATGACTTCCAGGAAACGATGCGATGAACTTCGGCGAAAAACTCAGACAGATCCGTACGCAGCGCGGGCTTACCCAGCCACAGTTCGCGGAACAGCTCGGAATCGAACAGTCCTACCTCTCGAAGCTGGAAAACGATAAATCGGTCCCATCCGCGGAAATGTTCACCGCCATCCTTGCCGGCACGGGCATGGACGCGGCCACATTCCTGGACGGCATCGACAAGGAAACGCTCGCCACGACCTTGCGGCACATCCCGGCGGTGACCCGGTTCAGCGACCATGCGGTGACGGTACAGGTGCATCACTACCAGCGCTGGCTGTATGGCTGCGCGCTGGCGTGGATCGTCGGCTTTGCGCTGATGCTGGCCGCGAACGATGGCATTTTCTATTCCAACAAGGTGTACCGCTATTTTTCGCCCGGCGTGATCCTGGCCGGAGAAAGCGAACTGGTGTTCGACAAGTACGAGCAGATCCTGAACCTGCGGCAACTGGCCAAGATCATCACGCCCGAAGAGTTCGCCGGCCAGCTGGCCGACTTCAAGGCGAACCGGGCCAGGCCCCTGACGGTGGAGACAACGGCCTATCGCGGCAGCGCCTATCTGGAACCGGCGGAAAACGGCCGCCGGCGATTCGAACTGCTCAACGAGAAACACATCGAGGCGCCCGGCAACCGCGTCCTCCAGTTTCTCGGCGCGATCGTCCTCGCCTCCGGTTTCGTCGGACTGTTCATCGAATGGCGCCTGCGCCGCATGAAAAACAAAACCCATTGACCAACCAAGGAGATTCACATGTCGCAGATCCGGACTTTCCTCAGCGGTGCCACGACGATGGCAGCCACCCTGGCCGCCGTGTTCGCGCTGACCGGCGCCAAGACCGAACGCCAGCAGACCTTCGATGAAATCACCGTGGGCCGCATCAATATCGTCGAGCCGGACGGTACCAAGCGCCTGGTCATTTCAAACAGGGCCCGGTTCCCTGGCGATTTCAAGCAGGGGAAGGAGGGCGCCCGGCCGGACCGGCGATCTTTTGCCGGCATGTTGTTCATCAATGAAGAAGGTACGGAAAACGGCGGCCTGATCCAGAAAGGCAGTATCGGCGCCGACGGCCAGGTGTCGTCCGGCTTGTCCCTCACCTTCGACCGCTTCCGCCAGGACCAGGCGCTGCAGCTACTGAGCCACGACAGTGCCAGCCGCCAGACGACGGCTGTCCTCATCAACGATGTGCCGGATTTCAAGGTGACGTCGATGGATGACTTGACGAGGTTCCGCGAGGAAGCGCGCAAGTTGCCGGAAGCCGAGCGGCGCCCCTACTGGAACAAGCTGACAGAGGAGGGTCGCCTGGGCGCCAACCGCGTCTGGCTGGGCAATACCGGCGACAAAGGGTCGTCGCTGCAGCTGAAGGATGCCCGGGGCCGCACCAGGATGCTGTTGCTGGTCAGTGCCGACGGCAAGGCGCAGATCCAGATGCTGGATGAACAGGGCAAGGTGGTCAAGTCGATCGAGCCCGGTTCCCCAGGGTGACCCTGTACGCTTCGGTGGCCTGCGGGTCGTTCACGCAACGGGCCGTATAATCGGGGCTCCGCTGCACACAGCCGAGCTGCGATCCACCGCGGTCACCTGGCGAGACGCTGGCTCGACATTGATCTGTCTGTACGGACGGCGGCCCCCGGGCCGCCGTTTTCACATCCGGACCCGACCATGACCGTACGCATCGAGCCATCCTGGAAGCAGCACTTGCACGCCGAGTTCGAGAAGCCCTACTGGACCGAACTCACCGATTTTGTCCGCGCCGAGTACGCCGCCGGCCAATGCTGCCCGCCGGGCAAGCACATCTTCCGGGCCTTCGACCTCACGCCGTTCGACCAGGTCAAGGTCGTCATCCTCGGGCAGGACCCGTACCATACGCCCGGCGCCGCGATGGGCTTCTGTTTCTCCGTCCCGGACGGCAACCGCCCGCAGCCGAGCCTGCAGAACATCTTCCAGGAACTGGAAAGCGACCTGGGCATACGGCGCACGCGCACCGACCTGTCCGACTGGGCGGAGCAGGGCGTGTTCCTGCTGAACGCCGTGCTGACCGTGCGCGCCCGGGCCGCCGGTTCGCATGCGGGGAAGGGGTGGGAAACCTTCACCGATACCGCGATCCGCACGCTGTCCGAAGAACGCGAGCATCTGGTGTTCATCCTGTGGGGCAGCTACGCGATCGCCAAACGGGCGCTGATCGACACGGCGAAGCACCTCGTCATCACATCGCCGCACCCGTCGCCATTTTCGGCGCACAAAGGGTTCTTCGGCAGCGGGCCGTTTTCACGGGCGAACGATTATTTGCGGGAGCAGGGCAAGGAGCCGATTGCCTGGGGGTGAGCAGGCGCCGTTATTCGAGTGGCATGGTCTCCGTCAGCCGCTTCAGCGCCACGGTACGTTCTGTATTGAGGCCATAGACACATGCCAGCCGGCGCATTTCCAGGGCCGCGCCAATCGCTCCGCCGCCGAGCGACGTGGCAAATGCGCACTGCGCGTCGCGGTATTTCACGAAAGCGTTTTTCGATGCACGCAGCCGGCTTCGGGCACGCGCGATGTACTGCTCATCTTCATCCCATCGCTCGACTGAGATCGCTGCCCTGGCTTCGGCCCGGGCGAGCGATTTCAAGCTGTTACGCACCTTGCGTTGCAGGCATTCCCGAAAGCCGGCCTGGGAAAACTCGTCGCATTGTTCGAGCACCGCGGCAGCCGCATCCACTTGCGGCTCGCCATGAACTTCAGTGAAGGCCATCGCGCAGGCACAGGCAAGAATGAACTTTCTCCACATGTTTTCCTCCTACCACCAGATCCGGTACGGCCAGTAACTCTCATCCGTCTCCGCCAGCCGGATGATCTCCCGCGGGCTGTTGCCGATCAGCTCGCGTGCTTCGCGCGACAGGTGCGCCTGGTCCGAATAGCCGCCGCGCAGCGCGACATCCGACAGCGACACGTGGCCGGCCTGGTGCTCGTCGCGCGCGGCAAGCAGCGATTCTTCCACGCGGGCGAAGCGCCGCAGCGTGCGCAGCGGATGCCCCGCCCAGGCCCGCACGCGCCGTTCGGCCATCCGGGCGCTACGTCCGGCGCCGGTGGCCGCGGCGCGCACCGCGAGCGCCTGCACCCAGTCCCGCGCCGGCAGCCATGCGCTGGCTCCCGTCGCGCCACGGGCTGCGCGCCAGCGCGGTTCCAGCCACGCTTCGAACACGCTGATCCGCGCGTCGTCATCGGGCGCCACCACCACCGCGGCCAGCACTTCGTGCCACTCGTCGCCGAGCACGGTATCGGCCGGCGCCATGGTATCGAGCAGCGTGGCCATGTCGAGGCCCGTCAGCGCGTGCAGCGCATCGGCGAAGAACAGCACCGTCAGCGTGTGCACCGGGCCGGGATTGCCTGTTACGCATGGCCGTGTGCGCGGGCCGGAGAAAACGGCGGCGCCCTGGGGCGCCACCGCGCCCGGCGTGGCCGGTTCGACGAGCTCGCCGCTGCCGACAATCATCCAGGTGATCGCGCAGAATGGCGTGGCAGGGAAGCGGTTCAGCCGCTGGGCAGGCGCGAGGGAAACGTCCAGGGTGCTGCGCAGCATGTAGCCGCGAATGCACGAGGCAAGCGGCACGCCGGGTGCGACGAGGCGGGCGACCGTTGGCGGCAAGGGCGCAGTCATGGCTTGGTTTGTCATGGGCCGATTCTATCGCGGCGCGATGTCGTTCTGTCCATGCGCTAATTCTGAAAATCCCAGCCATCATGTCGCAAACGTTCAAGACCGCCGGCGCACGGGGCGCCACACTGGCATCATCGAATGCACAGGAGACCGCATGACAACCGCCGCCGTGAACATGCCCCAGCCGACGCCCCATCCGCGCGCCATCGCCGACCTGCCCGGTCCGCGCGGCCTGCCACTGCTGGGCAATGCGCTGCAGCTGAAGCCCGCCACGATCCACCTGGCGATGGAACGCTGGAGCCGGGAATATGGCGCCATGTTCCGCGCGCGGATCGGGGCGAGCGAGGTGGTCGTGCTGTCCGACAGCGCGGCCATCATGACGCTGCTGCGCGACCGGCCGGATGGCTTCCGGCGTCCCGCCATCACGGCCGAGGTGTCGGCGGAACTGGGTGGCAGCGTGGGGCTGTTCCTGGCCGAGGGCGACGTCTGGCGCGACCAGCGCCGCATGGTGATGCATGCCTTCTCGCCCACGGCGATCCGCGCCTACTTCGACCGCATGGTGCAGGTGGCGCAGCGCCTGGAAGCCCGCTGGCTGGCAGCCGGCGACCGTGACATCGACCTGAACGCGGACCTGAAGCGCTACGCGGTGGACGTGATCGCCGGCCTTGCATTCGGTGCGGACGTGAACACGCTCGAGAGTGGCGGCGACTCGATCCAGGAGCACGTGGAAACCGTGCTGGCGGGTGTCGCGCGCCGTTCGCTGCTGCCGTTCGCTTACTGGCGCTGGTGCAGGCTGCCGGCGGACCGGCGGCTGGAGCGCAGCGTGCGCGCGGTGCGCGAGGCCACCGATGGTTTCATTGCCGCCGCGCGGGCCGCGATGGCGACCGAGCCGGCGCTGCGGGAGCACCCCGCGAACCTGCTGCAGGCCATGCTGGCCGCGGCCGAACAGCCAGGCAGCGGGGTGGACGACGATGCCGTCGCGGGCAACGTCTCGACGATGCTGCTGGCCGGCGAAGACACGACATCGAGCGCGCTGGCCTGGCTGATCTGGCTGCTGTGGCAAAACCCGCCGGCACTGGAGCGCGCACAGGCCGAAGTGCGCCAGCATGCGCGCGAACTGACAGTGGAAAACATCGCTGCGCTCGACTACCTCGACGCCTGCGCACTGGAAGCGATGCGCCTGAAACCGCCGGCACCGTTTCTGCCGCTGCAGGCCATGCGCGACACCACGGTGCTGGGCGTGCACCTGCCGAAGGACACGCTGCTGTGGTGCGTGATGCGGCATGACAGCGTGGGCGACAAGGCCTTCCCCGATCCATTGCGCTTCGATCCCGAACGCTGGCTGGCCGGCACAGTGGACAAGGGCGTGGCACTGCCGTTCGGCGCCGGGCCGCGCATGTGCCCGGGGCGTTACCTGTCGCTGATGGAACTGAAGGTGGCGATGGCCGTGCTGCTGGGCCGTTTCGACATCGCCGGCGTGCGGGCACGCGATCGCAGCGAACCGGCCGAGGTCATGGGGTTCGTGATGGGGCCGACGCCGATGGCGATGCGACTGCGGCCCAGGGCGGAATAACGCCTAGGCCTTGTGCCAGAAGCCCGCGTGCGCGATCTTCGCTTCGTCCTCGCGCAGCGGCCCGATCACCTCGGTAGGCCGCTGCCCGGCGGCGAACACCTGGCGGCAGGGCAGCGACAGGGTCGGGTTTTCCGGATCGCTGCCGGTCAGCGACAGCAGCGTGGCTTCGGACATCGCGTACACCACGCGCCCCACGCCGCTCCAGTAGGTGCCGCCGGCGCACATCGCACAGGGTTCGGCGTTCGTGTACATCGTGGCACCGGCCAGTCTGTCCGGCGAGTGCTGCGACGAGGCGATGCGCAGCGCATTCATCTCGGCGTGCGCGGTGCGGTCGCTGCTCGAGGCATTCATCGCCTGCGCGATCACGTTGCCATCGGCATCCGCGATGATGGCGGCGAACGGGTGATGGCCTTCGTCGCGCGAGCGCTGGGCCAGCGCGAGCACGTCCGTGAGGAACTGGTGGTCGCGCGCTGTCGGTTCAGTCATGGATTCTTCTCGAAAAAAGCGGGGCGGAATCAGCCGCCCAGCAAAAAAAGCGGGGCGGGATTTGCCGCCCAGAAAAAAAAGCGGGGCGGGATCAGCCGCCCCGTAGCGCGTGTTGAATCGCGCGGGAATCAATCGGGAATCAATACCCCGGAATCATGACCCCGGAATCATTCCCCGTGAATCATTACTTGGGAATCGTGCCTTCCACGCCCTGCACGTAGAAGTTCATCGACATCAGTTCCTTCATCGGCATCTGCACGCCGGCGGCCACTTTCACGGCGCCCGACTGGTCCTTGATCGGGCCCGTGAACGGTACCGCCGTGCCGGCCGCGAAAGCCGCCTTCTTCTCTTCGAAGAGCTTGGCCGCGTCGGCCGGCACCACGGTGTTCAAGGGCGACATCTTGACCATGCCTTCCTTCAGGCCGCCGTGCACATGGCCGGTCTTCCACGTTCCCGCCAGCACGGCCTTCGCCACTTCGGTGTAGTAGCCACCCCACTGGTTGGTGCTGGCCGTCAGGTGCGCCTTCGGCGCGAAGCGCTGCATGTCCGAATCCCAGCCGAAGGCGTACTTGCCTTTTTCCTGTGCGGCCTGCAGGGTGGCCGGGGAGTCGGTGTTCTGCGTCAGCACGTCGGCACCCTGGGCGATCAGCGTTTCCGCCGCCTGGCGTTCCTTGGCCGGGTCATACCAGCTGTTGACCCAGATGATGCGGGTCTTGATCTTCGGGTTCACGCTTTGCGCACCCAGCGTGAAGGCGTTGATGTTGCGGATCACTTCCGGCACCGGGAACGAACCCACGAAGCCGAGCGTATTCGTCTTCGTCATCTTGCCGGCGATGATGCCCTGCAGGTAGGAGCCTTCGAACAGGCGCGCCTCGTAGGCGCCCATGTTCTTCGTGGTCTTGAAGCCGGTGGCGTGCTGGAACACCACGTTCGGGAAAGCCTTCGCCACTTTTTCCGTCGCGTTCATGTAGCCGAACGAGGTGGTGAAAATGAGCTTGTTGCCATCCGCCGCAAGCTTGCGGATCACACGTTCGGAATCCGCGCCTTCCGGCACGTTTTCCACGTAGGTGGACTTCACCTTGCCGCCCAGCGCCTTCTCCATCTGGAGGCGGCCCTGTTCATGGGCGTATGTCCAGCCCGCATCGCCGACCGGGCCGATGTAGACAAAGCCCACCTTCAGAGGTTCCTGTGCCTGCACCGGTGCGATGGCGGCCACCGACAGCGCGGCGGACAGGCTGGCAAGGGCGAGCAGCTTGCGACGATTCATGATGTTCCTCTTTCAGGTTGGTCAGAAATGGTATTCGGCACGCACCATCGGCGTGCGTGCCGTGGCGCCGCGAACGGTATCGGACGGGTTGCCGAACTTGTTCTTCCAGTACTGGTAGGCCACGCCGAGCTTGAAGGTCTTCGGGTTGGCGCCCAGCAGCGGGCTCACGTCGTACATCAGCTTCATGTCGACATTGATTTCCACCGCCGTCGGGCCGCCGAACTCGTTCTTGCCCTTGGTGCCGATGTAGTTCGCGTAGCCTTCGAATTCCAGCGGCACGTTCGGGATCGGGATGCTCCAGGAACTGAACAGCGCCGCGTGGGTGTCGTAGCGGTAGCGGTTGGTGGAGGTTTGCGTGAAGCCGTTGTACGGAGCGTTGGATTCATGCAACGCCACCAGGCTCACGTTCAGGAAACCCGGCACGTCGAACATCACCGTGGGGCCGAGCACCAGCATGCGCTTCTTCGAGTTGTAGCCCGCATCGGTCTTGCTGTTGATGTCGAAACCGGCCGTGATGCCCACGCCGCGCACCGGGCCGAAGGCGAGGTTCTTGCCGGTGACCTTGCCCAGGTCCAGGGTGTGGCGGTACAGCGCGTAGGCTTCGTGGGCGCCGGACCGGGCGCCGACGGCCGACGGGTCGTTTTCGTCCGACATCAGGTAATCGATGCTGAAGAAATTGCTGCCGTACTTATAGCCGCTGGCATGGCTGAAGTTCACCACGTGCTTGACGATGTCGGCGCCGTTGTAGGGCTCCGAGAACTTCGAGCCGTAGCGGTAGCTCAGCGCCGTATCGCTCCAGTCGGCGGCGTGGGCGGCGCTGGCGCAGGTGGCGGCGAGGGCGAAGGTAGCAGCAAAACGAATGGTCTTCATGCGGGGTCCTTGTAAGTGTTGTGTAACGGATTGCATCCAATGTGCCGATCGATTGCATGCAACACGACAGTACCTTTAGCAAGTACCGGGCCACCCCGCTGTCTCCTCTACGAAATGTCCGCCGCTGTGTAACGCCGCACCAGGACGGGTCGTTCCAACGCTGCCGATGTGCATTGCCGGTGCATTATGCACACAATTTTGGGGCGTTTTGTATACAATTTTCTAGAGCCCGCCCAGTGCTTCGGCCAGGCTCAACTTGCGTTCCGGTGTGCCTAAATGCAGCCGTGCCTCGATTTCCGCCAGGTGGTGCTCGATCAGCGCGGTGGCGCCCTTCACGTCGCCCCGTTCGATGAGCGCCAGCAGATCGTGGTGTTCGTGGTTGCCGCACATCGGCGCGCCCGGGTTTTCATAGACGGCGATGATCAGCGACGAGCGCGACACCAGTTCCACCATGAAGCGCTGCAATACGGCGTTGCCCGCCAGTTCGGCCATGAGCAGGTGGAATTCGCCGCCCAGGCGGATCCAGGCGGTGCGGTCGCCGCTGCGGCGTGCCTGTTCTTCGGCGTCGAGCGCGGCGCGGATGCGGCCGATCGAGGCGGGCGTGATGTTGCGGATCACCAGCGGCACGATCTCGCGCTCGATGGCGCGGCGTGCCGTGAACACGTCGCGCGCTTCCTGCGGCGAGGGCGATGCCACCACCGCGCCGCGGTTGGGGCGCAACACCACGATATGGTCATGCGCCAGCCGCTGCAGCGCCTTGCGCACCGTGGTGCGGCTCACGCCATACAGTTCGCAGAATTCGGCCTCGCCCAGCCGCGTGCCCGGCGGCAGCTTGTGGCCCATCACGGCATTCACGACGGCGCTGTAGATGCGCAGGTCGACCGCGGCGGCGCCGCGCTTCCTGGCTGGTGCCGTGCCGGCGGCGTTTTCCACCGCATTGCCTGCCTCCTTGCCGGTCACCTTGTTTGCTGCCTTGCTGGTGACCTTGTTTACTACCTTATTTACTACCTTACTTGCTACCTTGCTTGCTACCTTGCTTACGGCATTGCTTGTTGCGTTACTGTCCGCCGCCGGATCGGCGGCGTGCGCGGGGCGGCCGGGTGGGCGCTCCGCTGGGGTGTGCTTGGTCATTGGCAGTCTCCGCATCGGTTCGGGATCGGGCGGGGTCGATCCGCACGCGATCGTAATGGGAAAGCACGAAGCGTGCACGCGATGGCCGGGGCCGCGCCATATCGGATGCACGATAGTGGGGCAATAGTGCACATTTTTTGGTGCAGTTTGTATACAAAATGGACGATGGCGTATCCTGGATGGGCGCGCCCGGCCGGATGCCGGGCGGAGCCGTTGGCATGCAACTTGCACGGACTGTGCCATTACCCCGATGGAGCCGCAGATGAACGAACCACAGCCAGCGCCGCCCGGCCCGCACCGAACCGAGCCGCGGCTGCGGTTGCTCGGCATCTCGAAAATCTACCCGTCCGTGGTCGCCAACGACAGCGTGGACCTGGCCGTCATGTCGGGCGAAATCCATTCGGTGCTGGGCGAGAACGGCGCCGGAAAGAGCACGCTGATGAAGATGATCTATGGCGTGACGCGGCCCGACGCCGGAGAGATCCTGTGGGAAGGCAGGCAGGTCACGATCCCGTCGCCGGCCGCCGCGCGCCGCCTCGGCATCGGCATGGTGTTCCAGCACTTCGCCCTGTTCGAAACGCTGACCGTGGCGGAGAACATCGCGCTGGCGCTCGATGAAAGGATCACGCCAGCGAAGCTGGCACCGCGCATCCGCGAAGTATCGGCCCGCTACGGCCTGCCGCTCGACCCGGAACGGCGCGTGCACAGCATGTCCGTCGGCGAGCGGCAGCGCGTGGAAATCGTGCGCTGCCTGCTGCAGTCGCCGCGCCTGCTGATCATGGATGAACCGACCTCGGTGCTGACGCCCGATGCGGTGCAGAAGCTGTTCGTCTCCCTGCGCCAGCTCGCGGCCGAAGGCGTCAGCATCCTCTATATCAGCCACAAGCTCGACGAGATCCAGGCGCTGTGCGACCGCGCCACCGTGCTGCGCGCCGGCCGCGTATCCGGTACCGCCACGCCGCGCACGCAGACGGCGCACGAACTGGCCGAACTGATGATCGGTGGCGACCTGCCCACCTGCACGCTGGCGCCGCGCGAACCGGGCGAGGTGCGGCTGGCGCTGAACAAGCTGTCGCTGCCCAGCCCCGATCCATTCGGTACCGACCTGCGGGACATCACGCTGGACCTGCATGCCGGCGAAATCGTCGGCCTGGCCGGCGTCTCCGGCAACGGGCAGCAGGAATTGATGAAGGCGATTTCCGGCGAGGTACCGCTGCGCGGTGCGGCTGGCATCCGGCTGTGCGGCATCGAAGCGGGGCGGCTGAACGCCGCGGCGCGCCGCCGGCTCGGCCTCGGCTTCGTGCCGGAAGAACGGCTCGGCCGCGGCGCGGTTCCCGGCATGTCGCTGGCGGACAATGCGCTGCTGACGGGCTACCTGGCCGAGGGCGCCGGCATGCTGCGCAGTGGCCTGGCGGGTGGCTTCACGGGGGGCTTGATCCGGCGTGGCGCGGTGCGCGACTTCGCCGACAGCGTGATCAGCCGCTTCAAGGTGAAATGCGCCGGCGCCGGCGCGGCGGCGTCCAGCCTCTCCGGCGGCAACCTGCAGAAATTCATCGTCGGCCGCGAGATCGCGCTGGCACCAAGGGTGATGGTGCTCGCGCAGCCCACGTGGGGTGTCGACATCGGCGCGGCGATGCTGATCCGCCAGGCCATCATCGACCTGCGCGACCAGGGCGTCGCCGTGCTGGTGATCTCGGAAGAACTCGACGAACTGTTCATGATGTGCGACCGCATCGCCGTACTGGCCAAGGGCCGCCTGTCGCGCGCCGTGCCGGTGAAGGAAGCCACCGTCAACCAGATCGGGGTGTGGATGAGTGGCGACTTTTCCACAGGGGCCGGACCCGCCACCGCCAGGGAAGAAGGGAGCCGCCATGTCCCGGCTTGAAGCCCGCCCCGCGCCCTCGCGCGCGATGATGCTCGCCTCGCCGCTGATCGCCGCGCTGGCCATGCTCGTCACCGGTTCGATCCTGTTCCTGCTGCTGGGCCAGGAACCGCTGCACGCGTTCTACGTGTACTTCATCAAGCCGGCCACCACGCTGTATGGCGTGGGCGAACTGCTGTTGAAGGCCACGCCGCTGATCCTGTGCGGCGTGGGCCTGGCGATCGGTTTCCGGGCCGATGTGCACAATATCGGCGCGGACGGCCAGCTGACGGTGGGCGCCATCATCGCCGGCTGCGTGGCGCTGTACTTCGATGGCGTGGAAGCGCCCTGGGTGCTGCCGCTGATGCTCGTCGCCGGGGCGCTGGGCGGCATGGCGTGGGCGGCCATCCCGGCGCTGCTGCGCACGCGCTTCAACACGAGCGAGATCCTCGTCAGCCTGATGCTGGTGTACGTGGCCTACCTGCTGCTGAGCTACCTGGTGCATGGCCCGCTGCGCGATCCGGATGGCTTCAATTTCCCTCAATCGAAGATGTTCGGCGACTCCGCCACGCTGCCGCTGCTGGTCGAGGGTTTGCGCGTCAACGCGGCCTTCCTCCTGTCGCTGGCCGGCGTGGCGGGCGCGTGGTTCTTCTGCCGCCACACCTTCGCCGGCTACCGCATGCAGGTCAGCGGCATGGCGCCGGCCGCCGCGCTGTATGCGGGCTTCTCGGCGCCGAAGAACGTGTGGCTGGCGTTCCTCGTCAGCGGTGCGATGGCGGGGCTGGCGGGCGTGGGGGAGGTGGCCGGCCCGATCGGGCAGCTGCAGCCTTCCGTGTCGCCCGGCTATGGCTTCGCGGCGATCATCGTCGCCTATGTCGGCCGCCTGCATCCGGTGGGCGTGCTGCTGGCGGCGCTGCTGATGTCGCTGCTGTACATCGGCGGCGAGGCGGCGCAGATCGAGCTGCAGCTGCCATCCGCCATCACCGGCCTGTTCCAGGGGCTGCTGCTGTTCTACCTGCTGGCGGCGGACCTGTTCATCCACTACCGCTTCAAGCCGCGCGTGCGCGTGGCACCCGCCGGGAAAACGGCGGCAACCCCGGAGATCGCCGCATGAATCCCGACTACGTGATCGCATTCTTGGCCAGCACCGCCGGTGCCGCCACGCCGCTGGTGCTGGCATCGTCCGGCGAACTGGTGGCGGAACGCTCCGGGGTGCTGAACCTGGGGCTCGAGGGCATCATGCTGGTGGGCGCCGTTACCGGCTTCATGGCCACCGTGTCCACCGGTTCGCTCACTCTTGGCTTGCTGGCCGCGCTGCTGGCCGGCATGGCGATGTCGCTGATCTTCGGCTTCCTCGTGCTCACCCTGCAGACCAACCAGGTGGCGACCGGCCTGGCCCTGACGCTGTTCGGCATCGGCCTGTCCGCCTTCCTCGGCCGCGACCTGGTCGGCCAGACGGTGGCACCGATCGCAGCGCTGTCGTTCCCGGTGCTCTCCGACATACCCTTCATCGGGCCGCTGCTGTTCCGCTTCGATCCCGTGGTCTACCTGTCGCTGCTGCTGGTCGTCGCTGCGGGCTGGATGCTGGCGCGCACGCGCATCGGCCTGCAGATCCGCGCCGTGGGCGAAGCGCCGCACAGTGCGCATGCGATCGGGATGCCGGTGATCGGGCTGCGCTATGCCGCCGTGCTGTTCGGCGGCGCCATGGCGGGCGTGGGCGGCGCCTACATGTCGCTGGCGCTCACGCCGATGTGGGTGGAAGGCATGACGGCCGGCCGCGGCTGGATCGCGCTGGCGCAGGTGGTGTTCGCCACCTGGAAGCCGCGCAACGTGGTGCTGGGCGCCTATCTCTTCGGTGGCGTGACGGTGCTGCAGTTCCACGGCCAGGGCATGGGGCTGGCCGTGCCGTCGCAATTCCTGTCGATGCTGCCGTATCTCGCGACCATCGCGATCCTGGTGATCATCTGCCGCGATCCGAAGACGATCCTGCTGAACAAGCCGATGTCGCTGGGGCAGAACTTCAAGGCCGATTGAATCCCGGCCAAATGAAGCCGGGCCGATCGCCGCCTGTTGTTTAGAAGGCTCGCTCGGCCGGTGCCGCCGTCCGCTGCGCCGTGCCCTCGTCTATGATGCGGTATTCAACGAGGGGCCACCATGGACGACATCCAGCAAAAACTCGAACGCTTCAACAGCCGCGCCGGCGGCACGCTGCCGGACCACATGAACATCCGCTTCACGGCCGCAGCGGCGGGCGAACTCTCGGCCGAGATCGAGATCCAGAAGCACCACCTCGCCCCCAACGGCTTCCTGCACGCCGGCACGGTGGTCACGCTGGCCGATACGGCGTGCGGCTACGGCTGCTTCGTCAACCTGCCCGAAGGGGCCGAGAACTTCACCACCATCGAGCTGAAGTCGAACCACCTGGGCACCGCGCGCGACGGCACCATCGCCGTCACGGCCCGCGCTGTCCACATGGGCAAGACCACGCAGGTGTGGGATGCCACCGTCAGCAACAAGGCGACCGGCAAGACGATCGCGCTGTTCCGCTGCACGCAGATGATCCTTTATCCGAAATGACACCATGCTGTACGCGGGGATAGCGATCATCATTACAGGGATCGTGTCGGCGCTGTCGCCGATCCTGCGCGAGTGGTACGCGCACCGCAAGCGGAAGGAGCGCGAGGGCAGGGACCGGCACTAGGCACTAGCGCTTCCCCGGCGCTGCCGTCGGCCAGCGGAGCCATCGGCCAGCACCGCCATCGGCAACTGTACTGGTACAAGCGCCGCAACGAAGGCCGTGCATACTGGCGCCGGTGTATCGGTACTGTACCGAGCACTTGGTTTAGCATGGACACGTTACCCGTGGAGCGAGTCATGCACTTCCTGATCCCCTACCTGCCGCTGATGATGTTCGCCTTCGTGTCGTCGATCACGCCCGGGCCGAACAACATCATGCTGACCTCGTCCGGCATCTGGTTCGGCTTTCGCCGCTCGATTCCGCACATGCTGGGCATTACCATCGGCTTCGGTGCGCTGCTGGCCGTCTGCGCGACCGGCATCGGCGCGCTGGTGATGGCGGTGCCGGCGGCACAGTTCGCGCTGCGGGTCGCCGGTTCCGGCTACCTGCTGTACCTGGCCTGGCAGCTGCGCGACATGCGTTTCGATGGCCAGGCCGAGCAGGCGCGCAAGCCCATGGGTTTCATGGCCGCCGCCGCTTTCCAGTTCTGCAATCCCAAGGCCTGGGTCATGGCGATCACGGGCAGCTCGGCCTTCCTGCCGCAAGGCATGCCGGCATCCGTCGCGATCGCGCTGTTCTGCCTGATCTTCTGCGCCGTCAACCTGCCGTGCATCTCCGTGTGGACCGGCGCCGGCGCACTGCTGCGGCGCTACCTGTCGCAGCCGTTGTGGCGCAAGGTGTTCTGCGCAACCATGGTGGCGTTGACGGTGTATTCGGCGCTGGCGATGTGGCTGTAGGTGGAGTGGCTTTAACGTGAACGAAGGCAGGCGTTGGTGCCTGTTCTCGCCATGTATTGCCGATGCCCGTAACGCAAGGGTTTCAGCTCAGCTGCAGCGGATCTCGATGCGCCTCGGATTGCCGGCCACCAGCTTGTGATGCCTGATGATGCATTGCCTGATCTTGTCGTCGAGCCGGCGCGACATGATGAACTCACCCGATCTGCCGTATCTGCAAACAAGCCAGCGTTCTTCGTCCTGGCCGGCTCCGCCGAAGCGATATGACGTGCCATTACCTTTGGCATCCAGCGGTTCGCCCCGCAGTTGCATCTCGCTCGCGGGCGGGCCGACGGACATGCCCGCACCGAATAGTGGCAGGGAATGTGGCACATACGGCTGCCACTCGCCGCGCGAGGCCAGCGTGACGTGGCCGGGAGTTATCTCATCGGGGCATTCGAGCTGCCCGGCTTGCGCAGCCTGGGCACCACCTGCCGCCAGCAGGGACAATGCAATGCGGGTCAAAACGACGCGTGCAGGGCTCATTTGATCACCGAAAAGGCAAATGCGTTATCGGAAGGGCGATGTTACGTACTGTCATTGTAGATCTTCAGTCGCCAAATAAAACGGCGAGAGATGAAGGGTTTATTTCCATCGGATTCCATTGGTCCATCACCGAGATTCCGGTACTGGTTGTTGTGGCTCTGGCGCAGGCCTGGCGAACGGCAGAGTGTCGGGCCTGGGGCGCTTTCGCCTTACCCTGGCAGCCTGGCTGCCACGGCTGCCTGGCTCCTCAGCCAAGCCAGCGCGGCCTCCACATGGGGCGCCGGCGCATGCCCGGCACTGCGCACCAGGTGATAGGTGTGGCCCGGAATCGCCGGCCCGAACGGCTGGACCAGCCGGCCATCGGCGAGTTCCGCGGCGAGGAGGTCGAGGCTCAGCAGCGCGACGCCCTGGCCGGCCAGCACGGCGCCGATGGCATGCGCTTCGTCCGAGAAGCGCAGCTGCGGGCGTATCTGCCCGGCAGCCAGCCCGGCGGCGGCGAACCAGCGCTCCCACGTGGGATTCGACGGGTGCTGGTGCTCCCACCTGAAGTCGACCAGCGGCAGGCGATGCAGGTCCGCGATCGACGCGGCGCCGAGATCCGGGCTGGCGAGCGGGGCGAAGCGGTCGCTGAACAGCGGCTCGGCCACCATGCCGGGATACTCGCCGCGGCCATAGCGGATCGCCAGGTCGGCGCCAGCGCCATCCAGCGCGACGGCCCGGTCGGAAGCGTGCAGTTCCAGGTCGATGCCGGGGTGCAGAGCGCGAAAACGGGCGACCCGAGGGGCCAGCCAGTACGCCATGAAGGCACTGGTGGTCGAGATCATCACGCGCTGTGATACCTGCGGCCGGGCGAGGCGCTGCAGTGCCAGCTCGAAGGTATTGAAGCCGTCGCGCAGCACCGGATACAGGGCCTTGCCGGCCTCGGTCAGCACGACCTTGCGCACCTGGCGATCGAACAGCGCGACGCCGGTGTGCTCTTCCAGCGTGCGGATCTGGTGGCTGATGGCGGTGGGTGTCACGGCGAGTTCGCTGGCCGCTTCCTTGAAGCTGCCATGCCGCGCCGCCGCTTCGAAGGCGCGCAATGCCGAAAGGGGAGGGAGTCGCCGCATGCGCTATGAATGAGCCGGGTTCACCTGATGCCTGAGGATTTCGAGTTTGTCGCCGCCACGGGATGCACTTACCTTGCTGGTATCGGCAGATGCCGCATCCCTGATAGCGAGAGGACTTTACCATGCTGGAACGCGTGATCACCCAACCGGACAACTACGAACCATTCCTGCTCTCGCAGGGCATCAGGTTCGGCGACCTGCTGTTTGTTTCCGGCCAGGCCGGCGCCGGCGACGATGGCCGGATCGTCGCGGGCGGCTTCCGCGCCCAGGGCGAGCAGGCATTCGCCAACCTGCGGCGCGTGCTGGAAGCGGGAGGCTCCAGCCTTGGCGATGTCGTGAAGGTCACCATCTTCGTGACCGACATGGGGCATTTCCAGGACGTGGTCGAACTGCGCCGCAAGTTCTTCAGCGCGCCGTATCCGGCCGACACCATCGCTGAAATCAGGGCGCTTTACGACCCGGCGGCGATGATCGAAATCGAGGCCATCGCCGCGGTTCGGCCGGGCGGCTGATCGCGCATCACTCGATCTTTTGAACGAAGCCCAGATACACACGCCGGGCGACGAAATGATCGAAGCCCGCCTGACGGAACGTGGCTGTCCCGGTCCGGTAAGTGCGCTTGCTGCCATCGAACAGATCGCTGGCGTTGACGGTCAGGTCCAGCGACCCGGTCAAGGCGCGCTTCCACGTCAGGTTGACGTTGCTGGTCGATCCATTCCGGCCCAGCGGCGTGATGGCGGGTGCCTGCACGTGCGCATCGAGCGACACGTGGTCCTGCCCGGCGCTGTAGGCCGCCCTGAAGTTCAGGTAGCCCGACGCGCCGTGCTGGCGCACCAGCGCTGCTGCATCGGGCGTCGACAGCGCGATGCGGTACACGCTGCCGTCCACGCCCAGGCGCAGCGCCGCGGCGGGTGTCCAGTCGAGCGAGCCGGTGATGCCCGTCGAGCGGGCCAGTCCGCCATTCTGTTTCGACGTCACCAGCACATCGCCCGCGTTACTGCGCGCATCGACCACCGTGGCGCGGCTGGTGCGGTGGAAGGCGCCGAGGCTGCCGCTCAGTTGCGCGGCTGTCGCGGTGGTGCCGATCTCCCATGAGGCCAGGCGCTGCGGTCCCAAGTCGGGATTGCCGCGGCTGAGGTTTTGCGCATCGACGTAGGTCGTGAATGGATTGAGGTCGCGCGGATCCGGGCGCTGCAGGCTGCGGCGATAGCTGAGGGTCAAGGCAGCATTGCCGGCGAGCGCATACTCGAGGTGGAGGCTGGGATTGAATGCCTGCCAATGCCCGGTTCGCAGGGTGGTTTGCGCCGACCCTACCTGAAGTTCCATGCGCTCGAACCGGCCGCCCAGCAGGGCTTCCCATTGGCCGTACCTGAGCCGGTTCGTCAGGTAGGCGGCGGCCAGCGTCGTCTTCACCTTGTAGCCGTTGGTCGTATCGGGATCGGGCGTTTCCATGCCCGTCGAGGCATCGATGGACGCCTGGTAGTTATGGAGGTCGTTCACTTCGTCCTGGAGATCGGCGCCCATGCCCCACTGTCCATGCACGGCGCCGCTGCCCGCCAGCCGGCTCCAGTCCAGCGTGGCCTGGTCGAGGCGGCGTGCCGACCTGGTGGCGCCATGGCTGTACGCGGTGGGGTACGCCGGTGCGACGAAGACGTCCCGGTAGGACTTGTCGAGCAGGCCGGTCGTGCGGCTGCGCTGCACGGTGGCCTTGAGCGCCTTGCCGCCGCCCTGGCGGGTCCAGGCCAGGCTGGCACTGTCGTCGGACTGCTCGTTGGGGCCTTCGGAGATGCGGTGATACACCGTCTCGCCAGTGCCGCTGCCCGCCACGTTCAGCGTGTCGAGCAGTGGACGCGAGCGGCGCGAGTTGTGCCGCGCGGAGAAGCTCACGCTATCGGTGTCGCTCAGGGTGTAGTCGATGCCCAGTGCCGCGCTCCGGACGATGCGGCGCACGAACACGCCCGAGGTCTGCAAGCTGTATCTCGTTCCGTCTCCACCTTCGTCTCCAGCGCCGTCGCCGGCTGCGTGGCCGGACGGATCATGCCAGTCGACCGCCGAGCGGCGCCATTTCTGCGTGCCGTCGCGGCGGTACGCCAGGCTGCCATGCACGCTGACGTCTTTCCTGGCCATGTCGCCCGACCAGCCGGCATTCCACAGGCCCCGGTCCGCGGCGCTGGCCCGCACCTGCGCGCGGGCACCGGGCCGGCGATTGCGCTTCAGGACGATGTTGACGATCGCGCCGCCATTGGCCTGGTAGGCGGCGGAAGGGTTGGTGATCACCTCGACGCTGGCGATGTCCGCCCCGCTCATGGTCTGCAGGGCCACCGCCCGTTCTTCGCCCGACATCGTGGCCGTCGGCTTGCCGTCCACCAGCACCGTGACCTGGTCATTGCCCTTGACGGCGATGCGCCCGTCGGCCGTTACCGATACTTCGGGCGTCGATTGCAGCACGTCCTGCGCGGTGCCGTTGGCCGCCCGCGGCATGGCCGCAACGTCATGGACCGTCTTGTCCAGTTTCCGGACGACCGGCTCCTTCCGGGCCGTCACCGTCACGGTCGCGATGGGGGGATCTTCGGCGTGCGCTTGTTTCGGCAGGGAGAAGAGGGTGGGCAGTCCGAACAGGATCACCGAAAACGTCGTTCCAGGTCGCATGGCACGGGTGCGGCGCGGAGCCGCCATGTCGAAAGAGCCCGAGTATAGGCAGGCCGGCACCGGCACGATGGCGTGTTGGGACAGAGGCCCCGATCAGTGGGACGAGGAGGCAAGCAGATGCCGCGCGCGCGGCATCTGCTTGCAGCATAGCGCTTGCGGACGCCTGGATCGTGGCCTGGGTAGCGGGCCGCATCGGCAGGAAAGGGCCAGCCAGTGCCGCTTCGATCGGCGGCGCGATCGAACCGGGCCTTACCCCTTCAACGCCTTGGCCAGCAATGCGTGCAACGCCGCGAACTCGGGCTTGCCCACGTAGCGCTTGATGATCTTGCCATCCTTGTCGATGACGAAGGTGGTCGGCGTGAGCGACACGTCGCCATAAGCCTTGGCCGCTTCGCCGGTGATGTCGAGCGCGACCTTGAACGGCAGCTGCCGCGTTTCCGTGAAGTTGACCACGTAGTTCGGCGGGTCGTACTTCATCGCCACGGCGATGAATTCAAGGCCCTGGCCCTTGAACTTGTTGTACGTGTCGACCATTTCCGGCATCTCGGCCACGCAGCTGGCGCACGAGGTGGCCCAGAAATTCACCATCACCACCTTGCCGCGCAGGTCGGCCGGCGTGATGCGTTCACCCTTGATGCCGGTGAACGTGACCTGCGGCGCGGCCGGCGCGCTGTTCAGCGAGGTATAGGCGGCGAAGCCCAGGCCGGCGATCACGGCGGCCGCGAGCGCCGGCTTGACCCAGGCTTTGGAAGAGCTGCTCATGATCGATGGCCGTCAGTCCATGCAGTTAGTTCGACGCTTGCGCCGGGGCCGGCGTGCTCTGGTACTGCTTGTACTCGTCTTCCGAGATGTATTCGAATACGCGCACCACTTTCGTCACGCCGCTGACGCCGCGCGCGATCTCGGTGGCGCGGTTGGCTTCGAACTGCGTCACTCGGCCCATCAGGTACACTTCGCCGCGCTCGGTGACCACCTTGAACGAATTGGCGGAAATATCCTTCGCGTCGACCAGGCTGGCTTTCACCTTGGTGGTCAGCAGCGTGTCGTTCGAGCGCGACGTGTAGCTCGCCGGGCCGGCGATCGCCAGCTCATTGGTGACCGACTGCACACCCTCGATGGCCTTCACTTCGCGCTCGACGGCATCCTTCTTCGCCTGGTCGGGCACTTCACCGGTGATCAGCACCTTGCGGTTGAACGAATTGACGTTCACGTGGCCGGTATCGTCGAGGATGTTGCGGAGCCGGTTGCTGGCCTTGACGGCGATGGTCTTGTCCTCGGTCTGCGCGCCGAACGTGCGGCGGTCCGATGCCGCCATCGTGCCGGCGACGGCACCGCCGACGACCAGGCCGACGCAACCGGACAGGCTGCTCATCAACGCGCCGCCCAGCAGGGCAATCGCGACCGGGCGCTGCACACGTGCCAGCAGTGCATTACTCATTCACATCTCCTCCGAACAGGGCGACATCGATGCCGTCGCAAATGCAATGGATACACGTCAGGTGTACTTCCTGGATGCGCGCGGTGCGCTCGGCGGGAACGCAGATATGCACGTCGGCATCGGTCAGCATCTTGCCGATCGCGCCGCCACCCTTGCCGGTCAGCGCCACCACGCGCATCTCGCGTTCCAGCGCCGCCTCGATCGCGGCCATCACATTGGCCGAGTTGCCGGAGGTGGAAATGGCCAGCAGGATATCGCCGGCCTGGCCGAATGCCTGGACCTGCTTGCTGAAGATTTCACGGTAGCTGTAATCGTTCGCCACCGCCGTCAGCAGCGACGTATCGGTGGTCAGTGCCAGCGCGGGCAGCGGGAAGCGCTCGCGCTCGAAACGGCCCACCAGCTCCGCAGCGAAGTGCTGGGAGTCGGCTGCCGAGCCGCCGTTGCCGCAGGCAAGAATCTTGTTGCCATTGGAAAGGGCTGAGAACATCAGTTCGATCGCCTGCGCCAGCGGTTGGGCAAGCACGGTGGCGGACTGGATCTTGGTTTCGGCACTTTCGTGAAAGTGCGAGAGGATGCGTTGGTTCGTCATAGTCTTGAAATTATATAGTGCTGCGCACCGTCACGACCGGCAACGCCTGTTAATAATGCTTACAAAAGCAGCTTAATAAAAGATTAACAGCCGGATTAACAGCGAGATGAACCGCGAGATTGCCGCTTGTTTGCCGGTCCGGCGCCGCCCACTTCAGTAAGCCTTCCTGGCCGGCAGCGTGACCGTGATTTCCGTGCCGGCGCCGGGCTTGCTGGCGATTTCCAGGGTGGCGCCGACACAGCTGGCCCGCTCGCGCATGCCCACCAGGCCCCAGTGGCCGGGACGGTGGCCCGCCGCCGCGACGGATTCGGCCAGGCCGCGGCCGTCATCGCGGATGCGCACGGTGAACGCGCGGCTGCCGTATTCCAGGTCGAGTTCGATCCGGCTGGCATCCGCATAGCGCGATGCGTTGAACAGGGCTTCGCGCGCGATGGCGTAGATCTCTTCGTGCACGGCAGGGCGCAATGGCCGCGGCGTGCCGGCGACCCGCATGTCGAAGGCGTGCGGTCCATGGTCGGCCAGGCCCTTGCCGTACTGGCCGAGGGTCAGTTCCAGCACTTCCGGCGCACCCTCGCGCAATTCCATGATCTGGTCCCTGCCTTCCACGAGCAATCGTTCGGCCAGGTCGAGCGTCTGGTCGAGCCGCGTGCGCTCCAGCGTACCCTCCTTCAGGTAGCGGCTGTGCGCATCGAAGGACAGCAGCAGCGACTGCATGCTTTGCAGCAGGGTGTCATGCAAGGTGCGCGCGATGCGCGTGCGCTCCGCCAGGCGTTCGTGCAGGCGGTCGTGCATCCGCCGGGTCAGGTAGCGGATTCGCAAGGCGTAGGCGGCGTACAGCAGCACCAGCGCGAGCATCGCCAGCAGGACCTTGAACCAGGCGCTTTGCACGAAGGTGGGCGAGATGGCGATCTCCAGCGCGGCGCCTTCCATGTTCCACAGCCCGTCCTCGTTGGCGGCGATGACTTCGAAGCGGTAATTGCCGGGAGCCAGGTTGGTGTAGGTGGCCTGGCGCCGCCCGGTGCGCCCATCGGTTTCCTGCCAGGCGCGATCCAGCCCGACCAGCCGGTAGCGCAGGCGCACGCGTTCCGGGATCGACAGCGAAAGGGCGGCGAAATCGACCTGCAGGCTGCTGGTGCCCTGCGGCAGGCCGAGCACGTGCCTGGTAATGGCATGGTGCGTACCGTTGGCCAGCACGCCGGTCACCTCGACCGGCGGCGGCAGGCGGTTGCGCGCGATGCCGGCCGGGTCGATGGTGCCGACCGATCCCGTGGTGGCATACCACAGCAGCCCGTCGCGCGAACGCCGCAGCGAGGGCACGGGCCGGAGTTGCGCGGCGTGGCCCTGCATGCCGTCGCGCGCATCGAAGCGCTCGAAGTCCACGGCCCGCCCGTGGTTCAGCCACCCATCCAGTTCGGCGGCGGCGATGCGGTACAGGCCATCGGCGCCATGCAGCCACAGGTCGCCGTCGGGCAGCCGGACGATGCCCGACACGCCCCGGAAACGTTCGTTGCGCCTGCCCTGCAGTGCCGTGAATCGGCCGTTGCGATACAGGGCGACGCCGTTCTCCCCGCCAGCCCACATGGTGCCGCCGCCGGCCTTGCCGTCGAAGCACAGGTACAGCACCGTGCCCAGCGCCAGGCCTTCGCCGGGCCCCAGCCTGCGCACCGTGCCGCCATCGATCACCGTGACCTGGCTGCGCACGTGCGCCATCCATAACGCGCCCGCGCCATCGCGCGCCATGGACGTGGTGAGCAGTTCGGGAATGCCGGGCAGGCCGCCGGACTTCACCCACCGGTCGCCAGCCAGCTTGTATACGCCCGTGCCGGTGTTGAAGGAAGCCCACAGCGCGCCGTCGCGATCCTGCTGCATGGCATGCACGCGCATGCCTTTCAGGCCATCCGGTGAAGCGATGGTGGCCAGCGTGCCGTCCGGAGCGCGCCGCACGATGCCTTCCATGCCGCCCAGCCACAGCGTGCCGTCCGGTGCCGTATAGCTGGCGGTGATGGCGCCCGGCACTTCGCGGCGGATGCGCCTGTCCGGGCTGTAGCGCCACAGGTCGCGGGCGTAGTCGCCGGCCCACATGCCGCCGTCCGGCCCGGCCACCAGCACCGGATATTCCAGCGGCGTGGACACGGGCACGGTGCGCAGGCGGTTCGGCCGCAGGCGGTCGACACCGCGCGACGTGCCGATCCACAGGTTGCCTTCGCGGTCCTGGAAGATCGCGCCCAGCAGCGCGCCGCTGATGCCGTTCAGGGTCGACAGGAACTGCTCCGGGCGGCCAGGGCCGTGCGGCGCGACCCGGCGTTCCAGGCTGTCGGCATGGGTGATCCACATGGTGCCGCGGCGGTCGAAATACATGCCGACACCGGCGAGTTCGGGCCTGGCCGGCTGGCCCGCAGGCGGCGGCGCGGTGCGCACCCGGTGGTAGCCGTGTTCGAAGTCGTTGCCCCAGAGCGTGCCATCCGGTGCCTCGGCCAGCCAGACCAGCGCCGTGCGCGGCCACGCGTGCGTGAAGCGGGCCTCGCCCGGCTTGCGGAAATAGGCGCCGGAATTGGTACCGATCCAGGTCGTGCCGTCGCGGGCAAACAGGATCTGGAACACGCCTCGGGCCGGCAGGCCTGCTTCGCCCGTCAGGTACTGGAAGCGGTTGCCGCCCGGTGGCAGTACCGCCAGGCCATCGCGCATGGCGGCCCAGATCGCGCCGTCCGGCGCCACTTCCAGGTGCATCACGCCGACCGGCCGGATGCCGTCGCGTTCCATGTACGTATGCGTGCCATCCTTCCTGAACACGGAGATCCCGCCGACACGGTAGCCGACCCACACCGCGCCATCCGGCGCGGTGGCCAGCGCCATGATGTTGCTGGAATAAAGCGCGTGGCCGTAGACGGTATCGGTGCGTTCGAAGTGCACGCCGTCGTAGCGGTACAAGCCGGTCGGCGTGGCGATCCACAGCCAGCCGTCCGGGCCTTGCGCGAACTTCGTCACGCCCATCGGCGCGTCATCGAGCTCGGTCCAGGCGGTGTGGGTGTAATCGGCCAGCAGAGGTGCCGGCTCCGCTGCGGCGGCGGCCACTGGATGGCCCGCCGCGAGGAACATCAGCAGCAGTGTCGTGAGCGCGCGGGCAATCATCGGCCAGGCTTCATCCAGGAAAAGAGCCAGAAACGGTCATTACACGGGTGGTCCGGCATCCTGCGGCTCCCGCGGCAGGCGCACGGTGAACGTGCTGCCTTCGCCGGGGCCTTCGCTGTCGGCGCTGAGGGTTCCGCCATGCATGTGCACCAGGCCCCGCGCGATGGAAAGGCCCAGGCCCAGCCCGCCCTGCGAGCGGTCGATGGTCGTCGGACCCTGCACGAGCGAGTCGAAGATCGTCGGGAGCACGTCCGGGGCGATGCCCACACCGGTATCGGCCACTTCGATGACGGCCATGGCGTCGTCGCACCACATCCGCACCGTGATGCTGCCGCCGGCCGGCGTGTACTTGATGGCGTTGGCCAGGATATTGTCGACGACCTGGGTGAGCCGGTTCGCATCGCCGACCACGTGGGCCTGCACCACGCTGACCGACCATTCATGGTCCTTGGCATTGGCCACCATCTTCGAATCGCAGCAGAATTTCACCAGTTCGCCGAGATTGACGCGGGCGGTCTGCAGCGTCACCTTGCCGGACAGGACGCGCCGTACGTCGAGCAGGTCGCCGACCATGTGGGTCAGATGCGCCAGCTGGCGGCTGGCGATATCCCATGCCTTGTCGCGGTGCGGTGCCGGCATGGCCGGCATGCGGATGGCGGAGAGGGCGTTGGTGATCGCGGCGAGCGGATTGCGCAGCTCGTGGCTCAGCATGGAAATGAAATTGTCCTTGGCGTGATCCTGCGCTTCGGCGCGCTGGCGGGCCGAGCGCTCCATGTCCAGCAGCCGTTCCCTTTCCTCTTCCAGCGCGGCGCGCGCGGCGCGTTCCCGTGCGAGCGCCAGGCCGGTACGGTGCAGCACGTGCGACAGCCCGTCCGCTTCCTGCAGGCCGGAGGGCACCACCTCGATCACCGTGCCATCGGCCAGCGCGTGCGCCGCCGACGTCGCGCCCTGGAGCGCGCGATCGATCCTGCGCCCGAAAAACACCGCGATGCTGACGGCGCCGCCCAGGATGGCCAGCAGGGCCGCGGCGGCGTACCACGTGGTGAGCCGCGCGGCCGATTCGATTTCATCGACGGGAACGCCGATCGCCACGGTCCAGCTGGTGAGGCTGGAGCGCACGAACACGGTATAGACCTGGACGCCTTCGCGCGTGATGTTGGCCACCATGCCGCTGGGCTGCCGGCGCGACGCTTCATACAGCGCAGGGCGCACCGGCTTGCCGACGAACTGCGCGGCCCCCCTGCTGCGCGCGATCGAGATGCCTTTCGCGTCGAAGACGCCGATGATCCAGTCCGGATCGAGTACATGGCGCTGGAACACCTTGTTGAAGTAAGCCGGGTCGAAGATCTGGGTGACGACATACTTCTTGCCGGCCGCCGCGGGAACCGGGACATTGACCGACACGACACCGCGTTTCGAGCTGGCACCGATGAAGTAGCCGCCCACCCGGGGCACCTGCGCGTCGTAGATATCGGCGGCCCACCTGCCGGTGTTCCGCGCCAGCGGTGTCCCGTACGGCACCAATGTGTTGATGATGCCGCTGCCTGAATAATCGGCGACCAGCGTCCAGCTCAACGGAGAAGTGCGGGTGGCCGACAGCAGGCGGTAGAGGGCGGCGAAATCGTCCGTGCCGATTTCCCGCGAATTGGCGACGATGCGCAGAGCCGCTTCGGCCCTGCCGATCTCGCTGTCGATTTGCAGCGAGGCGGAGTTGGCCATTTCCTCGATGGCGCGCAGGCGCGATTCGCGTTCGGACTGCAGCAGCATCGACAGCCCGAGTGTCGACAGCCCGGCAACCGGCACGATGATCGCCACCAGCATCAGCAGTAAATAGGTGCGTGTCTTCATGTGCAGGGGCCCGGGCAGGGGCCGCGCAGGCAGACCCGCGGAAATTGATCAGCCGGACATGTTAGCACTGCGGTTAGCACTTCGGTTAGTACTTCGGTTATCTCGTCGGTCCTGTTTGCACGGCGGGCGCCGCCGTTTGCCAGGACTATGCGTCCAGCACGTTCTTCAGCCAGCCGAGCGTGTCGCCATCGATCGCCACCACGTCGAAGCGGCATGGCGGCAACTGGCGGTAGCGCAGCAGGAAGACTTGTGCGGCGATCTTCATGCGGCGCTGCTTGGCGGGCGTGATGCTGGCGGCGGCACCGCCGAAGGCGCGGCTGCGGCGGCGGCGCACCTCGACGAACACGAGGTGCGCGCCGTCGCGCATGATCAGATCGAGCTCGCCGCCCTTGCAGCGGAAGTTGCGCTCGACCAGGGCCAGGCCGTGCCGAAGCAGGTGGTCGAGCGCGGCATCCTCGCCCAGCTGGCCCTTGCGCTGCAGGTCGGTGCGCGCCATGGAAGCATCATGGCGTGGTGATCGGCACCGGCACGCCGTTGCGGTAGATGGCGGCGGGCTCCACCCGCTTGACGCGTGCCGGGCCGTTGCCGAAGTCGATCGACAGCTGGCCCGTCACGCCATCGAGCGTGATCGGCTGGCCGGGGCGCACGGCGATCTCGCGCGCCACGCGGAAGGCATCGATGCCCAGCGCGTACAGCCGTTCCATGTCGGCGGTCAGGCGTTCCTCGTCGCGCGGGGCCGGCTGCGGATAGCTCGCCACCGTGGGATTGTCGCGCTGGATCTGCCACGGCAGGTCGAGCAGCTTCACGCCATCGAGCTCGGGGCCCTGGTACAGCGATACGCGGCCCGGGTTCAGCGACGAAGTGCCGTACAGCGGAATATCGCCCAGCGGCGGCGCGGCAAGCGCCGTGCGGAGCTGGCGGGTCTGGTCGGCATCGAGCGCGGCGAACAGCAGGTCCACCGGCTGCTCGGCGAGGCGGGCACGCAGCGCCACCATTTCGCCATCGCTCAGGTAGCCGTTCAGCGCGGTGAGTTCCAGCGTCTTCGTCGTCATGCCGACCTGCGGCGCATGCGTGGCAAAGGCATTGGCGATGCGGCGCTGCCACGCGGCGCTGCCGGACAGGATCATCACGCTGGCAGCCGGGTGCTCACGCGCGGCCCACTCGGCCACCTGGCGCGCCTCTTCCTCGATCGACAGGCCGATCGACAGCATCTGCGGCGGCAGCGTGGTGCCTTCGCGGTCCTCGGGATGGTTCAGCGCGATGGTGGGCTTGGTCACCAGCGGGCTGGCGGCAATCGTGGTGACGGCGGAGCGGGCCAGCGGGCCCACGATGATGTCCTGCTGCGCCACGGTGGACTGGTAAGTGGAGAGGATCTCCTCGGCGGCATCGCCGGTTTCCACCACGGTGACTTCGAAGCCGGCACGGTCGCGTTCCCAGGCCGCCATGAAGCCGGCGCGCACGGCGTCCGCGGCGCGGCCCAGGGCTTCGGAGCGCAACGGCAGCACGAGGCCGATGCGCACCGTCTGGCCGGGCACCGCGGCGGCACCCTGGCTTTCCGGCGTGGTGCCGGGCATGGCGACGGCGAACGTTTCGACCTGCGCGGTTTCCTCGGGCGGCGGTGCCGGCTTCGGTGCCGGCGGCGCGGTGGTGCGCGGCGGCGGGCTTGTCACGGTCTCGATTGGCGCGCACAATGCCCCCGGGCTGCCGCAGGGCGTGCTGCACGCGGATACCGAAAGCGCGGCCACCACGCACGACAGCAGTGTTTTGATTTTATTCGCCAGCATGCTACCCCCAATGACAGTTCACGAATCCAGCCCGATCGCCGCCTTGCCGGTGCTCGGCGAGACCGCACTTCAGACGTATCCTACGGCAACATTGTATGTAGTGGCCACTCCCATCGGCAATGTTACCGACATCGGGCTGCGCGCGTTGCACGTTCTCGGGCTGGTCGACGCGGTCGCCTGCGAAGACACGCGTAACACATCGCACCTGATGGGGCGCTTCGGCATCAGCAAACCGTTGCTGGCGGCGCACATGCATAACGAAAGGGAAGCTGCCGAGACCATCGTGCGGCGCCTGCAGGCCGGCGAACGCATCGCGCTGGTCTCGGATGCGGGCACGCCGGCCGTTTCCGACCCGGGCGCGAAGATCGTCGACGCGGTGCGCGCGGCGGGCTTGCGCGTGGTGCCGCTGCCCGGTGCATCGGCCGCCGTCACGGCGCTGTCGGCCAGCGGGCTGGTCAACGACCAGTTCCATTTCGTCGGCTTCCTGCCCGCCAAGCCGAAGCAGCGCGAGACGGCGCTGGCGGGCTTGCGCAACGTGACCGCCACGATGGTGTTCTACGAGGCGCCGCACCGCATCGCCGAGTTCGCCCAGTCGCTGGTGGCCGTGTTCGAGCCCACGCGGCAGGTGGTGTTCGCGCGCGAGCTCACCAAGCTGTTCGAGGAAATCCACCGCTGCCCGCTGTCCGAGGCGGTGGCCTGGCTAGCCGCCGACGCGCACCGCGAGAAGGGTGAGTTCGTCGTGCTGGTGGAAGGTGCCGCCGCGCAATCGGACGCGCAGGAAGCCGAAGCCGAGCGCGTGCTGAAGATTCTGCTGGCCGAACTGCCGCTCAAGCAGGCCGCCAGCCTGGCCGCGCAGATCACGGGCGCGAAGAAGAACGCCCTGTACGATCGCGCGCTGGCGCTGAAGGGCGAAGGCTGACCGGCAAACACCGGCGGAAACACTTCAAACTCAAAAACGGTGACAGGCACCATTTTTTTTGGAAACATTTCAAATTAAATCGTGCCTGTCACCGGTTTTTTAATCGGAGCCTGTCACTGTTTTCCTTGCTGCCGTGCCTGGGCGGCTCTACTCAGGGCGTGGCGTCGCCGCAGTTTTCGGCAAAGCCGGGCACTGCCGACAGGCGCGCCATGTAGGCGGCCACGGCCGGCAGCTCGGCGCGTTCGATCGGGGTTGCGCGCCAGCGGTGCACGGAAACGCCGATGACCACGTCGGCCAGCGACAGCGCATCGCCGGCCACGAAGGCGCCGGTGCGGTCCAGGTGGCGGTCCAGCAGCGTCATCTTGGTATTCCAGTCGCGCACGCCCGCGGCCACCGCTTCCGGGCTGAACTGGGTGCTGCCGCGCAACAGCGTCATGAACGGCGCCCGCCAGGAAGCATTCAGTTCCGTAGCCTGCCAGTCCATCCATTGCTCGATGCGGGCGCGCTGCAGCCGGTCCGATGGCAGCAGGAAACTGTCGTGCGCGAGGTAGCGGCAGATCGTGTTCGATTCCCACAAGACCGTATCGCCATCGCGCAGCACCGGCACCTGGGCATTCGGATTGAGCGCCAGGAATTCCGGCACGTTCGGGTCGCGTTCCCCCTTGCCCCAAGGCTCGAGTTCATACGGCAATTCCAGCAGGCGGCAAGTCCACAGCACCTTGCGCACGTTGATCGAAGGGAGTTTCCCGAGGATTGTCAGCATCGTTGTCCTTTAGTCAGAATTTGCAGCCACTGTCTTTCTTGTCCATCAACATGATCAGCGGTGCCAGCAGGCCGGCACCGGCATAGGCGGTCTTGCAGTCGGGGCGCGCCGATCCGGCGATGTTGCGGCCCAGTCGCTCATCCCGCGTCTCCTGCCTTTCTTTTTCTTTCTTCAACTTTTCTCCCACCCAGTTGCCCGATGGGGTGTCCAGGTCGTTTGCCATCGCCCGCGCGGCGGCACGCGCGGCGTCCGGATCGAAGGTCGGCGGGCTGTCCGGCGGGGCGGCGTCGGCGGGCTTCGGCGACACGACCGTCATTTCCGTACGCTCGGCTGTGTCGGACTCGGTGCGCCCGGGTGCCGCACGTGCCGGCGCCGGGCGGGCGGCCGGCTTGTCCCGCTTTGCCACGGGCGGCTTCGGCGGTTCGGCGCGGGGAACGGGTTCAGGCGGCGGTGGCGGCGGCACGATGCGAATCGTCAGCGGCTGTGTCCAGCGCCGCGCATCCGGCTGGGCGGGAGGCGCCGACGGCGCGCGCAGGATCGCCAGCAGCACGGCGTGCAGCAAGATCGAGACAGCAATACCAGCCACCAGCCCGCCGCGGCGCGGCCGGTTGGGATAAGTCAGGGTCTGTTGCATGGCTCCAAGTCCTGGAACAGGGATGCTTATATTCGCATATTGCTCATTTGCTATGTGAGCCCCGCAACGAATTTTTTAAGAGGGCCTTGACGACAATCGATTCGAGCGGTATTATCTTGCTTCTTCGGAGTGTAGCGCAGCCCGGTAGCGCATCTGGTTTGGGACCAGAGGGTCCAAGGTTCGAATCCTTGTACTCCGACCAAGATTCATCAAGAACCCCTGCAAGTTTCGGCTTGCGGGGGTTTTTGTTTGTGCCGTGCTTTCAGCATCCACCTCGGCATCACCTCAGCTTCAACGCCACGAGCGCGGAAAAACGGTGACAGGCACCATTAAATTTGAAATGTTTCAAAAATAATGGTGACTGTCACCGTTTTTGGCCGTTCAGCCGTTGCGCTTGGCCAGCAGGGCATTCCCGGCGCGGCTGGAACTCTTGCGCCCGAGGAATTGCGAGATGTAGTCGCCGGCGTCCACCACCGCGTCCAGGTCCACGCCCGTTTCGATGCCCAGGCCATTCATCAGGTACAGCACGTCTTCGGTAGCGACGTTGCCCGTGGCGCCTTTCGCGTACGGGCAACCGCCCAGCCCGGCCACGGACGAGTGGAAAATCGCGATCCCCAGTTCCAGCGAAGCGTAGATGTTGGCCAGCGCCTGGCCATACGTGTCGTGGAAGTGGCCGGACAGTCCATCGATGCGGAAGGCCCGGATCGCCGTTTCCATCACCGCCTGCGTGTGCCGCGGCGTGGCCACGCCGATGGTGTCGGCGATGTCGATCTCGTCGCAGCCCAGGTCGCGCATCCGGGCCACCACGTCGGCCACGGCTTCCAGCGGCACCTCGCCCTGGTACGGGCAGCCGAAGGCGGTGCTGATGCTGCCGCGCAGCCGCACGCCATGCTCCTTCGCCGCCCGGGCCACCGGCTCGAAGCGGGTGATCGATTCGGCGATCGAGCAGTTGATGTTCCGCTGCGAGAACGCTTCCGACGCTGAACCGAAGATCACCACCTCATCGGCCTTCGCGGCCAGCGCGGCGTCGAAGCCCTGCATGTTCGGCGTCAGCGCCGAGTAGATCACGCCGCTCCTGCGCGCGATGCCGTCCATGACTTCACGGCTGGTGGCCATCTGCGGCACCCATTTCGGCGACACGAACGCCGCCGCTTCCACGTTCGGGAAACCGGCGGCGGACAGGCGGTCCACCAGCGCGATCTTCACCTCGGCGGGCACGTTTTCCTTTTCGTTCTGCAGGCCGTCGCGCGGGCCCACTTCGACGATCTTTACTTGCTTCGGCAGGTTCATGTCAGTACCCCAGTTCTCGATTGATGACGTCGGCCACCGGCTCGCCCCGTTCCAGCTGGCCGATCTTGCCGGCGATCTGCCGCACGCTTTCGTCGCGCAAGGTCAGCGCGGCGATATGCGGCGTGATCGTGATGCGCGGTTCGTCCCAGAACGGATGCTGCCGCGGAAGCGGCTCGTTGCGGAACACGTCCAGCGTGGCGCCGGCGATGTGGCCGGACTGTATGGCGGCCAGCAAGTCCGGCTCCGCCACGTGCGCGCCGCGCGCCACGTTGATCACATAGGCGCCACGGGGCAGCTTGGCCAGGTTGGTCCGGTTCAGGATATTGGCCGTGGCATCCGTCAGCGGCAGCATGCAGACCACCACGCGCGTGCTGCGCAGGAAGGCATCGAGCCCGTCGTCGCCGGCGAAACTGCGCACGCCGTCGATCTCCTTCGCGCTGCGCGACCAGGCGTGCAGCGGAAAACCGAACGGGCGCAGGCAATCGAGCACGCGCCGCCCCAGGGCCCCGGCACCCATCACGCCCACGCTGAACGACTCGCGCTCGTGCGTGGCCAGCGGCTTCCATTCGCCGGCGGCGGCCTGGTCTTCGTAATGGTCGAAGCGGCGGAAGTAGCGCAGCACGGCGTGCGCCACGTATTCGCCCATCTGCACACCCATCCCGGCATCGCCCAGGCGCACGATCGGCACGTGGGCGGGCAGGGTGCCGGCATGCTTCATGATCGCGTCCGCACCGGCGCCCATCAGGAAGATCGCCTTCACTTCGGCCAGTTCGCGCAGCATCGCTTCGGGCGGTGCCCAAACGACGGCGTAATCACAGGGCGGCAGCCTGGCGCCTTCGCTCCAGGCCACGCACTGCGCCTGCGGCAGGCAGCGCGCGAAATCGTCGGCCCACGGGGCGATGTTGCCATCGGGGCGGTACACCAGTAAACGCATCTTGCTCCTTTCAGGCTGCGGCGCGGAAGGCCAGCAGCGGCGCGCCATCCGCCACCTGGTCGCCCACCGCGTACAGGATTTCGTCCACGATGCCGTCGTGCGGCGCGGCGATCGTATGTTCCATCTTCATTGCTTCCATGATCACGAGCGGTTCGCCCTTCTTCACGTCCTGCCCCTGCGATGCCAGCACGGCGACGACCTTGCCCGGCATCGGCGCGGTCAGGCGGCCGCCTTCGACTTCGCTTTCGCCGGCATGCGCCAGCGGATCTTCATGGTGCAGCACATAATGGCCGCCGCCGGTGAACACGTGGAAGGCATCGCCATCGCGGCGCACGGTGCCATGCACCGACGCATCGCCCAGCCGCACCGACAGGTCCACGCCATCGCGCGCCAGCAGCGCCACGTCGACGGACAGGCCCCTGATCGCCAGTTCCCAGCCATGCGGCAGGTAGGTGAACACGGGAGCGTATTCGTGGCCGCCATCGTCGCGGAAAGCCAGCGTGCGGGCGTAGCGGGCATTCAGGCGCCAGCCCACCGCCCGGCCCCACGGATCGGCCGCATTCGTGCCGCGCGCCTCGGCCTTTTCATGCTCGATCAGCGCCACGGCGGCCAGCGCCAGCGCGGCCACGGGCACCGAACGCGCCGGCGCGAACAATACTTCGGCATTGCGTTCGATCAGCCCCGTATCCAGGTCCGCGCTGGCGAACGCCTCGCTTTCCACCAGGCGCTTGAGGAAGGCCACGTTGCCGGCAAGGCCGACGATCTGGTACTGCGACAGGGCCTGCGCCATGCGCGCCAGGGCCTGCTTGCGGTCGGCGCCCCAGACGATCAGCTTGGCGATCATCGGATCGTACCAGGGCGAGATCGCATCGCCTTCGCGCACGCCGGAATCGACGCGCACCGCGGCCGGCTGGTATGGCGTGCCGCCCACCTCGAACTGCACCGCCTCGGGCGTATCGAGGTGGCGCAGCGTGCCGATCGACGGCAGGAAGCCCTTGTCGGGATTCTCGGCGTAGATCCGCGCTTCCAGCGCATGGCCGTGGATCCTCAGGTCATCCTGCCGCTTCGGCAGCGGCTCGCCGGCCGCCACGCGCAACTGCCATTCGACCAGATCCAGGCCGGTGATCATTTCCGTCACCGGGTGCTCGACCTGCAGCCGCGTATTCATCTCCATGAAGTAGAAGCTGCCGTCTTGATTGGCAATGAATTCGACGGTGCCGGCACCCACGTAGCCGACCGCCTTCGCCGCCGCCACGGCCGCATCGCCCATCGCGGCGCGGCGTTCGTCCGTCATGCCGGGAGCAGGCGCTTCCTCCAGCACCTTCTGGTGGCGGCGCTGCACCGAGCAGTCGCGTTCGAACAGGTAGATGCAGTCGCCATGCGTATCGGCGAACACCTGGATCTCGATGTGGCGTGGGCGCTGCAGGTATTTTTCCGCCAGCACCTTGTCGTCGCCGAAGGAGCTGATCGCCTCGCGCTTGCAGGAAGCCAGCGCTTCCCGGAACGCCTCGGCATTGTCGACCACGCGCATGCCCTTGCCGCCGCCGCCGGCCGAAGCCTTCAGCAGCACCGGGTAGCCGATGCGGTCCGCTTCGCGCTGCAGGAAGGCGGCATCCTGCTCGTCGCCGTGGTAGCCGGGCACCAGCGGCACGCCGGCCTTTTCCATCAGCGACTTGGCCGCCGATTTCGAGCCCATCGCGCGCATCGCCGCGGCGGGCGGGCCGATGAATACCAGGCCCGCTTCGGCGCAGGCTTCGGCGAACTCCGCGTTCTCGGACAGGAAGCCATAGCCGGGATGGATCGCCTGCGCCCCGGTGGCCAGCGCGATGGCGATGATCTTCTCGCCGCACAGGTAGCTTTCCTTGGCGGGCGCGGGGCCCAGCAGCACGGCCTCGTCGCAGACGGCCACGTGCTTCGCGTTGGCATCGGCTTCCGAATACACGGCAACGGTGCGGATGCCCATCTTGCGGGCCGTGGCGGCGACGCGGCAGGCGATCTCGCCGCGGTTGGCGATCAAAATCTTCTTGAACATGTTGTCTCCCTGTTCTTATGAACCCCGCGTGCAAATCCTGGGGGCAGACCGGTGGGCCTGGCCCCGGCCTTCGCTGTCGGGGTACTGCATGCTCTTGTGGAGCGATTGAATAGGCTTGTGGCCTGTATCCGATACCAACATGCATCGCCGCGCCCTCTGGGGGGCGCTGGCGCGGTAACTCAGCAGCCGCAGGCTTCCTTCTGCACCGACTCGAGCATGGCGGCGCGGGTCGACAGGCCCAGCTTGGCCAGCAGCGCGCGGTCGTCGTTCGCTTCCGGGTTGTCGGTCGTCAGCAGCTTGTCGCCATAGAAGATCGAGTTGGCACCGGCCATGAAGCACATGGCCTGCACGGCCTCGCCCAGTTCGCGGCGGCCGGCGGACAGGCGCACGCGCGCCTTCGGCATCGTGATGCGCGCCACGGCGATCGTGCGCACGAATTCCAGCGGGTCGAGGCGGTCCAGGCCATGCAGCGGCGTGCCTTCCACCTGCACCAGGTGGTTGATCGGCACCGATTCCGGATAAGGGTTCAGGTTCGCCAGCTGCGCGATCAGGCCGGCGCGCTGGTCGCGCGTCTCGCCCATGCCGACGATGCCGCCGCAGCACACTTTCAGGCCGGCATCGCGCACGTGGCCCAGCGTGTCCAGGCGGTCCTGGTACTGGCGGGTGGAGATCACGTTGTCGTAGAACTCGGGCGCCGTGTCCAGGTTGTGGTTGTAGTAATCCAGGCCGGCGGCCTTCAGGCGTTCGGCCTGTTCCGCTTCCAGCATGCCCAGCGTGGCGCAGGTTTCCAGGCCCAGCGCCTTCACTTCGCGCACCATGGTTTCGACTTTTTCCATGTCGCGCTCTTTCGGGCTGCGCCAGGCGGCGCCCATGCAGAAGCGCGTGGCACCGTTTTCCTTGGCCTGCTTCGCCGCTTCCAGCACCGTTTCGGTATCGAGGATCTTCTTGGCCTCGACACCGGTGTCGTAGCGCGCGGCCTGCGGGCAGTAGCCGCAATCCTCTTCGCAGCCGCCGGTCTTGATCGACAGCAGCGTGGCCAGTTCCACGTCGCCATCCGGGAAGTTGGCGCGGTGCGCTTCCTGCGCGCGGAACATCAGTTCGTTGAACGGCAGTTCGAACAGGGCCAGCACTTCCTCGCGCGGCCACGTGGCCGACTCGGGCAGCTTGATGACCGCGGTCGGGCGGTGCAGGGCGACGGTTTTCGGTTCATGCAGGGACATCTGGTTCTTCCTTAAATGATTATTTCGTGTTGCGGCGAGCCGGCCAGTTCGGCAGGCTCGTGAAATCCAGGTACTCGGCGGCGGCGGCGGCTGTCGCATCGGCCAGGCGCGGCACGCGGCCCAGCAACGGCGCCGGAATGCGGTCGGCCAGCGCCTCGATGTTTTCGTCGGCGAACGCCATCTCCGGTTCCAGCGCGTTGGCCACCCAGCCGACCAGCTTCAGGCCGCGCGCGGCGATCGCTTCCACGGTCAGCAGCGCGTGGTTGATGCAGCCCAGGCGCATGCCCACCACCAGCACCACCGGCAGGTCCAGCTGCTGCGCCAGGTCGGCCGTATCATAGTTATCGGTCAGCGGCACGCGGAAGCCGCCGACGCCTTCGACCACGCTGGCATCGCTGGCGGCGGCGACTTCCACGTAGGCGGCCAGGATCGGCACCGGGTCGATGGCGATGCCTTCCAGCGCGGCCGCGATGTGCGGCGCCGCCGGCTCCTTCAGCAGGAACGGCGTGGTGATCGACTGCGGCAGGTGCACGTTGCCGGCCGCTTCGAGCTGGTCGCAGTCATCGTTGTGCAGGCGGCCGCCGCGCGGCACGGCGCCGGCCGCCACGGGCTTCATGCCGCAAGCCTTCACGCCCTGGCGCACCAGGGCATGCAGCATGGCCGAGGAAACCAGCGTCTTGCCGATTTCCGTGTCGGTGCCTGTCACGAAGCAGGAAAAGCGTGGCGGAATACCGCTCGCGGCCAGGGCCGTGGCAGGTGCCGGGTCCACTTCCAGTTCCTCTTCGACTGTCGCGGGTGCGTCCACTACCGGAACGACCACCGGGTCTTCAAGCGCCATCTCGGCTCCTTTCCATCTGGGCATTGACTTCATTGATGCTGTCGACCAGCCGGGCGACTTCCGCTTCCGCGTGGGCTGCCGACAGCGTGACGCGCAGCCGCGCCGAATCGGCCGGCACGGTGGGCGGGCGGATGCCGCCTACCCAGAAGCCGCGCTCGTACAGCGCGGCGGCGGCGTCCATCGTTGCCTGGTTGGCGCCGATGACGACGGGCTGGATCGCGGTTTGCGAAGGCAGCGCTGTCCAGCCCTTCAACCGCAGGCCATCGTGCCATTGTGCCACCAATCGGGCCAGGTGCGACCGGCGCTGGCGCCCCTCGTCGCCGGCGATGATGTCCAGGCTCGCCAGCAGCGCGTGCGCCAGCGCGGGCGGCGCCGCCGTCGTGAAGATGTAGGGGCGGGCGCGCTGCACCAGCGTGTCGATCACGGTGGCGTGCGCGGCAACGAAGGCGCCGCCGACCCCGGCGGCCTTGCCCAGCGTGCCCACGTAGACGAGGTAAGGCGAGCGCAGGCCGAAGTGCTCGAGCGCGCCGCGGCCATTCTCGCCCAGGGTGCCGAAGCCGTGCGCATCGTCGACCACCAGCCAGGCGCCATGCTTTTCGCACAGCGCCAGCAGTTCCGGCAGCGGCGCCACGGTGCCGTCCATCGAGAACACGGAATCGGTGACGACGATCTTGCTCGACGCACGGCTGGTGCCCAGCAGTTCGTCGAGCGCCTCGACGTCCGCATGCGGATACACCTTGACCGGTTTGCGCGACAGCCGGGCGCCATCGATCAGCGACGCGTGGTTCAGCGCTTCGCTGAAGATTTCCGTGTCCGGGTCGCCCACGGCCAGTGCGGTCAGTGCGGCCAGGTTGGCCATGTAGCCGGTGCTGAAGTACAGCGCGCGGGCCTCGACCAGGTGCGGGCCGGCGAAGTCCGCCAGCCGCTCTTCCAGCGCCGCGTGGGCGCGGCTGTGGCCACTGATCAGGTGCGAGGCGCCGCTGCCCGCACCATACAGGCCGGTACCCTCGCGCAGCGCGGCGGTAACGGCCGGATGCGCGGCCAGGCCCAGGTAATCGTTGCTGCAGAAGGCCAGCAGTTCGCGGCCATCCACCGTCACGCGCGGGCCGCATGGCGTGTCGACCGTGCGGCGCGTGCGGATCAGGCCCTGTTCGCGCAAGCCATCCAGGTTGGCGGCGAGTTGATCCAGCAAGTTCATCCTGCCTCCGCGAGCGTTTGTTCGAAGACGGCCTGCGTGCGCGTGGCCAGGCCGGCGATCTCCTCGTCGTCGAGGATATAGGGCGGCATCAAGTAGACGGTCGAGCCGATCGGCCGCAGCAGCAGTTCGTTGCGCGTGGCGTTGGCGAAGAAGCGGCGCGAGAACGTCTTGTCGACATCGGTCGCGTCGAACGCCAGGATCATGCCGCGCTGGCGCAGGTTTTTTACCCGTGCGTGATCGGCCAGCGGCGCCATCGCCGCGCCCAGCGCGGCGGCACGGGCGCGGTTGGCCTCCAGCACGTTGTCCTGCTCGAAGATGTCGAGCGTGGCCAGCGCCGCGCGGCATGCCAGCGGGTTGCCGGTGTAGGAATGCGAGTGCAGGAAGCCGCGCGTGATGTCGGCGCTGTAGAAGGCCTGGTAGATCTCGTCCCTGGTCAGCACCAGCGACAGCGGCAGGTAGCCGCCGCTGATGCCCTTCGACAGCGTGACGAAGTCCGGCCAGATGCCGGCCTGCTCGCAGGCGAAGAAGGTGCCGGTGCGGCCGCAGCCCACCGCGATTTCATCGAGGATCAGGTGCACGCCATGTTTGTCGCACAGTTCGCGCACCAGTCGCAGGTAGAGCGGATCGTGCATCGCCATGCCGGCCGCGCACTGTACCAGCGGCTCGATGATGATGGCGGCGATCCGGTCCGCTTTCTCTTCGAACAGGCGCTGCACGTCCGCCGCGGCGCGGCGTGCCACGTCCTGCACGGTTTCGCCATCGCGGGCCTGGCGCGCATCGGGCGACATCACGGTCTGCGTGGCGCGCAGCAGCGGGCCGTAGGCATCCTTGAACAGCGCCACGTCGGTAACGGCCAGCGCGCCGATCGTCTCGCCGTGGTAGCTGCCTTGCAGGCAGACGAATTCCTGCTTGTCGCCGCGCCCGGCGTTGCGCCAGCTGTGGAAACTCATCTTCAGCGCGATCTCGACGGCCGAGGCGCCGTCCGACGCGTAGAACGCGTGCCCCAGCACGCCGCCGGTCAGCGCGGACAGCCGTTCCGACAGGCGGATCACCGGCTCATGGGTGAAGCCGGCCAGCATGGCGTGCTCCAGCAAATCCAGCTGGTCGCGCAGCGCCGCGTTGATGCGCGGGTTGGCGTGGCCGAACAGGTTGACCCACCACGAGCTGATCGCGTCGAGGTAGCGCCGGCCGTCGTGGTCGTACAGCCAGGCGCCGCGGCCGTGGCTGACGGGGATCAGCGGCACACGATCTTCATCACGCGCGTGGTGCTGCATCTGGGTACATGGGTGCCACACGCTTTTCAGGCTGCGCGACACCCAGTCGCTGGTTTGATCTGTCAAGACTGAAACTCCAAAAATCAGGTGAGCCAGGAAGGCTTCCTCTTCTCAAGGAACGCGGCCACGCCTTCGCGGCCTTCGCCCGAGGCGCGGATGTGCGCGATGCGGTGGGCGGTATCGGCCACCAGCGCATCCGTGACGGGCTGGTGGGCGATCTCGCGCACCAGCGCCTTGGCCTCGCGCACGGCATTGGGGCTGTTGGCGGCCAGCGCGCCGGCCACCGCGGCCACCTGGCCATCCAGCGACGACGCGGTGGCCACTTCGTGCACGAAGCCGATGCGCAGCGCTTCCCTGGCATTGAAACGTTCGGCGGTGAGGAAGTAGCGCCGCGCGGCGTTCTCCCCCATCGCCTTGATGACATACGGCGAGATGGTGGCCGGGATCAGGCCCAGTTTCACCTCGCTCAGGCAGAACTGCGCTTCCTCGGCGACGATCGCGATATCGCACGCGGCCACCAGCCCCACGCCGCCGCCGTAGCAGTCGCCGTGCACCTTGGCCACCACGGGCTTCGGGCATGCGTGGATGGTGCGCAGCATGTTCGCCAGCGCCATGGCGTCGGCCCGGTTCTCGTCGTCCGAGTAGCCGGCCATTTTCTTCATCCAGTTCAGGTCCGCGCCGGCGCAGTAGGCCGCGCCGTTCGCGGCCAGCACGATGGCGCGGATCCCGTCGACCTGGCCCAGCGCCGTGAAGGCGGCCGTCAGTTCGGCGATCGACTGTTCGTTGAACGCGTTGCGCACATCCGGGCGGTTCAGCGTGACGGTGGCGACGGCGCCGGCCGTGTCGAGGGTGAGGGTGTCGTAGTTCATGCTGGGTTCCTTACATGCGGAAGACACCGAACTTCGTGTCGGGAATGGGGGCGTTCAGCGCCGCCGACAGGCCCAGGGCCAGCACGGTGCGGGTATCGGCCGGGTCGATGATGCCGTCATCCCACAGCCGCGCACTGGCATAGTAGGGATGGCCCTGGTGTTCATACTGTTCCTTGATGGGCTGCTTGAACGCGGCTTCCTCGTCCTGCGACCATTGCCCGCCCTTGGCTTCGATGCCGTCGCGCTTGACGGTGGCCAGCACGGAGGCGGCCTGCTCGCCACCCATCACGGAAATGCGCGCGTTCGGCCACATCCACAGGAAACGCGGCGAATACGCGCGGCCGCACATGCCGTAATTGCCGGCGCCGAAACTGCCGCCGATGATCACCGTGAACTTCGGTACCGCGGCCGTGGCGACAGCGGTGACCATCTTGGCGCCGTTGCGGGCGATGCCTTCGTTCTCGTACTTGCGGCCCACCATGAAGCCGGTGATGTTCTGCAGGAAGACCAGGGGGATCTTGCGCTGGCAGCACAGCTCGATGAAGTGGGTGCCCTTCAGCGCCGATTCCGAGAACAGGATGCCGTTGTTGGCGACGATCCCCACCGGCATGCCGTGGATGTGGGCGAAGCCGCACACCAGCGTGGTGCCGTAGCGGGCCTTGAATTCATCGAACTCGCTGCCGTCGACGATGCGCGCGATGACTTCGCGGATATCGAACGGCTTGCGGGTGTCGACGGGGATCACGCCGTACAGCTCTTCCGGCGCGTATTTCGGTTCCACCACTTCGCGCATATGAGATTGCAACTGAGTGTGCGGCTTCTGGCGGTTCAGGTGCGAGACGATGTTGCGTGCCAGGGCCAGCGCGTGGGTGTCGTTCTGCGCCAGGTGGTCGGCCACGCCGGAGAGGCGCGTGTGCACGTCGCCGCCGCCCAGGTCTTCCGCCGTGACCACTTCGCCGGTGGCCGCCTTCACCAGCGGCGGGCCGCCCAGGAAGATCGTGCCCTGTTCCTTGACGATGATCGATTCGTCGCTCATCGCCGGTACATACGCGCCGCCCGCTGTGCAGGAGCCCATCACCACGGCGATTTGCGGAATGCCCTGCGCGGACAGGTTGGCCTGGTTGTAGAAGATGCGGCCGAAGTGGTCGCGGTCGGGGAACACTTCATCCTGGTTCGGCAGGTTGGCGCCGCCGGAATCGACCAGGTAGATGCACGGCAGCCGGTTTTGCTCGGCGATCTCCTGCGCGCGCAGGTGTTTCTTCACCGTCATCGGGTAATACGTGCCGCCCTTTACCGTGGCGTCGTTGCAGACGATGACGCATTCCTGGCCGGACACCCGGCCGATGCCGGTGATGATGCCGGCCGATGGCGCGGCGCCGTCATACATTTCATAAGCGGCCAGCTGGGAGAATTCGAGGAACGGCGTGCCGGGATCGAGCAGCAGGCGCACCCGCTCGCGCGGCAGCAGCTTGCCACGCGCGGTGTGCTTCGCGCTGGCCGCCTGGCCGCCACCCTCGGCCACCTGGGCGACGCGGGCGCGCAGGTCGTCCACCAGGGCCTCCATGGCGGCGGCGTTGGCGCGGAAGTCTTCGCTGCGCGGATTGAGTTTGCTGTCGATGTGCGGCATGCGGTGTCCCCTTTATTCTTTGATCGGAAAATCTCCGTCGACGTAGAACCAGCGCGGCGTGCCGCCGAGGGCCGGGTCGGGCTCGCGCAGGAAGCGGCTGATCTCGTGCAGGCGCTGGCCCTTGCCGTGCTGGCGGAAGCGCGCCACGAACTCCACATAGTCCTGGTCCGGGTGATCCTGGCCGGCGAAATCAGCTTTACGTTGACGTAAACGTAAAGTCGATTTTACCTCAAGTCCCAGCCATTGCAACGGCTCATCCGGATCGACGATCCGCTCGGTCGGGCGGGTGCTGGGATGCCAGGTGGCCAGCAGGTAGGGTTCGTTCTTCAGCGTGTAGGCCGTGTAGCGCGAGCGCATCAGCAGCTCGGCCGTGGCGGGCAGCGCGCTGCCGTCAACGAACCCGTCAAGATATGGGCCGCAGCACGCCGCCAGCGACGGCCCACCGCCGCAAGGGCACCCGGCCGGGGTCTTCGTCTTGGACATGGCAGGTCGGACAATGAAAAGGCGACATTATCCGCCATAACGCCCCGGCACCGCTCGCACCACGAAAAGTTGCCAGGAAAATGGGGACGTACCCCATTTTTGAGGAAACATTTCAAATTAATTGGAGCCTGTCACTGGTTTTCGCGGGGCCAGGCGAGGAAGTCGAGGGGGAACGGGGTGGGGCGGCCGGTCATCAGGTCGGCGAGCAGGGCGGCGGTGCCGCAGGCGAAGGTGAAACCGAGGGGGCCGTGGCCCACGTTCAGCCACAGGTTGCCGTGCCGGGTGGGGCCGAGGAGCGGGGCGCTGTTCGGGGTGGCGGGGCGCAGCCCGGCCCACGGTTCCATGCGCGAGTAGTCGGCGGCGGTGGGCATCGTCTCGCGCACCAGGCGCGCCAGGCCGGCCACGCGGCGGGCGTCCAGAGACGTGTCTTCGCCCACCATGTCGACCATCGCGGCCACGCGCAGCTGCTTGCCGATGCGGGCGTACAGCGTCTTGCGTTCGAAATCCGTCACGCTGATCTCGGGCGCCGTGTGCTGGTCGCCGATCGGCGCGCTCAGGCTGTAGCCCTTCAATGGATACAGCGGCAGCGCGATGCCGGCGGTGGCGGCCAGGCCGCGGCTCTGGATCCCGGCCGCCAGCACGAACTGCTCGCCCGTCACCCAGCCGGTGTCCGTCTGCACGGCCGAGACCCTGCCGTTTTCCGTGAACAGGCACGTCGCGTTGGCGTGGATGACGCCGTCGAAGCGGGGATGCGCCTGGAGTTGCCGTTCCAGGGCCACGCAGAATGCGTGGCAATCGGCCACCGCCTCGCCGGCATTGAAGATGCCCCCGGCAAGCCGTGGCGCCAGCGCGGCCAGGGCCGGTTCCAGCGCGGCGGTGTCGGCTCCGGACAGCACGCGGCGCCGGTTGTCCGGATCGGGCCTGGCGACGGCGGCATCGAATGCCGCCCGCGAGCGGTACACGACGAGCTTTCCCGCATCGCGCCAGCCGAATTGCGCCAGCGGCACGGCCGGTTCCAGTTGCGCCATCATGCGCCGGCTGTGTTCCCCCAGTTCCAGCAGCTTGGTGGTGGTGCGCCGGTTGCTGGCCGCGTTGCAGTTGGCGAGGAACCTGGCAAGCCAGCGCCACTGCCGCATGTCCGCTTCCGGCTTGAAGCGCAGCGGGCCTGCCTCCTGGAACAGCCATTGCAGCGCTTTCCACGGCACGCCCGCATCGGCCAGCGGCGACACGTACCGGTAGCTCAGCTGCCCGCCGTTGCGGTAGCTGGCACCGTTCCCGACGGCGGGCGCGCGCTCGACCAGGGCGACGCGAAAGCCGGCCTCCATCAGCCACCAGGCCGACGTGAGGCCGACGACGCCGCCGCCGATGACGACCACCTGGTGTTCTTTGTGCTGCATGCTGCCGATATCCATGTCAGGTAAGGATGCCGCGACGACCGGCCGGCATCAAAGGCTCGGGCCGGGTCCTCGAGTCGCCGTTGGGAGGATACGATGCGTGGCGCACCGATGCCTGTCCTGTTGCGTGCCTGTGCATGAACCGGCGCCCGGGCGCGCGATCCATGCCGGGCCCGGGAAGCATTGCGGCTGTTGAGAAAACGAATGGGGCGGCAGCGCCGCCCGGCAAGCTTGGGGTGCCGTGTTACTTCTTCTTCTGGAGGTTCATGGCGCGCACGAATGCCACGTTGGCGCGCTGTTCCTTGGTGAACGTGGCCAGCAAGTCGGCGGCGCCTTTCTTGTCCATCGATTCCTCGAACATGACATAGAAGCCGGCATGGAACATGGCGAGCATGGTCAGCGCATAGTCGCGGCTCGACAGGTTATGGCGCTTCAGCGTCGCCATGGCCACCTTGTCCGACTCGATCTTGCGCATCACTTCCTCGGCGGTCGGGCCGCCGTTGTCTTTCTTGCCTTTTTTGCCGTTGTCCTCGTCGTCATCGTCGTCCTTCGGCTGGTAGCCGGACTTTTCGAGCTCGACCTCGATGGCTTTCAGCTTCGTGAAGACATCCTTCGTCAGCAGGTAATGGTCGGGATCGAGCTTGGCTGCGCCTGCCGCGCCGGAGCAGGCGATGCCGACAGCGAGAAGTACGGCGGAGATGGTGCGGAACAACTTCATTATTAACCTCTTGTCAGGGCGGCAACGGGCGCCGTTAGTCAGGGACTGGATGGAAACGCCGCCTGCGGCGCTTCGTGCGGGATGAAAACAGCGGGCATTGTCCTTCACCGTTAAACTAGAAGGTATAGGAGAATTGTCATGATTTTGCAGCAAGCATCGGAACCCCCCACCCGGCAGTCCGAAGGTTCGAAGCCGGAAGGTTCAAAGCCCGAAGGTTCGAAGCCGGAAGGGTCAAAGCCGGAAGGTTCAAAGTTAGATACCTCGCCGCTGTACATGCAGATCGCGCGCAAGCTGACCGATGACGTGCTCGCGGGCCGCTACCAGGTGGACCAGGCATTGCCGTCCGAGCGCACGCTGTCCGAGCAGCTGAAGGTCTCGCGCGTCACCGCGCGCAAGGCCATCGACCAGCTGGTCGAGCAGGGCCTCGTAGTGCGCAAGCGCGGTTCCGGCAACTACATCGCGCCGCGCATCGAGCAGCCGCTGTCGAACCTGTCCAGCTTTTCCGAGCAGTTGCAGCAGCGCGGCTACAAGCCGGGCTCGCGCTGGCTGCGGCGCGAACTCGTCATCGCCGGCGCGGACGAGCAGATGAGCCTTGCCCTGTCGCCCAACACGCGTGTGGCGCGGCTGGAACGGCTGCGCCTCGCGGACGACGTGGCGATGGCCTATGAAGTGAGCGTGCTGCCGGCCACCGTGGTGCCCGACCCGGCCGCCATCGGCGATTCGCTGTACCAGTACCTGGAAAGCGTGGGCAAGCCGCCGGTGCGCGCGCTGCAGCACATCCGCGCGATGAACGCCCCGGCCGACCTGGCGCGGCAGCTCGGCGTACCGGAAGGCCACGCGGTGCTGTTCATCACCCGCATCGCCTATCTCGAGAATGGCGAGGCGGTCGAGCTGACCCATTCCTACTGCCGCAGCGACCACTACGATTTCGTGGCAGAGATGCGGCGCGGCTGAAGGGTTTCGCATTACACTCGTGTCATGCTGAAAACCGAGACCCCGAGCAGCGAACACACGCAGCTGGACCAGTATCCGGTTCCCGACCTGGTGGCGGCGTTCGTGGACGACCAGTTCAATGCCGTGCAGGCGGTGCGCGCGGCCGCGCCGCAGCTGGCCGCCGCCATCGAGGCCGCGGTACCCCGCATCGAAGCGGGCGGGCGCCTGGTCTACGTGGGCGCCGGCACGTCCGGCCGGCTCGGTGTGCTCGACAGCGTGGAGCTGTACCCCACATTTTCCTGGCCGCCGACGCGCGCGGTGGCGCTGCTGGCCGGCGGCGAAGGCGCGATGTTCGTGGCCGTCGAGGGGGCCGAGGATGACCGCGCCCAGGGCGAGCGCGACCTGCTGTCGGTGGCGCCCACCGCGAATGACGTGGTGCTGCTGCTCGCCGCGTCGGGCGGCACGCCCTACGTGCTGGGCGCCCTCCATGCCGCGCGCGCGGCCGGCGCGCTGACGATCGGCATCGCCAACAACACCGCTTCGCCGGTGGCCGGCGCGGCGCATGTCGGCATCACGCTCGATACCGGGCCCGAAGTCATTTCCGGCAGCACGCGCCTGAAAGCGGGTACCTCGCAGAAGATCGTGCTGAACACGATTTCCAGCGCCATCATGGTCCGGCTGCACAAGGTGTACGGGAACTTGATGGTAGACTTGAAGCCCACCAACGCCAAGCTGTTCGCGCGCACGGTGCGCCTGACGATGCATGCCACCGGCGCCGATGAAGACGCCGCGCGGGCCGCGCTCGAGGAATGCGGTTTCCACGTCAAGGTGGCCATCGTCGCACTGCTGAAGAAGGTGCCGGTGCCGCAGGCCGCGAGCCTGCTGGCCCAGGCCGGCGGCAGCGTGCGCGGGGCGCTCGGCGCCTGATCAGGTGCATGGCCAGGCGCCCGCGCATCGCCGATCCCGGCATCGCCGGGCAAGACCGCCCGGTTTGTAACGATAACAAGGATGTAATGAAAGCTGTGCAGCGCAGTCCCTGGTGGTGGGTGCCCACCCTCTACTTCGGCCAGGGCATTCCCTATTTCGCCGTCTTGAACCTGTCGCTGGTGATGTACAAGAACACCGGCTTCTCGAATGCCGATATCGCGTTCTACACGTCATGGCTGTACCTGCCGTGGGTGATCAAGCCGCTGTGGGCGCCGATCGTGGAAATGTTCGGCACCAAGCGCCAGTGGACCGTGGTGCTGCAGGGCCTGACCGGCGTGGCGCTGGCGCTGGTGGCGTTCACCACCCACCTGCCGGCGTTCTTCCAGATGAGCCTTGCCGTGCTGTGGCTGATGGCCTTTTCATCGGCCACGCACGATATCGCGGCGGACGGCTTCTACATGCTGGCGCTGGGGCAGAAGGAGCAGGCCGCCTACGTGGGCGTGCGCAGCACCTTCTACCGCCTGGCCAACATCACTGGGCAGGGCGCGCTGGTGGCGCTGGCCGGCATCCTGATCACCCGCACCGGCGATCCGCGCACTGCCTGGTCCATCGTGTTCGGCCTGCTGGGCGTGGTGTTCGCGCTGCTGAGCACTTACCACTTCTTCATGCTGCCGCGCCCGGCCGCCGACACGCGGGCGCGCCTGAAGGGCAATCCGTTTACCGAATTCCTGCTCACCTTCGCCGCCTTCTTCCGCAAGAAGGGCATCGTCACCATCCTCGGCTTCCTGCTGCTGTTCCGCCTCGGCGAATCGCAGCTGCTGAAGATGGTGGTGCCGTTCCTGCTCGACCCGGTCGCCGAGGGCGGCCTGGGGCTGGACAACACGCAGGTGGGCTTCGTCTATGGCACCGTCGGCATTATCGCGCTGACGGTGGGCGGCCTGCTGGGCGGCCTGGCCATCGCGCGCTTCGGCCTGAAGCGCTGCCTGTGGCCAATGGCCTTCATCCTGCACGTGCCGGGCCTCGTGTTTGTCTACCTGTCGCAGGTCCAGCCCGACAGTATCGGCCTGATCGCGGTGGCGATGGCGGTCGAGCAGTTCGGCTATGGCTTCGGCTTCGCCTCCTACCTGATGTACATGATCATGGTGTGCGAGGGCGAGCACAAGACGGCCCATTACGCGATCTGCACCGGCTTCATGGCGCTGGGCATGATGGTGCCGCAGATGGCCAGCGGCTGGCTGCAGGAACTCATGGGCTACCAGCACTTCTTCATCTGGGCATCCCTGGCGACGATTCCCGCGTTCGCAATGACGGCGCTGGTGAAGATCGACCCGGAATTCGGGCGGAACTGAGCCGGGCCAGGGCGCCGGGTGGTGTGTTCCGGATGATCCGGCTGGAAAACGGTGGATCGCAGCGGGCATCCCACGCGACCGGGACGCGGGGAACCCGGCCGCTGGGATTACAATATTGCCGCTTATTTCACAGGAGTGGTCTTGGCTTTCGATCGTAACAAGCGGCTTTTGCTTTCCGCCGGCAGCGCCGGCGTCCTGGCGGCAATCATGAGCGCATGCTCGACATCCCCGACGCGCCCCGAGGATCCCGCCGCCGGCCCGGTGGCGGCCGGCCCCGTGCCGCACCCCGAACCGCCGCGCTACACGGGGGACGAACCGCCCGCCGCGCCACGCGAATTCCGCGCCGCGTGGGTTTCCACCGTCGCCAACATCGACTGGCCCAGCCGCAGCAACGCGCCGCCGGCCAAGCAGCAGGCGGAAGCGATCGCCATCCTGGACCGGGCCAAGGCGCTGAACCTGAACGCCATCGTGCTGCAGGTGCGGCCCAGCGCCGATGCGATCTATCCGTCGAAACTGGAACCGTGGTCCGAGTTCATGACCGGCCGCTCGGGCAAGGAACCGTCGCCGATGTGGGATCCCCTGCAATTCTGGATCGCCCAGGCGCACGCCCGCGGCATGGAACTGCACGCCTGGTTCAATCCCTACCGCGCGCGCCATGGCGCCGCCCGCACGCCGCTGGCCAAGGAGCATTTCGCGAACACCAACCCGCAGGCCGTGAAAACCTACGGCAAGCTGCTGTGGATGGATCCGGGCGAAGAAGCGGCCGCGCAGCAGACGCTGAACGTGATCCTCGACGTGGTGCGCCGCTACGACATCGACGGCGTGCACATCGACGACTATTTTTACCCGTATCCGATCGAGGCGCCGGCCGCTTCCGGCGGCGAAGCGTCGGCGCTCGATACGCCATCCTGGCAGAAGCCCGAGCTGCCGTTCCCGGACGAGCCATCGTGGCAGCGCTACGTGCGCGGCGGCGGCACGCTCGACCGCGCCGGATGGCGGCGCCAGAATGTCGACAGGCTGATCGAGCAGATCTACCTGGGCATCCGCCGCGAAAAGTCATGGGTCAAGTTCGGCATCAGCCCGTTCGGCATCGGCCGCCCGGACCGCCGGCCGCGCGGCATCGCCGGCTTTTCCCAGTACGACAAGCTGTACGCCGATGCCGAACTGTGGCTGCAGAAAGGCTGGCTCGACTACCTGGCGCCGCAGCTGTACTGGCCGATCGCCCAGGCGCCGCAGGCCTATCCGGTGCTGCTCGACTACTGGCTGGCGCAGAACACGCGCGGCCGCCACGTGTGGCCAGGCCTGTTCACCAGCCGCACGGCCGACGGTTCCGCGAAACCGTTCGGGCCGAACGAGATCGTGCAGCAGATCGATGTCACGCGCAGCCGCCCGGCCGCGCGTGGCCACCTGCATTTCTCGATCGCCCCGCTGATGCAGAATCGCGGCGGCCTGTATGACCGGCTCAAGGTGCAGAGCTACCAGAGCGCCGCGCTGGTGCCGGCCTCGCCATGGCTGGGCGACCGCGCCCCCGAGGCGCCGACGGTGGCCGTGAAGCGGGGCGAGAATGGCCTGGCGGTGGCGCTGGGCACATCGAAGAACGCCATCACCTACGCCATCTGGGCCCGCTATGGCGACGAATGGCGCTTCACCGTTGCACCGGCCACGAAGAACGAGGTGGTGCTGCGCGACCTGGCCGGGGTGCCGGCGCGCGCCGTGGTCGTCACCGCTGTCGACCGAGTCGGCAACGAAAGCGCGCGCGCCAGCGCGAAAGTGTAGGGGGCACGATGGACACCGGTCTCGGCATCGATGCGGGCGGCACGCAAACGCGCTGGGCGCTGGCCGATGCCGGCGGCGCCATCGTGGCCGAGGGGCACGTGGCCGGGCTGTCCGCCTTGCAGATGGCCAGCCCGGCAGGGCGGGAGCGCCTGCGCGCCACGTTCGAGACGCTGGCGCGCGACGTGCTCGATGCGTCGGCCGCGCATGGCCGGCCGCGCCGCATCAATGCCGGGCTGACGGGATTCGGCGGCGACAGCGCCGTGCTTACCGGCTGGCTGGCGGAACTGCTCGGCGTGGCGCCGCGGGATATCAGCCTGTGCAACGATATCGAGATCGCCTTCCTCGACGCCTTCGCACCGGGTGCCGGGTACCTGGTCTATGCCGGCACCGGCTCGATCGCTGCGTTCATCGACGCCGCCGGCACGTTCCACCGTGCCGGCGGCCGGGGCGTGGTGCTGGACGATGGCGGCGGCGGCTTCTGGATCGCGCGCGAAGCGATGCGCCGCATCTGGCGCCGCGAGGACGAGCAGCCCGGCGCCTGGCGCTCCTCGCCGCTGGCGCAGGCGGTGTTCGACCACGTGGGCGGCAGCGACTGGTCGTTCTCGCGGCAGTTCATCTATGCGCGCGAACGGGGCGAGATCGGTCAGCTGGCGCTGGCGGTGGCGCGCAGCGCGGACGACGATGCCGAGGCGCGCGAGATCCTGCGGCAGGCCGGCGCCGAACTGGCCCGGCTGGCGCGGGCACTGGTGGCCCGCTTCGGCGCGCGGCCCATCGTATTGTCGGGCCGGGCGGCGCAGCTGCATCCGCTGGTCGCGCAGGCAATGCGGGAGTCGCTGCCGGAGGTGGCAAACGGTATGCTGTCGCTGGAACAAAGAACGGTGCGGCCGCACGCGGCGGCTGCGCGCCTGGCCATCCGGCCCGAATCAACCATGACCTGACTGACACGATGACTAAAATCCTTCTCGCCACCCTGCTGGCCGCCGCGCTGGCCGGCTGCGCCACCACGCCGCCGGCACCGCCGTACAAGGTCGATCACTCGCTGACGGCGAAGGGCCAGGCGAGCCGCGTGCGTTTCATCGTGCTGCACTACACCGTGTCGGACCTGCCGCGCTCGATCATGCTGCTGACCGAGAAGGAAGTCAGCGCCCATTACCTGCTGACCGACGAACCGCAGCCGAAGTTCTATGCGCTGGTCGATGAAAAGAACGCCGCCTGGCATGCCGGCCTGTCGAACTGGAAAAATTTCACGAACCTGAACTACAGCTCGATCGGCATCGAGATCGTCAACCCGGGCTTCACGCTGACGCCCGATGGCCGGCGCCAGTACCACCCGTTCGCCCAGGCGCAGATCGACCAGCTGATCCCGCTGCTGAAGGACCTGGTCAAGCGCCACAACGTGGCACCGGAAAACATCCTTGCCCACTCCGACATCGCGCCGCAGCGCAAGCAGGATCCGGGGCCGTTGTTCCCCTGGAAGCAGCTGGCCGATGCGGGCCTGGTCCTGTGGCCGGACGCCGGCGCGGTGGCGCAGCACAAGGCGCGCTTCGAGGCGGCCATGCCGGATATCGCGTGGTTCCAGAAAAAGCTGGCGCAGCATGGCTACGCGGTGCCCAATACCGGCGTGCTGGACGAAGCCACGCACAATACGCTGATGGTATTCCAGACCAAGTACCGGCAATCGAACTGGGATGGCTGGCCGGACGCGGAAAGCGCGGCGATCCTCGAAGTGCTGACGACGCCGAAGCCGGCACCTCAGCCCGTACCGGCCGCTGCTGCGGCGGCGGAGGAGAAGCCGTAACGCCGGCGCCGCGGCCTTTCCCGTCACGTTCGGTCGCCGCGGCCTTATTCCCGTCACGCCCGCGGCCAGGAGGAGCATGCATGACGACGCCCACGATCACCAGCGAGCAGATTGCGGCCCACCCGGACTACCGGCACCTGTCGACGATTGCCGGCATCGGCATCGACCTGCGCTATGCGACGCCGCACAACTTCGTCGGCCGCGATCTGTATTCGCCGCTCGACTGTGCGTGGCTGCACCGCGACGCGGCCGCGGCGGTCGAACGCGCGGTGGCCTGGCTGGCCGCGCGCCGGCCCGGCTGCCATCTGCTGGTCCTGGACGCGCTGCGGCCGCACCGCGTGCAGGAACAGTTATGGGAGGCGCTGGCCGGTACCGGGCTGCGCATGTACCTGGCCGACCCGGCGCGCGGCTCGATCCATTCGTACGGCATGGCGGTGGACGCGACGATCACCGGCGAAGATGGCCGCGAACTCGACATGGGCACCGGTTTCGACGACATGACTGAACTGTCCCACCCCGCGCTGGAGCCTGAGATGCTGGCCACCGGCCGGCTGACGGCGCAGCAGGCCGCCAACCGGCAGCTGCTGCGCGACGCCATGTTCGGCGCCGGCTTCGTGGGCATCAACAGCGAATGGTGGCATTTCGACTGTGGCGACCGTGAGCTGGTGCGTGCAGGCTTTACCCGGGTGCTTTAACAAGCGCGAGGTCATGCTCGCTTCCAACCAGGATGCAAAACCTGGGGTCAGACCCGCCGGGTCTGACCCCGGCCTCTGCCGCTGGGGTTGGTTGCGCCAGCGGAACGCCTACATCGGCGCGGCGGCGCTGCTGTTGGCGGTCCAGTCGATCAGCGCGTCGACGACGGCGCGCCCGGTGGCGTGGTCGATGCCGTCGTGGTTGATGATGGCGACAACGATGCACTGCTCGCCATTGGCGTCCGGCACATAGCCGGCCACCGCCACGCCGTCGCGCAGGGTGCCGGTCTTGATGCGGGCGCGCGAGGCGGCCGGGCTGTTCTTCAGGCGCCGTTTCATGGTGCCATCCACGCCGACGATCGGCAGGCTGGCCTGGAACTCCGGCGCCCATGGCGATTCCTCGGCGGCGGCCAGCACGGCGGCCAGCTGCACGGGCCGCAGCCGCTCGATGCGCGACAGGCCCGAGCCGTTTTCCACCACCATGCCGCTGGTGTCGATGCCGTGCCGCTTGAACCAGCCGCGTACCACCGCCTCGGCGCGCCCCAGCGTGGTGGTCGGCTGCGACGTATCGCCATTGTTCGCCGCCATCAGCATCGCCAGCCGCTGGCCGGCCGGCAGCGGGCGGCTGCCCAGCGTTTCATCGGCCTGCAGGCTGCCCAGCGACAGGAACAGCATGCGCGCCTGCGCGTTGTCCGACACCTTCATCGTGTCGCGTACCAGCTCCGGCAGGGCGCGCGACTGGTGCGCCACCAGCAGGCGCGTGCCGTCGGCATCGACGCCGGATGACAGCCCGGCCGCCGCGGGACCGGCAGGCTGCGTTGAGGTGCCGTTATTGCTGCCGTTGCCGCCATCGGCGCTGCCGATCGCGCCCTGTGCCGCCGCGGCCGCGGCCAGGTCGGATGTGTGCCCGGCCAGGTCCACCGTGCGCGTGCGGCCGGCGATGGTGCCGCCGAGGCGCTTCCACGCGGCGCGGATCAGGCGATCGGCGAAGTCGTCGCGATCGATTGCGTTGATGCGGTATGCCTGGCGGCAGTTGCGCGGGAAGGTGCCGTGCAGGACGATCGCCAGCCGGTCGCCTTCCCGGACCGTGGTAGGGGGCTTCCAGCCGTCTTCCCAGCTCTCGCACGGGGTATCGACCAGCAACTGTGCGGAGCGCACGGCCACGCGGTCCAGCTCCGGCAGCGCCGCCGCCTTCACGCCGCCCTTGCCGGTGGAATCCATGTCCACCGTCAGCATGTTCATGTTCAGCAGCAGCGCGTCCGGCGTGACGTTGTAATACGCTTCGGGCGCCTCGTCGAACTCGCCCTTGCCGAGGTCCATGCGGGGCGGCTGGAACAGCTGGCGGTCCAGCACCAGGTCGCCGGCGATGCGGTGCACGCCGAGGGCGCGCAGGCGCTCCAGCAGGTGTGCCATCGCATCCGCGTCGAGGTCCATGTCGGCGCCGCCGCGCACCAGCAGGTCGCCTTTCAGCACGCCGCCGGCGATTTCGCCCTTGCTGCGCAATTCGGTGCGGCCGCGGAATGCCGGGCCCAGTTCGTCGAGGGCAACGATGCCGGTGACCACCTTCATCGTCGAGGCGGGCAGCATCGGCTGGTCCGCCCCGTGCGAGACCAGGATCGTGTCGCCGCGCAGCACGATCGCACCGATCGCCGCTTCGGGAATGCCGGCTGCGTGGGCCAGACGGGCCACCGGTTCGGGAAGGTCGGCGCGCGCCCCACCGCACAGGAACAAGCCGATCAGGGCAAGGTGCCGCAGCCGCATCGTCAATCGCATTCGTCTACCCTTCAACCAAAGAATACATAGGCCACGCAGATCGCCGTGATCACGCCGGCCAGGTCGGCGATCAGGCCGCACGAGATCGCGTAGCGGGTCTTGCGGATGCCCACCGAACCGAAGTACAGCGCCACGATGTAGAAGGTGGTGTCCGCCGAGCCCTGGAAGATGCAGGCCAGGCGCCCCACGAAGGAATCCGGGCCGTAAGTCTGCATCGCGTCGATCATCATCGCCTTCGAGCCGCTGCCGGACAGGGGCTTCATCAGCGCGGTCGGCAGCGCCGGCACGAAATCGGTGTTCATGCCGAGCGCCGAGAAGAACCATTCGAAGCCGCTGACGATGAAGCCGAACACGCCCGCGTTGCGGAACACGCCGATCGCCACCAGCATGCCCACCAGGTAGGGAATCACGGTGATCGAGGTCTGGATACCGCCTTTCGCGCCTTCGATGAAGGCTTCGTAGACGTTGACCTTCTTGCGCATCGCGCCGACCAGGAACACGGTGATCACGCCCATCAGGATCAGGTTGCTGACCACCTTCGACACCGTCTCGATTTCGGTCTTGCTGAGGAAGTTGGTGAAGTACCAGATCATCGCCAGGATCGCCACCGTGATGCCGCCGATCCACGACAGCAGCACGGAATCGAACAGGTTGATCTTCTGGCGGATCGATACCGCGATGATGCCGGCCACCGTGGCCACGTAGGTCGCGATCATGCAGGGAATGAAGATGTCCGACGGGTCGGCCGCGCCGAGGATCGCGCGCTGCGCCATGATCGCCAGCGGAATCAGCGTGAGGCCGGAAGTGTGCAGCACCAGGAACATGATCTGCGCATTGCTGGCGGTATCCTTGTCCGGGTTCAGCGACTGCAGGCTTTCCATCGCCTTCAGGCCGAAGGGGGTGGCGGCGTTGTCCAGGCCCAGCAGGTTGGCCGAGAAATTCATCACCATGTGGCCGGTGGCCGGGTGGTCCTTCGGCACTTCGGGGAAGATGCGCGAGAAGAAGGGCGAAATCACCCTGGCGAACCAGGCGATCGCGCCGGCTTTTTCGCCGATGTTCATGATGCCCAGCCACAGCGTCATCACGCCGGCCAGCGGCAGCGCGATATCCATCACGGCGCTGCGCGCCGAGTCGAACGTGCCGTCGATGATCTTCTTGAAGATCTCCGTGTCGCCGAGGAAGATCCACTGGGCCAGCGCGGCCGTGAAGCCGACAAGGAAGAAACCGGCCCAGATATAGTTAAGAGACATAAGCGAAAGAGAATAAAACAGAACGAAACGGCAAACCAAACAGGGGACGAAGCTCGACCTGGCAGGCAAAGTATAGAGTGCGCGATGGCGCAGTGCCGGTCGCGCATGCGAAAAAGTTGTCGCGGCGGCCGCCCGGTGTGCCACTGGCAACGGCAGCTGGTTTATGCTGCGCCAATGAATCGAGCCCGCCGATCCGCCGCCGCCAGCCTGCTTGCCGCCGCATTCGCTGCCGTATTTTGGACCCCGCTCACCGGTGCCGTGGCCGCGCAACCGAAAGTATTGCGCACGCTGTTGTCCACCGGTGAAACGGCTCTCGATCCGGCCGTCGCCTCCGACCTGGCCAGCCTGTCGCTGCTGGAAAACCTGTTCGATCCCATGCTGCGCTACGATTACCTGGCGCGTCCGGTGAAACTGCGCCCGAACACGCTGGCGGCCATGCCGACGGTCGATGCGGCCGGCACCACGTGGACCATGCAGCTCAAGCCCGGCATGCACTTCGCCCCCGACCCGGCATTCGGCGGCAAGGCGCGCGAGGTGACCGCGGCCGATTACGTGTATGCGATCAAGCGGCTGTACGACCCGGCCATCAAGTCGCCGTGGCTGTTCCTGTTCGAGGGCAAGCTGCTGGGCGATGGCGCGCTGCGCGAAAAGTTCGGCTACGCGACCGATATCCCCGGCCTGCAGGCGGTCGGCCGCTACACGCTGCAACTGCGCCTGCGCGCACCCGATCCCGGCCTGCCATTCTATCTTGCACTGCCGGCCACCGGCGCCGTGGCCCGCGAGGTGGCGGAAAAGTACGGCAGCCAGGTGGGCAACCATCCGGTCGGCAGCGGGCCGTTCCGCATCGGCGAATGGAAGCGCAGCGACAGGATCACGCTGTTGGCGAACCCGGATTACCACGGGCGCTGGCAAGGGAAGAAGCTGCCGCTGGTCGACCGGGTCGAGGTGAAGATCATGGAGGAATACCAGTCGCGCGTGCTCGGCTACCTGAACGGCGAATTCGACTACATCGAGCAGGTACCCGAGTCGATGCGCGACCTGGTGCTCGATCCGGGCTCGCAGGTGCCGGTGCTCAAGCCCGGGCTGGCGCGCCGCGGCATGGTGCTCGAACCGTTCCCCGTGCTGCAGACCTATTACATGTGGATGAACATGGAGCACCCGGTCATCGGCGGCTACACGCCGGAGAAGGTGGCGCTGCGCCGTGCCATCGCGCTGGCCTACGACGGCGCGCAAGATGTGGCCCTGCTGAAGAAGGGGCTGGCCATCCCGGCGCAGTCGCCGCTGCCGCCGAACGTGCTCGGTCACGATCCGGCGTATCGCAGCCCGGTGGTCCACGACCTGGCGCTGGCGCGGGCGCTGCTGGACCGCCATGGCTACAAACGGGATGTCGCGCAGGGCAGGGCGGGGTACCGCACGCTGCCCGATGGCCGCCCGCTGGTGCTGACGATGCACAGCGAACCGACCATGGTCGGCCGGCTCCGCGACGAGATGTGGCGCAAGACCTTCGAGTCGATCCACCTGCGCGTGACCTTCGTGACGGACAAGAAGACCGAGATCATCAAGGCTTCGCGGCTGGGCAAGGTGATGATGTTCGAGACCAACTGGGTGGCCGATTTCCCGGACGGCGACAATTTCTACCAGCTGCTGTACGGCGGCAACGTGGGCCGCGCCAACTATGCGCGCTTCAACCTGCCGGCCTACAACGCGCGCTATGAACAGGCACGGACGATGGCCGACAGCCCGGCACGCACCAGGCTGTATGGCGAAATGGCCGACCTGCTGCATGCCTACAACCCGTGGGTGCTGCTGACGCACCCGATCTCGGCCGATATCCGGCAACCGTGGCTAAAAAACTACAAGCGTCACCCGGTGGAATTCACCAACTGGCGATATCTGGACCTCGCGCCGCGCGTGCGCCCGCTTCTCGGGGAGGAGGCCGCTAAAATGTCCCGGCGGGAATAGCATTTCGCCAATGCATTCCCGTCAATCCACGGCCGGGCCGGCAATCCGCCCCACCCACGGGATAGCGCACCGCCACGACAGTGCCACCCGCGGCCATGACAGGCACGAGCACGCCGGACCGGCGCCACGAGCGCGAAGGCCGGCAGGCACCATTGAACACATCGGGAGAAGCTCTTGAAGGTTAAAAAACTGGCGCACATGATCGCGCTGATGGGTGTCGTGGCTCCGGCCATCGCGCAAGAAGTGTCGCAAGCAGGGGCCCAGGCAGGGGCGCAGCCGATGCAGCGCGTGGAAATCACCGGGTCGAGCATCAAGCGCGTGGCCAGGGAAGGCGCGCTGCCGGTGCAGACCATCACGCTCGACACGATCCAGAAGGCCGGCGTGACGAACGCCGAGCAGTTGTTGCGGCTGGTGTCGGCCAACGGCACCGGTGCCGACAACATGACGTCGGGGAACAACGTGTTCGGCGCCGATGCCGACCGCACGTCCGGCGGCGCCTCGTTCGCCTCGCTGCGCGGCCTGGGCCCGAACGCCACGCTGGTGCTGCTGAACGGCCGCCGCATGGGCAACAACGGCGGCAGCGGCAAGGCGGTCGACCTGAACTCGATCCCGCTGGCGGCGATCGCGCGGGTGGAAATCCTCAAGGACGGCGCCTCGGCGATCTACGGCACCGATGCGATCGGCGGCGTGGTCAACTTCATCCTGAAGACCGACTACGAAGGCCTTGAAGCGTCGACCACGCTGAACGCCACCGAGGCGGGCGGCGGCATGGAACGCCGCTACACGCTGCTGGGCGGCCTGGGCAACCTGGAGGCCGATGGCTGGAACGTGATGGCCAGCGTGACGCGCGACGTCACCGACCAGCTGTCATCGAGCCAGCGCGACTTCGCCAACGGCTACCAGCCATGGCGCGGCCTGTCGCCCGATACCACGGGCACGCCCTATGCCAACCTTCTCAGCGGCGCCGGCAGCGCGCTGGGCACCGGCTTCAAGATGCCCGGCGACAGCACCACGTATCTGCAGGCCAACCTGCTCAGCCTGCAGGGCAATTGCGATTCCGTGCCGGGCATGTCGCAATATGCGAGCGAGCTGTGGACCAATGTCACGCCGATCACGCGCACGAAATATTCCTGCGCCTACGACTACGGCGGCGACTATGTGATGGCCTTCCCGGTCGAGCGCACCACCGGCGTCTCGCGCGGCACCTTCAGGCTCAACGCCGATCACCGCATGTTCGTCGAGCTGCTCGGCTCGCGCACCGAAACCACCGCGCAGCTGACGCCGCTGCAGATTTCCACCACGCTGGCGAATGGCAATGCCTATCCCGTGGGCGGCCCGTACTACCAGGACCTGTCGCCCTACATCGCCAGCTACGACCGCAGCAAGCCGATCCTGTACAAGTGGCGCGCCACGCCGGTCGGCAACCGCACGCAGGACGTGGTGCTCGATAACTACCGCGCGCTGGTGGCGCTGGAAGGCACGCTGGGCGGCAAGTACGACTACAAGCTGGGCCTGTCGAAGTCCGGCAGCAAGTCCTCGGTGGACCTGGTCGACGGCTATGCGTGGACGGACAAGCTGTACGCCGCAATGGGCACCGGCATCATCAATCCCTGGACGGGTGCGGGCCAGTCGCAGACGCAGCAGGCGATGGACCTGATCGAATCGGCCAAGTTCCGCGGCCGCCTGAACCAGGGTCGCACCACGATGACGCAGTTCGATGGCGCGATCTCCGGCGAAGTGTTCAACCTGCCGGCCGGCGCCGTGTCGATGGCGGCCGGCTTCGACCTGCGCAAGGAAACCTATTCGTTCGTGCAGGTCGTGGATGCCACGAGGATCTGGCAGGCGCCGGGCAACGCGAACCTGGACCAGGCCACGCGCTATATCCGCGCCGTGTATGCCGAAGCGCTGGTGCCGGTGATCAAGGACCTCGAAGTGCAACTGGCGATCCGCAAGGACAACTACAGCCTGATCGGCGCCACCACCAACCCGAAAGTGGCGTTCCGCTACCAGCCGACCGAACGGCTGCTGTTCCGTGGGTCGGCCAGCAAGGGCTTCCTGGCGCCCAGCTTCACCCAGCTGTACGCGGGGCGGCTGTCGCAGGAACTGCCGAACGGCGTGATCGACCAGGAAGGCTGCGCGAAGAACCCGGGCAACCCGGACTTCTGCGCCATTCCCCGCCTCGGCTACAACACCGGCGGCAATCCGGGCCTGCGGCCGGAAACGTCCAAGCAGGGCACGCTGGGCGTCGTCGCGGAGCCGTTCCGGAACTTCTCGCTGTCGCTGGACTGGTGGGCGATCAACATCAAGGACCGCATCCTGAACCGCACCCCGCAGGTCGTGCTGCAGAACTGGCAATACCTGCAGCAGTACATCGTGCGCGACCCGGCCAGCGGCGTGATCGACCACGTGGAAGCGGGCTGGATCAACGCGGCCGGCCTGAAGACCCGCGGCGTGGACCTCGGCCTGCGCTACGACGGCACGCTCGGCGGCTACAAGTACGCGGCGGTCCTGGACGGCACCTACATGGACAGCTTCAAGTTCGCCGAGTTCGAGGGCCAGGAGTACAAGGAACAGGTCAGCCAGTTCAACACCCGCGACGTGTACCTGCGCTGGAAGCACAGCGCCAGCGTGACGGTCTCGAAAGGCAACTGGAGCGGGCTGCTGCTGCAGCGCTACGCTTCCGGCTACAACGACCAGGTGCCGAACGGCGGCAAGAGCGGTTTCCCGCCCGGCTTCGATCCGCGCGTGCACCACTACACGAAGTACGACGTCTCGGCCACGTACACCGGCTTCAAGAACACCACGCTGACGGTCGGTATCCAGAACCTGTTCGACGAGGAACCGCCGTTCACCGCGCACAACGTGGACGAAGTGGTGGGCGCCGGCTGGGATCCCCGCGTGGCCGATCCGCGCGGCCGGGCCCTGTCGTTCAACCTGAAGTACAAGTTCTTCTGACCGTGGACCGGCGCGGCTTCGGCCGCTCGTTGGCAACCTCGCTGGCCGCCGCGTTGGCCGCCGCCGCTTTTCCGATGGCGGCGGCCGCACCGTCCTCCCGGAAAAAATCCATGCAACTCATCAAACCGCCGCGGCTGCTGCCCGGCGACACCATCGGCCTCGTCACGCCCGCCGGGCAAGTGTCGCGCGCGGCGATCGACAAGGCCATCGCCAACACCGACGCGCTCGGCTTCAGGGTGAAGCTGGGCCGCTACCTGGATGAAGTGAACGGCAACTACGCCGGCCCCTGGCAGCATCGCGTGGAAGACCTGCACGGCATGTTCGCCGACCCGGACGTGCACGCGATCTGGGCGATCCGGGGCGGCTCGGGCGCGATGCAGCTGTTGCCGCACCTGGACTACGGCCTGATGCGGCGCCACCCGAAGATCCTGGTCGGCTATTCGGACATCACGGCCCTGCACCTGGCCATTCACCGCCATGCCGGACTGGTGACGTTCCATGGTCCGGTCGGCATGTCCACCCTGTCCGGCTACTCAACGGAACACCTGCTGAACGTGCTGATGCGGCCCGAGGACGAGTACGTGATTCCGATGGCCGTGGAAAACAGCCGCAAGGCATTCAACGAGCCGGACAATGCGCATTACGCGCTGCGCACGGTGGTGCCCGGCATCGGCACCGGGCGGCTGATGGGCGGCAACCTGGCGCTGGTCAGCGCGCTGGCCGGCACGCCCTATGCGGCCGACATCCGCGATGCGCTGCTGTTCCTCGAAGAAGTCAACGAAGAACCTTACCGCGTCGACCGCATGCTGATGCAGTTGAACCTGAACCAGCCCTTCCGTTCCGCGGCCGGCATCATGCTGGGCATCTTCGAAGGCTGCGGCCCGGCCGACGATGGCCCGTCGCTGAGCCTGGACGAGACGACCGACCAGCATTTGCGGCCGCTGGCGATTCCCGCCGTGACGGGGTGGTCGTTCGGGCACATCCGGCACCAGTTCACCTTGCCGATGGGGATCCAGGCGCGCATGGATACGGAGCGGCAGACGCTGACCTTGCTGGAGGCGGCGGTGCGGTAGTGGGGCGGTAGCGGGGCGGCACGGCCCAGCAGGACGGCGCTTCCGCTGGCGCCTCGCTAGAATCGGCATCATGCCTATCCTCAACCGCCAGGCCGTCGCCATCGTGCTCGGCCATCCGCTGCGATTCACCGTGCGCTGCCTGAAGGGTTTCCGCGCGAACCAGGGATTGCTGCTGGCCGGTGCCGTCGCCTACTATTCGCTGCTGTCGATCGTGCCCCTGCTGATGCTGGTAGTGGTGGCGCTGTCGCACGTGATCGATCCGGCCGACCTGCTGGAAACCATCGGCCATTACCTGGAATGGCTGGTGCCGGGCCAGTCCAGCGCGATCGTGGCGGAGGTGGCGCACTTCCTCGAACACCGCGACCTGGTCGGCTGGCTGCTCGTGCTGACGATGCTGTTCTTCAGCTCGCTGGCATTCACGGTGCTGGAAAACGCGATGAAGGTGATCTTCATCCACCGCGTGGGATTACGGCGGCGGCATTACCTCACCTCGGCCATTCTTCCCTACTGCTACATCCTGTGCCTGGGCATCGGGGCGCTGGTCGTCACGCTGGTGGCCGGCAGCCTGCAGGTGATCGGTGCCGAAAGCGTACGGCTGTTTGGCGTCGAATGGTCGCTGGAGGGGCTGTCCGGCGCGCTGCTGTACCTGCTGGGGCTGGGCGGCGAAGTGCTGCTGCTGTCGTCGATCTATATGGTGATGCCGGTGGGCCGGCTGAGCTGGCAGCATGCGCTGATCGGCGGCGTGACGGCCACCGTGTTGTGGGAAATCGCCCGCCACGTGCTGGTGTGGTACTTCTCCACGCTGTCGCAGGTGAATGTGGTGTACGGCTCGATGACGACGGCGATCGTGGTGATGTTCAGCCTGGAGATCGGCGCTACCTTGCTGCTGTTCGGCGCGCAGGTGATTGCCGAGTACGAGAAGGTGGTGGATGGGGCGCCGGATGTGGTGACGCAGTTGACGGCGCCCACGCACGAGGCGAGCTGAGCCATAACGGCAAGGCACGGCTCAGCGGAAAATATCCTGCGCAGATCTGGCGGTAACGCGCTGGCGAGGCAGCTTATTTCGCCGTCCGCTCCAGTAGTGCATTGTCCTTGGTGACCGCCCGCTTGTAAGCATCGCGCGCCGTCAGTTTTCCAGCGTAGGCCAGGAATGCATCCCGTGGCGGCATGGTTTCCAGTGCCAGGCCCCAGCCAATGTGCGAGCCGACATACACATCGGCAGCAGTGAAGCGGTTGCCGGCGATATACGGGTGAGCCTGTACGGCCCGCTCGAGTTGGTCGACGGTGCGCTCATAGCTGCCATGACCGAAGAAAAACTCCTGTTCGGGCAGGGGGACGAAACCGGCACGATGATTGGTAACGGCCTGCTCGACAGGCCCGGCGGCAAAAAACAGCCAGCGATAGTAATCTGCAAGTTCCTCTGCCTTGGGTGCCAGGCCTTCCTCGGGGAATGCCTGGGCAAGATAGGCGCAGATCGCCGCCGTCTCCGTAATGATTCGCCCGTTGTGCTCGATCGCAGGAATCTTCCCGATTGGATTGATCTCGTCAAAAAAGCGCGTGCGAATGCTGTCCGTGCCGTCACGTTCGGGGCGGGCCAACGCGGCGCCTCCCCACTGGTCGCCCGCGCTCGATGCCTCGTAGTCCAGCACGATCGTCTCGTACGGACAGCCAATTTCTTCGAGCATCCAGCGGACCATGCGGCCTCGCGAGTTGGGATTGGTATAAAACTTCAGGCTCATGATTGTCTTTGATGGTGGTGAAGGGAACGGTCAAAGGATGGTATCGCTGGGGCGTTCCTGGGGTGTACGCAAACCGTGCCAAAGATCCTGCAAAGTGCGCCAATCGCCTGGACCGATATACTTCCGCTGCGCCAATGTACGTGGCCGGAAATTTCGATAAAGCAGAAAAAATGACAACGACGACATTGTCGGTGGATCGATGCAGGCTGCCGCCGGCATTCTGGAAATCCATTGAAAGGCTGGGACTGCGGCCTTCCGCAGTGCTGCAACAGGCATCGCTGCCGGCAACATTGCACCTGGATGAAACGGCTTTTATCAGCACGTCACAACTGTTTTCAATTTGGCGGGCGATCGAGGCAATTTCCGGGGATCCTGCTTTTGGTATCCGGATGGCCTGTGAAACAAGCAGTGCCCAACACATGATGGCATTCGTGTCCGCACTCTATGCGGCCAATTACCGCGATGGACTCGAGCGTGTCGTTCGTTACAAGCGACTGTGCAGTCCGGATCGGCTTCTCGTCGATGAGAAAGACGGAAAAATTTTCATCACGAGCACATGGCCTGGCGATACGGAACCCGAGCCGTATATATCGGTAGAAGCCAGCTTTGCATTGTTGATCGAACTCGGCCGGCGTGGCACAGGGCAGCGACTATTGCCATCGATCGTGGAGCTGCGCCGCCACGCGCCAGATGGGATTTCAGGCACCGATTTGCATACAGCGTACTTCGGGTGTCGAATCCATTTCGGTGCCGGGAAGGATCGCATGATCCTGGAGGCGGCACACCTGGCGTTGCCATTCATCGATCACAATCCCGAGATGCTCCGAATGGTCAGCCCGGCGTTGGCCGCCGCCTTGCGTGAATTCGAAGCGGAAGCCAGTTTCGAGAACCAGGTCAAGGCGGCTTTGCGTCGGGCGTTCGCAGCAGGTCGTTCCGACATTGCAACGGTTGCAAGGGAATTGGGCCTCAGCGAGCGCACCATGCAGCGACGCATTACAGCGGAGGGCAAGACATTCAGGATGTTGCTGAACGAAACCAGGCGGGAACTGGGCCGTCAGCTATTGTCCGACTTGTCGGTTGATGTGAAAGAGGTGGCATTCCTGCTCGGCTACCAGGACAACAACTCGTTCTACCGCGCTTTTCGGGAATGGGAAAACGCGACGCCTCTTCACTGGCGCCGGATGCATGCTCATGGATTTTCTGCGGTTTTTCGGAATGGGGACTGATCCGGCCCCTGATTTCAAAGTGCAATTCTTGTACGCCAAGTCCCACGGAGAGAACGCCTATGCGCTGGCATCCGGGTGCGCCAAGAGGATTTAGCATGGGGGAAAATAGAAACCGGAGCGGGACAATGACGGATCTTGATCGAAGGGCCACGGACGCGGCTCACGACGATACGGCACAGTCCAGGGCAGATCGTCTTCGTGCCGAGCAGGTGGAAGTCGGCCTGGTCATGCAGGAAATGCTCGGCACGCGGGCTGCCGCTGGTTATCTCTGCGAGAAGAGTATCTCGATCGATATCGCGACAAGGGTGCTGACGCGACCTTGGGAGCGCAGATGGCGCTCATCTGTCAATCTGGCATCGTTCGAAGCCGTGCCAGCTATTGTCTAGCTTTCGGCCTGGATCCCCGGCATGAAATACATCCCAAGGCTTGTTTTGTCCGCCTCGAACGGTGCGCTAGCTATGCCGGCGGCAAACTGATCGTAAACCGCGCCCCGCCCAGCGGCGACGTTTCGATCTTCAGCGAACCCCCATGCAGCGAGATGGCCTTGCCGGCGATGGATAGCCCGAGCCCGAAACCGCCCGTGTTGCGGTCGCGCGAACGGTCCAGCCGGTAGAACGGTTCGAATACCTTTTCCCGTTCCTCTTCCGGAATGCCCGGGCCATCGTCGTCGACGGTGATCGTCACGCCGCCCAGCTTGCTCAGCGCCGAGAGCGCTACCTTGCTGTTGGCGTATTTTTGCGCGTTGCGCAGCAGGTTCCCGGTGGCGCGCATCAGCAGGCGGCAGTCGCCGTAATAGGTGCCCATGCCGTCCGGCACGGAAACATCCAGCGACACGGTGGCCGGTGGCAGCGAGTGGGCGCAGCTGCGCAGCGCTTCCGTCAGGTCGAAGGTTTCATAGCGCAGCGGCTGGTCGCTGTCGAGCCGGGCCATGCCCAGCAGCTCGTTGACCAGCGACTTCAGCTCCGTCAGGTCGCCCTGCATGCTGCCGATGCGCTTTTGCAGCAGCACGTCCTCGGCGGTGTCGTGCAGCAGCTCGAAGGCGAATTCCAGCCGCGCGATCGGCGTGCGGATTTCATGCGACACCGAATGCAGCAGGCCGCGCTGCGATTCCAGCAGCGTTTCGATGCGGCCCGCCATGTGGTTGATCCGTTCCGCCAGCGGGTAGATGCTGTCGCCCGGCTTCATCTCCGCGCGCGCCTTCAGCTGGCCGGCGCCGAAACGGTCCGCCACCTTCATCAGCTGCTGCAGGCTGCGCCAGTGCGAGCGCGACCAGAAGCCGATCGGCACCAGCAGCGCCAGCGCCACGATCAGGTAGCGCACCGCTTCCATCTGCAGTGCCACCTTGATGTCGATCGGCAGGTTTTGCGCGTGGATCGCTTCCTCGTCGCTGCCGATGTAGCGGTCGCCGCTCAGGTCGACGCGGCGGTACAGCGAGCGGTCGGCCAGGTCGATCACCACTTCGCCGCGGTCGAATGCCGCGCGCTCGGCGTTGGACAGGTGCTCGCGCACGACGGCCAGCGGCACCAGGTCGAAGCGCACCTCGGACACTTCGCGCACCTTGTTCAGGCGGTCGAGCCAGCCGTCGGCCGGCGCCTGGTCCACGTACTGCTCGAGAAGGAAAATCTGCGCTGCCGCCTGGTTGCGCGCGATGTTTTCCAATGGGTCGCCAAACAGGCGGTCGATGGTGAAGTACACGATGAAGGCCGCTACGCTGATCGACAGCATCACAAGGATGAAGAAGCGTAGAAACAGGCGGTTCATGTTGCCATTGTATAAGAACCAATGCCGTGAAAATCCAGGCCGACAAATTTATGACAAAAAGCCGACATGTGTGTGCGGACAGGGAGGACGCGGCTGGATACGATGACAAGACTTGTTTCCAGGAGCTAGCAATGCGTCCATATCGATCCGCAGTCCAGGCAGCTGCGCTGTTGCTGACCGCCCTGTCCCTCGCCGCGTGCGGCGGCGGCGGTCCGTCGTCGTCACCCACGTCGGCCGTCGCGGGCGGGAAGGGCATCGCCGTCGGCGAGCCGGCCCCGGGCGCACCGGCGCGCGAGGAATTCATTGCCCAGGCACGCAAGGCCGACTGCGCCGAACAGCGCAACCGGCTGTTCATCATCGACAACGAGCTGGTGCTGTGGGACCGTGCCGGCAATTGCGCGGACATGTCGTGGAACGCGACGCTGTACCGCCTCACGCCGGGTGCGATGCTGTGCACCGCCGGCGACACGATCGCCGGGCCGCGCACCACCTGCACGGACGAGCGCTACCGTGCATTGCTGGAAACTGCCGCGGCCAACCTGGCGAAGGATGACCTGGGCCTCGGCGGCGCGCACAAGGTCGAGGTCGTGCCGTTCATCAAGGATGGCACGCTGCCGTTTGCGCCGCTGGTGCAGGACCAGTATTCGGGAATCGCGCAGCCGCGCAACGTCGTAGTCCGCGACCGGGCCGGCCTCGAAACACTGTGGAACGCGCATTACCTGGGCCGCAGCCCGGTGCCGCCGCTGCCGGAGGTCGACTTCCAGCGCAGCATGGTGGTCGGCGTCTTCGCCGGTTCGCAGGCGGCCGGCTGCCAGTCGGCTGCCGTAGCGACGGTGGAAGGCGACAACGGCAAGGTCGTGGTCGGCTATGAAATCAGCACGCTGATGACGGTGGCACCCTGCGCGCAAGCCCTGGGCGCGCCGATGGCGCTGGCCGTCGTCGACCGGTACGAGGGCGAAGTGGCGTTCGTCGACACCACGCCGGAGCACATGGCCTTCACCAGCCTGGACCTGGAAGACAATTCCGCCGTGGCCACGCCGGAAACGGTCGTGGTGCGCGATGCCGCCGCCTGGAACGAACTCTGGGCCCGGCACAAGAGCCGGAGCGTGCCGGTGCTGCCGGTGCCCCAGGTGGATTTCAACCGCTACATGGTCATCGGCGTCTTCATCGGCAGCAGGCCGAATGGTTGCTTTAAAACAACGGTCACCGACGTTTACCGCAGCGGCCGCAAGATTCATGTGACCCGCGTCGACCACCAGCCCGACCCGCGAGCGGTTTGCACGCAGGCGTTGACGACCCCTTCGCACCTGATCATGGTCGAGCGCAGCGACTTGCCGGTGGTAGTGTCGTCACACACTGTTACTTGACAACGTTCAACCTTGGGCCGCAAGCCATATAAAATGGGAGGCATTGCTCTTTCAGAATGCACACATGTACAAGTTTTTCGTACTTGCCTTGGCGGGCGCGTGCGGTGCGGCCCACGCGCAAACTCCCGCCATCAATCCCATGCCCGACGGTAGCCGCGATATGTACGTGGGCCTTGGCGCGCAATATGCCCCACGCTACGAGGGAGCGGCCGACCGCCGGACCACCGCCTTGCCGATGCTGCAGGTCCAGTGGAGCAACGGCATTTTTATCTCGGGAATGAGCATGGGCATGCACCTGTCGAATTCTCCTTCCGTGGAATATGGTCCGCTGGTGGCACTGGCGCCGGGCCGCGATGCGTCCGGCACGAAGATGTTCCGGCTCGGCACCGTCGGCGACAATGCCGGCAACCCGGGCGGACCGTCGACGTGGCTGCCGGACCCCATTACCGGACTCCCGCCGCCCAAGGATGGCGACGTCAAGGAAGACGACGTGAAGCAGGACGACGTCAAGGAAGAGCCGCCGCCGGCGGCAGGCGCGGACGGTTTCGCGCCCAACGAGGGCGGCGATGGCCTCACGGCCGACAACAGCGTCAACCTGCTCGATGGCGTGCACGCGATCCGGCGCCGCGTCCTGTATGGCGGCTTCGCCAATTTCTACCTGACGCCGCAACTGCGCGTGACCACCAACCTGCTGTACGGCGCCGGCAACGACCGCAACGGCTTGCGCATGCACGTGGCCCTGCAGCACCTGCAGCAGGATATCGCGCCGCACCACACGCTGGCGCTGTCGGCCGGCGTCACGCTCGTCAACCGCGCCTACAACATGGCGTATTTCGGCGTCACGGCCGAGGAAGCCGATCAGTACGGCATCAATGCCGAATACCATCCCGATGGGGGCATCGAGGATGTGCGCGCCGGTGCGCGCTGGAACTGGGCGCTGTCGCCGGCGTGGATGATGACCACGGGCTTGCAGGTCAGCCGCCTGGTGGGCGATGCCAGGAAGAGTCCGCTCGTGGAGCGGCCGACCAACGTTTCCCTGTCGACGGCGCTGGTCTACCGGTTCTGATGATGCCCATCGCCCGATTCCTCGCCGCGCGTGTCCCGCTGCTGCTCGCCCTATGCCTCGGCATGGGCGGCGGCACGGCGCAGGCGCAGGAAGCGGGCTGGGTCAGCTACCGCGACGCCTACCGGGCCATGGTGGCGTTCGCGAAATACGGCAAGGCCAAGAATTTCTTGCAGAACCATTACCAGGTGTCGCCGAAGGATGGCAGCCAGCCGCTCGACGGCCTGCGCCTGACGCTGTCCGGCCGGACCACGCAGCTCAATCTGCCGCTCGATGCGACAGGCCGTACCACCTTCCCCTTGCTGAAGGCGGCCTACGACGAAAACGCCATGCTGGTCCTGAACCGCAAGATCAATGAGTACACGTTCGGCCCGCGCATTTCGATCGTGGCGCGGGTGGATGGCGTGTATGAAAGCGCCGACCTGCGCGCGGCCTGCGACCAGGCGCTGCAGTACCTGCGGCACCTGGATGGGAACTACGGCAGCCGACGCTGTGCCGGCGTGCGGTTTGCCTTCCTGCCGAAGAGCGATGCCGAAGTGCGGGTGCGCGATCCACTGCGCGAAGCCACGCTGCCGGCCGCCGAGGGCGCCGCGTTCGATGGCGATGCGAACGCCGGGTTCCGGGTGATGGTGTACCGGTTTGCGGAGTGGCCGGAGCGGGTGCAGGTGATCAGCCAGAATGCCCCGGTGGCGATCGCACCGGTGATCGAGTGAGGCGGGCGGGGCTGGCCAGGGACGACATGGAATGATTGCGGCGCCTTGCGATGCCGAAGCACTACAAGGCGCCGCGCCTGGCGCACCCGTGACGGGGAATTGCGGCGTTTACCGGTCCAGCGGCGCTTACTGGTCCTTCGCCGCCGTCCTCTCGCCAGCAGGCACCACGGCATCCGGCAACGCGAACACGGTCAGCACGCCACCGAGTTCGGTGTATTTCGCCAGGTCCTTGTAGCCGCCGGCGGCGCCCAGTCCATCCGTGCTCTTCGTCAGGCCGGCCGCAAGCCCGATGCCGGCCCAGCCGCCAATGCCGGACAACACGCCCACGTACTGCTTGCCCTTGTATTCCCACGTGTTGATGTTGCCGATGATGCCGGACGGCGTCTTGAATTTCCAGAGCTCCTTGCCGTTGTGATCGACGGCTTTCAGGTAGCCTTCCAGCGTGCCGTAGAACACCACGTCGCCCGCGGTGGACAGCGCGCCGCTCCACACGGAGAATTTCTCCGGCTTCGACCAGACGATCTTGCCGGTGCCGGCATCCCAGGCGATGAAATTGCCCAGGCCGCCATGGCTGTTCGGCGCCGGGTACATCTCCAGCGTCGCGCCCACGTACGGCTGGCCCGCCACGTACTCCACCTTGAACGGCTCGTAGTCCATGCACACGTGGTTGGTCGGCACGTAGAACAGCCCGGTCTTGCGCGAGTAGGTGGCCGGCTGCTGGTCCTTCGAGCCCAGCGCTGCGGGGCAGACACCCTTCGAATTGACTTCCTCGCCGTTCTGGTCGGTGCTGTACTTGGCCACCACCTGCGGGCGGCCCGTCTTCATGTCGATGTGCGTGGCCCAGTTGACGGCCGGGTCGAATTTCTCGGCAATCAGCAGCTCGCCGCTGACGCGGTCCATCGTGTAGCCGAAACCGTTGCGGTCCAGGTGCACGAGGGCCTTGCGCATCTTGCCTTTCACCTTGATGTCGGCCAGGATCATTTCATTGACACCGTCGTAATCCCATTCGTCGTGCGGCGTCATCTGGAATGCCCATTTCGCCATGCCCGTATCGAGGTCGCGCGCGAAGATCGTCATCGACCATTTGTTGTCGCCCGGGCGCTGGCGCGGATTCCACGTGCTGGGGTTGCCGGTGCCGTAGTACACCGTGTTCAGTTCCGGATCGTAGCTGTACCAGCCCCACGTGGTGCCGCCGCCCAGCTTCCACTGGTCGCCCTTCCAGCTCTTCAGCGACGAATCCTTGCCGACGGGCGCCATCTTGCCGTTGGTCCAGGTCATCGTCTTCGCCGGGTCGATCAGCATGTCCTTGTCCGGCCCGGTGCTGTGGGCCTGCCACACCAGCTTGCCCGTATTCATGTCGTAGGCGGTGAGGCGGCCGCGCACGCCGAATTCGCCGCCGCTCACGCCGGTCAGCACCTTGTCCTTGAAGATGTGCGGCGTGTTGGTCGTCGTTTCACCCTTTTTCGGGTCGCCCGTCTTGACCTTCCAGATTTCCTGGCCGGTCTTCGCATCGAGCGCCACGAGGGTCGTGTCGGCCTGCTGCAGGAAGATCTTGCCGTTCGCATAGGCGACACCGCGGTTGACGACGTCGCAGCACATCACGGGAATCACGGACGGGTCCTGCTTCGGCTCGTATTTCCACTTGATGCTCTGGTCTTCCAGCGCGATCGCGAAGACCTTGTTCGGGAACGGGCTGTGCACGTACATCATGTCGCCGATGACGAGCGGCCCGCCCTCGTGCCCGCGCAGCACGCCGGTGGAGAACGTCCATGCGACGGTCAGCTGGCCGGCATTGCCGGCGTTGATCTGTTTCAGCTCGCTGTAGCGCTGGTTGGCCAGGTCGCCGGCCTGCATCGCCCAGTTCTTCGGGTCCTTCGTCAGTTTTTCGACATCCGAGTCGGCCATCGCGAATGCGGGCAGAATGGCCAGCGCGAGGCACGGCCACCAGCGGCCGGGCCGCGTGGCACGGGTGACACGGTTCAGCAGGAACATGGGGGGTCTCCTTGGTTTTGTGGCCCGGCACGGTGGTGGACGAGCACTAGCCGAGAGATAAGCGCATGGAACGTGCCAGCGGCACGCAGGGCATGCACAGCGCGAAATGTTCAAAATCAGACCAGCCGGGGTGCGCCACTGTGCCGCATCCGTGGCAACGGTACCGTGCAGGTGTCGCACGGCTGTCCACATTTTTGTAATTTGCATATTTATTTTTGTACGGCAGCGTACTATCGTGAACACACGCGCAACGCGTTGACAACAGCCGCGGCAGGATGCCGATGCCGGTACCGCCAGCGGCGAAGGAGACAGCATGTCCGATGGTGCCCTGGCCCATGTCCGGCGGGTGCGTTCGATCGTCCAGGGCCGCGACGGCTCCGGGGCGGCCGGCCCGTGCAACGCCATTACCCGTTCGTGGATCCGTTGCCTGCACGATTACCAGCTCGACCCGGAGCGGCGCGAAGAGCCGGAGGTGGTCGATGCGGCCGAACTGGCCGAGCGGCGCGAGCGGCTGGCGGGCGTGCAGGCCGTCGCCAAGGTCGAGATGGCCAACCTGTACCAGCAACTGGCCGGTTCGGGCTACGCGATCGTGCTGACCGACGCCGCCGGCGTGCTGCTCAATTATTTCGGCGACCCCGGCTTTACCCACGCGGCATCCCGTTCGGGCCTGATGCCGGGCGCCGTGTGGAGCGAACGGGCGCAAGGCACCAACGGCATGGGCACCTGCCTGGCCGAGCGCCGCCCCGTCACCGTGCACCAGGACGAGCATTACCTGGTCCGCCACATCGGACTCAGCTGTGCCGGCGCCCCCATCTTCGACCATGAAGGCGAAATCGTCGCGGCGCTGGATGCGTCCGGCGAATCGCGCCTGGCGCAGCAGCACACGCTGGCGCTCGTCACGATGTCCGTGCAGATGATCGAGAACCGCGTCTTCCTCGACCGCTTCCGGCACGACTACATCCTGCGCTTCCATAACCGGCCCGAATTCATCGGCACGCTGAGCGAGGGGGCGATCGCGCTGGACCCCGCCGGCAAGGTGCTGGCCGCCACCCGTTGCGCGCTGTTCCAGCTGGGCTTTGCGGCGCCGGCGGACATCGTCGGCCACGACATCACGGAACTGTTCAACAGCTCCTTCCCGGGCCTGGTGGACAGTACGGTGCGCAAGGCATTCCACGCGGTGCCGATCTTCGGCCTGCGCAATGGCGCCCGCTTCTACAGTGTGATGCTGCCGCCGGTGCGCGTGACGTCATCCGCCGGCAGGCAAGCCGCCGCGCCCACGTCACAAGCGCCTTCGCCGCTGGAGCGCGTGCATTTCGGCGACGCGGCCATGGCCGCCAACGTGCGCATCGCCACCCGCGTGTGCGAGCGCAACGTGGCGATCATGCTGGTCGGCGAAACCGGCACGGGCAAGGAAGTCTTCGCCCAGGCGCTGCACCGGTCCGGACCGCGCGCCGGCAAGCCGTTCGTGGCGATCAACTGCGCGGCCATTCCGGAAACGCTGATCGAAAGCGAACTGTTCGGATACCGGGCGGGCGCCTTCACGGGTGCCAGCAAGGAAGGCCAGCAAGGCAAGCTGTACCAGGCCAATGGCGGCACGCTGTTCCTCGACGAGATCGGCGACATGCCCTATCCCTTGCAGGCCCGGCTGCTGCGGGTGCTCGAAGAGCGCACCATCGTACCGCTGGGCGGCGGTGCCCCGCTGCCCCTGGATATCCAGGTGACCAGCGCCACGCATTGCGACCTGCAGCAGATGATTGCCAAGGGCACGTTCCGCGAAGACCTGTTCTACCGCCTGCAGGGCATCACGCTGCGGCTGCCGCCCCTGCGCGAACGCACCGACGTGCGCGCCCTCGTCAGCCTGATCGTCACCGAGGAAAGCGATGACGGCGCGCCGCTGTCGCTCGACGAAACCCTGCTGGCCGCGCTGGAACGGCAGCGCTGGCCGGGCAACCTTCGCCAGTTGCGGCACCTGCTGCGCGCGATGATCGCGCTGCGCGAATCGGATCACCTGACGGTGCACGACCTGCCGCCGGAGTACCGCACCGGTATTGTCGCGCCGGAAAGCCCCATGCGGGATAGCGAAGAGGCCTTGTCGGGCACGCGCGATCCCGGCGCGCACGCCGCTGGCCCGCTGGCCGCTGGCCTCCCACAGGACGATGTGCTGGCTGCCGATCCGGATGCCACCGATCCGCTAGCCACCGATCCGGATGACGGGAATTCGCACGACTTGAATCCGCTGGAACATGCCGAACGCGAGGCCTTGCTGCGCGAGCTGCAGCGGCACGACTGGAACATTTCCACGGTGGCGCGGCAGCTCCATATCAGCCGCAACACGCTGTATCGCAAGGTGCAGCGCCTGCATATCCGTCATCCCGGCAAGGCCGTGCCGTGCTGACCTGACGATCACGGTGGTGGGAGCGCTATCGGCGCCCCATCGCCATTTGCCCTGAAAGGAACACCCATGCTGCCGCTTCGCCGCCTCCTTGTTCCCGCCGCCCTGCTGGCCTGTGTCCCCGCCCTGTTCGCCGCGCCGTTCGCCTATGTGCCGAACGAAGGTTCCGGCACGATTTCCGTGATCGACACGGCCACCGACGAGGTCGTGGCGGAAATACCCGGCGGCAGCAAGCCGCGCGGTCTGGCGGTAAGCCGGGATGCCCGCTGGCTCTACGTCAGCGACCAGCCGAAAAACCGGCTGCAGATCGTCAGCCTGGAGCGCCGCGCGCCCGAAGGCACCGTGGACCTGGGCGAATCGCCCGAGGGCGTGGCGCTGTCGCCCGATGGCCGCTGGGTCGTCGCCGCCGTGGAGGAAAAGCACGAGATCGTCGTCACGGACACCCGCACGAACACGCGCGCGTTCGCCATTCCCGTGAAGGGCCGCAATCCCGAGCACGCCGTGTTCAGCCCGGACGGCAAACAGCTGTTCGTCAGCGCCGAGAACGGCGACGCCGTCGACATTATCGACATGGCCACGCGCAAGCAGGTGGCCCAGGTCGCCGTGGGCGCGCGGCCGCGCGGCATCGGCTTCCTGCCGGACGGCAGCCGCGCCTACGTGGCCGCCGAGAACGCCAACGAGGTGTACGTGATCGACGCGGCCACCCATGCCATTGTCGCCCGCATCCCGGCAGGCCTGCGCGCCAACGGTGTGGCCGTGCACCCGGATGGCAGCCGCGTCTACGTGTCAAACGGCGGTGCCGCCAGCGTGTCCGTCATCGACACGAAGACCAACCGGGTGGTGGCCACCGTCGGCGTCGGCGAACGGCCGTGGAACATGGCGCTGACGCCCGATGGTGCCAAGCTGTACGTGGCGAATGGGCGCTCGGGCAGCGTTTCCGTGATCGATACGGCGCGTAATGAGAAGCTGCGCGATATCGCGGTGGGCAAGCTGCCGTGGGGTGTGGTGGTGCGGTGAGGGCGATGCTTACATGGATGGCGCTGGCGCCTGGCCGGAGCCGTCTTCCGTATCGTCACCGCGGCTTGGATAACCAAGATTGACTTGGACGCCTGTCGCTTCCTCCGCGACCGCAAAGCACCCGGCGATCCGGTACCGATCGGTCTCGCTGACACCGGCGTCCGCGAATTCCTGGCGCCAGCCCGAGACGACATCTTTCACTTCGGTGACGATCTTCAGTGCTTCTTCCAGCGTCAGGAAAAATCGCCGGCATTGCGAGAGGGCGTTCTCCACCGTGCTCGCGGTGCCGAAGGCGCCAACACCGATGTTCTGTCCGCGGAATGGCGCCTCGAGGTGGGGGCAAATGTCGAATGCCGGGGACAAGCGCAAGACACCGGGTTCCCGCATCAGCAAGGCATGGTTGCGCAGGTGATCGTCGACATTGCCGACCATGATATTGAGGACCATGCGCCGAAAAAGCTCGTGCGCATCCGCGGGCGCCGCATCATTGCGCGGCCGCAGGGCTTCGGCAATCGCGGCATAGGAAAAGCTGGTTTGATATTCCCGCTGGTCCGCGCTCAACGGCCCTGGTCGAAGCAGGCTATGGGCGCTGAGATAATGGATGCGGTGTCCTTTGCCGGTACGGTCGAAACGCTCCACCAGCAGGACCGAGCGTTGTCCAGAACCGATCGAAACCAGTTCGAACGAAGGGACCGTAATCCCGGCCAGGTGCGCAAGCCTGAGCGTCGCGTACTCGGCGGCCGGAACATCGAACAGATCATCGGGGCGGCTGAACTTTGCAATGTGCTCCACGCCGTCGTGCATGACGATCGTCTTCGGACGCAGGCCGCCCAGGTCGCTGCCTGGAAATAGCAGGTTGACGGTTTCCGCGTCCAGGTCAGGGTCCGGATTGCTCAGGTATCGATCCAATGCGTCGAGCAGTCGGGACGAAAGGTCCGACGATCGGCAGGGAATGTCGCCAAGCCGCGGCGGTTCGTCCGGACTTGCCGCGAAGGCCAGACAGCCCGAACCAAAATGCTTCGACTGTAAAAACCACTCAACGGGATTTCCGGGCAGCGGCTTGCGCGCCTGCCGCAGCAGGCGTGCGGCAAGCTTCGCACCCCAGGCGTTCGGCCCGGCATCCGACAGCACGCCGTACGTGCCATCGGGCTGCCTTGGCAGCAGGAGTTCGCGGTCCTCGAGCGGAAGATGTCTCGGGTCCAGGCTGAACGCGGCGGGACGCTGCAGATACCGCTTGCCATAGGCGAAGCGGCCGTCACCGTTACGCTTCAAGCCGAATGATGCGACAGGAATCGGGGCCGCTGGCGTCGTGCAGTCGAACACGACCATCGTTGTTCGCGCCATCAGAAATCCCTGTTCAGTGAATCGGTATCGTCGGAAACGAGTGGCCGGACACTCTCCGGGTTCCCGACGAGCATCTCCAGGTCGGCCAGCTGGCCCAGGGCTTCGAGCACAATCAATACCACGCCAAACGAGACTGTCGGGTCGCCATGCTCGAGCCGGGCAAGCGTCTGGCGATGAATCCGGCTCGACTGTTCGAGATCGGCAAGGGTGCGCCGCTGCGATTTCCTTGCTCTCCGGAGTCGATCTCCAAGGCGAGCTGCGATATCGAGTGCGGCTGCGGAGTGAAATTGGGTGGTTTTTGCCATGTGCACAAAGAATACTCATCTAACGACGATCAGTGTGCCACAAAATTGTTTATGAACAACATTTCAGGAGAAAAATCGTATTTATACGACTCGGTGGCAAGATTCTGCCGTGCAACCTCAGGACGCTTTGCATGAAAGGATCAGCGCTAATTACTGGCGTTCCCACTCAAGTCCGGTCGACCGGTGAAACCAGCTAATGGTGGTATGGGTGGATTGGCGAGAAGGGCAGGAGCAACCCCCGGCACATCCACGTTACCGATCGCGGCCCGCAGTACTTGCGACGCTGACCTGTTTCACATCAGGGATTGAACAAAAAGCGTCAGGGCTTCACGATCATCATCGCCGACGCTGAGCATGGTGGAAATTTACGACCGGAGGCCGTGGTGCTGAATGCCAAGGACGCGGTAACGTGGGTGAACTTGATGGGTTGGCGAACCCAGCTAGCTAGCTACACGCAGTTATCCCCACCCGCAGGCACTATATGTTCATAGCGAACGCAATAGGACGAAGTGAGGGCGTAACTATTTACGCTGTAGCTCAACGTCGTACTTCCATAGCCTTTTCAGTCCAATTGTCGTTTCCTGTGCGTACGTGTCGCATTCTGGCAGGAGCGGCGATATGGCGCCGCGATACTGTCCTTCCAAAATCCAATACAACACAAAGCCAAGCACTTGGACTTTAGTCGACAGCGGCGACAAGTAGATATTTGGCGGAATACCCGCCAAATCGAGCCGTTTAACTATTTCAGAAACAACCGTCGCGGTGGCGAATGGATTATTCGCGGGCGCGAAATACCTCTTCGTTATCCATGCTTCATCGAGCGCCGGAGCTGCACTTCGAGCGGCCCTGATGGCACTTTGTTGAAACATATCGGGACTTAGTGATGGAAATCCTAGTACCGGATATACTACCAAGTGTTCTTTATGGTTAATTACTTCACTAATGAGTTTGTCATCGAAGCCAACTCCAAGTATTAATACGTCAGGAGCTTGTTCATCTCTAGTTTGGCGCATTCCTAGAATAGTTCTTACGCTACCTGATGTACTCGTGCTGAACTGAGTTGCTTCCTGCTTCGCATAACTTTCAGGTTCAGAATACAGGACGGTAACTTGTGCTACGCTAACTCGGGCGAGCCCTGCCATCAATGAGATCAACACATGCCTCATAAATCCAGTAATGTCGATGCACAGAGTTTTTCCATCCAAGGGTCCTAAAGAAGCTAACAGGTCATATGTCTGTTCAGCCTCGTTATTAACCTTTGGTAAAACCATCTCTTGATTTTGAGGCAGCTCATCAGCATCGTATCGATATTCGGGGTGAACTAACCAGATTTTTCGATCAGCTGAAATCTGCTCATACACCTTTCTCACACGCTCACTAGAATTGAACGCGGAAACGAAGATATCGTGATGGGCAATACCATTAATTTCGCTTGGGTGGAGCTCTTGCTGATAGTAGATTGAATAATCGATCATTTAGAATAACGCTGGTTGGCTAATTTCTGTTCCAAGAGAGCGAATAACGCTATTCCAGCGTAAGCTCGCCGCCTTTAGAAGCGCGTCAAAAGACTCTCGCTTTCCCTCAACGAAAATAGCATCTAGCAAATCTCGATTCAAGCTTATGTCACCTCGGCGGACGACAGGAAGTCCCCAGCGAGGAGATAGCATCGCATTCAATTGAATTTTTCTATTTAGAATCTTGGTATTTCTATCTGGTCGCCCGTCATAAACTTCATAAATGAGAGAGTAATTTAATGCGGCGTTCAAGACCTCACGCGCGCTCGGGCTCAAGTCGTCCTCGGAAAAACTAACTGCAAGAGGAGAAACTTCTGGAATACGTAACGAAAACCGCGCAGTACGCAAAAATTCTCCCAAACGTCTTGTTGCATCTCTAGCTACATCAGATACACGACCGTAATTTGAGTCGTTTTCGAAAGCGAATCGTGCCGCGTCGACAGCTGCTTGCGTTTGGTGTTGGATAGATAGAGGTCGACCATTAATAAAGTCAATTTCCTTAAATCGGGCTATTTCATATGCATGACCTAACACAATCAGCAAGTTGCGAGGGTTGCCCCACGACATACGTGTAAAAACTTCAAATCCAGCGTATGGTACGCCAAGGGCGCGACGTGAGTCTCGACAAATTTGGCTAAAAAGATCTGTTGAGTAATGTCCATACGCTGTTGCGTATGGACCTTTTGCTTGCCCGTGGCTTTCAAAATATTCATCAGACATCTGACGGACTAAACCTGCTAAGTGCGCCAACTTAGTTCGCTTCGAAAGTTTTTTGCAGAATAGAACAATGTTTAACTTTTGCAACAGGGGCGGCAATCCCTCGGTTAAGGTAGAGGTAAGTTCCTGAGCCAAATCTTCTGAGTAAGCATCTTTCAGTAACGCGCGAAGTTCGTCGCTGAAATTCTTTAGTGAAAGTTGCGCTCCATCTGCGACGCCAAGTAGATTGATAGCTTCGTTGTAAAAGTTTGATTGATCGATCTCTTCGAAACATGATGCTGGCGAAAAGTTTTCATTAGCGACAGCACTACCCATTCCAGCTAAAAGTAATCTTTTCCTAACGAACTTTGAACAAAATTCAGGATACTTCGGATAATTCCTAAGTTTCTCATCGAGGATTTCGGTTTTAAATTCCGCATGTTCCCGATTTTCCTCGCCATCCGCTAATGTGGCCTTAGTCTTCCGAGCATAAAGCCGTCCAGTTACGCGGAAAGTTGCTAAGCCTTCGCCATAGCGAATGAGCGTATTAACCACCTGCTGTTGTGCTACGGAGAAGTTTTCTATCTCATCAATGAGATATATTAGAGGGATATCCGCAAGTCTTGAGTGTAGTTTTCCCATCGCACGCGCAATTGGAATGGCGAGCTTGCCGATAGAGAAGGGGACGCGAACATCTAACTTGCGTGTATAGGCAGCGTTGTTCACTGCGTCATCGAGACTGCGTGTTTGCTCTAATACCCAACGTTTAAGATCCACTATCGTATTACAATTCGATAGATCAGCCCCTGCCAACTTAGTTTGGATCTCTTGAATGAACTCGACCTGATTGAACTCTTCGCCCGGGGTAGATACGACAACATCCGCTAATGCATCCAGCACTGCTTGAGCTAAACAAAGCTCAAGATATACCGAGAATAGTTGTTGCCATTCGAAAGTGTCAATCCCAGGGATTTCAAATCGAGGCGCGTCCAACCCTGATGCACGGAGGAACACAGCAAGGAATTTGCTCTCCGCGATAACATCTAATCCGGATTTGCGTCTGCCGCGTAGTTTAACGGCGGAGTACGAATAATATCGAAGGATGTGTGTTTTCCCAGTTCCTTTTCCGCCTAGGATAAATTTTGATCGTGTCGAGGTCGGCTCGATAATGGAACGAATCGCGACGTGGCCGAGTTCTACCCAAAGATCGTTGATTAGCTGATCCGTAATGTCAGAGGCTTTTACAAGCGCAAATGGATTGGAATGTGTAATCATATTTTAATAAATCTTGGAATAGCGTAAGAAGACGGGAGCCCACTGTACATAGAAATTTTCGTCCCAAAAAATAGGCGGAGCGTTGTCTGGAGTATTGTGGGAGAAAGACAAAAGCAATTGGCCATCTCTATATCCGAGGGGATCATTAGCCCAAAGTTTCGCACCATAGTGCTCAGCGATACGGCGCATGATGTCAAGGCTAAACCATGTTGGAGACGACTGGAAATAGCGCGAGGACTTTTCAAAGGCCTTATAACTGTCGTCTAAAAAAAATAGACATTGAGCACGCCCATCAAAGAGATCTGCTTCATTTGCTCTTTCCATACCCTTTTTCGTTCCGAAAAGACACATGTAAGCTAACTCGACGTTTGGAGCTTCTGCACGTATGCTTGGAAGGCAGCCACTTAAGTATTGGCTAACCTGAGTGCCTGAACCGACTAGATCATCAAAGAAAACATATCGTTTAACTTTTTTATCGCGCGGTACAAATCCAACGGTCTGACCATTTCGCGCTTGGGGTTCGAAAGCGGAAGATAGGTCCGCGAAAAGATTTTTCGGTAAATGGTTCTCTTGCCGAAAATAATAAAGTAAGTGCGCACCGCTCTCTGCCGGGTTGCCGACCCCAAGAAATCGCGTCGTATGAAGTTCATTTTGATAAAGGTTTTCAAGGAGTTGTACGTCGCGTGTATTATTATTAGCGCGCCGTAGACGCTGCTTCATCGGTGCTTCGAAATGATCTCTATAAAGAGAGCGAAGCATTTCACGGACAAGGCTGCGGCCAAAATACATAAATCTGGTGAGCGCATACAGTGCGTAGAGCTGCTCGTCCTCTCTATCAACGACTTCGCCTTGAAAATTGTTCAGCCAACGTTCAACCTGAGGCCATTGGATTTCGTCATCCCAAGCATGGCGACGCAATGTTTGAATAGCACTTTCGAGATCGGTACGCATGCTACTTGGCCTTTTTAAAAACCATAATGAATTCTTTGGCGATTACTGAGGCGGTTTTATTTCGCTTAGTTAACAGGCCTCGGGATTTAATCTGGTCAACGAGAACTAGTTCGTCTTGGCACCCAAGATCTTCCATTGCCTGAGAGATATACTCATTCGTGAATAGGGTATGACCACATACCTCGTTGTTACCAATGACTATTACTATCCGACCTCCAGGGGCGCATTTTGAATGCATCTCCTTGAGTGCAACCTTAAGTTCCAATAGATATTGACGCGTAATATGAGCGCGCAGAATGTTTGTGCGGCTGACCTCGACTAAGAGCGATTCATAAGCTGATGGTAACGCCTGCGCACTAATTTCATTTCGATAAGCTGGCGAGTGCTCCCTACCGATCGAGTGGCCTTCGAACTCAGCTAATCTATGAGGCGGTACAAGCTCTAGCCAATTTAGTGAGAGGCTGGAGGAGCGAACGTATTTTTGCGCAGTACCGTATGGTGGCGACGTTATGACTAACGGAACGCCTGCAGGGGGGATCTTGTCCGACGAAAGCGAGCGGGCATCATTGCTGACTACGTTCACAACTTTGCGTCCGGGGTTCACTTTGTTTGCAGCCTCGACCCGAGAAATATTAGCGTGACAAATGCGGAAAAACTCGTCTAAAGGGCGAGCAGCCTCAACCCATGCTAGCCTCTCTAGAATGCGTAAATTTTGTTGTTCGCTAAACGCATCTTTCGTCCGTAACATTACTGGAACCGCTATTGCAGGATCGATGCGACTTACTTTCCGTGCAGTGGCCGAGAAGCATACGAGGAAAAATTCCTTAATTTCAGCGTCATCGTATTCCTTAATGGAACGGAGAAGTATCTCAAGCCGACGCTTCACATCTTGTGCATACCACTTTTCACTGTTGACAACAAGGATCTCGGGCGCGGTGCGGAGACGGGCAGCACGTTCAACAATCCTCTTAGTGGCTTCTCTGAGCTGCTCCAAATTGTAAGGAGTGGTCTTCACTCTGGTTAGCAATATTGCAAGAGGATTTGCATCTGCGACCAACGCATTGTGGCCGGCCAGCGATGCTTCTAATGCTACTGTGCCAGATCCACAGAACGGATCTAGTACATACTTTTCTCCGCCATGCATATTGCAATGAACAAAGAAATGTGCTATGTGGGGCAATAGCTTCGCTGGATATGGATGAATCTGATGCGTTAACTGGTCGCCGACTTTAAGCCAACTCACTAATTTCCTGAAGTCGACCTGAACCGGAACTCTATCCCGAGAGTAGATACGCTTGAATTCTTCAATAAGCAAGGCCGTGTCGACAGTGCCCGAGTTGCATTTTGGCAACTTAGGGGCCGGGCGCGTAGGAAGGATGGTAGGTTGCATGTATGCGTTAGGTTTAGCTATCGCCACATTTTACCTCACGGAAAGGAAGAAAATTTACAAGGTTTCTTAAATTATAGGCGATGGCAAAGGGGGTATCTCGCAGCGGATATCCATGTGATTCCGTCAATTATCGCGATTAAGCAACCAGGGTAAGGGTAAGCAATACATCAAATTACACAGCTGTCTACATGAGACATCGCAACTAGATTGGGATCAACAGGAAATTGAGCGACTGAACTGAGCACTTGGCATGGAAATGCGCGGAATCGATTGGGGCCCGGCAAGAAAAACCCATCAGGGACCACGGCCGTTGATGCTGCACGAAAGTCTAGATGTACGAGTGCAATTTGTATTTTTTGATCTAGCATTCATGGAAGCTTGGCAACCGAAGGTCATCCGTTTACGACCAAAATGGGCCGTACTACAGTAATTAATCCAGCGAAGAGGTTCTATTTTTGACTGCTGCTCATGATATCGAATTATTTGCCAGATGTGGTCGAGGTATCTGTATGTAAGGATGGAGTCTGGATTTGACTGCGCTTATGTTATGGTGAAATGTCTTGAGGGTAACGTGGTAGTAGCCTCGGATGGCCGCCGCTGAACCTGTACACTTCGCATTGTCGCGACATAAAAGGTCCTCTTCGGATTTCGAACAGTCAAATTTTTGGATCAGGTATTCCTAAGACTGAGTACAGGTGTCTTGCTAAACGTTCCCGCCATAGTTCAATACGCGCTTGAATTATCTCAATGCCGCTATTGGCATCGCCGAGTGTATGGAGCGCGGCGAACATGTTGTCAGTAACTTCACCAGGAGACATTCCGATTGCTATGCATCCTTGAATCGTTCGTGCCTGCAAGCTGCCGCCGCCGGATAGCGCCCACTGTTCAGGCCACTCACTATGATGCTTGAAATAGTTAGCAGCCAGATCGACTATACACGGATGGCTAAGTCCACTGCCAGTATGTATCGATGCATGAAAACAAAGTATTGCTCCTTTCCCACTCGGCAAGGCAGAAGTCTGGGCAGCCAGTTCTTGAATTTTGTTAAGAATTGATATGGTCTGCGTAATCATTGCCTGACCCAACACGAATGAAGCGCCAATGAGTAGGCCGATTTCCTCGTAAAGCAGCTCTGAAGGAACATCCCAATACTTTCGAGCCACCCCCTGTGGGCCCATTCGGCTGATAAAATCTTCGTCTGTACTTTCAATTAATTGCTGTAGCGACCGGGAAACGCATTGGATAGGAAAGAACGAAAACGGGTCCTCTAGATGTTCTAAAAGATATCGGAGTGAAGTGGGCATGTAAGTTGGTTTCTACGAAAAGAGTAAGGCGCAAAATCACCGGCAGGAGTAGACCGCCTGTTCATATGTGACAAAAGAATTCTATACTTGGGCAAAGTTTAATGTGAAGTGTCGACATCCATCTCGCCCTGAATCCAAACCTAGGGAAGCGCTGATTTAATCGCCATCTTGCTGCCACGGCGTGCTGCCGTGCTGGCACAATGACACATCCCCGTTCTGCTGCCCCGATGATGAAGCAATCGAGCTTTTCCGACGTCGAGTTCTCTGGCAAGAAGAAGCGTACACGCCGCGAGCGTTTCCTCGCTGAGATCGAGGCCATCACTCCTTGGGCGGCATTGGTTGCCGCCTTACTGCCGTATTACCCCAAGGGCGATGGACGTGGCCGCCCTCCAATCGGTCTGGAGCGCATGCTGCGCATGTACATCGTCCAGCAGTGCTTTGGCTTGTCCGACGAAGGCATTGAAGACGCCATCTACGATAGCCAGGCGATTCGCGGATTTGTCGGAGTCGATCTGACGCACGAGTCTGCGCCGGATGCGACAACGCTGCTCAAGTTTCGCCGACTGCTCGAAAAGCATGAGTTGACGAAGCGGATTTTCGACGAGATCAATAGCTATCTGGCCAGCAAAGGTCTCGTGATGCAAGAAGGGACTATCGTTGACGCCACCTTGATCGCGGCACCGCCGTCGACCAAAAACAAGGACAAGAAGCGCGATCCTGAAATGCATCAGTCGAAGAAGGGAAATGACTGGCACTTCGGGATGAAGGCGCACATTGGCGCTGACATGGCTACCGGACTGGTGCACACCGTTGTCGGCACGGCCGGCAATGTTTCGGACGTCACGCAGACACATGCACTGCTGCACGGTGGCGAAAAGATGGTGCTGGGCGATGCGGGGTACCAGGGCGTTGGCAAGCGTGCAGAGAACGCTGGCAAAGCGATCACGTGGCACGTGGCGATGAAACTGAGCCTGCGCCAAAAGCTCAAGAAACGCGGTGTCGATCTGGCTAAGGAAAAACTGGAGCGGGCGAAGGGGAGCGTGCGAGCGAAAGTGGAGCATTGCTTCCATGTCGTGAAGTGCCTGTTCAAACATCGTAAAACCCGTTATCGGGGCCTCGCGAAGAACAACGCTCAACTGTTCACACTGTTCGGCTTTGCCAATCTCGTACTGGCTCGCAGGTACCTTGGCAGCCAACATACCCAAGTTGCGTCCTGAGGACGAGAATCACCCGATAAAGCCCAAAAAACGACAAATTCAGCCGTTACATAGCAATCAAATGCGCTTTCTCGGCCTCGCCTGAGGCCAACGCAGCCAGCCATCGCCCGGGTGGTTTAAAACCAATTTATTCAGCGCTTCCCTAGGAATCTGCGGATACCAAATGCAGAAGTCGTATCCTCCATATGAAACGCCGGCTCCGTCAACGACGAATAAAATTGCTTGGGAATATGTTCAGGACGCCAGGCCAGATTTTTGGCGGATCTGAAATTCAGGATGACATCGCCGATTCGTGATCGAACCCATGAATAAAACACCTTGCTGGATCGAAAACAGCAAACAGATCATTGCTTTGGCCATTACGCATCGAGCCCATCTTTGCATCTAACGACCAGCCCGCATCGAAAGAAAAGTACCGGAAACCCCATTCCTCTTCCAATATTGCATCCAGCATAGCAAGCGACTGCATGATGTATTTCAATGTATCCGGCGAGGAAGATCAAGCGTAATTCGTGAAGGCATGGTTTTCAGTAGTTGATACATCCGCTTCTTGGTACATTGCACAGTTGCGCGAAGGCGAGTGTACGGCCCATGCCGCGACAACGGCAAGTAAATATCCCACCGAGAGCGTCGGCAATGGCTGCGCCTAGCCTGGTGCGAACGCGGGCACGTCCACGATGCAGGCCGGCATGCGGCCGGGGAGCGGCAGCGGCATCCCCGCTTGCAGCAGCGCCAGTACCGCCCCAGCCGGATTGATACCGGTCGAAGCATGCAGGCCCGCATAGGCGATCGTCAGCCGCGGGTTCACGTCCAGTACCAGCGGCCCGCTATCGGCCAGGATGAAGTCGACACCCGCGTAGCCCCACAGGCCCGGCAGCGCGGCGGCGACGGCCAGCCCCAGCGCTTCGAGCTGGGGCGCCATGCCGGCCAGGCCGTTGACCGTGACGCCGAGGAAGCGGAAGTGGTTGTCGTGCACGGCCATGCGCTGCTCGTTGCAGCCCAGCACGCACGCGGCGCCGTCGCGGCACAGTAGCGAGAGGCTGCCGACGCGGCCGGCGACGAATGGCTGCAGCACGAGTTCCCTGCCAACGTGCGCGGCGGCCGCCAGTTGCGCCGCGCCGCGGTCGTGGAACAGCCGGGTATCGATGCAACCGGCGCCGTCGTCCGGCTTCACCACCCAGGCACCAGGCGCCGCCGGCAGCGTGTCGCCCGGGCCGAACGTGGCCACGGTGGGAATTCCCGCGCCCAGCAAGGCATGGCAGGCTGCCCGCTTGCTGCCGGCGAGCCGCACCGCGGCCGGCGTGCTGCCGAGCAGGATCCGCCCGTGCCGCAGCACGTCTTGCGACAGCCGTTCGAGCACGCCGCTGCCCACGGGCGCCAGCGGCCACACGGCGTCGGCGGCCAGCACGCAGTCGGTGAAGCATTGGTCGAAGCATCGGTCAAAGACTCCGCCGGCAGGGCGCGCGGCCGCGTCGTCGAGCGTCACCAGTTCGACACCGGGCAGGCGCCGCAAGTCGGCGCACAGCGCGCGGAGCATCAGCGCGCCGTCGAAGCGCTGGGCCGCCGACGGCTGCGTGGCTCCCGCTCCGCCGGCGCAGGCATGATCGAATGCGAAGACTTTCAATGTCGCCACTTCCAGCCTCCGCCATGGCACGCGCCGGCGCCACCTTCAGCGCGCCTGGTCCGTTTCGATCAGTCGCCCCTGTTCATCGAGCAGCGGCACGCCGTATTCGGCGAGGATGGCGCCGATGCGTTCCCGGTTGCTGTCGATCAGGCCGTCGATGCGCTGTTTCAGTTCCTTGTCGCCGAAGCGCACCGCCATGGCGATCTCGAAGTCGAAGCGGCTTCCCGGCGGCGATGCGAGCGGCACGGCCACGATGCGGTGCTGCGGCGCCCGGCCGGCGAAATAGCCGGCGATCGGGCCCCACACGAAGGCGATATCGACCTTGCCCGCGGCCAGGTCGTTCTCGACGATCTGGCCGGGATATTGCTCGGCGTCGCCCGATTGCGGCTGGTACGACACGACCTGCCCCATCATGCCGTGCGCCAGCAGCCAGTCCGCCACCGGCGAGCCGCCGAAGACGCCCAGCTTGAGCCGAGCACGCCGTTCCAGCGGCAGCGCGAGCAGGTCGTCCAGCGTGCGCACGCCATCGAGCCCGTTGCCGCCCACATAGGCCATCGCATAGGTGGAACGGTAATAGGGCCGCGTCACGGCGCCCAGGTCGAACCCGGTCGCCACGCCGGTGACCAGGTCGCACTTGAAACGGTCCGTGCCCGGCTCCTTCGCGCGCAGCGTGTTGCGGATGAAGCCCATGCGTTGCGGGAACCATGTGTAGGCGATGTCCCAGCCCAGCTCCTGGGCGAACAGCGCGGCGATGCGGTTCTCGAAGCCGGCCAGGTCGCGCCGCGAGAAGGGCAGGTTGTTCGGGTCCTGGCAGACCCGCAGCACGGGCCGCTCATTGGCCTCCACCCTGGACTCCACCCTGGGCGCCACGCCGGGCATGGCCTGCCCGGCAGGTTGCGATGCGGCCGGCACCGGCGCCGCCACGCACAGCACGGCAGCGCCGAGCAGCGCCGCGATCCGGGGCGTCATTTGCCGGCCTCCTGCACCTTGCCGGCCTCTTGCAGCTTGCCGGGCGCGATGGCGCCATCCGAGCGTCCCTTCAGGTAGGCGTACAGGTTGTCGATATTGTCGACCACCTGCTGGCTGCCGTCGAAGTTCGGCATGCCCTTGTCGATGCGGCCCTGCAGCACCGTGTTCTTGAAGTCTTGCTTCGACAGCGTCTTCATGCTCGCCGTCAGCGCGGGGCCGACGGCGCCCTCCTGCTGCGCGCCGTGGCACCGCTCGCAGGCCAGCGCGCGCCAGGTACGCCAGCCGCTCATGGTGCGTGCATCGACCTTGTTGCCGTCCACGACCTGGTAGGGCGTGGCGTCGGCCAATGCCGCCGGTGCGGCCATGCACATGGCCAGCGCCACGCCGTGCACCGCGCAGCGTACATAACGTACACAATCGGGAAATGATAGTTTGCTCACATCGGCTTCCTGTCAAATTAACGCGCTAGCGCAGCATGCAGGCCTTTGCCGCCTCGGCCTGGATCGCCTTGTACTTCGCGGCCATCGTCTTGACGCCTGGCGGGTCGCGGAATTCGGCGCCGCGCGGCCCTTCCAGCGTCTGGTAGCGCAGCGCGGCGGACATCGTCACATAGTCGTCGTACGCCAGTTGCGCGCCGACCCGGTCGATCACGCAGGCGCACTGGTACAGGGTTTCCTGCTTGCCGCCATGGTTGTTCATGCACTCGAGCACGTACTCGACCCGTGCCACGGTGGGGAAATCGTTCGCGGGCGCGGCGGGCGCCCCGCCCGCAAGCAAGGGGAGCAGCAGCGCCGCGGCAAGGATCGGCTTCATGCGCGCCTCCTCAGCCAGCCTGGCGTGGCGTGCCCGCCAGTTTCGCGGCATTGGCGGCCAGCGCGTCCATCAGCGGCGGCGACAGGCAATCGTAGGGCGGCAGCCCGAGCTCGTTCAGGCGTGCGCGGATCGCCCCCATCTGTTCCGGATCGGCGCCCGACTCGATGACGGACGAGACGAACGCGGCAAACGTGGGCGGCGCCCAGCCGGGTTCGCGCGACAGTTCCGTGTGCACGAAGTCCAGCCCGTAGAACGCGTGCTGCGCGTTGTCGATGCGCCCGTACAGGTGCACGCCGCAGCCGGTGCAGGCATGGCGGCGGATGGTGGCGGCCGGGTCCACCACCTGCAGCTTGTGGCCGTTGGCGGTGACTTCGACCTTGTCGCGGCCGACCACGGCGATCTGCGAAAACAGCGCGCCGTCCGGCTTCCAGCACTTGGTGCAGCCGCAGGCGTGGTTGTGCGCCACCTGGCTGCCGATGCGCACGGTGACGGGATCGGTGGCGCAGCGGCACGTCAGCGTGCCGCCCTGGAAGCCCGGCGTTTCCGGGGCGATGCCCGCGTCGATGGCGGGATGGATGTGGATGGCCATGCTGTGTCTCCTCGTTGTGATTCGTGATTCGTGATGCGTGATGCGTGATGGGTCAGTACAGGACGACGGAACGGATCGATTCGCCCCGCTTCATCAGGTCGAAGCCTTCGTTGATGCGCTCGAGCGGCAGGGTGTGGGTGATCAGGTCGTCGATGTTGAGCTTGCCGTCCATGTACCAGTCGACGATCTTCGGCACGTCGGTGCGGCCGCGCGCGCCGCCGAAGGCGGAGCCTTTCCATTGACGCCCGGTGACGAGCTGGAACGGCCGCGTGGCGATTTCCTCGCCAGCGGCCGCCACGCCGATGATGAACGACTGGCCCCAGCCCTTGTGCGTGCACTCGAGCGCCTGCCGCATCAGCGCCGTATTGCCGACGCACTCGAACGAGTAATCGGCGCCGCCCCCGGTCAGCTGCACGATGTGGTCGACGACATTCTCCGCGTCGCGCGGATTGATGAAGTCCGTCATGCCGAAGCGGCGCGCGATGTCGACCCGGCCCGGATTGATGTCGATGCCGATGATCCGGTCGGCGCCGACCATCTTCGCGCCCTGGATGACGTTCAGCCCGATTCCGCCCAGCCCGAACACCGCCACGTTGGTGCCCGCTTCCACCTTCGCCGAGAACACGACGGCGCCGACACCCGTGGTGACGCCGCAGCCGATGTAGCAGGCCTTGTCGAACGGCGCATCCGCGCGGATCTTCGCCAGCGCGATCTCGGGCACCACGATGTAGTTCGAGAAGGTGGACGTGCCCATGTAGTGCAGGATGGGCTTGCCGTCGAGGGTGAAGCGGCTGGTGCCGTCCGGCATCAGGCCGCGCCCCTGCGTGGCCCGGATCGACTGGCACAGGTTGGTCTTGCGGGACAGGCAGAATTTGCATTGCCGGCACTCCGGCGTGTACAGCGGGATCACATGGTCGCCGGCCCGCACCGATGTCACGCCCGGCCCCGTTTCCAGCACGATGCCGGCGCCTTCATGGCCCAGGATCGCCGGAAACAGGCCTTCGGGATCGGCGCCCGACAGGGTGTAGTAATCGGTATGGCAGATACCGGTGGCCTTGATTTCCACCAGCACTTCGCCGGCCTGCGGCGGCGCGAGGTCCACGGTCTCGATCGTCAGCGGGGCGCCCGCCTGCCACGCGATGGCAGCTTTTGTCTTCATCGTCTGTCTCTCCTGGGGCGCCGGACCGTTCCGGTGCCATGGCGCGGCGCACGGCGGCCGCAACGAGGTAATGGCAAATTGCGTGCCAATGATCCTGGCCGAGAAAATGCGGGCAAATGCAGGAAAACGCGGGCGAACGCGTGGGGAGCGTGCCCTTAAGGCGGCATCGCGCGGGGCGGTTGTGCAGGATCGGATCACCCGGCGCCGCCGCTGTTCCGTTTCCGGGTCGTGTCAGAAACGGTAGCGCAGGCCGGCCAGCACCGTGCGCGGCGCACCGGGCGCGACAAAGCGTGCCGGTGCCGCATCGGCGCCGGGCGCCAGCGGCCGGCCGCCCGGGAAGACATCGTCCGCCACGGTGCCGTAGGTTTCAAAGCGGCGGTCGAGCACATTGTTGACACGCACAAACACTTCCCAGCCGGGCGCTGGCTGCCAGCCGGCACGCAGGTGCAGCAGGGCGTGGCCGCGGATGCGCCAGTCGGCCCGCTGGGGCGGCTCGTCGTCCTTCGCATCCTCCGTCAGGCCGTCCTCGTTGCCCTGCGTGAGCAGGTTCGATGCCGCCAGCACGTCCACGCCCAGGGTCCAGCCGGGCGCGGGAGCCCAGTCGGCGCCCAGCTTCAGCGTGTGCCGCGGCAGGCCCGCCAGCCGCGTTCCCGAGGTTGCGCGCACATTGCGGGCGCCTGTAAACAGCACGCCATCGGCGGCATACACGGCGGCCAGGTAACTGTAGCTGGCCCGCAGCGTGACGTCGCCCATCCGCGCCGTGCCGCCGGCATCGACACCCGCGTGGCGCGTGCGCGGGAAATTGGCGAAATAGCCCTGCTGGCTGGTGCCGGCACTGTGGAACAGGATGTCGTCGCGGTTCACGGTGCGGTACAGCGACAGCGCCGCGTCCGCCCACGCCGTGCGCCAGCGCGCGCCGGCTTCCACGGTGCGCGACACCACCTGGCTCAGGTAGGGATCGGCCTGCAGTCCCACCGGCAGGCGGCAAGGCTGTTCCGGATCGGCACAACCGAGCTCGATCACGGTCGGCACGCGGTTGCTTTGCGCCACGTTGGCAAACAGCGTCAGCGCGGCATTCACCTGCCGGGCAATGCCGAGCGACGGGTTGAGCTTGCGGTAAGTGAATTCCTCGCGCGGCTGCACGCCATCGTCATTCGTCAGCGTATTCGCCACCCGGGCGTGGTTGAACCGCGCCGACAGCGTGGCATAGGTGCCGGGCGCCAGCCGCCACGTATCGCTCGCGTAGAGTCCCGCCATGCGGGCACGGCCGGTAACCGACGATGACGGTTCACGTTCTTCTTCCGGATCGGCCAGCACTTCGCGCGTGGCGCTGAAGAAGCCCTCCTGCTCGAACTGGGCGAAGCGGACGCGGTTGCGGTCGAACGACAGGCCCGCGCTCAGCTGGTGATCGCCGCGCGTGACGGCCAGCTGGACACTGGCGCCTTCGCCACGCTGCCGCGAAGCCGTGGTGTTCAGTACCGCAGGATGCGCTGGCGGATGGACGTCCGCGTCGCAGCCCGGATCGTCCGGCTCCGCGGCGCAGTCGCCGGCATCCTCGTTGGCCTCCTCGCCGGCGTCGTCGTTCACATCGCCATTGACCGTATCGCGCCGGCTGTGGCGGACGTAGGCGGACGCAGTCAGCGCGGCATCTCTGCCCAGCTGCTGCTGCAGGTTGATGGCCACCTGGCCGAGCCGGTTGCGCGTGCGGTCGGGGTGGGTATAGACGGCGCGGCGGTCCAGGTCGTACAGGCCCGGCGCGTCCGCGGTGCCTCTCGGCAGCAGCCCGTTGCCGAGCAGCCTGCTGCGTCCGCCCAGCAGCGAAACGCTCCAGTCGGAGGCGCCGGCGGTGCGGCCCACTTTCAGGAACACATTGCCGAGCCGGCCCGCCGAGTGGTCGCGCCAGCCGTCTTCGTCGAAGGCCGTTGCCGCCAGCAGGGTGTGCCATCCAGCCGATGCGGTGCCATACGACATGTCGAGCCGGCGGCGCGCACCGCTGCCCAGCGTGGCTTCCACCATTAGGCCGGGATGGCTGCGGCCCGACTTGGTCGTCAGCGCCAGCGCGCCGCCCAGCGTATTCAGGCCATACAGGGGATTCGAGCCAGGCACCAGCAGGACCGCGCCCAGCGCTGCTTCGGGCACCATGTCCCAGTTGATCACGTCGCCGAACGGCTCGTTCACGCGCACGCCGTCGAGGTACACGGACAGGCCCTGGCCCGTGCCCAGCACCGGCGACGCCCGGTAGCCGCGGAACGTGACATCGGTCTGGAACGGGCTGCCGGAAATGTCGTTGACGTGGATGCCGGCCGCGTGGCGCGACAGGTAGTCGGCCAGCGTGTCGGCGCGCGCCTGCGTGACATCCCGGTCGGTGGCGCGCTGTACCGCATAGGGCAGGCGGTCGCGCTCGATGGCGGCGGCCGATTGCGGCGCGATGCCGACGATTTCCACGATGGGCAGCGGACCGAGGGGGAAGTCCGGCGTGCCGGAGAAGGCAGCGGGAGCCAGCAGGACCGCGCCAGCGGCGAGCTGCGTACGGAATGTTGAACGCAACAGTGAACGCGACAGCGGGTGGGTAATTTGCCGGGCAGGCCGGCCTGCTTTCGAACTCTTCAAGATAGGACTCGCTGGTGGCAATAGCGCTGGGTCTTATCTTGAAGCTAATTACATGCCATGCTTGGCGATGCGTAACTGGACAGCGACTGTACCCAATCCGGTACAGTTGCGCCGGAGATGGTTCAATCGCCGGCCCTGGCGCGGCAGCCGGCCAATGAGGTCACCAGGAATGCCAGTGGCGTGCGCGGCGGCACATGCTTCGGTTGATGCGCGCGAAGCAGGCCAGCCCGGCTGTTTCCAGTCAGGCCGGGCGGCGGGTTGTCGGCTGAAAAGTGCGGTCTTACTGCGCCCAGGCGGAAGGGGAGAACAGGTAGCCTTCGCCCCACACGGTCTTGATCTTCTCGGAATCGGCATCGTCGAACTTGCGCCGCAGTTTCGAGATGCTGTTGTCGATGCTGCGGTCGAGGCCGTCGAATTCGATGCCGCGCATCTTCTTCAGCAGCGCATCGCGCGACAGCACGGTGCCGGCGGATTCGGCCAGCACCAGCAGCAGCTTGTATTCCGTATTGCTCAGCACGCACGGTTCGCCGCGCCACGTGACCGTGCGGTCGCTGGTGGCGATCGACAGCGCGCCGAACGTCAGCTGGTCGGTCGCGCCCTTGCCCTGGGCGCGGCGCAGCAGGGCACGCAGGCGGGCCAGCAGCACGCGCGGCTGCACCGGCTTGTTGATGAAGTCGTCCGCACCCTGTTCCAGCAGCGATACCTCGTCGTAGGAATCCTCGCGGGCCGTCATGATCAGGATCGGCACCTTGGTGATGTCGCGCAGCTGGCGGCAGACCAGCATGCCGTCCAGGCCGGGCAGCATCAGGTCCAGCACCACGATATCGGGCGGGCTGGCCTTGAAGCGGCCCAGCGCTTCGTCGCCGCGGCTTACCACGTCCACCTTGAACTCGTAGCCCGCAAGATATTCCGTGACCAGGTCGGCCAGGCGGGCGTCGTCTTCCACCAGCATCACTCGATACATAGCAAATCTCCTATTTGTCTATTGTATAAGAGCAATGGCAAAAAAAGATCATCCGGCACATCGTGAACGCAAAACTGTGGAAACTCTGCAATTTTGCGACATTCACAGGGACCGCGCGATCAGCAGTTTCTGGATGTCGGATGTGCCTTCGTAGATCTGGCAGACGCGCACGTCCCGGTAGATCCGCTCCACGGGGAAATCCGACACGTAGCCATAACCGCCATGCACCTGGATCGCATCGGAACAGACCCGCTCGGCCATTTCGGACGCGAACAGCTTGGCCATCGCCGCTTCCTTCAGGCAGGGCAGTCCGGCATCCTTCATCGACGCCGCGTACAGGATCAGCTGGCGCGCCGCCTCGATCTGCGTTGCCATCTCGGACAATTTGAATTGTACCGACTGGTGCTGGAAGATTGGTTGCCCAAATGTCTCACGCTCTTTCGCATAGGCGAGCGCGGCTTCGAAGGCGGCGCGCGCCATGCCCACCGCCTGCGAGGCAATGCCGATGCGCCCGCCTTCCAGGCCGGACAGGGCGATCTTGTAGCCCATGCCTTCCTCGCCGATCAGGTTTTCCGCCGGAATCCGGCAATTGTCGAACACGATCTGCGCCGTGTCGGACGAATGCTGGCCCATTTTCTGCTCCAGGCCGGCAACGATATAGCCGGGCGCGGAAGTAGGGACCCAGAATGCGCTGATGCCTTTCTTGCCCGCGGCCTTGTCGGTTACCGCCAGCACGATCGCCACGTCGGCGTATTTGCCGGAGGTGATGAACTGCTTGACGCCGTTGATCACGTACTCGTCGCCAACGCGCGTGGCCGTGGTGCGCAGCGCGGCCGCATCGCTGCCCGTGTGGGGTTCGGTCAGGCAGAAGGCGCCCAGCATCGCGCCGCTCGCGAGCGGGCGCAGCCATTGCTCCTTCTGCGCCGCGTTCGCGTACATCATCGCGATGCTGCAGACCGGGCAGTTATTGACGGAAATGATGGTCGACGTGCCGCCATCGCCGGCCGCGATTTCTTCCAGCACCAGCGCCAGCGACACGTAGTCGAGGCCGGCACCGCCGAGCTCTTCCGGCACCGCCACGCCGAACGCGCCCAGCGCCGCCAGCTCTTTCAGTTCCGCCTGCGGGAAGTGATGTTCCTTGTCCCACCGCGCCGCCTGCGGCGCCAGGCGCTCGCGGGCGTAGTCGCGCAGCGCGTCGCGGATCATCCGGTGTTCTTCGCTCAGTACCATGGGTCTCCTCGTCTTCTTTATTGTTCAGCGGGCTCTTGTTCAGCCTGTTCTTCAACTGCGCTGCTACCACCCGATCGGCTGCCCGTCGTACGCGACGAACACCGGCTGCGGCGAAGCGGGCAGGGCGGCCAGCGTGGCGCGGATGCCGCTGGCGCTGTCCGCCGGGTCCAGGTCGGCGCCGGCGCCGCCCATGTCGGTGCGCACCCAGCCGGGGTGCAAGGCCACGCATGTGGCGCCCTGCTCGCCGAACGCCAGCGCGGTATCGACCAGCACCGAGTTCAACGCCGCCTTGCTGGCCCGGTACAGCGAGCCGGACGGGCTGCTCCGCTCGCTGAGCGAACCCATGCGCGACGACATCACGGCCAGCTTGCCGCCGGCGGCGGCCACCAGCGGGGCGATGACGGGCAACAGCCGCATCGCCGCCAGCACATTCGTGTGCATCACCTGGTCGAAATCGGCCTGGACCGGGAAACCGTCGTGCCGCGGGCCGTACACGCCGGCGTTCAGGATCGCCACGTCGAGGTGTTCGCCATCCAGTTTCCAGCCCAGGCCCGCCACCGCCTCGACGTTGTTCACATCCAGCACATGCGTTTCCGCACCGAGCGTGGCCAGTTCCGCGCAATCGGTTGCCTTGCGGGCGGTGGCGATCACGCGCCAGCCATCCCGCAGGTACTGGCGCGCCAGTTCGTGGCCGATGCCGCGCGACGCGCCGATGATCAACGCCACCGCCATTACACGAGCTCCACGCCGACAGCCGTGGCTTCGCCGCCACCGATGCACAGGGCCGCCACGCCGCGCTTGCCGCCGCGCTCCTTCAGCGCGCCCAGCAGGGTGACGATGATGCGCGCGCCGGAAGCGCCGATCGGGTGGCCCAGCGCGCAGGCGCCGCCGTGCACGTTGACTTTCGCATGGGGGATGTCCAGCTCGTGCATGGCCGCCATCGGCACCGCGGCAAAGGCTTCGTTGATCTCGAACAGGTCCACGTCCGACACTTTCCAGCCATTCTTGTCCAGCAGCTTCCGGATCGCGCCCACCGGTGCCGTGGTGAATTCGTTCGGCGCCAGCGCATTGGTGGCATGGCCGACCAGTTTCGCCAGGATCGGCGCGCCGAGTTTTTTCGCGGTGGATTCGCGCATCAGCACCAGCGCGGCGGCGCCATCGTTGATCGACGACGACGACGCGGCCGTGATCGTGCCATCCTTCTTGAAGGCCGGTTTCAGCGACGGGATCTTTTCCAGTCTGGCCTTGGCCGGGCCTTCATCCTTGTCGATGACGGTGTCGCCGCCGCGGCCGGACACCGTGACCGGTGCGATTTCCCAGGCGAACTTGCCGCCCGCCGCCGCTGCCTGGGCGCGCTTCACGGATTCGATGGCGTAGGCATCCTGCTGCTCGCGCGTAAAGCTGAATTTCGTCGCGCATTCCTCGGCGAAGGTGCCCATCGAGCGGCCGCCGCCGGTTTTTTCATCCTTGCTGTACGCATCTTCCAGGCCGTCCAGCATCATGTGGTCGAACAGCATGCCGTGGCCGATGCGGTAGCCGCCACGCCCCTTCGGCACCAGGTAGGGGGCATTCGTCATCGATTCCATGCCGCCGGCGATGACGACGTCGGCGCTGCCGGCCACCAGCTGGTCGTGCGCGAAGATCGCCGCCTGCATCGCCGAGCCGCACATCTTCGACAGGGTGACGGCGCCGGTGGACGTCGGCAGCCCGGCCTTCAGCAGGGCCTGGCGTGCCGGTGCCTGGCCCTGGCCCGCCATCAGGCAATTGCCGAAGTACACGTGCTCGACGAGTTCGGGCGCGATGCCGGCCCGCTCCACGGCGGCGCGGATCGCCACGGCGCCCAGGTCGTTGGCGGACAGGCTGGAAAAATCGCCCTGGAAGGCACCCATCGGGGTGCGCGCTGCGCCGGCGATAACGATCGGGTCATTCATTTCATGGTCTCCAGTGAGGGTGGCACCGTTGCCGGTGCCGGGGAATGGCAGAATCGGATGGATTGCGGATAGGGGAACACATCGTCGACGATGCCGTCGAGGATGCGTTCCTTGCGCTGCTGCCACCATTCCGGTGTCAGCAGCTCGGCATGGTGCCGCAGGAAACAGCGGCGGATGTTCGGGTTACCCAGCAGGAACTGGCCGAACTGTTCGGGAAAAACGTCGTGCCTGGCGACCGGATACCACGGTTCGGACGCCATTTCATCTTCCTCGTTGCGCGCGGCCGGAATCGCGCGGAAGTTGCAGTCGGTGATGTATTCGATTTCGTCGTAGTCGTAGAACACCACGCGGCCGTGGTGCGTCACGCCGAAGTTCTTGTACAGCATGTCGCCCGGGAAGATATTGGCCGCCACCAGGTCGCGGATGGCATTGCCGTATTCGACCATGCCGTGTTCCAGCGCCGCCTGGTTGCCGCTGCCTTCGGCCTGCGACAGCCAGAGGTTCAGCGGCGTCATCCGGCGTTCGATGTACAGGTGCCGGATGATCAGCTGGTCGCCTTCTTCCTCGACCTGCGATGGCGCATGGTGCTTCAGCTCGGCCACCAGCGCCTCGGCGAAGCGGGCGCGGGGAAACGCCACATTGGAATACTCGAGCGTGTCCGCCATGCGGCCCACCCGGTCGTGGTGCTTGACCAGCAGGTATTTTTCCTTCACCTGGGCGCGCGTGGTGTCCTTCGGCGGCGGGTAGAAATCCTTGATGACCTTGAAGACATACGGGAACGAAGGCAGCGCGAACACCAGCATCACGAGGCCGCGGATGCCGGGCGCCGTCTCGAACAGGTCCGACGAGTGCTTCAGGTGCTGCAGGAAGTCGCGGTAGAACGCCGTCTTGCCCTGCTTTTGCAGGCCCAGCACCGTATAGATCTCGCTGCGCGGCTTGCGCGGCAGCAGCGTGCGCAGGAATTGCACGTACGCGGACGGCACTTCCATGTCCACCATGAAGTAGGCGCGCGTAAACGAGAACAGGATCTCGACCTGTTCGCGGTCGGTCAGCACGGTGTCGAGCAGCAGCCGGCCGCGCTGACCACCCGGGACGGTATCGGCGTGCAAAACCGGCAGCACGAACGGCAGTTCGCGCTCGCCGTTGACGGCCTTGCCGACCAGGTAGGCGCCCTTGTTGCGGAAGAACGGGCTGGACAGGATCTGGAACTGCGCGTTCGGCGCCATCTCGGCGAAGAACGGGGCCAGCCGGCTTTCCACCCGGGCGATGTCGCGCGCCAGGTCGGCGAACGGCGTGCCGAACTGGAAATTGGTGACGATGCGGCTCAGCGTGTAGCGCAGGCCATCGGCCTGCGGATAGTAGACGCGGTAGGTGGGCGCCGCTTCATCGGTCTCGATGTACTCGGTGGAGACCACCGGGCGCACGAAGATGAATTCGTTGTTGAAGTAGCGCCGGTGCAGGATCGTGCAGCACACCGAATTGAAGAACGTTTCCGCCAGCTCCGGGCGCTTGTGACGCGTGAGGAGGCCGATGTAGTGCAGCTTCGATTCGCGCCATACCTGGTCGGTCAGGTCCTCGGGCACGTAGTCGTCTTCCAGCAGCCGCACGCACTCTTCCACGCGGCGGTCGTAGTAGCCGATCCGCTCGCGCGCCGCCTGCTGCGCCACTGCCCACTCGCCGCGCTCGAAATAGCCGCGCGCATCCTGGCTGGCCTGGCGGAACAGGCGGTAGTGCTTGTCGAAGCCATCGAGGATCGCGCGCGCGATGTCGAACGCGATCTGCGAGGACAGCAGTTTCGGGAAGGCGGGCTGGGTCATCGTCGTCATGCCAAATACTACTTGCCGGCGCGGGGCAGCCTTGCAGCGCTGTCCCGTTCAGCAGGCGCGAAGCATGCCTCGCGAAATCCCTGCTTCACCACCTGCTTCACACTACATGGTTTCCGCGAACAGTTCGCGGCCGATCAGCATCCGGCGGATTTCGCTGGTGCCCGCGCCGATTTCGTAGAGCTTCGCGTCGCGCCACAACCGTCCCACCGGGTATTCGTTGATGTAGCCATTGCCACCCAGGGCCTGGATCGCCTCGCCGGCCATCCACGTGGCCTTCTCGGCGCTGTACAGGATCGCGCCGGCGGCATCCTTGCGCAGCGCGCGCACCTGTTCCGGCGACACCGCGCGGTCGCAGGCCTGGCCCACCGCGTACACATAAGCCTTGCATGCCATCATGGTGGAATACATGTCCGCCAGTTTTCCCTGCATCAGCTGGAACTCGCCGATCGCCTGGCCGAACTGCTTGCGGTCGTGCACGTAGGGCACCACGGCATCCATGCAGGCCTGCATGATGCCCAGCGGCCCGCCGGACAGCACGGTGCGCTCGAAATCCAGGCCGGACATCAGCACGTTGACGCCCTTGCCTTCGCCGCCGAGCACGTTCTCGGCCGGCACCTCGCAGTCCTCGAACACCAGTTCCCCCGTATGCGAGCCGCGCATGCCCAGCTTGTCGAGCTTTTGCGCGATCGAGAAGCCCTTGAAGCCCTTTTCGATCAGGAACGCGGTCATGCCGCGCGGCCCCGCCGCCAGGTCGGTCTTCGCGTAGACGACCAGCGTGTCCGCATCCGGGCCGTTGGTGATCCACATCTTGGTGCCGTTCAGCACGTAATGGTCGCCCTTGCGGTCGGCGCGCAGCTTCATGCTGACCACGTCGGAACCCGCGTTCGGCTCGGACATCGCCAGCGCGCCGATATGCTCGCCCGAGATCAGCCTGGGCAGGTACTTGCGCTTTTGCGCTTCATTGCCGTTGCGCTTGATCTGGTTGACGCACAGGTTCGAGTGGGCGCCATACGACAGCCCCACTGAGGCGGAAGCACGGGAAATCTCTTCCATGGCCACGATATGGGCCAGGTAGCCCATGCCGGCGCCGCCGTATTCCTCGCCGACGGTAATGCCGAGCAAGCCCAGCTCGCCCATCTTGCGCCACAGGTCCATCGGGAACTGGTCGGTGCGGTCGATTTCCGCGGCGCGCGGGGCGATTTCCGCCGCGGCGAATTGCTGCACGGCTTCGCGCAGCGCGGCGATATCCTCGCCATGGTCAAAGGTCAGGCCTGGGAGATGCAGCATGTCTTCCTCGTCTTCTGTAGTTTTGAAATGGCGAAACCGCGCAACCGTGCTCGGATTTTGCGTCGACTATGTGCCTGTTACGCTCAGTTACGCTCAGTTACGTTAACGTAAACGTAAAGCGCCGCGCAGGCAAGGGCCTTGTGGCCCCGCGAGCTCAGCCGTTAGCCTCCAGCCGCTCGCCGTTTTCCTGCGCCGCCAGCAAGCGCCGGCATTCTTCCTCGTGTGAAGCGATCTCGGCCAGCGACATCTCGATATCCTCGCGCTGCTGTTCCAGCGTTTCGCGGTGCTGCGCCAGCACGGTGAGGAACCGGTGCATCTGCGCCGCGGTATCCTTCGGCGTTTCATACATGTCGACCAGGCTCTTGATCTCGGACAGGGACAGCCCGAGACGCTTGCCCCGCAGCGTGAGCTTGAGCCGGGTGCGGTCGCGCGGCGTGTACACGCGGTTGCGGCCGCCGGCGCCTTCGCGGGACGGCGCAAGGATGCCCTGGTCTTCATAGAAGCGGATGGCCCGGGGCGTGATATCGAATTCGCGCGCCAGCTCGGTAATGGTATAGGTGGACATGGCTTACAATCAGTGACTTCCGTTTACGTTACGTCAATGCGTACCGGACATTGTAGCGCACCGCGCCTTTGGAGAATCGATGAACCCCCTCGAAGCCCAGCTCCATTACCCGTTCGGCGACAGCGTGCCGGCGCCCGGCGACGCCCTCGCCATCGCTCCGGGTATCCGCTGGCTGCGGCTGCCGCTGCCGTTCGCGCTGGATCACATCAACCTGTGGCTGCTCGATGACGCGGGCGACACGTATACCGTGGTCGATTGCGGCGCCGCCACGGAGGACAGCCGCGCCGGGTGGGAAGCGGTGATGGCGCGCCATTTCGGCGGCAAGCCGCTGGCCCGCGTGCTCGTCACGCATTGCCATCCCGACCATGTGGGGCTGGCCGACTGGCTGTGCACCCGCTGGAACGCGCCGCTGGCGATGACGGCCGGCGAGTACGGCTTCGCGCGGATGATGGCGGCCGCGCTGCCCGGTGTCGACGGCACCGGCGCGGTGGAGCACTTCCGGCGCCACGGCCTGGCCGATCCGGACATGCTGGAGAAAATGCAGAGCCGCAAGAATTACTATCCATCGCTGGTGCCGTCCGTGCCCCATTCATACTACCGGCTGGAGCATGGCCACCAGGTGGAGATTGGCGGCCATGCTTGGCGCGTCATCACCGGTTTCGGCCATTCGCCCGAACACGCTTCGCTGTATTGCGCCGCGCTGAACGTGCTGATCGCCGGCGACATGGTGCTGCCCCGGATTTCCACCAATGTGTCGGTATTCGCCATCGAGCCGGAAGGCAATCCACTGCAGCAATACCTGGATTCGCTGGAGCGCTTCGCCGACCTGCCGGACGATGTGCTGGTCCTGCCGGCGCACGGCAAACCATTCCGCGGCGTGCACACGCGCATCGCGCAGTTGCGCGACCACCACGCCGCGCGGCTCGAAGAAGTCGTGGCCGCGTGCGCCTCGCCCTGCACGGCCGCGGACATCGTCCCCCTGATGTTCCGGCGCCCGCTGGATGCTCACATGCTCAGCTTTGCGCTGGGCGAAGCGCTCGCCCACCTCCACAAATTATGGCGAGACGGTATCGTGCGCCGTGAAACGGATAGTGGCGGCATCATACACTTTCGTACCTGCTACTAACAAAGTAGCGGTCATCGCAGCAAAATCAGATAAGGCCTCACAAGGGATGAACTGGTAGAGGAAGTGGCTGTAACCACTCCTCTCTTTTGGCTCATCCTCGTAGTTGCATAAAATAAACTGTTGTGTCTGTCGAGACAAACAAGGGCGTCAGCCGAAAGATCATGGGTACATGCAATCGTGCAACAAATACGCAAAATGTTGCATTGATTGTTGCTGAGGGCTGGAATCGGTGATTGATTGGAGGTTACAATGTTAATTGTATCCACCCCGATTTTGTCACATTTGGTCTGAGCGCACTTGAGACTGACTTTCAGATCGTGACGTGAAATAGTGCAACTATGAATTCTTTGAATGAACGCGAAAGCTTCAGCCAGCGGCTCCAGCAGGCTCTGAAAAACGCCCACTACTCCCCGGACAGCCCGACACGGCTGGCGCGGGAATTCAACATCCGGTTCGAAGGGCGCCCGATTACCGTGCATGCCGCGCGCAAGTGGCTGGTCGGCGAGGCGATCCCCACGCAGGAAAAGCTCCGGATGATCGCGCAGTGGCTGGGTGTGCCGGCGGAATGGCTGCGTTTCGGCGGACCGGAATCGGCCGCACCGGCAGGCGAAGGCGGCAATGGTCCGTCGCGTTTCGAATCGGCCGACGTGAAACTGATCGCGGACTTGCAGCGCCTCGACGAACATCACCGCCAGATCGCGCGCGAATTCATCCGCATGCTCGTGCGGGTCAACTATCCGAAGTAATCCAGCGGGATTGCCTGGGACACCGTGTTCCCGGGCAGTTTGATGTCGGGCGCCTGATTGCCGGGCGGCCTGATGTTGGAAGTTAATTCCGCACAGCTTTATTCCAGGAAGCTTGATTCCGGGTAGCTTGAGTCCGGCCAGCCTGCGTCGGCACCTGTTGCCGCTTAGAGCCTTAGAGCCTTAGAGCCGCCTTCAGCCGCCCAGGCCGTTCCAGCGCGGCGCCGCGCTGCCTGCCGTTTCCAGCCCGATCAGGTCGAGCACGCGTGCCACCGTGTGGTCGACGAGGTCGTCGATCGTTTGCGGACGGTGATAAAAGGCCGGCAGCGGCGGAAACACGATACCGCCCATTTCCGTGACAGTTGTCATGTTGCGCAGGTGCGCCAGGTTGAACGGCGTCTCGCGGACCATCAGCACCAGCCGGCGGCGCTCCTTCAACATCACATCCGCGGCCCGCGCCACCAGGTTGTCCGCCAGGCCATGCGCCACGGCGGCCAGCGTTTTCATGGAACAGGGTGCGATCACCATCGCATCGGTCAGGAACGAGCCGCTGGCGATCGAGGCACCCACGTTATGGGCCTTGTGCACCACATGGGCGAGCGCTTCCACATCGCGCCGTGCCAGGCCCGTTTCTTCGTGCAGGGTCAGGATGGCGGCGTCCGAAATCACCAGGTGGGATTCGACGCCTGGAAGCGTTTGCAGTGTCTGCAATAACCGGACGCCATACACGGCGCCGGTGGCGCCCGTGATGGCGACGACGATCCGCCGCGCGCGCCCGGTCATGGGTGCTTAGCCGTTGTTGTCCAGCAGCTTCTTCAACTCACCCGACTCGTACATCTCGCTCATGATGTCCGAACCGCCGACGAATTCGCCGCGCACGTACAGCTGCGGAATGGTCGGCCAGTTCGAGTATTCCTTGATGCCCTGGCGCACTTCACCATCTTCCAGCACGTTGACGGTGGCGATGTTCTCGACGCCGCATGCCTTCAGGATCTGGATCGCGCGGCCGGAGAAACCGCATTGCGGGAATTGCGCGGTGCCTTTCATGAACAGCACTACCGGAGTGCTGGTCACGGTTTCCTTGATCCACTGTTGTACGTCGCTCATAGCTGCCTCAATAAGAAAAAAACGAAAATATCGGAACACCGGCATTTTACAGGGATTCCCGTGCCCGCTGCAGGCCGCGGCCGTGTGGCGGAAAGCCGCCGCGCCGCGCCGGTGCCCCGCACGGTACCAGGGCCGCCGCCCATACCGTGCCGCCAACGCACTGTAGCTTTTTGTGCTGCGGTGCACAGTTGCCACCGTGCTACCATAATCCGCTGGTAGCGCTCTCGAAGGCATGACAGGAGGATCGCGGGATGGAAGTGGAGCAGGGCAACAGGCGGGTCAGGAAAGTCAAGCTGGGCGCCGCATGGCATCCCGAGCGCATCGAACGCTGGCTGGAGAGCCAGTCGGCCCAGGGCCGGCACCTGGAATCGGTGGCGCCGTTCGGCATCTACACCTTTCGCACCGATCTGCCCGAGCCTTACGACTACCGGATCGACTTTGCCTCCACCCGGGAAATCGAAGACCCCCACTATGCGGAAGCGCCCACCGCCGCCGGCTGGAAACTGGCCGGCCACTCGATGAGCTGGATGCTGTGGCGCGCACCGAAAGGCGAGGCACGCGACATCTTCACGCACGCGCCGGCCCGCGTGAGCGCCTATCGCCGCCAGGCCATCGCCATGCTGATCATCGCCGGCATCCAGGTGCCGCCATTGGTCAGCGGTACGCTGGCGCTGCGCCAGCTGGACGAACTGGCCTGGGCCAGCGTGCTGATCTGCTCTTCGGCCGTGATGTCGCTGGCGCTGTACGCGCTGGCCCGGGTGGCGGGCCGGTTGCTCAGCGTGAAAGATTCCTGACGGCGCCGCCGGGAGGGCGGCGCCCGGTGGTGTCTTGCCCCATTAGCCGCGCAGCTTGGCAAAGGCGGCCGCCATCGAGCCGCCCATGGCCGGCTCGCGCGCCCCATTCTTTTGCTGCTGGCCCATGGCGCGGCGGTCGTTGCGGCGATCTTCCTGGCTGCCGGCGCGCTGTTCCGGGCGGGAACCCGGCGCCGGCGCGCTGTCCGACAGGCGCATGGTGAGGGCGATGCGCTTGCGCTTCACGTCCACCTCCAGCACCTTCACCTTGACCACCTGGCCCGCCTTCACCACTGTGTGCGGGTCTTTCACGAAGCTGTTCGACAGCGCCGAGATATGCACCAGGCCATCCTGGTGCACGCCGATGTCGACGAAGGCGCCGAACGCGGCCACGTTGGTGACCACGCCTTCCAGGATCATGTCCGGCCGCAGGTCGGCGATTTCTTCCACGCCTTCCTTGAAGGTAGCGGTGGTGAACTCGGGGCGCGGGTCGCGGCCCGGCTTTTCCAGTTCTTTCAGGATATCCGTCACCGTGGGCACGCCGAATTTTTCATCGGCATACCGGGCCGGCGACAGGGTCTTCAGCACCGAGCTGGCGCCGATGACGGACTTGATATCCTTCTTGATATCGGCCAGGATCTTTTCGACTACCGGATAGGATTCCGGGTGCACGGCCGAGGCATCCAGCGGGTTGTCGCCATTCATCACGCGCAGGAAGCCGGCCGCCTGCTCGAACGTCTTGTCGCCCAGCCGGGGTACTTTCTTCAGCGCCGCGCGCGACGTGAAGGCACCTTTCAGGTCGCGGTAGCTGACAATGCTCTGCGCCACGCCGGCGGACAGGCCCGAGACCCGCGCCAGCAGCGGCGCCGAGGCGGTGTTCACGTCCACGCCCACGGCGTTCACGCAATCCTCGACCACGGCATCGAGCGTGCGCGCCAGTTGCGTCTGGCTTACGTCATGCTGGTATTGCCCCACGCCAATCGACTTGGGATCGATCTTGACCAGTTCGGCCAGCGGATCCTGCAGGCGGCGCGCGATCGAGACGGCGCCGCGCAGCGAGACGTCCATGTCCGGCAATTCGCGCGAGGCGAATTCCGATGCCGAATACACCGACGCACCCGCTTCGGAAACGACGATCTTCGTCATGTTCAGCTCGGGCCGGCGCTTGATCAGGTCCTGCGCCAGCTTGTCCGTTTCACGCGACGCGGTGCCGTTGCCGATCGAAATCAGCGACACATTGTGCTTCGCCGCCAGCTGGCCCAGCGTATGCAGCGTGCCTTCCCAGTCGTTGCGCGGCTGGTGCGGGTACACGGTGGCGGTATCGACGACCTTGCCGGTGGCGTCGACCACCGCCACCTTCACGCCGGTGCGCAAGCCCGGGTCCAGGCCCATCGTCGCGCGCGGGCCGGCCGGCGCCGCCAGCAGCAGGGCTTTCAGGTTGGTGGCGAACACATTGATGGCATCGAGCTCGGCCTTTTCGCGCAGCGCGCCCATCAATTCGGTTTCCAGGTGCATGAAGCTTTTCACGCGCCACGTCCAGCGCACGGTGTCGGTCAGCCATTTGTCCGCGGGGCGGCCGGCGGCCTTGATGCCGAAGCGGGCGGCGATGCGGCTTTCGCACGGGTTGTGCGGGGCATCCCATTTCGGCTTTTCCGCTTCGGTATCCAGGCGCAGCGTCACGTCCAGCACGCCTTCGCGGCGGCCCCGCATCAGGGCCAGCGCACGGTGCGACGGCACGGTGGACAGCGGCTCCGAGTAAGCGAAGTAGTCGGCGAACTTCTCGCCTTCATCCTGTTTTCCTTCGATAACTTTCGATTCCACCACGCCATGTTCCTGCACGTATTCGCGCAGCGATTGCACCAGGTTCGCGTCTTCGGCGAAGCGCTCCATCAGGATCTGGCGGGCGCCATCGAGTGCCGCCTTGGTATCGGCCACGCCGGGGTTGTTGCCGTCCGGCGTCGTGAAGGCTTCGCGCAGGTACTGGGCGGCCACGCTTTCCGGATCCAGGGCGGGATCGGCCAGCAGGCTGTCGGCCAGCGGTGCCAGGCCCGCCTCGATGGCGATCTGGGCCTTGGTGCGGCGCTTCTGCTTGTAGGGCAGGTACAGGTCTTCCAGCCGGGTCTTGTCTTCCGCGTGCAGGATGGCGTCGAGCAATGCCGGCGTCATCTTGTTCTGCTCGGTGATCGACGCCACGATGGCTTCGCGGCGGTCTTCCAGCTCGCGCAGGTAGCGCAGGCGCTCTTCGAGCAGGCGCAGCTGGATATCGTCGAGCCCGCCGGTGGCTTCCTTGCGGTAGCGGGCAATGAAGGGGACAGTGGCGCCCTCGTCCAGCAGGGCGATCGCGGCGGCCACCTGGGCCGGCTTGGCGGCCAGCTCGGCGGCCAGGCGTTGTTCGATGGAAGGCAGCATGTGTTCTATTCTCAACAGACAAGCCTTTGATGATACATGACGCCACCGCGCCACGGGACTTGCGCCGATAAGTTAGAACATAAGCAAACACAGAAAGGCTGTTGGCGGATAATATTGCATGTTGCTGTTTTTGAACCGTCCTGAATACACCGATGCGACCAATGGATTTGACCCGCGACGAAGCTCCTGCAACTCCTGCTGCCCCTGCCTCCGCTCCCCCCAGCCCGCCGGCAACCCAGCTGCCGTACGCGGTTGCCATCTGGTTGCAGCGGGTCGACGCGGCCGCGCACCCGAAAGCAAAACTGGCCCCGGTCGATCCCGATCCGAAGCAGACCAGCTACAAGCTGATCTACGTGCTCGCCCCCACGTCCGGCGGCCGCCATGTGGCGCTGGCACTGTACAAGGCGCGGCTGCGCCCGAACGGCGACGTGGCTGCCGCCAGCCCCGTCAATGAAGTGTTTTCGCTGCTGTCGGCACCCCCGCCGTTCCTGGAACCGGGCGATGAAGACCTGGTGCGCTTCTTCGTGGCCATGCGCACCGGCCCGAATTCGCCGACCGGCAGCGCCACCGAACCGCGCGGCAAGATCGGCGCGGCACTGCTGCAGATGCTGTCCGAGCAGGAAAAATTGCTGTGGGCAAACTCCTGGGCGGACGTCGGCAATGGCCTCGTCTACCCGATGAAGGCCGGCCAGGCGCGCACCGCCAACCTGGCCTGGCGCGAGGAAGGCAAGGGCTTGCGGCTGGGCTGGAAAGTGGAGGCACCCGAGCATGCGCCCGGCGGCGCGCGCCACCCCGGTGCCGACCAGATCGACTACATGCTGCCCACCGAACCGCCGTGGTATATCGACAACCTGTCGTGCGGCGTGCTGAACCTGAACCAGGGCGGCGCCGACATTCCGCTGGCCGAACTGCAGGCTTTGGTTGCTCAGGCGCCATTGCTGATGCCGAATGACAAAATGCGCGTGTCGCAACTGCTGCTGGCCCATGGCTTGCAGCAATTGATGCCGCTGCCGCAGCCCTTGCCGCAGCGCTTGCGCGAAGATGTCCGGCCGCGGCCGATCCTGGTGCTCGACGCGGCGCAGCTGTCCGACGGGTCGGTGCAGAAATGGCACGACTACGCGGTGCTGTCCTATGACTACGATGGCGAGCGCGTGTCGTTCGATCCATCGCAGCGCGTGGTGCGCCAGCGCGGCGAAGTGACCGAGATCATCGTCCGCAACGAGGCGCTGGAAAATGCCGCGCTCGACACGCTGACCCACCTGGGTTTCCGCAAGCCGACCGCCTTGCCGCTGTCGTCCGTGCGCGGCGGCCTGCTGCTGGCCAGCCAGGCCGACTGGATCCGCTTCGCCGAATCCGGCATCGAAGCGCTGCAGGCGGAAGGCTGGCAAGTCGAGAAGACATCGAAATACCGCTATGACGTGACGGCGGTCGACGAGTGGTATGCCGAGATCGAGGAAGAGGGCGCGGAAACGGGCCATGCGTGGTTCGAGCTGGAGCTGGGCATCACCGTGAACGACGAACGCGTGCCACTGCTGCCGGTGCTGGTGCAGATGATCCGCAACATGCCGAACGATTTCAGCGCCAAGGCGCTGTCCATGCACGGCGAAACGGACCAGATGCTGGCCACGCTGCCCGGCGGCACCCGCGTGGCGCTGCCCTGGGCCCGCGTGAAACCGATCCTGGGCACGCTGGGCGAACTGTACTTCAACGACAAGATCCGCCACAGCGTTCGCATGAGCACGCTGGACGCGGCGCGGCTGGACGAACTGTCCCGCACGGGCGAGTTCAACTGGACGGGCGGCGAAGAGTTGCGGGACATGGGGCGCCGGCTGAACCAGTTCTCGTCGGTCAAGCGGGTGGCCACCCCGGCCGGCCTGCAAGCCACGCTGCGCGATTACCAGACCGAAGGCTTGTCGTGGATGCAATTCCTGCGCGAGTACGGGCTGGCCGGCATCCTGGCCGACGACATGGGTCTCGGCAAGACAGTGCAGACGCTGGCGCACATCCTGGTGGAAAAGGAATCGGGGCGGATGACGCACCCGACACTGGTGATCGCGCCCACCTCGCTGATGGGCAACTGGCAGGACGAGACAGCCCGCTTCGCGCCCAGCCTGAAGGTGCTGCTGCTGCAGGGCAAGGACCGCGCCGAGCTGTTCGACAAGATCCCGGAAGCGGACCTGGTGCTGACCACGTATGCGCTGCTGCCGCGCGACGAGGAAAAACTGCGCGAGCACGATTTCCACATGGTGATCCTGGACGAATCGCATTACATCAAGAACACCCGTTCGAAGGCGGCGCAAAGCGCCAGCCTGCTGCGCACCAAGCACCGGCTGTGCCTGTCCGGCACGCCGCTGGAAAATCACCTGGGCGAACTGTGGTCGCAGTTCCACTTCCTGCTGCCGGGCTTGCTGGGCGATGAAAAAGCGTTCAATTCGCAATTCCGCCACCCGATCGAGCGGCAGGACGACCCGTTGCGCCGGATGTTGCTCAATCGCCGGATCAAGCCGTTCCTGCTGCGCCGCACCAAGGACAGCGTGGCCAAGGAACTGCCGCCGAAGACGGAAATGGTGCGCAAGGTCGAGCTGACCGGCGCCCAGCGCGACCTGTACGAAACCGTGCGGCTGGCGATGGACCAGAAAGTGCGCGAGGAAATCGACCGCAAGGGCGTGGCGCGCAGCCAGATCGTCATCCTGGAAGCGCTGCTGAAGCTGCGGCAGGTGTGCTGCGATCCGCGGCTGGTCAAAACGTTGTCGACCCGCAAGCAGCAGGCCGCCGGGTCCGCCAAGCTGGCCGACCTGATGCAGATGCTGGAAGACTTGCTGGAAGAAAAGCGCAAGATCCTCGTGTTCTCGCAGTTCACGTCGATGCTGGAGCTGATCCAGGAAGAACTGGATTCGCGCGATATCCCGTATGCGTTGCTGACCGGCGAAACGCGCGACCGCGGCGCCCAGGTGGCCGCGTTCCAGCAGGGCGCCGTGCCGATCTTCCTGATCAGCCTGAAGGCGGGCGGTGTCGGCCTGAACCTGACCGCGGCCGATACCGTGATCCACTACGATCCTTGGTGGAATCCGGCGGCCGAACAGCAGGCCACCGACCGCGCCTGGCGTATCGGGCAGGACAAGCCGGTGTTCGTCTATAAACTGATTGCCAAGGGCACGCTGGAAGAAAAGATCCAGGTGCTGCAGCAGAAGAAGGCCGACCTGGCGCAATCGGTGCTGGCCGAAGGGGAGTCGCAGAAAATGGCGCTGACGCAGGAAGACCTGCAGCAGATCTTCGCACCGCTGGTCGACTGACGGCCGGCCATGGAAAAAGCTGACTACCAGCTGTTGCTCGAGCATGGCACCGACATCCACTGGATGCTCGACTGTGTGACCGGGCAGCTGCTGTACGTCAGCCCGGTTGCCGCACGGCGCTTCGGCTGGTCGCCGGAGCAGGTGCTGGAGCGTGCGCAGGCCATTGCCGCGCCGCTGCTGCACGACTTGCCGGAGCGGCTGGCGCGTTTCCGGCAGGGCGACGGTACCCGCCACACCGTGCTGCGCGAAGCGGAACTGGAAGGTATTGCCGTGGAGATCGAATCCACGCTGGTGGACGAACGACGGCTGGTCGGCGTGGCGCGCGACATCAGCGCGCGCCGCGCTTTCGAACACCAGCAAAAACAGTTCGCGTCGATGCTGTCGCACGAATTCCGTTCACCGCTGGCCACCATCGATGGTGCCATCCAGCGCCTGGTGATGACGGACAAGGGTGCCGATGAAGGCACCACGAAGCGCTATCACAAGATCCAGACCGCGGTGGACCGGCTGCTCGGCATGGTCGACGAATACCTGTCGCCGGAACGGCTGGCGGCCATCGGGCGCCGGCAGCGCGAGAATGGCATCGAGCCGGCGGCTTTGCTGGAAGCGGCGGCCGCGCATGCCCGCGTGCGCCGGCCCGGCATCGCCGTGCACGGCGGCGATGCGCCGGCATGGGTGCGCGCCGACCCGGAAGGCATGCGCATGTGCCTCGACGTGCTCCTGGACAATGCCATCAAGTACACGCCGCCGGGGTCGCCCATCGAATTGTGGGCCGGCAAGGCGGACGGTGGCGGGATCGAATTCACCGTTGCCGATCGGGGCCCGCCGATACCGGAAGGGGAAATCGCCCGGCTGTTCGACAAGGGTTACCGGGGCATTGCGGCGGTGGGCATCGCCGGGTCCGGCATTGGCTTATACATGGCCAAAGCGGTGATTGAAGTGCACGGTGGCACGCTCAGCGTGCAAAACTTGCCGGAAAGCGGCAAGAAGTTCCGGATTTGGCTTCCGGTTGCTGTATAAACCTTGCACCGGATCGTTACTCCCGTGATAATTCTTTGAGTAACGAAACAACATTAAATGGCCATCGATGACGCAGATATTGATCGTGGAAGACAACCTGGAATACGCCGAAGAAATGGCGGATTACCTGGGGGAATTAGGACACGGTGTCAGCATTACCAGCAACGCGGGCGAGATGTGGTCCGCGTTGAGCCAGGGTAATGTCGGCGTCGTCGTGCTGGACCTTGGTCTTCCCGACGAGGACGGTATCAATGTGATACCGAGGATGCGCCAATTGTACCCCCAGATCGGCTTGCTTGTGCTCACGGGACGGGTCAATTTCGACAGCCGCATCCTCGGCCTGCGCCTGGGGGCCGACCACTACCTGACCAAGCCCATCAAGTTTCCCGAACTGGCTGCCCATATCGAGGCGCTGGACCGTCGTGTCGGCCCGCAGGAAACGGCGCCCGCGCCCAGCAAGTGGACCCTGCGCCTGGCGGCCCGCCAGCTCGAACTGCAGGGCCAGGCGATCACGCTGACGGAAAAGGAATGCAATTTCCTGCACCTGCTGACGATCAATACGCGGCCCGTGCCGCGGCAGGTCATCGTGGCCGGCATTGGTGGCGACGATCCGGATGCCGGGCGCCGCGTGGACATGCTGGTGTACCGGCTGCGCAAGAAGGCACGTACCGGGCTGGGGCAGGACCTGCCGCTGCGCAGCGCATATGGCGAGGGGTACAGCCTGTCGACCAGTTTCAATTTGTCTTAAGCACTAATAGGGACAGAGCCAGCGGGAAATTTCAGTTTCCGTAAACAATCAGGGACAGTGTGATTGCCGCCGGCGTATCATGGCGGTTTTCACCGATTTCCTTCCCTGGTATGGCCCGCCTGCCCCGACTCATCGTTCCTTCCCAGCCCCATTACGTCATCCAGCGTGGCCTGAACGGCCAGCGCATCTTCCAGGATACGGACGATTACACGACCTTCCTCGCCTGGCTGCGCGCCGCAGCCCGGACCTACAAGGTCGCCATCCACGCCTACGTGCTGCTGCCGGACGGGCTGCACCTGCTGGCCACGCCCTCCGACGAGGAAGGGCTGGGCCAGATGATGCAATGGCTGGGCCGCTGCTATGTGCCTTACTTCAACCAGAAATACGGCCGCGCCGGCACCCTGTGGCACGGGCGTTACAAGACTTCGGTCATCGATGCCGACAACTTCCTGCTGACCTGCTGCCGCTACCTCGAGGCTGCCCCGGTCCGTGCCGGCGTGGCGGGCGCGGCGGAGGAGTACCCATGGTCCAGCTACGGCCACCATGCGGGCGTCCGGTCGGACAACGTCGTCACCGATCATCCGTCTTACTGGTCGCTCGGCAATACGCCGTTCCAGCGGGAGGCGGCTTATATCGAGCTGTCCGCGCAGCATCTGCCTGCCGCGCAGATCGCCGTTGTCGAAGCCGCCGTGCTGAAAGGGTGGCCGCTGGGCACCGACAAGTACAAGAAGGAACTGGAGCAGAAGGCCAAGCGGCAAGTCCTGCCAGCCAAGCGCGGTCGGCCGTTCAAACAGCCACCATCGGCTTGAAACCCACGGTAGCTTCCTCTTCGGTTGTTTAGCAACCAGCCCAGCAGCACCCGTTAACGCTAATGCATTGATTCGAAAGATGTTGCCAATATTCGGGGACAGGGAGGAGTGCAGGCTCGCAGGCCTGCACCGTTACGCAGGCGCGAAGCATGCTTCGCGAAACCCCTGCTCCACCCCCGTTTTTTAGCAACTTTTGCCTTTCAGCTAGTCAAATTTCCCGGGGCGAGCAATCTTTGTTCATGTCTCCCACTCTGTCCCTAATTAAAATTTTGCGCAAGAATAGTGCAATTAATTTGACTCCGACCCTAATTAATTAAGTTGAGTTTACTTGTGCGATGCACTATTCTCGGTTTTCAATTTGCAAAACCGGAGCCATGCGTACCCGCCACGGTAGGTGTTCACGGCTCTCTGCTTCGGAGAAAGTGCCCATGAACGCGCAAGGTTTGTACGACCCAGCCAACGAACACGATGCCTGCGGTGTCGGCTTCGTAGCCCATATCAAAGGCCAGAAAAGCCATTCGATCATCGAACAGGGTCTGCAGATCCTGAAGAACATCGACCACCGCGGCGCCGTGGGTGCCGACAAGCTGATGGGCGACGGTGCCGGCATCCTGATCCAGATCCCGGACCAGTTCTACCGCGACGAGATGGGCAAGCAGGGCGTGGAACTGCCGCCGCCGGGTGAATACGGCGTGGGCATGGTGTTCCTGCCGAAGGAAAGCGCGTCGCGCATCGCATGCGAACAGGAAATCGAGCGCGCCGTGCGCATCGAAGGCCAGGTCGTGCTGGGCTGGCGCAACGTGCCGGTCGATACGGAAATGCCGATGTCGCCGCTGGTGCGTGCGAAAGAGCCGGTGATCCGCCAGATCTTCATCGGCCGCGGCGCCGACATCATGGTGACCGATGCACTGGAACGCAAGCTCTACGTGATCCGCAAGTCGTCCGGCCACGCGATCCAGGCGCTGAAGCTGCAGCACGGTAACGAATTCTTCGTGCCGTCGATGTCGGCCCGCACGGTCGTCTACAAGGGTCTGCTGCTGGCCGACCAGGTCGGCGTGTACTACCGCGACCTGCAGGATCCGCGCTGCATCTCCGCGCTGGCACTGGTGCACCAGCGCTTCTCCACGAACACCTTCCCGGAATGGCCGCTGGCTCACCCGTACCGCCTGATCGCGCACAACGGCGAGATCAACACGGTCAAGGGCAATTTCAACTGGATGCGCGCCCGCGAAGGCGTGATGAAGTCCGCCGTGCTGGGCGACGACCTGCAGAAGCTGTTCCCGCTGATCTATGAAGGCCAGTCCGACACCGCCTGCTTCGACAACGCGCTGGAACTGCTGCTGATGGCGGGCTACCCGCTGGCGCAAGCGATGATGATGATGATCCCGGAAGCGTGGGAAAACCACACGCTGATGGACGACAACCGCAAGGCGTTCTACGAATACCACGCCGCGATGATGGAGCCGTGGGACGGCCCCGCCGCGATGGCCTTCACCGACGGCCGCTACATCGGCGGCACGCTGGACCGCAATGGCCTGCGCCCGGCCCGCTACATCGTCACGGATGACGACCTGGTGGTGATGGCATCCGAATCGGGCGTGCTGCCGATCCCGGAATCGAAGATCATCCAGAAATGGCGCCTGCAGCCGGGCAAGATGTTCCTGATCGACCTGGAAGCCGGCCGCATCATCGACGACAAGGAGCTGAAGGATACGTACGCCAACGCCAAGCCGTACAAGGCATGGATCAACGCTGTCCGTATCAAGCTGAACAGCCTGAAACTGGCTGAAAGCCAGCTGCACCAGAACGCCGCCAAGTACACGGCCCAGGGTGAAAAGCTGCCGGCATCGCTGCTGGACCGCCAGCAGGCGTTCGGCTACACCCAGGAAGACCTGCGTTTCCTGCTGGCGCCGATGGCCGCCGCCGGTGAAGAAGCCACCGGTTCGATGGGCAACGACTCGCCGCTGGCCGTCATGTCCAACAAGCTCAAGCCGCTGTATAACTACTTCAAGCAGCTGTTCGCCCAGGTGACCAACCCGCCGATCGACCCGATCCGCGAAGCGATGGTGATGTCGCTGGTGTCGTTCATCGGCCCGAAACCGAACCTGCTGGACACCAACAACGTCAACCCGCCGATGCGCCTCGAAGTGTCGCAGCCGGTGCTGTCGTTCGACGACATGGCGCGCCTGCGCCACATCAGCGGCCACACCGGCGGCAAGTTCAAGTCGTACGAACTGTCGATCTGCTACCCGCTGGCCTGGGGCAAGGAAGGCGTGGAAGCGTCGCTGGCATCGCTGTGTGCGGAAGCCGTCGACGCGATCAAGTCCGGCCATAACATCCTGATCGTGTCCGACCGCGCCGTGTGCGCCGACCGCGTGGCGATCCCGGCATTGCTGGCAACGTCCGCGATCCACCAGCACCTGGTCAGCAAGGGCCTGCGCGCTTCCACCGGCCTGGTCGTGGAAACCGGTTCGGCCCGCGAAACGCACCACTTCGCGCTGCTGGCGGGCTATGGCGCCGAAGCCGTGCACCCGTACCTGGCAATGGAAACGCTGGCCGAGATGGCCCACGCGATGCCGGGCGACCTGACGCCGGAAACCGCGCTGTACAACTACACCAAAGCGGTCGGGAAGGGCCTGATGAAGGTGATGTCGAAGATGGGCATCTCCACCTATATGTCGTACTGCGGCGCGCAGATCTTCGAAGCGGTGGGCCTGAACAAGGCGGTCGTGCAGAAGTACTTCAAGGGCACCGCGTCGAACGTGGAAGGTATCGGCCTGTTCGAGATCGCCGACGAGGCGCTGCGCCTGCATAACCTGGCCTTCGGCAACGACCCGGTGCTGGCCGAGTCGCTGGATGCGGGCGGCGAATACGCCTACCGCGTGCGCGGCGAAGACCACCTGTGGACGCCGGACGCGATCGCCAAGCTGCAGCACTCGACCCGCGCCAACAACTTCAACACCTATAAAGAGTACGCGCAGATCATCAACGACCAGAGCCGCCGCCACCTGACGCTGCGCGGCCTGTTCGAGTTCAAGATCGATCCGTCGAAGGCGATCCCGCTGGAAGAAGTCGAGCCGGCCAAGGAGATCGTCAAGCGTTTCGCCACCGGCGCCATGTCGATGGGTTCCATCTCCACCGAGGCGCACGCCACGCTGGCGATCGCCATGAACCGTATCGGCGGCAAGTCGAACACGGGCGAAGGCGGCGAAGATCCGAACCGCTTCAAGGCCGAGCTGAAAGGCATCCCGATCAAGCAGGGCGCGACGATGGCCGATGTCATCGGCAAGGACCAGGTCGTGGTCGACATTCCGCTGCTGGAAGGCGACTCGCTGCGCTCGAAGATCAAGCAGGTGGCGTCCGGCCGCTTCGGCGTGACGGCGGAATACCTGAATTCCGCGGACCAGATCCAGATCAAGATGGCGCAGGGCGCCAAGCCGGGCGAAGGCGGCCAGCTGCCGGGCCACAAGGTGTCGGGCTACATCGCCACGCTGCGTTTCGCGGTGCCGGGTGTCGGCCTGATCTCGCCGCCGCCGCACCACGACATCTACTCGATCGAAGACCTGGCGCAGCTGATCCACGACCTGAAGAACGTGAACCCGCGCGCTTCGATCTCCGTGAAGCTGGTGTCGGAAGTGGGTATCGGCACCGTGGCCGCCGGCGTCTCGAAAGCCAAGGCGGACCACGTGGTGGTGGCCGGCCATGACGGCGGTACCGGCGCCTCGCCGCTGTCGTCTGTGAAGCATGCCGGCACGCCGTGGGAGCTGGGCCTCGCAGAGACTCAGCAAACGCTGGTGCTGAACGGCCTGCGCAACCGGATCCGCGTGCAGGCCGACGGCCAGATGCGTACCGGCCGCGACGTGGTCATCGCCGCGCTGCTGGGCGCCGACGAAATCGGCTTCGCCACCGCGCCGCTGGTCGTCGAAGGCTGCATCATGATGCGCAAGTGCCACCTGAACACCTGCCCGGTGGGCGTGGCCACGCAGGACCCGGTGCTGCGCGCCAAGTTCCAGGGCAAGCCGGAACACGTGGTGAACTACTTCTTCTTCGTTGCCGAGGAAGCGCGTCAACTGATGGCGCAGCTGGGCATCCGCACGTACGATGAACTGATCGGCCGTTCCGACCTGCTGGACAAGTCGAAGGCGATCACGCACTGGAAGGCGCAGGGCCTGGACTTCTCCGCCATCTTCTACCAGCCGCGGGTCAACGAAGGCCTGTGCATGTACCACAACGAAGAGCAGGAGCACGGCCTGGAAAACGCGCTCGATCACAAGCTGATCGCGCAAGCCAAGGCCGCGCTGGAGAAGGGCGAACGCGTATCGTTCATCTCGCCGGTGAAGAACCGCAACCGCACCGTGGGCACGATGCTGTCCGGTGAAGTGGCGGCGCGCTACGGCCACGCCGGCCTGCCGGACGACACGATCCACATCCAGCTGCAGGGTACCGCCGGCCAGTCGGCCTGCGCATTCCTGGCGCATGGCATCACGATCGACCTGGTGGGTGAAGGCAACGACTACGTGGGCAAGGGCCTGTCGGGCGGCCGCATCATCGTGCGTCCGAATACCGAGTTCCGCGGCTGGGCCGTCAACAACATCATCATCGGCAACACGGTGCTGTACGGCGCGATCGCCGGCGAAGCCTTCTTCAACGGCGTGGCAGGCGAACGTTTCGCGGTGCGTAACTCGGGTGCCACGGCCGTCGTCGAAGGCACGGGCGACCACGGTTGCGAATACATGACCGGCGGTACCGTGGTCGTGCTGGGCCACACGGGCCGCAACTTCGCGGCGGGCATGTCGGGCGGTATCGCCTACGTGTACGACCCGGACGGCGATTTCGAGAAGCGCTGCAACCTGTCGATGGTCAGCCTGGAAGAAGTGCTGCCGGCCGCCGACCACGACGACAAGTCGACCTGGCACGCCCAGCATCGCAACGGCACGCCGGAATCGGACGAAGCGATCCTGAAGCGCCTGATCGAACGCCACTTCAAGCACACCGGCAGCACGCGCGCCCGCCTGCTGCTGGATAACTGGGCCGAAAGCCGTGGCAAGTTCGTGAAAGTGTTCCCGAACGAATACAAGCGCGCTCTGGTCGAACTGGCGGATAACGCCTCGATCGAAGCTGAAACCCAGGCCATCGCCGCGTAATCGCGCCAATCAGTTAGGAATTAGAGAAAATGGGAAAAATCACCGGTTTCATGGAATTCCAGCGCCAGGACGAAAGCTACCTGGCCCCGGAATCGCGCCTGAAGAACTACAAGGAGTTCGTGCTCAAGCTGACGGACGAGCAGGCCAAGGTGCAGGGCGCACGCTGCATGGATTGCGGCATCCCGTTCTGCAACACGGGCTGCCCGGTCAACAACATCATCCCCGACTGGAACGACCTGGTGTACCGCCACCACTACCGCCAGGCGCTGGACGTGCTGCACTCGACCAACAACTTCCCGGAGTTCACCGGCCGTATCTGCCCGGCGCCGTGCGAAAGCGCCTGCACGCTGGGCATCAACAACGACCCGGTGGGCATCAAGTCGATCGAGCACAAGATCATCGACGAAGGCTGGGAACACGGCTGGGTCAAGCCGCAGCCGGCCGACCACAAGACGGGCAAGAAAGTGGCCATCATCGGTTCCGGTCCTGCCGGCCTGGCGGCTGCCCAGCAGCTGGCGCGCGCCGGCCATGACGTGACCGTGTTCGAGAAGTCGGACCGCGCCGGCGGCCTGCTGCGCTACGGCATCCCCGACTTCAAGCTGGAAAAGTTCCACATCGACCGCCGCATCGAACAGATGGAAGCGGAAGGCGTGAAATTCCGCATGAACACGCTGGTGGGCAAGGATTTCCCCGCCAACGTGAACAACTGGGCCAAGGAAACCATCTTCCCGGAAGACCTGGAAAAGGAATTCGACGCCGTGGTGATCGCCGGTGGCGCGGAACAGCCGCGTGACCTGCCGGTGCCGGGCCGCGAACTGAAGGGTGTCCACTTCGCGATGGACTTCCTGCCGCTGCAGAACAAGGTCAACGCCGGCGACAAGGTGAAAGACCAGATCAAGGCCACCGGCAAGCACGTGGTCGTGATCGGTGGCGGCGATACGGGTTCCGACTGCGTGGGCACGTCGAACCGCCACGGCGCCGCGGCCATCACGCAGTTCGAACTGATGCCGATGCCGCCGGAACAGGAAAACAAGCCGCTGGTGTGGCCGTATTGGCCGACCAAGCTGCGCACCTCGTCGTCGCACGAAGAAGGTTGCGAGCGCGACTGGGCGGTGGCCACCAAGCGCCTGGAAGGCAAGAACGGCAAAGTCGAGAAGCTGGTCGCCTGCCGCGTCGAGTGGAAAGACGGCAAGATGGCCGAAGTGCCGGATTCGGAATTCGAGATGAAGGCCGACCTGGTGCTGCTGGCGATGGGCTTTGTCTCGCCGGTGCAACAGGTGCTGGAAGCCTTCGGCATCGAAAAAGACGGCCGCGGCAATGCCCGCGCCGCCACCGAAGGCAGCAATGCCTACGTCACCAGCAAGCCCGGCATCTTCGCCGCCGGCGACATCCGCCGCGGCCAGTCGCTGGTCGTGTGGGCCATCCGCGAAGGCCGCCAGTGCGCCCGCGCGGTGGACGAGTACCTGATGGGCCACTCCGTCCTGCCACGCTGATCCACGGCATTCCTCCAAAAGCCCGCCCGGTCCGCCCGGCGGGCTTTTTGTTTGTCGTAAAAACAACAGGGACAGTCCCCCTGGGAGGGACAGTCCCCGGATTTTTTACAACAGTTCGTGTTGCATAAAACCGGGGTCAGACCCCAGATTCCGCGTGTTGCATAAAACCGGGGTCAGACCCCAGATTCCGGAAATGTTTCCTGAAACCGGGGTCTGACCCCGGTTTTGAGAAATGGTGCCGTGCACAAAATTAACAGGGTTTGCGGAATGTAAGTTACTGACTCAACAGTTGGCAGTGTTGTATCATCGAATACTTAATCGTTGTCATATAAGCCATTCCTGGGGCTTGCGCAGCAGAGTATGGGCTTTCTGCATTACAATATGGCATTAAAAATAAAGACTGTCTGCCGTGGCAAACCTCGTTGAAATCCGCGATCTGCACTTCTCGTATGGGAAGCGCCCCATCCTGGCGGGGCTTCACATGGACTTCCAGAAAGGGAAGGTCGTGGCGGTCATGGGCGGCTCGGGCAGTGGCAAGACGACGGTATTGCGCCTGATCGGCGGGCAGATCCGGCCCAGCAAGGGCCAGGTCAGCGTGGATGGCCAGGTCGTCCACACGCTGAAAACCAAGGAATTGTATTTGTTGCGCCGCAAGATGGGCATGCTGTTCCAGCACGGCGCGCTGTTCACCGACCTCACCGTATTTGAAAACGTGGCGTTCCCGCTGCGCGAGCACACGGACTTGCCGGAAGAGCTGATCCGCGATCTCGTGCTGATGAAGCTGAACGCAGTCGGCCTGCGCAACGCGGCGCCGCTGAAGCCGGGCGAGATTTCCGGCGGCATGGCGCGCCGGGTGGCGCTGGCCCGCTCGATCGCGCTGGATCCGCAACTGATCATGTATGACGAGCCCTTCGCCGGCCTCGACCCGATTTCGATGGGCGTGACGGCGAACCTGATCCGCAACCTGAACGATGCGCTCGGTTCCACCAGCATCCTGGTGTCGCACGACGTCAAGGAATCGTTCACCATCGCGGATTACGTGTATTTCCTGTCGCAGGGCAAGATCGTGGCCCACGGCACGCCGGCTGAAATGATGGTATCGACCGACCCATACGTCAAACAATTCGTGCATGCCGAGGCGGATGGCCCGGTGCCGTTCCATTATCCGGGCAAGTCGCTGGCCGACGACCTGGGCCTGGGAGTGCGCAAATGATCGGCCGCCGCGTTCTTGCCGGCGTCGGCAATACCGTGCGCGATTACGTGGAAAGCGTCGGCTACGCCGCGCGCACCTTCTTCACCATGCTGGGCCTGTCGCCGGGCATGATGCGCCGGCCCCACCTCGTCATCGAGCAGCTGCACTTCATCGGCAATTATTCGATGTTGATCATTACGCTGTCCGGCCTGTTCGTCGGCATGGTGCTGGGCTTGCAGGGTTACTACACGCTGAACAAGTACGGCGCTTCCGAATCGCTGGGCTTGCTGGTGGCGCTGGGGCTGACCCGCGAACTGGGGCCGGTCATCACGGGCCTGCTGTTCGCCGGCCGGGCCGGCACGTCGCTGACGGCCGAGATCGGCCTGATGAAGGCCGGCGAGCAATTGTCCGCCATGGAAATGATGGCCGTGAACCCGATCCAGCGCGTGCTGGCACCGCGCTTCTGGGCCGGCGTGATCGCCGTGCCGCTGCTCGCGTCGATTTTCTCCGCGGTCGGTATCCTGGGCGGTTACCTGGTCGGGGTCGGGCTGATCGGCGTCGATGCCGGCGCATTCTGGTCCCAGATGGAGGCCGGCATCGACCTGTGGAAGGACGTCGGCAACGGTTTCGTCAAGAGCGTGGTGTTCGGTATCGCGATCACCTTCATTGCCCTGTACCAGGGCTACGAGACGCGGCCGACGCCGGAAGACGTGGCCGGTGCCACAACCCGCACGGTGGTCGTGTCGTCGCTGATGATCTGGTGGCTGGACTTCATGCTGACGGCGCTGATGTTCAGCAAATAAGCCAGCCACAGCAGCAAATCAGTCAGCAAATAATTGCATCGTGGGAATGCCCGGCGCGGTTACAGAAAAACAGATAGGATAAGTAAAAATGCAACGCAAATCTCTGGATGTGTGGGTCGGCCTGTTCGTCGTGATCGGCGTGGCCGCGCTGATGTTCCTGGCCCTGAAGGCGGGCAACAGCGGCACCTTCTCGCTCGCGAAGACGTATGAAATCACCGCCAAGTTCGACAACATCGGCAGCCTGCGTCCGCAGGCGGCCGTGAAGGCGTCGGGCGTGGTGGTCGGTCGCGTGGCGCGGATCGCGTTCGACGACAAATCGTACAAGGCGGCCGTGACGCTGGAGATGGACTCGACGTACAAGTTCCCGAAGGACAGCTCCGCCAAGATCCTCACGGCTGGCCTGCTGGGCGAGCAATATGTCGGTATCGAGGCCGGGGGTGACGAAAACAACCTGGCCCAAGGCGACCGGATCGCCCGTACGCAGTCCGCCGCGGTGCTGGAAGACCTGATCAACCAATTCATCTACAGCAAAGCCGCTGAAGGAAAGGACTGAAACCGATGCGCCGTCAAACCTCCGTTTTGCCGATGCTGCTCGCCGCGGCCGCGGCAGTCACCCTGAGTGGGTGCGCCGTTGGCCCGGACAAGCGCGATCCGATGGAAAACTGGAACCGCGCCGTCTTCAATTTCAACGACAAGGTCGATACCTATGCGCTGAAACCAGTGGCGACCGGCTACAAGAACGTCACGCCGTCGTTCGTGCAGACCGGCGTGAACAATTTCTTCGGCAACCTCCAGGATCTCTGGACCGGTGGCAATAATCTGCTGCAAGGCAAGGGTGGCGACGCCGTCTCCGACTTTGGCCGTTTCGCCCTCAATTCCACGTTCGGCTTGCTGGGCCTGATCGACATCGCCAGCGAAGCCGGGCTGCAAAAGCACAAGGAAGACTTCGGCCAGACGCTCGGCCGCTGGGGCGTGCGACCCGGCCCGTACATGATGCTGCCGCTGCTGGGCCCGTCCACGGTGCGCGATACCGCCGGCCTGCCACTGGACTTCGCGGCCGATCCGTGGTCGCACAAGGATCCCACCAATGTCCGTACCATCGGCAGCGTGGTGCGCGTGGTCGACCAGCGTGCTTCGCTGCTCGACGCGTCGTCACTGCTGGAAGATGCGGCGCTCGACCGCTACGAGTTCGTGCGCGACGGTTTCCTGCAGCGCCGCCAGAGCCAGGTATATGACGGCGACGTGCCGGAGACCAAGGCGGAAGAAAACGTGCCGGAACAGCCGGCCGTGAAGCCGACCGGCGAAGGCGCAGCGCAGCCGGCCACGTAACGGACAGTAAGCGACAGTAAGGGACAGTAACGGCGGAGCGCCGGCTCCGCCACCCCCGCTATAATGGCGCAGCGGCCGGCATGGACCGGCCCACCATTGTCGTGTAACCAATATCGGTACAAGTAAATATCGGTACAACCAACCCAGGTAAAACCACATGAAACTGATCAAGCAACTGCTCGCCGTCGCCACGATCGCGTTTGCCACCACCGGCTTCGCCGCGGCACAAGGCGCGAACGAAGCGCCCGACCAACTGGTCAAGCGCATCAGCTCGGAAGTACTGAACACCGCCAAGAACGACAAGGAAATCCAGGCTGGCAACACCCGCAAGGTGATGGACCTGGTGGAAACCAAGATCCTGCCGTACGTGGATTTCGAGCGCATGACCGCGCTGGCTGCCGGCCGCTACTGGCGTGAAGCCACGCCGGAACAGAAGCGCGCGCTGTCCACCGAATTCCGCACGCTGCTGATCTACACGTATTCCGGCGCCCTGTCGCAGGTGCGCAACGAGACGATCGAATTCAAGCCGCTGCGCGCCGATGCGGCCGACACCGAAGTGGAAGTGCGTTCGCAGGTCAACATGACCCGCGGCGAACCGGTGCTGCTGAACTACCGCGTCGCGAAGACGCCGGAAGGCTGGAAGATCTACGACATCAACGTGCTGGGCGCCTGGCTGGTGGAAACCTACAAGGGCACCTTCAACACCGAGATCAGCAAGGGCGGCATCGATGGCCTGATCAAGACGCTGGCCGCGAAGAACAAGCAGCTGGCAAACAAGCCGCTGGCAACCGCCAAGAAGTAATCGGCAGCAGGAACCATCCCCGGGCCGGCCTTGTGCCGGCCCTTCAGTGTCTGAATCAGTATCTGAAACCCGTTTCGAGATGAAAGACGGCGAAAATCCCATGAACGACAGCTCGAACAACATGCTGTCCCTGACCGCGCTGACCGTCGATAACGCCACGGCGGCGCTGGAACACGGCCTGGCCGCGCTGCAGGCCGGCCAGAGCGAATTCGACATGCGCAACGTGGTGGCCGTCGATTCGGCCGCCGTCTCAGTCATGCTGGCGTGGCAACGCGCCGCCCACGCGGCCGGCATCACGCTGCGCCTCGTGAACCTGCCGCCGATGCTGCAAAGCCTGACCAAGCTGTATGGCGTCTGTTCGCTGGTATCGCCGCAAGCCTGCGAGACCGCCGAACTGCATCACCATTGACCCCCGCCTTCCCCCCTCTCCGCTGTATTTCCGCCGGCCCGGGCGTGATCGGGTCGAAATTCCAATATAATTGACCGTTGCTCTTGCCAGATTGGCGCGAGCTCCCGCATGAACGGCAACGGCCCGGAACCGGTCCGGGGCCGGCCGCCAGCGCAACGGTCAGCGTTGCAAAGAACACAAACAAGCCAGGCATGACAGCAATCCAAATCAGCAATGTCCAGAAGCGCTATCAATCGCTGCAGGCGCTGGGCGGCGTGTCGCTCTCGATCGAGGAAGGCGAATTCTTCGGGCTGCTCGGGCCGAACGGCGCCGGCAAGACCACGCTGATCTCGATCATCGCGGGCCTGATCCGCGCCGACGGCGGTTCCGTGTCGATCCATGGCCACGACGTGGTGACCGATTTCCGTGCCGCCCGCAGGAAGCTTGGCGTGGTGCCGCAGGAACTGGTGTTCGACCCGTTCTTTACCGTGCGCGAGACGCTGCGCCTGCAGTCCGGCTACTTCGGCCTGCCGAACAACGACAAGTGGATCGACGAGGTGATGGAAAACCTCGACCTGACCAACAAGGCCGACACCAATATGCGCGCGCTGTCCGGCGGCATGAAGCGCCGCGTGCTGGTGGCGCAGGCGCTGGTGCACAAGCCGCCCGTCATCGTGCTCGACGAGCCGACCGCCGGTGTCGACGTCGAACTGCGCCAGACGCTGTGGAAGTTCATTTCGCGCCTGAACCGCGAAGGCCATACCATCGTGCTGACCACCCACTACCTGGAAGAAGCGCAGGCGATGTGCAAGCGCGTGGCGATGATGAAGCTGGGCAAGGTGGTGGCGCTGGACACCATGTCCTCGCTGATCCGCCGCATCTCCGGCTCGCAGCTGATCGTGCACCTGAAGCAGGGCGACCTGCCGCCGGACCTGCAGCACCTGGTACTGCACGCCGAGACCGGTTCGCAACTGTCCGCCTCGGGCCGCCAGTACAGCCTGAAGGTCAACGAATACATGGAAGTGGAAACCATCCTGGCGCGCCTGCGCGAGAGCGGCGCCGTGATCGACGAGATGCAGCTGCAGCAGGCCGACCTGGAAGACATTTTCCTGGAAATCACCGGCGGAGGGGCCGCGCAATGATGTCGACCGGCTTTCGCACCCTGGTGTACAAGGAAACCCTGCGCTTCTACAAGGTGGCCACGCAGACCATCGCCGCGCCGATCCTTACCGCCATGCTGTACCTGCTGATCTTCGGCCACGTGCTGGAAGGGCGCGTGCAGGTCTACGAGGGCGTGTCGTACACGTCGTTCCTGATCCCCGGCCTGGTGATGATGAGCGTGCTGCAGAACTCGTTCGCCAATTCCTCGTCGTCGCTGATCCAGTCGAAGATCACCGGCAACCTGGTGTTCGTGCTGCTGACGCCCCTGTCTCACTGGGAAATCTTCTCGGCCTACACGATCGCCGCGATGGTACGCGGCCTCGTCGTCGGCCTGGGCGTGTTCATCGCCACCGCGTGGTTCGCCCACATGTCGTTCGCCTGGCCGCTGTGGATCGTCGCGTTCGCGCTGCTGGGCGCCGCCATCCTCGGCACGATGGGCCTGATCGCCGGCATCTGGGCCGAGAAATTCGACCAGCTGGCGGCATTCCAGAACTTCCTGATCATGCCGCTGACGTTCCTGTCCGGCGTGTTCTATTCGATCCATTCGCTGCCGCCGTTCTGGCTGACCGTGTCGCACCTGAACCCGTTCTTCTACATGATCGACGGCTTCCGCTACGGCTTCTTCGGCCAGTCCGACATCAATCCCTGGACCAGCCTGGCCATCGTGTCCGCCTTCCTGGTGGTGCTCGCGCTGCTGGCCATCCGGCTGCTGAAGAGCGGCTACCGGCTGAGACACTGAGCAGGCACTGAGCAGGCACCGAGCAGCCACCGAGCAGCCACTGAGCAGCCATTAAAAAACCAGACGTTGAAGAAATATTGAAGAGGTACCGAACATGACCACCACCCCTGAAGCAATCCACGGCTACATCGCCGCCGGCCTCGACTGCACCCACCTGGAAGTGGAGGGCGACGGCCAGCACTTCACCGCCGTCATCGTCTCGCCCGCCTTCGCCGGCAAGCGCCCCATCCAGCGCCACCAGATCGTCTACGCGGCGCTGGGCGACCGCATGCGCGAGGAAATCCACGCGCTGTCGATGAAGACGCTGACCCCGGAAGAATTCGCGGCCAAGGCATAACGAGACAACCAAGGAAAAAATCGATGGACAAACTGCTCATCACCGGCGGCAAGCGCCTGGTCGGGGACATCCAGATCTCCGGCGCCAAGAACGCGGCGCTGCCTATCCTGTGCGCGGGCCTGCTGACGTCCGGCGACCTGCAACTGTCGAACGTGCCCAACCTGCACGACGTGTCGACGATGCTCAGGCTGCTGCGCCAGACCGGCCTGACGGTCGCGCAGGACGGCGACAAGGTCACGCTGAACGGCGCGAAGATCGACAAGCTGGAAGCGCCGTACGAGCTGGTGAAGACGATGCGTGCATCGATCCTGGTACTGGGCCCCCTGCTGGCGCGCTTCGGCGAAGCCAAGGTATCGCTGCCGGGCGGCTGCGCGATCGGTTCGCGCCCCGTCGACCAGCACATCAAGGGCTTGCAGGCACTGGGCGCGGAGATCTCGATCGACGCGGGATACATCTACGCCAAGGCGAAAAAACTGCAGGGCACCCGCGTCGTCACCGACATGATCACGGTGACCGGCACGGAAAACCTGCTGATGGCCGCCACGCTGGCCGAAGGCGAGACGGTGCTGGAAAACGCCGCGCGCGAGCCGGAAGTGACGGACCTGGCCAACCTGCTGGTGGCCATGGGCGCGAAGATCGACGGCATCGGCACCGACCGCCTGGTGATCCAGGGCGTGCCGGCGCTGAACGGCGCGGCGCACGCGGTGATCTCCGACCGCATCGAAGCAGCCACCTTCCTGTGCGCCGTGGCGGCCGCCGGCGGCGACATCACGATCCGCAACACCCGCACCGACATCCTCGATGCAGCACTGGAAAAGCTGCGCGAGATGGGCGTGCGCCTGACCGTGGGCGATACGTGGATCCGCGCGCAGATGGATGCGCGGCCCACGCCGGTATCGTTCCGCACCACCGAATACCCGGGCTTCCCGACCGACATGCAGGCGCAGTTCATGGCCGTCAACACGATCGCCGCCGGCCAGAGCACCGTGACCGAGACGATCTTTGAAAACCGCTTCATGCACGTACAGGAAATGAACCGCCTGGGCGCGCGCATCCGCATCGACGGCAACACCGCCTTCATCGACGGCACCCAGCAGCTGATCGGCGCGCCCGTGATGGCCACCGACCTGCGCGCTTCGGCATCGCTGGTGATCGCCGGCCTGTCGGCCAAGGGCGAAACGCTGGTCGACCGCATCTATCACCTGGATCGCGGCTACGACCGCATGGAAGTGAAGCTTTCCGCCGTCGGCGCCAACATCACCCGCATCAAGTAATCGTCAATCACCATGAGCACACTTCCTGCCCAGGCCACCGACCGCTCGCAACTGATCCTCGCCCTGTCGAAGGGCCGCATCTTCGAGGACACGCTGCCGCTGCTGGCGGCGGCCGGCATCACCGTCACGGAAAACCCGGAAACCTCGCGCAAGCTGATCCTGCCGACCAACGACCCGCACGTGCGCGTGCTGATCGTGCGCGCCACCGACGTGCCGACCTACGTGCAGCATGGCGCCGCCGATTTCGGCGTGGCCGGCAAGGACGTGCTGTTCGAGCATGGCGGCGAAGGCCTGTACCAGCCGATCGACCTGAACATCGCACGCTGCCGCATGTCGGTGGCGGTGAAGGCGGGCTTCGATTACGAAACCGCGGTGCGCCAGGGCGCGCGGCTGCGCGTGGCCACCAAGTTCACCGAGATGGCGCGCCAGCACTTCGCCAAGAAGGGCGTGCACGTGGACCTGATCAAGCTGTACGGCTCGATGGAGCTGGCGCCGCTGGTCGGCCTGTCCGACGCGATCGTCGACCTGGTCAGCACCGGCAGCACGCTGCGCGCCAACAACCTGGTGGAAGTGGAAGAGATCTGCGATATCTCGTCCCGCCTGGTGGTCAACCAGGCCGCGCTGAAACTGAAGCGCGCGCGCCTGCAGCCGATCCTCGAAGCCTTTGAAAAAGCCTCGCAAGCCAAGTAAAAACCAGTAAAACCCCTGAAGCCAGCCACCATGATCCAGATCCGCAAGCTCGACTCCACCGCCATCGATTTCCAGGAAACGCTCGACGCGCTGCTCGCGTTCGAAGCGGAAACCGACTTCGCCATCGAACAGGCCGTCACCGGGATCATCGCGCAGGTGCGTGCGCGCGGCGACGAGGCGGTGGTCGAGTACACCAACAAGTTCGACCGCATCCCGAACGGCGGCGCGGCCGACCTGAAGGCGTTCGAGATCGGCCAGGCCGAACTCGATGCCGCGCTGGCGGCGTTGCCGGACGCGCAGCGCGCCGCATTGCAGACCGCGGCCGAGCGTATCCGCGTGTTCCACGAGCGCCAGAAGCAGGAGCTGCAAGGCTTCACGTACACCGAAGCGGATGGCACGATCCTGGGCCAGCGCATCACCGCGCTGGACCGCGTGGGCATCTACGTGCCCGGCGGCAAAGCGGCCTATCCCTCGTCGGTGCTGATGAACGCGATTCCCGCCAAGGTGGCCGGCGTCGGTGAAATCGTGATGGTGGTGCCCACGCCGGATGGCGTGAAGAACCAGATGGTGCTGGCCGCCGCCGCGATCGCCGGTGTCGACCGCGTGATCGGCATCGGCGGCGCGCAGGCCGTGGCCGCGCTGGCCTACGGTACCGAATCGATCCAGCCGGTGGACAAGATCGTCGGCCCCGGCAATGCCTACGTGGCCGCCGCAAAGCGCCGCGTGTTCGGCGCCGTGGGCATCGACATGATTGCCGGTCCTTCCGAAATCCTCGTCGTGTGCGACGGCACCACGGACCCGGACTGGGTGGCCATGGACCTGTTCTCGCAGGCCGAGCACGACGAACTGGCGCAGGCGATCCTGCTGTGCCCGGACGCGGACTACATCGCGCAAGTCGAGGCTTCGATTCAAAAACTGCTGCCGACCATGCCGCGCCAGGACACCATCCGCACCTCGCTGACCGACCGCGGCGCGCTGGTGAAGGTGCGTGACATGGACGAGGCATGTGAGATCGCCAACGCCATCGCCGCCGAGCACCTGGAGATTTCCGCCGAGGAGCCGCAACAGTGGGCCGACAAGATCCGCCATGCCGGCGCGATGTTCCTGGGCCGCTTCTCGTCCGAATCGCTGGGCGACTATTGCTGCGGCCCGAACCACGTGCTGCCCACGTCGCGCACGGCGCGCTTCTCGTCGCCGCTGGGCGTATACGACTTCCAGAAGCGTTCGTCGGTGATCCAGGTCAGCGAAGCCGGCGCCCAGACGCTGGGCAAGGTCGCCGCCGAGCTGGCGTACGGCGAAGGCCTGCAGGCGCACGCGCGCAGCGCGGAGCTGCGGCTGAAGTCATGAGCACCTGGCTCGATCAGGTGTTCTGCGAGGATGCGCTGCAAGGCTTGCAGCGCATCCCGGATGGCTCGATCGACCTGATCCTGACGGACCCGCCGTACAACCTGGGCAAGGATTACGGCAATGCCTCCGACCAGCAACCGGTGGACGATTTCCTGGCGTGGACCGAGCGTTGGGTCGACGCGGCACTGCCGAAGCTGAAGGAAAACGGCAGCCTGTATGTATTCACGACGTGGCGCTCGGCGCCGGAGATCTTCGTGATGCTGAAACGGCGGATGACGATGATCAACGAGATCATCTGGGACCGCCGGGTGCCGTCGATGGGCGGCACCGTGCGCAGTTTTTCGTCGGTGCACGACACGATCGGCTTTTTCGTGCGCCGCAAGGATTATTATTTCGACCTCGACGCCGTGCGCATCCCGTACGACGCCGAAACCAAGAAGGCCCGCTCGCGCTCGATCTTCATCGGCGCGAAATGGCTAGAACAGGGCTACAACCCGAAAGACCTCTGGAGCGTATCGCGCTTGCACAGGCAGCATGCGGAGCGGGTCGATCACCCCACGCAAAAGCCGCTCGAGATCATCGAACGGATGGTGAAGGCATCGTGTCCGCCCGGCGGCGTGGTGCTCGACCTGTTCATGGGCAGCGGCACCACGGCCGTCGCGGCGCGCAACACGGGCCGCCACTTCACCGGCTTTGAACTGAATCCCGACTATTGCAGGATCCTGGCCGCGCGCCTGGCGGAACCGGCGCCCGTGGCGCCACCGGCGCTTGAACCCAAGACCCGCGCCAGGCGCCTGGCACCGCCGGCCGTGGAGCCGCCGGGGCCTGACCCCAGGGCTCGTGCCAGGAGCCGGGTCCGCAGCGCCGATCCGGGGTCCGACCCCGGTTTCCCGGCAACGCAGCCCAAGGCTTCGGCGAAAAAGCCCAGGACCGGCAAGACCGCAAGCAGGGCCGTCGCCCCCGGCGACAGCCCCGAATAACCAACTGGAGCAAGAATCTTGAGTAACAGCGGCATGTCCCTCGACAGCCTGATCGCCAATACCATCCGCCCCGACGTGCGCAGCGACAAGAGCTACCACGTACCGGATGCGAGCGGCTTCGTGAAGCTCGATGCGATGGAAAATCCCTACCAGCTGCCGGAAGCGCTGCGCCGCGAACTGGGCAACCGGCTCGCCGAGGTGGCGCTGAACCGCTACCCGGCCGCCGCCTATGGCCCGCTGAAGGAGCGCATCCGCGCGAAGCTCGGGGTCCCGGCCGGCTACGATGTCCTGCTGGGCAACGGTTCCGACGAGCTGATCGCCATCATGGCCGCCACCTGCGCGTGGCAGGACCGCCGTGCCGTGATGCTGGCGCCGGTACCGGCGTTCGTGATGTTCCAGCGCTCGGCCCAGGTGGCCGGCATGGACTTCGTCGGCGTCGCCCTGAAGGCGGACCTGACGCTCGACCTGCCGGCCATGCTGGCGGCCATCGAACAGCACCGGCCGGCCCTGATCTTCCTGGCCTACCCGAACAACCCGACCGGCAACCTGTTCGACACGGCCGATATCGAAGCGATCCTGCGCGCGCAGGGCGAGCACGGGCTGGTGGTGGTCGACGAAGCCTACGAGCCGTTCGCACAGCAGAGCTTCATGGGGCGCCTGCCGGAGTTCGCCAACCTGATCGTGATGCGCACCCTGTCCAAGCTGGGCCTGGCCGGCATCCGCCTCGGCTACATGTCCGCGGCGCCGGCGCTGCTGGAGCAGTTCGAGAAGGTGCGGCCGCCCTACAACATCAACGTGATGACGCAGGCGGCGGCCGAATTCGCGCTCGACCATGTCGAGGTGCTGAACGAGCAGGCCCGCCTGCTGCGCGAACAGCGGACGGCGCTGGCGGCGGCGCTGGCCGCGATCCCGGCCGTGCAGGTGTTCCCGTCGGCGGCCAATTTCATCACGATCCGGGTGCCGGATGCCGACAGCATCCATGCCAAACTGGTAAGTCGTAAAATCCTGATTAAAAATTTGAGTAAAATGCACAGTGTGCTGACGAACTGCCTTCGCGTCACCGTCAGCACGCCGGACGAGAACGCCGCTTTCCTCGATGCGCTGCGCGCATCGTTGGCGGACCGATCCTAATACCCCAGAGCTTCCCATGAATTCACCAGCCTCGCGCATTGCAGAAGTCATCCGCAACACCAACGAGACGCAGATCCGCGTCGCCCTGAACCTGGACGGCACCGGCGTGCAGAAGCTCGATACCGGCGTGCCCTTCCTGGACCACATGCTGGACCAGATCGCGCGCCACGGCCTGATCGACCTGGACGTCAAGGCGACCGGCGACACGCACATCGACAACCACCACACCGTCGAGGATGTCGGCATCACGCTGGGCATGGCGGTGGCCAAGGCCATCGGCGATCGCAAGGGCATCCGCCGCTACGGCCACGCCTACGTGCCGCTGGACGAAGCGCTGTCGCGCGTGGTCATCGACTTTTCCGGGCGCCCGGGCATCGAGTACCACATTCCGTTTACCCGCGCGATGATCGGCACGTTCGACGTCGACCTGACGCTGGAATTCTTCCGCGGCTTCGTCAACCACGCCGGCATCACGCTGCACATCGATAACCTGCGCGGCACCAACGCCCACCACCAGTGCGAGACCGTCTTCAAGGCGTTCGGCCGCGCGCTGCGCATGGCTGCCGAATTCGACGAGCGTGCCGCCGGTACGATTCCCTCCACCAAAGGAAGCCTGTAAACCCGCTGTTACCTGACACGCGGCTTTCACATCATGAAAAAAATCGTTGTAGTTGACTACGGCATGGGTAACGTGCGCTCCGTGGCGCAGGCCCTGCGTGCCGTCGCGCCGGAAGCGGACGTGTCCATTTCCGGCGTGCCCGCCGATATCGACGCGGCCGAGCGCATCGTGCTGCCCGGCCAGGGCTCCATGCTCGACTGTATGACCCACCTGCGCGAATCGGGCGTGCACGATGCGCTGATGCGCGCCGCCGCCAGCAAGCCGCTGATGGGCGTGTGCGTGGGCGAGCAGATGCTGCTCGAGCGCAGCGAGGAACGCAATGCCGAAGGCCTGGGCCTGTTCCCGGGCGAAGTGGTGCGCTTCCAGCTCGACGGGCAGTTGCAGGAAGACGGCTCGCGCTTCAAGGTGCCGCAGATCGGCTGGAACAAGGTGAAGCAGACCGCGCCCCATGCGATGTGGGCCGGCATTCCCGACGATGCGTATTTCTATTTCGTCCACAGTTATTACGCGCGGCCGGAGAACCCGGCGCACAGCGTGGGGGAAACCGTGTATGGCACGCCGTTCTGCTGCGTGATCGCACGCGACAACATCTTCGCCACCCAGTTCCACCCGGAGAAGAGCGCGGCCACCGGCCTGCGGCTGTACAAGAATTTCGTCCACTGGAATCCCTGAGCACTCCGACAGTTCCATTCATCCACTTACTCGACCTTTAAACAACCATGCTGCTCATCCCCGCCATCGACCTCAAGGACGGTCACTGCGTTCGCCTGAAACAAGGCGACATGGAACAGTCCACCGTGTTTTCCGACGACCCCGCCGCGATGGCCCGCCACTGGCTGGAGCAGGGCGCGCGTCGCCTGCACCTGGTCGACCTGAACGGTGCGTTCGCCGGCAAGCCGAAGAACGAAGGTGCCGTGAAGGCGATCCTGAAAACGGTGCAGGAATTTGCGCTGGAGAACGATCTCGACGAGATTCCCGTGCAACTGGGCGGCGGCATCCGCGACCTGGACACGATCGAGCGCTACCTCGATGACGGCATCAGCTACATCATCATCGGCACCGCCGCCGTGAAGAGCCCCGGCTTCCTGCACGACGCGTGCGGCGCCTTCCCCGGCCACATCATCGTGGGCCTGGATGCCAAGGACGGCAAGGTGGCGACCGATGGCTGGAGCAAGATGTCCGGCCACGAGGTGATCGACCTGGCGCAGAAGTTCGAGCAGTACGGCGTGGAATCGATCGTCTACACCGACATCGGCCGCGACGGCATGATGGGTGGCGTGAACATCGAAGCCACCGTGCGCCTGGCGCAGGCGGTGCGCATCCCGATCATCGCCTCCGGCGGCCTGCACAACCTGGCCGACGTGGAAGCGCTGTGCGCGGTGCAGGACGAAGGCATCGAAGGCGTGATCTGCGGCCGCTCGATCTACGAAGGCACCATCAACCTGAACGAGGCGCAGCTGCGCGCCGATGAACTGAGCGGCGAATTCGTCGGCGAAGCCACGGACGAAACCACGGGCGAACAATAATATGCTGGCCAAACGCATCATCCCTTGCCTGGACGTGACCGATGGCCGCGTCGTCAAGGGCGTCAATTTCACCGAGCTGCGCGACGCCGGCGACCCCGTCGAGATCGCGCGCCGCTACGACGAGCAGGGTGCCGACGAGCTGACGTTCCTCGACATCACCGCGTCGTCCGACAACCGCGGCCTGATCCTCGACATCATCGAGCGGGTCGCCGCGCAGGTCTTCATTCCGCTGACGGTCGGCGGCGGCGTGCGCAAGGTGGAAGACGTGCAGCGCCTGCTGAACGCGGGCGCCGACAAGATCAGCCTGAATACCTCGGCCGTCAGCAATCCCCAGCTGGTGTTCGACGCGTCGCAGAAGCACGGTTCGCAGTGCATCGTGGTGGCGATCGATGCCAAGCAGGTGGCGCCGGGCAAATGGGAAGTGTTTACGCACGGCGGCCGCAACGCCACCGGGCTGGATGCTGTCGAGTGGGCGCAGAAAATGGCATCGCTGGGCGCCGGCGAACTGCTGCTGACCAGCATGGACCGCGACGGCACCAAGAGCGGCTTCGACCTGGCGCTGACGCGCGCCGTGTCCGATGCCGTGGGCATTCCCGTGATCGCCTCGGGCGGCGTGGGCGGGTTGCAAGACCTGGCCGATGGCGTGACGAAAGGCCATGCCGACGCGGTACTGGCCGCCAGCATTTTCCACTATGGCCAGCACACCGTGCAGGAAGCCAAGCGTTTCATGGCGCAGCAGGGCATCCCGGTGCGCGAGGCCTGAGAGAGCACAATGAGTATTCCGACGACGACGCCTAGCGTAGCCAAGGCAAAATGGCTGAACCGCGTGCATTGGGACGAACATGGCCTGGTGCCCGTGATCGTGCAGGAGCACGGCAGCAACGACGTGCTGATGTTCGCCTGGATGAACCGCGACGCGCTGTACAAGACGGTCGAACTGCGCGAAGCGGTGTACTGGAGCCGCTCCCGCAAGAAGCTGTGGCACAAGGGCGAGGAATCGGGCCATGTGCAGAAGGTGCTCGACATCCGCCTCGACTGCGACGAGGACGTGGTACTGCTGAAGGTGGAGCAGGCCGGCGGCATCGCTTGCCACACGGGGCGCCATTCGTGCTTCTTCCAGCAGTTCGACGGCGATGCCAAGGATGGCGACTGGAACAGCGTGGAACCGGTGCTGAAGGATCCGGAAACCATTTATACGGACAAGAAGAAATGAGCACCGACATGAACCAGGCTTCCGGCACGATCCTGGACCGCGTGGCCGCCACGATCGAATCGCGCAAGGGCGCCGATCCCGCCACGTCGTACGTCGCCAAGCTGTTCTCGAAAGGCGACGACGCGATCCTGAAGAAGATCGGCGAGGAAGCCACCGAGACCGTGATGGCCGCCAAGGATGCCCGCGTATCGGGCGATGGCGCCAAGGTGCTGTACGAAGTGGCCGATCTGTGGTTCCATTCGCTGGTGCTGCTGGCGCAGTTCGACCTGTCGCCGCAGCAGGTGCTCGATGAACTGGCGCGCCGCGAAGGCGTCTCCGGCATTGCCGAAAAAGCCGCGCGCCCGGATTAATTTCGCCCGAAGCAATGTCGCCCGGATTATTTTCGCCCGAATTATTTTCGCCCGAATGAATGTCGCCCGAATTCAAGGATACCCACGTGGATAACTGCCTGTTCTGCAAGATCGCCGCCAAACAAGTTCCGGCAAGCGTCGTCTACGAAGACGACGAGCTGCTGGCCTTCAAGGACATCAACCCGGCCGCGCCGGTGCACCTGCTGGTGATCCCGAAAAAACACATCGCCACGCTGACCGAGGCGCAGCCGGAAGACACGCTCCTGCTGGGCAAGATGCTGGCGCTGGCCCCGAAGCTGGCCGAGGAGCACGGTGTTTCCGTGGTGTATGGCAACGATGGCAGCCCCACGCGCGGCTACAAGACACTGGTCAACAGCGGCCCGGATGGCGGCCAGGTGATCTACCACCTGCACATGCATATCTATGGCGGCCCGCGGCCATGGCGCGGCATGCACTGACCCCGGGCCGGCGCATTTCCCAGCAAGCGGAAGAGTTATTTCCGGCTGTTATCGTGACAGGAACATGACAGAGTAAGAGTCGTGTAAACTGTTCGTTCTTACCGAATTTGGGCGTTTCCGCCCTGCAAGGAGAATAGTATGGGTTCCATGAGCATCTGGCATTGGGTGATCGTCCTGGTCGTCGTCATGCTGGTTTTCGGCACCAAAAAACTGGGCAATATCGGCTCGGACCTGGGCAAGGCCGTCAAGGGTTTCAAGGATGGCGTGAAGACCGACGAGAAGGAAGCGGCCGACCAGCCGGCGCCGCCACCCGCGCACGTGACCGACAAGGGCACGATCGAGGTCGACGCCAAGGAAAAGAACAAGCACTGAATGCACGCTGATACATGATCGATCTCGGTCTTTCCAAGCTGGCCATCATCGGCGTCGTGGCGCTGATCGTCATCGGTCCCGAAAAATTGCCGAAGGTGGCGCGGATGGCGGGCACGCTGTACGGCCGCGCCCAGCGCTACCTTCACGATGTCAAGAGCGAGGTCAGCCGCGAAATCGAGCTGGAAGAGCTGCGCAACCTGCAAAAGAACGTGCAGGAGCAGGCCGACAGCATCAAGGCCGACGTCGAGAATTCGATCCAGAAAAACATGGCTGAAGTGGAGGATGTCTTCAAGATCGAAGACAGCTCTGACACCTACGCCAGCCCGGAGCCCGGGTTCCATTCGGCCTCCACCGAAGACCAGTCGCGCAAGGCCAAGGAATTCCGCCGCAAGCGGCTGGTCCGCACCTCGGCCGTGCCGCTGTGGTACAAGCAGCGCAACGGCGGCCGCATGCACGTGGTGTCCGGCGCCGCCCGCGTGGCGCGCTTCCGTCCGCGCAGCGGCAAACCTCCCGCATCCTTTTACTGATGAGCACTGAACAACCGGCCGAAGAAACCTTCATCAGCCACCTGGTAGAACTGCGCGACCGGCTCCTGAAGGCGTCCATCGGCGTCCTGATCGTCACGGCCGTGCTGATGGCCTGGCCGGGCCCCACCGTGCTGTACGATTTCCTCGCCCAGCCGATGATCGATGCGCTGCCCACCGGCGCGAAGATCATCGCCACCGGCGTGACCGCGCCCTTCCTGGTGCCGATGAAGGTCACGCTGATGCTCGGCATCATCCTGGCGCTGCCATGGGTGCTGTACCAGGCCTGGGCGTTCGTCGCGCCGGGCCTGTACACGCATGAAAAGCGGCTGGTGGCGCCGCTGGTGATTTCCTCGTCGCTGCTGTTCGTCGCCGGCGTGGCCTTCTGCTATTTCTTCGTGTTCGGCCGCGTCTTCCACTTCATCGCCACGTTCGCGCCGTCGTCCATTGCCGTCACGCCCGACATCGAGAATTACCTCGATTTCGTGATGTCGATGTGCCTGGCGTTCGGCGCCGCATTCGAAGTGCCGATCGTCGTCGTGATCCTGGTGCGCATGGGCATCGTGTCCCTGGCCAAGCTGCGCGAATGGCGCCCCTACGTGATCGTGGGCGCCTTCGTGATTGCCGCGATCGTCACACCGCCGGACGTGGTCAGCCAGTTCGCGCTGGCCATTCCGATGTGGATGCTGTTCGAACTGGGGCTGCTGGTCTCGCCGATGTTCGTCAGGATGACGCAGGCGCCGGCGGAAAAACCGGAAAGCTAGCATGTTGAAAACGGGAGCCACTGGCTCCCGTTTTCGATTCCGCGCCTTCTTGCTGGCGCTATTTCTTCTTGCCGGACTTGTTCGTTCCCCCATTGCCCGTCCCCGCCTGGCCTGCTCCCCTGGCTGGCCCAATGGTTGCCTCGCCATGCGGGGTGCCCTGCACGGCCAGCGCGCCGCCAGTGCCCAGGCCTCCCGCCACTTCCTGCGCGTTGTAGTCGCGCGTTGCCCGCACCAGCTGGTTGTATGAATCCATGAAGGCGGCAATCAGGATCTTGCCTTCCGGCGTCTTCGACCAGCCGCCACCGCCGGCCAGAGCGCCGCCACCGAACGCGCCGCCGAACAGGCTGAAATCGAAGTTCTTCGCACTGCCTTCGGCCGCGGCCAGCTGCACGCCGGAGCGGTTGTCGATCATCAGCAGCGTGGTGGACGCTTCGTTGGCCTTGAAGCCGCCGGCCACGAGGCCCGCCACGCTGCCGATCAGGCCGAACCCGCCCAGCGCGCCGCCCATGCCTTGCGTACCCTTCTGGCTGAACGTGATGGTGGGGCTGATGGTGTAGTCGGCCGCCACCATCTGGCCCTTGCCGAACTGGCTGCCGCCGCGCATTTCGCCGCTCGCGTTCAAGTCACGCTCGAACATCAGGTTCTGCATCGCCAGGCCCCGTTCGACGATCACGAAGCAGTTCGACTGCTGGATCAGCTTGCGCAGCACCGGCACGGTCGACCCCAGCTTGTACCGGGACAGCGCCAGGTACCACGGCGCGTGCTGGTCCTCGACCACGCTCAGGGTGCCGAGCGCGCGGTCGCATTTTTCCAGCTGGGGATTGGCGTTGGAAGCGGTGGCGCCTGCCGCGGAACCGCTGGCGGCCGTCGGCGCACCGCCCAGTAGTGGCACCGAGCCGGCGCAGGCGGACAGCAGCGCTGCGAGGCCCAGCAGGCAAAGCGGGGAAATCACGCGGGAAATGGTGGAGTTACTCACGTTCATGGCGAGCTCCTGGAGCAGGGATTGGAGGAGATAGAGGAGGGCAGCACGTCATGCTACTGCCCGCCAACCGCTCATCCGTTGTTGCCCATCAAGCGCTTCTGCTTAATGGCTTATGGCAACTCCTTGCACATTTCTTACCGCTGTGCCCGCTTGAAAACCGGTGACAGGCTCCATTTTTCGAAAACCGGTGACAGGCACCATTTTCCAGGAAATGTTGCAAATTAATTGGAGCCTGTCACCGTTTTTGTCCGCGAATCGCCCGTAGCAGCGGGAAACGGGCGCCACAACCAAAAACGGTGACAGGCACCATTTTTCGGGAAATGTTTCCCGATAATTGGAGCCTGTCACTGGTTTTTTGACCGTGCATCCCGCCTGGCGGCGGGGGCGGCGGTTTACTGCATCAATTCATTAATCGGAGCCTGTCACCGGTTTTGGGCCGGCCTCTGCAAAAATAGTGTTGCCAGAAACGATATAGAAGTTCTTATAAGGTAAAATGTTACCTGTAGGAACAAAAAATATTATTTCAATCACCACTTCACCCTCCATGAAACGTCTCTTTACCCTTTTTGCCATGTTGTGTGCCATGGCGCTGACCACTGGCTGCGCCGTCAACCGCGCGACCGCCAGCCTGACTCCCGGAACCGATCTCACACAGGTGAAAACCGCCTATGTGGTGAAACAGCCGAAAGATACCCACGGCCTCGACAACCTGATCGCCGCGAACCTCGAGAAGCGCGGTTACACGGTCACCCGCGGTCCTGAGCTGGCCACCCCGTATCCGGCCGACGTGTCCTTTACCTATGTCGACAAATGGATGTGGGATATCACGATGTACCTGCTGGAACTGACGATCAATGTGCGCGATCCGAAGACCGGGTTCCCGATGGCGACCGGTAACTCCCTGCACACGTCCCTGACCCGCAAGTCGCCGCCGGAAATGGTCGACGAAGTCCTGGACAACATCTTCAAAGCCCCGAAAAAATAATTCTTCAGAAAGAAATACCAATGAGTTTCCTGCCATTTTCCTGCCGTTCCTTCCTGTCGGCGTCCTTCGTCGTGGCCAGCTTGCTGACCCTGGGCGGCTGCGCCTCCCCCGTCGTGCATGACGCCCTGGTGCCGGTGTCGCTGCAAGTGGCGAAACACCACCCGCAAACGGTGGCCGTGACGACTTCCGGCGGTTCGGAAACTTCCGCCGCTGGCAAATCGCAAGTGGCCGATGCCGAACTGCAGAAGGCCGTGGCCGATGCGATCACGCAGTCCAGGACGTTCTCGCGCGTTGTCGAAGGCAAGAACGGCGACTACACGCTGACGGTCACCATCTTCAACCTGTCGCAGCCGTCGTTCGGTTTCTCGTTCACGGTTGGCGTGGAGATGGGCTGGACGCTGACGCGCACCAGCACCGGCGAGAAAGTCTGGCAGGAGTCGATCAAGTCGGAGCACACCGCTACCGCCAGCGATGCCTTCGCGGGCGTCGTCCGCTTGCGCCTGGCCACGGAAGGCGCCGTGCGCAACAACATCCAGCAAGGCATCACGAAGCTGTCCGCGCTGCAGCTGTAAGCACTGGCCAGCAACAAAAAAGGAGCCCCAGGCTCCTTTTTTTTGCTCAAAAAATAGGGCTGCCGGGCCGCCCATCTTGAAGCAACACTTCTGAAAAATGGACGTCCCCCATTTTTCCTGCGACTGTTTTATTGCATCAGTTCGCGGATCACCTTCACCGGCGCGCTGCCGTAGCCGAGGAATTCCTCGTTGAAGGCCTTCTGGGTGAACTTGCCGCCCAGTGCGGCGCGGCGCTGTTCGCGCAATTCCATGATTTCGCTGTAGCCGCTGAAGTAGGACGTCAGCTGGACGGAGGTCAGCGTGACGCGGCGCCATTTCTCGGCGGCTTCCTGCTGCGTCTGGAATGCCTGGCGGGTCAGCAGGTCGAGTGCCTGGTCGCGCGGCATGTCCAGCACGTGCACGCTGTAGTCGAGGATCGTGTTGGTCACGCTGCGCAGGTTCCATTTCGAATACATCAGCCACATCTCGGGCGAATTGTCGTAGCCCGATTCCAGCATCATCCGCTCGCTGAACACGGCCCAGCCCTCGACCATCGCGCCGTTGCCGAAGATCGACTTCACCAGCGACGGCGACTTGTTGGCGTACACCAGCTGCGCATAATGGCCGGGGATCGCCTCGTGCATGTTCAGGATCTGCAGAATCCAGTGGTTGTATTCGCGCAGGCTGCTTTCGGCCTGTTCCGGCGTGGCCCCCGTCAGCGGCGTCACGTTGTAGTAGGTGCGGTCCTGCGGGCGATAGGGGCCTGGCGCCTCGATGCTGGCGCCGGCCACGCCGCGCTGGTAAGCGGGCGTTTCACGCACGACCAGCGGCTTGTCCGGATCCAGCGTCAACAGGTCGTTCTTCGTCACCCATTCTTCCAGCTTCGGGATCTGCGCCTTGATCTCCTCGACGAAGCGCTCGGGCGCCACGTGGTTGGCGGATAGCTTGTCGATCATCATGCCGATCTTGGCATAGCGGTCGGCCGGTTTCCGCACGTCGGCCAGGTACTTCGGCCACAGCTCGTCGCTGATGCGGTCCATGTTCGCCAGCAGCTCGTCGCGTGCCACCAGTGCCTTGCGGTAGGTCTGCTCGCCGGTGCTGGCCGATTGGATGTCGAACGCGAACTTCTGTTCATACAGCTCGCGGCCGATACGGAACGAACGGGCGCCCTGCACGGCCAGCAGCTTGTCCTGCTCGCCCAGCCAGGCGGCATAGGCTTCCACGGCGGTCTTCGCCGCGGCGATGCGCTGCGCGAACAGGCCTTTCTCGTTGGCGGCCAGCGAGGAAGACTGCGCCTCCTTGTCCAGCTCTTCGAGCAGCGCGATCACGCCCGGCGCCTGCGCGATCGCCAGCTGGGTGTGCTCGCGCGTGGGATTGGTGATGTTGTTGCGTGCCGCTTCGTAATACGCCGGCACGTTGGCGATGCGCCGCAGCAGCGTGCGCAGGCGCTGCGCCCGCGCCGCGTATTCGGTATGCAGGATGTAGTCGATCGGGCCGGCGATGTTGTACAGCGCCGGATTCCACTCGAACTCGCGGAACGTGGTCAGGTACCAGCGGTCCGAAGCGAGCTTGTTGACCAGCAGCGCCAGGTCGGTGCGCTGGCGCGACGACAGCTGGCGCGCATCGAGCTTGCCGAAGCGGCCCAGCCACTCGTCGATGAAGGCCAGCTGCAGCTGGCGGGTGGCCAGGTCGGGCACCGTCAGCGTGGCGGCGGTATCGTACTTGCCCACCGTGATGGCGGTTTCCGGGTCCATCCGCCACAGCGCCGTCAGGAACTGGCCGGACAGCGAATTGAATGTGCGGTCGGCGCGGCTTTCCGCCGGAGCCGCCGCCGCTACGGTGGCCGCAGTGGCAGCCGTGGCAGCGGCGGCGGCGACCGCTTTCCTGGACTTCGGCTTGGACTTCGAGGATTTCTTGGCGGAGACGGTCTTGCTGGTCTTGGCCTTCGACGGTTTCTTGGCCGCCTCAACAGGTGCGAACGCCAGCGCCATCATCATGGCGGCCAGCGCGAGTTTTGTCTTGATCATCGTGTAACTTTCTCTTACCGGGTCGTGCAGGGGGCGAGATTATCATTAATCAGCTCGCCTGGACCCGGCATGTTACACGACGGTACAAAGGCTCACGCCAGCTGGTCGTTGCGCAGCATCTGCTGGTGGCGTTCGTTGATGATGGCCACGGCTTCGCGGCCGCGCGCCATGTCGGACAGCACGATGTGGCTGGCATCGGTGAAGCGGTGCGCCACGCGGACCTTCCAGGAGCGCAGCAGCCAGCTGCGGAACGACTGCACGTAGGTCGCCTGGTCCAGGTCGCGCCACTTGATGCCGCGGACGCCGCGCTGCCAGGGCAGCACGCCCGAGTAGAGCCACACGCCCACGTCGTCGTAATACAGTTGCACGCTGCGGATCAGCAGCACGCGGTAGCCGATCAGCAGCGTGGAGGCGGCCAGCACGCCGGCGGCCGCCAGTTCCGAATGGTTGAAGGCCAGGCGCAGCACGAACGTCATCACCACGGCCGCCAGCAGGCAGCCGATGTAGGCGGTCCACGCCTTGCGGCACAGGGGGATGCCGTGCGAGGCGGCGGAGAGTTCGTTTTCCTTGAGTCGTTCCATGCCCGGATGATTGCATGGAATGCCAGTTCCGCAAAGGGTCAGGCGGGATCCTGGCGGCTGGTCATCCGCTCGGCCTGGTCGCCGGCGGCGAACCGGTCGAGGATATTGTTGGCGCGGGTACCGTCGCGGTCGTTGTCCACTTCCACTTGCAGGATGCAGGTGCTGCGCTGCACGGCGGCGCGGATTTCCGAGTTCTGCCCGGCGCGGTTCGGGTTGTCCATCGACGGCGTGGGCTTCTCGGTCAGGTCGAGCGCGAAGTTGCCCTCGACCGGGCCCGCTTCATCGTTGCGTGAATCGAGGGTGATGGCGGAAGCGTCGATGCCAGAGGCGATCAGCGCCTCGCGTGCCCCTTCCGCCTGGGTCAGGCTGTCGAATACTCGCAGCAAGGTATCGGCCATGATGTGCTCCTGAGTGCATTGGTGATTGCAGTCATCATAGCGAAGGCGGCGGGGCGGCAGCGTCCCGTTAGCTTCAGGAAAAATTCCGGAAAACGTCAGCGCCGCAACCCCTCCTCGAGCATCGCCAGCATGTCCTCGGCCTTCATGCGCGCGGCCATCTCGCTGCCGTCCAGCAGGCTGTCGGCCAGCTCGCGCTTGTGCGCATGCAGGTCGACGATGCCTTCCTCGATCGTATGCCGCGCCACCAGCCGGTAGATCGTCACGGGGCGCTGCTGGCCCATCCGGTGCGCGCGGTCGGAGGCCTGGTCTTCCACCGCCGGATTCCACCATGGGTCCATGTGGATCACGTAGTCGGCCGCCGTCAGGTTGATGCCCACCCCGCCCGCCTTCAGGCTGATCAGGAACACGTCGCCGTCGCCGGCCTGGAACGCATCCACGCGCGCCTTGCGCGCCGCCGGCGGTGTCGAACCGTCCAGGTACTGGTACGGGATGCCGTTGCGGTCGAGGTGCGCGCGGATCAGCGCCAGGTGGTCGACGAACTGGCTGAACACGAGCACCTTGTGCCGGTTTTCCAGCAGGCTGGCCAGCAGCTCGGCGAACGCGGCCAGCTTGCTGCTGTCGAGCTTCAGTTCGGGCGCCACCAGGTTCGGATTGCAGCAGGCGCGCCGCAGCTTCATGATCTCGGCCAGGATCTGGATCGACTTCTTGTCCGCCGGCGCATCGATGGACGCCAGCTTGTCCAGCGCCTCGCGGCGCAGCGATTCGTACAGCGCGGTTTCTTCCACCGACAGGTCCACTTCCAGCACGATCTCGGTGCGCGCCGGCAGTTCCGCCAGCACCTGTGCCTTGGTACGGCGCAGGATGAATGGCCCGATCAGCCGGCGCAGCCGGTTGCGCGCGCCCACTTCGGCCTTGCGGTCCTGCTGGCGCTCGATCGGCCCGGCAAAGCGCAGGTTGAACTGGTCCAGCGATCCCAGCAGGCCCGGGTTGATGAAGCGGAACAGGTTCCACAGCTCGCCCAGGTGGTTTTCCAGCGGTGTGCCGGTGCAGGCCATGCGGAAGTCGCCCGACAGCGCCATCACCGCTTGCGAGCGCTTGGTCGCCGCGTTCTTGATGGCCTGCGCCTCGTCGAGCACGATGGTGTGCCAACGCGGTTTGGTGAAGCGCTCGGATTCCAGCTGCAGCAGGCCATAGCTGGCGATCACCAGGTCGAACGGGCCGGCGCTGTCGATCATTTCGGCCCGGTCGCCGCTGCCGAACACCTTCACGTTCAGCGTCGGCGCGAAGCGCGCCGCTTCGCTGACCCAGTTCAGGCACACCGAGGTGGGGGCCACCACCAGCGCCGGACCTCGCGGGGCGCGCAGCAGCAGCAGGGCCAGCGCCTGCACGGTCTTGCCCAGGCCCATGTCGTCGGCCAGGCAGGCGCCCACGCCCCAGTGGGCCAGCCGGGCCAGCCATTCGAAGCCTTCGCGCTGGTAGTCGCGCAACTCGGCCTGCAGGGTGGACGGCAGCTGCGGCTGGTATTCCGCCTGGGCGGCGATGCGGGCGACATGCTCGCGCCACAGCCGGTCCGCTTCCAGGCCGCCCACTTCGCCGGCCAGTTCTTCCAGCACGAAGGCGGCCAGCTGGTGGACCTTCGCGCCGGCATCGTCGTCCTCGCCATAGGCATCGAGTTCCGACAGGCGCCGGTACAGCTCTTCCGACAGGGCCAGGAATTGCCGGTCCTTCAATTCGATGAAACGGCTCTTGCCGGCGCGGATCAGGTCGAGCAGCGAGCGCAGGTCCATCACGCGCTCTTCGTCCACCTGCAACTGGCCGCTGACGGCGAACCAGTCCTTCCTGCTCTTGATCGACAGCTTCAGCTGCTTGGTGTGCACGGCCGGGGTGACCCTGAATTTTTCTCCCTCAGGCCAGCCCACCACCACCCGCTCGGGTCCCAGTTCCTGCAGTTCCGTCAACAATTGCAGGCACAGCGCAGGCTGGCCAATCAGCCATTCGCCGTGTTCCTGTTCAGCCCCTTCCAGCGCCGAACAGCGCAGCACCAGCTGGCGCTCGGCATCGCGCTCGCCCGCGAGGTTGCGGCGCACCTGCACCTGCTTGCCACCCACGTCCGTGATCACCGTCTCCGCACCCGCACCAGGCGCGTAATACGGCCCCGCATCCGGCAGCGGGCGCACCTGCACCTGCATGCGCAAGCCTTGCTGGTAGGGCAGCAGGTGCACGTGCAGGCGGATATCCGGATCGACGGCGCCGGCACCGGCGTTGCCGCCGCCGATATCGGACTGCACGGTGACGCTGGTGGCCACCGTGCCGATCGCCTTCAATACCTGGTCCTTCGCGTGCAGCGGCACCGTCAGGCCGTCGCCGACGATGGCGGCGATGCGGCGGTGCTCGTCGTTGATGGTGACCACGCGGATGCGGTTCGGCGCTTCGCGCAACGTCACCACGCGGTCGGCGCCGGACAAACCCGGGTGCAGCGACAGGTGTAGCTTGCCCTTGCGTTCCTGCACCAGCAGTTCCGGCTCGCCGCCGGCGATTTCGACGCGGGTTTCCGGCGCATCCATCCAGAACACCAGCGGATGGCCGACCAGTGCCGGCGCTGCTTCGTCCGGATCGATGTCGTAGCGCAGGCCGGACGAATACGCCTGCCGGGACGGGGCGATGTGCGTGCTGAGGCGGATATCCTGGGGCGTCAGGAACTCCAGCTCCGCGGCATCCTCGGAGAGCCGCTTCAACGCGATCGGCCGGCCGTTGCTCCACTGTCCCTTGGCATTGCGCTTCTGTTCGCGTGGTTCCAGCTCGGCGATGCCGAACCGGTCACTCCAGTTGATCATCCACGCCAGGCGTGTCTCGCTCGCCGCCGCCGGCGCGGCCTGGTGCAGGTTGATCAGCGCGTCGAGCTGGCGCTGCCAGCCTTCCTGCCGCTCGAACCAGCTAGCCATGTCCGGCAGGCCCAGCGTCGCCAGCATGTCGTTGGCGCGCGCTTCGGCCGCTTCGTCGCCCAGGTGCCCCAGCAGGCTTTCCGCCTGCGCGGCAATGAGGAGGTAGCCCGCGGCACCGGCGTTCTGCGCCAGGTCCTGCAATTCGGCGCGGCGTTTTTCCAGTTGCGGCAGGCCGAGCCACCAGTACACCAGCGCCTGGAACAGCTGCGCCTGCAGCGGCGTGTCCCAGGCGCGGGCCAGCACCACCTCGGCCTGCAGCGTGCCGGCGCGCACCTGGCGCAGCATCGACAGCATGCTGTAGGTATTGCTGTCGGGGTTTTGCTGCGCGTGCACGGCCAGTTCGAGGTAGCTCTCGGCCGTCTTCAGCGCTTTGGCATCGCCGGCACGCAGCAGCGCCAGCACGTACAGGTAGCCGCCAAACCCCGAGAACACCAGCTTGCGCTTGCCCGTTTCACGGCGGATCGATTTCAGCGCGCCTTCGAAGCCGGTGGCGGCCTCGGCCACATGGCCGCGCAGCAGCATCAGCGCGCTGGCATGGAACAGCGCCTGCGGGCTTTGTACCGCTTCCAGATACACGACCGCCTGCGGCAGGTTACCGGACAGGATCGCATCCTCGCCCAGCGCCAGCCGCAACGCCCCCGACACGTCGTCGCCAGCCTTGTGCCGGCGTTCGAAGTGACGCTCGGCGGCGCCGCGCACGAGCGGCGCCAGTGCCGGTTCGCGCTGCGCATGCTGGAGCAGCAGCATCAGGATATCGTCCTGCATCGACGGGTGCACCAGCAGCAGCATGCCGGCCTCGAACGGGCGCGCGAAAATGTCGACGATCGGATGCAGCTGGGCCGCTTCGTAGGAGCGCAGGCAGGCGGCCAGCAAGGGCGCCACGTCCTGCGGCGGCTGGCCGCGCAGCAGCGCCATGCGCAGCCGTGCCACGCCGTGCCGGTAGCTGCGCGGTTCCGGCGTGCCATCCCAGCTGCGCCGCATCGGGGTCACGGCTTCGTAGGCGGTGCAGATGTCCCCGAGCATGTGGGCACTGATGGCGGCACGGATCGCCGGCCAGCGCAGTTTCGCATTGCAGAGGTAGCCGCGGCCGACGACGAGACTGATGAAGGCCAGGCGTTCCAGGTGCGCCAGGATCTCGTCGCTTCGCGGCTTGTCACAAGCCGCGCCGCCGTCGTCGCGCAGTCCGATCTTGACGATGTGCTCATGGACCGCCGACTTGCCCATCGGCTCGCCCACCAGGGCCAGCAGCGCCAGTACCGTTTTCTCGTTCGGGTGCAGCGCGCCGAACTGATCCTGCAAGGATCGATCCTGCAATGACTGGTCCTGCAATGACTGGTCCTGCAATGACTGGTCCTGCAATGATGGGTCTTGCAACGTCTTGTCGCTCATGCCGCACCATCCAGGTTATCGATGGCTACCGGTGCCGGTGCGGTGGCATCGTGCAGTCCGAACATGCGCTGGTAGAAATACAGCTCCGCTTCCAGGGTGCGCACGATCGACTCGCCTTTCCTGAAACCGTGCCCTTCGCCTTCCAGTTCCAGGTAGGCGACCGGCACGCCGCGCTGGCGCAGCGCCTTCACCATGTTCTCCGACTGCGGCGGCGGCACCACCTTGTCGTCCAGGCCCTGGAAGAAGATCATCGGGCAATCGAGCTTGTCGACATGGTGGCTGGGCGAGCGCTCCAGGTACACCTGCTGCGCCTGCGGCTGCGGGGCGATCAGGTATTCGTTGTAGTGCGATTCGAACTTGTGCGAATCGTCGTCCAGGCCCTGCAGGTCGGCCACGCCGTAATAGCTGGCGCCCAGCTTGAACACGTCGTGGAATGCCAGCGCGCTCAGCGTGGTATAGCCGCCGGCGCTGCTGCCGCGGATGATCAGCCGCGCGCCATCGGCGCGGCCCTGTTCGACGAGCCAGCGCGCGCCGGCCACGCAGTCCTCCACGTCGACCACGCCCCATTGCCCCTTCAGCAAGTCGCGGTAGGCGCGGCCGAAGCCGGTGCTGCCGCCATAGTTCACGTCCAGCACGCCGAAGCCGCGGCTGGTCCAGAACTGGGTGGCCAGCTTCAGCGTGCTGGCCGCCATGCCGGTCGGGCCACCGTGGCCGGTCACGATCACCGGCGGTTTTTCACCGGCCGGCGCCTGCACGTCGCGATTCTTCGGCGGATAGAAGAACGCGTAGGCGGTGCGGCCGTTCGCGCTGGGGTAGCTGACGCTTTCCGGGACGGACAGGTAGCCGAGCTCCGGCAGCGTGTCGATCGACCTGGCCAGTACTTGCGGTTCGCCGCTGCCGGCGCCGTTCCCCAGGTCGATGCGCGCGATCTCGGCCGGGATGGTCGGGCTGCCGCCCAGCAGCACGATGCAGCCGTCGCCGGTGCGCAGCTCGCGGATTTCCTGGTACGGGTTGGCGATCGGTTCCAGCCTGGCGCTGCCGATCACCAGCCGGGCCAGCCGGCTGATGCCTTGCTCGATATAGGTGCAGGCGATTTCGCTGGCGGAAAGAAAGCCGTACATGGCATTGCCGAAGGTCCAGTGCGGGCCGGCGAATTCCGCTTCCAGCGGGCAGATCGCTTCGATCCCGTCGCCATCACGGTACAGGTTCCACCAGCCGCTGCGATCGGAAACAAAGTACAGCCGCCCGTCCGGCGACCACTCGGGCTGGCAGATGGCTTCTTCCGGGCCGCCCGCGACCAGTACCGGCGCCGCCAGGGTGCCGTCGGCCGCGATGTCGGCCCGCCACAGCTCGGTGCCTTGCCACGGCATGCGCGGATGGTCCCAAGTCAGCCAGGCCAGTTGCCGGCCGTCCGGCGACAGGCGGGGCGACGAGTAAAAATCGTGGCCCCGTGCCAGCACGGTTTCGGTGCCGTCGAAAGCCACCGCGCACAGCGTGTTTTCCGGCTGGGCATGCGACGCCGGATCGTCCGGATGCTGCTCGCGCACCGCCACCAGCCGCCGGCGCGCACGGTCGACGATGAAATCGGCGAAGCGCTGCCGGCCCTCTGCCGTGAAGGGTACCGCATCCTTGCCGTCTTCCTTGCGGTACAGCCGGTTGTCGCCAGCATGGGAAAAGAACACGGTGCCGCCATCGACGGCAAAGGCGCCGCCGCCATATTCGTGCACGCGGCTGCGCACGTTCAGCGGCAGCGGCGTCAGCTCATCCACCCGCGCGCCGGCGAGACGCAGCAGCGTGTTGCGGCCGCCTTCGCTGGCGCGCCCGGCCAGCCAGAAAACATCCGTGCCGGCGATCGCCAGCGACGACAGCGGCGTGGCGCCGGCGGCAACCATGGCGGCGGAAATCGGCGAAGGCCAGGTACCGAAGGAAGCGGTTTGCAAGGAGGTCAGGGCGGTCATTTCCGGGACGGGTGAAAAGAACGGGGGGATGCGATAATACCTTCTTTCGTCCCGCCTTTCATTGCCATCCATGCCACAATTCGCCCCGCTCCAGAACGACACCTTCCTGCGTGCGCTGCTGCGCCAGCCGACCGACTACACGCCTGTGTGGCTGATGCGCCAGGCGGGCCGCTACTTGCCGGAATACAAGGCCACGCGCGAAAAGGCGGGCTCGTTCATGGGGCTGGCCACGAATCCGGACCTGGCCACCGAAGTCACGCTGCAGCCGATCGACCGCTACGAGCTCGATGCGGCCATCCTGTTTTCCGACATCCTGACGGTGCCCGATGCGATGGGCCTGGGCCTGCATTTCGTCGAAGGCGAAGGCCCGAAATTCGAACGCCCCCTGAAGACCGAGGCGGACGTGCAGGCGCTGCGCCTGCCCGAAGCGGGCTCGCTGGACTACGTGTTCAAGGCGGTCACGCAAATCCGTACCACGCTGAACGGCCGGGTGCCGCTGATCGGCTTTTCCGGCAGCCCATGGACGCTGGCCTGCTACATGGTCGAAGGGCAGGGTTCGCGCGAGTTCCATACCATCAAGAAAATGCTGTACAGCCGGCCGGACCTGATGCACCACATCCTGGACATCAACGCGCGCGCGGTGGCCGAGTACCTGAACGCCCAGATCGAGGCGGGCGCCCAGGCGGTGATGATCTTCGATTCGTGGGGCGGCGCGCTGGCCGACGGGGCTTATCAGCAGTTTTCGCTGCACTACATGCAGCGCGTGGTGGCGCAGCTGAAGCGCGAGCATGACGGCGCGCGCATTCCCGCCATCGTGTTCACCAAGGGCGGCGCGCACTGGGCCGAAGAGATCGCCGCGATCGGCGCCGATGCGATCGGCCTGGACTGGACGGCCAACCTCGCCAAGGTGCGCGCGGCGGTGGGCGACAAGGTGGCGCTGCAGGGCAACCTCGATCCGGCCATCCTGTTTGCCGGCGCGGAGCAGATCCAGGCCGAAGTGCGCCGCGTGCTGGACGCCTACGGTCCCCATACCACCGGCCACGTCTTCAACCTGGGCCACGGTATTTCCCAGTTTACCCCGCCGGAATCGGTGGCGGTGATGGTCGACACGGTGCATTCGCACAGCCGCAAGCTCCGTTTCGGGGCGTAATTCCTGGCAGGTCCGGCGGCGGCGAGAGTGGAAACGCTTCACTCCGTCGCCGCGCGCCGCGTTTCGGCGCTTGGCGAGGCCGCCGGCACAAAGGCAAACCCGACTTATGCACAATTTTTCTGGCTGCCAAAGTAAAAGGCAGCTAGGAAAGTTTAATCGCAGCAAAAAATCCAAGCTCTTGATTTGACAGGATAAAATCCAGCATGGAAGTTAGTGTTCTTTGCGATAAGTAAACCTTATCCCCGGGTCCGGCAAATGTTGTCGCGGCATTCTCCACAAAGTTATCCACAAAAACTGTGGAAAAAAGGCAAAAGCGCTTAGTAAACCGCGACTTATGCTTCATTTTGGGGAGTTGCACGAATTTTGGGCAAGGAAAGAACGCGCAAGCGGGCTCGCCATCGTCGAGCTCGCTTGGTAAAATAGCCGGTTCCGTGTGCTTCATGCACCCCGTTTCCAACCGATCAGGCGGTTGAGCAGAGGTGACTTATGCACAGCAAGATTAAAAAATCGCGCAAAACGGCCGCTCTCGGAGGCTATTTATAACTCCATGATTTTAAAAGAAAAAAATTGTGAAATTTGGCGTTTCCGTGCTTCATCATTGGCTGGATAACGCGGGTTTCCGGGAATTACGGGTCCAATGTCCACAAAGTTATCCCCAGAATTTGTGGATAGTTCACGGGTAATCTGATGTCGCATTGCATACTCCGGATTGCGCTCGATACGCCGCTGCACGCGGTCTTCGACTACCGCTGGCCATGCGCGGCCACGGAGCGGCCGCAAGTCGGCCACCTGGCGCTGGTGCCGTTCGGCAGGCGCGAAGTGGTCGGCATCATCGTTGGCGTGGCCGACGACACCGACGTGCCCGAGGAAAAGCTCAAGGATGCGCTGGCGGTGCGCCTGCAACTGGCGCCGCTGCCGGCGCAGTGGCTGGCGCTGGCCGGTTTCGCCGCCGAGTATTACCAGCGCCCGCTGGGCGAGGTGGCGCTGCCGGGCGTGCCGAAAAACCTGCGGCTGCCGACCACCGTGGCGCTGGACCGCGCGATCAAGAAGCTGGCGAAGACGGCCATCGGGCATGATCCCGCGCCGGTCGGCATGCCGGAACTCAATCCTGAACAGCAACGCGCGGCCGATGCGATCGGCGGCGCCGAGGGGTTCGCACCGATGCTGCTGTACGGCGTGACAGGCAGCGGCAAGACCGAGGTGTACCTGCAGGCCTGCGCCCAGGTGCTGGCGCGCGACGAACATGCGCAGATCCTCGTGCTGGTGCCCGAGATCAACCTCACGCCGCAACTGGAATCGAACATCCGTGCCCGCTTCCCCGGCGTGATGGTGGCCACGCTGCACAGCAGCCTTGCCGAAGGCGAGCGCATGCTGCACTGGCTGGCCGCACACCAGGGCCAGGCCCGCATCGTGCTCGGCACGCGGCTGGCGATCCTGGCCTCGCTGCCGCACCTGCGGCTGATCGTGATCGACGAGGAACACGATCCGTCGTACAAGCAGCAGGAAGGCTTGCGCTATTCGGCGCGCGACCTGGCCGTGTGGCGCGCGTGGCAATTGAAGATTCCTGTCGTGCTGGGCTCGGCCACGCCATCGCTGGAAAGCTGGCATCACGCGCAGTCGAAGCGCTACCGCAAGCTCGAACTGCGCGAACGCGCCGTGAAGCAGGCGGTGCTGCCCGCCGTCAAGCTCATCAACATGGAGCACGACAAGCCCGATGGCGGCGTGACGATGCAGCTGAAGGCGGCCCTGCGCCAGCGCCTGGAACGGGGCGAGCAATCGCTGCTGTTCCTGAACCGGCGCGGCTATGCCCCCGTGATCTGCTGCGATTCCTGCGGCTGGGTCAGCGATTGCCAGCGCTGCACGGCATTCATGGTGCTGCACAAGGGTGAGTTCAAGCTGCGTTGCCACCACTGCAGCCTGGAAATGCGCATTCCGCGCCATTGCCCCACCTGCGGCAACATCGACCTGCAGCCGCTGGGCCGCGGCACCCAGCGCATCGAGGAAAACCTGCGCGAATGGTTTCCCGAGGCGCGCATCCTGCGCATCGATGCCGATTCCACGCGCCGCAAGGGCAGTGCGCAGGAAGCGTTCGACACCGTGCACCGGGGCGACGTCGATATCCTCATCGGCACGCAGATGGTCGCCAAGGGCCACGACTTCAAGAAGCTGACGCTGGTCGGCATCCTGAACCCGGACACGGCGCTGTTCTCGCAGGATTACCGCGCCAGCGAGCGGCTGTTCGCGCAGCTGATGCAGGTGGCCGGCCGCGCCGGCCGCACCGCGCAGGCCGAAGGCGGCAGCGCCAGCGAAGTCCTGGTGCAGACGCGCTATCCCGAACATCCGCTGTATGCCGCCCTGGTCAGGCACGACTACGACCGTTTCGCCGGCGCGCTGCTGGCCGAGCGCGAGCAGGCCGGCCTGCCGCCCTACCTGTACCAGGCCATGCTGCGGGCCGAGGCGCCGGAACTGGCGAAGGCGCTGGAGTTCCTGCAGGCCGCGCGCGACTGCATGCAGGGCGAGGACATTGCCCAAGGCATTACGCTCAACGATCCGATCCCGATGAGCATGACGCGGGTGTACAACGTGGACCGCGCGCAGTTGCTGGCGGAGTCGCCGTCGCGCCCGGCATTGCAAGCCTTCCTGAAAGAATGGATGGCGCGCCTGCGGGACATGAAGTCGCGCGTGAAATGGTCGCTGGAAGTGGATCCGGTCGATATCTGAGCAGTTCACGCGGTGCGGCGCGCCGCCCGAAGCAGTTTCCTCCGCTGGCTTGCCGGGTTCCTGGTGTACGATGCCGTCAGAATTCCTGGAGGAACCATGAACACGATTCGTTGCGATGTGGCGGTGATCGGGGCCGGCACCGCCGGCCTGTCCGCCTACCGCGCCGCGCGCGCAGCCGGCAAGCACGCGGTGCTGATCGAAGGCGGCCCGTATGGCACCACGTGCGCGCGCGTGGGCTGCATGCCGAGCAAGCTGCTGATCTCGGCGGCCGAGGCCGCGCATGCCTTGCAGGCGGCCCCCGGCTTCGGCGTGCATGCCGGTACCGTGCGCATCGACGGCGCGGCCGTGATGCACCGCGTGCGCCGCGAACGCGACCGCTTCACCGGCTTTGTCGTCGACAATATCGAGGGCTTGCCGGCCGCCGACAGGATCCGCGGCTACGCCCGTTTCGCGGCGCCCGACCGCCTGCTGGTGGACGACCATACCGAGGTGCATGCCGAACGGATCGTCATCGCCACCGGGTCGGCGCCGATCGTGCCCGAGGAATGGGCGCGCGCCGGGCCCCGCGTGATCCACAGCGACGCCGTGTTCGAGTGGACCGACCTGCCGGGCTCGGTGGCCGTCATCGGCACCGGCGTGATCGGGCTGGAACTGGGGCAGGCGCTGCACCGGCTGGGCGTGCGCGTGGCGCTGTACGCACGCGGCAACAGCATTGCCCAGCTGAGCGACCCGGCCGTGCTGGCCGAGGCCACGACCGTGCTGAAGCAGGAGCTCGACGTGCGCTTCCAGGCCCAGGTGGTTTCGGTGCAGCCGGATGGCGAACAACTCGCGCTGGTCACGCGCGACGCCGCCGGCAACGAACTGCGCGAGCACTACGACTATGTGCTGGTGGCGATCGGCCGTGCGCCGAACGTGCAGGCGCTGCGCCTGGATCTCGCCGGCATCGAGCGCGACCGCCGCGGCGTGCCGCTGTACAACCACACCACGATGCAGTGCGGTACCAGCCCGATCTTCATCGCCGGCGACGCCAACGACGAACTGCCGCTGTTGCCGGAAGCGGCCGACCAGGGAAAAATCGCCGGGCACAATGCCGCGCTTTATCCCGACGTGCAGCCCGGCCTGCGCCGCACGCCGCTGGCGATCGCGTTCACCGAGCCGCAGATCGCCACCCCCGGCGCCGGCTGGCGCGCGCTGGCCCAGAGCCACGAGGGGCGCTTTGCCGTCGGTGAAGTGTCGTTCAACAACCAGGGCCGCAGCCGCGTGATGCTGCAGAACCGCGGCATGCTGCGGGTGTACGGGGAATACGGCAGCGGCCGCTTCCTGGGCGCCGAGATGATCGGTCCGCGCGCCGAACACATCGGCCACCTGCTGGCCTGGTCCGTGCAGGCCGGGCTGACGGTGGCCGCCATGCTCGACATGCCGTTCTATCATCCCGTGGTGGAAGAAGGGCTGCGCACCGCGCTGCGCGACCTGGCCGAGGCCCTGAAGCACCCGCCGCCGGAGCCGCCGCAACCCTGCCCGGACTGCACGCCGGGCACATGAGTGGCCGGAATCCATGGCCGATCCGTGGCCGGATTTAGCTGAACTAAAAAGCAACGCCGTTTGATTTTCCCCAAAAGCAATCGCCGGTGTCTTACCTTGCTGCTATAGACTATTGATAGAAAGCAAAGCTGTCGCGTGATGGGCAATCTAGAGTCATACGCGCAGGCAATATTTTGGGGGCATCATGACGATACGGCGATTAACCAGCGATGACATCCGTCCGGGCGAGCGGCTGGCCTGGGATGTGTTTGGCGAAAATGGCGCACTGCTCGTGCGCAAGGGCTTCACGCCATCGTCCGAGGCGCAGGCCGACAGCATCGTCCAGCGCGGCTATGTCGACGATGCCTCGCCCTGCGTGGCCAGCGTGAAGGCGCGCGCCGCCAGTGTCGAGCCGCCGTCGGTGCTGCGCCTGCTGAACCACGCGGTCGCGGAACTGGAACCGCTGCTGCACCGCATCGCGGCCGGCGGCGGCGGCGTGCAGGCCGAGCTGGAACAGGTGGCGCTGCTCGTCGAGGAAGCCGTCGAGATCAACCCCGAGGTGGCTGCCGCCTGCATCCTGCATAACCAGCGCGCCGCCCCCTACGCGGTCCGGCATTGCATCGACACGGCCGTGGTGGCGCAGATCCTGGCCCGCGCGGTCAAGCGGCCGGCTGAGGAAACGCAGTCGATGTCGCTGGCCGCGCTGACGATGAACGTGGGAATGCTGCGCCTGCAGGACGACCGCTGCGTGCTGTCCACCGAGGAAAAGGCGCTGGTGCGCAGCCACCCGGAACAGGGCGTGGCGCTGCTGCGCCAGGCCGGCGTGAGCGACCCGCTCTGGCTCGACTGCGTGCTGTCGCACCATGAAAACGAAAATGGCAGCGGCTATCCGCGCGCGCTGGTCGGCGACGCGATCGCCTTCCCGGCCAAGCTGATCGCGCTGGCCGACCGCTATTGCGCGCGCGTGTCGGACCGGCCGTTCCGCAAGCCGATGCTGCCGAACGCGGCGCTACGCGACATCCTGCTCGATGCGCGGCACGCGCTGGATGCCCAGCTGGGGGCCGTGCTGATCCGCGAACTGGGGATTTATCCGGTCGGCACCTTCGTGCGGCTGCTCAATGGCGAAGTGGGCGTGGTATCGCGCCGCGGCCTGAATTCGACGACACCGTACGTGCAGTCGTTCATCGGCCCGCGCGGCGCGCCGCTCGACGTGTTCCTGCAGCGCGATACCCGCGGCGAGCTGTCCGGCATTCGCGACGTGCTCAGCGCCGAGCAGGTCGATGGCAGCATCCGGATGGACCAGGTGTGGGGCAGGGCGGCACTGCCCTAGGAAGCGCTGATTTATTGCGGTTCCCTAGCGTGCCGTCGACTTCACGGCCGGCGAACCGGTGACCGACCACGCTGGCGTGGCATCGATCAGTTCAGCGTCGCATCCAGCCGGCCATCCTCGGCCAGTTCGCGCAGCACGCGGATCGTGTCGATATCCGATTCCTGGTAGGCCGAGCGGCGGAATTCGTCGAACATGGCGTTTTCCTCGTCCTCGCGGGCGTTGTGCGCATCTTCGTACTCGAAGCGCACGAACAGGCGGTCCTGGCCATGCGACTCGATCGTCATCGTCAGGCTCGACTTGCTGATCTCGCCCTGCGGCGCCACTTCGTAGCGGATCAGGTTCGGGTATTCCAGCACCACCGTATCCTCGATCACCAGGTCGCCATAGCGCTGGGTGCGCTTGAAGCCATTGTTCGTGCGCTCGCCGATGCGCACCTCGTCCAGGTGCGGCACGAACAGCTTGGGCGATTCGGCGCGCAGCACGAGCCCGCGCCAGACCTGATCGTGGGTGAGGATATCGATCAGCGGATTCAGCGGATCATTGATTTCTATCAAATGTTCGAATTTCATAGCGTGGCAAAAAAGTCGTGAGCCGAATGCCACTATATTCCTCCAAAGCGGGAAATATCAATGCCGAGGCGGTAGAATGGCCGGCTGCGTGTCCGGCTGTGCCTGCCTTATCCGCGTTTTCAACCTCGCCTTAGATCTTCTTTCAACATGTCCAATGCACCCAGATTCGGCCTGAACGGGCCGCAAAGCGAAGCCGTGCTGTACCTCGACGGACCGGCCCTCGTGCTGGCCGGCGCCGGCTCGGGCAAGACGCGCGTGATCACGCAAAAGATCACCTACATGATCGAGGAGCGGGGCTACGATCCCCGCACCATCGCCGCCCTCACATTCACCAACAAGGCCGCGCTGGAAATGCAGGAGCGCGTGGCCAAGCTGCTGAAGCAGCCGAAGCAGGCCAAGCAGCTCACGGTGTCGACCTTCCATTCGCTGGGCGTGAAGATCCTGCGGCAGGAAGCCAACCACCTGGGCCTGAAGGACCGCTTTTCCATCATGGACAGCGACGATTGCTATTCGCTGGTGCAGGACCTGGCCATCACCACCGACAAGCAGCTGATCCGCCGCATCCAGAACGACATCTCGCTGTGGAAGAACGGCCTGGTCACGCCGGAGCTGGCGATCCGCAACGCCAAGGACGAGGACGAGGCGCAGTCGGCGCGCATCTACGCCAGCTACGTGAGCACGCTGTCGGCCTACCAGGCGGTCGACTTCGATGACCTGATCCGCCTGCCGGTGGAACTGTTCCGCGACAACGACCCGGTGCGCGACAAATGGCAGCGCCGCCTGCGCTACCTGCTGGTCGACGAATACCAGGACACCAACACCTGCCAGTACGAGCTGCTGAAGCTGATGGTGACGGGGATCGGCAAGAAGCCCATGTTTACCGCGGTGGGCGACGACGACCAGGCGATCTACGCCTGGCGCGGCGCCTCGGTGGAAAACCTGGCCAACCTGCAGGTCGATTTCCCCGATCTGCGGCTGATCAAGCTGGAACAGAACTACCGCTCCACCACGCGCATCCTGCAGGCGGCCAACGCCGTCATCTCGAACAACCCGAAGCTGTTCGAGAAGGCGCTGTGGTCCGAGCACGGCCTGGGCGAGCCGATCAAGGTGCACGCGATGGCCAACGACGAACAGGAAGCCGACCAGGTGGCGATCATGATCTCGGCCGACCACTTCGAGCGCCGCAACAAGTGGTCCGATTACGCGATCCTGTACCGCGGCAACCACCAGGCCCGCATCATCGAGCAGGCGCTGCGCAACCAGCGCATTCCGTACACGATCTCCGGCGGCCAGAGCTTCTTCGACAAGGCCGAGATCAAGGACATCATCGCCTACCTGCGCCTGCTGGCCAACCAGGACGACGACCCCGCCTTCATCCGCGCCGTGACGACGCCGCGCCGCGGCATCGGCCAGTCCACGCTGGAAGTGCTGGGCGCCTTTTCCGGCCAGTGGCAATGCTCGCTGTTCGAAGCCGTGTTCAAGGGCGGCATCGAAGCGAAGCTGACCGACCGCCAGCTGCAGCCACTGCGCGACTTCTGCAATTTCATCAACGACCTGGAATCGCGCGCCAGCCGCCCGGGCCAGGCCGGCAGCGGCGACAACGCCGCCCAGGTGCTGGACGACATGATGGAAGCGATCCACTACGAGCACTACCTGTACGACACGCTGGAAGAGCGCGCCGCGCAGGGCAAGTGGCAGAACGTGCTGGACTTCATCGGCTGGCTGAAGGAGCGGGGCCGCGGCGGCAAGGACCGCGACGGCGAGGAAAAGAACGTGCTGGAGCTGACGCAGATGGTGGCGCTGATGTCGATGCTCGAGGGGAAGGACGAAGACCCGGATGCGATCCGCATGTCCACCCTGCACGCGTCGAAAGGCCTGGAGTATCCGCACGTGTTCCTGGTCGGCGTGGAAGAAGGCATCCTGCCGCACAAGGGCGATCCGGATGCGCCGGTCGAAACGCTGGCCCAGCGCATCGAGGAAGAACGCCGGCTGATGTACGTGGGCATCACGCGTGCGCAGCGCACGCTGCAGCTGACCTGGTGCAAGAAGCGGAAACGCGCCGGCGAGCAGGTACACTGCGACGTTTCCCGCTTCATCGCCGAGATGCAGCTGGACGTGGGCGATGCGCCGCCGAAGGAAACCGAGGTGATCTCGCCGCGCGAACGCCTGGCCCGCATGAAGGAATTGCTGGCCACTTCGAAACCAAAGGAAATCACGTGAACCCGCAAGAAGAACAAGAGGCACGCTTCGTCGACATCGAGATCAAGCTGGCGCACCAGGAAGACCTGGTCGAATCGCTGAACGCGCGCATCTATGAGCAGCAAAAGCAGATCGACCAGCTGGAAGCCATGGTGGCCCGGCTGATCGAGCACATGCGCACGCGCGACACCACCCAGGCGCCCGTCAACGAGCGGCCGCCGCATTATTGATGGGAGGCTTGCCGATGGAAGCCTATCTCGCCGCATCGGAATGGATCGACTTCGACCACCCGCGCGTCAAGGAGCGGGCCGACGCGCTGGCGCAAGGGAGTACCGGCATCGGCGACACGGTGCGCCGCTGCTTCGAGTTCGTGCGCGACGAGATCCGCCACAGTTGGGACTATCGCCAGAATCCGGTCACCTGCCGCGCCTCGGACGTACTGGCGCACGGCACCGGCTATTGCTACGCCAAGAGCCACCTGCTGGCCGCGCTGCTGCGCGCGAACGGCATCCCGGCCGGCCTGTGCTACCAGCGCCTCGCGGTCGGCACCGAAGGGCCGCCGTTCTGCCTGCACGGCCTGAACGCCGTCTGGCTGCCGGAGCACGGCTGGTACCGCATCGATGCGCGCGGCAACAAGGAAGGCGTCGATGCCCGCTTCACCCCTCCCGTTGAGCGGCTGGCGTTTCCCGTGCTGGCGCGCGAGGAGCGCGACCTGCCCGAGATCTGGGCCGAGCCGCTGGGCGTGATCGTGGCCGCGCTGACCGGCCATGCCACGGTGGAAGACGTGGCGGCGCACCTGCCCGATATCGATCTGCTGCCCCGCCCATGAGCGGTACATGAGCGGCAAATAAGCGGCGGCAAACAAGCGGCGGCAAACAAGCGGCGCGCCAGTGCCGAAAGTCATGGTCCCGCACCATGCCGACCGGCACATGCGGCAATCGTTCCCGTTTCCTACACTGCGCAGCGATGCGGCCGGACTGTCCGGCCCCACGCCAGTGAAAGGACACCATGAAACGATCGACCCTGACCGTCGCAGCGCTGATTTCCATCGTATCGGCGCTTTCCGCATCGACCGCCTTCGCCCAGTCGTATGCCGGCATCTCGCTCGGCAAGCGCGGCACGCAGCAATGGCGCGAAGCTTCCGGCACCGTGCTCGAGCCGACTGAAAAGGCCGGACCCGTTACCATGTATGGCGGCTGGCGCTTTACCGACACGTGGGCGCTGGAGGCGGGTTACGCGCGGCTGTCGGACGCCGACTACGCCACCACCGGTGGCGAATCGTCGGCACGTTCCGGCGCCGCGTACCTGGCCGCCAAGGCCACTTTCCCGATCAACGACCGGTTCGGCTGGTACCTGAAGGGCGGTGTCGCCCGCAATTACCTGGAGGTCGACATGCCCGGCGGGCGCGAGGAAAAGGAACACAATATCCGGGCCATGGGCAGCGTCGGCATCGAGTACCGTTTCACGCCGCACGTCATTGGCGTGGCGGAGCTGGCTTCTTACGGCAAGGTCAGGACATCGACCGCCTACATGCGACACAACGGGCTGAACCTGGGGCTGCGCTTCGATTTCTGAACGCCGTCTCAGATCAGTTCCAGCTCGATGCCCCGCAGCACCGCGCGCACGCGGTCGCGCACGCCCAGCTTGGCGAGGATGCTCGAGACGTGATTCTTCACGGTGCCTTCGCCGCAGCCCAGGCTGGCCGCGATTTCGGCATTGGAGAGGCCGCCGGCCATCAATGCCAGCACTTCCGTTTCGCGGCCGGTCAGGGTGGCCAGGCTGGCCGCGGCGGGCTCGCCGTTGCGACGGAACGAGGCACGCGTGCGTTCCGTCAGCGCGGGACGGAACAGGGTCTCGCCCGCCACCACGGCACGGATGCCGTCGGCCAGCCGTTCCAGTGAAATATCCTTGAGCAGGAAGCCGCGCGCGCCCGCGCGCATCGCATCGAACAGCGCATCGTCGTCGTCGAAGGTGGTCAGCATGATCGTCGGCGGCAGGCTTTCGGACTCGCGCAGCAGTTCCACGCCGCCGCGGCCGGGCATGCGCACGTCGAGCAGCAGCACGTCCACCGCCGTCTGCGCCAGCACGCGCCCGGCGTCGATACCGTCGGCCGCTTCGGCCACCACGCGGATATCGTCGGTCAGGTCCAGCAAACCGCGGATGCCGCTGCGCACCAGCGTCTGGTCGTCCACCAGCGCCACGCGGATCATGCCGGCACCCCCGGCAGGCGCATCTCGAGGGCCAGTCCGCGCGGCATCCCGCCGGCGATGCGCAACTCGCCACCCATGTCCGTCAGCCGCTCGCGCATGCCGCGCAAGCCATTGCCTTCGGCGATCGCCGGCGTGCCGAGGCCATCGTCGGTGACGCGCGCGACGGTGGTGCCCGCGCTGGTGTCGAGCTGGATCGTCAGCGCTGTCGCCTGCGCATGGCGCAGCGTGTTCGTCACCGCTTCCTGGATGCAGCAGAACAGTGCGTGGGCCACGTGCGGCGGGTGGCGGGCCGCCCGCGCATCGATGTGCAATTCAGTCCGCAGCGCCGGCAGCCCGGCGCACATCACGCGCAGCGCCTCGGCGAGATCGATCGGACGGTCCTGGCGCGCATGGGTGACCACGCCGCGCACCTCGGCCAGCAGGTCCTTGCCGAGCGCATGCGCGGTACCCAGCGCCGCGGGCGCGGTGCCGCCGGCCTGGCGCACGGCCAGGTCGAGATGCAGGTTCAGCGCCGTCAGGTGATGGCCCAGGGTATCGTGCAGGTCGCGCGCGATGCGCAGGCGCTCGGCGCCGCGCACCGTTTCGCCCAGCAGCGTCTGCGTGGCCAGCACCTGGGCATGGGCGGCGGCCAGCGCGAGGCGTGAGCGGCGCTCGCGCAGCACCAGGCTGCCCACGAAGAACGCCGCGCCGATCAGCAGCCGTTCCGCCGACAGGTAGGCCAGCATGGGCACCACGCGCCCCGGCGGCAAGCTGGCCGACAGGAGCAGCGTGGTATCGGCGGCAACGCCGAGCAGGTATTGCGCGGCAAGCCAGCGCAAGCCGGTGCGCGCCGGCAGCAGCATCGCCAGCTGGGCCGCCACGAGCATGTTGAAGACCAGCGAATCCATCGCCAGTGCGCAGGCCAGCTGGGCGCCCAGGAACAGGCGGCGCCGGTGCGGCAGGGGCGTGGTGCAGGCGCCGTACGCCAGGGCCGCGCACAGGCCGACCACCGCGCACTTGCTTGCCACGTACAGGCCGAAGGCGTGCGTGGCCACCGGCATCCCGAGCAGCTTCAGCAGCCCGATCGCGAACCAGCCGGTAAAGGTGTGCAGCGAAAGCCGCTCGGGCGTTTCGGTCAGCACGGCCGCCACGTCCAGCGATCCGAACATCAGCGGCCCGGCGACCGCGAGCGTCCACGGCGGCAGCTGGCGGGCTTTCAGTCTCATGGAGAATGGGCGCATTGTCGCAATGGCAATTGGAAAAGCGCATTGTAGTGCGGGTGCGTGCTTGCCGAAGCAAAAATATGGCGCCCCGGGTGCACCGATGCCTCAGGCGGCTGGCCGCTCCGTGGCGGCTGCGGCCAGCTGCCGGCCCAGCCGCCGGCCCAGGCACAGGAGGGTGAGCGTGGGCGGCAAGCCCCAGGGCGCCGGCAGCACGGCGGCGTCGCACACATACAGGCCCGGCGTGCGGGTTTGCAGGCCGGTGTCGACCACGGTGCCGACCGGCGCGGTGCCGCCCGGGTGCGCGGCGAAGTGATGGCTGTCGAAGACGTGCTTCGCGCCGGCCTGCCGCAGGATGCCGCGGGCGATGTCCACGCCGCGGCGCAGCTTCGCCTTGTCCGCCGTCGTCAGCGTCTTGTCCACCCAGCGCGGTCCCACGGCGCCACCGGCTTCGTCGGCGATCTTCACCATGATCGATAAAGTGCGGCGGTGCGCGCCCAGCCGGTCGAAGCGGCCCACCTGCGCGGCGAAGGCGCCGTACATCGGCTGCGGCAAGGCCAGGTCGGCGAACGATATCCCCTCGTCCGGCAGTGCCAGGCCGGCCGCCATCGGGACTTCGGCGCCGCCGTCGAGATCGTCCACGCTGCCCATCACCGCCACCACCGGGTCGCTGAAGAACGGCACGGTTGCCGGCGCCAGGCCCGACTGGTACAGCAGGCGCGGGCTGCCGATGCCGCCGGCGGCCAGCACCACGACAGGCGCGCGCACCGTGTGCACGGCACCGCCTGCCGTGACTTCCACGCCCGCAGCGCGGCCACCTTCCATGATCACCCTTTCCACCCGCGCATCGGCCACCAGCCGCGCGCCGTGGCGGCAGGCTTCGTCGAGGAAATCGCGCGCCGTCCACTTGGCGCCGAACGGGCAGCCGTACACGCAGCGCCAGCAGCCGGTACGGCAGATCGCCGGGCGGATCATCTTGTCCAGCTTGTGCCAGCCCAGGCCGGCGTCGCGCGCGGCCGCCATGATGCGCTGCGCCATCGGCCCGATCAGCTCGTCGGGCAGGGGACCCAGCGGCAGTTCGGCGCGCAACGCGCGTTCATCGTCGGCCAGGTCGATCCCCAGGCGTGCCAGCGATGCCGGCGGCGATGCCGCGGTGGCGAAGTTGATGGTGGAACTGCCGCCCGCCGTGACGCCGCGCACCAGCAGCGAGGCATCGCGGTGGAAGAACGCGCCCTTGCCGGGAATCGCCGCCATGGCCGCCATCTGCGTGAGCGTGCCCGCCACGGGCGCGGCGCCGCCCCGTTCGAGGACCAGCACGCGCGCGCCTGCCGCGGCCAGCGTGCGCGCCACGCTGGCACCGCCGGGGCCGCTGCCGACGACGATCGCATCGCAGGAGGAAGGAAAGGAGTCCATGATCGCCATGCTACACGCTGATGGAAGGAACCCCGGAGTTTGCATTATTATCTTGCCTTCATGCTTGCCACCGGGCAGGCGTTTCCCGACATGGCGCCGGCGACGATCTCGCCGGCTGCAACGGTTCATCGAAAGACGATATGACCCCACCACGTATGCTCGTTCTCGCGGCCAGCCTCGCCCTGGCCATCATCCCGGCAGTGCACGCCGCGCCCGCCGCCACCGCCGCTTCCGCCCAGGTGCCCTCGATGAATCCACTGCTGCAACCCAGCTCCCTGCCGCTGCACTATCCGCGCTTCGACCAGATCCGCGACGAGCACTTCCTGCCCGCGTTCGAAGCCGGCATGGCCGAGGAACTGAAGGAAATCGACCGGATCGCCAACAGCAAGGCGGCGCCCACCTTCGAGAACACGATCGTGGCGATGGAGCGGGGCGGGCGCACGCTGCAGCGCGTGCAGAGCATCTTCTCGAACCTGGTCGGCGCGAACACGAACGACAAGCTCGATGCGGTCGACCGCGAGATGTCGCCGAAGCTGGCCGCGCACAGCGATGCGATCCACCTGAACCCGCAACTGTTCAAGCGGGTCGACATGCTGTATGCGAAGCGCGACAAGCTGGGGCTGGATGCCGAATCGCGCTACCTGATCGAGCGCTATCACGAAGACTTCGTGCTGGCCGGTGCAAAACTGTCGGCGCAGGACAAGGAAAAGCTGAAACGCCTGAACGGCGAGATCGCCACGCTGCAGACCACCTTCACGCAGAACGTGCTCAAGGAAATCAACGCTTCGGCGCTGGTGGTCGACACGCGCGAGGAGCTGGCCGGCATGCCGGAAGCGGCGATCAACGCGGCCGCCAAGGCCGCCGAAGAGAAGGGCCACAAGGGCAAGTACCTGCTGGCGCTGCAGAACACCACCGGCCAGGCACAGCTCGCCGAACTGACCAACCCGCAGGTACGGGCGCGGCTGATGGCGGCATCGCTGGCCCGCGGCAGCCGCGGCGGCGACTTCGACAACCGCGAAGTCGTCAAGAAACTGGCGCGCCTGCGCGCCGAACAGGCCCGCCTGCTGGGCTACGAGAACTTCGCCGCGTATTCGCTGGCGAACCAGACGGCGAAGAACACCGCCAACGTCAACAAGCTGCTGGGCGAACTGGCGAAACCGGCGGTCGACAACGCGCGCCGCGAAGGCGCCGACCTTGCCGCCATCGCCGGCGGTCCGATCGCCGCCGCCGACTGGGACTTCTACACCGACAAGGTGCGCGCCCAGCGCTTTGCCTTCGATGAAAAGCAGCTCAAGCCTTACTTCGAGCTGAACAACGTGCTGGTGAACGGCGTGTTCTTCGCCGCCACCAAGCTGTACGGCATCACCTTCAAGGAGCGCAAGGACCTGCCTGTGTACGACCCGGACGTGCGCGTGTTCGACGTGATCGACGCCGACGGCAAGCCGCTGGCGATCTTCCTGGCCGACCTGTATGCGCGGCCGAACAAGCAGGGCGGCGCCTGGATGAACGAGTACGTGGCGCAATCCGCGCTGCTGGGCGAGAAGCCGGTGGTGGGCAATCACCAGAGCATCCCGAAGCCGCCGGCCGGCGAGCCCACGCTGCTCACGTTCGATGAAGTGACCACCATGTTCCACGAATTCGGCCATGCGCTGCACGGCATGTTCTCGAACGTGAAGTATCCGCGCTTCTCCGGCACCAGCGTGCCGCGCGACTTCGTCGAGTACCCGTCGCAGGTCAACGAGATGTGGGCCGTGTGGCCCGAGGTGCTGGCCAATTATGCGAAGCACCACCAGACCGGCGCGCCGATGCCGAAGGAACTGCTGGACAAGATCACCGCATCGCGCAAGTTCAACAAGGGCTTTGCCACCACCGAATACCTGGCCGCCTCGCTGCTGGACCAGAAATGGCACCAACTGCAGCCCGACCAGGTGCCGGACGACGTGCTCGCCTTTGAAGCGGCCGCGCTGAAGGAAGCGGGCGTCGATTACGCGCTGGTCCCGCCGCGCTACCGCACCACGTATTTCTCGCACAGTTTCTCCGGCGGCTATTCGGCCGGCTACTACGCCTACCTGTGGGCCGAGAAGCTCGATGCGGAAAGCGTGTTGTGGTTCAAGGAAAACGGCGGCCTGCTGCGCAAGAACGGCGACTGGTTCCGCAAGACGCTGCTGTCGCGCGGCGGCACCGCCGACGCGATGGAACTGTTCCGCAATTTCCGCGGCCGCGATGCCGCCATTGGACCGCTGCTGGAACGCCGCGGCCTGAATGTCCAGCCAACCAAGGAATAATGTTGAACTATCCGAAACTGATGCTCCCCGCCGTCAGCCTGGCCTTCGCAAGCCTGGCCTTCGCCGGCCTGGCCCAGGCCGCGCTGCCGGCCGCCAATCCTTTCGCCGCGCCCAGCACGCTGCCGCTGCAATACCCGGCCTTCGACAAGATCGGCGATGCCGACTATGCGCCGGCCTTCGACGAAGGCATGAAGGCGCAGGCTGCCGAGATCGAAAAGATCGCCAACAACAAGGCCGCGCCCACCTTCGAGAACACCATCGTGGCGATGGAACGCTCGGGACGCCTGCTGAGCCGCGTATCGACCGTGTTCTTCAGCCTGAACGGCGCCAATACCAACGACACGCTGCAGGCACTCGACCGCTCCCTCGCGCCGAAGCTGTCGGCGCACAGCGATGCGATGCTGCTGAATCCGAAGATGTACGCCCGCATCAAGACCCTGTACGACAAGCGCGACAAGCTGAAGCTGGATGCGGAATCGAAGTACCTGCTCGAGCGCTACCACACCGACTACGTGCGCGCCGGCGCCAAGCTGTCGGCGGCGGACAAGGAAAAACTCAAGGCCTACAACGCGAAGCTGGCCGAACTGCAGACGGCGTTCGCGCAGAACGTGCTGAAGGAAATGAATGCCTCGGCGCTGGTGGTCGACACGAAGGAAGAGCTGGACGGCATGTCCGGCGCGGCCATCGCCAAGGCCGCGGCCGATGCGAAGGCGCGCGGCCTGGACGGCAAGTTCGCGATCCCGGTCGTCAACACCACCGGCCAGGCGCCGCTGTCGGTGCTGAAGAACCGCACCACCCGCGAACGCCTGCTGGCGGCCTCGATGGCGCGCGGCAGCCGCGGCGGTGATTTCGACAACCGCGAACTGGTGCTGCAACTGGCGAAACTGCGCGCCGAGCGCGCCGCGCTGCTGGGCTATGCCAGCCATGCCGCCTACCAGCTGGAAGACCAGACGGCCAAGAACACCGGCGCCGTGAACCAGCTGCTGGCCGAATTCGCCCAGCCGGCGGTGCGCAACGCGCGCCGCGAAGCGGCCGACATCCAGAAGGTCATCGATGCGGAACAGAAGAGTAACGGCCAAGGTGGCTTCCAGCTGGCCGCGCACGACTGGCAGTTCTACGCGGACAAGGTGAGCAAGGAGCGCTACGCCTTCGACGGGAACGAACTGAAGCCGTACTTCGAATTGAACAGCGTCTTCGAGAACGGCGTGTTCTTCGCCGCGAACAAGGTGTTCGGGCTGACCTTCAAGGAGCGCAAGGATTTGCCGGTGTACCAAGCCGACGTGCGGGTATGGGACGTGTTCGATGCCGACGGCAAGCAGCTGGCCATCTTCATCGGCGATTTTTATGCGCGCGGCAACAAGCGCGGCGGCGCCTGGATGAATGCCTACGTCGGCCAGAACAAGCTGCTCGGCACGCAGCCGGTGGTGGCCAACCACCTGAACATTCCGAAGCCGGCGAACGGCGAGCCCACGCTGCTGACGTACGACGAGGTGCGCACCGCATTCCATGAATTCGGCCATGCGCTGCACGGCATGTTCTCGAACGTGAAGTATCCGCGCTTCTCCGGCACCCGCGTGCCGCGCGACTTCGTGGAATTCCCGTCGCAGGTCAACGAGATGTGGGCCACCTGGCCGGACATCCTGAACAACTACGCGAAGCACTACCAGACCGGCGCGCCGATGCCGAAAGAGCTGCTGGACAAGGTACTGGCCGCGCAGAAGTTCAATGAAGGCCACCGCACCACCGAGTACCTGGCCGCGGCCATCCTCGACCAGAAATGGCACCAGCTGTCCGCCAGCCAGGTTCCCACGGACGTGCTGGCCTTCGAAGCGCAGGCACTGAAGGATGCGGGCGTCGACTTCGCCCCCGTGCCGCCGCGCTACCGCAGCACGTACTTCTCGCACGTCTTCTCCGGCGGCTACTCGTCCGGCTATTACGGCTACCTGTGGGCCGAAAAGCTCGATGCCGAAAGCGTGCTGTGGTTCAAGGAAAACGGCGGCCTGTCGCGCAAGAACGGCGACTGGTTCCGCCAGAAGCTGCTGTCGAAGGGCGGCACGATGGATGCGATGCAGATGTTCCGCGAATTCCGCGGGCGCGACGCGAAAGTCGAACCGCTGCTGGAACGGCGCGGCCTGACCGACTGACCCGCCCTGCCACAAAACACAACCGCGCCACCCGGCGCGGTTTTTTTACGCCCCCGCAACTGCAGAGCTGGTCGCTTTACAGCAGGGGAAGTTCCTAATGCCGCTAAGCTAAGCGTTACCCGACACGTTGGAAGCGCATGCATTCACCCCAACAGCGAAGGGCTGGGGTCAGACCCGCCGGGTCTGACCCCGGAATTTGCACTTGGGGTGGGCTTGACTAAGCGGCATTTGGGACAGTCCCCGATTTTTGGCAACAGTTCCCGAGCCGGCGTCAGCCCGCCACGAGCTTCCGGTTCGACGCGCCCGGCAGCATGCGCAGCACCTTGCCGACCGAGGCCTTGTAGGTCTGCGAGCGGATGGTGTCCACGTAGCGGTACTCGGCGCGGGTTTCGGCCGGGGTGACCGTCAGCACCACGAAGCCGCGCGATGCCGTTTCCGCGTATTGCAGCGGGCCGATCAGCTGTTCCATGGCGGCGGCGACCGTGGTTGGGGCGGCAGTGGGGAAGTAGCCCTCGAAGCCGGGCGACGTGACGGATGGCACGCCGAATTCCACGCCGACCGCCTGGCCATTGGCATCGGCCAGGTCGCTGGCCCAGGCATTGTGCGTGTCGCCGGCCAGCACGACCAGGTTCTTGTTCAGCGTGCGCGCCATGTTCAGCACGGTCTCGCGCGCGGCCGCGTAGCCATCCCACGCGTCCAGGTTGTACGGCACCGGCGCGGCCGCCAGCTGCTGCTGCTCGGTCTCGGACAGCGCCACGCCGGCCTGCACCTTGGCGGCGATGGCGAAGTAGGCGGCGTAGCCCACGGTGCCCAGCACCATCGGTGCCGGCAGCATCATGCGCGCCATCAGCACCTGCTGGCCCAGGACCTGCCAGGTGGCCGTGGACTTCGCCATCTGGCCCTGCAGCCACGTGGTCTGCTCGGCGCCCATCAGCTGGCGCGCCGGGTTCGTCACGTCCGCCGTGAACGCGGCGGCATTGAAGCTGCGGTCGGCGCCCACGTAGCCGGCATAGGCCAGCTGCTTGTCGCGGCCGATCACGCGCGTGTCGAGCATGTGCAGCGACAGCAGGTTGCCGAAGTCGAACGAGCGGTAGATGCGCTCCGGCCGCGCCGCGTCGGGCTGGCGGATCGGCATCCATTCGTGGTAAGCCTGGATGGCCATCTGGCGGCGCGCGGCCCACAGGCCTTCGGTGGCCGGATCGTGGTTTTCCGCGCCGTCGCGCCAGGTGTCGTTGGTCAGCTCGTGGTCGTCCCACACGGTGATGAACGGCATGCGCGCATGCACGGCCTGCAGGTCCGGATCGGTGCGGTATTGCTGGTAGCGGCGGCGGTAATCGGTGAGCGTGATGATCTCGGTGGCCGGCTGGGAAACCCGGCCCATCGCGGCGGCGTTCTGCGAGGCATAGCCGCCGGCCGCGTATTCATAGATGTAGTCGCCCAGGTGCAGGCCCACGTCGATATCGTCGAACGTCGCCGCGTCGCCATACACGTTGAAGTAGCCGGCCGGGTAGTTCGAGCAGCTGAACACCGCGAAGCGCGCCTGGGTGACGGAGCCGGTCGGCAGCGTCTTCGTGCGGCCCACCGGCGAATCGATGCCCTGGCAGCGGAAGCGGTAGAAATAGCGGCGGTTGGCGGCCAGCCCCGTCGCATCCACCTTCACGGTGAAGTCGCGCGAAGCCCCGGTGCGGGTGGAGCCCGATGCCACGACCTTCGTGAAGCCGCTGTCTTCCGCCACGCTCCAGCCCACGTCCAGGTCGTCCGCTCCCGCAGGTGCCGAGATGCGTGTCCACAGGATCACGCGATCGGCCAGCGGGTCGCCGCTGGCCACGCCATGGGCGTAGGTGATCGGCTCGTACGAGGCATCGTCGCCGCCGCAGGCGGTCAGCGGGATGGTGGAAACGGCAACGGTGCCGAGGGAAAAGTTACGGATGAATTTGCGACGTGCATTCGATTGGGTCATGGATGGCCATTGCCGAAAGTGAAAGACGGCGCATCTTAATTTGACAACATTACCCTCTCATGACATGGCCCGCCGCGCTGCGACGGAGGCGTTCAGCCCTCTTCGAACAGCCGCCAGAAGCCGTCGCGCCGGATCATGAGCTGCTTCGACAGGCGATGGTTGTCCTGGCGCCGGTCGAACTCTTCCCCGGTCTGCCTGCGCAGTTCGGCGACCGCATCGCTGTCGCTGCCGTCGCAGATCAGCAGGCAGTCGCGGTGCGGCGCGGTGGCGATGGCCGGGCCTTTCAGGTGCGATTCGATCTGGTCGAAGGCACTGCTGACGATCAGCAGCACGGCCTCGTGGTTGCCGCCCAGGTCGAGCTGGTGGACGCCGGCCTTCGCGGTAAACCGGGGTGGCCACCGCATCGCCTTCACCAGGTTGCTCATGGCGACATCCGGCAAGTCGTCCTGCGTGACGCCCACCTGTTCCAGCAAGTCCGGCGTGGCCATCACGAACTGGTCCGGCTGGTCAAAGGCATACGTCACCAGCAATTCGCCGCAAAAGCTCTGCATCAGCGGTGCCTGGTCTTCCGTCACGCCGGCTTCCTGCAGGGCATGGACAAAGGCATGGTGCTTGATGCGCGGCTGCAACTGGCTGGCGAGCAGCTCGGGCGTGTTCGGGGAGGACTTCTTGAAAATGCCAAACATGTGTGCCTGCTCCTTGGGTGAGGGAATGCTGCGTGGAGTCGTCGTGCGCGGGGGTGTTGAAAATGCAATAAGGCCGGGCGATGTTAATGGCCGAAAAACACGAAGTCAACCGGGTGCACGGCCACAACGCCGCTGGCCGGCAGCCGTGCTTACGGGTATTGGTGGTCATGGGCTGCCGGGTCATCGTCGTGCCCGAACGGGTGGCCACCGAAGAGCGAAAACGTGTATAACTTCGAGGGCTGGATTGGCAATGGCGTCATTCGAGGAGATGAGCATGGACAATAACCTGAAGGCATCGCTGCGCGAAGTGCACGCCGCGCTGGCGAGTGGAGCACCGGTGGACGAGGAATTGCAGGACCTGCTGCGCCAGCTCGACGGCGACATCGAGCGCGTGCTGGAGCAGCGCGCGGCGGACGGCGCCGTCAGCGATGAAGGCACCACCACGTATGGCCTGGCCGAGCGCACGCAGGAGATCTCGGCGAAGTTCGCGGCAAAGCACCCGGCACTGGAGCCGACGCTCCGTGAACTGGGCCGTATCCTCGGGAATATGGGTATTTGAGGAAAAATGCGGCAAGATGAAGAACGATGAAGCAAGAAAGCCCGGTTCACATGGCTCGCGTCAGTGAAGAGCGCTGTGAAGCGGGCTGCGTAAGGCGGGCTACGTGAGGCGGGCGGTGTGAGCCGGGCAGTGTGAACCGGGCGGTAGTGTTCGAAGTGTGATACCCGGGTGTTGATTCCCATACCCGGGTGTTGATTCCCTGGCGTGATTTCCCGCGTACAACTAGGGAAACGCCACCATGGGCGGTTCTTCGCCGCCGAAGTTGAAGTCGGGATGCCGCTCGGCGATCATCGCTTCGATCTCGCGCACGCGCCGCACGGGTACGTCCACGATCAATAGCACCTGCCCCTGCTGCACGCGCTCCGTGAACTGTTCCAGCCGCTTGTTCGGGATCGCGCAACCGTTCATGCCGGACGCCCAGGCGCCGAACAGCGCGCCGCCGAGGGCCATCAGCAGGATCGTGGCCGTTCGCATGGTCAACCCTTCCGGCGGCATCAGCACGAGGATGATACCGGCCATGAAGCCGACGATGCCGCCGATCAGCATGCCCAGCTGGGCGCCGTGGACCAGGTCGGTCTTGAGCATGAAACTGGCGCCGGGCATGTCGTCCGGCAGGGAACCTTCGCGGCCCAGGAAGCGGATGTGCCGCTCCTCGATGCGCGCCAGCAGGAGCTCGTCCAGCATGGCGCGCGCGGAGGGGATGTCGGGCAGCATGTAGTAGAGTCGGCGGCGCATGGTGTTCTCCTCAGGGTATCGGGCTTATTGGTTCGCTTATTGATTCTTTATAGGCCGCTGCCCGCGCATTGCAATGGCGCTGCGGACACTTTTCCGGGCTTTCCCCTGGCTGCAACACAAGTTATTGAATAATAAAAGCTTTTTGGCCAAGAAAAAGTGCGGCGATGCGCGCCGCGGTACGCTTTTTGGTACAATCCTGCCTTATGAACGCCCCCCTGAACCTCTTCGCGACCGTGCCCAAGCGGTCTGCCCGCGCCCCTGTCGCGCCTTTCCTGCCCATGACCCGCGCCGAAATGGACAAGCTGGGCTGGGATGAGTGCGATGTCATCCTCGTCACGGGCGACGCCTATATCGACCATCCCAGCTTCGGCATGGCGCTGGTCGGCCGCCTGCTGGAAGCGCAGGGGTTCCGCGTGGGCATCATCAGCCAGCCGGACTGGCAATCGGCCGACGCCTTCCGCGCGCTGGGCAAGCCGCGCCTGTATTTCGGCATCACGGCCGGCAACATGGATTCGATGGTCAACCGCTACACGTCGGACCGCAAGATCCGTTCGGACGACGCGTACACCCCGAACGGCGAGCCGAACAAGCGTCCGGACCGCGCGGTGAGCGTGTATTCGCACCGCGCCCGCGAAGCGTTCCCGGGTACGCCGGTGATCATCGGCAGCATCGAGGCTTCGCTGCGCCGCATTGCCCACTACGATTACTGGTCGGACAAGGTGCGCAAGTCGGTGCTGATCGATTCGAAGGCCGACCTGCTGATCTTCGGTAACGCCGAGCGCGCGCTGGTCGACCTCACGCACCGCATGGCCAAGGGCGAGGACATCAAGTCCATCAAGGACCTGCGCGGCACCGCCTTCCTGGTTCCGCAAGGCTGGCTGCCGTCGGAAGAGTGGGGCGTGCACAACTCGACCCGCGTGGACGTGCCGGGCCGCATCGATGCGCATCCCGATCCGTATGCGATGGCCAAGGAAGACAAGGAAGCCTGCGCCACCGAGAACGCCGCTCCGGAACCGACGGTCAAGCCGATCCGCATCATGAGCCGCGAGGAACGCCAGGCGATGGCGAAGGAAAAGCACAACCGCACCGTGGTGCGGCTGCCGTCGTACGACACCGTCAGCACCGACCCGGTGATGTACGCGCATGCCTCGCGCGTGTTCCACCTGGAGTCGAACCCCGGCAATGCGCGCGCGCTGGTGCAGCAGCACGGCGACCGCGACGTATGGATCAACCCGCCGCCGCTGCCGCTGGCGATGGACGAGATGGATGGCGTGTACGACATGCACTACGCCCGCGCGCCGCACCCGGCCTACGGCAATGCGCGCATCCCGGCCTGGGAAATGATCCGCTTCTCGGTGAACATCATGCGCGGCTGCTTCGGCGGCTGCACGTTCTGCTCGATCACGGAACACGAAGGCCGCATCATCCAGAGCCGCTCGGAACCGTCGATCCTGCGCGAGATCGAGCATATCCGCGACAAGACCAAGGGTTTTACGGGCACCATTTCCGACCTGGGCGGCCCCACGGCGAACATGTACCGCCTGGCCTGCAAGGACAAGAAGATCGAGGAATCGTGCCGCCGGCTGTCGTGCGTGTACCCGTCGATCTGCTCCAACCTGGGCACCGACCACAGCAAGCTGATCCAGCTGTACCGCAAGGCGCGCGCGATTCCCGGCGTGAAGAAGATCCTGATCGGTTCCGGCCTGCGCTACGACCTCGCCGTGCGCTCGCCCGAATACGTGAAGGAACTGGTTACCCACCACGTGGGCGGCCTGCTGAAGATCGCGCCGGAGCACACCGAAACCAATGTGCTGTCGAAGATGATGAAGCCGGGTATCGGCGCCTATGACGAGTTCAAGGCCATGTTCGAGAAATTCTCGCTCGAGGCTGGCAAGAAGCAGTACCTGATCCCGTACTTCATCGCGGCCCACCCGGGCACGTCGGACGAGGACATGCTGAACCTGGCGCTGTGGCTGAAGAAAAACAACTTCCGGCTCGACCAGGTGCAGACCTTCATGCCTACGCCGATGGCGATGGCGACCACCATGTACCACAGCCGCAGGAACCCGCTGAAGAAAGTCACGGACGACTCGGAAGTGGTGGAAACGCCCCGCACGGCCAAGGTGCGCAAGGCGCACAAGGCATTCCTGCGCTACTACGATCCGGCCAACTGGCCGATCCTGCGCGAGACGCTGAAGGCGATGGGCCGTGGCGACCTGATCGGCAACGGCGAAAAGCACCTGATCCCCGCGTGGACGCCGGGCGAGGAAAACATGACAGCGGCGCCGGAAGGCAAGCGTGCCATGCCGACCCTGGCACCGGGCGCCCAGCGTGGCGCGCGGCCGGGCCAGCCGGCCGGCGGCCGCACCGCCGCGCCGCGTGGCGGCCGTCCGAATGCGCTGACCGGTTCGATGACGGCCCGCGAAACGGTGGAAACCAAGGCGCGCCCGTCGATCCTCGATACCATCAAGGTCAAGCCGAAGACCGCGTCGAAGCCGACGGCGCAGTCGACCACCAAGGGCCGCCGCTAGCAGCCTGTGCAGTAGAAGGGCGGGCTCCTGGTAATCGAGGTTTGTCGGGCTGGCAGTTCCGACAACTTCTGCGAAACCCGTAGCCGGCCCGGCCACTGGATGGCGCAATTGCGGCCCCCAAGCCACACTTGGGCACCGCTGGCCCGGCCCGACCGGGGGCGCGCGCTCATCGGCGTTACAATCGGCGAACCGCGGCCATGGGCCGTCCCTCGAACGTGCCGGCGCCTCTCGTGCTTCCCGAACCCATCTTCCTGCTTCCCGTGCGCCGTGTCTTCGCCAGCCTGACGCTGGTGCTGGGCATCGCCGTATTCCCGGCGCACGCACAAGACCGGGTAGTGCTCCAGCTGAAACATACCCACCAGTTCCAGTTCGCCGGCTATTACGCGGCGGTGGAAAAAGGCTATTACCGCGATGCGGGGCTGGACGTGCAGATCGTCGAAGGCACCGATGCCGAAGCGCCGTTGCGCGAAGTGCTGTCGGGCCGCGCCCAGTACGGCACCGGCAGCAGTTCCCTGTTGCTGGCGCGGCTGTCCGGCAAGCCCGTGGTGGTGCTGGGCGTGATCTTCCAGCATTCGCCTTACGCACTGGCCTCGCGGCAGCAGGGAGAAACGCCCGATCCGCGCCGGCTGGCCGGCAAGCGCGTGATGCTGGGGCCACTCTCGGCGCCGCTGAACCATGCCGACGAACTGTCCGCCTACCTGAAGCGCGAAGGCGTGCCGATGGAGGGCTTGCAGCGGGTCGAGCACAGCTACGACCCTTCCGACCTGATCAACGGCCGGGTCGAGGCGATGTCGATCCACACCACCAACGAAACGGATTATTTCGACCGTGCCGGCTTCCCGTACGACATCCACAGCCCGCGCGCCGCGGGGGTGGATTTCTACGGCGACAACCTGTTCACCAGCGAACAGGAACTCAATGCGAACCCGGAGCGGGTACGGGCATTCCGCGCCGCCTCGCTGCGCGGCTGGCAATATGCGATGAGCCACCAGGAAGAAATCGCCGGCCTGATCCTGGCGAAGTATTCGCGCCGGCACGACCGCCAGCACCTGCTGTACGAAGCACGGCAGATGGTGCCGCTGGTGCAGCCGGTGCTGGTTGAAATCGGCTACATGAATCCGGAGCGCTGGCAGCACATCGCCGACGTCTATACCGACCTGGGGCTGCTGCCGAAAGGCGTCACGTTCAACGGCTTCCTGTACAACGCCGAGCCGGGCGCCAACCTGGCGTGGCTGTACCGCATCGGCGGCGGTGCGGCGCTGCTGTTGCTGCTGGGCGCGGCGATCCATTTCGCCCTGCTGGCGCGCGAACGGCGCCGCTCGGCCGATGCGATCCGGGCCGGCGAGGAACGCTTCCGCATCATGTTCGAAGCCTCGCCGATCGGCATCGCGCTGATCGACGGCGTGACCGGTGCCTTTTCCGACGTCAATCCCCGCTACCGCGAAATCGCCGGCCGCTCCGAAGACGCCTTCGCCTCCCACAGCTGGCTCGATTTCGTGTACCCGGAGGACGTGGCTGGCTGGACATTGCAGATGGGCCGCCTGGCCGCCGGCGACGTGCAGGAGTTCCGCACCACGCTGCGGCTGGTGCGCAGCGACGGCACGACCGTGTGGGTGGAAGCTTCCGTGGTGCCGCTGCAGGCCGGCCCGCACCTCAAGCTGTGCATGATCGAAGATGTGACGGACCAGAAGAAAACCGAGGCCCTGATCTGGCAGCAGGCCAACTTCGACCAGTTGACGCAATTGCCGAACCGCCGCATGTTCCTCGACCGGCTGCAGCACGACGTGGTGAAGAGCCGGCGCGACGGCACGCGGATCGCCATCCTGTTCATCGACCTGGACCACTTCAAGGAAGTCAACGACACGCTGGGCCACCACCAGGGCGATGTGCTGCTGGTCGAGGCGGCGCGCCGCATTGCCGGCTGCGTGCGCCAGTCCGACACGGTGGCGCGCCTGGGCGGCGACGAGTTCACCGTGATCCTGACCGAGCTGCAGCTGACCGACCGGGCCGATGCGATCGCGCAGGACATCATCGACAGCCTGCTGGCGCCGTTCGAGCTGGGCCAGGAACAGGCCTTCATTTCCGCCAGCATCGGCATCACGCTCTATCCGGACGACGCGGCCAGCGTGGGCGACCTGCTCAAGCATGCCGACCAGGCCATGTACGCGGCCAAGGGCGCCGGCCGCAACCGCTTCAGTTATTTCACGCCGGCGCTGCAGGTGGCGGCGCTGAACCGCATGCGGCTGACCAACGACTTGCGCAGCGCGCTCAAGGGCGACCAGCTCAGGCTGTATTTCCAGCCGATCGTGCACCTCAGCACGGGGCGCATCCGGAAGGCCGAGGCCTTGCTGCGCTGGCAGCATCCGCAGCGCGGCATGGTCAGCCCGCTCGAATTCATCCCGCTGGCGGAAAGCTCCGGCCTGATCGTCGACATCGGGCAGTGGGTCTTCAACGAATCGATCCGCTGGGTGCAGCGCTGGCGCCGCGACGTGCACCCGGAATTCCAGGTCAGCCTGAACCAGTCGCCGGTCGAATTCCAGCGCGAGGGCGGCAGCTACGACGTATGGCTGAGCGCCCTGCGGCAGGCCGGCGTGCCGGGGCAGGCCATCGTGGTGGAAATCACCGAGGGCTTGCTGCTCGATGCCAGCACGATGGTCACCGACAAGCTGTTGCAGCTGCGCGACGGCGGCATCCAGGTGGCGCTGGACGATTTCGGCACCGGCTATTCGTCGCTCTCCTACCTGAACAAATTCGACATCGATTACCTGAAGATCGACCGCAGCTTCGTGCGCAACCTGGCGCCCGATTCCAGCGACCTGGCGCTGTCGGAAGCCATCATCGTCATGGCGCACAAGCTGGGCCTGCACGTGATCGCCGAAGGCGTGGAAACGGCCCAGCAGCGCGACCTGCTGGCCGCCGCCGGCTGCGACTACGGCCAGGGCTACCTGTTCGACAAGCCGCTGCCGGCCGGGGAATTCGATGCGCTGCTGCGGTCCCACGCCGCGATGCTGGCAGCGCAGTAAGCATTTTATCGGTGCGTCTTTAATTGCCGAGCGAGGTTAAAATGCTGGTTATTTTGCAATAATCACCTTGCTGGTAAAGCGCCCACATGCTTGCACTGACCGACCTGATGCGGCAGGACACCCGTATCCTGCGACTGACGACCCCCCTGGGACCCGACCGGCTGATACCGGAATGCCTGCGCGCCCAGGAAGCCATGAGCCAGCCCTACGAGCTGACCGTGACGGCGCTGTCGGCCGATGCCGGCATCGCCCTCAAGACGCTGCTCGGGCAGCCGGTGCTGCTGGAATTGCTGACCGCAACGAGCGGCCAGATGCGTGTCTTCCACGGGCACGTGACGGCCGCCAGCATGCTCGGGGCGGATGGCGGCCTGGCCCGCTACGAACTGACGATCGGCCCGTGGTATGCGTTCATGGACCTGGGCCGCGACAGCCGCGTGTTCCAGGACATGACGGTATTCGACATCCTCGACACCCTGTTCACCGGCTGGCAAAGTCCCGGCACGCTGGTGCCGCAATGGCGTTATGAGATCGCCGACCGCACGATCTACCCGCAACGCTCGCTGACGTGCCAGTACCAGGAATCGAACCGGACATTCGCCGAGCGGCTGATGCACGAGGAAGGCCTGTTCTATTACTTCGAGCACAGCGGCGATCCGTCCAGCGCCGCGCTGGGCGGCCACACGCTCGTGATCGCCGACCACAACGGCGCCTTCCAGCCGAACGCGCAGCCGGCCATCCGCTTTACCCAGCCCGGCGCCGTGATGCGGCAGGACAGCATGGACCGCTGGCGCCGCGAGGTACGCGCCACCGCCGGCGGCGTGGACATCGGCAGCTGGGATTACCGCAATGTCGGCATGCGCCGGGCCAGCACGGAAGATGGCACAGGCCCGCTGTTGCGCGACACGCCGGGTGCCTACGCGTACACGTCGCCCGAGCATGCCCAGCGCATCGCCGACCGGCAGGCCGAAGCCCTGCGCGCCAGCCGCGAAACCTTCATCGGCGCGGGCACCGTGCGCACGCTCAGCCCCGGCACCACGTTCACGCTAAGCGAACATTCGGCGGTGGCGGAAGACGAGAGCTTTGTCGTGTTGCGCGCGCTGCACCTGGCCCACAACAACCTGAGCGCCGAAGTCAGGGATGTGGCGCAGCGGCTGGGCGAGAACCCGCTGGCCCGGCTGATCGAGCGCGAACAGGCCGGCAGCCTGCATGCCACCGGCAAGGACAAGGGCGAGCGGCCGCTGTACCGCAACCGCATCGATGCCATCCGCAGCAGCGTGCCGTACCGCAGTGCCGACAGCGACGGCCATGGCCTGGTGCTGCGGCCGAAACCGACGGTCCGCGGCCAGCAGACCGCCATCGTCGTCGGACCGCCGGGCGCAGTGATTCATACGGACCGCGACCACCGCATCAAGGTGCAGTTCCACTGGCAGCGCGGCGTGCAAAGCCACAGCCGGCTCGAGCACCCGGTGCCCGATGGCCACACGGGCGCCCCCGCCGACGACAGCAGCGGCACGTGGGTACGCATCGCCACGCCGATGGCACCAGTGGCCGGCGCCAACTGGGGAACCCACGCCGTGCCGCGCGTAGGCAGCGAAGTGCTGGTCGATTTCATCGACGGCGACATCGACCGTCCGATCGTGATCGGCAGCCTGTACAACGGCGGTGGCGAGACCGATGCGCAGAGCAACCGCATCAGCGCCGGTACTGGCGCCGCCACGGGCAACGCTCCGGCATGGTTCCCGGGCGAATCCGGTGCGCACGCGCACGCGGCGGTGCTGTCCGGCTTCAAGTCGCAGGCACTGCAGGCCAGCCAGAGCGGCACCGGCGCCTACAACCAGCTGGTGTTCGACGACGCGCCGGGCGAACCGCGCGTGGCGCTGCAACGCCACGCCAGCGCGCATGAAGGCACCGATGAACTGAACCTGGGCCACCTGCGGCACCAGACGGACAACCAGCGCCTCGACACCGCCGGCCTGGGCGCGGAATTGAAGACGGCCCACAGCGCCGCGCTGCGCGCCGGCCAGGGCCTGCTGCTGTCGACCGAGGCGCAGACCGCGGGCGGCCAACAGCTCGCCGCGCGCGAGGCGGTATCGCAGATCGGCGCCAGCGCTGAAATGCAGCAATCGCTGGCCGAGACGGCGCAAAAGCACAACGCCAAGCTGAAGGACGAGCCGGCACCGGACAAGCTGCTGGCCATCGCGGAACTGCGCAAGGGACCCGGCGTGCTGGATGCAACCGCCGGCGGTGGCGGCGCGGACGAAGGCGGCGGCGGCAATGCCATCGCCTTCACCGAGCCGCAGCTGCAGCTATCCAGCCCTGCCGGCATCGCCGCCACCACGCCTGCCAGTACGATCGTCTCGGCCGGCACCACGACCAGCTTCGCTGCGGGGCAGGACATCAACTTCGCTTCGCAGGCGAACTTGCTGCACCAAGTGAAAGGCGGCATAGGCCTGTTCACATACGGCAAGGCCAGCGCGGCAACGAAGCCGAACCAGGAAACCGGTATCCGCCTGCATGCGGCCAGCGGCAAGGCCAGCGTGCAAGCGCAGTCCGACGCCGTGCGGATCACGGCCGACAAGCTGGTGACCGTGGCCAGCATTGCCAAGAGCGTCTCGGTCAGTGCCAAGCAGCATGTGATGCTGACCGCGCAGGGGGCCTACCTGAAGATCGAGGGCGGCAACATCATGATTCATGGGCCGGGGACGATGTCGTTCAAGGCGAGCATGAAGGAGTTGGCGGGGCCGGCGAGTGCATCGAGCCAGCTGAAATTGCCACCAGTTGGGAAGCTGGCTGAATGCCCGTCCGCGCAATCTGATGCTGCAACCGGAGGCGCGAGTGCAATCTAGACTCGAGCAGCTACGGAAAGGGTTCGATCCACTGACGCCGATATTCGTGCTTGTCGATCCAATGGTCGGAGAGCCGCTGCCCGGCTTGGGGCTACCCGATGCAAGTGCCGACGCAACGGCCGTGCGCGAGGAAGGCTGGGGCCGTGCCATCGTACCCGTGGAACTGTCGAAAACCGTGGCACTGCCCCCGCACCAGCACCCATACCTGGTTGCCTTGCATGGAATCGATGACCCGTTGATCGACCTGACGTTCGATATCGCCGAAGAAGAGCGACTTGCCTCCCAGGCAGGTGGGCTTGGCGGAGATGGGCGCGCCGCGCATCGTATCGGCGGCTGGCTGCAGAGTTCAATGCGGCATGAAGAACTTGCGGCGCTCGTTTCGGCAATGTGCCGCGTGAATACCGATGCCCGGACCAACGCGACTTATTTGAGGCTTGCAGACCGGCGGGTGCTTGATTTGTTGTGTCATGTGACCGGCGTAGCAAGGGTTCAACGACATTTCGGACGCTTGCAAACTTGGATATATCTGGACTCATGTGGCCAGCTCAGGTACCTACGCTCGCCTTCGCAGCCTGTTGAACCGTTGCGTCTTTCCCGAAGCGAATGGTTGATTCTTGAAGACGGTGAGTTATTACATCGATCTATTGCACAGTATCTAGGTGAAAGTAGCAGTGAGGAAGTGGCTATTTTGAACACCCCATATCGCAACGCCGAGTTGGCAGCGTCAGCGGCAAAGGACGCAGCCCGACGCTGGCCTCATCGCTTCATCAACAATCATGATAAAGCCAAATGGGCAGCTCTGTTTCTGCTGTACCAGTCAGGGCTTCAGTTGCCAGGAATTGCAAGGCTGCTGGACGATGCAGGCAGTAAGGACGAGCCTGCGGAACCACTACGCTACCTTTATGACGACATACGCGCAATCGTGCGACTAACCGCCGTCTAATATTCGCTCTCACTAATAATCAATTTCAGGGTTACGATGGTCACGACTTCGGGTTGCGATATCTGCAATAAAAGTTCTCTTTCCTTGCTCTTGCTTCGGCCAAGCCCAATAGCGAAAAGCCCCATGCTTGCTGCGCCTGGATCGAAGAATATCTCGGCTGATCCCGCAGTTTTGCAAGGCCTCCTGCCGGAACCACGTCCAGCCCAGTCGCGTTTTGCCTTGCGGTTACTGAGGCCTGGGTACGTACACGTTTATATACCGCAACCTCCGGCTGGTGTAAAAAACTGGCTGATTTACCGAGTTAATGAACGGGCCGATCTGATTCCAGAAGGCCATGCGCTATTTTCACAGCCTGATGCTTCGGTTCCGTGCAAGCGTCCTGAGCATATTGCAACGGGCATGAAAGTGCTCAACATCCCCCAAGCGCATAAAGTAAGCGAAATATGGATTGCATTCAGTGCGAATCTTTGGAATGAGACGCTGCGTGGGAGTAATAAGGCCGACCCGGCTGTCATGCAAAAGATTTCCTTGCAAAGTTGCGGACTGAACAGTTTTGTTCCGACAGCAGAAAATCTGAAAGCGAAAGTGCTGGAATGCGCGCTTACTCAATTGTCGATCGATAAAGCAACAGACCATGATTTTCCGTTTACCAGCCTTGCGGGCCAGGTGAACGACCTCGCTGCCAATCTGGCGCGCGCGGCGGCGAAGCATCCTAAGACGGCAGGGAAAGAGTTGGCTGTCGTGCTGAACGATCCGGTTGGAATCGCGACAGAGTTGAACGCACTGCGAATCAGGCGGAACGAAATCGTAAAAAGGGAAATCGCAAAACCGGAAAATTTGCACCCTCTGAGCAGTTCGCACACCATCCTGGGATTGCGGAAATGCCTGGTGGATGAGCAGGATCTACACAGTTACGAGCAGGTAAGCCCTATACGTTCACTCAAGGATTTTGAAGCTGCTCAGTGGCCAGAAGGAACACAGTGGCAGCCTCTGACGGAAGCGGATCGAGCTAAGCTCCTGGAGCGATCAAAGAGCGACTCCACTATTGGCCAGCTATTACTTTCGCCCTACAAGAAAGTGTTCGAGCGGCCAGACCTTGGACGTGTTATTTATCCTGATCACGATGAGCGTGCTGCAGCTTGGACAGAAAAGAAGGTCAAGGAAAACTGGAGCAAATATGAAGACTATTATGATGAGGGTGCTCGTGCTGCGTGGGTAAGAAAATTCGAAGCAAAAATGAAGGCCGAGCACTATGTTCCGTTAGAAGCATTGGAGAAAGACTGGAATGCTGCTCGCAAGGGCCAACAGATCAGCACCTACTTTACGCGCCATTTTGATAGGGTATGCACGCCCAAGTCTCTGCAGTACCCTGTCGACTTCCTGGTTGATGCCAAGGAGCACGAATATATATCGCTACCAATGCCGTTCGTAGATGGCCCTGTGATGGACGATTATGTGTCCGAACTCGACCTGCCAGTAACTGATGAGAATGCGCATACGATACGTTCAATGGTAGGTGGCAAGGATTTGGTCGTCAAAATTGTCCATAAGCAGTTGACCGGTTCTCCAGGGTTGGAAGACGGCGGCATGCGAGATAAGACATTTGATCTTGTCAAAGGTTTTAGCGAACTAACCATGTCACAGCCAGCAATGCAATCCCACGGCTGGATCGGGCATGCACTGGCGCTTTTCAGTATCAATCAATACGCCGCGCTCAGCGGCGCAGTGTTGACGATTGCCGCGCGTCAAGCGACTGTGACAGGAGCCACTGCGCGAATGCTCGAGAAGCTCCAGAATCTGGCATTAGTGCAGAGCGCACTTGAGTGCGCAGTACAGGGGGCAATTAAAGGACAAGCTCCTAAGATTCCAGTAATGATTACGATGAAAGTCAGTGCCGAAAATGCGCTGAAAATCTTGAAAGCCCGCCCTGGGCAAGTATTGGGTACCAGTAAAAGGCGTATCAAGCAGTTTGCGAAAACAAACAGAACAATTCCATTGGTGTTGATTACGGATACAGAGGCGATCAAGGCCGCTAACGGTAAATTGGACATCCTTGCTAGAGGCTCTCAAGGTTCGTCCGTCAAGATGGGAAAGGCAGTTGATTCAACTGTCGACGCCAGGCCGCTATCGACAGTGGCCATGTCGGAAGAAACTTTCTTGCGGCTTTACCAAGCCCAAGCGGGGAGAGCTGCTAATGCCGCGAATCGGCTTCGCAGTGTCATTCCAGATATTGCACAGAGTAGCCATGGAGCGCACGCTATATCTGTTGCCAAGACGCTCGATGCTCGCCTGGCACTGGCGAGCATGGTGATTCAAACTATTGGTGTAGTCAATGGCCTTGCCACGGCAAGTAAAGCTGATTCAGCCTCGGCTGTGGAAGATGCTGAATATGGAGTCATGGACAGTGTGTTCGGCTTCATGGGCGGGGCATTTGCATTGTGGGTAGTTGCGGCTGAAATTGATATTGCCAAAAGGCTGGGAACTCAAGCCGTAGGGACAAGTGCAAAGATAGGCCTGTTGAGGGTAGCTGGCAACCTTACTGGTATAGCCGGTGGGGTAATTAACGGAATTGCATCTACCAAGAAGTACCGCCAGCAAAAAGGAGATGGAAACAAGGTACCAGCTGACCTATATCTTCTGTCTGTATTAGCGTTCTACGGAACAGCTGTTACATCTTTCACACTTACAGCTGGAGCGATAGCAAGCGCTTTGGAGGCCCGTGTAATCGGTGGCGCAGTCGTCCGAACTGTTGCGACCCGTATCGGTGTAGGGACTGTTTTCGCCTCCGCTGTATCAGGCGTCGGTCTATTACTTCTTGGGATAGGTGTGGTGGCTCAAATTACCGCAATCGTACTTACACCGAGCGATTTTGAACGCTGGCTTGCCCGCAGTTATTTTGGCAAAGGAGGTGGTGGGTTGTTCTCAATGCAGGATAGAGCTGATAAATTCAAGAAAGGTGACTGGGGTTCCGAGAAGGCTGCTCTCGAGGAAATGATCGCTCAGGCTGAAAAAAAGCAGAACAAAAATTAACAACTTGTAAGTTCCATGAAATGAAAATTTATAGTCAGAGCAAAAAAGAGTCGGTTTCAACAGTCGCTATAGTAGAGGACAGCAATGAAAGCCGTGGACGTGGACTCTAAAACTCTACCGCAAAGGCCGACAGCTGGGGTAATCCAACGTTTCGATAATAAGTCTTCTGCCTGCCCAAGTACGACAAGTCTTGGCATGATTGCCAGAACCTATCCTGACGCAATTGAATTCTCAGCACGTGCGGCAGGAATGACAGGGATGATAATGCTTATAGGCTTAATGAGCGCTGCATTCGCATTCTGGGTTAGTGATCAAGTGCTTTCACTTGAACTGGAAAACGGGAGAAGCGTGATAAGTTTCTTATCGTTTCCATTTGTGATTATTGTTTTTTTTCACGGAATTTACTCTGCAATAAAATATACCCGTATTGAACTATATCGGCCAAAAGATGAGCCTACTATTTTCGACAGGTATAACCGGAAAGTGTATAGAATTTATCGCGAAGTCTATCCTGGATGGTTAGGTACTTTCAAAAAATGGCCAATGAAGATGGCAGAGCATGATTGGAATCTCATCTATGCCGAGCATCATGCCATCGTAAATGCAACCGGCTCGTCTGTCACGCGGATGCATAGTTTGATCTTCAACGTTCAGAAAAGTACATCAGATCCGACGGTGGTAGATAGTTTCGCTATTGGAACCAGTATTCAAATGGGCGAGGTAACGGTGCCAGCCGTATGGGAACACATCCGCCGATTTATGGAAGAGAATGGCCCGCATCTCCCCCCAGGAGAGGTGATAGAACAACGCCGCGAGCCGCAGACGTTTCTCCAATGTATGGCTGCAACGGGGCCGTATGGAAGCAACTTCAAAAATTGGTGGCGAGATCATACTGCAATGATGATCGTTGGCTTGTTGTTTTTTCCGATCACATTTCCCATGATGACCTTAATGGGAATCTTCAGCTGGATGGCAGTCAAAACTGCACGACCAGTTGTGTGGCCCTCTTACGTCCTAGATGCGATTCGATAATTGCCGAACTTTAAGGATATATGCGGAAATTTATTGAGGAGATGGCGATTATTTATCTATGGTGAAACGTCAGTTCGAAAGTAAGACGGCTCTTAAGGTGTGATTGCACAAGCACAAGAAAAGCGGCATAAATATGGGGCCTCGAGCCTGCCGGCGCATCGCTGATCGGCAAGCCGAAGCGCTGCGGGCCAGCCGCGAAACTTTCATCGGCGCGGGCACCGTGCGCACGCTCAGCCCCGGCACCACGTTCACGCTGGGCGAACATTCCGCGGTGGCGGAAGACGAGAGCTTTGTCGTGTTGCGCGCGCTGCACCTGGCCCACAACAACCTGAGCGCCGAGGTCAAGGAAGTGGCGCAGCGGTTGGGCGAGAACCCGCTGGCCCGGCTGATCGAGCGCGAACAGGCCGGCAGCCTGCATGCCACCGGCAAGGACAAGGGCGAGCGGCCGCTGTACCGCAACCGCATCGATGCCATCCGCAGCAGCGTGCCGTACCGCAGTGCCGACAGCGACGGCCATGGCCTGGTGCTGCGGCCGAAACCGACGGTTCGCGGCCAGCAGACCGCCTTTGTCGTCGGTCCGCCGGGCGCGGTGATCCATACGGACGCGAGCACCGCATGGGGCACGCTGGAAAGCGAGCGGGTTCATCATCGCCGTTATGCTACCCGCGCCAGGCGCAAGCCTCTATTCAGGAAATGCATCGAGATTTTTTACAACCGGTAGCCGCGCCATTCCCGCATCGGATTTGTTCCGCCTACGGCTGTTCGCTGAATCCTTCAGCAAACAGCCGCAGGCGGCTTAAGACAAGCGTGTCCGATATTGACTGTACACCTCAGTATAACGAGGTGGGTACAAGGCCATATTTCCGCAGAGGTTCAATTGAAAAACTCCGCCAGGATAATAATATGGTAATCAGCATTCTTAATTTTGAAATGGATTCGTTCCCATGGCTAAGAAACGGAAAAGCCACGAAACTGGTGTAATTGCGCGGTTCAGCAAGAAAAAACCGGCATCTCAAGTTGCTACGTCTTTTTCTCTCGTTAAAAAAACATACCCAGACGCTGTAGAGCTGACTGGGACACCCCCTGGGACACGCGGAATGCTTCTGCTCAGCGGATGTTTTGGTGTAGCGATAGGGGTGGTCTCTGCTAATCAGATTGTGGAGAATTTTTTTGGAAATGCGGAGTTGCGTGTTGCACATATAATTACAAGCATTGGTTACCTTGCCATTATTGTAGCTGCTATTTACTTGACTACTCTCTGTATGAGGTTGGAGTTATTCAAGCCAGAGGACGAGCCGATAATATTTGACCGAAGACACCGTAAGGTCTACAGAGTATTTATGGATAGCAATTTGAGCTGGAAGGGGCTTTTCCAGCCATGGCCGGTTCGTGTGGCAGAACATGATTGGGATCTGACTGTGGCTGAACACCATGTTTCAGTGGACGCAAACACTGCGACCATATCAAGAGTGCATGCACTGATATTTCAAGTGAGAAAAAGCCGCGCCAATGCTGAGATCGTTGACGGGTTTTCTGTGGGGAGCAGTCTGCAGCTGGGGGAGCTAACTGTTCCGGTGGTTTGGGAGTATATCCGGCGATTTATGGAAGAGAATGGAGAGCACTTGCCCAACGGTGAACATGTGATTGAAATAAAGAAGCCTGCATCGCTTTGGGAATCAATTTTGGCTGTGGGTTTATATGGAGAAAATTTCCGGATATAGTGGAGATCTGAATGGCTACTAACTATAGTTGCTCTGATTTTCTCACCCATCGTATATCCTGTACTGTTTTTGTTGGGGATATTCGTCTGGTTAGGGTACAAGACAAGTACGCCGATTGCTTGGCCAGAAACCATTATGCAAAAGATTGGAACGCCGTTGCAGTGAGTCTCCGCCGAACTACCTCCAGTTTTTCTAGAGTAGCCAGTTTTGAATCTTAAAGATAAGTAGCTAGTCTCGGGCTGACTTCGTTGGCATAGCAATTACGTTGTCTTATCGCAGCCGTCGGCGGTGGCCGTGACAACGAAGGCGGCGGCGGCAACGCCATCGCCTTCACCGAGCCCCAGCTGCAGGTATCCAGCCTGGCCGGCATCGTCGCCACCACCCCGGCCGGCACGCTTGTCTCGGCCGGCACCACCACGAGTTTCGGAGCGGGGCGGTGCGGCTTCAGTACACGGGTAGCCATGATTCTTGCACGGTTCTCCTTTGTGAGTGCCAACTGCCGCTGGCTGGCCTTGCAGTCGTGCGAAATCCTGCAGTGGCCAGCGAAGTGATGGCGCCGGGACGTCAGGCGGCATAAATCCCCAAGGCACTTGGCGTCGTAGAGTCAATATCGGAAATACATGACTCCGTACTCCATTGAATCGTTGGGCTGGTGCCGGCCTTTGGAAGATTTCACCAGGTCAGTACTTTTCGGGTTGGGCAAACCGAGGGTGGAGAATACTTTTTCGGCCACCTTGGCAAAGGGTGCCCACCTTCTGGTCATGTCGTGGGTAGCAATCGCGATGACGACGTGCATTCCCAGCATGAACCATCTGAAATCTTCATCAAAAAAGCTAGCCCAGGCCTGTTCGAGTGTGACCTCATCCACGCTACTCATCAAAACCAGCATGCCCACGTCGAAAAACAGCGAAACATAGAGCCACCACTTGATCGCATTCTTGACGTGAGGGACCATCGACCTGCTGCAGTGCGGGTAAAGCGCCACCGTTCGATCGGCCGGCCTGGCCATTCCCAGCAGTTCGTAATGGTCGGTTCGCCATTCCACCGCTGCATCGACGATATCGCCGTCCTTGAACGGGCTGCGCCACAGCCATCCGCTAACCTTCATTCCATCGATATCGCATCGCACATAATCCGCCTCCTCTTCCATTGCGCTGGCATTGCTGGCGACGGACATCGCCTGCCCACCCATTTCGGCCAGTGAAGCCGCAATGGCGATCAGTCCTAACTTGGTCTGGTCGCTTCTAGTGAAGAAAAAGCTCGCGCTCTCGCTCGTCACCGTATAGTTGCTTATTTTCCCGCTCAGCTTTACCAGGCCGGCGGGCGCAGGATGATCCAAGAAATTTGTCATTTGACGTCGAAGATGTATGGCGCTATCGCCGGAGGGATATCCGACGCGCACTGCGTGTTCGGATGCGAAGGCAGTTCGACCCGTCCCGCATCAGCCAGTGGGACTGCCCGGTCATTATCGCATTGATATGAATCGCCGAAAAATGCCAACATGGCGGGTCAGCTCGCGGTTTGTCACGGGCCAGCGCGCGGCCGGTTGGCATGTCATGGCCTGGAACAGGGCGGGCCATGAGAATCCTCGTTATGGAAAGGTATTTACGATGTGTTCCATCCGACTGCGCCGCAAGATAGGAAGCGCTGTCGCACGAAGCGGTTCGTCTTCAGGCCGCTTTTGGAAAGTAATAGGGCATTGCTCGGCCATGGTGTCGGTTCTTTGCTCCCCCTCTGTATCCGCCGATCCATCGGACCTTGACCAACAGAGCGCGGCGTTGCGTACTTTGTATGACGACGCGGAAGTCAACCGTTACGTATGCAGCGACGATCCCGCCTGCGACTTTGAAGAGTTTTCGAGCCGATTGGACGCCCGGAACGTCGCCTTGACTTCTTCCAGCGCACCCTCATTCTTGATGGGTATGCAGGTCGAACCTGCGCGCAAGGGGAGACTGTATTTTTCCGCCATATTCGTGAAGGAAAAGCTTGGCTACCGGTTGGCATTCGCACCCGACCTGGGATTCAGCGACGTGAAATTGTTGCGACAACAGGACGGCGGGTATTACATGCTCCGCGCTGTGGAAAGGGACTCGGCAGAGGCGTGGAAAGAGTTCGACTTCCGATATGATCCAATTGCTCAACAATATATCCAGGTTCGAACGCGCTGCTATTATGTGGGCACTTCTGGCAAGGTAATCCAGGCCGGATGCGGTTGACCGATCGGCCTGGATTCCATTGCTGCTGTCGAAGGCGGCCTGGCGATCAGATGTCTCCTGATTTCAGGAACCCGTAGAGCAGGCGACGCTCTGCAAAGATGTCCTGCCCAGGCACCGCGACAGGATATCGTTGCAGGGCCAACCCATGATTTCATCCACTTTCACGCATCATTTCGAACGGGGCCTGGTCCTCTTCACAAGTCTCCCTTGCGCATTTGCTGTGCTCGGCGGTTCGGCCATCGCGCACGAAACCATGGGCAGCGATGCGGCGTTGATATTCCTGCTCACAGGTGCAACCTGGCTATTGCTTGGAACTATCGGGCTGCTGGCTTTACGAAAATGGGCTACGCGGCGCGCGTCGGTGTATGCGCTGTATGCGGCATGGGCAGGCCTTGCCGGTATCAGTACGCTTGCTGTCACGCTGTTCGCGCCAATTTTCTTGATGCCGGGTATCGGCTACATGGCTGGGCTGGTATTGCTCGAATATTTCGTCGTGGCGCTTGGCTATCAACTCTGGAGTACATGGCGGCATTTCAATGAGCAGTGGAACAAGCATCATGCAGCGGCATTGGCGCGCTGCTTCGACCCTGGCCGGGCAATGGTGGCGGTAAAGCCGCTGGTACGCGGCCTGTATCTGCATGAAACGCTATTTTTGCCCGACTGGCACGAGACTGCGGTTGCCATCGTTTCGCTCTTGCTGGGAGTGGCGCTGTTACTCGGCTTTGCGCTGTACGAAACATATTTCGAGTTCGCCCTGGTGGCCGGCGGTATCGCATCGCTGTCGATCATTACTTATTTCATCCAGCGCACGCTGGTTCCCGTGTTGCTTGCGCTGAAACTGCGTCAACTGGAGCGTTCCCAGGGCTGCGCGATCGGACACATGGACGATGCGGGAATCGAACGTCTTCGGGCCGCCGAGCGTCGGGCGAAGCGTGGTAACAAGCGCAAGTAGTATTCGAGTAAGGCTCCAATGACCTTGTTGATGCCGACAGAGGGCAAAGGCTTGTGCAACGTGCTGACGACCTACGCTACCGCCATCATCACTCCTATCAAGTTTGACGAGAATGGACGCCCTACCGCCTCCCTTGCCAGGACCAGGGAATAACCGTGCACGAGATCAGCCATAGGGAACCGGCGTGAAAAAATCCATTTCGCTCATGCTACTGCTTGGGCTTGGGCTTGGGCTCGGCTCAGCCAAGGCCCAAGTCCCGCCATTCACTTACCAGGCGGGCGCGGTTTCCGTGACAGAAAACGGCAGCGCCTTGATCGTTGACGCTGCCGTCCCGATAACGGCCGAAATCCTGCCGGGCGGATCCATCTGGCCGCGTCTCGGCCTCGATGATGACGGCAATCTCTATATCGGTGGGACCGTCGTCGATTACCGAACGGGCAAGGTGCTGTCGCGGACCGCGTCCAAGACTGGCATGGTGCAGGCGCTACCCTCGGGTTACCGCGTCGAGGTGGTCAAGCAGCGGTTCCGCATCACGCAGGGGAACAAATCGTGCACGTTCACGCGCGGGCAGCTTGGCCTGCTGGGCTGGAAATCCACTGCCGATGCATTCAAGGATGGGAACATCAAGTTCGCATCCCGGGCGCACCAGTTGCTCGCGCTTGCCGTCAAGCTCGAGGAAGACAGCCGGGACAGCCAATATGTCGTCAACGATATCGACCTGCCATCCTGCCGTATCAGGCAGACAGGGCTCGGCAATCCCGACCTGCTGGTCGAACTCGGCCGCTCCCGCCGTGGGGGATGGTGGCTGACCGGATCGATCGAACAAACCTTGTTGCGCTCGAACGATGGCAGGCGTTGGGAGAAGATGCGGCTGTCGGAAGGTATTTCTTCCCTGATCAGCAGTCATGTCGTCGACAACAAGGAGATCTGGCTGGCCGGTATCCTGCTACCATTCAAGGATGACGATCCACTGTTGATCCATACCTCGGATGGCGGCAAGACCTGGCGGAATGTGGGCCGCGGCGACCCCTTGCTCGGCAAGCTGCCCGATGCCTGGCTCGAAGGAAAAAGGCGCGTCGCCATGCCAGTGGCGCCTTGATGGGAACGGCGGCAGCCTGCTCCCGGGGCAGATTCCCCCTGGCCCATGACGGGCTGTACGGATGATTGGAAACAGCCCCGCAGGTGCTCGCAAATAGGGCCTGCCAAGATGGCGCTGCGCAAGTACTTCATCGCGTCATTGCCGTCCTCCCAATCTTCACGATTTGACAGGAACGACGATAATACCGGTCTCGCTATGCCGTCTCGATAGTCAAACTCAATTGAAACTATTGCGACAATCAATTTTGCAAATAGCCGAGATCCCTCTAAACTAGCATCTCATTGATTCACAACCCTCACGAGGAAAACACAAATGTCTCTGATCAACACCCAAGTCAAACCGTTCAAGGCAACTGCTTACCACAACGGCAAGTTCATCGATCTGAGCGAAGAGTCCCTGAAGGGCAAGTGGTCCGTGTTCGTGTTCTACCCGGCTGACTTCACCTTCGTCTGCCCGACCGAACTGGAAGACCTGGCCGACAACTACGCCGAATTCTCGAAGCTGGGCGTGGAAGTGTACGGTATCTCGACCGATACCCATTTCGCCCACAAGGCATGGCACGACACGTCCGACGCGATCAAGAAAGTGCAGTACCCGCTGATCGGCGACCCGACCGGCCTGCTGTCCCGTAACTTCCAGGTCATGATCGAAGAAGAAGGCCTGGCACTGCGCGGCACCTTCGTGATCAATCCGGAAGGCTTCATCAAGGTGCTGGAAGTCCATGACAACGGCATCGGCCGCGACGCATCGGAACTGCTGCGCAAAGTGAAGGCAGCCCAGTACGTTGCTTCCCACCCGGGCGAAGTGTGCCCGGCCAAGTGGTCCGAAGGCGCGGCAACCCTGACCCCGTCGCTGGATCTGGTCGGCAAGATATAAGTAAGTAGTTATTGAGCAGTACCGCTGCCGGCATGTGCCGGCAGCGCATTGAAAAGGAAAAAGTCATGCTGGATGCAAATCTCAAAACCCAACTGAAAGCCTATCTGGAAAAAGTGGTGCAGCCGATTGAGATCGTTGCATCGCTGGATGATTCCGCGAAGGCGCGGGAAATGAAGGAACTGCTCGCCGATATCGATGGCTTGAGCGACAAGATTACCCTGGTCGAGGACAACGCCGCCAACGTGCGCAAGCCGTCGTTCTCGATCAACCGTGCCGGCACCGACATTGGCGTGCGTTTTGCCGGCATCCCGATGGGCCATGAATTCACCTCGCTGGTGCTGGCCCTGCTGCAGGTGGGCGGCCACACGATCAAGCTCGACGAAGCCGTGATCGAACAGATCCGCAACCTGGAAGGCGATTTCGAATTCGAGACCTTCATCTCGCTGTCGTGCCATAACTGCCCGGAAGTGGTGCAGGCGCTGAACGCGATGTCGGTCATCAACCCGCGCATCAAGGTCACCACGATCGATGGCGGCGTGTTCCAGAAAGAAGTCGAAGAGCGCCAGATCATGGCGGTACCGATGATGTTCCTGAACGGCCAGCACTTCGGCCAGGGCCGCACGAACGTGGAAGAAATCCTCGCCAAGCTGGACACCAATGCCGGTGCCCGCCAGGCGGCTGAACTGAACAAGAAAGACGTGTTCGACGTGCTGGTCGTCGGCGGCGGCCCTGCCGGTGCGGCGTCGGCGATCTACGCGGCCCGTAAAGGCATCCAGACCGGCGTGCTGGCGGAACGCTTCGGCGGCCAGGTGCTCGATACGCTGTCGATCGAGAACTTCATCTCGATCAAGGAAACCGATGGCCCGAAATTCGCCGTGGCGCTGGAGCAGCACGTCAAGGAATACGAAGTCGACATCATGAATACCCAGCGCGCCGTGAAGCTGGTGCCGGGCAGGGTCACCGAAGTGCACACCGCCACCGGCGCGGTGCTGAAGGCGAAGACCGTGATCCTGTCCACCGGTGCACGGTGGCGCGAGATCAACGTGCCGGGCGAGAAGGAGTACCGTAACCACGGCGTGGCGTACTGCCCGCACTGCGATGGCCCGCTGTTCAAGGGCAAGCGCGTGTCGGTGATCGGTGGCGGCAACTCCGGCGTGGAAGCGGCGATCGACCTGGCCGGCATCGTGCAGCATGTCACGCTGATCGAGTTCGGCAACGAACTGCGTGCCGATGCGGTCCTGCAGCGCAAGCTGCGCTCGCTGCCGAACGTGAAGGTGATCCTGTCGGCGCAGACGACCGAGATCCACGGCGATGGCAAGAAGGTAAACGGCCTGTCGTACAAGGACCGCAACACCAACGAGCTGCACCGCGTGGACCTGGAAGGCGTGTTCGTGCAGATCGGCCTGGTGCCGAACACGGAGTGGCTGAAGGGCACCGTGGCGCTGTCGAAGCATGGCGAGATCGAGATCGATGCCAAGGGCCAGACCTCGGTACCGGGCGTGTTCGCCGCCGGCGACGTCACCACCGTGCCGTACAAGCAGATCGTGATCGCCGTGGGTGCCGGTGCAACGGCCGCGCTGTCCGCCTTCGACCACCTGATCCGCTCGGGTGACGATGAAGTGGAAGCCGAGCAGGCCGCCATCGCCGCCGTCGCGTAAGCATCGTCATAGCCAGCAAAAAACGGGAGCCTCGGCTCCCGTTTTTTTATTTCCTCAAAACCAGGGTCTTTCCCTGTTTTTGGGGCGCATCCCAAATGCCGCTTCGTTAAGCAAACCCCAAGTGCAAAATCCGGGGTCCGACCCGGCGGGTCTGACCCCAGCCCTTCGCTGTTGGGGTGGAAGCATGCGCTTTCAATGTATCGGCTAACGCTTAATTGAACGGCGTTAGGGGCCGCTACCCCATTTCTGAGAAAGCTACTTGAGGTCGACGCTGGCCTGTTTCACCCGCAGCGAGCGGGCGTAGCGGTGCCGGGCCTGCAGGCGTGCGTCGGTGATCAGCACGCCGATCGTTTCGCCGACCACCATCGCCACGCCCAGCAGCGGCAGCACCAGCATCAGGCCCGTTACGCCGGCCAGCGCGCCGCCGACGAACAGCATCACCACCGTTACCAGCGGATGCATGCGCAGGCTGCGGCCCAGTGTCATCGGCATGAAGACGAAGTCGTCGAGCAGGCGGGCGATGATGAAGACGATGATCGCGCTGTAGGCGGCGAAATTGTTGTCCGGCGCATCGGCCGAGGCCACCAGCACCACCAGCAGGCAGCCGGCGATCGAGCCCACGTAAGGCACCCACGCTAGCATGGCGGCGATAAAGCCGAGCAGCAGCGGGGAGGGCAGGCCGATGGCCCACAGGCCGACCGCCAGCACGACGGTATCGATGAGCGTCAGCTTGAGCATGCCGTGGAAGTAGCGGCGCGCGGTCTGGTCGACTTCATGCAGCAGGAACAGGGTCTTCTCGAAGAAGGCGTTGGGCACGGCGCGCGCCAGGAAGCGCTTGAAACGGCGGCCGTCGCGCAGGAAGAAGAAGGCCAGGAACGGTGCCAGCAGCAGCGACGGCACCCATGCCGCGGCGGCCACCACCACGTCCGTCAGGTGGCGCTGGAAGAATTCGCGCGTGTACTCGGCCAGGTTCAGGTTCACCGAATCGCCCAGCCGGGCCTGCCGCAGGATGGGGAACTGCCGTTCCAGCGCGCCCAGCATGTTGCGCAGGAAGCGCACGCCGGCATCCAGGTAGCGGCCCGGCATGTCCTGCCAGTCGGTGGCCGGGGCCGGGATCCAGATCGCCGCCACCAGGATCGCCAGCAGCATGCAGAGTCCGAACGCGGCGCCGACCAGCATCGCGGAGGTATTGCGCGTGAATCCCATCCGCAGCAGCCGCTGGAATGGCGACAGTAGCATGTAATACAGGATGATCGCCAGCAGGAACGGCACCGAGAGCCACAGCACACGCTGCATCAGGTACAGCAGCACGCAGGTGGCGGCGATGATGCCGCACCAGACGATGGGCCCGGACTGCTGCCGCTCGACCATCACAACACCTCGATGTGCGGCGAGTCGATCGACATCCGTTCGCGCAGCCGGGAGCCGATATGGCGTGCCAGCGCCAGCGAGATCTTGTAGCCGATCACGGCGTCGGTTTCCATCAGGCCCATGAAGTCGGCGCGGAAGAAGACCGCCAGTTCGCAGTCATCCCACGCGCGCGCCTGCGCCGTGCGGGGCGAGTTGTCCAGCAGGGCGAGGTCGCCGAAGAAGGCGCCGGGCGACAGTTCGGTGATGATCTCGGGCATGCCGTTGACGTTGCGGTTGATCTGCACGTGGCCGGCCGTGATCAGGTACAGCGCCTGGCCCTCCTCGCCCTCGTCGAAAATGATCTCGCCCGCGAGATAGCGCCGTTCATGCATCAGGCCGTCGACGATCTTCAGTTCGAGCGGTGTCAGGGAATTGAGGAGGACGGTTTCGCGCAGCCTGGCCAGGCGTGGCGACAGCGGCGGCGGCTTCAGAAAACCGAAAATCACGAAAAGCTCCAGGAAAGGATGGTTGCGCTGCCATTGTCGCCGGTTTTGCGGTGACGTTGGTGTTGCAAGACGCACATAGTGGTACGGAAAGCAAAAAAGGCGGGAAAGGGGGGATTTATGGGATGGTGGCGGGGTGGATGGGGTGGGGTTGCGGAGCGGACGGGGCGAACGGAGCGAAGCCGGCGGAGAAAGGAACGGGGCGAAGCGGGAAAGCGGAGGGTGCGAAGCGAGGAGGCTTAGCGAAGCGGAGAGGGTTAGCGAAGCGGATGGGGGAAGCGAAGCTGATGGGGGAAGCGAAAGCGCCGCTTCGCGGATGGGGTAAGGCAGGGGGCGCGAAGCGTTGCTTCGCGAGGTTACCGCTCCGCGGGTGGGGCTCGGCCACGTCCCGCGGCCCGCGGATTCGCTGGTAAGCGAGCCGCAGCCCTGCATGGCTGCGGCGTTCGGCAGGCGCGAGGCAATGCCTCGCGAAACCCCTGCCTCACTCCCTTCGATCCCCGCCGTGCTTCCCGCAGGGGAAGCACTCCGCTGCGCTGCGCATCGGACGCAAAAAAGCCCGGCAAGCCGGGCTTTTTTACTGATGCTGGCGGAGCGGACGGGGCTCGCCGACATCCTGCCGGCCGCGAATTCGCTTGCAAGCGAATTCCTTCGAGCTCCCGCCGTGCTTCCCGCAGGGGAAGCACTCCGCTGCGCTGCGCATCAGACGCAAAAAAGCCCGGCAAGCCGGGCTTTTTTACTGATGCTGGCGGAGCGGACGGGGCTCGAACCCGCGACCCCCGGCGTGACAGGCCGGTATTCTAACCAACTGAACTACCGCTCCAATCAGTACCTGCTTGCGCAAGCACTGAGAAAAACTGCGTCGCTGCTGCGACAAGAAAAAAGCCCGGTATGTCGGGCTCTTTTCAGAATCCTGGCGGAGCGGACGGGGCTCGAACCCGCGACCCCCGGCGTGACAGGCCGGTATTCTAACCAACTGAACTACCGCTCCAGGTCTTCAACATCGATTGCGTGGTGGGCGCTGAGAGGCTCGAACTCCCGACCTAATCCTTGTAAGGGATCCGCTCTACCAACTGAGCTAAGCGCCCTCATCACCTTCGATGCTTCGAACGTTTGTCACAACGTTCAGAAGAGGCCGTATTCTACTGCGCTGTTTTGAGATTCCGCAAGGGATTTCGCGAAATAATTTCCATCCGGTCTCATGTGGTGACCCACCCGGCATCCGGTCGCGGAATGCAAGCGCGTATTTCCGTACCGGGCACGTCATGGAGTCCCCGGGATGGCTGTTTATCCGCAGACTTGCCTGCCTGGCCAACACGCGAATCCATCGCCGTTACGTCCACGCCATTGCCAGGTGGACCACCACCAATGCTACGCTGCGGTTTTTCCCGCGGGAGACCCGATGAACGCCATCAACGACGATGCCGGCCTCGATGCGCTGTACGGACGCGTCAGCCGCCGCCTGCTGCCGTTCCTGTTCCTGTGCTACGTGGCGGCCTACCTGGACCGCGTCAACGTGGGCTTCGCCAAGCTGCAGATGCAGGCCGACCTGGCGCTGTCGGATACCGTCTACGGCATCGGTGCCGGCATCTTCTTCATCGGCTACTTCGTGTTCGAGGTGCCGTCGAACCTGGTGATGGAAAAGGTGGGCGCGCGGCGCTGGATCGCCCGCATCATGGTCAGCTGGGGCCTGGTATCGGCGGCCACGATGTTCGCCACCGGCCCCGTCAGCTTCTACGTGCTGCGCTTCCTGCTCGGCGTCGCCGAAGCGGGCTTCTTCCCGGGCGTGGTGCTGTATCTCACCTACTGGTATCCGGCGCACCGCCGCGCCCGCATCGTGGCGCTGTTCATGAGCGGCGTGGCGGTGGCGGGCGTGGTGGGCGGGCCGCTGTCCGGCGCCATCATGGCGGCCTTCGCCGGGCAGGCGGGGCTGCATGGCTGGCAGTGGCTGTTCCTGCTGGAAGGCTTGCCGTCGGTCGCGCTGGGCATCTGGACGCTGTTCTACCTCGACGACAATATCCGCGCCGCGCGCTGGCTGGACGATGCGTCCAAGGCCGTGCTGGAACGCGAGCTGTCGGCGGAGGCGGCGACCAAACGGCACCTGCCGCTGCGCCAGGTGTTCGCCAGCGGCACCGTGTGGCTGCTGGCGCTGATGTACTTCCTGTTCGTGATGGGCCTGTACGGCGTGAGCTTCTGGCTGCCGCAACTGCTGAAGAACAGCGGCGTGCGGGACGTCTTCCATATCGGCCTGCTCACAGCCATCCCGTACGGCGTGGCGGCCGTGGTCATGGTGCTGGCGGCGCGGCACTCGGACCGCAGCGGCGAGCGGCGCTGGCATATAGCGATCGCCGGTTTCGCCGGTGCCGCCGGCCTGGTGGCGGCCACCGCGTGGGCCGATGACACGGTGCTGGCGCTGGCCGCGCTGTCGGTCGCCACGGCCGGCATCCTCACCACGTTCCCGATCTTCTGGAGCCTGCCGACGGCGCTGCTGGGCGGTACCGCGGCCGCGGCGGGCATCGCGCTGATCAATTCGGTCGGCAACCTGGCCGGCTTTGCCAGCCCGTACCTGGTGGGGGCGCTGCGCGATGCCACCGGCAGCACCGCCGTCGGCATATCGGTGCTCGCGGCCAGCCTGGTGCTGGGCGGCCTGCTGGTGCTGGCACGCGGGCGATTACCCTCGACGTAATCGCCGCGCGGCGGTGGCAGTGGCAGAATGACAATCCATCACGTATCGCGGGAGGCGGCATGAATGCACCGGACGGCTATTTCAGCGACTTCGCCAACGCCTTGCGCTACTGGCGCGGCAAACGCGGCCTGTCCCAGCTGAAGCTGGCGACCGAGGCCGACATTTCGCAGCGCCACATCAGCTTCCTGGAAAGTGCCCGCTCGCAGCCCAGCCGGGAGCTGGTGCTGAAGCTGGGCATCGTGCTCGACGTGCCGCTGCGGCATCGCAACGGCATGCTGCTGGCCGCCGGCTTCGCGCCGGCCTACCAGGAGCGCCACCTCTCCGATCCCGAGATGGCCGCGGTGCGCAAGGCGCTGGACTTCATGCTGGCGCAGGCGGCACCGTACCCGGCGCTGGTGGTGGACCGCTTGTGGAACCTGGTGATGGCGAACGCGCCGGCGGCCGCGATGATGCGCTTCTTCCTCGGCTTGCCGGACGATGCGCCGATCCCGTGCGACGGCAGCGTGAACGTGGTGCGGATGACGCTGGACCCGCACGGCTTGCGGCCCGCGATCGCCAATTGGGAAGAGGTCTGCGCCGACCAGCTGCAATGGATCGCCCGCGAGGCACTGGGCGACGGGCCGGGCAGCGAAGCGCAGGCACTGCTGGAGGAGTTGCTGGCACTGCCGGGCATCCACGCGGCCGGCCGGGTGCCCAACCTGGAACGCCGCGCGCTGCCGTTCCTGCCGGTGACGCTGTCGAAGGATGGCGTGGAACTGAACCTGTTCACCACCATCACCACGCTGGGCACGCCGCGCGATGTGACCGTGCACGAATTGCGGCTCGAATCGTTCTTTCCCGCGGACGACGCCACCGCGGCATGGTTCAATCGCCGCGCGGCTCCGCCAGGCAGGCCGGCCTAGAACTCTTCCCAGTCGTCGCCTTCCGGCGCTTTCTTGGCGGGTGTTTTCACCGCGCCCTTGCCGGCAGCCGCGCGTGGCTGCACTGGCGCCTTGCCTGCCAGCTTCGGATGCGGCGGATGCGCCACCGCGGAGGCGGGCGGCACCGCATCGTGCGCGTGCGCCGGCGAATACGCGGCCGCGGCAAGCACCGGCGCGCTGGCACGGTCATCGATGCGGAACACGGCGATCGCGGCCGACAGGCGCTGCGCCTGCTCGCGCATGCTGGCCGCGGCGGCGGCGGCTTCCTCGACCAGCGCGGCGTTTTGCTGGGTGGCCGTGTCCATCGTGGTGATGGTGGTGTTGACCTGGGCGATGCCGGAACTCTGTTCCTGGCTGGCGGAAGCGATCTCGTTCATGATGTCGGCCACCTGCTGGACCGAGGTCACGATGCGGTCCATCGTCGAGCCGGCCTGGTCCACCAGGCGGCTGCCGGCATCCACTTTCTCGACCGAGTCGTTGATCAGTTCCTTGATCTCGCGCGCCGCGCTGGCCGAACGCTGCGCCAGGTTGCGCACTTCCGACGCCACGACCGCGAAGCCGCGGCCCTGTTCGCCCGCGCGGGCCGCTTCCACCGCGGCGTTCAGCGCCAGGATGTTGGTCTGGAAGGCGATGCCGTCGATGACGCCGATGATGTCGACGATCTTCGAGGAGCTTTCCTTGATCGACCCCATCGTTTCGACCACCTGGCTGACCACCTGGCCGCCTTCGTTCGCATGGCTGGCGGCGGACACCACCAGCTGGTTCGCCTGGCGCGCGTTTTCCGCATTGGCCTGCACGGTGGAGGTCAGCTCCTCCATCGACGATGCCGTCTCTTCCAGGCTGGCGGCCTGCTGCTCCGTGCGGTTCGACAAGTCCATGTTGCCGCTGGCGATTTCCGCTGCCGCGGTATTGATCGTGTCGGTACTGTCGCGCACCGTGCGCACGGTGCCGGTCAGGGCCGTGGTCATGTCGCGCAGGGCAGCCAGCAGGCGGCCCATTTCATCGTTGCGTGTCGTGGCGATCTGCGCCGTGAGGTCGCCGGAGGCCACCGTTTCGGCGATCTGCACCGCTTCGCCGACCGGGCCGGTCACGGACCGCGTGATCAGCCAGCCGATCAAGGCCGACACGATCGTGGCCAGCACCACCAGCACGACCATCAGCGTGGTGGCCGACCTGGCCGCCGCGGTGGCGGCTTCGGCATCGCGCGTCATCAGCTCGCGCTGCACTTTCAACAGTTCGTCGAGGTGGCGGAAGTACACGGTCTGGGCCGGGATCACGCTGGCGAACATGGCTTGCACGGCACCTTCGCGGTCGCCGCCGCGGTACTGGGCGATCGCCTTGTCGAGCAATTCCTTGTAGGCGAAGTAGGCGGTGTTCTGCTGGTCGAAAATGGCGCGCACGTCGGGCGTCAGTTCGGACTTGGCCATTGCCGCGGCCGCTTCGCCGCCGACCCGGTCGGCCTCGGCCATCTGGCGCAGGAATTCCTGGGTTTGCGCGGCATCCGGCGTCAGCATCGCGTTGCGCACGGCCTGCGCACCACGGTTGACCTGGCTGCGCATGTTGTTGAGCAGCGTGACCTTCGCATAGCGGTCGTTGACCAGCTGTTCGGTACGGCCCGCCACTTCCTGGATGCGGCTGATGCCGATCATGGACATCAGCAGCATGATGACGATGGTCACCGCGAAGCCCAGGGCAAGACGGGCACCGATACGCAGATTGGAAAGATTCACAAGCAGTTCCCCCGGGTCAGTATGAATGGCGCACGCCCACGCCATAGCTCATGGCGGAGGGCAGCGTGGTGATGCGATCGCGCATCGCGACCGTGTACAGATCGGTGCGTTTCGACAGCCGGTAGTCGTAGCCCAGCGATGCCGTGCGGCGCGATCGCCCGGTGCCGAACAGCGTGCCGCCGCGGCGCGTATCGGCCACGTCGAACAGCACGGCGCCGGGGCCGGCGGGCATCGAGAAGCCCACGCTATAGGTGCGGTCGCGCAAGCCTTCGGCGCCAGCCGCGTCGTTCAGGGTGCGCTGCCATGTGCCGTACAGCTTGATGCGCGTGAAATCGTAGGTGGCGCCGACGAACACGGCACGCTGTTCGTCCAGCAGCGCGTAGTTCACCGGACTGCGCGTGGCATCGATGATGGGGGCACCCGAGTTGGGGTTGCTGGCGCGTACCCGGTGCACGAACGTCGTCAGCGCCAGCGGGCCGTTGTTGTACATCGCGCTGATGGCCAGGTTGTTCCGATCCGAGTCGCCGCCCCGTTCGCCGGCCTGGTAGTGCAGTCCGGCGCGCAGGCCGCCGAACGATGGCGTGGTGTACACCACCTGGTTGCTCCAGCCGCTGTCGCCGGCGTTCGTCGAGGCCCACGTGCGCGCGGCGAACGGTCCGGTGGGCACGTAGGAATGCAGCACCAGCGGCGAGAACGTGAACGAATCGCCGAACGGGTTGAACAGGATGTTGGGCAGGAAGCTGGGCGCCGAGGCGCGGCCCACCTGCAGCCGGCCGAGGCGGCCGACCAGCGCCACGTTGGCATCGCGCGAGAACAGGTTGTCGCCGGCGAAACGGCCGGACACGCCGGTATCGGTCTGGAAGAAGCCGGTCAGGTAGAACTCCGCGTACAGGCCATCGCCCAGATCTTCCTTGCCGCGGAAGCCGAACCACGACGTGGTCATGCCGCCGCTGCCCAGTACCGTGGTGCGGTCGGCATCGCCGCTGTTCTTCATCGAGCCCACGAAGGCATCGACACCGCCCATGATCGTGATCGAGGTCTGCGCCGTGGCGGGCAGCGCGCAGGCAAGTAGAGCAACACAGCAGGAAAGACGGGGAATGAGTGTCATGTTCGCGTGGCTGGTTGAAAGAACCGATGGTACGCGTGTTCCCCCCGCGCACGATATCCGCGCGCCTCTACTGTTGCGTAAATACGATGGATAAAATGGCACTAAGTAATTGAAAAATAAACCAAATGTGACAACGTTCCGGGGCGCTGGCGGGCGCTGCCGCATACTGGATATAATCCCAGTATCAGTCTTTCCCACGCTCAGTCTTTTCCCCAGCCTCGACAAGCCATGGTCCCGCCGCGCCGCATTGCCCACCTCGACATGGATGCGTTTTTCGCGTCGGTGGAACTGCTGCGCTATCCGGAATTGCGCGGCTTGCCCGTGGTCGTGGGCGGCGGCTCGCGCCACCAGCCGGTACTGCAGCCGGACGGCACGCGCCGCTTCTCGAAGCTGCGCGACTACGCCGGCCGCGGGGTCGTCACCACATCCACCTACGAAGCGCGCGCACTGGGCGTGTTTTCCGCGATGGGAACGATGAAGGCCGCCGCGCTGGCGCCCGAGGCGATCCTGCTGCCGACCGATTTCGAGTCGTACAAGCGCTATTCGCGGCTGTTCAAGGAAGCCGTGGCCACCATCGTGCCGGACATCGAGGACCGCGGCATCGACGAGATCTACCTCGACCTGACCGACCATCCGGAAGAAACGCGCGCCCTCGGCATGCGGCTGAAGGCGGCCGTGAAGGATGCCACGGGCTTGACCTGCTCGATCGGCATCGCGCCGAACAAATTGCTGGCGAAGATCAGTTCCGACCTGGACAAGCCGGACGGGCTCACCATCATCGGCTTCGACGACGTGCCGAAGCGCATCTGGCCGCTGTCGGCCAAGAAGATCAACGGCATCGGCCCGAAAGCCTATGCGAAGCTGACATCGCTCGGCATCGAGACGGTGGGCCAGCTGGCCCAGGCCGATCCGAAACTGCTGCAGGAACACTTCGGCCTCCATTCCGCCGAATGGCTGCACCGGGTGGCGCACGGGCATGACGAGCGGGCGGTGGAAACCCGTTCCGATCCGAAAGGCGTGAGCCGTGAAACCACCTTCGAGCGCGACCTGCACGCGAAGCACGACCGCGATACCTTGTCGGAGATTTTCACGCGGCTGTGCACGAAACTGTCGGACGACCTGCACCGCAAGCGTTTCGCCGGCCGCACCGTGGGCATCAAGCTGCGCTATGCCGATTTCCGCACCGTGACGCGCGACGTGACCTTGCCGTCGCCGACGGCCGATGCAGCCACGATCCGCCGCGCCGCCGGCGAATGCCTGCGGCGCGTGCCGCTGGACCAGCGCTTGCGGTTGCTGGGCGTACGGGTCAGCGCGCTGGTACCGCTCGACGAGGCCGAGCGGTACCGGGTGGGGGAGCAGGGGGAGCTGTTTCCGGTGTGAGGCTAGGGGATTGGCGCGATGCGGAGGTTGGCGAGCACCAGGTCATACAACTCCGGTGTCAATTCGCCAGCCAGCGTGTACACCGTGTCACCACCCTCGACAACGATCTGGACCGTTTGCGTCTCGGCCTCTGCCGCTTCGATCCAGTAAGCATGCAATCTGCCCTTGGAAGCCTTGGTATAACGGATGGCTCTTTCCACTCCCTCTGCCTGGCGCGCCAGCGAGTGGCCGTTCGGGCGGCCGAGCATGTCGAGAAATTGTTGGCCGGTGGTACTGCAAGGCAGTTCAGGGTATCTCCCGATGACCTCTTGTCGTGGCGATCCAAGCAAGATCAAGGAGCGTCCGGGCAGGGCGCCTCGAAGCAGCAGATGAAGACCGGTTGCGCCAGGAAAGGCGAATACCCGATCGATCGATGTATCGGGCAAACGCAATTCCAGCTCGCCAAATTGCAGGGTCATGCAGCCGGGGCAGGGCGCGGGGCGCGGCCACGGACGCGATTCGAGGCGGTTTGCGCCGGATGCGGATAGGTGACAAGTCAACAATGCTGCCACTGCAAGCGACATCCAGTTACGGATCATGCCCGCACCTTGCCGCGTGGAATAGCATCGATCATTTTTTTCATCACCGCTGCACGCATTTCGTCTGCCATGGGATGCTCCATTGAGGGTTGAGGAGAGGAATCACTCAACAGTAGAAGGGCGCCGGCAGCCACGGCTTGAGGACCGTCAGGGATGGCAATTCATGCGGATCGAATAGATCGGATACAGCTTTGGAGTGCAAGCGTTTCAGCCCCCGACGCATCGAAAATCGCGGTAGTGCCTGCGCCGGGCCGGGTGTAAAATGCTGAGCTTTGCAACGCGTAAAACAAGGTCATTTGAGCATGTGGTTCAAGAATCTACAGATCTACCGACTGCCCGCTCCGTGGGCATTCGCTCCCGAAAAACTCGACGAAGCACTGCGTCCGCACTCGTTCACGCCAGCCAGCAGCAATGAGATGCTGCGCCAGGGCTGGGACTCGCCGCGCGGCAACGGTTCGCTGGTGCACGTGGTGAACCAGCAGATGCTTCTGTTGCTGGGCACCGAGAAGAAACTGCTGCCGTCGACCGTGGTCAACCAGGTAGCGAAGGCCCGTGCCGCCGAGATGGAAGAACAGCAAGGTTTCGCTCCCGGCAAGAAAGCGATGAAGGAGCTGAAGGAGCGCGTCCACGACGAACTGCTGCCGCGCGCCTTCACGATCCGCAGCAATGTGTGGACCTGGATCGACCCGGTCAACGGCTGGCTGGTCGTCGATGCCGCCAGCCCGGCCAAGGCCGACGACGTGATCAAGCTGCTGCTGAAGGCGGTCGACCGCCTGCCGCTGGAAAGCCTGCGCGTGCAGCGCTCGCCGGTGGGCGTGATGACCGCATGGCTGCAGGAAGACGAAGCGCCGGCCGGCTTCACCGTCGACATGGATACCGAGCTGCGCGCCACCGGCGAGAGCAAGGCCGCCGTGCGCTACGTGCGCCACACGCTGGAGCCCGAGGAAGTGCGCCGCCACATCGCGGCCGGCAAGCAGTGCACGCGCCTGGCCATGACGTGGGAAAGCAAGATCTCGTTCGTGCTGACCGAGTCGCTGGCGATCAAGAGCATCAAGCCGCTCGACGTGCTGAAGGAAAACGATGCCGTCACCCGCAATGACGACGAGCGTTTCGATGGCGATTTCATGCTGATGACGGGCGAACTGTCGCAGCTGCTGAAGGACGTCGTCGAGGCGCTGGGCGGCGAAGCCGCCGCCTGAGGGGCAATGCCGCTTAGATAAGCCCACCCCAAGTGCAAATTCCGGGGTCAGACCCGGCGGGTCTGACCCCAGCCCTTCGCTTTTGGGGTGAATGCATGCGCTTTCAATGTGTTGGGTAAAGCTTAATTTAACGCCAGTACCGCCTGAGGGACGTAATAAAAACCAGCAATACTGCACGCGTAATACAGCACGCGTAATACAGCACGCGTAATACAGCACGCATGCCCGGGCGCTGACTGCCCGGCATGCGTTTTTTTCATCCCGCAACTACCTCGGCTGGAACACGCCCGCCGCACGGTTTTTCTGCACGTTGTCCCACGCAAAAATACGGCCGTTCATGGCCACGTACACGCCCGCCGGCAGCGCCTGCGCGACGCCGCACGCAAAGCCCAGGTTGAAGAAGGCATCGGAACCGTCGATCTCGTAGGGGATCATCGCGCCCGTGAAGACGATCGTCTTGTCGAGTGCGGCGGGGCCCAGCACGGCGGCGGTTTCCTTCATCGTGTCGGTACCGTGCACGATGACGATGGCCTTCTCCGGCGCGGCCTGGCACGAGGCCAGCACGCGTTCCCGGTCGGCATCCTGCATGTCGAGCGAGTCGAGCAGGGGCAGCAGTTCCAGCTCGACGGGGGTGGTGATGCGGGCCCGCGCAATGGCGGCGGGGAGGTGGCTGTCGGCGAAGCCCAGCGTGCCGTTCAGTTCGTTGTAATGCTTGTCGAAAGTACCGCCCGTGGCGATGATGCGCAAAGTCATGGTGTTTCGTAAAGTGGGTGGCAGAAATGGCCAATGATAGCCTCCACGCGCGCCGGCAAGTCAACAAAAAAGTTTGTTTGTACTCGGCTGGCAAGTTGCCACGTCGTTGAGTACACTAGTTTTTTTGCCCCCATCAGCCATGTCCGTGAAAGCGCTCGCCCCGGGAACCGTCATCTTCCACCGCCATCGCGGCTATGGCGTGATCACGGCCGTCAACCTGCTGACGGGCTGGATCGCGGCCCGCTTCGGCAGCGAGGCACGCACGCTCGACCTGAATCTTTCCACCGATGAAGTGCAGTTCGCCGATGGCGAAGCGATCCTGTTCCGCCGCGCCCCGCCGGACCGCATGCCCCACGCGCGGCTGATGGCGATGGTGCGTGCCCTGCACCAGGCCGGCTACCAGCGGCTGTACCTGTATTCGTGGCCGAAACCCTCCGGCCTGCACTGGCGCTGGCACATGTTCACCGGGCAGCGCGACTGGATGCAGCGCTCCTGGCGCGAGGGCTGGTATGGCTCGGGTGCCGACTACAACGTCAATCCCGTGATGGGCTGGGGCGACTCGCCCGGCGCCACCACCGAAGAGCTGATCCACGCGCTGGCGCAATTCGACCCGCAGGGGCTGGCGCAGGCGCTGGGCCGCGACGAAGATCACACGGCATGGTTCGCCAGCGTGTGCGATGCGCTTCTCCCGGGGTATATGTACAGCCTGCACATGCAGCGTCCGGACGGCGCGCCGCTGACGGACATGCCGCCGGTGCCCGTGGTTCCCGTTCGCGCCGGGCTGGCGCCGTACAGCGGCCCCGACATTGGCTGGCCGCCGGGCTGGGCCGGCCTGTGGTCGAAGGTGCACGTCATGCCGGCGCCGCGCATCAACCTCACCGGCATTCCCGAGGGCTGATTCCCGACTGCGGTACGCAGCCTTTACAGGCTTAGCCTTACACGCGCGGATCTCGCCACCCGGCCGTATCGATGCGGTTCTCGCACGCTCAGCCTTGCGAACTCAGCTTTTAACGCCGCGCACGTTGGTGCGGTAGTCCGGGTTCAGGATCGTGCCGCATTGCCCGTCGAAGAAATCGACCAGGTTGCGGAAGGCGTGGCTGAAGTACAGCTCGTAGCTATCCTTTTCCACGTAGCCGAGGTGCGGCGTGGCCAGCACGTGCGGCATGCGTAGCAGGATGGAGTCGGCGGGCAGCGGTTCGTTCTCGAATACGTCCAGCGCGGCGGCGCCCGGGCGGCCGGAACGCAGTGCCCCTTCCAGCGCGCCCTCGGCCACCAGTTCGGCGCGGCTGGTGTTGACGAACAGCGCGGTCGGCTTCATCCGGGCCAGGTCGTCCGCCGTGACGATGCCGCGCGTGGCGTCGGCCAGGCGCAGGTGCAGGGTCAGCACATCCGCTTCCTCGAAGAATGCCGCGCGGGACTCGGCGGCCCGGCACCCATCGGCGGTGGCGCGGGCGCGGCTGTCGGCGCTGCCCCAGACCAGCACGTCCATGCCGAAGGCCTTGCCGTAGCCTGCCAGCAGCTTGCCGATCTTGCCGTAACCCCAGATGGCCAGGGTGCGTCCGTTCAATACCGTGCCGAGGGTATTGAAGGGCTGGCTGGTCGACACGGTTTGCCACGTGCCTTCCTTCAGGTGCGAGGCATACGGCACGATCTTGCGCTGGGCCGCCATGATCAGCGCCCACGTCAGCTCGGCCGGGGCCACCGGCGAACCGGTACCTTCCGCGATCGCAATGCCGAACTCGGTGGCGGCAGCCACGTCGATATGCCCGCTCACTTTCCCTGTTTGCGATATCAATTTGAGGTTCGGCAACTTGGCCAGCAAGGCGCGGTTGAGCTGGGTCCGCTCGCGGATCAGCACCAGCGCATCGAATGGCGCCAACCGGGCCACCAGCTGGCCGAGCCCGCGCGTGGAGTGATTGAATACTTTTACGTCATGACTGTCGAGAAGTGAAAAGCAGTCCAGTTCGCGCACGGCATCCTGGTAATCGTCGAGTATGGCAATTTTCATGGGAGTTAGATGAAATTCCTTTTGAATTAGTAGCTAGTTAACGAGATTGTGAATATCTCAAATAGCTTACTACTTTAGTCAACCATTTTTCCTACATTTTTGTCGGAAAGCCGAAAGGGCAGGTGTACAATCGATCACGCCGTTGAGCGCCATGCATGCGCTCCGGCAATTATTCGTTCCTTCTCCTGTAGCAGCGCTAACAATCAACGTCGAATTCACGCCGCATCCGATGCGAATTTATTGTGGATCCACGTTGAAAAGCGCCAGGAGCGCGCCCTCGATCTTGCCCATCTGGCAATCGGGCGCACTGACAGACCGCCGTGCATCGCCGCGCATTCTTACCTGATGGATGCGGTTCCGGGCGAGCTAGCCAAAAGCTGACGACGATCCTGCCGCCGGGACAATTCCGCGGGACGAGACAGAATTCTTAATTGGCATTGGAGGTAGTACCATGAACCAACCCCTGATGGAGGGCGTTGCCGCGATGAACGCACCAGCTTACATCAAACATCAAAAGCTGATCAATTGGGTGGCCGAAGTGGCCGCGCTGACGAAGCCCGATCGCATCTACTGGTGCGACGGCTCGCAGGAAGAGTATGACCGCCTGTGCGCCGAGATGGTAGCCGCGGGCACGATGAAAAAACTGAACGAGGCCAAGCGGCCGAATTCCTACCTGGCGTGCTCGGATCCTACCGACGTGGCACGTGTCGAAGACCGCACCTTCATCTGCTCGGCAAAGAAGGAAGACGCCGGCCCTACCAACAACTGGATCGACCCGAATGAAATGCGCGGCACGCTGAACGGCCTGTTCGACGGCGCCATGGTCGGCCGCACGCTGTACGTGGTGCCGTTCTCGATGGGCCCGCTGGGTTCGCCGATCGCGCACATCGGCGTCGAACTGTCCGACTCGCCTTACGTGGCCGTCAACATGCGCATCATGACGCGCATGGGCAAGGCCGTGTACGACGTGCTGGGCGAGAACGGCGATTTCGTGCCGTGCGTGCACACCGTGGGCGCGCCGCTGGCTGCCGGCCAGAAGGATGTGCCATGGCCATGCAACAAGACCAAGTACATCGTGCATTTCCCGGAAACCCGTGAAATCTGGTCCTACGGTTCCGGCTACGGCGGCAACGCGCTGCTGGGCAAGAAATGCTTTGCGCTGCGCATCGCGTCGAACATGGGTTACCAGGAAGCGCAGCAGGGCGGCAAGGGCTGGCTGGCCGAACACATGCTGATCCTGGGCGTGGAATCGCCGGAAGGCAAGAAGCACTACGTGGCGGCGGCGTTCCCGTCCGCGTGCGGCAAGACCAACTTCGCCATGCTGATTCCGCCGGCCACCTTCAAGGGCTGGAAGATCACCACGATCGGCGACGACATCGCCTGGATCAAGCCGGGTGCCGATGGCCGCCTGTATGCGATCAATCCGGAAGCGGGCTACTTCGGCGTGGCGCCGGGCACCAACGAGAAGACCAACTTCAACTGCATGGCTTCGCTGAAGGAAAACGTCATCTTCACCAACGTGGCGCTGACCGACGACGGCGATGTGTGGTGGGAAGGCATGACCAAGGAAGCGCCTGCGCACCTGGTCGACTGGCAGGGCAAGGACTGGACGCCGGCATCGGGCACCAAGGCCGCGCACCCGAACGCGCGCTTCACCGTGTCCGCCGTGCAGAACCCGGTGATCGACCCGGCGTGGGACGATCCGGCCGGCGTGCCGATCTCGGCCTTCATCTTCGGCGGCCGCCGTTCCACCACGGTGCCGCTGGCCACCGAGGCGCGCGACTGGGTCGAAGGCGTGTACATGGCCGCGACCATGGGTTCGGAAACCACCGCCGCCGCCGCTGGCCAGATGGGCGTGGTGCGCCGCGATCCGTTCGCGATGCTGCCGTTCATCGGCTACAACATGAGCGAGTACTTCCAGCACTGGCTGGACCTTGGCAAGAAGGTGTCGGCCACCAACCCGGCCGCGCTGCCCAAGATCTTCTGCGTCAACTGGTTCCGCACCGACGAGCATGGCCACTTCGTGTGGCCTGGCTTCGGCGACAACATGCGCGTGCTGAAGTGGATGCTGGAACGCATCGAAGGCACGGCCGGCGGCATCGAAACGCTGTTCGGCACCACGCCGCGCTATGGCGACCTGCACTGGGACGGCATTCCGTTCTCGCCGGAAGAATTCGAGACGATCACGTCGATCGACAAGGATGCCTGGCGCGAAGAACTGAAGCTGCACACCGAACTGTTCGACAAGCTGGCCTACCGCCTGCCGGAAGAGCTGCTGGCCAACAAGGCCAAGCTGGAGCAGCGCCTGGGCGGCTGATCCCGCGCCAGTTCAAGGCTTGATGCGTTGAAGCGCGCGCCGCAAGGTGCGCGCTTTTTTTTCGCCGTCCCGACAGCGCCTGTTCCGGAACGGCGCGCCCTTTGTCGGGCAGGCCCTTGATCGTTCGAGCCCCTTTAGCGTTCAGGCCCCTTTAGCGTTCAGGCCCCCTTATCGTTCAGGCCCCTTTAGCGTTCAGTCCCTGCCGTTAGTGCCTCCTTGTTGTTCAGGCCCCCTTCGACGCCGCCTCCGCGCGGGAGCGTATCAGGCCCAGGATCGACCCGTGGAAATCGTGCAGCACCATCTTGCCCCACAGGTTTCCATACAGCTTGAGCTGGGAGCGGTTGGCGAAACGGGTGCGCAAGGTCAGCAGGGTGCCGCCATCGCTGGTGCGGGCCAGGTCATAGCCCCCATCGATCACGGTGAAATATTCGCCGCCCATTTCCACATGGCGATCCAGTGCGTCGCGCGGAATCGAGCCGGGCGGGATATGGAAACGGTAATGCATCGCATACGGCCGGTTCCAGGTCGTGATCACTTCCTCGAAGCGCACGTTCTTCTCCCAGCGGGAAATCCGCACGGCGCCGCTTCCTTCGCCATGCATGTCCGCCGCCACCGGCCTTGGCAGCCCGATCAGGTGAAGGAAGGAAAAGCCCAGTTCGTCCGGACGGATATCGCGCACCTGCGCCAGCTGGTCGAAGACGATTTCCGGCGGGGCAGCGATGCGGATCGAGTCGACGATCACCTGTTCGCTCTGCACGGGGTCTTGCGCGGCTTCGAACGGCCCGGCCAGCAAGGGCAGGATCGCAAAGGCGGAAAGCGTGCCGCGCGAGGCCATGCCGCGATGGATGAACCAGCGTGCCACGGCCCCGCCGATCATGGCGGCAACGAAATACACGGGCGCCACAAGGACCAGGCAGATGATGCCTTCCAGGAAAAGCACCAGCATCGCCAGCAGGAACCACATCATCGCGTGGGCGGATACGCGCAGGGCCTGGCCCACTGTGATGCGCTGCTCGCCGCCCATCATGAATACTGCCAGCGCGCCCACGCACAAAGGTGCCACCACGAGGAAGGCAGTCGAGACGATCTCCAGGACGCCATCCAGGAGCTCCCAGGTGAACATCAGCCGCAGCGTCAGGCCGTACAGTGCGCCGGTGGCCAGCGGCATGAGAAGACGTTTGTTATCGGAAAACCGGGTAATCATCGTGGCTGGACAAAAAGTGACATTTTCGCACGCAACGATTCCTTCCCTGAAGAGAAGCGAACAGCGGATGCCTGAGGTAATATCCGGCAACCGATTACACAGGGAGCAATCATGCAAGGCCACGAATCCCAGCGTCCGCCCGCGGACGCCAGCCAGATCGACGACGAAACCCTCGCCTTTGCCCGCAAGGTCTTCCAGATGGCGCGGGGTGGCGAAACGGCGGAGCTGGCCACCCTGCTGTCCCAGGGCATGCCGGCCAACCTGCGCAACGAGCGCGGCGACAGCCTGCTGATGCTGGCCAGCTACAACGGCCACCCGGAGACGACGCAGGTGCTGCTGGAGCACGGTGCCGATCCTGAATTGCAGAACGACGCCGGCCAGAGCCCGCTGATGGGCGCCGCCTTCAAGGGCGACCTCGCGATCGCCACGCTGCTGCTCGACGGTGGCGCGCGGCCCGACGGCCCGGGCCGCGATGGCAAGACCCCGCTGATGTTCGCCGCGATGTTCAACCGTGTCGACCTTGCGCGCATGCTGATCGAACGGGGCGCCGATCCCTTCGCTGTCGATGCCGCCGGCGTGTCGAGCCTGGATGCGGCGAGAAAAATGGGCGCGGCCGACACCGCGGCATTGCTGGAATCGCTGCCGGCACGATAAAGCAGGAATGTTTCCTCAAAAATGGGGTCCGTCCCCATTTTTCCGGCAACTTTTCGTGATGCGAGCGCGGCGCCGTCATGCGCCGCCCAGCTTGGAGAGCGCAAAGGCGGCCAGGAAGCCGGCCACGGTGATCAGGCCGGCGTAGTCATGCGCTTCCTCGAACGCTTCGGGGATCATCGTGTCGACCAGCATGGCCAGGATCGCGCCTGCCGCGACCGCGGTTGTGGCGGCCACCACGGCCGGCGAGAAGCGCTGGAATACCGTGTAGCCGACCAGCGCCGCGGCGCCCGATGCAAGCGCGATGCCACCCCAGATGCCGAAGATATAGCCCACCGAACGGCCGGCGCGCTTCATGCCGGCGGCACTGGACAGCCCTTCCGGGATATTCGACAGGAAAATGGCCGCGACCGTGACGGTGCTGACGGCGCCGCCTTTCAGCAGCGACAGGCCGATGACGATCGATTCCGGTATCCCGTCCATCAGCGCGCCGAGCGCCAGCGCAAGGCCGTTGCCTTCGTCCGCCTGCCGCCCGCTGGAGCGCTTGCGGTGCTTGGCGCCGAACGATGCCAGTACCCGGTTGGCCGCCGTGAAGACGATGGCGCCGCCCAGGAAGCCGATCGCGGTGGCATTGAACCCGCCCTGGCGGAACGCTTCTTCCATCAGGTCGAACGACAAGGCCGAGATCAGCACGCCACTGCCGAATGCCATGATGGCGGCGATCAGCCGCTGCGGTACCCGCATCCAGTAGCCGGCGGCGGCCCCCAGCAGCAGTGCCGCGCCCGCCACCAACCCCCAGAAACCGGCCTGGGCCCACAATGCGATACCGTCCATGTTCCTCCCTGTTGTGTGGCCAGGCTCGATTGTCGGATCATTCACGCGCTCGTGGCGTCCGGCAGGCAGCGGCGTGGTTCTTCGCAGCTTTTCCTTGTTGTTTCGCACAGGTGTGCTAAAGTGCGGTCATGACGATCGGACAAGCCACCGCGAAAAGCGAAACCACCTATGCCACCATCATTGCCGCGGCGATGGACATGGCCGCCGCCGAAGGCATCGGCAAGCTGTCGCTGGGCGAGCTGGCCAAGCGCACGGGCATCAGCAAGAGCGGCGTGTTCTCGCGGGTCGGTTCGCTGGAAACGCTGCAGGCCGCGGTGCTGGATGAATACGACCGCCGCTTTGCGGAAGAAGTCTTCATGCCGTCGATGGCGGTACCGAAGGGCTTGCCGCGGCTGATCTCGCAAGTCAACCAATGGCTGAAGAAGATCGGCGACGAAGCGCCGCGCGGCGCCTGCCTGTACACCGCGGGGGCCTTCGAATTCGACGACCTGGCCGGCCCGCTGCGCGATCGGCTGGAGCAGGGCGTGGCGCGCTGGCGCGCATCGCTGCGCAAGACCGTGCTGCAGGCGATGGAAGCGGGGCACCTGCGGCCCGATACCGATCCCGAACAGCTCGTGTTTGAAATCTACAGCCTGATCATCGGCGTGATGCACGACGTGCGCTTCCTGCGCGACGACACGGCGCCGAAGCGCATGACCCGGGCCTTCAACCGCCTGATCTCGACCTACAAGAGTTTCAACGAAGTGGAATAAGGCTCCGGCACGGGCTACGGAATGTCTGCCAAAATTTCGCACACCTGTGCGAAATAACGTGCCGGCAGACAGCATCGGGCTGAAGAGCGAGCTGAAGAACAAGCTGAAGAACGGGCTGGTAAGCGAGCCGGCAAGCGAGCTGCAAATCGCGCTGGAAATTCAGCGAATAGTGAATCGATAACTGAACTGGGAGGTTGGGATGCTTGCACTCTGGTTGCTGGTCGTGCCCTTTGCCGGGCTCGTATGGTATGTTGTGGCCGACGCCGTGCGGCTCGTCCCGGACAGCAATGAGGATTTTTGCTTCTACTGAGCCGCATTGCACATCGGTGGGGCACATGACCCTTGATGCTGCCGGCCGGGTGGCCCATTGCCGCGGCGGCCAGGCGCGCCGCCCGAGAACACCGCGCGTCGCACCGAGGAGAAACCATGCAAGAGAAAAAAGTGACCGTTCTCTTTACCGGCCAGCTGCGCGACAAGGCCCTGTTCGAACGCAGCCTGGCGGAACTCTCCGCCCAGCCATGCGTTACGGACATGGTGTTCTCGACCTGGGTCGACACCGCGCTGGAGCACAGCGAGTACCTGAAAAGCCTGGCAGAGCGTTACCAGCTGCGCGTTGTCACGGCGGTGGATCCGCGCCTGGCCTGCGACCGCTTCAATGGTTTCCGGCAGTCGATGACGCTGCGGCGCGGCCTGGAGGGGGCGACCGGAACGAGCCATGTCTTCAAGACCCGTACCGACTGCCATATCGATGCCGATGCGGTGACCTTCCTTGCACGCAAGGACAGCGGGATCATGGACCCCCAGGGTATCCATCTGCGGGTGTTCCGCGAGAAGGTCTCGGTGTTGTCGAGCTCCATGCTGGCGCCGTTCTATATCGATGACAAGCTGCTGTTCGGCCATCGCCAGGATTTGCTGAAGCTGTGCAGCCTGGACTTCGGCGAATACCGTTTCCCGGCCTCGGGAAAGAGCGCGCACTACCTGCGCTTCTATCCGCCGTTCCAGCCTCACTTCCCGCAATTCATGCACTTCGTGCAACACGAGATCTTCGCGACCGCGGTCAGCCAGAACGTGCGTGACCATGTGCTGCCGCTGCTGCTGGAACGGCGCGAATATGCGTTGCTGCTGGCGATCTACTACCGGATCGTCAGCGCCTTCTACTGCCTGGACTGGGGTGGCCACCGCTGCACGTTCCAGGGCGTCCGGGCGGAGTGCGGCGACGGCAGCACGCCCTTCAAGCTGGACGCCGACCAGCAAAACTGCAGCAACGCGTTTTTTGCCCGGGCCAGCCGAGGTGATTTCGACAATGAGGAGTTGCGGCGCCTGGTGGGGGAGGCGGCCGCGGCGATCCAGTTCGTCGGCGACCTGCGCGACGTTGCCAACGGCGTGGACTATGCGGCATTCTTCGCCGACGTGCGCCGCCAGGCCAAGGTGATGTTCAACTTCCAGGCGCATATCCACCAGGCCAAGCAGCTGATGAAGGATCCGGCGACCCTGCCCGATGCACTCAACCACCTGGGCGGGCTGCTGCCATGTGAACCGGACAATACGGAATTGCTCTACCTGATCGCCCTGTGCTACCGGGCCGCCCGCGACTATCCGCTGGCGGTCAAATACCTGGAGTTCACCCTCGATAGTGGTGCGGCCCATGATTCGCCGGCCGGCCACCTGCTGGCCGAAGTACGGCGCGAGCAGGCGGCAAGCCGGCAGGCCTGAAGGGTAATCTCTCCAGCGCTTGCTCCTCCAGCGCTTACTTCTTCTTCAGCAGGGGCACCAGGTACTTGCCCGTCACGCTGTCCGGATTGGCCGCCACCTCTTCCGGCGTACCGGTGGCGATGATGCGTCCGCCGCCGGCACCGCCTTCGGGGCCCAGGTCGACGATCCAGTCGGCGGTCTTGATCACGTCCAGGTTGTGCTCGATGATCACCAGCGTATTGCCCTGGTCGCGCAGGCGATGGATCACCTTCAGCAGCAGGTCGATGTCGTGGAAGTGTAGCCCCGTCGTCGGCTCATCCAGGATATACAGCGTGCGCCCCGTGTCGCGTTTCGACAGTTCCAGCGACAGTTTCACGCGCTGCGCTTCGCCGCCGGAAAGCGTGGTGGCGCTTTGCCCCAGCTTGATATAGCCGAGGCCCACGTCGAGCAGTGTCTGCAGCTTGCGGGCGATGGTCGGCACGGGCTTGAAGAACGTGTGCGCGTCTTCCACCGTCATGTCCAGCACTTCGGTGATGCTCTTGCCCTTGTAATGCACTTCCAGCGTTTCACGGTTGTAGCGCTTGCCGTGGCAGACATCGCACGGCACGTAGACGTCCGGCAGGAAGTGCATCTCCACCTTCAGCACGCCATCGCCCTGGCAGGCCTCGCAGCGGCCGCCCTTCACGTTGAACGAGAAACGGCCGGCACTGTAGCCTCGTTCCTTCGCCGTCGGTACCGTGGCGAACAGGTCGCGGATCGGCGTGAACAGGCCCGTATAGGTGGCCGGATTCGAGCGCGGCGTACGGCCGATCGGCGCCTGGTCGACGGAAATCACCTTGTCGAAATGTTCCAGACCACTGATGGTCTCGTGTTCCGCCGGTTCCGTCTGCGAACCGTACAGGTGGCGCGACAGGGCCGGATACAGCGTATCGTTCACCAGGGTCGATTTGCCGGAACCGGAAACGCCCGTCACGCAGGTCAGCAGGCCGACCGGCACCGACAGCGTCTGGTTCTTCAGGTTGTTGCCCTTGGCACCCGTGATCACCAGCTGGCGGTTCGGGTCCGCCGGATGGCGCTTCTTCGGCACGTCGATCTTCAGCGAACCGTTCAGGTACTGCGCCGTCAGCGATTCCTTGTTCTTCAGGATATCCTTCAGCGAACCGGCCGCGATCACGTCGCCGCCATGCACGCCGGCGCCCTTGCCCATGTCGACGATATAGTCGGCGGTGCGGATGGCATCCTCATCGTGCTCCACCACCAGCACGCTGTTGCCGATGTCGCGCAGGTGCTTCAGCGTGTCGATCAGGCGGTCATTGTCGCGCTGGTGCAGGCCGATGGACGGCTCGTCGAGCACGTACATCACGCCGGTCAGCCCGGAACCGATCTGCGACGCCAGGCGGATGCGCTGCGCTTCGCCGCCGGACAGGGTATCGGCCGAACGGTCGAGCGACAGGTAATCCAGGCCCACGTTGTTCAGGAAGGACAGGCGCGCCACGATTTCCTTGATGATGCGGTCGGCGATGTCGCGCTTGGCGCCTTTCAGCTTCAGCTGCTCGAAGAACGACAGCGTGTCGCGCAGCGGCTTCTCGGCGATCTCGTAGATCGCCTTTTCCTGCTTGCCGGTACCGACCTTCACGTGGCGTGCTTCCACGCGCAGGCGTGCGCCTTCGCAGGTGGGGCATTTCTTTTCGTTGATGAACTTGGCCAGTTCTTCCTTCACGGCCATCGAATCCGTTTCACGGTAGCGCCGCGCCAGGTTGTTGACCACGCCTTCGAACGCATGTTCCTTGACGACGGCACGGCCGCGTTCATTGACATACGAGAACGGGATGTTCGTCTTGCCCGAGCCATGGAGCACGGCGTTCTGCGCGGTGGCGTTCAGTTTTTCAAATGGCGCATCGAGGTCGAAACCATAATGGTTCGCCAGGCTTTGCAGCATCGAGAAATAGAATTGATTGCGGCGGTCCCAGCCCTTGACGGCACCGGAAGCCAGCGACAGGTTGGGGAATGCCACGATCCGCTTCGGATCGAAGAACTCGATATGGCCCAGGCCGTCGCACTCGGGGCAGGCGCCCATCGGGTTATTGAACGAGAACAGGCGCGGCTCCAGCTCCTGCAGCGAATAGCCGCAGCTGGTGCAGGCGAACTTGTTCGAATACACATGCTCCGTGCCGGCATCCATGTCATAGGCGACCGCGCGGCCGTCGGCCAGGCGCAGCGCCGTCTCGAAACTTTCGGCCAGGCGCTGCTTGATTTCCGGAGTCACCTTCACGCGGTCGATGACCACGTCGATCGTGTGCTTTTCCGTTTTCTTCAGCTTCGGCAGGTCGTCCACTTCGTAGATCTTCGCATCGTGCGTGCCGCTCTGCACGCGGAAGCGCACGAAGCCCTGGGCCTGCATCTGCTCGAACAGGTCGACGTGCTCGCCCTTGCGGTTCGCCACCACCGGCGCCATGATCATCAGCTTGGTGCCTTCCGGCATGGCCAGCACGGCATCGACCATCTGCGACACCGATTGCGCCGACAGCGCATGGTCAGGGTGGTTGATGCAATACGGCGTGCCCACGCGGGCATACAGCAGGCGCAGGTAATCGTGGATTTCCGTCACGGTGCCGACGGTGGAGCGCGGATTGTGCGACGTGGCCTTCTGCTCGATCGAGATGGCCGGCGACAGCCCTTCGATCAGGTCGACGTCCGGCTTCTCCATCAACTGCAGGAACTGGCGCGCATAGGCCGACAGCGATTCGACATAGCGGCGCTGGCCCTCGGCGTACAACGTGTCGAACGCCAGCGACGACTTGCCGGAGCCGGACAGCCCGGTAATCACGATCAGCTTGTTGCGAGGCAGATCGAGGTTGATGTTCTTCAGGTTATGGGTACGCGCGCCGCGGATGCGGATTTCTTCCATGTATGTATGTGCCTTGAGTATGCGAGGAAAAACGACAGGGACGGCCAACCTGAACTGTCACCCGCTTGGCGTGTGCGGCGTCCGGAGACCAACCAAGCCACAATGCTGGCGTTCGATTCGATTTCAAGACCATTAGAACATTTTGATGCGGGTCAGGACGCGAACTAGCCGTGGCTGATGAATACTGTATATAATACCAGTATTCAAAATCCGCTGCGCACCTCACGCGGAAATTTCCCGAACTTGCATCCGAAGTTGCATCCGAACTTACCCGGAATTACCTGGAAATACCCCAAAATTCATCTGCCGTGTGGCCCGTGGTCCACAGGCGCTGTCTTATAATGATCGTTTGCTAAATATTCACGCAGGAGTACTACATGGCATCTGTCAATAAAGTCATCATCGTCGGCAACCTGGGCCGCGATCCGGAGATCCGCTACATGCCGAGCGGCGATGCCATCGCCAACATTGCCGTTGCCACATCCTTCAAGTCGAAGGATCGCAACACGGGCGAACAGAAGGAAATCACCGAGTGGCACCGCATCTCGTTCTTCGGGCGCCTGGCGGAAATCGTCGGCCAGTACTTGAAGAAGGGTTCGTCGGTCTACGTCGAGGGCCGCCTGCAGACCCGCAAGTACACGGACAAGGATGGCGTTGAAAAATACGCCACCGACATCATCGCGCAGGAAATGCAGATGCTGGGCGGCCGCCAGGGCATGGGCGGCGGCGACGCCATGGGTGGCGACGACATGGGCGGCTACGATGCGCCGCCAAGCCGTCCGGCCCCGCGCCCGCAGCAGGCTGCCGCTCCGGCCCCACGGCCGGCACCGAAGCCGGCACCGAACTTCTCGGACATGGATGACGATATTCCGTTCTGATGTACCGATAATTCTTTGCAGATCACAGCCCGCTGTTCGAAAGAACAGCGGGCTTTTCGTTATCGACATGGTTCTTTCAGTATTTCCTGAATGACGACAAACGCATCGCTTGCCTCGCACCTGGACTGGTTGCAGGATGCCGGGATCATCACCCTGGCTCAGAAAGATATGGCAGTGATCCATCCTGGTGCGTGCCGGTTGCCCGAGGGGCGCGATGTCTGCCTCGCGTGGCTGGTCTCGAGCGGTATCCTCGACGATCCCGGGTTGCTGCGATCTTCCCGTCATGCTGCGGGCACCGGTACCGCCAGGCAGCGGGCCCAGTTGCAGGCTGCGATTGCCGGAGCCCTGTTTCAGCTCGCCGAACGCGAGAACGTGAACAAGCCCGCGCTGGACGCCTTGCTGTCCGCGCGGCTGATTACCCGGCCGGAACGCCATCGCGCCCTTGCTGCCAGCGATCCCTGCAGGAAGGTTGCCTCGACACCAGGGCGTGTGCTGTTGTGGATGGATTCAGCCGGGGTTCTCGGCCCCGGACGGCTCGAAGAAATCCGTTCCGCCAAGGGGCCGCACCGCACCGCTTCCCGTGCCGGTATCCTGGCCGACCTGGATAACGCTATCAGCGACATGCGATGGAGCGCTCACGCAGGGCCGCACCTTCCCCAGGCGCCGCCAAATCCATGGCTGGGCTGGCTTGTGCCACCCGTACTCATGCTGCTCTTCATCGCTGCCGTCATGGGATTTTATGACCTGACGACGGCCGATCCGCTGCCCGAATGCTGGGATCCCATCGTGGTAGAGAAAGTCCAGGAGCGGCTGGCGAAGCGCGACATGTTTTGGCCTGGAAATGGCTGGGGCAAGCCGGACAAGCCCGCACCGGTCATACAGGAAATTATGGAAATCGGCCGTTCGGGCAAAGCACGCTCTCGTTCTCCCTGGAGACGTACATGCAAGGCCAGCATTATTGTCGGCAATACAAGCGGCAGGGATGGTAACGATCCAGGTTCTTTTTATTACTTCACCATCGAACGTACGGACTTTGCGTGGGACGGTTTCAAAATGGCTGATTTCTAGAAGCCATGCTGGCGCGAACGCCGGCCCGGCAACGGGGAGGGAAGCCGGCTGTGAAGGTGATCTGATTCGCAACGGATGATGCCAGCGATCCCATGTTGTCGCGCAGAGCTGTCATTGTAAAATAAGCAATCTCACTTCACGCAAGTCTTGTGACCGTTACTTCTTCCACGCACCCACTGGATATCCTGCACGCGGCCGGCATCATCACCGCCGAGCACCGCAGGCGAGCCCTGGCCGATCCTTCCTATGACGAATTCCGGGTGAATCGAGGCCTGATCGATCCCCTGCTGTGGATGCGGGTGGATAACATCATCGACGAGCAGGTGCTGGAACAGGCCGAAGCACACGTGACAGCTACCTACACCGGCGACGAACGGGCGCGTTACCTGGAGGCGATCGAGGCAGCGCTCGGCCTGGTGTTGGAGAGCGACGAACTGCAGCGCGTCTGGTTCCGCCAGCTGCTCGGAGCGAAATGGATTACCCAGGATGAGTGCGACCGTGCGTTGGCAGCGATCGGGCCCGAAGAAACCGTCGCGAGGGGGCCGGGTGACCTGCTCGCGTGGATGGCTGGAAAAGGCATCGTCGGCCCGGACCGCCTGGCGAAGGTGCGGATTGCCGGCAATCCCGCCGGCGAGCCGAAAATGGCTCGCATGCTGGAAAACCTGGAATGGGTCCTGCGCGAACCGGCACGGCGGCGGCGCAAGCGCGTGTTCAAGGTCGCAGGGGTGCTCGTCGCGGGGCTGTTGGCATGGGCGATCTTTCGGCCGGCCCCCGCGCCCGGCTGCTCGGAGGACAGTACACGGCGCACCATCGAGCAATTGTTGCTGGGCCCGGGCCTGGACAAGATCGATGCGCCGGCACTTCGCAAACGCGTTTCCGAGCCAACGGTGAAGAGCCTCGACGAGGTTAGCTATGCCAGCACGACGCGTGTGCGTGCCTGCAAGGCTACCGTCGAGCTCGACGGCGAGCACGTTCCTTATATTTTCACCATTGCGCCGGCGGTGAAAGGCAAGAACGTTTTCGTTGTTTCGGGCTTCCAGCCGGCCACTCCAGAAGCTCGAAAAGAATGACGAAAAACACTCCGCTCGCAGTGCTCCCTATTTGTCATTGGCCCTGCTTGTCATTGGCCCCGTAGTCATTGGTCCTATAGTCATTGGCCCCGTAGTCATTGCTGTAGTCATTGGCGCCATTCGGCCACCACCTTCTTGCCATCCGCGCAACTAGTCCGCTTGTTTACAAGTCCGCCGCGAGCATGGTCATCTCGGCAGGCGCATCCTCAAGATGCCGCCGGCATGACTTTGGCCAGCCATCCCTTCGCCCATCGATAGCATTCCTGCATCACCTGTGGGGCGTTCCGCCCGGCATCGTTGTGTCTATTTCCAGTTAACCGTGAATAGCGATTTGCCAGTGTCGATTTAGCGCAACGCCCGTGTCCTGGGCAAACGGGGAATAAGCGCCCGTTTACGTGACAGGCGAATGACATTTCGCCTCGTATCGCCGAATCGATTTCGCAGGACATTGATTTCAAAGGAAATTTTCACCAGAGACGATAAGGTTGCACGTTCTTCAAGCACGGTCGTTAGCGGAAAAAAATATGCCCTGTGGAAATCTTCTCCGGTATAGTGGAGCCTGTTTCCGTCAGGCATTTCGTCACTGCGGAAGCAAGTTCGAAGGTTTAATCGGCGCCCCTCTCCGGTCGCCTTCGAAGTTGAGGGCATGAAATCTTGTTGCGTGCAAGTAATAGCAAGACGAGTGCCCAGGCGAAATATTTGACGTGAATGTTGCCTCGCGGATCTAAAGTTCCGGGGTTGTTTGACGCTACAGCAGCAAGCAGTGGCTCATCTGGTTCGTGCGGTTCGCGGTAATGCTCCGGGATCGACGGTCACGTTCAGGAATGCCGACACAGAGTCCGGCCATTTATTAACTAAGAATTCCGCAGCATCGAAGTCATCAGGGAGAAACAGATGAGCATCATCCAGAGCTTTACCACGTCGGCCGACATCCAGGCGCTAAGCACCAACTTTATCGCTAACAGCCTGACCACGGCAGACATGGAGGTCATCACGGCCGGCCAGTTGTCGTGGATGACTTCGGCTCAAATCCGTGCCCTCACGAACACCAACATCGGCGCGCTCAATTCTGTCGCGTTGCCGGGCCTGACCACGGCACAAGCCGGCGCGCTGACCAGCACGCAAGTCGCCGCGCTGACGACCAGCAACCTGAAAGTCCTGGAAACCGCCGACCTGCGCGCGATTTCCACCAATGCGCTCAATGCCATCGGTTCGAGCCACTTCACGGCACTGACTTCGACGCAAGTGGGCTCGCTGACGACCGCGCAGATCGCCGGCCTGGACAGCTCGATCCTGTCCGGCGGCATCACGGCCAGCCATGCGGCAGGCCTGACCACCGCCCAGGCTGCAAGCCTGGGTTCGTCGCAACTGAACACCCTGTCCACCGCCGTGCTGTCGCAACTGACGACTAGCACGATTTCGGCCATCAGGACCAGCGCGCTGGCCGGCATGACCTCGGCACAACTCGATGCGCTCACCACCACCCAGCTGGCAGCCCTGACCAGCGCGCAAGCTGGCGCGCTGACCACCGACCAAGTGAATGCGCTGTCGAGCGATGTGCTGGCTGCCCTGGAATCGCAAGACCTGAAAGCACTGAAAGCGTCGGTGATCGGCCTGCTGAACAGCACGCAGCTGAGCGGCCTGACGACCACGCAAGTAGCCAGCCTGACCACCGCGCAGATCGCCGCGATCGATGCTGGCGTGCTCGGCTCGTCCGCCTTCAACGCCGCCGATATCGTGGCACTGACCACCACCCAGGCAGGCGCACTGACCAGCGAACAACTGGCCGCCCTTGGTTCGGACGCCCTGCAGGCACTGGAAACGGCTGACCTGCGCGCCATCAAGACGGCAGCCATCGCCGGCCTGACCTCGACGCAATTTGCCTTCCTCGGCTCGAACCAGGTGAACGCCCTGACCAGCGCGCAAATCGCCGCCCTGGGTTCGGACTACTCGCTGACCTCGGCGCAAGTGGCCGGCATGACGACCGCGCAAGCCGCAGCCCTGACCTCGGCCCAGTTGAATGCCATCGCTACCGCCGCACTGGCACAACTGAACACGGCTGCCGTTGCCGCACTGCGCACTGCCGCGATTGCCGGCATGACCTCGGCACAACTGGATGCGTTCACCACCTCCCAGATGGCCGCCCTGACCAGCGCACAAGCTGGCGCGCTGACCACCGACCAGGTGAATGCGCTGTCGAGCGACACCCTGGCAGCCCTGGAATCGCAAGACCTGAAAGCACTGAAAGCGTCGGTAATCGGCCTGCTGACCAGCGCGCAACTGAGCGGCCTGACGACCACCCAAGTGGCCAGCCTGACCACCGCCCAGATCGCCGCGATCGATGCGGATGCCTTCGGCTCGGCTGCTTTCAACGCCGCCGATATCGCTGCACTGACCACCACCCAGGCAGGCTCGCTGACCAGCGAACAGCTGGCCGCCCTCGGCTCCGATGCCCTGCAGGCACTGGAAACGGCTGACCTGCGTGCGCTCAAGACCTCGGCCATCGCCGGCCTGACGTCGACCCAGTTCGCCTTCCTCGGCTCGACCCAGGTGAATGCCTTGACCAGCGCGCAAATCGCCGCCCTGGGTTCGGATTACTCGCTGACGTCGGCACAAGTGGCCGGCATGACCACCGCGCAAGCCGCGGCAATGACCTCGGCCCAGCTGAACGCCATCGCTACCGCCGTACTGGCCCAATTGAACACCGCTGCCGTCGCAGCACTGCGCACTGGCGCGATCGCCGGCATGACCTCGGCACAACTGGATGCCTTCACCACCTCGCAGATGGCCGCCCTGACCAGCGCACAAGCTGGCGCGCTGACCACCGACCAGGTGAATGCGCTGTCGAGCGATACCCTGGCAGCCCTGGAATCGCAAGACCTGAAGGCACTGAAAGCTTCCGTGATCGGCCTGCTGACCAGCGCGCAACTGAGCGGCCTGACGACCACGCAAATCGCCAGCCTGACCACCGCCCAGATCGCCGCGATCGATGCGGATGCCTTCGGCTCGGCTGCTTTCAACGCTGCCGATATCGTCGCCCTGACCACTACCCAGGCAGGCTCGCTGACCAGCGAACAACTGGCTGCCCTCGGTTCCGATGCCCTGCAGGCACTGGAAACGGCTGACCTGCGCGCCATCAAGACCTCGGCCATCGCCGGCCTGACCTCGACCCAGTTCGCCTTCCTCGGCTCGACCCAGGTGAATGCCCTGACCAGCGCGCAGATCGCCGCCCTGGGTTCGGATTACTCGCTGACGTCGGCACAAGTCGCAGGCATGACGACGGCGCAAGCCGCGGCCCTGACCTCGGCCCAGCTGAACGCCATCGCTACCGCTACGCTGGCCCAATTGAACACCGCTGCCGTCGCCGCACTGCGCACTGCCGCGATTGCCGCCATGACCTCGGCACAACTGGATGCGTTCACCACGACGCAGATGGTTGCCCTGACCAGCGCGCAAGCCGCTGCGCTGACCACCGACCAGGTGAACGCGCTGTCGAGCGATGTGCTGGCTGCCCTGGAATCGCAAGACCTGAAGGCCCTGAAAGCTTCCGTGATCGGTCTGCTGACCAGCGCGCAACTGAGCGGCCTGACGACCACGCAAATCGCCAGCCTGACCACCGCCCAAATCGCCGCGATCGATGCGGATGTGTTCGGCTCGGCTGCCTTCAACGCCGCCGATATCGTCGCGCTGACCACCACCCAGGCGGGCTCGCTGACCAGTGAACAGCTGGCAGCCCTCGGTTCGGACGCTCTTCAGGCGCTGGAAACGGCTGACCTGCGCGCCATCAAGACTTCGGCCATCGCCGGCCTGACCTCGACGCAGTTCGCCTTCCTCGGCTCGACCCAGGTGAATGCCCTGACCAGCGCGCAGATCGCCGCCCTGGGTTCGGACTACTCGCTGACGTCGGCACAAGTCGCCGGCATGACGACGGCGCAAGCCGCGGCCCTGACCTCGACCCAGCTGAACGCCATCGCTACCGCAACGCTGGCCCAGCTGAACACCGCTGCCGTCGCCGCACTGCGCACTGCCGCGATTGCCGCCATGACCTCGGCACAACTGGATGCGTTCACCACGACGCAGATGGTTGCCCTGACCAGCGCGCAAGCCGCTGCGCTGACCACCGACCAGGTGAACGCGCTGTCGAGCGATGTGCTGGCAGCACTGGAATCGCAAGACCTGAAGGCCCTGAAAGCTTCCGTGATCGGCCTGCTGACCAGCGCACAGCTGAGCGGCCTGACGACCACGCAAATCGCCAGCCTGACCACCGCCCAGATCGCCGCGATCGATGCGGATGCCTTCGGCTCGGCCGCCTTCAACGCCGCCGATATCGTCGCGCTGACCACCACCCAGGCAGGCTCGCTGACCAGCGAACAACTGGCTGCCCTCGGTTCCGATGCCCTGCAGGCACTGGAAACGGCTGACCTGCGCGCCATCAAGACCTCGGCCATCGCCGGCCTGACCTCGACCCAGTTCGCCTTCCTCGGCTCGACCCAGGTGAATGCCCTGACCAGCGCGCAGATCGCCGCCCTGGGTTCGGATTACTCGCTGACGTCGACCCAGATCGCCGGCATGACGACCGCGCAAGCCGCGGCCCTGACCTCGACCCAGCTGAACGCCATCGCTACCGCTACGCTGGCCCAGCTGAACACTGCTGCCGTCGCCGCACTGCGCACTGCCGCGATTGCCGCCATGACCTCGGCACAACTGGATGCGTTCACCACGACGCAGATGGTTGCCCTGACCAGCGCGCAAGCCGCTGCGCTGACCACCGACCAGGTGAACGCGCTGTCGAGCGATGTGCTGGCAGCACTGGAATCGCAAGACCTGAAGGCCCTGAAAGCTTCCGTGATCGGTCTGCTGACCAGCGCGCAACTGAGCGGCCTGACGACCACGCAAATCGCCAGCCTGACCACCGCCCAGATCGCCGCGATCGATGCGGATGCCTTCGGCTCGGCCGCCTTCAACGCCGCCGATATCGTTGCCCTGACCACTACCCAGGCAGGCGCGCTGACCAGCGAACAGCTGGCAGCCCTCGGTTCGGACGCTCTCCAGGCACTGGAAACGGCTGACCTGCGCGCCATCAAGACCTCGGCCATCGCCGGCCTGACGTCGACGCAGTTCGCCTTCCTCGGCTCGAACCAGGTGAATGCCCTGACCAGCGCGCAAATCGCCGCCCTGGGTTCGGACTACTCGCTGACGTCGGCGCAAGTGGCCGGCATGACCACCGCGCAAGCCGCGGCAATGACCTCGGCCCAGCTGAACGCCATCGCTACCGCTACGCTGGCCCAGCTGAATACCGCTGCCGTCGCCGCGCTGAAGACCAGCGCCATCGCCGGCATGACCTCGGCACAGCTGGATGCGTTCACCACGTCCCAGATGGTTGCCCTGACCAGCGCGCAAGCCGCTGCGCTGACCACCGACCAGGTGAACGCGCTGTCGAGCGATGTGCTGGCGGCCCTGGAATCGCAGGATCTCAAGGCACTGAAGGCTTCGGTCTTCGGCCTGCTGAACAGCACGCAACTGAGCGGCCTGACGACCACGCAAGTGGCCAGCCTGACCACCGCCCAGATCGCCGCGATCGATGCGGGTGCCTTCGGTTCGTCGGCCTTCAACGCCGCCGATATCGCGGCCCTGACCACCACCCAGGCAGGCGCGCTGACCAGCAGCCAGCTGGCCGCCCTCGGTTCGGATGCACTGCAGGCGCTGGAAACGGCTGACCTGCGTGCCATCAAGACGGCGGCCATCGCCGGCCTGACGTCGACGCAATTTGCCTTCCTCGGCTCGAACCAGGTGAATGCCCTGACCAGCGCGCAAATCGCCGCCCTGGGTTCGGACTACTCGCTGACTTCGGCGCAAGTGGCCGGCATGACCACCGCGCAAGCTGCGGCAATGACCTCGGCCCAGCTGAACGCCATCGCTACCGCTACGCTGGCCCAGCTGAACACGGCTGCCGTCGCCGCGCTGAAGACCAGCGCCATCGCCGGCATGACTTCGGCACAGCTGGATGCGTTCACCACGTCCCAGATGGTTGCCCTGACCAGCGCGCAAGCCGCTGCGCTGACCACCGACCAGGTGAACGCGCTGTCGAGCGATGTGCTGGCAGCACTGGAATCGCAGGATCTGAAGGCCCTGAAGGCTTCCGTGATCGGCCTGCTGAACAGCACGCAACTGAGCGGCCTGACGACCACGCAAGTGGCAAGCCTGACCACCGCCCAGATCGCTGCGATCGATGCGGGTGCCTTCGGTTCGTCGGCCTTCAACGCCGCCGATATCGCGGCCCTGACCACTGCCCAGGCAGGCGCGCTGACCAGCGGCCAGCTGGCAGCCCTTGGTTCCGACGCTCTCCAGGCACTGGAAACGGCCGACCTGCGTGCCATCAAGACGGCGGCCATCGCCGGCCTGACGTCGACGCAGTTCGCCTTCCTCGGCTCGACCCAGGTGAATGCCCTGACCAGCGCGCAAATCGCCGCCCTGGGTTCGGACTACTCGCTGACGTCGGCGCAAGTGGCCGGCATGACCACCGCGCAAGCCGCGGCAATGACCTCGGCCCAGCTGAACGCCATCGCTACCGCTACGCTGGCCCAGCTGAACACCGCTGCCGTCGCCGCGCTGAAGACCAGCGCCATCGCCGGCATGACTTCGGCACAACTGGATGCGTTCACCACGTCCCAGATGGTTGCCCTGACCAGCGCGCAAGCCGCTGCGCTGACCACCGACCAGGTGAACGCGCTGTCGAGCGATGTGCTGGCGGCCCTGGAATCGCAGGATCTCAAGGCGCTGAAGGCTTCGGTCTTCGGCCTGCTGAACAGCACGCAACTGAGCGGCCTGACGACCACGCAAGTGGCCAGCCTGACCACCGCCCAGATCGCCGCGATCGATGCGGGTGCCTTCGGTTCGTCGGCCTTCAACGCCGCCGATATCGCGGCCCTGACCACCACCCAGGCAGGCGCGCTGACCAGCGGCCAGCTGGCCGCCCTCGGTTCGGATGCACTGCAGGCACTGGAAACGGCCGACCTGCGTGCCATCAGGACGTCGGCCATCGCCGGCCTGACGTCGACGCAGTTCGCGTTCCTCGGCACCACCCAGGTGAATGCCCTGACCAGCGCGCAGATCACCGCCCTGGGTTCGGACTACTCGCTGACGTCGACCCAGATCGCCGGCATGACGACGGCGCAAGCCGCGGCGATGACCTCGGCCCAGCTGAACGCCATTGCTACCGCTGTGCTGGCCCAGCTGAACACCGCTGCCGTCGCCGCGCTGAAGACCAGCGCCATCGCCGGCATGACCTCGGCACAACTGGATGCGTTCACCACGTCCCAGATGGTTGCCCTGACCAGCGCCCAAGCTGCCGCACTGACCACCGACCAGGTGAACGCGCTGTCGAGCGATGTGCTGGCCGCCCTGGAATCGCAGGATCTCAAGGCACTGAAGGCTTCGGTCTTCGGCCTGCTGAACAGCACGCAACTGAGCGGCCTGACGACCACGCAAGTGGCCAGCCTGACCACCGCCCAGATCGCTGCGATCGATGCGGGTGCCTTCGGTTCGTCGGCCTTCAACGCCGCCGATATCGTGGCCCTGACCACTGCCCAGGCAGGCGCGCTGACCAGCGGCCAGCTGGCAGCCCTGGGCTCCGATGCTCTCCAGGCACTGGAAACGGCCGACCTGCGTGCGCTGAAGACGGCGGCCATCGCCGGCCTGACGTCGACGCAGTTCGCGTTCCTCGGCACGAACCAGGTGAACGCCCTGAGCAGCGCGCAAATCGCTGCCATGGGTGCGGACTACTCGCTGACGTCGACCCAGATCGCCGGCATGTCGACCGCCCAGGCTGCCGTGATGACGTCGGCCCAGCTGAACGCCATCGCTACCGCTACGCTGGCGCAAATGAACACCGCCGCGATCGCCGCCCTGAGGACCAATGCGATTGCGGGCATGACGTCGGCACAGCTGGATGCGTTCACCACGACGCAGATGGTTGCCCTGACCAGCGCGCAAGCTGCCGCGCTGACCACCAACCAGGCGAACGCGCTGTCGAGCGATGTCCTGGCGGCCCTGGAATCGCAGGACCTGAAGGCCCTGAAGGCTTCGATGTTCGGCCTGCTGACCAGCGCGCAACTGAGCGGCCTGACGACCACGCAAGTGGCCAGCCTGACCACCGCCCAGATCGCTGCGATCGATGCGGGTGCCTTCGGCTCGTCGGCCTTCAACGCCGCCGATATCGCGGCACTGACCACTGCCCAGGCAGGCGCGCTGACCAGCAGCCAGGTTGCGGCGCTGGGTTCGGATGCCCTGCAGGCACTGGAAACGGCTGACCTGCGTGCACTGCGGACGGCAGCCATCGCCGGCCTGACCTCGACCCAGGTCACGGCGCTGACGAGTGCGCAGTTCGGCGTCCTGACCAGCGCCCAGCTGGGTGGCCTGCAAGCGGCGACGCTGAGCGCGGCAGGTACCTTGCAGCTGGCTGGCCTGACCACCGGCCAGGCAGCGGCCCTGTCGAGCAACCAGGTGCTGTCGCTGTCGTCGGCTGCACTGAGCGCACTGAGCACCGGTGCCATCGCTGCCCTGCGTACTACGGCGATCGCCGGCCTGAGCTCCGCCCAGTTCGACGTCTTCACCAGTACCCAGGTTGCCGCGCTGACCTCGCGCCAGGCCTCGGCGATCGTGGTGTCGCAGCTGAACGCGTTCTCCAGCGATATCCTGCAAGCACTGGAAACGCAAGACCTGCGTGCCCTGAGCACCGGCGTGATCGCAGCGCTGACCACTTCGCAAGTGTCGGCAATGACGAACTCGCAGGTAACGGCCCTGAGCACCAACCAGATCGTGGCACTGTCCACCAACTGGAATGCGTGGAACACCACGCAGCTGGCAGCGCTGACGCCGGCACAACTGGGTCAGCTGACGCCGGTGGTGCTGGACCTCGATGGCAACGGCATCAGCACGGTCAGCGTGACCGCCGGTACCCGGTTCGACCTGGATGCCGATGGCACGCAAGACCTGACCGGCTGGACCGGCAAGGGCGATGGCCTGCTGGTGCTGGATCGTAACGGCGACGGCACGATCAACGACGGCGGCGAACTGTTCGGCAGCGCAACCACCCTGTCCGACGGCAGCAAGGCGGAAGATGGTTATGCGGCAATGCGTGACCTGGACAGCAACGGTGACGGCAAGCTGGACGCCAGCGATACCGCCTTCGGCAAGCTGAGCGTGTGGGAAGACGGCAACGGCAACGGCATCACCGATGCCGGCGAGCTGACCAGCCTGGCGGACCGTGGCATCGTGTCGCTGGACCTGAATGCCCAGACCACGCAGATCGACAGCAACGGCAACACGATCGGCCTGACGTCCGGCTTCACCACGGAAGATGGCCAGTCGCATGACATGGCCGACGTGTGGTTCAGCACCACGGCAGCCGCGGCCACCAACCTGCGCAGCAATGTCAGCGGGCTGGCCCAGTCGATGTCGGCGTTCAACCAGGCAGCGGCACAACCGGTGACTGCGCCGGGTTCGCTGAAGCTGGACGGTGGCACCACCACCAACGCCCTGGCGGTCGGCATGGCCGATGCGATGCGCAACTTCGATGCCAACGGCAAACCGGTCGGTGCGCCGACCGCGATGGCGGGCAGCGAGGCGCTGGAGCTGAAGGCCCTGAACCGCGGCCAGTCGCAAGGCTACCTGGCGGCACCGAAGTAAAGGCAAGTACCGGAGGGCCGCAAGGCTCTCCTCGCGAAAAGCGGCATGACCCCGGTCTGCCGCTTTTTTTTCGTTACCCCCGCACGGACCGGTAATACTGCGCCGGTCCTGCAAGCCCTCCTGTAGAATCGCGACAGGTAAATTTGCTCGCCACAGGCGCTCCCATACCTCCACGCATGCAATCAAAATTCCCCCATACGACCGTCCAGTGTCTGGCGGCCATCGCGCAGCATCATGGCTTGCCGGTCAATCCCGAGCGGTTGATCGACGAGTTCGCTCTTGGCGCCGAAGAGCCCGGCAATAACCTGATCATCCGCATGGCTGCCGACATCGGCATGAAGGCCAAAGCCTCACGGTTGAGCTGGCAGGGGTTGACCGCCCAGACCGGTGTATTCCCCCTGATGGCGCGGCTGAGCGGTGGCCAGATGGTGATCATCGTGGGTGTGCGGGCCGAGCAGGAAGAAGTGGCGGTGCTCAATCCCGCCTCCGGCAATCCGGGGGTGGTCATGGTCAAGCGTGCCGACTTCAGCCAGCGCTGGGACGGCGAAGTCATCTTCATCAAGCGGCAGCACCGGCTGAGCGACCCCAACCAGCCGTTCGGCCTGAGCTGGTTCCTGCCAGAAATCCTGAAGCAGAAGGCGGCCTTCCGCGACATCTTCATCGCCGCGATCGCCATGCACATCCTGTCGCTGGCCTCGCCGATGTTCTTCCAGCTGGTGATCGACAAGGTGCTGACGCACCAGAGCATCACCACGCTGTGGGTGCTGGCGATCGGCATCGTGATGGCCCTGCTGTTCGAGGCCGTGCTCGGCTATGTGCGCCAGATGCTGACGCTGGCGGCCTCCAACAAGATCGACATGCGGCTGACGCGGCGCACCTTCGCCCAGCTGCTGGCATTGCCGATCGATTTCTTTGAAACGCAGACGGCCGGCATCATCACGCGCCACATGCAGCAGCTGGAAAAGATCCGCAGTTTCCTCACCGGCCGCCTGTTCATGACGGGCCTGGACCTGATCGCGCTGGTGATCTTCCTGCCGGTGCTGTTCTCGTATTCGTTCAAGCTGGCCATGCTGGTGCTGGGCTTCACGCTGCTGATCGCGCTGGTGGTCATGCTCATGGTGCCGCCGTTCCAGCGGCGCCTGCAGGAACTGTACAAGGCCGAGGGCATGCGCCAGGCCATGCTGGTGGAAACCATCCACGGCATGCGCACGGTGAAGGCGCTGGCGATCGAGCCGAACCAGCGCCGCGACTGGGACCAGCGCTCCGCCGAATCGATCACCATGCACTACCGGGTCGGCCGCGTGTCGATCGCCGGCAACACGATCACGGACTTCCTCGGCAAGCTGTTGCCGGTGACGATCATCGTCATCGGTGCCCAGAGCGTGTTCGACCAGACGCTGACGGTGGGTGCGCTGATCGCCTTCCAGATGCTGTCGCAGCGTGTCACGCAGCCGCTGATCGCCCTCGTCGGCCTGGTCAACGAATACCAGGAAACCGCGCTGTCCGTGAAGATGCTGGGCGAAGTGATGAACCGGGCGCCGGAAGGCCGCGCCGGCGCCGGCGGCCTGCGCCCGATCCTGAACGGCGAGATCAAGTTCGAGGACGTGACATTCCGCTATCCGGGCGGTCAGACCAACGCGCTCGACCGCACCGCCTTCACGATCAAGCCCGGCACCGTGGTCGGCATCGTCGGCCGCAGCGGCTCGGGCAAGACCACGCTGACCAAGGTCATCCAGGGCCTGTACGCGGTGCAGGACGGCATCGTGCGCTTCGACGGCATCGATGCCCGCGAGATCGAGCTGTCGCACCTGCGCCGCCAGATCGGCGTGGTATTGCAGGAGAATTTCCTGTTCCGCGGCACCGTGCGCGAAAACCTCACCGTCACCAAGCCGGACGCCACGTTCGAGGAAGTGATGGAAGCGGTGGCCGCGGCCGGCGCCGACGAGTTCATCGAGCGGCTGCCGCAGGGCTACGATACCTTGCTGGAAGAGAATGCGTCGAACCTGTCCGGCGGCCAGAAGCAGCGGCTGTCGATCGCCCGTTCGCTGCTGGCCAAGCCGCGCATCCTGATCCTGGACGAAGCGGCCAGCGCGCTGGATCCGGAAAGCGAAGCGATCTTCATCAAGAACCTGTCGAAGATCGCCATCGGCCGCACGGTCGTCATGATCTCGCACCGGCTCTCCACGCTCGTCAACGCCGATTCCATCCTGGTCATGCAGCGCGGCCGGCTGGTCGATTCGGGCACCCATGAGCAACTGCTTCAAAGCAGCGATACATACCAGCACTTATGGAACCAGCAAACAAGTCACCTTTGAAGCAGGACAGGACCGAGATCGAGTACCTGCCGGATGCGGACGCGATCGAACGCGATCCGCTGCCGCCCTACCTGCGCATGACCATCTGGCTGCTGGTCGCGGCGCTGGCCGTGTTCCTCGCGTGGGCCGCGCTGTCGAGCGTGGAGAAAGTGGTGGTGGCGCATGGCCGCCTGGTCACTCCGGAATCGAACATCGTGGTGCAACCGCTCGATACCTCGATCGTGCAGCGCATCGGCGTGCGCCCGGGCCAGGTGGTCCGCAAAGGCGAGCTGCTGGCGACGCTCGATCCCACCTTCGCACAGGCCGACGATGCCCAGCTGCGGGTGCGGCTGCTCAGCCTGGAAACCCAGGTCAGGCGCCTGGAAGCGGAACTCAATGGCGCGGCCGGCGTAGCCGGTGCCAGCGATGCCGATGCCGCGCTGCAGGCGCGCCTGGCCGCCGAGCGCCAGGCCAACTACGATGCGCAGCGCACCAAGCTGGACGAGAACATCGCCCGCCTGAAAGCCAGTATCGAGACCAACCGGCGCGATGAGCAGGTGCTGGTCGAACGCGTCAAGTCGCTGCGCGAAATCGAGTCGATGCAGCAAAGCCTGATCGAAGCGAACTTCGGCGCGCGCATGCACCTGCTCGAAGCGCGCGACCGCCGGCTGGAAGTCGAGCGCCAGGCCACGCTGTCGCGCAACAAGGATATCGAGATGTCGCGCGAGCTGGCCTCCGCCCAGGCCGAGCGTGCCGCGTTCGACAAGGGCTGGCGGCAGAAATCGCTGGAAGACCTGCTGAGCGCCTCGCGGGAACGCGACGGCCTGCGCGAGCAGCTGGCCAAGGCCGAGAAACGGCGCGAGCTGGTGCAGTTGCGCGCCCCCGCCGATGCGGTAGTGCTCGAGGTGGGCAAGGTATCGCAGGGGTCCGTGGTGCAGGGCGCCGAGCAGATGTTCGTGCTGGTGCCGCTGAACGCGCCCCTGGAGGCGGAAGTGGAGATCGACTCGATGGACGTGGGCCAGCTCAAGCGGGGCGATCCGGTGCACGTGAAGTTCGACGCGTTTCCCTTCCAGAAGCACGGCGCCCTCGACGGGCAGATCCGCACCATCAGCCAGGATTCGTTCAAGCGCGAACAGGTCGCGGCGGGCGAGGGCACCAACGCCTTCTACGTGGGCCGCGTGACCTTCAAGGGCCAGCTGCGCAACATGCCCACCGGCATACGGCTATTGCCCGGCATGACCGTCAGTGCCGAAATCGTGGTGGGCAAGCGCTCCGTGCTGTCCTACATCGTGTGGCCGCTGACGCGGGCGCTGGACGAATCGATCCGCGAGCCCTGAGCCCGGAGCCCGGAGCCTGGAGCCTGGAGCCCCGGGCCCTGAGCTCGCCCATCACGGGGCGAGCAGGATCGTGTTCGCCTGCCGCACCACGGCGTGGATGCGTTCCAGCTCGTAGGCGCCGCGCTTGACTTCTTCGTGCGTGGCCGACAGGAACATCAGCGCCGACACCAGCTTGCTGGTCAGCGATTCATGCAGCAGGGCGCGGTTGCGCGCATACACATCCTGCTGGTGCGCGTCGCACAGCAACTGCAGCCATTCCACCTGCGCCGCGATGCGGCCGTCCAGGCCTTTCGATGCCGGCACCGCGGCATAGTTCAGCGCCTGCGGCAGGTACACGCAGTCGGCCTGCGCCAGCACCGCCAGCCAGGTGGCCACTTCCGGCAACGCGGTATAGTCGCGGCCCAGGAAATGCCCGAAGCGCGGCCCGGCCAGCGCCTTGCGGAACAGCACGCCGCCAGGGCCGCCGGCGATATTCTGGCTGTTGGCCAGCATCAGGTCGCCCAGCGAGCGGCCGCCGATGCGTGTCTCGTTCGGGTACAGCGGGCCGTTGCCCTGTGCCGGCGCCAGGTAGTTGCCCTGTGCATCCATCTGCTGGGTCCACGAGGCAACCATGCCCACGTTCGGCTGGGTCGCCATGTAGCCCATCATCACCGCCAGCTTCTGCGGGTGGAACAGGTCGCCCGGCGGCAGCAGCGCGATGAATTCGCCCTGGGCGAACCGGTAGGCGTTCTGCAGGTTGGCAGCCGCGTCGAGGCCGGGCGCGCGCAGGTAGCGCAGCTGCGCGCTGCGGCCCAGCAGCGGTTCCAGCGCTTCGCCGAGCGCTTCGCCGCGCGACGCATCGCTGATGACGATTTCCAGCCGCGGCCAGCCCTGCTGGGCCAGCGCCGTGCCCAGGCTTTGCAGCACCGCCTCGCTGCCGCAGTCCTCGCCGGCGGCGATCAGCACGGAGACCAGCGGCAGGCGCACCGTGGCCGGTGCCGCTTCGGCGGCTGGCGCCGCCACGCGCCGGCCCAGCGCCACGCGCTCGTACGCGTCTTCCAGGTCGCGTGCGAAGCGGGGCGTATCGAACAGCGCGCAGCTCAGCCGGTTGTCCACCAGCTGCCGCTTCATCGCTTCCACGCGGGCCCGGTCGCCGGCCAGGCTGACCGCCTTTTCCTCGTAGTCGCGCAGGTTGAAGGTGACCAGTTCCGGCAGGTCGGCCGCGCGCAGCAGGCTGCCCGCCATGCGCGACGAGAACGTGCGGTCCGAGCAGGTCAGCACCGGCAGGCCGGCCCACAGCGCGTCGCTGGCCGTGGTGCCGCCGTTGAACGGGATCGTATCGAGGAACAGGTCGGCGACCTGGAAGCGCGCCAGGTAATCCGCCGGCAGCGCGCGGTCGGCGAAGTGCAGCCGGCTGGCGGGCACGCCGGCCAGCTCGGCCTGGCGCGCCAGGTTGGTGCGCACCTGTTCGTTGTCGCCCACCACCCACAGCACGCTGTCCGGCACGCGCCGCAGGATCGCCATCCAGGTCTGGAAGATCTCCTGGGTGATCTTGAAGTTGTTGTTGAAGGCGCAGAACACGAACGCCTCTTCCGGCAGGCCGCAGCCGGCGCGGGTGGGGCGCGCGCCGATCCGGCGTTCGCGGTCGTTGACCTGGAAGGTGCGCGGCATGTGCAGCGGCTTCTCGGTAAAGTAGGGCTCCAGCTCGGGCGGCAGCACGAACGGATCGGCGATCACGTAGTCGACCTGGGGCAGCGCCGTGGTACCCGGCAGGCCCAGCCACGTGATCTGTACCGGCGCCGGCCGGTACGACAGGATGTTGGGCCGCGCGCCCAGCGTCAGGCCGTGCAGGTCGACCAGGATGTCGATCTCGTGCGAGCGGATCAGCCGCGCCGCTTCTTCGTCAGTCAGGTCATGGATGCGCACATGCTGGTCGAAGCCGGCCACCACGCGGGCGCGCAGCGGCGAGCCATCGTCGTTGCTCCAGTCGAAGCCGAACACTTCGACGCGGGCGCGGTCGTGCAAGCCATACAGCTCGGCGGTGAGGATCGATACCGCATGCGAGCAAAAGTCTGAAGACAGGTAACCCACGCGCAGGCGCGTGTGTTCGTAGCCGGCAGGGCCGGACAGCTGCGGCACATCCTGGATCACCTTGTCGCGCACGAAACGCTGGGCCGAGGCCAGCTGCATGGCCGGATCGCCCGAACCGCTCAGCATGCCCAGCGCCGACGTGGCGGCCATCAGCTCGGCCTCGGGCACGCCGCTGGCGCTGCTGCTGAACACGGGCCACTTGCACTGCTTCTGGCGCAGGTGCACCCAGTGCGTGATCACGTCCGGCTGGCGCGCATCGAGGTGCAGGCTGCGCGTGAGGGCATCCTCGGCGGCCGGGTAATCGCGCTGGATCTCCAGCAGCCGGCCGATATTGTTCAGTGCCTGGACCAGGAACGCGCGCTCCGCCGCGTTGGCCGGATCCGCATAGCCGACCACCACGCGCCACGCATCGAGCGCCTCCTGCGGGCGCTTGGTCCGTTCCAGCAGCGTGCCCAGGTTGAGGTGCCCTTCGGAAAAGCGCGGATGGTGCGCGATGGCGCTGCGGTAGGCCGACTCCGCCCCGGCGCTGTCGCCGCGTGCATTGAGCGCGATCGCCAGGTTGAACCAGGCGGCATAGGCCAGCGGCGACGGCGGCCCGGCCAGCCAGTCGCGATACAGCTGGATCGCCGTGTCCTGGTGCCCGTTCTGGTGCAGCTCGTGGGTCACCTGGAACAGGTCGACCAGCGGCAGCGTGCCCTGGGCAACGCCACGGCGGGCCTGTTCCAGGGCCCTGGCGAGTTCGGAGGAGATGCTTGCTGGATTTGCCATGATCGACGGTCGAAGTTGGGAAAGGAACCCGCGCCATTCTAGCGATAAAAGACCCGGCATGGCGGCGCGGCACCGCGGCACGCGGTGGTCATCGCATTCGCGGATTCGCCCGCGCTTTCACCAGCGCATCGGCCACCTCATCCGCCACCTCATTCGCCACCTGATTTGCCACCTGATTCGCCGCCTGATTCGCCACCTCGTTTGCCCCCTTTGTCAGCGCGCCAATGTACCGGCTCCTGCTGGCCCATCCATCAATTGTCATATTGATCTCATCTGCGGCAATCGGGTGAACAGTGCACTGCTTGCACGCTTGTTCCGCCTACCGTGCGGCGGATCGAGGGGGCATAATAGTGGCACGGCAAATCCCGCCGATCCGATTACCTGGACACGCCAATGCTCAACAATAAGACGATCCTGATTACCGGTGGCACCGGTTCGTTTGGCAAGCAGTTCACCAAGACCATCCTGGAACGCTACAAGCCGAAGAAAGTCATCATCTATTCGCGGGATGAGTTGAAGCAGTATGAAATGGCCCAGACGTTCAACGCGCCGCAGATGCGCTATTTCATCGGCGACGTGCGCGACCAGGCCCGGCTGATGCAGGCGATGGACGGCGTCGACTACGTCATCCACGCCGCGGCGCTGAAGCATGTGCCGGTGGCCGAATACAACCCGATGGAATGCATCAAGACCAACGTGTATGGCGCGGAAAACGTGATCCACGCGGCCCTGGCCAACGGCGTCGAACGCGTGATCGCGCTGTCCACCGACAAGGCGGCCAGCCCGATCAACCTGTATGGCGCCACCAAGCTGGCATCGGACAAGCTGTTCGTCGCCGCCAACAACATGGTGGGCACCCGGCCCACGCGCTTTTCCGTGGTCCGCTACGGCAACGTGATCGGCTCGCGCGGTTCGGTGGTGCCGTTCTTCCGCAAGCTGCTGGCCGAGGGCGCGCAGGAACTGCCGATCACGGACGACCGCATGACCCGCTTCTGGATCACGCTGCAGGATGGCGTGGAGTTCGTCATCACCAATTTCGCGCGCATGCATGGCGGCGAGATCTTCGTGCCGAAGATCCCGTCGGCCACGATGACCGACCTGGCCGTGGCGATGGCGCCGAACCTGCCGATCAAGATCATCGGCATCCGCCCCGGCGAAAAACTGCACGAGATCATGTGCCCGCTGGACGACTCGCACCTCACGCTGGAATTCCACGACCACTTCGTGATCCAGCCGTCGATCTCGTTCTCGCTGGAAGCCGACTACAAGATCAACAAGAAGGGCGAGACCGGCGTGCCGGTGCCCGACGGCTTCGAGTACAGCTCCGGCACCAACCCGGTCTTTCTCAGCGTCGAGGATATCCGCGCGCTGATCGGCAAGGCGATGGCGGAAGCATGATCCCGTACGGCCGCCAGTCGATTTCGGAAGAGGATATCGCCGCCGTCGAAGCGGTGCTGCGTTCGGAATGGATCACCCAGGGGCCGGCCATCGGCGCGTTCGAGCGCGGGCTGGCCGCCTACTGCGGCTTGCAGGGCGGTGGCGGCGTGGCCGTGGCCAACGCCACGGCGGCGCTGCATATCGCCATGCTGGCGCTGGGCGTGGCCCCGGGCGACGTGGTCTGGACTTCGCCGAACACCTTCATCGCCTCGGCCAACTGCGCGCTGTACTGCGGCGCCGAGGTGGACTTCGTCGACACCGATCCCGATACCTACAACCTGTGCGCGCGCAAGCTGGCGGAGAAGCTGGAACAGGCCAGTGCCGCCGGCCGCCTGCCGAAGGTGGTGATTCCGGTGCACTTCGCCGGCCAGTCATGCGACATGCGGGCCATCGCGGCGCTGGCGCAACAGTACGGCTTCCGGGTGGTCGAGGATGCGTCGCACGCGGTGGGCGCGGAATATGACGGCGGCAAGGTGGGCGACTGCCGGTTCAGCGACATCGCCATCTTCAGCTTCCACCCGGTGAAGATCCTCACCACGGCCGAAGGCGGCATGCTGATGGCGCGCGACCCCGCCCTGTACCGCCGGCTCCAGCTGCTGCGCTCGCACGGCATGACGCGCGAGGCCGGCGAGCTCGAAAAGCACGACGAAGGCGGCTGGTATTACGAGCAGATCGATCTCGGCTACAACTACCGCATCACCGACCTGCAGGCGGCGCTGGGCCTGTCGCAACTGGGGCGGCTCGACCTGTTCCTCGAGCGCCGCCGGGCCCTCGCGGCACGCTACGACACGCTGCTGGCGGAATTGCCCGTGATCCGGCCCCGCCAGGCGGCATATGGCGTGTCGGCCTTCCACCTGTATCCGATCCAGGTCGACCCGGCACGCCGGCGCGCGGTCTTCGACAGCCTGCGCAGCCAGGGCATCGGCGTCAACGTGCACTACATTCCCGTGTACACGCAGCCGTACTACCGCAAGCTGGGCTTCCGCGCGGGCCTGTGCCCGAACGCCGAGCAATACTATGCCGGCGCCATCAGCCTGCCGATGTTCTACGGCATGACCGAAGCGGAACAGGACGAGGTGGTGGCGGCGGTGCGGAAAGCGCTCGCATGAGCCTGTCCGCGAAGAAACTGGCTGCGACGAAACTGGCCGTGACGAAACTGGCCGTGACGAAACTGGCCGTGATTCCGGCGCGGGGCGGCAGCAAGCGTATTCCGCGCAAGAACATCAAGCCGTTCGCCGGCCAGCCGATGATCGCGTACGCCATCGGCGCGGCGCGCGACAGCGGCGTGTTCGACCGCATCATCGTCTCCACCGACGACGCCGAGATCGCCACCGTCGCGCGCGCCCATGGCGCCGAAGTGCCGTTCCTGCGCGCGCCCGAACTGGCCGACGACCATGCCGGCACCGTGCCCGTGATCGCCGATGCGATCCGGCGCTGCACGGAAGCCGGCTGGCATGCGGACCTGGTGTGCTGCATCTATCCGGGCGTGCCGCTGCTGCAGCCGCAGGATTTGCGCGATGCGCTGGCGCTGCTGGACGACGCCGCCGCCGCGTATGCCTTCACCGTCAGCCCGTTCCCCGCCGCCGTGCAGCGCGCCCTGAAGCGCGGCGCCGGCGGCGCCATGGCGCCATTCTTTCCGGAGCACGTGCACACCCGCAGCCAGGACCTGGAACCCGGCTATTACGATGCCGGCCAGTTCTACTGGGGCCGCAGCGGCGCGTGGCTGGCCGGCCAGTCGCCGCACCAGCAGGGCCGCGGCCTGGTGATCCCGGCGTGGCGCGCCATCGATATCGACACGCCCGAGGACTGGCAACGCGCCGAGCTGGCCTTCCGTGCCGCGCAACAGCCGGCGCGCTGATGGACATCGTCTTCCGCGCCGACGCCTCGCTGCAGATCGGCAGCGGCCACCTGATGCGCTGCCTGACGCTGGCGGACCAGCTGCGCGCCGAGGGCGCGCGCACCACGTTCGTCTGCCGTGAACATGCGGGCCACCTGTGCGACCTGGTCGTCGCGCGCGGCCATGCCGTGGCGCGGCTGCCCGTCCATGCCACGCAGGCCGGCGGCGCGGCGTACGACCAGTGGCTGGGCGCACCCTGGCAGCAGGACGCCGCCGAGACGGCCGCCGCGCTGCCCGGCCGCCCTGACTGGCTGGTGGCCGACCACTACGCGATCGATGCGCGCTGGGAGGCGGCATTGCGGCCCGCCGTGGATCGCCTGATGGTGATCGACGACCTGGCCGACCGCCCGCACGACTGCGACCTGCTGCTCGACCAGAACCTGGCGGCGCGCATGGAACGGCGCTACGACGGCCTGCTGCCCTCGGACGCGGTGCTGCTGGCCGGGCCGCATTACGCGCTGCTGCGCCCCGAGTTCGCCGCCGCCCGTGCCGCCCTGCGCGTGCGCGACGGCCAGGTGCGCCGGCTGTTCCTCTTCATCGGCGGCGCCGACGCCGACGACTACACCGGCCAGGCGCTGCGCGAGGCTGCGCGGCACCCCGGCCTGGCCACCGACGTGGTGGTCGGCGGCGCCTATCCGCACCATGAGCAGCTGGCGCGCCACTGCGCGGCATTGCCGGGAACGCGGCTGCATCGCGGCGTGGACAACATGGCCGAGCTGATGGCGGCAGCCGACCTGGCCATCGGCGCGGGCGGCGGCGCCATGTGGGAGCGTGCCTGCGTCGGCCTGCCGAGCCTGGTGATCGCCGTGGCGGCGAACCAGCAGGCTGGCTGCGCGGCCATGGCGCGGCAGGGTCATGTGCTGTACCTGGGTGAAGGCCCGGCCGCATTGGCCACGCTGCCGGCGGCCCTGCAACTGGCGCTGGCCGCGCCGGAACTGCTGGCCCACATGGAACAGGGCAGCCTGGCGCTGGTCGATGGCCGCGGCGCGGGGCGCGTGGCGCGGCAGATGCGCCAGCTCGGCAACGCCGCGCAGCTGGGCCTGCGCCCGGCCACGGCCGGCGACTGCGACCCCGTCTGGCACTGGCGCAATGCCGAGACCGTGCGGCGCTTTTCCACCAGCAGCGCCGTCATCCCGCTGGAGCAGCACCGCGCCTGGTTCGCCGCCACCCTGGCCGACCCGGCACGGCAGCTGCTCGTCGGCGAAATCGGCGGGCGCGCCGCCGGTATCCTGCGTTATGATCGTGCCGATGCGAAGGCGACCGTATCGGTTTACCTGACGCCCGATTTCATCGGCCAGGGCATCGGCGCGGCGCTCATTGCCGCCGGCAGCGACTGGGTGCGCCAGCACTGGCCACAAGTGGCTACCATCGAGGCTGTGGTACTGCCCGGCAATCGCGCTTCGGCCCGCGCATTCGAAGCCGCCGGCTATGCCGAACAACTGAACATTCTTGCACTACGCATCCGGGACTAACCATGCTCATCGCCAACCGACCCATCGGCCAGGACGCGCCGCCCTTCATCATTGCCGAGATGTCCGGCAACCATAACCAGTCGCTCGACCGGGCGCTGGAAATCGTCGACGCCGCCGGGCGCGCCGGTGCCCACGCGCTGAAGATCCAGACCTACACGGCCGACACGATGACGCTGGACGTGGAAGCACCCGATTTCGTCATCAACGACGCCAAGTCGCTGTGGAACGGCCGCAAGCTGTACGACCTGTACCACGAGGCGCACACGCCGTGGGAATGGCATGCGCCGATCTTCGAACGGGCCCGCCAGCACGGCATGATCCCGTTCAGCACGCCGTTCGACGATAGCGCGGTCGACTTCCTGGAAAGCCTCGACGTGGCCTTCTACAAGATCGCCTCGTTCGAGAACACCGACCTGCCGCTGATCCGCCGCGTGGCGAAGACAGGCAAGCCGATGATCATCTCGACCGGCATGGCGTCGGTGGCCGAGCTCGATGAAACGGTGCGCACCGCGCGCGAAGCCGGCTGCCGCGACCTGGTGCTGCTGAAGTGCACCAGTACCTATCCGGCCACGCCGGCCAACACCAACATTCTCACCATTCCGCACATGCGCGACCTGTTCGGCTGCGAGATCGGCCTGTCCGACCATACGATGGGCGTCGGCGTATCGGTGGCGGCGGTGGCGCTGGGCGCAACGGTGATCGAAAAGCACTTCACGCTGGACCGTGCCGCCGGCGGCGTCGATTCCACGTTCTCGCTGGAGCCGCACGAGCTGCAGGCGCTGGTGGTGGAAACGGAACGGGCCTGGCAGGCGTTGGGCCGCGTCAGCTACGGCGCCTCGTGCGCCGAGCAGCCGTCGCTGCAATTCCGCCGCTCGCTGTATGCCAGCGCCGACATCGCGGCCGGCGAGCCGTTGACGGCGGCCAACGTGCGCGCCATCCGGCCGGGCATGGGCCTGAAGCCGAAGCACCTGGAAGCGGTGCTGGCACGCAAGGCCAAGGTGGCGATCCGCCGCGGCACGGCATTGAACTGGGACTTGCTGGATTAAGGAAAACCATGCAACGCATCTGTATCCTCGACTATGGCTCCGGCAACGTGAAGTCGGTCTACAACCTGTTTTCCGAAGTGTCGGGCAACGTGACGGTCTCGAACGCGCCGGCCGACATCGAAGCGGCCAGCCACATCGTGCTGCCCGGCGTGGGCGCATTCGGCGCGGCCATGCGCCGCATCGGCGAAACGCTGCCGCTGGACGTGCTGGAGCGCGTGGTGCGCGAGCAGGGCAAGCCCTTCCTCGGCATCTGCGTGGGCATGCAGGTGCTGGCCGACACCGGCCACGAGTTCGGCGAAACACCCGGCCTGGGCTGGATCGGCGGCACGGTGCGCCAGCTGCAGCCGGGCACGTTCCCGTTGCCGCACATCGGCTGGAACAATATCGACATCCGTCAGCCCAGCCCGCTGCTGGAAGGCCTGGACCACGCGCCGGACTTCTACTACGTGCACAGTTTCGCCTTCGATGCGGCCGACCCCGCCGACGTGCTGGCCACCACCGACTACGGCCAGCAATTCACCGGCGTGGTCGGGCGCGGCAACATCTACGGCGTGCAGTTCCATCCCGAAAAAAGCCAGCGCGCCGGCATGCGGCTGGTGAAGAACTTCCTGGCGATCCCATGAAAAAACAACGCGTGATTCCCGTGCTGTTCCTGCGCAACGGCTTCCTCGTGCAGAGCAAGCAGTTCAAGCGCTACCAGAACCTGGGCAACCCGGTCACCGCCGTCAAGCGCCTGTCGGAGTGGGGCTCGGATGAACTGGTCTATCTCGACATTTCGCGCGACGACACCTACGACATGCGCCGTGACGACCTCGGCCATGCCAACCGCAGCAGCGTGCTCGACATCATCGAGGACGTGTCGAAGCACGCCTTCATGCCGATCACGGTTGGCGGCCGCATCCGCACGATGCGCGATATCGAGCAGCGCCTCGCGCTGGGGGCCGACAAGATCTCGATCAACACGCAGGCGCTCGACCAGCCAGGCTTCATCACCGAGGCGGCACGCGAGTTCGGCGCGCAGTGCGTGGTGGTGTCGATCGACGTGCGCCTGGAAGAAGATGGCGTGCACCGGGTGCGCCGCGACGGCAACCGCGAAGCCACCGAATGGACCGCCGTGGAGTGGGCGAAACGGGTGGAAGCGCTGGGCGCCGGCGAGATCCTGCTCAATTCGATCGACCGCGACGGCATGAAGACTGGCTACGACCTGCCGCTGCTGGACGCCGTCAGCAGCGCCGTGCGCATTCCCGTGATCGGCTGCGGCGGCGTCGGCGAGTGGGAACACCTGGCCGAGGGCCTGCGGCAGACCAGGGTCGATGCGGTCGCCGCGGGCAACATCTTTCACTACAGCGACCAGAGCGTTTTCCTGGCGCGCAAACATTTGTACGGCGCCGGCCTGAACGTGCGGTCGCCGGAGCTGCTGGACATTTGAGGAGAGCGACATGAACTACCGCCGCATGCAGTATTGCGCCCGCTGCACGTATCCGTTCGTCACCGTCAACCTGGCGATCGACGATGAAGGCGTTTGCGCCAGCTGCCGTACCGCCGAGGAATTCGACAAGCTGACGCCGGAGTTCTGGGCCCACCGCCGCGCCGTGTTCGAAAAGAATGTCGAGGCGATGCGCAAGGACCGCCGCTCCGATTACGACTGCATCATCCCCGTCAGCGGCGGCAAGGACAGTTATTTCCAGACCCACATCATGGTCAAGGAATATGGCCTGAAGCCCCTGCTGGTCACTTACCACGGCAATAACTACCTGCCGGAGGGGAACTACAACCGCGACCGCATGCGCGAGGTGTTCGATTGCGATCACCTGGTGATGGGCCCCAGCGTCGAGGTGCTGAAGAAGCTGAACCGGCTGTGCTTCCGCAAGATGGGCGACATGAACTGGCACGCCCACTGCGGCATCTTCACGTTCCCGATCCAGATGGCGGTGAAGTTCGACATCAACCTGATGGTGTGGGGCGAGATCGCCTGGGATATCTCGGGCATGTACGAGCCCGATGACTTCGTCGAGTTCTCGGCGCGGGTGCGCCACGAGCATGGCCTGCGCGGTTTCGAGTGGTACGACATGCTGAACGACCCGCAGGAGCCGCTGAAGGAAAACGACCTGCTGTGGGCCAAGTACCCGAGCGACGACCAGATCCTGAAGACGGGCGTGCGCGGCCTGTACATCGGCAACTTCTTCAAGTGGGATCCGTACAAGCACACCCAGCTGATGAAGGACCTGTACGGCTGGAAGGAATCGGAACGGCCGTTCGACCGCACCTATCGCCGCGCCTCGAACCTGGACGACCGCTACGAGAACGGCATCCACGACCTGCTCAAGTTCGTCAAGTTCGGCTATGGCCGCGGCTCCGACCACAGCTCGAAGGACGTGCGCACCGGCTACATGACGCGCGAGGAAGCGATCGAAATGGTGCGCAAGTACGACCACGTGGTGTCCGACGACCTGTACTACTGGCTCGACTATGTGAACATGACGGAAGAGGAATTCTGGCGTACCGCCGACAGGTTCCGTGATCCGCGCGTGTGGTGGATCGAAAACGGCAAGTGGTACAAGGACAATATCTGGGGCGATTCGTCGGCCTACGGCGAAGTCCACCTGTCGCTCGAAGAACAGAAGCGTTACCAGCGCGGCTGATGGGGCTGATGGATATGGCAGCCCTCGTCACCGTCGGCGTGCCGGCCTGGAGCCGGCGCGAAGCGCTGCACGCCGTGCTGGCGGACATGGTCGCCACCGGCCTGCACACCGAGCCGGCCGTGCGCATCCTCGTCATCGACGACGACTCGCCGGACGGCAGCTTCGACGCGGTGCGCCATTTCGATGGCCAGGGCAATATCAGCGTGCGCAAGAACGCCGAGCGCCAGGGTTTTCGCGGCAATTTCATCCGGCTGATCGAGCAATGCGAGACCGAGTACCTGCTGTATTCGTGCGACGACGATTTCGTGGTGACCCCTGGCGTGGTGCGGCTGCTGGAATACCTGAAGACGACACCCACGCCGCCGGCATTGATTTCCAGCCTGTTCTACGACAAGGGCCAGGTGTACCGGGCCAACGACAGCCAGGTGCTGCCGATTCCGCTGGAGGAATACCGGCACTGCTGCGCCCACATGCCGGGCCTGGTGCTGAACGCGCGGCTGGCCAGGGCCATCGTGCCGCGCATCGAGCCCTTCCTGCGCGATCCGCGCAACGCCTATCCGCAATGCTGCGTGGCCCTGCTGTTGCTGCTGTTCGGCTACCCCGGCATCTACCTGCCGGTCGAGCTGGTGCGCACGGGGTTCGACCTCGCTTCCGGTATCGAAGGCTATGCCACGGTGGCGCAGCGCTGGGACCAGTTCCTGTTCTTCGATGAACTGCTGGGCCACCTGGCCGGCAGCATCACCGACGCCGACGCCGCCGCGCGTGCCCGCTACCTGCTGGAGCGGCACCGCGCCAGCCTGTTCCTCACGCTCGGCTCGGGCATCGGCCACGAACGCCCCGACCTGGGGCAGGCTTACCTGGACGGCGCGGCGGCCTGGCTGCGCCGGCAGGGCGCTTAAGCCCTTCCCGGATCGTTCTTCAGTTCATCGCATTCGGCCGCCAGCGTGCGGGCCACCTGCTCCAGGAAGCCTGGCGCCGCGGGTGCCTGCGCCGGTGCCGCGGCGGTCTCCGGCACACCGGGATCGGTGGCCCCATCCTGCGCCACGAACGCGCGGCGGAATTCCTCCATCACGTGGGACACACCCCGTTCCGACGCGTCGCGCAGGTTCGATTCCAGGTACTGGCCGAACGAGGCGGCCGAGCTGATGATCTCGTAGCTGGGGAAGTAGTACACATGGCCGTGACGCTTCGCGGCGGCGCCGCAGACGGCGCGCAGCACGCTCTTCGAATACGTGGACGCCACGATGACGCTGTCCTCGCCGTGCGTGGCCACCAGGTGCACGGGACTGACCGTGATGATCCAGCGCATGGCCGGATTGATGTCCGCCGCGAGCGCGATGGCCGCTTCCAGGTCGGCCAGGATTTCCGGATACTCGAAGTTGACCGGCAGGTGCGTGGCGGGATCGAAGGTGCCGGCCACGGTGCCCGGACAGACCGGGTAGACGATATGGTCCCGCGCATCGACCCATGCTTCGGTCAGCCCCAGCGTGAACACGAAAGTATCGCTCTCGGCCAGCATGCGGCGCACCGCGGCCAGGTGGAAGGCACGGTCCAGGCGCGCCTCCGCGGCGCTGTCGAAACCGCCGGGCCGCACGTGGGGGCGCAGCAGGTCGAACACCTTGCCGTCCACTTCCTCGAAGGCGTGGATGGCCGGCCGGCGTTCCAGCGCTTCCTCGAACAGCTGGCGCAACTGGCGCACCGTGTACAGGTTGCCGTAGCGTGCCGAGAATTCGTGGTAGCCGTGCGCCTGCTTTTCTTCGGGCGTGAAATAGTCCGGCGCCTGTTCGGCGAAGAACGGCGTCAGCCCCAGCGACGGCAGCCAGCGCATCAGGTTGCTGGCGAAGCAGCTGCCGGCCGTGGCGATGCGGTTGGCCGCCGTCAGGAAGCGCGGCGTGTCGGCGGTGAACTCCACGTTGTACCAGCTCTTGCGGGCCACCGCGCGGTTCCAGAACGCCCGCTCGGGCTGCTGTTTGTAGGGGTGCGCGCTCACAGGACTCCCAATGCTTGCAGGATCAAGGTGCCGTACGGGCCGTTGGCATGGGTTGCCTCGCGCCAGTACGGCCTGGCCAGGTAGCCGTTGTCGCATGCCGCGGCCGGCGCGCCGATGATGTCGACGCCCACCGCGCGCAGGCGCTCTTCCACCACGCGGCAATAGACCGAATACACCTTCAGCCGCAGCAGCGCGGGCGCCACCGGATAGCGCTCGAACAGCGGGCCGAAGATTTCCGGATCGCCCTTCACCTGTGCTTCGTCCTCGATCGGCGGCGGTGGCAGGATGTGCAGCACGCGCTGGCCGGCAAACGCCAGTTTCAGCACGCGGCAATACACCTCCGGGCGCCAGGCCAGGTCGGCCATCTTGCGTTCGATGACGGCCAGCGGCACGATCTGGCGCGGCACCGGCGCGGGGCAGGGCGCATCGTCCGGCGTGCGCAGGAAGTCGAACGGTACCGGGTGGTCCGCGATCGAGAAGGCCGAGTGCTCGTTGCCGAAGAAGACCGAGCAGATCGTCACCGGCCCCGCGCCCAGCAAGGCAAGGGCGGCGCGCAGCTGGGCCGCATACGCCGGGCTCATCGAAAAGCCTTCGCGGTCGTATTTCATCACCAGCGACGGCGCGCCGGCCAGCGGCATCACGAACACCAGGTGCGCCTGCTGCGCCTCGAGCACGAACTCGTGCACGCTGAACAGCCCATCTTCCGAAGGCACCTGGCGCGCCGTGCCCAGTTCGCGCGCGGCATCCAGCAATGCCACCAGGTGGCTGTCGCCAAGGATCAGGTACCGGTTCATGGCGCCGCCTCGGCCGCCAGCGTGGCGCGGATGCCGTCGGCCAGGCCGACCCGGGGTTGCCAGCCGGGCAGCAGCCGGTAGCTGTGCCACGGTTCCATCACTTCGCGGGGGCGGTACGGGCGGCCTCCCCAGTCGATGTTCAGGGCCTGGCCACTGGCCTGTTCGTAGACGCGGGCCAGCTCCTGCAAGGGCAGCGGGGCGCCCGACGAGACCGCGTACTCTTCGATGCCGGCCACGGCGCCGGAGGCCAGGCGCCCGGCGGCCAGCACGAAGGCGTCGATCACGTCATCGATATGGACCAGGTCGATCCGCTGCTGGCCGGGCGACATCGCCAGCGCCTCGCCGGAAGCGCCGATGCGCTTGAACAGGTGCAGGAGCTTCGGCCGCCGGTCGCCGGGGCCATAGGTATCGAACAGCTTCAGCGTGATCACGCGCATGTCCAGCGCTTCCGCATAGAAGCGCAGCACGGCGTCGAAGGCCTGCTTGAGCGCCGCGTACAGGCACACCGGGCTGTAGGGCTGGTCTTCGTAGTGCTGCCACGAGGTGCCGGTATTGACGAGGTGGCGCACGCCGGCCTGGGCCATCGCTTCGGCCAGCTGGGTCGAGAACAGCACGTTGGCGCGCACCAGCGGTTCCACGTCGGCGGGGGTGTGCTGGGCCAGGAACAGCGAGGCGAGATGAAACACGGTATCCGGCGCGACGGCACGCAGGATGCGGATCAGGTCTTCGGTACTGCCGTCGTGCCGGTGCACGTGCAGGGCGCCCGCGTCATCCGCGGGCGGCACCGAGTCCGGCCGCAGCACGACATGCACCTGCCAGCCATCGGCCAGCAGCCGGCGCACCAGGTGGCCGCCGATGAAACCGCTGGCGCCGGTGACGAGGGCGGTGCTCATGCGGCGAAGGGACTGTCGAAGTCCGCCAGCGTGGGGAAGGTGCGGTCGCGCGGCGACAGCAGCGGGGCGCTGTCCGGCCAGTCGATGCCGGCCGAATTCCACAGCACGCCGCCATCGTGCGCCGGGGCATACGTGGACGTCACCTTGTACACCATCAGCGCCTGTTCGCTCAGCGTATAGAAGCCATGGGCCAGCCCGGCCGGCAGGTACAGCATGTTGCCGGCCTCGCCGCTCAGCTCCAGGGCCAGGTGCCGGCCGTAGGTGGGCGAGCCGCGCCGCAAGTCCAGCGCGGCGTCCAGCACGCGGCCCTGCGGGCAGTACACCAGCTTGGCGTGATCGTGCGGCGGCACCTGGAAGTGCAGGCCGCGCAGCACGCCCTGCTGCGAGATCGAGTAGTACTCTTCGGCGAAATCGGTGCGCAGCCCGGCATCGCGGAACACGTCTTCATGGAAGACCTTGGTAAAGCTGCCGCGCTCGTCGCGCCGCACGATCGGGCGCAGCTCGAAGCAGCCGGGGATAGAGGTGGGCAGGATATCCATGTCGTGTAGGGAGCCGGTTCAGTAGGGCAGCTGGTCGGCCAGCAGCACCTGCGGATGGGCGATCACCCGCTCGGCGTTGCGTGCAAAGCGGGCCAGCATCAATGCCTGCAGCCGCTCGCAGCAGAAGGCCAGGCTGCGTTCCAGGTAGCCTTCGCGTGGAATGAAATGCTCGCGATGGAAGCGTTCGGCCACCGCTTCGAGCGCATCGGTGATTTCGATGAACCAGGCGGCCGGGATGAAGCTCACGGTGGGTGCCGGGATGAAGACAGTGCCGCTCAGGTAGTGGGCCGCTTCTTCGCTGCCCACGTAGCCCATCTCGACCGCCAGGCCGAAGAAGATCAGCAGGTCGCGCACGTTGCCGTTGCCATTCGACGCGTATTGCACCAGCAGGCTGCGGCGGAAATCGAACGGCGCGCCGATGATCGGGGTCTGGCCATCGCCGATGAAATGCTGCGCTGTCAGCTGCGGCACGATCGACGGCGGCGCGTAGTAGTTGAAGCCGCGCAGTTCGCCCACCGGCGCGGCCAGCGCAAAGCGGCGGTAATGGCAAAAGCCGACGAAGCCGGTACCGCCGGCGGCGCGCAGCTGGTCGCGGATCAGGTACAGGGCAACGTACTCGCCCAGGTACTGGTTCTTGAATGCCAGGTCCGGATGGCTGACGCTGAGGGCGATGCCGCGTTCCGGCACGTAGTCGCCGGTACCGATCATCGTCATGAAGTCCGGCAGCTGCCAGCCGAACGGCTGGTGGGCGATGCAGTAGAACGGCGGCATGCTCATCAGAAGTTCACGCCGAAATAGGCTTCCAGCTTCTCGACCACGTAGTCGAGCATCTCGCGCGTCAGGCCCGGGTAGACGCCGACCCAGAAGGTGTCGTTCATCACGCGGTCGGTATTGGCCAGCTCGCCCGATACGCGGTAGGTGCGCCCGGTCATGTAGGGCTGGCGCGTCAGGTTGCCGGCGAACAGCAGCCGCGTGCCGATCTTGTGCTGGTCCAGGTAGGTGAGCAGGTCCACCCGGGACGTATTCGCTTCCGGCTTCAGCGTCATCGGGAAGCCGAACCAGGAAGGATCGGAGTGCTCGGTCGCTTCCGGCAGGATCAGGAATTCGCTGCACGACTGCAGCCGCTCCTTCAGGTAGGCGAAGTTGTCCTTGCGGGCCTGGATGAAGCCGGCCGCGCGGTCGATCTGGGCCAGGCCGCAGGCCGCCTGCATGTCGGTGATCTTCAGGTTGTAGCCCAGGTGGCTGTAGGTGTACTTGTGGTCGTACCCTTCCGGCAGCGTGCCCAGCTTCCAGCAGAAGCGCTTGCCGCAGGTGTTGTCCTTGCCGGGCGGGCAGTAGCAATCGCGGCCCCAGTCGCGGAACGACTCGGCGATCTGCTTCAGCTCGTAGTTGTCGGTGAACACGGCTCCGCCTTCGCCCATCGTGATGTGGTGCGCCGGGTAGAACGACATGGTGCCGATGTCGCCGAAGGTGCCCACCATCTTGCCATGGTAGGTCGAGCCGAGCGCGTCGCAGCAATCCTCGATCAGCCACAGCTTGTACTTCTTGCACAGCGCCGTGATGACGTCCAGGTTGTACGGATTGCCCAGCGTGTGGGCCAGCATGATCGCCTTGGTCTTCGGCGAGATCGCCGCTTCCAGCTGCGTCACGTCGATGTTGTAGGTGCCCAGTTCCACGTCGACGAACACCGGCACGGCGCCGAACTGGATGATCGGGTTGACGGTGGTGGGGAACCCCGCCGCCACGCCGATCACTTCGTCGCCCTGGCGGATCGCGCGCTCGCCCAGCTTCGGCGACGTGAGCGTGTTGAACGCCACCAAGTTGGCCGACGAGCCGGAATTGACGGTGATCAGGTGCTGCACGCCGATCAGCTTGGCCAGCCTGGCCTCGAACAGGTCGTTGAAGCGGCCCGTGGTCAGCCAGGCATCCAGCGACGCTTCCACCATCAGTTCCATTTCCGGCGCGCCGACCACCTTGCCGGCCGGCGGGATCACTGTCACCCCCGGTTCGAACGGCTTCGGCTGGCTGGCCAGGGCGCCGTACTGCGCCACCAGCGCGATGATCTGCTCGCGCAGTTGTTCCTTGTTCTGTGGGTCACTCATGGTTGTTCTCTTGGTTATGCGAAGTGTCTTGCGAAGTGTGCTGCGAGGTGTTTTGAGAAGCGTCCTGCAAAGTGTCCTGCAAAGCGTCCTGATACGCGGCGATCTGCGCCAGCGTGAAGCCACGCATGTCCTGCCCGGCGGCATGGGCCTTGTGCCACGCCACGATCCGGTCGATGGCCTGGCCCAGCGTCCAGCGCGGTTGCCAGCCCAGGCGGCTGCGCGCCTTGGAGCAGTCGAGCTTCAGGTAATGCGCCTCGTGCGGCTGGGGCGCGCTGTCCAGCTCCCAGGCGGCGCCGGCGCCCCAGCTGCCGCACAGGCGCTCGACGATCCACTGCACCGGCTGCGCGTCGACATCCTGCGGGCCGAAATTGAAGCCTTCGGCGCAGGCCGGTCCATCCTGGTACAGCCGCTCGGCCAGCGCCAGGTAGCCGGACAACGGCTCAAGCACGTGCTGCCATGGCCGGATCGCATGCGGGCTGCGGATGCGTACCGGCCGGCCGGCGGCGATGGCGCGCACCATGTCCGGGATCAGCCGGTCTTCGGCCCAGTCGCCGCCGCCGATCACGTTGCCGGCGCGGCCGGAGCCGAGCGCCACGCCGTGTTCCTTGTAGCGCTCCGGGTTGAAGAACGAGGAGCGGTAGGCGCTGGTGACGAGTTCGGCGCAGCCCTTGCTGTTGCTGTACGGGTCATAGCCGCCCATCGCCTCGTTTTCGCGATAGCCCCACGGCCACTCGCGGTTCTCATAGCATTTGTCGCTGGTGACATTGACCACGGCGCGCACGCCCGGCGTGGCGCGCACCGCCTCGAACAGGTGCACCAGGCCCATCACGTTGGTCGCATAGGTTTCCACCGGGTGCGCATACGAGTAGCGCACCAGCGCCTGCGCCGCCATGTGGATCACGATGTCGGGCCGGGCCGCCGCCAGCGCGCCGCGCAGCGCCTCGGCATCGCGGATATCGCCCGCCAGGGATTCCATGCCGGCCGCCACGCCCGCCACGTCGAACAGGCTGGGCTGGCTGGGCGGGGCCAGCGCGAAGCCGGTGACGTGCGCGCCGAGCGATTGCAGCCAGAGGCTCAGCCAGCTCCCCTTGAAGCCCGTGTGGCCGGTGAGGAAGACGCGCTTGCCGCGCCAGAAACCGGGATTCATGGCCACCGCTTCCACGGCGCCCGGCCGCTTTGCCACAGCTCTTCCAGGTGGATCTTGTCGCGCAGCGTATCCATCGGCTGCCAGAAGCCGGCGTGGAAGAAGGCGTCGATCTGGCCATCGCGCGCCAGTCCCTCCATCGGTTCCTTTTCCCAGATCGTGGCATCGGCGTCGACATAGTCGATCGCCTTCGGCGACAGCACGAAGAAGCCGCCGTTGATCCAGTTGCCGTCGCCCTGCGGTTTTTCCTTGAAGCGCACGATGCGGCTGCCGTCGATCTCGATGGCGCCGAAGCGGCCGGGTGGCTGCACGGCCGTCATCGTCGCCAGCTTGCCGTGGCTGCGGTGGAAGGCGATCGAGGCGGCCACGTCGACGTCCGACACGCCGTCGCCATAGGTGAAGCAGAACGCTTCCTCGTGCTCGACGAATTTCTTGATGCGCTTCAGGCGGCCGCCCGTCATGCTGTCGTCGCCCGTGTCGACCACCGTGACCCGCCACGGCTCGGCATTGCGGGTATGCACTTCCACGCTGTTGGCCTGCATGTCGAAGGTGACGTCGGAGGTGTGCAGGAAGTAGTTGGCGAAGAATTCCTTGATCACGTAGCCCTTGTAGCCGCAGCAGATGACGAAATCGTTGATGCCGTGCGCCGAGTAGCTCTTCATGATGTGCCACAGGATCGGCTTGCCGCCGATTTCCACCATGGGCTTCGGACGGACACTGGTTTCTTCGCTGAGCCGGGTGCCCAGGCCGCCGGCAAGGATGACTGCTTTCATGTTGGCTGCTCTCAAAGATAGGCGCGCAGCGGTGCCGCATCGCGGAAGGCGCCGGCATAGGCGGCGAATTGCTGCAGCTTGAACGCATGCAGGTTGGCCGGGTCGCTGGCGAAGCCCTCCATGCGGAACAGGATTTCCTCGACGGCGCCACGGGGGATGATGTCGGTGTTGGCGATCACTGCCTCGTACTTGGCCAGCGCTTCCGGGATCGGGTTCAGGATCGGCACGTTATTGCGCAGGAATTCCAGCTCCGCCGTGGTGGGCGCGTCGTACATCAGGCACAGGTCGATCTCGGCGGCGAACTGCGACAGCGGCTTGCGCATGTTCGCGGCCAGCGTGTCGGCCGGGATGCCGGTGGCTTCGGCCACCATCTCGTACATCGAGTGGCCGGGCCGGCTGCGCACTTCCAGCGCCACGCCATGGCGGCGGCACCAGTCCGCCACCAGGCGGATACCGTCCATGAACGGCTGCCACGCGCCCACCAGCGCGCCGTTCAGGGTCAGCGCGTTCAGCAGCAGGCCCACGGTGCGCAGCCCGTGCGGCAGCACCGTGGCGGCCGACAGCGTTTCCGGGAAGGCCACCTTGTATTGGGCCACGCGGCGGCCGGCGCCGTCGTTCAGGCTGGCCCCCTGCACCGGATGGACCAGGCAGCTGACATTGTCGGCGCTGAACTGGATATCGGCGATCGTCTTCGAATGGGGGAAGAACAGCACGGGGATGCCTTCCGCATCGGCATAGGCGATCAGCGGGCCGTGGAAACCGGCGTCGTGGTCGCACAGCAGCATCTTGCGCGGCTTGCGGCCGGCAAAGAAGTCGTGCAGCAGCAGGTAGGTGAGCAGCTGGGATTCGTACAGGCTGGTCAGCTGCACTGCCTGCCGTTCGCGGTAGGTGGCGACCCGGATGTACGGCGCCAGCACGGCGTCGATGCGCGCCTGCACATGCGGCAGCAGCAGGTTGAGGGTATTGCGCACGTTTTCCGGCACGATGCGCAGCAGGTCCTGCTTGCGGCCCAGCCCTACGTGGTGGGCGGCCGGCACCGGTGTATCCCAGTACTTGGCGCGGATATTGATGATGCTCCGGCCGCTGGCCGCCAGTTCCTGTTCCAGCATGGGCACGTCGTGCATGCAGGTGGGCAGGTGGGTCAGCAGGTCCCAGCGCTCGCTGCGATCGCCCAGCGCCAGCAGCCCGGGCAGCGCATCGGTTTCATCGGCGCGGGGTTCGTAGGAAAAGGCTTCCAGCGCGATGCCGGCGCGCGACAGCGCTTCCAGCACGCACAGGGCCGGCACGAACGACGGCCAGAAGAAATTGGCCGGGTTGTCGTTCACCAGCACCATGGCCTTGCTCGTGCCGAACAGGCTGGCGTAGCGGGCGGCGATATGCTCGCCCAGCGCCGTGTACCAGCGCAGGGCGACCAGCAGGTAATACCAGTTCAGGTGCAGCCAGGCGAAGCTGCGCACGCCCGGCAGGATCGGGCCGAACAGCTGGAACAGGTCGGCCTCGATCGCCAGTGCCTGTTCGCGGCTGCCGTTGTGCAGGTCGGGGAAGGTGGGCGCACGCGGAAAGTCGATGTATTCGGCCTGCGCCAGGCCGGCCACTTTCAGCTCGTCGAGCAGGGAGGGATCGAAGCAGGCGACGCGGCAGCCGGAACCCAGGCGGCCCACGGTGTTGACGGCGCCGGGAATGTCCAGCGAATTGAGTACGATGACGACGTGATCCATCTGCCTGCCTGGTCAGCGCTTGAGGACGATTCCCTGGCCGGTCGGCAGTGGGAAGGTGCGGTAGTTGCGCTCGGCGAACCAGGCATCCTCGGCAATCTTCTGCAGGCGATACTGGCCACTCCATTCATAGTCGTCGAGAATGATCATGCCGCCCGGAACCACCCGGTCGAACAGGGCATCGAGCACGGCGATCTCGAATTCGGCGCTGTTCAGGTCGATATGCAGCAGGGCGATGCGTTCCGGCGAATTGCCTTCCAGCGATTGCGGCAGCAGGCCCTGCACCAGGCGCACATTGTCGTAGCCGGCGAAGCGCTGCTGGATCTCCTGGTACAGGCCGGTAGTCTGCCCTTCGAAGGCATGGTGCTCGACGGGGTTGTAGTCGAACGTGTCGTAGCCCCAGAAGGTCTTGTCGAAGTTTTCCTTGCCGAAGTAGTCGACGATGGTCTTGATGCTGGTGCCGCGGTACACCCCGCACTCGACGAAATCGCCGTCGATCTGGGCGCAATGGAAGGCTGCGCAGGCAAGGATGTAGCGGCGCCAGGCGATCGCGCGGTCGGCATCGTTCTGGCAGTTGTTTTCCCAGGCGGCGACGAAGCGCTTGTCCTCGAACGGCGAATTGCTCTTGCCCCAGGTGAACAGGTTATCGCCCAGGTAGGTGCCGGGCACGCACAGTGCCTGCGCTTCCTGCATCAGGGCATAGAAGCGCTGGGGATCGGTGAGGCCCCATACCGTGCGGACCATGAAGTTGAGGACGCGTTCGGGATGTTCGATGGGCGTGAATGGCGGCAGGATCATGGGGCTCTTTCGACGCGGAGTAGGGCACACGGCCGGTACCGCTGATTAGTTTTCTTGTGGCAAGTATTCTAAGCGATAACACTGGGCAATACACTGGGCAATACACTGGCGATTGCATTGGGCTACAAAACGCCGGGCGATGGCACTGGCAACATCACCAGGCGAATAAACAGTCACCTGGCAAACAGTCACCTGGCGGCTCGGCCGGCCCTGCCTGTACGGTCATTCCACTATACGCCGCTTTGATACCGCACAAAACAGCGCACAAAAGGGGATTCACCCCTCATACCGCCTGCCGAGCACGCTAGTCGCACCGGTGCGAACTTCCTTTCAGGCCGCTACCGCCCGCACCATGTACTGGTAGGGCAGCGCATCCTGCTGGGCCAGTGCCGGATCGGTGCCGGCCACGGCGGCCAGTTGGCCGATCGCGGCAAGCACGGCCGGCGTGGGCTGGTGCGCGTGCACCGCCGTCATCTCCACCACGGCAAAGCCGCATTCGCGCAGCAGCGCGGCCACCGAGGCGCGCGTGAACAGGTGCAGGCTGCGGCGCTCCGGCACGCCGCCGGCCTGGTAGTGGAAATTGCCGGAAGCGAGCAGCGACTGCAACAGCCAGTTCTGCGCATTGTTCACGCAGGCGATCACTTCGACCCGGCCCAGCGCCTGGCGGCGCAGCTGGTGCAGGAAAGCCCAGGGATCGCGCAGCCGTTCCAGCGTTTCCGGGAACAGCCAGCACTGGGCGGGCGCGGCCTGCCGCCAGTGCTCGTCGGCCATCGCTTCGGGGTCGGCAACGATGCGCGCCGTCTCCCAGCCATCTGCCGCGGCATCGCCGGCGATCGCGGTGAAATGCGAGTGCGGTTCGCGCGCGCGCCATGCCTGGGCCAGCGTGGCACCGCCGACCTCGACGACGCTGTGCATGCCCGGCCGCATCAGCGCCAGCATGCTGTTCTGCTGCACGCTGAGCTGGCCCGGCGACGGTTCCGGCACCGCGTGCGCGCGGATCGGATCCGGTTCGTCCGACAGCGGCACGCCGGCCGGGCGCTTCACCACCGTGGCCAGCAGGTCTTCGTAGTCGCGCACGAAGCGGGGCGTGTCGAACAGCGGGCTGGCATCGCGGTTGGCGGCCAGGCGGGCACGCAGGCCGGCCATGCGCGCCGGGTCGGTAGCCAGTGCCACGGCGGTTTCCTCGTAGTCCGCCAGCGCATGCGTGACCAGTTCCGGCAGGCCCACCGCATGCAGCAGGCTGCCCGCCATGCGCGAACAGAAGGTCTGGCCGGCCCAGGTCAGCACGGGCAGGCCCGCCCACAGCGCGTCGCTGGCCGTGGTGCCGCCGTTGAAGGGATGCGTGTCGAGGAACAGGTCGGCCAGCCGGAAGCGCGCCAGGTAGTCGGCCGGCGCCACGCGGCTGGCGAACAGCAGCCGGTCGCTGTCGACACCGCGTGTCTGTGCCTCGCGCAGCAGGTTGGCGCGCGTGGCGTCGGAGTCGGCCACGATCCACAGCACGCTGTCCGGCACCCGCTGCAGGATGCGCATCCAGGCGCCGAACACCTCGGGGGTGATCTTGAAGTTGCTGTTGAACGAACAGAACACGAAGCGGTCCGGCGGCAGGCCGCTGGCCGCGCGGTCGACCGTGGCGCCGATGGCGCGCTGGCGGTCGTTGACCTGGAACGTGTGCGGCATGCGCAGCGGCTGTTCGGTGAAGTGCGGCTCGAGTTCGGGCGGCAGCACGAAGGCATCGGCCACCACGTGGTCGACGCCGGGAATCGCCGTCGGGCCGGGAAACCCCAGCCAGGTCAGCTGCACCGGCGCCGGACGCCAGCCGAGGATTTCCGGCCGCGCGCCCAGGGTCAGGCCATGCAGGTCGACCAGCACGTCGATCTCGTGCGAGCGGATGCAGCGCGCGGCTTCCTCGTCGCTCATGCGGTCGATGCGGATGTAATGGTCCATCGCCCCCACCACGCGGGCACGCAGCGGCGAATTGTCCTCGCGGCTCCAGGAAAAGGCGTAGACCTCGACGCGCGAGCGGTCGTGCAGTTCGTACAGTTCGGCGGTGAGGATCGACACCGCGTGCGAGCACAGGTCGGACGACAGGTAGCCGATGCGGACGCGCTTGTGCGGATAGCCTTCCGGCGGTGCCAGCGCGGCGCCGGCTTCGGCCACTTTCTCGGCGATGAAGTGGCGCGACGCCGCCAGCTGACCGGCCGGATCGCCCGACGCGCCCAGCATGGCCAGCGCGGAGGTGTGGCGCCGCATCATGTCCAGCGAGACGCCGCCGAACGGCTGGTACACGGGCCAGCGGCACAGCTTCTGGCGCAGGTGCACCCAGTGCGTGATGACGTTCGGCTGGTCCGGGTCCAGTTCCAGGCTGCGCGTGAGGATGTCCTCGGCCTCGGGCAGGCGCCTGAGGATTTCCAGCAGGCGGCCCAGGTTGTTCAGTGCCTGCAGGTGCAGCTTCGGCTGGGCAGCCAGGTTCGGCCCATCGGCCAGGATGGCCTGCCAGGCGGCCAGCGCGTCGTCCGGCCGGCCGAGGCGTTCGTACAGCGTGCCCAGGTTCAGGCGCGCCTCGATGAAGCGGGGATTCGCGGAGATCGCCTTGATATAGGCGCGCTCGGCGCTGGTGTCGTTGCCCACGCCGCTGTAGGCGATCGCCAGGTTGAACCACACGGCATAGGCCAGCGGCGAACGGGTATGCTCCAGCCATGCCTCGTACAGCCGGATCGCCGCGTGCGGCGCCCCTTCATCGATCAGCGTTTGCGCCCCCTGGAACAGTTCCCCGAGCGGCAGCACGCCCCGTTCGGCCTGGCGGAACAATGCTTCGGGAGTCGCGGCTACGCTCATCTGTGGTGGTGTCTCTCGAGTCGGCGGTAAGTGAAGCGTAATCGTACTCGGGAGACGGTGGCGCCAGCGTGGATTTCGTGGTGTTTTGGCAACTTCGCCGTCCTGCGGCGCGGCTCCGCCGAACTCGGTAAGATGAGGTACCCCGACGCATACCGATATCGCCATGCTCCACACCCCACCCGATTTCACGCCCCTGATCGATCCGCCAGCCAGCACATCGCGGCACGCCGACGCACCGCTGACGTTCATTTACCATCGCGGCAAGCTGCTGTTGCGCGGCACGGAACCCGGCGCTACCCCCGAGCTGGCGCTGCCTGCCGATCCGGCCAGGCTGCTGGACCTTCCGCCCGACCGGCTGCACGCCGTCGGCCTGTGGCGCGGGCGCTATTGCCAGGCCGCCTGGGTGGACGACGATGCGCTGCCCGGCGACGGCTACGCCTGGCATGGCCTGCGCACGCTGTTCGGCATCGCCGACGACGGCTTCATCGGCCTGGCGGGGCGGGCCAGCCAGATCGCCGAGTGGGCGCGCACGCACCGTTACTGCGGCGTGTGCGCGACGCCGATGGCGCGTGCCACGGGCGAGCGCGCGTACAAGTGTGGCGCCTGCGGATACACCGCCTATCCGCAGATCTGTCCCGCCATGATGGTGCTGATCCGCAAGGGCGAGCAGGTGCTGCTGGCGCTGCATACGAACTCGCCGGTGCGCCGCTACACGGCGCTCGCTGGTTTCCTCGAGGCCGGCGAATCGATCGAGGAGGCGGTGCACCGCGAGGTGTACGAGGAAGTGGGACTCCGCGTGCACAACCTGCGGTACTTCGACAGCCAGTCGTGGCCGTTCCCGAACTCGCTGATGATCGCGTTTACCGCGGATTACCTCGACGGCGACATCCGCGTCGACCCGGCCGAGATCGAGGATGCGCGCTGGTTCGGGCCGGACGACGCATGGCCCGACACGCCGCCCGGTGTCTCGATCGCCAGCGCGCTGCTGGCGGCCCACCGCCCCGGCAAGGATGGCCGGTGAAGAGCGGCTATTTTATGTATACTGGCGGATACCCTTTCATTTGAGCAGCATTCATCATGTCCAAAGACTCTTTTTCCGACCATGACTGGCGCCGATTCCTGACCTCGCTGGGCGAGAATCCGGACCGTCCGGGCCTGGCGGAAACCCCGCACCGCGTGGCCAAGGCCTGGAAGCACTGGACCTCCGGCTACGACCAGGATCCGGTCGAACTGCTGAAGGCGTTCGAAGATGGCGCGGAGGAATACAACGAGCTGATCGTCGTGCGCAACATTCCCGTGTACAGCCATTGCGAACACCACCTGGCGCCATTCTTCGGCAAGGCCACCGTCGGCTATCTGCCGAACGGCAAGATCGTCGGCCTGTCGAAACTGACCCGCCTGGTCGACTGCTTCGCCAAGCGGTTGCAGGTGCAGGAGCGCATGACGGTGCAGATCGCCAATACGCTGATGGAAGTGCTGGAACCGAAGGCCGTGGGCGTGGTGGTGAAATGCCGCCACATGTGCATGGAAAGCCGCGGCATCCGCACCCCCGGCGAGGAAACCATCACGTCGGCCATGCTGGGTGAACTGCAGCCGAACCTGGCCTTGCGCACCGAGTTCCTGGCGCTGGCGCGGGACTGAAGACCGGGACGGACCTTGTTTCTTAGGGAATTTTCGTAAAAGCAGGTCTGTCTGATGCGCTTAGTTAAGCGTTACCCGGCGCCTTGGAGGCGCATACATTCACCCCCAACAGCGAAGGGCTGGGGTCAGGAGGGAGTGCTGGCCTGCATGCCAGCACCGTTCCGCAGGCGCGAAGCATGCTTCGCGAAACCCCTGCTTCACCCCGGCGGGGCGTAGTCGGGGTTTCAAGGAGCATCGCTCCTTGCCGACGTAGCGGTACTGGCCTGCGAGCGAGTACTCCTCCCTGACCCCGGAACTTGCACTTGGGGTGGGCGGCATTCGGGTACGTCCCCATTTTCTCGGCAACGCATTTTCTTGCCAACTATTTCTCGCCCGCTTCGTTGAAAGTGATCTCGTCGATTTCCGCCCGGAAATCTCCCACTTTCGTGCCCGTTGCCGGCCCTTCCGTGGAGACCAGCGAACACGTTTGCGTTTCCACGTGCCATACCTGGCTGCCGGCGCGTAGCGCCCACTGGTTGTCGCCCTCGCTGAACAGTTCCACGGTCGTGTCTTCCAGCGGCAGTTCGGCCAGGTCGATGCGCCGCTGGCACTCGGGCAGCCGCGTGGCCATCAGCACGAAGCGGCCTTCCTCGCTCCAGAAATGGTCTTGCTGGCGGCGCACCGTCAATGTGTGTTCCTGGGTGCTGTCCGCGTAATAGGTGGCGGAATCGTTGTAGCAGCCGGCCAGCAGCAGCGGGGTCAGCAGAATCAGCTTGCGCATCGGAGTAGTCCTGGCGGGGTGGTTGTCCGGCCGATTATAGCCATGCGCGCACAATTGCCCAACCGGGCAGCATTCGTTGCACTTAGGATAAACTTGCCCTTTTCCCGTCCAGTTCGCGCATATGCCCCACACCCGCATCGACGACCAGAGTTTTCGCCGTATCCTGTTCCGCAACATCACGCTGCCGCTGGGTGCCGGCATCGTCAGCGCCGCCGTTTTCATCGCCGTCTTCGCCTATCTGCTGAATGCGCTGACCCTGGTCGAGCATTCCGAACGGGTGGTCGGCAATGCCCAGGAAATGCGCAAGCTGGCTGTCGACATGGAAACCGGCATGCGCGGCTACCTGCTGACCGGCGAGGAATCGTTCCTGGCGCCCTATAAACTGGCCCGGCCGAAGTTCGACACGTCATTGAAAACGCTGATGGAGCTGGTGGCCGACAATCCCGCCCAGGTCGACCGGCTGCGCAATATCCGCGCCCAGCAGGCCCAATGGGAACGCGCGGCGCAGGAAATGATCGACCTGCGAAAGAATGGCGGCGACTACCTGTCGACGGTGCGGGCGCAGCGGGGCAAGATCGAATTCGATGAATTGCGCTCGCTGTTCATCGCCTTCATTGCCGACGAAGACCGGCTGCGGTCCGAGCGCAACCGCGATGCCAAGAGCGTCACCTACATCACGGTGGTGGGCTTTCTCACCATCAGCCTGGTGCTCAGCGGCTTCCTGGCCTGGTTCGGCCGCAAGGAGCTGATGCGCCTGTCCGATGCGTATAACGAGGCGCTGAAGGAGCAGGGCAAGCATGCCGAACGCGTGCAGCGGCAGTCGTGGATGCGCTCGGGCCAGAGCCAGATGGCGGAGCAGGGCATCGGCCAGATGTCGACGCCGGCATTGTCGACGGCGATGCTGCATTTCCTGGCGCGCTACCTGGACGTGGTGGTAGGCGCGATGTACGTGCGCGAGCCGGATGGCTTGCTGCGCCGCACCGCCGCGTTCGGTTTCTCGGCCGAGGACGAGGAACGCGGCCGCCTTCTGGCGCCGGACGAAGGCGTGGTCGGCCAGGCCGCGCAGATGCGCCGCCTGATTCACCTGGAAAACCTGCCGCCCGATTACCTGAAGCTGTCCTCCGCACTGGGCAGCGCCACGCCCACCCAGGTGCTGGTGCTGCCGGTGACCAGCGATGGCCGCGTCAACGGCGTGATCGAGCTGGGCTTCCTGCACCCCGTGGGCGAAAAGGAAACCGAATTCCTCAACCTGGTGGCGGACAATATCGGCACCGCCATCGAAGCCACGCTGGCACGCCAGCGGATGCAGGAATTGCTGGTGGAAACCCAGCAGCTGAACGAGGAACTGCAGGTGCAGCAGGAAGAATTGCGCACCGCCAACGAAGAGCTGGAAGAGCAGTCGCGCGTGCTGGAAGAATCGCAGGCCAGCCTGGAAAACCAGAAGGCGGAACTGGAGCAGACCAACGAGCAGCTGGCCGAGCAGGCCGTGGCGCTGGACCAGAAGAACACCGCGCTGAACGATGCCCAGACCCAGCTGGAAGAACGGGCGCGCGACCTGGAGCGCGCCAGCCAGTACAAGTCGCAGTTCCTGGCCAATATGTCGCACGAGCTGCGCACACCGCTGAACAGCTCGCTGATCCTGGCCAAGCTGCTGGCCGACAATTCCCAGGGCAACCTGGACGAGGAACAGGTGCGTTTCGCGCAAACCATCTACTCGGCCGGCAACGACCTGCTGAACCTGATCAACGACATCCTCGACATTTCCAAGGTCGAGGCGGGCAAGCTGGAGCTCAATCCGGAAGAGCTGCGCCTGCAGCAGGTGATGGAAGGCTTGCGCCGCACCTTCGAACCGCTGGCCCGGCAAAAGGGTCTCGGCTTTGCGCTGGAGCTGCAGCCTGGCCTGCCGGACACCGTGTACACCGATTGCCAGCGCCTCGAACAGATCTTGAAGAACCTGCTGTCCAACGCGCTGAAATTCACCGACCAGGGCGCCGTCACGCTGCGCGTGGAACCGGGGCCGAATGGCCAGGTGCGCTTCGCGGTCACGGATACCGGTATCGGCATCCGCGAAGACCAGCACGAAACGATCTTCGGCGCCTTCCAGCAGGCCGATGGCACCACCAGCCGCAAGTACGGCGGCACGGGCCTGGGCCTGTCGATCTCGCGCGACCTGGCCACGCTGCTGGGCGGCACGATCACGCTGGACAGCACGGTGGGCCAGGGCAGTACCTTCACGCTGACGCTGCCGATGCAGTGGTCGGCACCGCCGCACCGGGTATCGTCGTCGCTGTCGCCGGCCGCGGCGCCGGCCACGCTGCCGGTGGCGCCGCCGGCCATGCCCCTGGCTTCCCCGCCCGCCGGCGTGCCGTCCCCGGCGCCGGCACCGGTGCAGCGGGCGTTCGAGGACGACCGCGACCGGGAAGCGCCGCCGGAGCGCAGGCTGCTGGTGATCGAGGACGAGCCGGCGTTCGCGCGCATCCTGTACGACCTGGCCCACGAAATGGATTACCGCTGCCTGGTGGCATTCGCGGCGGACGAAGGCTTGCAGATGGCCGAGCAATACCAGCCGACCGCGATCCTGCTCGATATCCGCCTGCCGGACCGTTCCGGCCTCTCCGTGCTGCAGCTGCTGAAGGATAACCCGCGCACCCGCCATATCCCGGTGCACGTGGTATCGGCCTCCGATGCCGGCGAGGCGGCGCTGCACATGGGCGCGGTGGGCTTCGCGCTGAAACCCACCACGCGCGAGGAATTGCGCGAAGTGTTTGCACGCCTGGAGCAGAAATTCACCCAGAAGATCAAGCGCATCCTGCTCGTCGAGGACGACGCGCGCCAGCGCGACAGCGTGGTGCAGCTGATTTCCGACGAGGATATCGAGATCGAAGCGGTGGCCTCCGGCGAGGAAGCGCTCGCGCTGCTGGAGAAGACGGTGTTCGACTGCATGATCATCGACCTGAAGCTGCCGGACATGCAGGGCAACGAACTGCTGCAGCGCATGTCGCGCGAGGAGATCGCCTCGTTCCCGCCGGTGATCGTGTACACCGGCCGCAACCTCACGCGCGCCGAGGAAGCGGACCTGCACAAGTATTCGCGCTCGATCATCATCAAGGGCGCCCGCTCGCCGGAGCGCCTGCTGGACGAGGTGACGCTGTTCCTGCACAAGGTGGAGTCCGAGCTGTCGTCCGAGCGCCAGACCATGCTGAAGACGGTGCGCTCGCGCGACCGGGTGTTCGAAGGCCGCCGCATCCTGCTGGTGGATGACGACGTGCGCAACATCTTCGCGCTCACCTCGGCGCTGGAGCACAAGGGCGCGATCGTGGAGATCGGCCGCAACGGCTTCGAGGCGCTGGAAAAACTCGACCAGGTGCAGGACATCGACCTGGTGCTGATGGACGTGATGATGCCGGGCATGGACGGGCTGGAAGCCACCCGCCGCATCCGCGCCGATGGCCGCTGGAACCGCCTGCCGATCATCGCCATCACGGCCAAGGCGATGAAGGATGACCAGGAGCAGTGCCTGGCCGCCGGCGCCAACGATTACCTGGCCAAGCCGATCGACCTGTCGCGCCTGTACTCGCTGCTGCGGGTGTGGATGCCTGCGCTGGACCGCATCTGAGGATGACGCCGATGCAGCCAGTCCGCCCACCTCAGAGCGATACCGACATCGAGCTGAAAATGCTGATGGAGACGATCTACCTGAAGTACAGCTACGACTTCCGCGACTACACCGGGGCATCGCAGAAGCGGCGCGTGCTCCATGCGATGCGCGAGATGAACTGCGCCACGATCTCGCAGCTGCAATCGCGCGTGCTGCATGAGCCGGCCGCGTTTTCCGAGCTGCTGCAGTACCTCACGATCCCGGTCACGGAGATGTTCCGCGACCCCACCTACTTCGCCGCGCTGCGCGAGCACGTGATGCCGGTGCTGTCCACCTATCCGTCGCTGAAGATCTGGGTGGCCGGCTGCAGCACCGGCGAGGAAGTGTTTTCGCTGGCGATCCTGCTGAAGGAAGAAGGCCTGCTGGAACGCAGTATCATCTACGCCACCGACATCAATCCGCAGTCGCTGGAAAAGGCCAAGAAAGGGGTTTTCCCGCTGGAGAACATGCGCGCCTACACGGAAAACTACCAGGCCGCCGGCGGGCGGCGCGCCTTTTCGGATTACTACACGGCGGCGTACAATGCCGCCTTGTTCGACCGTTCGCTGGCGGAGAACGTGACGTTCGCGGACCATAGCCTGGCCACCGACGCGGTGTTCGCGGAAACGCAGTTCATCAGTTGCCGCAACGTGATGATCTACTTTAAGAAGAAGCTGCAGGAGCGCGCGCTGGGCCTGTTCCACGAGTCGCTGTGCCGGCGCGGCTTCCTGGGCCTGGGCAGCAAGGAAAGCATCGACTTTTCCGCCTATGGTCCGCTGTTCGAACCGGTCGTCAAGCGCGAGCGGCTGTTCAGGAAACTGTAATGGACGGCGCCCAGAATGGATGACGGCACGAATGGTTGACGGAACCAATGGATGACGGCAGCAATGGCTGATGATGTCCTCGCGCTGGCACTGGCGGGACGCCGCTTCGAAGCGATCGTCATCGGCGCTTCCGCCGGCGGCGTCAATGCGCTGATCGAGATCCTGCCCGGGCTGCCACGCGAGTTTCCCTACCCGGTGCTGACGGTGCTGCACGTGATGCGGGCGCGCCCGAACCAGCTGGTGGAAGTGTTCAGCCAGCGCCTGGCCATGCGGGTGGAAGAAGCGGCGGACAAGGGGGAACCGAAGGCCGGTACGCTGTATTTCGCGCCGGCCGATTACCACCTGTCGATCGAGGCCGACCGGGTGTTCTCGCTGAGCCTCGAACCGCCGGTGCATTTTGCCCGGCCAGCGATCGACATCACGATGGAAACGGCGGCCGACGTGTACGGCCCGCGGTTGATGGGCATCCTGCTCACCGGCGCCAACCAGGATGGCGCCGCGGGCCTGGCCGCGATCGGCGCGGCGGGCGGGCTGACGGTGGTGCAGGACCCGGCGGAAGCGCAAGTGAGCGTGATGCCGAACGAAGCGATCCGGCTGCGCACGCCGGACCTGGTGCTGCCGCTACGCGATATCCGCAGGCTGCTGCAACTGTCGATGGAGAAAGAGCAATGAATAGTGTGCCCAACAAGGAGTGCAGCATGGGATTGATGAGCAGCTCGGTTGGAATCCCCGCGGAGAGGGGCACCGGTAGCGTGACGAAGCTCCTGATCGTCGACGACTTGCCGGAGAACCTGCGGGCCCTGAACGCCATCATCCGGGCCGACAACCGCGCCGTGTACCAGGCCATGTCCGGCGAAGAGGCGCTGGCGCTGCTGCTCGAACACGACTTCGCGCTGGCCATCCTGGACGTGCAGATGCCGGGCATGGATGGCTTCGAGCTGGCCGAACTGATGCGCGGCACGGACAAGACCCGCCATATCCCGATCGTGTTCGTCAGCGCGGCCGGCAAGGAACTCAATTACGCGTTCAAGGGCTATGAAACGGGCGCCGTCGATTTCCTCTACAAGCCGCTCGATCCGGACGCCGTGCGCAGCAAGGTCAACGTGTTCGTCGACCTGCATTGCCAGCGGATGGAGATCCGCCGCCGCGTCGAGGAACAGCATGCCACGATGAACGAACTGCGCGCCGCCCAGGAAGAACTGCGCTACGCGCTGCGCATGCGCGACGAATTCATGTCGATGGTGGCGCACGAACTGAGGACGCCGCTGAACACGCTGTTCCTGGGTACGCAGATGCGCAAGATGCAGCTCGAACGGGGCAACCTCGAAGCGTTCGGCAAGGAAGCGCTGGAAAAGATGGTGGAGGGCGACGGCCGCCAGATCCAGGCGATGATCCGCCTGATCGACGACATGCTGGACGTATCGCGCATCCGCAGCGGCGTGCTGTCGATCCGCCCCGCCTGGACCGAGCTGCAGGCCATGCTGCGCCGGCTCACGGGCGACCTGGCGCGCCAGGCGCAGGACGCCGGCACCACGTTCGAGCTGGACGCGCCCGACACCGTGAGCGGCTGGTGGGACGAGTTCCGCATCGAGCAGGTGATCGTCAACCTGCTGACCAACGGGCTGCGCTACGGCGGTGGCAAGCCGGTGCGCATCCGCCTCTCGGCCACCGAAACCGAGGCCCGCATCGACGTGATCGACCAGGGTGCCGGCATCGACGAGGCGATGCAGGCCCGTATCTTCCTGCCCTACGAGCGGGGCGCCGGCAATGGCGTGCCGTCCGGCCTGGGCCTGGGGCTGTACATCTCGCGGCAACTCGCCGAGGCGCACCACGGCACGCTGACGGTGGCCAGCCGGCCGGGCGAGGGCTCCGTGTTCACGCTGGTGCTGCCGCGCGAGGAACGGCCGGCCTGAACGATTTCCCGAGGCGACCGCGCCGCCGGTTCTTTCGTGCTGACGCCTTTTACCGCCTTTCGTACAATGCATGGCGAAGGAGGGCGCACGGTGAAACGCGATTGGCCCATCGATGGCGACAGGCGGGAATGGCTGGTACGGCGCAACTGTTCGCTGACGCCGCGCCAGACCGTGGCCGTGTGGGCCGCGCTGCTCGGGCTGTCGCTGGGCGTGGGCCTGTTCTTCACGCTGCAGGGCGCCTGGTACGTGCTGGTATTTTCCGTGCTGGAAATGATCGCCGTCACCGCCGCCTTTATCGTCTACAGCCGGCATGCCACCGATTGCGACCGCATCGTCCACGAGCATGACATGCTGTTCGTGGAAAAGGTGCGCGGCGGCCGCGCCTCCACCATCCAGCTCGACCCCTGCTGGGTGCGCATCGAAGCGCCGCAACGGCGGCGCGACCCGATCCGGCTCGTCGCGCGCGGCGTTACCGTCGACGTCGGCACCTGGCTGCCCGAGGAAGCGCGGCGCGCGCTGGCGCGGGAATTGCGCGAACAGCTCGCGCAATAAGCATCCCTGACCCCGTATTTCCCACAACCGGGGTCAGACCCCGTTTTCAGGAAATTATTGCCAAAAACCGGGGTCTGACCCCGGTTTGAGGAAACTCGATTTTCGTCCCAGATATCTGTAAAAAAACCTGCCGCTGGCGAACCGGGGGCAGGCAAAGGCTTGGAGATACGCCAGGTTGAAACGCTGTATTCGCCTCCTCAGCGCCTTCTCAGAAGCGGTAGCCGATGCCGGCGCCGAACAGCACCGGGTCGACCTTGACCTTGCTGGCTTTCACGCCGCCGATCAGCACATCGCTGCGCAGCCGCACCTTCTTCACATCCACGTTCAGCGACCAGTTCCGGTCGAGCTTGAAGTCGATGCCGGCCTGCGCCGCCAGGCCGATGCTGTCGTGCTCCAGGCTGCCCTGGCCGTCCAGCAGCCTGTTCTTCGAGAAGGTGGTCCAGTTGAGGCCCAGGCCCACATAGGGGCTCACGGTGCTATCCGGGGTGAAGTGGTACTGCGCCAGCAGCGTGGGCGGCAGGTGCCTGAAGGTGCCGATGGCCTGCCCGTCGAGATACACCTCGTGCTTCTGCGGCCAGGTGAGCACCAGTTCGGCCGCGAAGTGCGGCGTGAAAAAGTAGGCAATGTCGAGTTCGGGAATTGTCCTGCTTTCGACACCGATGCGATCGGCCGCGCCGCTGCCGGCAACCGGGCTGGATTTGTCGGACGGATCGATGTGCACGGCGCGGGCGCGCACCAGCCAGTTTGCCGACGTGTCCCGCGATTGGGCGATGGCCGGGCTGGCGAGCATGGCGGCCGTGATGGCGATGATGCCGAGAATGGCTTTTTTCATGATGCTTCCTCTTTGTTTTCACTGTGATGGCGGCGCCAGTGTAGGGAAGCTCATCTGTAAAAACTTTGATACAAGTCAAAATTGCCGGAACGAATACAGATAGGTAAAAACCAAGTAATATATTTCCGCTGCGCACCCAACCTCTTCAGGAGAACAGACATGAAGCTGAACGTCAACGGACAGGTCCGCGAATTCCAGGCGGAAGACGATACACCGCTGTTGTGGGTGCTGCGCGAGCAGCTCGGCCTGACCGGCACCAAGTACGGCTGCGGCATTGCCCAGTGCGGCGCCTGCACCGTGCACATCGATGGCGAAGCGATGCGCAGCTGCGTGCGGCCCGTGTCCACCGTGACGGAGCAGATGAAGATCGTCACCATCGAAGGCCTGTCGCCGGATGGCTCGCACCCGGTGCAGAAAGCCTGGGCCGCGCTGGACGTGCCGCAATGCGGCTTTTGCCAGAGCGGCATGATCATGGCCGCCACCGCGCTGCTGAAGGAAAAACCCAGGCCCACCGATGCCGACATCGACATGGCGATGACCAACATCTGCCGCTGCGGCACCTATAACCGGGTGCGCAAGGCGATCCACGTGGTGGCGCGCGGCGGCGATCCGAAGAGCGCCGGCCTGGCCATCGAACACCGCGAAGGGAGCAAGGCATGAGCGCCATCGACACCCGCCTCGCCAGCCCTGCCAGCCCGGCGCGCCGCCGCTTCCTGGGCCAGTCCGCCGGCCTCGTCGTCGCCTTCCACATCCCGTTCGCCGCGCAGGCACGGGCCGCGCAGTCGCCGGAAGTCAACGCCTGGGTGGTCGTGAAACCGGACGACACGATCATCATCCGCATCGCCCGCTCCGAGATGGGGCAGGGCACCCTGACCGGCCTGGCGCAACTGGTGGCCGAAGAGCTGGACGCCGACTGGAGCAAGGTCACCACGGAATACCCGACACCGGGAGCGAACCTGGCCCGCCAGCGCGTATGGGGCAGCTTCTCGACCGGGGGCAGCAATGGCGTGCGCGGCTCGCATGAGTACGTGCGCAAGGGCGGCGCCGCCGCGCGCATGATGCTGGTGCAGGCGGCGGCCGCGCAGTGGGGCGTGCCGGCCAGCGAGTGCAGCGCCGCAAGCAGCGTGATCACGCATGCACCGAGCGGCCGCACCGTCACGTACGGCAAGGTGGCCGAGGCGGCCGGCAAGCTGGAAGCGCCCAAGGACATCGCGGTCAAGGACCCGAAAGACTGGAAGATCGCCGGCAAGCGCCTCGCGCGCCTGGACACGGTCGACAAGACCACCGGCAAGCAGGTCTACGGCATGGATTTGACGATGCCCGGCATGCTGAACGCGGCGATCAAGGATTGCCCGGTATTCGGCGGCAAGGTGAAAAGCTTCAATGCCGATGCGATCAAGGACAAGCCGGGCGTGAAGAAGGTGCTGCAGGTGGGCGACTCCGCCGTGGCCGTGGTGGCCGATACCTGGTGGCGTGCCAAGACCGCGCTCGACGCGCTGCCGATCGAGTGGGACAAGGGCCCCAACGCCAGCCTGTCCAGCAAGGACGTGGCGGCCACGCTGAAGGCCGGGCTGGATGCGCCGGAAGCGGCGGTGGGCAATGCGAACGGCGATGCGAAGGCGGCGCTGGCCGGCGCGGCGCGGCGCATCGAGGCCGTGTATTCGTATCCGCACCAGAACCACGCAACGATGGAGACCATGAATGCCACCGCGCGCTGGACGCCGGAGCGCTGCGAGGTGTGGACGCCCACGCAGAACGGCGAAGCGGCGCTGGCTGCCGCATCCGAAGCGGCCGGCCTGCCGCAGGACAAGTGCGACGTTTACAAGATCCACCTGGGCGGCGGCTTCGGCCGGCGCGGCGCGGTGCATGACTGGGTGCGCCAGACGGTGCAGATCGCCAGGGAGATGCCCGGTACGCCGGTCAAGCTGATCTGGACCCGCGAGGAAGACATGCTGCACGGCCGCTACCACCCGGTCACGCAGTGCAAGCTGACGGCCGGGCTGGACAAGCAGGGCAACCTCACGGCGCTGCACATGCGCATCTCGGGCCAGTCGATCGTGGCGGCCCTGTTCCCCGGCAATGTGAAGAACGGCAAGGATGGCGCCGTGTTCCAGGGGCTGAATGCGCCGGGCACGGACGCGTCGATCGGCTACACGGTGCCGAACCTGCTGGTCGACCATGCGATGCGCAACCCGCCGGTGCCGCCGGGCTTCTGGCGCGGCGTCAACCTGAACCAGAACGCCATCTACCTGGAATGCTTCATCGACGAGATCGCGCACGCCACGAAGCAGGACCCGCTGGCATTGCGCCGGAAGCTGATGAAGGACAGCCCGAAGCACCTGGCCGTGCTGAACGCGGTGGCCGAGCGGATCGGCTGGCAAAAGAAACCGAAGAAAGGCGTCTACCGCGGGCTGGCGCAAACCCATGGCTTCGGCAGCTACGTGGCCGCCTGCGCCGAAGTCTCGGTGGACAAGGACGGCAAGCTGAAGATCCACCGCATCGTGGCGGCCACGGACCCGGGCCACGCCGTGAACCCGCAGCAGATCGAAGCGCAGGTGGAAGGCTCGTTCGTGTACGGCCTGTCGGCCGCGCTGTACGGCGAGTGCACGGTGAAGGATGGGCAGATGGAACAGGCCAACTTCGACACCTACCAGGTGATGAAGATGGACGAGATGCCGGCGGTGGAGACCATCATCCTGCCTTCCGGCGGTTTCTGGGGCGGCGTGGGCGAACCGACGATCGCCGTGGCGGCACCGGCCGTGCTGAACGCGATCTTCGCCGCCACCGGCAAGCGGATCCGCGACCTGCCGCTGAAGAACCACAGCCTCAAGAAAGCATAGCGTGCGATGGCCTGAGGCCAGGGGGAGCATGACGGCAATGACCGAGGGGACTGACCCCGATACTGTTGCCGCTTCCCCGTGGCTGGCAACGGTGGCCAGGGGTCTGTCCCCGGTGTTGTTGGCGCTGGCATCCCATGCCCAAGCGCTCGACGGCATCCCGAACCCGCTGCCCGGCGCCACGGCAGGCGATCCCCAGCGCGGCCGCGCCATCGTGGCCGACCGCCATGTGGGCCTCTGCCTGCTGTGCCACTCGGCGCCGATACCCGAGGAGCGCTTCCAGGGCGACCTGGCGCCGAGCCTGGCCGGCGCCGGCGCGCGCTGGACAGTCCCGCAACTGCGCCTGCGCATCGCGGACTCCTCGCGCCTGAATCCGCAAACGATCATGCCCTCCTACTTCCGCACCGAAGGGCTGGCACGCGTGGCGCCTGCCCATGCGGGCAAGACGATCCTGAGCGCCCAGCAAATCGAGGATGTCGTAGCCTACCTGTCCACGCTGAAGGACACGCCATGAACCAGCCGCCAGACCTCTATCGCCGCCAGTTGCTGGCCGCCGGCACGCTGCTGGTATTGGTGCGCCCGGCGGCCGCCACGCCGCAACAGATGGCTTCCGCGATTTCGGCTTACACGGGCAACAAGCTGCCGCAAACCGGCCGCGTGACGTTCGAGATCGCCCAGCTGATCGACAACGGCAATGCGGTGCCGGTCACGGTCCGCGTCGACAGCCCGCTCACGCCGCAGGATCACGTGACCGGCATCGCCATCTTCAACGAAAAGAATCCGGAAACCGACGTGGTGAAGTTTACGCTGGGACCGCGTGCGGGCAAGGCGCAGGTATCGACCCGCATTCGCCTGGCCACATCGCAGAAACTGGTGGCCGTGGCGAAGATGAGCGACGGCAGCTGCTGGCAGCAAACGGTGGACGTGATCGTCACGCTGGCGGCCTGCATCGAAGGGGAGGCGACGTAATGGCCAGGGCGCTGATCCACATGCCGAAGACGGCGCGGGCGGGCGAGGTGATCGAGATTCGCGCGCTGATCTCGCATCCGATGGAGTCGGGCTATCGTCCGGGGGCCGATGGCAAGGCGGTACCGCAGGACATCATCCGCCAGTTCACCTGCAAGTACGAGGGCGAGCAGGTGTTCGCCGCCGAGCTGCATCCGGCGATCGCCGCCAATCCGTACATCGCGTTTTTCACGGTGGCGACGGTGAGCGGGACGCTGGAGTTCACCTGGAGCGGCGACAACGGCTTTTCGCAGACCGAGCGCATGGCGCTCGCCGTCACGCCATGAGGGCCATGAAGGCGATGAAGCCCGCGGCGGCCGCGCTGCTTGTGATGACACTGGCGGCGCTGGCCGCATCGGCACAGGCGTTTGCACCAGACCTGCGCAAGTCCGGCTCCGAGTTCATGGGCGAGTCCACCCGCGCGATGCAGCGCGACGATACGCAAAATCCCGCGATGCTATGGGTAGCGAACGGGGAGGCAGCCTGGAATGCGGGCGCGAAAAACAGCTGCGCCTCGTGCCACGGCGAAGCGAAGGCCAGCATGCGCGGCGTGGCGGCGCGCTTTCCCGCGTTCGACAAGGCGGCGGGGCGCGTGATCACGCTGGGCCAGCGTATCGAACAGTGCCGGGTCGGCAAGCAGGGCTTGCCGGCATCGAAACCCGATGCGGACGAATTGCTGGCGCTGCAGTCGTACATCGCGCTGCAATCGCGCGGCATGCCTGTCGCGCCGCCGCGCGATGCCGGGACGCGGGCTTCGGCTGAACGGGGCAGGCAACTGTTCAACCAGCGCATCGGCCAGCTGAACATGTCCTGCGCGCAGTGCCACGACGCCAACTGGGGCCGCAAGCTGGCCGGCGCCACGATCCCGCAAGGCCATGCCAACGCCTATCCGATCTACCGGCTCGAATGGCAGGGCATGGGCAGCCTGCAGCGGCGGCTGCGCAATTGCATGACGGGCGTGCGGGCCGCCGTGCCGCCGCCCGATGCGCAAGACCTGGTGGACCTGGAAGCATGGCTGGCCTTGCGCGCGGAAGGCATGACGATGGAATCCCCGGGAGTACGACCATGAAGAACCTGAGAGCGAAGTTGCTTGTGCTCGTGCCGGCGATGGTGCTGGCGCCGCTGTGCGCGCCGGCCATCGCGGCCGGGCCGGTGAGCGCCGGCGAGCGGCTGGCCGCCACCTGCACCGCGTGCCACGCCACGCGCAACACCATTGGCGCAAACTTGCCACCGCTGGCTGGCCAGCCGAAGGAAACGCTGCTGGCCAGCCTGAAGGCCTTCAAGGAAGGCAGCCGCCCCGCCACCATCATGACCCAGCTGGCCAGGGGTTACACGGATGAACAGCTCGAGCAGGTGGCCGCGTGGTTCGCGGTACAGAAGGGAGACCGTCCATGAAGCGCCGCGACCTGCTGCAGGCGGCCGGCGCGGCGGTCGTGCTGGCCGGCTGCGCCGGCGTGGCGCCGCGTGCCAGGGCGCGCGTGGTCGTCATCGGTGGCGGCTACGGCGGCGCGGCCGCGGCGCGCTACGTGCGGCTGTGGAGCGGCGGCGAAGTGGACGTGACGCTGGTGGAGCCGAATCCGGCCTTCATCTCGTGTCCGCTGTCGAACCTGGTGCTGGGCGGCTCGCGCCGCATCGGCGACCTGACGCATGGCTACGGCGCGCTGGAGTCGCGCCACGGTATCCGCATCGTGCGCGACAGCGCCACCGGCATCGACATCGACAAGCGCACGGTGACACTGGCCAGCGGCGACCGGCTGGCCTACGACCGCCTGATCGTTGCGCCCGGCATCGAGTTCCTGTTCGGCGAGCTGCCGGGGATGACGGCCGACGGCCCGATCCTGCATGCGTGGAAGGCGGGGGCGCAGACCGTCGCGCTGCGCGCCCGGCTGGAAGCCATGCCGGACGGCGGCGTGTACGCGCTGACCGTGCCGCCAGCGCCCTACCGCTGCCCGCCCGGCCCCTATGAACGGGCATGCCAGGTGGCGCATTACTTCAGCCGCCACAAGCCGCGCGCGAAAGTCCTGCTGCTCGACGCGAACGAGGACGTGGTGTCGAAAGGGCCGCTGTTCAAGAAAATCTGGAAGGAACGGTATGGCGGCATCGTCGAGTACCGGCCCGGCTTTCGCACGGTGGAAATCGATGCGGCCGGCAGAACCGCCATCTCGGAACTGGGTGAAAAGGTGCAGGCGGATGTGCTGAACGTGATTCCACCGCATCGCGCCGGCGCGATCGCCTCGGGTGCCGGCCTCGCCAACGTGAACGGGCGCTGGTGCGAAGTCGATTTTCTCACGTTCGAATCGGCGCGGGCGCCCAACGTGCACGTGATCGGCGACGCGATCCAGACCGCGCCGCTGATGCCCAAGTCGGCCCACATGACAAACCAGCACGCCAAGGTCTGCGCCGCCGCGGTGGTGGACTTGCTGGCCGGCCGCGCGCCGAATCCCGCGCCGGTGCTGACCAACACCTGCTACAGCTTCGTGTCGGACCGGGACGTGATCCATGTCGCGTCGGTCCATGCCTGGGATGCGGCGAAGAAGACGCTGCTGGTGGTGCCGGGATCCGGCGGCCTGTCGAAAGAAGCGAACGCGCTGGAGGGCGCGTATGCCGAGAGCTGGGCCGCCACTATCTGGGCCGACACGCTGGGGTGACCGGCGGCAGGCGCGGTGTGGCTTGGGTATAATCGCCAGCCGCTTTTCACTTCCTGTTTCAATGTCCATCGACTGGTTCTCTCCGGCGCAATGCGTCGGCTACGTTGCGTTCGTGCTCGGCGTCGGCTCCTTCCTGCAGACCGACGACCGCCGCTTCAAGTTGTTCATGGCCGGCGAATGCCTGGCCTACGTGGTCCACTTCACGCTGCTCGGCAACCCGACCGCCGTGGCCAGTTCGACGATGTCGCTATTGCGGTCCCTGCTGGCACTGCGCACCCGCTCCGTGTGGGTCGCCCTGGCGGTGGTGGCGATCAATATCTGTCTCGGCCTGTATTTCGCGAAGCAGCCCAGCGACTGGCTGCCACTGGGCGCTTCGTGCCTGGGTACGCTGGCGCTGTTCCTGCTGGAGGGCATTCCGATGCGGCTGGTGATGCTGGTCGGGACCATCTTCTGGATCGCCAATAACGTGATTTCCGGCTCGATCGGGGGCACGGCGCTGGAAGTGGTGATCGCCGTGGTCAACCTGGTCACCATTGCGCGGATGGTGCGGCAAAGGGCGGCGGCAAGCGCCTGATACCCTTCTTCATGTTGCCTGGCGTCAATGAGCGTCAGGAACTGCTGTGTAAATATTGCTTCTCGTTATTAACGGGAGGCAAACATGGACAGGCTTCTTCAGCAGCGCCCCGGCCTGGCTGACACACTGGCACCGATGCCGGACCCGGTAGCCGGCCGGCCGATGCAAGCGGCATCGTTCCGCAATGCCGACGCCTGGCTACCGGGCGCGTTGCGGCACAGTCCACCGCCCGCACTGCCATCCTGCTCCGTGGTGCAGGTGGAAAGTGCCGGCAATCGCCCCCTCGTCACGATCCCGCGTGGCACCGAGCTGACCACGAAGGCGCAGCCGGCGTGCCGCTTCCGCACCATCTACGACGTGGCGGTCGCACCCCTCGCGATTGCCACCGCCCGCTTCGTGCCGTGCGTGGACATGCCTCCCACGCTGGGCGTGCCTGCCGGCGCGGCGTGTGCGATCGTCATCGCCATCGAAAGCACCGATCCCGCCATCGCGCTCGATGACGCCGCGGCCGGCCCGATACGGCTGTTCATCGATGCCGACCCGGCCACCCGCGCGGCGCTGCACGATGCGCTGTTCACGCGCACGCTGTGCACCTGCGTGCAGGCGGGCCGCCAGTGGACCCAGCTGGCAGCGCTGCCGTTCGCGCCGGTGGGCTGTGCCGCTGACGAGGCACTGCTGCCTGCAGCGGCCGACCGGCAGCCAGTCGGCCCTTCGCCACGCGAGCGCCATGGCCTGCGCCTGCTGGCGGAGTACTTCGCGTTTCCCGAAAAATTCGACTTCTTCGATATCGATCTGGCACCCGCGCTGGCGCGCTGCCCGGCCGGCACGCTCCGACTGGTGCTTCACGTACTCCTGCCCGCGTTGCCCAGTGCCGGCTCGCTGCAATCGCTGGCGCCATCGATGTTGCGGCTCGGCTGTACACCGGTCGTCAACCTGTTTTCCCGCGCCGCCGAGCCGCTGCCGATCGCGGCGCAGCGCAACACGTATCCGCTGCGGGCCTTCCCGCTGGCGGAGGCGGATGCATCGTTGTACAGCGTGGATGCCGTCACGCTGCTGCAAGCCGCCGGCGACGCTGGCCTGGCCATTGAACTGCCCCGCTTCGTAGCACTGCGCCGCGTCCAGGCCGACCGGTACTGGCTGGTGCGGCATGCCGGCACCGCCGGCGGACCGGAAGCCACGATCTCGTTCGTCGACAGCGAACAGCGCCCGCTGGCGCTGCGCGGCGGCACCGTGGCCGTGCAGCTGACCTGCACGAATGGCGACGCGCCCGCGAGCCTGCCGATCGGGCGTCCCGACGGCGACCTGACCGGGAGTGGTGCCGCCGGTCGCTATCCGGCGCGATTCCTGCGGCGGCCTTCCACGTCATCCTCGCCTGCGAGCCAGCATGGCCGCGCGTGGCGTCACTCTGCTGCCCACGCTTCGGGAGATGGCGCATCTACGCAGGCTGCGTTGCCGGCGCTGCTGGCCCTGCTGCGGCTCCACGCGCCCGCCGACAGCGCCGCCGTGCAGCGGCAACTGGCCGGCATCGTAAGCCTTGATCAGCGCGCCGTGAAAGCCTGGCTGCGGTTTCCGCAGGGCGCCGCGTACATGCACGGCACCGAGGTGAGGCTGGCGGTCGACGTGGCGGCTTTCGACCGGAGCAGCGTGTTCGTGTTCGCGCAGGTGATGGAGTGGTTGTTTGCCGGCTATGCGGGGGAGGAGGGTTTTACGCGGCTGGTGGTGGTGGACCTGGCCGGGCGGGAGCTGGTGCGGTGTGCGGCACGGGCGGGTGGTGTGCTGCCGGTTTGACCGGTCGGCAAGGCATCTTACGAAGTCATTTTTTACGGTGGATCATGGACAAACTTGTTCCTTACTTCGAGCGGGAGATAGGCATCCTGCGTCATCACATGGACGACCTGGTTCGGCGCGACCCCGCAACAGCCGCCAGGATAGGGCTTGCGGGTGAGCTTGGCGCCGATCCCGGCCACGAGCGGATCATGCAAGGCACCGCTTTGCTGAGCGCGCAGATTTCACGCAAGCTCGACTATTACCACACACGGTTGACGAACGATCTCCTGGCCATTCTGGGACCGTACTACCTCAGTCCTGTGCCGTCATGTTCTGTCGTCCACGTGGAACCTGCGGAGAAGCGTGGTATCCCCACCATCCCGCGGGGCACGGAACTGAGCACAATGACAGGTCCCACATGCCGGTTCCGCACCGTCTACGATGTCGATAGTCCGGCGGTGACGCTTACCGCCAGCTATACGGCTCATATCGAAGCCCCGCTTTCGCTTGGCCTGCCAGCCAATGCGGGCGGCGCGATCAAAATCACGATCGACAGCGCCGATCAAGGCATATCCCTGGCGGAAGCGGTAACCGGTTCGGTGCGCGTATGTATCGATACCGATGCGGTCACACGTGCAGCGCTGTACGACACGCTGTTTGCACGCACCGTGTGCGCCTGCGTGGAGGCAGAGCAGCAATGGCACAAGCTGCCGGACGTGCCGTTGGCTTCAGTGGGCTTTCATGACAGGGAAGCGTTGCTGCCGACACCGCAGCGACAGGACGACAGCCTGCGTTTGCTGACCGAGTATTTCGCCTGCCCGGAAAAATTCGAATTCTTCGATATCGACTTGGACCCGGTGCTCGCCAAATGCCGGCCGAATGTACAGCGGGTGGTGCTGCACCTGCTGACCCAGGACTTGCACCAGACGTCGACGCCGCGTCTGCTGCGCTCCTTGCCGGCAACCGCACTGCGGCTCGGCTGTACACCCATTATCAACATGTTCACGCGGATGGCAGATCCTATCCGCGTGCAGGCCGGTCACATAGCGTATCGAATCAGCTTGCCGCCGATGAAAGATGCGCCTTGCATTATCTATGGTGTGGACGGCATGAAACTACTGCGCACCGGGCAGGAAGGCAGTGCGGCGATCGACATGGCACCCTCCCTGCGCCGATCATCCGCGTTGGAAAAACACTGCTGGCTTTTCAAGCTGGCTGACCCTACCGGTGGAACAGAAGCTGAGGTGTCATTCGTCGACGACCGGCATCGTCCGCTTGAACTGCTGGAAGGAACGGTAAAAGCGCAGCTCACCTGCACGAATGGCGAGTTGCCGTCGAAACTGCCTGCCGGTGCGGCTGAGGGCGACCTGCGCGGAGACAAGCTGGCTGCCGGCTACCGGATTCGCCTGCTGGATACGCCGACAAGGCCGCTTGTACTGGCAGACCAGCCAGATTCTCATTTCGACGTAGTCGCCGTCATCAGCGCGAATCACCGGAGCGTGGCCCAGTGGGACTTGTCCGTCTTGCAGGAGCTGTTGCGGATGCACGCGCGGCCCGAATGCGCGATAACGGAACGCCAGATTGCCGGCATTGTCGGGCTGGAGCGGCGCGAGAGGAACGAATGGCTGCCGAATGACTACGGTGCCTCGCTGGCATATGGATACCAGATATGCCTGACGATCGACGAGGCGGCATTCACCCATCGCAGCATTCATGCCTTTGCAGAGGTAATGGATCGCGTCTTCGGTTATTACACACCGCGCGGAAACTTCACCCGCCTGATCGTGCAGGCAAAGGATGGCCGGGAACTGGTGTGCTGTGACCAGCGCCCGGGCGGTCAATCCCCCGCTTAGGAGACCCCATGGAACTCTTGAACGCATTCGTCAATTTCCTGGTCGCCCACCGCGACCTCGTGACCGCGAATCGGCCGGTACGGCTGCGCCTCGATCATCCGAGCATGATGATGGAAGACGTGTTGCTGCCACAGCGCGTGGAAGGCCACGAATCGCTGTGCGGCGGATTTGAATACCGGGTGCTTTGCGTGGCGCTGGATGCCCGGCTGCCGCTGAAGGAATTCATCGCACTGCCCGCCGCGATCGACATCGTGAACGACTTCGGCAAGCTGCGGACCGTATGCGGCGTGGTCACCGAAGCCCGGGCGGGTGACAGCGATGGCGGCCTGGCCAGTTATCAGCTTGTCATCCGCGACATGCTGGCGGTGATGGAAAAACGCATCAATACCCGTGTATTCCGGCAGCGGGATGAGGTGCAAATCCTGCAAACGATGTGCGAGGAATGGCAGCAGAACAATCCGGTGCTCGGACCATCCTTCGGTGTCATCACGGACAACATCTTCGATGACATGCGTTATCCGAAGCGTGAGTTCACGATGCAGCACAACGAATCGGACGCCGCCTTCATCAGGCGCATCCTGCGCCGGCGCGGCATCTCGTGGGTTTTCGAACCCGACAAGAGCAAGCCTTATCCGGCCCATCGGATGCGCCTGTTGAACCGCTACGAAAGCGTGGGGGAAAACGCCGCTGGCACGGTGCGCTACCACCGCGACGCGCCCACGGAAGAGCGCGACAGCATTACCGCCTGGACCGCCGTGCGCACGCTGCAGCCCATGTGCGCAACGCGGCACAGCTGGGATTACAAGACCCCGCGCGGGTGGAACCTGATGCAGACGGAATCGCTGACCCAGATGGAGCAAGGCCCGGTGGGCAATAGCCTGCGCGCCACGCTGGATGACTATCAGGTATGGGCGCCGCACGCTGGCGACGATAGCGAGGACTTCAAGGCGCTGGGCGAGCTGGCCATGAACCGGCACGACTTCGATACCAAGTGCTTCATGGGCGAAGGCGCGGTGCGGGACTTCCGCGCAGGGGAATATTTCGCATTGACCGGGCATCCGGAAATCGACCGCCACCAGGGGATCGACCGGGAATTCGTCATCACCGATTTGCACCTCGCCGTACAGAACAACCTGCCGCGCGACCTTGCCGACCGCGTCGCCAGGCTGTTCGCCCGCAGCGGCTGGACCATCGACGACCTGGGCACACGCCCGGTCAAGATGCGCTTCACGGCCGTGCGGCGCGGCGTTCCGATCGTGCCTGCCTACGACCCGGGCGTCGACCTGCCGCCGGTACACATGCAAAGCGCGATGGTAGTCGGGCCGGAAAAGGAAGAGGTGCATTGCGACGACAAGGGGCGCGTGAAGATCCGCTTCCCCACTACGCGGGGGCCGGACCATGCGCATGCGGCCGGTAACGGCACCACCAACACGGATCGCGATTCGGCCTGGGTTCGCGTGGCGAGCAGTTGGGCTGGTGATGGACCGGGGTACGACCAGTGTGGCGGGGTATTCCTGCCGCGCGTGGGCAGTGAGGTGCTAGTGGCTTTTCTTGGCGGTGATCCCGACAAGCCTGTGATCGTGGGGCAGATGTACAACCAGCGTGCCACGCCGCCAGCACTCAGCAGCCGTGGCGGCTTGCCGGGGAACCGGTATTTATCCGGAATTCGGAGCAAGGAGATCAAGGAAGGTGGAAGAGGCAACCAACTGCAGTTCGACGATACGAATGCGGAGATCAGTGCGCAGTTGGCCAGTGATCATGGGGAGTCGCAGTTGAATTTGGGGTTTCTGACGCATCCGCGCGCCGATGGCCATGCCGACAGACGGGGCGAAGGTGCCGAGCTCGTCAGTCAACTTGCCGTCGCTGTGCGGGGTGTCGAAGGGGTCCTTGTAACGGCGGAGCAAGGTGGTGGACCGGAAGGCAAACAGTTGGATCGGACTGGCTTGATCAAGGTTGCAACCGGAATAGGGAAATTGGCGGGGCAGCTTGCAAGGCTTGCGGAGCGATTCGCAAAGGACGAGCCAATTGGCAAGGAGTTAAGTGCACTAGTCGACAAAGTGGCGAGATTCGATGAAGTCAAAGGTCGAGTGATCGCGATAAACGGCCCGGATGGCGTTCTCGCAACGAGTGGTCAGTCATTGGCGATTGGTGCTGCGATCGATATTGATCTTGTAAGCAGTGAAGAGATGCGGCTCTCCGCTGCCGGAAGCACAAGTATCCGAGCCGCCGAAGGCATCAGCGCACACGCCAACCAAGGCGGAGTCAAAGTGATTGCCACTGGAGGGAAAGTCCAGATTCAGGCACAGAACGCTGAGCTCGAAATACTTGCTCGGAAGGTCATTGAGATCATCAGTGCGACTGACTGGATTAATCTCAAAGCCAGGAAGGGAGTACGTATCAATGGTGGCGGTAGCGAACTGGTGTTAAGTGCAGCGGGCATACAGGGTTATACCAGCGGCATTAGCGAAATGTATGCGGCGGATCATCAGACTTGGAAGGGGCAGGAGAGGAAGGTCAATTTTCCAGGGGCCGATACTTGTGCGATGCAGGCTAAAGGGGCTGCTGCAAATGGTGCGGCAACTATTCCTGTGAAGGGAAAATAAATATGCTCATCACTCCCGCCGAAGCGCCTTTAATCTCTACAGACCGCGGTTATCTATTACTTGAGCCGTCTAATTTGCCGACTGAATTGCAGGGTATGGTCCCCCAAATGCACCCTTGTGTACCTCAATTTTTATGGGCAGCAGAGGCGTCTATGCCTCTGTTACTAAAGCTCGACGACCTTACGCTCGAGGAAAAAGAACTCGTATTTCAGATTCTAGAACAAGAGCTAACTGAGCAATTTTCTCCAGTGGTTTGCGCGTGGTTGCAAAGCAGTATCGGTATTGAAGAGCTAGCAGATAACGTAGCTAGGCTTGTCACGGGCTATGCGAAAGATGGCGGGCAGGTAATCTGGCGCTATTACGATCCTCGCGTATTCATTCTAACGGCAAAGCTTTTCACAGATGCACAAGGGTATGCACTCTTAGGAGAGGTTGATCGCTGGACTTTTCCGTGGCGTAGGCGATGGTGGCACGTCCAACAAAGTCGGCCCTTTGTACCGTCACCTGATGACCTGGACGTTGGGTGGCCCGACACTTCACAGTGGGACCTATTGACTAAAAGCAGATCATTTTACCAAGTTCATGCACGTCTTTATCAGGAGAATTTATCGCCCGCCCAATGCATTGACGACCTTGGTTATTCCATTATGGCATTTCAAGAGTCTTCACATTTTCTGCATATGGAGAGCGATGAGCAACGTGCAAAATATGTGCTTCTATCTACACGATATAGAGAAGTTTTTCGGACGCAGCACGAGCTGATAGAGAAATGGGGGCGGCTACGAAGGAGAGAAATTACATTACAACAAATGCTTGAAAGTATCGATCCAGAGATACTTGACTTAATGGAAGATAGGATTAAGAAGGTCGGGAGGTTTGTATGACAGTTATGTCATGTAGCTACTGTGGGCGAAAAGGAATTCTTGTACATCCAGTAAGATACGCCGTCGCTTGTCCAAACGGTAAAGATGATGTGCCCGGGCTGTCTGGAAATTTCAAGATTGTTGATGCGCCGGCTGAAATAGCGCCAGCGAAATATACACTCAGGGCCTTACGCCCAGGCTATCTTTATACTTATGAGGAAAAGCTGAATCGGATTAAAGGCTACATAGTTCTTAATAATGGAGCTCTTTGGGAGTTTCCGGTCGAGTACCTGCCAACTGTTAATCCAGAACTCATGAATACCTGTTGTTTGGAAAGAGTCAGTGTGGCGCTTTCTTACTGCATAGATATCGAGCCTCTTCCATGTGAAATGATGGGGAATATCTGGCTTGGATGGTCGAATGTTTTGTGGACGAAAGATAGCCTTCAACGTGTGTCTGATGCGTTTTGGCGAAAAAAACATATGCAATGCATAGATGGGCAAGCGATGATAAATGGTGTCGCCCCTCATGCTGCTAAGCTTAAAAGTACTTTTAATGAGATTCCACATTTTTCGAAACCCGATTCAGCTTTGGAGAAGGCATTTGATTTCAGTAATGTGCCCGCAAGTCGTGATGCCATGATTGGTAGGAAGGGTGAAAGCATAAAGAGTGTTCTGGAAGATAGATGTCCCTACGGTGGTTTTATTGCCGCGCTAAACGATCCTGTTGGGATTACAAATGACCTAAGCGAATTGACGTGTCCCACCGAGCACGCTGGCTTCGATGAGAATATGTATCGTGGAATGATCTGTACTAATCTGATTAAATCTATTGAATATGGAGTCCGTCATGAGGCACGAGCGACTGTCGAAGGAGAAATGCTTTTAGAGCTAGCGGCGGAAATCAATCCGGAGGTGGCGCAAGGAGATGCTATCGGAAAAATATGGAAGATGGTTAAAGCAGGCGGATTGACAAAGTATATTGAACAACAGAAATCGGATATAAAAAAGTATGGGAATACTAAAGAGGGGCGGATATCATCCGCGCAGGACCGAGCCTGGAGCGAAATTACGACTGACGGGGAGGGGAATAGGCTGCTCGATTCTGCGCGTATGGCCGCATTTCCATCTGAGTATATTAAGTCAATTAATGAGTATGAGCCTACGGGGGCGAAGTTGGCTGATTTGCATCGCGCATGGCTTGCAAGTGGGCAATTAAGTGGTTGGATGGAAGGCACGCATGACGAAGCGGATATTCGGAGCGGTTATGCATATAGGGAATCGTTAGCTCAGTGTATCGGCAAGGCTGTTGGTACCAACCAGTGCCAACTAACCCTAGAGCGCTGGATGACTAGCGGAAAATTGTCAGATACGAAAAATCTATATGCCCGCGCTCTGCTGTTTAATCAGAAAGATATTCTGGAGGCGGCGGAGACCGATATCCGTGGTTCTGATTTTAAACCGAAATATATTTTGAGCATCTATAAGGGAGCTTTAGGTCGTGTTGCAAAGAATCAAGCCGAAAAGCTTGTCGATAGGTTAGCTTTAACCACTGCGAACTTTCTTGCTCGCGCACTAGGGCAAGCAAATAATACGATAATGAGGAACTTGGCACTAGCAAGCCTTTCCCTCCAAGCCAGGACATTTATCTCTGCAACTGAATTAACTAGAAAGAACCTCTCGGATTGGATTGTTGCTACTGCGTTAGATAAAGGTGCAGCGACTAAAAACGATTTTGCGGCGCTCTATGCATCTGCAAGAAAGGAAGCTAAACGCGTGCTGCCAAAATATCGGATGGGGCCGGTCGTATGTGCTTTTGAGCTAGATATCAAAGGATTGGAAAGCGAGGGGCGTATTCAGCCCGGCGCCCTAAAGACTGTTGGGATTCCCACGAAAGAGCTAATCAAAAAATGGCTCGGTTCCTCAGCTGAGTTTAACACCGGCGTTGTAGGCGTAATATTGCAAATTGTCGCATTGTATTTCGCCAGCGAAGACGTAAGTAGGAGCGATAGATTTGATAAGGCAAAGTTTGATGCAAAGCTTGCTGTTGCAACTGTTTCGTTAAGTGCTACTCTTGTAGAGTGCGTGACGTCTACTCTAGAAAAAAAGCCAGAGCATCCACTGTCAAAAACTTTACTCGGCCAATGGGCCCTCGGTGGCGGTAAAGTCAGCGGTAGGCTAAGGCTAGCGAAAGGTGTCGGCGCATTTGCTGGTGTTATCAATGCGGGAATAGACATTTGGAGTGCGTGGGGTGCATGGCAGGACGGTGATTTACTGTTGGCATCAGCCTATACCACAAGCGCGATCGTATGCGGAGGCTTGGCATATGCTGGGTTTTCAATGGGGTCGGCTATGTTCTGGTATTTGTTTGCTTTAGCTTTCGTTCTGGGATTAATCATAGGCCACTTACGCCCACCGCCCTTGAAAAAATGGATAAGCCGCTGCTACTTCTCAAGTCAAATTTTAGCTGATAAAGCGAAGCGATACGCTGCTCTCGATGAAGAGTTAGAAGCTTTTAACGACGCAGCTAGGGGGTAATATGGATGATCGTATATTTAGTGCCAAGCTTGGAAAGCCGATTCCAGAATGGGATAACGCACATCGTCTTCCTATTTCTGGTTGGGTAGGGCCTGACTGCAAAGATAGTGCGACGATCTTCCAAATCAACTCGACATTCATGGAGGTAACCGAACAGTCCCATATGATTCGGCAATGGTTTGCTGGAGGAATTGTGGTTGCAGTGCTGATGACTACTGGAATGGCAATGCTAATGGTTGGCGCATTGCGGATAGTTTCAGAAAAGGGATGGCCAATAGGCGGATTGTTTTCTTTAATGATCCCTATATTGGGCTTTCTTGGGTTTGGTGCGATTGCGTGCCACTTTGGATGCAAAGAATTTTTTGCCAGAAAAATCTATCCACTACGTTTTAATCGTAGAACCAAGAAAGTTTATGCGCTGGTCCGTGCACTATCGGATAATGCAAGCAATAACGAAAGTAATTTTATGGAAGAAATCGAGTGGAGCGATCAGTCGGTTTTTTGTATCCATCGTGCGGATCAGGACGGAGTTCACTATTGGATACGTTACTATAAAGTTGATGCTAGTGGGCTGGTCCAGAAAGTAGTTGCAATTGGCAGGGATTGGGAGGGCGACGATGGTATCGAGGAGCTTATTGCGCAGTGGAATTACTGGTGTTGGTATATGAGTCGTGGGCCTGCTGACCTACCTAAGCCATGCTTATATTTAGCTAAAGATGAAAAGCTAAGAGAATCGTTTCTATATTGCCTCTATGAAATGGGTTTCCAGGAAAGCGTAACGTTCCGAGTCGCTGCAATGCCCGTTGTGCTTATGCTTACATTCTTTCGCGCGTTTGCAATTTTTACTTGCGTATTACCAAAGTGGCCCGCTTATGTAGAGGAAAATTGTAGAGTTGATCCAGATGACCCTTTTGATGAGCCACGAGCTGGCACTCCAGTGGGATGGTATGCAACCAATTTAGCGATATTTGCAGGTGCTTACCCGGCGGGCGACCAGAAGAAAATTGACGATTGGATAGGGGAGACTGATGGAAAAAGGAATGCTCAGCAATGGGCCGAAGACAAGTTTATTGCGCACATCCGCTCTGAGTCTCGCAATATGATGAGCGATGGAGAAGAAACATGAAAGACAGCAAAGATCGAGGCATTATCCGGCTCGGTGACACAACCGATCACGGCGGAAGAGTCATCACCGCACAGCCCGACTTCAAGGTCTACGGCAAGCGAGTCGCCGTAGAAGGCGACAAAGTCCGCTGTCCACAATGCAAGGGCGTTTTTTTGATCACGCCGATAAAGGAGGATCGCGAGCATCACGGGAAGATCGTGGCCTATGAGGGCGACAGAACGACGTGCGGGGCAAGGCTGATCTCATCGATCTAGCAAGAAATCGAGCCACAATAGAAAAAGGGGCCGCAAGGCCCCTTTTCATCAGCGTCTAAAAAACCGCTGAAAACCATCAAACGTCGATATTCCCGGCCCGCAGCGCATTCGTCTCGATGAAGTTCCGGCGCGGCTCCACGTCGTCGCCCATCAGGGTGGTGAAGATCTGGTCCGCCGCGATGGCGTCTTCAATCTGCACCTTGAGCAAACGGCGCACGGTCGGGTCCATCGTGGTTTCCCACAGCTGCTCGGGATTCATCTCGCCCAGACCCTTGTAGCGCTGCTTCGACACGGTACGTTCCGCTTCATCGCGCAGCCACTGCATCGCTTCGTGGAAGTCCCGCACGGCGAATTCCTTGGTGCGCTCGCCTTCACCACGGCGAATAATGGCACCCTCACCGATCAAACCGGTGAAGGTTGCAGCGGCGGTGGACAAAACGCCGTAATCGGCGCCGCTGACGAAGTCCGCGTCGATCGTGGAAACCTTCACGTTACCGTGATGCAGGCGTTCGATCCACAGCAGGTGCTTGTCCGACAGATCGTCCGAGCGCACCGAGACGGTGACGGCCGGATCGTTGACGTTGTCGGCCAGTGCCTGGGCGGAAGCGCGGGCGGCGTCGATGGTCGACAGGTCCAGCGTCACGCCCGTCATGATGGCGGTCAGCGCGGCGCGGTCGATCACGCGGGTCAGGCGCAGCATCACGGCGTTGGCCAGGTTGTACTGGCGCGCCAGCTCGGTCAGCGGCTCGCCGGTGATCGGGTCGGCGCCGTCGCGCGGCGTCAGCACGGCGGTGTTCAGTGCCACCGTCATCATGTAGCTGGCTTCTTCCGTGTCGTCCTTCAGGTAACGCTCGTCGCGGCCGGCCTTTACCTTGTACAGCGGTGGCTGGGCAATGTAGATGTGGCCGCGTTCCACCAGCTGCGGCATCTGGCGGTAGAACAGCGTCAGCAGCAGGGTGCGGATGTGGGCGCCGTCGACGTCCGCGTCGGTCATGATGATGATGCGGTGGTAGCGCAGCTTGTCGGCGTTGAATTCGTCCGGGCCGATCGAGGTGCCCAGCGTGGCGATCAGCGTGGTGATCTGCTCGGAGGACAGCATCTTCTCGAAGCGCGCCTTTTCCACGTTCAGCACCTTGCCGCGCAGCGGCAGGATCGCCTGGAATTTTCGGTCGCGGCCCTGCTTGGCCGAGCCGCCTGCGGAGTCACCCTCGACGATGTACAGTTCGGCCAGCGCCGGGTCGCGTTCCTGGCAGTCGGCCAGTTTCGACGACAGGCCCAGGCCATCCATCACGCCTTTCCGGCGCGTCAGGTCGCGGGCCTTGCGGGCTGCTTCGCGGGCGCGCGCGGCTTCGACGATCTTGCCGCAGATGATCTTGGCGTCGTGCGGCTTCTCCTGCAGGAAGTCGGTCAGCGTTTTCGCCACGATCTCCTCGACCGGGCCCCGCACTTCGGACGACACCAGCTTGTCCTTGGTCTGCGACGAGAACTTCGGTTCCGGCACCTTGACCGACAGCACGCAGGTCAGGCCTTCGCGCATGTCGTCGCCGGAGATTTCGACTTTCGCCTTCTTGGCGAATTCGTGCTCGTCGATGTACTTGTTGATCACGCGGGTCATCGCCGCGCGCAGGCCGGTCAGGTGGGTACCGCCGTCGCGCTGCGGGATGTTGTTGGTGAAGCAGAGTACCTGTTCATTGAAGGCATCGTTCCACTGCATCGACACGTCCACGGAAATGTTCGTGTTCTGGTCGGACATGCGGTCGCCGGTGGCCTGGAACACGGTCGGGTGCAGCACCGTCTTGGCCTTGTTGATGTATTCGACGAAGCCGCGCGTGCCGCCTTCGAACGCGAAGATCTCGTCCTTGCCGGTGCGCTGGTCGGACAGCTTGATGTTCACGCCGTTGTTCAGGAACGAGAGTTCGCGGATACGCTTGGCCAGGATCTCGTAGTGGAACTCCACGTGGGTGAAGATTTCCTCGTCGGCCCAGAAGTGCACGTCGGTACCGCGCTTGTCGGTTTCGCCGATCACCTTGATCGGGGAGACGGCGACACCGTCGCGGATCTCGATCTCGCGGTTCTGCGGCACGCCGCGCACGAATTCCATCTGGTGCACCTTGCCGTCGCGGCGCACCGTCACGCGCAGCAGTTTCGACAGCGCGTTGACGCAGGAAACGCCCACGCCGTGCAGGCCGCCGGAGACCTTGTACGAGTTCTGGTCGAACTTGCCGCCGGCGTGCAGCTCGGTCAGCACGATTTCGGCGGCGGAGCGCTTCGGTTCGTGCTTGTCGTCCATCTTCAGGCCGACGGGAATGCCGCGGCCATTGTCGGTAATCGAGATCGAGTTGTCCGAGTGGATCGTCACGTGGATCTCGGTGCAGTAGCCGGCCAGCGATTCGTCGATCGAGTTGTCCAGCACTTCGAAGACCAGGTGGTGCAGACCGGTGCCGTCCGAGGTGTCACCGATATACATGCCGGGGCGCTTGCGGACTGCTTCCAGGCCTTCCAGGATCTGGATCGAGGAGGCGCCGTAATCCTCGGAGTTGACCTGCACTGGTACTAGGTTTTGGCGTTCGGACATGGACTACTTTCTCAAAAAACGTATTACTGTCGATTTCAAACTGCGTGCGAACGGGGGCGATCAGATCCGCATCGGCATCACGACATACTTGAAGTCGGGATTGTCCGGAATCGAGATCAGGGCGGACGAATTCGAATCGCCCAGTGCCACGTTGACCTGGTCGCACTTCAGGTTGTTCAGCACATCCAGCAGGTAGGTGACGTTGAAGCCGATGTCGAGGCTGTCGCCGCCGTAGTCGATTTCCAGTTCCTCGACCGCTTCTTCCTGGTCCGCGTTGGTGGACGAGATCTTCAGCGAGCCGGGGCTGATGATGCAGCGTACGCCCTTGAACTTATCGCTGGTCATGATCGCGGCGCGCTGCAGGGAGCGCAGCAGTTCGTCGCGGCTGATCGTGAAGTCGTTCTTGTAGCCCTTCGGGATCACGCGCGTGTAGTCGGGGAACTTGCCTTCGACCAGCTTGGAGATCAGTTCGATGTCCGTGAAGCCCAGCTTGACCTGGTTGGCGGCGATGTCCAGCTGCACCGGTTCATCGTTTTCTTCCAGCAGGCGCTGCAGCTCGATGATGGTCTTGCGCGGAATGATCACTTCCTGGCGCTCGAAGGCCTGTTCGGTCTTCACCTGGCAGAACGCGAGGCGGTGGCCGTCGGTGGCGACGGCGATCACGTTCTCGCCATCGAGCACCAGCAGCAGGCCGTTCAGGTAGTAGCGGATGTCTTGTTGGGCCATCGCGAAGTGCACCATGTTGAACAGGTGCTTCAGCGTTTTTTGCGGCAGCGTGAACGAGGCGTTGAAGGTTTCCGCTTCCTGCACGGTGGGGAATTCCTCGGCGGCCAGCGTTTGCAGCGCGAAGCGCGATTTGCCGCTCTGGACCGTCAGGCGCTTGTTCACCAGCGTCAGCGACACGTCGCCCGATTCCGGCAGCGCGCGCAGGATGTCGAGCAGCTTGCGCGCGGCCACGGTGGTGCCGGTCACCTCGGCGCCGGAACCGATGTTCGCGTTCGTGGTGATCTGCACTTCCGTATCGGTGGACAGGAACGAGACGGCTTCGCCTTCCTTGCGGATGAGGATATTGGCCAGAATCGGCATGGTGTGCCGACGCTCGACAATACCGCTCACGATCTGCAGTGGCCGGAGTAGCGTATCTCGGGTGGTTTTGACCAGTTGCATGGATATCCTCGATAAAAAATTAAAGGGTCAGTTTATTGCTGAGTGTTCTGAATGATAAGGCATAGCGTTCTTGAACCCCGGACGCGAAACCTGGGGTCAGACCCGGCGGGTCTGACCCCAGCATCTGCCGTTGGGGGCAAATCCAGAGTCGACCATTCGCCGAAAGTCAATGTCACCCCTTGAGCGTCTGCTCCAGCACGTGCAACTCATGGTTGCACTCCGGGTTCTTGGTGCGGTCCTGCGCGATCTTGCGCACGGCGTGCAGCACCGTGGTGTGGTCGCGCCCGCCGAACAGTTCGCCGATCTCCGGAAGGCTCTTCTGCGTCAGTTCCTTGGCCAGGTACATCGCGATCTGGCGCGGCCGCGCGATGTTCGCGGGGCGGCGCTTCGAATACATGTCCGCGACCTTGATATTGAAGAAATCGGCCACGGTCTTCTGGATGTTCTCCACGCTGATCTGGCGGTTCTGCACGGAGAGCAGGTCCTTCAGCGCTTCCTTCACGATATCGATCGAGATGTCCTTGCCGTGGAAGCGGGAGTAGGCCAGGATCTTGCGCAGCGCGCCTTCCAGCTCGCGCACGTTCGAGCGCAGGTGCTTGGCCACGAAGAAGGCCACGTCGTCGGACAGCGTCACGCCTTCCGACTTGGCCTTCTTCAGCAGGATCGCCACGCGCATTTCCAGTTCGGGCGGCTCGATCGCCACCGTCAGGCCGGAATCGAAGCGCGAGATCAGGCGGTCGTCCATGCCCGTGATCTCTTTCGGATACGTGTCCGACGTGATGATGATCTGCTTCTTCGCGGCGATCAGCGCCTCGAACGCATAGAAGAATTCTTCCTGCGTGCGGCTCTTGCCGCCGAAGAATTGAATATCGTCGATCAGCAGCATGTCCAGCGAGTGGTAGTAATGCTTGAAGTCGTCGAAGCCCTTGCGCTGATAGGCGGTCACCACGTCGCGCACGTACTGCTCGGCGTGGATGTAGCGGATGCGCGCGCCCGGCTGGTCGGCCATCACCTGGTTGCCGATCGCGTGGATCAGGTGGGTCTTACCCAGGCCCACGCCGCCGTAGAAGAACAGCGGGTTGTACGACACGCCCGGATTGTTGGCGACCTGGATCGCCGCGGCGCGCGCCAGCTGGTTCGCCTTGCCGGTCACGAAGCTTTCAAACGTGAGATCGGTATTGATGCGGCTTTGCTCGCGGCCACGCTGGTTGGCGTATTCGTTGCCGGCCGGCGGGGTGACCGGGTCGCCGGTGCGCACGTCCGCCGGATGCATGGCGGGCGCACCTGCGCCGTTCGGCACGCTGGCAGCCGCGCTGGTGCTCTCGGTGGGCCGGGCGCGCGGCGGGTTCAGGCTCGGGTTCAGCACGAACTGCACCTCGATCGGCGCTTCCCAGTATTGCGATGCAAGGGCAGTGATGCGGCTGGCGAACTGGGACTTCACCCAGTCGAGCTTGAAGCGGTTGGGCGCCGCGATACGCAGCTTGCCGTTCTCGTAATCGAGCGGCACCAGTGGTTTGATCCACGCGCTGAATTGTTGCGGCGTCAGCTCCAGTTCCAGTTGGGCGGAACAGGTCTGCCAGAAATTTTCCATGAATCGTCTATCTGCAAAAGCTGTGGGAGGGCAGCATGGGCCGGCGGATTGCGATCGGCTGGCGATGCCCCGGCGACTTGCCGGCGGATCTGCCAATGGTTCGCAGGCGGGTTCGTTAACGGACTCAATAACGGACTCGCCGGCAACTATGCCGACGAATCTGCAACGAATCCGCAACGAATCCGCAATGAACTGCGAATTTGCACGAAATTACAATCTCACCATGGTTCGCACGAAGCGAAGCCCATATGCGCCACACGTAACACGCTATTCTAACTCCGAATCCCACAAGTTATCCACAGGGTTGTGCCGGAAATCGCGGAAAAAACGGCCCGCAAGGGGCCTGGCAATCCGGTTCGGCTGTTGACAAGGCATGCCTGAATGCTGATAATTCAGGGTTCCCCGCCCGTACTCCGTGTTTTTTCAGTTTACGATCAGCGCGGATCCTTGCGGGCGATGAGATTGGCCAGCTTGTGCCGGACGTGTTGGCATAAGTGCGCGAAATGTCATTGGCACCAATAACTGAAGGGATAACCTGGCGCCCGACCTGACTCGTCAGCGGTGCGGCAGCCCGATTTTGCATTTTTTTGCTTCTTTAGCGAGACCAACATGAAACGTACTTACCAACCTTCCGTCGTGCGCCGCAAGCGTACCCACGGTTTCCGTGCACGTATGGCTACCCGTGGTGGCCGTCAGGTTCTGAACGCACGCCGTGCCAAGGGCCGCAAGCGCCTGGCTGTATAAGCCATCGCTTGTTCGCTGAGCGTGGACAGCAGTTCCAACGGCTCGACAGGCGAAGGTTCCCACGACTTCGCGCGCGCTCGGCGCATCGTTAAAACGGATGAATTTTCATCCGTTTTTCGTTTGCGCCCAGCCCAGAAAAGCGCGCACTTCGTGCTTTATACCCGCCAGAATCAGCTGCCTCATGCGCGGCTGGGCGTTGTCGTTGCCAAACGCCTCGCACCTCGCGCGGTCACGCGCAATACCATCAAGCGCCTGACGCGCGAACTGTTCCGCACCACCGGCTTGCCGGCCATCGACTGTGTCGTGCGCCTGTCCAGGGCGGTCAACACGAAGGCCGATCCAGCCACCAATGCAAAGCTGAAAGCCATGCTGCGCGTCGAGCTGGCGCGCCTGTTCGCGGCGCAGTCGAAAGCGCCGCGATGAAGTTGCTCGCACTTCTCCTGCGTGGCTACCAGATCGCCATCAGCCCGCTGATGCCGCCCAGCTGCCGTTTCTACCCAAGCTGCTCGAATTACGCGCTCGAAGCGCTGCGCGAGCATGGCGCGGCGAAGGGCAGCTGGCTGGCCGTGCGCCGCGTCTGCCGCTGCCACCCGTGGAACGCGGGCGGATTCGATCCCGTTCCGCCAAAGCATTCCTCAACCGCTTGCGGTTGCAACCACTCCTGATTTGACCCAATGGATCTCAATAAACGCACAATCCTGTGGATCGTCTTCGCTGTTTCACTGGTCGCCCTGTGGAACGAGTGGATGATCTACACCGGCCGGCCGTCCATGTTCGCGCCGCCGCCGAAGACCGCGCCGGCAGATGCCAAGAGCACCCCGGCCGGCGTTCCCGCCGCTGTCGGCTCCACTACCGCCGGCGTCGCCGCGGTGCCCGGTGCCGCGGCACCGTTCCAGAGCCAGGTCGTGACCATCACGACCGACGTGTTCAAGGTGGATATCGACACGCTGGGCGGCCAGATCAAGCGCCTGGAACTGCTGAAGTTCAAGGATGGCTTCGACCCGACCAGGAACCAGCAGCTGTTCCAGCAGACCGGCGACCGCGTGTACCTGGCGCAGACCGGCCTGGTGGGCGCGGCCAACCTGCCGAACCATAACACCGGCTTCACGGTTCGCCCGGGCCCGCGCGTGCTTGCCAACGGCAACCAGGTGCAACTGGTGATGGATGCGGAACAGGGCGGCGTGCGCCTGACCAAGACGTTCACGTTCAAGCGCGGCGACTACGTGATCGACGTGCGCCACGACGTGACCAACACCGGCGCGGCGCCGGTCAATCCGGAGCTGTACCTGCAACTGGTCCACGACGGCAACAAGCCGGAAGGTTCCTCGTGGTTCAATCCGAGCTTCACGGGCCCCACGCTGTATACCGACGCCGACAAGTACGTGAAGCTCACGTTCGAGAAGGTGGAGAAGGAAGACGTTTCGAAGCGTGAAAACCCGAACTTCGTGCCGGATCACCCGGTGAAGGCGGACAACGGCTGGGTCGCGGTCTCGCAGCACTTCTTCGTGTCCGCGCTGGTGCCGCAGGCGAAGCAGATGCACGACATCTTCACGCGCAAGGTCGGCCACAACACCTACTCGATCGGCGTGGTGCAGCCGCTGGGCGCCCTGGCGCCGGGCGCCACCGTGTCGAACACCGCCAAGCTGTATTCCGGCCCGCAGGAAGAAGCGGCGCTGGAGCGCGTGTCGCCGGGCCTGGAGCTGGTGAAGGACTACGGCATGCTGACGATCATCGCCAAGCCGATGTGGTGGGTGATGGAGAACATCAACAGCGTCCTGCATAACTGGGGCTGGACCATCATTGCCTTCACCATCCTGATCAAGCTGATCTTCTTCCCGCTGTCCGCCGCGAGCTATCGCAGCATGGCCAAGATGAAGGTGGTCACGCCGAAGATGACGTCGATCCGCGAGCGCTACAAAGGCGATCCGCAAAAGATGAACCAGGCGATGATGGAGCTGTACAAGACCGAGAAGATCAATCCGCTGGGCGGCTGCCTGCCGATCGTGGTGCAGATGCCGGTGTTCATCGCCCTGTACTGGGTGCTGAACTCGTCGGTGGAAATGCGCGGCGCGCCGTGGCTGGGCTGGATCACCGACCTGACCAAGCCGGATCCGTTCTTCATCCTGCCGGTGCTGTACGCGATCTCGATGTACGTGACGATGAAGCTGAACCCGCAGCCGGCCGACCCGATGCAGGCGAAGATGATGCTGTTCATGCCGCTGGCGTTCTCGGTGATGTTCCTGTTCTTCCCGTCCGGCCTGGTGCTGTACTGGGTGGTCAACAACCTGTTCTCGATTGCCCAGCAGTGGGTAATCACGAAAAAGATGATGCCGGACGCGAAGTAAGCGCTAACCGGTCCGTGCCCAGCCCGCTGGACACGGACCCGGCAGTAAAAAATCGAAACCCGTGCGCGACACGGGTTTTTTTTCGTTCCATTAGAATTTGCCCATGAATCTCGATACCTTCCCCATCGCCGCCATTGCCACCGCCCCGGGCCGCGGCGGCATCGGCGTCGTGCGCGCGTCCGGCAAGAACCTGCGGCCGCTGGCGCAGGCCCTGTTCAACGTGGAGCTGAAAGCCCGCCACGCCACCTATATTCCCTTCACCCAGGCGGATGGAACGCTGATCGACCAGGGCATCGCCATCTATTTCAAGGGGCCGCATTCGTACACCGGCGAGGATGTGCTGGAGCTGCAGGGCCATGGCGGCCCCGTGGTGCTGCAGATGCTGCTGCAGCGGGTGCTCGAGGCGGGCCACGATGTCGGCCTGCGCCTGGCCGAACCGGGCGAATTCACGCGCCGTGCCTACATGAACGACAAGCTCGACCTGGCGCAGGCCGAAGCGGTGGCCGACCTGATCGACGCTTCCACCGAAGCGGCGGCAAAATCGGCTTCGCAGTCGCTGTCCGGCGCGTTTTCGCAGGCGATCCACGCGCTGGTCGAGCGTGTCACACACCTGCGCATGCTGGTCGAGGCCACCCTGGACTTCCCGGAAGAGGAAATCGACTTCCTGGAAAAATCCGACGCGCGCGGCCAGTTGCGCGGCATCGTGGCGGCGCTCGACCAGGTATTCCGGCAGGCCTCGCAGGGCGCGCTGCTGCGCGAAGGCCTGAACGTGGTACTGGTCGGGCAGCCGAACGTTGGTAAGTCTTCACTCCTCAACGCACTGGCGGGTGCGGACGTGGCCATCGTCACCCCGATCGCCGGCACCACGCGCGACAAGGTCAGCGAAACCATCCAGATCGAAGGCATTCCGCTGAATATCATCGACACGGCCGGCATCCGCAGCCATGACGAGGCGGTGGACATCGTCGAGCGCATCGGCATCGAACGCACCTGGGGTGAAATAGGCAAGGCGGACGTGATCCTGCACATGCTCGATGCGAACCACGGTCCGACCCGCGCCGACGAATCGATCCTGTCCGGCTTCCCGGCGGGCGTGCCGGTGCTGCGCATCTGGAACAAGATCGACCTTTCCGGCCACAAGCCGTCGATCGATGCCAGCGACGATGCCACCCATATCTACCTGTCGGCACACGATCACACGGGTATCGACCTGTTGCGCAAGGAGTTGCTGCGCATCGCCGGCTGGCAGCAGACCGGCGAATCGCTGTACCTGGCCCGCGAGCGGCACCTGATCGCCCTGAAATCGGCGGCCCGCCACCTGGACCGCGCCGAAGAGCATGCCGCGCAGACCGACCAGTCGCTCGACCTGTTTGCCGAGGAATTGCGGCTGGCCCAGGTGCAGTTGTCCACCATCACCGGGGCGTTTTCGTCGGACGACCTGCTGGGGGTGATCTTCAGCCGGTTCTGTATCGGGAAATAGCGCGCGGGTGCTGCCGTGGTTCCGGGAATGACGGCTGGGGGAGCGATGGCCCCAGGCCATCTTCGCTACGCCGGCGTGAGCAGTGCTCCTTGCAAACCGCTGTTGAACTATCGCGCGCTTCGTTTCCATAGAAAAATTTTCAGTCACTCTTCTCTTTGCAGCAACCACACCATGATTGCCTTCGTTACGTGTGCTGGCGCACGTAACCCCGCCTGTTGGCCTGATTTAATGCTGCTATGATTGATTTGAGCAACAGAGTCCGACGCGGCGGGCGAGAAGTTTTACGGTGTTGATTTTCGTCACTTCCGCATCCTTCCACCGACGTTATCTTGCTAGCAGTTGATGTGTATGGAGAGGGGAAGATCATGGAAACGACCGAACAAGCCGTACCGGACAGCGCGATATCGATAATGCCAGCCATGATGCCGGCGATGATGCCGGCCATGGCTGAAGCGCCGCGGCCCCGACAGACGTTGCCGCCGAAGGGGTCGTGCTGGTATTGCGAGAAGCCGCTCGATAGCGTGAAACGCTTCTGCGGCCGGGATTGCGCCTCGTCGTTCGACGAAGAAACGCAATATACGGGCTGAACTACAGGGGCTAATTACTACAGCCGCCGATACTGCGGTGGCTGATACTGCGGTGGCTGGCGCGCCTGGTCCGCCGCGGCCGCCAGCGCAACCTGCGATCAGCCGATGCCTGCCGAGCGCGCCGCCTGCAGCGCAGCGAATGCGCGTTCGAAGTCATACTCCTGCGCCGCCGCCATGATGGTCTCCCAGGCGGCGCTGTCCAGCACCTTTTCCAGCACCGTTCCATACTTTTCCAGCATATCGAGCGCCGCGCTGTTGCCCTCGTCGAGCAGCACGCCCAGGCGGTCGAGCAGTTCGGGGACATTGCGCATCGTCGCTTGCGGCACCGGCGGCGCCGGCGCGGCGGAATCCTTCGGCACGGCGACCGCGATGCATGCCTGCACGCGCCGCAATGCCACGTCCAGTTCGTCCAGCAGCGCATGCGCCGCGTGGCCGTGCGCCAGCGCGGTTTCCAGTTCGCCCGCCACCGCGTGCACTTCGCCGGCGCACAGCAGCCCGGCCGCTCCCCTTAGCGTGTGGATGGCGCGGCATGCGCCCGCATGATCGCCTTGCGCCAGCTGCGCCGCGACGGCACGCGCGGCTTCCATATGCGTGGCGAAGCGCTTCAGTGCACTGAAATAAATGCCGCTGTTGCCCATCAGCCGTGCGATGCCGCGCTCGATGTCGAGCACCGGCACGGCCATTCCAGCCTGCACCGTCATTGCGTAGTGAACGACCAGCTGCGGGTCACGGCCACGCTGTCCACGGTGCCCGCGAAGGCGACATCGTACGTGGTGCCGGAAGTAAGCCGCGAGAGGGGAATGATGGCGGCCGCGGATTGCCGCGTGTGCGTATCCACGTCGCTGGCGAGCAGGCGCACGGCCAAATCCGACCCGCCGCGCGGCCTGACCGTGAAGCTGGTCACTTTCAGCACGGACGAAATATTCGCATGCACGCTGATCGGGTAGCCAACCTCGTTCAGGCTCGGCACCGGGTCGGGCGATTCGCTGTCGCTCATGAAGTTCACGGGCACCATGGTTTGCCCGCTGGCCGGATAAACCGCCACGCTGCCGCGTGCCACGCCGGCGCCATAGCCGTTGCTGGTGGCGAAATCGGTCGTGAAGTACGTGTAGTTGCTGGCCGTGGCGGCGCCCACGCCCATTTCGCGGAACACCGGCTCGAACACCAGGAAGCGATGGTAGATCGCCGTGATCAGTTCTTCCGCATGGAAGAAGCCGGAACTGCCGCGGGCGGCCGAAATCACTTCGCCATAGGCCGATGGCCTGGTCAGCGCATAGCCCGCGGCGGAAAGCCGGTTCCCCACCGCGACGCCGGTGAAGCCGGGGTTGCCGCTGACCTGGTCGTGCGAGACGGTATTGTTAAGGCGCAGGTAGTTCGAATGGCCCGCGGCGGCCACGTCGATCTGCGCATTGCGTGCAAGGGGGGCCAGCCCGATCTGGCTGCGCCGGTAGTTGAACCATGCGAAGCCATCCGCCGCGGTGTCGCCGGTGGCGACCGGCGCGCCAGGCTGTCCGGAGGGAGTAGCCGGTGAGGCGGTATCGACGTTTGAAACCGTCGCGGTGGTGTCTGCACCGCCACTGCCACCGCAGGCGGCCAGCGCCGCCGCCGTCGCCACGGCGGCCAATGCCGCATTCGACCGCCTGTTACATCTCTCCGTCCAGCGCATGATCAGCTCCCCGTTTCATCCCGGTCAGCCCGGCCATTGGGCGATTTTATGCCAATTCGGCCCTGGCGGGGCCGATGCCGGCCCCGCCGTTACGCTTGTTACCATTGAACGATACGGCGCGGCCTGCCCGGTGCCGGCGTTACAATAAGGTCCATCCAACACAGGCCAGCCCAATTGAACAACACGCGCACCCGGCGCATGCAACGCGCCAAATTCGCCTTGCCCAGCTTCGTCACGCTGCTGTCGATCGCCTGTGGCTTCGGCAGCATCGTGATTTCGGTGGACAACGCGCACATCGGCTTCCCGCAGGATTACCGGCTGGCGGCCGCACTGCTGGTCCTGGCCGGCATCTTCGATGCGCTCGATGGCTTCGTTGCGCGCGCCACCGGCACCAGCTCTGAATTCGGCGTGCAGCTCGATTCGATTGCCGACGTGATGAACTTCGGCGTGGGCCCGGCGATCCTCCTGTATTGCTACGCCTTCGTGCAGATCGGGCCCGCCGATCCCGTTCTGCTGCGCGCCGGCGGCCTGGCGGCATTCTTCTTCGTTGCCTGCGGCGCATTGCGGCTGGCCCGCTTCAACGTGAGCGTGGGCCGCACCGATCCGAAGTACTTTGTGGGCATGCCGATCACGGCGGGCGCCGCCTGCGTGGCATCGGTGGTGGTGGCCTGGCCATTCCCGCCGGAGACCAGCCTGCACGGCTGGCTGGTGGTGGTACTGCTGTTCGCCGTGGGCGGCCTGATGGTGTCCACGATCCGCTTCCCCAGCTCCAAGCAGAAGAAAAGCGCGGCCGCACTGGTGCTGCTGCTGGTGAACCTGGGCCTGCTCGTCTGGCTGCGCTTCTATTACTTCGTGCTGTTCTTCGTGGTCTACATTGCCTTCACACTGGCGCTCAACTTCTCCTGGAAGCGCGGCTGGAAAGGCATCCCGCCGCCGCTGGTCTACAAGGAAGAGGTGGACTGACCGTTCAGGGCACCTCGTGCCCCTGCGCGGCGCGCAGGATCTCGAACCACTGGCTGCGCGAAAGCTTGATCCGCGTGGCCCATACCGCTTCCTCGATCGCTTCGATGCGGCCGCTTCCGGTCAGGGGGATCGGCCTCGATGGCAGCTGCATGATCCATGCAAGAACGACGCTGCCGAACGGCTGCTCGATGTCGGCGGCGATGCGGGCGATCGTGCCGCGCAGCGCTTCGGTGGCCGGATCGTCGCGGAACAGGCGGCCGCCGGCCAGTGGCGACCAGATCATCGGCGCCACGCCCAGGTCCTGCAGGCCGTCGAACGTTTCATCGTACATCGGCGCCGTGTGCAGCGGCGAGAACTCCACCTGGTTGGTGGACAGCGGAAGGCGGCGATGCAGGCTTTCGAACTGGTGGCGGCTGAAATTGGACACGCCGAAGTGCTTCACCTTGCCCGCGGCGCGCAGGCCTTCGAAGGTTTCGGCGATCTCGTCGAAGTCCATCAGCGGATCCGGGCGGTGGATCAGCAGCAGGTCGAGGAAATCGGTGCGCAGCGCCTTCAGCGAGTTGTCCACCGAGGCGATGATGTGCGCCGCCGACGTGTCGTACTGCTTGATCTTGTGGGCCGGGCGCGCCGGCGACACCAGCTGGATGCCGCACTTGCTGACGAGCTGGATGCGCTCGCGCAGTGCCGGCCGCAGGGCGAGTGCCTCGCCGAACAGTTCCTCCACTGCGTATTGCCCGTAGATGTCGGCATGGTCGAAGCTGGTCACGCCCAGTTCGACGCAGCCCTCGATCAATGCCAGCCGCTGCTGCGGCGACATGTTCCATTCCCCCATGCGCCACATGCCGGCAACGATGCGCGACAGCGCGAGACCAGTTTCGGAAGTGCGGACAGCGGGGCAGGGAGTCATGGCGGCCTTCTTTCAGATTGATTGGAACAACGATTATAGGGCCGTGCAGATGCAAAAAGCCCGCCGGGCGGCGGGCTTTTTGCGGAGCATGGCCAGCTTATTTCAGCCACAGGCGCATGGAATCCCATGCGCGGCCGAAGATCGACGCCTGTTCCACCGTTTCCAGCGCCACCACCGGCAGTTCCAGCAGCGGTTTGCCGTCCACCATCATCTTCAGCTTGCCCACGTTGGCGCCCGCCGGCACCGGCGCCACCAGCGGGTCCTTGCGTTCCAGCACAGGCTTCATCTTGGCAGCCACGCCCTTCGGCACGGTCACCATCACATCCTGGCGGAAGCCGATCTTCATGGTGTTCTGCGAACCCTTCCAGATCTGCGGCGTGTCGACCGCCTGGCCCTTGGCATACAGCTTCACGGTATCGAAATTCTGGAAGCCCCAGTTCAGCAGCTTCTGGCTTTCGGCCGTCCGCGTCGCATCCGAATTGGTGCCCATCACCACCGAGATCAGGCGGCGCTCGATGTTGCCGTTCGGGCGCTTGGCCGAGGCCACCATGCAATAGCCGGCCGATTCGGTGTGGCCGGTCTTCATGCCGTCGACGGTCGGGTCGAGCCACAGCAGGCGGTTGCGGTTCTGCTGCGTGATCTTGTTGTAGGTGAAGCTCTTGACCGAGTCGATCTTGTAGTACTGCGGGAATTCCTGGATCACGTGCTTGGCCAGGATCGACAGGTCGCGCGCGGTCGTGAAGTTGTCCGGGCTGGGCAGGCCGTGCGGGTTGGCGAAACGCGTATTGGTCATGCCGAGGCGTTTTGCCTCGCGGTTCATCAGCGTGACGAACGTGGCTTCATCGCCAGCCACCGCTTCGGCCAGCGCCACGGCGGCGTCGTTGCCCGACTGGACCATCAGGCCGTGCAGCAGGTCGTCGATCGATACGGGAACTGCCGGGTCGATGAACATCTTCGAGCTGGAGGAATCGACCTTCCAGGCACGCACGGAGACATTGACCTTCTGGTTGATGTCGAGCTTCTTGTCGCGCAGTGCCTCGAAGGTGAGGTACGCGGTCATGATCTTGGTCAGCGATGCCGGCTCGACGCGCATGTTCGGGTCCTGCGCGGCGATCAGCTGGCCGCTGGTGGCATCGAGCAGCAGCCAGGACTTGGCGGCGATGGTCGGGGCAGGAATGGTTTGTGCGACGGCGGACGAAAGTAACAGGACACTGGAAGCCAGTGCCGCGAGCAGTTTTTTCATGGATCTGGAATCTCTATGTGGAGCGCCTAAGAAAGCGTGAAGCAGGGGGCCATTTTGCTCAGTGAAAAAATGGCCCGGACATTATAGGCGCTCACGCGTCTTCGGGGTCGTCCTTTTGCTGTTCCCGGCCCAGCCACAAGGCGATCACCCAGCTCTTGATGTGATTGAGCTTGCGGTGGAAGAAGTGGTCCGCGCCCGGGATCACCAGCACCGGCACATCCTGCGGGCGTGCCCAGTCGAGCACGGCCTGCAGGGGAATCGTGTCGTCGTTTTCGCCGTGGATGAGGATCGTGTTCGGCGCGATATCGGCCATCTGCCACTTTCCGGCGGCCGCGCCCACCAGCACCAGGCCCTCGACCGGCGTACCGGCGGTGGCCAGGCGCTGCGCCAGCTGCGATTGCACATAGGTGCCGAACGAGAAGCCGGTCAATGCCACCGGCAGGCCGGGAAACTTCTCGACCATGTGGTGGTACAGCAGTTCCATGTCGTCCGTTTCGCCATGGCCGCGGTCATGCTCGCCCTCTGACTGGCCCACGCCGCGGAAGTTGATGCGTGCCACCGCGTAGTCGAGCGCCACGAAGGCGCGCGCCAGCGTTTGCGCGACCTTGTTTTCCATCGTGCCGCCATACAGCGGGTGCGGGTGCGCCACCAGGGCGATCCCGCGCGGCTTCTTGCCGTCCAGCGGCAGGTCGAGCAGGCCTTCCATCAGGCCGGCGTTGCCCTGCATCGTGAAATGCTTGGTGTTCTTGTTCATCATTACTTGATCTTCAGCCTTTCCACCGGTTGGCCACCGACCAGGTGGCTGTCGATGATTTCGTCGATGTCGGAAGTGTCCACGTAGGTGTACCACGTGCCCTCGGGATAGACGACCAGCACGGGACCGTGCTCGCAGCGGTCCAGGCAGCCGGCCTGGTTGATGCGCACGCCGCCCGCGCCATTGATGTCGAGCTGCTTGCAGCGCTTTTTCGCGTGCTTCTGCGCCTGCTCCGCGCCGCGCGGGCCGCAGCTTTCGCGGCCGTCTTCCCGCGTGTTCATGCAGAAGAACACGTGGTGCTTGAAATAGGGAGTCTCGCTCATGCTTGCCTCGTGATTGCCTCGCATCTGCGGCGCTGTTGTTGCGCTGTTGCTGCGCCTGTGCCGCGAATGCGAGGAGAAATTGCGTCGAATGTGCTTCGGTTTGCTTCCTGTGTGCCTTGCTGGAAGCCAGGCCGTAATGATACCCGCGATCAGGATTTATTGAGTTTATGGGATGGCAGCCACAGGAACCACAGTGCGCAGAAGGGCCACAGCAGGGACAGGAACTGGGCTGCGCCGTTGAAGTTCAGGAATTTCCCCTGCACCCATGCCTGCATGGTGGCGCTGAAGTAGGGATTCACTGGGGTGCTGTTGACGACCACGATGCCGAGCAGGATGGTGGCGATCGCCAGCCGCCGTTGCGCCACCATCGGCGCGAACGCCAGGCCCGCCACCATGATGCCGCCGATCAGGAAGCCGCCCTGGGCGCCGGGCGTGACCCAGGCGAACGCGTTGTCGGGCGTGAACAGCAGCGCCGAGGCCAGCGTTTTCGTCAGCACGGCCATGGCCAGCAGCACGGCCGCCAGCAGCACGCGCGGCGCGGGGCGGCGCATCAGGCACAGCAAGGTGAGAGCGCCGCCGACCATGCCGCACGCGGTGATCATCGTTTCGGACAGCCAGTACTGCTCCACCGTCAGCTCCGGATCGGGGCGCACGTAGGCCAGCAGGTCGATATCCATTTCCAGCAGGTCGCTCAGCCAGCCGGACAGCGTTGGCAGCACCTGGCCCTGGCCGAACAGGAACGAGGTGGGGTAGATCTGCGCCAGCGGCCACAGGGCCACCAGCACCAGGCCCTGGCTGGCGTGCAGCGCGAACCAGCGCTGCCGCAGGCGGTACAGGTGGCTGGTATCGAGCAGCTTGCGGGCCGTGAGCACGCCGATCAGGCCACCGATCGCGCAGCCTGCCGTATTGGTATAGAAGTCGAGGTTCGACGATACGCGGCTGGGCAGGAAGGTCTGCACCGCTTCCATCAACCCGGAAACGAACGCGCCGAGCAGGGCCGCGGCGAGAAATGCCAGGATGCCGCGCAGCGCGGGGTGCAGCGCATAGGCGATCAGCATGCCGAACGGGATGTAGCCGATCACGTTGACCGTGGCATCGAACTTCGTCCAGTAGCGCGGCATCGACGTGTGCTCGAGGAAGATGAGCGGCGACAGGCCCTGGTTGTGCCAGCCGGAGAATGGGTACCAGCTGGCGTAGATGATCAGCAGGAGGTAGGCGAGCAGGCTGGCGCGGGACACCGGCGAACCGCGCTTCGGCCGCGCGTCCGCAGGCGGCCCGCCCGGTCCCGGTGCTGGCGGAGGCGGTGGCGCGGGTGGCGTGCCCGCCGCCGTGCCGGCGCGTTCGTCCCCGGTCATGCTCAGCGCGGCGGCAGCGTGGCCAGCCAGGCGAGGAGATCGGCCGCGATCGCGTCCGACGTGGCGGCCAGCGCGCTGGCGCCACCGGCCGCGTCCGCGCTGGGCGCCGGAGCCGAGCGGGTGAACGTGCGCTGGTCCACCAGCTGGTGGCCGCGGAACAGCGAGGCGCGCAGCGAAATGTGGGCGGTGCTTTCCGTGGCGCTGGCGAAGTTCTGCGAGAACTCGTCCATCTCCAGACGCAGTACCGGCAGGCCGCCGGTGGCGTCGCTGATCGACAGTACCTTGACGCCGCCCTGCGCGATGCGTGCCTTCAGCCGCTGCGACAGCAGCTGCAGCGGCGTGGCGGCCCAGCGGTTATACGCATAGGGCAGGGCCTGCTGCGCATTGGCGTATGCGAGGCGATAGAACATGCGGTCCGTATCGAGCGTGGCCGGGCCGCTCACGTCCGCCACGATCAGTGCGGGATAGCTGGCCGCGGCCGGCGTCGGCGTCACGGGAGCAGCCACCGGGCCGAAATCGAAGCTGGTGGGGGCCGGACCCTTGGTCGAGGCGCAGCCGGCCAGCAGGGCCGCCGCCAGCACGATGGCGGCGTTCCTGCACAGACGGTGGCGGAAGCGAAACTGTTTCATGGTGTGGTCGTTCATCGCGTGGTTTTCACTCCATCGTCACTTGGCAGGCGCCGCGAAGCCCGGTTCGCCGGGGCCTGGCGCCACATCCGGCGCGCCGAACAGGATGCTCTGCGGGCGGTCGTTCAGGGTATTCATCGTGCGGCGCACCGAGCGCATCGACGAGCGGGTTTCATCGGTCAGCGCCGTGATGCTCGGCAGCGTTTCCAGCTGCGCGCCGGTGGTTACCGCTTCCACGCCATTGACGGCGCGGTCGACCGAGTCGCCGATGCGTGTCAGCGTGCCTTCCGGTCCGTGCAGGCTTTGCGACAGCGCCGTCACGTCCTGCGCGAGCGTATTGACGGAATCGATCGCGGTCTCCGCCTTCGCGGCCAGGGCGGGCAGCCGCTCGAAGGTCGGCTCCAGCTGGCCGGGCAGCGCCTTGTAGCGGTTGACGGTCTCGCTCACGTCGGAGAACGCGGCCAGGATCGTCTTGCGGTTTTCATCGCTGAGCAGGTCGTTGAGTTTCACCGTCACCTGCTCCGCTTGCGACAGGATCGCCGTGCCGCGCTTTTCCAGCTGGTCCAGCAGGCCGGGGCGCAGCGGGATGCGGGCGGGATTCTGCTCATTGGTGGCCAGGCGCTGCGAACCCACCGATTCATCGTCCAGCTGGATATACGCGATGCCGGTCACGCCCTGGTAGCCCAGCGTGGCGTAGGTGGTGCGCGTGATCGGCGTGGCCGGATCGATTGCCAGGTGGATCAGGATCTGCCCGGCCATCTTCGGATCGAAGTCGATGGCGTCCACCTTGCCCACTTCCAGCCCGCGGTAGCGCACCGCCGCCTGCGGGTTCAGGCCGGGCACCGCCAGCGTGGTCGCCAGCAGGTACGGATCGTATTCCACGCGGTCGCGGTTGAACCAGATGCCGAACAGGACGGCAGCCGTGAGCAGTGCCAGCGTGAAGATGCCGGTCATGAAGGCATGCGATCGGTTTTCCATGTGTACTCCTTGTCTGCTTGTTGTCTGCTCTCGGGCGGGCTACTGCAGCGCTTCGAGTGCGCGCTTGCCCCGGTCGCCGAGGAAGAACTCCTTGATGAACGGGTGGTCCACGCCGATCACGTCGCGCGTCGGCCCCACCGCGATCACGTGCTTTTCGGCGAGGACCGCGATGCGGGTGGACAGCGCGAACAGCGTATCCAGGTCGTGCGTCACCATCACCACCGTCAGGCCCAGCTCGCGGTGCAGCGACTTGATCAGCGAGACGAAGCTTTCCGAGCGGTCCGGATCCAGGCCCGCCGTCGGCTCGTCGAGGAACAGCAGCTTCGGCTCCAGTGCCAGCGCGCGGGCGAGCGCCACGCGCTTGACCATGCCGCCGGAAAGGTCGGACGGCATCTTGTTGGCATGCTCCGGCCCCAGGCCCACCATGTTCATCTTCAGCAGCACCGCATCGCGCACCAGCGCATCGGGCAGCACGCGCAGCTCGCGCATGGGCTGCGCGATGTTCTCGAATACCGTGAGGGCCGAATACAGCGCGCCTTCCTGGAACAGCATGCCCCAGTGATTGCGCAGCAGTTGCAGCTGGGCGGGCTTGGCCTGCGTGATGTCTTCGCCGAAGATGCGCACGCAGCCCTGCGATGGCCGCTCCAGGCCCAGCATCTGGCGCAGCAGCACCGTCTTGCCGGTGCCGGACCCGCCGACGATCGACATGATCTCGCCATCCTCGATCGTCAGGTTCAGGTCATTGTGGATGATGGTCTTGCCGAACCTGGTCTGCAGGCCGGTGATCTCCACGACAGGGACGCTGCCGTCCAGCGTCAGTTCGCTGGGCCCTGCCGGGCAGCTGCGGTCGAGGTCCTCATCCGTTGCCATCAGAACCCCACGCCGTTGAAGACGATCGCGAACACGGCGTCGGCCAGGATCACCACGGTGATCGCGGTCACGACGGAAGTGGTGGTGCCGCGGCCCAGGCTTTCGGTGTTCGGCTGGATGCGCAGCCCGAAATGGCAGGACACCAGCGCGATCAGCATGCCGAAGACCGCGCCCTTGCCCAGCCCGATCATGTAGTTCGCCAGCGGTACCGCATCGGGCAGCTTCTGGATGAAGTAGCGGGCCGACAGGTTCAGTTCCAGCTTGGCCGATACCATGCCGCCGATCAGGGCCATCGTATCGGTCCAGATCACCAGCAGCGGCATCGAAATCGCCAGGGCCACCACTTTCGGCATCACCAGGCGGAAGCCGTGCGAGATGCCCATCACCAGCATCGCATCGAGTTCTTCGGTAACCCGCATCACGCCCAGCTGCGCGGTGATCGACGAACCGGAGCGGCCGGCGACCAGGATCGCGGCCAGCAGCGGGCCGAGTTCGCGGATGATGCTCATGCCGAGCAGGTTGACGAGGTAGATGTCGCCGCCGAAGTTGCGCAGCTGCTGCGCGGACAGGTAGGACAGCACCACCCCGATCAGGAAGCCCACCAGCGCGGTGATGCCGAGGGCCTGGAAGCCTGCGTGGAAGATGTTGGCGGAGATTTCCTTCCACGGTCCGCGCTGCGGCGCGGCGACGAAGCGCCACAGGTCTTGCACCACCTGGCCGATCAGCCGCACAAAGCCTTGCAGGTGTTCGCCGAAATGCAGCACGCCACTGCCCAGCGTGGTGATCCAGTTCATGTGCAGGCCGCGCTGGCGGGGCAGTTCCAGCTTGCCCGTGGCCTCCAGCCGCTTGAAGAATTCCTCCTGCCCGGGCGCCAGCTTCAGGCTGGCGGGCCGCTTGTACTCCCAGGCCTGCCAGAACAGCTGCGCGCCGATGTGATCCAGGCTGTCGATCGCGGAGAGGTCCCATTGCGCATCGGGGCCAGCACGGCCCAGTTGCGTGGAAATCGCCTTCATTGTCTTGCGGTGAGCCAGCGCGTGGACCTGCCATGTGCCATCGGCGGTCACCGTCGCTCCCGCCGTGCCGCCGGGGTCAAAAGTTAAGGTTGGCTCTTGTGCAATGGGCATGTCGCCAGTGTAAGTGAGATTCGTTTCGTTCGCTACAGCCCCCGGCTCTACCGTGTGTCGGAGCGCGCTTACGTGCGCTCGGGTGCTCAGGCGGCCAGGTGGCGCGCCTGGCGCTGCGGGGCGGCCAGCGATGGTACCGGTGCCGCGGCTTTCTGCTTCACACCGTGGCCATCGCTCGCCAGCAGGGCGTCGACGCCTTCGATACCCAACTGGCGCAGGTACTTGCCGGTGAGCGCCGCCAGGCGATCCAGCGCGATGCGATGGGTGGCATCGGTGTTCGCATACAGCCAGTCGGAGAAGGCCATGAAGCTGGCGAACGGGCGTTCGCCCAGCAGCACCGGCGTGACGTGGGTGAATCGGCCGGAATTCGCCACCAGGTCCCAGTAGCGGGCGAAGCGCACCAGGCGCTGCATGGTGGGGAAGTCGATATCCCGGTTCGCCAGGATCGTGTACGGCGGATGCGGATCGAACACGAGGCCGAAGGCTTCCGTGTGCCGGATGATCGGCGTACCGCGCAGGCGCTTCAATATGCCGAACTGGATTTCATGCGGGCCGAGGGCCCACAGCTTGTCGAACCCCTCGGCGAAGCTCTCCACCGTCTCGCCGGGCAGGCCGGCGATCAGGTCGACGTGCATGTGCACATGCGAGTGCTCGCACAGCCAGCGGATGTTCGCCGCGGCCTTGCCGTTATCCTGCTTGCGGGAGATGTTCGCCTGTACCGTTGGATTGAAGCTCTGGATGCCGATCTCGAACTGCAACGCGCCGGGCGGGAATTTGGCGATGCCTTCCTTCAGCGCATCCGGCAGGTGATCGGGCACCAGTTCGAAGTGGGCGTACACCGGGTCTTCCGGGTTCGCGGCCAGCTTGTCGAGGAAGAACTGCATGATCTTCAGGCTGGTCTTGATATTCAGGTTGAACGTGCGGTCGACGAACTTGAACACGCGGGCGCCGCGCGCATGCAGCGCCTCCATCTCGGCCAGGAAGGTGTCGATATCGAATGGCCAGGCGGTTTTATCGAGGGCGGACAGGCAGAACTCGCACTTGAACGGGCAGCCGCGCGACGCTTCCACGTACAGCGTGCGGTGGGCGATATCGTCGTCGCTGTACAGGGCGTAGGGCAGGGCGATGTCGGCCATCGGCGGCTGTACGCCGGCGTGCACTTTCATGAGCGGCTTCGGCCCGTGCAGGATTTCGCCGCACAGTTTCGGGAACGTGACGTCGCCCCACCCGGTAACGACATAGTCCGCGAGTTGCGCGATGGGCTGTTCGTTCGTCTCATGCGAGACCTCGGGGCCACCCAGGACGACGACAATGTGTGGGGCCACCCGTTTCAGCATGGCCACGAGTTTGGTGGTTTCTTCCACGTTCCATATATAGACGCCGAATCCCACGATCCTGGGAGCGTATGCCAGGATGCGCTCCACCATCTCTGTTGTCTTCGCGCCGATGACGAACTCCTGGATGCGCGTTTCATTCTTGAGCTCTCCCATATTGGCGAGCAGATAACGCAGGCCCAGCGATGCGTGGGTATAGCGGGCATTGAGGGTGGAAAGCAGGATGGACATGAACTTCTCGGGGGGGCGATCGCGGAATTGCGCATTTTACCCCTTGCGCGGCGGCAGGCGTTTCGTTATAGTTCTGTCCCTCGCAGCGAACAACGACGCAGCGAGGTGTTGAAAGCGCAGTGATGGATACTGAGGCTGCAAACTGAGGGGGTTGACGAGCTGCACGAAACACCGCATAATCTCATCTCTCTGCTGCTGACAAACACAACGATTTGTCGCCGGGTCGAACGAAAGTTCAACGAGATCCGCAGCAAGCCCGAAGTTGAAATACTTGGGCAGAATTCTTTAACAATCAACAGTCGATAAGTGTGGGCGTTTGATGTGATGTGCCCAGGACTTCGGTCCTGAAGCTCAAAATATATAGCATCAAACGCTTACACAAGAAATAAACGTGATCATCTTCGGATGATTCGTCAGTATTCTTGAGTAAGTGACCCCGACAGAAATGTCGGACAACAGAGATTAAACTGAAGAGTTTGATCCTGGCTCAGATTGAACGCTGGCGGCATGCTTTACACATGCAAGTCGAACGGCAGCGCGGGCTTCGGCCTGGCGGCGAGTGGCGAACGGGTGAGTAATATATCGGAACGTGCCCAAGAGTGGGGGATAACGTAGCGAAAGTTACGCTAATACCGCATACGATCCAAGGATGAAAGCAGGGGACCGCAAGGCCTTGTGCTCCTGGAGCGGCCGATATCTGATTAGCTAGTTGGTGAGGTAAAGGCTCACCAAGGCGACGATCAGTAGCTGGTCTGAGAGGACGACCAGCCACACTGGAACTGAGACACGGTCCAGACTCCTACGGGAGGCAGCAGTGGGGAATTTTGGACAATGGGGGCAACCCTGATCCAGCAATGCCGCGTGAGTGAAGAAGGCCTTCGGGTTGTAAAGCTCTTTTGTCAGGGAAGAAAAGGGTACGGCTAATATCCGTGCCTCATGACGGTACCTGAAGAATAAGCACCGGCTAACTACGTGCCAGCAGCCGCGGTAATACGTAGGGTGCAAGCGTTAATCGGAATTACTGGGCGTAAAGCGTGCGCAGGCGGTTTTGTAAGTCTGTCGTGAAATCCCCGGGCTTAACCTGGGAATGGCGATGGAGACTGCAAGGCTAGAGTTTGGCAGAGGGGGGTAGAATTCCACGTGTAGCAGTGAAATGCGTAGAGATGTGGAGGAACACCGATGGCGAAGGCAGCCCCCTGGGTCAAGACTGACGCTCATGCACGAAAGCGTGGGGAGCAAACAGGATTAGATACCCTGGTAGTCCACGCCCTAAACGATGTCTACTAGTTGTTGGGTCTTAATTGACTTAGTAACGCAGCTAACGCGTGAAGTAGACCGCCTGGGGAGTACGGTCGCAAGATTAAAACTCAAAGGAATTGACGGGGACCCGCACAAGCGGTGGATGATGTGGATTAATTCGATGCAACGCGAAAAACCTTACCTACCCTTGACATGTCAGGAATCCTGGAGAGATCTGGGAGTGCCCGAAAGGGAACCTGAACACAGGTGCTGCATGGCTGTCGTCAGCTCGTGTCGTGAGATGTTGGGTTAAGTCCCGCAACGAGCGCAACCCTTGTCATTAGTTGCTACGAAAGGGCACTCTAATGAGACTGCCGGTGACAAACCGGAGGAAGGTGGGGATGACGTCAAGTCCTCATGGCCCTTATGGGTAGGGCTTCACACGTCATACAATGGTACATACAGAGGGCCGCCAACCCGCGAGGGGGAGCTAATCCCAGAAAGTGTATCGTAGTCCGGATTGTAGTCTGCAACTCGACTGCATGAAGTTGGAATCGCTAGTAATCGCGGATCAGCATGTCGCGGTGAATACGTTCCCGGGTCTTGTACACACCGCCCGTCACACCATGGGAGCGGGTTTTACCAGAAGTAGGTAGCTTAACCGCAAGGAGGGCGCTTACCACGGTAGGATTCGTGACTGGGGTGAAGTCGTAACAAGGTAGCCGTATCGGAAGGTGCGGCTGGATCACCTCCTTTCTAGAGTCGGCACTGATCGCAAGATCGTGCATCAAACGCTCACACTTATCGGCTGTTGTTAGAGAAACAGTAGAAGCGCGCGGGTCTGTAGCTCAGCTGGTTAGAGCACCGTGTTGATAACGCGGGGGTCGTTGGTTCGAGCCCAACCAGACCCACCACGAACACGGGGGATTAGCTCAGCTGGGAGAGCACCTGCTTTGCAAGCAGGGGGTCGTCGGTTCGATCCCGTCATCCTCCACCATCGCTTCTGTTAAGAAATCAAATCTAAGCCCTGCGGTTTAAATTTGATCTTTTAGAGATCACTGCTGTTTCGCTCTTTAACAATCTGGAAGAAGTAAAGTTTTATTAAGCGTATTCAGCAATGAATACACTTAGGGTAGTGTTCCGAAAGGAACGCATACAAAAACTCATCAAACACAGTAGTAAATGCTTGCGCTATAGCCGTCAAGGTTATAGGGACAAGTGAATAAGTGCACATGGTGGATGCCTTGGCGATTACAGGCGATGAAGGACGTAGAAGTCTGCGATAAGCTTCGGGGAGCTGACAAACGAGCATTGATCCGAAGATTTCCGAATGGGGAAACCCGGCCTTATAGGTCATCACTCACTGAATACATAGGTGTGTGAAGCGAACGCGGCGAACTGAAACATCTAAGTAGCTGCAGGAAAAGAAATCAACCGAGATTCCCAAAGTAGTGGCGAGCGAAATGGGAAGAGCCTGCATATGATAGTCGGACTGGTAGTGGAAGCCTCTGGAAATAGGCGCCATAGTGGGTGATAGCCCCGTACGCGAAATCAGACCGGTGGTACTAAGTATGCGACAAGTAGGGCGGGACACGAGAAATCCTGTCTGAATATGGGGGGACCATCCTCCAAGGCTAAATACTCGTAATCGACCGATAGTGAACCAGTACCGTGAGGGAAAGGCGAAAAGAACCCCGGGAGGGGAGTGAAATAGATCCTGAAACCGTGTGCATACAAACAGTCGGAGCGGACTTGTTCCGTGACGGCGTACCTTTTGTATAATGGGTCAGCGACTTACATTCAGTAGCGAGGTTAACCGAATAGGGGAGCCGCAGAGAAATCGAGTCCGAACAGGGCGCTAGTTGCTGGGTGTAGACCCGAAACCAAGTGATCTATCCATGGCCAGGTTGAAGGTGCGGTAACACGCACTGGAGGACCGAACCCACTAATGTTGAAAAATTAGGGGATGAGCTGTGGATAGGGGTGAAAGGCTAAACAAACTTGGAAATAGCTGGTTCTCTCCGAAAACTATTTAGGTAGTGCCTCAAGTATCACCATCGGGGGTAGAGCACTGTTATGGCTAGGGGGTCATCGCGACTTACCAAACCATTGCAAACTCCGAATACCGATGAGTGCGAGCTTGGGAGACAGACATCGGGTGCTAACGTCCGGTGTCAAGAGGGAAACAACCCAGACCGCCAGCTAAGGTCCCAAAGATTGGCTAAGTGGAAAACGAAGTGGGAAGGCTAAAACAGTCAGGATGTTGGCTTAGAAGCAGCCATCATTTAAAGAAAGCGTAATAGCTCACTGATCGAGTCGTCCTGCGCGGAAGATGTAACGGGGCTAAGCCAGTCACCGAAGCTGCGGATATCCGCAAGGATATGGTAGGAGAGCGTTCTGTAAGCCTGCGAAGGTGTCTTGTAAAGGATGCTGGAGGTATCAGAAGTGCGAATGCTGACATGAGTAGCGATAATGCGGGTGAAAAGCCCGCACGCCGTAAGCCCAAGGTTTCCTGTTCAACGTTCATCGGAGCAGGGTGAGTCGGCCCCTAAGGCGAGGCAGAGATGCGTAGCTGATGGGAAGCAGGTTAATATTCCTGCACCGTCGTATGATGCGATGGGGGGACGGATCGCGGAAGGTTGTCTGACTGTTGGAATAGTCAGTTTCTGGTTCATAGAAGGTGCTTAGGCAAATCCGGGCACATAATTCAAGGGACTGGGACGAGCGCCCATGTGGCGCGAAGCAATCGGAAGTGGTTCCAAGAAAAGCCTCTAAGCTTCAGTCATACGAGACCGTACCGCAAACCGACACAGGTGGGCGAGATGAGTATTCTAAGGCGCTTGAGAGAACTCGGGAGAAGGAACTCGGCAAATTGGTACCGTAACTTCGGGAAAAGGTACGCCCCAGTAGCTTGACTGCTTTACTGCAGAAGGGTGACAGGGTTGCAATAAAATGGTGGCTGCGACTGTTTAATAAAAACACAGCACTCTGCAAACACGAAAGTGGACGTATAGGGTGTGACGCCTGCCCGGTGCTGGAAGATTAAATGATGGGGTGCAAGCTCTTGATTGAAGTCCCAGTAAACGGCGGCCGTAACTATAACGGTCCTAAGGTAGCGAAATTCCTTGTCGGGTAAGTTCCGACCTGCACGAATGGCGTAACGATGGCCACACTGTCTCCTCCCGAGACTCAGCGAAGTTGAAGTGTTTGTGATGATGCAATCTACCCGCGGCTAGACGGAAAGACCCCATGAACCTTTACTGTAGCTTTGCATTGGACTTTGAACCAATCTGTGTAGGATAGGTGGGAGGCTTTGAAGCGGGGACGCCAGTTCTCGTGGAGCCAACCTTGAAATACCACCCTGGTTTGTTTGAGGTTCTAACCTTGGTCCGTTATCCGGATCGGGGACAGTGCATGGTAGGCAGTTTGACTGGGGCGGTCTCCTCCTAAAGTGTAACGGAGGAGTTCGAAGGTACGCTAGGTACGGTCGGACATCGTGCTAATAGTGCAATGGCATAAGCGTGCTTAACTGCGAGACCGACAAGTCGAGCAGGTACGAAAGTAGGACATAGTGATCCGGTGGTTCTGTATGGAAGGGCCATCGCTCAACGGATAAAAGGTACTCTGGGGATAACAGGCTGATTCCTCCCAAGAGTTCATATCGACGGGGGAGTTTGGCACCTCGATGTCGGCTCATCACATCCTGGGGCTGTAGCCGGTCCCAAGGGTATGGCTGTTCGCCATTTAAAGTGGTACGTGAGCTGGGTTTAAAACGTCGTGAGACAGTTTGGTCCCTATCTGCCGTGGGCGTTGGAAATTTGAAGGGGGCTGCTCCTAGTACGAGAGGACCGGAGTGGACGAACCTCTGGTGTACCGGTTGTCACGCCAGTGGCATTGCCGGGTAGCTAAGTTCGGAAGAGATAACCGCTGAAAGCATCTAAGCGGGAAACTTGCCTTGAGATGAGATTTCCCGGAGCCTTGAGCTCCTTGAAGGGTCGTTCGAGACCAGGACGTTGATAGGTCAGGTGTGGAAGTGCAGTAATGCATTAAGCTAACTGATACTAATTGCCCGTACGGCTTGTCCCTATAACCTTGACGGTTATGAATCAATGATGATTCCTCGCATTTACTCTTTGATGAGAGTTACCCTCGCTTTACTTCTTCCGGATTGAGCAGTGACGTCGCCCCACAGGGGACGGCACTGCGTACAAGTCATGCCTGATGACCATAGCAAGTCGGTCCCACCCCTTCCCATCCCGAACAGGACCGTGAAACGACTTTGCGCCGATGATAGTGCTGCAACCAGTGTGAAAGTAGGTTATCGTCAGGCTGTTATACCGAGAAAAGCCCACCAGTGATCTGGTGGGCTTTTTTCATTTGTGCTTATGGATTGCAGCATGCTGTCGGGCTCCGCTTCAAGCTGTCGAATGCGCCGATTGCTCCGCCGGGCACTGCCCGACGTCGCTACTGCAACCAGTGTGAAAGTAGGTTATCGTCAGGCTGTTACATAGAAAAACCCCGCTAGCGTGTGCTGGCGGGGTTTTTTGCTTTTGGCCACCCCAATTGTTACCGAAAAAACCGGGGACAGGCTCCGATTTCGCCGCGAAACCTGTAGCAAAACCGGGGACAGGCTCCGATTTCGTCTGGAAACCTATAGCAAAACCAGTGACAGGCTCCGATTTCGGGAAACCTTTCGAAAACAATCGGAGCCTGTCCCCGGTTTTCAGAAACCTTTCGAAAACAATCGGAGCCTGTCACTCGTTTTCAGGAAGCTTTCGAACATAATCGGAGCCTGTGAAGTGACCCCAGGAAGTTGGACGGTTTGTTAGCTATGCTACTTGGAGCTGAGTTCTGTACTGCACAGGACTCAGCCCGTTCAACCTAAGCTTGATGCGCTTGTGATTGTAGTAGCGGATGTACTTCACCAGGCCTTTCTTCAGCTCCTCGATACTGGCAAATTTCTGCAGATGGAAGTACTCAGTCTTGAGTACGGCGAAGAAGCTCTCCATGGCAGCGTTATCGAGGCAATTTCCTTTGCGAGACATGCTCTGCACGACATTTTTATCCTCCAGCGCCTTCCGGTAAGCGGGCTTCCGATAGTGCCATCCCTGGTCTGAGTGAAGGATTGGCTTGTCGTCTTTGCCGAGCTTTCGCAGGGCTTTTTTAACCATGTTGGTAACCAAGCTCAGCACTGGCCGGGTGTTCGTCTCGAAGGCGATGATCTCGCCGTTGCACAGATCCATCACCGGCGAGAGATACAGTTTTTTGCCAGCGACATTGAACTCCGTGACATCAGTTACCCACTTCTCGTGCATGGCCGCAGCTTCAAAATCGCGGTCCAAGAGGTTATCTGCAGCTTCGCCCACTTCGCCTTTGTAAGAACGATACTTCTTCGGCCGCACCAGCGATTTCAAGCCGAGCTCGCTCATCAAACGCTGTACACGTTTGTGGTTAACCTTATGCCCGTCCTTGCGGATCTCAGCGGCCACACGGCGATAGCCATAGCGCCCGTGGTTGCCGTCGAAGACGCCCTGAACACGATTTTTTAAGGCCTCGTCACGATCGCCTAGCTTGGCCACTTGCTGCTGATAGTAGTAAGTGCTGCGCGCCAGGCCTGCTACTTCCAGCAAGCCATCCAAAGGGAAACGCTGCCTCAGTTCAGTGATTACTTTCGCTTTTTGCGCGCTATCGCACGCTGCTGCTTCTCTTCCTGAACCAAGGCATCCAGCTTTTTTAGGTAGGCGTTCTCCATCCGCAAGTAGTTCACTTCTTTGAGAAGCTCTTCAAGGGTCTTGGCCTCTTCATCGAGAGGCGTTTGCGGCGCGGGCGGCTGGGATGTGGGCATTTTCTTCGGTCTCTGGCGCGGTCGGGGACTGAGCGCATCTATACCGCCGCTATGATAGCAGCGCTCCCACTGGCCGATGCTGCCGGTGTGGCGCACGTTGAAAATCACGGCCGTCTCGAAACATGACAACTCATGTTTCCACATGTGCTGCAATATCGACAGCTTGCCCTCAGCGCTGTGCCTATGTTGCTTCTTCTCCAGGCCCCCCACGCCATGAGCGTCGTATAGCCTGACCCACAAATAGACCAGGCTAGGATCCACGCCCATCTCGTTGCCCAGACGAACGCATCCTAACGGGCCGGCCCGATATCGATCGACCACCTCTTGCTTGAACTGCACACTGTATTTCGCCATGAAAAACCCCAAAAGTTGGTGTCCAACTTTTAGGGTTCAGTTCACTGTCACCGGTTTTGATGCTCCCGAAGTCCTGGCACGCCGCCGATTGGGGAGCACTGCCTGTCATCGCCAGGTCACGTCATCCTTATAGACTGCGCCTTTTCATTCGAAGAGGCCCGCATGAAGCTCCCCCGTCTTTCCCTGTTATCGCTCGCTGTCATCCTGGCCGCCTGTGGTGGCGATAACGATTCGCCGCCTGCCGCCGCGCCGGTCAAACCCCAGATCAGTGGTGTATTCCTCGATGGAGCGGTCGAGGGAGCGGAATACGTGGCGGGGACAGCGGCGCGGGCGACGACGGGCAGCAAGGGGGAGTTCACTTGCGCCGAAGGCGACACGGTCGCCTTCACGCTTGGGGGCGTTGCACTTGGCAGCGCATCATGCGCCGCAACGATCACCCCGCTGCAGCTGGCCGGCGGCAACGACGTCAAGGACAGCAAGGTCACCAACCGCCTGCTCGCACTGCAACTGCTGGACGACGATGGCGATCCCGCCAATGGCATCAGGATCACGGCCGACGCCCGGACCGCGCTGGCAGGCAAGAGCCTCGACTTCACCGCCGCGCCCGCGGTCTTCGACAAGGCACTCGCCGCGCTGCTGGCCTCCGCCGGAACGAAATACGCCTCCCGCACCATCGACGACGCCCGCCGCATGCTGGTGCGCGAGCACTTCGAGGATACGCTGGCATCGAAGCTGAACGCGCCGGTCGTCGAAAAATTTACGCAAGGCACGGTCGACGTCAGCGTCACCCGCTACCAGATCCAGGCCGACAGCAAGTTCCATATTCCCTATGAAGGCGGCAACGGCAAGGTGAAGCAGGACTTCCCGCTGGGTTTCCTGCCCTCGTATGGTTCCGCGCTGGCTTTCAAGGGCGCTAACGCCAACGGCGACCTGGAGTTCTATGGCCTGACCGACCGCGGCCCCAATGGCGATGGGCCTAACGTGCCGTCTCTCAGCGGTTCGGGAACGATGGGCAGCAAGATCTTCCCGTCGCCGTCGTTCACGCCCTCGATCGGTCTGGTCACCGTCGGCAAGTCCGGCGCGGTGCTGAACTCGTCCATGCCGCTCAAGGCTTCCGCTGCGATGAACACCAGCGGCCTGCCGATTCCGGAAGGCTCGCTCGGCAACTCAGCGGAAATCCCGGTCATGGACACGATGAAGTTCGACGCCGCCGGCAAGGCGAAATTCGACGTGAACGGTATCGACAGCGAAGCCGTGGTGTTCGACAAGGCCCGCAATGCGCTGTGGATTTCCGACGAATACGGCCCCTTCATCGTTAAGGTCGACGCAGGCAGCGGCATCATCCTGGCGAAATATGCCCCGGGCACCGGCTTGCCGAAGATCTTCGCCAGGCGCCGCGCCAACCGCGGCATGGAAGGCCTGACGCTGGACAGCGGCACGGACAAGTTGCATGGTTTCCTGCAAAGCCCGCTGAGCGACGGCAGCGCCATGTATGCCGTGACCGGCAAGAACGAGCAGGTCGAGCGCTTCGCGCGCTTCACCCGGTGGGTGGAATTCGATCCGAAAACCGGCGCGGCAACGAAGATGTACGCCTACCCGATCGCGGCCGCCGATTACCAGGATGGCCGTACCGGCAACGCCAAGCTGGGCGACGTGGCCGCGCTGGGCAATGGCAAGTTCATCGTCATCGAGCAGGGCGCTGATCCGTCAGGCAAAGTATTCAATAAACTGATGCTGGTTGAAATCGGCAATGCGACCGATATCGCCGCCGCCGCGTTCAACGCCGATACGTCGGATCTCGAAAAGAGCTCGATGGCCGGCGCCGCCGTCAATGGCGCCGACTGGTCGAAGGTGGTGCCGCTGAAAAAAACGCAGTTGCTCGACCTGAATGCGCTCGGCTGGCTGGCCGAGAAGGCCGAAGGCCTTGCCGTCGTCGACGGCAATACGCTGGCGATCGTCAACGACAACGACTTCGGCCTGAAAACCCGGGTCTTTGCCCCGTCCGGCGAAGCGGTGGCGGATGCCGATGTCACCAAGTGCAATGTCGATGCCGCCGGCACGATCGCCACCGCCAGTGCGCCTGGCTGCAACGCCGCGAATACGATCCACGTGGCGCGCGGCACCGATCTGGAACGGCCGAGCCGGCTGTGGCTCCTCAAATTCGGCAAGCCGCTCAGCAGTTACTGATCGTGTGCGCCGCTCCTGCCGGATCGCACATAATGCCGGCAGGAGACCAGCATGAGCGCAGATTACGACACCATGGAGGTGAAGGGCGGCCGTCCCGTCAAGATGTGGACGCACGGCGTGCCTGTGGAGCCGGAGGCGAAGGAGCAACTGGCGAACACGGCGAAGATGCCCTTCATTTACAAGCACATCGCCGTGATGCCCGACGTCCACCTGGGCAAGGGATCGACGATCGGCAGCGTGATTCCCACGCTGGGCGCTGTCATTCCGGCCGCGGTAGGCGTCGACATCGGCTGCGGCATGATGGCCGCCAAGACCACACTGACGGCCAGCGACCTGCCCGATAACCTGGGGCCGCTGCGCAGCGCGATCGAAAAGGCGATTCCGCACGGCCTGTCGCCGAAGACGCGCGGCTTCAAGGGGCGCGACGAAGGCTCATGGCAGAATCCGCCGTCCGCCGTCGATATCGCATGGTCGCAGTTGAAGGACGAGTTCGATCTCATCTGCGCCAAGACGCCGAAGCTGCGGCATACCAACAACTACAAGCACCTCGGCACGCTCGGCACCGGCAACCACTTCATCGAAGTCTGCCTCGACGAGGAAGGCGCCGTCTGGCTGATGCTGCACTCCGGTTCGCGCGGCGTGGGCAATGCCATCGGCACGCATTTCATCGAACTGGCGCAGCAGGACATGCGCACCCACCTGGCCAACCTGCCGGACCGCGATCTCGCATACCTGAAGGAAGGCACGCAGCATTACGACGATTACGTGGAAGCGGTGGGCTGGGCGCAGAAATTCGCCCGCATGAACCGCGAGGTCATGATGCAGAACCTGGTCAAGGCTGTCCGCAGCGTCATCAGGAAACCGTTTGAAACGCACGTGGAAGCCGTCAACTGCCACCACAACTACGTGCAGAAAGAGCGCCACTTCGGCCAGGATGTGCTGGTGACGCGCAAGGGTGCCGTGTCGGCCAAGGCCGGGGAGCTGGGTATCATCCCGGGTTCGATGGGCGCGCGCAGCTACATCGTGCGCGGCAAAGGGAATGAAGACAGCTTCACCAGTTGCAGCCACGGCGCTGGCCGCACCATGAGCCGCAGCGAGGCCAAGCGCCGCTTCACCCGCGAAGACCAGGCGCGCGCGACCGAGGGTGTGGAATGCCGCAAGGACGAAGGCGTGGTGGACGAGATCCCGATGGCCTACAAGGATATCGACGCCGTGATGCACGCCCAGCGCGACCTCGTCGAGGTGGTGCATACATTGAAGCAGGTCGTCTGTGTGAAGGGCTGATGCGATGATCGAGCTGGATGGCTCAACAGGAGAGGGCGGCGGACAAATCCTGCGTTCGTCGCTGACGCTGTCGATGATCACGGGGCAGCCGTTCCGGATCAGGAACATCCGCGCCAATCGGCCGAAACCCGGCTTGATGCGGCAACACCTGATGGCGGTGCGGGCTGCCGCCGCCGTATGCAACGCGGACGTCAGCCAGGCGGAGGTGGGCTCCACCGAACTGGCATTCACGCCGCGCTGCATCAAGGGCGGCGTCTACGAATTCGCCATCGGTACCGCCGGCAGTGCCACGCTGGTCATGCAGACACTGATTCCCGCCCTGCTGCATGCGGATGTACCTTCGGTTGTGAAGGTCAGCGGCGGCACCCACAACCCGAAAGCGCCACCGGCGCACTTCATCGAACGCGCATACGTGCGCCTGTTGCAGGCCATGGGCGCCCAGGTCGACTTCGAGTTGAAGCGCTTCGGCTTTTATCCCAATGGCGGTGGCGAAGTCTGCGCCGCCATCTGGCCATGCGCGCAACTACGCCAGCTGCACCTGCCCGAGCGGGGCACGCTGCATCAGGGACGTGCGGAAGCCTACGTGGCGGCGATCCCGCTCTCGGTCGCGCAACGCGAACTCGAATGCATCGGCAAAGCGCTGCACTGGCGGGACGACCAGTTGTCCGCGCATCCGCTGTCCAACGACCAGGGGCCGGGCAATGCGATCGTGATCGTGCTGGAGAGCGAACACGTGACGGAAGTGTTCTCGTCGGTGGGCGAGAAGCGCCGGCGCGCCGAGGACGTGGCCGGCGACGCGGTGCTCGAGGCGCGGCGTTACCTGATCTCCGGTGCCGCGGTGGGCGAACACCTGGGCGACCAGCTGATGCTGCCGCTCGCGCTGGCCGGCGGCGGCAGCTACACGCTGGATCACGTGTCGCAGCATGCGATCACGAATGCGGAAGTGATCGCGCAATTCCTGCCGGTGCACGTGACATTCGAAGCCGGGGAGCGGTACAGCACATGCACGATAGCGCCAAGGGCGGCCTGATGGCATTGGCGGCCTAACGCAGCCCACGCAGGCCGCGCACATCGTCCCACGCCAGCCCATGGCGTGCCAGGTACTTCTTCAACCGGTCGGCATCGTTCGGCTTGGCCTTGTCCATGCGCGACACGCCAAACAGCTTGCGGCCGGCATCGGACAGGCTTGCGCAATCCGCGCAGACTGCTACCACCGCCTCAAGCTGCAGCTTGTCGAACAGGTCCAGCGCCGCGACCCGCTCGCGGCCGAGCAGTGTCTCCAGGTCGATGGCGCCGCGTTCCGGCGCTTCCGGCTCACGCCAGGCATGACGCAGGCGGCCGATCTCGGCATCGGCCACCGATGTCGTGATGCGGCCACCCTCGGCCAGCGTGGCCATGCGCGTCACCGATGCATACAGGTCACGGAAATTCCCTGTCCACCGCGCGCCGGGTGAGGTAGCGAAGCGCAGGAACGCGGCACGCGACTCCTTGTTGAAACGGGCCACCTGGCCGATCTCGACACCGGCTTGCTCCAGCAGGTAATCCAGGTTGGGTTCGATGTCTTCCGGGCGCTCGGCCAGGCTGGGCAGCGAGTAGGTCCACAGGTTGATGCGGGCGAACAGGTCTTCGCGAAAACGGCCAGCCGCCACCTCGTGCGCCAGGTTGCGGTTGGTACCGGCGATGAGCTGGAAATCGCTTTGCACTTCGAGATCGCCGCCTACCGGCAGGAAGCGCTTTTCCTCCACCGCCTTGAGCAGCATGGCTTGCTCGTCTAAACCCAGCTCGCCGATTTCATCGAGGAACAGCAGGCCCTTGTGCGCCGTGCGCAGCAAGCCGGGCCGCTCGGTCGCGGCCCCGGTGAATGCACCCTTCACATGGCCGAACAGCGTCGACGCGGCGCCATCGCCATGCAGGGTGGCACAGTTGATTTCCACGAAGCGGCCGTTCAGCTGGTGGCGAATTTTCTTCAGCTCGAAAATCCGGCGTGCCAGGAAGGACTTGCCGGCCCCGGTGGGACCCATCAGCAGCATGGGTGCGCGCGAGCGGACCGCCACGTGCTCGATCTCGTCGATCATGCGATTGAAGCGGGCATTGCGCGTGGCGATGCCGGATTTCAGCAGCTCCACCCCTTCCGTGCGGGCATGGGAAAAGCGTTGCGCGATCAGGTCATAACGCGACAGGTCCAGGTCGATCAGCGTGTAGTCCCCAGGGCTGCCGAGGCCATGGCGGCGCGGTGGCGAGGATTGCAGCAGGCAGCCGGGAAAATAGCGTGCTTCGGTCATCAGGAACAGGCAGATCTGGACCACGTGCGTGCCGGTGGTGATATGGATCCAGTAGTCCTCCTTGTCGGTGTCGAAAGGATAGCTGCGGGCAAAGTCGAACAGGCAGCCATAGACGTCTTCGAAATCCCAGGCGTCGCGTAGCGGCAGTTCGTGCGCCTGCACGACAGTCTCCGGCGACACCGCACCGATGTCTTCCTTCAACTGCCTGGCGAGCGCCTGGGCGGGCGCGCTGTAAAGCAGCTCGAAGCGGTCGACGACCAGGTCTTCATGCTGGGCCAGGGCCACGCTGGGCCGCCACTTTTCCCAGCGTGCGCTGCCCTTGCCGCCGTCCAGCTGGGTGCCCAGGAAACCGATGATGACCTTCTTCTTCATTTTATAAATCGTTATACGAAAAGATAAATTCTAACGGTTGGCTGTTTTCGTTGCCAGTTTTAAAACGTGGCAAATCAATCACTTGCGAATTTCACTGATCGTGGCACGCCAATTGCAGAAGAGATGGAGGAAGGCTGGCCGACGTGGCTGGCCACGACAGGGGAATTTCATGGATTGGGTGATCAGTGTGACCGGCATGGGGCCGGATCGGCAATCGCCCGGGCTGACGGTAGTCGGCCGGGGCACCAACGGTGGCGCATGGCGCTTCCATGTGCACGCCCCGCGCTGGCAGGCCAGCGTGGCACGGCAGGTTCTTGCCGAGCTGTGCGCATCGAACCCCGCACCGACCAAGGAGAAGCAATGAAAACCGGACAGTACGACATGATGGACGTTGAGGGCGGCAGCCCTGTGAAGATGTGGACGCAGGGCGTGCCGGTCGAGCAGGCGGCGCGCGAGCAGCTCGCTAATACCGCAAGGATGCCGTTCATCTACAAGCACATCGCGGTGATGCCGGACGTCCACCTGGGCAAGGGATCGACGATCGGGAGCGTGATTCCCACGCTGGGTGCGATCATCCCGGCAGCCGTCGGGGTCGACATTGGTTGCGGGATGATGGCCGCGAAGACCACGCTGAACGCGCGCGACCTGCCGGACAATCTGGCACCGCTGCGCAGCGCGATCGAAAAGGCCATCCCGCACGGCATGTCGCCGAAGACGCGTGGCTACCGCGGACGCGACGTGGGATCCTGGCACGATGCGCCATCGACGGTCGATGCCGCCTGGATGCAGCTGAAGGATGAATTCGACGCGATCTGCGAGAAAACGCCGAAGCTGAAGAACACGAACAATCACCGCCACCTCGGCACGCTGGGCGGCGGCAATCACTTCATCGAGGTATGCCTGGACGAGGAAGGTGCCGTATGGTTCATGCTGCACTCCGGTTCGCGTGGCGTAGGCAATGCCATCGGCACGCACTTCATCGAGCTGGCGCAGCGGGAGATGCGCACGCACATGGCGAACCTGCCCGACAGCGACCTGGCCTATCTGCGCGAGGGCACGAGCCACTACGACGATTACGTGGAAGCGGTGGGCTGGGCGCAAAAATTCGCCCGCATGAACCGCGAGGTCATGATGCGCAACCTGATCGCCGCGGTGCGCACCGTGATCGCGAAGCCGTTTGAAACGCACGTGGAAGCGGTCAACTGCCACCACAACTACGTGCAGAAAGAAACGCACTTCGGCAAGGAGGTACTGGTCACCCGCAAGGGTGCGGTGTCGGCACGCGCGGGCGAACTGGGTATCATCCCGGGCTCGATGGGCGCGCGCAGCTTCATCGTGCGGGGCAAGGGGAATGCGGAGAGCTTCCACAGCTGCAGCCATGGCGCCGGCCGCACGATGAGCCGCAACGAAGCGAAGCGGCGTTTCACGCTGGCGGACCAGGAGCGCGCCACCGAGGGCGTCGAATGCCGCAAGGATAGCGGTGTGATCGATGAGATCCCGATGGCCTACAAGGATATCGACGCCGTGATGCGGGCCCAGGATGAACTGGTCGAAGTGGTGCACACGCTGAAGCAAGTCGTATGCGTGAAGGGCTAAATGCCGAGAGCTGAGGCCGAGGGTTGAGCGCTGAGTTAATGGTTGAAAGGATGAAGCGATGATCGAGATAGATGGCTCGCTGGGCGAGGGCGGCGGCCAGATCGTGCGCAGTGCGCTGACGTTGTCGATGGTGACGGGCCAGCCGTTCCGGATCAGGAACATTCGCGCCGGGCGGCCCAGGCCCGGCCTGATGCGGCAGCACGTGGCGGCCGTGAACGCCGCCGCCAGGGTGGCCGCCGCTGAAACCGGCCCGGTCGCGGTCGGAGGGAACGAGCTGTGCTTCGTGCCGCGCACGCTTCGCGGCGGCGATTATGAATTCGCGATCGGCAGCGCGGGCAGCAGTTCGCTCGTGCTGCAGACGCTGCTGCCAGCCCTGCTGCACGCCAGGGAACCGTCGAGCATCAGGATTACCGGCGGCACGCACAATCCGATGGCACCGCCGGTGGAATTCCTGCAGCGAGCCTATCGACCCTTGCTGGAAAGGATGGGGGCGAACTTCGCCATCGACTTGCTGCGGCATGGCTTCTATCCGGCAGGTGGCGGTATGGTGGAAGCGCGGGTAAGCCCGGTCGAGGCCTGGCGGCCTGTCGATCTGCTGGAGCGGGGCGATCGCAAGGGCGGTTACGCGGAAAGCGTGATCGCCGGCGTGCACCAGAGTGTGCTGACGCGGGAGCTGGAATGCGTGCGTACGGCGATGGGCTGGACCGAAGAGCAGATGAAGCCCGTGGCCCTGCCCGACAGCCACGGCCCGGGCAACGTATTGCTGCTGACCGTGGAACATGACCATGTCACCGAGGTGTTTACCGCTTTCGGCGAAAAGATGCTGCGCGCCGAGGCGGTGGCCAAGCGCGCGGTGCAGGAAGCGCGCCGCTACCTGGCTTCAGGCGCCGCCGTGGGGGAATACCTGGGCGATCAGCTGATGCTGCCGATGGCCCTGGCCGGCGGCGGCAGCTTCAGTGTCGAGCGCGTTTCCCAGCATGCGCGTACCAACGCGGACATCATCAGCCTGTTCCTGCCGGTGACGTTCAGGTTCGAACAGCGCGACCGCCACGCCGTCTGCACGGTGGAGCGGCGCGCTTGACGCGGTGCCGCTACCGGCACTGGGCCCGGTGTCAGAACAGATACTGCGCGCTGAAGCCGGCCTGCCAGTTGCGACCGGGTGCTGCCTCGTAATAGCGCTTGTTCGTGTCCCCGACGATGACCGACCCCACGTAGTCCTTGTCGAGCAGGTTGTTCAGGCGGACGAATTCCTTCAGTCGCCAGCCGCCGACCGGTTGCGTGGCCGTGAAGCGCAGGTTCAGCAGGCCGTAACCCGGCGCGGCTTTTTCCCGGTTCGTGTCCTCGGCATAGACCTTGCCGTTGGCAAGCGCTTCGAGCGCCGCGCCGTAACGGCCGCGGGCTTCCTTCCATGCCAGTTCGCCGTAAGCGGTGGTGCGCGCGACACCTGGCAGCCGGCTGCCCTCGGCCACGTTGCCGAATGCCTGGTCGTAGACGGCACGCAGGCCGGTGAGCGCGGCGCGGGCAGAGAATCCACCAGTCCAGGATGAGTCGACCGATACCTCGATGCCCTGGCGCAGCGTCTTGCTGGCGTTGCGGTAGCTCGTGCGGCCGCCGCTGGAGGCGTCCACCACCACTTCATCGCGTGTGCGGACTTCGAACAGCGCCGCGTCCACGCGGGTGTTCTCCGTCACCCGGATCTTGGTACCCGCTTCCAGGTGGGTGCTGCGCGCCGGGCGCAGCTGGTAGTTGAACCCGTCGCCGGTGCCGGAGTAGAACAACTCGTTCAGTGTCGGCGTTTCAAAGCCGCGCGCCGCGCTGACGTAGACGTTGAGGTCGGACGTGAGCTTGTACAGCGCACCCAGCACCGGCGTCGTGCGGGTGAACGTGAGATCGCCGCTGTCATTGCCATTGTCGAGGAAGCGGTCGTCGACTTCCACCTTTACGCGGCTGTGCCGTACGCCGGCGGTAAGGCGCCACGGGCCGCTCTGCCATTCAGCCTGCAGATAGGGGTCGACGTTCGAGACCTCATCTTCCTCGTCGCGGCGCAACGCGCCCTTCACGCCGAGCTGCGTGCCGGCGAAGTTTTCATAGCCCTTGCGGTCATCCGTCGAGCGGTCGTAGTCAAGGCCGACGGTGGTGCGCAGCACGCCCTGGTCGAAGCGCCGGACGTCCGTCCAGTTGATGGCCGCGCCGTGGAAGTTGCGGTCGAAATCGATCACGCCGCCGGAATGCGTTGCCGGCGCCTGGAAGCCGCGCGAGAAGGATTGGTACTGCACCACCTCGCGATTGCCGCCGTATGCCATCAGGTGCAGGCGGTTCTCGCCGAAATAGATATCGTAGCTGGCGCCGGCCTGCTGGTGGTCGATGCTCTTGCGGGTGTTGTAGCGGTCCGCGTAGGTGCGTTTCGGCGTCTCGGTATCGGTGGGATCGATCTCGCCGGCACGCGGATCGCGCTGGTAGGTTGCCCACTGCACGCCCAGCGGATCTTCCGTATCTTTCTGGCGAAGGCTGCTGGCCACCAGTGTCAGCTTGCTGCGGGAGTCGGGAGTCACGGTCAGCTTGGCGAATTGCTGGTCGCGCCGTGCCGCGCTGTGATCGCGATAGCCGTCGGTCTCGAAGCGGGAGGCGTCGACAACATAGCCGATCTTGCCGTCGCGCCCCTGTGCGCTCACGTCGACCTTGCGCTGGCCGTCGCTGCCGGCCATGACCGACATCTCGGCCGAAGCCGGCTCCCTGCCATCTTCCGTGAAGAGTTGCACCACGCCGCCGGAATGGTTTCCGTACAGGACGGAAAACGGCCCGCGCAGTACTTCGATGCGTTGGGCACGATCCAGGTTGAAGGTGGCGGCCTGGCCCTGGCCATCCGGCATGGTGGCGGGAATGCCGTCCGCAATCAGGCGTACACCGCGTACACCGAAGGCCGAGCGGGCACCGAAGCCGCGCGAGGAGATTTGCAGGTCCTGTGCATAGTTCTGGCGGTTTTGCACCACCAGGCCAGGTACCGCTACCAGAGATTCCGACGCGTTGACCCGCAGTTGAGCATCGCGGATACGGCTGGTATCGATGACGTCGATCGCCGCCGGCAATTCGAAGCTGGCATGTTCGATCCGGCTGGCGGTAATGACGACCACGTCGGCCAATGGTTCAGTCGCCGTAGCGGTTGCGGAATAGGCCGCGCACAACGCGGCGGTAAGCTTCAGTAGGGAAGGTGGTCGCATGGATGGGCTCGCATTGATTGTCGAGCACTATACCGCGCCGATAAAAATCGCGTCGCTGGGCTTGCGAAGAGATTCCCTGTTTGCTATAGTTCCGTCCCTGCCGCAACGCAGACGTGAAAACGAAACGCTGCGACAGAATGGTTTGAATCGCTAGCGCAACATTGCGATACAAACTGAGGGGTTGACGAGTTGCACGAAACACCGCATAATCTCATCTCTCTGCTGCTGACAAACACAACGATTCGTCGACAACGCGGCAAGGCCTTCAAGGGCAGAATTCTTTAACAATCAACAGTCGATAAGTGTGGGCGTTTGATGTGATGTGCCCAGGACTTCGGTCCTGAAGCTCAAAATATATAGCATCAAACGCTTACACAAGAAATAAACGTAATCATCTTCGGATGGTTCGTCAGTATTCTTGAGTAAGTGACCTCCGATAGCAGTATCGGAAAAACAGAGATTAAACTGAAGAGTTTGATCCTGGCTCAGATTGAACGCTGGCGGCATGCTTTACACATGCAAGTCGAACGGCAGCGCGGGCTTCGGCCTGGCGGCGAGTGGCGAACGGGTGAGTAATATATCGGAACGTGCCCAAGAGTGGGGGATAACGTAGCGAAAGTTACGCTAATACCGCATACGATCCAAGGATGAAAGCAGGGGACCGCAAGGCCTTGTGCTCCTGGAGCGGCCGATATCTGATTAGCTAGTTGGTGAGGTAAAGGCTCACCAAGGCGACGATCAGTAGCTGGTCTGAGAGGACGACCAGCCACACTGGAACTGAGACACGGTCCAGACTCCTACGGGAGGCAGCAGTGGGGAATTTTGGACAATGGGGGCAACCCTGATCCAGCAATGCCGCGTGAGTGAAGAAGGCCTTCGGGTTGTAAAGCTCTTTTGTCAGGGAAGAAAAGGGTACGGCTAATATCCGTGCCTCATGACGGTACCTGAAGAATAAGCACCGGCTAACTACGTGCCAGCAGCCGCGGTAATACGTAGGGTGCAAGCGTTAATCGGAATTACTGGGCGTAAAGCGTGCGCAGGCGGTTTTGTAAGTCTGTCGTGAAATCCCCGGGCTTAACCTGGGAATGGCGATGGAGACTGCAAGGCTAGAGTTTGGCAGAGGGGGGTAGAATTCCACGTGTAGCAGTGAAATGCGTAGAGATGTGGAGGAACACCGATGGCGAAGGCAGCCCCCTGGGTCAAGACTGACGCTCATGCACGAAAGCGTGGGGAGCAAACAGGATTAGATACCCTGGTAGTCCACGCCCTAAACGATGTCTACTAGTTGTTGGGTCTTAATTGACTTAGTAACGCAGCTAACGCGTGAAGTAGACCGCCTGGGGAGTACGGTCGCAAGATTAAAACTCAAAGGAATTGACGGGGACCCGCACAAGCGGTGGATGATGTGGATTAATTCGATGCAACGCGAAAAACCTTACCTACCCTTGACATGTCAGGAATCCTGGAGAGATCTGGGAGTGCCCGAAAGGGAACCTGAACACAGGTGCTGCATGGCTGTCGTCAGCTCGTGTCGTGAGATGTTGGGTTAAGTCCCGCAACGAGCGCAACCCTTGTCATTAGTTGCTACGAAAGGGCACTCTAATGAGACTGCCGGTGACAAACCGGAGGAAGGTGGGGATGACGTCAAGTCCTCATGGCCCTTATGGGTAGGGCTTCACACGTCATACAATGGTACATACAGAGGGCCGCCAACCCGCGAGGGGGAGCTAATCCCAGAAAGTGTATCGTAGTCCGGATTGTAGTCTGCAACTCGACTGCATGAAGTTGGAATCGCTAGTAATCGCGGATCAGCATGTCGCGGTGAATACGTTCCCGGGTCTTGTACACACCGCCCGTCACACCATGGGAGCGGGTTTTACCAGAAGTAGGTAGCTTAACCGCAAGGAGGGCGCTTACCACGGTAGGATTCGTGACTGGGGTGAAGTCGTAACAAGGTAGCCGTATCGGAAGGTGCGGCTGGATCACCTCCTTTCTAGAGTCGGCACTGATCGTCAAGATCGTGCATCAAACGCTCACACTTATCGGCTGTCGAATGAAGAAGAAACAGTAGCACCGCTAGATACGCAGGTATCAACGACGCGGGTCTGTAGCTCAGCTGGTTAGAGCACCGTGTTGATAACGCGGGGGTCGTTGGTTCGAGCCCAACCAGACCCACCATGTATCAAGCACACGTAATTCCCTGGGGGATTAGCTCAGCTGGGAGAGCACCTGCTTTGCAAGCAGGGGGTCGTCGGTTCGATCCCGTCATCCTCCACCACGCATTACTCGAGATATTAAACATAAGCGTGACGAGTTCACTTTTATGTTTAGTCTTTTAGAGACTACTGCTGTTTCGTTCTTTAACAATCTGGAAGAAGTAAAGTTTTATTAAGCGTATTCAGCAATGAATACACTTAGGGTAGTGTTCCGAAAGGAACGCATACAAAAACTCATCAAACACAGTAGTAAATGCTTGTGCTATAGCCGTCAAGGTTATAGGGACAAGTGAATAAGTGCACATGGTGGATGCCTTGGCGATTACAGGCGATGAAGGACGTAGAAGTCTGCGATAAGCTTCGGGGAGCTGACAAACGAGCATTGATCCGAAGATTTCCGAATGGGGAAACCCGGCCTTATAGGTCATCACTCACTGAATACATAGGTGTGTGAAGCGAACGCGGCGAACTGAAACATCTAAGTAGCTGCAGGAAAAGAAATCAACCGAGATTCCCAAAGTAGTGGCGAGCGAAATGGGAAGAGCCTGCATATGATAGTCGGACTGGTAGTGGAAGCCTCTGGAAATAGGCGCCATAGTGGGTGATAGCCCCGTACGCGAAATCAGACCGGTGGTACTAAGTATGCGACAAGTAGGGCGGGACACGAGAAATCCTGTCTGAATATGGGGGGACCATCCTCCAAGGCTAAATACTCGTAATCGACCGATAGTGAACCAGTACCGTGAGGGAAAGGCGAAAAGAACCCCGGGAGGGGAGTGAAATAGATCCTGAAACCGTGTGCATACAAACAGTCGGAGCGGACTTGTTCCGTGACGGCGTACCTTTTGTATAATGGGTCAGCGACTTACATTCAGTAGCGAGGTTAACCGAATAGGGGAGCCGCAGAGAAATCGAGTCCGAACAGGGCGTTAGTTGCTGGGTGTAGACCCGAAACCAAGTGATCTATCCATGGCCAGGTTGAAGGTGCGGTAACACGCACTGGAGGACCGAACCCACTAATGTTGAAAAATTAGGGGATGAGCTGTGGATAGGGGTGAAAGGCTAAACAAACTTGGAAATAGCTGGTTCTCTCCGAAAACTATTTAGGTAGTGCCTCAAGTATCACCATCGGGGGTAGAGCACTGTTATGGCTAGGGGGTCATCGCGACTTACCAAACCATTGCAAACTCCGAATACCGATGAGTGCGAGCTTGGGAGACAGACATCGGGTGCTAACGTCCGGTGTCAAGAGGGAAACAACCCAGACCGCCAGCTAAGGTCCCAAAGATTGGCTAAGTGGAAAACGAAGTGGGAAGGCTAAAACAGTCAGGATGTTGGCTTAGAAGCAGCCATCATTTAAAGAAAGCGTAATAGCTCACTGATCGAGTCGTCCTGCGCGGAAGATGTAACGGGGCTAAGCCAGTCACCGAAGCTGCGGATATATTTCTCGTAATTTATTACTTGATCTATATGGTAGGAGAGCGTTCTGTAAGCCTGCGAAGGTGTCTTGTAAAGGATGCTGGAGGTATCAGAAGTGCGAATGCTGACATGAGTAGCGATAATGCGGGTGAAAAGCCCGCACGCCGTAAGCCCAAGGTTTCCTGTTCAACGTTCATCGGAGCAGGGTGAGTCGGCCCCTAAGGCGAGGCAGAGATGCGTAGCTGATGGGAAGCAGGTTAATATTCCTGCACCGTCGTATGATGCGATGGGGGGACGGATCGCGGAAGGTTGTCTGACTGTTGGAATAGTCAGTTTCTGGTTCATAGAAGGTGCTTAGGCAAATCCGGGCACGTAATTCAAGGGACTGGGACGAGCGCCCATGTGGCGCGAAGCAATCGGAAGTGGTTCCAAGAAAAGCCTCTAAGCTTCAGTCATACGAGACCGTACCGCAAACCGACACAGGTGGGCGAGATGAGTATTCTAAGGCGCTTGAGAGAACTCGGGAGAAGGAACTCGGCAAATTGGTACCGTAACTTCGGGAAAAGGTACGCCCCAGTAGCTTGACCACTTTACTGTGGAAGGGTGACAGGGTTGCAATAAAATGGTGGCTGCGACTGTTTAATAAAAACACAGCACTCTGCAAACACGAAAGTGGACGTATAGGGTGTGACGCCTGCCCGGTGCTGGAAGATTAAATGATGGGGTGCAAGCTCTTGATTGAAGTCCCAGTAAACGGCGGCCGTAACTATAACGGTCCTAAGGTAGCGAAATTCCTTGTCGGGTAAGTTCCGACCTGCACGAATGGCGTAACGATGGCCACACTGTCTCCTCCCGAGACTCAGCGAAGTTGAAGTGTTTGTGATGATGCAATCTACCCGCGGCTAGACGGAAAGACCCCATGAACCTTTACTGTAGCTTTGCATTGGACTTTGAACCAATCTGTGTAGGATAGGTGGGAGGCTTTGAAGCGGGGACGCCAGTTCTCGTGGAGCCAACCTTGAAATACCACCCTGGTTTGTTTGAGGTTCTAACCTTGGTCCGTTATCCGGATCGGGGACAGTGCATGGTAGGCAGTTTGACTGGGGCGGTCTCCTCCTAAAGTGTAACGGAGGAGTTCGAAGGTACGCTAGGTACGGTCGGACATCGTGCTAATAGTGCAATGGCATAAGCGTGCTTAACTGCGAGACCGACAAGTCGAGCAGGTACGAAAGTAGGACATAGTGATCCGGTGGTTCTGTATGGAAGGGCCATCGCTCAACGGATAAAAGGTACTCTGGGGATAACAGGCTGATTCCTCCCAAGAGTTCATATCGACGGGGGAGTTTGGCACCTCGATGTCGGCTCATCACATCCTGGGGCTGTAGCCGGTCCCAAGGGTATGGCTGTTCGCCATTTAAAGTGGTACGTGAGCTGGGTTTAAAACGTCGTGAGACAGTTTGGTCCCTATCTGCCGTGGGCGTTGGAAATTTGAAGGGGGCTGCTCCTAGTACGAGAGGACCGGAGTGGACGAACCTCTGGTGTACCGGTTGTCACGCCAGTGGCATTGCCGGGTAGCTAAGTTCGGAAGAGATAACCGCTGAAAGCATCTAAGCGGGAAACTTGCCTTGAGATGAGATTTCCCGGAGCCTTGAGCTCCTTGAAGGGTCGTTCGAGACCAGGACGTTGATAGGTCAGGTGTGGAAGTGCAGTAATGCATTAAGCTAACTGATACTAATTGCCCGTACGGCTTGTCCCTATAACCTTGACGGTTATGAATCAATGATGATTCCTCGCATTTACTCTTTGATGAGAGTTACCCTCGCTTTACTTCTTCCGGATTGAGCAGTGACGTTGCCCCACAGGGGACGGCACTGCGTACAAGTCATGCCTGATGACCATAGCAAGTCGGTCCCACCCCTTCCCATCCCGAACAGGACCGTGAAACGACTTTGCGCCGATGATAGTGCTGCAACCAGTGTGAAAGTAGGTTATCGTCAGGCTGTTATATAGAAAAACCCCCGTCCAGTGATCTGGCGGGGGTTTTTTGCTTTTCCGGAACATATTTCTCGTTGCCGAAAGCCGGGGACAGGCTCCGATTTCGCCGCGGAAGTACCAACGAAACCGGGGACAGGCTCCGATTTCGTCGCGAAACCTGCAATGAAACCGGTGACAGGTTCCGATTTCGAGAACCTTTCGAACATAATCGGAGCCTGTCACCGGTTTCCAGGAAGCTTTCGAAGAAAATCGGAGCCTGTGAAGTGACCCCAGGAAGTTGGACGGTTTGTTAGCTATGCTACTTGGAGCTGAGTTCTGTACTGCACAGGACTCAGCCCGTTCAACCTAAGCTTGATGCGCTTGTGATTGTAGTAGCGGATGTACTTCACCAGGCCTTTCTTCAGCTCCTCGATACTGGCAAATTTCTGCAGATGGAAGTACTCAGTCTTGAGTACGGCGAAGAAGCTCTCCATGGCAGCGTTATCGAGGCAATTTCCTTTGCGAGACATGCTCTGCACGACATTTTTATCCTCCAGCGCCTTCCGGTAAGCGGGCTTCCGATAGTGCCATCCCTGGTCTGAGTGAAGGATTGGCTTGTCGTCTTTGCCGAGCTTTCGCAGGGCTTTTTTAACCATGTTGGTAACCAAGCTCAGCACTGGCCGGGTGTTCGTCTCGAAGGCGATGATCTCGCCGTTGCACAGATCCATCACCGGCGAGAGATACAGTTTTTTGCCAGCGACATTGAACTCCGTGACATCAGTTACCCACTTCTCGTGCATGGCCGCAGCTTCAAAATCGCGGTCCAAGAGGTTATCTGCAGCTTCGCCCACTTCGCCTTTGTAAGAACGATACTTCTTCGGCCGCACCAGCGATTTCAAGCCGAGCTCGCTCATCAAACGCTGTACACGTTTGTGGTTAACCTTATGCCCGTCCTTGCGGATCTCAGCGGCCACACGGCGATAGCCATAGCGCCCGTGGTTGCCGTCGAAGACGCCCTGAACACGATTTTTTAAGGCCTCGTCACGATCGCCTAGCTTGGCCACTTGCTGCTGATAGTAGTAAGTGCTGCGCGCCAGGCCTGCTACTTCCAGCAAGCCATCCAAAGGGAAACGCTGCCTCAGTTCAGTGATTACTTTCGCTTTTTGCGCGCTATCGCACGCTGCTGCTTCTCTTCCTGAACCAAGGCATCCAGCTTTTTTAGGTAGGCGTTCTCCATCCGCAAGTAGTTCACTTCTTTGAGAAGCTCTTCAAGGGTCTTGGCCTCTTCATCGAGAGGCGTTTGCGGCGCGGGCGGCTGGGATGTGGGCATTTTCTTCGGTCTCTGGCGCGGTCGGGGACTGAGCGCATCTATACCGCCGCTATGATAGCAGCGCTCCCACTGGCCGATGCTGCCGGTGTGGCGCACGTTGAAAATCACGGCCGTCTCGAAACATGACAACTCATGTTTCCACATGTGCTGCAATATCGACAGCTTGCCCTCAGCGCTGTGCCTATGTTGCTTCTTCTCCAGGCCCCCCACGCCATGAGCGTCGTATAGCCTGACCCACAAATAGACCAGGCTAGGATCCACGCCCATCTCGTTGCCCAGACGAACGCATCCTAACGGGCCGGCCCGATATCGATCGACCACCTCTTGCTTGAACTGCACACTGTATTTCGCCATGAAAAACCCCAAAAGTTGGTGTCCAACTTTTAGGGTTCAGTTCACTGTCACCGGTTTTAATGCTCTTCGAAGTCCGGGGTACGCCGCTGATTCCTCCGCCGGGCAGTGCCCGGCCTCGCTCCTGATTGCCGACAACCGGTCTCACGCGTACGCTTACTATAATGAAGGGTTGTCATCCCATAAGCGTCGCCATGCTCCCGTTCCTTTCGTCCGGTTCACAAATCGGCATCGCCATGACCGCCCTGTATGGCTTGCTCGGCATTACTTCGCTGCTGGTGCAGCGGCTGGCCGCTCCCACCGGCAGCTTGCGCAACCAGGTCAACGCATGGTGGCGCATCTTCCCGGTCGTCACGATCGCATTGCTGCTGTACCCGCTTGGCCCGTGGTTGCTGGCAGGACTGATCTGCCTGCTGGCGGTGCGTGAACTGGCGCCGTATGCCGATGACCCGTCGTCGCATTTCCGCCGCAATGCCGCGCTCGCAGTCGGCGCGGCGACCACCCTTCACCTGCTCGTGCCCGCGGTGCTGCCGGTCGCCCTGCCGACGCTCATCGTTGCGCAATTCCTGTTCTTTCGCGCCCGGGCAGTCAAACCGTCACTCGTCTATCTTTTATTGTGGCTGACGATCGCGGCAGCGTGGTCGATCGTGCGGTTCATCGACATCCCGGCCGGCCCCGCTGCCAGCCTGGCATGGCTCTTTTACCTGTTCATCGTTACCGCCCTCAACGATATCGGCCAGTTCATCGGCGGCAAACTGTTCGGCAGCCACAGGATCGCGCCCACTATCAGCCCGAACAAGACATGGCAGGGCCTTGCCGGCGGCGTGGCCGTTTCGCAATTGCTGACCCTGGTCCTGGGCAGCTACCTCCAGCTTGGCTCACCCGCCAGGATGGCCGCGTACGCCTTGCTCCTGTCCGTTGGGGGCTTCGCCGGCGACCTGATGTTCTCCGCCGCGAAGCGCTATCTCGGCATCAAGGATTTTTCACAACTGATCCCCGGGCACGGCGGCATTCTCGACCGGATCGACAGCCTCGTCGTCACCGCGCCACTGCTGTACATTCTGGTCATTACCATGGAAGGCACAACCTCATGAAAAGCGAACATCCGGCAGCGTGGACCACTTCCGAAGCCGGCTTCGATGCCAGCGATGGCACCCGGCTGTTTTACCGCGCGTGGCAACCGAAAGCGCCGCGCAACGACGGCCCGCAGCGCGCCCTCGTGTTCCTGCACCGGGGCCACGAGCATTCGGGCCGGATCGCGCCCCTGGTCGAACAGTTCGGTTATGGGGATGACTGGGCTTTCGCCTACGACGCGCGTGGCCATGGCCATTCGCCGGGAGAACGGGGTGCGGCGCCCGGATTCGCCACGCTGGTCGATGACCTCGATGCTTTCGTCGCCCACATTGCGCAGCGCTACGGCATCGCGCGCGAAGACATGCTGGTCGTCGCGAACAGCGTCGGTGCGGTAGTGGCGGCCACGTGGCTGCATGACTATGCGCCGCGCATCCGCGGGCTGGTCATGGCCGCCGCCGCGTTCAAGATCAAGCTGTACGTGCCGCTGGCCAAGCCGGCGCTCCGGTTCGCGCGCCGCTTCAAGCCCGACCTGTTCGTCACCAGCTATATCCGCCCGGGGATGCTCACCCATTCGAAGCAGGAAGCCGATGCCTACGCGGCCGATCCCCTGATCGCCAAGAGCATCTCCGCCCAGATCCTGCTGGAGCTCGCCGATACCGCGGAGCGCATCGTGAAAGACGCGGCCGCGATCGACACTCCCGTCCTGATGCTGGCGGCGGATAAGGATTACGTTGTCCATGAGGGGCCGCAAAAGGCATTCTTCGAGCGGCTGTCCTCGCCGCTGAAACGCTATGTCCAGCTGCGCGACTGCTATCACGCCGTGCTCTATGAGCGCGACATGTCGGCGGCCCTGGCCGCATGCCGCGAGTTCATCGCCGCATGCTACGCACGCGAGCCGCTGCCGCCCACGCACTACCTCCAGGCGGACAGCGCGAGCGCCAGCGCCCGGGCCTACGCGGCACTGCAACGCAATGAATACGGCAATCCGCTCACCCGTGCGTCGTATGCCCTGCAGCGCCGAATGCTCAAGGCGCTCGGACCACTGAGCGACGGCATGCGCGTGGGGCTCACGCACGGCTTCGATTCCGGCGAGTCGCTGGACTATGTGTATCGCAACCAGGCTGGCGGGAAGTTGATGTTCGGCGCGGTGATGGACCGTGGCTATCTCGACGCGGTGGGCTGGCGCGGTATCCGCGTGCGCAAGGTGCAGCTGCAGCACCTGCTGGCACAGCGCATCGCCGCCCACCCGGCCGTGAACCCCGCCCAACCTCCGCTGCGTATCCTCGACATCGCGTCCGGTTCCGCGCGCTATGTGCTGGAAACCGTCAAGCGATTCCAGGACCGCCCTATCGAAGTCACGCTGTGCGACTATGCGCAGCACAACGTCGACCGCGCACGCGCGCTGGCCGCGAGCCTGCAGCTGCAGGCGAAAGTGGATTGCCGCCGGCGCGATGCGTTCGACAGCGCCAGCTATGCGGGCGAAGAGGGCACTTACGACATTGCCGTGGTATCCGGCCTGTATGAACTGTTCAGCGACAATGCCATGGTGCTGCGCTCGCTGGAAGGCGTCTTCGCCAGCCTGCGTCCGGGAGGGCACCTGATCTATACCGCGCAGCCGTGGCACCCGCAGCTGGAAATGATCGCCGGCACGCTGACGAACCACCGTGGCGAAGCGTGGCGCATGCGACCCCGCCCCCAGGCGGAAATGGATGCCCTGGTGCGCGTGGCCGGTGGCGAGAAGATCGCCACGCTGATCGGCGTGGAGGGCATCTTCACCGTGTCGGTGGCACGCAAAGCCGCAGCGCCTGGCGCAGCCGGTTGACGATCGTCAGCACACACAGCAGCAGGACCACGCACAGCAGGCCATTGCTCCAGGCGGGCGTCACGCCTGAGCCGATCAGCAGCGCGATCACGCCCAGGGCAAAGGCGCGGTCGCTCTTGCCCATCGGCCCGTCGAAACGGCGCGCCACGCCGATGCCCTGCGCCAGCACGCCGGCAAATTCGGCAAGCAGCGCCGCCACCACCACCCCGACCACCAGCGGGGCCGATATCCCGGCCGCCAGCGCGAACGGCAGATACAGGGCGGCGTCGGACACCTGGTCACCCATCTCGTTGAGCACCGCGCCCAGGCTGGTCTTGTTGCCGGTCGCGGTGGCGAGCATGCCATCGATGGCGTTCAGCGCCATCCGGAACAGCAGGAAGGCCGGCAAGCCATACCACAGGGCCGCGCTATCCGGGGCGGCGGCAAGCGCCGCGCCATAGGCGCAGGAGAGGAACATCGCCGCCAGCGTTACCTGGTTCGGCGTCACGCCGATGCGGGCGAGCGACGACAGCAATGGCCGCAGCAATTGCTGGAAGCGCGGTTTCAACTGGTAGATCGAGAAAGCCATCGGTGGTTTTTCCTTGCATAGAGACGGGCGATGAAACGGCTGCGACTGTAACCCATTGCGCAGTGAAGGAACACTGCGCGGCCGGGCCGGTGCTGCTCGGCCAGCAATGCCAGCACGGCGCGCACCTGCGACGGGCGCGGCGCATGCAGGTCGAGCAGCGGCGCATGGTGATAGCACGCGCCGCGCAAGGCCGCGGCTTCCGGCAGCTCCGGCGACAGGTCGATCACGCTGCAACCTTCCGGCAGGCGCCGCGCTTCCGCGGCGGACAGGCGCCGCCCGACGAACAGGCCTGGCGCCAGCTCGATGAACGCGGCGCGGCCGCGCTCGCGGTAGCGAACCAGCGCCCATGTGAGCAGATACCCGGCCAGGTAAGGCCAGTACAGCAGCCAAGCGGCCAGCGCATGGCGCCCACCGTCCTTGCGGAGAAAGCGCGCGTCGCGCCGGGCGTATGCCAGCGCCACCAGCAGCAGGCAAGCGGCGGCATACAGGGCGAGCCAGCTGCCCAGCACGAACCAGCCGGCATGCAGCGTGATGCCGGCCGCGATCGTGTAGTAAAAGGCGACCGTCGAACGACGGGTCGCGCCGGGGCGCACGAGCCAGGCCACGGCCGCGCCCAGCGCCAGTCCCCCCAGCACGTCGGCCGCATGGTGCTGCCAGGTGAACAGCGTGCTCGCGGCCACCAGCATCAGCCACGCCGCCAGCGCGAGGCGCCGCCAGCCCCCCGCCAGCGGCCGCAACGCCAGCCAGAACAGCAGGCAGTAAGCCACGTGCAGCGAAGGCAGCTGGTTGTAGGGCTGGTCCACGATATCGAGAAACCCGTAGGCCGCGGCCAGGAACGGGTTGTCGAGGGCAGGGCGTGCCGAAGTAAAGCGGGCCGGATAGACAGCGAACACCAGTGCCGCCGTCACCGTTGCCAGCAGCATGCGCCGGCTCGCCACGCGCAGTTCCTCCGCGCTGCGCACGAGCAGGAAGACCAGCACGAAAAACAGCGAGGAACTGGCATAGGGAACGATCATCCACGGCCAGAACGGCACGGCGGCATCGAGCGGCAGCGCCACGCTGTGCTGCGCCGGCAGGCGCGCGGCAATCGTATGGCTGAGCGGGTAGCACAGGCCGAACACCAGCCAGTTGCCCAGCAGGTGGACGGCGCGTGCCCGCGCCGATGGCGCCTTGCCTTGTCGTGGTAATCGCATTTGGGCATTATGCAGGGCATGGAGAAAACGCATCAATACGCGCGTTGCCTGGTCCTGGCCGGTGGCGGTTTCCGCTTCGGCTATTACCTCGGCATCCACGCGGCAGCCGAGGACACCGGCCATGCGCCGGACCTGCTGCTGGCAACGTGCGGAGGCGCCGTGGCGGCGGCCACCATCGCGCGCCTGCCCGATGCGGCGGCGCGCAAGGAATGGCTGGCGTCGCGGCAAGTGCACGCATTCCTCGCTAGCCTGCAATCGACCGCGCGCGCGGCACCGTTGCCGATGCTGGCCGGCGCGGCGCGGCGCTGGATGCGCCGGTCTTCCGTGCCGCTCATCCCCGACCTGTTCGACGACTACCTGTTCGAGCTGCCTGCCGGCTTGCCCTTGCCCCCCGCATCCGGGCAGGCGGCGCCCGCGGTGGCGATCGTCGGCGGCAAGCTGCTGTTCAACCGTGAAGAGGTGGGCCAGCCGCGCGGCGGCCGCGCGCTGTTCGCGGAAACCGTGTTCGGCGATGCCCGCGTGGCCGCCTTGGCCAGCGGCACTCCCGCCGCCGCGGCCGACCCGCGCTGGAGCGACGGCGCCATCGCACCCGTCCTGCAAGTGGACAGCGCGATGCCGCTGGAGGACGCGGTCCGCACCTCGCTGTCGGACATGTTTTACTTCCGCTGCCACCAGCATGGGGCCAGCCACTACACCGGCGGCGTGATCGACCTGTTCCCGATCGAGCTGGCGCGGCGCCTGGCCGCCAGCGTGGCGATGGAACGCAAGGGCCGGCCGGATCCCTGGCTGGTGGCGCCGGCATGGCGGGCGGTGCTGGGCATCGATGGCGATGCGCGGCTGCGCGCGGTGCACGGGCAGGCCGCGGACGTGTGGATCGATACGCAGGACATGGCGCAAGCGCTGCGCGGCCACGGCTTGAAGAAGCGGGTCCGCTGGCGGGAGAACCGCTTCCGCCTGATCGCGCCCGCCAGCTACGACGATTACCGCGCCCAGGTCGAAGCCCAGTGGCAGTACGGCTACCGGAAAGGGCACGCGGCCTACACGGGGCGGCAGCTGCCATGAAAAGGATCATGATCATCGGCGGCACGCGCGGCATCGGCCTGGCGCTGGCCGAACACTATGCCGGGCAGGGCGCCACGCTGGCCCTGTGCGGACGCGATACCTCGCGCCTGGACGGGCACCCGCTTGCAGGTCATCCGCAAGTGCGGATCGAGGCCGTGGACATCACCGACCGCGCGGCGCTCGAACGCGCCATCGGCGCTTTCAACCCGGTCGACCTGCTGGTCGTTACCGCCGGCCAGTACACCGACGCGGCAGGCATCGCCGCCGATCCGGAAGCCACGCTGCCGGTGCTCGCCACCAACGTCGGCGGCCTGTACGATGCGTTCGACATCGCCGCCCGGCACATGCGGCGTCAAGGCCATGGGCACCTGGCCGCCGTTGCCTCCATCGCCGGCCTGTTGCAGGACTATCCGGGTGCCTCGCTGTACAGCGCCAGCAAGCGCGCCGCGATCGCGATCTGCGATACCTTCCGCAAGGCGCTGGAACCGTTCGGCATCGCCGTCACCGTCATCGTGCCCGGTTATGTCGACACCGCCCGCCTGCGCGAACTGAACGGCGGCGACGCTCGCCGCAAGCCGTTCCTGCAAACCGAAGCGCAAGCCGTGCGGCGCATCGTGGCGGCCATCGCGCGGCGCGAGGCATGCTGCGTCTTCCCGTGGCAGCTGCACCTGCAGGTCAGGCTGTTCAACCTGCTGCCAGGGTTCCTGCAACGCCTGCGCCAAAAATAAAGCCCGCCGAGGCGGGCTTCTTCCGGGCGGTTCCGGATCAGAACCGGTAAGCCAGCTTCACCACGCCGTAATCGACGCCGCTGTTCGGCTTCTTGATGCTGCCGTTCGAGAAGTGCTGCATCTTCACCGCAACTTCCCAGTTCTTGTTGAACACATAGCCGATGCCGATGTGGTCGCCGAACTGGAATGCCGTCGACAGGCGGTCATCGTTGTTGTTATAGGTTTCGGACATCAAGTGCGCGCCGATGCCGATTTCGGCATAGAAGCCCAGCTTGTTCTTGTTCTCGAAGCGGAATACCGGCGTGAAGCCGATATCGACGATGTGCTGCTTGTCGCCCGGGACGTTCTTGTACTGGCGGCCTTGCCAGTAACCGGCGCTGGCATCCCAGTAGCCGGTCAGGTGCGTGTTGCCGGAGTCGAACCAGCTCCAGTTCGGGTTCCAGTCCTTGGTCACGCCCACGCGTGCCATGCGGATTTTCGAAGCGGTGGCGGCTTCGCCATACACGCCGTCGATCAGTTGGCCATCGGCCGCGAAGGCGGCATGGGCCGCCATCAGTGCGGCCACGGCCGCGATTGTTTTTTTCATGTGCCTGTTCTCTCAAGTGACATGCTGTATCCGTAGCGATACGGCAATCCAAATATTGTAGCGGGCTCGGCGGATTTAAGCTGAAGGGCACCTAAAGGGTAGAATCGACGCCATCTTGCTAGATAAATACGCAACGACATGGAGCGATAATAAAGTGGCATTCTTTACGAAAATAACTTTTCTTGGTATCGGCTTGATGGGAGAGCCGATGGTCCGCCGGTTGCTGCACGCCGGCTTACCCGTCAGCGCGTGGAATCGTACCTTCAGCAAGGCAGAACGCCTCGCACCGGAGGGCGCCATGGCCGTGCCGCACCTGGCCGATGCCGTGCGCGACGCGGATATCGTCATTTCCATGCTGGAAGCCGGCCCGGTGGTCGGTACCGTCATCGATGACGCATTGGCCGCACTGCGCCAGGGCACGCTGTGGATCGACATGAGTTCCACCCGCCAGTCCGAAGCGCAGCAATTCCATGCCCGCCTGGTGGCGGCCGGCTGCCGCTTCGTCGATGCGCCCGTATCAGGCGGCGTCGGCGGAGCCCAGGCGGGAACGCTGGCGATCATGGCCGGCGGCGCCGAGGCGGACATCGAATACGCCCGTCCGGTCTTCGAAGCGATGGGCCGTGTCACCCGGGTCGGCCCGGCCGGCGCGGGCCAGGTCTCGAAGCTGTGCAACCAGCTGATAGTGGGCGGCACGATCAATATCGTCGCGGAAGCGTTATTGCTGGCCCAGGCGGCGGGCGCCGATCCCGCCGCCGTGCGCGCGGCAATCCGGGGCGGCTTCGCCGAAAGCCGCATCCTGGAAGTGCATGGCCAGCGCATGCTGGACCGTAATTTCCTGCCGGGCGGCCAGGTCGCCACGCAACTGAAAGACCAGCACAACATCCTGGCCGCGGCGGCGGCGGCCGGCATCGCGCTGCCGGTCACCAGCCTGGTGACGGAGCGCTACGAATCGATCGGGGACGAGTATCCGCAAGCGGACCATGCGGCCGCGCTGCTGGCGCTGGAGCGCCTGAATCCGGGCCAGCGCGTGGGCGACGCGCCGGACCAGTTGCCGGCCTGAGCCCGGTTACTAGCGCAGCGGTAACGCCGTTTCCACCAGCCGCACCCAGAAGCTGGCACCAACTGGCAGCAGGTTGTCGTTGAAGTCGTAGCTGCCGTTGTGCAGCACGCATGGCCCCAGGCCGTGGCCGCCGGTGCGGTGATCGCCGTCGCCGTTGCCGATGAAAATGTAGCAGCCGGGCTTTTCCTGCAGGAAGAAGGCGAAGTCCTCGGCACCCATCGTCGGCTCGGCATCGGCATCCACGTTCTGTTCGCCCACCACGGCCTTCATCACCTCGACGGCGAAGGCGGTTTCCTTCTCGTGGTTCACCAGCGGCGGATAGTTGCGCTTGAACGCGAAATCCACTTCCGCCTCGAATGCGCCGGCAATGCCCTCGGCCAGCGTGCGCATGCGTTGCTCGACCAGGTCCAGCACCGGCGTGGTGAAGGTGCGCACGGTGCCCACCAGCTGCGCCGTGTCGGGAATCACGTTGGTGGCGCTGCCGGCATGGATCTGCGTGATCGACAGCACGGCCGTATCCAGCGGACTCTTGTTGCGCGTGATGATGGTCTGCCATGCCTGGGCGATCTGCACGGCGATCATCACCGGGTCGATGCCCTTGTGCGGCTGGGCCGCGTGCGCGCCCTTGCCGCGCACCGTCACGTGGAATTCGTTCGACGACGCCATCATCGGCCCCGTGCACACATTCATCGTGCCGGCCGCATAGCCGGGCCAGTTGTGCATGCCGTAGATGGCTTCCATCGGGAAGCGTTCGAACAGGCCATCCTCGATCATCTTGCGGGCGCCGGCGCCGCCTTCCTCGGCCGGCTGGAACACGAGATACACCGTGCCGTCGAAATCGCGCTGCCGCGCCAGGTGGTAGGCCGCGCCCAGCAGCATCGCCGTGTGGCCGTCATGGCCGCAGGCGTGCATCTTGCCGGGGTGGCGCGAGGCGTGCGGGAAGGTGTTCACTTCCTGCATCGGCAACGCATCCATGTCGGCGCGCAGGCCGATCGCGCGGTCGGAGGTGCCGTTCTTGATGATGCCCACCAGGCCCGTCACGCCAAGGCCCCGCACCACGGGAATGCCCCATTCGCCCAGTTTCGCGGCCACCACGTCGGCGGTGCGCACTTCCTCGTAGGAGAGTTCGGGATGGGCATGCAGGTCGCGGCGGATGTCCTGCAGCTCGGACTGAAATGCAATGATCGGTTCTACAAGTTTCATCTGGCTCTCCAGTTATTCTCTGCCGCCCCGGATAGGGGCGCGTACGCCAAACACGCCGGTAACATGCCAATGAGCGAAGGAACATTGTAGCCTTTGTAACGGCTTCGCGGCCACCCGCGCGGCGGGCCCGCAAGAGCGCCCGGATGGTTTACGATAGCGGATTGTTCCTCTCCGTTTCATCGCCGCCATGACCGCCACCCAAGTGCGCGCAGCCTGCCCGCACGACTGCCCCGATACCTGCGCCATCCTCGTCACCGTCGAAAACGGCGTCGCCACCGAGATCAAGGGCGATCCCGATCACCCGACCACGGCCGGCGTGCTGTGCACCAAGGTGTCCCGCTATGCCGAGCGCACCTACTCGCCGGACCGCCTGCTGTACCCGCTGCGCCGTGTCGGCAAAAAGGGCGAGGGCAAGTTCGAGCGCATCAGCTGGGATACCGCGCTCGACGAGATCGCCGCGCGCCTGAAGCCGCTGGCGGACAGCGCGCCGGAAGCCATCCTGCCGTACAGCTACTGCGGCACGATGGGCCTGCTGCAGGGCGAATCCATGTCGTCGCGCTTCTTCCACCAGCTGGGTGCCTCGCTGCTGGACCGCACGATCTGCGCGATGGCCGGGGCCACCGGCTACAAGTACACGATCGGCGGTTCGATCGGCACCGATCTCGAACACTTCCAGGATGCCAGGCTGATCCTGATCTGGGGCGGCAACCCGATCGCCTCGAACCTGCACTTCTGGATGCGCGCGCAGGAAGCCAAGCGGCGCGGCGCGAAGCTGGTGGCGATCGATCCCTACCGCTCGCTGACGGCCGAGAAGTGCCACCTGCACATCGCGCCGATGCCGGGCACGGATGCCGCGCTGGCGCTGGGCATGATGCACGTGCTGGTCGCCGAAAACCTGGTCGACGACGACTACATCACGCAGTACACGCTGGGCTACGAGCAACTGAAGGAGCGCGCCGCCGAGTGGACGCCGGCGCGCACGGCCGCCACCTGCGGCATTCCGGAAGAACAGGTGCTGGAGCTGGCGCGCCTGTACGGCCAGACTGCAAAGGCCGGCGAGCCCGTGGCGATCCGCGTCAACTATGGCGTGCAGCGCGTGCGCGGCGGTGGCATGGCGGTACGGAACATCGCCTGCCTGCCAGCCCTGGTGGGCGCGTGGCGGCACGCCGCGGGCGGCATCCAGCTGTCGACGTCCGGATCGTTCCCCACCAACAAGCCCGCGCTGCAGCGCCCGGACCTGCTGAAGAAGCTGCCCCGCACGATCAACATGACGACCATCGGGGACGACCTGCTGCGCCCCGCGTCGCCGGCGTTCGGCCCGCGCGTGGACGCCGTCATCGTCTACAACTCGAACCCGGTGGCGGTGGCGCCGGACTCGTCGAAAGTGCAGGCGGGATTCGCGCGCGAAGACCTGTTCACGGTGGTGCTGGAACAGTTCCAGACCGATACCGTCGACTACGCCGACATCGTGCTGCCGGCCACCACGCAGCTGGAGCACGCCGATGCGCACCTGGCTTACGGCCACCTGTACATGATGGCCAACAATCCGGCCATCGCGCCGCTGGGCGAAGCAAAACCGAACACGGAAATCTTCCGGCTGCTGGCTGCCCGCATGGGCTTTACCAATCCGTGCTTCGCGGAGACGGATGATGAACTGGCATCCAATGCCTTCCGCAAGGATGATGCAAGAGCCATTCATTTCGACTGGGATGCGTTGAAGAAGAAGGGCTGGCAAAAGCTGGCCATGCCGGATGCGCCATTTGCCTATGGCAAATTCCCCACACCTTCGGGCAAATGCGAATTCTTTTCGGCAGCGATGCAGGCGGATGGCCTGGAGCCCCTGCCGACCTACATCGAAAACTATGAATCGGCGGCATCTACCCCCGATCTTGCAGCAAAATACCCGCTGGCGATGATATCTCCGCCGGCACGCAACTTCCTGAACTCCACCTTTGTCAATGTGCAAAGCCTGCGTGCGACGGAAGGCGAGCCGCAGCTCGACATCCATCCTGACGATGCGATAACACGTGCCATCAACCACGGCGATATGGTGCGCATCTTCAACGATCGTGGCTCGTTCGTATGCAAGGCCCGGGTCACGGAAAAGGCCCGCAAGGGGCTCGTGGTGGGCCTGTCAATCTGGTGGAAAAAGCTTGCGCGCGATGGCAAGAATGCCAATGAGGTGACCAGCCAGCGCCTGACCGACATGGGCCGCGCGCCGACTTTTTACGATACACTGGTTCAAGTCGAACGTGTCTCATGAGTAGGAAGCATGCGCAAGATTGCCCGTTTAAACATACGTGCCAGGTACCTCGTGGCAGGGCTTTCGTGCGCCGCCTTGCTGGCCGGTTGCGCCCAGGTCAAGTATTACTTCCAGGCGGCGCAAGGCCAGTATTCGCTCTGGTCCGATTCGCGCCCCATCGATGACTGGCTGGGCGATCCCAACACCGAACCGAAACTGCGTGCACGGCTGGAAAAGGCTGTCACGATCCGCAAGTTCGCCGTGCGCGAACTGGGCTTGCCCGACAACGCCAGCTACAAGCAATACGCGGCCCTGAACCGCCCCTTCGTGGTGTGGAACGTGGTCGCGACACCGGAACTTTCCCTGCGTCCCATCCAGTGGTGTTTCCCGATCGCCGGCTGCGTGGCGTACCGCGGCTATTACAGCAAGGACGACGCGCAGGCGTATGCGGAAGAACTGCGCAAGGAAGGCGACGACGTGCAGGTCGGCGGCGTGCCTGCCTATTCCACGCTGGGCTGGTTCAGCGATCCGCTGCTGTCCACCTTCATCAATTATTCGGACGCCGAACTGGCCCGCATGGTGTTCCATGAACTGGCCCACCAGGTGGTCTACGTTCCCGGCGATTCGCGCTTCAATGAAGCCTTCGCCTCGGCCGTCGAGGAAGCGGGCGTCGACCGCTGGCTGGAGTTGTATGGCAACGAAGCCATGCGCGAAGCGTATGTCCGCTACAGCATGCGCCGCAAGGAGTTCCTGGCGCTGCTGGTCAAGCATCGCCAGATGCTCGCCGAGCTGTATGCCAGCAAGGCCAGCGTGAAGAAAAAGCGCGAGGGCAAGGCACGCATCTTCGCATCGCTGCACCAGGAATATGCCGTGCTGAAGGAAAGCTGGGGCGGCTATGCCGGCTATGACCGCTTCTTCGCCGAGAAGCTCACCAACGCACACCTGGCAGCCGTCGCCACCTATAATGATCTCCTGCCTGGCTTCAAGGCGTTGCTGGCCAAGGAAAAGACGTTCCCGCGTTTTTATGCTGCGGTGCAACGCATGAGCAACCTGCCGTCCGTCGAACGCAGCGAACGGCTGGCCGAGCTTGCGCGCTCCGCGGCGCCCGCAGCCGCCGTGACTGTCGTGGCAGAGAAAAAGGCTGAAACGGCCGGCGGTCATTGACGCCAGCCTCGCGTGGCGGACCGCCTTGCGATGCTGCGCCGCCACAGGCTGGTTCGCTGCACGGTGCTGGTTATCCGCCACGGCGAGGCGCAAAAAGCGCTTGCATACGGCCCAGCCTGTCGATAGCATCTTAGCTCGCAGATAGTACGAGCGTTCGTTTTTTTCTGGAAGTCGACACCGCGACAGCCCGCCGGCCCTGTGCAACCGGCGGCCCATGACAGCGGGGCGTTCCACGGTCGCCCTGCAATAAAACGGAGACAAGAGGCACAGCATGGACAAGATCTGGTTGAAGTCGTACCCATCCGACGTTCCCGCCGACATCGATGCGAACCAGTACCGCTCGCTGGTACACCTGCTGGAGGAATCGTTCCAGAAATACGCGGACCGCAAGGCCTTCGTGTGCATGGACAAGTTCATCACCTACGGTGAACTCGACACGTATTCGAAACGCATCGGCGCGTGGCTGCAAAGCCGCGGCATGAAGCCGGGCGCGCGGGTGGCGCTGATGATGCCGAACGTGCTGCAATATCCGGTCGCGCTGGCCGCCGTGCTGCGCGCCGGCTACACGGTGGTCAACGTCAATCCGCTGTACACGCCGCGCGAGCTGGAACACCAGCTGGCCGATTCGGGCGCGGAAGCGATCATCATCCTGGAAAACTTCGCCCACACGCTCGAGCAGGTGCTGGGCCGCACGGCCGTGAAGCACATCATCGTGGCCAGCATGGGCGAGATGCTGGGCATGGCCAAGGGCCTGGTCGTCGACTTCGTGGTGCGCAGCGTGAAGAAGATGGTGCCGGCGTATTCGCTGCCGAACGCGGTGCGCTTCAAGGAAGCGCTGTCGCACGCGTCCGGCATGAAGCTGACGCCGGTCGACATCGCGCACGACGATGCCGCCTTCCTGCAGTACACCGGCGGCACCACCGGGGTCTCGAAAGGCGCCACGCTGACGCACAAGAACGTGATCGCCAACGTGCTGCAGGTGGAAGCCTGGTCCCAGCCGGGCCTGGCCAAGGAACCGCGCGTCGCGGAACTGTCGATCGTGTGCGCGCTGCCGCTGTATCACATCTTCGCGCTGACGGCATGCGCGATGTGGGGCATGCGCATGGGCGCGCTGAACATCCTGATCCCGAACCCGCGCGACATCGGCGGCTTCATCAAGGAACTGGCCAAGTACAAGTTCAACATGCTGCCGGCGGTAAACACGCTGTACAACGCGCTGGTCAATCACCCCGATTTCCACCACCTCGATTTTTCCGGCCTGAAGATCGCCAACGGCGGCGGCATGGCGGTGCAGCAGGCCGTCAACGACAAGTGGCTGAAGGCCACCGGCGTGGCGATCATCGAAGGCTACGGCCTGTCCGAGACGGCGCCCGTGGCCACCTGCAACCGCTCCGACAGCACGGCGTTTTCCGGCACGATCGGCTTGCCCATCCCGTCGACGGAGGTGACCATCCTCGATGACGACGGCAATGAAGTGCCGCTGGGCCAGCCCGGCGAGATCGCCATCCGCGGCCCGCAGGTGATGGCTGGCTACTGGAACCGGCCGGAGGAGACCGCCAAGGTGATGACAGCCGACGGCTACTTCAAGACCGGCGACGTGGGCATCATGGACGAGCGCGGTTATGTAAAAATTGTCGACCGCAAGAAGGACATGATCCTCGTCTCCGGCTTCAACGTCTATCCGAACGAACTGGAAGCGGTGGTGGCGGCGCATCCCGGCGTGCTCGAAGTGGCCTGCATCGGCGTGCCGGACGCGCACTCCGGCGAGGCGGTCAAGCTGTACGTGGTGCGCAAGGATCCGGCGCTGACCGCCGACGTCCTGATGGCCTACTGCAAGGAAAACCTGACCGGCTACAAGAAGCCGAAATACATCGAGTTCCGCGACGAACTCCCGAAGTCCAATGTCGGCAAGATCCTGCGGCGCGTACTGCGCGACGAAGTCCTGGCCGGCTCCAAGGAAGCTGCATGAGGAATGCCCATCAGGGGTTCCCGAATAACACGAAAGAGGCATTGCATGGAAAAAATCTGGTTGAAATCCTATCCCGAAGGCGTACCCGCCGAGATCGACGTCTCGCAGTACACCTCGGTGACGCATCTGCTGGAGGAGTCGTTCCGCAAGTATGCCGATGACAAGGCCTACGTCTGCATGGACAAGTTCCTCACCTATGCGCAGGTCGACCAGATGTCCCGCAAGTTCGGCGCCTGGCTGCAGGGCAAGGGGCTGCAGAAGGGTGCCCGCGTGGCGATCATGCTGCCCAACGTGCTGCAATACCCGGTGGCGATGGCCGGCATCCTGCGCGCCGGCTACACGGTGGTCAACGTCAACCCGCTGTACACGCCGCGCGAGCTGGCGCACCAGCTGAAGGATTCCGGCGCCGAAGCGATCATCGTGCTGGAGAACTTCGCCAACACGGTGCAGCAGGTGCTGCATGAAACCCCGGTGCAGCACGTGATCGTGGCGACCATGGGCGATCTGCTGGGTACCGTGAAGGGCGCCATCGTCAACTTCGTGGTGCGCCGCGTGAAGAAGATGGTGCCGGCCTTCTCGCTGCCGCGCGCCGTGACCTTCAAGCAGGTGCTGGCCGAGGGCGGCCGCATGACGCTGCATCCGGCCCGGATCGGCCACGAGGACATCGCCTTCCTGCAGTACACCGGCGGCACCACCGGCGTCTCGAAGGGCGCCGTGCTGCTGCACCGTAACGTGGTCGCCAACGTGCTGCAGAACGAGGCGTGGCTGCACATGGGGCCGCAGCAGGAGCAGGTGGTCTTCGTGTGCGCGCTGCCGCTGTACCACATCTATTCGCTGACGATTTCCGCCTTCATGGGCATGCGCCTGGGCGGCCTGAACGTGCTGATCCCGAATCCGCGCGACATTCCCGGCTTCGTCAAGGAACTGGCGAAGTACCGCGTCACGGTGCTGCCGGCCGTGAACACGCTGTACAACGCGCTGCTGAACAATCCCGATTTCGCGAAACTCGACTTTTCCAGCTACAAGGTGTGCAACGGCGGCGGCATGGCCGTGCAGAAGGCCGTGGCCGACAAGTGGCTGAAGCTGACCGGCACGCCGATCATCGAGGGCTACGGCCTGTCCGAAACGTCGCCGGTGGCCACCGCCAACCGGGTCGACATCAAGGAATTCACCGGCACGATCGGCCTGCCGATCCCGTCCACCGAAGTGGCCATCCTGGACGACGACGGCAATGAAGTGCCGCTCGGCACGGCCGGCGAAATCGCCATCCGCGGCCCGCAGGTGATGGCCGGCTACTGGCAGCGCCCCGATGAAACGGCCCGCTCGATGACGGCCAGCGGCTTCTTCAAGACCGGCGACGTGGGCATCATGGACGAGCGGGGCTACACGAAGATCGTCGACCGCAAGAAGGACATGATCATCGTCTCGGGCTTCAACGTGTATCCGAACGAAGTCGAAGGCGTGGTGGCCGCGCACCCCGGCGTGCTGGAATGCGCCTGCATCGGCGTGCCGGACAAGAATTCCGGCGAAGCCGTCAAGCTGTTCGTGGTGCGCAAGGACCCGAACCTGACGGCCGAATCGCTGATGGAATTCTGCAAGCACGAGCTGACGGCGTACAAGAAGCCGAAGTACATCGAGTTCCGCGACGACCTGCCGAAGACTAACGTGGGCAAGATCCTGCGGCGGCAGTTGCGGGACGAGAAGAAGGCCGCCTGAGTACAGGCACGCGCATTGGCAGGCTTGATGACCCCGGGGTTACGCCTCCGGGGTAAATAGCCTGCAACCTGTCTCAGGTTGCCACCACCCCCGCCTTGCCACCCTCCACCGCGAACCGGGCCAGCGTCTGCACTCCGCTGGCCTTGTTCCGCACATCGTCGAGCCCCTCGAACAGCACGGACGTCCGTTCCGGCGTGATCTCCATCAGCATGTAGCCGCGCCGGTCGCTGCGCCCGTACTTGATGTGCGGGTTCATCGCCACGTACTGCGCGGTGCGCGCCTGCGGCCGCGAGCTCGACGTGACCGACGTGCCGCAGAATTCCGTCGCCACCACCGGGTTGCCCGAGGAACGGGGCCGGGTCGGGTCGCGCCGCAGCTCGGCCGCATAGAAGGTGTGCACGTCGCCGGACAGCACCAGCGGATTGGCGGCGCCGCTGGCGCGCACGGAGTCCAGCAGCCGCTGGCGCGCCGCCGGGTAGCCATCCCAGCCATCGGTCCAGAAGCGGCCGTCGCTGGCGCGGCGGATCTCCACCTGCGACGACTGCGCCATCAGGGTTTGCTGGGCCAGCACGTTCCAGCGTGCCCTGGAGCTCTTCAGTCCATCCTGGAGCCAGTTTTCCTGCGCGGAACCCAGCATCGTGCGCCCGCCATCGGCCAGCATCGCGCAGGCATTGCGGTAGACGGAATTGGACCCGCCGCGGTTCGGCCGCGCACAGGCCTGCGGCGAGCGGTACTGGCGGTTGTCCAGCACGTGGAAGCGTGCCAGCGCGCCCCAGTCGTAGCGCTGGTACATCCGCACGTTACGGAAGCCGCTGGCGGTGAAGCGCAGCGGCTGGTGTTCGCAGTAGGCCTGGTAGGCGGCGGCGCGGCGTGCCGCGAAATCGGGCGTCAGCAATTCATCGCGCAGCGCGCCGTAGTCGTTGGCCACTTCATGGTCGTCCCACGTCATGATCCATGGCGCCGCGTGGTGCGCGGCCTGCAGGTCGCGGTCGCTCTTGTACTGCGCATAGCGGGCGCGGTACTGGTCCAGCGTGAAGCTTTCGTCGCGGCGCACGGCCCGGTCTGGATGCTCGAGCCTGTATTGGCCCCATTCGTAGATATAGTCGCCCAGGAAGGCGACCAGATCCGGCGCGGCTTGCGCCAGGTGGCGCAGCGCCGCGTAGTGGCCGAATTCCCAGTGCTGGCACGAGGCCACGGCCACCTTCAGCGAGCGGGGCAGGGTACCGGGCGCCGGCGCCGTGCGGGTGCGCGCAACGGGGCTCACGGCTCCGTCCAGCATGAAGCGGTACCAGTACCAGCGGTCCGGCCGCAGGCCTTTCACGTCCACGTGCACGCTGTGCGCCAGCGCCGGGCTGGCGGTGGCGCTGCCGCTGGCGGCAATGCGGCGGAACCCTTCGTCCTCGGCGATTTCCCAGCGCACCGCGAATGCCACCGGCGGCGTGCTGCGGGCATCGAGCGGGTCGAACAGGATGCGGGTCCACAGCACAACGCTGTCGGGCAGCGGCGCACCCGAGGCGACACCCAGCGTGAACGGATAGGGCGCGTTGCGCGGTGCCGCCGCGCAAGCGAGCGCCGGGCCGAGCGCGGCCAGGCCGGCCACGCGCGCACCCGTCAGCAGCAATTGCCGGCGGCTGTGCTCCACGCTTACTTGTGCATCAGCGATTCGATCGGCGGTACCGGACGCGGCTTGCGGTCCGGGCCGGTGGCCACGTAGGTGAGCGTGGCTTCCGTCACCTTGACGATGTCCGCCTGCAGGCGGTTGCGTTCCGCGTAGACCTCGACATTGACCGTGATCGACGTGGTGCCGACCCGCACGATATCGGCGTAGAACGACAGCAGGTCGCCGACGAACACGGGATTCTTGAATACAAAGGAATTGACGGCGATGGTCGCCACGCGGCCGTTGGCGCGGCGGGTGGCGGGCAGCGAACCGGCGATGTCCACCTGGGCCATGATCCAGCCGCCGAACACGTCGCCATAGACATTCGCATCGGAAGGGGCGGGCATGACCCGCAGTTCCGGCATCTTGCCAACAGGCAGGCAGTTTGGCGCGGAGGTGGCGGCGGGAGCAGGAGCAGGGACAGGAGCAGGAGCGGCGTCGGGCGTGGTCATCATGAAAACTCGTTGGGGGATACAATGGGTTCCGATTGTAAACCAGCCCGTCCGCCAGTCATGCGCCGTTCCGCCTACTCCTCCGAGCCACCTCCGCCCGCCCGCCCAGGCCGCAGCGATCTTGCCACCCTGAAAACCCTGCTGCCTTACCTGCTGGTCTACAAATGGCGCGTGCTGCTGGCCCTGCTGGCGCTGGTGGGCGCCAAGCTGGCCAATGTCGGCGTGCCGGTCGTGCTGAAACACCTGGTCGACGCGATGACGCTGAAGCCCGGCGATCCCCGCGCGCTGCTGATCCTGCCGGTCGGGCTGCTGCTCGCCTATGGCGCGCTGCGGCTGTCCACCACCGTGTTTACCGAGCTGCGCGAGTTCCTGTTCGCCCGCGTCACGCAGCGTGCCGTACGCACCATCGCACTGCAGGTGTTCCGCCACCTGCACGCGCTGTCGCTGCGCTTCCACCTGAACCGGCAGACCGGCGGCATGACGCGCGACATCGAGCGGGGCACGCGCGGCGTCGGCTCGCTGATCTCGTACACGCTGTTCAACATCCTGCCCACGCTGGTCGAGATCACGCTGGTGCTGGCCTACCTCGTCACGCACTACGACGTATGGTTTTCGGTGATCACGTTCAGTGCGCTGGTGCTGTACATCGCCTTCACGGTGATCGTCACCAACTGGCGCACGCATTTCCGCCGCACCATGAACGACCTGGATTCGAAGGCCAACACGAAGGCCATCGATTCGCTGCTCAATTATGAAACCGTCAAGTATTTCGGCAACGAGGAATACGAAGCCAAGCGCTATGACGAAGGATTGAAGCACTACGAGGCGGCGGCGGTGCGCTCGCAAACCTCGCTGTCCTTCCTCAACACGGGCCAGTCGGCGATCATCGCCACCGCCGTCACGCTGATCCTGTGGCGCGCCACGGTCGGCGTCGTCGACGGCACGATGACCCTGGGCGACCTGGTGCTGGTCAACGCCTTCATGATCCAGCTGTACATCCCGCTCAATTTCCTGGGCGTGATCTACCGCGAGATCAAGCAGAGCCTGGCCGACATGGAACGCCTGTTCTCGCTGCTCGACGAGAACCGCGAAGTGGCCGATGCGAAGGATGCCCGGCCCCTGGTCACGCACGGCGCCCAGGTGAAATTCTCGCATGTCGACTTCAGCTACGAAGCCAAGCGGCAGATCCTGTTCGACGTCGACTTCACGATCCAGGCGGGCACCACCACCGCCGTCGTCGGCCATAGCGGTTCCGGCAAGTCCACGCTGTCGCGCCTGCTGTTCCGCTTCTACGAAGTCGGCGGCGGCGCGATCACGATCGACGGCCAGGATATCCGTGCGGTCACCCAGGATTCGCTGCGCCACGCGATCGGCATCGTGCCGCAGGATACCGTGCTGTTCAACGACACGATCGAATACAACATCGCCTACGGCAAGCCGGGCGCCACGCATGACGAGATCGTGGCCGCGGCCCGGGCGGCATCGATCCACGACTTCATCGACAGTCTGCCCGACGGCTACCGCACGATGGTGGGCGAACGGGGGCTGAAACTGTCCGGCGGCGAAAAGCAGCGCGTGGCCATCGCCCGCACGCTGCTGAAGAACCCGGCGATTTTGATCTTCGACGAAGCCACCTCCGCGCTTGATTCCAAGGCGGAGCAGGCGATCCAGGCCCAGCTGAAGGAGATCGCGAAAAACCGCACGACGATGGTGATCGCCCACCGCCTGTCCACCGTGGCCGATGCGCACCAGATCCTGGTGCTGGACCATGGCCGTATCGTCGAACGCGGCAACCATCCCGCCTTGCTGGCCGCTGGCGGGCTGTATGCGCAGATGTGGGCGCGCCAGCAAGCCCGCGCCGACGCTCCGGCCGATGCCGCGGCATGAACTGTCGGCGCTATTGACAGCCTTGCGGGACATATCGATGACTCCGCAGCAAGTGGCTGATTTACGGGGGCTTTATTTGCTTGGCCCATAACTTGCCTCGGCATGGACGGGGCCGCACCGCGCGCGGCCCGATGGGAGAGGCGCCATGCGATCCAGACCCGTAGTTGCGCATTCTGTCGTTGCGCTGACTGTAGTTGCGCTTGCGGTGCTGCTGGCTTGCCAGCCGGGGCGGGCGGTGGAACTGATCGATCTCCAGGCCACCGCGCAGGCGCCGGGCCAGCCACCCGGACAGGTACCCGCGCACCAGCCGGCGTATTTCACAGCCTACCTTCCCGCTTATTTCTCCGCGTATTTCTCCACTTATTCCTCCGCTTATTCCCCGCCTCGCTCCACACCGTATTTCCCTCAGTATTTCCCGCACCACCTGTCCGCGCAACCGGTCCGCTACATCCCCGCCGAGGATTGGGCGGACCTGGCATGGAGCGCCGTACTGACCGACCTGCCGCTGCCTGCCGAATCCCCGCCGCCCGCCGTCATGGCCGCCGCGCCGATGCCGGTGCCGGAACCGGTATCCGTGCTGATGCTGGCCTGTGGCCTGCTGATGATGGTGCCGGGTGCCTGGGCCGTGCGCTGGTCGCGCCTGGGCGATAGCGAATCCCTGCTGCAACGGAGGCTGCCATGAGCGGCAAGGCAAGCCCGGCTGCACGACGCCGGGTCTTGCCCCGGCTGTAAAGGTATTCTTCGCACGCGTCGGTGATGCACGAAGCAAGAAAAACCAGGCAAAAAAAAGCCGGGCTGTCGAGCCCGGCCTTGTTCATCTCGCCGCGAATCAGGTCGCCGCGAATCAGGTCAGCGGCTCCAGCGCCGGATCCTTGTCCTTCGAAGGATGGGTCAATTCGCCTTCCCACTTGGCCACCACGGCGGTGGCGATGCTGTTGCCGATCACGTTGGTGGCCGAGCGGGCCATGTCCAGGAAGTGGTCGATCGACAGCAGCAGCACCAGGCCCGCTTCCGGGATATTGAATTGCGACAGCGTGGCGGCGATCACCACCAGCGAGGCGCGCGGCACGCCGGCCATGCCTTTCGAGGTCAGCATCAGCACGGCCATCATCGCCATCTGCGTGCCCAGCGACAGTTCGATGCCGTAAGCCTGGGCGATGAACACCGCGGCGAACGTGCAATACATCATCGAGCCATCGAGGTTGAACGAGTAGCCGATCGGCAGCACGAACGCGGCGATCCGGTTGCGCACGCCGAAGCGTTCCAGCCCTTCCAGCGTCTTCGGGAACGCCGCTTCCGACGAAGCGCAGGAAAATGCCAGGATCGTCGGGCCGCGCACTTCCCTCATCAGGTCGAAGATGCGCTTGCCGAGGAAGAGGAAGCCGGCGAACATCAGCAGGCCCCACAGCAAGGCGATGCCGAAATAGAACTCGGCCATGAACACGCCGTAGGTCTTCAGCACCACCAGGCCTTCCTTGGCGATGATGCCGGAGACGGCCGCGAACACGGCGAGCGGCGCGAACTGCATCACGTAGCCCGTGACCTTCAGCATCACGTGGGCCACGCCGTCGATCGCATCGACCATCGGTTCGGCCTTCTTGCCCACGGCGGCGGCGCCCAGGCCGAAGAACAGCGAGAACACCACGATCTGCAGGATCTCGTTCTTCGCCATGCCATCCACGATCGACACGGGGATCAGGTGGGTGATGAAGTCCTTCAGCGTCAGGCTGCTGGTAGCCAGGTTGGCGGTCGATGCGGCTGTACTGGCCAGCGTGCCCGCCAGCGCATCGCCCGGGCGGAAGATGTTGACCAGCACGAGGCCCAGCGCCAGCGACACCACCGAGGCGCCGAAGAACCACGCCAGCGACTTCAGGCCCACGCGGCCGACTTCACTGGCATCGCCCATGCGCGCGATGCCCACCACCAGCGTGGAGAACACCAGCGGCGCGATGATCATCTTGATCAGGCGGAGGAACATGGTCGTGATCAGCGACATCGCTTCGGAATACGACGTCGGCGTCGCCATCGTTGAATTCAGGATGTAGCCGGCCACGATCCCCAGGGCCAGCGCCACCAGGATCCAGGTGGTCAGGCGGTTCTTTTTCTCCATGAGCTGTGTCTCTCCATGCTGGGCCTGGCGGCGCGGGGTGCGCGCCGTGGCCGGGGTTTGCCGTAAAATGATTAATTATCAGGCATTTAATTGAAAAGTTTCGCGCAGTATCCTTGGGGCTTCCGACACTGTCAAGCAGGCTGTGAGCGCACGAATGGCGATGATAGAAATCCAGAACATCAGTAAGTGGTATGGGCAATTCCAGGTGCTCACCGATTGCACTACGCGGGTGGATAGGGGCGACGTGATGGTGATCTGCGGCCCTTCCGGCTCCGGAAAGTCCACCCTGATCAAGACCGTCAACGGCCTCGAACCCATACAGCGGGGCGAGATCGTCGTCGACGGCACGTCCGTGACGGCGCCCGACACCAGCCTGCCGCGATTGCGCGCCAGGATCGGCATGGTGTTCCAGAATTTCGAACTGTTCCCCCACCTGTCGGTGCGCGAAAACCTGGCGCTTGGCCAGGTCAAGGTGCTCAAGCGAACGCGCGACGAAGCCGATGAACGGGGCCTGAAATACCTCGATCGCGTCGGCCTGCTGTCGCAGCAGGACAAATACCCGGCCCAGTTGTCCGGCGGCCAGCAGCAGCGCGTGGCGATCGCCCGTGCGCTGTCGATGGACCCCATCGCGATGTTGTTCGATGAACCCACCTCCGCGCTGGATCCGGAAATGATCAATGAAGTGCTGGACGTAATGGTCGGCCTGGCGCAGGATGGCATGACGATGATGGTCGTCACCCATGAAATGGGTTTCGCGCGCCGCGTGGCCAACCGCGTGGTGTTCATGGATGCGGGCCGCATCGTCGAGGATTGCGGCAAGGAAGAATTCTTCGGCGCGCCCCGCTCGGAGCGCGCGCGCGATTTCCTGGCCCGGATTATCCACTGAGGCCCGGCCCGGTAATGCGGCGGCAGCCGTCAGCCCTGCCTGCCAGTTTCAAGTTTTCGATCTGTTTTCGGTCTGTCTTCAGTCTGTCTTCGGTCTTGCTGTTGGTTCTTTTGCGACGTGTATTTCTCCAGGGAGGAAATCATGGCATCGATCCGGCTGTTTGTCCTGCTGCTCCTGGCGTTACCGGGCTTGCTGCACGCGCAGCAGGCGGAGCCACCGCGTAACGGCACGCTGGCCAAGATCGCGCGCGATGGCTACATCACGCTGGGCGTGCGCGAAGGGTCGGTGCCGTTCTCCTACCTGGACGACAAGGGCCGCTTCATCGGCTACTCGGTCGACCTGTGCATGAAGATCGTCGACGAAGTGAAGAAGCGCCTGAACAAGCCGGTGGAAGTGAAGATGACGCCGGTATCCGCCAGCAACCGCATCCCGCTGATGGCGAACGGCACCATCGACCTCGAATGCGGCTCCACCACCAACAATGCCGAGCGCGCGCGGCAGGTGGCCTTCTCGCCCACCATCTTCGTGATCGCCAACCGGCTGTTGACGCGCAAGACGGCCAATATCCGCACGCTGGCGGACATGAAGGGCAAGACGCTGGTGGCCACCGCCGGCACCACCACGCTGAAGCAGATGACGGCGCTGAACCGCGAGCGCAACCTCGGCATGCGCATCGTGGTCGGCAAGGATCATCCCGAGTCCTTCCTGATGCTGGAAACGAATCGCGCCAATGCCGAGGCGAACGACGATATCCTGCTGGCGGCCCAGGTGGCCGGCTCGAAGCAGCCGGCCGACTACGCGATCGGCACCGAGGCGCTGTCGCTCGAGCCGTACGCCATCATGCTGCGCCGCGGCGACGCACCGTTCAAGGAAGCCGTGGATGCGGCACTGCGTGCCGCCTTCGCGTCGCCCGATTTTCCGCGCCTGTATGCGAAATGGTTCACCAGCCCGGTCCCGCCGAAAGGCATCAACCTGAACGTGCCGATCTCGCCGCAGCTGCAGAAGGTGCTGGCCAATCCCACCGATTCGTCCGACCCCGCCGCCTATCGCTGACCGGCCAGTGGCTGAGCGGCTGACCGGCTGACCCCGCGGCGTCCGATGGACTATCACTGGAACTGGGCGATATTCGGCGAGCTGTCGCCGGATGGCGTGAACACCTACTGGCAGATGCTGCTGTCCGGCCTGGGCTGGACGCTGGCCACCTCGCTGGCCGGCTGGGTGATGGCGCTGGCGCTGGGCGCGCTGGCCGGCATTGCCCGCACCCTGCCGCAGCGCCCGCTGCGCATGGCGGCCGGCGCCTATATCGAACTGTTCCGCAACGTGCCGCTGCTGGTGCAGATGTTCCTGTGGTTCTTCGTGGTGCCCGAGCTGCTGCCGCGCGCCGCGGGCGACTGGCTGAAGGCGCTGCCGCAGGCGCCATTCGTCACCGCCGTGATCTGCCTGGGTTTTTTCACGTCCGCGCGGGTGGCCGTGCAGGTCGCCGCCGGCATCGACGCGCTGGCGGGCGGCCAGGCCCAGGCCGCCCTGGCCCTGGGGCTCACGCGTCCGCAAGCGTACCGGTACGTGCTGCTGCCGCTGGCAGTCCGGATCGTTCTTCCCCCGCTGGCGAGCGAATTCCTCAACATCATCAAGAACAGTTCGGTGGCGCTGACCATCGGCCTGGTGGAGCTGACGGCCAGCGCCCGCGCGATCCAGGAATTCTCGTTCCAGGTGTTCGAAGCCTATGCGGCGGCCACCGTGCTGTACGTGGCGGTGAACCTGGCCGTCACCGCCGGCATGAACGTCCTCGAGCGCCGGCTGGCCTTGCCCGGTTCGCTGGGAGCGCGCTGATGGAGTTCGACTTCGACGTGATCCGGCGGTCCTGGGCGGACGTGCTGCTGACCGGCATGACCTTCACCCTGCGGCTGACGGTATTGGCCATGGCCGGCGGCGTGGTGCTCGGCACGCTGCTGGCGCTGGCCCGGCTGTCCGGCTTTCGCCCCCTGGCGCTGCTGGCCGCCGGCTACGTCAACCTGATCCGCGCGGTGCCGCTGGTGCTGGTGATCTTCTGGTTTTATTTTCTCGTGCCGTACCTGGCCGCCTGGGTGATCGGTGCCGACGAACCCGTGCGCGTGGGCGCGTTCTGGTCCGCGCTGATCACGTTCACCCTGTTCCAGGCAGCCTACTACTGCGAGATCATGCGCGGCGGCATCGGTGCCATCTCGCGCGGCCAGGTCCATGCCGCGCAGGCGCTGGGCATGCGCTACTGGCAGTGCATGGGCTACGTGGTGCTGCCGCAGGCCCTGCGCAACATGCTGCCGGTGCTGCTGACGCAGACCATCGTGCTGTTCCAGGACGTGTCGCTGGTGTACGTGCTGTCGGTGCCCGATTTCGTCGGCGCCGCGGCCCGCGTCGCCCAGCGCGACGGGCGGCTGGTGGAAATGTACAGCTTCGTCGCGGTGGTCTACTTCGTGATGTGCTGTGCCTTGTCGGCCCTGGTGCGGCGCTTGCAGCGTGCAAGAAGGTAAAATGGCGCATTCCTGTTCCATTTTTTGCGATCGCTTCCCCGGACCGCATTTCGAGACCGCACTTCCAGGCTAGTCATGTCCACCACCTTCGCCCCCCCATCTTCCCTGACCATCATCCGCCCGGACGACTGGCACCTTCACCTGCGCGACGGCGCCACCATGGCCAGCGTGCTGCCGCACAGCGCGCGCCAGTTCGGCCGCGCCATCGTGATGCCGAACCTGAAGCCGCCCGTCACCACCGTTGCCCAGGCAGCCGCCTACCGCGACCGCATCCTGGCGGCGCTGCCGGCCGAGCTGTCGTTCGAGCCGCTGATGACGCTGTACCTCACCAACAACACGTCGCCGGATGAGATCCGCCGCGCCGCGGAGTCCGATTTCGTGCATGCGGTGAAACTGTACCCGGCCGGTGCCACCACCAATTCCGATGCCGGCGTCACGGACCTGGCCAACTGCTACAAGGTGCTGGAAGTGATGCAGGAAACCGGCCTGCCATTCCTCGTGCATGGCGAAGTGACGGATGGCGACATCGACCTGTTCGACCGCGAAGCCGTGTTCATCGAGCGCGTCATGCGCCCGCTGCGCAAGAGCTTCCCGGCGCTGAACGTGGTGTTCGAGCACATCACCACCAAGGATGCCGCGCAATACGTGGCCGAGGCCGAAGGTCCGATCGCCGCCACGATCACCGCGCACCACCTGCTGTACAACCGCAACGAGATCTTCAAGGGCGGCATCCGGCCCCATTACTATTGCCTGCCCGTGCTCAAGCGCGAAGAGCACCGCCTGGCGCTCGTCACGGCCGCCACCAGCGGCGACGAACGCTTCTTCCTCGGCACCGACTCGGCACCGCACGCGCAGGGCGCCAAGGAAGCGGCCTGCGGCTGCGCCGGCTGCTATACCGCGCTGCACGCGATGGAGCTGTACACCGAGGCCTTCGAACGCGCCGGCGCGCTGGACAAGCTGGAAGCCTTCGCCAGCCTGAACGGCCCGGCCTTCTATGGCCTGCCGCCGAACGAGGGCACGATCACGCTGAACCGCGAAGAATGGACGCTGCCGCAGTCGCTGCCGTTCGGCGAACAGGAAGTGGTGCCGCTGAACGCCGGCGAAACCATCAACTGGCGGATGGCGTAACAGCGGTGCTGCCCGCGGTCGACTGGTCCCGGCCCTGGTATGACGCGGTGCGCGCGGCCGCCGGGGCGGTCGATCCGCGCGACGTCATCGGGACCTTCAGCGCGCGCGCCGCTGCGCTGGAGCTGGTCAACCACGCCGGCCTGCCGATCCGCTTCGTGCCGCAGGCCGCGCTGCCCGAAGGGACGGCGTATGAAGAACATATCGGCGCCACCGGCTGCGTGCCCACGCGCGACAATCTGCACGATTTCTTCAACGGCCTGGTGTGGCTGAGTTTCCCGCTCATCAAGCGCGAGCTCAATGCCTTGCAGGCGGCACAGATCGCGCGCGACGGCATCCGCGGCGAGCGCGGCCCGGCACGCGACGCGGCCACGCTGTTCGACGAGAATGCGGCCCTGCTCGTCGTGCCGGATACCGCACCAGGCCACGCGCTGGCCGACGCGCTGCGCAACCACCGCTGGCGCGAAGCCTTCGTCGCGCGCGCCGGCGCGTTCGGCAGCGAGGCGCAGGTCTGGCTGTTCGGCCATGCGCTGATGGAAAAGCTGGTGGCACCCTACAAGGCGATCACCGCGCATACACTGGTGGTGGCCGCGCCAGCCAGCTGGTTCGCCTTGCCGCGCAATGCACAGCAGGCATGGCTCGACGCGCACCTGGCGGAGCGCCTGCGCACGACCGGCTTGCGCAAGGCCGATTTCACGCCGCTGCCGGTACTGGGCATTCCGGGCTGGTGGGGCGGGCAGGACGATGCATTCTATGATGACACCACCGTGTTCCGCGCCAAGCGGAACGCACCCACCCTGGAGAAACCATGACTGTACGAACCATCCGCTGGGGCATCCTCGGCACCGGCAGGATTGCCAAGGACTTTGCCGCCGCGCTGAAGGATACGCCCGATGCCGTGCTCGCGGCCGTTGCGTCGAGAAGTGTTGATAGCGCTACCAGTTTCGCCACCGAACATGGCTCGCATGAATTGACGAAGAGCCACGGCAGTTACCAGGCGCTGGCGGACGATCCGGATGTCGATGCGATCTACATCGCCACGCCCCATCCGATGCACCGCGAGAACGCGCTGATGTGCCTGAACGGCGGCAAGCACGTCCTGGTCGAAAAGGCCTTCACCGTCAACCGCCGCGAAGCGGAAGACATCGTGGCATTGGCGCGCGAGAAAAAGCTGTTCGCCATGGAAGCGATGTGGACCCGGTTCCAGCCCGCGGTGCTGGAAGCGAAGCGCATCGTGGACAGTGGCGAAATCGGCACCGTGGCCACCGCGCAGGGCGACCTGGGCTTCTACTCGGACGCCGGGCCCGAGCACCGGCTGTTCAATCCCGCGCTGGGCGGCGGCTCATTGCTGGACCTGGGTATCTACCCGCTGTCGATCGCGGCCTACTTCCTCGGCCCCGTGAAGGCGGTGCAGGCCGTGGGCCAGGTCGGCCCGACAGGCGTGGACCTGCAATGCACCTTCGCACTCCAGCACGAGAACGGCAGCCTGGCCGCCGGTACGGCCAGCCTGGCCGCGCGCACGCCGGCCGAGTTCACGGTATGCGGCAGCCAGGGCTTCGTGCGCCTGCACGGCCGTTTCCACAACACGGAAGAATTGACGGTGGAATTGCACGATGGCAGCCGCCGTACGCAGCGCCTGCCGCGCATCGGCAACGGCTATGCGCACGAGATCATCGAAGTGAACCGCTGCCTGCGCGCGGGACTGACTGAAAGCCCCGTGATGCCGCTCGATGAAACGCTGGCGCTGATGGGCGTGCTGGACGAGATGCGGCGGCAGATCGGCGTCGTGTACGACGCCGACCGCTGATCAGCGAACGCTGTTGTCCACGCGGCGCTTGCGTGGCAGCAGCAGCACGCCGGCGCCGACCAGCAGCATGGACCAGCTGGATGGGCGATCGGCCAGCAATTGCCCGGCCGGGTCGGCGGCCTTGTCGGCCTGGCGCACGGTTGCCGGCGGCGCCTTGGTGCTGGCCATTGCCGGGGTGGTGCTGGCGGCCGTGGAAGCGGTGTTTTCCGCGGCAGGTGCCGCAAGCGCCTGGGCGGCAAACGCTAAAGATGCAAAGAAGAAATATTTTTTGATAGATAGCATTTATTTAACGATTAGTCCAGATTGATTCGCATTCTAATGTTGCATTCGATTCAATACAACGACTTTATTCATTGAAGCATACGCAGGGTGTTGCAATGCAGCACGAACATCCTGGGTTACACTGCTTTGGTGACCCAGAAAGGCTTATCCATGTCCACCAGCCAGCGCTCCCTCGACCTTAGAACGATCCTGCTTGCCACCGGCGTCGTGCTGACGCTGGCCATGGGCGTGCGCCATGGTTTCGGCTTCTGGATGCAACCCATCTCGCAAGACAATGGCTGGAGCCGTGAAACCTATTCGCTGGCGATGGCCCTGCAGAACCTGCTGTGGGGAGCGTTCGGACCGTTCGCCGGCATGGTGGCCGACCGCTGGGGCACCATGCGGGTCGTGCTGGCCGGCGCGTTCGCGTACATGGCCGGCCTGGTCTGGATGGCCACGGTGTCCGATCCTTTCCTGTTCATCGCCGGCTCCGGCGTGCTGATCGGGCTGGGCCTGGCCTGCACCGCGTTCGGCGCCGTCAGCGGCATCATCGGCCGTGCTGCACCGCCAGAAAAACGCTCGTGGGCATTCGGCATTTCCGGGGCCGCCAGCTCGTTTGGCCAGTTCCTGCTGATGCCCATCGAGCAGACCCTGATATCGCAGGCCGGCTGGCAAAACGCGCTGTACCTGCTGGCCGCCATCGTGGTGTTCCTGATGGTGCCCATGGCATTCCGGCTGCGTGAACCGGTGGCGCCGGCGGCTACCGGCCATCGGCAAGGGATTCGCGAAGCGCTGGGCGAAGCCCTGGGCAACCGCTCGTTCCTGCTGCTGGTGGCCGGTTATTTCGTGTGCGGCTTCCAGCTCGTGTTCATCGGCGTGCACATGCCGGCGTACCTGAGGGACAAGGGCGTGGCCGATCCCAAGGTAGCCGTGGTGGCGCTGGCGCTGATCGGCCTGTTCAACATCTTCGGTTCCTACTGGGCGGGCAAGCTGGGTGGCCGGCTGCCGAAGCGCTACCTGCTGTCGTTCATCTACTTCGCCCGTGCCGCGGTGATCACGCTGTTCGTCGCGCTGCCGCTGTCACCGCTGTCCGTGTACCTGTTCGCGGCGGCAATGGGCGTGCTGTGGCTGTCCACGGTGCCGCTGACGAACGGCATCATCGCCGGCGTGTTCGGCCTGTCCCACATGTCGATGCTGGCCGGCGTGGTCTTCTTCTCGCACCAGGTCGGCAGTTTCCTCGGCGTCTGGCTGGGCGGCTACCTGTTCGACCTGCAAGGCAGTTACGACGTGGTGTGGACCATTTCGATCGGCCTGGGCGTGCTGGCCGGCCTGGCCAACCTGCCGATCGACGAGCGGGCGCTGGTTCGACCGCAACTGAAGGTTGCCTGAATGTGGTTGTGTAAATGTGGTTGCGTGACCGATGGAACGAGGAGGTGGAATGAGGAATCCGCGTAGGCGCCGGCTGCTCGCGTGGTGCCTGGTCGCCCTGGTGCTGGCGGCGTGCTTTGCCGCCTACCTGCAACCGGCGTTCATGTTCGACATGGCGACGCGCATCGTCATGTGTTTTTGAGCTCGTCGTTCCGGAAAATCTGCGAGCGCGAATGGCGCGACAGTGTCAGTACCCCGGCGCCGGCCAGCAGCAGCATCCAGATGGCCGGTTCGGGCACGGCGATCACCTCGACGCCCAGCAGTTCCGTATAACCCTGGTTGAGAACCTGGTGGTCATAGCCCGGGCCGAACAGGGCGAAGTCGATGCTGCCGGTCTGCAGCCCGGCATTCGCATACAGCAGGTACTCGTACTCGAAACGGAAGTGGCCGGGCAAGCCTGTGAAGGCATGCGTTGCGCCGCTGTCGAACGATCCCGAGGGATCGTAGTTCGCCCAGACCGGCAGCGCGGCGGGCGTGCCGGACGACATGTCCGCAAAGACGGGCGGGGGCGGCGGCTGCAGCAGGCCGGGGTATTCCGGTACCTCGGTGGAGACATGGTCGCCGCTCAGGTACACGCTGGCCTCGAATCCGGGCGCGCCATCGATCAGGCGCGGCACCTGCGCGGGAAGCAGCGTGCCGATGATCCAGAATTGCGCGGTATGCTCGCCGATGGCCGTCACGTCGAGATCGACATGCGCCGCATCGCGCCAGTGACCCGCCACATCATAGGTCACGTCACGGTAGTGGGAAGTGGTCTGCAGGCCGTTTTCGACGACAACCTCGTCGCGCAGTGTATGGACGACATTGAAACGCTCGCCGGTTTCCCGGAAGCTGGCGTTGCTGTAGACCGAGGCGCTGGTGTCGTCGATGCCGGTGGTGGCGTAAACCGCGGTAAATGTCATCACCGGGGCTGCGGATGCGCCCGCGGCGGCGAACAGCAGGGATAGTGACACGAACAATGAGCGCATCGGTCCAAGCATGTTTCCCTCCGGATTGGCGATTGTTTTTTTTATATTGCGTCAATCAGCATAGGCCAAGAGTTGCAGGCTGCAAGGACAATCGATGCTTTTTTGTGTCCATCCACTTTTCCCGTTGACCCGCGCCCGGCGCTCGTGTCGGCATGCACCCGGCATGGCGGCGCCGATCGTCATGGGCTACTGATCGGCATTCCGTTACTGAAGAGCGCGCCACCTGCGCGGCAGGGAAGCGCCGCTACACCTTCAGGAACTCTTCCCGCCCGCCCAGCCACCGTTCCAGGTGCGCTTCCACCACCGGCTGCCCGGCCGGATCGTGCAGCAGCGCGTGCGCCACGTCGCGCGCCTGGTCGACCAGCCAGCCATCCGTTTCCAGGTCGGCGAAGCGCAGCATCGCCTGGCCGGACTGGCGCGCGCCGAGGAATTCGCCGGGGCCGCGGATTTCCAGGTCGCGCCGGGCGATCTCGAAGCCGTCGGTGGTTTCCCGCATCGTCGCCAGCCGCTGCTTGGCCACGGGGCCCAGCGGACTTTGGTACAGCAGCAGGCACACGCTGGCCGCCGAGCCGCGGCCCACGCGCCCGCGCAGCTGGTGCAGCTGCGACAGGCCGAAGCGCTCCGCATGCTCGATCACCATCAGCGACGCATTCGGCACGTCCACGCCCACTTCGATCACCGTGGTGGCCACCAGCACGTGCACGCGGCCGGCGCTGAAGGCATCCATCACTTCCTGCTTCTCGGCCGGCTTCATGCGGCCATGCACCAGGCCTACCTGCAGGTCCGGCAGCGCCGCGGCCAGCGTTTCATAGGTTTCCGTCGCGGTCTGCAATTGCAGCGCTTCCGATTCCTCGATGAGCGGGCACACCCAGTACACCTGGCGGCCATCGAGCGCGGCCGCGTGCACCCGCGCGATCACCTCGTCGCGCCGGTTCTGGTCGATCACGCGCGTGACGATCGGCGTGCGGCCCGGCGGCAGCTCGTCGATCACGGAAACCTCCAGGTCGGCGTAGTACGTCATCGCCAGCGTGCGCGGGATCGGCGTGGCGGACATCATCAGCTGGTGCGGCACCAGCCCGTCGGCGCCCTTGTTGCGCAGCGTGAGGCGCTGGCCCACGCCGAAGCGGTGCTGCTCGTCGACGATGACGAGGCCCAGCCGGGCGAATTGCACCGTTTCCTGGATCAGCGCGTGCGTGCCGATCACCAGCCGCGCCTCGCCCGACTCGGCCAGTGCCGAAGCCGCCGCCTTGTCTTTTTTCTTCAGGCTGCCGGTCAGCCACGCCACCTTCACGCCCAGCGGTTCCATCCACGCGGCGATCTTGCGGAAGTGCTGCTCGGCCAGGATCTCGGTGGGCGCCATCAGCGCGGCCTGGAAGCCGCTGTCGATGGCCTGCGTGGCGGCCAGCGCCGCGACGACGGTCTTGCCGCTGCCCACGTCGCCCTGCAGCAGGCGCTGCATCGGGTAGGGCTGGCGCAGGTCGGCGCGGATTTCCTCCAGCACGCGCGCCTGCGCGCCCGTCAGCCGGAACGGCAGCGCCTTCTGGAATGCCGCGGTCAGCGCGCCCACCGCCTCGAGCGGCGCCGCGCCCTTCTGGCGGCGCGCGTCCTGTGCGCGCTTCAGCGACAGCTGCTGGGCCAGCAGTTCGTCGAACTTCATGCGGATCCAGGCCGGATGCGAGCGCTCCGCCAGCGCGTACTCGTCCACCTGCGAGGGCGGGTGGTGCAGCAGCTTCACCGCCGGCTCGAAGGCTTGCAGCTGCAGCCTGTCCAGCAGCCGCGGCGGCAGCGTGTCGGTCCAGTCCACGCGCCCCATCGCGTCGGCGATCGCGCGGCGCAGCACGTACTGCGACAGGCCTTCGCCGGATGGATAGACAGGGGTGAGGGAAGTCGGCAGCGGCGCTCCCGCGTTGACCACCTTGTACGTGGGGTGCACCATCTCGGCGCCGAAGAAGCCGTGTTTCAGCTCGCCGCGGGCACGCACCCGGGTGCCTTCCGCCAGCTGCCTGGACTGGCTGCCATAGAAATTCATGAAGCGCAGCATCAGTTCGCCCGTGTCGTCGGCGATGTGGACGATCATCTGCTTGCGCGGCTTGTACGTGATCTCGTTCTTCGTGACGATGCCCTCGACCTGCGACGTCTGGCCTCCGCGCAGGCAGGCCGTGCGGATGTCGATCACCTCGGTCTCGTCCTCGTAGCGCATGGGCAGGTGCAGCACCAGGTCCATGTCGGTACGCAGGCCGAGCTTGGCCAGCTTGCTTTCGGCGGTGGCAGCCCGGGATGCGGCGGCTTTCTTGACGGGGGGCTTGCTTTGCTTCGTTTCGGCCATGGTTGGGTGATGCGTTTTTCTCGGCTACGGAGCAGTAGCGTACAATAGAAGGTTGCCCAATGCTTTTTCAGCGGAATTGCCCGCGCAGCGTCATCCGTGCGCGCTACCGCCAGAACACGATATGTATTCGCTTTCCGACTTCGATTTTAACTTGCCCCCCGAGCGCATTGCTCAGTTTCCGCTGCCGGACCGCAGCGCTTCCCGCCTGCTGCACGTGGATGAGACCCGCCTGCACGACCGCAGGTTCACCGACATCCTCGACCTGCTGCAGCCCGGCGACCTGCTGGTGATGAACGATACGCGCGTGCTGAAGGCGCGCTTCTTCGGCGTCAAGGACAGCGGCGGCAAGGTCGAGGTGCTGGTCGAGCGCGTGCTCGATACGCGCACCGTGCTGGCCCAGGTCCGCGCGTCGAAGTCGCCCGGCCCCGGCGTGAGGATCCGCCTGGCCGACGCGTTCGACGTGACGGTCGGCGAGCGTGCCGGCGAATTCTTCACGCTCAAGTTCGAGGCCGACGTGTTCGACCTGATCGAGCAATACGGCCGCCTGCCGCTGCCGCCCTACATCGAGCATGCGCCCGGCGAGGTGGATGAAACGCGCTACCAGACGGTGTTCAACAAGGTGCCGGGCGCCGTCGCGGCACCCACGGCCGGGCTGCACTTCGATGAGGCGCTGCTGCAGAAGCTGCGCGACAAGGGCGTCAACTTCGCCTATGTCACGCTGCACGTGGGCGCCGGCACGTTCCAGCCGGTGCGCACCGAGAACCTGGCCGAGCACAAGATGCACACCGAGTGGTACACCATGCCGCAGGCCACCGTGGATGCGGTGAAGGCCGCGCGCGCCGCGGGCCGCGACGTGATCGCCGTCGGCACCACCAGCCTGCGCGCGCTGGAATCGGCGTCGCAGTCGGGCACGATCGAGGCGGGCAGCGCCGACACGGCGCTGTTCATCACGCCGGGCTACCGCTTCAAGTCCGTCACGCGCCTGATCACCAACTTCCACCTGCCGAAGTCCACGCTGCTGATGCTGGTCTCGGCGTTCGCCGGTTTCGACGAGATCCGCGCCGCCTATGCGCACGCGATCGCCAGCGAATACCGCTTCTTCAGCTATGGCGACGCCATGCTGCTGACGACGCCCAACCGGGCCTGACGGAAAACCAACGGATACCTGAACGGATACCCCAACGATGCTGGAATTCAAACTGATCAAGACCGATACCACCGGTCTGACGAAGGCGCGCCGCGGCACGCTGAAACTGAACCATGGCGTGGTGCAGACGCCGATCTTCATGCCGGTCGGCACCTACGGTTCCGTGAAGGCGATGTCGCCGCTGGAACTGAAGGAAATCGGCGCCCAGATCATCCTGGGCAATACCTTCCACCTGTGGCTGCGGCCCGGCAATGCCGTGATGGGCAAGTTCGGCGGCCTGCACAAGTTCATGGGCTGGGACAAGCCGATCCTGACCGACTCCGGCGGCTTCCAGGTGTTCTCGCTGGGCGAGATGCGCAAGATCACGGAAGAGGGCGTGCACTTCAACTCGCCCATCAATGGCGACAAGCTGTTCCTGTCCCCCGAGATCTCGATGCAGATCCAGCGCGTGCTGAATTCGGACATCGTGATGCAGTTCGACGAATGCACGCCGTATGAAATCGACGGCCGCCCGGCCACGCTGGAAGAAGCGGCGAAGTCGATGCGCATGTCGCTGCGCTGGGCCCAGCGCTCGATGAACGAGTTCAAGGCGGGCGAGAATCCCAACGCGCTGTTCGGCATCGTCCAGGGCGGCATGTTCGAGTCGCTGCGCGACGAATCGCTGGCCGGCCTGGAAGAGATCGATTTTCCCGGCCTGGCGATCGGCGGCCTGTCCGTCGGCGAGCCGAAGGAAGACATGATGCGCGTGCTCGAGCACATCGGCCCGCGCCTGCCGGCCAACAAGCCGCACTACCTGATGGGCGTGGGCACGCCGGAAGACCTGGTGGCCGGCGTCAGCAACGGCGTCGACATGTTCGACTGCGTCATGCCGACCCGCAATGCGCGCAACGGCTGGATCTTCACCCGCTTCGGCGACATCAAGATCAAGAATGCCCGCTACAAGGAAGATACCGAGCCGTTCGATGCCACCTGCTCGTGCTACGCCTGCCGGAACTTCTCGCGCGCCTACCTGCACCACCTGCACCGCGCGCAGGAAATCCTGGGGGCCCGGCTGAACACCATCCACAACCTGCACTTCTACCTGGACATCATGCAGCAGATGCGCGATGCGCTGGACGAGGACCGCTTCCCCGAATGGGTGAAGCAGTTCCATGCCGATCGCGCCCGCGGGGTGTGACGCGCCTGTACAAGGACCGCTGCCGATCCGGTAATCACATGGCAACCCCGGCCCGCGTTCCGGGGCGATACGCCGCACTGGACAGGCAGTGAAAATCAACCTGCAAAAACTTCTTGCATTAGTGTAAAAGTCCCCAATCTGTGCGACTTTGGCCAGTGCTAGAATACAGCGCTGTTTTTTTTAATTACATTGGAGTCACCCGTGTTCATTTCCAACGCTTATGCTCAAACCGCCGGCGCCGCCGATGCGTCGATGATGAGCAACCTCTCGACGTTCGTTCCGCTGATCCTGATGTTCGTGGTCATGTATTTCCTCATGATCCGTCCCCAGCAGAAGCGCGCCAAGGAACAGAAAGCCATGATGGACGCACTCGCCAAGGGCGACGAAGTCGTGACGGTCGGCGGCATCCTGGGCCGGGTCTCCCGCGTGACCGATGCCTACGTGACGGTGGAAGTGGCGCCGAACACCGAGATCGTGGTGCAGAAAGCCTCGGTTACCACGCTGCTGCCGAAAGGCACGCTGAAGGGGCTGTAAGCCTCGCACAGGAAGCGGGCGGCATCACCGCCCGCTTTTGTTATCGGCCAACCACGCTGAAGATCATGAATCGTTATCCCATCTGGAAATACATCCTCATTGCCATCGTCGTGCTGCTGGGGGCACTGTACACGGCTCCCAACTACATGGGCGAATCGCCTGCGCTGCAGATCACCAGCGGAAAATCCACGGTGAAGGTGGATAGCGATATCGTCACCCGCGTCGAGCAGCTGCTGGCCGAGGCGAAGCTGCCCACGTCCGGCGTCACCTTCGATGCCGGCTCGAGCAGCCCCTCCGTGCGCGCCCGGTTCACCGATATCGACACGCAGTTCAAGGCCAGGCTCGCGCTGGAACGCGGCCTGAATACCGACCCGGAAGATCCGGCCTACATCGTCACCAACAACCTGATGGCCAATACGCCGGCATGGATGCAGAAGCTCGGCGCCCACCCGATGTACCTGGGCCTCGACCTGCGCGGCGGCGTGCACTTCCTGATGCAGGTGGATACGAAGGCCGCGCTGAACAAGCGCATCCAGGGCTTCCAGGCCGCCATCCGCGGCGAGCTGCGCGACAAGAACGTGCGCCATGCCGGCATCGAGCGCTCGGGCGACGCGATCATCGTGAAATTCCGCGACGACGCCACCCGCCAGGCCGCCCGCAAGGCACTGGGCGAAATGAACGAGCTGCAGTTCGCCGACGGCACCAGCGGCGCCGACCTGACGCTGACCGCGTCGATGAAGCCGGCCGCCCTGAAGGCCACGCTGGACAACGGCGTGAAGCAGAACATCGCCACCCTGTCCAAGCGCGTCAATGAACTGGGCGTTTCCGAGCCGATCATCCAGCAGCAGGGCGCCGACCGCATCGTGGTCCAGCTGCCGGGCGTGCAGGACGTGGCCCGTGCCAAGTCGATCATCGGCCGCACCGCCACGCTGGAAGTGCGCCTGGTCGACCAGTCGGTCACGCGCGGCACCGAGCTGAGCGCGGCGATCCCGTTCAATTCCGAGCTGTTCACCGTCGGCAAGAACGTGCCCGTGGTGCTGTACAAGGATGTGATCATCACCGGCGACTACATCTCGTCGGCCACGGCCACCTTCGATGAAAACCAGCAGCCGGCCGTATCGCTCGACCTGAACGGCGACGGCGGCCGCCGCATGCGCGAAGCCACCCGCGACAACGTGGGTAAGGGCATGGCCATCGTGCTGTTCGAGAAGGGCAAGCCGGAGGTCCTGTCGGTCGCCACGATCCAGGATGAACTGGGCAGCCGTTTCCGCATCACCGGCATGGGCAGCGTCGAGAACTCCACCGAACTGGCGCTGCTGCTGCGCGCCGGCGCGCTGTATGCCCCGATGCAGGTCATCGAGGAACGCCTGGTCGGCCCGCAGCTGGGCGCCGAGAACATCGCCAAGGGCTTCAATGCCACGCTGTACGGCTTCCTGGCGATCGCCGTCTTCATGATCATCTACTACATGGTGTTCGGCGTGTTCTCCGTGCTGGCACTGGCCATCAACGTGCTGCTGCTGGTGGCGATCCTGTCGCTGATGGGCATCACGCTGACCTTGCCGGGTATCGCCGCCATCGCGCTGGCACTGGGCATGGCGATCGATGCGAACGTGCTGATCAACGAGCGGGTGCGCGAGGAGCTGCGCGCCGGCGCTTCGCCGCAGGCCGCCATCTCGGCCGGCTTCGACCGCGCCTGGGCCACCATCTTCGACTCGAACGTGACGACGCTGATCGTGGCGCTGGCGCTGCTGGTGTTCGGTTCCGGTGCGATCCGCGGCTTCGCCATCGTGCACGGCCTGGGCATCCTGACCTCGATGTTCTCCGCCGTCTTCGTGTCGCGCGGCGTGGTCAACCTGTGGTACGGCCGCAAGAAGAAACTGCAGTCGCTGTCGATCGGTACCGTCTGGGTACCGAAAGAAGCCAAGTAACGGCCATCGGTCAATAAGAGGATTTCATGGAATTTTTCCGCATTCATAGAGACATCCCGTTCATGCGCTACGCGACGATCTTCAACGTCGTGTCGGCGCTGACGTTCGTGGCGGCCGTGTTCTTCCTGGTCACCAAGGGCCTGCACCTGTCGATCGAGTTCAAGGGCGGCACCGTGGTGGAGGTGAAGTACCCGCAGGCGGCCAACCTGGAACGCATGCGCGAATCGCTGCGCGGCGCCGGCTTCGAGCATCCCGAAGCCAGCACGTTCGGCACCGCAAGCGACGTGCTGATCCGCCTGCCGATCACGCCGGGTTCCAGCTCGGACACCACGTCGGCACGCGCCTTCGAGGCACTGTGCCGCGCCGAGAAGGGCGCGGTACGCCAGTTCGACCAGGTATCGCCGCAGGGCGAGCACCATGCCCGCACGTCCTGCGTGGACGCGGCCGGCAAGGAACTCGTCTCGCTGCAGCGCGTGGAATTCGTCGGCCCGATGGTCGGCGAGGAACTGGCGCAGAACGGCGTCAACGCGCTGATCATGGTGGTGGTCGGCGTGATGCTCTACCTGGCCGTGCGCTTCGAGTGGAAATACGCCGTGGCGGCGATCATCGCCAACCTGCACGACGTGGTCATCATCATGGGCTTCTTCGCTTTCTTCCAGTGGGAATTCTCGCTGACGGTGCTGGCGGCGATCCTGGCGGTGCTGGGCTACTCGGTCAACGAATCGGTGGTGATCTTCGACCGGATCCGCGAGAACTTCCGCAAGCAGCGCAAGATGAGCGTGCAGGAAGTGATCGACAACGCGATCACGAGCACGATGTCGCGCACGATCATCACCCACGGCTGCACGGAGATGATGGTGCTGTCGATGCTGTTCTTCGGCGGCCCCACGCTGCACTACTTCGCCGTCGCGCTGACCATCGGCATCCTGTTCGGCATCTACTCCTCGGTGTTCGTCGCCGCCGCCGTCGCCATGAAGCTGGGCGTCAAGCGCGAAGACCTGATCAAGCCGGTCAAGGAAAAGGACGAGACCGACGGCGCCGTCGTCTAAGCGTCGCCGCTCCATCGCAATGCCGCCTTCGGGCGGCATTTTTTTCGCCTGTTGTGGTGCGTTTGCTACGTCAGGCGGGGAGGAGGATGGTGGCGCGCAGGCCGCCGGTGGGGCGGTTCGACAGCGTGACGTTGCCGCCGTGCGCGTCGATGCAGGAGCGGGCGATGGCGAGGCCGAGGCCCACGCCGCCCAGTTCCGGGTGGCGCGCGGTGTCGAGCCGGTAGAACGGCTTGAAGACGTCGTCCAGCCGGGCGGCGGGGATGCCCGGACCGTCGTCGTCGATCGTGATGCGGATGGCGTCGCGGCCGCCGTCGATCTGCGTGCGCGAGACGCCGATGCGCGCGCGGCGGCCATAGCGCACGGCGTTGTCGACGAGGTTCGTCAGGGCGCGCCGGATCGCCAGCGGCCGGCAGCGGCAGGGCAGGGCGGGCAGCCCGGTGGCGGAAGCAGCATCGGAAGCAGCAGAAGCAGAAGCAGAAGCAGTAGAAGCAGAAGCAGCATCGGAAGCAGCCGCACCAACCAGCGCCACGTCGCGCCCCTGGGCCGCCTGGTCGGCCGCGATCTCGCCGGCCATGGCGCCCACGTCGATACCGATCGTCGGTTCGTCGTAGGCGTCGTCCCGGGAAAAGCGCAGCGTTTCCTCGATCATCGCCGCCATGTCGCGCAGCGTGCGCTGCATGCCGGCGCGCACCTCGTCGTCGTCGACCAGTTCGGCGCGCAGCCGCAGCGACGTCACCATCGAGCGCAGGTCATGGCTGATCGAGGCGAGCATGCGCTTGTGGTCTTCCAGGTAGCGCGTCAGGCGTTCCTGCATCAGGTTGAACGACGCCGTCACCTCGCGCGCCTCGCGCGGGCCGGACAGCGCCAGTGGCTCGTATTCCCCCCGGCTGACCCGTTCCGCGCCCTGCGACAGCGCCTTGATCGGCCGCACGATGCGCCGCACGAAGACGATGCCGATCACCAGCACCGGCAAGGTGCTCACCGGGATCGAGAAGCGCAGCGGTTTCCACCACCACTGGGTGTTGGCCAAGGGCCGCTGGGCGCTGTTGAACCAGCCGGCGGGCAGCCGCAGCGCGATGGCCAGGCCGGGGTCCTGGTCCGCCCGTGTGCCGGGCGCCAGCGAGACGTGCACGGCGTCGGCCGGCAGCCGCAGCTCGCGTTGCAGCGCCGCCTGCAGCGAGCGCTCTTCCTCGTCCAGCAAGGAATCGGCGACGGCGCTGCGCGGGCCGATGCGATGGCGCGATGTTGCCGTGTCCAGCGCCGCCAGCATCGCATTGCCGGAGGCGGCGTCGCGCTGCACCAGCGCGAGCCGGTAAGCGGATGTCACGTTTTCCATCACATAGCGCCGCGACATCCGGTGCAGCGTGCCGTTGCCGCCACTGCTGGCGGTGGCCAGCAGCGCGATCAGGTGCGCGGCCAGCAGGCCGCAGAACAGCAGGCCGACCAGTTGGCCCGCCATGGTCTGCGGCAGCAGGCGCCGGAGCATGCCCGTCACGTCAAGTCACGACAGGGGACAGGCCTGGACAGGCGGTCACCGTGGCGGCGAACAGGTAGCCGTTGCCCCAGACCGTCTTGAGCAGGCTGGGGCGGCGCGGATCCGCTTCCAGCTTCTTGCGCAGGCGGCTCACCTGGCTGTCGATGCTCCGGTCGAACGCCAGCGCATCGCCGCCGCCGATCAGGTCCATCAGCCGGTCGCGCGACAGCACCGTGCCGGGATGCTCGACCAGTACCCGCAGCAGGCGGTACTCGGCGCTGGACAGCACGGCCGGCTGGCCCTCGGGATCGAACAGTTCGCGCTTGCCGGTATCGAGGAACCAGCCGCCGAACGCATAGCCGCCGCCGGCATGGCCGACCGGGCCGGCGGCGCGCCGCCAGCGCCGCAGCACCGTGCGGATCCGCGCCACCAGTTCCGGCGGATCGAACGGCTTGACGACGTAATCGTCGGCGCCGCTGTCCAGGCCCGCCACCTTGTCGGCGGACGTGTGCATGGCCGTCAGCAGGATCACCGGCGTATCCAGCGTGCCGCTGACGCGCCGGCACAGCGACAGGCCATCCTCGCCCGGCATCATCACGTCCAGCACGATCAGGTCGAAGCGCTCCTTCAGCAGCAGCGCGCCGGCCTGCGCCGCATCCTCTGCGGTGGTTACCGCCAGCCCCTGGCGCCGCAGGTAGGCGGCCAGGGAACTGCGGATCTCGGGGTGGTCGTCGACGACGAGGATATGGTCGGCTGCTGTCATCGGTCTGTTCCGCAATGCGGATGATTCTCATTTACAAACCAGCATTGTAGCAGCGCCGCCGGTTGCAGGCAGGGTCGGAAAGTCCTTATGCCAGCAGCCATGCCACGGCGCCCAGCAGCGCCCCGGCCGGTGCCGTCCACCGCACCGGCCGGGGGGCGTAGGTCATCTGCAGGCCGATGCCGAGCGCGCCGAAGGTCAGGAAGCCCAGCCACGCCAGGATGCCGACCGACGTGCCCCAGGCCGCGACCGCCGGCACCAGCGCCACGGCCAGCAGCGCCCAGCCGCCCAGCCGCAGCGGCATGGCCGGGAATGCCTTGCCGTACACCTGCTCCTGGTGGCGTTCCATCGACAGCGACACGGCCGCCATCGCCGCGTAGCTCAGCGCCAGTACGACCAGTGCGTTCATGGCGTCACCTCCTTCAGCACGGGCTGCGCCGGCTGCGCAGCCTGCGCGGCCGGACGATCCTTGCGGATCAGGTGCCGGGCGATCCAGCCGAACAGCGCGGCGATCGCCAGCATGGCGAAGTCGAAGCCGACGATGCCCGCCTGGCCGAGCGGAATGCTGGTGGACAGGCCATGGCCGCCGGTCAGCGGGTTGAGGACCGGCAGCAGCACGAACAGCGCGGCGACGGCGATGCACTGCTCCTTCCACGCGGCGCGCGGCGGCCGCACCGCCGCATGCACGAGCGCGGCCAGCCAGGCCAGGAAGAAGCCATTGATCTCCCACGCCGCCCGTTCCGCCATCGCCACCGGCAGCAGGCGGTTCAGCCAGAAGTAGGCGCCGGTCGCCAGCGCCAGGCCGGTGACGACGCCGATATTGGTCACTTCCACCAGCCGGTGGCCGAACGGCGTGCGGCCCAGCTTCCTGCGCTCCGGCGCCCGCTTGACCACCCACAGCACGAGGCCCGTCGCCACCATCGCGGTACCGACCACGCCGGACAGGAACAGCAGCCAGCGCACCGTCGGCCCGGCGAAGCGGCCCATGTGCGCGCTGGTGAACACGTTGCCGAACGCGCTCGCGGCGGACGGCGTGGGCAGCGGCGGGCGTTCCTTGATCTTGCCGGTGGCGGCATCGAAGACCAGCCGCGCCGAGGCGCCGCGCGTGGTCAGGCTGTCGCTGCCGTGCGCACGCAGTTCCACCGTGGTCCCCGGCTTGTTCGGACGGTTGACGGTGATGCGGCCCACCGCGTGATCCGGCCACTCGGCGCGCGCCTGCGCCATCATCGGCACGATCGCCGCCGCCAGGTCGACGGGTGGAGCGCCGGCGCCATCGCGCGAACGGCCGCCGCGGCCTTCGCGCCCGCCGCCTTCCCTCCCTTCACGGCCGGCGCCGCCACCCTGGTCCTGCTGCCCCTGCTGCCCCTGCTGCCCACCCGGCACCATGCCGCGGCGCTCCATGTTGTAGGCTTGCCGGTCACCCCCATAGGCGCTTTCCGCACCCCATGGCATCAGCGTCCCCATCAGCAACAGCAGGCCGGAGAAGGTGATCATGATGTGGAACGGCAGCGCCAGCACGGCCGTCGCATTGTGCGCGTCCAGCCACGAGCGCTGGCCTTTCCTCGGCCGGAAAGTGAAGAACTCCGCGAAGATCTTCTTGTGCGTGATGACGCCGCTGATGATCGCCACGAACATGAACATGGTGGCGATGCCCACGATCCAGCGGCCCGTCACGCGGTCCATCGCATGCAGTTCGAAGTGGAAGCGGTACAGGAAGCTGCCGCCGCGGGTTTCACGCGCCTCGATCTTCGCGCCGGTGGCCGCATCGAGTTCGGCGCGCTTGGTGCCGGCGCGGCCGGCCGCGGCATTCCTGTCGCGCCAGCTGGCCGAGACGGTGGTCTGCCGCTCGTTCGGCAATTCCAGCGTCCACGTGCCGGCGTTCGGCGCCAGCTTCTGCATGCCGGCCAGCGCCACCGCCGCGGTCTGCGCGGCATCCGCGCCGGGCACCGAGGCATGCAGTTCCGGCTTCATCCACAGGTTGACCTCGTCGAGGAAGTAGCTCAGCGTGCCGGTGAAGAAGACCGCGTACAGCAGCCAGCCCAGCACGATGCCGGTCCACGTGTGCAGCCACGACATCGACTGGCGGATGCCTTCCGGCTTGCTGTCGGGCCTCATGCCGCACCTCCCGCGACGGCCCTGGCCAGCCACGCCAGCGCAGCCAGCAAGGCGGCGGGCAGCGCGATGCCGAGCCACGCGCGCCGGGTGCTCGCCACGGCGAACACCCAGATCGCCGCGCACAGGTGCACCACGAACGAGGACATGGTGGCGGTGCTGACTGCATCCACGCGGGCCATGCCGGTTTTCTGCAGCCACAGGCTCATGCTGGCTGCCCAGGCGGCGGCCAGCAGGTAGCCGCCGAAGATCGCCGCCACGCTGCGCGACGCGACCAGCCATCGGTAGGTGGCCGGCAGGGGTGTTTTCTTGTTCACGAAAGTTCCTTCTCAACGAAAGCGCCCGCGCACATCCGGTGCGCGGGCAAGGCGGCCATGCGGGATCAGAACGAAGAAGTCAGGCTGACGAACAGCGAACGGCCCGCTTCGTTGTACGACGCCGCGCCGGACGTTCCATTGGTGCTCTGGCGGAACAGGCGTTCGTCGAACAGGTTGTTGATGCCGGCGCGCAGGCGCAGGTTGTTCGTGAACGCGTAGCCGGCGCTGATGCCCCACACGCTGTACGGGTCCAGCGTTTTCAGCGCGTCGCCGGTGGCTGGCGCGCCCTGCGTGGTCAGCTTGCGCGGCTCCTGCTTGCCGTACCAGGTGCCGGTGAACAGCAGCGAGACCTTGTCGTTCACCTGCCAGTCGAGCGACGTGTTCAGCGTGAACTCGGGAATCACGGACAGCGGCTCGCCCGTGGTCTTGTTCTCGTTCTCGATCATGTACGTGAGGTTGTTGATGAACTTCACGCCCGTGCCGAACGGGATCGTCACGTTGCCCTCGATACCTTGCACCACCGCTTTCGGTGCGTTCTCCCACTGGAACAGGCGGCCGTTCGCCGAGGTGTTGCCCAGCAGGCTGTCCATGCCGCCGACGATCTTGTTGCGGTAGTCGTTGTGGAACCAGGTCACGCTGGCGCTGTGGCCGGCATCGCTCCAGCCGATGCCGATTTCCTTGTTCACCGAGGTTTCCGCTTCCAGGCTGTCGTTGCCGCGCAGGTAGCAGCCGCCGCCCAGGTTCGGATTGTTGACGGGGCAGCCGTTGCCGCGCGTGTAGTACAGGTAGTTCGGGTTCGACTGGTACAGGTTGGGCGCCTTGAACGCGCGCGCCACGCCGCCCTTGAGGGTGACGGTCGGCGTCAGCGCATACGAGGCATTCAGGCTCGGGCTCCAGTTGCTGCCGAACTGGCTGTGCCTGTCGAAGCGCAGGCCCGGCGTCAGCATCAGCTCATTGGTCACGCCGATATTGTCTTCCACGTACACGGCATAGGTTTCGGCATCGGCCTTGCCGTCGCGGTTCGTCGCCGCCAGGCCGGGGATGGCGGTGGCCGTCTGCGTCATCGAGTACGGGTCGTTCAGCTTTTCCTGGCGCAGGTCGAAGCCGACGGTCATCATCTGCGACAGGCCGAACAGCTTGCCCGGCATGTTCACTTCACCATTGACGACGTAGTTCTCCAGCGCCGACGTGGACCACGAGGTGGCGTTCGAGATGCTGCCTTCCGGGCCGCCGGCCAGGCCTTCGTTCAGGCGCGTGTTGTCGGTGTTTTCCCATTGCAGCGACAGCTTCGAGGTGCCGAAGTCCCACTTGCCCCGGTGCGTCAGCGCGGCGGTGCGGCGGATCATCACGTTGGTTTCCGCGCCGGCATTGGCCAGCTCGCCCAGCAGCGGCGTGCCGGTGGAATTCACCGCGCGGTCGCCCGCATAGATGTTGCCCTGGCGGGAGAAGCCCGACTCCAGTTCCAGCACCTGGCCCGGCGCCAGGTCCCAGCGCAGCAGGCCGCCCACGTCGCGATTGCGCACGCCTTCGCGGCCGGCCGGCGGGATCGCGCCGTCGGCCGTGTTTTCCGGCGTGGCGTTGATCGACAGGTCGTCCGCATCGGTCTTGTTCACGTTGCCGAACACGCGGAACGAGAACTTGCCGGCCAGCGGGCCGGACAGGTTGAAGCCGAGCCGCTTCGTCGAGCTTTCCTCGCCGTGCTCCGGCGCCAAAGCATAAGCGGTCACGGAGCCGGACAGCTTGTCGCCCGGCGCCTTCGTGATGATGTTGATCACGCCGCCGGCGGCGCCGGACCCGTAGCGCGCCGCGGCCGGGCCGCGCAGCACTTCGATGCGCTCGACCAGTTCGGCCGGCACCCAGTTGGTGTCGCCGCGCGAATTGCGCTCGCCGCTGCGGCCCATGCGCACGGCATTGCGCGACATGACGGGCTTGCCGTCCACCAGGATCAGCGTGTTTTCCGGGCCCATGCCGCGCAGGTCGATCTGGCGGTGGTTGCCGTACTGGCCGGTGGAGCTGTTGCCGGTCAGGTTCACGCCCGGCATGGTGCGGATGATGTCGGAAAGATCGTTGGCGGGCGGGCGCGCCGCGATGTCGGCGGCCGTGATGGTCGATACGCCGGGCGCCTGTTTCAGTTCCTCTTCGGCGGTGGCGGTGACCTGCACCTCGGCGAGCTGCTGTTCGGGAGCAGCTTGCTGGGCCAGCGCGGGGGAAGTCAGGAAGGCCAGGCAGAGGGCGGCCGCGAGCGGGGTGCGTTGCAGGGTGTGATTCATCTTCTTGGTCCAGTTGTGGTGACTTGTTCCGCGACCGCTGCCTTCCGAACGTGACTATAGGCAACGTCAAAATCGCGTGCAACTGAGAATGATACGCATTCATCTTGCGGAAAGTTTGTCAAAGTGTGGCAATGGCACCATGCATGCCCAGGTGGGCCCACGCCGTCCGTCCCGGGTGGCGAGACCGGTGCGGACCGTCGAACCGGTAATCGCCGCACGAATATGTTGACTTCGCAAATCGCCGTGATTACACTAATTGCATCTGTTAGCGCTATCAGAGCGGGAAGTGAAATCACGAAATCCGCCGCCGAGCTGACTACGACAAGATAATGTTAGCGCTGCCAGACCATCCGCAGAGATGCAGGCAGCGCGCGATGCAGGAGGAGACGACATGCTGCACACCGAGCCACCCGCCAACGCCGCCGCGGCCACCGCGCCGCGCGCATCCCGGGCAGCATGAAGGAAGGTCCGATGGGCGGACCGGGTTACACTTTCCCGGTCTGTTTTTTCTGTGCGGGTGGACATCGGTCCGCCCGCGCAGTTTTTTTTCGCAGGCCTCCCGAATGAACGATCTCCCCAGCAAATCCGCCGGCAACCCTGCCAGCCAGTCCGCCAGCCAACCCGCCAGCATGCCGCTGCCATGGCGTGAAAAGATCAGCTACGGCATCGCCGACATGGGGTTCAATTTTTACTGGACCAACATCGCCACGTTCCTGCTGTTTTTCTATACCGAGGTATTCGGTATTTCGGCAGCCGCCGCGGCGTCGATGATGTTCTCGATCAAGCTGATCAACGCCTTCACCGATCCCCTGATCGGTGCCGTGGCCGACCGCACCACGACCCGCTTCGGCAAGTTCCGCCCTTACCTGATGTGGATGGCGGTACCGCTCGGCTGCGCCGCGGTGCTCACCTACACCACGCCCGACCTCGATGGCGATGGCCGCCTGTTCTGGGCCTATGGCACCTACCTGCTGATGATGGTCTGCTACACGGCCATCAACATCCCGTACAACGCGCTGTCCGGCGTGATGTCGGCCGATCCGCAGGAACGCTCCACCATCAACGGCCTGCGCTTCATCTGCGCATTCGGCGGCAGCATGCTGGTCACCGCCGCCACGCCGGCGATGGTGAAGGCATTTGGCGCCGGCAATGATGAACGGGGCTGGCAATTGACCATGGCGGCATGGGCCATCGCGGCCTGCGTGATGTTCGTGATCACCTTCGCCAACACGCGCGAGCGTATCGCTCCGCCGCCGCAGCAGAAGACCAACGTGATGCAGGACGTGCGCGACCTGTCGCGCAACGGCCCATGGGTGGTGCTGTTCTTCCTGGCCCTGATCATCATGGTCACGATCACGCTGCGCACCACCACCGCGGCCTACTACTTCAAGTATGTGGTCGGCCAGCCGGAGCAGATGGGCACCTTCGTGTCGGTCTACATGTTCGCCGCGGCGGTGGGCGCCGCCGCGTCGCCGCTGCTGACGCGCTTCATCGACAAGAAGAAGCTGATGATCATCCTGATGAGCGCCACGGCCGTGCTGTCCGCCGCCTACTTCTTCATTCCGCCGGACCAGGTATGGCTGATGTTCGTGCTGCAGGCCTGCATGGGCCTGGTGCTGGGGCCGAAATCCCCGCTGGCGTTCTCGATGTATGCCGACACGGCCGACTACAACGAATGGCGCACCGGCCGCCGCGCCACGGCCATGACCTTCGCCGCCGCCACGTTCTCGCAGAAGCTCGGGACCGCGCTGGCGGTCGCCGTGATCGGCGCGCTGTTCACCACGCTGGGCTATGTGCCGAACGCCACGCAAAGTCCGGATTCCACGGCCGGCATCGTATGGCTGATGTCGCTGATTCCCGCCGCCTTCGCGCTGCTTGCCGTGGGCGTGATGTGCTGCTACCACCTCGATGCCGCCACGCTGCGCACCATCCAGTCCGACCTCGCCGCGCGCAAGCCGGCATCCCGCAATTCCGGAGAAGAACCCGATGCACCCTCAGACGCACCCGTACACCCCAATCCTTCGCCCGTCCGCTGACGGCCAGCGCTACGACCTGCTGTCGCCGACGGCCATGCCGCGCGCGGCCGGCTTCCTGTGGAACCGGAAGATGATGGTCCAGATGAACTGCCGCGGCTACGCGGTGGCCCAGTACATGCAGCCCGAACCGGCCAAGTATTCGTATGCGCCCAACCTGGAAGCGCGCACCTTCATGCAGCCGGAGCAGGGCTACTACGCGCACCACCCGGGCCGCTTCTTCTATGTGAAGGACGAGGAAACGGGCGAGCTGTTCTCCGCGCCGCACGAACCGGTGCGCGCCGCGCCGGACCGTTTCGAGTTCTCGGCCGGCAAGAGCGACATGGCCTGGACCGTGGAAAACCTCGGCATCCGCATCGAGCTGGTCATGGGCCTGCCGGTGGACGACGTGGCCGAGCTGTGGTCGCTGAAAGTCACCAACCTTTCCGGCCGGCCGCGCCGCCTGTCCGTCTATCCGTACTTCACGATCGGCTACATGAGCTGGATGAACCAGTCGGCCGAATACCGCCCCGACCTGGGCGGCATCGTGGCATCGTCCGTCACGCCGTACCAGAAGGTGGCCGACTACTTCAAGCAGAAGGATTTCAAGGACCGCACGTTCTTCCTGTGCGAGCGCACGCCCGATGCGTGGGAAGTGGCGCAGGAAGCGTTCGAAGGCGAGGGCGGCCTGCATGCGCCATCCGCCTTGCGCGAAGAGGTGCTGGCGGGCGGCGACGCGCGCTATGAAACGCCGGTGGCCGCGGTGCAGTACCGGCTGGCGCTGGGGCCTGATGCCAGCGAGCAGTTGCGCTTCCTGTTCGGCCCCGCGTTCGACGATGCCGAGATCGCCGCGCTGCGCGAGCGGTACCTGTCCGCCGCCGGCTTCGCGGCCGCCCGCGAAGCATATGCCGCCTACATCGGCGCCGGCGCGGGCTGCGTGACGGTGGAAACGCCGGACCCGGAATTCGACAACTTCGTCAACCACTGGCTGCCGCGCCAGGTGTACTACCACGGCGGCTCGAACCGGTTGACCACCGATCCGCAGACCCGCAACTACCTGCAGGACAACATGGGCATGAGCTTCGTGCACCCGCCCACCGCGCGCGGCGCCTTCCTGCATGCGCTGTCGCAGCAGGAAGCAACGGGCGCCATGCCGGACGGGATCCTGCTGGTCGAAGGCGCGGAGCTGAAATACATCAACCAGGTGCCGCACACGGATCACTGCGTGTGGCTGCCCGTGTGCCTGAAGGCTTACCTGGACGAGACGGCCGACTGGGCCCTGCTCGACGAGCTGGTATTCGACCGCGAAGGCCACGGCGTCACGGTGGCGCAGCGCATCGGCCGCGCGATGGACTGGCTGCTGGCGGAGCGCGACGAACGGGGCCTGTCGTACATTGCGCAGGGCGACTGGTGCGACCCGATGAACATGGTCGGCTACAAGGGCAAGGGCGTGTCCGGCTGGCTGACGGTGGCTGCCGCCTACGCCTTGAACCTGTGGGCGGAGATGTGCGCGCAGCATGGTGACGAGGAGCGCGCCCGGCACTTCCGCGCCGGCGCGCAAGCCATGAACGATGCCGCCAACGAACACCTGTGGGATGGGCGCTGGTTCGCCCGCGGCATCACCGACGATGGCGTGGTGTTCGGCGTGGCCGACGACAGGGAAGGGCGCATCTGGCTCAATCCGCAGGCCTGGTCGATGCTCTCCGGCGCGGCCAGCGCACAGCAGCGGGCATCGATGATCAGCGCGGTCGAGGAGCAATTGCATACTCCCTACGGCGTGCAGATGTTCGCGCCGCCGTTCTCGAAGATGCGCGAAGACGTGGGCCGCGTCACGCAGAAGCATCCCGGCTCGGCCGAGAACGGCGCCGTCTACAACCATGCCGCCGCGTTCTACATCTACAGCCTGTACGACGGCGCCGACGGCGAACAGGCATGGGACCTGATGCGCAAGATGATCCCCGGTCCGGACCAGGAGGATTACCTGCGGCGCGGCCAGCTGCCCGTGTTTATCCCGAACTACTACCGCGGCGCATGGCGCGAATACCCGCGCACGGCGGGGCGGTCGAGCCACCTGTTCAACACCGGCACCGTGTCGTGGATCTATCGCTGCGTGATCGAGGGCCTGTGCGGCCTGGTGGGCGATGCGGAAGGGCTGCGCATCGCGCCGCAACTGCCGGCGGCATGGCCCGGCATGAAGGCCGTACGTACCTTCCGTGGCGCGACGTTCGAGGTCAGCGTGCAGCGTGGCGACGTGGCCGAGGTGACCGTGCGCTGCGATGGCACGCTGTTGCCGGCGCCACGCGTGACCGGCATCGAGGCGGGCCGCAGGTACCGGCTGGAAGTGACGGTGCCGGCCGCGTGACCGGATGGCCGGCGGCTGCGCCGGCGTTGTAATCCGGCCATGAGCCGGGCCATGGGCCAGCCTGGCCGCCGGCGCCGAACCAGCCCGGAACCAGGCTGGAGTCAGGTTTGCAGCAGGCTGGTATCAGGTTTGAAGCAGAGTCGAAGCATCTTGAATCAGGCTTGCAGATGGCCTGAAGCAGGCGTGAACCAACTTGAACCAACTCGAATCAGGCTACCGGCGCGATGCGGCTGACCAGGCGCGGCACATCCTCGCGGATATCGAGCACGATGCCCGCTTCGTCCGGCTGCAGCGGTTCCAGCGCGGCGAACTGGCTGTCCAGCAGCGACAGCGGCATGTAGTGGCCCACACGCGCATTCATCCGTTCGGCGATCAGCTCGCGCGTGCCGTCCAGGTGGGCGAAATGCAGCCCCCGCACGCCTTCGCGCAGCACGTCGCGGTAGCGGCGCTTCAGCGCCGAACAGCCCACCACGATCCCTTCGCCGCGCTGCGCCGCCTCGCGGATCTCGCCCTGCAGGCTGGCCAGCCAGTGCAGGCGGTCGCCATCCGTCAGCGGCACACCCGCACTCATCTTCGCCACGTTTTCCGGCGAGTGGTACCGGTCGCCCTCCACATAGCGCACGCCCAGCCGCTCCGCCAGCGCCGCTCCCACCGAACTCTTGCCGCAACCGGCCACACCCATCACCACCCAGCGCGGGGCATCCATTTCACTCATCTCGCCCTCTGATAGCGCTAACATAATTTTTCATTTTACTGCACGCGGCCGCATTGTTCAACCGTGGCGACTGGCAGGACTCAGGCAAGGACAAATCGGGCAGCTACCCTGACGCTGTTCAGTTAACGGAACTCGATGCGTCGGCAACGCTTGCGTTACCGTGTCGGACACCGGCTTTTTGGTGTCGGACACGGTTTTTCGGCGAGGCATGCCGTTCGTGCAAAAACCGGTGTCCGACTCTAATGCCGTTAAGTTAAGCGTCACCTGACACATTGAAAGCGCATGCATTCACCCCAACGGCGAAGGGCTGGGGTCAGACTGCCGGGTCTGACCCCGGAATTTGCCCTTGGGGTCGGCTTAACTTAACGGCATTTGTGTCCGACTCCAGAGCGCTGCCGCCATTGGCTGCGTCACGCGCTTTCGCGCGCCATCAGCGTGAAGCCGAGATCGAGGTGCGCCTGGGCGGGCCGTTCGCCGCGGATCGCGGCGCGCAGCATCGTGGCGGCCTCGAAGCCGATCTTGTAGCGCGGCGTGCCGACCGTGGTCAGCGCCGGCTTCATCCACGCCGATGCCGGCAGGTCGTTGAACCCGCAGATGGCCAGTTGCCCGGGCACTTCGATGCCGCGGCGCTGGCACTGGTAGATGGCGCCGTGCGCGAGGTCGTCGTTGCAGCAGAAGATGGCGTCGCAGTCGGGCACCTGGGCCAGCATGCGGCCCAGCAGTTCGGCGCCCAGCGCGATCGTCGAAGGATCGGGCACCATGATTTCCAGGCGCGAGTCGGCCAGGCCGGCGTCGGCCATCGCCTTGCGGTAGCCTTCGGCGCGGCGCAGCGTGCGTTCGTCGAGCTGGGCGCCGATGAAGCCGATGCGTTTCTTGCCCTTGCCGATCAGGTAGCGCGTCATCGCCTGGCCCGCTTCCACCTGCGAAAAGCCCACGCACAACAAGTCCGGATCGGACGACAGGTCCATCATCGACACCACCGGCACGCGCGAGGTTTCCAGCATCTGCTGCACGCGCGGGCTGTGCGTCAGGCCGGACAGCAGGATACCGTCCGGGTTCGACTGCATGTAAACGTTGAGCAGCTTTTCCTCCTCGGCGTCGGAATAGCGGGTGTTGCCGATCAGGAGCTGGTAGTTGTCGTCATCGAGCGCATCCTGGATCCCCTGCAGGACGGCGGTGAACACGGTATTCGACAGCGAGGGCACGAGCACCACGATGACGTTCGATTGCGCCGAGGCGAGGGCGCGGGCGGCGCGGTTCGGCACATAGCCGAGTTCCTGCACGGCCTGTTCGACACGCTGGCGCAGCAGCGAAGAGACCAGGTCGGGCTGGTTGATCGCGCGCGAGGCCGTCATCGGCGCCACGCCGGCACGGGCCGCCACGTCGCTCAGCGTGACGCGGCCGCTGGCGCGGCTGCGGGTAGAAGGGGATTTGCTCATATCTGGAGGGGCTCTTGAGGACCCTTGGAATCCTACTTTGTTTATGGTGTTGTTGGGCTGGATTTATCCATAGATCGTGAACCACTGTCAATCGAAGCTGCGCTGTCGATACCCCCGTAGTATGACCGATGCGGCCCTCCAGCGGGCCACCCGGGCGTGCTAAGCTTGCCGCTTTGACACGGAGAACCGCATGAGCCGCACTGGCCGGATGTTCCAGCTGATGGATGCGCTGCGCGGCAATCGCCATCCCGTCACGGCGGGCGTGCTGGCCGAACGGCTGGGCGTTTCCGAGCGCACGATCTACCGCGACATCGCCGCGCTGGCCGAACTGGGCGCGCCGATCCAGGGCGCCGCCGGCGTGGGCTACCTGCTGAAAAGCGGCTTCTTCCTGCCGCCGCTGATGTTCGATGCCGATGAACTGGAAGCCCTGGTCCTGGGCGCGCGCTGGGTGCGGCGGCAGGGGGACGCGGCGCTTGCCGCCGCGGCCGCCAGCGCACTGGCCAAGATCGCCACCGCCACGCCGAAGGACTTGCGGGACGAGATGGCGGAAACCAGCCTGTGGGTGCCGCTGGCGCCGGCGGCGCCGGAGCACGACGCCTTCGTGCGCCCGGCCCGCGAAGCGATCCGCCGCCAGCACAAGCTGCGCATCAGCTACAGCGACGAACAGGGCCGCGCTTCCGAGCGCACTGTATGGCCGTTCGCGCTGGCCTTCCTGGACGGCCGGCGGCTGCTGGCCGCCTGGTGCGAGCTGCGCGCCGCGCAACGCCATTTCCGCATCGACCGCATCCGCGACGCCACCACCCTGGCCGAGCGCTATCCCACGCCGCGCCATGCCCTGATCCGCGACTGGCGCGCCGAGCACGGCATCCGCGATGACTCCTGACAAAAACTGACAGCGCCCGTGGCTAAGATACTTCCCAACGAATATGTACGTTATGTGAACTGGCGCACAGAGAGCGGCCGGTCCGACTAGTACTATGGAACTGTCTCTTTCAGGACATCCCTAGTTTTGGACTTGGCCCGCTTTCGAGCGGGCATTTTTTTTGTCCCGCGCATCGGTGTGCCGTGCAACAGGAACCGGGGATGAACGACAGGTACGAGATTTTGCTGGGGCGGCCGCAGGTGCGTTACGAGGCGGCGGAGCGGGAGACCGATGCGAAGGCGGAACCACGCCAGGCATCCGGCTGGGAAGCCGCCGATGGCGCCGGTCCGGACCGCCTGTTCAACCGTTACCGCCGGCTGCGGCTCGATGCCTGGGCCGCCGCCGGTACCGATGCTACTCTTCGCTGCCCGGCAGCGCCCAGCGCAGGCCGCGCGTGATGACGGCGGGGCCCACGGTGAGATGGTCTTCCTCGGGAATCACATCGGCATCGACCTTCAGGCCCGGGTAATTGCGCGACTTCAGCGCCGCCTTGAAGGCGCGCATGTCGCGCACCAGGTCTTCGCGCTTGTTGAAGCGCGGCCCCGGCCGGATCGCTTCGTACTCGCCCACGGCCAGCAGCACATTGGCGCGGATATCCCTGCGGCTGGCCGCGACGGCCTTCTCGCGCTCGAACATCATGCGCCGGCCGAACCACAGCGACGGGCTGCCCAGCACGTAATTCTCGAACATCGCCCGTTCGCCGAACAGCATTTCCAGGCCCAGCAGCGAACCATATGAATGGCCGATGAAGGTCTTGCGGTGCATGTCGGCGCGGTAGTGCTTCGTCACGAACGGGAACACGTCGTTGGCGATGAAGCGGGCGAACGCGGCCGCCTCGCCGAACTTCGGTTCGCGGCCCGGCATGTCGGAGCGCACGTCGGGATCGTCGGGCGGGCCCGGCGTGTAGTCGCGGCGGCGGCTGTATTCCGGCGTATCGCCGTTCGCGTAGGACAGTCCCACCAGGATGAATTCGCCGATCGTGCGGCCCTTGCGGCCTGCGCGGCTGGCGATCGCGCGCGTCAGGGGAAAGGCGTAGGGAGCGTCCGTCACGAACACTACCGGGTAGCTGCGCCCGGAGCGGGCATACGACGGTGGCAGGCTCACATAGATCTGGTAATCGCGCTGCAGTTCGCGGGCGCGCACGGTGCGCACCTCGGTTCCTTCCAGCACATACGGCGCGCCCTCGAGCGCGATCGAGGCGCCCTGGGCCAGCGCGCCGCCGGCCACGAAGCAGCACGCGGCGGCGAGCGCGCGGAGAGGGTTCTTCATGTTGTCGGCAAGGCAAAAAAACCGATTATCGCCGAAATTCGCCGGAATGCGGGATCATGGGGGCGTGCCGCGGAGCGACAGCATCATCCGGGATGCCGCGGACTGCAGCATCATCCGGGGCATGCCGCGGACTACAGCATCTACAGCATCAGCACCGCATGCAGCGATTGCACTTCGACACGCGACTCGTCGAGGATCGCCTGCAGCGTGCCGTCGCCGACGGCGAAGTCGATGGTGCGGGCCGCCTGCGGCGTCGTCGCGCCGGGCCGCGCATGCATCGGCGAGGCGACCGGTGCCAGGTCGTCGGCCAGCAGCAGCGTGTCGCCCAGCGTTTCCGGCGGCAGCGCGCGCATGCCGGTCCACATCGCCTCGATGGCGCGCACCACGTGTTCCGGCACCATCAGCGCGCCGAACACGGACCGGCCGATCGTCGTTTCGCCATGCGCGATCCAGTCGTCCGGCGCTTCCACCATGCCGTCCACCAGTCCCGGGAAGTCGGCCGCGCGCGACAGCAGGTAGAACGCGCCCACCTCGTGGACGATGCCGGCGAACAGTGCCGTGTCCGGATCCACGTGCGTGACGCGGCGGGCGATCACCTGGGCCAGCGCGGCCACGTGCGCCGTGTGCGCCCACAGGCGATCGGCCTTCGCGCGCAGGCCGGCGTCGGGCTGCGCACTGCCCAGCTGGCGCACGATCAGGGCCGCCACCAGCGATTGCAGGGTGCGCACGCCCAGCCGGTGCACGGCCGCGCGCACGCTGGAAATCGGCGTGCCGGAACGGTTGAATGCCACGGAATTGGCGATGGCCACGGTGCGCGCGGCCAGCAGCGGATCGGCGCCGATCAGGCGCGCGGCGGTGTCCACATGGCAGTCGGGATCGACGAGTGCCTGCTGGAGCCTGATGGAAGCATCCACGCTGGCGGGGAAAGCAAGCTCGCCGCGGCCGGCCTGGGCTGCGATCGTGTTGAAGGCTTCGATTCTGTCCATCGAAAAATTATACCCACAATATTTCCATGTGGAAATAAGAAATCACGTGGGCAGGTGGCGCCGCGGCGGGGTGTTGCGTGGAAGCGCCGCGCCAGGCCTTCGCGGGCAGCGTTCCACCCGCCGCACCGCGCCTGGACGGCTGTCCTTACTCCTGGCGGAAGATGGCGTCGCAACCTTCGTGGGTGGTGCCGTCCATGTCCGCCAGCTCATCCGTCAGTTCCAGGTCTTCCAGTTCCTCGACGGCATTGGTGAAGCTGTTGTGCTTGGTGGCGCCGATCAGGCGGTAGATGTCGCCATCCTCGTTGCGCACGCCGATCAGGAATTTCTGTGCGCGCACTTCGTCCTCGGTGGCGGATTCCAGCAACAGGTTGCCGGCGATCTCTTTGTCGAACTTGGCCGGCGTGAAGCCGTCGATCAGGGTAGTTTTCAGCATCGTCTTTTCAGGATGGAGTGGATTCGGGAGAGGCATCGATCACGGACTTCAGGCGCGCCAGCACCCTTTCCAGTTCCGCGTAATCGGCCTCCGTGTAATGGGCGAACACCGCGCCGCCGCGCGAGGTCACGCGGGGGAACACGTCCTGGAACGTCTGGTCGCCGCGCGGCGTGAGCCGGATGAACCAGCTGCGCGCGTCGAGCATGCTGCGCTCGCGCGCCACCAGGCCTTTCTGTTCCAGGCGTTCGATGACCCCGGTCAGCGTGCCTTTCGTGATCAGCGTGCGCTCACCCAGCTCCTTGTACGACATGCCGGGCGTGTTGCCCAGCGTGGCGATGATGTCGAACTGGGCGTGCGTCAGGCCATTCTCGCGCACGTGGCGGCCGGACAGGCGCTCGAAGGCCTGCATGCATTCCGCCAGCAGCCGGATACTTTTCAGATAACGTTCACCCATGGGCGGATTATAGCGGGCGCCCGCCGCCGGCGCCCGCGCCCGAGCTGTTACCATAGCAGCCTTCCGTATCCCTCGACCCGCTGGCACCCGCATGTCCGATGTCCTTCGCTAACCTCGCCCGGCTCGGCCGCGAACGGCCGCTGCGCATGCTGCTCGTGAATGCCGGCGATGCCGAAAGCCTGACCTGGTCCGGCCTGGTCCAGCCCTTGCGGCTGGCGCAGCGCCTGCTGGGCGAGGCATTCGTGCTCGATGTCCGCACGCCGGAAGCCGTGGCCGCCGCCGGCGCCGCCGGGTGGCACGTCGCGCTGCTGGTCGCGGACGAGCAGCAGGCGGCGCTGCCAGCCCGGCTGCTGCACGCGGTGCTCGAGCGCTGCCGCAGCGCCGAAACCTGGGGCGGTGTCGGCGCCGCCGTGCTGTGGCTGGCCGCGGCGGGCCACGCCACCGGCGTGCGCATCGCGCTGCCCTGGGCCCTGTACGGCGATACCGGCGAGATCGCCGAGCAGGCCATCCTCACGCCGCACCTGTTCGAATGCGATGGCCGGCACGTCACCTGCTGCGGCGGCGCGGCCAGCATCGACTTCGCGCTCACGCTGATCGAACACCTGCTCGGCAGCGGCACCTGTGCCGCCGTCAAGGAAGCGCTGTGCATCGACCGCGTGCGCAGCGCCGACGAACGGCAGCGCGTGGCCCTGCAGGCCCGTTTCGGCGTGCTGCAGCCGAAATTGTCCGAAGCGGTGACGTTGATGGAAGCGAACATCGAGGAACCGCTGTCGACCGACGACATCGCCAACCTCGTCGGCCTGTCGCGCCGCCAGCTCGAACGCCTGTTCAAGCAATACCTGGGCAGCCTGCCATCGCGCTATTACCTGGAACTGCGCTTGCAGCGCGCCCGGCAACTGCTGCTGGAAACGAATCACTCCATCGTGCAGGTGGGGCTCATGTGCGGCTTCTCGTCCGGCTCGCATTTCTCCACCGCGTTCGGCACCCTGTTCGGCAATACCCCGCGCGAAGAGCGGCAGAGAAAACTCGCCGCCGCGTGAGAGGCATTGGTGTCAGACATTTTTCCCCTTGGGAAAAGTGTCTGACACCGGTTTTCGCATGATGCTGCCATGTGGCCGGCTTCGACACCAAACACCCGAGACCGGTGTCCGACACCATATAAAAAGAAAAATTCTTGTCGCATCTTCAAAAGAGTTTTAGCATCGCCGCTTTTAAAATGCGTACTTACCGTGGACTTGCCGCGGCCGTACCTCTTCTTTTCCTGGGGAATGCCAATGAACGCCAAGCTTGATTCGACTGTTACCACTCGCCCTGTCACCCGGCAGACTTATGACGAAGTCCTGGTGCCAACGTATGCACCGGCGCAGATGGTACCGGTGCGAGCATCGGGCCTGGACCTGTGGGACCAGGAAGGCAAGCGCTACCTTGACTTCACCTCCGGCATCGCCGTCGCGGCGCTGGGCCATTGCAACCCGGTCGTGGTCGAGGCGCTGACCCGCCAGGCCAACACCGTCTGGCACCTGGGCAACGGCTACACCAACGAGCCGGTGCTGCGCCTGGGCCTGGCGATCACGGAAGCCACCTTCGCCGACCGCGCGTTCTTCTGCAATTCCGGCGCCGAAGCCAACGAGGCGGCGCTGAAGCTGGCCCGCAAGCATGCGCACACGAAGTTCGGCGAGCACAAGTCGCGCATCGTGTCGTGCCTGAACTCGTTCCATGGCCGCACGCTGTTCACCGTGTCCGTCGGCGGCCAGCCGAAGTACACCGAAGGCTTCGAGCCGCTGCCGCCGTCGATCGACCACATTGCGTACAACGACATCGAAGCAGCCCGCGCTGCCATCGGCGACGACGTGTGCGCGGTGATCGTCGAGCCGGTGCAGGGCGAGGGCGGCGTGATGCCGGGTAACCCGGAATACCTGCAGGAGCTGCGCGCGCTGTGCGACAAGACCGGCGCCCTGCTGATCTTCGACGAAGTGCAGTGCGGCATGGGCCGTACCGGCTCGCTGTTCGCCTACATGGGCTATGGCGTGACGCCGGACGTGCTGACCTCCGCGAAAGCGCTGGGCAACGGCTTCCCGGTCGCCGCGATGCTGACCACGGAAGAGCTGGCGAAGAACCTGTCGGTCGGCACGCACGGCACCACGTACGGCGGCAATCCGCTGGCCGCCACGGTGGCGCTGACGGTGCTGGAAACCATCAACCAGCCGGCCTTCCTGGCGCGCGTGAAGGAAGCCAGCCTGTACCTGATCGACAAGCTCGAAGAACTGATCCGCGACTACCCGCAGGTGTTCACCACCGTGCGCGGCGCCGGCCTGCTGCTGGGCCTCGTCGTCAGCGAGGAATTCAAGGGCCGCTCGAAGGATATCCAGCGCGCCGTCGAGGCGGAAGGCCTGATGGTGCTGATCGCCGGCCCGGATGTCGTGCGCATGGCGCCGGCGCTGATCGTCACCGACGCGCAGATCGACGAAGCCATCGCGCTGATGCGCAAGGGCGTGGACAAGCTGCTGGCCGCGAAGTAAGACAGCGGCACGGCAGTACCAGCTCCGCGGGCGCAAGCCCGTTTTTCACGGTGTCGTCCATGCCGCCGGCGCGGTGCATTTCCGCTCATTTGTCGATCATGCACCGTGCCGGCGTTTTCATTCAAACCAGGAGTGCCTATGTACGTTGTCCGACCGGTGGAAACCGCGGATATCCCCGCGCTCGAATCGCTGGCCGCGGTGACGATTCCCGGATTGCACACGCTGCCCCGCAGCCGCGACAAGATCGTCATGGCCGTCGAGCGTTCGCTGGCATCGATGGCGGCGCAAGTCGACATCCCCAGCGAGGAATCGTACCTGTTCGTGCTGGAATCGGTGGAAGAGCGCCGCATCTGCGG